>CAVYPF010000010.1:0-30851 GCA_963770325.1 uncultured Thermoleophilaceae bacterium | reverse complement strand
CGCTTTTTCGTGCGCGCGCCGGTCTTGGACTGCGCGTAGGCGTCCCGTATGTGGCGCTCCATGTGCTCGGCGGCGGCCTCGACGTCGCCCTTCTCCACCGCGGCGAGGATGGCCGTATGGGCGGCGTTGAAGACCTTCATGGTCTCGTGCGCGTCGGGGCTCGCGCTGAGCACCTCGTACAGGCGGCGCGTGACCGTCGAGCGAAGCGCCTGCATCACGATGGTCATCACCTCGCTGCCGGAGGCGCTGATCAGCGCGAGGTGGAACTGGATGTCGGCGGCCTCGAACGAGTCGACGCTGTCGGCGCCGCGCTCCTCACCGGCGCGCACGACCTCCTCGAGCGCCTTTCGCACCTCGGCCAGCGCCTTCTTGTCCTTGCGCGCGGCCGCGAGGCGGACGCCCTGCCCCTCGAGCAGGCAGCGGAAGTCCACGAGGTCGTTCATCGTCACGGCCTGAAGGTGGATGAGCTGCTCGAGCGCCTGGTGCAGCGCGCTGCTGGCTCCGTACGAGGCGACGGTCCGCGCGTGCACGTCGTTGGTCACGATCAGCCCCTGGGCCTCCAGCACCCGCAGCGCCTCGCGCGTGGACGCGCGGCTGACACCGAAGCGCTCGGACAACTCCCTCTCGGTGGGCAGCTCATCGCCCGGCGCGAGCGTGCCGTCGATGATCGCCGAGCCGATCTGATCGGCGATCTGCTGCCAGACCAGCACTCGGTTTATCGCTTCGAACGCCATTGAGGATGCCGCCTTTCTGCCTGGTGCGAGTCCGACCGCGGGGTGGTCCGACAAGAGTGCCTCACCTGGCGAAGATGTGCTCTCACTTGGTCTGATGACAGGCTACCCTGTGGTCTGACAACAGATAGTCTAGTGGCCAGGTCGAGCCGTGCACGGGCGACAGTCTCTCAGCGTGCGCGGTCGCCGGCGCGAGCTGGCGGCGCCGTCTTTGGAGCTCTCGCAGACGGCATCGGTGGGCCCTGACAGACAGCTTGACTGTTGGTCTGACAATAGATAGGTTGGCCGCTCGCAACGGGCCCGCGCGCGTCGGCGTCCCCAAACGATCGGAGAACTCCATGAGCGAAGTGATGATTGGCGACTGCCGAATCTGGTACGAGGTCGACGGGAGCGGCGAGCACATGCTCCAGATCGGCGGCGCCGGATTCGGGCACGAGAACTTCAACGCCGTCAGCGAAGCGATGAAGGCCAACTTCACGGTGATCGACTTCGACCTGCGCGGCTACGGCCTGAGCGATCGCCCCGAGCAGCACTATGACTTCGACGTCTGGGCCGACGACGTGGCCGAGGTGATCAGGGCGGTCGGTGTGGATCGCACGCACGTGCACGGCACCTCGATGGGCGGGATGGTCGCGATTCGGCTGGCGGCCAAGTATCCCGAGCTGATCGACACGCTGATCCTGAGCTGCACCGCGGCGAAGTCCGACCACATGATGCGAGCGCGCTGGAAGGTCTGGATCGAGCTGGCCAAGGCCTACGGCACCGACAGCGAGATCCTCGCCGAGGAGATCTCCACCCAGGCGCTGACCCGGCGCTTCCTCGACGGCCCGACGGGCGATGACACCGTCACCGGCATCCAGGGCGTGCTCGAGCGCAACGCGCCGGTGTTCACGTTCAACGCGGCCTGCCAGGCGATGATCGACATGGACCTCACCGAGGACCTGAAGGCGATCCAGGCGCCCACCATGGTGGTGGCCGGCGACGAGGACATCCTCACGCCGCTGACGCAGGGCCCGCAGGGGCTCGGCAGCGACAAGATCGTCGAGCTGATCCCGAATGCCGAGCTGTGCCTGATGCAGGGCATCGCTCACTCCAACCTGCTCGAGGCGCCCGAGGCGTCGGTGAACGACATCGTGGCGTTCGTGAGCCGGGTAGCCGCCGCCGCACGTTAGTCCCCCAGGCGCGCACGCCGTCCGCGCCGCCGTTGATCCGTGCCGTCCCCGGCGCGATGACGGCGCGCGGGCTCAGCTTCGTGTCGTCGATTCAGCGAGGAGAGCTCAGATAGATGTCGAGTGAGTCAGCCACCCACACCGTCACGCGCGACGGCGCCGTCGCCACCGTGACGATCACCGCGCCGAAGCAGCTGAAGGGAGGCACCAGCGACCTGCACTGGGATCTGGCCAACGTCTTCACCGATCTGCGCGGCGACACATCGATCCGCGTGGTGGTGCTGACCGGGTCGCACGGCGAGTTCTACGTGCCGATGCCGAAGGAGTTCTACCGCTCCGAGCGCGCCTTCGACTACCTCGCCAGCCCCCAGGGCGCGTGGCAGACGTTCACCGGCGTGATCCGCCTGCACCAGGCGATGGCGGAGATCGAGAAGCCGATCGTGGCCAAGATGAACGGGCACGCGATCGGCTTCGGAGCCAGCCTCGTGCTCGCCTGCGACCTGATCGTCGCCGACGAGGCCGTGAAGCTCGTGGACATGCACCTCGGCGTGGGGGAGGTGGAGGAGGGCGGCCCCGAGTTCGGCATCGTGCCGGGTGACGGCGGCGGCTCGCTCGCCCCGCTCTATATGAGCCCCGCACTGGCCAAGGAGTACCTGATGCTCGCGCGGCCGTTCACGGGGCGCGAGCTGGCCGACGCCGGGACGATCAACTACGCGGTGCCGGCCGATCAGCTGGACGCGCAGGTGGACGCGCTGGTCAAGCGCCTGCTGGCCCGTCCGGCCTACGCGCTGGCCTGGACCAAGCGCGTGGCCAACCGCCGCATCGCCGACCAGCTGAACATGACGCTGGACGCTGGCGCGGCGTACGAAATGATCAATTTCCTCCAGCTCAACCAGGGCCATGACGGCGAAGAAGCCGGTCGCCTGGAGTGAGTTGTCCGCATCAGAAGCGGAACTGGCCGTCTCTGGACTGATTATCTGACATCAGGCTAACGTCTGGTCTGACCAACTGATAGTCTGCCGCGATTCAGCAAGCGCAGAGAGCACGGAACGGAGTTCCGTCGGCCTCTCTGGAGCTTGTCGACGGCGACACAGGAGGGGACGGAGGAAGTGCAACGGCAACTCAACATCGCGGCGCTGGCCGCAATCGGGGGGTGCGTGCTCGCGGTCGCGGGATGCGGCAGCAGCAGCAGCTCCTCAACCAGCAGTAGCGCGGCCGCCGGGGCCTCGAGCACGCCCGCAGCCACCACGGCTGCTTCGGGCTCCGATCCGGTGGCGGCGGCGCAGGCCAAGATCGCCGCTCATACGGCGGAGCCCCAGTTCAGCGCCCCCGGACCGGCGTTCGACACCGCCAAGGCCAAGGGCAAGACCGTCTGGGTCGTCCCCACCGCTTCGAACATCCCGCTGGTACCGCTCGTGGACAGCGCGATGCAGGAGGCGCTGGCGCTCAGCGGCGTGAAGACGCACGCCGTGACCACCACGGGAACCACCGCCGACTGGGTGAACGGCATGAACCAGGCCGTCGACCAAGGCGCCGGGGCGATCGTGCTCCTCTCGGTCGATCCGAAGCTCCTCGGCCCCCAGATCGCGGCCGCTAACAAGGCCCACATCCCGGTGGTCTGGAACTTCGCCGTCGCCGGCGACGTGAAGGAGATCCAGCCCGACATCGCGGCATCGGTGCCGCTGCCCTTTCCCGACGCAGCCCGGCTGATCGCCGACGACGCGATCGTGGAGACGAAGGGCAAGGCCCACATCCTGCCGGTGGGCACCGCGGAGGTCCGCCAGGACAAGCAGATGCTCGACGCGCAGGTCGACGAGCTGAAGACCGTCTGCCCGGACTGCCAGGCCGAGAAGCCGATCAACGCGCCGATCCCGGACTGGGCCACGCGCATGGGCGACGAGGTGCGCACGACGTTGCTGGGCAACAGCGCCATCAACTTCGTGACGCCGAACTACGACGGCATGTTGCAGTTCATCGTCCCGGCGATCCGGCAGGCCAACCCGAGCGGCTCGATCAAGACCGCCAGCTTCAACGGCACGCCCTCGGTGCTGAAGGAGATCGGGAAGGGCATCGTGACCGCGGACGTCGGGCAGTCCAACCGCTGGATCGGGTGGGCCACGGCCGACCAGGTGCTGCGGGTGATGACCGGCACCACTCCGGTCGCGGACGAGAAGATCCCGGTCCGCGTCTGGAACACGAGCAACATCAGCCAGGCGACCGGCCCCAACGCCGAGAACGGCTACGGCGATTCCTACGTCGCCGGTTACAAGCAGCTCTGGGGCGTCAGCGGGTGAACGACTCCCAGGCAGCCACCGCGGCCGGCGACAGCCGGCCGCGGGGCCTGGGCGAAGTACCGCCGGCGCTTGCGATCCGACACCTGTCGAAGTCGTTCGGGCGCACCGTCGTGCTCGACGACGTGACCCTGACCGTCCGTCCGGGTGAGATCTGGGGCCTGCTCGGCCAGAACGGCTCGGGCAAGTCCACCCTCATCAAGATCCTCGCGGGCTACCACGCCCCCGATCCGGGCGGGGAGCTGGACGTTCACGGCGAGCCGGTGAGGCTTCCCCTGTCCGCGGGCCAGTGGCGTGAGCTGGGGCTCGCGTTCGTGCATCAGGACCTCGGGCTGTTTCCCAAGCTGAGCGTGCTCGACAACCTCACGGTCGGCACCTTCCGCGCCTCGCCCCCGGCGCTGATCCGCTGGGGACGCGAGCGCAAGGCCGCGTGGCGGACGCTGCGAGCCTTCAACGTGGACCTCGAGCCCGACCGCAAGGTGGCCTCGCTGTCCGGCGCCGAACGGGCCATGGTGGCAATCGTGCGCGCGGCGGATGAGCTGCGCCGCTGGGACGCCGCCGCCTCAGACGAGCACGGGGCCGCGGGGAGCGCCCGCGGCGTGCTCGTCCTCGACGAGCCCACGGTGTTCCTGCCGAAGGACGAGACCGCGCGCCTATACGAGCTGATCCGGGAGGTCGCCGCGCAGGGTGCCGCCGTGCTGCTCGTGTCCCACCACCTGTCCGAGATCCGCTCGGTCACCGACCACATCGCCGTACTGCGAGACGGCAGGCTTCAGGGCACCTGGCTGACGGGCGAGGTCACCGACGACACGCTCGTGCGCGCCATCGTCGGCCGCGAGGCGTCGAACGCGGAGCTCGAACAGGCCACGGAGGTGGAGCGCGAGCCACCGGTATGCGTGGTCTCCGAGCTCGAGGGGGGTCGCGTGACCTCGGCGTCCTTCGCCGTGCATCCCGGCGAGATCCTTGGCCTCACCGGCCTGGTCGGCTCCGGCTTCGAGGACGTGCCCTACCTGCTCTTCGGCGCCCTCCCGGCGGAGCACGGAAGCCTGAGGATGCGCGACCGCGCGATCGATCTGGTGCGCTGGCGCCCGCGCGATGCGATGGAGGCGAAGCTCGCGCTGGTGCCGGGCGACCGCCTGACGAGCGGCGGCATCGCCAAGCAGTCGGTGGCCTCGAACCTCACGCTGCCCACGATCAGCGAGTTCTTCAGCGGCGGCCGCCTGCACCTGCGGCGCGAGCGCGCCCAGGCCGGTGACGCGCTGCGCCGCTTCTCGGTCCGGCCCCCAGACCCTGGCCTGCAGCTCGGGATGCTCAGCGGCGGCAACCAGCAGAAGGTGGTGCTGGCCAAATGGCTACGGGGCGCGCCGCCGGACCTGCTCCTGCTTCACGAGCCCACGCAGGGCGTCGACGTCGGCGCGCGGGCGCAGGTCTACGAGCTTCTGTCGGAGCTCTCGCTCCAGGGCGTCGCGATGGTCTGCGCGAGCACGGATTTCGAGCAGCTCGAAAAGCTCTGCCAGCGGGTGCTGGTGTTCCGCGAGGGCGCGGTGAGCGCCGAGCTGCAGGGTGACCACGTAACCGAGGATCGGATGGCAAATGAGAGCTATCGCATCTAGCCAGGCACCACTGCCATGAGCATGCCCGAAACCACAACTCCCGAGGCCCACGACGCCGAGATGTCGCCCCCGAAGCGGCGCATCGACTACACGGACCTCGCGCAGCGCTCCGCGCTGCCCATCATCTGGATCCTCATGATCGTGGTCTTCGGGCTGATCGAGCCCGACAAGTTCCTGCGCGGGACCACGTTCGCCAGCATCTTCAGCACGCAGGCGGTGATCGTCGTGCTCACGCTCGGGCTGCTGGTGCCGCTGACCGCCGATGAGTACGACCTCTCGATCGCCGGCAACCTCGGCTTCTGCTCGATGCTGATCGCGGCGCTGAACGTGAACAGCGGCATGCCGATCTTCTGGGCGTGCTTGATCGGCGTGCTCGCGGGCCTGGTGGTGGGCTTCGTGAACGGCTTCCTGGTCGTGGGCCTCGAGGTGAGCTCGTTCATCGCCACCCTGGGCACGGGCACGGTGCTGGGAGGGCTGGCGCTGGCGGTCTCCAACCAGCAGACGATCGGCGGCGTCTCCTCGCACCTCGTCACGCTCGCCAACAACCGCTTTCTCGGGCTCTCCCACGCCTTCTATTTCTCGATCGCCCTTGCCCTGGTGCTCTGGTACGTGCTCGATCTGACGCCCGTCGGGCGGCGGCTCTTGTTCGTCGGGAACGGGGCCGAGGTCTCGCGCCTGAGCGGCATCTCCGTGGGCCGCCTGCGCTGGGGCGCGCTCATGCTCGCGGGCGGCGGGGCCGGACTTGCGGCGGTGATCAACGTGGGGATCATCGGCGCCGCCGATCCCACCTCCTCGAGCGGCTTCCTCCTGCCGGCCTACGCGGCGGCGTTCCTGGGCGCGACGACGATCTCGCCGGGGCGCTTCAACGTGCCGGGCACGGTGATCACGGTCTTCTTCCTGTTCACCGGCTTCACCGGGCTTCAGCTGCTCGGCGTGCCGGCCTGGGTGCAGCAGGTGTTCTACGGCGGCGCGCTGGTGATCGCGGTGGCATTCGCGCAGAGCGCCCAGACCCGGCGCATCGGCAACCTCATGCGCACCCTCAGACGCGGAGAGCGGAGAACGCTGTCGCAGACCATCGACGAGGGACCGGCCGACGGGGTGCCGTCATGAAGCTCGCGGGCGAAGTTGCCCTCATCACCGGCGGCGCGGGTGGCCTGGGATACGCCACCGCGGAGAACATCGCGCACCTCGGCGGGGCGGTCTGCATCTTCGACCGCGATGCCGATCGCGCCGGCGAGGCGTGCGAGCAGCTGAAGGCCGACTACGGCGGCCGGGCGATCGCCGCGACCGGCGACGTGACCTCGCGTGCCGACGTGCAGGCGGCGCTCGAGCTGACCGAGCGGGAGCTGGGCCCGGTCGACATGCTCGTGAACGCGGCGGGCATCGTCACGATGACCGGCTTCGCCGACGTGACCGAGGAGGAGTGGGACCGCCTCATCGACGTGGACCTGACCGGCATCTTCATCATGTGCCAGATCGTCGGCGCCGGCATGGCCGAGCGCGGGCGTGGGCGGATCATCAACATCGCCTCGCTGGCCGGTAAGCGCGGGGGTGGCTTCCTCGGCACCAGCGGCTATGCCACGGCGAAGGCCGCGGTGATGGGCTTCTCCAAGGCGCTCGCGCGCGAGCTCGCGCCCACGGGAGTGACCGTGAACTCCGTCGCGCCGGGCGCCATGGACACCGAGATGACCAAGGTGCTGAACGAGCAGCCCGACCTGCTGGCCAAGGTCGTGGCGGTGATCCCGCTGGGCCGCCGCGGCGTGCCGCGCGAGGTGGCCGACCCGATCACGTTCCTCTGTACGACCGACGCGGCGTACATAACCGGCGAGACCGTCACCGTCGACGGTGGCGTCCTGATGGAGTAGCCGATGACCTCGAACTCGACATTCTCAGACCGCGTCTCGTTCTCCGGCAAGGTGGTGATGGTCACCGGCGCCGCCGCGGGAATCGGCCGCGCCGTGGCCAACCGCGCCATCGTCCAGGGGGCGGCCGGCGTCGCGCTCCTCGACCTCGCGCAGGATCCGCTCTCGGAGATCGAGCGCGGCGCTCCGGACGGCGCGCGCTTGCTGTCGCTGGTGACCGACGTGACCCTGCGCGACCAGGTGCTCGACGCGGTGGCCAGGACCACAGACCAGCTCGGTGTGCCGGACGTGCTCGTGAACACCGCGGGCAACGTCAGCTCCGGGGAGTTCGCCACGCTGTCGGACGAGGAGTGGAAGGCCACGCTCGACTCGCACCTGAAGGGCACCTTCCTCGTCTCCCAGGCGGTGCTGGCGGGCATGGTCCCTCGCGGCACTGGCGGCACCATCGTGAGCGTGGCGTCCGTGGCCGGCAAGCGCGGAGGCGGCTTCCTCGGCAAGGCGGCCTACTCCACGGCCAAGGCCGGTGTGATGGGGCTCACCAAGGCCATGGCCCGCGAGATGTCGCCCCACGGCATCCGCGTCAACGCCGTGAACCCAGGGCTGACCGACACCGTGCGCCTCACCACCCTGCGCGCCGACCCCGAGATCTGGGCGAAGTGCATGGCCGCCGTGCCGCTCGGCCGCGTGGCCGACCCGGACGAGATCGCTGCCGCCATCCAGTTCCTGGCCTCCGAAGCCGCGTCGTACATCACCGGCGAGACCATGAACGTCGACGGCGGCATCATGATGGAGTAGGGAGGGGCGCTGCCGGCTCAGCCGGCCGCGCCCGTACCTCTTACAGAACGGGGGAATCAGCCGATATAGAGGTATGTCTGGCCTGCGGGAAGGGGTGTCCCCTGCCTGGTCCTCGCGACCGTGGGCGGCGCGCTTCCTGCGCGGGACCGTGGTCGTGGCGCCGCTGCTGGCCTCGGTGGTCTTCGTCTGGCTCGTCAGCCGCTGGCTGCCCGCCCCGCGCGGATCCGTAGCCGAATACGCGCTCTGGTGGCTCGCGCTCAGCGCGGTCGGCAGCGTGGTGCTGGTGGTGGCGGACCGCGCCGCGCGCCGCCTGCTTCCGCTCGCGGCGTTGCTGCGGCTATCGCTCGTCTTCCCCGACGAGGCTCCCTCTCGCTTCCGCGCGGCGCTCGAGGCCGGCCGGGTTCGCCGCCTGGAGGATGGAACGATCCGCCCAGCTTCACGGCCGGCGGCAACCAGCTGGTGCTGGTGAACAGCAGCCAGCAGACCATCCCCGCGTGGGCCACCGGCATCTCCCCGGGGCCGCCGAACGAGAGCGGCCAGTCGGTCTCGTTCGACGTGAGCAACGACAACTCGAGCCTGTTCAGCGTCGCGCCGCAGGTGCAGCCCGACGGGAGCCTGACCTACACGCCGGCGCTGCTCGCGCTCGGCGTGGCGAACGTGACCGTGCAGGCGCACGACAACGGCGGCAACTCCCACAGCGGCCACGACACCAGCCCGTCGCAGACGTTCACGATCACGGTCATCCTCGACCGAGGGCCCCGCGACCGTGCCCGGTTCGCGCTGAGCTACGCCTCGGGGCGGTAGCGCAGGCCGTCCATCGCGACGCCCAGGATGCGCTCGACCTGCGCGGGATCGCTGGTGGGGATCTTGCCGATGCCCACGACCATCTGGATCAGCTCGCCGATGTCCACGTCGGGGCGCACGACCCCGGCGTCCTGTGCGCGCTTCAGCAGCGGCTCGCCGGCGGCGTAGAGCGAAGTGCGGCAGACCTGGAACAGCTCGGCGTCGTGGTCGAGGTAGTTCATCAGCTCAGCGGCCAGCGCCCGCTTCGTGGCGAGGTAGCCGGTGAAGTTCGCGACCCAGCCGGTCAGCGCCTCCCACGGGTCGGCGCCGTCCTGCTCGGCGGCCGAGCGGCACATCTCCTCGACCTCGCCGACGTAGAGCGCCTCGAGCAGCGCCTGGCGGGTGGGGAAGTGGCGGTAGAGCGTGCCGATCCCAACCCCGCGCGCCGTGCGATCTCCTCCAGCGAAGTGGACTCGCCGCCCTCGGCAAACGCCTCGCGCGCGGCCGCAAGCACCTTCTCGTAGTTGCGGCGCGCGTCTGCCCGCTTGGGGCGGGCGATCAGGGTCTCGGCGGGTGTTTCGGTGGTGCTCACTACAAATCCCTTGACAAACGGAGGGTCCCTCCGTATAGTTCCGGAGGCTTCCTCCAGTTATTTCGGAGGTGGCCTCCAGTTTAGCCCCTCATGGGCCGCTCGACAAGTTGGGAACCAAATGAATTTCATCACCGCCTCAGTACCCGCTCAGACCCCGGATAGTCGCCGCTGGGCGAGCCTGTTCGTCGTCTGCCTGGCGCAGCTCATGATCGTGCTCGACGTCACGATCGTGAACGTCGCGCTGCCCTCGATCCAGCACGACCTCCACTTCAGCCAGGCGAACCTGACCTGGGTCGTCAATGCCTTCCTCATCACCTTCGGCAGCTTCCTGCTGTTGGCCGGCCGGCTCGGCGACCTGATCGGCCGCAAGCGCGTGTTCCTCGGCGGCGTCGTGACCTTCACCGTCGCGTCGCTCCTGTGTGGCGTCGCGCCCACCGAGGGAGTCCTGATCGGCGCCCGCTTCCTGCAGGGCATCGGCGCCGCGGCTCAGGCCTCGGTGATCCTCGCGATCATCGTCACCGAGTTCCCCGAGCGCAACTGAGCGCGCGCGCGCGATGAGCGCGTACGTGTTCGTCGCGGTCGCCGGCGGCTCGCTCGGCCTGCTCGCCGGCGGCCTGCTTGACGCAGGCGCTCAGCTGGCACTGGATCTTCTTCGTCAACCTCCCGATCGGCATCGCTCACGTTCGTCGCTCGGCCGGATCGCTGATCCGCGCGGACAAGGGCGATCGGCCTCGGCGCAGCGGCGTGGACTGGCTCGGTTCGGTGCTCGTCACCACCTCGTTGATGAGCGCGATCTACGCGATCGTCCAAGCGACCAAGCATGGCTGGAGCTCCGTCCCGGTGCTCGGGATCGGCGCGGTCGCGGCGACGCTGCTCATGGCCGCGTTCATCGCGCTCGAGGCACGCATCGAGAACCCGATCATGCCGCTGCGGATCCTCCGCGTCCGCGGCCTGATCGACGCAAGCCTGGTCCGCGGCGTGCTCGTCACGGGCATGTTCTCGACCTTCTTCCTGGGCACGCTCTACCTCGAGCACGTCCGCCACTACAGCGCCCTCCAGACCGGCGCCGCGTTCCTCCCCTGGACGCTCACCGTCGCCGTCCTCTCGACGCGGGATCACCGCGCGACTGGTGCAGCGGTTCGGGCCGCTCCCGGTGCTCACCGCCGGAATGGCGATCGCCGTGGGCGGACTGCTTCTGTTCGCCACGATGGGACCCGACACCAGCTTCTTCCCGACGATTTTCTTCGCCTCCTTCTTGATCGGCTTCGGCATCGGCAACGCCTTCATGCCGCTCTTGACCCTGGCGATGGCCGACGTCCCGCCCGCGGACGCGGGGCTGGGCTCCGGGATCACCAACGTCTCTCAGCAGATCAGCGGTGCGCTCGGACTCGCGGTGCTCAGCACGCTCGCCGACAACCACACGAAGAGCCTGCTGGCCGCGCATCACGGGCTGACCAGCTCGCTGATCGGCGGCTACCGGCTCGCGTTCATCGTCGGTGCGGCCACCATCGCCGTCGGCATCGTCCTGGCATTCGCGCTCCTGCGCCCCCGCGACGCACAGCCCGAGCGCGAGACGGCCGACAACGACTCCGTCCTCCTCAACCTCGACATGGAGCAGCAAGCTGCATGAACCAGCTCAACCACACTCACACCGATACGTCCGACGCCGTCGTCGCCGCCTACATCCACGAGATCTCGGCGCGGCACGCCAGTGCCTCCGCGGGACCCGCGCGGCGCGGCGATCGGCCAGGTCGCACCCGCCGGCGTTTCGACGCGCACTCAACCAGCCGCTCGACGAGTGGGTTGGAGGAACGGGTGAGGCGCGTGCAGACCTCATTTCGCTGAAGACACGGGGCCCTGATCGCTCCCCGCGGTCAGGGCCCGTGCGCGTCACCTCAGGACTGCAGGAAGGCCAGCAGGTCGGCGTTGATCGTGTCGGCCTGCGTGGTCGGCATGCCGTGCGGGAAGCCCTCGTAGGTCTTCAGCGTCCCGTTCTGCACGAGCTTCGCGGACAGCGGTCCGGAGTCGGCGTAGGGGACGATCTGGTCGTCGTCGCCGTGCATCACCAGGACCGGCACCGTGATCTTCTTGAGGTCCTCGGTGAAGTCGGTCTGGGAGAAGGCGACGATGCCGTCGTAGTGGGCCTTCGCGCCGCCCATCATTCCCTGGCGCCACCAGTTCTCGATGATCGCCTCCGAGGACTCCACGCCGGGCCGGTTGAAGCCGTAGAAGGGGCCCGACGGCAGCGCCCGGTAGAACTCGGACCGGTTGGCGGCCAGCTGGGCCTGGAGGTCGTCGAACACGCTCTTCGGCAGGCCGCCGGGGTTGGCGTCGGTCTGCACCATGAGCGGCGGCACCGCGCTGATCAGCACCGCCTTCGCCACGCGGCTCTCGCCGTGGCGGGCGATGTAGTGCACGACCTCGCCGCCGCCGGTGGAGTGGCCGACGTGGACGGCGTCCTGGAGATCGAGATGCGTCGGTCACCGCGGCCAGGTCGTCGGCGTAGTGGTCCATGTCGTGACCGTCGCCGGTCTGCGTGGAGCGGCCGTGGCCGCGCCGGTCGTGGGCGATGACGCGGTAGCCGTGCTGCGAGGAAGAACAGCATCTGGGTGTCCCAGTCGTCGGCCGAGAGCGGCCAGCCGTGGCTGAAGACGATCGGCTGGCCCGAGCCCCAGTCCTTGTAGAAGATCTCGGTGCCGTCGGTCGTGGTGATCGTGCCCATGCGCTGCTACCTCCGTCGGTCTGGGGTTCACGCCGAAACGCACGAACCGGCAGCGTAAACCGGTCGAGCGGTTGTTGTGAGTGGCCTGGTCAGTCGCCCTGGATCCGGGTGAAGCCTCCGAGGTGCTGGCGCTTGACCGTCATCGGCACGCCGGCGCCAGCTTGGCGCCTGAGCATCTCCAACACGGCATCGCTCGGCTCCCCGTAGACCTGAATGCTGGTTGTCGCCTCGAGCGTCTCGGCATAGGCGCGCGCCGCTCGCTCTGCGACGACGTCCATATGAAACTCCATGGAGGCGGCGTCGGGGTGGATCTGAACGACCCCGACCTCGGTGCCGTCGTCGTTCACGTATTCGTTGAATGCCAAGAGCTGAGGCTCGTTCGCCTCGATGAACGAGCCGAGGTCAGCCGCGCGATCCCGCTCGGCGCCGAGCTTGCCCTCCCTCAGTCTGTTGGTCGCGATGAATATGAACGGGGCAGACATGACGGCTCCTCTCGTCGTTGTGACGCCAGACTTACCATGCGCGCACCCATGCGACGTGCCCGAACGGGCAGGACGTATGAGCGTTAGCCGACCGTCGTTCCGGGCATCCATGGTGCATGGGAAAGACCACACATCCGAGCACCAAGGAAGTGGCAGCGGCGGCCGCGCTCGCCGGCGCCGCCGCGGCTGGAGGCAAGGTCGCCTGGGACAAGTTGTCCGGCTCGGGCGACGACGAGGAGCAGGCCTTCCGCCTGCACACGGGGGAGCCCACTCCGGACGGCATGCGACGCATCGCGCGCGGCCAACTCGATCGAGCCGAGGCTGAGTTGAAGGGCGCCCCGAAGCGCAAGCTCGCCGCCGGTGTGCACGACACGCGCAAGTCGCTCAAGCGGCTGCGTGCGTTAGTCCGGCTGGGGCGCGACGCGCTGGGGGAGGAGACCTACGAGCGCGAGAACCAGGCGTTCCGCGACACCGGTCGGCGGCTGGCCGGAGTGCGCGACGCCTCCGTGCTGATCGAGACGCTCGATGCGCTCGAGCTGGCCGCCCCTGGAGAGCTGCCGAGCGATGCCACCGCCGGCCTGCGCGAGCGGCTCGAGGCGGAGCGCAAGCAGGCGCTGCATTCGCTGAAGGAAGACGACGCCGTGATCGACAGCGTGTGCGACGAGCTGGAACAGGCGCGCACGCGGACCGCGACCTGGACGTTCGACAGCGACGGGTTCGCTGCGCTCGAGCCGGGGCTCAAACGCATCTACCGCCGCGGGCGCAAGGCCATGAGCGCCTCGGGGCAGGAGGCGAGCACGGACAACCTCCACGAGTGGCGCAAGCGCGTCAAGGACCTCTGGCACGCCGAGCAGATCCTGCAAGCCGCGTCTCCGAAGAAGATGAAGAAGCTGGCCAAGCGCACGCACAAGCTGTCCGATCTGCTCGGTGACGACCACGATCTCGCCGAGCTGCGCAGCTACGCGATCGCGCATCGTGAGTGCTTCGACGACCGCGTGACACAGGTTGCACTCGTGGCCGTGATCGACCGGCGCAGGAAGGAACTCCAGCGCGACGCGCTGAGGCTTGGAGCGAAGCTCTACCGCAGCTCGCCGAAGCGTTTCGCCGGCTCGATCGAGAGTGGCTTCAAGAAGCGCGTGGCCCAGACGTAACATCGACGCACATGACCCGCCGGGCGTCGACGAGAGGAGACCAATGGGCATCGCGTTTCCAGGAGAGTCGAGCGAGTACCGGGCCGCCCGCGATCGGCTGCTGGAACAGGAGATCGAGCTGCGCCGGGCGATGGAGGCAGTGGCCGCGGCGCAGGCGCGAGCTCCCGCCGGGCGGAGCCGTGCCCGAGGACTACGTGTTCCAGGGCGCGGACAGCGAGGGCGCGCCGACCGACGTGAGGCTCTCGGAGCTGTTCGCGCCAGGCAAGAACTCGCTCGCGATCTACAGCTTCATGTACCCGCGCGACCCCGGTGACCGACGCCCGGGGCCGGTGAGCGGGCAGACGGCGCGCTTGCCGCTCGAGGAGGGTCCGTGCCCGTCCTGTGTCGCCCTTCTCGACCAGCTCGACGGCGCGGCGGAGCACGCGAGCCAGCACCTCAATCTCGCGGTCGTCGCGAAGGCGCCGCTGCCCCGGCTGCTCGCCTTCGGCGAGGAGCGCGGCTGGCGGCGGCTGAGGCTGCTGTCCTCGGCTGCCAACAGCTACAACCGGGACTACCTCGCCGAGACCGCGGAGGGAGCCCAAAGGCCGATGCTCACCGTGTTCCACCGCGACGGCGAGACGATTCGCCACTTCTGGAGCTCGGAGCTCTTCTACGCACCCTCGGACCCCGGCCAGGAGCCCCGCCACGTCGGAACCCTGGAGCCGCTCTGGAACCTGTTCGACCTGACACCAGAGGGACGCCCGTCCGACTGGGATGAGCAGCTGAGCTACTCCTGACGGCGCTGGGACAATCCTCCTTCTTCCGGGATCGGATGCCCAGCTCGCGAAAGGGAGTGGCCATGTCAGAGGATCTTGCCCAGACCGTCAGCGCGCTTGAGGCGCGGCTCAAGCGCCTTGAGGCAGCGGAGGCGATTCGAAAGCTCATCCACCTGTACGCGTTTTACTGCGACAACGGTTACGACGACGATTCGTGGAGCCAGCTCTTCACGCCGGACGGCATCTTCGACGTCGGCGAGCTGGGATTCTGCCGCGGAACGGAAGAGCTTCGTGCCTACATGAGGAGTCTCCCCAACGAGATTCATTGGGCGCATCACTACATGTCCAACGAGATCATCGACGTCGCGGACGACGGCGAGACCGCTACCGCAAACTGGCTGATCTGGGAAGCCGCAACGATGGCTTCGGACGACCCGGATCTCGATGACGCGGTCGTGCTCATGGGCGCCTACCGCGGCACCGCGATCCAGACAGACGGAACCTGGAAGTTCAGCAAAGTGAGCGGGAGCTTCAAGCACATGTCCAACCTGGACCAGGGCTGGGTCCGCCAGCCCTTCAGGGCGACCGAGATTGGAGCGGCAAAGCCATGACCGAGCACACACCAGCCATCGATTTCGACAACCTGCCGGCCCCGACCGAGGGGTTCCTCGTCACCCACTTCATCATCGTGCGAAGCGTTGCTCGCTCCCGCGCGTTCTACTCCGACGTCCTCGGCGGACAGGTCGTGATGGAGGAGAACCCATGCATGGTGAAGCTCGCCAACTCGTGGGTGATCATGAACCCGGGCGGTGGCCCGACTCCTGACAAGCCCGACATCTCGGTCGTCGACTACGAGCCCGGGAACACGGTCTCGACCTTCATGAACCTGCGCGTCGCGGACATCCAGGCGTGCTACGACGAGTGGCGCTCAAAGGGGGCCGAGTTCGTCACGCCGCCGATGGATCGCGGCGCCGAGATCCGCTGCTACATGCGGGACCCCGATGGCTACCTGATCGAAGTCGGCCAATCGACCGGACTGCTCGAGGGAAAGCTCGCCAAGAAGCGGCCCGAGGACCTGCCCGGGTAGGTCAGCCGGTCGGCGCCGCCACCTGCGGCTGGTCGCCGATGGCAGCGGCGAGCTGGTTGCGGGACGTGAGGTCGAGCTTGCTGAAGACCTTGCGCAAGTGGTACGCGACCGTGTGGGGGCTGATGAAGAGCTGGGCCCCGATCTCGGCGTTCGAGTGGCCGCCCGCGGCAAGTTGTGCCACCTGCTGCTCCTGCGGCGTGAGCTGATCGCGGGTCTCGCTGACGCGCGTTCGGGCTCGCTCACCCGTGGCCAGCAGTTCGACGTAGGCGCGATGCGCGAAGGCCTCGCCACCGGTGACCTGCAGCATGTCGTGGGCAAGTCGCAACTGGAGGCGGGCATCGCGCCGCCGCCGCTGCCGCCGTAGCCACTCCCCGTAGAGGAGCCGGGCCCGGGCGTGGTCGGTCACCACGCCGGACCGGCCCAGGTGGTCAACCGCCTCCCTGTAGAGCGCCTCGGCTTCGTCGTCCGTTGCGAGCAGTGCCCGGGCGCGGGCGAGCAGACCCAGAGCCCACGGCGTGCCGCTCGCGAGAGCCCGTTCGGACAGCCTGGCCAACGCCGCGTGCGCTGTGTCCATGTCCCCACTGCGCGCTGTCGCCTCCACCGCGTCCGCAAGCGCGACCGAGCCAATATAGAGGGGGTCCTCCTCGTACACGGCAAGGGCGTGGGCGCGGGCTTCCTCGTAGCGCCCGTGACCTAGCTCGAGTGTTGTCAGGCAGTACTGCGCGAGGGTCATTCCCAGTCCCTGCCCGCGCTCGAAGGCCTCGGACGTCACCGCCGCGGCCACAGCTCGGGCGTCCTCCTCTCGCCCGCGCCAGGTGAGGATTCCCAGACGGATGATCTCCTGCGCTCCAGGCATCGTCGGAATCCCGTTGGCAGCCGAGATCTGGGCGGCCTCGGCGACAAGCGCATCGGCGTTTTCGATCCTTCCGCTCGAGAGCTCGTTCCATGCCAGGGAGCTCAGCGCGTAGGGCAGCGTCAGGAGCGCGCCCTCCTCCCGTGCAAGTCGCACGCGAGTGCGGGCTGTCGCGCGTTGAGCGTCGAAGTCGAAGAGCGCTCCGGTCACGGTCCAGAGCACCCCGAGCGACTCGCGACTGGCCCCCAAGAGCGCATCATCCGCCAGGGCCTTGGCCGCGCGGCTCCACCAGCCGATCGCCGCCGGATAGCCGCTGGTGAGGGCCTCGGCGTAGCCCATGAGCAGCAGGTTCGGGAGCGACTCGTCGTTGTCGGCGCCGGGAAGGGCCCTCGCCGCCTCCACCACGTCGAGCATCGTGGTGCCGGTGGTCTGCCGTCCCGCCCAGTTGGATGCCTCCAATGCCTCGAGCATCGCCTCGCGCGCGGCTTGCACGTCAACCTCGCGGAGCGCCATCGCCGCCTCCAACAACAGCGACGGGGTTTCGCCGCCGCGCCCGTCGCCGAAGCGGATCTTTCCCTGCATGCGCAGCGCCTGAGCGCGAGCGCCGGCGTCGACCAGGTAGGGCGCGGCCTGGTCGAGCAAGCCTTGCGCCCGTCCATTCGCTCCCACCGCGAGATCCGCGCTCGCCGCGGACAGCCTCCGCAGGGCCTGGAGCTGCGGGTCGGGCGTGAGCTCGGCCGAGCGTTCGAGGAACGCGGCGGCTGCCGCAAGTCCCCCGCGCTCCTGAGCCCGGCCGGCCGAGCGCTCGAGCTCCGAGGCCACGGCTTCATCCGGCCTGGGCGCCGCAGCCGCCAGGTGCCACGCGCGGCGATCGGGATCCAGTGCGGAGTCGGTGACCTCTGCCAGCGCCCGGTGCACAGCGCGTCGCTCATCCAATGATGCCGCCCTGTAGACCGCTGAGCGGACGAGAGGATGTCGAAACAGCACACGCTCGCCGATTTCCAGCAGGTCCGCCGCCTCTGCCGGGCCGGCCGCGTCGCGGCCGACGCCAAGCCGCTCCGCCGCGCGCCACACCGTGAGGGGATCGCCCAGCCGGTCCGCGGACGCCACCAGTAGCAACTGCCGCGTGTCGAGCGGCAGCTCCGCCGCTCTTCGCTGGAAGCTCTCTTCGATCCGGCCCGACAGGGGCAGCGTCGGGTGCGGTCCGAATCCGACAGCGAGTTCGGCGGGGGTCAGCCCCCGCGGCAGCTCGAGCAGCGCGAGCGGGTTGCCGCGCGTCTCGGCGACGATGGAGTCTCGAACGCGCTCGTCGAGCGGCTGTCCCTCGATCGTCGACGCCAGCAAGCTCCGTGCCTCCTGTTCGTCAAGGCCGTCCACGACGAGCTCGGGGAGGCCCGCCAGGTCGGCCGCGGGAGCACGGGTGGCAAACAACACGCCGACCGAGTCCGCCTGCAGGCGACGCGCGACGAAGCCGAGCGCCTGCGCTGACGCTCGATCGAGCCACTGCGCGTCGTCGATCACACACAACAGCGGCTCGCCTTCGGCGTTGGCGCACAACAGACTGAGCGCGGCGAGCCCGACCACAAATCGCCCTGGCGCCTCGCCCGCGCTGAGGCCGAACGCCACGCTGAGCGCCTCCTGCTGGGGCTCAGGCAGGCGCTCGAGGCCGTCGAGCAGGGGTCCACAGAGCTGCTGAAGCCCGGCGAACGCCAGGTCCACCTCGGACTCCACTCCGACTGCGCGGAGCACTCGGAACCCGGACGCGGACTTGACCGCGTGGTCCAGGAGCGCGGTCTTGCCGACCCCTGGCTCACCGCGCAGCACCAGTACGCTGCTCTTCCCGGCGCGCACGGTCTCGAGCAGCCGATCCAGGTCGGCGCATTCGCTCTTACGGTTGAGGAAACGCGTCTCGATAATGGCTCTTGTATCAGCGGCTGTCAGCACTGTGGGTCGAATGCGACAGTACCGTCGAAGCTCCAGTTCACCCTGGAGCGGGTCAACAGGTCTCGGCCGGCGGGTTGTGGGGCACTCACAACGGCCGTCATAGCCACGGCTTCGCGCGCAGCGCGCGAATTCGTATGAGGAGTTGACGCTGTCGCGCAGAAACTCTGGGTGTGATGGCGCAAGGCGCCGACCACTCCGGCCTCGCCGCCAAGCGGGTGATGGTCGGCGGGGGCGGCGGACTCATTGCCGCGGCGATCGCGGTCGTTGACGGTGCGTCGTGGTCGGTGGCCGCACTCGTCGCATCTGACGTCGCCGCCGTGGTGTTCGTGCTGTGGGTCTGGCTGAGCCTCGCCGGCGCAGATCCGGCCAGGACGGGGGACACCGCGCGCGCCGAGGACAGTTCGCGCGCTGCCGCCGAGGCCATCCTCCTCGCCGCCGGTGCGGCAAGCCTTGTGGCGGTGGCATTCACGCTCGGGCAAGCGGGACACACCCGTGCTCCCGACCGAGGCCTCCTCACGGCGCTCGCCCTCGCGAGCGTTGCACTGGCGTGGACGTCGGTGCATACCGTCTTCGCGCTTCGCTACGCCAGGCTCTACTACAGCCCGCCAGACGGCGGAATCGACTTCCACGGCGAGCCTCCGGACTATCGAGACTTCGCCTATCTCGCCCTGACGATCGGCATGACGTTTCAGGTCTCCGACACCGACCTGATCGGCAAGCCCGTTCGGCGGGTCGCGCTACATCACGCGCTGCTGGCCTACGTGTTCGGCACCGGGATCGTGGCGATCACCGTCAGCTCGGTCGCCGCCCTGCTCGGCGGCTAGGCATGCGTTCTCCCCTACTCCTGCTCCTGAGCGAGACGGATGATGCGCAGCGCCGCCTGTAGCTCGCAGGCTCGCCGTTCGATTGGATACGGAAGGTCCTCCTGAGCCGTTCGAATCCGGTTGATGATCGTGTTCTCGTGGACCCCAAGTCGCTGCGCGGTGCGCCTCGGACTGAGGTTCTCCTCGAGGTAGACCTGCAGGGTTGCGGCGAGGCGCGCGCTGCGGTCGTCGTCGGCGGCTAGCGGCCCGAGCTCCGCGAGCACGAAGGCCCGAGCCTGCTCGACGTCGACGCTGGCCAGCGCCGCGAGAGCCACCTCGTCGTAGCGGGTCACGGGCCCCGGCCGCCGACGTGTAAGGGTCGCGATACGGCGGGCGCTGAGTGCCTCCAGGTGGCTGCGCCGGAAGCCCTCGACACCGGCGGCGGGGGACCCGCAGGCGGCGAGCACGCCGGGAAACTGACGCGGATCCAGATGGACCCGGTCGAGCGCGTCGTGATCGGCGCTCTGCGGCCAGGTGGCCCAGCCTGCGATCAGCGAGCGCGCGCCCGGTACGAGCAAGGGCCTGGCCTCAGAGATTGCGGCTGCCAGCTCCTGCCCGGCCCGCTCGAGCATCGCGAGCACCTCGCTGCCGGTCTCTTCCGGCCGCTCCTGCCAGACCACGAACGCCAGGTGCTCACGCTCGAGGTCGTAGCGAAGCCGGGCGCTCGAGGCCTGCACGTCGCTGGTCTCACCGCTCAACACCGCCTCGACCGTCTGGGAGCGGACCGCTGCGGCGCTGCGCACCCAGCGCTCGCGCTCGTCCGCATAGAGCTGGACCAGGCGCGCGCTCAGAGCCTCGATGAACTCGAAGGTCCAGTCCGCACCCAGTTCGATCGCGTGCGCCCGCTGGCCATCCGTCTCGGGGTCGGAGTGAACCGCGTCGGCCCAGCGACGGAAGAACGTCGCGTGGCCGACGTGGTAGGCGCGCAGCAGCGACTCGAGCGGGACGCCGTGACGCACGAACTCGCGCGCGTACTCGACGGCGGCCGGCGGAGGTTCGGCCTCGCTTGGTGGGACGTCGTTCCGAACCATGTAGGCGAGGAGCCGGAGGATGCTCTCGCTGCTCGCGTAGGTCTCCTCGCCGAGGTCGCCGGCCTCGACGGCCGGGAGCTGAGCGTGGATCGCGTTGGTGATGTCGCGTGCGACCGACGGCAGCCAGTCGGGGTCCACGGTGTAGCGCTCGACCAGATGGCGAAAGCGGTTGTCCGCTTCCATGGCGAGAGCGTAATGGCTGCAGCGATGCTGAGAGCGCGGAGACCCCGGGGCGGGGGTCTCCGCGCTCGAGACGCCGTGCTCAGTGGCTGCCGGTCCCTACTGGGTGGCGGTGCAGCTTGGCCTTCAGTTCCTCGATCTTCGCGTGGATCTTCTCCTTGGCCTGAGCGCGGCGCTGGTCTCGAAGCTCCTTCCTGGCCGCCTTCTTCGCGGCTCGCTGAGCATCCTCGGCCGCGGCGATCTCGCCCTCGACGTCGTAGAGGTCCCGGCGGAGCAGCATTCCTCCGAGCTCCGCCATCGCGGCGTCGACGACCTCAGGGCTCTGCTCGCCGACCTGCGCCAGCAGGGTGGGACGGTTCTCGCGCATCGAGCGTCCCAGGTCCGCCAGCACGGAGTCGGTCTCATCGTCGTCGTCCGCGTCGAAAAGGGATCCGATCAAGATCCCCATCGCCCCTCCCAGGAGCACGCCGAAGGGTCCACCCAGGATGCCGATGATCAAGCCGACGATCCCCCCGCTGGCGGCGCCGACCATGCTGTCTTCGCCCACCACATCCTTCGTCTCGAGGTGACCGTCCTCGTGCCTGACGACGACGGCGGCCTCCGCCAGGTCCACCTGACCCTGGTCGTCCAGCTCCTTGAGCTTCGTCAGCCCGTCGTATGCCTTGCTGTCGTCTTGAAACCTCACAGCGATGACGCTGTCCATGGCGCTCCTTCTCGTCGCGTTGACCCAGTGGAGCGAATCTGGGGCGGTCCGGCCGCACGGGCGATACCGCGATGTAGCGGCGGCCAGACTCAACGGTTATGAGGGCCGCCCAGGGTCGGACCCCCCGGGGGCGACGGCCCTCGTAGCGGCGTAGCGACCGATGCGGTTGAGCCCGTTCGCCTCCCCAAAGACGCGATGCGGGCGCGGTGTATAAGCGCTACGTCTGGCGAATGGCTGCCACTGGTCTGCGGCTCGCGGCCGTCGCGGCGAATGACTGACGCATGACCGAAACCGCGAAGGGAGCGCCAGTGCCGGACAAGACGCACGCAAACGGGGACCACTCAAAGGGCTGGCGGCACCCAGTGTGGCGCCGAGTGGGTCCGCTGCTCGTTCCGGAGCAGCTTCCGGAGCCGATCAACCCGGCGCTCATGAAGCAGGCGGAGGACCGCGCAAAGAACGCTCAGAACCGGGTCGCAGACCGCATCACCACGTTCTCCGGCTCGATGACGTTCGTGTACCTGCACGTCATCTGGTTCGGGTGCTGGATCGGCTTCGGCATCGAGAAGTACCCGTTCGGGCTGCTGACGATGATCGTCTCGCTCGAGGCGATCTTCCTGTCCACGTTCGTGATGATCAGCCAGAACCGCGCCGACGCGAAGCGCCAGGTGATCGCCGACGCGCAGTGGAAGACGGTCAAGGAGGAGGACTCCCAGAACCAGGAGCTGCTGGACCTCTCACGCCAGATCCTGAAGCTGACGCAGGAGGTGCGCTCGCTGGCCGGCGCGCCTGAGTCGAGGCAGAGCCAGGAAGGAGCGTCTTCGTGACCTCGGACATCGCAATCGAGGACGAACTGCGGGAACTGCTGTTGCGCGACCAGCGCATTTCCGACCCGGGTGCCATCGCCGTCGCGGCCAACCACGGCCTGGTGACGCTGCGCGGCACCGTAGGGAGCTTTGCGGCGCGGCGTGCTGCCGTGAAGGACGCCCGCAGCGTGGACGGAGTGGACGAGGTCGACGACCAGCTTCAGGTCCGGCTGCTCGACGGGAACCGGCGCGATGACGCTGACGTCCGCGGCGTGGCCCTCCAGCGGCTCGAGTGGGACTCACGGGTCCCGGCCGAGGGGATCGACGTGAAGGTGGCACACGGCTGGATCACCTTGACCGGCGACGCGTACTACCAGTTCCAGAGCGACGCCGCCTTCGAAGACGTGGCGAAGCTGGGCGGCGTCGTGGGCATCACGAACGAGATCCGGGTCACCACGCCCTGACCGCGCTACCCCGGCTGAGCGGCTACCTCCGGCGGGAGTACCCGTCCGAGCTGGTTGCGCGAGCTGATGTCGAGCTTGCTGAACACCTTGCGCAGGTGGTAGGCGACGGTGTGCTGGCTGATGAACAGGCGCGCGCCGATCTCGCGTTCGAGAGGCCGTCGCGCGCGAGCCGCGCGATCTGGAGCTCCTGGGCGGTCAACTCGTCGCGGGTCTCGACGCTGCGTTTGCGGACGCGCTCGCCGGTGGCCAGCAGCTCGCGCTCGGCGCGCGCGGCGAACGCCTCGGCGCCGATGCTCGTGAACAGCTCGAGCGCGGTGCGCAGCTGGTCGCGGGCGTCGACGCGGCGCCGCTCGCGCCGCAGCCACTCGCCATAGAGCAGGTGGGTCCGCGCGAGCTGCACGCGCACGCGGGTGCGCCGCAGCCGCTCGATCGCCTCCTGGTAGAGGCGCTCGGCGGCGTCGCCGTCGCTGAGCAGCGCGCGCGAGCGGGCCTCGACCCCGAGCGCCCAATCGGTGCCGCTCGGCCTGGGTGCTGAGCGTGAGCCGCTCGAGCGCCCGTTCCGCGATGCGCGCGCTCTCCGGCGCGGGCGGCCGCCTCCACGAGCTCGGCGACCGCGCTGGGCGTGCTCAGCTCGGAGTAGGGCGCGACGTCGACGGCCTCGCGCACCGCGGCGAAGGCCTCCTCGTAGCGACCCAGGCCGTTGTACAGGACCGCGCGCGGCCTGCGCGGCGAACGCCAGCGCGAAGCCCTCCCCGCGCGCCTTCGCATCCGTGGTGAAGTCCTCGACCAGCGCCGACAGCTCCGGCTCGCGCCCGCGCAGCGCCGCGACCCAGATCTCGACGTAACGATGAGCGGGGATGCCGGTCACCGCGGTGGTCGCCCGGATCTCGTCGAGCAGCGACTCCGCCGTGGACAGCTCGCCGCAGAGGACGTGGACGTAGCTGAGCGAGCTGAGGAGCAGCGGCGTGGCCGTGAGGGCACCGGCATCACGGGCACGCTGGAGCTCTCGCGTGGCGAGCAGCCTCCAGCTCTCCTCGTCCCAGAAGTCCCACGCGGCGCGGCAGGCGAGCGAGATCCAGCGCGACTCCTCGGGCGGCGAGGGCGGGCTCGCTCGCGGAACGCGCTCAGCGCGGCCTTGAGGATCGGCGCGGCCGCGGCGTGACCGTCGATGGGCAGCGTCGCCATCCCCTGAAGGAGGAGATCGGTCGGCCGCGGCGGCCGGCGCGGGGCGGGGCCGGCCAGCGCCGCCTTGCTCACCTCGACGACGTCCGTGCCGCGGGCGAGCCGGTCGGCGAACCGGGCCGCCTCGAGCGCTTCGAGATAGGTGGTGCGCGCCCGGTCCGGGTCGACCGCCTCGAGCTCGCGGGCGGCCTCCAGCAGGAGCCTGGGAGCGTCGCCGCCGCGCTGCGCGGCGAACGCGATCTGCGCGCGCAGCAGATGCACGCGCGCGCGCTGGAGATCATCGACGCCGCCGGTCTCCGCGGTGGCGAGCAGCGCGAGGGCGTCGTCGAGCGCGCCGGCTTCGTACTTCGTCTGCGCCGCCGCCAGCGCCCGCTGCGCACGCCGCGACGGGGTCCGGCGTCAACGCCGCGGCGCGCTCGAGGAACGCGGCGGCGGCGGCCAGGCCGCCGCGCGCCTGGGCGCGGCCGGCGGCTCGCTCGAGCTCGCCGGCGACGGACTCGTCGGGGCCGGCCGTCGCCTGCGGCGAGATGCCAGGCGCGCCGGTCGGGATCGACCCGCGGCGTCGGTCGCCTCCGCCAGCGCCGCGTGCACCCGGCGCCGCTCGTCCGGCGATGCGGCGCCGGTAGACCGCCGAGCGCACCAGCGGATGGCGAAACCGGACCCGCGTCGTCGATCTCGATCAGGTCCGCGCCGACTCGGCGGCTCGAGCGCCGCGCCGGTGATCCCGAGGCGCGCGGCGGCGCGCCAGACGAGCGCCGGATCGCCGGTCGGGTCGGCCGCCGCCACCAGCAACAGCCGCTGCGTGTCCGCCGGGAGCGCCTGCGAGCCGCTGCAGGAAGCGGTCCTCGATCCGCCCCGCGAGCGACAGCGCCTCCGGCAAGCCGAACCCGCCCGCCAGCTGCGCCGGCGTAAGCCCGCGCGGCAGCTCCAACAGCGCCAGCGGGTTGCCGCGTGCCTCGGCCACGAGCTGCGTCGGCGACGCGCTCGTCCAACCGCCCCGGGATCACCGAGGCCAGCAGCGCCCGCGCCGTCGGCATCCGCGCAGCCCCTCGACGACCAGCTCCGGCAGGCCCGCGAACTCGTCGCTCGGCTCGCGAGCGGCGAACAGCATGACCACCGGCTCCGCCAGCAGCCTGCGCGCCACGAACGCCAGCGCCTGCGCAGACGCGCGGTCCAGCCACTGCGCGTCGTCGATCACGCACAGCAGCGGGCGCTCCTCGGCCGCCTCCGACAAGAGGCTCAAGGTCGCCAGGCCGACGAAGAAGCGGTCCGGCGCCGCGCCCGCGCTCAGCCCGAACGTGATCTCGAGCGCGTCGCGCTGCGGACGCGGGAAGTCGATCGAGCCGAGTCGAGCAGCGGCGCGCACAGCTGATGCAGCGCCGCGAACGGCAGCTCCATCTCGGACTCCACCCCACCAGCGCGCAGCGACCCGAAAGTCCGACGCCGACTCGATCGCGTAGCTCGAGCAGCGCCGTCTTCCCGACCCCCGCCTCACCCCGCAGGACGAGGACGTCGCTGCTGTCCGTCACGCGCTCCGTCGAGCAGCGCGTCGAGCGCAGCGCACTCGTCTCGCCGACCGCGCAGCATCAGCCACCGCTAGACATGGGCCGGACCATCGTAAAGGCCCCGCCTCCCGCGCGACGGCCATCACCGCGGCCCGGAGTGGGACGCGTGGGCGGCTGCCGCCGCCCACGCGCACCTCACCGTCACAGCAGTGCGTTCACCTTGATCTCGTTGGTGACGCCGTACACGCCGTACAGGCTCGCCACGTCGTCGTACGCGGCGTCGCTCTGGAACTGGAATCCGACGTCTCCCTTGAGCGTGATCCAGCCGTCGTCGACCTTCACGTCGAGCGAGTCGGACGGGACCTCAACGTCCCACATCAGGATCTGCAGCGCCACGCCGCGGATCTCGTCGTCCTCGCGGCGGTCGGGGCCGGGGAGGCTGACCTTCAGGTGGTTGTCCACGTCGAAGACGCCGTCGACCTTCTTGGCGGCGTTGGCCGCGGCGCGCCGCTGGCCGAAGCTCTCGACGTTCCCTCGCAGCGTGACGATGCCGTCCTCCAACGCGACGGCGATCTCGAGCGGGTCGGGAATCCGGGGATCGGAGTTGAGTGAGTCGACTACTGCATCCTCGATTGCGGTGTTGGTGAGCACAAGGGCTCCTTTCGATTGGGTACGAGGAGTCGTTGGGTCCGCACCGATGGGCGCGCTAGATCGAACTCCCGGGTCCGCCATACCGGGGCCTTCTCGATTTGACCAGTCAGTCACTGGTCAGACCCCCGGGCCGCTGACTGTCAGGTCCCAGTCAGACCCCCAGCGATGACTGTCAATTCAACGGATGCGAAGGCAGCCTCATCGGCCTAGCGTGGCCGGCACATTCCCAAAGCCGGAGGCAGTCGGATGCTCCCCACAACTCACATCACCCAGGCGTTCGCCTCACGTAGTCTGGCCCGATCGTTGGAGATCTGGCGTGAGGCCGCGAGCCTCGTCACGACCCGCTGGCGCGCCTTCCTCGACGCTGAGCCCGACAACCGTGACTGGGCGTTCGCCTCTTACATCGCCGCCCTCGATGCCGAGGAGGCCGCTGCGGCGGAAATGAACGCGTTGTCGTCACGGCTCGCCGCGTGAAGGGAGGCGATCGTGGAACTCCGCCATCTTCGCTATTTCGTCGCCATCGCCGAGGAGGGAAGCTTCAGTCGCGCCGCAGAGCGCCTGTGGGTGGCGCAGCCCGGACTCTCCACCCAGGTGCGGCGCCTGGAAGCCGAGCTCGGCGTGAAGCTGCTCGAGCGCCACACGCGGGGCGTGAACCTGACGCCGACCGGGGAGCTGTTCCTCGAGCGCGCCCGGGTCGCACTGGCTGCCGCGGAGACGGCGGCCGCCACGGGACGCGATCTTGATGCAGGGGTCGTCGGGAACCTGAGGCTGGGAGTGGCGACCAGTGCGCGCTGGCATCTCACCTCCGATCTGCTGCAGCGGTTCGCCAGCGAGCGCCCTGGGGTCGAGCTCGCGGTGCTGGAGGCCTACGGCGGAACGCTTTGGCGAGACCTGCGGGACGGCCGTCTCGACGCGGTCGTGGCGCCAAGCGGTCACGCCTCCCCTGACCTGAGGTCGCTCGAGCTCGGTTCGGAGCCGTGGGTCGTGCTCGTCGGCACGGGCCATCGCCTGGCCGGCATCGGGCCGCTGGCCGCCGGCCATCTGGCCGGCGAACGGATCGCCGCGACCGGGCATCGTGACGGTGCCGCATTCGACGGGGCTGTCGCGGATCTCCTCTCCGGGTTGGGTGTTGCACCCGAGCTGGCGCGGGGTTTTCCTGAACCGTCCCTCCAGAGCGCGGTCGCCGGCAACGAGGTCCTGGCCCTGACCACCGAGCCAGACTGCCTCCCGCCAGGCGTGATTGCTCGCCGACTTGAGCCTGCTCGAAGCCTTTCCTTCGAGCTCCTGTGGTCCGATCGGGTGTCGCTGCCCGCACTGGACGGCTTGATCAGCGCGGCGGCCGCTCTCGCCGCTGACACCCCGACGAGCCGCACGCTTGCGGCTGTCGCTTGAGCTGACAACGCCGATGAGCACCGCGCGACTCCTGTCCCCAACCGAAGAGGTCCACCTCGCGAAGCAGATCGAGCAAGGCGACGCGAAGGCAAAGGAGAGGATGATCGAAAGCAACCTTGGCTTGCTACGGGCCATCGCGAGGAAGTACCGCAACAGAGGCGTTCCGTTCGACGACCTCGTTCAAGAGGGCACGGTCGGGCTGATTCGGGCTGTCGAGGGGTTTGATTACCGCCACGGGGTGAAGTTCTCGACCTACGCGGTGTTGTGGATCCGTCGTGCGATCGTCGACTCCGTGGCGAGCGCGAACGTGATCCGGATTCCCCCGAAGGCCAACCAGCAACTTGCCGCGGTGCGACGAGCGGAGGCGGAGCTCGAGCGGGTGGGCCCGGGGAATGCCTCAGACGCTGACATCGCCGAGCGCACAGACCTCAGCGTGGCGAGCGTGCACTCGTTGCGCGGTGCGGCGCGGGTCACCGCCTCGCTGGATGAGCCGGTCGGCGACGGATCGACGCCGCTCGGCGAACTCGTGGCCGATGAGCGGGCCGTCGATCCCACGGAAAGCGCGGTCGCGCGCGAGGACCGTCATGAGCTCTCCGCAATGCTGCGCCTGCTGCCACAGCGCCATCGGGGGGTGCTCATCCGCCGCTACGGGCTGAACGACAGCCACGCCGAGACTCACGAGGAGATCGGTGAGTGGCTGGGGGTGGGCGAGGAACGCAGTCGCCAGCTCGAGCGAGAGGCCCTTCGCAGGCTGCGTTCGATTGCGGCCACCTCGCGACGGGCCGCGTAGCGGCCGTCGTCCTCCGGCGCGTCAGCCAGCGGGTGGCGCCGGCGTCAGGCCGTGCCGGCGCATGACGTCAGCGAGCTTGGCGTGGTCCGGCGGGCCGCCGGCGGCCGCCGCGAGCACGTCGTGGATCTCACGGAAGTAGCCCGGCGTCATGACGCCGGGAGTCGATATAGCAAGGAACTTGGCGTCTTCGGTGCCGTTGTTGTCGAACCCGTGGATCACGCGGCGAGCTATGCAGACCGCCTCCCCAGGGAGGACGTCGAGCGTGTTCCCATCCACGGTCCAGGTGGTCGTGCCTTCGAGCCCGTAGATCGTCTCCTCGAAGGCGTCATGGCTGTGCGGCGCCGGCATCCTGCTGTCGGCCGGAACGAAGCACTCGAACACGCTCGCGCTTCCATTCGAGTCGGCCGCCTCGACCAGGAAGCGCACGCTCAGCGCGCCCACCTGAATCGACTCCGGCGTTGCTGAGGTCATCCTGCCTCCAGTTCGATCGTTTCGAGGGCGTCGGCCTTCGTCGCGAAGTTCCGCCACCAGATGCACCTTCCATCGCGCCACCGGATGGACTGCCACCAGGTCTCCACGACGGGCGTGGCGCTGGCGGCGCCGTGCGCCCGACCTCGGATCTGTGCAAGCGTCATTGGCCCGAAAGCGTCCACGTCCTCGACGTCTGCCCTGTAGTCGGGGAGGACATCGAGGAGATCGCTCCACCACCGCCGCACTCCCGCGTGCCCGACGTACTCGCCCTCGAGAACCCCGGAACGCGGCACGATCTCGACGTCTTCCTGCATCAGCGCAAGCATCCCATCGAGGTCACGGCGGTTGAACGTCTCGTACATCAGCAGGACCCGGTCCACGTTCTCGCGCGACATTTGCGGTCAGTATCCCCCTAAGGATCATCCACATTGGATGACGCTGTGCACGCGAACCCTGGCCTAGGGTGGCACCGGGGACCTGTGGATCGAGGGAAAGGCGAAGAGCATGACAACGAGCACTGAGCCGGCGGGACGCGACAAAACCGCTGCGAGAAAGCCGAAAACCAAGCCTGTGCTGCCACATCTGTCGATTGCCGAACGGGTTGCGCGTGGTAAGGCCGCGCGGGCCGAGGTGCCGCGCTCCAGTCATGCGAAGTTCGAGCCGCTGGCAAGTCGGCCCGATCCGATCGACGCTGCTCGAGCGGCAGGCGAAGACGCGCGTGCCGGAGCTCGTGCCGATCCGTTACGGGCGGATGCTCGTCTCGCCGTTCACGTTCTACCGCGGCGCGGCGTTGATCATGGCCGAGTGATCTGGCCGCGACGCCGCGGTCGGGGCTCACCGTCCAGTGCTGCGGGGACGCGCATCTGTCGAACTTCGGGGTGTTCGCCTCGCCGGAGCGGCGTGCTGGTGTTCGACGTCAACGATTTCGACGAGACGCTCCCGGGTCCGTGGGAGTGGGACGTCAAGCGCCTGGCCGTGAGCATGCTGATCGCCGCGCGCGACAACGGCTTTCGCGTCAAGGATCAGGAGCGGATCGTGCTCGACACGGTCAGCGAGTACCGCACCGCGATGGCGAACTTCGCGGGATGAAGAACCTCGACGTGTGGTACTCGCACCTGGAGATCGAGAACGGTGCTCGCAGAATTCGCGCCGCAGTTCAAGGCCGAAGCAGGTCAAGCGAACCGACAAGACGCTCGCGAAGGCGCGCACGCAGGACAGCATGTCGGCGTTCTCCAAGCTGACCCAGAGTCGTCGACGGCGAAGTCGCGGATCGTCGATCAGTCGCCGCTGATCGTCCCGATCGACAAGCTCGCGCCGAGGGCGTGCAGCGCGACGAGATGTTCGATGAGCTGCACGAGCTGATGCGTGCCTACCGTGAGACGCTCGAGTGTCGACCGGCGCGTGCTGCTCGAGCAGTTCGAGCTGGTCGACTTCGCGCGCAAGGTGGTCGGCGTCGGGCAGCGTCGGCACCCGCGCGTGGATCGCGCTGCTGCTCGGCCGCGACGGCCAGGACCCGCTGTTCCTGCAGATGAAGGAGGCCGAGGCGTCGGTGCTCGAGGAGTTCCTCGGCCCGAGCGAGTTCTCGAACCACGGCGAGCGAGTGGTCAACGGACAGCGGCTGATGCAGGCCGACCAGCGACATCTTCCTCGGCTGGCTGCACGTCGACTCCGGGCTCGACGGCGAAGTCGCGTGACTTCTACGGCCGGCAGCTCAAGGACTGGAAGGGCTCCGCGGAGATCGAGCAGATGGTCCCGAAGGGGATGGCCACGTACGGCAGGCTCTGCGGCTGGACGCTCGCCCGCGCGCACGCCCGCAGCGGCGACCGTGATCGCGATCGCCTCCTACCTCGGCAACGGGCGACAGCTTCGACCGGGCGATCCTCGAGTTCTCCGAGGCGTACGCCGACCAGAACGAACGCGACTACAAGGCACTCACCGACGCGGTGAAATCCGGCCAGCTCGAGGCCCAGGAAGGCCTCTGAGCGG
>CAVYPF010000009.1:0-178666 GCA_963770325.1 uncultured Thermoleophilaceae bacterium | reverse complement strand
GCCCTTGTTCTCCTCGGCGAGCAGGTTCTCCTCGGGGATCGCGACGTCGTTGAACGAGATCGTCGCGGTGTTCGAGGCGCGCTGGCCGAGCTTGTCCTCCTTCTTGTCGACGGTGACGCCGTCGAGATGGCGGTCAACCACGAACGCGCTGATGCCGCGGTGGCCGGCCTCCTTGTCGGTCTTCGCGTAGACCGTGTAGTAGTCCGCGTAGCCGCCGTTGGTGATGAAGCACTTGCTGCCGTTGATCACCCACTGGTTGCCCTTCTTCACGGCAGTGGTGCGCATGCCGGACACGTCTGAGCCGGCGTCGGGCTCGGTGAGGCAGAAGGACGCCAGCTTCGGCCCCTCGGCGAGCATGCCGAGGTACTTCTTCTTGATCTCCTCCGAACCGCCGAGGATGATCGGCGCGGTGGCCAGGCCGTTGCAGCTGAGGGAGGTGCCGATGCCGGAACAGCCCCAGCCGATCTCCTCTTCGATGATCGCGCCCGTGAGGTAGTCGAGGCCCGCGCCTCCGTACTCCTCGGGCAGATGCGTGTTCATCAGGCCCACTTCCCAGGCCTTCTCGATCACGTCCTGGGGCCAGGTGCCGTCCTTGTCGTACTCCCAGGCGACAGGCCGGATCTCCTTCTCGGCGAAGTCATGCGCCATCTCCCGCATGTCCTTCTGTTCGTCGGTAAGCGTGAAATCGACCACTTCGAAGCTCCTTGTCTCCCGCCCGACTGATTCGTCAGTCAACGACTGTTTGAAGGATACCCCGAATCCGGTCAGATCAGGCACATTAAGTCGAGATTCCGCTCTGGGAGCGGGAATTCGCTCAGCTCACGAGGATGCGGATGACCAGATAGATGCCGCCGCCGAGGGCCGCGAGGGTGAGCAGCGCGAGGCCCAGCTGGTCGGGGTAGAGCGCCGGCCGGCTCGGCGCGAGCGACCGGCGGCGCAGCCTGCGCCACATGGGCCACACTGTAAGCGAGGTGGACAGCGGCCTGGCAGTTGTTGTGATCGGCGTCTCGATCCTCGGGATCGTGGGGGCGCTGGTGGCCTTCGTCGGCAGCGGGCGCCTCTACGACGAAGTGGGGAAGGGCTCGTTCTCACTCGATGGCGAGCCCGCGGCCGGACCTGCCCCTGACAGCCCGCTTGGGCGCGCGGAGGCGGAGGAGGAGATACGTCAGCTGGTCGAGGCGAAGTCCGCCCGGCGCGAGGCACGCGGCGAGCCGCCGCTCGACGTGGAGGCCGAGGTGGCGGCGCTCACCTCCCCGCCCGCGGTGGTCCGCGACGACGCCCTGCGCGAGGAGGTGCGCCAGCTCGTGGTCGCTCGGAACGAGCGTCGCGTGCGCCGTGGAGAGGCGCCCCTGAACGTCGACGAGGAGGTCGAGCGGCAGCTCCGCGATCTCGGCGCGTAGCCCGCCTCGCCAATCGGGTATAGATACGCGCATGCCACGCGGTCGCCGCTACGAACTGGACGAGCTGATCATCCGCCCGGGGACGTATTTCAACCCCCAGACCGAGGTGATGCTCGTCGTGGACGACTCCCCCTCGATGGACGCCGAGATCTTCAATATGGAGGAGTTCGAGGGTGCGGACTGGGTGCTCGTCTCCGACGACACGCCCGTTGACGAGTCGGCCCGCGACGAGATGCTCGAGACCTTCCAGGCCACCTACCACGGGGGCGACGGCCGCTCTCGCCGCGCCCAGTCCGACGACGTCGACCTCGGTCTCGACGAGGAGACCGACGACGACGAAGAGGACGAGGAGCCTGAGCTCGGCTACGTGGAGGACGACGAGTAGCGACTAGGCGGCGATGAGCTCGCGCGAACTCGCTGCCAGCTCGGTCCAGGCCGCGCGTCCGGCAACGTCGACGCTGAAGACGCCGCCGCGACGCCGGGGGCCGAAGCCCACGAGCAGGGTGCCGTCCTCGATCCGGACGATGTGGGGCTGTGCGCCGGCATGCGTGTCCATCAGCGCCGCGATGCGCGCGGTCTGAGCGGCCGTCCAGTCGGTCTTGGGGCCCAGCTGCGCAGCGAGGGCGTGCTGCGCGGCGCTGAGCGGATCCAGCGCGACGGCGGGCTCGCGCGTGACCTCGGCGATCAGGTGCCGAAGCACCCGGATGCGATCGGTCGGCGTGGCATCCAGCGTGCCGTATTCGCTCGAGGTGAGCTCCCAGTAGCGATCGATCATGCGCTCGGGTCGGTCGCTCTCCTCGAGCACCAGGTCCGGACGCCGGCGGGCGACGTGGGCGTCCCAGTGCCGGTCGTGGCTCGAGATGAAGAGGACGGTTGTCATGGGTCAGATGATCGCCCGCCCACGCCCTCGCATCGATACGGCACCCAGGTGTCTGTTGGGTTCGGCTAGCTCGACTGAGCCCCGGTGGGCTGCCCCGTCGCGTCGAGGCCCGTTCTGAGCTCGCGCACCTTCTCGCGGTAGGCGCGCTCGTCGCCGCCGAGCAGCCATGCGCCCCAGCGGGCGCCGTTGTGCACGTGCGGCACCTCGTCGGCCAGCAGGTAGTCGAACACCTTGGCCACCTGCTCCTGCCCGCGCTCCACCAGCACCTTGCGGCGGTGCGAGTGGCGCCACATCGCTCGCTGCTCGCTCGTGCCGTTGAAGAGGGCCAGGCGGCCCAGCAGGTCGTAGGCGTAGATCGACCTGAAATAGGCGAAGCCGACCGGGTAGTCGCCCCAGCGGCAGCCCAGCTCGGTCTGCATCAGCACGTCGTGCACGCGGGCGTGGCGCAGCTCGTCCCAGGTCTGGCGCGCCATGTCCACGTGGAAGTCCCACGGCATCTGCGGGTACTCGTGCATGTTGCGCGCCATCAGCTCGGCGGCCGACAGCTCTGCGTCCATCAGGCCGTGGAAGAAGTGGCGCTGCTCCTCGGGTTCGACCGGCACGTGGTTCTCATCCCCGTTCACGTAGAGCTCGTCCGAGAGATATGGGTCGCCCTCCGCGGTCACCTCCACGAACGAGTCGCGCGCCGGTTCGGGCAGCGGCGCCAGCACGGTCAGCTCGCGCGTCTCCTTGAGCCGGATGGGCAGCGCTCCCAGGTCCTCGATCGACACCCGCCGCTCGCGCACGCCGAGCTCGTCCATGTGCCGCAGCTGGCGCTCGAGCAGTTGGCGTAGCAGCCGTAGAGAGGGCTCGTCGGTGACCGGATCGAGCACGTGCAGGTGGCGCTTCATCGCGCTGGCGAGCGTGGGCTTGAGCTCGCCGTAGGCCAGCGCCACGTACGCGTCGGCCGTGGGGGCGGCCGCCATGCGATCGAGCAGCGCGCCGAGCTCCTCGCCGGGCGCACCCGGATAGTCGCTCGGGTGGCGCAGCTCGTAGAGGCGGCGCTTGACCTTCGTCACCCCGCGCGCGTCGTCGTGGAGGTGGTCGCCCAGCGCGTACTTGCGCTCCCAGCTCGGCTCGAGGGGCAGCCAGCCGGCGCTCAGGTGCACCAGCTCCCGTAGCGCGTGGAAGTAGTTGGAGAAGCGAATCGCGTTCTCGTCGACGTCGTAGCCCAGCTTCAGCGGCTCATGGGCTGCCATGCACCATCTCTCCCTCCCCCGACTCGTCCTCGGCGAGCAGGCGTTGCTTGTGACGGCCCACCACGCTCGGCAAGAGGCCCCCGCCGGCGGACACGTTGATCACGGCCCGATCGGAGATCCTGGTGATCATGCCGGCGTAGTGCCCGCCGATCCCGAACGGGTTGATGTTGAAGCGCTTGAGGCGCATCTGCACCCGGCCGTCCTCCACCGTCGGGAACATCTCCTCCGGCACCGGAACGTACTCCTGCACGACGAAATCCGCCGCCTCGGCGTGGGCCTCGATGATCGCGTCCCAGTCGGCCTGGGCGGTCTCGATCCCCAGCGCCACGCCGTGTCCGCCGTAGTCCGAGACCGGCTTCAGCACCAACCGCTCGCGGTTGTCCGACGCGAACGCCAGCAGGTCGACCACCCAGCTCCCGTAGGTCGTGGGGCCGGGGCGCAGGACTCGCGTCCAGGGGATCGTGGCCCGGATCGAGTCGAGCTCGTCGGGCTCCACGAGGTGCGCGAAGCGCGGGTCCTCGAGCAGCGCAAACAGCTTCTTGTTGTTGGCCACCCGCGAGCGGAACGGGTTGAGGATGACGGCGCGGCGGTCGCGCGCGGCGGCGATCAGGTCGGCGCTGCCCGGGCCCCCCATGTCCTCGACCAGCACGCGCCTGTAGACCAGGTGCACCGGCTCGCCCTGGGCGCGCAGCTGCGAGCCGTCGTAGCTCAGCTCCTCGAGGCTGACGTGGCGAGCGTCGAGGCCGGCAGCCCGCGCCGCGGCGCAGATGATCCGGAACTCGGGGACCGACGGGGTGTCCGCGACGTCCACCAGCGCGAGGCGCGGAGCCTCAGGCAGCTCCGGTTGGGCGGCGCGCGCGTGGCGGTAGGCGTCGAGCAGCGTCTCGATCAGCTCGGGCAGCATCGGCGTGTAGGTGGTGTCGAACTCGCCGTTCACGCGCGGCAGGTCGATCGCCTTGCGCAGCCCCTCGTAGAGCACGTCGGTGTAGCCGATGCCCGCCGGCGAGTCCGCGTTGAACTCGAGGAACCTGACCTCGTAGCCCTGCAGGAAGGCGTCCAGGCGGCAGATGCGCACCGGGTTCGGGATAGCCGGGGTCGATCCGGATCAGGTCGTCCTCGAAGTCGCTCAGCGCGAGCTCCTCGCGCAGGGCGGCGTCCCCCGGGTAGGCGTCGCAGAAGCGGCCCAGCACGCGCGAAAGGCAGGCCACCGCGCTGCGAACGCGCCGGATCTGACCGGGCGAGACGAAGTGCGGCATCAGCACGAACGGGATCGTCTGCCCGTCGAACACCACATCGTGCTCCACCAGCCAGCGCTCGATCTCTGACTCGATGGCGGCGCAGCCGTCACCGAGCTTGCTCAGCTCCACCATGTGCTGGAGCTTGAGGTTGTTGACGTGGTCGATCACCGCCCACCCCCCTTCAGGCGAGCTTAGTGGCGCTCGACGGCGATGACACCCCCTGCACGTAGGCTTTGCGCCCTCGTGCGACCCGTCTACTACCTCGCCGTGTTCATTCCGCTGGCGATCATCTTGAAGATCGCCGACGCGCCCGACACGCTGATCTTCTTCACCGCGTCCGCCGGCGTGATCCCCACCGCCGCGCTGATGGGGCGCGCCACCGAGGAGCTGGCCACTCAGTCTGGCCCGGGCATCGGCGGCCTGCTGAACGTCACGTTCGGCAACGCTCCCGAGCTGATCATCGCCCTGTTCGCGCTCGGGAAGGGGCTGCAGGAGGTCGTGAAGGCCTCGATCGTCGGCTCGATCGTGTCGAACACGCTGCTCGTACTGGGCGCGGCGATGTTTTTCGGCGGCTGGAACCGCGCGAAGCAGACCTTCAATCGCACCGCCGCGCATTCGCAGACCTCGATGCTGCTGCTGGCGCTGGTGGCGGTGGTGATGCCGGCGATCTTCGAGCTGGTGCGCGGACAGGGGCTGCCCGGCGTCGGCGATCTGCGCGTGGACTACGGCCACAAGGTCGAGCTGTTGTCCGCGCTGGCCGCGGGGCTGCTGCTCCTGAGCTATGCGGGTGGCCTCTTCTTCTCGCTCCGCACGCACCGAGAGCTGTTCAACCCCTATACGCCGGGGGAGGACAAGGAGCGCGCCTGGCCCGTGCGGCGCTCGGTGGTGATGCTCGCGATCGCCGGAGCCGGCGTGGCGCTGATGAGCGAGCTGCTGGTGGGATCGATCGAGCACGCCGCGAAGAGCATCGGGCTGTCGCAGTTCTTCATCGGTGCGGTGGTGGTGGCGATCGTCGGCAACGCGGCGGAGCACTGGGTGGCCGTCACGGTGGCGCTCAAGGACAAGATGGACCTGGCGGTGAACATCGCCGTCGGGTCGGCCGCCCAGGTGGCCCTGTTCGTCACGCCCGTGCTGGTGCTGATCTCGTTCCTCCTCGGCCCGCACCCGATGGCGCTCGTGTTCAACGGCTACGAGCTGGTGGCGATGCTGTTCGCGGTCCTGATCGCCACGCACATGACGAACGAGGGCGAGTCGAACTGGTTCGGCGGCCTGCAGTTGTTGATCGTGTACGTGCTGCTGTGCGTCGTGTTCGCGTTCGCGTAGGCGCCCTCACGAAACCGGGCGGCCGTACGTCTTACGGGCATGATCGCCACGGAGACAATCACCGAGCGCGTGCGGGCGCTGCCCTGGGCGGAGCTGCACGCCGACCTCGACGAGCGCGGCTTCGCGCGCACCGCCGGCATCCTCGACTCGGACGAGTGCCAGGACCTGGCGGCCCTCTGGGAGGAGGGCGGCTTTCGCAGCCGGGTGGAGATGGCACGCCACGGCTTCGGCGAGGGCGAGTACAGGTACTTCGCGAACCCGCTGCCCGAGGCTGTGAACGAGCTGCGGCGAGCCTTCTACCCCCCGCTGGCCGAGGCCGCCAACCGCTGGGCGGACATGCTGGGCACGGGCGAGGAGTGGCCGGCCGAGCTGGATGGGCTGGTGGAGCGCTGCCACGCGCTCGGGCAGACGAAGCCCACGCCGCTGATCCTGCGCTACGAGGAGGGCGGCTACAACGCCCTGCACCAGGACCTCTACGGCGAGCTGGCGTTCCCATTCCAGGTGGTGACCGTGCTGAGCCACCGCGGCCTCGACTACGAGGGCGGCGAGCTGGTGCTGGTCGAGCAGCGCCCCCGCCGCCAGTCGCGTGCCCACGTGGTCGCGCTCGAGCGCGGCGAGTTCCTGATCTTCACCACCCGCGAGCGGCCGGTGGCCGGCAGCCGCGGGCACTACCGGGCCAACATGCGCCACGGCGTGAGCACGGTGAGTGCCGGCGAGCGCGTGAGCCTCGGCGTGATCTTCCACGAAGCAAAATGAAAGGAACCACGATGACCACCCTCAGCGCCACAGATCAACTGACCTTCACGACCGTCGAGACCCCGTACGACCAGCTGCTGCTGGTGGGGAGCTCTGCCGGGCTCGTGCGCATCGCGTTCGAGCGCGAGGGCTTCCACGAGGTGCTCAGCGGGCTCGAGGAGCGGGCCCAGGCGAGCGCCGTCGAGGCGAGCGGGGAGCTCGACGACCCACGCCGCCAGCTCGAGGAGTACTTCGCCGGCGAGCGCACCCGCTTCGCCGTCGACCTCGACCTGGACGCGATCGGCGGCTTCCGCCGGCGCGCGCTGGAGGCGATGGCCGCGATCCCCTACGGGCAGACGCGCAGCTACCGCCAGCTGGCCGAGGCCGCGGGGAACCGGAGCGCGGTGCGGGCCGCCGGCGGCGCCTGCGCGACCAACCCGTGGCCGGTGATCATGCCCTGCCACCGGGTGCTGCGCAGCGACGGCGGCCTGGGCGGCTACCTCGGCGGGCTCGAGATGAAGCGCGGCCTGCTGGCGCTCGAGGCCGAGGCGGCCTAGAGCGTCTACTCGCGAGCGGGGAGCTGCTGGACGGCCCAGCTGTTCCCGTCCGGATCGCTGAAGAACACGAACGAGCCCCAGGGAAACACCTGGACCTCGCTCACCTCAGCTCCCCGCTCGACGAGCTCGGCTCGCGCGGCCTCGATGTCGGAGACCACGATCTGCATGCCCCTGACCGAGCCGGGCGTCGCATCGGTGATGCCCGTGCCCAGCGCGATCGAGCAGGCAGAGCCCGGAGGCGTGAGCTGCACGAAGCGCATCTCGTCGCTGACCCGATGGTCGTGGTCGGCGTTGAACCCCGCCTGCTCGGTGTAGAACGCCTTCGCGCGATCGACGTCCGACACGGGAATCGACACCAGCTCGAGCTTCCAGTCCACGGTTGACCGTCCTTTCCTAGATCCGCGGGCGCTCGTCGACCCGCCCGATCCAGTCTGCCAGGCGCGGGTGAGTCGAGCCCAGCTGCTGATGCTCCTCGAGCACGCGGTGGAACAGCTCGTCGTCCTCGGGGTCGCGCACCTGGGCGAACTTGAGGAACGGGAAGGCGGCGCAGTCGGCGGCCGAGAACTCGTCGCCCATCAGGTGGTCGCGGCCGGACAGCATCGCCTCGAAGCGGTCGAGCGCCGCGCCCATCAGCCCCGACAGCCGTTCGATCTCGGCCGCGTCCGGGGCCGGCTTGCCGAGCTCCGCCTCGATCGCGTTCGGCGGGCCCTTCCAGACGAGGTTGAACCAATCGATGAAGACGAGCATCTCCTCGCGCCGGGCGGCGTCGGCCGGGTACAGCGGCCGCTCGGGGTGGCGCCGATCCAGGTGCCGCACGATCTCCATCGACTCCAGCACCACCGTGCCGTCGTCCTCCACCAGCACGGGCACGAGGCCCTGGCCGCTGACGCGCTCAACCTCGCTGCGGTCGGAGTACTCGATCCAGACCGACTCCGCGCTCAGCCCCTTGTGGGCGAACGCGAGCGCCACGCGCTCGACGTTGGTCGAGAACCGGGCGCGGTAGAGCGTGGGCAACCGACTACTTGCTGAGGATCGCAGCGCACTTCTGGAGCGCGCTGGCGTTCGCGCCGCCGCCGGCATTCTGGATGCACTTGGCGTAGTCCTGGAACTGCTTCGAGCTGGGCGAGCTGCTGCCCGTGGGCGGCGTGCTGCTCCCGCTCCCGCTGGAGCTTCCGCTGCCGAGACCGCCGAGCGAGGGCGCGATCGCGCCAGTGAGCGCGGACAGCGGCTGCGGGTTGGCGGGCGGCTTGATCTCCACCGGCTCGCCCACGTTGGCCAGCTCGATCGAGAACTTGATCGTGCCGCCGGTCAGGCCGCCGACCTTCGACTGCTGGTCCTTCGGGACCGAGATGTTGATCGTCGTGGCCAGCCGCCGCAGCGTCTGATCGCTCTTGGCGATGTAGACGTCGAGGCTCGGGTTCTCCACCATCTTCTGGATCTGCGCCTTCTGCTCCGCCGTGATCTGCGGCGGCTTCGTGGCGCCGGTGCCGCTGAGGTTGGCCTTCGAGACGATCGTGTTCAGGTCGTCGAGCAGCTTGGCGACGTCGATCTGCGCCGAGATATGGGTGACCTTGGTGCCCGCCACGGTGGTGTCGCCGGCGTTCTTGGCCCCGCTCAGCCAGCTCAGCGGGTTGACGCCGAAGGCTGAGAGGCTCTTGCCGGGGTTGGTCTTGGCCTGCTGGGCGAGCTGCTGATTGATCTGGGCCACCAGCTGCGTGCCGACCTCGTACGAGGTGCCGCGCAGCGTGATGTAGAGGTTGTCGCCGGTGGACGTTGCCCCGAGCGGCAGGCTCTGGCCGCCGCCGGTGATGTTCGCGTCGAAGTCGAACTTGGGCAGCTGGCCCGACCCGCTGCTCTCGTACGGGCCGTTCAGCTTCACCGAGATCGGGCCCTTCAGCTGCGCCACGCCGCTCACGCCGATCTCGATGTCGATCGACACGTTGGCGCTCTTGATCGGCTGCTTGAACGCGGTGTCGAGCAGGGTCGTGGCGTCCTTCGAGTTGCCGCCGCTACCGCTGGAGCCGCCGCCGCAAGCCGCAACCGCCACGGAGACGCCCAGAATCAGGACGAGAAGTAGGGGGAAGAGGAGTCGCGGTCGCGATGGCAAAGGTTGCTCCTGGTCGGGATCTGCGCGGACGACGAGGGTACTACCTCGCGTACTCGCAACTTTGCAGTTCCAGACCCGTTGAATAGCCGGATGACGGGACGAGCGCTGATAGCGGCGGCACTGGGTTCGCTGGCCCTGGCTGCTCCTGCCTCGGCCTCCGAGGTGCTGCTCGTGAGCGGCGACCGGGTGATCCCTCGCGACGATCCGGCCCTCCCCGGCCAGTCCAGCGAGCTGCCCTTTGCGCCCTCGGGCGACTGCTCACGCCCGGCCCGGGCGCCAGTCGGCACCCCCGCCGCCGTGAAGGCCGCCGTGCCGGGCGCCAGCGTGCGCAAGGTGCTCCTGCGCGACCTGCGCAGCGGTGCGCTGCCCGAGCCGCTCTACATCCAGTACCGCGACGAGTACAAGAACGCCGTGACCACCTACAAGCGCCTTCACGGCGTCCGGCGGGCCAACCTCCAGGGCGTGGTGCGCTCGCTGGAGCGGATCTCGAGGAACGGCTACCTGACGATCTCGCGCCTCCCCGCCCTCTTCTTCCAGCTGCAGCACAACGTGGAGTTCTGGCCCTCGAAGCCGCTCCCCAAGATCCCCCCGCCCACGCCCAGCCCGTGCCGCTACTTCGCCCAGAAGAGCGGCGCCCAGACCGCCGGCTACGTGACCCCCGTGCGCTACGTGTTCGACGACAGCCCGATCGTGTTCGAGTACTACCCCGGCAACGGGCTCCAGCTCCAGCCGCTGGCGAACTTCGGCAAGGTGAACGCGCTCGCGAGCGCCTGCAAGGGCCTCTACGGCCCGAGCGTGCCGTGCCACCCGGACCAGCTGAAGGCGCTGCTCGACGCGATGGTGGCCACCTCCTCGATCCGCGGCGGCTACACCACCTGGGAGTACTGGTTCCCGTTCGGCGGCGGCAGCCCGCCGTGGACCAGTGGCCTGTCACAGGGCACGGCGATCCAGGCGCTGGTGGCCGGCGCACAGGTCCTGAACGACCCGCACTACCTCGACATCGCGCGCTCGGCGCTTGGCGCGTTCCAGCTGCCGCCGCCCGACGGCGTGCTGACCACGGCCTTCGGGGGTGACTGGTACCTCCAGTACTCGTTCTCCAGCCACCTGTTCATCCTCAACGGCTTCCTTCAGTCGCTGAACGGGATCTTCGACCTGGCCAAGGCCACCGGCGACCCCACCGCGATGGCGATCTTCCAGCGTGGCGACCGGGCCGCCCAGAACGCGATCCCGCACTACGACACCGGCGCCTGGTCGCTCTACTCGCTGAACGGGCGGGAATCGGACCTCAACTACCACCGCGTGGTGCGCGACTTCCTGAAGGGCCTCTGCCAGCGCACCGCCGCCCCCACCTACTGCAAGTACTCGCAGCTCTTCACCTCCTACCTCACGCAGTTCCCGAAGCTCGACTTCCTGGGCGCGCCGCACGCGCGCGTGAAGCACACGGCGGCGCTGCGCTACCGGCTGTCGAAGGACTCGTGCGTCAGCGTGGTGGTGAAGCGCGGCGGCAAGGTCGCGTACGCGAGCAGGCTCCAGTCCGCCTACGGGGTGCACGGCTTCGCCTGGGTGCCGAAGGCGCCCGGGCGCTACAGCGTGACCTTCACCACGATCGACTACCTCGACCACCACACGGTGACCTCGGGCCAGGTGACCGTCAGGCGACGCTGACGGGGCGCGCCTCGAGCACCTGCTTCAGCCGCTCGTAGTAGGAGCGGAACTGGCGCGCGAGCACGCGGCGCAGCAGCGGCTCGGCCAGCCGGAGGGCGCCGTGGGGCGAGCCCTCGGCCACGAAGTCGATGCGGGTGCCGCGGGGCGTGGCCTCGAAGGTGTGGGCGCCGTCCACGGGCAACGGACCGTCGACTATCCGCAGCGAGAAGCGGCGGTCCGGCTCGTACTCGGAGACCTCCACGAGCGACTCGATCCTGCGTCCGAACGGCCCGCGCCGGACCTCGGTCATGCGCGTGCCCACGCCCATCGGGCCGTCGCTCTCCATCCGGACCTCGAGCGTGGTGGGCTGCCACTCGGGGAGGCTGGCCGGGTCGGTGACGTAGGCGAAGACCTCGGCCACTGGGCGGGCGATGTCGATTGAGAAGGCGATTTTCATCTGCTGCTCCCGGGTTGGCTCTTGACGGTCTTCCACCAGAACTCGAACGCCCGCTCCCGCCAGGCGGGCCCAACGTCGACGCCGGCGAACACGCGGGCCAGGAACTGCCCGGCCAGCAGGTCGATGCCCATCACGGGGTCGAGGTCCGACCGGATGTCGCCGCGCGCCTGACCGCGTTCGATCACGCTCTGCACCATCGCCCGCCGCGGCAGCAGCACGCGCTCGCGGAAGGCCTCGATCAGCTCGGGATGGCGGCCGTGCTCGGCGATCAGGCCGCCGATCAACGCCACGTATGGGAGGCCCTCGGCGGGCAGCCCGTGCGTGAACATCGCGAGCATCTCCGCCTTGGTGTCGCCGAGGTCGGGCGGCTCCATCACGGGCAGCTGCTCGGCCACCACGCTCGCCACCATCTGGGCCTTGTCGCGATAGCGGCGGTAGATGGCGGGCTTGCCCACGCCGGCCTCGGCCGCCACCGCGTCCATGGTCATCCCGGCGAAGCTCCGCTCGGACAGGAGCCTGCGCACCGCCGAGTCGATCGCCTGGCCGATCTGCGGGTCACGCGGCCTGCCCGCGCTCCTGGCCCGTGGCCTCGATCCGGCCTCGACGCTCATATACGTAACGTAACCGTACGGTTTCGTAATGTCAAGCCCGGCGCTGCCGGACCGGCGGCCCGCGGCTACGATGCCCGCCCATGGCTCCGCGGACGATTCTCTACACGGGCAAGGGCGGCGTCGGCAAGACGAGCGTCGCGGCGGCGACCGCGCGCCGCTGCGCGGCCTCCGGGATGCGCACGATCGTGCTCTCCACCGATCCGGCGCACAGCCTGTCCGACTCGCTCGACACGGAGCTCGGCAGCGAGCCCACGCCCGTCACGGACAACCTCTTCGGCCAGGAGGTCCAGGCCCAGCAGGAGATGGAGCGCCACTGGGAGGCCGTCCAGGAATGGCTCGGCGATCTGCTCGCCGAGCGCGGCGTGGACCGCATCTCGGCCGAGGAGCTGACCGTGCCGTCCGGGCATGGACGAGCTGTTCTCGCTGCTCCAGATCAAGCGCCTCCACGAGTCAGGAGGAGTACGACGCGATCATCGTCGACTGCGCCCCCACCGGCGAGACGCTGCGGCTGCTCTCGTTCCCCGACGTGGCCAGCTGGTGGCTCGAGAAGGTGTTCCCGTGGGAGAAGCGGGTGGTGGCGGCGGCGCGGCCGTTCGCGCGCACGTTCCTCGACGTCTCGCTGCCGAGCGAGGCGGTGTTCGACGACGTCCAGCGCCTGGTGCGCAACCTGGTGGCGATGAACGGCATCCTGCGCGACCGCTCGTCCACCTCGATACGGCTCGTGATGAACCCCGACCGGATGGTCATCCGCGAGGCGATGCGGACCTTCACCTACCTGAACCTCTACGGCTACCTGACCGACGCGGTGATCGTGAACCGCATGTTCCCGCCCGAGGTCGACGAGGGCTACTTCGCCGCCTGGCGCGGGCTGCAGCAGGAGCAGATGGAGCTGGTCAGCTCCGCGTTCGCACCGCGTGCCGATCCTGTCCGCGCCCTACTTCGACCAGGAGGTGATGGGGCCGGAGATGCTCGACCGCCTGGGCGACGGTGATCTTCGGGGAGCTCGAGGCCGGCGCCGTGCTGCACGAGGAGCTGGCGCAGGAGCTGGTGACCGACAACGGTGTCGGCCAAGCTGCGCCTGCCGATCCCGTTCGCGGAGAAGGCGGACATCGACCTGAAGAAGATCGGCCTCGACGTGATCGTCCGCGTGGGCCAGCAGAAGCGAACTATCATGCTGCCGCCGCGCTGGCCGCCTACCGGCCGCGCACGGCACGATTCGAAGGAGGGGCGCTCGAGATCCTGTTCGAGCGGAGCGATGACGGAGCACTCACAGACCGATAGAGCAGGTGCCGAGCGGCGCTGGGACGAGGTGGACTGGGACACCTGGACGCCCGGATCCGACGACCCTCCCCCGCGCCCGGCGGCTGGTCCCGACCTCGCACCGCTCTTCGCGCTGATCGACATGGCGCGCAGCGTGCTGCCCCGCGAGCTCCGAGGTCAGTTCAACGCGCTGGTGCGCGAAGTGCTGCTGACGCTGCGGGCACTTATTGACTGGTACCTGGAGCGACTAGGCGGCGAGGCCGCCGAGACGCGACGTGGAGGACATACCCATTGAGTAAGCAGTTTGCAGTTAGCAGTTAGCAACTACGTCCGAGCCCGAGCGCCCTGCCAACTGCAGCGGGCGTAGCCCGCGAACTGCCAACTGCCGACGCGCTAGCGCCCGCCGAGCTCCCGCTGCAGAATCGATCGCCCTGATCGAATGCTCATCGGGCAGCTTTCGCGAGCACCTCGTGGATTACCTGCAGCACGTCGTGCTCGTCGTGCCCGTAGTCGTCCAGCAGTGACTTGAGGGCGGTGTGGGTGACCTTCAGCTCGGCTGCGGTGCAGCTCGAGGCGGAACGCGATCTCGCCTGGCTGGATGGCGTCGAAGTCGTGGGACATGGGCGCCAACCTACCAGCGCAGACGGCTACCCTGTGACTCATGGCGGCCAAGACGTGGATCCTCACGGGCTCGCTCGAGAACTTCGAGGCCACGCGAGAGCACGGTTTCCGCGTGATCGGCATGAAGGAGCGCCGCCGCAACATGGCCGAGCAGGTCGAGCCGGGCGACCTGATCGTCTTCTACGTGACGAAGGTTCAGGCCTTCGGCGGCATCGCGCGCGTGACCGGCGAGATGTACGAGGACCGCACGAAGATCTGGCCGGGTAAGCCGGGCCAGCCGGATCAGTACCCGTGGCGCTTCGAGACCGAGCCGGTGCTCGTGCTCGGCGAGGAGCAGTTCGTGCCCGGCGAGGAGCTCGGCGCCCGGCCTCGAGCACGTGCGCAAGTGGCCGGCCGAGCACTGGCGGCTCGCCTTTCAGGGCCAGCTCAGGACCGTCTCGGACGCCGACGCGCGCCTGCTCGAGGAGCGCCTGCGCGCGGCCGCGAGCGCTCCCGTGGCGGCGTGAGCGCCGAGCGCGATCCCTCCGAGCGCATCCGTACGCTCCTGTTGCGGGGTGACAACGTGCTCAAGAGCAGCAGCAGCCCGGACCACCTCGGTCGCGCCCTCGAGGCGTTCGAGCAGGCCGGGGACCTCGCCGCGGACGAGGGCGTGGAGCCGCGCGTGCGTGAGCTCGTGGCCCGCCGGATCGCGTCCGTACAACAGCTCATCGACGGAGCGGTATGAACCACGAGCGCCACTACACCCTCGAGCAGGCCAACGCGGCGCTGCCGTGGGTGCGGGAGCGGCTCGAGCGGCTGCGCGACGCCCAGGCGATGCTCACCGAGAAGGAGGCGCGCGACGCGCTGACCCACGCGGCGCCCGGCAACGGTGGCGGCGAGCCGGGACAGGTGGTGTCCGAGGGCTTCCTGGAGCTGCGCTCAGCGCTCGCCGAGCTCGAGCAGATGGACATCGTGCTGCGCGATCTCGAGTCTGGGCTGATCGACTTCCCCTCGCTGCGGGAGGGCCGCGAGGTGTACCTGTGCTGGATCGACGGCGAGGACGAGATCGGCTTCTGGCATGAGCTCGAGGCGGGGTATGCGGGACGGCAACCGCTCTGAGCAGCGACTCACCCCTGCGGCGTTCTGGCTTCGGCTGAACACCGAGCAGCGGCTCGCCGCCGCCGGCTGCGTGCTGTTGATCGTGAGCACGATCGGGTCGTTCTCGTTCATCGAGGCGATCGAGGTCGTGCTGGCGCTGGGCGTCCTCTACATGCTGCGCAACCGCGCACGCGGCCACAGGTCCGACATGCCGATCAGCGACGGCAGCGCGATCGCCGCGGTGGGTTTCATCGCCGCCATCCTCATCCTGATCCGCATCTTCGACCGCCCCGTGGGCCAGGGGCTGCTGGCCCTCGCCTGCGCCGGCATCGTGGCGTTCGCGGGCATTCGCGAGCACACCAAGCGAACCGCCGGAGACCAGCCGGCGGCACCCGCCGAGGCGCGACCCAACCCGCTGGAGGGGTTCGAGGAGGCCGTCGAGGAGGCCACCGCCCCCGAGCCCCCGGCGCGCGCCGAGCGACTGCGGGGCTAGGCGCTGCCGTATCGTCGGCGCCTTGATCGGCCCCGAGGACGTCCGCGCCGCCGCGACCACGCTCGAGGGCGTGGCTCACCGCACGCCGGTGCTCACGCTCCAGCACGCTCAACGAGCGCGTGCGGCGCCCGGGTGCTCGTGAAGGCGGAGTGCCTGCAGCGCTCGGGCTCGTTCAAGTTCCGCGGCGCCTTCAACAAGATCAGCTCGCTCAGCGCTGAGCGAGCTCGAGCGCGGCGTGCTGGCGTTCTCCTCCGGGAACCACGCCCAGGCCGTCGCGCTCGCCGCGCGCCTGCGTCGGAGCGCGCGCCACGATCCTGATGCCGGCCGACGCCCCGGCGCTCAAGCTCGCCGCCACGCGCGGCTACGGCGCCGAGGTCGTCGACCTACGACCGCTACAGCGAGGACCGCGAGGCGCTCGCGGCGGAGCTGGTGCGCGAGCGCGGTCTGACGCTGGTCCGCCCGTTCGACGATCCGCTGGTGATGGCCGGGCAGGGCACGGCCGCGCTGGAGCTGATCGAGGACGGCGGCGAGCTCGACCTGCTGCTCGCCCCGGTGGGCGGCGGCGGGCTGATGGCCGGCTGCGCCACGATCGTGAACGAGCTCTGCCCGGATGCCCGCGTGGTCGGGGTCGAGCCCGAGGCGGGCGACGACCACCGGCGCTCGCTCGAGGCGGGCGAGCGGGTGGGGCATCGCCGTCCCGCGCACGATCGCCGACTCGCTGCAGATCACGATCCCCGGCGAGCTGACCTTCGAGGTGAACCGCCGGCTGGTGGACGCGGTCGTCACGGTGACCGACGCGGAGATCGTCGACGCGATGCGCTTCGTGTTCGAGCGCATGAAGGTGGTCGCCGAGCCGGGCGGGGTCGTCGGCATCGCCGCGCTGATGGCGGGCAAGGTCGAGCTCGAGCCGGACAGCCGCGTCGGCGTGATCCTCTCGGGCGGCAACTGCGGCGCGGACCGCTTCGCCGAGCTGGTCAGCGGCAGCTAGTCCTCGAAAAAGCGCGTAGCCGTACTCGCCGCGCTTGTACGCGAGCTTGGCGATCGCCGTCATGCGCTCGTCGTCGTTGTCCTCGATGCCGCGGAAGCTCGACTCCACGCGCGCCGCCGCCCGGCTGCAGAAGGTCTCGGCGATGTAGCGCTCCTGGCCCGAGGGCTCGACGCCCTGCTCCTCGAAGATCTGCGTGACGCGCGAGAGCACGGCGATCTGGGCGTAGATGTCGGAGACGGCGTCGACGACACGCGCTTCTGCTGGAACTGGCGCTGCATGATCTCCTGCCGCTCGCGGCGCAGGAGGCCCTCGCAGGCGTCCGCGCAGCTGCTTGACCTGGTCGGAGACCGAGTCGGCCAGCGGCTTCAGCTCCTCGTGGGCCAGGCTGATGCGGTCGGGCCGCACCTCGCGCTGGATCGCGGCCGCCCACGTAGTCGGCGAGCACCCCCAGCGAGTGGATCGGAGTCGCTGAGGTCGATGTCCGAGAGCTCCCCGAGCTTCTCGCCCAGCGGCTTGATGCCCGTCAGCGCGATGAAGGCGCGCATCACGTCGTTGGCGCCCTCGAAGATCGGGAAGATGCGGATGTCGCGCAGGACCTTCTCGTACGGCTCGTCGCGCATGTAGCCGGCGCCGCCGGCGAGCTGCAGGGCGCGGTTGGCCTGGTACCAGAGGAACTCGGTGCCCGAGACCTTGCAGATCGCCGACTCGAGCGAGTAGTCCGGCAGGCCCTTGTCCACCAGCCCGGTCGTCAGGTAGCACATCGACTCGAGCCCGAAGAGGTAGGAGACCATCCAGCCGATCTTCTCCTGCACCAGCTCGAAGTCGGCGAGGGGGTGGTCGAACTGGCGCCGCTCCTTGACGTGGTGGATCGCCCGGTCGAGCAGCCACTTGCCGGCGCCGACCGAGCCGGTGCCGAGCGAGAGCCGCCCGTTGTTGAGGATGTGCATGGCGATGTGGAAGCCCTCGCCGGGCTCGCCGAGCACGTTCTCCTTCGGCACCCGGACGTCCTTGAAGTAGAGGCGCCGGAGGTCGTTGCCGCGCAGCCCCATCGTGTCGAAGCGCTCGCCCACCTCGAAGCCGTCCATGCCCTTCTCGAGGATCAGGGCGATGTGGCGGTCCTTCCCGCCGACCTCGGCGCGCGCGAACGTGACGAACACGCGCGCCCTTGCTCCCGTTGCCGATGTAGCGCTTCTCGCCGTTCAGCACCCATGAGCCGTCCGGCTGCTCGACCGCGCGCGACTCGAGGTTGTAGGCGTCGGAGCCGGCGTTCGGCTCGGTGAGGGCGAAGCCCGCGAGCTTGCGGCCGCTCGCCAGGTCGGGCAGGAAGCGCTCCTTCTGCTCGTCGGAGCCGAACAGCACGATCCCCTTCATGCCGATCGACTGGTGCACGCCCATCACCACCGACAGCGTCGCCGTCGATCTGGGCGAACTGCTCGAACACGCGGCAGTAGCCCGTCTGCGACAGCCCAGCGCCGCCGTACTGCTCGGGCACGTAGAGGCCGGTCAGGCCGCGCTCGCCGAGCTCGGCGATCTTGTCGTCGCCCACCCAGCGGCGCTCCTCGACCGCGTACTGGTCGTAGCCCTCGCCGAACTCGCGCGCCGACTGCACGAGCAGGCGCACCTTGTCCTGCTCGGCGTCGCTCGGGCGCGGGTACGGGAAGACGATCTCCTCGTGGATCTCCCCCAGGAACAGCGACTTGGCAAACGAGCTGACGCCGTGGACCGGCGGCGTGTCCTGCTCGGTGGTCGCCGCCTCCATCAGGCGGCGGCGGACTGCCCTTCGGCCTCGGCCTCGGCCACCGAGCGCGGCCCGGGACCGATGTACTTGGCGGTGGGCCGGATCAGGCGACCCTCGCGCTTCTGCTCGAGGATGTGGGCCGACCAGCCCGCCACGCGCGCGCAGCTGAACATCGGCGTGAACAGCTCGGGCGGCACGCCGGCGAAGTCGAGCACCACCGCCGACCAGAACTCGACGTTGGTGGCCAGCACGCGGTCGGGCTTGCGGGCCTGCAGCTCGGCGAGCGCCGCCTCCTCGAGCGCATCGGCCACCTCGGCGCGCGGCGCGCCCGACCTCGCTTGGCGGTCCGCCGCAGCACGCGGGCGCGCGGATCCTCGGCGCGGTAGACGCGGTGGCCGAAGCCCATCAGGCGCTCACCGCGATCGAGCAGGTCCTTCACGTACTTCTCGGCGTCGCCCTCGCGCTCCACGTCGTCGAGCATCTGGAGCACTCGCGAGGGGGCGCCGCCGTGCAGCGGGCCGGAGAGCGAGCCGACCGCGGCGGAGAGGCAGGCGGCCACGTCGGCGCCGGTGGAGGCACACACGCGGGCCGTGAAGGTGGAGGCGTTCATGCCGTGCTCGGCGGCGGAGATCCAGTAGGCGTCGATCGCCTTGGCGTGGTCGGGGTTCGGCCTCGCCGCGCCAGCGGATCAGGAACCGCTCCGGGATCGACTCCGCCTTGTCGACCTCGGTCTGCGGGATCGGCGGACGGCCCACCCCGCGAGCCGACTGCGCGATGAATGAGAGGGCCATGACCGAGGCACGGGCGAGGTCGTCACGGGCCTGCTGGTCGCTGATGTCGATCAGCTGCTTGAGACCCCACTCGGGGGCGAGCATCGCCAGCGCGGCCTGCACGTCCACGCGCGGGTCGCCGGAGCGGACGGCCAGCGGGTGCGGCTCGGCCGGCGGCATGCCGGGCTCGAAGCGGCCGTCCACGAGCAGGCCCCAGACCTTCTCGAAGCGGACGTTTCCGACGAGGTCCTCGATGTCGACGCCGCGGTAGCGCAGCGCCCCGCCTTCCTTGTCCGGCTCTGCGATCTCGGTCGCGAAGGCGACTACGCCCTCAAGACCTGACTGGACCTCGCTCAAAACGACAGCTCCTTGTTCGGGCCACTCCTGCGGGACCCGGCAGGATATCCAGCGAGCGTCAGCGGCGAACCACGAAGCGCGCCTTCATGCCCTTGGCGGCATGACCGGGCTTGGTGCAGATGAGCGTGTAGATGCCAGGCCGGCGCAGGTGGGCGGTGAGCGTGAAGTCGCGGCCGGAGCCGATGTCGGGCGTGACGGAGCTGCGGTAGCCGTGCGGGCCGCGCACCTGGAGGTTGTGGGCGTCCTCGCCCAGGTTGGTGACGTTGAAGCGCACCGTGCCCGGCTTCACGCGGGTCCGGTACGGGTAGAGGCGCCACTCGCGCTCTCCCACCCCCACGGCCGTCGAGGCGCTGGTATGGGCGCCGCGCGCGTGGGCGGCCGCGCCGCCCGCCAGGATGGCGAGCGTCATCAGGGCGATGGTGATGCCGCGGTTCACGCGACGAGCTTCAGCCGGCCCAGCGAGCCCGCGTTCGGGATCACCTGCGTCTGCGTCGGTGCCGAGCCATTGCTCGAGCAGGCTGGCGTAGACGCGGCGGAAGTCGACGGTCACGGCGAGGTTGTCCTCGGAGTCGAGCTTGGTCAGGTCCGGGTAGTCGCTCAACACGCCGCCGGCCACGCGCGTGCCCTGCACCCAGGCCACGCCGCCGGCGCCGTGGTCGGTGCCGCCGGAGTCGTTCTGCTTGCGGGCGGCGCCCGAACTCGGACCAGACGAGCGTGAGCACGCGGTCGGCGACCCCGCGTGCCTCGAGGTCGGCCTGGAAGGCGGCCAGCGCGCCGCCGGACCTCCGCCAGGCCCTTCCCGAGGTCCTCGGCCTGGTTGTCGTGCGTGTCGAAGTCGCCGTCGGCCTCGACCGTCACCGACGCGGATGCCGAGCGGCAGGGACAGCAGGCCGGCGAGCACCTTCAGGCGGTCGCCGAGATCGCCCTCGGGGTAGGCGACGGCGCCGCGCGAGCGGATCGTTGCCGTTGTCGTCCTTCTTGTAGGGCGCGAGCGATGTCGCGCCACGCTCTTGGCCTGGCGCGAGGCCGCGTGGGCGGCGGCCGGCCCGGGCGCGGTAGGTCGCTTGGAGGAGATCGAGGTCCAGGTCTCCATCGTGCGGTCGAACGGCGTCGCCCCACAGGCCGGGGATCCAGAACTGGGCGTCGTCGGGCGAGGACACCGCGGCCACCGGCGCGCCGTGCCGGAGCGCAGCACGGGCGACAGCGCGAAGTCCATCGACACGCCCTGGAGCGGGTTGTCGGGCGAGCCGGCGCGATCGAGCCAGCGGCCGAGCCAGCCGGTGGCCTGGTCCTGCGTGATCAGGCCGGTCTCCCAGAAGTGGCGCGAGTGGAAGTGCGAGAGGTCGGGATTCGAGTAGTCGATGCCGGGAAGCAAGCCGACCTTGCCGGACTCGAACAGCCCCTTCAGGCCGCCGTTCAGCCCGCTGCGCCAGCGCGGGTTCAGGCCGAGGCCGGTGGAGCCGAGCGCTGACCGGCTGGTCGACCTTGAGGCCGGGCCGCAGGTCGGCGTAGGCGCCGAACTGGTTCATCGGGACGATCGAGTCGAGCAGGTCGCAGCCGCCCGGCATGAACACCGCGACGAGCACCGGGCGCGTTCGGGCGCGGCGGCCGCCTCGGCCTCGGCGGCCTCGAGGATGCGCGTCAGCGGCATCGCCTTGGCCGCGTACACGGCCAGCCCGGCGCCCAGGCCGCGGCCGATCACCTGGCGGCGCGACAGCGGCGTGTCGAGGAACGAGCGGCGGCGGGTCTCGCTCGTGGAGTGGAAGTCGTCGCAGGCGCGGTGAGCGTTGGGCATCAGTGGAGTTGGGCGTCGGGGCCGGAGAGGAGCAGGTGGCGCAGCGCGCGCTGGCACATGTCCGCGCGGGATTGCATGAGGTAGGTCGTTCGTGGTCTTCACGCCCGCGAAGAAGCGCGGCGCCATCGACCGCAGCGAGCGCTTGGTCGAGGTGGAGATCCACGGCTGGCCGGTGGCGTGCATGGCGCGGGCGAGGTGCTCGTCCACGGACAGGCCCGGCGGCGTCGGACTTGTCCTCCACCTTCAGCGCGCCCTTCTGCACCAGGTAGTTCACCGCGGTGAAGCGGGCGCGCACGGTGTTGGTGGACAGCCATGCGGGCCCCCAGTCCCAGCCGGCGACCGACGGCGGCTCGAACGGGAACTGGCCCATGCTGTCGAGCAGCCAGGTCCAGTTGTCGGCGTCGACGTGCGATGCGTGGAGCGCAGGGCGCCGGCGACGAAGACGACCGGGCACTTCACCATCGCCGGCGAGCTCGAGGTCCGCGTACAGCTTCGGGTGGGTGAGGATCGCCTCGACGACCGGCTTGATCGTCAGCCCGGAGTCGCGGTAGGTGCGGACCAGCCGCGTGCGCGTGCCGCGATCGAGCGGCTCGGTGACGAAGTAGGCCCACAGCTTCCCCACCAGGAAGGGCGCGTGGTTCGGGTGGCGTGGTCGACGAGGTCGAGCACGTCGTGCCAGTCGAAGCGCCCGCGCTTGTCGAAGATCTGCTTCATGCCCGGGTCGTGGTCGTCCGGGGAGTAGGTGATGCCGCCGAAGTCGCCGCTGTGGCTCCAGTTCGACTTGAAGCCGGTGAGCGCGCGCGCCGCCTCGCGGACGTCGTGCTCGCTGTAGCCCGTGCCGAGCGTGAACAGCTCCATCAGCTCGCGCGCGTAGTTCTCGTTCGGGGAGTCCTTGTCGGAGTCGGCGAGCGAGAGGAACAGCTGCATCGCCGGGTCGGTCGTCACGGCCTTGAGCAGCGAGGCGGAACGGCCCGAGCGCGTGCCCGCGCATCATCTTGTTCTGCGCGCAGCATCAGCGGCGCGGTCCTGGTCGCGCGTGGCGAAGTGGTCGTGCCAGAAGAGCGTCATCTTCTCCACGAGCGGGCGCTGCGTGCGCACCATCCGGTCGAGCCACCAGAGCACGTCGTGGCCCCACTCGTTGGTGGGATCGAGCGTGTGGCCGTCCACGGTCGGGGCGGGTCCCTTGAGCGTCGGGCCGTGCCCGCCGTTCATCACCCAGGCGAGGGTGGCGCCCTTGCCGCGCTTCGCCCAGTGCGACGCCTCCTTCGCCGTGGCGCCGAAACCAGCACGCCAGAACAGGCGACGGACGTGAGCTTCAGTCCACCGGGAGGAGGGTCGAGCCATGCTCAACGGCCCGTATCGGCAGCTGAGCGGAAAGCTTTAACCCGTACGTTCGTCCAGGCGAACGGCAGCAATGAGGGAGCGGCGCGAGCGACTTTTCGCGACACCGTCCTGCGCAGCACCCCTATACGGGGGTCAAAGCAGGACAGCGCTGGATATTCCGTCAGCCGGTGACCAATCCGTTGCTCGGCTACCCCCACCCGGGTGCCAGGCGGACAGGCACGTTCGTCGCCTCTTGCAAGCCGCCGACCATGGTGATCAGGAGGCGCACCGTCGCATGAACTGGGTGGACGCCTGTCCAACGGCTGCGCCCGTTCTCGACCTGGACCGCCAGTGGGCCGTGGCGCAGGCCGGCGCGATGGACGAAGCCGACGAACATGCGCGGCTGCCCGGGCCGGTGAGGACCGACGAAAGCGGGGTCGTCCGTCAGCTCAAGGCTGCGCCCGGCAACCGTCGCGCGGACGGCGCGGGCCGAGCTTCGCGTCCACACGGCAAGACCGACGCGGTCGCAGGCGATCGAATTCGCTCGCCTGCAGGAAACGCCCATGTAGGGCTGACGGGAAAGAACCCGTTCCGGTCTGACCACCAGTGGGGTCGGCTCGCCGCGGTGGGACGGAGCCCCCTCGTGATGGGCGATCAGAGCGAACGCCATGCCCGCCGCGAGCGAACGCCAGCGTCAGCCCGACGGCGGCTCGCCTCCGCCGGCGACGCGCGCGCCGGTGCGCCTCCTCGAAGAGTGCCTGTGCGGCACCCATGAACTCGTCAGACGACGGGTCCGCTTGCCTCAGTCGGGGTCTTTCGGCGACTTCGATGGAACTAGTATCACTAGCACCATGCTCATGGTCAAGCTGAGCCGAGACGAGCCCACCGACCTCCACGAACAGGTCGCGGCTCAGATCCGCCGGGCGATCGCCAATGGCGAGGCGGGCCCCGGTGACCGGCTCCCGCCCGCGCGTGATCTCGCGGCGGAGCTCGGCGTGAACCGGAACACCGTGCTGCGCGCGCTCCGAGCACTGCGCGACGAAGGGCTCCTGGAGTTCGCCCGCGGTCGCGGTGTGACAGTCAGCGGCACCCAGGAGCACGGCACGGTGATCGAGCGTGCCCGCGAGTTGGTGAAGCTAGGGCGGGAACATGGCTACCGGATCGAGGAGCTGGTTGAGCTCGTCCAGGCCGCCGCCTCACCACCGACGAGCTAGCGCCGAGACATGGCGCCGGGGGGCGCTAGGCGCCCGAGCTGAAGTGGAAGTAGAGCGGCAGCAGGAAGGTGGCCAGGAAGATCAGAGCGAGGCCCACCGCGATCAGCGTCTTGGTGCGCGTGAGGTGGCCGAGGACGGCGATGACGAAGCCGATGCCCAGCAGATAGAGGTAGCGCTTGGGGTCTGTGGCCTCGTCCTGGCTGGGCAGCCCAGGCAGCGCGCCCAGCACGAGGGGTGGCAGGCTGGGCAGCATCCAGCACAAACGTACCCGCTGGGGAAGCGGCTCTCACGCCGAGCCGTAGACCGCCCGCCGGCGGCCGAAAAGTATCCTTGCCCGATGGCTGAGCCAGTGGCAGGAGTCGCGGAGGTCAGGGAGTCGCTGGAGAAGGCGGGCTACCTCGCGGGCGAATCGACCGCGCTCGTGGCCTATCTCGCCGAGCGGCTGGGCAAGCCGGTGCTGGTCGAGGGTCCCGCCGGCGTGGGCAAGACCGAGCTGGCGAAGGCCCTCTCACGCGCCACCGGGCGCAAGCTGATCCGCCTCCAGTGCTACGAGGGACTCGACGAGGCCAAGGCCCTCTACGAGTGGAACTACCGCAAGCAGCTGCTGCGCATCCAGACCGAGGCGCAGGAGTCCGCCTGGGAGGAAGTGCACGACGACATCTTCGGCGAGGAGTTCCTGCTCACCCGGCCGCTGCTGCAGGCGATCGCCTCGGAGGAGCCGGTCGTGCTCCTGATCGACGAGATCGACAAGACCGACCAGGAGTTCGAGGCGATGCTGCTGGAGGTGCTCTCGGACTTCCAGATCTCGATCCCCGAGCTGGGCGTGGTCGAGGCGAAGAGCCACCCGCTGGTGCTGCTCACCTCCAACAACTCGCGCGAGCTCACCGAGGCGCTCAAGCGCCGCTGCCTCTACCTCTGGCTCGACTACCCGGACGTGGAGCGCGAGCTCGAGATCGTGCGCCTGCACGCTCCGGAGCTCGGCGAGCAGGTGGCGCGCAAGCTGGTCGAGGTCGTGCACATGGTGCGCAACCTCGACCTGAAGAAGCCCCCCTCGATCGCGGAGTCGATCGACTGGGCCCGCGCGCTGCTCCTGCTGGGCGCCGACGACATCGACGAGACGGTGCTGAAGCGCACGATGAGCATCATCGTGAAGCACCGCACCGACCTCGACGTGGTGGCGGAGCGCGTGGGGGTGAAGCTCCAGGATGGCCTCCTCGGGCGGCAGCAGGCCGGGTAACCCGGCGCTCTACGGCGGCCTGCCCGAGCCCGGCCCGCCGGGCTTCGCCGCGCGCCTGCTCGAGTTCGCCGACGAGCTGCGCCGCGAGGGCATGGCGGTGGGCACCTCGGAGCTGCTCGATGCGTTCCACGCGCTGCGCGAGCTGAGCTGGACCGACGAGGAGGACTTCCGCGAGGCGCTGGCCGCCACGCTGGCGAAGTCGCAGGAGGACCGGCGGGTGTTCGAGCTCCTCTTCGACCGCTTCTTCTTCCGCGCGGTGGAGCGCGAGGCCGTGCAGCGGGGTCTGAGCGACGAGCGCTTCGAGGGCGGCGAGCGCATGGACTCTCGACGACCTGCGCGAACGCATCCGCCAGGCCATCCGCGCCGGCTCGGACGGCGAGATGCGCGACCTCGCCCGGCTCGCGATCGCCGCGTTCGGCCGCCAGGGAGAGGGCTCCGGCGTGATCGGCGTGGACGTGCAGCGCATCAGGCGCACGCTGGGCCTGCGCGGCGAGACCGGCCGCGAGCTGCCCGACCCGGAGACCGTGCCCCAGGAGCGGCTGCGCGAGTTCGAGCGGATGCTGCGACGGGAGCTCGAGCGAGCGCTGATCGAACGCACCCAGTCGCTGCCGCCCGCGAAGCCGCTCCAGGAGTTCGACCGCGCGCTGCCCAGCAACCCGTTGCAGGACCTGGCCGCGGTGCACAGGGTCGTGGCCCAGCTGAAGCGCCGGCTGGCCACACAGGGCCACGAGCAGCGCGGCCGGCGCCGCTCGCAGGTGGTGGACATGCGCCGCACGATGCGCGCCTCGCTCGAGACGGGCGGCGTGCCGCTGCGCCTCAAGTACCGCTCGCGCCGGCCGCGGCGCCCCGAGCTGTACGTGCTCTGCGACGTCTCCACGAGCGTGACCAGCGCCAGCGTCTTCTTCCTCTCGGTGCTCCACGCGCTGCACGACTCGTTCCGGAAGCTGCGCTCGTTCGTGTTCGTCGAGCGGATCTCGGAGGTCACCGACGTCTTCGAGCGCGAGCGCTCGTTCCCGGCGGTCTCGCGCGCGATCGCCAGCGACGCGGGCGTGGCCGATGTCTCCGGCTACACCGACTACGGGCGCGTCTGGCTCGAGTTCCTCGACCAGGTGGTGGACGACCTGGACCCGCGCTCCACGGTGATCGTGCTGGGCGACGCGCGCACCAACGGCCGCGAGCCGCACGCCGCCGCCTTCGGCGCGCGTGTCCAACCGCGCCGGCCGTACCTTCTGGATGAACCCCGAGCCGCGCCTCTACTGGAACTACGGCGACTCGGTGATGTCCGCCTACGAGCCCTACTGCGACGGCGTCTTCGAGTGCTGGACCACCAAGCAGCTCGAGGGCTTCGTGAACGCGCTCACCAGCCAGCGTTCGACGTCCGCCTGACGGGCTCTTGCGGATTCCAGGAACCGCGCATACGATCGACTGATCCTGATCAGCCGCCACGTTCAGGCGGCCAGCGAGACTCGGAGGTCTCGGACATGCGTAAGGCCCGCGGCCGCCTGGCGGCCGTGCTCATAGCCGTGCTCGCGCTCGGCGCCGCAGCCGTTCCCGCCCAGGCGACGGGCGGCCACGCCTCCACCACGCTCCAGTTCGGGGGACGCACGAGCCAGTGCCCGCCGACCGCCGGCCGCTGCGCCCAGGTGGTCTTCCTGCTGGCGCGGAACATGCACAGGGTCAAGCAGTTCGCGATCGAGTACGCGGCCACGTGTCAGAGCAACCCCGGCGACCCCATCCTGGACGGCATCGGCACCGACACCCTCCCGATCAAGGCCAGCGGGCGCACCTACGCCTTCCAGGCCAGCGGCACCTACGACCTCGACCCCGACCCGGTGACCGGCAACAAGCGCCACGCCACCGTGGACTTCTCGGCACGGGTGGGACGCCACGGCCGCGCGAGGGGCACGTTCGAGGCGACGATCGACGTGGTCGACGCCAGCGGCCAGCAGGTGGACACCTGCACCACGGGCAAGTCGATCGTGACCTGGACCGCCCGGCTCCACAAGAGCTAGATCCCCCGCGCAGCGATACACTCGGGGCCGATAGATCAGGGGGGCTCGCGGGTTAGCGGGCTGAGATAGCGCTCTCGATGCAAGTCGCCCGGCGCTGACCCTTCGAACCTGTGGGGTAATGCCCGCGGAGGGAGCGATGCAGACCAAGATCGAGGCTCCCGCACCGGAGCCTCTCTCTTTAGCGAAAACAGCGGTCACGGTCAGCGAGGTGAGTCGCGCCTACCAGTCGAGGCGGGGCGTGGTGAGCGCGCTCCAGGGGGTCGATCTGCGCGTGGACGAGGGCGAGGTGATGGCCGTCGTGGGCCCGTCCGGCTGCGGCAAGTCGACGCTGCTCGAGCTGATCGCGGGGCTCCAGGAGCCCGACGGGGGCAGCGTGGAGGCCGCCGGCGCGCGCGACGCGCCCGGGCGGCTCGACGCCTGCGCCTACATGCCCCAGCGCGACCTGCTGCTGCCCTGGCGCGACGCCCTGGCGAATGCCGCACTGGCGCTGGAGTGCCAGGGCGCCTCGAAGGCCGAGGCCCGCCGGCGCGCGGCGCCGCTGTTCGAGCGCTTCGGCCTGGCGGAGTTCGAGCGCTCCTATCCCGCGGAGCTGTCGGGCGGGATGCGCCAGCGCGTGGCCTTCCTGCGCACGCTGCTCGCCGGGCGGCCGGTGCTGCTCCTGGACGAGCCGTTCGCCTCACTCGACTCGATCACCCGGGCGTCGATGCAGGAGTGGCTGGCCGGCGCTCTCGCCAGCGAGCCGCGCACGGTGGTGCTGGTGACCCACGACACCGAGGAGGCGCTGTTCCTCGCCGACCGGGTGGCGGTGATGTCGCCGCGGCCAGGGCGGGTCGTGGACGAGCTGGCCGTGCCGTTCCAACGGCCGCGCAAGCGCCGCGAGACGGTCACGGACGCCGCCTTCGCGGAGCTCCGGCAGCGCGCGCTGGAGGCGCTCGAGCGATGAGGCGCTACCTTCCCGCCGCCCTCCTGCTCGGTGCTGTTCGTGGCCGCCTGGCAGGGGGTGGCCTCGCTGCACAGCGTGGACAACCTCACCCTGGCCTCGCCGGCCGAGACCTGGGACGCCCTCAGGCACGACCACGCGCTGCTTCTGTCGAACATGTGGGTCACGCTCGAGGAGGTGCTCCTCGGCCTGGCGATCGCGATCGTGGCCGGCGCGGGCAGCGCGATCCTGATGCATCTCTTCCGGCCGCTCCGTGACGCCGCCTACCCGCTGCTCGTGGCCTCCCAGGCGATACCGATCGTGGTGCTCGCGCCGCTGTTCGTGCTGGCGTTCGACTACGGGATCGGGCCGAAGCTGGCCATCGTGGCCCTGATCTGCTTCTTCCCGATCACGGTGAACGTGCTCGACGGGCTGCGCTCCGTGGATCCGGAGCTGCTCAAGCTGATGCGCACGCTGAGGGCCTCGCGGCTGGCGACGCTCGTCAAGGTCGAGCTGCCGTCCTCGCTGCCGTTCTTCTTCAGCGGTCTGAGGGTGGCCGCCACCGTGTCCGTGATCGGGGCGGTGTTCGGCGAGTGGGCGGGCGCCGACAAGGGCCTCGGCCGGCTCGTGCTGCTCGGCAACAACCAGCTTCAGACCGCCCGGGTGTACGCGGGTGTGGTGATCCTGACTCTGATGGCGCTCGCCCTGTTCGTGCTCGTCACGCTGACCGAGCGGGTGGCCGTGCCCTGGAACCGGGACAGGCCACTGTGAGCCGGCGCCTGTACCTCCTCTGCGCCGTGCTGGCCGCCGCGCTGGTGATGTCCGGCTGCGGCGAGAAGAAGGAGCCGCTCAAGGCGGGCAGCGCCGTGCCCTTCTCGGTGATGCTCGACTTCTTCCCGAACGCGGACCACGCCGGCATCTACGCGGCGCAGGCGGCCGGCTACTTCAAGCAGGCCGGGCTGGACCTGAAGCTGCGGACGCCCAGCGACCCCTCGCTGCCGCTGAAGGAGGTGGCGGCCGGCCGGGTGGACCTCGCGATCTCCTACGAGCCGGAGCTGCTCCGCGCCCGCGATCAGGGGCTCCACGTGGTCGCGGTCGGGGCGCTGGTGCAGAAGCCGCTCACCTCGATCATCTCGCTCGACAAGCCCGCGATCACCAAGCCCGCGCAGCTGGCGGGCAAGACCGTGGGCACCGCCGGGATCGACTACCAGAGCGCCTACCTCAAGACGATCCTGGCCGCCGCGCAGGTGGACCCCGCCTCGGTGCACGAGCAGAACGTGGGCTTCAACCTCGTGCCCGCCCTCGTGACCGGCAAGGTCGACGCGATCCTCGGCGGCTACTGGAACTACGAGGGCGTGCAGCTGCGTCTGGAGAAGAGGCACCCGCACATCCTCAGGGTCGATCAGGTGGGCGTTCCCACCTACAACGAGCTCGTCCTCGTGGCGAACTCGGACGGGCTCGATCAGGAGGGGCCGAAGATCCGCCGCTTCATCGGCGCGCTGTCGCGCGGGGTGCGCGACCTCGAGCGCGATCAGTCGAGCGCCATCGAGGGGCTGCTGAAGGCAAACCCGGACCTCGATCCCGCCCTCCAGCGCGCATCGGTGAAGGTCACGCTGCCGGTCTTCCTGCCGCCCGCGGGGAAGCCGTATGGCTGGCAGGAGCCGGCCGAGTGGAGCGCGTTCGCCACCTGGATGCACCAAAACGGGATCCTCAACGGCTCGAGCGCCGTGGGGGCCTTCACGAACCAGTTCCTGCCCGGACAGGGCCTGTAACCATCCTGAGGGAAGAATCCGCGCGGCGCCCGCGTCTACCCGATCACATGCCCAGAGCACTCAAGATCCTCGCCCTCACGATCCTGCTGGTGGCGGTCACCTCAGTTGCGACGGCGCTGGCCGCCGGCGTGAAGACCGTCAAGGTCGGCGACTTCTTCTTCGTGAAGGACACGAACCACACGAACACGGTGCACATCGCCAAGGGCCGCACCGTGCAGTGGAAGTGGGTCGGCACCCAGGACCACAACGTCACGGTGATCAGCGGGCCCGCGAAGTTCCACTCGCGCACGATGGACCACGGCACCTACACGAGGAAGATCACGAAGCCCGGCACGTACCTGATCGAGTGCACGATCCACGGCTTCAAGATGCGCCTCGTGGTCAGTCGCTGAACGCGGGCCGGAAGCGTCCCATGAGCAGGTAGGTGCCCGCCAGCGCCTGGAACGGCGCGTATGGCTCGAAGAAGGCGCGCACCTCCTCCTCGCTGGCCCGCCGTCCAAGCCCGGCGAGGCGGCCCACCAGCTTCACGTAGGCCAGATCGCCGGCGGGCAGTCGGTCGTCGCGTCCCTGGCCGTGGTAGGCGAGCTTGTCCATCGTCCAGCTGCCGATCTCGCGGATCGTGCGCAGGCGCGTCCAGGCGCTCTCGTGCTGGGAGAGGTCGGCGCGGCCCGCGGCCACCTCGCGCGCCACGCGCACCATCGCGATCGAGCGCTTCCCGGACAGGTCGCAGGCCTCCAGCTCGGCCGGGGCGCGGGCCGCCAGCTCGGCGGGCGAGGGAGCGTCGCGCAGCGTCCCGCAGGCGCTCTGGCGCCCGAAGCGGTAGACGAGCCGGCGCTGGATCTGAGCGGCACGTTCGGCCTCGATCAGCTGCTCGGTGATCGCCCAGGCGAGCGCCTCCCACGGCTCCGCGCGGCGCAGCGGGCGGATCCAGGGGCGGCGGCGGATGACGGGGCCCAGCAGCGGGTCGCGCTTGAAGGCACGGTGGAAGGGAGCAAGGTCGTGGTCCACGCCGAGCGCGAAGCGCATCCGCTCGACGCCGTAGGCGGCGGCCTCGTCGCTCGCCGCCTCGGCCCGGATCCGCACGGCGCCGCTCGCCGCCCAGGCGGCCACGGTCACCGGCTCGTCGCCGTGGTGGAGCAGCCGCACCAGCGTCCGCTCGCGCCGTCGCACTACGCCATCGCGCCCCGCGACCGGCATGCGGTAGGGCCCGCGCGGGCGGACGTCCTGCTCGAGGACGGTCCCCGCGGCTATCGCTTCAGCAGGTGGACGTCGACCAGGAACGAGCGCGTGCCCGCCACCTCGATGCCCTTGTTGCGGCCGCGACGGCCGCGGATGGACACCGCCGTGCGCCTGTCGCGGCGGATCACCCTGACGAGCACCCACGTGGCGACTCCGACCAGAAAGCCCCCGGCCGCCGCCAGGACCGGCGCCGGTAGGGTGGACAGGAAGGGCCGCTCGAGCGGCGCAGGCTGTACCTCGACGGGGCGCGCCTCGGGGATCGAGACGTGCACCGGCAGGTGCCTGACGTCGCCCTCCTGTGGGTTGTCTGCGGGCTCGGGCATCGAGTCCGGCGAGTCTACTCCCCGACCGGACGTGTCTCGCCGAGCACCTTCTCGTAGACCCGATAGCGCTTCACGATGCGTCCGTTCATCGCCTCCATGCCACGGTTCATGGCGATGTTCGACTCGAGGATCCAGCCCATCTCGCCCCACGTCTGCGGGGTGCGGGAGGCCGACTCGAAGTGCTCGACGTAGAACTTGGCGGCCACGCCCGTGTGCTGGTACTCGGGCTTCACGCCCAGCGCGAACACCCGCACCGAGTCGATCTCCTTGCGTGCGCGCAGGAAATGGAGCCAGCCGATCGGGAGCAGGCGGCCGTTCACCTTGCGGAGGATCTGGTTGTAGTCGGGCAGCGACAGCGCGGCCCCGATCACCTCGCCGTCCTTCTCGGCCACCCAGGCCCAGTTCTCGTCGAGGATCGGCTTGAGCTCCTTTGCGTAGGAGACGAGCTCCTCGTCGGTGAGCGGGACGAAGGCCCAGTTCTTCTCCCAGGCGGAGTTGTAGACCTCCATGAACGCCTTCACCTCGGCCTGGAAGTGGCGCTTCCGCATCGGCCGCACGATCACGCCGTGCTCGGGCTCGACCTTCTCCGCCAGCTCGAACAGCACGGGGAGCATCTTCTCCCGGTCGCTGATGTGGAGCTCCCACTTGAGCAGGTCCATCGCCTTGGTCAGGCCGTAGCTCTCGATCAGCGCGGCGTAGTAGGGGTGGTGCCAGTTCTCCAGGATCTGGGGCCGGCGCTCGAACCCCTCCACCAGCAGGCCGCACTCGTGGTTGGTGCTGAAGTCCATCGGCCCGACCATGCGGTCGCGCCCCCGTTCGCGCAGCCAGGCCTCGGCGGTCGCGAGCAGTGCGTGGGCGGTCTCGGTGTTCTCCTCGCACTCGAAGAAGCCGAACAGCCCCCAGTCGTTGTCGTGGAACTCGTTCAGCCGGCGGTCGATGTGCGCGGTGATCCGCCCGACCGGCTCGCCGTCGCGCCAGGCCAGGAAATACTCGGCCTCCGCGTGGAGGAAGAAGGGGTTGTGCTCGCGGTCCAGATGCCGCTTGCGCTCCGAGATCAGGGGCGGCACCCAGCGGGGCTCGTTACGATAAAGCCGCCAGGGGAGCTTTATGAAGCGCATCAGGTCGCGCTTCGACTGCACTGGCCGGACCTCCACGGACACGGCGCGGCACCTTATCCGAATGCCAACGGCAATCGATCTCTTCGACAAGGCACGCAGTCACGAGCGGGTCGAGCAGCTGCGCCTGGCGCGCGAGCAGGACCTGCTTCCCTACTTCCGCCTGCTCACCGGGCCGGCCGGCCCCGTCGTGCAGATGGAGGGCGCCGAGCGGGTCATGCTCGGCTCCAACAACTACCTCGGCCTGACCGGCGACCCGCGCGTCAAGCAGGCCGCCCGCGACGCGCTCGACACCTATGGCACCGGGCTGACCGGCTCGCGCCTCCTGAACGGCACGACCCCGCTACACGGGGAGCTCGAGCGCGAGATCGCCGAGTGGATGGGCACCGGCGACGCGATCGTCTTCACGACTGGCTACCAGGCCAACGTCGGCTGCCTCAGCACGCTGCTCGAGCCGGGCGACACCGTGATCTGCGACAGCGGCGACCACGCATCGATCATGGACGGCGTGGCGATGTCTCGTGCCCGCATCCGCCCCTTCCGCCACAACCGCGTGGACAAGCTCGAGCAGATGCTCGAGCGCGCGGTGGGCGACGGCGGCGGCGTGCTCGTGGTGATCGACGGCGTCTACTCCATGGAGGGCGACGTCTGCGACCTCCCGCCGATCGTCGAGGCCTGCCAGAAGCATGGCGCCCGCCTGATGGTGGACGAGGCCCACGGCGTGGGCGTGCTCGGCGCCCGCGGGGCCGGCGCCTGCGAGGCGTTCGGGCTCGAGGACCAGGTGGACCTGCGGATGGGCACGTTCTCGAAGTCGCTCGCCAGCTGCGGCGGCTTCATCGCCGGGCCCGCCGAGGTGGTCGAGTTCCTGCGCATCCAGTCGCGCGCCTTCCTGTTCACGGCCTCGGCCGTGCCCGCGGCGATCGGCGCGGCGCTGGCTGCCGTGCGCATCTGCCGCTCGGCCGAGGGCCCGCAGCTGTTCGCCCGCGTGCTGGAGAACGCCCGCTACCTGAACCGCGGCCTCAGCGCGCTCGGCTTCACCGTGGTGGAGCCCACCCGCATGGCGGACGGCACGGAGATGTTCACCTCGGTCGTGCCGGTCATGGTCGGCGACGACTGGCAGGCCGCGATCTTCTGGAAGGCCCTATACGACGCCGGCGTCTACACCAACGTCGCCCTCTACCCGGCCGTCCCCAGAGGCCGCTCGATGATCAGGACGAGCGTGATGGCGACGCATGAGGTTGAGCACCTCGACAGGGCTCTCGAGATTTTCGGCCGGGTTGGCCGGCAGGCGCAGCTGATTCCCTGAAGTACGGAAGTACGGAAGTACGGAAGTCCGAATACAGGATCAATCCGTACTTCCGTACTTCCGTACGTCCCTACAACGTATGCACCTTGAACAGGTTGGTCCCGCCGGAATAACCCGCCGGCAGGCCGGCGGTTATTCCTATCCGTTCCCCCGGCTTCGCTATCCCGATCCTGCGGGCGAACTCGGCGCATTCCTCGAGCAGCTCGGTGGTTGCGCTCGGCTCCTCGTTCAGCTCCGCTCGCACGCCCCACAGGAGCGACAGGCGGCGGACCACGTCGATCCGGGGGGACAGCGCGAGGATCGGCACCGGGGGCCTGTGGGCCGAGATGAGGGCGGCGGTGCGGCCGGTGATCGTCGGCACGACGATGGCCTTGAGGTCGAGCTGGTACACCGCCCCCACCGCGCCGAACGCGATCGTGGCTGACTCGTCGCCGTCGGGTCGGGCGCGCTCGGTGAGCCAGCGGGCGTAGGGCAGCTCGCGCTCGGTGGTCTCGGCGATCGAGGCCATCATCGCCACCGCCTCCACGGGGTAGCGACCCACAGCGGTCTCCTGGGACAGCATCACGGCGTCGGTGCCGTCGAAGATCGCGTTGGCCACGTCGGTGACCTCGGCGCGCGTGGGCCGGCTCGAGTTGACCATCGACTCGAGCATCTGCGTGGCGGTGATCGCCGGCTTGGCGTGCTTGCCGGCGAGCGCGAGCAGCTGCTTCTGGACCAGCGGCACCTCCTCGATCCGCAGCTCGATGCCGAGGTCGCCGCGGGCGACCATGATGCCCTGGGCCGCGCGGATGATCTCCTCGGCGTTGGCGGCGGCCTGCGGCTTCTCGATCTTCGCGAGCACGGGGATGTCGCGGCCATGGGCGCGCAGGCGCTCGTGAACCGGCTCGAGGTCCTCGCGGCGGCGCACGAAGGAGAGCGCCAGCAGGTCCACCCCCATCTCCATGCCGGCGTCGATCAGCCGCAGGTCGGCCTCGCTCACGGCGGGCAGCGAGGTGGTCACGTTGGGCAGGTTCAGGCCCTGGCGCGATGCCAGGCTGCCGCCCACCTCCACGTCGGTGATCACCTCGCCGTCGCGCACCTCGTCGACGCGCAGGCGAATTGCACCATCCGCCAGATAGGCGATGTCGCCAGGCTGCATGATCTCGGCGAAGCCGGACCAGGCGACCTGCAGCCGCTCGGCCGTGCCCTCGATCGGCTCTGGCGTGAGCACCACCCGCGTGCCCGTGCCGAGCTCCACCAAGCCGCCCTCCACCGGGCCTATGCGGAGCTTCGGACCGGGCACGTCCTGCAGCACGGCGATCTCCCGCCCGGCCCTCTCCGCGGCCTCCCTGAGCATGCCCACGGTGACCGCATGCTCCTCCGGAGTCTCGTGCGCGAAGTTGAGCCGGGCCACGTCCATCCCGGCCCGGATCATGCGCTCGAGCGTGTCCGGCGAACGTGAGGCAGGACCTATGGTGGCGACGATTTTGGTCGAACGCATTTGACAATTCCCCTGTCCTAGCTTCGCCCAGCCCGGGCGAAGCCCTTGTGAAATTTTGGACAAGACGAGCCGCGAACGAAAAGGCCGCTCTTAGCGACTCGTCTACATAATCCGCTGTTGACCGATGCGGCGATCACATCGTAGGTTTCCCGAGTCGGTCACGACCTCGCGGCCGATTGGATGTGAGGGAGTCGTTTTCAGGGCCTTGCCGTCCGAGGCCCACCTGAATCCGGGGCAAGCCGCGAGGGCTGTGGTAACTCAATAGAAGTTGCGGGGAGGTTTCATGGGCGACGCTGCCACGGTCGACGCTGCGCCACAACATTTGCGCGCACTGGAGCACGCCAACAGGGTGCGGTTGGCACGCGCAGAGTTGAAGCGCCGAATCGGCGACCAGCAGATCGGTGTCGTAGAAGTGATCGTCAGCTGCCCCTGGGAGGCAGAGAGCATGTCGATCAGTGATTTGTTGATGAGCCAAAGGCGCTGGGGACGGGCCCGCTGCCGGCGGCTCCTGGTCTCGCTTGGGATCACTGAGAACAAGCAGATCGGGACCTTTACCGAACGTCAGCGCGCCGCCCTCGTCGCGGTGCTGTCGGTCAAGACCGGCATCAGCCGCCCCGAGGAGGGTGCGCAGACGGCATTCGACCGCGAACGTCGACTTGAGGTAGTCGGCTCGCACTCTTCCGGTCGCGCCGCCGCAATGGCGGGGTAGCAAGCGACCGCCGGCGCCCGGCTGTGGGCCCAGTTTGAGGCGTCGCTTACTCCGGCCGAGCCCCTGCTCAGTTGCTCACCTTGAGCTGTGCGGGGCTCGAGCCGGAGAGGTTCACCCTCCGGCCCGCTGGTTAGCGGAAGCCCACGCCGCCGGAGCGCTTCTTGAAGGCCTCGCGGAGGAGCCAGAAGGCGGCGCCGAACACGCCGATGCCGCTGAGCAGCACGATCCAGATCGAGATCGGGTGCACCACGAGCACGAGCACCACCATGGTCACCACTCCCGCCGCGGCCCCCAGCATCGTGCTGTGCGACTTGAAGCCGGCGAAGTGCTCGCGGATGCTCAGCTCGAGGCCGCCGAGCGAGCCGAGCGCCGCCCCGCCGGCCAGCAGCGTGCGGCTGCGCTCCCCGTGGAAGAAGAACGCGCTCACGAGGCACAGGATCGCGAGCAGCACCACGAGCTCGGTTAGCGGGAAGCGCCCCCACGGGGCCGGCGGACGCTCGCGCGGCTCGCGGCTCGGGCGCGCCTGACGAGGGCGGGGTGTGTCCGCTGCCGCGGCGGCGGCCGCCCGGCGGCGGCGGGCCGAATCGCGCTCGGCCCGCGTGCTCCCGCCCTGGGGCGGGCTGCTGACCGGCTCGCCTTCGCTGAGCCGCTTGCGGCTGCGCCTACCCATCGTCTGCTCCCTCGAGGCTCGTCACGGGGTCGCGACCGCCCGGCCGCGCCCCTCGGCTAACGGACAGCCCGAGGAGATGCGAACGCGCCACCACCCCATCAGCATGCCAAGCAGCCCGTAGCGGGGGCGCACGTGCCACTGCCTGCAGCTCGGCTCGCCGATCTCGGCGGCCGAGACGCGCTCCCAGCGGTGCTTCCCGGGCTCGAGCAGCATCTCCTCGATCTGGCGGCGCTTCTGGTCCTCCGCGTAGGTGCGCTCGGAGAGCAGGAGGCGGTTGTCCTCGAGGCGGTCCGCCAGCTCGTCGCGCACGCGCTCGAGCTCGCCCAGCGACAGCAGCCGCGGGCCGCCGCGCGAGCGGATGCCCCACTCGAAGCCGGTGCGCGGGTACGCCGTGCAGAACAGCGCCGCGAGATCGGACTCGAGCCGCGCGATCTGGTCGAGCAGCGAGCGGCGCGCCGCGCGCTCGTCCACACGAGCCGGCGCGGCGACGAACGGCCTGGGTTCGGCTAGCGGTTGCAAGGCCATGCGTCTCCCCGAAGGCGATCGTACCACTGGGTCACGCCTCCGCGGAGAGGATCTCCGTCACGGTCCAGAGCGCCTCCTCCACGCTCACGTCCGGAACTCCCTTCACCTGCACGGCCACCAGGACCATGCGTTCGGTGGCGGGCGTGACGCCGCGGTCGGGCGCCATCTCGCCGAACAGCACGCACAGCGGGCCCGCGTCGTCTGCCGCCACGATCTCACCGCCACGCAGCTCGCGCCCCTTGCCACCCACGCGCTCGCCTCCCTGCGCCAGCCGCAGCCCCACGCCGCCGCTCAAGCGGTCGCCGTCGAAGGCGAGCACCGGCACTCCCGTCTCCACGGTCGCGATCAGCAGCGCGTCGTCGAGCAGGTTCTGGCTCTGGAACGCGCCGAAGCGCATGCGCTCGAGCGCGGCCGCCTCGGCCGGGGTGCGCCGCTCGTCGGGGTCGATCCCGATCTGGCGGAAGAAGACCCGGTAGGCCCATGGCACCGGCTGCTGACGCACCTGCACGGCCTTCGGGCCGGTGAAGCGGTCGCTCATCGCGCGAAGCCGGTGCTTCACCTGCTCCGGCGAGCGGCCCGAGCTGGCCTCCACGCTGACCTGGAACAGCGCCAGCTCGGGGAACTCGAAGCCCAGCTCCGCCTCCACCCAGCCGCGCCGCAGGTCGAGCTCGAAGCTCATGTGCCGCCGATCGCGCGCAGCTGGCTGACGAGCTCCCCCTTGGTGACCGGCCGGATCGCCGTGAAGTTCACCTGGCCGCCCGCGAAGGTGAACACCGTGGTGGGACAGATCGCGGCGCGGTAGAGGTTGAAGACCGCCAGGTCGCGATCCACCGCCACTGGGAAGGTCCAGCCGTGCCGGCGCACGAGGGCGGCCACGTCGCTGCGCTTCTTGCCGCTCACGACCGCGGCGAACTGCGCCTTGGGGAAGCGCGCGGCCTCGCGCTGGTAGAGGTCGAGCTGGGCCTCGCATTTCTTCACGCCGGGCACGATCACGCTCAGCACCAGCGGCTTGCGGCTGAGCGTGCAGGAGTTGATGCTGCCGGGCGTGTGGACCTGGCAGGCCAGCTCCGCCCCCGCCTGCTTCGACTGGCCGGAGGTCTGCTTCACGTTCGCGTCGCCGTTCAGGTCTCCGGTGGCCAGCGGCGCGGCGAAGGCCGGCAGCCTCTGGCCCACAGTGGGTCCGCGCAATCCGCCTCCGCTGTGGCGCACGGCGTTCAGGCCGGCCACCGCGACCACGATCACGAACGCCACCCCCACCACCCACATGTAGCGGCCCGGCCGGCCGCGGCGGCGACTGGGGCTTTGCGGCGCGCTCGGCGGACGCGGCCTGCTCGTCCAGCTCCGCGAGCCGCTCGGCGGTGGACTGCTGCTCGGGTGTCCCGTCGCTGCCGAGGTCGCCGAAGCGGTCCTCAGGCACGGCTGCCGCGACCGGTCAGCCGGGGGCGCGGGCGCCACGCGCGCAGCCGGCGCAGCCCGCCGAAGAGCAGCGGGCGGGGATCGAGATCGCTGAGCGAGAACGAGCCGTGCTGCTCGGCCCAGACCAGCGCCGCCGGCAGCACCACCATCACGCCCAGCAGCGAGACGCTGAGATCCACCACGGTCACGATCCCGAAGTCGCGCAGCATGCGGATGTCCGAGGCGATCAGGGCGGCGAAGCCCGCGATCGCCGTCGTGCCCGAGGCCAGCACGGCCGATCCCGGTGGAGGCGTAGGTGCGGCGGATCGCCGCGGCCGCGCTGCCGGCGGTCTCGCGCTCCTCGCGGTAGCGCGCCGAGAGCAGGACGCTGAACTCGGTGGAGATCGCGATCACGAGCGCGCCCAGCGCGGCGGACATCGGGTTGAGCGGGATGCGCAGCGCGAACAGCACCAGCGCCGACCAGCCGGTGGCGAACGCGATCGGGATCAGCGGGAGCGCGGCGTGGCGCACCCGGCGGCGCACGATCAGCAGCACGAGGAACACCGCCACCAGCCCGAGCAGCAGGCTGATCGCCCGCCGCGAGGTGGACGACAGCTCGTGGTTGGCCTCCGCCGCCAGCACCGGGAGTCCCACCACGTCGGCGGTCACGCCCGCGGGCGGGTCGAGCTTGCGCTTGATGTCGTCGATCACCTTCTTCTGGCGGTCGAGCGGCATCAGCCGGATGCCGAACGCCAGGCTGGCCACCTTGTGGTCCGGCGCCAGCACGCCCTGCGAGAAGTAGGTCGGCACCTCGTTGAGGAAGGCGTTGATCGACGCCCGCGAGATGCCCGTGTTCGAGGCGCTGAAGAGGTCCGGCAGCGAGAACGCCGGGCACAGCTCGGGCGGGTTCTTGGTCTGGATGCAGGTGTCGCCGTCCTTGTAACCGTGCGCCGCCAGCACCCGCGCCTCGAACTTCGTCATCCAGGTGACCACGCTCGGGTCGGTGAGGTCCTTGGCGCGCACCATCACGTCGATCTCACCCGACAGGCCCGTGGACTGCTGCAGGTCGTTCACGTCCCTCAGCGCGGGCATGTTCTGGGGCACGAGCTGGCGCACGTCGGAGATCACCTTGGTCTGCGTGTCCGCCGCCCAGCCGAGCACCGCGAGCAGCAGACCCACCAGCAGCACCGTGCGCGGCCGGGCGATGGCCGTGCCCACCGCGCCGCTGGCGCCGCGGCCGACGAGGCCCCACGACCGGTCGGCGGCGCCCCGCACAGCCCTGCCGGGCCGCGTGTCCACCAGCCGCCGGAACTGCGCCCCCACCCGCGGCATGAGCGGCGGCACGTCGGCCGGCGCCACGCGCGGAGCGCCGAAGCGAACCAGTGCCGCGAAGCCCGCGGTGAGGGCGACGACGAAGGCGAGCGCGATGCCGAGCACCAGCACCCCGCCGAAGCCGCGCACCATCGGCACCGGCGACAGGAGCAGCACCAGGAAGCCCACGCTGGTGGCCAGGCCGGCGCTGGCGATGGTGGGGCCGCCGAGCGCCGCCGCCGCGGGCGCCGCCTCGGCCGGGGACAGACCCGTCCGGCTCGACTCCTCGAAGCGGGCGTGGAACTGGATCGCGTAGTCCACCGCCAGGCCGATCAGCACCGGCAGCGCGGCCACCGACGCCATCGTGAGGTTGCCGCCCACGAGCGCCACGGCGCCGAACGCGAGCCCGGCCGCGCCGAGGGCGAGCACCAGCGGCAGCATCCGCAATCGCGCGCGGAACACCAGCGCCAGCACGGCGGCCATCACCAGCACCACCGCGATCAGGAGCACGATGATCGCCTGCTGCACGGAGTGGGCGAGCGCGTCCGCCACCACCGGCACGCCGCTCACCACGTAGTGCTGGCCGTTGTTCATGCGGAAGGCCTTCTCCTGCGTCGCTCGCTCGACCAGCGAGATCGCCCGGCGCCGCTGCTGGTCGCTCAGGTTCGGCTTCAGCCGCACCTGGATCAGGGCCGCGCGCGGGCTGGGCTCGATGAACGCGAAGCGCGCCTTCGGCACGTTCACGCCCTTGGTCGGGTCGAACATGAGCTGGGACGACGAACTCGGTGTTGTCGATCGAGGGCGTGCTGGTCAGCCCGTACTGGAGCGCGACCGACAGGGCCTGCGAGATGAACTTCTGGAGCGCGAGCTGGCCCGCCGCCGCGGCGAGCTGGTCCTGCTTGGCCTTGGGGAGCCCCTTGGCCTTGGCGAGCACGCGAGCCGCCGTCTGGGCCTGCTGGACCTGCTGCTGCGCCTGCTGGCTCTGGGCGAGGATGCCCTGGTTGATCCGCTCCGCCGCCGTGTTGATGAACGTGCCCGGCCCGTAGACCACCTTCACCGGCTTGGTGTTGGCCAGCGCCGTGCACTCGGGAGGCATCCGGTCGCGGCCGAGAGCCGTGACCTGGCCGTTCGGCCCGATCGTGCTCTTGGCCGGGACGTTGCCGGACAGGCAACCCTCGAGCTTCACCAGCGTGGCCAGGTCGGAGGTGAGCAGCGTGCGCTCGAGGTCGCCCTTCACGAGGATCACCACCGCGTCGTCGCCGAACTCCTTCTTGTAACTCTCGGTGGCCTTGAAGGCGGCCGACGAGCGGTTCACCAGCGTGTCCGTGGACGCGCTCGGCTGGAGCCTCAGGGCGAACACCGCCGCGAGCACCGACAGCAGCCCCACCGCCGCCAACACGGGCACCGGCCTACGCGCGACAGCGCGGACGGTGCGTGCGAAGAAGTCCCCGCTCAGCACCCGTGCAGCTTAGGGCTCAGGCGTCCCTGCGGGCGCGGGTTGGCAGTTTGCAGTTGGCAGTTGGCGGGCGGTTGCTACGGAATCGCTGCCGCCCGGTTCACGTGCGGATACACGCCGGGCTGCCCAAGCAGGTTGCCCAACGGCGTCTGGACCTTGCAGGCTGGGGAGGCCAGTTGGGAGGCGGGCTTGTTGTCGTAGATGAACTGCTGGATCAGGTCGAAGGTGGAGGGGGCCAGCAGGGTGGTGGGCGGACCCACGCCGGGGTTGTTCGGGTCGGTGGTGTTCACGACCTGCGGCACGGGATTGTTGGTGCAGAGGTAGCTGCCGAAGACCTCGAGGCCGGTGGCGAGCTTGTTGAAGCCGAGCGGCTCGGTGTAGGGGTTCGAGCGGTTGCTGGAGATCCGGTTGGGATAGACGGCGAGGTTCTCCGGGTTGACCGGGTTGGTGGTGCGCAGGTAGTGGGCCCGAGCTCCGGTCGGCCTGCTGGCGTCCAGCGGGAAGGTGGCCTCCGTGGCCGCGGTGGAGTTGGCGAAGAACGCGGTCAGCTCGTGCTTGTAGAGACCCAGCCAGTCGAGGAACGGGTTCAGGTCGCGCAGGAACGGGTCGATCTGTGCGAGCACGGGACGCGTCTGATCGAGGAACTCACCGACCGCCGGCAGGCCCTTCTTGGAGACCTGCACCAGCGGGTCGATGTCCTCGAACAGGCCCTTCAGGTTGGGCGCGAGGCGCGAGGCGCTGATCAGCGTCGGCGACAGCTGGCGGGCGGCCGGCCGCAGCTGGTCGATCAGCGGATTGGCGTTGTTGGCGGACTGGGTGAGGCGCACCGCCAGCGCGGCCGACTGATCCTCGAACTCGGGGAAGGCGCGGAAGGCCGCGGCCAGCTGCTGGTTGCGCTCGGCGGTGGTCTGGAAGACGCGGTTCGAGTTGCTGATCAGCTCCGTGAGCTGGTTGTCGCGCGCGGTCAGCGCGTTGAAGACCACCCCGGTGTTGCGCACCAGCTTGCGCGTGGCCACGCTCTGGTTGTTCAGGATCGCCAGCACCTTGTTCGTGTTCTCGGCGAACGGCGTCAGGTTGCCGATGGCGTCGTTCAGGTCCTGCCCGCGCCCGAGCAACGCCACGCCCTGGTCCTGCATCCAGGTCTGGAACGCGAGCCGCGTGACCGGGTCGAAGGTCCGGAAGATCTCGTCGAGCTGGACGGTCTGCGCCACCTGCCCGTTCGGCAGGCTGCCGCCGTCCGCAATCGTGTTGCTGTCGTCCTGTCCGCGATTCCCGGGGCTCAGCTCCACGTAGGTCTCGCCGAGCAGCGTCTTCTGGCGCAGCACCGCTCGGGTGTCCTTGGCGATCGGCGCGTACTTGCGCTGGATCTCGAGCGTGGCCGCGGTGAGCGGCTTGACCTGTCCGTTCACCACCACCACCTGCTTGCTGACGACCTTCCCCACGGTGACCCCGGAGATGCGCACGTCCGCCTGCTGGGCGAGCGTGGAGGCCTCCGGGAAGTTCACCGTCACGCGATAGCCCTTGGCCCGCAGCGGCACCGCGCCGCCGAACGTGAGCCACAGGTAGAGCAGAATCGCCACGCAGGAGAAGGCGAAGCCCACCATGATCAGGAGTCGTCCGAGGCTTGGCGCTTGCTTGACCATCAGTGTGTTCTCGCGCAGGCGGTCGCGGGCTTGGGCGCGTTCAGCAGGTCCAGGATCACGCCGAGCTGCGGGTTGGACCGCTGCAGCGTCTGGACCACGGTGAGGCTGCCGCAGTCGGTCATGAAGATGCCGCGGCGCAGCGCGCCGTTGGCGTCCTGGGTGCTGAACAGCGACGCCCCGGCGTGGTTCAGCCAGGAGAGCCAGTACAGGTAGCCCTCCTGCGAGCCGGGCGGGTTGTACGCCAGCTCGTTGAACAGCGTGTTGAGGAACGTCGTCGAGCTGGTCAGGCGCGGCGCGGTCGGCGCGAGGTGCTGGGAGGCGAGCCGCAGCTGGTGCACCGTCGGCTGCACGTCGCGCGAGAACGGCCGCAGCTGGTTCTGGATCACCGGGGTGGTCTGCTTCAGGAACGGATGCGTGGCCTTGAGCGACGGCCCGAGTGCCTTGGCGCCCGGGACCAGCGACTGGAAGGTCGGCCCAAGCACCTTGGCCAGGTCGTCGAGCTTGGGCAGCACCTCGTTGGCCGTCGAGAGCGTGCCGGGCAGGAGCTGAAGCGTCTCCTCCAGCTTCTGGTCCTGGCTCGAGATCGCCGCGAAGTTCGCGTTCGACGAGTCGACGAACTGCGTCAGCTGGTGGTCACGCAGCGCCACCGCAGACGTGACCAGCTGGAAGTTGTGGATCACGCGACGCAGGGCCCGGCGGCGTTGCGAAAGCAGGCTCGTGATCCTCTGCGTGTACGAGGCCGTGGGCTCGAAGCGCTTGAACGTGTTGCGCAGGTCCGCCGACGCGTTCTCGGTGCCGAACGTCTGGGCGCCAGCACCGAGCAGGACGATGAGGTACGAGCGCGTGTCCGAGTCGAGGTTCGAGAGGATCTCGTCCAGGTTCACGTCGGGCAGCGTGTTCGACACGGGGATCGTGCCGCCGGCGGGCACCGCGCCGGCCGAGCTGGTGCCCGGGTCCATCTCGATGTACATGTCCTTGAGCCCGGTCTTGGGCCTGAGCAGGAGCTGGGCGTTCTTGTAGATCGGCTCGTACTTCTTCTTGATGTTCATCTGCACCACGGCCACGCCGTTGCGCAGGGTCACGTTGCCGATGTTGCCGATCGGCACGCCCGCGATGTTCACCGTCTGCCCCTGCCCGGGCACGACCGCCTGGGCGGTGGAGAACTCGGCGTTGACCTTGTAGAAGCTCGAGCCGACGAACGGCACCCAGGACGGCAGGTAGAGCCGCTCGTTCGCGAGCACATAGCTGGCCACGCCAGCGGCCACCAGGACCAGGAAGATGATCGCGAGGAAGTCCCGCAGGTGCTTGCGGATGGCTGTTCTCACGGCCCGCTCCCGATCGGCGCGTTGTCGAGGTTGGGCAGCGGGTTCTTGTAACACGCCACGTTCGTCTTCTTGGGCGGCGGAGCGGCGGGCCGCTTGGGCTGGGTGCCGAGGATCTTCGCCGTGGCGTTGCCGTAGAGGATCCCGGACGGTGAGGGTCCGGTGTTGACCGGCTCGGCGCCGCCGCCCGCCTGGAAGCGCGTGTAGATGCCGTTGCCGTCGAAGTTCTGGGACTCGCTCGAGAGCCCGACGATCGCCTGCCAGGCCTCCTTGTAGTTCGGCACGCCGGTGGCCAGGAAGCCGTCGTTGATCGGGATGTCTCCCGTGGGCAGCACCACGTTGATCGCGCAGCGGTTGAGCAGGTCGAGCTGCGGGATCAGGTTCAGCGACTCGTCGGTGACCGACGCGAGGTTGGCGACGGTGGGACGCAGCTCGTTCACGAGGCCCTGCAGCTCGGCCGGCGACACGAGCTGGCGCGTCTGCTCGACCCACGGGAAGGCGGCGTCGATCGTCGGACCCGTCTCGCGTATGCCGGGCAGGATCGCGGTGGCCCACGCGTTGATGCCGGGGAGCGACGCGTTCAGGTCGGTGAACGTCTCGCCCGCCTTCTGGACCACCGGGCCGAGCAGCGCGACCGACTGCTGCAGGTTGTCCTGCTGGTTGGCGAAGGCCTGCACGGTGCGGTTGAAGTTCACGACGAAGTCCTGCAGCACGCCCTCGTTCGCGTTGAGCGCGGCGGAGACCTTCTGCGTGCCGGCCACGAGCCTCGACAGGTCGTGAATGTCCACGCCGAGCAGCCCCTGGTTCACCAACGCCGAGCCGCGCAGCGCCTGCGCCGAGTGGTCGAGTGACTTGTTGAGCGCCTGGGCGGCGGTGAGGCCGCGCACAGCCGGCACCTGGTCGAGGTCCTCGGCGGGCAGCGGCTTCCCGTTGAGCGCATCGCCGTAGCCCTTCACGAGCGTCTGGAGGTTGCTGCGCGTGTCCGCCTGCAGCGAGCTCAGCACCTGGTCGATCTGCACGGGCGCGCTGGTCTGGGTGACCGGGATCGTGCCCCCGGAGTCCACGTTCGGCGCCGACGGGCTGCCCGGGTCCACCTGCACGAAGAAGTTGCCCTCGAGGAAGAGCTTGGGACGGATCTTGATCGTGGCGTCCTTGTGGATCGGCAGCGCCTTGTTGTCCAGCTCCATCGTCACGAGCGCGGAGCCGGTCGGCTCGCCGCTCGCATCCTTGTAGGCGGAGATGCTCTTCACCTTGCCCACGTCCACGCCGGCGATGCGGACGGTGGAGCTGGGCCGGATGTTGGCCGAGTTCGAGAACACGGCCTTCAGCTGGTAGTGGTGCGTCACGAAGGGCACGTGCTTGGCGAAGGCCAGGTAGGTGATCGCCACGATGAACACGAGCGCAATCGCGCCGGCCTTGAAGGGAGTCATCCCGCGGCTGTGGCTGTGCTGCATCAGCCCTGCCCCTTCACTTGGCCGTCGGTCTTGGTGCCCTGGTTGCCCGGCACGTTCCCGATCACCGTCTTGCCGACGGCGTACGGCTCGTTGCCGGCCTCGCACTCGTTCGGCTGCCCGGGCGAGGCCGTGTTCGGATACATGTCCGTGTGCAGGTGGTTCTTGATCGGCTGCGGGCCGCCGCCGTTGGCGGGCGCGCTCGACGGGAAGCCCTCGTTGTTCGGGCCCTGCGGCGTGATGACCTGGATGAAGCGCTGCCAGGTTCCGTCAGCGTCGCCGATCGACAGCAGGCTCGCGACGTTGCGGAGGAAGAGCGTCACGTAGTTGCAGGTGGTCTGCGCGGGGGTGACGAACGCGAGCGTCGGCGCCAGCGACTGGAAGGTGTGGTTCAGGCGCTGCACGCCCTTCGGCACCAGCGGATCGGTGACGAACTCCTGGAGCGAACGGAAGGTGTTCGCAAGCTCGCGGTTGGTCGGCGGCGTCTTGGGCAGCGTGCGAATGCCCGCCTCGAGCGCGTCGGCCAGCACCGGGGCGGTGGTGGGCAGGACTGCCACGCCCGGCCGCAGCTCGCTCATGAAGGCGGTGAGGTTCTGGATGAACGCCCGCTGCTGGGGCAGCTCCGCGGTGACGACGTCGAGCGTGTGCGGCGCCTTCGTGATCGTCTGCTGGATGAAGGGCCGGGCCACGCTCGCCAGGGCGGTGAAGGTGGTGTCGAGGTTGGCGAACAGGTCCGCCTGCTGGATGGCCACCGGGGCCACCGCCGAGGCCCCTCGGTCGAGTGCCGGGAAGAAGCGCTTCAGCTGGGTGGGCCGCGCCGTGAGGTTCGCCGCGACCGGTTGGAGGTTCCTGAACAGCGGCCGGAAGGCCACGATCGCCTGGTTGATGTCCGTGCCGCGTCCCGCCAGCGCGTCCCCAAGGCCCTGCAGCGCGCGCTGCTGGCCGATGCGGGTGGGCTGGTCGAACATGTTGAGGAACTCGTCGAACTCGACCGGGTGCGGCACGGCCTGCGACAGCGGGATAGTCGAGCCGGCGGCGTAGCCGGAGGCCGACTCGCCCGGCGTGATCTCCACGTACTTCAGCCCCAGCGCGGAGATGGGCCTCACCAGCAGCGTGGAGTCCTTCGGCAGCGGATCCACGCGCTTCTCGAGCTTCATCGAGATCGTGACGAACACGGTGCCGTCCTGGCGCCGGACCGGCGTGATGTCGGTGACCGATCCCACGCGCACGCCGCCGATGCGGACGTCGTTGTTCTTCACGAGGTTGGCCCCGCTCGGCAGCTCGGCCTTCACGTTGTAGGTGGGCACGAACGGCAGCCCGTTGTTCGCGTTGTAGGCGAGGAAGACCGCCACCAGCGTCACCAGCGTTGTGACCGCCCCGATCAGCACTGGGCTGCCCGTGATCGCGGCTGTTCCTCGGCGCCTGCCCATCAGTTCCCCAAGAGGTATTTGAGGGCCGGATCGCTCGGCCCGAAGGCCTGCGAGCTGTCGTTTGAGGCGTTCTGCTGGATCCGCTTGACGCCGGGCTGGGCGGCCCCGCCCTGGTTGGAGGGCTCCGCGGCGATCGAGAGGATGCGCGAGAGCAGCGACGGCTTCTTGGGCTGCGCCGAGCGCGCCTTCTCGAGCTGGGCCTGGATCGCCTTGTCAGCGGCGGTGCTGGTGGCCGTGCTGGCGGTGGACTTCGGGAAGGTGGCCAGGCACTGCGGGTCCTGCACGGTGCCGTAGGTGGCGCAGGTGTTCACGATCAGGGCGGCGCGCAGGTAGTGGCTGACGCCGTCGAAGCCGTTGATCGCGGTCATCGAGTTGAGGATGTAATCCATCAGGTCGTTGACCGCGCCCGTCTTGCTCAGGCTGGTGGTGAGCTTCTCGAGGTTCACCGACACCGGGTCGGCGTTGGTGGCGAACTGGCGCAGGTCGTTCGCGACGGGCTGTGCGGCCACGAGCGCATTGCGGCCCACCACCGTCGCGGCACCCAGCGACGTGAGCGCCGGGATCGACGCCTCCGAGAACGGGCCGAGCGCCTCGGTGAAGCGGTTGAGTCCCGGCGCCGCCTTGCCCAGGTCCGTGATCACCGGGGTCATCTGGTCGGCCAGCAGGCCGAGATCCTCCAGCGTCGGCTGCAGCTGCTTCAGGAAGGCCGGGAAGCGCTCGATCGAGGCGGAGATGTCGCTGCTCACCTCGGCCGTGGCCTGATTGGTCGTGTTCGCCTGCACGATGAAGTCGGCCAGCTGGCGGCGCTTGGCCGCCAGCGGGATGAGGACCCGGTCCGAGTTCTTGGCCAGGTTGGCGAGCGTGCGGTTCTGGCTCGCGAGCACGGCCAGCACCTTGTCGGTGTCGCGCAGCGCCGGATTGGCGCGGTGGATCACGTCGTTCAGGGTCTGGCCGCGGCCGGCGAGCCCGGTGCCGAACTCGTTGATCAGGATCGCCAGCCGCTCGCCGATCGGGGCGCGGTAGATGTCGTTCAGCTGGTCGAGGTCGACGGGCGAGCTCGTGTTCGTCACCGGGAGCAGGTGCTGACCGGCCCCCGGACCGTTCTTGATCTTCTGCAGCACCGGCGTGTTGACGGTGCCCGGGATGCAGTCGGCGAACGTCTCGCCGATCAGCGACTGCGGCCGGATCGTGCAGTGGGCGTCGGCGTGGAAGGGCGAGAAGCCGTCCTTCTGGATGTTCAGCACGACGGCCGCCTTGTTGTCAGGCGTGAGGTCGAGCGACTGGATCTTGCCCGACCTTCGCGCCCGCGATCTTCACGTCCTCGCCCGGCACCGCGCGCACGAAGTCGAAGATCGCGCGCACCTGGTAGTTGCTGCCCCCGCCGTTGCCACCGGCGCCGATGGCGAACACGAGCAGCACCGGCACGGCGATCAGGACCAGGCGCTATGGCGATGAGCCGTCTCATGGGCCGGGCAACGTTCCGCTGGGGTTGCAGGCCGGGGTGACCTGGCCGAGGTCGAGGAAGGGCGCCGAGCCGTCGGGCGGCGCCTGCGTGGCCATGCCCGGGCAGCGCTGGCCCTTCTTGGTCTGAAGCCCGGCGAGCCGCTGCGAGGTGGGGATCGCCGTGAGGAACGAGCCGCTCGAGTTGGTCGAGTACTGGAAGGCGTTGAACACCGGCTGGACGCGCGCGTAGTGACCGTTCGCGTCGTACGGGCTCGCGCTCTCGGCGAACCTCGTCAGCCAGCCGGTGAAGTCGGGCGCGTAGGGGCGGATGTAGTCGATCACCGGCTGCCCCTTCTGCAGCGCCTGGATCGTGCGCGGGAAGTCGGCCTTCGCCAGGTTCGTCGAGCTTCGGCTGCTTGCCGAGCAGGTCGATCAGGTCGTTGTTGGCCCCGTTGCGGCGGATCAGCAGGCGCAGGTCACGGATCGTCGGATCGGCGTCGTGGATCAGCGGCCGCAGCTCTGCGAGGAAGGGCGCGAGGCGCTTCGTGGCCGGCTTCGACACGTTCACCAGCGTTGTCGAGGTTGTCGAGCGTCCCGTGCAGGTTGGCGAAGGTCTGTGCTGCCCTGCTGGAGCGTGTTCGGGAGCGCGGCCGAGCGCCTGCGAGAGCGACACGTTCTCGTCGCCGATCGCCTGGGTGGTGGCGTTGGCATTGCCCACCAGCTCGGTCAGGTCGTTGCGAGCGGGAGGCCAGCGTCGGTCACCACGCCCGAGGTGTCGGTGACGAACTTCTGGAACTCCACCTGGTCGCGCGCGAGCTCGTCGGTGACCTGGGCGGAGGTGGAGATGGCCGGGGCGAGGTAGCGCAGGCTCTGGTTGGCCTGCACGGCCTTCCCGTGGAGCTGGATGGCCGAGCCGCGGATGATCTGCTGGAGCCCCTTGCGCGTCTTCGGGTCGAGCGTGTTGAAGAGCTGGTCGAGGTCGACGGCCGACTGCGTGTTGTCGGCGGGGATCGTCGCCGCCCTTGGTGATCGCGTTGTCGTCGCTCGGGCCGAGCTCGAGCTCCACGTAGCGGTTGGCGATGCCCGACAGCGAGGGCGAGCGGATCACGGCCTGGGTGCCCTCGTGCAGCGGCGCGAACTCGTCGTCCACCGTGATCTTCACCTTCGCGACCCCGTTGGACGCGAGGCTGATGTCCTTGACCTTGCCGACCGGCCGCCCGCCGACCTCGACCTGGTTGCCCTTCACGAGCTGGCTGGCGTTCTGGAACGTCGGCGTGACCGTGTAGCCGCTGCCGCCGCCGAACATCAGCAGCGCGACGAGCGCGACCGCGACCACCACGGCGATGGCCGCTACGAGCGCGTGAGAGTGGAACCCGCCTCCCCGCGACCTCCGCCTTTGGCTGGTGGGCTAGTTGAGGTGTCGGGGGAGGCCAAGCGCGAGTCTCATCGATTAGGGCGCCTCCCGTTGCGCCCAGTCTTTGTATCGGACTGCGCGCGTCTCGCGCCAGCGTCCTTCGCAACAACGCCGGCTACTCCATTCCCGAGCGGGCCTTGGGCCTCGCCGGATAGGAACTGCCGGACGAACTGGTTGTCCGAGTTGAACAGCTCCTCGGCCGGGCCGGACTCGACGATCCGCCCCTTCCAGAGGATCGCGATGTACTCGGCCACCCGGCGGGCCGACATGATGTCGTGCGTGATCACGACGTAGCAGCCGCCGTTCTCCTCGTGGATCTCCTTGATCAGCTCGCAGAGCAGCGCCGTGCGGACCGGGTCGAGACCCGAGTCCGGCTCGTCGAAGAGCACGATCTGCGGGTCGAGCACGAGGGCCCGCGCAAACCCTGCCCGCTTGCGCATGCCGCCCGACAGCTCGTTCGGCATCTTGTCGTCGGCCCCGCCGAGGCCGACCTCCTTCAGGCGGCGGTTCACGATGTCCGCGATCTCGTCCTCGCCCTTGTCCGTGTGCTGGCGAAGCGGGAACGCGACGTTGTCGTACAGGTTCATCGACCCGAACAGCGCGCCGTCCTGGAACAGCACGCCGAACTTCTTGCGCATCTCGAAGAGGTCGTCGTCGGCCATGTTCGGCACCGACTCGCCCGTGCACGAGCACGTCGCCCTCGTCCGGGTAGAGCAGCCCGACCATGTGCTTGATGCAGACCGACTTGCCCGTGCCCGACGGCCCCAGGATCATCGAGATCTGGTTGTCGGGGATGCCGAGGTTCAGGCCGTTGAGGATCGTGTTGCGGCCGAACGACTTCTTGACGTCGATGAACTCGATCGCGTCGATGCCGCCGTGCTCGCGCCTCTGGCCGGTGTGCCAGCGGTACTCCTCGTCCCCGCCGTAGGCCGCCGCTCGATCGGCCTCGCGCGACGACGACGACGACGGGGGCGGGGCGGCCGCCAGGGCCTCCTCGTCCTCCTTGTCCCACTCCTGCTCGATGCCGTCCTGCTCCTCAGCCACGTGGCTCTCCCTCCCCTCTCAGTTTTCGGTCAACCGCCGATTGGCGCTCTCGGATTGGCGCCCCAGAAGATCTGGGTCCCGAGCATCCCCACCAGGTGCACCGCCACGGTGTTCAGCACCATCGACTTCGCGGTCGCCGTGCCGACTCCGACCGGGCCGCCACTCGCCGTATAGCCGTAGTAAGCACCGACGATCACGATGACCGTGGCCATCGCCATCCCCTTGATGAGGCTGTATAAGAGATCGGGTGGGTTCTGGAACATCCAGAAGATCAGGAAGAAGCCTCCCGACGACACCTCGCCGATCTGCTGCACCACCGCCAGGTAGGAGGCGAAGAAGCCGGCGCCGACCGCCGCCACGTACATGAACGGCAGCACCATGCAAGGCGGCGAGCAGGCGCGTGGCGCAGAGGAAGGTCATCGAGCTGATGCCCATGACCTCGAGCGCGTCGATCTCGTCGGTGATCCGCATCGCGCCGATCTCCGCGACGAGGCCGGTGCCGACCTTCGCGGACATCATGTAGCCGAAGGCGTAGGGCATGATCTCGCGCAGGTCGCACCACGCGGAGAACACGCCCGCGTACGCGGGCGCGCCCACCGAGCGGTTGAAGTAGGCGCCCTCGATCCCGCACTGCAGGCCGAGGATGAACGCGAGGCTCCAGATCACGATCGTGGAGCCGAGGATCAGGATGCCGGCCTGGCGCAGCGCCTCGCCGAAGAAGCTGAAGACCCGCGCCGCGAAGATCTCGCCCAGAAGTCGCGCGCGGCGAACTTGGCGATGTCGCCGAATGACGCGACCCAGTCCGTGGGGACGGCGAGCCAGCCGGCCCATCAGGCCCACGTCACTTGATCACCGAGATCTCGGGATGGGTCGCCAGGAGCGTCTGGGTGAAGACGTAGTTGAACGCGAAGATCCCCAGGAACGCGATCACCACCGCCTGGTTCACGGCGCGGCCGACGCCCTCGGCGCCGCCGGAGGCGGTCATGCCCTTGTAACAGGAGACGATCGCGATGATCGCGCCGAACAGGCGTGGTCTTGACGACCGAGCCCCAGAGGTCGGTGGTGGACGCGTTGGTGAGCAGCGTCGAGAAGAACGGGCCGAGCGGCGCCTTGAACGTCAGCGTCGCCAGCACGCCGCCGAAGATGCCGAACATCAGCGCGTAGATGTTGAACAGCGCCGGTGACGATCATCAGCGCCAGGAAGCGCGGCACGACGAGGTTCTTGACCGGGTCGACGCCCAGCACCTGAAGCGCGTCGAGCTCCTCGCGGATCTTGCGGGCGCCGAGGTCGGCCGTGATGGCCGTGCCGGCCACGCCGGCGAGGATGATCGCGGTCACGAACGGCGCGAACTCGCGGATCGTCGCGAGCACGAAGAAGCCGCCGAGGCGGTCGATCGCGCCGAACAGGACCAGGAAGTTGCCCGCCTGGAGCCCTGGCGCGCCGTAGCCGAACGCGATCGTCGAGATCAGCAGCGGGAACCAGCACAGCCGCAGCGCGAACAGGAACTGGTTGACGAACTCGCCCGCCGTACGGATACGGCGGACGAATCGCCGACAAGATCGTCTTGCCGGTCAGGATCATCATGTCGCCGACCTGCTCGAGCAGGTTCTTGGTGGGCAGGAATGCTCGATCCGCTACGGCACGAACCACTGTACGGCTCCTCCCGTGACAAGGGCAGCAGGTCTGCCCTCTTCCCCGAGAGCGACAGACTAAGGGATCGTTTCAGGGTGGGCAACTGGGAACCGTCGCGTACCCGACGCAAACTGCGTCTCGGCCCGCTGACCCCGTGGTATGTTGCGATCGCTTTGGACGCTAGGGGAGCGCAGGGAGAGCGTGCCGGCAATCGACTGCGGCTGGGGATTGGGCTGACGGTCCTCGCGACGCTGCTGGTATCCGCCTGTGGCGGCAGCCGCCAGGACGCTCACGAGCCGAGCGGCAACTTCAAGGTCGAGATCACGAAGGCGACCTTCCCGGGCAAGCAGAAGCTCGCGAAGCGCTCGCTGATGGTCATCGCGGTGAAGAACGTGGACTCGCGGACGGTGCCGGACATCTCGGTCACCGTGAAGTCGTTCGACAAGCGCCTGAACGACCCTCAGGTCGCCGACGCCAACCGCCCCGTCTTCATCGTCAACGCCGGCCCGAAGGGCGGCAACACCGCCAACCAGAACACCTTCGCGCTGGGGCCCCTGGACCCCGGCCAGACCAAGGTGTTCAGGTGGGACGTCACTGCCGCGCAGGCCGGCGTCTACAAGATCGACTACACGGTCTCCGCGGGGCTGTACGGCAAGGCGCATGCCGTGGATTCGGCGGGTAACACTCCGTCGGGCCAGTTCGCGGGCAGGATCTCCCCCGTGGCCCCGCCCGCGACCGTGAACTTCCAGAACGGCCGCAGCGTCGAGGGCGGCTAGCCCTTCTCCTCGCTCGCCTCGTAGCCGGGGCACGCCATCACCGGCAGGCGCGGGTAGCGAGGGTAGGCAGGATCGGTCTTCGAGCGCTCGCAGAGCGAGAAGCTCGACCCGCGCGTGTTGCGCACCACGCGCTGGTGCTGGCAGGTGGCGCAGAGGCCTGCTGGGGGCACGGGATCTCGGGTCACTTCAGGTCGCAGGTCGCAGGTCGCAGGTCATGGAGACAGGCGGAGCTTGCGCCTCAGCTTCGCACCTGGGAGCGTGACCGTCACCGTCGCGCGCACGCTGCGGTGGGCGCGCAGCGCCGCGTTCATCTCGCGCGCGCCCGCGCGCGTGAGGCGCGCCACCACGATCTTCGGCTCGCCGAGGGCCACCTTGGCCGAGCCGCGGGCGATCGTCAGGTGCCCAGCCCTGACGGCGGCCCGGCAGCGGCCGCTGCCGTCGGCGCTGCAGGCGATGCGGATGCCGCTCCGCAGCACGGAGCGGATGCGCTGGGCGCGGCGCAGTCGAATCCTCACGGAGCCGCGCGTGCTGCCGCCGCCCGCGCTCGCTCCGCCGTGGCCGAGGCCGGCCACCGCGGCCGCCGCGTTCACGATGCCGGCGCCGAACTGCAGGTCGGGGCCCGGTGGACCCGCGTCGGTCGCGGTGGCGAGGATCCGTTGCACGGCCGCCTGGCCGCGCACCCCAAGCGACACGAGCAGCGCCGCCACGCCCGACACGTGCGGGGTCGCCTGCGAGGTGCCCGCGAGCTCCATGTACTGGCCGTCGTTCCAGGTGGAGAGCACGTCCTCGTCGGTGCCGGGCAGGTCCGAGCCACCGGGCGCGACCAGCCCGAGGCCCTGGCCGAAGCTCGAGTAGAAGCTGCGGTTGCCGCGTTTGTCCACCGCCCCGACGCAGAGCACCCGGCCCTGGACCGAGTTGTTCTCGCACAGCGGCAGGGCGTCGTTGCCCGCGGCCACCACCACGACCACACCGCGGTCGAGCGCCCTGGCGATCGCGGCGTCGATGTCGCTCTCGCCACCCAGCCCGCCGAGCGGGATCGCGCCGCTCAGGCTGAGGTTGATCACGTTCGCGCCGTTGGCCGTGGCCCAGTCGATGCCGGCGGCCACGTTGGTGCTCGAGCCCTCGCCGCTGTCGTCCAGCACGCGGACGGGCATGATCTTCGCTCCCGGCGCCACGCTGTCCACGCCGATGCCGTTGCCGGCGTCCGCGGCGATGATCCCGCTCACGTGGGTGCCGTGGCCGTTGCCGTCCTGCGGGGTGGCGTCGCCCGTCACGAAGTCGTGACCCGGCAACACGCGGCCCTGGAGGTCGGCATGCGCCGAGTCGATCCCCGTGTCCACCACCGCCACCACCGCGCCCGCGCCCGTGGTGACCGCGTGCGCCTCGTCGGCGTGGATCATGTCGAGCCCCCACTGGTGGGAGCGCAGCGGATCGTTGCTCGCGGCCGTGGCCCCCGCGGGAGCCAGCGCGCACGCCAGCAGGCCCGCGATCAGCCATCGCAGGAGGCGCCTCACGGGTCCCAGTGTAAGAAGCCGGGGCCGCCGGCGAGCCGCCAGCCAGGCGGATCCGGGCCCCGCACCAACCTTGTCAGATGTTTGTCAAGGTTGGCGATATCGCGCTACCATCGCCTGGGATGCGCGACTATCTGGAGGCCATTCATTCACGCGTGGTCGTCTTCGACGGCGGCATGGGCGCCACGCTGGAACAGCTCGACCTCACTACCGAGGACTACATGGGGCTGCCCGGAAAGTGCCACGAGGCGCTGATCCTCAACCGCCCGGACGTGATCCAGCAGGTGCACGAGTCGATGATCGAGGCCGGCGCCGACGTGCTGGAGACGGACACGTTCCAGGCCTCGCGCATCAAGCTCGGCGAGTGGGGCCTGGCGGACCAGACGCACGAGATCAACCTCAAGGCCGCCCAGATCGCCCGCAAGGCCGCGGGCGAGCACAACTTCGTGGCCGGGTCGATCGGCCCGACCGGCTTCCTGCCCGCGTCCGACGACCCCACGCTCGGCCAGATCACGTTCGGCGAGCTGATGGAGGTCTTCTCCGAGCAGGCCCAGGGCCTCGTGGAGGGCGGCGCGGACCTGATCATCATCGAGACCGCCCAGGACATCCTCGAGGTGAAGGCCGCCATCTTCGGCGCACGCGAGGCGTTCAAGCTCGCGGGCAAGGCGCTGCCGCTCCAGATCTCGGTGTCGCTGTTGCCGAACGGCGGCAAGATGCTGCTGGGCACCGACATCGCCGCGGTGCTGACCACGCTCAGCGCGCTCGACGTTCAGGTGATCGGGCTCAACTGCTCCACCGGCCCGGAGGACATGCGCGACGCGATCCGCTACCTCGGCGACAACTCGCCCGTGCCGGTGCACTGCATCCCGAACGCCGGGCTGCCGCTCCAGGGCCCGAACGGCGAGACGATCTTCCCGGAGGAGCCGGAGCCGCTGGCCGCCTCGCTGCAGGAGTTCGTCGAGCGCTACGGCGTGTCGATCGTGGGCGGCTGCTGCGGCACCACGCCGCAGCACATCGAGGTGCTGGCCGACCGCGTGAAGGGACGCGCCGTGGGCCCGCGCCCGACGGAGAGCGCCGGCGCGTACGTGTCTTCCATGATGGGCGCGACCCTGCTCACGCAGGAGCCGCGGCCCACGATCGTCGGCGAGCGCGTGAACTCGCAGGGCTCGCGACGCGCCAAGCAGATGCTGCTCGACGACGACTACGACGGCCTGCTCCAGATCGCCGAGAACCAGGTGGAGGGCGGCGCGCACGTGCTGGACGTCTGCGTGGCGCTGACCGAGCGCGGCGACGAGGGCGAGCAGATGCGCCAGGTGGTGAAGCGCATCGCGCTGACCGTGGACGCGCCGATCCAGGTGGACTCCACCGAGCCCGACGTGCTGAAGACCGCGCTCGAGCAGATCCCCGGGCGCGCGATCGTCAACTCGATCAACCTCGAGGCCGGCCGCGACAAGCTCGACCTGGTGGTGCCGCTGACCAAGGCTCACGGCGCCGCGATCATCGCGCTCACGATCGACGAGGTGGGCATGGGCAAGACCCGCGAGCGCAAGCTCGAGATCGCCCAGCGCATCTACGACCTCGTGGTGAACGAGCACGGCATGCCCGCCGACGCGCTGATCTTCGACCCGCTCACGTTCACGCTCACCACCGGCGACGAGGAGTGGCGGCCGTCCGCGGTCGAGACGCTCGAGGGCATCAAGCTGATCAAGGCCGAGCTGCCCGGGGTGAAGACCTCGCTGGGCGTGTCCAACGTCTCCTTCGGCGTCTCACCCGTGGCCCGCGCTGTGCTCAACTCGGTGTTCCTCCACCACGCGGTGGAGGCGGGGCTCGACCTCGCCATGGTGCATCCGCAGGACGTCACGCCGTATTCGGAGATCCCGGACAACGAGCGCGACCTGGCCGACGACCTGGTGTTCAACCGGCGCGAGGACGCTCTCGAGCTGTTCATCGCCCACTTCGAGGCGAAGGGCGAGCAGGACGTGGAGGAGGAGGCCCACGCGACGGACGGGATGGAGCCCGAGGAGGCCCTCCACTGGCACATCCTGCGCCGCAAGAAGGAGGGCGTGGAGGACCAGATCGACCGCTCCGTGGACAAGATCGGCGCCGTCCCGACCCTGAACGAGGTGCTGCTGCCCGCGATGAAGGAGGTCGGCGACAAGTTCGGCGCCGGCGAGCTGATCCTGCCGTTCGTGCTCCAGTCGGCCACCGTGATGAAGCGCGCCGTCGCCCAGCTCGAGAAGTACCTCGACAAGATCGAGGGCTACACCAAGGGCACGGTCGTGCTCGGCGACGGTGTTCGGCGACGTGCACGACATCGGCAAGTCGCTCGTGAACACGATCCTCACGAACAACGGCTACACGGTGGTGGACCTCGGCAAGCAGGTGCCGATCTCGCAGATCATCGACGCCGCGGTGGAGCACAAGGCCACCGCGATCGGGCTCTCCGCGCTGCTCGTCTCCACGTCCAAGCAGATGCCGATCTGCGTGGCGGAGCTGCACGAGCGCGGCCTCGAGTACCCGGTGCTCGTGGGCGGCGCGGCGATCAACCGCGACTTCGGCCGCCGCATCCTCTACCCAAAGGGCCAGGAGTCGGACGAGATCTACGAGCCCGGCGTCTACTACTGCAAGGACGCCTTCCAGGGCCTGTCGGTGATGGACAACCTGATCGACGGGGAGGCGCGCGACGCGCTGATCGAGCGCTTCCGGCGCGAGGCGCAGGAGTTCCGCGAGCAGCCGGTGCGCGAGGAGGTCGGGCCTGCGCCCGACGCGCCGTCGCGGTCGGCGCTGCGCACCGACGTGGCCATCCCGAGCGCGCCCTTCTGGGGCGTACGCGAGGTGCCCGTGGAGATGAGCGAGGTGTTCCCGCTGCTCGACACGCACGTGCTGTTCAAGCTCCACTGGGGCGGCAAGGGCGTGAAGGGCGAGGCCTGGGAGCGCCTGATCGAGGACGACTTCGGGCCGCGCCTCGAGCGCATGTGGCGGGAGCAGGACTACCTGAACCCGCGCGCGGTCTACGGCTACTTCCCGGTGAACGCGGACGGCGACGAGCTCGTGTTCTTCGACCCCGAGGACCCGTCGAAGGAGATCGAGCGCCTGCAATTCCCGCGCCAGCCCGCCCACGACCGGCTCTGCCTGGCCGACTACTGGCGGCCGATCGAGTCCGGCGAGCGCGACGTGTGCGTGCTCCAGGCCGTGACGGTCGGCCCCGAGGTCACCGCGCGCTGCGAGGAGCTAGAGGCCGAGGGCGAGTTCGCCGAGCAGCTGTTCGTCCACGGGCTTGGCGTGCAGACCGCCGAGGGCATCGCCGAGTGGCTCAACGAGCGCGTGCGCAACGAGCTCGGCATCGCAGCCGACCAGGGCCGCCGCTACTCATGGGGCTACCCAGCGTGCCCCGATCAGGAGCAGCACGTGCCGGTCTTCAGGATGCTCGGCGCCGAGTCGATCGGGTTGACCCTGTCGCATGGCTTCGCCGTCGAGCCGGAGCAGTCCACGGTGGCGATCGTCTCTCACCACCCGCAGGCCAGTTACTTCGGCATGAAGAGCGGCCGCATACCGCCGGACCGTCCCGCCCCGGAACCGGCTGGCGCCGCGAAGTAGCGCGCCGCCGTGGTTCGGGACGGTTTGGGTGGTCCCTATCCAGGCCGTCGGCTACGCCGACGGGAGCTCCTGGACAGGGACCACCCAACCGTCCCTCTTTGGCGTGTGCGTGCTTCGCGGCTTGCGCGCTGGGGCTTGGACCCTCCGCGGGCGTCCGAAGCCGGGGTATGTTGCGTTGGTGGCTGACGAGGTTCAGGTCGACGAAGCGAAGCTGACGCTGTGGCAGCGGCTGGGGATCCGGGAGCTGCGGCGTAAGGCCGGCCGCCGCGATGGGGAGCCGCTGCAGCCGGAGGACTGGGAGGTGGCGTGGAGGATGCACGCGACCGGGATGGGCGGCAGGGTGGCGTGGTTACTGCGCGCCCTCCCCACGAGCCCCAGGTGCGCGGTGTGTGCGGCGCCGTTCGGCGGCGTGGGGCGGTACATCGCGGGGCCGCTCGGCTACCGCCCCTCGCGCAAGAACCCCACGGTGTGCTCCGTCTGCGTCGAGTTCTCGCCGCCCGGCGGCATGAAGATGCCCACCGGCGTGCTGTTCGCTGACCTGCGCGGCTTCACCGCCCGCTTCGACGGCGGCGATCCCACCGAGGCCTCGGCGCTGCTGCGGCGCTTCTACCGCTGCGCCGAGGACGTGCTGTTCCCCGACGCCGTGATCGACAAGCTGATCGGCGACGAGGTGATGGCGATCTACCTGCCCGCCCTGCAGCCCGGCATGGAGGAGGCCGACGTGCCGGCGCTGATGCTCGGACACGCCCGCGAGCTGCTGCGCTCGGTCGGCTACGGCAGTGGCGAGGAGCCGTTCGCCGAGATGGGCATCGGCCTGGACGTCGGCGAGGCCTTCGTGGGCAACATCGGGCAGCGGGCACTGTTCGACTTCACGGCCGTCGGCGACGTGGTGAACACCGCCTCACGCCTCCAGGGAGAGGCGGGCGGAGGCGAGATCGTGATCTCCGACCGCGTCGCGGCCGGGCTGCCTGCCCCGGTGGGCGATCAGGTCGAGCTCACGCTGAAGGGCAAGACCGAGCCGCAGCTGGCCTACCGCGTGACGCTCTAGCGCGGCTAGTTGGCGTCGGCTTCGGCCGGCGCGCCCGATGACTTCTTGTTCCGGCGCACACGCAACTCGACCGGCGCCGTGTGCAGCGCCCGCAGGCGCATGTCCTTCCAAGAGAGGCCCTCTCGCAGCAGGGCCGGCATGCCCATCGTCACCGCGGTCGCGATCTCGACCGCCTGCAGGATGATCCCGTAGGCCAGCGCGTCCGCGTGGCTCACGCCGTAGACGGACAGCACGGCCACGCAGGCGGCCTGGAAGACGCCGAGGTTCGACGGCGTGGCCGGCAGCACCGCGGTGACGTTCACGGCGAACAGCACCGCGGCCGCCGCGCCGAAGCTCACGTGGCTGTCGAGCCTGAGCGCGACCAGCAGCACGTAGCAGGCGATGGCCTGAAGGGCCCAGGCACCGAGCTGGTTGACCGCGGCCCAGGAGCCGAGCTTGGGATTGCGGAAGACGAGCAGGCCGGCGCGCACCTGCTCCATAGCCCCGCGCACCGCTGCCACCGCGCGCTGCAGGCGCGAGAAGCGGTCGGCCTTGCTGTGGCGCAGGAGCGCGGGCGTGGCCAGCACCAGCAGGAGCAGGCAGACGGGAGCCGCCGATCCGATGGCCAAGGCCTTCTCGTGGCCATGGAAGACCCCGACGGTCGTGAACATGATCACGCCGAGCACCACCAGCGCCAGCAGGTTGAGGAGCGTCTGCGAGACCACCGTGCCGAGCACGATCGGCAACCGCTCGCGCACGCGGCCAAGCCGCCGCGACACGATCAGCGCACGCGAGGGCTCGCCGAGACGGGCCGGCAGCGTGGCGGACATCAGCACCCCGATCATCACGCCGCGCGCGGCGTCGCGGCGGCGGACGCGCGTACCCGGGAGCGCCGAGCGCAGCACCGCGTGCCAGGACTCGGCGCGCAGCAGCATCGAGGCGCACATCAGGCCGAAGGCCAGCAGCACCCAGGTCGGCGTGGCGGCCATCACAGCCTTGCTGATCGAGTGGATCCCGATGCGCTGGAGCGCCATCCAGCCGAGCCCCGCAGCTGCCAGCGTGGCGGCCACCACGGCGACCCTGCGCGCGTAGTGGACGGCGCGGCGGCGACCGGCGCCGGGCTCGAGGGCCGGCTCGAGCGAGGGCACCCTTCGCGCCGGCTGGCGCGGGCCCAGGTCGGCCGACCTGAGGCCGGTGTGCACGGCGGCGCGGGTGAGCCGCGTGGCCGCCTTGGGCATCTCGATCGCGTGTTCGTAGGCGCTCATCAGCTCGCCGGCCACGTGCGGCCAGGCGAAGCGCTCGGCGCGCTCGCGCGCGGCGACGGCCATGCGGGCGCGCCGCTCGGGGTCGAACGCGAGCGCGTGCAGCGCCTCGGCGAGCTCGACCGGGTCGGCCGGGGGCACGAGCACCCCGTCCACGTCGGCGCGGACCACGTCGCGGTAGCCGGGGATGTCGGAGCAGACCACGGGAGTGCCGGATGCGAACGCCTCGGTGAGCACCATGCCGAAGCTCTCGCCCCCGAGCGAGGGCGCGCACAGCACGTCGGCCTCGTGCAGGAGGCGCCACTTCTCCTGGTCGCTCACGGGACCCAGGATCTCGATGCCCTCCTCCTCGAGCAGGTAGGGCTCCACCTCCTCGCGCGAGGCACCCGCCACGACGAGGCGCGACGGCACGTCGGCGCGACGCAGCGCCTCGAACGCGCGCAGCAGCACCGGCAGGCCCTTGCGCTCCTCCGCCCGCCCGACGAACAGCAGCCTGAGCTCCTCGCTCGCGGACTTGGGCTCCTGGGAGGCGGCGGCCAGATCCACGCCGTTCGGCACGATCCGATAGCGGCCGCCGTAGAAGCGCTCGGCAGTCCAGCGCGCCGCCTCGGACACGGCGATACGCACGTGCAGGCGGTTGTACAGGCGGCGAGCCCCGATCACCACCGCCATGTTGTTTGTGAACCGGCCGGGAGCGTAGGCGTGGAAGGTCCCTACGAGCGGCGTGGGCGACCACTCCGTGGCCAGCCAGCTTGCCATCGGCACGTTCGGCTCGTGCACGTGCACCACGTCGTAGCCGCCGTGGTGAAGCTCGCGGCTGAGCGGCCGCCACGCGTCCGTGGCCACCGAGATGTTCGACATCGCGCCGTTCGCCGGCAGGCCCAAGGTGCGGCCCAGGGGGACCAGATAATCGGGGATCTCACGCGCCTGTGGACGGACCCCACGATGCATGAGGCGGGTGATGCGGTCGTCGGGGTCGTAGGGCGCCAGTAGCCTGACATCGTGGCCACGGTCTAGGAACTCGCTTGCGAGCGCCTCCACGTGCCTCCCGACGCCCCCCGGATAACTGTATGAGTAGGGCGAAACGAGGGCTATGCGCACTGCGGTAGCTTAGCCCACGGAGCGGCGAGCGGCCCTCTTGGGCGCTCCATGCACGTATCCAGCCGCCAGAAGCAGCGAAGCAGCGCCCAGCAGCAGGATCACGGGACCGGAGTCGTTCGCCAACGTGGCGACCACCGTGGCGAAGAAGACGCCCACCAGGCCGGCCGCGAAGACCTGCTCGTGGCGGCCCGCCAGCGGGGCCAGCAGCGGCCGGCGCCAGACCACCGCAGCCACCAGCACGAGCAGTGCGAGCGCGGTGCTGAACGGCCTCGTTCCGTTCGTTAATCCCGCCACCGACAGCCGCCAGCGGCGCACCACCACCTGCGTCAGGTCGCCCGGGCCGCTGGAGCTCGACAGCGTGCGCGTGAGATGAGCGCCGCCGCCGATCAGCAGGTCCAGCCCGATCAAGCGCGATCACGGCCAGGATCGGCACCACGACGGCCAGCGCGAGCGAGCGCCGCGTCACGCCGCCCGGCAGCGAGGCCACCACGGCCGCCGCGCCGCCCGCGCCGAACGTGATCACCCCGCCCACGTCCGCACCCAGCCGCCCGACGCCCACCACCAGCGCTCCCACCAGGCAGGCGAGCGCGAAGCCGCGCGGGGCCAGCCGCCGCGGCAGCAGGGTGAGCGCCGCCGCCGCGCCGACGAGCACCGTCACGCAGAGCACGATCTCCAGCTCGTTGCCGATCCCGAAGAAGCGCGAGCCGCCCTTCGGGTTGGGCCCGGCGAGAGACAGCGAGATCAGGTGCGAGCCCAGCGCGAGGTCGATCGTGTGGGCGAGGAACGACACCGCGGCGGGTATGAGCGGCGCAGCCGGCCACGGCAGCAACCGGTCGCTCACGGCGGCGAGCGCGAGGCTGCCCACCGCGAGCACGATCGCCTCAACCGCGTCGCTCGGCGCCAGCGCCGCCGTGAGCAGGGCCAGCGCCGGCAGCCAGAGCGCAGCCAGGAAGATGATCCGCGCGGCCGCCCGCAGTCCGGCACGGCGACGCACCAGCCCCATCCCGCCGAGCAGCAGGATCCAGCTCAGCAGCGACCACGCGGAGGGCGGCGCTGCGGTGCGAGAGCACCGCGTCGAGGCGGTTGTCGAGCCGCCGCAGGTAGCCCGCCCCGTGCCCCGCCCGCCACTCCAGGCGCTCGCCCTGCATCTTCTTGGGCACCGCGATGCCGAGCGTCTCGAGCACGGTCGGCGCCACGTCGGTGGCCGCCACAAGGCCGGTGAGGCGCGTGGTCCCCGATCGCAGCACGCCCCGGTAGCCGGGGCCCGCCACGCCGCTCGGCAACAGCCGCAGTGTCCGGGCGGGCGGCGCCTGCACCACGTAGATCAGGTCCTGCGGCTTGCGGGCGGCCAGTAGCCGGTCGAGCGCGGCTGGGCCCTCAGCGCCGTCTGGCAATCGCGTGACCACGAGCGAGGACGGCCGCCAGAGCGCCAGCGCGCGGTCGGCGAGCGTCGCGGCCGAGCCCTCGGAGAAGCGGGCCACGCGCCCGGACTCGTCGGCGGCAGACAGCACCTCGGAGCGCGGGGCGCCGGTAACCCCCGCGTACGCCACGTTCCCGCCGCCTCGCTCGATGCTGGTCGCGAGCAGCCCGGGGGTGATGTCGCCGGGCGCCGCGTCGGCGCGTCTGACCTCGTTCTGCCAGCCCGCAATCCGTGCCCGGGTCCCAAGCGGCACCACCTGGAAGGCCGGCAGCTCGCTCTTGTAGGCGCGCGTGGAGATGCGGGCCCCCTGGCCGATGTCGATCGCCATCTGCTGCGGTGAGTAGCCGCCCAGAGTCGGGCTGGTAAGCCCGAGTGCCAGCGAGGGGCGGGCCGCCAGCTCGTCCAGCAGCGCCTGCCGGTCGCCGCCAGGGGCGGGCAGAAAGGCAATCAGCGCGCGAGGCTGAGAGCTGGCGGCGGCCGGCGCGGCGGCAGCCGCGAGGAGCGCCGCAGCCAGCAGCGCGGCCAGCAGGGCACGCATGCGCCACACTTTATGTGCAGGCCCATGGACGACCGCCATTTCGTCAAGTTCACCTTCGTGAAGCTCGATCCCGCCTGGCGCAGGCGGGAGTCGGCCGATCGCGCGCGCGACAAGATCGAGTTTGCCGCCGCCTGTCACGCCTTCGCGGAGGACCACTTCCTGCGCACCTACTCGCTCGTGGGCACGCGCGGCGACTGCGATCTGATGGTGCGCACGGTCGCCCCCAGCCTCGACCCGATCCACGAGTTCCACGTGCTCCTCAACCAGACCGGTTTGATGCGCTGGGCGGACACGCCCTACTCGTACCTCGCGATGACCAAGCCGTCGGTCTACTCAGACGAGGCCCAGCCGCTAGAGCCCCGCCCGGGGTCGGACAGCCGCTACCTGATCGTCTACCCGATGTGGAAGAAGCGTGAGTGGTACCTCCTGCCCGCCGAGGAGCGGATGCGGGTCATGCGGGGGCACATCGAGGTCGGTCGCCGCTACACGAACATCGACATCAACACCGCCTACTCTTACGGCCTGGACGATCAGGAGTTCGTGGTCTCGTTCGACGCGGACGAGCCGGGCGAGTTCCTCGATCTCGTGCAGGAGCTGCGGGGAACGGAGTCGAGCTCGTACACCGAGAGCGAAACGCCGATCTTCACCTGCATCTCCGCGTCGGTAGAGCGGGCACTGGGCGCGCTCGACGGCGAGTCGATGGTCATCGAGACACCCACATGAGCGCCAACGGCAGTCACCCAACTCTTCAGAACGACACCGAGATCCGCGACATCACGGTGATCGGCGCGGGCCCGGTGGGCCTGATCACCGCCTTCTGGGCGGGCATGCGCGAGGCCAGCTCACGCGTGATCGACTCGCTGCCCGAGATCGGCGGCCAGCTCACCACGCTCTACCCCGAGAAGTGGATCTTCGACGTGCCGGGCTACACGCGAGTCCTGGCCAGGGACCTCGTGGAGGAGCTGCGCAAGCAGGCGGTCGAGCAGTTCGAGGTGCCTGTCCACCTCGAGGTGACGGCCGAGCGGGTGGAGTACGAGCCCGACCCGGACGACCCCGACAAGCAGATCATGCGCCTGGTCACCGACCAGGGCGACCTGCTCACGCGCACGATCGTGATCGCGGGCGGCCACGGCGCGTTCGAGCCGAAGAAGCTGCCCGACTACGACCTCACCCCGTGGGAGGGCAAGGGCGCCCACTACATCGTCGGCGAGAAGGCTGTCTTCGCCGGCAAGCGGGTGATCATCGTGGGTGGCGGCGACTCGGCCTGCGACTGGGTGATCAACCTGCTCGACACGGCCTCCGAGATCACGCTGGTGCACCGCCGCGAGGGCTTCCGCGCGCACGAGGTCACCGTCAACGAGATCATGCAGGCCGCCGAGTCCGGCAAGGTCGATCTGCGGGTGCCCTACCAGATCAAGGACGTTGTGGGCAACGGCGGCATCGAGCGGGTCACCCTCTTTCACTCGGAGAGCGAGGAGGTGGTCCACGTCGACTGCGACGCCGTGCTGCTCCAGCTGGGCTTCAAGACCGCGCTCGGCCCTCTGAAGGAGTGGCCGCTCGAGGTCGAGAAGGGCGCGATCGTGGTCGACCCCGTGATGAAGACCTCGATGGAGGGCGTCTGGGCCGCCGGCGACATCACGACCTTCGAGGGCAAGCTGAAGCTGATCGCCACCGGCTTCGCCGAGGCGGCGATAGCCGTCGCCCAGGCCGTCCACCACATCAGGCCCGACACGAAGATCCAGCCGAAGTACTCGACCAACACCGGCGTGCCGGGGTCGGTCGAGGGACAACCTTAAGCAGTTCGCAGACGCCGGCTTCGCCGGCGGCAGTTGGCAGCGCCGAGATCCGGACGCAGTCGCAAACTGGCAACCCGCCAACTGCCGTCTACTGAGGCGGCTGCGCCGCCGCGACACTCGCGAACAGGCTCAGCGTCGCGCTCTCAATCTGAAAGCTGCTGTCGCTCGGCGCGTGGTCGCCGTCCCAGTCCTGGAGGAAGAGGCCGGCCTTGTTCCCGCTGTTCGTCAGCGCGCGCTGGGCGTTGTAGAAGGCGAGCGCGTACCAGCGCGGATCGTGGTCCTGCGCGTACTGGTAGAGCATCCACTGGAGGTAGATGGAGTCGTACTGCGGCCCATGGTTGGCCGCGGCGGGGAAGGCCCTCAGCTGTGCGTTCCCGAGCGCGGCCGCGGCCGCGCACATGCTCTGGTCGCCGGTGGCCTCGCAGAGCGTCTGCTCCCCGGCCATGATCGGCGACTGCACGTAGCGCATCAGGATCGGCGAGTGCGGATCGCGCTCGTAGAGCTGCGCCGCTGGGTCCCAGATGTGGCCGTTAGACCACGCGATGTACATACGGGCGTGCCGCAGGTAGGTGGCCCTGCGGGTGGCCTTGAACAGCAGGGCGGCCAGTAGGACGTTCGAGGCGATGCCCTCCGACGAGCGGCTGGCGTGGCGCGTGTCCCACCACACGCCGCCGCCCAGCTGCGTGGCCCAGCCGGTCACCGCGGTGAAGGCGAAGGCGCGCTCAGCGGCGCCCAAGTAGCGGCCCTTGCCGGTGACCTGCCAGGCGTTGAAGAAGGCGAGCCCCAGCCAGCCGTTGTCGTCGTAGTAGGTGTGCACGCCGGTCCCGCGCCAGCCCGGCACGGGCGAGTAGCCGCCGATGTGGCGGCGCGTGTGCGGCACATGACCGGCGACCGGGTTCCAGTAGAGCCTGTCCGCCGCGTTTGCGAACCGCTCGACCATGTGCACGTGCAGGCGGCTGCGATCGGCGCTTGCGAGCGCGTTCAGCGCGTTGAACAGGTGCACGCTGCTCCAGATCGATGCGAGCCCGCGCGACTTCGTCGTGTCCTTGTACCAGTGGCCGCTCGGGCTCCACCAGTGCTTCTGCACGCGGCGCACGCCCTGCTCGGCCAGCGTCAGGAGCTGCGCGCGGTCGGCCGCAACCTGGGCGGAGGCGGGCAGCGCCGGCGGGTCCTCTGCACGGGCGCTCCCGGTGCAGAGGGCAAGCAGGACGATTGTCAGGGCAAGCGTCTTGGGCACTACCCGCCGGACACCGGCGCCGCCATCGAGTTGCGCAGCACGCCGAGAGTCGGGGAAGTTATCTCCACATCGTCGCCGGGCTTCAGCCACACGCGGGGCTGACGCACGCTGCCCACGCCCGCGGGGGTGCCGGTCGAGACGATGTCCCCGGGTTCCAGCGTCATCAGCATCGACAGGTGCGCCACCAGTGCCGGGATCGAGTGGAACAGGTCTTCGGTCGACGCCGACTGCATCACCTCGCCGTTCAGCTTCAGCTCGATCTCGATCGCGTCGGGCGCGCCCGCCTCGTCCGGCGTGACCAGCGCCGGGCCGCAGGGCGCCGAGCCATCGAACACCTTGCCGGACATCCATTGCGAGGTCATGAACTGGTAGTCGCGCGCCGAGAGGTCGTTCAGCAGCGTGTAGCCGGCGATGTGCTCGAGCGCCCGCTCCTCGGGCACGTCCTTCGCCCGCGACCCGATCACGAACGCCACCTCAGCCTCGTAGTCCACCTTCTGGCTGTACGGCGGCAGCGGCACATCCGTGCCCGCCGGCACCAGCGCGTTCGCGAACTTCCCGAAGATGATCGGCGTCTCCGGCGCGTCGAGACCGGCCTCCTCGGCGTGCCCGCGGTAGTTCAGCCCGATGCAGATGAGCTTGCCGGGATCGGGGACCGGCACGAGCACGCGCGCGTCCGCGAGCGCCGTCGAGGGGCCGTCGCCGATGGCCCGCGCGTCCTCCAGCCGTCCCGCCTCGAGCAGCGCGCGCACGCTGGGAAAGGGCGGCTGCTCGCCACCGAGGGCGTCCCACACGTCGACGATCGTCTCGCCTCGCAGGATGCCGGCGCGGGCGCCGCGGCCGGCGTCGTAGGTCACGAGTCGCATCCGCGGAAGCCTAAACGGCGTGCAAGCCCCGGACCATCTGGAAGACGCAAATCGCTTCGTGCGTCATCCTTCGGGTGTGCGAATTGCAGCCATTCTGTCTCTGGCCGTCGCCGCGCTCGTGCCGGCGAGTGCTCTCGCGGCGGCTCCCGCGACGCTGCCCTCGGGCGCCACGATCGCCCATGTCGACGTCAGCGGACTCGACCAGGCGGGCGCGAAGGCGAAGGTGCAGACCACCCTGTCCGCGATCCTCGAGCGCCCGCTGACCGTGCGAGTGGGGACCAGGGACCAGCAGATCTCGACCGCCGACCTCGGCCAGTCGATCGACTACGACGGCATGGTGGCGCAGGCCTTCCAGCTGGCGGCCCACCACCAGCGGATCCACGTGAAGCTGGTCAGATCGATCTCGAGCAAGACGCTCACGCAGGCAGTCACCAAGCTCGGCAAGCCCTTCTACGTCGCGCCGCGGGACGCACACGTGCGCTTCGGCGTGAAGAAGATCGTGAGGGTGCACGGGCGCTACGGCCATGGGCTCGACGCCGAGAAGGTCCGCCAGGCCGCTGATCGACGAGCTCCGCCGGCCCACGCCCGATCGGCTCGTCACGGCGAAGGTGGGCCGCTTGGCGCCGAAGGTCACCGTGAAGAAGCTGGCACGCATCTACGGCACCTACATCTCCGTGGACCGCGGGAACTTCATCCTGCGCCTGTTCAAGCGGCTGCGCTTCGTGAAGAGCTACCCGATCGCCGTGGGCATGGCTGGTCTCGACACGCCGGCCGGCCTCAGGCACGTGCTCAACAAGCAGGTGAACCCCACCTGGTACGTGCCGAACAGCCCCTGGGCCGGCTCGCTCGCGGGCCAGGTGATCCCGGCCAGCGATCCGCGCGACCCGCTCAAGGCGCGCCTGCTCGACCTGGGCAACGGCTTCGCGATCCACGGCACGGCCGAGGACTGGTCGATCGGCTCGGCGGCCTCCCACGGCTGCATCCGCATGCACGTGAGCGACGTGATCGACCTCTTCAAGCGCGTGCCGGTGGGCACGCCGGTGCTGATCCACTGAGCGCGATCGATCACCTGGGCGCGTCCGATCCCGTGATGCGCCGGCTGATCGACGAATACGGACCGCTCGCCATCGAGCAGTCCTCGCACAGGCGCCCCGGCGATCCGTACGGCGTACTCGTCCGGACGATCGTGGGCCAGCAGCTCTCGACGAGGTCCGCGCAGGCGATCTTCCAGCGGCTGGTCGACCTGTTCGGCGGCCACACGCCCAGCGCGCGCGAGCTGATCGAAGCGGACCCCGAGGTGGTGCGAGCGGTCGGCCTCTCGCACTCGAAGGTCGCCTACCTGCGCGACCTGGCGGAGCGTGTCGAGGATGGCGATCTCGAGCTCGACCGGCTGAGCGAGCTACCGGACGACGAGGTGGCCGCCCAACTGACCGCGGTCAAGGGAATCGGCAAGTGGAGCGCCGACATGTTCCTCATGTTCCACCTCGGCCGACCGGACGTGCTGCCGGTCGGCGACCTCGGCATCCGCAAGGCGGTGGAGCGGCTATACGAGCTGCCCGCGGTCCCCGATGCCGCAGAGGTCGAGCGGATCGCCGAGCCATGGCGCCCGTACAGGACGCTCGCCTCGCTCTACCTCTGGACCGCGCTGGAAGCAGTGCCGCAATAAACGCGACGCCTGGCTCGAGAACAAAGCCTGCCAAGGACGCAGGGCCGAAGCCGTACGAGTAGTACGGCGAGCGCCCGAGGACGCCGGCAGGCGCCGGTTATCGAGTCAGGCGGGTGCGCCGCAGGAGGGATCTTCGTCCGCGACCCGGAACGAGGAGCCACAGCCGCAGGCCGCGACGACGTTCGGGTTGTTCACCTCGAAGCCGGAGCCCATGAGGCTCTCCTTGTAGTCGACGATCGAGCCGTCGACGTACTGGAGGCTGGCCTCATCGACGATCACGCGAATGCCGTGGTCCTCGAAGACGAGGTCCCCGTCGCGCTTCTCGTCGAGCGCCAGCGCGTACTGGAAGCCCGAGCAGCCGCCACCGCGCACGCCCACACGCAACCCGGCGACCTCCGTGGGCTCCTGGCTGGTGAGGAACTCGCTGACCTTCTCAGCGGCGATGTCGGTGAGGGTGACCATCAGAAAGGAATTGTAGCTGTCCCTATGGCTATCTTTGTCGGACGGAGATGCCTAGTCCTGAAGACCTAAAGACACGCATCGAGGGCGCCATTCCGGGTTCCACGGCCAGTGTGGAGGATCTCACGGGCGGAGGAGACCATTTCCGCGCCGAGGTCGTGTCCGACCGTTTCCAGGGGCTCAGCCTGATCGAGCAGCACCGGCTCGTCTACGACGTGTTCGGGCCCGAGATCGGTGGCGCCATCCACGCGCTCTCCATCAAGACTTCGACGCCGGGAGGCACCCGATGAACAACGACGAGATCCGCACGTTTCTCCAGACTGCGATCGACGAGAACCAGGTAATGCTCTTCATGAAGGGCACGCCGGACGAGCCCCGCTGCGGCTTCTCGATGCGTACCTCCCAGGCGCTGAACGCGCTCGGCGTGCGCTATGCGGCCATGGACATCCTGCCGGACCCCCGCATCCGCGAGGAGCTCTCCGCGCTCTCCGGCTGGCCCACGATCCCGCAGCTGTTCGTCGACGGCAAGCTCGTCGGGGGCTGCGACATCGTGATGGAGATGTACGAGTCGGGCGAGCTCGCCCAGACGCTCGGCGTGGAGCAGCCTGTCGAGGAGCCGGCCGCGACCGAGGCGCCGCAGATGCCCCAGTCGGGGCCGGTCAGCCTCGAGAATCGCCTCGGCTAGTCGCCGGCGGCCTTAGGCCCCCGCCGTGAAAGACCCGTTTCATCCGGGTCGAAAACGCAACCCATTTGGGTTGAGGCTGTTATCAATGGGCGAGCCCCATCGTCTTGAGACCGCCCACAGCCAGCCTCTTCCCGCGCCGTCGCGCGCTCACGCTGCTCCTTGCCGCGCTGATCGCCGCAACGCTCGCCCCGACGGCGGCGCAGGCACGCAGGAGCCCCAAGCCCGTGATCACATCGGTGCGCTGCTGGCCGGTTGAGGTCTGCAAGAGCGGTCAGCACGTGGTGGCGCCGGGCGGGCGTCTGCGCTTCCGCGGCCGCAATCTGAAGAAGGGCATGCTGGTGCTGTTCCGCCGCAAGGCGCGCGCCGCCAGCAGCGGCGGCGCTCCCTCCGCACTCACGGCGAAGCTGCGCGTGCGGCGCCCCGCCGGCTTCGTGGTGACGGTGCCCGTCACGGCGCAGTCGGGCCGGATCAGGATCATGGCCAAGGGAGGCGCGCGCTCGAACGTGGTCGGCCCGATCTCGATCCGCAAGCCCACCCCCAGAAGCATCCGGGGGAGCGGCACGGCGTTCGACAGCACGGGCATGTGGATCTGGTACGTGAGCAAGTCCGAAGGGGGCAACATCCCCGCGATCGTGGCCCGCGCGCAGCAGGCCGGCGTGAAGACGGTGTTCGTGAAGAGCTCCGACGGCACCAACTGGTGGAGCCAGTTCTCGCCCGCCCTGATCGCGCAGCTGAAGGCCGCGGGGCTACACGTCTGCGCGTGGCAGTTCGTCTACGGCAAGAACCCGAGCGTCGAGGGGCAGCTGGGCGTGCAGGCCGCGCAGACCGGCGCGGACTGCCTGGCCATCGACGCCGAGTCCGACTATCAGGGCCTGTACGCGCAGGCGCAGACCTACATCCAGACCCTGCGCGCCGGAGTGGGGCCGGCCTACCCGGTCTCGCTCGCCAGCTTCCCCTACGTGGACTACCACCCGAGCCTCCCCTACTCCGTCTTCCTCGGGCCCAACGGCGCTCAGTTCAACGCCCCGCAGGTCTACTGGAAGACGATCGGCACGACCGTGGACAACGCCATGTTCCACACCTACGCCTGGAACTCGCTCTACGGCAGGCCGATCGTGCCGCTGGGCCAGCTCTACGACGCCCCGCCGCCGGCCGACGTGCAGCACTTCCGTGCGGTGGCGGCCGGCTACGGCTCCGCCGGAGTGAGCTGGTGGTCCTGGCAGTCGGCCAGCGCCGCCGGCTGGGCAGCGATCGCCCCGCCCGACCCGGCGCCCGCCGTGCTCACGCCGCCGGCGTATCCCGTCCTCAAGACCGGCGCGAAGGGCGACGTGGTGGTCTGGGCGCAGGAACACCTGATGACCGCCGGGCAGCCGGTCAGCGCCAGCGGCACCTTCGACGCGGCCACGGCTCAGGCCGTCAGCGCCTTCCAGGCGGCTCACGGCATCGCCCCGAGCGGTCAGATCGACCAGCTCACCTGGACCGCGCTGCTGAAGCTGGCTCCCGCGCCGGTGGCGTGGACCAGCAGGGCCCGCGCCGCTGGCGCGTCAGACCAGCGCAACGGCCCGCGCTCGGCGCACCTGCACGCCAAGCGCTACGAGATCCCGCCCGGGCCGCCGACCGGCTAGGGCTTTGACTTGGGGCCGAGCGGCCCGCGCGGCAGCTTCGAGATCGCGCCGCGTGCGTAGTGCGCGCTCTGCTCGGCATAGCGACGCGCGTCGCGCATGTAGCGCTCCTTCTGCTCCGGGCTGAGCTGGTCCCAGCGCCGGTAGGCAGCGAGGGCCAGCGGGTAGACCCACTTCGCGGTGCGCATGGCAGCCTTCGCTCCGACCGGGCCGGGCATCAGCCGGTCTCCCGCAGCGAGGCCGAGTCGCCGGAGGCGTTCTCGGTGCTCTGGAGATGGTCGATGTACTCGCAGATGCGCTTCGAGTCGTGGATCACGTGCTCCCCGTGAACCAGCACCGGCACCCAGCGCTGGCCGGTGAGCTCCTCGAGCTCGGGACGGTCGCGCTTCAGGTACGGCACGCGGACCTCATCGAACTCAATGCCCTCGCGCCGCAGCTTGCGCGCGACCTTGCCGCAGGCGCAGAGGAGGTCCGTGGGGGTCTTGCAGCGGTACAGCGTCGCCATATTGCGAGCTTAGCGACGGCGCTTGGCTTCCTTCGCCGGTGCGACGCGCGCGGCGCGGGACCGCTTGCCGTGGAGAGCTTGCTCCGTGTCGCGGTAGCCCTGCCAGAGCAGCTTCTTCGACTTGCCCGGATGGGCGTGCAGCATCCCGACCGGGTCGAACATGCCCGTCTCGGGAGTCGGCTCCACCACGGTGACGTTGATGCCGTGGTACTGGCCGTTCTCGAGCGACTTCGCGAGCCGCGAGGCGTTGCCGAACGTGCGCCAGAAGACGTCGTACATGCGCGCGGCCACCTGAGGGACGAAGCGCAGGGAGTCGGCCCTGGGCAGCTCGGAGGGCAGCACGGAGAGGATGTAGATGTCGGTGGCGCCCCACTCCTCCGCGTACTCGAACGGCACGTTCCAGAGGAAGCCGCCGTCGGCGTAGAGGTCGCCGTCGAGCTCGATCAGGGGGTGAAGGATGGGGATCGCGTAGCCCATGCGCGTGATGGTCTGGAAGCGCTCCACATCGCTCTCCGTGCGGTTCCCGCGCAGCTCCTCTCGGCCCGCGGAGAGGTTGGCCACGATGTACGTGAGCTCGCGCTCGGCGTGGAAACAGCGCTCGAAGTCGACCTCCTTCTCCACGTAGCGGACCAGCCGGTCCATCGAGAAGAGCGAGTTGCCGAACAGCACGTTCTTGCGCAGGGAGAGGTCGAGCACGCGCGGCAACGACAGCGCGCGCGACCAGAACGCCCACAGCGCCTCCGCGCCGCCGCTCGTGTACATGAGCGAGTTGCAGACGCCGATCGAGGAGCCCACCACCAGGTCCGGCTCGATCCCCTCCTCCTCGAGCCGCTTGAGACAGCCCGCCTGATACGCGCCGCGCGACGCTCCGCCGGCGAGGATGAACGCGGTCTTTCGCTCCTGGTCCGGCATCGCTCAGATCGGCCGGAAGCGGTTGAAGAGCCCGGCCGCGCCCTCGACCGTGGACAGCGCCCGCGCCGCCAGCTTGTACTGGACCGGCTGCGAGCGGCGGGCGCGCGCCATGCGGTCGCCCTCGCGCTCGAGGTACCACTGCACGGTGGCCTCGATCGTGTCCTCGTGGGGCGAGGTGGTCCAACCCAGCTGGCGCTTCGCCTTCGTGTTCTTGTACGTCCACCACTGGCTGGCGGACCTGATCTCCACCGCGCTGACCGGCGCGTGGCCCGTGGTGCGCTGGACCACGTCAGCGAGCCGCAGCGCGAGCGGCGGAGAGAGCTTCAGCGGCGGCGCCTCCACGCCGCTGATCCGCGCGAGGTCGGCGAACAGCCGGTCCCAGGTGTAGTTGCGGTTGCCAAGGATGTAGCGCTCGCCCGGCTCGCCCTTCTCGTCGGCGAGCAGGTGCCCTCTCGCCACGTCCTCCACGTCAACGACGTTCAGGGCCCCGTCCGTGTAGACGGGGATGCGCCCGAGCATGAAGCGGCGCACGAGCCCGGTCGAGCCGCGCCCCACGTCCCCGCGGCCAAGCACGTAGGTCGGGTTCACACAGACGAGCTGGAGCCCGTGGGCGGCCAGGCGCAGCGCCTCGACCTCCGCCTCGTGCTTCGAGTTCACGTACGGGATGTCGAGGCCGCCGGCCGTGAAGACCTGCGACTCGTCCGCCGTGCCGTGCGCCGGCGCGGGACCGATGGCGGCGACGCTGGACGTGTAGACCACGCGCTCCACCTCCGCCTTCAGGCACTCGTCGAGGAACGTGCGCGTGCCGATCGCGTTGACCTCGAACACCCGCTGCTCGTCGCTCGGGCGTAGCGACGTGAGCCCGGCGCAGTGGAACACGTGGCCCACCCCGACGAGCGCCCGCCGCAGCGAGCGTCGATCGCCCAGGTCGCACTTCACGGGCTCGTAGTCGAGCCCCTCGAGGCCGTCCGTCACGGCGCCCTCGCGAACCACGAGGCGCAGCTCGTCACCGCGGCCGCCCAGCGCGCGCGCCACCGCCGAGCCGATGAACCCGGTTGCGCCTGTGACGAGGGTCTTGGGCACGGCCGCCAGTCTACGAGGCGAGCCGCGCCGGTTCGGCGAGCGAAGCTAGACGGTGCGCGACTCGAACTCGAGCTGGCAGACGGCGCAGCGAACAGCGGTGGGGATTGCGCGCAGACGTCCGGCGGGAATCGAGCCGCCGCAGTCGGCGCAGCTACCGGTGAGGGCGGGCTCCTCCGGCGGCGGGAGCGGGTGCTGCACGACGGGGCTCGTCAGAGGAATGGCCTCGTCCCGCAGCGCGGTGCGGGTCCTGCGCAGACCGGCGGATCGCTCTCTGAGCAGCGTCTCCACCTGATCCATGTCGCGTCCTGTCAAGAGTCCCTCCTTCGGACGATCGATTCCCCGCGGTCCGTCCAGGCCGCGCGCTCCTCTGTAGGCTGCCCGCGCATGTCGAGCGTCGCCGTGGTCGCGGACACTACCGCCTATCTCCCCGCTGAGCTAGTGCGGATAAACAACATCGAGTTGGTTTCTCTGTACGTGAACTTCGGTGGCGAGCGGACCGTTCGCGAGTCCGATCTCACGGACTACGACGCCTTCTACGAGGAGCTGCGCGGCAGCGAGGCGCTGCCCACGACATCGCAGCCGGCGGTGGGCGACTTCCTTGCCGTGTACGAGCCGCTGCTCGACGCCGGGCGCGACATCGTCTCGATCCACATCTCCGGCGGGCTGTCGGGTACCAGCGAGGCGGCGCGACAGGCTGTCGAGGCGCTGGAGCGCGACGGGGGCCGCGAGGCAGGTCGCGTGCGCGTGGTGGACTCCGCCACCGCCGCCGGCGGGCTGGGGCTGATGGCGCTCGCGGCGGCGCGTGCGGCCGAGCACGGCGCTGACCTCGACGCGGTGGAGCGGGCGGCGCGCGAGACGCGCGAGAACCTCGGCCTGTGGTTCGCGATCGACACGCTCGAGTACCTGAAGCGCGGAGGTCGGATCGGCGGCGCGAGTGCCTGGATCGGCTCCACGCTGAAGATCAAGCCGATCCTGAGCGTGCAGAGCGAGATGGTCCCGCTCGAGCGGGTGCGCACCAGCGCCAAGGCGTTCGACCGCATGGTCCGGTTCGCCCACGAGCGGCACGCCGACGCGGCCGATGCCTGGGTGGTGCAGCACATCCAGTCGCCGGACCAGGCGGCGCGTCTGGCCGACGCGTGCCGCGAGGTGTTCGGCAACGAGCCGGTCTGGGTCGGTGAGATCGGACCAGTGCTCGGAGTCCACACCGGTCCCGGCCTCCTGGGCTTCGGCGGCATCCCACCGCGCCTCCTGGCCTAGGCGGGGCTGTCGGTCGCCAGATCCGGCGGCGGGCGCTCCACGTCGGTGCCGGTCACGGCCACCCGGCCGTGGCGGCCGCGCCACCAGTCCTTGGCGAGGATCTGCAGGGCCGCGGCCACGGGTATCGCGATCAGCGCTCCGAGGACGCCGAGCTGGCTGCCGCCGATCAGCACGGCGACCAGCGCCACCAGCGGGTGGAGGGCCACCGTCCTGCGATAGATCACCGGCTGGATCGCGTTGTTCTCGATCTGCTGGTAGACGATGAAGTAGATGCCCCAGACGATCACCGCCGTGGGGAAATCCGAGATCGCGGCCACGATGCCGATCGCCACCCCGCCGATCGTCGCGCCCACGAGCGGGATCAGGTCGAGGAAGCCCATCAGGACCGCCAGGGGAACCGCGTAGGGCACGCCGAGCACCGTGAGCACGACAAACGTGCCGGTGCCCGCGATCAGCGAGATCGCGAGGTTGCCGACCACGTAGCCCGCCACCGCGCTGTACATGTCCCCGAGTACCGCCCGGTAGCGCTCACCGCGCCCGGGCTCGAGTTGTCGTAATCCCCAGTCGATCATCTTCTTGCCGTCCTTCAGCAGGAAGAACGTGAGCGCGAGCACCGTGACGAGCTGGAAGAGCGTGGAGAAGACGCCGACGGTCACCGCGGTGAGCGCGCTGGCCGCGTCGCCCAGGTGCTGGGGGAGCTTCTTCGCCTCCGTGTTGAGCTTGTCGGTGACGTGGTACTTGTTGTCGTACTTGCGCGCCGTCTTGTTCTTGCGCAGGTCGGTGACGTAGCCGGGCACGGCCTTCACGAACTTGTTCACGCCGCTCACGATCGGCGGCACCACAAGCAGGCCCAGCCCGAAGATGCCGCCGAGAATCGCCAGGTAGACCAGCAGTATCGACAGGCTGCGCGGGATGCGTGCGCGGCGCTGGAGGAACTCGACCGCGGGCCCCAGCGCCACCGCCAGGAACACGGCGATGAAGACCATCTTGACGATCGACCGGACCTTGTAGGCCAGGTACAGCACCACAAGGATCCCGACTGCGACCAGGATGACCTTCGCGACCGCACGCGTGCTCGGGACCACCAGGGGCAGGCTAAAGCGCGCCCCGGACGCGGCTGACTAGCGTCTGCGGCGGAAGAGTGAGAAGGTGGCGGCCACGCCGCCGCCGATCACGAAGCCCACCACGGCGGCTCCCACCATCGCGTTGCGCTTGTTGTCGAGGATCTGACGGCGCCAGTCCGTGAGCTCGCGAACTTTCCCCTGGAGGTCGTTCAGCGAGTAGCCAAGCTCGCTGCGCGTGGCCTCGACGGACTGCTTGATCTGTGCGGGCGTACGGGGGGTACTGGCCTCCATCAGCCGCGAGCCTCCTCGAGCATGTCGCGGGTGAGCTTGGCTTCCTCGATGGCCAGCTCGGGCATCGGCGGCGCGCCCTTCTTGAAGAAGCGCACCGCCAGCCAGATCGCCAGGAGACCGAGCACCAGCAGGCCGCCGGTGACGATCGCGTAGCCGATCCAGACCCCGCTCGGGTTGACGTTGAGGATGTCGTCGAGGAACAGCGCGAGGGCGTGCAGGAAGTAGATGAGCATGAAGACCAGGAAGATGCCGCCGACGACCGCGAGCACCGCTCCCTTGAGGATCCGGGAGACCTTCTGCTGGACCTCCGCCTTCGCCAGCTCGATCTCCTCACGGACGAGGAGCGTGGCCTTCTCGGATACCTCGTTGACGATCTCGCCGAGTGACTTCTCGGCGCCAGGTGCGTTGCCGTTGCCGCCCGGCATCAGTTCCCTCCTCCGCCGAGCTTCTTCAGCAGCTTCGCGAACACGAACCCACCGACGAGCGCCCCGCCGACGAGCGCCTCGGCAGGCGGTCCCGAGTCGGCGGCCTGCTGGGCCTCCCATGGAGACTGCGGCGGGGGCGTCTCCTGCTGCTCCACCGCCGGCAGGTCCTGGGTGCTCTGCGTGCTCCCCTCGTCCGCCATCGCTACTCGGGCGGGTCCTCGCCGGTCACGCGGACCCAGATGGCCTCGGCGACCCGGCTCGCGACGATCGTGCTGAGCGCGCCGATGACGGTGAGGAGCCCGCTCCAGGCAAGGCGCTTTACCACGTCATTGCTCATGAGCCTGGGGAGTCTAGCTACCTAGCCCGAGAGGGCCGAGGCGCCTTTCGGCTCGGCCTCGAGCCCGGCGCAGATCGCCTCCACCACGAGCAGCTTGGCGTGCTCGAAGTCCTCGTCCGTGCGCGGGAGCAGGTCGAAGATCCAGGCGGACAGGAGCTGCTCGATGGCGCCGTAGAAGCACATGGCCGCGAACTCGGCCGAGATCCCTGACTTGAACGAGCCGTCCGCGCGCGCCTGCTCGACGATCCCGCCGATCAGGTCGTAGGCCTCGCGGATCTTGGCCAGGTGGTGGCGGCCGAAGGTGTTCGCCGCCCGCGTGACCTCCACGATGATCACCTTCATCAGGTCGGGCTCGTGGCGGTAGGAGTCGATGATGAAGCCCGCGACCTGGTGCAGCTTCTCGCGTGCCGTCTGGTCGCGGGCGTCGATCTCGACGATCGCGTCAAGCATCAGCTGCCAGCGCTCGGTGAAGAGCGTGTTGAGAATCTCCTCCTTGGAGCTGAAGTAGTGGTAGACGAGGCCGTAGGCCACGCCCGCCTCGTCCGCCACGTCCGACACGCGGCAGCTGTGGAAGCCCTGCCGCGCGAAGACGTGGATCGCCGCATCGAGGATCAGCCGCCGCTTGTCGACGGCGTTCGCCGCCCGTCCCCCGCTCGCCGCCATCAGGCGGTGACCTCCTCGGGCCAGGTGTATGCGCTGGGGATCCGGTTCGCGAGGCTGGGCAGCTGCTCGCGGATCTCGGTCTGGCGGGAGAGGTCGAGGTCGGCGGCGATGAAGGTCTCCCCGTCGGGCGCGAGCGCGAGCACCTCGCCCCACGGATCGACGATCGTGGAGCCGCCGAAGGCCTCGTTGTTCGGTGGGTGCCAGCCGACCTGGTCGGCGGCGATCATGAACGCCTGGTTCTCGATCGCGCGGGCGCGGATCAGGATCTCCCAGTGCGCCTGGCCCGTGAACTTGGTGAAGGCCGCCGGCAGCACGATCACGCGCGCGCCGCGGACCGCGAGGATGCGGAACAGCTCGGGAAAGCGCAGGTCGTAGCACACGGTGAGGCCGAGCTCGACGCCCGATGCCGTCTCCGACAGCACGATCTCGTCGCCCGGCGCCTCGGCCTCCGACTCGCGGTACTCCTTGCCGTCGACCACCACGTCGAACATGTGGATCTTGCGGTAGACGCCCTTGATCTCGCCGTCCGGGCCCACGTGGACCGAGGTGTTCGAGAGCTTCTCGCGTCCCTCGCGCAGCTCCGAGATCGAGCCGGCCACGAGGTCGATCTCGAGCTCGCGTGCGATGTCTCGCGCCCAGTCGATGGTGCGACCGCCTTCGATCGGCTCGGCGCCCGCGCGGTAGTGCTCGGCGGTGCCCAGCACGTTGAACTTCTCCGGCAGCACCACGAGCTCCGCGCCGTCGGCCGCGGCGGCGCGCGTGAGCCGGTCGGCACTGGCGAGGTTGCGGTCCTTGTCGTCGGTCGAGTTGAGCTGTACAGCTGCTGCTCGCACGGTTCTCCTCCCGGTGCGCGTTGACTGACCAGTCAATCCAAAGCTTAGCCTGAGCTGGGGCGTACCCGAGGCGCCGGACCCCGTACCGTAAGCGGCGTGTCGACCGTGAACACCTTCGCCGGAGCGCGCATCGACCGGGCCGGCGAGCGCCGCACCGACGAGCGCTGGTTGAGCGAGCGGCTGGCCGATCCCGCCTCGCGCGCGCTCGTGATTTCGAAGGACGGCATCTACGTCGACGTGTCCGTCGATCCGCCGCAGCCGTTTGCCGCGCCGCTGGCGGGCCTCGACGCGAGCCTGCTCGAGGAGGCCGTGCTGCTCGGCGTGGATGCCGGTGGAGCCCTGTTCGCGGTGAGCGCGGATGCCGGGTGCTGCCGGGCTGGACGGTGCGGTGCCGATGGAGCTGCGGGAGGCAGGCGGGCTGATGTCGCAGGCGGACGGCGGCCTGGCCGCCTACGCGGCGGCGATCACGGCCTGGCACCGGCTGCATCCTCACTGCTCGCGCTGCGGCGCCCGCACCCAGATCGCGGAGGCCGGGCACGTGCGCAGGTGCCCGAACTGCGGGGCGATGCACCACCCGCGCACCGATCCGGTGGTGATCATGCTCGTGCATGACGGCGCCGAGCGCGTGTTGCTCGGTCGCCAGAAGGTGTGGCCACCCGGCCGCTACTCCACGCTGGCCGGCTTCGTGGAGCCGGGCGAGAGCCTCGAGGAGGCCGTGGCGCGCGAGGTGCTCGAGGAGTCGGGCATCGAGGTGGGCGAGGTGCTCTACCGCTCGTCCCAGCCGTGGCCGTTCCCCACCTCGCTGATGCTGGGCTTCCACGCGACCTACGCCGGCGGTGAGCCGGTGATCGGCGACGGGGAGCTGGAGGACGTCCGCTGGTTCGACCGCGACGAGCTGGTCGAGATCGCGCGCGACGACAAGGAGATCCAGCTGCCGCCGCCGCTGGCGATCGCGCGGCAGCTGATCGACGAGTGGCTCGGGTCCTAGCAGCGACCGAGCTGCCCGCCCGCGGCGAGCGGGCTCGCCGGCTGGGTCTTGCGCTCCCGCCCGAGCGCATGCCGCTGCTCCGCCACGGCCGCCTGCTGAAGCGCTGGCGCTGGGTCGGCGTATTCACCCCCGAGCTGATGCTGTGCGTTGGCGACGCGCGGATCGGCCCGCTGCCGCAGCGCTGGTGGGCCGTGGCGCTGCCGGATCGCACCCTGCGCGGACGGACAACGGTGGGGCCTGGCGGCGTGGAGCTGGCGCCCGGGCGTGTGCGCGTGCGCGGGCAGATCGACCTGACCTTCGACGAGGGCGACGGCGTGGACGTGGTGTCGGCCGCGGGGGAGCGCGGCTACATCTGGACGCGCAAGCAGGGCGGCGTCGTCGCCCGTGGCACGGTGCTCGGCCGCAAGATCGAGGGCCGCGCGATCGTGGACGACAGCGCCGGCTACCACGAGCGTCACACCGTCTGGCGCTGGTCGGCCGGCGTGGGGCTGACCGATCAGGGGGAGCGGGTGGCGTGGAACCTGGTGGACGGGATCCACGATTCGGCGCAGGACAGCGAGCGGACCGTCTGGCGCGACGGCACGCCCTCGGAGGTAGGGCCCGTGCGCTTCGCGGCCGACCTCTCCGGGATCTCGTTCGCCGAGGGCGGCGCGCTGTCGTTCACGGAGTGGTCCGCGCGCGAGGAGAACCGCAACCTGCTGCTCCTTCGCAGCAGGTACCGGCAGCCATTCGGAACCTTCAGCGGCGAGCTACCCGGCGGTCTGCGCCTGGCCGAGGCGCAGGGCGTGATGGAGGACCACGACGCGCTCTGGTGAGCGCGTCAGCTGCGTCCCTTGGGATCGACGGCAGGCTCGCTCAGCCACGTGCCGCCCGCTGCTCAGTGAGCTCGGCGATCAGCAGCTTGGAGTGAAGCGCGGCGATCAGCTCCTGCAGCGGAGCGGCGCCCGCCTCGATCAGCTCCACGGCGTCATCGGTCTCCATCTCCCCCACGAGCCGCTCCATCAGCACCTCGACCTCCTCCTTCACCAGCGCCGCGAGCGCGCTCTGGTAGCGCAGCGTGTCGTACACGGTGAAGCCGAGCCGCTCGTCGTAGCCGCCGGCGCGGAAGCGGCTGATGGCCTCCACCACCTTCACGTCGGATGGTGAGTAGCCGCGGCTGTTCGGCGTGAGGATGCCGAGCTCCTCGAGCCGCGCCAGCACCTCGGCCGGCATCTCGTAGAGGCGCCTGACCTCGGCCGCCGAGGTGCGCCGCTCCTCGCCCGCGAGGGCGCGCTCCAGGATTCTGTCCTCGAGCTCGACCAGCGCCTTGGCGCGGTCCGGGTCCTCGTCGAGCATGCCCTTGATCACCTTCAGCGGCATGAAGCGCTCCTCCTGGAGCTGCTTGATGAGCTTGATGCGATCGACGAAGTCGGCCGGGTAGTAGGCCATGTTGCGCGAGGTCTTGACCGGCTCGGGCAGCAGCCCCTCGCGCAGGTAGTGCTTGATCGTGCCGGAGCTGACGCCGCTTCGGGCGGCGAGTTCGCGCATCCGGAGCAGGCCGTTCGCTTCGCTCACGGCAGGTCGCAGGTCGCAGGTCGCAGGTCGCAGGTCATGCCCGGAACGTGCCTGGGGCTGTGGGCGTCGCGCCGGCCACCGCTCCGGATTCCTTCAGCGCCTCTACGTCCTCGGCGCGTGTAGCCCGCGGCTGCGAGGACGTCGTCGGTGTGCTCGCCTAGGGCGGGGCCCGGGGCGTCTACCTTGCCGGGGGTGCGGCTCAGCTTGATCGGGATGCCGAGCTGCTTCACCGGGCCGGCTCCCGGCTGATCGAGCTCCACGACCATCTCGCGCGCGCGCACGAGCTCCGAGTCGAGCGCCTCGTCGAGGTCGAGCACGGGCTCGAGGCAGCAGTCGTGGTGGGTCGCGAACTCCTGCCACTGGTCGCGCGTGCGCTCGAGGAAGATGCGCTCGACCTCGGCGTGCGCCTCGCCGCCGGGAGACTCGAACTGCCGCTCGATCAGATCCTCGCGCCCGACCCCGCGGCACCACGCCTGCCAGAACTTCGGCTCGAGCGCACCGAGCGTGACCCAGCCGTCGCTGCACGCGTAGGGCCGATAGCAGATGAGCCCGCCCGAGAGCTCGGGCTCGCCGCGCTTCGGCACCGTGCCCTCGCAGAAGTAGCGCGCGGCGATCATCGCGAGCCAGGAGAGCGACCCGTCCGCCATCGAGACGTCGACGAGCTGCCCCTCGCCCGAGCGCTCGCGCTCGCGCAGCGCGGCCATGATGCCGAAGGCGGCCATCATGGCGCCGCCGCCGATGTCCGCGATCTGCCCGCCCGCCTGGACCGGCGGGCCGTCCCTCTCGCCCGTGATGCCGAGCAGCCCGATCAGCCCGAGGTAGTTCATGTCGTGGCCGGAGCGGTCGCGGAAGGGACCGTCCTGCCCGTAGCCGGTGATCGCGCAGTAGACGAGCCCCGGGTTCTCCTCGCGCAGGCGCTCGTAGCCGACCCCGAGGCGGTCGAGCACGCCGGGGCGGAAGGACTCGAGCAGCACGTCGTAGTCGCGCGCGAGCCGGAGCAGCACCTCGCGCCCGCGCTCCTCCTTCAGGTTGATGCGGATCGAGCGCTTGCCGCGGTTGAGCGAGAGGTAGAGCGCCGACTTCGCCGTGTCGTCCGCGCCCTCGTAGTAGGGCGGCGACCAGCGGATGTAGTCGCCCATGCCGGTGTCCTCGACCTTCAGCACCTCGGCGCCGAAGTCCGCGAGCATCAGCGAGCAGAAGCCGCCCGGGAGCAGGCGGGAGAGGTCGAGCACGCGGACGTCGCCGAGCGCCTTGCTCATGCCGCGGCCCGCTTCGGGACCCCGAGCCGCTCGCGTGCCTCGGCCACCGTCGCGGCGCGCCGGCCGACGCTCTCGGCCATCTTGCGCGCCTTGCGCGATGAGGTCGCCGTTCGAGCGCGCCATCTCGCCGTTCGGCAGGTAGAAGTTGTCCTCCAGCCCGGCGCGGACGTTGCCGCCGAGAGTCAGCGCCGCGGCGATCAGCATCCACTGGTCGCGCGAGATGCCGATCACGCCCCAGTTGTTCGGCCCGTCCGCCCCGCCGGGCACCTCGCTGGCCATGTGCTCGAGGTTGCGGGCCGTCGGGCGGATGCCGCCGGTCACGCCCATCACGCACGAGACCTGGAGCGGCTCCTTGAGCAGCCCCATCGTCGATGAATGGGTCGAGGTTCGCGAGATGGCCGGTGTCGAAGCACTCGTGCTCGGGCCGGATGCCCAGCTCGACCATCGCGGTGAGGAAGGTCTTGATCGTGTCGAAGCTGTTCTCGAAGACGGTGTTGAACACGAAGTCGCCCCGCCGGCGCGGAGTACTTCGCGTAGTTCATCGAGCCCATGTTCAGGGCGGCCGCGTCCGGCTTCAGCTCGCGCAGGTACTCGATCCGCTTCTCGATCGGAACCCCGATCGCCCCGGTCGAGTAGTTGATCACCACGTCGTCCACCTCGGCGAGGATGGCCTCGGTGATGGCGCGGAAGTCCTCCACCTCGTAGCTCGGCGCGCCCTCAGGCGTGCGGGCGTGGATATGGATCATCGACGCGCCCTCATCGACGGCGCGGCGGGCCTCGGCGGCGTACTCCTCGGGGGTGTACGGGATGGCCGGGCACTGGTCGCGGTTGGCGATTACGCCGCTTATGGAGTTGGTGATGATCGACCGGATCGTTCGAAGGCTCACTGTCGCCGCTCCTCCTGGGTGCCTAGTGCCTGGCGCCTAGTGCCTAGAGCCGTGGGTCCCCATCGCGCGCCGTGGGACGAACGGTGGGAGCGGCTGCACTTAGGAGATGTGTGCGGCCGCGGCGATTTCAGGGATCTTGAGGTCGTACGAGCGGTCCGCCGCGCTCGCTGATGCTGTTCAGCGCCGTCGTACACGAGTGGCATCGGGTCGACCTGTGGACGGCGGGCATCCAACTGATCCGAGCCGCAGACTCGATCGGGGCGAACATCGCAGAGGCGACCGGGCGCTGGAGTCACGCAGACCAGGTGCGCTTGCTGTTCATGGCGCGGGGATCGCGAACGAGACTCCAGCACTGGATCGCCAGAGCGCAGGCACGAGGGCTGCCGTGCCAGCGGGTGCGGCCGACGAGGCTCGACGCGATCGGCCGAATGCTGAACGGGCTGATTCAAGCGCTGAAGAGCGGCCGTATCCGAAGCCTCCAGGCACCCGGCACTAGGCACTCGGCACCTCCGAAGGCACCAGGCACTTCAAACCGGCATCACCCCATGCTTCTTCCACGGCCGCTCGACCCGCTTCGTCGCCGCCATCTCCAGCGCACTGATAACCACCGGCCGCGTCTCCCGCGGATCGATGATGTCGTCGATCATCGCGTTGCCCGCCGCGATGTAGGGGTCGATCGTCTTTCGGATCCCCTCGATCATCTGGGCGCGGGTGGCGTCGGGGTCCTCGGAGGCCTCGATCTGCTTGCGGAAGATGATGTTGACGGCGCCCTCCGGCGCCCATCACGGAGATCTCGGCGCTCGGCCAGGCGACGATCAGGTCCGGCTCGTAGGCCTTGCCGCACATCACGTAATAGCCCGGCGCCGTAGGCCTTGCGGATCACCACGGTGACCTTTGGGACCGTCGCGCGCGAGACGGCGTAGAGCATCTTCGCGCCGTGCCGGATGATCCCCGCGTGCTCGACCTTGGTGCCCACCATGAAGCCGGGCACGTCCTGGAGGAACAGCAGCGGGATGCCGAACGCGTCGCAGAGGTTGATGAAGCGCGCCGCCTTGTCGGCCGAGTCGTTCTCGAGGATGCCGCCGAGGTGCTTCGGCTGGTTGGCGACGATGCCGACCGGCCGGCCGCCCATCCGCGCCAGGCAGGTGATGATCGTGCGCGCCCAGCGCGGCTTGAGGTCGAACCAGCTGGCCGTCGTCGACGATCCGGCCGATCACCTCGTACATGTCGTACGGCTTGCGCGGGGAGTCGGGCAGGACGTCGAGCAGGTCCTCCTCGCGGCGGTCGGACCGGGTCGGAGGTCGGGACGATCGGCGGCGCCTCCTCGCAGTTCTGGCGGGAAGAACGAGAGGTAGTCCTTGATCGCCTGGATGCACTCCTCGTCGGAGCCCACCTCGAGATCGCCGACGCCCGAGATGCGCAGTGGACCCGCGAGCCGCCGAGCTCCTCCTGCGTCACGTCCTCGCCGGTCACGGCCTTGATCAGGTAGGGACCGGCGAGCGCCATCGAGCCGCGTCCCTTCACCATCGGCACGAAGTCGGCGAGCCCCGGGATGTAGGCGGTGCCCGCCGCGCACGGACCCATCAGTGCGGCGACCTGCGGGATGACGCCGCTCATGATCACCTCCTCGCGGAACAGGTGGCCCGAGCCGGCGAACAGCGACCCGACCGCCTCCTGGATGCGCGCGCCCGCCGAGTCGAGCAGCCAGATGAACGGGATGCGCTTCGTGCAGCGCGAGCTCGCGCAGGCGCGCTGACCTTCAGCTCGCCGGTCATGCCCATCGAGCCGGCCATCACCGTGAAGTCGTAGGCGCAGACCGCCACCAGCCGGCCGTCGATCTTGCCGTAGCCGGTGACCACGCCGTCCGCGGGCGCCTCCTTGCCCTCCATCGCCCGCTGCGAGAAGTGCGGGCGGCCGTGGATGCCGAGCTCGGTGAAGCTGCCCTCGTCGATCAGCAGCGCGAGTCGCTCGCGAGCGGTGAGCTTGTCGTCGCGCGTGCTGGCGCTCGATCTTCTCGGCGCCGCCGCCGAGCTTCGCCTGCTCCCGGCGCTCCAGCAGGTCCTCGACCAGCGAGCGCAACGGCGGGCGAGCCACCAGCGTGTCGGCCGCGGCGCGCGCGGGAACCTGCTCCTCAGCCTGTGACACGGGTCCTCCGGGCCACCGCGTCGAGCAGCGGCTCGAGCACGTTGATCACGGTCGCCGCCCCGTCCTGGCGCTCGAGCTCATCCTCGGGCGCCTCGAACGCGGTCACCTCGAAGCCCACCACCTCGCACTCGTCGCTCACGGCCTCGAGCAGGTCGTAGAGCTTGTCGGCCGCCAGCCCACCTGGCTCCTGGTGGATCGTCGCCGGGAACGAGCGCGGGATCGATCACGTCCAGGTCCAGGTGGATGAAGACGGGCGAGCGGTCGAGCGCGTTCTGGGTGTAGACGAGCGTCTCGAGCGAGGAGCCGATCACGGTGACGCGGTGGCGCTCGAGCAGCTCGCGCTCGCCGTCGTCGAGCGCGCGGACGCCGGCGAGCACGACCTGCTCGGGGTCGATCGCGCCGCCGAGCCCCGGATCCCACACGCCGCAGGCGCCCGCCAGAGACATGCCGCCGAGGTAGCCGCTCGCCGAGGTGTCGGGCGTGTTGAAGTCCCCGTGCGCGTCGAGCCAGAGCACTCGTGTGCCCGGCCGCTGACCCAGCGACGGCAGGGAGCGTCGTCAGGCCGATCGTGCACTCGGCCGACAGCAGCACCGGGGCGTTGCCGCCCGTCGAGCGCGTCCTCCACCTGCCCGCCCGCCTCGAGCAGGCAGCCGCGCGAGTCGCGCGAGGTCGTCGGCCCAGTCGCCCACGCGCGGCTCGCCGGGCTCGCCGATCGCGCGCGGCTCGCGGCCCAGTCGCTTGCCCACCAGCGGAGCCAGCGCCTCCACCCCGCGCGCCCCGCCGCTCGTCCGGTCGGAGGTGCGGCAGTAGTGGGCCACGAGCGAGACGCTCACCGGCCGGTCCAGTTCGGCTCGCGCTTCTCGAAGAACGCCTTCACGCCCTCGGTCGATGTCCTCGGTCGACAGCGCGATCGTGAGCTGCGCGCGCAGGTACTCGAGCGCGTCGAGCGAACGCCATGTCCTGCTGGCGGAACATCGCGTCCTTGCCCAGGCGCATGATCAGCGGCGACTTCGACGGCGAGCTTGCTCCGCCCAGTCGGCCACCGCGGCGTCGAACTCGTCGGCCGGCACGACCTTGTTCACGATGCCCGGCCTCCAGCGCCTCGCGCGCGTCGATCCGCTCACCGAGCAGCAGCAGCTCGTTCGTCTTCTTGCGCGGCACGTTGCGGTAGATCAGCGCCATGATCATGAACGGGAAGGCCCCGACGTTGATCTCGGGCGTGCCGAACGTGGCGCTGCTCCTTGGCGATGATCAGGTCGCAGGCGAGCGCGATGCCGAGCGCGCCCGCGAGCACGTGGCCGTTGGCGGCGCAGATCGTCGGCTTGCCGAGCTCGCCGATCAGCCTGAAGAGCGTCGAGAAGCGCTGCGAGCCGAAGTGCTTGTGGACGAGCGGCACGTCGGCGCGCGAAGCCGGCGAGGTTCGCGCCCGAGGACCAGACCTTCTCGTGCGAGGAGGTGAGCACCACGCAGCGCACGGCGTCGTCGTCGCGGGCGCTGCCGAGCGCGTGCGCGCAGCTCGGTCGAGCAGCTCGGCGGACAGCGCGTTGCGCGTGTCCGGCTGGTTCAGGGTGATGGTGGCGACTCCCGACTTCGCCACGTCGTAGAGGATCGTCTCGTAGGCCAAGCTCGCTCCCGGAAGTAAGAAGTTCTACTCCCTACTTTGACGGATCGCGACAGCGACCGTCAACGACTCAGGTCGCGCGCACGCCCGCCGATAACGGTGGCCGGGATCGCGGAGGAGGACCGAGCGCGGCCTGAAGGCGTTCGTGGAAGCTCGGAAACGCGAGCTGGCGACCGAACCAGCCCTGGGTGCCTAGCGCCTAGTGCCTGGTGCCTAGAACTCGCTTTCGAGGCCGTATCCAGCGCACTAGGAGCTAGGCGCCAGACACTGGAAAGTAACAAGTCCTACTGTTTACTTTGAAATCCTCCTGAGTTAGCCTCTGGGCACCGCCGTCCACCAGGAGGAGCATGTGGCAACCGCAGACGTCCTGAAGCCCGACTTCCAGTCGAGGAAGAAGCACTTCATCTTCAACGAGGAGCACGACGCGGCTGCGCGAGTCGATCGGGCGCTTCGTCGAGAAGGAGCTGGCCCCCCACGCCGAGGAGTGGGAGGAGACGACCTTCCCCGACTCGGTCTTCACGCGCATGGGCGAGCTCGGCTTCCTCGGCCTCTCCTACCCGGAGGAGTACGGCGGCCAGGGCGGCGACTACTACTGCAACCTCGTGCTCGCCGAGGAGATCACGCAGTCGAACTCGGGCGGCCTCGCGATGGGCGTCGCGGTCCACACCGACATGGCCACGCCGCCGGTCTTCCTGTTCGGCACCGAGGAGCAGAAGCAGCGCTACCTCGTGCCCTCGATCAAGGGCGAGAAGATCTCCTGCCTCGGCATCACCGAGCCGGACGCGGGCTCCGACGTCGCCGGCATCAAGACGCGCGCGGTGCGCGACGGCGACGAGTACGTGATCAACGGCTCCAAGACCTACATCACCAACGGCCATCGCGCCGACTACATCGTGCTCGTGACGAAGACCGACCCGGACGCGGGCTACGACGGCTTCACGCTGTTCCTGGTCGACATGGACGTGCGCGGGCGTGATCCGCGAGAAGCGGCTCGAGAAGCTCGGCATGCACGCCTCCGACACCGCGCTGCTCGCCTTCCAGGACGTGCGCGTGCCGGCAGACGCCGTCCTCGGCCAGATCGGCAAGGGCTTCTACCACATCATGTGGGAGCTCCAGGGCGAGCGGCTGATCGGCGCGGCGGGCTGCGTGGCAGGCGCCCAGCGCGCGTTCGACAAGACGCTCGAGTACGCGCTCGAGCGCAAGGCGTTCGGCCGCCAGATCGGCAAGTTCCAGGTCATCCGCCACAAGTTCGCGGAGATGGCGACCAAGATCGAGACCGCGCGGCAGATGGTCTACACCACCGCCTGGCGCTTCCAGAACGGCGAGTACCCCGTGCGCGAGATCTCGATGGCCAAGCTCTACGCCGCGCGGATGGCCGTCGAGGTGGCCGACGAGTGCATCCAGATCCACGGCGGCGCCGGCTACATGAAGGAGTACGGCATCGAGCGCGCCTGGCGCGACCTGCGCGACTGAACCGCATCGGCGCCGGCACGGACGAGATCATGCTCGACGTGATCGGCCGCTCGTACGGCCTCTGATGCCCGCCAGAAAGATCCTCCGCGCTCCGGGCTCGGCGACGATCGAGTTCGTGGCGGACGGCGTCTGGCTGATCCACGGCGGAGTGCCGAAGATCATGAACGTCTACCTGATCGAGGAAGACGGCGGGGTGGTGGTGTTCGACGCCGGCAGCAAGGGCATGGCGAAGGCGATCACCGAGGCTGCTCGCCCACTCGGCGGGATCAACCGGGTCGTGCTGGGGCACGGGCACACCGACCACCGAGGGTCCGCGCCGCGGCTGGACGCTCCCGTCTTCTGCCACCCCGACGAGGTCGAGGACGCCGAGGGCAGCGGCGGCTTCCGCTACTGGGGCAACATCCGCAAGAGCAACCTCCCGTCGAGCGCCCGCCTGCTGCACCCGCCCCTGCACAAGTACTGGGACGGAGGCCCCGTGGACATCGCCGAGACGGTGTCGGACGGCCACGACGTGGCCGGCTTCCGGGTGGTGCACGCGCCGGGCCACGCCCCCGGGCTGATCGTGCTGTTCCGCGAGAAGGACCGGCTGGCGCTCTCCACCGACCTGATCTACACGATCGACATGGGCGGCCACGACTCGGACCCTCACATGCCGACCCACTTCTACAACTGGGACACCGAGCAGGCGCGCGCCTCGGTGCGCAAGATCGCCGCGCTGGAGCCCGCGGCCCTGTGGGGTGGACATGGGCAGCCGTTGCGCGGCGACGTACAGGCACAGCTACTGCAGGTGGCGGGACACAGTTGACAGTTGACAGTTCACAGGGCCGCTGGACCAACGGAACTGTCAACTCTCAACCGTCAACTCGCCCGGTCCCGCCATTCACTGACGAGCACCAGGAGCTGCGCGGACACATCCGCCGCTTTGTCGCCAGCGAGCTTCGCCCCCACGCCGGCGAGTGGGAAGAGGCGCGCTGGTTCCCGAACGAGGTGTTCGAGCGGATGGCGGAGCTGGGCTACCTCGGGCTGAAGTACCCGGAGGAGTACGGCGGACAGGGTGGCGACTACCTGCACGACGCGGTGCTGAGCGAGGAGCTGGCGCGCTGCGGCTCGGGCGGGCTGGCAGCCGGGATCGGCGCGCACATCGGCATCGCCACCCCGCCGATCTGGAAGTTCGGCACCGAGGGGCAGAAGCAGCGCTGGCTCGTACCGGCCATCCGCGGGCGAGAAGATCGCGGCGCTCGGCATCACCGAGCCCGGCGCCGGCTCGGACGTGGCGGGCATCCGCACCTTCGCCCGCAAGGTGGATGGCGGCTACGTGGTGAACGGGTCGAAGACGTTCATCACCAACGGCGTGCGCGCGGACCTCGTCGTCACCGCCGTGAAGACGACCGAGGAGGGCGGCCACCACGGGATCTCGTTCCTCGTGATCGAGAAGGGCATGGACGGCTTCAGCGTCTCGCGCAAGCTCGAGAAGCTCGGCTGGTGGGCATCCGACACGGCGGAGCTGGCCTTCCAGGACCTGTTCGTGCCCGACGAGAACCTGCTCGGCGAGGAGAACAAGGGCTTCTACCTGATCATGGCCAACTTCCAGTGGGAGCGGCTCCTGATGGCGCTCGGGTCGGTCGGGCGCGATGCAGGCGGTGCTCGAGCGCACGCTGGAGTACGCGCGCGAGCGCGAGGCGTTCGGGCGGCCGATCGGAAAGCACCAGGCGATCCGCCACAAGCTCGCCGAGATGGCGGTGAAGGCGGAGACGGGGCGCGCGCTCACCTACAACGCGCTGCGCCTCTTCAGCGAGGGCCAGGACGCCCTCCAGGAGGTCACGATGGCCAAGCTGAAGACACAGCGCGACGCCTTCGACGTGGCCGACGACGCCCTGCAGATCCATGGCGGCAACGGCTACATGCGCGAGTACGACATCGAGCGCGCAGCCCGCGACGCGCGCCTCGGCCCGATCGGCGGCGGCAGCGACGAGATCATGAAGGAGATCCTGGGGAAGACGCTGGGCTTGTAGCCGGCCGCAGGCGCGCCAAGGGTGGAGGTTGGTCCACACCAAGGGTGTCTACCGGCATCGACCGGCCGGCGAGAGACTCGTGCACGACGCCAACCCGCCAGCACGAGGAGCTCAGACATGACGAACCACCTGGTACACCTCGCCGCAACCGCCCGCCACCAGCCGATCACCGAGCCGCACGCTCTTCACGCGGCGGAGGTGCGGTCGATGCAACGAGGACTGCGCCGCCTCGCGCTCCGCGGCGTGAGCGCCCGGCCGGTTGCATGGCGCCCGGCCTACTCGCAGCGGGCGGAGCGATCCGCTCCCGCATCGTCCTGACGAGGCCGGCTAGGAGATGCTGTCGATGCCTCGCGTAAGGTGATCTGGAGCCGCACCCGGCGGCTGCCACTCGAACACGGCGATCAGGCAGCCGTTCTCGGTGCGCGAGTTGTGGTGCGTGCCCGGCTCGTAGCTCACGAAGTCGCCCGGGCCGAAGACGGTGCCGTCGGAGTCGATCAGGTCGCCGTCGAGGATCAGGAACTCCTCCATCCCGGGATGGTCGTGCGCGATCGTGACCGCCCCGGGCTCCATCCGCATCGCGTAGGTGCCCTGGCCCGACGCGTCGTCGTAGCTGATCGGCAGCCAGCTCATCTCCGGCTGCACCGGGCCCTCCATGTCGTACTCGCGGAACTCGGTGCTGCGGAGGTTGAAGATCCTGCGGCCGTCGCTCATGGGCGCAGCGTGACGCATGGGTGGGCCCGCCGCAAGAGCGAGCCCACCCGCGCCGCCGTCAGACTCCCACCCGCGAGCGCCTCCTCCCGAGCGACACGAGGCCCACGATCAGCCCCAGGGCGCCCACGATCAGCGCGGTGATGGCCAGCCCCTTGCTGGCGCCGCCGCTCTTCTTCACCACCGTGGTGGTGGTGGCCGGGGTGGCCGCGGCCTTCGACCCGGCGTCCGCGGATGGCGGAGCGACCTGCCCGGCGGGCGGCCCGGCGTCGCCGGCCAGGTCGTAGGTGGCCCCGTCCTTCGGGCCCACGTTCACGGTCGGCGCCGGCTGCTCCGCGTCGGGCGTGCCGATCCAGCGCACGACCTGCCCGTTGCTGTAGGTCTGCACCGTCTTGAACGTGAGCGTGTCGCCGCTCTTGCCGGGTACCGAGAACGCCACGGGGAAGTTCTCGATGTAGCCGGGCAGGGTTCCCTTGCCCTTGTCGGCGATGAAGCTCGCCTCGGAGACCTCCTCCGTCACCAGGCCGTCGTCGGTCTTGATCGGCTTGGCCAGCTTGGTCTGGACGAGCTTGACCGTCCAGCCCGGCACCGCCTGCGGCTCGAACGCCGTGAACCCGGGCGGGATCTTCACGTCCACCCTCACGGTGCGCGCGTTGTCGGTCTCGTTGGGAACGCGGATGCTCACCGTGGGGAAGTCGCCGGCGGGAAGCACGTTCGGATGGAGGCTCACGTGCGCGGACGCCGCGGCCGGCAGGGCGAGCATGCTCGCCGTGGCGGCCAGCGCCGCCTTGGTCATCTTGTTCAAGGAAGACTCCTTTCGCGTGGTTGTCAGGCCGTGGCTCGCGCCACCTGGGGCACGGCCCTGCCCGGCGGGGCGCGGGAGTCGAGGGCGCTCGCCACGAGCCGCCCTGCGCATGGCTTCCTGAATTCGGGGAGCGGGGGCCGCGGCTCCTGTCCGGGCTCGCGGCGCTGCCTGGGAGCGCGACGCGAGCTCGCCCGGCCGAGCAGCTGCTCGCCCGGGTAGCGGCCGGCGAGCAGCGCCAGCAGGAGCAGCAGGCACGGCAGGAGTAGGAGCAGGACGGTCAATGCACGTGCACCATCGCGGTGGTGGTGTATTGGTCGAACTCGGAGGTGCGTACGGTCACCGCGACCTCCCATTCGCCCGGCACGTTCATGAGCGCCGACGGCACGATGTAGTGGCCGGGGCCCGCCCCTTCAACGGCCGAGCGCAGCGGGCCGATTCCCTTCGCCGGCATCGTCTCGGTCACGTCCACCTCCTTGGCGTGCGTGAACTGGCTGCCGTCCTTCGGATTCAGCAGGTAGAGATGGAGCTCGTTCACGCCGACCCGCGCGGGGTCGATCGTCATCTCGAGCTCGGCCGGGCCCACCATCCGGGTGACGTTCACGGGCCCGCTGGACGCCTGAATCGACGGCGCGTAGGCGGTCAGCGCCGCGGTCACGCCCAGCACCACGGCGATCACGGCGACCTCGGTGCGCAGCGCCCGCCGCAGCAAGAGTCCGGGGCGGCCCGGCGACTCGCCGTCGCGCGCGAGGCGCGACAGCTCAGGCACCGAGCGGCGCCGGTTGAAGGCCCCGAAGCCGATCAGCACGAGCAGCAGGCAGAACTTGATCAGCACGCAGCGACCGAACGCCGTGTCGATCAGGTGCGCCGGCGTGCGGACGTAGACGTAGGCCTGGATCAGTCCCGAAGCCATGATCACCGCCACCGACGCCAGCGCGAGATCCGAGAAGCGCCGCAACGAGCCGGCGAGCAGGCGCGTGCGGTCACTGGTAACGAGCAGCCGAGTGGCGGCGGGGAGGGCGACCAGTATCGCCACGAGACCACCGAGCCACGCGCTCATCCCGAGCACGTGGAGCACGTTGGTCGGGAACAGCAGCCACGTCGGGTGCTGGCTGTCCGCGTGCCCGGCGAACGCCGGCACCAACAGCAGAAAGGCCAGCGGGAGGCAGACCAGGCCGAGCCGGGCACGCGTCGCGGGGAGGCGCAACGCCAACCCGGTGGCCCCGAGCTCGGCCGTGCGCAGCACGGGGGCTCGCTCGCGCCGCGGCGAGAGGACGACGGCGGCGAACACGCCCGTCAGTGCCCACGCGAGCACTGCCACTCCCCACACCGTGCCGAAGTGCGTATGCAGCTCCTCCCGGACGATCCTGGGGCTAAGCGCCGACCAGAGGGAGATGTCCGCCGCGCTGGCGGCCTCGAGCACGACGCCCGCGGCGGCGCTGACGAGCCCCACCACGCTCGCAGCGATCACGAGCATGCGCAGGCGAGCGACGAATGCGCTCGACGCGGCTCGCCACTCCTCCCCGCCACCGCCGACGAGCGCCAGCGCCGGCAGCCACACGATCAGCAGGAAGAGAAGCGCGCCCACGCCCACGGCGATGGCCGCGTACTGGAGCCCGCGGGCGACGCCGAACGCGACCTCGGTGCTCGCGGCGGTGCCGGATCCGCCGATCAGCCGGGACACGGCTTGACCGGGGGCGCCGGGGTGCCCGATCGAGAAGTTGAACCCGCTGGAGACGATGTGGCCGTCGGCCGACACCACGCGGTAGGTGGCCGTGTAGGTGCCCGCCGGGAGGTGCGGCTTCAGGTGGACCCCCATCAGGGAGCCCGTGCCGCTCGGGTGGAAGGCGTCTCCCGAGTCGACCCTGTTCCCGCGCGAGTCGAAGACGCGTACCGCGCCGAAGTTGCCCTCCACCGACTCGTTGAAGCGGAACGAGACCACGGGCGGCTGCGTGTGCACGGTGGCGTCGCGGGCCGGGCTGGTTCCCTCCAGCTCGGCGTGAGCGAACGCCGCCGAGGGCGCGCAGCAGAGCGCCACCGCCACCGCGGCCGCGACCACCAGCGCCCGTGACCTCACCAGGCCTCCTTCACCGGCTCGGCGCTGGCCCGCGCAGGAGCGGCGTCGCCCCGCCGCCTGCGCCGGATCAGCGTCACGGCCCCGATGCCGAGCAGGGCCACCCCGATCAGCGACGCGATCGCCGCCACCGGGAAGCCGCCCTGGCTGCCCACCCAGTACAGCGTGCCGCTGATCTGCCCCGTCTGCGCGCCGACGCTGAGGGGGATCTGGTAGTCGAAGACCTTTGTCTTCTTGTGCTTGTCCTTCACCTGCTGCGGCAGGTTGGCGCCCATCCAGTGCATGCGGTGGTCGTGCCAGATGAAGGAGCCGGTCTTGTCCACGACGCGCCATTGCGGCGGCGCCTTCGGATTCGTGAACTTGGGCGGCGCGACGGTCGCGAAGTCCGAGACGTTGATGTAGGTCGCGGGCGACAGGTGGTTCTGCTCGACCGTCCCATTGGGGAGGATCCGCGCATAGGGCTCACCGTCGTAGCCGAAGACCGTGACCGTCTGGTTGGAGCGGTTGGTGAGCTGGAACTGGCTGTCGAACCCCAGCACCTGGAGCTTGACCCCGGGCACGGTGGGATTCACCCGGTCGATCACCGAGCGGTAGTTCGGGTTGCCCTGATGGGCACCCGCGGGCACCGCCCACACGGCGGCCATGGCCGCCGCAAGTACGAGCGCCCGCAGATAGCGGGACATCTGTTTGCACTCCTTTCGTCGCTGGCCTGAGCTGCGCGCCGCGAGCCGCGAAGGCGGCCCGGCGCGTCTACGCGGTCAGAGCCAGGACGGCGGGGCGCGGCTGGGAGAGCAGGCGGCGAGCGGAGCCGCGGCGATCAGGAAGACGGGCTTGGGCCGCAGGATGGGAGCCGAGTCGCGCCCGAGCGGCGGGCGCGCTCGACGCAGGCGCGCCGCGAGCTCGATCGCCGCGCGACCCCCGCGGACGAGCAGAGCCAGCACGATGCCGACGGCGGCCGCGGCCGGAAGCGACAGCCAGCCGCCGTCGCCGAAGATCCCCTGGAGGCCGGCAGGATGCCCCGCGGCAAAGAGACCCTCGAGGAACTCCTGCGAGGCGTAGATGAGCACGAGCGCGAGCGTGGCGCCGAACCACAGGCCCAGCAGCCCCCGGCGCGAGCACGAGCCGGCCTCGCCGGAGCGGAAGGCACGGCCCAGCGCGCCGACGAACGCGCCGGCGCCCAGCGCCAGCAGGAGGACGAGCCAGGGCGCGAGCGAGTGGAGGTAGGAGTGGCCGCTCTCGGCGAGCTCGCTGCTTCCCTTGGGCCCGAAGGCCAGGAAGTAGCGCAGCTGGTGCACCGCCAGTGCGGCGGCAGGCATGAACGTGACCGGGGCCAGCCGGCTGGTCCGCCACGTGCTCTCCCGCGAGCGAGGCAACACAGTCCCAATCTACTCCCGACGAGGGTCAAATGGGCCGGCAGGGCCTTGACGACCCGTGGGAGAATGCGCATGGGGACTGGCCCCCCCAGCGCCACAACCCGCCGCCGCCATGCGCCCGAGGACACTCAGCATGCTCCTCACGCTCGGGGTTTTCCTCGGTGGACTTGGGCTGGTCTACGCGCTCGGCGGAGGCGGCGGCACCACGCCCGTGAGCGAGCGCCAGTTCAGCTTCCCGCTGAACAACACGCGGCAACAGGTGCGGGTCCTCTCGTCGATGCGGCTCGGCCACATCACGCCGCAGGACGACGAGGTCGAGCTCACGCTCCAGAACGACTGCGTGACCGCGCACCTCTACGCCTACCTCACGAAGGGCTGGGACCACGGGCCCGTGGATGCCGCCGCGCTGATCCTCGGCACGCCGCTGGTCTCGGACACGGGCATCGAGTCCACGCTGATCCGCCACGACGCCCGTTCGGCCCTCGTCATGGCCCCCCTCGGCAACCGCGGGGTGCTCGTGGAGAAGGTGGGCCCGCGCGACTTCGACGCGCTGCTGATCGAGCTCGACTCGCGGCGCGACTGCTCACAGAGCCAGCTACGGGCCGGATCGCGAGAGTTCCGCCATCTGTTCGAGACCTTCCGCGTGCTGCCCGGGAAGAATTCGACGGCCTGAGGCGTTTTTGTGGGTGTGGACCTCCGATCCACACGGACCTGGAGCTCGCGAGGGGGTCGGACGCAGGGCCGCGATCGGCCCTCTCGCGCCCGGGTTAGTAGTAGAAGGGCGCGTTCGGGCCGCTGACCCAGGCCTCTTCGCCCGGCTCAGGCACGACCTCTGCCTTGAGGTTGCTCAGCGCCTCGGCCACGCTGTTGTCCTGCGGGACGGTCCAGGCGAGGCCGGCGAGGTTCACGATCTTGCGGATCCGCGCGGTCTCCGGCACGACCACGCGCAGCTGCTGGCGCCGCCTCGTGAGACGCCCGCCGAGACGGAACAGCAGGTGCACGCCGGCGCTGTCGATGTAGGTGGCCTCGGAGAGGTCGAGGATCAGCCCGATGGCGCGCTGGGGCACCGAGCCCTCGAGCGCCGAGCCGATGTCCGAGGCGTTCGAGATGTCCACCTCGCCGATCACGCAGGCGATCACCGCGTTGCCCTCGGTGCGCGTGTCGAGCTGCGCCAGCGGGCTCATGCGAACGCCTCGCTGCGCGCCTTGCGGCGCAGGTGCACGGTGGTGCCCTCCGGACCGGGCACGACCTTGATCGAGTCCATCAGTCGTCGCATCAACTCGAGCCCGCGGCCGCGCTCGCTGTTGCCGCGCGGCGGGCGCCAGAAGCCGAAGTCCTGCACCTCGATCTCCACCTCTCCATCGACGTTGATCGCACGCACCACGAAGTCGCCGTCGCCCGGCGGGTATGCGTGCTCCACGGCGTTCATGCAGGCCTCGCCGCAGGCCACCTTGATCTCGTATGAAGCGTCGTCGTTCACCCCGACCGCGGCCAGCCAGCGCTCGAGCGCCCGGCGCATCAACGCAAGCGAGGCGGGCTCGGCGGGTAGGCGCAGCTCGAGCGCGCCCGAGTCGACCGGCAGCAGGCGCGTGGCGAGCAGGGCCACGTCGTCGTTGATCGCACCCGCGGGGGGCACCGTGGCCAGCAGGTAGTCGCACATCGCGTGCGGGTCGTCGGGCGCGACCTCGATGGCGGCTCGCAGGCGCTCCAGGCCGTCCTCGATCGAGACTCCGCGCTCCTCCACCAGGCCGTCGGTGTAGAGCAGGATCGTCGAGCCCGGCTCGATCACGGCCTCGCCGGCGGTGAAGCCGCCGAACGGGAGCACGCCGAGCGGCACGAACTCGCCGCCGCCCAGGTAGCGCGCCGTGCCGTCCGGGCCGCACACGAGCGGTGGGAGATGGCCGGCGCTGGCGAAGGTCATGTGGCCGTTGCGCGGGTTGATCACCAGGTAGATGAGCGTGGCGATCCGATCCTGCTGCCAGTGGTGCATGAGGCGGTTGAGGCGCTCGACCACCCGCTCGGGCCGGTCGTCCTCGAGCGCGTACGCGCGCAGCGAGTTGCGCAGCTGCCCCATCAGCGAGGCGGCCTCGATGCCGTGCCCCACCACGTCGCCGATGGCGAGCCCGACGCGGCCGTCGCTGTAGGGGACCACGTCGTAGAGGTCGCCGCCGACCTGGGTGCCGTCGGCGCCGGGCTGGTAACGGGTGGCGAGAGCGACGCCGGAGACCTCAGGGATGTTGCTCGGCAGCAGGCTCCGCTGAAGCGTGGCCGCGATGTGGTGAGCGTGCTCGTTCAGCCGCGCGCGGTCGATGGCCACGGCCAGCCGGTCGGCCGCGAGCTGGAGCAGCTGTGCGTCGTCGCTCGTGAACGTGCGGCCCTCGCTGGTGCCGACCTGCAGCACGCCGATCACGCGCCCGCCGTCCACCAGCAGCGGCACGGCCAGCACCGAGCGCACGCTGTCCTCCCACACCACCGACTCGATATCGGAGCGCGCCTGGAGGTCGTCCACGAACACGGGGCGCTTCTCCTGGGTCGCCCTGCCGGCGATTCCCTCGCCGGCCGCGACCCGCCGGGAGAACGCGCTCCCGGCGCCCCCGCCGCGCGCGGCGCGCACGGTGAGGCAGTCGCGATCCTCGTCGCGCAGCAGGATCGCGGCGCGCTCGACCTCGAGCACGCGGCTCACGCGGTTGAGCAGCTCGCTCAGCAGCTCGTCGAAGGGCAGGTGGGCGAGCGCGGCGTCGGCCACGGCCTCGAGCCCCTGCACGCGCTTCACGGCCTCCTCGGCGCGAGCGCGGGCCTTCTCCTCGATCGTCTGCATCTGGGCCCGCTGCGAGCGAATGCGCTCGATCAGGAGCAGCATCACCGACCCCATCGCCACCCACAGGAGCGCGTCGGTGGCGATGTCCACGTGTGTGTGGGGAGCGTGGCTGTAGGCCAGCGGCAGCGACCCGAAGGCCACCACCGAGGCGATGAAGAACGCACCGCGGCGAGGCGGGTTGGTGGCCACGCCGGCGCCGAGCCAGAGCAGGAACAGCGCGCGGTAGGGCGATGCGCCCCCGGCGAGCCACTGGAGCAGCGCCGTCTGTGCGAGCCCCAGGTAGCAGACCATCAAGAGCTGGTTGAAGCCGGCCCGCTGCTGATCCAGCATCACCCAGCGCGAGCCGACGGCCGAGAGGGCGACGATCAGGACGGCCGTGGGCCAGCCCGCCACACCGCTCTGATCGGTCGGCGGAGCCATCGCGAGGAACGCGATCGTGAGGGCGGCGCTGACGCCCCAGATCATCCCGACGAACTTCCGCGCCGTGTCGAGGTCCGCCCCCATATGGGGACGTTCCCGTTTGGCGAAAAGCTCGACGAAAGGCTCGATTCTGGGCAGGGGCGCCCTTTCCCGCAGGGCCATTGAGGTGTGATCGTCAGAGACGGGTGCACCCTTGACCCAAACGAGCCAGAAACGGCCAATCGTCTGCTGGGCCGCCTACGTCATGATCCCGCCACACGAATCAGGCAAGACGAAGGAGAGAATCCAGTGGGAATACTCGACGGCAAGGCGGCGATCGTCACGGGCTCGGCCCGCGGTATCGGTCGCGCCACGGCGGAGCTGCTCAGCGAGCACGGGGCCAGGGTCCTGATCAACGACCTCGACGGCGACGTGGCCGAGCAGGCCGCGAGCGAGATCCAGGGCGACACCACCGTGTTCGCCGGCGACCTCACCAAGCCCGGGGTGCCGGACGAGCTCGTGAAGAAGGCGCTCGACGACTTCGGCCAGCTCGACATCATCGTCAACAACGCCGGCTACACCTGGGACGGCGTGGTCCACAAGATGAGCGACGAGCAGTTCCAGGCCATGCTCGACATCCACACGGTCGTGCCGTTCCGGGTCGCCCGCGCCGCCGCCCCCTTCCTGCGCGACGCCGCGAAGAAGGAGCGCGAGGCGGGCGAGGAGGTGTTCCGCAAGATCGTGAACGTCAGCTCGATCTCCGGCACGTTCGGCAACGCCGGACAGGCCAACTACTCGGCCGCCAAGGCCGGGCTGGTGGGGCTGACCAAGACGCTCGCGAAGGAGTGGGGCCAGTTCAAGATCAACGTGAACGCGGTGGCCTTCGGGTTCGTCGAGACGCGCCTCACGGCGGCGAAGGAGAACGCCGAGACGATCGAGCGCGGAGGCGAGGCCATCCAGCTCGGCATCCCCGAGCAGATGCGTGCGATGGCCGCGGCGATCATCCCGCTCGGCCGCGCGGCCACTCCCGAGGAGGCGGCGGGCGGGATCTTCCTGCTCTGCACCCCCTGGGCGAACTACGTCCACGGGCAGGTGCTTCACGTCACGGGCGGCCAGTTCGGCGGGATGACCGGCGGCTGACCGTTCGCTTCAGAACAGATCGCGCACGCCCGCCAGGAACGCCTCGGCGGCCGGCGGGCGGGTGCGATCGGCGCGATAGAGGATCGAGACCGGCACGCGCAGCGGCTTGGGCGCCACGCGCAGGACCGCCACCGGCGGTCCCTCGCCGAGCGCGAACGAGCGCGGCACGAGGGACACGCCCAGCCCGTGGGAGACCAGCGCGCGCAGGGTGTTGATGTTGTTGGTCTCGAGCGCGGCGCCGCTCGCTGAGCCCGCCCGCGCGAGCTCCGCGTCGAGCCGCTGCCTGACCGCCGACCCGCCCAGGAACCCCACGAGCGGCTCGCCGTCCAGCGCCGTGAAGGAGACGCTGCGCCGGCGGGCCAGCGGGTGGTGCTGGGCGACGATCACCGCCAGCTCCTCCTCGAACAGCGTCTCGCCGGCGATGCCGTCGCCCGCCTCGTCCGGATCCACGAGCGCGAACGCGAGATCCAGCCGGTCGCTGCGCAGCATCGCCAGCACCTGGGCCAGCGCCTCCTCCACGAGACGGATCTCCACGCCCGGGTAGGAGCTGCTGAAGGCCGCCAAGAGCGACGCCGGGTGCAGCTTGCCGATGCTCGGCAGCATCCCCAGCGAGAGCGTGCCGCGCGTGATCCCGCGCAGCTCATCCAGCTCGGAGCGCAGGGCGTCGGCCTCGGCGAGCACGCGTGTGGCGCGAGCCAGCGCAAGCGCGCCTGCCTCGCTCAGCTCCACCTGGCGTGTGGTGCGCCGCAGCAGCTCGATCCCCAGTTCCTGCTCGAGCCGGCGGATCTGCTGGGACAGCGCGGGCTGCGCCACGTGCAGCTCGCGCGCCGCACGGGTGAAGCTGTGGTGATGGGCGACCGCGGCGAAGTAGCGCAGCTGACGCAGCTCCATCCGTCAATCGTAAAGCGCGATAAGTCCTAGGCCAAGCGTGTCTTTGACTTATGAGTCTCGGGTCCTGGAAAATACGCGTGTGACCGCAGCCTCCCCCGTCCGGCCGACCCCGATCCGGCACGACCTGCGGCCGGGCGATCTCGGCACCGTCACCGCCTTCCAGGGCAGCGAGTACGCGGAGCAGTACGGCCTCGACCACACCTTCGAGGCCCAGGTGGCCAGGGGCGTGGGCGACTTCGGGATGAAGCTCGCCGCCGACCCGGACGCCGGCCGCCTCTGGATCGCGGAGGACGGCGACGGGATCCTCGGCTGCGTGGCGGTGAGCCGCGAGGGCGAGGAGCTCGCCCGCCTGCGCTGGTTCCTCGTCCGCCAGGCAGCACGCGGCCAGGGCCTCGGCCGCCGCCTGCTCGACGCCGCCCTCGCCTACACGCGCGAGCGGGGCTACGCGAGGCTCGAGCTCGTGACCTTCAGCGAGCTGCGCGCCGCGGCGCATCTCTACGACGAGGCCGGCTTCGAGCTGCTCAGCGCCACCCCCCAGCCGCTCTGGGGCCGCGAGCTCGAGCTGCGGCACTACGAGCTGACGCTCTAGCTCAGACCGCGCTGGGCGCGGTGTCCTGCTCGTACCACGAGAGCGCGTACTTGCCGTCGTCCAGCTCGCGCGCCAGCGGCGGTGAGCCGCAGCGGGCGGAAGGTGTCGCACATCACCGCCAGCTCGTCGGTGCGCGTCGTGCCGAGCGACTTCTCGGCCAGCCCGGGCTGCGGGCCGTGCGGCAGGCCCGATGGGTGCAGCGTGATCGACCCGACGTCGACGCCCTTGCGCGAGCCGAACTCGCCGTCGACGTAATAGATCATCTCCTCGGACTGGAGGTTCGAGTGGTTGTACGGGATCGGGACCGCGTTCTCGTCCCAGTCGAGCATCCGCGGGCAGAACGAGCAGATCACGAAGTTCGGCCCCTGGAAGGTCTGGTGCACCGGCGGCGGCATGTGGATGCGGCCGGTGATCGGGCTCGAAGTCGTCGACGTTGAACGTGTACGGGTAGACGTAGCCGTCCCAGCCGACGACGTCGAGCGGGTGGTAGTCGAGCTTGTAGTGCTGGTAGCCGTCGCGCACCCGCACCGACCAGGTCGTACTCGCCGCGGTCGCGGTGGGTGACCAGCTCGGTCGGGCGCGTGGAAGTCGCGCTGCGAGAACGGCGCGTGCTCGAGCAGCTGGCCGTAGCGGTTGCGGTAGCGGTTCGGCGTCTCGATCTCGCCGGGCGTGTAGAACGTGAGCCACAGCTGCTCGTCCGTCGCGGCACGAAGCGGTAGGTCGTGCCGCGCGGGATCACGACGTAGTCGTGCTCGCGGTAGGGCAGCGTGCCGAACGATCGTCTCGAGCTCGCCCGTCGCCGCGGTGGACGAACATCACCTCGTCGCCCTCGCCGTTGCGGTAGAAGTAGTCGTGCCTCGACGTCGGGACGGCAGATCGCGATCTCGACGTCGTCGTTGCACATCAGCAGGCGGCGGCCCATCACCGGGTCGCCCTCCGGCTGCGATCCCGCTCGTGTCGATCAGGTGGTGCGAGTGCGCGTCCGGCACCCACTCCTCGCGCTCGATCGGCTGGAACTCGCCGAGCGCCGTCACGCGGCACGGCGACTCGCAGGTGGTAGAGGATCGACTCGTTGCCGGAGAAGCCCTCGAACCCCATCACCTCCTCGGTGAGCAGGGTGCCGTTGTCGCGGAAGGCGCGATGTGGCGCTTGCGCGGCACGCTGCCGCGGCTCTCGTAGCGCTCACAGGTTCCCCCTCAGCTCCTGCTCGCGCTCGATCGCCTCGAACAGCGCCTTGAAGTTGCCCTCGCCGAAGCCGCGCGAGCCGTGGCGCTCGATGATCTCGAAGAACATCGTGGGCCGGTCGCCCGACCGGGCTTCGTGAAGATCTGCAGCAGGTACCCCTCGTCGTCGCGGTCGACGAGGATGCCGAGGCGGTGGAGGTCGGCGACGTCCTCGTCGGATCTGCCCCACCCGCCCCGGCACCTCGTCGTAGTAGGACTCCGGCGATCGGCAGGAATGCGACGCCTCGGTCCCTGAGCTCGGCCACCGTCCTCACGATGTCCGTCGTCGCCAGACCGCGATGTGCTGCACCCCTGGCGCCCCTGTAGAAGTCGAGGTACTCGTCGATCTGCGACTTGCGCTTTCCCTGGGCGGGCTCGTTGATCGGGAACTTGAGCCGGCCGTTGCCGTCGGTCACGACCTTCGACATCAGCGCCGAGTACTCGGTCGAGATCTCCTCGTCCGAGAAATGGATCATCTCGGTCATCCCGAACACGCGCTCGTAGTAAGCGCACCCACTCCTCCATGTGGCCCGAGCTCGACGTTGCCCACCACGTGGTCGATCCCCAGCAGCAGGTTGTCCGGACCCCGGTCGGCCTCCCCTCGCCGCTCGAAGCCCGGCAGGAACGCGCCGCGGTACTCGTCTCGCTGGACGAACGTGTGGCGCGTGTCGCCGTAGATGGCGATCGAGGACAGCTGCACGCGACCGTGGTCGTCCTCGACCCAACGAGGAGTCTCGCAGGCCGCGGGCGCCGTGCTCGACCGCGTGCCAGTAGGCCGCTGGCGGCGTCCGGCACGCTCAGCGCGATGTCGATCACGCCGTCGCCGTGGTGCTTGTGGCGATCGCCGATCTCGTCGTCGCCGCCGAGCGTGCCGGTCAGTACGAGCCGGATGCGCCCCTGCTCCAGGACGCGCGAAACGCGGTCGCGCCTGCCCTGTCTCGAGGCCCTGATAGGCGATCTCCTGGAAGCCCATCGCGTGCGTCGTACCAATATGCCGCCTGCGCGGCGTTGCCCACGTAGAGCTCGAGGTGATCGATGCCGTGGACCGGCATCGTGGTCCTGCTTCGTCACGGCTGCTGTGGCCTGGAGCTCTTCGGTGGCCATGGGCACTCCTCCCTCGGGTGCGCGTCTGCAGGTAATGTTTCTACTGTCAGAGGGCGTTTGCAACGGCTATTTGTTGCAACAGAGTGTCCAGGAGGCCGTAAATGGACCAGACCGACGAGCGAATCGTTGCACTGCTGCGCGAGGACGCTCGGCGCTCGTTCCAGGACATCGGCAAGCACGTGCACCTGTCCGCGCCGGCCGTGAAGCGGCGGGTGGACAAGCTCGAGGCGACCGGGGTCATCCGTGGCTACACCGCGGTGATCGACCCGGCCGCATCCGGCTGGCACACCGAGGCGTTCGTCTACCTGTACTGCGACGGGCGCATGCCGGCCGACGCGATCAAGCAGGCGGTGGAGGCGGTGCCCGAGGTGGCGTCCGCCCACACCGTGGCCGGTGAGTACAGCGCCGCTGCTGCACGTGCTCGCGAAGGACACCACCGACCTCGAGCTCGCGCTGGAGAGCATCCGCTCCAAGGAGGGCGTGTCGCGTACGGTCTCCCAGATCGTGCTGTCCACGCTCTTCCAGCGATGAGGGTCGTCGCCGCGGTGAACCAGGACGACGCCGGCGCGGGCGTGTTCGGCGAGGTGATCCGCGCGCGCGGCGCGGAGCTCGTCGAGTGGCGCCCGCCCAGCGGCGACCCGCCGCCCGGCGATGCCGATGCCGTGCTCGTCCTCGGCGGCGCCATGCACCCGAACCAGGACGCCGACCACCCCTGGCTCCCGACCGAGCGCGCGTGGCTGGGTGAGCTGCTCGAGAGCGGGGTGCCCACGATCGGGATCTGCCTGGGAGCCGAGCTGCTGGGTCAGGCGGCGGGCGCAGAGATCGTCCGGCTGCCGGTGGCCGAGATCGGCTGGACGGACGTGGAGCTGAGCGCCGAGGCCGCCTCCGACCCCCTGCTCGCAGCGCTCCCGCCGCGCTTCACCTCGCTTCAGTGGCACAGCTACGCGGTGGAGCCGGCGCCCGGCTCGCCGGTGCTCGCCCGCAGCGCGGCGTGTGCCCAGGCCTACCGCCTCGGCGAGCGCGCCTGGGGCATCCAGTTCCACGCGGAGGTCACGCCGGAGATCGTGAGCGACTGGATCGCGGACGCGGAGGCCACGCCCGCCGACGACGTGCGGGAGGCCGGCGTGGACCTGAGCAGCCCTGCGGGAGCGGACGGCGCGGGAGATCACCGGCTGGACCGAGCTGGGCCGCGGCCTGTGCGAGCGCTTCCTCGCGCTCGCCGCCGGCTGATCGCTACTCGGCCTTCGGGCGGCGCTCCTCCGCGAGCGGCTTGCCGCTCTCATCCATCATTGCCACCGGCGGCCAGGGCCCGAACCAGTTGTCGCGCGCGCCGTCGAGGGTGAAGACCGCGCCCGAGAAGTAGTCGCCGGCCGGCGAGGCGAGGTAGGCCACCAGCCACGCCTGCTCCTCGGGCCGCGCCGAGCCGCTGCAGCGGCACGGTGGCCGCCACGCCGCGCCGCACCGGCTCGGGGTACTTCTGGATCGCGTCGGTCTCGAAGTGGCCGGTGGCGATCGCTGTCACGCGGATGCCGAAGCGGGCCCACTCGATCGAGAGCGCGCGGGTCATGTTCTCCACCGCCGCCCGCGCGGCCGCCGAGTGGACCATGCCCGGCAGCCCGTTGTGCGGCGACAGCGTCACGTTCACGACCTTGCCGCCGCCGGCCGGGATCATCGCCTTCGTGGCCACCGCGTGGGTCATCAGCCAGGTGCCCTCGAGGTTCAGCCTCACCACCGTGCGGAAGCCCTTCGGCGTGATGTCCTCGGCGGGCGACATGTACTGGCCGCCCGCGTTGTTCACCAGCACGTCGATCTTCCCGTGCCGCTCGAGCACCCCATCCACGAGCGCGGCCACGTCGTCCTCCTCGCGGATGTCGGCCACCACGGCGTGGCAGCGGCCGCCCTCGCACAACGACGCGGTCTCCTCCAGCGGCTCGAGCCGGCGCCCGGCGACCGCCACGGTGGCGCCGCAGCCGGTCAGCTCGATCGCGGTGGCCCTGCCGAGGCCAGAGCCGCCGCCGGTCACGAGCACCACCTGGCCGTCGAGCAGTCCCGCACGGAAGATCTCGCTGGGCATCGGTCGGCCAGACTATCGTCACTCCCGCTATGGCCACCGCGGCTGAACCGCAGCCCGCATCGCTGCCGATCACGGGCGGCCGGGACCAGGCGACCGTCCGCTTGTGGCCACTCCTGTCGGCCACGATGAAGGGCCCGCCCGGCTGGTTCCACCGCGGCGACGGCCGCCTCGCCACGCCGCGCGCGCTCGGGATCGGCGTGCCCACCGACCAGTGGGTGGACGTGCCAGTGGTGTCGTTCCTGGTCGAGCACCCGGGTTTCGGCCACTTCCTGATCGACACCGGCTTCCACTCGTCCGTGGCAGTGGACCCGAAGCAGAACCTCGGTCGCGTGGGCACGCTCACCTTCAAGGACATCCGGATGGAGCAGTCGCAGGCCGTGTCGCACCAGCTGCGAGCACGCGGGATCGAGCCCGCGAGCATCAAGCTGGTGCTCCTCACCCACCTCCACCTCGACCATGCGAGCGCCATCTCCGACTACCCGGCGGCGACGTTCCTGCTGAGCAGCGCCGAGTGGGCCGCCGCGATCGAGCCGCGCGGGCAGCTGCGCGGATACGTGACCCGCCAGTTCGACCATGCCTTCGACTACCGCCTGCTCGACTTCGGCTCTCAGCGGTCGGAGTCGTTCGCCACCTTCGGCCGCTCCTACGACGTCTTCGGCGACGGCAGCGTGCGGATGGTCTTCACACCGGGGCACTCGCTGGGCCACGCATCGGTGATCCTCAACCTTGCCGGGCGCGAGGCGCTGATCGCAGGCGACGCGATCTACACGCTGCGCACGCTGCGCGAGTCGGCGCTCCCCCACCTGATGGCGGACGAGCATGTCTTCCGGCGCTCGCTGAGGGAGATCCAGCTCTACGCGGAGCAGACGCCCGAACGCGCTGATCGTGCCGGGACACGACATGACGGCCTGGCGAGCGCTCGAGCCCGTCTACTAGGCGAACGCCGCCTCCGGCCGGGAGCCCAGCAGCTCCTCCAGCTCGAACGGCTCGGCCTTCACGATCGGGCGGCCGTCGTCGTCGAACCAGTCCTCGAAGGGACGGTCGTACTGCAGCTCGATGCCGTTGCCGTCGGGGTCGCGCAGGTAGACCGCGAGCGTGCCGCCGTGGTCCTGCGCGCCGTCGATCGGATGATGGTGGTCGAGCAGCCGCTGCGTGGCCCGCGCCAGCGCGGTGCGGTCCGGATAGCGGATCGCGAAGTGATGAAGACCCGTGTGGCCGGGGCCGGGCGGGGCGCCGCCCTCGCTCTCGAACGTGTTCAGCGCGATGTGGTGGTGGTAGTCGCCGGCAGCCAGGAACACCGCCGGCAGGCCGATGTCGGGACCGTAGAACCGCACCGTGAAGCCCAGCGCGTCGCGGTAGAAGGCGGTGGCGCGCGCCAGGTCCGAGACCCGCAGGTGAACGTGGCCGATGCAGGCGCTCGGATCGATCTCGGTGTGGGTCGTCGGTGGCACTGGGCTTCCTCTCGTTCAGGTCATCGTGGCGTTCCTGAACGATCGCGGACGCGTTGGCGTGCGACGACCGGGTTAGCTGGCCAGCGAGTCTTCGGGTAACCGTAGGCCGGTCAGCTGGCCACGGGGCGGCGGCCGGCCGCCTGAGCCGCCCGCCGCGCGGCCCGGGCGGCGCGGATCGCCCGCTTCCGGCCGTTCTGCTGGAGCCCGTAGTAGAGCTTCTCCACCTCGGCGAAGACGACCTCACTGGCCGCCTGCGCCTGCTCCCGCGTGGGGTTCTCGACCTGCTCGAACCTGATGGGATCTCCGAACTGCACCGTGACCTTCGGGAACTGCAGGCGCATCCAGTTACGCACCTTCGCGGACCCGACGATCGCGGTTGGCACCACGGGCACCCCCGACTCGAGAGCCAGGCGGCCCACGCCAGGCTTCGGCTCCCCGAGATTTCCGCTGCGCGAGCGGCCGCCCTCGAGATACATCAGGACCATGTCGCCTCGCCCCAGGATCGTGTGCGCGGTCTTGAACGCCTCGGCGTCCTGGCGTCCGCGCAGCACGGGGAAGACCCCGCCGTGGGTGTAGATCCACTGCATCGGGGGAGCGAACAGCTGCGACTTCGCCATGAACTGCACCTTGCGGCGCAGGTAGGCGGCGACGAAGAAGTGATCGAGGTAGGAGAAGTGGTTCGGGGCGAGCAGCACGGGGCCCTCGTTCGGAACCTTCTGCGAGTCGATGCAGCGGCCGCGATACACGATCGCGACGTAGGGCACGAGCAACAGCCGCACCATGTCGTAGACCCAGTCCGGGCGGCGCCGGCGCGCCCGCTCGTGGAAGCGAGCGAAATGCTCCGGAGGCCGCGGGTCCTTGTAGACCTGCTCCTTCACCTAGGCGTTGTTACCCGCACGCGGGAGCGCGGTTACTCGCCTCTCAGCGCCGTGACAGGTACACGCGCGCGATGTCGGCCAGCTGGCGGGCCCGGTGGAGGAAGCCGGCGGCGGTGCGGCCGGTGGCGCGATGCTCGAGCTCGAGCTCCATCTCCTCGAACGCGAATCCCGCCCGCAGGGCGTCGATGTCCATCGCCGTCTCCATGCCGAAGCCGGGCGCGAACGGGAGCACGGCGATGAGCGCCCCCGGGGTGAGCGCGCGCTGGCCTGACAGCGGGGCCTGCAGCACGCGGCCGCCGCGCTTCTCCACCGCCCAGCGCGCGAAGCCCAGCGCCAGCCCGAAGCCGCCGCCGACCCGTGCGGGCGAACACGGCCACGGCTATTTCCGCGCCGCCGTCCGCGACTCGGGTGACGAGCGGCGCGAGGGCGGCCGCCGAGGCGCCCAGGTCGCCGTCGCAGAGGAGCACCACGGCGGGCGTCCCGCCCGCCAGCAGCTGATCCGCGGCCAGCGTGTTGGCCGCGCCCTTGCCAAGCCGCCGCTCGCCGCGCACGAGCTCGGCGCCGGCCTCGAGGGCGATCTCCGGCGTGCGATCGGTCGAGCCGTCGTCCGCCACGATCAGCCGCGCGCCCGGGAACGTCGCGCGCAGGGCGGAGAGCGTCGCGCCGAGGCGTTCCTCCTCGTTGTGGGCCGCGACCAGCGCTGCGATTTCCGGGGGCACCGGCCGGTATCGTGCCGCAAACTCTCGGACGAGGAGGCCGCGTTGCCAGACGTTGAGGCCCACATCACGGGCACTGTGTGGAAGATCGAGTGCCGGGTCGGCCAGGAGGTCGAGGAGGGCGACACGCTTGTGATCCTCGAGTCGATGAAGATGGAGATGCCGGTGGAGGCCGAGGACGACGGCGTGGTGAGGGAGATCACCTGCGAGGAGGGCCAATCGGTGTCGGAGGGGGACACGCTGGTTGTCCTCGAGTAGCTCGACGCGTGAGCTCGCATCCGGCAAGCTGCTGCTCGACGAGCCGGCGGAGCACGTCACCCGGCTGAAGATCTCGAACCCCGACAAGCGCGGGGCCCTCGACCACGAGATCCTGGACACCCTCGCCGAGACCGTCCAGGGGCTCGAGGCCCGCTGTCTCATGCTCACGGGCGACGGGACCATGTTCTCGGCGGGGTACGACCTCGGCAACCTCGACGAGAGGAACTTCGAGGAGCGCGCGGAGGCGCTCGTGGCGCACCCGTTCCACGATGCGATCGAGGCGCTCGACGCCTATCCCTACCCGGTGCTGGCCGCGCTCAACGGGCACACGATCGGCGGCGGGCTCGAGCTCGCGCTGACCTGCGACATTCGCGTGGCGGCGCGTGGCATCAAGCTGGGCATGCCGCCCGCGAAGCTAGGCCTGATCTACTCGCACACCGGCCTGCGCCGCTTCATCGAGGTGTGTGGCGTGGCCAACACCGCCGAGCTCTTCTACGTCGGGCGCAACGTGGACGCCGACCGCGCCGCGCGGATGGGTCTCGTGAACCACGTGGTGGAGCGAGAGGAACTCGACTCCACCGCGCTCTCGCTCGCCGCCGAGATCGCGGGCAACGCCCCGCTCTCCCTCAAGGGGAACAAGCGCGTGATGCGCGCGCTGCGCGAGACCACCGTCGAGCTGACCCCCGAGCTCGAGCAGGAGCTAGTCGACCTACGCGAGTCCTGCTTCGCGAGCGAGGATTTTCGCGAGGGGGTACGGGCGTTCGCGGAAAAGCGGAAGCCGCGGTGGAAGAACCGCTAGCGGTTCTTGGGTTTGCAGTTTGCAGTTTGCAGTTGGCAACGGAAGGTAGGGCGGCTGGCCAATGCTGTGCGGTACACGGGCCAACTGCAAACTGCCAACTGCCAACTAGCAGTGGCGTCCGAGCCCGACCCTACTTTTCGCCACAACTTCGCGATCGGGAGGTCGAGCTTGCCGCCGCTAATCACGTACGAGGAGGCCCGTGCCCTCGGGGAGATCGAGGAGCACGACGAGATCCTGCTGCTCGTCGATCGCGCCTTCGAGGCGCGCGTGGAGCGCTTCGGCGACTCCACCGATCTCTGCTCCCTCGTGAACGCGAAGTCCGGCGGCTGCGCGGAGGATTGCGGCTTCTGCGCCCAGTCGCGCTTCGCGGAGGCGGACACGCCGATGCACGCGATGATGACCCCCGATCAGATCCTCGAGCACGCGCGCGCGGCCGAGGCCGCCGGCGCGCATCGGTTCTGCATGGTCACCCAAGGGCAGGGGCTCTCCAAGCGTGACTTCGAGAACATCGTCGAGGGCGCGCGCCTGGTGGCCGAGCACACCTCGCTCAAGCGCTGCGCGTCGATCGGGCACATGTCGGTGGAGCGCGCCAAGCGGCTCAAGGACGCGGGCATCCAGCGCGTGCACCACAACGTGGAGACGGCCGAGTCCTACTACGACGAGGTCTCCACCACCGTGCGCTACGACGGCCGCATCCGCACGATCGAGGCGGTGAAGGAGGCCGGGCTCGAGACCTGCGTGGGCGGCATCCTCAACCTCGGCGAGTCGCGCGAGCAGCGGGTGGAGATGGCCTTCCAGCTCGCCGAGCTCGATCCCGACAGCGTGCCGATCAACCTGCTCAACCCGCGCTCCGGCACCAAGTTCGGCGACCGCGACTTCATGGACCCATGGGAGGCGGTCAAGTGGATCGCGATCTTCCGCCTGATCATGCCCGCGGCGCTGTTCCGGCTCTGCGGCGGCCGGATCGAGAACCTCGGCGAGCTGCAGCCGCTGGCGGTGAAGGCGGGGCTGAACGGCGTGATGATGGGCAACTTCCTCACAACGCTGGGGTCCGAGCCGGAGGACGACCGGCGCATGTTCGAGGAGCTCGGGCTCAACACCGCGCGCCAGCCCGACAACGGCTCGAACCCGCGGCCCGACAACCGCTCCGGCTGGCTCGAGGGGCACACGCCGGACACCCCGATCGACCGGCTGATCGACCGCCAGGACGAGGCCAGCTTCTGGAACCCCGCCACCCAGCTTCGCCACCGCAAGAAGACCTCGGTGCCCGTCCGTCCCGACGGCGCACCCAACCGTGCGCGGCCGCTCGAGGTCGTGCAAGTCGGGCCAGACAGGAAGGAGGCGGCGTGACCGATATCGCGGAACGGCTGGACGACCTGCGGGAGCGCGGCCTGTATCGCCGCATGCGGCTCGTGTCGGGGCCGCAGGGACCGCGCGTGCTGCTCGACGGGCGCCCGGTGCTGCTGCTCTGCTCGAACAACTACCTCGGCTTGGCCGATCACCCGCGCGTGCGCGAGGCGGCCGCCGAGGCGGCCATGCGCTGGGGCGTCGGGGCCGGAGCGTCGCGGCTCGTGTCGGGCAACATGACGGTGCACCGGCGCCTCGAGGAGCAGCTGGCCGACTTCAAGGGCAGCGAGGCCTGCGTGCTGTTCGGCTCGGGCTACCTTGCCAACGCCGGCATCGTGTCGACGCTGGCGGGCGAGGGCGACGTGGTGCTCTCGGACTCGCTGAACCACGCCAGCATCGTGGACGGCTGCCGCCTGTCGAAGGCCCGCACGTTCGTCTACGACCACTGCGACATGGACCATCTCGAGTACGGGCTGCGCGAGGCCGAGGGCCGCGCGAGCCTGATCGTCACCGACGGCGTCTTCTCGATGGACGGCGACGTCGCACCGCTGCCCGAGATCGTCGAGCTGGCCGGGCGCTACGACGCGCGAGTGATGGTGGACGAGGCGCACGGCACGGGCACGCTCGGGCCCGGCGGCCGTGGGGCGGTCGCGGCGGCAGCGCTCGAGGACGAGGTGGACATCGTCGTGGGCACGCTCGGCAAGGCGCTCGGCTCCTACGGCGCCTACGCGTGCTGCGACGCGTCGATGGCCGAGTACCTGGTGAACAGCGCGCGCACCCTGATCTTCTCCACGGCGCTGCCGCCGCCGGCCGTCGCGGGCGCCATGGCCGCGCTCGAGATCCTGCGCGCGGAGCCGCACAGGGTCGACAAGCTGCGGCGCAACTCTGCGCTGCTGCGCGAGGCGCTCCTCGCCGAGGGGCTCGACCCGGGCGACTCGGAGACGCAGATCGTCCCGCTCGTGGTGGGCGACCCGGCGCAGGCGATGAAGGCCTGCGAGCAGGCGCTTCAGCGCGGCGTGTTCGCACAGGCGATCCGCCCGCCGACCGTGCCAGAGGGCACCTCGCGCCTTCGCCTCGCGGTGATGGCCTCGCATCGCTCGGCCGAGCTGCGCCAGGCCGCGCGGGTGCTCAGCGCGGTGGTGCCGCACGTGCCCGCCACGGTCACGGTGCGGGAGCGCCAGGCAGCCGACGGCGCTCCGCGCGTGTTCGACGGGCTCGCCGAAGCCGCGTAGCCAAGGCCGTTGCGCGGCGTCTTCGTCGCCGGGACTGACACCGGCGTCGGCAAGTCGATCCTCGCGGCGGCGATCTGCGCGGCGCTGGCGGCCCGCGGGCAAAGGGTGGCCGCGTTCAAGCCCGCCGTGACGGGGCTCGACGAGGAGCCCGGTGAGTGGCCGCGCGACCACGAGCTGCTCGCCATGGTGGCGAGCGCCGGGCAGTCGCCGGAGGAGGTGTCACCGGAGCGCTTCGGGCCGCCGGTCTCGCCGCACTACGCTGCTCAGCTTGCTGGCAGGTCGATCGACCCGCCGGCGCTCGTCGCGCACGCCCGGGCGCTGGGCGAGCATGCGGACGTGCTGGTCTGCGAGGGAGTCGGCGGGCTGCTCGTGCCGCTCACGCCGGGCTACCTGATCCGCGACCTGGCGCTCGACCTCCACCTGCCGCTCGTGATCGCGGCGCGGCCGGCGCTCGGCACGATCAACCACACGCTGCTCACCATCGAGGCGGCGCGCGCGGCCGGCCTCGACCCGATGGGCGTGGTGATGACGCCGTGGACGGATGACGACCTGGCGCGCTCCAACCGGGAGACGGTCGAGCGGATCGGCGGCGTGAGCGTGAGCTGCCTGCCCCAGGTCACGCGCGAGCAGCTGGCCCAGGCGGGCGCCCGACTGCCGCTCGACGACTGGCTGCCGGCGGGCTAGGACTCGATCGCCCGCACCCTGGCGCCGGTCTCGTCCTCCGGCACGTGCCCGTCGCGTCCCACGTAGCCGTCCTTGCCGCCGACCACGACGAACACCGCGTCCTCGTCGCCCACGTTGCGGAACTGGCGCACGGTCTTGGGATCCACGCGCGCCAGCCCGCCGGGGCCGAGGCGGTGGGCCGAGCCGTCGCCGAAGACCATCTCGAGCTCGCCGCTGTGCACGAAGTAGAGCTCCTCCTGCTCGTCGTGGAAGTGCTTGCCCGCCTCGATGCCCGCGGGCAGCACGATCGCGTTCACGCCGAAGGCGGTCACGCCGAGCGCCGCACGGATCTTGCGAAAGCCGTAGCCCTCGCCAAGCGCAGCGAGGTTCCCGACCGCGTAGCCCTCGCCCTCCACCACATCCATGACCTCGGTGCTCATGTCCCCTCCAGGCTCGCCGTCAACAGTTGCGTGATGCTACCCGCAGGCGGCCTGCGGCGATCGAGAGTTCAGCCGGTGGACTCGGCTTCCTTGCGCTCCCGCTCGGCCTCGCGCAGCTCCACCCGCCTGATCTTGCCGGTGAGGGTCTTCGGCAGATCCGCGACGAACTCGATCTCGCGCGGATAGGCGTAGGCGGAGTGACGCTCGCGCACGTGCGCCTTGATCTCGTCGGCGAGGCCGTCGGTGGGCTCATGCCCCTCCGCGAGCACGATGAAGGCCTTCACGATCGTGCCGCGCCGCTCGTCGGGCGAGGCCACCGCGGCCGCCTCGATCACGGCCGGGTGCTCGACGCACGCCGATTCCACCTCGAACGGCCCGATCCGGTAGCCGGCCGAGATGATCACGTCGTCGGCGCGGCCGGCGTACCAGACGTACCCGTCCTCGTCGGTCTGGGCGGCGTCCTTGGTGTGGAACCACTCGCCGTCGAACACCTCCTTGGTGTCCTCGGGCCGATTCCAGTAGCCGAGCGGGTAGTGAGGGTTGGAGCGCGCCCTGAGGCAGATCTCCCCGCGCTCGCCGGCGGGCAGCGGGTTCTCGTCCTCGTCGAGGATCGCGACGTCCCAGCCGGGCATGGGCAGCCCCATCGACCCGGGTCGCACCTCGACCGTCGGGTAGTTGCCGCAGAGCGGATAGCTCTCGGTGAGGCCGTAGAAGTCGAGCACCGTCAGCCCGTACTGCTCGCGGAACCAGGTGATCACCTCGGGGTTGAGCGGCTCGCCGGCCGAGCAGACGATCCGCATCCGCTCGAGCGGGTAGCGCTTGCCGGCGTCCGAGACCGAGCGCATCGAGCGCAGCGCGGTGGGCGTGGTGAACATGTTCTCGATGCCGTTCTTCGAGAGCACCCGCAGCTGCTCCTCCGGGTCGAAGCCGCCCTTGCGCGCGTAGACGTACTGCACCGCCCCGTAGCGCCAGGGTCCCAGCAGGGGGCAGATGCCGGCGGCCCACGCCCACTCGCCGGAGCCGTGGAACAGCTCGCCGTCCTGGACGTCGTGGGAGAACTCGAACTCCTCGTGCGCGAGCAGGTAGCGGTGGGCGTGCAGGATCCCCTTCGCCTGCCCCGTGGTGCCGGAGGAGTAATACAGCTGGGCCGGGTCGTCGGCCGAGGTGTCAACCGTGTCGTAGCGCACCGAGGCCTTCTCGAGCGCCGCCGCGAGGTCGATGTCGCCCGCCTGGCGCTCGCCGCCGTCGGGCGAGTCGAGCACGAAGATCACCTCCGCCAGGCCGTCCGGGATGCGGTGACGGTTCTTCGTGTCGGTCACGAGCACCTTGGCGCCGGAGTCGCGCAGCCGGTGCTGGATGCCCTCGTCCCCGTAGAGCACGGACATCGAAAGGAGGATCGCGCCCGCCTTGTAGGTGCCGAGGAAGACCGCCGCGGTCTCGGGCAGCGACGGCAGCAGCGTGGCCACGCGATCGCCGCGCTCCACCCCGTGCGCCTCGAGGGCATTCGCGAACTTCGCGGAGAGATCCTGCAGCTCGCCGAAGGTCACCTTGCGCTCGTCGCCGCGCCAGTCCTCCCAGAGCATCGCCATCCGGTCACGCGCGTGCTTGTCGCACACATCCGTGGCGATGTTGTAACGCGCGGGAACCTCCCAGCGGTGCTGATCGCACATATCCCGGTAGCTGCCCAGCCTGTACTTTCTGTAGCTCATCGCTCTCCTCTCCTCGGGCCCGGCCCTTCTTGGCGGTGGCCCAGCAGGATGGATCCTCGCACCTTCATACCTCCACCGCAGCTGAAGCTCGCGCCCCTCCCCGCGGTGGGTGACCCAGCGCCGAGCGCGCCGCCGCTCGGCCCGATCCGCGGGCCCGCGGTGGTGGCGTTCCTACGCCACGTGGGCTGCCCCTTCGCCGAGTCCACGGTGAGGGCGATGACCGAGGTGGCCGACCTGCACCCGGAGATCAGGTGGATCGTGGTCAGCCACGCCTCGCTGGCGGCCACCGACAGGTGGTGCGCCGAGGTGAGGGCCGGCCTGAGGCTCGAGCTTGTGATCGACGAGCGGCGGGAGCTGTACGCGGCCTGGGGCCTCGGCCGCTCGAGCCTGGCTCACTTCGCGGGGCCCCGGTCGCTCGCCAGCGTTGCGAAGCTGCGCCGCCGCGGGATCGCCAACCGTCACCCGGTCGGCAGCCGCTGGCAGCAGGCCGGCACGTTCGCGATCGACTCGCACGGCGCGATCTGCTGGCGTCACCTGCCGGGGCACGCCGGCGACCTGCCGGACTTCGACGCGGCCGCCGCGGTCGCCGTCATCTGAGCGTTCCGACCACCCTCCGAGCTAGCTTGCCCGCCGTGAGCCTCGCCTCGGACGATCGCCGCTACCTCTGGCACCCGTTCACGCAGCAGCGGGGCTGGGAGAGCGAGCAGCCGCTGATCGTCGAGCGCGCCGAGGGCACCGACCTGATCGACACCGACGGGCAGCGCTACATCGACGGCGTGTCGTCGCTGTGGTGCAACGTCCACGGTCACCGCCACCCCCGGATCGACGCCGCGGTGCGCGATCAGCTCGACGCCGTGGCGCACAGCACGATGCTGGGCCTCTCGCATCCGCTCGGCCATTCAGCTCGCGCGCCGGCTGGTGGAGCTCGCCCCGCCGGGCCTCTCGCGCGTGTTCTACTCCGACAGCGGCTCCACCGCCGCCGAGATCGCGCTGAAGATGGCATTCCAGTACTGGCAGCAGCAGGGCGGCGCCGACAGCCGCCGCACCCGCTTCGTGGCGCTGCGCGACGCCTACCACGGGGACACCATCGGCTCCGTCTCGGTGGGCGGGATCGACCTCTTCCACTCGATGTACCGGCCGCTCCTGTTCGACACGCTGAAGGCCGAGCCGGGCGACGCCGCCGACATGGAGCGCCTGCTGGCGGAGCACGGGGACGAGGTCGCGGCGGTGATCGTCGAGCCGCTGGTGCAGGGCGCGTCGGGCATCATCGTCCACCCCGAGGGCTACCTGCGCGACGTGCGCGCGCTGTGCGACAGGTACGGGGTCTTCCTCATCTGCGACGAGGTGGCCGTGGGCTTCGGCCGCACCGGCCGCATGTTCGCGTGTGAGCACGAGGACGTCGCGCCGGACTTCCTCTGCCTGGCGAAGGGCATCACCGGCGGCTACATGCCGCTGGCGGCCACGCTCGCCACCGAGCGCGTGTACGAGGGCTTCCTCGGCGAGCACGAGGAGTTCCGCACCTTCTTCCACGGCCACACCTACACCGGCAACCCGCTCGCGTGCGCGGCTGCCCTGGCCACCCTGGACGTGTTCGAGGAGGAGCGCACGCTGGAGCGCCTGCAGCCCAAGATCGAGCTGTTCGGGCGGCTGCTCGAGCCGATCGCCGAGCTCCCGATGGTGGCCGAGGTCCGCCGGCGCGGCTTCATGTGCGGCGTCGAGCTGGCCGGCTTCCCGCTCGACGCGCGCATCGGCCACGCGGTCACGCTCGAGGCGCGCCGGCGCGGCGCCATTGTCCGCCCCCTTGGCGACGTAATAGTCCTGATGCCCCCCCTGGCCATCTCCGAGGCCGACCTGGAACGCCTCGTAGTGATCCTGTGGGAATCGATCGTGGCAGTAGTGAGCGGGCACGAGCTCGCAGCGGCGTAGCGTAGTTGGCAGTTTGCAGTTTGCAGCTGGCCACGGAAGGCCTGCGCGCGCACTTCTTGCGCCGCGGTTCACGGGCTAACTGCAAACTGCCAACTGCCGTCCCTCACCCGTCGTAAGGAGAAAAGTCGCGCTTACGCGCTCCGCACACGGGACAGAACCAGTCATCCGGGATCTCCTCGAACGGGGTGCCCGGGGGCACGCCGCCGTCGGGATCTCCCTCGGCGGGGTCGTAGATGAATCCGCATGACTCGCAGATCCAGAGTTGCTGGGTTGCGGCCTCCACAGTCCGGCCAGGTTAGCGGGAGTAGGCTGCGCTCGATGGCACACGACAAGCCCCAAGCACGATGAGGGTCGACCGCCCGGGCCCGGGCGAGAGGCTCAACACCGGCGACGTGAAGCCGGCGCGACCGGCGGCCTCCGTGATGGTCCTGCGCGACAGCGATGCCGGGCCCGAGGTGCTCCTGGTGGAGCGCAATCCAGAGTCGCGCTTCATGGCCGGTGCCTGGGTGTTCCCGGGCGGAGCCGTGCACGACGACGACTCGGGGCCCGCCGGAACGGCCGCTCGCGAGCTCACCGAGGAGGCGGGAGTCACCATCGCCGACTCGGACGACCTGGTGGCGTTCTCGCGCTGGATCACTCCGGCCGAGGTGGAGATCCGCTTCGACACCTGGTTCTTCGTGGTCGAGTCGCCGCCGGATGCCGAGGCCGTCTGCGACGGCGAGGAGTGCGTGGACGCGCGCTGGCTCACCCCGCGCGCCGCGCTTGAGGCCTACGCCCGGGACGAGCTGCTGCTCGTGTTCCCCACGATCAAGCACCTCGAGGAGCTGGCCGAGTTCGACTCGGTCGAGAAGGCGCTCGCCCACGCGCGCACGCGCAGGGTCCAGCCGGTGCAGCCGCGCGTGCTCGTCGACGGCGGCGTGGCGCGCGTGGTGCTCCCCGGCGAACCCGGCTACGCGGACTAGCCTCGTGCCGCCCGAGGGCCTCACCGTCGCGGTGACCGGGCCGACCGGGGACCTCGGCATCGCCCTCGTATCGGCGCTCGAGCGCTCCCGCGGCGTGAAGCGGATCGTCGGCATGGCTCGGCGCCCGTTCGATCCCGCCGACGCCGGCTGGAAGAAGACCGAGTACCGCCAGGGCGACGTGCGCGACCCGGACAGCGTCCGCGACGCGCTGAGGGGCGCCGACGTGGTGGTCCACCTCGCCTTCGCGATCCTCACGGCGAGCGACGCCACCCGCGCGATCAACGTGGACGGGTCGCGCATCGTGTTCGAGGCCGCGGTGGCCGCCCGCGCTCAGCGGCTCTGTTACGCGTCGAGCGTCGCCGCCTACGGGTTCCACGCGGACAACCCCACCTGGCTCAGCGAGGACGTACCGCCGCGCGGCACGCCGGAGCACTTCTACTCACAGCAGAAGGCGGAGGTGGAGCAGGTCCTCGCCGAGGTGCTGCTGGGTCGCAGCCGTACCGAGGCGTACGTCTTCCGCCCCTGCGTCGTCGCCGGGCCGCGCGCCCAGATGCTGCTCGACGAGATCCCCTACGTGCGGCTGTCCGAGGCGATGCCGGACGCGGTGCGGCGCCTGCTCGCCGCGATGCCGATGCTGAAGCCGGTGATCCCGGATCCCGGCACGCGCTTCCAGCTCGTCCACGAGGACGACGTGGCGTCCGCGTTCGTGGCCGGCGTCCTCGGCAGGGGCGCCCCGGGCGCCTACAACCTCGCGGGCGGCGGCACGCTGCGCGTCAGCGACCTGGCCCGCGCCCTCGGCTGGTACTCGATCCAGATCCCGGAGCTGGCGGTGGACGCCACCGCGGAGGTGATCGCCCGCCTACCCGGCTCCCCACCTCAGCTGAACTGGATCCACTCGGTGCGGAAGGAAGTGCTCATGAAAACGGATCGCGCGAAGAAGGAGCTGAGGTGGCGTCCGAAGTACACGGGGAAAGCCACGTTGAAGGCGCTTGTGGAGGCGAGGCGGGACTAGGTCGCAGGTCGTGGGCGTCGTCGGCTGCAGGTCGCAGGGCTCGGGCCCGGACCCGCCGACGACCCGACGACCTGCGACCTAGCTAGAGCGCCGCCGCATACAGCCGCGCGAAGTCTTCCTCCGTGGGCTCTCTCGGATTCACAAGCGTGCACGCATCCCCCATCGCCCCCTCGACCAGCGCGTCGATCCCCTCCTCGGGCACGCCCACCTCGGATAGGCGGCTGGGCAGGCCCAGTGTGGAGCTGAGCGCGCTGACGTGGGCGGCGAGCGCGTCGCCCACGTCGGCGTCCGAGCCGCCGCTCTCCACGCCGAGGACCTCGCAGACGTCCCGGTAGCGGTTGGCGATGTCCGGTCCGCCCGCCGCGTTCCAGCGGATCACGTGCGGCAGGTTGATCGCGTTCGCCACGCCGTGCGGCACGCCGTAGCGGCCACCGCAGGGGTGCGACATCGAGTGGGTGATGCCGATCGCACCAGAGCCGGTGGGGACGATCGCCAGCGCGGCGGCCACCAGCATGTTGCCGCGCGCATCCTCGTCCCCGGTGTCGGCCACCGCCCGCTCGAGGTTGGCCCCGATCAGCCGCAGCGCGTGCAGGGCACACGCATCCGCGTGCGGGTTCCACTCGCTCGACACGTAGCCCTCGATCGCGTGGGTGAGCGCGTCCATCCCGGTGGAGGCGGCGATGGCCGCCGGCAGCGTGGCGGTGGAGGCCGGGTCGAGGATCGCCAGCCGCGGGAACAGCGGGAAGTCCGCCACCTCCATCTTCAGCCCCTCGTCGGGGTCCTTCACCACGGCGGCGAACGAGACCTCCGAGCCGGTACCGGCGGTGGTGGGGATGCAAGCCAGCGGCGCCAGCTCCTGCGGCCGGCCCATCCCGTCGCCGTCCCGCGGCAGGCCGAAGAAGCCCTCCCAGTCGCGAATCTGGCCCCCGTGCGTGAACAGCACGTCGGCGGCCTTGGCCGTGTCCATCACGGAGCCGCCGCCCACGGCGAGGAACGAGTCCGCGCCCGCTTCGCGGGCCGCCTCGGCGCAGGCGGCCACCACGTCGGTGGACGAGTCCTGCGGCACCGCGTCGAACACACCCGCGCACTCCAGGCCGCCGTCCTCCAAGCCGGCCACCACCCGCTCGATCAGGCCGGTGGCGCGGATGACCTGGTCGGTGACCAAGAGCGGCCGGGTCGCCCCCTCCTTGGTGAACTCGAAGCCCGCGCTCTCGATCAGGCCGCGCCCGGCGATCACCCGAGTGGGCGCGGTGAATTGGTAGAAGTCCTTGAAGCCCGTCAGCCGCCGAGCGCCCCCCGCCTCCACGCGCTCAGGCGGCCTTCAGCAGGTCGTCCCTGCCGGCTTCCTCGAGGATCTTCCGGTAGCGCGGGAACACGGGCTTCACGAGCGGCACGAGCCTGAGGATCTTGGCCACGGGTCCCTTCGCCCTCATCTGCCCGCGGGCCAGAGCCACGGTCACGTTCACGCCGCCGAGCCAGAACCTGTGCGCGGTGTCGGCCTCCATGGTCATCACCACCTCGGGCTCGAGCTCGCTCGGCCCGAGATCCACCTGGGGCTCCTCGTCCTCGATCATCTTCACCGTGATCTGGGACTCGGGCTCCCGGTACTGGTACTGCACGATCGTGTTCGCCTTCTGGAACTGCGGGCCAAGCTCGTCGTCTTCCACGAGCTCCTGGAACAGCCGTCCTATGAAGGCGTAGACCTCCGCCTCGTCTTTGAAGTAGGGCACCTGACCTCTCTCCTTGCCGGGTACGGCGGCGATTCTTGCGGATCGAGAGCCGTCGCGCGCTTGATCTAGTCTTTTGGGCGCCGTTAAGCACCGGGGGGTTTTCGGGGGGCAGCACAACCCGAGACGGGAACGGGTGTTGCATTCACCTGTACCGCCTCGCCGGCGAGGCTCTACCAAACCCAGGCTTGCACCGCGCCCTTCGCACGCTCCCGCTCGTCTTCGCGCTCATGCTCGCGCTGCCCGCGCACGCCCTCGCGAGCGGCACGGCGGCCGCGGCACCCACCGCGAAGGTGCTCTATCACGACGGCTACACCGGCCGCTACCTGCTCGACGGGACCTGGTATCTGCGCCTGGATCCGCTCGATCAGGGCCTGGCCCAGGGCTTCCAGCGCCAGGCCAGCCTGACCGGCTGGGGCGCGATCACGGTGCCCAACGCCTGGAACGCCACGGACCTCTCCGACGCCAGCCAGCGCGGCGGCGTGGCCTGGTACCGCAAGGACTTCCGCGTGCCGGCGGCGACCAAGACCACGTCCTGGGTGGCGCGCTTCGAATCGGTGAACTACCGGGCGCGGGTCTACCTCAACGGGCAGCAGATCGGCACGCACGAGGGTGCGTATCTGCCGTTCGAGGTCCCGCTGACCAACGTCCGCAAGAAGGGCGTGAACCACCTGGTGGTGCGGGTGGACAGCCGCCGCTCGGACACGGATCTGCCGCCGCTCGTGGACTCGGACAACGGCACGCCCGGCGGCGGCTGGTGGAACTACGGCGGGCTGCTGCGCGAGGTCTACCTGCGCAAGGTCGACCGCGTGGACATCTCGAGCTTCGTGGCCCGGCCGATCCTCCCCTGCCGTGCCTGCGACGCCAGCGTGCTGGTCCAGGCCACGCTCCACAACCTGGACGGGAAGAAGCGCAAGGCCGGCTTCCACGCCTCCGTGGGCGGCCTGGCCGCCCATTTCCGGCCGGTCACGATCCCGGCGCACGGGACCCGCCAGGTGTCGGCCAAGGTGACGATCGCCAACCCGCGCCTGTGGGAGCCGGGCGACCCTCAGCTCTACCGCGTGAAGGCCGCCGTGAGCGTGAACGGCCACACCGGGGCGGGCTACGACGTGCACATCGGGATCCGCTCGATCAAGGTGAAGAACGGCCGCCTGATCCTGAACGGGATCCCCACCACCCTGCGCGGTGCCAGCGTGCACGAGGAGGCGCCCGGCACCGGAGGCGCGCTGACGAGCGACCAGGTGCGGGCGCAGTTCAGCCAGCTCCAGCAGGTCGGCGCCACGCTCACGCGCTCGCACTACCCGCTCAACCCGCTGTTCCTCGAGCTGGCAGACCGGGCCGGGATCATGGTCTGGGACGAGATCCCGATGTACCGCATGAGCGACGAGGCGCTGCGGCTCAAGTCGGTGAGGGACAAGGGGCTCACCGACATCCAGGAGATGATCCTGCGCGACCAGAACCACCCGTCGGTGCTGACCTGGTCGATCGGCAACGAGAACCCCTCGAAACCCGTCTTCGGCCAGACGCGCTACATCGAGGCGGCCCACACGCTGGTCAACCAGATGGACCCCACGCGCCTACTGGCGTTCGACATCGCGGGCTATCCCTCCACCCCGAAGATCCCCCAGTACAAGTTCATCACCGCGCTCGGGATCAACGATTACTTCGGCTGGTACCCCGGTCCCAGCGGCCAGCTGGTGGACCGCAACGGCCTCGGCCCCTACCTCGATCAGATGCATGCCTTCTATCCGCGCCTCGCGCTGTTCGTCACCGAGTACGGGGCGGAGTCCAACCGCCACGGCGCGGTCGACGAGAAGGGCACCTACGAGTTCCAGGACGACTGGCTGGCGTTCCAGAACAGCGTCTTCGACACGAAGCCATTCCTGAACGGCGCGATCGTCTGGATCCTGCGCGACTTCAAGGTGCGTCCCGGCTGGGACGGCGGCAACCCCGTCTCGGGCGCGCCCTACAACCAGAAGGGCCTGATGGACCAGAACGGCAATCCGAAGCCGGCCTATCCGCTGCTCCAGCGCATCTACCAGAACGTGCAGCGGGCCGGCGCCGCCCGCATCAAGGCCGTGGACTCAGGCGTTCAGGCAGCGAGCCGGTAGACGGCTCCCGAGAGCGAGGCGAGGTAGATGCGCCCGCGGGCGTCCTCGCCGAAGGAGCTGAGGCCGCTCACGTGCACCGGCAGCGTCCGCGCGCCTGTCGCACGGCCCGGGCGAAGCTTCACCGAGTAGATCCCCTTGTTGCAGTTGTCGCCGTAGAGGTAGCGCCCGTAGAGGCCGGGCAGCGAGCGGTCGCGCACCACGTAGCCGCCCACGATCGCGCAGAACCCCGACCGGTGGGAGCGCACCAGCACCGGCGGCGCGTAGGCGCCGCGGACCGGGACCGACGAGTAGCGGCGGAAGCCCTCGTAGCCCTTCCAGCCGAAGTTCAGCCCGGCGGCCTTGCCCTTGCCCTCGAAGTCGATCTCCTCGAACTTGTCCTGACCGACGTCGCCGATCGCGATGTCGCCGGTCACCCGGTCGAACGAGAAGCGCCAGGGGTTGCGCAGCCCGTAGGCGTAGATCTCGGGGCGGTCGCCGCGCTGGGAGGTGAACGGGTTGCCGCTCGGGATCGAGTACGCACGGCCCCCGGAGGCATTCGGGTCGATGCGCAGGATCTTGCCGAGCCAGGTGCCGAGGTTCTGGCCGTTGCCCAGCGGGTCGCCCTCCGAGCCTCCGTCCCCGAGTCCGACGTAGAGGTCGCCGTCGGGGCCGAACTGCAGCTGGCCGCCGTTGTGGTTCGGGAACGAGGAGTGGTCCTGGAACAGCACCTGACGGCGGCTCGCCAGGTCCGCCCGGTCGGGGTTGCTCGAGCGGCGCAGCTCCTGCACCCGGATGTTCCCGCCCCGGTCCGTGTAGTAGATGTAGAACTTGCCGCTGCGCGCGTAGTCCGGCGCGAACGCCATCGAGAGCAGGCCACGCTCGCCCCCCGAGGAGACGTCGCCGCGGATGTCGAGGAACGGCGTGGCGAGCTGGCGGCCGTTCTTCACCACCATGATCCGGCCGGCCTGCTCCACCACGAACACGCGGCTGTTGTCGCCCGGCGCCCCCGCTACGTAGACGGGCGCGGAGAAGTTGCCGATCCGCACCAGGCGGGCGCGGAGCGCGCTGCTGCCGCCGCCCTGCGGCGACGAGGAAGAATCGGACGAGCCGTTCGAGCTACAGGCGGCCAGCAACAGGCAGAGGGCGAGCCCGAGCAGCGGCCCGCCCCGTCTCATGCAGCGACTGCCTTGTAGTAGCGCACCGCGAGCCCGGTCAGGAGCGTCTCGAAGCAGGTCTCGAGCGACAGCTCGTTGGCGTCCGCGTAGCCGCGGAGGCCCTCAGTCTCGATGGCGACGCTCTGGTCGATCACGTCGTCGACGAGGTCGGGATGCTGGTCGGAGAAATACGCGCCCATCGAGTAGAGGTTCGTGTCCATGAGCGACTCCACGAACAGTTCGTCGCTCTGCTCCTTCCGCTTGGGCATGCGGCCGCAGATTACTCGCTATCAAGAGCACGGAAACCCGTCCGTTAGTCCACCCAATTTCCGAAAAAATGGTTGCGCTGTCTGTCACGACCGATAAAGTCCCACGTAGGCACACACGACGACGGGAGGGAAGTTCATGGCGATCCATCTCACCCCCACCGAGCTCGCGCGTGAGGCGGGGATGCAGCGGAGGGAAGTCATCTCCAAGTGCATGGAGCTCGGGGTGCCGATATTTCAGGGGCGGATCGACAAGACGCTGTTCCTCACCTCTCTCAAGTACTCGCAGAGCAGGCAGCTCGCAAAAGCCTGACCAGGGTCGCCGGCGCTCCTAGCGCCGCGACACTGCGCCGAAGTGTCTTCCTCGGCATAGAATCCTTGGCCGGTTGGCCAAGACGCGCGAGGAGGAGCTGATGGAAGTGGGGACGTTCACCGCCGCCGAGGCGAGCACCGGCTCGCGCACGATGGCGGATCTGGCGCTCGCCGCCGGAGCGAAGTTCGCCGACGGCCCCGCGCTGCGCCACAAGGTCGGCGACGAATGGGTGGACATCAACTATGCCGAGCTGGCCGACAAGGTCAGGACCGTCGCCGCCGGGCTGATCGAGCTCGGCATCCAACCAGGCGACAAGGTCGCGATCCTCAGCAACAGCCGCCCCGAGTGGACCTACGCCTGCTTCGGCATCCTGGCCGCCGGCGCGACCTGCGTGTCGATCTACCAGACCAACTCGCCGCAGGAGTGCCACTACGTGCTCAACCACTCGGAGGCGCGCGCGGTGTTCGTCGAGGACGAGGAGCAGCTCGCCAAGGTCCGCGCCGTACGTGACGACCTCCCCGCCCTCGACACGGTCGTGGCCTTCACGCCCGGCGACCTCGATGGCGCCATCGGCCTCGACGAGCTCCGCCGCCGCGCCGACAGGGCGCCCGCAGGGGCCGTGGACGAGCGCGTGGCCGGCGTGTCGCTCGACGACAACTGCCTCTACATCTACACCTCCGGCACCACCGGGCCGCCGAAGGGCTGCATGCTCACGCACGGCAACTACCGGCGCGTGACCAACGATGGTCGAGGCCGAGAACACGATGCAGGGCGAGGAGGTCATCTACCTCTTCCTGCCGCTCGCCCACGCGTTCGCGCTGCTGATCCAGTTCGTGGCGATGGACCTCGGCGGCACGATCGCGTTCTGGGAGCGCGACCCGCAGAAGATCATCCCCAACCTGATGGAGATCAAGCCGACGTACTTCCCGTCGGTGCCGCGCATCTTCGAGAAGATCTACACGCTGGCGAACAGCGTCGGCGACCCCGCCGAGATCAAGCAGGCGGTGGAGGTGGGCTTCAAGGTCCGCCAGCTCCAGGAGGCGGGCAAGGAGGTGCCGGCCGAGCTCCAGGCGGCGTTCGACCAGGCCGACCAGGCGCTGTTCCAGAACGTGCGCAACCTCTTCGGCGGGCGGATACGCCAGTGCGTCACCGGCGCGGCGCCGATCGCCAGCGAGATCCTCGAGTTCTTCTACGCCTGCGGCGTGCCGGTGATGGAGGGCTACGGGATGACCGAGACGTCCACGGTCGCCACGCGCCAACCGCGTCGGCGCGTTCCGCTTCGGCTCGGTGGGCAAGCCGCTGCCGGGCGTCGAGGCGAAGATCGCCGAGGACGGCGAGGTGCTGCTGCGCGGCGACAACATCTTCCAGGGCTACTTCAAGAACGAGGAGGCCACGACACGAGACGCTCGTCGACGGCTGGCTGCACACCGGCGACCTCGGCTCGATCGACGAGGACGGCTTCCTCTTCATCACCGGCCGCAAGAAGGACATCATCATCACGGCCGGCGGCAAGAACATCACCCCCGCCAACCTCGAGAACGGGCTCAAGCAGAACCGCTGGATCTCGCAGGCCGTGGTGGTCGGCGATCGGCGCCCGTACCTGGTCGCGCTGATCACGATCGACCCGGAGGAGGCGCCGGCGTTCGCCGAGCAGCACGGGCTGAAGGTCGAGGACCTGCCCGAGTCCGTCGAGATGCGCGCCGAGGTCCAGCAGGTCGTGGACCACGTCAACTCCGAGGTGGGCCCTGTCGAGCAGATCAAGAAGTTCAAGATCCTGCCCGCCGACCTGTCGCAGCAGACCGGGGAGCTCACCCCCACGCTCAAGGTCAAGCGCAACGTCGTCACCGAGAAGTTCGGCGCCGAGATCGATGCTCTCTACTCTCGGTAGAGAGCGCTAGTGCCCCGTAACGACCCCACCGACACCGGCGGCCTGTTCGTCGGGCGACGGCCCGGAACCGCTCCGCTTCGCTATCGCGACGCGCCGGTGCTGGACGGCGGCCCGCGTCGCGGGCCGCACGCCGTGGTGGCGGCGTTCCTGCTGGTGGTCGAGACCCTGCTCTGCCTGAGCCTCTTCGGCCCTCAGCCGATCGGCTGGCTGTGGGTCGGCTCGCGGGTGGACTACGCCACGAATTCGATCTCGCTCGGCATCCTCTCCGCGTTCGCGGGCATGCTCGCCACGTTGATGATCACCCTGAGCCTCGCGCGCCGGGTCGATCACACCTGGAAGCTCGCGCGCCGCGCAGCCGGGCATGAGCAGAAGCGCGGCGCGCTGGAGCGCATCTTCGTGGTCAGCGCGGGCATCGCGGCAATCGGCTTCATCTTCTGGTTCCTGATCATCGCCGGACCTGGGCCGGAGATCGCGCCCAACCCCTGATGGGCCTGCTCGACTACTACCGCCAGTTCGAGGACGTCGATGAGGAGGAGTGGAACCGCGGCCTGCGCGAGCGGCGCGCCCGTGAGCGCGCGCTGGCGCTCGAGCGGGTGCCGAGCGTGGACCTGTCCAGCACCGAGTGGCCCGACATGCCCAACTCGGAGGTAGTGAACGCGGCGATCGCCCGTGCCCGAGGAAGAGTGAACGGCTACCCGGACCGCCATGCGGCGGGCATCCGGGCCCAGCTTGCGGAGCGCCACGGCGTCACGCCGGAGCAGATCGTGGTCGGCAACGGCGCGGCGGAGCTGCTGCAGGCCGCCGCCTTCAAGCTGCTGGGGCCGGGCGCCGAGCTGGTCACTCCCTGGCCCTCCTACCCGCTCTACCCGCTGATGGCGTCCCGCGCGGGCGCGCGACCCGTGCCGGTGGACCTGAGCGCGGGCAGCGTGCGCACCGCCCCGGTGCTCGCGGGCGTGGGCGAGCGCACGCGCGCAGTCGTGCTCTGCAACCCGAACGACCCCACGGGCACCTACCTGCCCGCCGCCGAGGTGGGCGCGCTCGCCGGGGCCCTGCCGGCGGACGTGCCGCTGCTGGTGGACGAGGCGTTCGTGCAGTTCCAGGACGTGGAGGAAGAGGACTCCGTCCTGAGGCTCGTCGACGACCACCACAACGTGATCGTGTTCCGCACCTTCTCGAAGATCTACGGGCTGTCGGGCCTGCGCGCCGGCTACGCGGTGGGCTCCGCCTCGGCCGGAGAGCTGCTCGACGCGCTCGCCCCGGCCCTCGGGGTGAACGCACTCACGCAGGCCGCCGTGGAGCAGGCCTTGCGCATCGGGGACGCCGAGGTGCAGCGTCGCCGCCAGCTCGTGATCGAGCAGCGCACCCGCATCCTCACCGCCCTCCACGACCTCCCAGCCGACGCGCCCGAGAGCCAGGCCAACTTCGTCTGGCTGCACGCGGCCGGGCCTGACCGGCTCCGAGCTGGCCGGCCGCCTCGAGAAGGGCGGCGTAATCGTCGCCACAGGGGGCCCGCTTGGCGAGGACGACCATGTGCGGGTGTCAGTCAGAAGCGGCGGGGCAACGGACCGGTTGCTGAAGGCGCTAACCGACGCGCTTCGGTAGCAGTTTGCAGTTGCGAGCCGCGACCTGCGACGTGCGACCTAATCCTGCGCTTGGCGCAGCAACGCCCCCGTCGTCTGCTCAAGAATCCGCCTCCACGCAGCAGTCCGTTCCCGCTCCTTCTCGAAGTGGCGGATCACGCGGCGGACGCGGGTGGCGGAGATCTCGATGCCGTGCCTGGCGCAGATCTCGGCGAAGCGGTCGTAGTCCTTCGCCAGCTTGATCGTGACCGACTCGAAGCCGTGACGGGCGATGTCCACGCGCTTGGTGAAGTTCATGACGTTGGTCTCGAACATCAGCTCGTCGTTGGGCTCGGGCTCGATCAGGATGATGTCCACGCCCGGGTACTTCTCCGACCACTGGCGGACCGACTCGTGCAGGCGCTGGTGCACCAGCAGCTTGAACGCCTGGTAGCCGATCTGCGGGAAGCCCATATCGCTGACCCGGCGCACCCGGCTGCCGAGCATCGTCGGGATCATCTTCTGGAAGTCGTTCACGTAGGGCACGAGCGGGTTGATCACCACGATGAGCTTGGCCCCGTGCTCCACCGCGACGTCGAGGTTCGTGGTGGACTGCAGGCCACCGTCGACGAGATGCCGGCCCTTCACCTCCACCGGCTTGTAGACCATCGGCAGGGCGGTGGACGCCGCGACCGCGGTCGGGATCGGCACGTCGTCCCAGCCGTCCTCGCCGAACACCACGCGCTCGCACGTGTCGAGGTCGGTGGCGGGCAGGTAGAGCTCGCTGCTCAGCAGGCGGAAGTCGCGCGTGCGGTCGAGGTCGCCGAGCACGTCCATGCAGATAGCCCTCGATGCCACCGCCGTCGTAGATGCCCGCCGGCAACCCCTCGGCCAGCCCCACCACCAGGTCCATCACCGACACGGCACGCAGGTTGGAGGCGACGTTGCGCGCCAACCCCACGAGGCGCAGCGGCAGCAGAGCCGCGCTCTTCGCGAAGTCGAAGTAGTTGGGTCGCAGCAGCGTGCCCAGGTCCACGTCCCGGAACGGGGTGGGCACCTGCTGGTTCACCACCCGCATCATCTCCTCGGGCGTCACGCCGTTGGCCGCCAGGCTCGCAACGAACGAACCCGCGCTCGTGCCCACGTAGATGTCGAACTCGTTGACCGTGCGATTCACGGCCAGGAGATCGAGCGCGCGCAGCGCCCCGATCTCGTAGACGCCGCCCGTGAAGCCGCCGCCCCCGAGCACGAGGGCGGTCTTCGACCTGCGCGGCGAACGCCGGCGGCGCGCACGGCTTCCCTCCGCCGGCTTCTCTAGCTTGACTACCTTGCCCATCCCGATCTCCAATCGATTATTTCAGTGATCGGCAGGACCGCTACCCAAGTCGAGTGGCGTTGTTCTAAACGGTGGATGCGCAGACTCGCCTGCCTCACCGTGCTGGCCGCCGCGCTGCTGCCCGCCGGCACCGTCCAGGCGCACGGACCCGTGGCGCTCGGGCGGACCCTGGCCGCGGCGATGCGCGCTGCGCCGGGCACGTCCGGCGCCTATGTGTTTGATGCCACGAGCAATACCGTGCTGTTCCAGAAGCGCGCCACCACACCGCGGATCCTGGCGTCCAACACGAAGCTGTTCACCGTCAGCGCGGTGCTCGCACAGCTTGGTACTGGCGCCACCCTGCCCACCTCGCTCGAGAGCGACGGTAGCGGCGACTCCGGTACCGGCATCTTCACGGGCGACGTCTACCTGCGCGGCGGCGGCGACCCCACCTTCGGCACCGCGTCGTTCGACCAGCGCTACTACGGGCAGGGCGCGACCGAGCAGGACCTCGCACAGGAGCATCGCGGACCGCGGGATCACGCAGATCAGGGGCCGGATCATCGGCGACGAGTCGCGCTTCGACAGCCTGCGCGGCGGTCCGAGCTCGGGCTTCGGGCTGAGCGTGGTGGACCTGGGCGGCCCGCTGAGCGCGCTTTCGTTCGACCGCGGCCTGGGCAGCTCGAACGGCGGCTCGGTCCAGCACAACCCGCCGCTCTTCGCCGCACAGCAGCTCACCAAGGCGCTGAAGCACCTGCACGTCCGCGTCACGCACTCGGCCACCACCGGCAGCACGCCCTCGGACGCGAAGACGCTGGCCAGTGTCAAGTCGCCGTCGATCGCCCAGCTCGCCAGGATCACGCTGAAGAACTCCGACAACTGGTTCGCTGAGATGCTGCTGAAGGACCTGGCCGCCTCGCGGGGCGTGCAGGGCACCACCACGAGGGGCGCGAGCGCAGCAATCGGGTTCGCCCGCCAGCTCGGCGTGACGGTGCAGATGAACGACGGCTCCGGCCTCTCACGCGCCGACCAGGCGTCGCCTCAGCAGGTGGTCAGGCTGCTCGACAGGATGCGCAACCGGGACGAGTTCCAGGCGCTCTACAAGGGCCTACCCATCGCCGGCCGCGATGGCACCCTCAGCACCCGCATGCGCCACAGCGCCGCGCGCGACCGCTGCCGCGCCAAGACCGGCACGCTCTCCAACGTCAGCACCCTGTCCGGCTATTGCAAGTCGCGCGGGGGCGACCTGATCGAGTTCTCGCTGCTGATGAACAGGACCGGCGTGGCCAGCGCCCACACGATCCAGGACCGCATGGCCAACGCCATGGCGGGCTTTACGGGCTAGCTCTCACCCAGCAGCTCGAGCAGCCCGGCCTCGTCGAGGATCGTGGTGCCGAGCTCCTGCGCCTTCGTGAACTTCGAGCCGCCCGGATCGTCGCCCGCCACCACGTAGTCGGTCTTCTTCGACACCGAGCCAGTCACCTTGCCGCCCGCCGCCTCGATGCGCTCGGTGGCGTCCTCGCGGGTCATGTTGGGCAGCGTGCCAGTCAGCACCAGCGTCTTGCCGGCCAGCGGCCCCTTCTCGGCCTGCGGCGGGCCGCCCTCCTGCTCCAGCTGCAGGCCGAAGCCACGCAGGCGCTCCACCAGCTCGCGCGTGCGGTCCTCGTCCAACGTCTCGGCCACGGTGCGGGCGGTCACGGGGCCCACGCCCTCGGTCTCCTGCGATCTCCTCCTCGCTGGCAGCGAGCAGGGCGTCCATCGAGCGGAACTGGTTCGCGAGCGCCCGGGCGGTCACCCAGCCCACGTCCTGGATGCCGAGCCCGTAGAGCACGCGATGGAACGGCTGCTGCTTCGATTGCTCGATCGAGGCGATCAGGTTGTTGGCGGACAGCTCGCCGAACCCCTCCAGCTCCACCAGCTGCTCCGCCTTCAGCTCGTAGATGTCCGCAGCGTTCTGGATCACGCCCTCGCGCAGGAAGCGGATCACGGTCTCCTCGCCGAAGCCGTCGATGTCCATCGCGCCGACGAAGTGCTTCACGGCCTGCAGCACCTGGCCGGGGCAGCCCGCCTTGTTGGGGCAGATCGTCCACACCCCCTCGTCGGGCTTGATCGTGGGCGTGTCGCAGCGGGGACAGCGCTCCGGCGGGGCAGGCGGCTTGGAGCGGCCCTTGCGCTTCTGGGCCTTCGCCGTGGGCGACACCACCTGGGGGATCACGTCGCCCGCGCGCATCACGATCACCTCGTCTCCATCGCGGACGTCCTTGCGCCGCAGGTCCTCCTCGTTGTGCAGCGTGGCGAGCTTCACGGTCACCCCGGAGACCTGCACCGGCTCGAGGTTGGCAAACGGGATCATGTGGCCGGTCCGCCCCACGTTCCACTCCACGCTCCTGAGCGTCGTCGTGGCTGTCATCGGCGGGAACTTCCAGGCGATCGCCCCACGCGGCTCGCGCCCCACCACGCCCAGGCTGCGCTGCAGCTCCAGGTCGTTGACCTTCACCACCACGCCATCGATCTCGAAGTCGAGCGAGTCGCGGCGCGCCTCCCAGGCGCGGCAGGCCGCGGCCAGCGGCTCGATGTCGTTGTAGACCGCCACGTCGGGGCTCACCTTGAAGCCGTGCTCGCGCAGCCACTCGAGCCACTCGAACTGGGTGGCCAGCGAAAGCCCCTCCACCACCCCCACGCCGTATGACCACATCGAGAGCGGGCGGGCGGCGGCGAGCTGCGGGTCGAGCTGCCGGATCGACCCGGCGGCGGAGTTGCGCGGGTTGGCGAACGTGGGCTCGCCGGCGGCGGCGCGCTGCTCGTTCAACTTCGCGAAGTCCGAGCGCGGCAGGTACACCTCGCCGCGCACCTCGAGCAGCGGCGGCGCGCCCTCCACGCGCAGCGGGATCGACTTGATCGTGCGCAGGTTCTGGGTCACCTCCTCGCCGATCTCGCCATCGCCGCGGGTGGCGCCCCGCGTCAGCACGCCGTTCTCGTACACGAGCGAGATCGCCAGGCCGTCGATCTTCGGCTCGGCCACGTACTCGATCCGGGCCTCCTCCACGCCCTGGCGCTTCAGCAGGTTGTGCATGCGGGTCTCCCACGCGCGCAGCTCATCCTCGTTGCGGGCGTTGGCGAGCGACAGCATCGGCTGCAGGTGGCGCACCTGCTCGAACTTCTCGAGCGGCTTGGCGCCCACCCGCTGCGTCGGGGAGTCGGGCGTGAGCAGCTCTGGGTGCTCCGCCTCGATCTCCCGCAACTCGCTCAGCAGCGCGTCGTACTCGGCGTCCGAGACCTCCGGATCGTCCAGCACGTAGTACCGGCGGTTGTGGTGCTCGAGCTGGCGGCGAAGCTCAGCCGCGCGATCGGAGGGGCTCTTACTCAACCTCTCGCGCCGCGGGTCGAAGCAGGCCGTCGAGGTCGTAGCCGGCGAGCGCCTCGATCCCGGCCACGTCGGTGAGGTCGAAGTGGAGCGGGGTGACCGAGATCATCCCGTCGGCGATCGCCGCGAAGTCCGTGCCGTCCTCGCGGTGGTAGTCCGGATCGTCGCCGTAGATGCGGTAGCGGCGACGGCCGTCGGCCTCCTCCTCGAGCTCGAGCCGGTCGCGGTAGATGCGCCGCCCGAGCTTGCAGGCGCGCGCCCCTCGCACCTCGCCCGCGGGGCAGTTCACGGTGAGAAGGGTGCCCGGCGGCATCGGCAGGCGATCGAGCTCGTCCACCATCCGCGCGACGAACGCCGCGGCCTGCTCGAACTCGTACTGGCCGCCAGCCCGGAAGTCGAGTGCGCCGCGGTCGGACTGCTGCGAGACGGCGATCGCCGGCAGGCCCAGCACGATGCCCTCGAGCGCCGCGGCCACGGTGCCCGAGTAGGTGATGTCGTCGCCGAGGTTGGCCCCGTGGTTGATGCCCGACACGATCAGCTCCGGCTCGAACTCCACGAGCCCGAGCGCGGCGAAGCGCACGCAGTCCACGGGCGTGCCGTCGGTGGCGAACCCGCTCGTGCCGTCGCCGAAGTTGACCTCCTCCACCCACAGCGGCTTGCGGGTGGTTATCGAGCGCGCCGTGGCGCTGCGGTTCGAGTCCGGGGCGATCACGGCGAGCTCCACGCCGGGCAGCTCGAGCAGCGCTCGGCGCATCGCGTGTAGCCCGCTCGCCTGGATGCCGTCGTCGTTCGTGAGCAGGAGTCTTCATCGAGCCACCTGAGCATAGTGTTCGACCCAGCCGTGGAGACCCTGACGAGATACCGGGTGGCGGCGCTGCGGCGCTACCGCCTGCTGCGCCTGCGCGGGGACGCCGTGGAGTGCCCCTGCTGCGGCGGGACCTTCCGCGCGTTCATGCCCGGGAGGGACGGCAACAACCCGATCTGCCCCCGCTGCGGGGCCCACGCGCGCCACCGCGCGCTGTGGCTCTATCTGCATGAGCGCACCAACCTGTTCAGCGAAGAGCTGTCGCTGCTCCACTTCGCCCCCGAGTACGCGCTCCGGCGCCTTTCGACCCTGCCCAACCTGCGCTACCTGAGCGCCGACCTCGACGCCCCGGACGTGATGGAGCACTTCGACATCACGGCGATCCCGCACCCGGACGACTCCTTCGACGCCATCCTCTGCATCCACGTGCTCGAGCACGTGCCGGACGACCGCGCGGCCATGCGCGAGCTCGCGCGCGTGCTGAAGCCGGGCGGCTGGGCGATCGTGATGGTGCCGCTCGCCCTCGACCGGCCGGACACCCACGAGGACCCCTCGATCACCGACCCCGCCGAGCGCGAGCGCGTGTACTGGCAGGCCGACCACGTGCGCCTCTACGGCGCCGACTTCCCCCGCCGCCTGAGCGAGGCCGGCTTCGAGGTGAACGTGGACCCGTGGGTGCGCGAGCTCGACCCGCAGGTCAGGACCCGCTACGGCCTGTTCGCGCAGGAGGACATCTACGTCTGCAGCTAGTAGCGCACGCGCTCGAGGTAGAGGCCGTGTGGAGGAGCCGTGTCGCCCGCTTCGCTGCGCGGGCGCCCCTCAAGCAGCCGCGCGAAGGCCGCCACCTCCAACCGTCCTCGCCCCGCCTCCAGCATCGTTCCCACCAGGATCCGCGCCATGCGGCGCATGAAGCTGTCGGCCTCGATCCAGAACTCGATCGCGTCCTCGCCGTCGTCCAGCCATTCCGCGCGCATCACGTCGCGCTCGAAGCGCACATGCTCGGTCTCCGTGGGCGTGAACGCTGTGAAGTCGTGCGTGCCCACCAGTGCGGCCGCGCAGGCGTCGAGCGCCTGGCGGTCGAGCGCGTGCGGCCAGTGCAGCGAGCGCCCGTGCTCGAACGGGCTGGGCGCCTCGCGGGTGAACATCCGGTAGCGGTAGGTGCGGCTGAGGGCGTCCCGCCGGGCGTCGAACCCGTCAGGCGCCGGCTCGCTGCGCACCACGCGCAGGTCGTCGGGCAGCACGCCGTTGATCGCCCGCGCCGGGGCGGGCCCCCCAGCGTGGCTGGCCACCTGACCGAGAGCGTGCACGCCGGCGTCGGTCCTGCCCGCCACGGTCAGCTCCACCTCCCGCTGCAGCACGCGCCCCAGCGCCTCCTCCAGCACGCCCCGCACCGTGCGGCGACCGGGCTGTGGGGCCCAGCCGGCAAACCCGCCGCCGTCGTATTCGATCAGCAGCCTGGCGGTCACTAGCCGCGCTTGCGCGCGACCACCACGAGGTACTCCGCGTCGATCACGACGCTTCCGTCGTCCGCCTGGTTGTACTCGTCGATCAGCGCGAGCAGCTGCTGCTTCATGGCGTGGCGGTCCTCCGAGGAGAGCGACTTCACGCGGGCCTGAGTGGGACCGGCGTTGCGGCTGAATTCGAACCAGCCCTCGGGCGAGTCGTACTCGTGGCGCACCATGTGGCGCTCGACGGCGACCGAGGAGGCGAGCCCAGACAGGCGCTCGCGGGCCACGTCCTCGTCGCCCCACAGCGCCGGCACCGGCACCCCCTCGGGCATCGGCACGAACCGGCTGCCGAACGCGAACACCTTGCCCTGGAAGCCGTCCGGCGCCCAGGACGCAAGCCCAACGGTCCCACCGGGGCGCACCACCCGGAACATCTCGGCCGCGGCCACGTCGGGCCGCGGGGCGAACATCGCTCCGAACACCGAGGCGCAGCAGTCGAAGCGGCCGTCCTCGAAGGGCAGCTGCTCCACGTCCGCGACGACCCACTGGACGTCGTAGCCCTCACCCGAGGTGCGGGCCGATCCGCGCTCCACCATCCCGGGGGTGAGATCCGATGCCACCACCGCCGCGCCCTCGCGGGCTGCGAGCAGGGCCAGGTTGCCGGTGCCGGCGGCCACGTCGAGCACCTCCTGCCCCGCCGAGATGGCGCAGGCGTCGAGCAGCGCCTGAGCTGCCGGAAGCGTGGACTCGGCGATCACCGAGTAGTCGCCCAGCTCCCAGGAGTCCCGGACGTGCCCCTTGTAGTCGGCGAAGTCGCTCACCGCGGAGCTAGACCAGCTCGAGCAGGACCATCTCGGTCGAGTCCGACCGGCGCGGGCCCAGCTTGAGGATGCGCGTGTAGCCGCCCGGCCGCTCGCTGTAGCGGGGGGCGATCTCCTCGAACAGCTTGTAGACCACGAACTTGTCCTGGCCGAGCCTGGCCATCGCCTGCCGGCGGGCGTGCTGATCGCCCCGCTTCGCGAGGGTGATCAGCCGCTCGAGGTCCGGCTTCACCGCCTTGGCCTTGGCCTCGGTGGTGGTGATCCGCTCGTGCGTGATCACCTCGCGCGAGAGGTTCATCAACAGCGACTTGCGGTGCGCAGTGCTGCGACTGAGCTTTCCGCGATCCTTTTGGTGGCGCATCGGACTGAGGAGGGTAGCGGGAGCGCTAGCCCGCGCGCAGCGAGAGGCCGCGCGCCTCGAGCGTCTCGATGACCTCTTCGATCGACTTGCGACCGAAGTTCGGGATCGCGTTCAGCTCCGACTCCGACTTCTGGAGCAGCTCGCCGACGGTCTGGATGCCGGCGCGCTTCAGGCAGTTGTACGAGCGCACGCCGAGCTCGAGCTCCTCGATCAGGATGTCGTCCATCCCACCGGGGGCCCGCCCGCCGGCCTGGGGGCCACCTGCCGCGGCAACCGCGTCGAGCCCGCCGTCGCCACCGCCGCGGAGCGCCTCGAGGCGCTCCTGGTCGGTGAAGATCGAGAGGCTCGAGATCAGGATCTCGGCCGCCTCGCGCAGAGCCGCCTGAGGCTCCACTGAGCCGTCGGTCTCGATGTCGAGCGTGAGCTTGTCGTAGTCGGTCCGCTGACCGACGCGGGCCGCCTCGACCGAGTAGGCCACGCGCTTGACGGGCGAGAAGATCGAGTCGATCGGGATCACGCCGATCGGCTGATCGTCCGACTTGTTCTCCTCGGCGGGCGAGTAGCCCCGGCCGCGACCGATCGTCAGGTACATCTCGAGCTTGGTCTTCTTCTCGAGGGTGGCGATGTGCGCGTCAGGGTTGAGGATCTCGACGCCCGAGGGCAGGTCGATGTCCTTCGCCGTGACCTCGCCGGGGCCGGTGGCCACGAGCGGCGCCTCGATCTCGGTGGCGTCCGTGTGCATGCGGCACACGATCTCCTTGAGGTTGAGGACGATGTCCGTCACGTCCTCCTTCACTCCCGAGATGGTGGAGAACTCGTGGGCCACACCCTCGATGCGAACGCTGGTCACCGCCGCACCTGCAAGCGACGACAGCAGCACACGGCGCAGGGAGTTGCCGAACGTGTAACCGAAGCCGCGGTCGAGCGGCTCGATCGTGAACGTGCCGTGGTTTTCCTCGACGTTCTCGGCCGATATCTGGGGAGTCTGAAACTCGAGCATGAGTGGTTCCTTCGCGTCTTGGGCTCGCCGCCGGGCCGCTCAGCGCGGTCGTAGGGCGGCAGCGGTCACTACTTCGAATACAGCTCGACGATCAGCTGCTCCTGCACCGGAGTGTCGATCTCCGACCGCTCCGGGAGGCGCAGTACCTTCGCCGTAAGGCCGTCGTGGTCGGCCTGAAGCCAGGCCGGAACGACGGAAATAAGTTCTGTTGCGTCGCGGATCGTCTGCGTGGCCCCACTGCCGGCCTTGAGCGCGATCACCTCGTCGGGGCGCACCTGATACGAGGGGATGTTCACCCGCCGACCGTTGATGGTCCAGTGTCCGTGGAGCACCAGCTGCCGTGCCTGGCGCCTCGAGGCCGCGAAGCCGAGTCGCACGAGGACGTTGTCGAAGCGGGTCTCGAGCTGGCGCAGCAGGTTCTCGCCGGTGACGCCCGGCTGGCGGCTGGCCTTGGCGTAGTAGCTGCGGAACTGCTTCTCGAGCACGCCGTAGAAGCGGCGGGCCTTCTGCTTCTCGCGCAGCTGGAGCCGGTACTCGGACTGCTTCTGGCGACCACGGCCGTGGTCGCCCGGCGGATATGCGCGGCGCTCGACGCCGCACTTGTCGGTGAGGCAGCGCTCGCCCTTGAGGAAGAGCTTGATGCCCTCCCGGCGGCACTGCTTGCACTGTGGTCCGCGATCCCTTGCCATCAGACACGCCTCCGCTTGCGCGGCCGGCAGCCGTTGTGGGCCTGGGGTGTGACGTCGCGGATGCTCGTGACCTCGAGTCCGGCCGCCTGCAGCGAGCGGATCGCCGTCTCGCGCCCGGAGCCCGGGCCCTTCACGAACACCTCGACCTTCTGAAGTCCCTGTTCCATGCCCTTCTTGGCCGCGGCATCGGCGGTGACCTGCGCGGCGAACGGCGTGGACTTGCGGGAGCCCTTGAAGCCGGCGCCGCCGGCGGACTCCCACGCGATCACGTTGCCCTCCTTGTCGGTGAGCGACACGATCGTGTTGTTGAAGCTGGTCTTGATGTGGGCCTGGCCGAAGGGGATGTTCTTCTTCACCCGCCGGCGGCCGCGACCGCGCGCTGGCCTCTGCTGCGCCACTTACTTCTTCACCTTCTTCTTGCCCGCGACCTGCATCCGCTTGGGACCCTTGCGCGAGCGCGCGTTGGTCTTCGTACGCTGGCCGTGCACCGGCAGGCCGCGACGGTGGCGAAGGCCGCGATAGGCAGCCGATCTCCATCAGGCGCTTGACGTTCTGTGAGCGCTCTCGACGCAGATCTCCTTCGACGGTCTCGTCGTTGTCGATCGCCTCGCGCAGCTTCACGACCTCGTCGTCGGTGAGGTCCTTCACGTAGGTGTTCGGGTCGACGCCGGCCTTCAGGAGGACCTTGCGCGACAGCGACGGGCCGATGCCGTAGATGTAGGTGAGACCCACCTCGACCCGCTTGTTCAGCGGAATGTTGATGCCTGCAATACGTGCCAAACCGCTACCCCTGACGCTGCTTGTGACGCGGGTTCTGACAGATCACAAGGACAGCACCATGACGGCGGATGATCTTGCACTTCTCGCACATCGGCTTAACTGACGCCCGGACTTTCATCGCACTCCGCGACTCGTTGGATCAAAAGAGAAATGGCGCAAAGCCCAGGAGACGGCTTCGCGCCCAAACCGGCAGGGGTAAAGATAGCACCCGGCCGCAGGCGGCTCGGTCCGGTCACGCGGCGCGTCGCGCCTCCTCGAGATGCCAGGGCGTGAGGATCCGCGGACCCTCCTCGGTGATGGCCACCGTGTGCTCGAAATGGGCGGCCAGAGAGCCGTCCTGCGTGTAGACCGACCAGTTGTCCGAGGCCATGCGAATCGGGTGGTCGCCGACGTTCACCATCGGCTCCACCGCCAGGACCATTCCCGGCAGGAGGTCGACCCCGGTGCCGGGCTCGCCGTAGTTCGGAATTTGCGGATCCTCGTGCATGTCCCGCCCCACCCCGTGGCCCACCAGCGAGCGGACCACCGAGAAGCCGTCCGCCTCGACCCGCCGCTGGACCGCGTGCGAGACGTCGCCCAGCTTGTTCCCGGGGCGGCACTGCTCCACCGCCTCGAACAGCGAGCCCCTGGTGGTCTCGAGCAGGCGGCGCGCCACCGGGCTGACCTGGCCGATCGGCACGGTCACCGCCGCGTCCGCCACCCAGCCGTCGAGCACCACGCCCACGTCGATCGAGAGGATGTCCCCGCGGCTCAGCTTGTAGGGCCCGGGGATCCCGTGAACGACCATCGAGTTCGGCGAGGCGCAGATCGAGCCCGGAAAGCCGCGATAGCCCTTGAAGGCCGGCGTGGCTCCCTGCGAGCGGATGAACTTCTCCGCCGCCTCGTCGAGATCGCCCGTGGTCACGCCGGGCCGCGCCTTCCCGCGCAGCATCGTCAGACAGCGGGCAAGGATCTGGCCCGCCTCCGCGATCTTGTCGATCTCCTCCGGCGATTTCCTGATGATCATGGTCGTCTCTGGAGGGTAGTGACGCGCTTACAGCTCGTCCTCGAGGCGCAGCGTCGCCAGCGTCGCGCGGATGTGGTCGTGGACTTCGCTGGGCGGGCGGGCCGCGTCGAAGCGGCGCAGGATGCCCTGCTCGTCGAAGTACGCGATCAGCGGGCTGGTCTCCTTGTGGAAGACCTGCAGGCGGCGCTCGATCGTCTCGGGCTTGTCGTCGTCGCGCTGGATCAGCCGCGAGCCGTCCTGGTCGCAGATGCCCTCGCGCTTCGGAGGGTCGAAGTCCAGGTGGTAGAGGTGGCCGTTCTTGACGCAGATCCGCCGGCCGGACAGCCTGCGGATCACCTCCTCGTCGGGAGCGTCCAGCAGCAGCGCAGCCGTGAGACGCCGGTGGCGCTGCGCCAGAGCCCCGGTCGAGCACGTCCGCCTGCCCGCGCGTGCGCGGAAAGCCGTCGAGGATGAAGCCGTCGGCGGCCACCGGGGTGTCGATCCGCTCCATGATCACGTCGCAGATCAGGTCGTCCGGCACCAGGTCGCCGCGGTCCATGTACTCCTTGGCCTTGGTGCCCAGCTCGGTGCCGTCCTTCACGGCGGCGCGCAGGATGTCGCCGGTCGCGTAGTAGGGCAGGTCGAAGTCGTCGACCAGGCGCTCCGCCTGGGTGCCCTTGCCGGCGCCGGGCGGTCCCAGCAGTATCAGGTTCAGTTCGGGCATGGAAGGCGGAGTAGCGTATCGCTCACGCGCCCACGCGGCCGGAACTAGCGGTTTCCTGCAATCTGTGCGCGTGGTCGAGGGCTATCCGCAGCACGCGTTCGCGCTCCCCGAGGGAGCCACCGAGGTGATCCTGGTGCGCCACGGCGCCTCGGAGCTGGCCGTTCCGGGCAGCCCGTTCCCGCTCGTGGAGGGCCAGGCCGACCCCGCGCTGGCGCCCGAGGGCCGGCAGCAGGCCGAGGCTCTCGTCGAGCGGCTTGCCGAGGAGCCGATCGCAGCCGTCTTCGTCACGAGCATGAGGCGCACGCAGGAGACGGCGGCCCCGTTTGCCTCCCGGCTGGGGCTCGAGCCGACGGTGCTGCCCGAGCTACGCGAGGTGAACCTCGGGGAGCTCGAGGGCGGCGAGTGGCGCATCCGGGCGGCCCACGGCGATCCGATCGTCGCCCGCGTGTTCGCCGAGCAGCGCTGGGACGCGATTCCGGGCGCCGAACCCGCCGAGGTGTTCGCCGCCCGCCTGCGCGGCGGTATGGAGCGGATCGTCGCGGCGGTAGGCCCGAACGCGGTGGCCGCCGCCGTGACCCACGGCGGGGTGATCGGCGAGCTCTGCCATCAGGCCACCGACAGCCGCCCGTTCGCGTTCGTCCACGCCGACAACGCGTCGCTGACCCGCCTGGTCGTCCTACCCGGCGGCGGCTGGCTGCTGCGCAGCTTCAACGACACGGCGCACCTGTCCAACCACGCGTAGCGCGCGGGCTACAGCTACTTCAGGAAGCCGGCGTAGTTGCGCATCATCAACTGCGCCTCGAGCTGCTTCATCGTGTCCAGGGCAACGCCCACCACGATCAGGATCGAGGTGCCGCCGAAGAAGAAGTTGGCGCTGGTCTGGTTGATGAGGATCGTCGGGAGGGCCGCGACCGCCGCCAGGTAGAGGGCGCCCGGGAACGTCAGGCGCGCCAGGATGCGATCGAGGAATTCGGCCGTGGGTCTGCCTGGCCTCACCCCTGGGATGAAGCCCCCGTACTTCTTGAGGTTGTCCGCCTGCTCCACGGGGTTGAACGTGACCGCCGTGTAGAAGTAGGTGAAGAGGATGATCAGGATCGACTCGCCGATGATGTAGGCGGTGCCGTTCGGGCTGAAGAAGACCGAGAAGTCGCGCGCAGTCTTGCTGTGGATCAGCTCGCCGATCGTGGGCGGGAACGCCATCAGCGAGGCGGCGAAGATCACCGGGATCACGCCGGCCATGTTCACCCGCAGCGGGAGGTAGGTGGAACCGCCGCCGGCCATTCGCCGGCCGACCACACGCTTCGCGTATTGGACCGGGATCCTGCGCTGGCCCTCCTGGATGAAGACGATCGCCGCGATCACGCTGATGGCGATCAGCGGCATCATCACCTTGAAGACCTGATCGGGGTTGTTCCACCAGGCCGTGATGCCGTGCGGGATGCGGGCGACGATGCTCGCGAAGATCATCAGCGAGATGCCGTTGCCCACGCCGCGCTGGGTGATCAGCTCGCCGAGCCACATCACGAGCACCGTGCCGGCGGTGAGCGTGATCACGATCAACATGATCGAGCCGAAGTTGAAGTTGCGCAGCACGCTCTGGCTGTTCGACGAGAGGCTCCTGAAGAGGAACACGTAGCCGATCGACTGGGCGAGCGCCAGGCCGACGGTGAGGTAGCGCGTGTACTGCGTGATCTTCTGCTGGCCGACCTCGCCCTCGTTCTTCAGCTTCTCGAGCGAGGGCACGACCACCTGCAGCAGCTGCAGGATGATCGAGGCTGTGATGTAGGGCATGATCCCGAGCGCGAAGATCGCGAAGCGCGACAGGCTGCCGCCCGAGAAGAGATTGAGGAAGCCGAGGACGTTCGAGCCCGCGAACTGCGACGAGATGCCCTTCACCGCGTCGAGGTTGATGCCCGGCGCCGGGATGTAGGCGCCCAGGCGGTAGAGCAGCAGCATCGCGGCCGTGAACGCGATCTTCTTCCGGAGATCAGCGATCCGGAAGGCGTTTACGAAGGTGCCGAGCACTGAACCGAGGTTAGCTGTCGAGGATGATGCAGGCGCCGCCCGCAGCCTCGATCTTCTCTCGCGCGGTCTTCGAGAAGCCGTGCGCGTGCACCGTGAGCTTCTTGCCGAGCTCGCCCTGGCCGAGGATCTTCACCGGCACCTCCTTGCGCGTGGCAAGGCCGTTCTTGGTGAGCGTCTCGGGGGTGACCTCGGCGCCGTCGTCGAAGCGCGCCTCGAGGTCGCGAAGGTTCACCGGCTGAGTGTGGGTGCGGAAGTTCTCGAACGGCATCGACTTCTTCATGTGCGGGCCGCGCAGCTTGCGCATCCGCATGTGAATCGGCATCTGGCCGCCCTCGAAGCCTGGCCGGCTCTTGGATGCCCGCGCGCGAGCCGGCGCCCTTCTCGCCGCGACCCGAGGTCTTGCCGAGGCCGGAGCCCTCGCCGCGACCCACGCGCTTGCGCGGGTGGCGCGAGCCGGGGTTCGGCTTCAGCGAATGAAGTCCGATCTCCTGGGGCATCTAGGCCTCCTCGACCTTCACGAGGTGCCGGACCCGGTAGACGGCGCCGAGCACCGTGGGGTCGTCGGTGCGCTCCGTGGACTTGCCGATCCGCCCCAGCCCGAGGGTGCGCAGGGCACCCTTCTGAACCGGGTTGGTGCCGTTGGTGGACTTCACCTGCGTGATCCGCAGCTTGGCCATCACGCGGGCGCTTCCTCGGTGGCCGGCTCGACCGCTTCGACGGCCTCTTCGGCCTTCACCGTCTTGCCGTTGCCGCCCTCGGGGATCCCGAGCACCTGGCGGACCGTGAGCCCGCGCAGCTGGGCGACCTCCTTCGGATCGCGCAGCATCTGAAGCGCGGTGACCGTGGCCTTCACGAGGTTGATCGGGTTCTGGCTGCCGAGCGACTTCGAGAGCACGTCGTGGATCCCCGCGAGCTCGAGCACGGCGCGCACGCCGCCGCCCGCGATGACGCCCGTACCCTCGGAGGCCGGCTTCAGGAAGACCTTGCCGGCGCCGAAGATCCCGGTGACCTCGTGCGGGATCGTGGTGTTGTACATCGGCACCCTGAAGAGGTTCTTCTTGGCCCGCTCGACGCCCTTCTGGATCGCGAGCGGCACCTCGTTTGCCTTGCCGTAGCCGACGCCGACCACCGAGCGCTCGTCGCCGACCACCACGAGCGCGGTGAACGAGAAGCGCCTGCCGCCCTTGACCACCTTCGCGACGCGGTTGATCTCGACCACGCGCTCCTGGAGGTCTCCGGCTGGGGTTACCGCTGTTCTGTCTCTAGCCATAAGTTATGGACGAGGGTATCGAAGCCTCAGAAACGCAGGCCGCCCTCGCGAGCGCCCTCCGCCAACGCCTTGACCCTGCCGTGGTACTGGTAGCCGCCGCGGTCGAACACGCAGGCCTCGACCCCGGCCTCCTTCGCCCGGGTGGCGAGCAGCGCGCCCGCGCGCTTGGCCTGCTCGGTCCGCTGCAGCGCGGTGAGCTCCTTCTCGGTCCAGGTGACGGCCGCCACGGTGTGGCCGCGATCGTCGTCGATGAGCTGGGCCTGGATGCCCCGCAGCGAGCGGAAGACCGACAGCCGCGGGCGCTCGGCCGTGCCGCGCACCTTGGCGCGGACGCGGCGCCGGCGGCGCAGGCGCTTGGCGGGCTTGGTGGCGACCGTCATGCGCGCTTACCGACCTTCCTGGCCACGTACTCGCCCTCGTAGCGGATGCCCTTGCCCTTGTAGGGCTCGGGCGGCCGCACCTTGCGGATGCGCGCGGCGATCTCGCCGACGGCCTGCTTGTCGATGCCCCGCACCACGATCTGGGTGGGCAGCGGCACCTCGAACTCGATGCCCTCGGGCGCGTCGATGTGGACCTGGTGGGAGTAGCCCACCGACAGCTCGATGTCGCGGCCCTGGAGCGCGGCACGGTAGCCGACGCCCTGGATCTGGAGGCGCTTCTCGTAGCCCTCGGTCACGCCGTGGACCATGTTGAAGATCAGGCTGCGGGTGAGCCCGTGGAGGGCGCGATGCTCGCCGCGATCGGTGGGGCGCGTGACCACGACCGTGCCGTCGTCCTGCTCCACCTTCATGTCGCGCGAGACGCGCTGCTCGAGCTGGCCCTTGGGGCCCTTCACGCGCACGAGCTCCGGCTCGATCGTCACCTCGACGCCGCTCGGCACCGGGATGGGCTGCTTTCCGATTCGGCTCATCGACCGCTCACCACACGTATGCGACGACTTCGCCGCCCACTCCTGCGTGGCGCGCCTCGTGCCCCGTCATGACGCCCTTCGAGGTGGAGATGATCGAGGTGCCCATGCCGCCGAAGACCTTCGGGACCTGGCCCGCGGGTACGTACTCGCGCCGGCCGGGCCGGGACACGCGCTTCAGGCCCGTGATCACGGGCGCGCGGTCCTCGGTGTACTTCAGGCGCACGCGCAGCGTCTCGCCGACGCGGGCGGACTGGGTCGCGTAATCCTCGATGTAGCCCTGCTCGCGCAGGATCCGAGCGAGCTCGGTCTTGAACTTCGAGGCCGGGATGTCCACGTATTCGAAGTCGGCCTCGAGCCCGTTGCGAATGCGGGTCAGGAAGTCGGCTATCGGATCGGTCATCGACATGGCGCGGCTACCAGCTCGACTTGGTCAGTCCGGGGATGTAGCCCTCGTGCGCGAGCTCGCGCAGGCAGATCCGGCAGAGGCCGAACTTGCGGAAGTAGGCGCGCGGGCGACCGCACCGCTTGCAGCGGTGGTAGCCCCTCGTCTTGTACTTCGGCGGGCGCTGCTGGCGCACCACCTGGGAAGTCTTTGCCACTACTAACTCTCCTCTGCACCCTCTGGGGTGCCCTGGTCGGTGCCTTCCTCTCCTTCGGCCCCCTCGCCCTCCGCCTCTTGCGGCTTGGCGTAGGCCTCGGGATTCTCCTCCTTGAGCTGCTCGAGGGCGGCCTGCTCGGCCTCGGCGCGCGCACGCGCTTCCTCCTTGCGGCGCTCCTCGTCGGCGGCCTCCTCGGCCGCCGTGTCCTCGCCCGGCCGGCCCTCGTGGGCGAACGGCATGCCCAGCGCCTCGAGCAGCGCGAACGCCTCGTGGTCGGTGGCGGCCGAGGTCGTGATGGTCACGTCGAGGCCCCGCACCTGGTCGATCGAGTCGTAGTCGATCTCGGGAAAGATGATCTGCTCGCGCACGCCCATCGAGTAGTTCCCGCGGCCATCGAACGAGCGCGGGTTGAGCCCGCGGAAGTCGCGGATGCGCGGGATCGCGATCGACGTCAGGCGGTCGATGAACTCCCACATGCGCGCGCCGCGCAGCGTCACCGCCACGCCGATGGGCATGCCGTCGCGGATCTTGAAGTTGGCGATCGACTTGCGTGCGCGGCGCAGGTTGGGCTTCTGACCGGCGATCGTCGCGAGCTGCTCCGTCGCGGCGTCGAGCAGCTTCGTATCGACCTTGGCCTCGCCCACGCCCATGTTGAGCGTGATCTTCTCGAGGCGCGGGGTCTGCATCACGCTGGAGTAGCCGAAACGCTCGTGCAGCTGCGGGCCGGATCTCGTCGTTGTAACGCGTCTTGAGACGCGGGCTGACCTTGGGCTCGGCGACGGCCATCAGTCGATCGCCTCCCCGGACTTGGCCGCCACGCGCACGCGCCTGCCGTCCTCGCCACGCTTGATGCGCACGCGGGTGGGCGCGCCGCCCTTGGGGTCGATCAGCATCACGTTGCTGATGTGGATCGGCCCCTCCTTCTCGATCACGCCGCCGATCGCGCTACCCCGCTGGGTGTCGCGGACGGTCGTGGGGCGCTGATGGCGCTTGACCATGTTCGCGCCCTCCACGTAGACCCGCTGGTTCTTGACGTCCACGCGCAGCACGCGGCCGGTCCGGCCCTTGGCCTTACCTGCCATCACCTTCACCGTGTCGTCTTTGCGGATCTTGAGCGCCATTTGTCAGAGAACTTCGGGGGCGAGACTTACGATCTTCATGAAGTTGCGGTCGCGCAGCTCTCGAGCCACCGGGCCGAAGATGCGGGTGCCGCGCGGGTTCTTCTGCGGGTCGATCAGGACGGCGGCGTTCTCGTCGAAAGCGATGTACGTGCCGTCCTCGCGGCCGAACTCCTTCTTCGTCCGCACGACCACCGCCTGCACCACCTCGCCCTTCTTGACCGCTCCGTGGGGGATGGCCTGCTTGACGGTGCCGACGATGATGTCGCCCACTCCAGCGTAGCGGCGACGCGATCCGCCGCTCACCCTGATGCAGAGGATCTCGCGCGCGCCGGTGTTGTCGGCGACCTTGAGGCGCGTCTCGGCCTGGATCATCGGGCACGCTCCAGGATCTCGACGAGCCGCCAGCGCTTCGTGCGGCTGAGGGGGCGGGACTCGATCACGCGGACCGTGTCGCCCTCGTTCGCCTCGTTCTTCTCGTCGTGCGCGTGGAGCGTGGACGAGGAGCGGACGATCTTCTTGTAGGTGCGGTGGCGGCGGGCCACGTCGATCCGCACGGTGATGGTCTTGTCCGGCTTCGCGGAGACGACCACGCCCTGGCGGACGCGCGGGCGGCCGGAACCGTGCTCCTTCGCCTCGACGGGCGCGGGCGCCTGCTTCGGGGCGGCGGCGTCCTTCTCACGCCTGTGCTGGCGGTAGCGCCGCCTCTGGGCGGCACGCGCGCGGCGGGCCTCGGCGCGTTCTGCGGCGCGCTCCTCGGGGGTGCGCGACGGGCGCGCGTCGCCCGAATGGGTCGAACGCTTTGTCTTGCGCAGCACCTTCGGGTGCACGACCTCGACCGGCTCTGCAGCCGGCGCGGGCGTTGCGGGCGCGGCAGCCTCGGCCTCCGGCTCCTCGCTGGCGGCGGGCTCCTCGGCCTCGGGCTCCGGCTCCGGCTCCTCGGCGGGCGGCTCCTCCTCGACGGGGGCCTCGGCCTGAGGCTCGTCGGCAGCCGCCTCCTCCGGAGGCGCCTCCTCGGCCTGCGGCGCCTCCTCGGGCGCCTGCTCGTTCTGCTCTTCCTCGATCATTGGCTCTGTCGCTTCAACTCTCTCTCGACGTCTAGTCCGCGCTCATTGGCCACGGTGAGGCCGCGCGCGAGCTCGCGCTTGGCCTCGGCGAGCCTGGCGGTGTTCTCGAGCTGTCCCGTCGCGTGCTGGAAGCGCAGGTTGAACAGCTCCTGCCGCTTGTCGCCGATGAAGTGGGCCAGCTCCGGGTCCTGAAAACTGTTGGCGTCGGTGCGCTTCACTCGTCCTGCCCCTCACGCACCACGAACTTGGTCTTGACCGGAAGCTTGTGCCCGGCTAGGCGCATCGCCTCGCGGGCGAGGGGCTCGGGCACGCCGGCCAGCTCGAACATCACGCGGCCGGGCTTGACCACGGCGACCCAGCCCTCGGGCGAGCCCTTGCCGGAGCCCATGCGGGTCTCGGCCGGCTTCGCCGTGACGGGCTTGTCCGGGAAGATGTTGATCCAGACCTTGCCGCCACGCTTGATCTTGCGGGTCATCGCAATTCGGGCAGCCTCGATCTGGCGGTTGGTGATCCAACCGCGCTCGAGCGTCTTCAGGCCGTACTCGCCGAACTCCACGCGCACGCCACCCTTGGCGTTGCCGGGCATGCGGCCGCGGTGCTGCTTGCGGTGCTTGACACGCTTGGGCTGCAACATCGGCTAGCGCCCTCCTCCCGGGCCGCCACCGCCGCGCGGGCCACGGCCACCGCCGCCGCCTCCACCGCGTCCGCCGCGCCCACCGGGACCGCCGCCGCGCCCGCCGGGACCGCCCGGTCCGCCGCCGCGACCGCCACGGCCGCCGTCACGGCCACCGCGTCCGCCGCCGGGCCCACCCGGGCCGCCGGCACCTGCCGTGGCCTGCTGGGGAGCCTCGATCTGCGTCAGGTCCTGCGCGAAGCCCGAGGGCATGATCTCGCCCTTGTTGATCCACACCTTCACGCCGATGCGGCCGAAGGTGGTGCGGGCCTCGTAGAAGCCGTAGTCGATGTCCGCGCGCAGCGTGTGCAGCGGCACGCGGCCGTCGGAGTAGCCCTCGGTGCGCGCCATCTCGGCGCCGCCCAGGCGACCGGACACCTGGATCCGCACGCCCTTCGCGCCGGAGCGCATCGCGGAGGTGAGCGCGCGCTTCATCGCGCGGCGGAAGGCCACGCGGTTCTGCAGCTGCTCGGCCACCGACTGCGCGACGAGCTTGGCGTCAAGCTCGGGCCGCTTGATCTCGAGGATGTTCACCTTCACGGACTTGCCGGTCATCTTGTGGAGCTCGCGCCGGAGCGCGTCCACCTCGCTGCCCGACTTGCCGATCACGATGCCCGGCCGAGCGGTGTGGATGTTGACCTCCACCTCGCTCTTGTTCTTGCGGATGGTGATGTCCGAGAGGCCGGCGTGCGCAAGCTTGTTCTCGATGTGGTCGCGGATGTGGACGTCCTCGAGCAGGTAGTCCGAGAACTCGCGCTCGTTGAACCACTGGGACTTCCAGTCGTGGATGTAGCCGACCCGCAGGCCCTCCGGATGGACTTTCTGACCCATGTTGTGCGACTACTCCTTCGGTGAAAGCTGGATGGTCATGTGGCTCGTGCGCTTGCGGATCCGCGTCGCGCGGCCAAGCGCGCGGGGACGGTACCGCTTGAGCGTCGGCCCTTCGTCGACGTAGACCTTGCGGACAACGAGGTCATCCGGGTCGAGCTCGTGGTTGTTCTCCGCGTTGGCCACGGCCGACTCGAGAAGCTTGAGGACGTCCCGGGCCGCCGCTCGCGGCGTGTGGGTAAGGATGGCACGCGCATCCGCGATCGACTTGCCGCGGATGTGGTCCACCACCAGGCGGGCCTTGCGAGGGGCGCAGCGGACGTACTTGGCCTGGGCCCTGACGACGACCGTGCCGTCGGCGGCGCGCCGGGCGGGAGAGGTCCGGTGGACGGGCGTGGGCGCCGGAGCGGCGGTCTCGGCAGAGCGGCGGCGGCCGCGCCTGGGCTTGGCCTCGCCGGCCTCCTCCTCATCGGCGTCGTCGCTCTCGTCCTCATCGTCGGCGTCCTCGGCATCCGCCTCGACGTCGGCGTCGGCGGAGACGGGCTCCTCCTCGTCCTGCTCCTCTGCTTCCGGCTCCTCTGCCTTCGGCGTCGCCTTGCGACGCGTGCGCTTCGGCTTCGGAGCCTCCTCGGCCTCGGGCTCAGCCGTGGCCTCCGTGGCCTCCGCGGCCTCTGGCTCGGCGTCCGCCGCCTTGCGGCGACGGCTGCGCTTCGGCTTGGGCGTCTCCTCGGCGGTCGCGTCGACGGCCGTCTCCGGCGTCTCCTCGGGCTCTGCGCCCTCGGCTGTGGGCTTCGGCTCGTCGGTCATCGCATCTTCGCTCTGTCAGAGCCTGCGTGACCGCGGAACAGGCGGGTGGGCGCGAACTCGCCCAGCTTGTGCCCCACCATCGACTCGGAGATGAACACGGGCACGTGCTTACGGCCGTCGTGGACGGCGATGGTGTGGCCCACCATCTCGGGGAAGATCGTGGACGCACGCGACCAGGTCTTGAGCATCTGCTTCTGACCGGAGGAGTTCATCGCCTCGATGCGGCCGATCAGGCGCTCCTCGACCCACGGTCCCTTCTTGGAAGATCTGGACACTCCGCGCTACCTCTTCTTCCTTCTCCGCCTGACGATCCAGCGGTCCGACTGCTTGTTTTTCTTGCGCGTGGGGTAGCCGAGCGTCGGCACGCCCCACGGGGTGACGGGATGGCGGCCCGGCGTGGTTGAGCCCTCGCCGCCGCCGTGCGGGTGGTCGACCGGGTTCATCGCCGTGCCGCGCGTCTGGGGACGGCGGCCCTTGTGACGACTGCGGCCGGCCTTCCCGATGTCGATGTTCTGGTGCTCCACGTTGCCGATCGTGCCGATGCTGGCCCGGCAGTCCACATCCACCATGCGCATCTCGCCCGAGGGGAGGCGCAGCGTGGCGCGCTCGCCCTCCTTGGCGACGAGCTGGATGGCGGCGCCGGCGGAGCGGCCCATCTGGCCGCCGCGGCCGGGCGTGAGCTCCACGTTGTGGATCACGGTGCCCGTGGGGATGTTGCGAAGCGGAAGGCAGTTCCCGATCTGGATGTCGGCGTTCGGCCCGGACTCCACCATGCCGCCGACGCGCAGCCGCTGCGGCGCAAGGATGTAGCGCTTGTCGCCGTCCGCGTAATGGAGCAGCGCGATGTAGGCGGTGCGGTTCGGGTCGTACTCGATCGTGGCGACCTTCGCCGGCACGCCGTCCTTGGTGCGCTTGAAGTCGATGACGCGGTACTTGCGCTTGGCGCCGCCGCCGCGGTGGCGCGACGTGATGCGCCCGTAGGAGTTGCGCCCGCCCGTCTTCGTGAGCCCCTCGACGAGGGACTTCTCGGGCGTCTTGCGCGTGACCTCGGCGCGGTCCGACCAGGTGGAGAAGCGGCGGCCGGGACTCGTGGGCTTGTGTTTCTTGATGGCCATGGCTTACTCGCCCAGCTCCTGGCCCTCGAAGAGCTCGATGGTGTCTTCCGGATGGAGCTGCACCACGGCCTTCTTCCACTCGCGCGAGCGGCCGAAGGTCTGGCCGCGGCGCTTCGGCTTGGACTTGACGCTCATCGTGCGCACCTCCTGCACGCGCACGCTCCAGATCTCCTCGACTGCCTGGCGGATCTGGGTCTTGTGGGCGTCCGCGTGGACACGGAAGGTGTATTTGTTGGCCGCGAGGAGCGCGTAGCTCTTCTCCGAGACGATCGGCCGGATGATCACGCTGCGGGCGTTCACGACTCGTCTCCGTCCGGCTTCGCGGGCGGCGCGGCCAGCTGGCCCAGCCGTTCGAGCGCGGACTGCGAGAGCACCAGGCGAGCGGCGCCGATCACGTCGGCCACTCCCACCTCGTCGGCCGACAGCACGCTGATGCCGCGGATGTTGCGGAAGGACTTGGCGCAGGTCGCCTCGTCATCGGCGCCGAGCACGATCAGGGGACGCCCCTCGCCGAAGGAGTCGAGCGCTGCTGCAGCCTTCTTGGTCGAGGGCTCCGCGTAGTCCGCCGGGTCGATCACCGCAAGCGTGCCGCGCTCCGCGTGGAGCGACAGGGCGGCGCGCAGCGCCTTGCGCCGCGCCTTGCGGTTGACCTTCACGGTGTAGCCGCGCGGCTTCGGGCCGAAGGCGATGCCGCCACCGATCCGCTGCGGGCTGGACAGCGCGCCCGCGCGAGCGCGGCCGGTGCCCTTCTGGCGGAAGGCCTTGGCGCCGGTCATGGCGACCTCGCCGCGGGTCTTCGTGGAAGAGGTGCCTCGCCGGCGGGCGTTCAGCTCCGCGCGCACGGTCTCGTGGACCAGCGCCATGTGGAACTGCTCGCCGAAGACGGCCTCGTCGAGGTCCGCCTTGCCGGTCTTCTGGCCGAGCACGGCCGCGGTGGGCTTAGCCATGGCGCACGTCCGTCCTGATCTCGACCGTGCCGCCGCGCGGTCCGGGCACCGAGCCGCGGACGAGCAGCAGGTTCTTGTCGGCGATCACGTCGACGATCTCGAGGCCGCGCTGGGTCACGCGCTTGTTGCCCATCTGGCCCGGGCCGCGAATGCCCTTGAACACGCGCGAGGGCGTCGCCGAGGCGCCGATCGAGCCCGGGGCGCGCACGTTGTGCGAGCCGTGGCTGACCGGGCCGCGGGAGAAGTTGTGGCGCTTCACGGTGCCCTGGAAGCCCTTGCCCTTCGAGGTGCCGGAGACCTTCACGGTCTGGCCCTTCTCAAAGCTGTCGACCTTCACGGTGTCGCCGATCTTGAGCTCGCCGGCCTCGTCACGGAACTCGGCCAGGTGGCGAAGCGCCGGGGCGTCGGCCTTCTTCAGGTGGCCGAGCTCCGGCTTGGTGAGCCGCTTCTCCTTGGTCTCGCCGAAGGCGAGCTGCACGGCCACGTAGCCGTCGCGCTCCTCGGTGCGGATCGCGGTGACGTGACAGGGGCCCGCCTCGATCACGGTGACCCTCTCCACCCGGCCGTCCTCGCCGAATAGCTGAGTCATCCCGATCTTCTTTCCGAGGAGTGCCGCCATGCCCGCCTCAGACCAGCTGGATCTGGATATCCACGCCCGCCGGGAGGTGGTCGAGCCGCTGGAGCGAGTCGACCGTCTTCGGCGTGGGCTGGTGAATGTCAATGAGCCGCTTGTGGGTGCGGATCTCGAAGTGCTCGCGCGAGTCCTTGTCCTTGAACGGGCTGCGGATCACGCAGTAGACGTTCTTCTCGGTCGGCAGCGGCACCGGTCCCGAGACAGTGGCACCCGTGCGCTCGGCCGTCTCGACGATCTCCTTGGCGGCAGTCTCGATCGCCGAGTGGTCGTAGGCCTTCAGCCGGATGCGGATTTTGTTTTGCGTTATCGCTGCCATTTTTGATTCCTTCGGACATACCGAGGGCGGACCCGTTCTACTAAGGGGCCCGCCCCCTGAAGCTCGTGTCAGTCGAGCGAGGTACTACTCGATGACTTCGGTCACCACCCCTGAGCCGACCGTGCGACCGCCTTCGCGGATTGCGAAGCGAAGGCCCTGGTCCATTGCGATCGGCTGGATCAGCTCGATGGACATCTGGATGTTGTCTCCCGGCATGACCATCTCCGTGCCCTCGGGCAGGTTGGCGACGCCGGTCACGTCTGTGGTGCGGAAGTAGAACTGCGGGCGGTAGCCCGAGAAGAACGGCGTGTGGCGGCCGCCCTCCTCCTTCTTCAGGCAGTAGACCTCCGCCTTGAACTTGGTGTGGGGCGTGATCGAGCCGGGCTTGCAGAGCACCTGGCCGCGCTCGATCTCCTCGCGCTTGGTGCCGCGCAGCAGGCAGCCGACGTTGTCGCCGGCCTGGCCCTGATCGAGGATCTTGCGGAACATCTCGACGCCGGTGACGACCGTGTTCGAGGTCTGCTCGTGGATCCCGACGATCTCGACGGTCTCGCCCGTCTTGACGATGCCCTGCTCGATGCGGCCCGTGGCCACCGTGCCGCGGCCGGTGATCGAGAAGACGTCCTCGACCGGCATCAGGAACGGCTTGTCCAGGTCGCGCTCGGGCTCCGGGATGTAGTTGTCGAGCGCGTCGGCGAGCTCGAGGATCTTGCCCTTGGCCTCCTCATCGCCCTCCAGCGCCTTCAGCGCGGAGCCGATGATGAACGGGATGTCGTCGCCCGGGAAGTCGTACTCGTTGAGCAGGTCGCGCACCTCGACCTCCACGAGCTCGAGGAGCTCGGGATCGTCGACCATGTCGGCCTTGTTCAGGAACACGACGATGTAGGGCACGCCCACCTGGCGGGCGAGCAGGATGTGCTCGCGCGTCTGAGGCATCGGGCCGTCGGCAGCGGAGACCACGAGGATCGCGCCGTCCATCTGCGCGGCGCCGGTGATCATGTTCTTCACGTAGTCCGCGTGACCCGGACAGTCGACGTGGGCGTAGTGCCGGTTATCGGTCTGGTACTCCACGTGCGAGGTGGCGATCGTGATCCCGCGCTGCTTCTCCTCGGGCGCGTTGTCGATCTGGTCGAACGACATGGCCGTGCCACCGGACTTCTCCGCGAGAACCTGCGTGATGGCCGCGGTCAACGTGGTCTTGCCATGGTCGATGTGACCGATGGTGCCTACGTTGACATGCGGCTTGTCGCGCTCGAATTTCTCCTTCGCCACTGGTTCTCGCTCCTTTCAGAAAGCTCTACGGCCCGCCAGCAGGCGAACCCCGGAAACATACTCTTCTTTAAGCACCCGCTCCCACCGGCTCTCCGGTGCGGTGCTCAACGATTCCCTCTGCGAGGTTGTTGGGGACTTCCTCGTAGCGGTCGAACTGCATCGAGTACTGCGCGCGGCCCTGGGTGGTGGAGCGCAGATCGGTCGCGTAGCCGAACATCTCGGCCAGCGGCACGCTGGCCCTCACGGCGAGGGCGTTGCCCTGCGGCTCCTGGCCCTCCACGCGGCCGCGCCGGCGTGACAGGTCGCCGATCACGTCGCCGAGGAACTCCTGCGGCGTGACCACGTCGACCGCCATGATCGGCTCCAGCAGCACGGGCTTGGCGCGCTTGGCCGCCTCCTTGAGGGCAAGCGACCCGGCGATCTTGAACGCGATCTCCGAGGAGTCCGTGTCGTGGTACTTGCCGTCGGTGAGCGTGACACGCACGTCCACCATCGGGAAGCCGGCCTTGACGCCCGTCTCGAGCGCCTCCTCGATGCCCTTCTCGACGGCCGGGATGAACTCGGACGGGATCGAGCCGCCCTTGATCTTGTTGACGAAGTCGAAGCCCTCGCCCGGCGCCGGCTCGATGTTGATGTAGACGACGCCGTACTGGCCCGAACCGCCGGTCTGGCGGATGAACTTGCCCTCGACCTTCGTGGCGTCGCCACGGACGGTCTCGCGGTAGGCCACCTGCGGGCGCCCGACCGCCGCCTCGACGCGGAACTCGCGCTTCATGCGGTCGACCAGCACCTCGAGGTGGAGCTCGCCCATGCCCGAGATCACGGTCTGGCCGGTCTCGTCGTCGGTGCGCACCTGGAAGGTCGGGTCCTCCTCGGCGAGGCGCGCCAGCGCCGTGGACATCTTCTCCTGGTCGGCCTTGGTCTTGGGCTCGATCGAGAGGTGCACCACCGGCTCCGGGAACGTCATCGTCTCGAGGCGGATCGGGGCGTCGGGCGCGCACAGCGTGTCGCCGGTCGACGTCTGCTTGAAGCCGACGGCCGCGGCGATGTCGCCCGCGTACACCTCGTCCTGATCCTCGCGGTGGTTGGCGTGCATCATCAGGATGCGCCCGACGCGCTCGGTACGGCCGGTGTTCGCGTTCAGCACGCGGCTGCCCGCGCTGAGCTTGCCGGAGTAGACGCGGAAGTAGGTGAGCTTGCCGACGAACGGGTCGGACATGACCTTGAAGGCGAGCGCCGAGAAGGGCTCGTCGTCCTTCGGCTCGCGATGGAGCACGTTGCCGTTGCCCTCGTCGCTGCCGGGGGCGAGGCCCTCCATCGGCGGGACGTCGAGCGGGCTCGGCAGGTAGTCGATCACCGCGTCGAGCAGCGGCTGCACGCCCTTGTTCTTGAACGAGGAGCCGCACAGCACGGGCGTCATGGAGATGTCGAGCGTGGCCTTGCGGATCGCGGCCTTGAGCCGGGCGACGTCGATGGCCTCGTCGGAAAGGTAGGCCTCCATCAGCTCGTCGTCGTAGTCGGCGATCGCCTCGATCAGGTGGGTGCGCGCCTCGTGCGCCACGTCCACGTGGTCGGCCGGGATGTCGGTCTCCTCCCAATCCTGCCCGAGGTCGTCCTTGTAGACGATGGCCTTCTCGCTGACGAGGTCGATGACGCCGCTGAAGGCACCCTCGGCGCCGATCGGAAGCTGGATCGGCACGGGGTGCGCGCCGAGGCGGTCGATCATCGTCTGCACGCCCTGCGACGAAGTTCGCGCCGATGCGGTCCATCTTGTTGATGTAGGCGATGCGCGGCACGCGGTACTTGTCCGCCTGGCGCCAGACCGTCTCGGACTGCGGCTCGACGCCGGCGACAGAGTCGAACAGCGCGATCGCGCCGTCGAGCACGCGCAGCGAGCGCTCGACCTCGACGGTGAAGTCCACGTGGCCGGGCGTGTCGAGGATGTTGATGCGGTAATCACGCCAGGTGGCGGTGGTGGCGGCGGAGGTGATCGTGATGCCACGCTCCTGCTCCTGCTCCATCCAGTCCATCACCGCGGCGCCCTCATGCACCTCGCCCATCTTGTGGGTGCGGCCCGTGTAAAAGAGGATGCGTTCGGTCGTCGTGGTTTTACCCGCGTCGATGTGGGCCATGATTCCGATGTTGCGTGTGTGGTCTAGTGCGACTTGTCGTGCCATGAGGTGTGAAGCTTTCGGTATGTCGTCAGGCAGAAAAAAGGCCCTTCCGGGCCCTTGTCAACGCGACGAGTTGTGCCCGGGGGTCGGCTCTATGTGGCAGCAGTCTCCATGGAAGTGAATCGAACCCAGCCGCCTCCCGCGACCGAGCGCAGCGCACGCCTAAAGGCTGTGCCGCGAGCGGCTCGAAATGCTAGCAGAGCGCTTTTCTCGTCCGGAGGGGAATCAAGCCGCCTCCGGACGCTCCTTCTCGCCCTTGGCGGAGCGGGTGGAGTGCTGATGATAGTCAGCGACTTTTTGACCCTCTATCACGTGGATGTGGGCGGTTCCGGATGCGCTCAGTTGGCGGACCCGGGGCTGGCCGACGCCTGCAGCACCACTGGCGGCGAACACCATGGCTATGCGCTCCTGATTCTCGGCGTGCTGGTGCTGCTGATGACCTGGGGAGCCGCTATGGGCGAGAGCCGGCCGGCCGGCCTCGCGCTGCTCGTGCTGGGCGCCGCCGGGCTGGCGATCGCGCTGGGCGTGGACCTTCCGGACGTGCACAAGACCGGCGTCATCGGGCAGCGCTTCGCCGAGGCGCAGGCGAAGCCGGGGCTCGGCTTCTACCTGGAGCTCGTGGGCTCGGGGTTGGCGATGCTGGCCGGGGTGGTGCGGCTGTTGCGGAGATCGGTTCATCGCGTGCCCGTGGCCGCGGCCGCCGCCGACGGCTAGCAATGAGGGCCACCGTCCTGACTTAGGGGGCATATAGCCCCACAAAGCAGGACAGTGCCACTGTGGCTGACCCTTGTTGCTGCAGTAGGCGCCAGCGCCGAAGCGGCGCTACCAGCGGTAATGCGCGAAGGCCTTGTTGGCCTGCGCCATCCGGTAGATGTCCTCTTTGCGCTTGTACGCGCCGCCCTGCTCGGACTGGGCGTCGAGCAGCTCGCCCGCGAGGCGCTCGGCCATCGTCTTCTCGCGGCGTGCGCGCGAGAACTCGACGAGCCAGCGCACGGCCAGCGTGCGGGCGCGGCGGGAGGGGACTTCGACCGGGACCTGGTAGGTGGCGCCGCCGACTCGGCGGGAACGGACCTCCAGGTTGGGGGTGAGGGCGGAGATCGACGACTCGAGCGCCTCGACCGGCTCCTTGCCGCTGCGGCGGGAGAGGATCTCGAGGGCGTCGTAGACGATCTGCTCGGACAGGGACTTCTTGCCCGCGACCATCACCTTGTTGATCACCTGCTGGACGAGACGCGACCCGTGAACCGGGTCGGCTTCGATCACTCGTATCGCTGCGGCTGCGCGGCGGGGCATCGGTGCGTTACTTCGCCTTGACCCCGTACTGCGAGCGAGCCTTCTTGCGGTCGCTGACGCCGGCGGCGTCGAGCGTGCCGCGGACGACCTTGTAGCGGACGCCCGGCAGATCCTTGACGCGGCCGCCTCGCACGAGCACCACCGAGTGCTCCTGGAGGTTGTGGCCCTCGCCCGGGATGTAGGACGTGACCTCCATGCCGTTTGTCAGCCGCACGCGGGCCACCTTGCGAAGAGCCGAATTCGGCTTCTTCGGCGTGGTGGTGTAGACGCGGGTGCAGACGCCGCGCCGCTGCGGTGCGGCCAGGCGCTTCTTGCGGCCCTGCCCGGACTTCAGGCCAGGCGTGGCCACCTTCTTCTTCGGCTTGTTGCGTCCCTTACGGACGAGCTGGTTGATGCTCGGCATGCGGGCGCTGATGCTAGCAGTGGCAGGTTGATGGGACGTCGGCCGTCGACGGGTTGGCAGTTTGCAGTTTGCAGTTGGCAACGGAAGAGCTGGGTCCGCGGCGGTTCCCCCTCCGCGGGCGGGCCAACTGCAAACTGCAAACTGCTAAGCCGCGAAGCGGCTAGGCCGTTGCCGCGCCAGCGGCGACGGCCTCGGCTGCACGCATCGGCGCGGGCATCACGGCCGCGGCGGCGATGACCAGGATGAAGGCGATGCTCTGAAGCACGATCCCGAGTGGGTTGGACGCCATCGGGTCGCCGAAGACGATGATCCCGCCGGCGATGGCCGAGACGTTGGCGCCCGCGCTGGTGAGCGTGATGACCGGCACCGCCTCTCCGACCTGGAGGCCGCGGGCGGAGGAGTAGAAGGCGACGATCGAGGCGATGAGCGCGACCGCGAGCCAGGGCGAGAACAGCCCGAGGGGGCCCGCGTGCCCCACGGCGCCGGTGAGCGCCTTGATCGCAACGTCGGAGACCCCGAACAGGATTCCCGAGGCGCAGCCGAGGAAGAGGCCGTGGTGCTCGTGACGGGCCCCGAACTTGGGGGACAGCACGAGCATGGTGCCGACGAAGAGCAGTCCGGACTCGAACGCGGCCATCGCCACGCGCGAGTAATGGGAGTGTGCGCCACCGGTGTGGGGAAGCGTGAGCGTCAGCAGGATGAGGCCGATGGCCATGAGCCCGACGCCCACGTACTGGCGCCGGCCGACGCTGAAGCCGAAGTAGCGCTCAGCGAGGACGGTGAGCAGGACGAGGCCGCCGGAGATGACCGTCTGGACGATCGAGAGCGGGGCGAGCGCCATGGCCGCGACGTGAAAGCCCCACGCGCCGGTGGCGACGAGCATGCCGAGCGCGAACCACTTCGAGCTGTAGAGGGCGACCGCGCTGCGAACCGGATGACGCCACTCGACGTCGGGCGCCGCACATGCGCCCTTGTGCTTCCACAGGAAGCCAAAGTTTGTGGCCAGCGCGCAGAAGAGCGCCAGCAGGATGCCAAGTTCGACAGTCATGGAAAAGTGAAGGCGACCGACTAACTACTTCCCCGCCGTTACAAGACCGCTATCGGCCCGATGAGCCAGCAGCTTGAGCCTCTGGCGCCTCCGGTCGACCACTCTAGCTTCTAGTTCGCCCTGCAGATTCATTCCCACGTTAAGAGTCCGTAAAACAAATGAACCGAAAGCGCTGCAAAAGGCCGCTGCTGTTCTTGGATGTGGACGGTGTGATCAGCCTCTTCGGCTTTCCGTCCAGGGAGCCGCCGCCTGGACGCTTTCACTGGATCGACGGCGTGATGCACTGCATCGACGAAACCTGTGGGGAGCGTGTGAGAGCCCTCTCAGAGCGCTATGAGGTCATCTGGGCCACGGGTTGGGAGGAGAAGGCGAACGAGTACCTGCCCCACCTCCTGAGCCTGCCCACACGCGAGCTGCCGGTGCTGAGCTTCGGCGGCCGGGCCAGGTTCGGCTCCGCGCACTGGAAGGTCGATGTCATCGACGAGTACGCGCGCGGGCGAGCGGCCGCGTGGATAGACGACTTCCTGGACGAGGAGTGCGAGGCCTGGGCGCGCTTCCGCCGCGAGCCGACACTGCTCGTGCGCACAGAATCGGCCACTGGGTTGACCGACGAGCTCGTGGAGCAGCTGCTCGACTGGGCCGACGCGCTAGAGAGCGAGTGAGGGGCCGCGCCGGCGGCGCGACCCCTCTCGCTGATTACTTCTCTTCGTCGCCGTCAGCCGGCGGCAGTGCCAGGTCGGCGAGCTCGTCGCCGAAGGCCTCGCCGTCGCCGCCGTTGCCGAACCCGAAGCCCTCGAGCTCCCCGTCGCCCGTGAGGCCGAGCTCAGCGGCGAGCTCCGTCTCGTCGAGCAGGCCGATCTCCTCCGGCGTGGGCCGCGGCATGCGGCTCGGTGGGCTCGATCTCGAGCCGCCGGTAGCGGCGCAGACCGGTGGCGGCCGGGATCAGCTTCCCGATGATCACGTTCTCCTTCAGGCCGAGCAGGCGATCGGTCTTGCCCTCGAGCGCCGCGTCCGTGAGCACCTTGGTGGTCTCCTGGAACGAAGCGGCCGACAGGAACGAGTCGGTGGCGAGCGACGCCTTGGTGATGCCGAGGATGACCTCCTCGTGCAGCGCCGGCTCGCCCTTGCCCTTCTTCACGTCCGCCGTTCACGCGCAGCGAACTCGTGACGGTCGACAAGCTGGCCGGGCAGGTACGTGGGTGTCGCCCTTCTGCTCCACGCGCACCTTCTTCATCATCTGGCGGATGATGATCTCGATGTGCTTGTCGTTGATGTCCACGCCCTGCGACTGGTAGACCTTCTGCACCTCGGCGACGAGGTACAGCTCGGTGTCCGTACGGCCACGGATCTCGAGCAGCTCGTGCGGGTAGATCGACCCCTCGTTGAGCTGAGCGCCCGCGTTGATCTTGTCCCCGGCCTGCACGAACAGGCGCGTGCGGCGCGGGAACGATGTACGCGTGCTCCTCGCCTGAGGCGTCGGTGACGATCACCTTGCGGGCCTTCTCCGTGTCCTCGACCGAGACGACGCCGTCGCTGCTCGGCGAGCTTCGCCAGGCCCTTCGGCTTACGCGCCTCGAACAGCTCGACGACACGCGGCAGACCGTGCGTGATGTCCGCGCCGGCGACGCCGCCGGTGTGGAACGTCCGCAGCGTCAGCTGCGTGCCCGGCTCGCCGATCGACTGGGCGGCGATGATGCCCACCGCGTCGCCGATCGCCACGAGCTTGCCGGTGGCCGGCGCCACGCCGTAGCAGCGCTGGCAGATACCCGAGTCGGCCTCGCACTTGAGCACCGAGCGGACCGTGACGTCGAACGGCTCGTCCGCGTGGGCCTCGACGATCTCCGCGAGCACCTCGCGGGTGATGATCTCGTTCTTCTCGACGAGCACCCGTCCGCGCTTCGGTCTTGATCGTCCTCGGCTGCGAACCGGCCCACGATCGGGCTGTTGGGCGCACCCGTTCCGTCGAGGGCCGGGAGCGTCGACGTGCTCCTTGGTGCCGCAGTCCTCGTGGCGCACGATGACGTCCTGCGAGACGTCCACCAGACGACGGGTCAGGTAACCCGAGTCGGCGGTACGCAGGGCGGTGTCCGCGAGGCCCTTGCGGGCGCCGTGGGTCGAGATGAAGTACTCGAGCACCGACAGGCCTTCCATGAAGTTGGCCTTGATCGGGCGCTCGATGATCTCGCCCTTCGGATTTGCCATCAGCCCACGCATTCCGGCGAGCTGGCGGATCTGCTTGAACGATCCACGCGCTCCCGAGTTGGCCATCATGAAGATCGGGTTGAGGTGATCGAGGTTCTTCTGCATCGCCTCGCCGACCTCGTCGGTGGCGGCCGTCCACTTCTCGACCACGGCCTCGTGACGCTCCTCGCCGCGAGATCAGGCCGGTGTCGTACTGGTCGTGGATCTCAGCGACCTCGGCCTCGTAGCCGCTCGAGGATCTGCTCCTTCTGCGGCGGGATGACGACGTCGTTCTTCGAGACCGTGATGCCGGCCTGCGTGGCGAACTGGAAGCCGAGCTCCTTGAACGCGTCGAGCACCAGCGCGATCGCGTACGGGCCGTACTGGTCCTCGACCAGGCCCTCGATCACCGTTGTTCATGTCGCGCTTGCGCAGCGGCTGGTTGACGAACGCGTAGGTCGACGGGTCGTACGTGTCCGCCGAGCGTCTCCCCGAGCGCGCGCTCGATGCGCTCGTTGAAGATGATCCGCCCGACCGTGGTGAGGACGTGGTGCCCTCGCCCGACGACGGCGGTACTCGGCCAGGTCGTGCAGCCTCACCATGCCGCCCTCGTAGGAGAGCTCGGCCTCCTGCGCGGAACGGAACACGTGCGGCCGCTTGCCGTGCTTCTTCTCGTCCCACTTGCCGGCGCTGACCGTCGTCCTCGAGCGTCGCGAGCTCGTCGGCCATCGGGCCGTAGGTGAGGTAGTAGGCGCCGAGCACCATGTCCTGGGTCGGCGTCGCGAGCGGCGCGCCGTGCGCCGGCGACAGGATGTTGTTCGACGACAGCATCAGCAGCCGTGCCTCCGCCTGCGCCTCGGCGGACAGCGGCAGGTGGACGGCCATCTGGTCGCCGTCGAAGTCGGCGTTGAACGCCTGAGCAGACGAGCGGGTGGACCTGGATCGCCTTGCCCTCGACCAGCACCGGCTCGAAGGCCTGCAGGCCGAGACGATGCAGCGTCGGAGCGCGGTTCAGCAGCACCGGGTGCTCCTGGATGACCTCCTCGAGGACGTCCCAGACCTCCGGGATCATCGAGTCGACCATCTTCTTGGCGGCCTTGATGTTCTGCACCGACTTGCGCTCGACGAGCCGAGCCATGATGAACGGCTTGAACAGCTCGAGGGCCATCAGCTTCGGCAGTCCGCACTGGTGGAGCCGCAGGCTCGGGCCGGCCACGATGACCGAACGGCCCGAGTAGTCGACGCGCTTGCCGAGCAGGTTCTGGCGGAAGCGGCCCTGCTTGCCCTTGAGCATGTCGGCTGAGCGACTTGAGCGGCGCGGTTGCCCGGGCCCGTGACGGGCCGGCCGCGGCGGCCGTTGTCGAACAGCGCGTCGACGGCCTCCTGCAGCATGCGCTTCTCGTTGTTGACGATGATCTCGGGCGCGCCGAGGTCGAGCAGCCTCTTCAGGCGGTTGTTGCGGTTGATCACGCGCCGGTAGAGGTCGTTCAGGTCCGAGGTCGCGAAGCGGCCACCGTCGAGCTGCACCATCGGGCGCAGCTCCGGCGGGATCACCGGCACGGCCTCGAGGACCATGTGCTCGGGCTTGTTGTCCGAGTTGATGAACGCCGAGACGACCTTCAGGCGCTTGACCGCGCGGCTCTGCTTCTGCCCCTTGGCGGTCTTGACCTCCTCCTCGAGCGACTCGCGCTCGTCGTCGAGATCGACCTGCTCGAGCAGGTCGCGCACGGCCTCGGCGCCCATGCCGCCGCGGAAGTACTCGCCGAAGCCGAACGGCGAGCCGAAGCGGTCCTTGAGCTCGCGGAAGACGGTCTCGTCCGCGATCACGTCCTTCGGCTTCATCTCCCGGAACAGGTCCCACACCTGACGCATGCGCTCGGCCGCGTCCTCGATGTAGGCCTCGGTGTCGGAGATGTCCGAGTCGAACATCTTGCGGATGTCCTTCTCGAGCTTCTCGCGATCCTCGTCGGTGAGCTTCTTGAGGTTGATGTCCAGCGTCTCCGCCCACAGGTGGTCGTCGTCGGAGAAGCTCGTCTGCTTCCCGGTCGTCAGGTACTCGCTCGCGACGCTCCAGCGACTCCGTCAGCTCCAGGACGCGCTCCTCCTTCTCGGCCGCGTAGGAGTCGAGGACCTTCTGGACCTCCTTCTCGAGCGTCGCCAGGTCCTTCTGGCGCGCCTCGTCGTCGACCCACGTGACGATCGACGCCGCGAAGTACAGGACCTTCTCGAGCTCCTTGGGAGCCATGTCGAGCAGGTAGCCGATTCGCGACGGCACGCCCTTGAAGAACCAGATGTGCGAGACCGGAGCGGCCAGGTCGACGTGACCCATGCGCTCGCGGCGCACCTTGGAACGCGTGACCTCGACGCCGCAGCGCTCGCAGACGATGCCCTTGTAGCGGACGCGCTTGTACTTGCCGCAGTAGCACTCCCAGTCCTTGGTGGGACCGAAGATGCGCTCGCAGAAGAGACCGTCCTTCTCGGGCTTGAGCGTCCTGTAGTTGATGGTCTCCGGCTTGGTGACCTCGCCGCTCGACCAGCTTCGGATCTGCTTCGAGGAAGCGAGTCCGATGCTGATGGCGTCGAAATTGTTGATGTCGATCAAAGGAGCTCCTGGTGGGTCAAGAGGCGTGATTCGGTCTGGGTGGCCGCTACGGGCTTCCTCCGGCTTCCTCCTCGACGTATTCGGCTCCTGCTGCTCGGGCGGTCTCGTCCGTCTGGCCGCCGTCGCCCTCCGCCTCGACCTTCTCCTCGGACTCGTCCGCGGCACCGGCGGTCGGCGCGCGCACGCCCGAGAGGTCGATGCCGAGCTCCTCGGCAGCGCGCAGCAGGTCGTCGTCCTCGTCGCGGATCTCGACGCCCGCGCCCTCCTCGGAGCTGACGTTGACGTCGAGCGCCAGCGACTGCATCTCCTTCAGGAGGACCTTGAACGACTCCGGGATCGACGGCTCGGCGATGTTCTCGCCCTTGACGATCGCCTCGTAGGCCTTCACGCGGCCGACCGTGTCGTCGGACTTGATCGTGAGCATCTCCTGGAGCGTGTACGCGGCGCCGTATGCCTCGAGCGCCCACACCTCCATCTCGCCGAAGCGCTGGCCGCCGAACTGCGCCTTGCCGCCCAGCGGCTGCTGGGTGACGAGCGAGTACGGGCCGTGCTCCGCGCGTGGATCTTGTCGTCCACGAGGTGGAGCAGCTTCAGGATGTACATGTAGCCGACGGTGACCTTCTCCTCGTACGGCTCGCCACCGCGACCGTTGTAGAGCTGGGCCTTGCCGGCGCAGCGCCGGCCCGGGACGGCCGACTCTGTCGATGTCGAAGTTGATACCGCGGTCCTTGCCGTGCTCCTCGGCCACTTGACGAGCGCCTCGTCGACGTCCTCGAGCGTCGCGCCGTCGAACACCGGCGTGGCGACGTTCACGCGGCCGCCGTTCTGCTCGCGCCTGCTTGTAGGCCTCGGAGCCGTCGTCGTACCAGCCCTCACCGGCCGACCCACCCGAGGTGCGTCTCGAGGATCTGGCCGATGTTCATCCGGCTCGGCACGCCGAGCGGGTTGAGGATGACGTCGACCGGGGTGCCGTCCTCGAGGATGCGGCATGTCCGCCTCGGGCACGATCTTCGAGATCACGCCCTTGTTGCCGTGGCGGCCGGCGAGCTTGTCGCCCTCGGCGATCTTGCGCTTCTTCGCGACGAACACGCGCACGAGCTCGTTGACGCCCGGCGGCAGGTCGTCGCCCTTGTCGCGGCTGAAGGTGAGCACGTCGATGACGACGCCGCCCTCGCCGTGCGGGCACCTTGAGCGAGGTGTCGCGGACCTCGCGCGCCTTCTCCTTGAAGATCGCGCGGATCAGCTTCTCCTCGGCCGTGAGCTCGGTCTCGCCCTTCGGCGTGACCTTGCCGACCAGCAGGTCGCCCGAGCCGACCTCGGCGCCGATGCGGACGATGCCGCGCTCGTCGAGGTTGCGCAGCGACTCCTCGCGAGCGGTTCGGGATGTCGCGGGTGATCTCCTCGTCGCCGAGCTTCGTCGTGCGGGCGTCGATCTCGTACTCCTCGATGTGGATCGAGGTGAGCTCGTCGTCCTTCACGAGGCGCTCGGACAGGATGATCGCGTCCTCGAAGTTGTAACCCTCCCAGGACATGAAGGCGACCAGGCAGTTCTTGCCGAGCGCGATCTCGCCCTGATCGGTCGAGGAGCCGTCGGCCAGCACGTCGCCCTTCTTCACCGTCTGTCGCCGACGGACACGCGCGGCTTCTGGTGGATGAGCGTGCCCTGGTTGGAGCGCATGTACTTGTGCAGCTCGTACTCGTCCTCGCTCGACGACGATCTTCTCGGCGTCGACGTAGCTGACCTCGCCCGTCCTCGGCGCAGCACGCACGTCGCCGGTGTCGATCGCCGCGCGGCGCTCGATGCCGGTGCCGATCAGCGGCGGCTTCCGTCTTCAGCAGCGGCACGGCCTGGGCCTGCATGTTCGAGCCCATCAGGGCGCGGTTGGCGTCGTCGTGCTCGAGGAACGGGATCAGCGCCGTCGTGACCGACCAGATCTGCTCGGGGGACACGTCCATGAGGTCGACGTCCTTCGGCGCGGCGAGGATGAACTCGCCGTCGCGCGAGCGGCAGGTGACCGCGGGCCCCTGAGCTTCGACGTCCTTGGATCGAGCTCGGCGTTCGCCTGGGCGATGACCTTCTGCTCCTCCTCGTTCGCGTCGAGGTGGACGATCTCGTCGGTGACCACGCCGTCCTTGACGATCCGGTACGGCGTCGTGACGAAGCCGTGCTCGGACACCTCCGCGTAGCTCGACGAGCGAGCCGATCAGGCCGATGTTCGGGCCCTCCGGCGTCTCGATCGGGCACATGCGGCCGTAATGGCGACGGGTGGACGTCGCGCACCTCGATCGGCGCGCGCTCACGCGTCAGGCCGCCGGCGCCGAGCGCCGACAGGCGGCGACGGTGCGTGAGGCCCGAGAGCGAGTTCGTCTGGTCCATGAACTGCGACAGCTGCGAGGAGCCGAAGAACTCCTTCTGCGCCGCCACGACCGGGCGGATGTTGATGATCGTCTGCGGCGTGATCGTGTCCGCGTCCTCGGTGGTGAGGCGCTCGCGGACGACACGCTCCATGCGGTAGAGGCCGATCCGGAAGGCCTCCTGGATCAGCTCGCCGACCGTGCGCAGACGGCGGTTGCCGAAGTGCTCGTACTCGTCGAGCCGCTCGGCGATCGGCTCGCGCGGGTAGCTCTGGCCCTCCAGCGCGTAGTCCTTGATCGGCTCGCCGTCGTCGTACTCGCCCGACTCGGGGATCCCGAGAGCCTTCGGGCAGCGTGATCGAGCTCGCGGATCAGCTCGATGATGTCGCGGTGGGTGAGGACCCTGGTCTCCAGGTCCTCGTCCAGGCCCAGGCGCGAGTTGAGCTTGTAGCGGCCCACGCGCGTGAGGTCGTAGCGCTTCGGGTCGAAGAACAGCTGGTTCAGCAGGGCGCGGGCGTTGTCCACCGACGGCGGCTCGCCCGGGCGCTGCTTCTTGAACAGCTCGACCAGGGCGCCCTCCTCGGTCTTGGTGACCTCGGTGTCGGCCTCGATCGTGTTGCGGATGTAGAGCGAGTTCTCGAACATCTCGAGGATCTGCTCATCCGAGGCGTAGCCCATCGCGCGCAGCAGCACCGTGATCGGCAGCTTGCGCTTGCGGTCGATACGGACGTAGACGCGGCCCTTCTTGTCGATCTCGAGCTCGAGCCACGAGCCGCGGGCCGGCATGAGGTTGGCCGTGAAGACCTGCTTCTCGCGGTCCTTCGGCTCCATCACGTAGGCGCCGGGGGAACGCACGAGCTGCGTGACGACCACGCGCTCGGTTCCGTTGATGATGAACGTGCCCCAGTCGGTCATCCACGGGAAGTCGCCCATGAAGACGGACTGCTCCCGGATCTCGCCGGTCTCCCGGTTCTGGAAAGCGACCTTGACGGTCAGCGGGCGCGCGTAGGTGAGGTCCTTCTCGCGGCACTCGGAAATCGGTGCCACCGGCTCGTCGAAGGTGATCTCCTCGAAGACGACGGCGAGGTTGCCGGTGTAGTCCTCGATCGGCGAGACGTCATCGATGGTCTCGCGGAGGCCACCCTTCTCGGTGTCGACGAGCCACTCGAAGGACTTCCTCTGTATGTCAATCAGGTTGGGTAGTTCAAGAACGTTCTCTAGGCGGGCAAAAGTGCGACGCGAGCGATCAGCAACACGTGCCAAAACAGCGACTCCTTAAAAGATTCAGGCGGGCAGCAGGCGGGCGCAAAGCGCGACCCGCGAATATAGCACAGGCTCCCGCGCCCACCCAGGGGCATCTATTCCGCTGCGACTAGGCGCGGAATCAAGCCATCACGGACCCCGTCCCGAGGCTTCGCGATATGTGGCGAAGCACTACTCGAGGGACGGCTACGGCTATAGGCCGCCGGAAACGGTAGCTGGTTTTGGTTGGTTTGGCTACCCGGAAGACCGGGTGCCTGGACGGCGGCAGAGCGTTAGGGTTCGCCCGTGGCTCTCGAGTTCGAGACTCTGGCTTCGGGGTACGGCCTGGTCGAGGCGCCTCGGCCGGATGGGAGCGGCGGGGTTCTGTTCTCCGACGTGATCCGCGGCGGCGTGAACCGCTGGACCCCCTCGGGCGTCGAGCTCGTGCTGGAGCGGCGGCGCGGGGTCGGCGGGCTCGTGCCGCACGCAGGCGGCGGAGTGCTGGTCACCGGCCGCGACCTCTCGCTCGACAGCAGGATGGTCGTACGAGCGCCGCGCGGGGTCACCGGCTTCAACGATCTCGTGACCATGGACGACGGCAGCGTGCTGGTGGGCGCCATGCGCTTCAGGCCGATGCTCGGCGAGCCCCCGGCCCCCGGTGCCGTCTGGCGCGCGGTGATGGGCGGCGGGCTCAGCATGTTCGCACCGGACGTGCGCTGGCCGAACGGCATCGGGATCTCGCCCGCGGCCGACGTGGTGTACGTCAGTAACTACACGGCGGGCGAGGTGCTGGCGTTCGACGCCGAGGGAGGCAGCCGGCGCGTCTTCGTCCAGCCGGCGGTCGGGCAGCCGGACGGGCTGGCCGTGGACGTGGAGGGGTGCGTCTGGGTGGCCCTCGGGGAGGGCGGAGCGATCTGCCGCTACACGCCGGGCGGCGAGGTGGACAGGGTGCTTGAGCTTCCGGGCGTGTTCGTGGCGAGCGTGGCGTTCGACGGGGAGACGCTGCTCGTGGCCACCGACGGGGCGCTGCTTCGGACCGAGGTCGGCGTGGCGGGCCGGCCCGTGCCGCCCGCCACGATCGCGGCCTCGGCCGTGTCGATCTGAGCTACTTCAGCTCGACTGAGCCGCCAGCTTCCTCGATCTCGGCCTTCAGCTTCTCGGCCTCCTCGCGCTCGATGCCCTCCTTCACGGGCTTCGGCGCCTCGTCGACGAGAGCCTTGGCCTCCTTGAGCCCGAGGCCGGTGGCCGCGCGGACCACCTTGATGACCTGGATCTTCTTGTCGCCCGAGCCGGTGAGCACGACGTCGACCGTGGTCGACTCCTCCTCGGCGGCGGCGCCATCGCCACCCGCCGCGGCTCCCGCGGCCGGGGCCGCTGCGGCGACCGCCGTGGCGGACACGCCGAACTCCTCTTCGAGCGCCTTGATGCGCTCGGACAGCTCGAGGACCGAGATGCCCTTCAGCTCCTCGATCCAGTCTCCGGTACTTACCTTGGTGGCCATGTGGGCCCTCCTTACTCGCCCTCGGAGGGCGTCTCTGACGATTCCTCTTCGGCCGCCTCGGGCTCGGCCTCTGCGGCCGGCTCCTCTGCGACTTCAGCTTCCTGTTCCGGCTCGGCCTCTGCGGCCGGGGCCTCTGCCTCTGCGGCCGGGCCCTCCTCCGCCGGCGCCTCGGCCTCTTCTGCCTGCGGCTCCTCGGCCGGGGCCTCCGCGTCTGCAGCGGGCGCCTCCTCGGCGACGGGCTCCTCGGCCAGCGCCTCCTCGGCGACGGGCTCCGGGGGCGCGCCGGTGACGAGCCCCTGCTCCTCGATCTGCTTCAGCTGGCTGGCAAGGCCCGAGATCATCGACGCCAGGCCGCGCACCAGCCCGGTGATCGGCGAGGCCAGCAACGCCGACGAACTGACCCTGGAGGACGTCGCGCGCGGGAAGACGCGAGATCGACTCGATCTGGTCGATCGACAGTGTCTCGCCGTTCATGCGACCGCCCTTGAAGGCGAGCGTGTCGGTCTGGCGGCGGAACTGCGCCAGTGCCTTTGCCGCGAGGGCGGCGTCGCCGCCCTCGGCGGTGACGAAGGTCAACGCGGTGGGACCCTCGAGCAGCTCCTTGAGCGACTCGGCGCCCGCCTGATCGGCCGCGCGGATCGTGAGGCGGTTCTTGACCACGCGGAACGTGGCGCCCGCCTCGATCAGGCGCCCGCGCAGCTCTGCGGCGTCCTTCACCGACAGGCCGCGGTAGTCCACCGCGAAGATCGCGTCGGAGGTGCGGATCTGCTCCGCGACCTCGTCGATTACCGCTGCTTTCTGCTCGATGTTCACGTTGGGTTACCTCTAGTCAAAAGAAAAGCCCGCACGCAGGCGGGCTCGGAGAAGCACAAAGGCTCTCACCGGCTCCGCCTGCCCCGGTCTTATGCATGCGCAGCCGGGGGTCTCGGGCGATCGGTGTGTGCAGGTCAGGCTACAGCTGCGGCGCCCTCGACGATGTTGCGGGTCTGGAGCGGGTCCACGCGGATGCCCGGGCCCATGGTGGTGGCGAGCGTGATCGTGCGCAGGTAGCGGCCCTTCGCGGCGGCGGGCTTGGCCCGCACGACCTCGTCGATCAGGGCGGCGTAGTTCTCGAGCAGCGCGCGCTCCTCGAAGTCGGTCTTGCCGATCGAGAGATGGACGATCGCCGAGCGATCGGTGCGGTACTCCATGCGCCCGCCCTTCGACTCGCTGACCGCCTGGGCCACGTCGTCGGTGACGGTGCCCACCTTCGGATTCGGCATCTTGCCCTGCGGGCCGAGGATGCGGCCGAGCCGGCCGACCACGGGCATCATGTCCGGCGTGGCGATCGCCACGTCGAAGTCCGAGAAGCCGCTCCTCGATCCGCTTGGCCAGGTCCTCGTCGCCCACGATGTCGGCGCCGGCCTCCTCGGCCTCACGCGCCTTGTCGCCCTTGGCGAACACCGCGATCGTCTGCTCGCGGCCCACGCCGTTAGGGAGCGAGATCGTGCCGCGCAGCTGCTCGTCGGCGTGGCGCACGTTGAGGCCGGTGCGGATGTGGCACTCGACGGTCTCGGAGAACTTGGCCGACTGGAGCTCCTTGACGAGGGCGATCGCGGCGGCGGGCTCGTAGACCTGCTCGCGGTCGACCTTCTCGTACAGCTCGCGGTAGCGCTTGCCCCTGGCCATCAGCCGACCTCGACTCCCATCGAGCGCGCGGTGCCCTCGATGATCTTCGCGGCCTGATCGAGGTCGCGCGCGTTCAGGTCAGGCAGCTTGGTCTCGGCGATCTGGCGCACCTGCGCCGGGGAGATCTTGGCGACCTTCTCGCGGTTCGGCTCGGGCGAGCCCTTGGCGATGCCGGCGGCCTCCTTGATGAGGACGGCGGCCGGCGGCGTCTTCGTGATGAAGGTGAACGAGCGGTCCTCGAAGACCGTGATCTCGACCGGGATGATGCGGCCGTTCTGATCCTGCGTCTGGGCGTTGAACGCCTTGCAGAACTCCATGATGTTCACGCCGTGCTGGCCCAGGGCAGGGCCGACCGGCGGGGCCGGGTTGGCGGCGCCACCGGGGACTTGGAGTTTGATCAGGGTGAGGACTTTTTTGGCCATCGCGCAGTGAGATTAGTTGACAGTTGACAGTTGACAGTTTCCAGGCACTAGGCACCAGGCACTAGGCACCTAAATCTTCTTCACCTGATCGAACCCGACCTCGACGGGCGTCTCGCGCCCGAAGATCGAGACCAGCACCTTGAGCTTGGCGCCGTCCTCGTTGATCTCGGAGATCTCGCCGGAGAAGTCGGACAGCGGGCCGGAGACGACCTTGACGGACTCGCCGATCGAGAACTGGGCGCGGGTGCGGGGGCGCTCGGCCGTCTCGCGGTTCAGCAGGCGGTCGATCTCGGCCTGGCTGAGCGGGACCGGCTTGTTGGACGCGCCGACGAAGCCGGTGACGCCGGGAGTGCCCTTCACCAGACCCCAGGAATCCTCGTTGAGATCCATGTTCACGAGCACGTAGCCGGGCATCGTGCGCTTCTCGGTCTGGATCTTCTGACCGTCCTTCATCTCCGAGACCTGACCTCGGTGGGGATCACGATCTGGCGCACGTTGCGCGCCTGGTTGAGCGAGACCACTCGATGCTCGAGGTTCTGCTTGACCTTGTTCTCGTGTCCTGAATAAGTGTTTACGGCGTACCAGCGAAACATGTGTCCCTTACAAGATCTTGTTGATGAGTTTCGAGAAGACCGCGTCCAGCAGACCGAGGTAGGCCCCCATCACGATTACGAAGAGGAGCACGACTCCGGTGAGCATCGTCAGCGTCTGGCGATCCGGCCACTCGACTCGCTGAAGCTCAGCCCAGACTGCGATCAGGAAGCCTATGAGCCTATTGTGCCGACGCCGCCCGTGCGGTTCGGCCGGGTCTCGGCGCCGCCCCTTGGGCCTCGAGACGCCCTCCGGAGGAGCGCCATCGAGCTCGTCCAGGCGCGCCTCGAACTCGACCTCGTCGAACTCCTCCCCCTCGGTCTCGTCGAACTCCTCCTGGAGTTCCTCCTCGAGCTCGAGGTCCTCCTCGATCTGCTCCTCGTCCCCGATGTGGGGCGCGTGAGGAGAGTGCTCGAGTGTGTTGGCGCTGCCCCCCAGGTGGGTCGACGGGGCACCGGAGGCGAGGTCCGCCTCCTCCTCGAGCGCCTCCTGCTCCTCGGGAGTGTCCTCGCGAGGGGTTCCATCGGGGTGCAGGGAGTCGAGGCGAGCGGCTCGCCGCTCAGCCTGGCGCTGTTTTGCGCGCTGACGATCTCGTGCCATCGCTGCTGCCGGCGTCAGCCCGGCACGTTCACCGGGTCTCGCGGTGCAGCGTGTGGCAGCTGCACCAGCGGCAGTACTTGCGCATCTCGATCCGACCCGGATCGTTGCGCTTCGACTTCTGGGTTTGATAGTTCCGGCGTTTGCAGTCTTCACATGCGAGCGTTACGCCGATTCGTACTTCTCCGCGAGCCATGGACTCCCCCTGGCGACATGAACGCTGGCCCGGGCGCGGAAGTACCCCGCACAGGGGTCACTTACTCGGGCAGCGCGAGGTTGCCGGGTCAGTCTAGCGCGGCCTCGCGGCCGACCCGCGCGATCGCGCGCTCAGTCCGCCATCGAATTGGGCTCGCCGGGGTCCGCGGCCAGCGGGAGAGTGACCTCCGCGAGGTCCTCGAGCTCGCTCGGCCGGTCGCCCAGCAGCAGCCACTGGCCGTGCTCGATTCGCTCCACCAGGCCGCGGTCGTGGAGCCGGCCGAGTGCCGTGCTGACGCTCGGGCGCCTGGCTCCAACTACGCGCGCGAGGAGCGCATGCGTGAGCGGCACGCCGAGGACCGTGCCCTCTGGAGTGACGCGTCCCCAGCTGTCGGCGTAGTACCAGAGCACCGCGAGGAGCCGCGTCTCGACCAGCTTCAGGTGGCTGACCGCCAGCTGGAAGGCGAGCGCGTGCGCGCGGCGCACCATTCGGTCCATCAGCGCGGCGGCCACCTCGGGCCACGGTGCGACACGCGCCGCGAACTCCCTGTCGAGCACCGCCACGCTGGTGGGCTGGAGCACGTCCCAGCCGATCTCGAAGTGAACCGATGGGTCGGTCGTCTCGCTGGCCATCGGGCGCAGGACGTCGCCCGGCCCGAGCAGCTCCGACGCGCGCCGCCCTTCGATCACGACCTCGCGGGACAGGAGGCCGTCGAGCACGAACAGTCCGTAGAGCGCCCGCGCAGCGTCGATCGACGGGTCCCAGCGGCCCGGCTCGAACGACAACACGGTGACGTGCGCGAGCGCGCGCACCTGCTGGGCGCTCGACTCGTCGAGCCCCCTGAGCAGGTCGGGATCCGCATCCGTCAGCGAGATCCGGGCTTCGCCCTTGGGATCCAACACCGTCAGCCCGTCCCTGCCCTGCCGTTCTCCCCTTGGGCCATCCTGGCGCAATAGCAATCCAGTGACCACACGCTCGGCGAAGGTACCAGAACGGGTTCGCCCGGGCAGGGTTGCTGCAGGAGGGTTGAGTGGTGGCGCCTAGGAGCCGGCTGCGATCCCGACGATCGGCTCGCGCACGAGCGTCTCGTAGATGCTCACGATGCGCCCGATGTTGCCCTCGAACGTGAGCTGCCGGCGGCGCTCGGCCAGACCGCGGCGCAGCGCCGCCAGGTCGGTCTCCGCCAGCCGGCCCGAGAGCTGGGAGACGTCGTCCAGGCTGATGCCCAGCCTTTGCTCGGCGACGAGCCGGCTGAGCGCTCGGTGGCGCAGGGTGACCGCCGGCAGCCCGCAGGCCGCGTACTCGTAGATCTTGTTGGGCACCAGCGTCTCGAGGTGCGCGCCGTTCGCGCCGCCGTTGAAGCCGGCCCAGCCGAAGTCGTGGTGGGGCAAGACCTGCAGCAGGACCTCGGGGCTGAGCGGGTCGTGGTAGCGGAGTCCCGGAGTGGAGTGCGCAAGCGCCTCGTACTCCGGCGCCTCTTGCGCGGGGTAGACGTCAAGGGTCAGTCCCTGAGCGACGATCGCCCTGAAGATCTCCCGTAGGTCGTGGTGGCCGCCGTCCGTGGACAGCGTGCCCTCGTAGACGATTCGCGCCGGCTCCCCGTTGCGGTCCTCCGCCGCCGGGAGCTCGTCCGGCAGATCGTGTTCGAGCGCGTAATTTGGGAAGACGCACGTGAGCGGCGGCAGCACGTGGCGGGCGCCCGCCTCCTCGAGCAGCTCGGGCGAGGCCGCGACGAGCGCGGCGCTCTCCTCGATCGCACGACGCTCGAGCTCCAGCGTGTCCGGCGGCAGAGAGAGGTCGTGCTCGTGCGGCGTCCTATGCATGCTCTGGAGGCCGCGGATGTCGTGAATGACGGGCACGCGCGAGCCGGTCAGGTCGTTGGCCAGCACCGTGAGCGTGTCCGGGGGGTTGAGGCTGTGGATGATGTCCGGCCTGAACTCGGCCAGTGCCTGGCGCAGGTCGCGCGCCGGCCGCTCCCCGAGCTTCCACCAGCTCTCGAACAACTCGTCGCCGTTGCCCATGGACTCGCTCAGCGTCCGGCCGCGGTAGGCGAAGCCGAGCTCGATGTCGGGGCGCATGGCGCCCAGCGCGGCGCCGTATTTTCGGGCACGCGGGCAGGGCTGGTGCTGGAGGAAGAGGACGCGCATGGAGGGCCGTTTCCGAACTACCCCGATCTGCCCGGATGCAATCGCGAAGGCTCCCACGGCACCCCGAAAGGGTCTCCAATCGGACCGCTATCATCACTTATGTTTCGTAAGTAGATATGGAGTCCTAACCGTGACCTCTTTGAGACTTATCCCAATGGAAGACACCGTCGTGTTCCCCGGCATGGGGGTCACGATGACCGTGGACGTGGGTGACGACGAGCGCGTCGTCCTCGTTCCGCACCACGAGAACGAGTACCTGGAAGTCGGCGTGATCGCCGAGGTTTCAGACCACATCCGCCTGCCGGGCGGCGGCCGAGCCGTCTCCCTGACCGGCGAGCACCGAGCGCTGATCGGCGCCGCGGGCACCGGGGCGGGTGGCGAGCTGCGCGTGGACGTGGACGAGCGCCCGGACGAGGTGCCCGTCGACGGCAAGACGCGCCAGCTCGAGCGTGAGTACCGCGCCGTGGTCGAGGAGATCCTCGAGCTGCGCGGCGACGACGGACGCATCGCGGCCTTCCTGCGCGCGATCATCGAGCCGGGCCCGCTGGCGGACTCCGCCGGCTACTCGCCCGACCTCAACTACGAGCAGAAGATCGAGCTGCTTCGCACGACTGACGTGACGGAGCGACTCGAGCTGGCCGTGCGCCTGCAGCGCGAGCGACTGGCCGAGCTCCAGGTGCGCAAGCGCATCCGCGACGACGTGCAGGAGGGCGCTGACAAGCAGCAGCGCGAGTACTTCCTGCGCAAGCAGATGGAGTCGATTCGCAAGGAGCTGGGTGAGGACGAGGGCTCGATCGCAGGCGAGTACCGCGAGAAGATCGAGGCCCTCGACATGCCCGAGGAGGCGCACGACCAGGCGCTGCGCGAGCTCGACCGCCTCGAGCGGATGGGCGAGCAGTCGGGCGAGGCGAGCATGATCCGCACCTACCTCGACTGGATGGTGTCGCTGCCGTGGAGCAAGCGCTCAGACGAGCGGCTCGATCCGGTGTTGGCGCGTGAGGTGCTTGACGCCGATCACGCCGGCCTCGAGGACGTCAAGGACCGCATCACCGAGTACCTGGCCGTGCGCAAGCTGCGCCAGGAGCGTGAGATCGAGGCCGATCCGCGCTCGGGAGCGATCCTCACGCTGATCGGCCCTCCGGGGACCGGCAAGACGTCGATCGGCGAGTCGATCGCCCGCGCGACGGGTCGCGAGTTCGTGCGCATGTCGCTGGGCGGCGTGCGTGACGAGGCCGAGATCCGCGGGCACCGCCGCACCTACATCGGAGCACTTCCGGGACGGCTCGTTCGCGCGCTGCGCGACGCGGGCACGATGAACCCGGTGATCCTGCTCGACGAGGTGGACAAGGTCGGCGCCGACTGGCGCGGAGACCCATCGGCGGCCCTGCTCGAGGTGCTCGACCCGGCCCAGAACCACAGCTTCCGCGACCACTACCTGGACGTGGAGCTGGACCTGAGCCAGGTCCTGTTCATCGCGACGGCCAACCAGGCCGACACGATCCCGGGTCCCCTGCTCGACCGCATGGAGGTCATCCATTTCGACGGCTACACGAGCGAGGAGAAGCTCGCCATCGCCAAGGGCTACCTGTGGCCGCGTCAGCGCGACCGCAACGGCCTGCGCGAGGACGAGGTGACGATCGCGGACGATCTGCTCCGCACCATCGTGAGCGAGTACACGCGCGAGGCCGGCGTGCGCAACCTCGAGCGAGAGCTCGGCACGTTGCTGCGCAAGGTCGCGACGCGGATCGCATCCGGCACCGCAGAGGCGCCGGTGACGATCGACCTCGACACGGTGCGCGACGCTCTCGGCCGCCAGAAGGTGTTCCACGAGTCCGCGGCTCGCACGGCGGTGCCGGGCGTGGCCACGGGTCTGTCGGTGACCGGCGCGGGCGGCGAGGTGCTGTTCGTGGAGGCCACCGGCATGCGCGGCGATGGGGGACTGGTGCTCACCGGTCAGCTCGGGGACGTGATGAAGGAGTCGGCTCGCATCGCCCTCTCCTACGTCCGCGGGCACTCCGACTCGCTGGGCGTCGACGAGCACACGTTCGAGAACCAGGAGTTCCACGTGCACGTGCCCGCGGGAGCGATCCCGAAGGACGGCCCGAGCGCCGGGGTCACGATGGTCACGGCGTTCGCCTCGCTGCTCAGCGGCCGGCCTGTGAAGCACACCGTCGGGATGACCGGCGAGGTGACGCTTCAGGGACGTGTCCTGCCGATCGGCGGCCTCAAGCAGAAGGTGCTGGCCGCCCACGCGGCGGGCCTCACCGATGTGGTGCTGCCGGAGCGGAACCGCGGCGACCTCGACGACATTCCCGCCGAGGTGCGCGAGCAGATGAGCTTCCACCCCGTGATGACGGTGGATGAGGTGCTCGAGCTCGCGCTGGAGCCCGCGCTCGATGCCGCGCTGTCGTAAGTGTCAGCCAGTGCCCGAGGAGGTCCGCCGCGCGGCGGACCTCCTCGAGCGGCGCTGGCTCATCTCGATCGTGTTCGCCGCCCTGAGCGGCGCGCTGCGCTTCAACGAGTTCGTGGAGGCCGTAGACGGGATCTCGCCGCGGATGCTCAGCGAGCGCCTACGCGATCTCGAGCAGGCGGGGCTGATCGAACGCACCGTGATCCCAACGATCCCGCCGACGGTCGAGTACCGTCTGACGCCTCGCGGCCGGGCCCTTGCTCCATTGATGGAAGCGCTGCGCCAATACGCGGCCGCCCCACTTTGAAAGGAAGCGTCATGACGAAGGTCTTGTACACCGCGGAGGCACACGTGACGGGGGGCCGCACGGAGGGCCACGGCTACACGCCCGACGGCCAGCTCGACGTGCAGCTGCGCAGGCCGACCGAGATGGGCGGCGAGGGCGACGGCACCAACCCCGAGCAGCTGTTCGCCGTCGGCTGGGCGGCATGCTTCGAGGGTGCGCTCGGCGCGGTGGGACGCCGCGAGAAGGTTGATGTGGAGGACGCCGCGATCGACTCGAAGATCAGCCTCATCACCACCGAGGAGCGCGGCTTCAACATCGCGGCGCGCCTGGACGTGACCCTGCCGAGCATCAGCGACGACGCCCAGGCCGTGGCGATCGTGAAGGCCGCCCACCAGGTCTGCCCCTACTCGAACGCCACTCGCGGCAACGTCGAGGTGGAGCTCACGGCCAACGGCCAGCCGGTGGAGTAGCCGCCGCGAGCGGTCTTCCCGGCTCCGGGCGGTCGGGCTCCACCCGGCCGCCCTGCAGCAACCCGCGCAGGCGCGCGC
>CAVYPF010000008.1:0-7660 GCA_963770325.1 uncultured Thermoleophilaceae bacterium | reverse complement strand
GGGCGGTCTACCAGCCATGCGGGGACCAGCCTAACCCGGGCTCGGGTCCACTGTGTCATCCACAACGGGGCGGCCGCGCCACGTTGTCGCGCCATCGGCCCGGCTCTAGGTTGCGCGACACGCGTCCAAACGGGTCATCGGCCCCTCCGAAAGGAACGCATGCCAACGCCAACCGACGCGCTCGACCTGAGCGCCCACGAGCTGCTGACCACGACGAGGGCGGTTCGCAAACGGCTCGACTTCTCGCGACCCGTGCCGCGTGAGCTGATCGTGGAGTGCGTGCGCGACGCGCTCCAGGCGCCCTCGGGCTCGAATCGCTGGGCGCTCCAGTTCGTGATCGTCACGGACCCCGATCTGCGCCGTCAGCTGGGCGACATCTACCGGTCCACCTACGAGGTCTACAAGACGATGGACGGCATCTACATCGGCAGCCTCGACAAGGGCGGCCCGGCCCGCAACGAGCAGCAGCAGCGCACCGCCGGCTCGGCCGACTACCTCGGCGAGCACATGGGCGACGCTCCGGCGCTCGTGATCGGCTGCGTGCTCGGTCACGCTCCCGAGGGTCCGTCGTCGCGGCACGCGGCGCTGCTGGGCAGCGTGATGCCGGGCATGTGGTCGTTCATGCTCGCGGCGCGGCTGCGCGGGCTGGGCACCGCCTGGACGGGGCTGCACCTGCTGAAGGAGCAGGAGGTCTGTGAGCTGCTGGGCATCCCGGGCGACGAGGTCACCCAGGTCTGCCTCACGCCCGTGGCCTACACGCTCGGCACAGACTTCAAGCCGGCCATGCGCCCGGAGCCCGACGAGGTCATCCACTGGGACCGCTGGACCGAGCGGGCCGGGCAGAAGCGCAAGGTCCTATAGCTCAAGTCATCACAGGAGGAGGTCGATGTACAAGCTCTACGCCTACTGGTCGGCCCCGAAGCCCGAGGACGTCGACGCGTTCGAGGAGTACTACAAGTCCACGCACGTGCCACGCGCCGAGGCGGTGCCGCACCTGCAGCGCATCATCACCACGCGCACGACCGACGGCTTCGAGGGCGCCGAGCCCGACCATTACCGTGTGGCCGAGATGGTGTTCGCCTCCAGAGAGGACATGGCGAAGAGCGCCGGGTCGGAGGAGTGGAAGGCGATGCGCGAGTGCTCGGGAGACATCATCGCTCGCTTCGGCGTGACCCTCAGGGTCGAGGCCGGCGACGAGGTGTTCAACGACCTCAGCTGATCCACCCGTGACCATGCCGCTCACGCTCTCGCACGTGCTGCGGCGCATTGGCACGGTTCACCGCCGCAGCGAGGTGGTCACGCTGCTGGACGACTCGGATGAGCGCTCGCGTGCGAGCTTCGGCGAGGTGGCGGAGCGCGCCGGTCGGCTGGCCGCGGCGCTTCACCGTCTCGGCGTGCGACCGGGGGACCGGGTGGGCAGCTACGCCTGGAACACCCAGCAGCACCTCGAGGCGTACTACGCGGTGCCGTGCATGGGCGCCGTGCTGCACACGCTGAACCTGCGGCTGTTCCCGGAGCAGGTGGCCTACACCGCCAACCACGCGCGCGACCGGGTGATCATCCTCGACGCCTCGCTGGTCGAGCAGATCGAGCAGGTGGTGCCGCTCCTCGAGACCGTGGAGCAGTTCGTGGTGATTGGCAACGGGGACACCGGCAGGCTGCCGAACGTGCACCGCTACGAGGAGCTGCTGGCCGCAGAGGGGACGGACTACGACTGGCCCGAGCTGGACGAGCGTACGGCCGCCGCCCTCTGTTACACGTCGGGTACCACTGGCAACCCCAAGGGGGTTCTCTACTCGCACCGGGCCCTGACGGTGCACGCGCTGACCATGGCGGGTCACGACGTCTACCGCGTAGCGGGGGCGGACCGCGTGCTCTGCATAGTGCCGATGTTCCACGCGATGGGCTGGAACCTGCCGTTCGTCAGCGGGCTGAACGGCGCGGACCTGGTGATGCCCAACCGCTTCCTCCAGTCGCCCTACCTCGCCCGGCTGATCGAGCAGGAGCGGGTGAGCTACACGGCGGGCGTGCCCACGATCTTCATGGATCTGCTGCGCCACGCCGAGCGCCACGGCTCCGATCTGAGCAGCCTCAGGATCGCGCTCTGCGGCGGCACGCAGGTGCCGCGCGTGCTGATGGAGGAGTTCGAGCGCCGCCACGGGGTGGCGATCACCCAGGGCTGGGGGATGACCGAGAGCCTGCCGGGCGCCGCGGTGGCGCACGATCCGCCGGGCGCCGGCGACGCCGAGCGCTGGGCACACCGCGACATGGCGGGGCGCATCAGCCCCTTCTACGAGATCCGCGCTGTGGACGACGACGGCAACGTGCTGCCCTGGGACGGCCAGTCGGCGGGCGAGATCGAGATGCGCGGGCCGTGCGTGGCTGGGGAGTACTACCTCGACCCGGAGAGCAGCGCCGAGAAGCTGCGCGAGGGCGGCTGGCTGCGCACCGGCGACGTGGGCTCGATCGACCCCGACGGCTGGCTGCGGATCTCCGACCGCGCGAAGGACGTGATCAAGTCCGGCGGCGAGTGGATCTCGTCGGTGGACCTGGAGTCGGCGTTGATGGCTCACCCCGCGGTCCGCGAGGCGGCGGTGATCGCACGGCCCGACGAGCGCTGGAGCGAGCGCCCGCTGGCGTGCGTGGTGCTCGATGGCGAGGCGAGTCCGGCGGATCTCAAGCTGCACCTCTCAGAGCGCGTGGCCAAGTGGTGGCTGCCGGACGACTTCGCCTTCATGGACGAGATCCCGAAGACGAGCGTGGGCAAGTTCGACAAGAAGCTCCTGCGCGGGCAGCTCGAGCGCGGCGAGCTGTCGGTGGAGGTCGCCCATGCAGCTCGATGAGCGCGGCTACCGCCGCTACTGGGACGAGCAGCGCGAGACGATGGATCCGCGCGAGCGCGACAAGCTCATCCTCGCGCGTATCCAGCACCAGCTCGCGTACGTGTACGAGCAGCTGCCGTTCTACCGGCGCCACTACGACGCCCACGGCTTCAAGCCGGATCAGGTGCGCACGCTCGAGGACTTCACGGAGCGCGTGCCGGTGATCGACAAGAAGATGCTGGTGGCGGACCAGCTCGAGCACCCGGTGTTCGGCAGCTACGCGGGGCCGCACGAGCCGGACGACCTCGCGCGCATCCACGGCTCCTCGGGAACCTCGGGGGTCCCCACGATGTACTGCGTCTCGCGCGCGGACTGGGAGCGCTCGCGGGAGGTCACCGCGCTCGCGATGTGGGCGCTGGGCGCGCGGCCGCGCGACATCGTGCAGGTGGCGTTTCCGTTCTCGCTCTTCTTCGGGGGCTGGGGAGTGGTGCAGGGGCTCGAGGCCGTGGGCGCCACGGTGTTCCCGCTCGGCAACATCGACTCCCAGCGCCACCTCGAGCTGATGCAGAAGGTGGGCTCCACGGCCTTCTCCGCCACCCCGTCCTACTGCCAGCACCTGATCGGGGTGGCGGCCGGGGCCGGCATCGACCTGGTGGGGTCGAGCGTGGAGCGGCTGATCGTGGGCGGCGAGCCGGGCGGCAGCCTGCCGGGCACCAGAGAGGCGCTCTCCGCCGGCTGGGGCGCCTCGGTGCACGACTCGGGCTCGACGTCCGAGATGTACCCCTTCAACACCAACGTGGCGGCGGTGCCGGAGGACGGCGTGCTGCTGATCAACGACGAGGTGTACTCGGAGGTGGTGGACCGCGACGACTCGAACGCGGCGGTGCCGCACGGCACGCGCGGGGCGATCGTCTACACGCACCTGTGGCGGGAGTCCCAGCCGATGATCCGCTTCTGGCCGGGCGACGAGACCTACATGGTCCACGACGCCCCGACCTCGTGCGGGCGCACCTACCCGCGCCTGCCGGAGGGGATCATCGGCCGCCTGGACGACATGCTCATCATCCGCGGGGCCAACATCTACCCGAGCGCGGTGGAGCAGGTGCTGCGCCGCTGCGAGGGGCTCGGCGCCGAGTTCGAGATCCTGGTGGATCGGCGGGGCGCGCTGGACGAGATGACCGTGCGCGTGGAGCTGGCGCACGAGGACACGAACGTCAGCGACGAGGGCCGCCGGGCGATCGAGGGCGCAGCGTCCGAGGAGCTGAAGCGCAGCCTGCAGATCCGCGTGCCGGTGGAGCTGCTCGAGCCGGGCGCGCTGCCCCCCACGGTGTTCAAGGCCCGCAGGGTCACCGACAGGCGCACGGCATGAGCGATCCGCGCCCGGTCGTGGTTGCCGAGGGGGCCAGCCACCTGCTGGCGGGGGCGCGCTGCGACGCATGCGGCCACGCGCTGGTGCGCATGCTGCCCCGTTGCCCGCGCTGCGGCGCCACCGTCTCTGTGACGCGGTTCGGCCCCGAGGGCGAGATCTGGGCGGTCACCGTGCTACACGTGGCGCCGGCCGGCCGCCACGCGCCCTACACGCTCGCGTACGTGGACCTGGACGACGGACCTCGGCTGCTGGCCCACGTCACCGGCCCGACCGCGATCGGCTCGCGCGTGCGGCTCACCGCGTCCACCGCCGACGGCGACCCTGCGGTGGAGGCGATCGCGTGAGCGTCTGCATCTGGGGCGTGGGCAGCTCCAGCTTCGGCCGCCGGCCGGACAAGCAGGCGGCCGAGCTGGCGTGGGAGGCCGTGACAGAGGCGCTGGACGACGCCGGCGTGACGGATGTGGACGCCGCCTACGTGGGCACGGTGTTCGGCGCGCCCGGGGTGGCGCAGCGGGCGCTGTCCGGCGTGGGCATCACGGGTATCCCGATCATCACGGTGGAGAACGCCTGCGCCAGCGGCACCACCGCCTTCCACGAGGCGCGGGCCGCCATCCTCGGCGGCCGCTACGAGCGGGTGCTGGCGCTGGGGGTGGAGCACCTCACGAGCTTGTTCGACGGCCCGATCGCCCCCGAGCCGAGCGACTACGAGCAGGCCAGCGGCATGCTGCTGCCTGCGCTGTACGGCCTGTCGGCCTCGCGCTACATGGCCGATCACGGCGCCACGCCCAGCGACCTCGCCCGCGTGTCGGTGAAGAACTCCCAGCACGGCGCACTGAACCCGCGCGCCGGCCGCCGCCGGGCCGTCACCGAGGAAGAGGTGCTGGGCTCGCGGATGATCGCCGAGCCGCTCACGCTGTTCCAATGCGCCGGGCTCTCCGACGCCGCTGCCGCGGCCGTGCTCGGGCCCGAGCGGGGCGATCCGCGCGACGTCCCGATCCGCGCGAGCGCTCTGCGCTCCGGGCAGGCGTGGGACCAGAGCTCCCAGCACGTGTGGGGCTATGACGTGGTGGCGGACACGAGCCGCGACGCCTATGAGGAGGCGGGCGTGGGCCCGGCCGACGTGGACGTGCTCGAGGTGCACGACGCGTTCACGATCGGCGAGCTGGTGACGGTGGAGGCGCTGGGGCTCGCAGAGCCCGGCGGCGCTGCCGCGCGGCTGGCTGCGGGCGAGCTGGGGCTCGGCGGGGCGCAGCCGGTGAACCCCTCCGGGGGCCTGCTGTCCCGCGGCCATCCGCTCGGCGCCACGGGGCTCGCTCAGATCGCTGAGCTCACCTGGCAGCTGCGCGGGGAGGCCGAGCGGCGGCAGGTGCCCGGCGCGCGCACCGCGCTCGTGGAGACGATGGGCGGCGGCGTGGGCGGCATCGACGGCAACGGCTGCGTCGTGGCCATCCTCGGGGGTTGAGCGTGGACATCCTCGGCGAGCAGGCGGTGGCCGACCCGTACGCGGTCTTCGGCGAACTGCGCGAGCACGAGCCGGTGCACTGGGACGCGGCTCACAAGTCGTGGCTCATCACGCGCTACGGCGACGTGGCGGAGGCGTTCCTCGACAAGCGCCTCTCGTCCGACCGCGTGGACTCCGTCTACTCGAACAAGCTCACCGCCGAACAGCAGACGGAGCGGGGACCGATGTTCTCGGTGCTGTCGGACTGGATGGTGTTCAAGGACCCGCCCGACCACACGCGCCTGCGCAACCTCGTGAAGCTCGCGTTCACACCCCGCGCGGTGCAGGAGCTCGAGCCGCGCGTGATCGAGATCGTGGACCACGTGCTCGACCTGCCGCCGAGCGGCACGGTGGACGTGGTGCGCGACATCGCCTTCCCGATTCCCGCGCTCGTGATCGCGGAGATGCTCGGCGTGCCGGGGGAGGACCGCGACCTCTTCCGCGGCTGGTCGCAAGCAGCCTCCACCGTGATCTTCGAGGCCGTGCGTGACGACGAGGACCGACGCCGGGCGCAGGCGGGGCTGGTGGCGCTGTCTGAGTACCTCCAAGAGCTGGTCGAGCGCTACCGACGCGAGCCGGCTGACAACCTCATCAGCGCCCTGGTGCGCGCGCGCGATGCGGACGACGCGCTGTCCGAGCGCGAGGTGGTGAACACCTGCCTGCTGCTGTTGTTCGGCGGACACGAGACCACCACGAACCTGATCGCCAACGGCTTCCTCGCCTTGATCGAGCACCCGGGCCAGCGCGAGCTGCTCGAGGGCGAGCCGTCTCTGATCGGCGACGGCGTGGAGGAGCTGAACCGCTTCGACGGCCCCGCCAAGGTGGTGGTGCGCAGGGCGGTGGAGGACGTGGAGCTTTCGGGGCAGACCATCCGCGCCGGCGATCGCGTGCTGCTCGTCACCTGTGCCGCCAACCGCGACCCGCGGCGATTTGACGACCCCGACAGGCTCGACCTGCGCCGGCCCGACAACCGCAACGTGGCCTTCGGCTTCGGCATCCATTACTGCCTGGGGGCGCCGCTCGCGCGGCTGGAGGTTCAGACTGCGCTGCCGCGTATGTTCGACCGCCTCGCGGGGGTGGCGCTCGACACGGAGCGCCTCGACTGGCTGCCGCTGCTGCTCACCCGCGGCCTCAGCTCGCTGCCGGTCCGCTACTGATCCATATGGTGGCGCATGAAGAGGTTGTGCCCGCTCAGCTCCTCGCTCCATGAGCTGAAGTCGAGCTTCTCGTACAGCCCCAGCGCCGCCTCGTTGTTCTCGTTCACGTCGAGCTCCACGCGCCGGCAGCCGCGCTCGGTGGCGCGCTCGATCGCCGCGCGCACCAGGGCCTCGCCCAGCCCGTGGCGGCGTGCCTCCTCCTCCACGTACAGGTCCTCGAGCGCGCAGTCCGGAGCGTCCTGCCAGAGGCTGTGGCGGTAGCGCAGCGCCGTGACCCCGCTGGCGGGCTGGTCCCCGACCGAGGCGAGCAGGAACTCGGTATCCGGGTCGTCGAGCAGCCGCTCGACGCCGCGCTCCCAGGCGTCGTCCTCCGGCCAGTCGCGGTCCCAGAAGTCGCGGAACAGCAGCATCAACCGCACCACGTCCGGACGATCGGCCGCCTCGGCGATCCAGATGTGGACTCGCTCGCTCAGTCGTCGTCGGGCCAGCGCCCGTACCGGTCGAAGTACTCGCGCGCGGCGTCCTCGTGCACGCCCTGGGGCTTGCGCGTGACGAAGCCGACCACCACGAGATAGCCGATCAGGCCGAGGACGCCGATGATCGCCGCGATGAACTCGACGGTCTGCATACCGCCAAAAGCTACCGCTGCAACGGATGATGCACGCTCCCGCCGTTCTATTCGACGCTCTTGCCGGTGGGTTACTCTTCGTGCGGCGCCGGTGGGGCTCTCAGACGAGCTACCTGTTCAGATCGACCCCGCCACGGCCGACTCTGCCGGGCCCGCCACTGGTTGCTCGATTCTCCAGGCAAA
>CAVYPF010000007.1:0-7881 GCA_963770325.1 uncultured Thermoleophilaceae bacterium | reverse complement strand
CTCCCCTTTTCGCTCAAACGTCTGGCGTGATCCTTATTAGGAAGAGCCAGGCGCTCGCTACGCCGCCGACTCTCCCAACCGGGCAGGGCAACTCCTAGGATCGGCAGCTCGTCGGCGCCAACATATGGCGGCGCTGGACCCAATCCGCGACGCGGTGGCCTCCTAGGTCGCGGTTAGGGTTCGCCGGAGCCAATGGCTGGCGATGCGGCGATAAGCGGATCGAAGGGGCAGGGCGGGAACGCGCGGCTGTCGCTTCTGCTCGCGGCCGCGATGTTCGTGCTCGTGGTCGACACGTCGCTGATGAACGTGTCGATCTCGGCGGTCGTCAAGGATCTCCACACGACGGTGAGCGCTGTTCAGAGCGCGATCGCGCTCGAGGCGCTGATCTCCGCCGCGTTCATCCTGATCAGCAGCAAGCTGGGCGATCTGTTCGGCCGCAAGCGGGCATACGTGGTCGGTCTGGTGGCGTACGCCATCGGCGCTCTGGCGATGACCCTCGCCCAGAGTTTGACCGCGATCATCATCTTCTGGGCGATCATCGGGGGGCTCGGCGCGTCGCTCCTGCTGCCCGCGATGCAGTCGCTGATCCATGGCAACTTCGAGGGCGCTGCGCAGAAGAAGACCTACGCGCTCGTGGGAGCGGCGGCTGCGATCGCCGCCGCGGTCGGACCGCTCCTCGGAGGGTTCGTCACGACCTACCTGTCCTGGCGTGTGGGCTTCTTGCTGGAGGTCGTCGTCATCGTGGTGGTGCTGTCGCAGATCGGGCTGGTCAAGGACGTCCCGTACACGGGAGACCGGCAGATCGACGGGGTGGGCGCCGTCCTGTCCGTACTGGGGATGGGCGGCGTTGTGCTCGGCATCCTGGTGTGGCAGGAGGGCGGCGATTACGTGGTGCTGCTGATCGCGATCGGGGCGCTCGCGCTTTGGACGCTTGCCCGTTGGCTCGTGCGCCGACATCACGAGGGCAAGGTGACGGTGCTCGATCCCGACCTGTTCCGGCTTCCGCACTTCAGGGTCGGCGTCACCGGGCAGATGCTGCAGAACGTGACGCTTGGAGGGGCGATGATCGCGCTGCCGATCTTCCTGCAGATCAAGCTCGAGTACGACGCTCTGCAGACGGGCCTGTCGATCGCCCCGCTCTCGCTGACCATGTTCGCCGTGGCAATCCTCGCTGGACGGAGAGCTGGCAAACGCCGCCCCGCGAAGATCATTCAGGCAGGGTTCGCGCTGAGCGCGCTGGGGCTGGCGCTGATCATCCCGATCGTGCCCAGGGCGCACTCCGGCTGGTATCTCGTCATCCCGCTCGTGATCGCAGGAGCGGGGCTCGGTCTGCTGGTGTCCCAGCTCAACAACTACACGCTGGCGCCGATCGATGAGGAACGAATCAGCGAGGCGGCAGGGGTGAACTCGGCGGCGGGGTCGTTCGGGCTCTCGTTCGGCCTGGCGGTGGCCGGCGGCGTTTTGCTGGCGACCCTCTCGCTGGCGTTCACGAACATGACGAACGCGAGCGCCGTGATCCCCTCCTCGCAGCAGCACCAGATCGCGCAGACAATGGAAGACGACGCGCAGGTCGTGAGCAACACCCAGCTCGATGAGCTTCTGGTCCGCGAACGCCCGGCCGTCCGCGAGGAGATCCTCAGCATCAACACCGACGCCACGAACCTCGCCCTTCGGGTGGCGCTGCTCGTGCCGATCCTCGCGGGTCTCCTCGGGTTGTTCAACTCAGGCCGCATGATTCGCCTACCGGACATCGAGCCCTCGGCCTCGGCCGAAGCGGCAGCGCTCGCCTGACCCATTACGGGCTTCTCCAAACTGGCCCGCTCTACCCCATTCGGTGTACAGTGCCCCCGCTCGCACACCACCACCCACGGAGATCTCAATATGCCGCCACTGGCCTCGCGCGCCCGCCGGGTGCTGTCCGCTCTCATCGTCGGGGGAGCCATGCTGGCCACGGCCGCCTCGGCGTCCGCGGCCACGCCGGGCAGCTGGACCCAGCTGCCGCAATCCACACGCTCGCCGCTGCTTGCTCAGCCCTGGCCGCTGCGTCTGGGCGACGGCTCGCTCGAGGTTGCGTACGAGGCCAAGAATCCCGACGGCAGCAGCTCCGACATCCTCAGCGCGCAGATCGCGGCAACGGGCGGGGTCGCCGCCAAGCCGGCGATCGCGACGGCCTGGGCCACCTTGAGCGCCCCTGCGCTCGTTGCCCAGCCAGGCGGCATCGCCGCGTTCTTCGGCGGCCTGCACAGCACCGACCAGAACGACCCCAACCAGGATCTGAACTACGCCAGCTCTGCCGGTCCTGACGGCCCCTGGACCGTGGCGCCCGGCACGGCTTCCGCCACCGACGGCGTGAACGACGACCAGGCCTACGGGTCCGACGTCAGCGCGGCGACGCTCCCCGACGGGACGCCGCTCGAGGCGTGGGCGCACACGCTGGGCGTGACGGTGCATCGGGGTATCGGTTCCGCGCTTCCCAACCAGGACTTCCAGGCTCAGCTTGCGGGTTGCTGCGGCTACAACGTGATGCTCGCCGTCGACGGGGTCAGCGGACAGCCCGCCATCGCGTGGTTCTCCAATGCGACCGGGCACACCGGCTACTACGAGCAGGCGGTCGATCCCGCCACGGGCGCTCCGGTGGGCACGCCCACGCTGCTGCCCGCCTCGCAGGTCGGCGGGAACTCGATCCAGCCTGGCAACCGCGTGGCGTTCACCGGCCGTCCCGGGCAGGCCGGGCTCTACGCGGCGTACGGCGCCGGCTACCCGTCGCAGACGCGCGTCCTGGTCTGGAAGGTCGGAGCGACGGCGCCGATCGTGATCTCCAGCGGCGACCGGGGAATTCGCAACGTCGCGATCGCGGCCGACCCGACGGGCCGGCTGTGGGTGGTGTGGACGAGCCAGTCTGGCGGAGACCTGCAGCTGTTCGCTTCGCGCTCGAACGCCGACGCCACCGTCTTCGACCAGCCGATCATGGTGCCCATCCCGTCGGGAGCCAACGACTCGTTCGCGCTCGCCGCGAGCGCGCAGGCTCAGGTGCTCGACATTCTCGGCACCTTCGGGCCCGGGCCGAGCGGAGCGGAGGTGGCCATCTCGTCGACCCAGCTGCAGCCCGGCGCGGACGTGCAGGTGGCCTCACTCACCGTCACGCCCACCAAGCAGGCGGTGGCCACGGTCAAGGTGGCCGATGCAGGCAAGCCGCTGTCCGGTGCGACGGTGACGAGGATCACCGGCAAGGGCTCGAGCGCCGCCGCCAAGCACAAGGTGAAGGCTCCTCGCGCGCGCACGAACCGCAAGGGCGTCGCCAAGCTGAAGCTGGGCACTTTCAAGCGCAGCACGAAGGTGCGGCTGAAGATCACCAAGAAGGGCTACACCACCCGCATCGTGACCCTGAAGATCAAGGTCAAGAAGCACTAGCGCCGGGCGGGCGCTAGACCGCTGTTCGATCCGATGCAGGAGCTGCGCCGACGGTTCGGCGCAGCTCGTAGGCCTCGGGGTCGAAGGCGCTGAGCGCCCTCTCGAACTGCCACGTGTATCCGGGCCAGATCACCGACGTCCCGCCGTCGGCGTCGAGGTACCAGCTGCCACAGCCGCCCGAGGTCCAGACGGTGCCCTTCAGCCGCTGACGCAGATCCGTGTTGAACGCGGCCTGCACCTCGTCCCGCACGTCGAGCGAGTCGAGGCCGTTGCGCTCGAGATGCTCGAGGCAGCTCATCACGTACTCGATCTGCGCCTCGGCGTAGAGCAGCGCCGAGGTGTGGCCCGTCGCGGTGTTCGGGCCGATCAGCATGAAGTAGTTGGGGTAGCCGGCCACCGTCGTGCCGAGGTACGCCTCGCGGCGCTCGGCCCAGCGCTCGGCCAGCGCGACTCCGCCGCGGCCGCGCAGCGGGTCGGCCACGCAGATGGGGCGGAAACCGGTCGCGAGGATGATCGCGTCGACGGCATGCTCCTCGCCGTCCTCCATGACGATCGACTGGGGCCGGACCTCCCGGATGGAGCTCGTTACCAGCTCGACGTTCGCGCGCGTGAGGGTCGGGTGGTAATCGTCGGAGACGATGATGCGCTTGCAGCCGATCCGGTAGCTCGGCGTGACCTTCTCGCGCAGCTCGGGATCCGGGATCTGCCGGCGCAGCCGCGCTCGAGCGATCTTCTCGAGCAGGACCGCCCGCTGCGGCCGCTGAAGGAGGACCGCCAGGGTCTCGCGGTACCAGTACTGGCGGGCGCGCACGAACCGCTGGAATCCGGGGTAGCGCCGGTAAAGCGCGCGCTCTACCGGGGTGATGCGGCGGTTCATGCGCGGGAAGGTCCAGGGTGGCGTGCGCTGGAACACGAGCAGCTTGGCCACCTTCGGCTGGATCTCAGGGACGAGCTGGGCGGCCGAGGCGCCGGTCCCGATCACAGCGACGCGCTTGCCGGCCAGGTCGTAGTCGTGGTCCCACGCCGCCGAGTGGAAGCGCGCGCCCTCGAAGGTGTCGAGGCCGGGGATGTCCGGCAGCGAGCGGTCGCTGAGCGGCCCCATCGCGGAGATCAGGAACTGCGCCTCGACCGGGCCCGCCGAGGTGTCGATGAGCCAGCGCTGCCGCGTCTCGTCCCAGTCGGCGCCGAGCACCTCGTGCCCGAAGCACACGTGGTCGTTGACGCCGAACTCGTCCGCGCAGCGGCGGATGTAGCTCCAGATCTCCTCCTGGGGCGCGTAGACGCGGCTCCAGTCCGGATTCGGCGCGAACGAGTACGAGTACAGGTGCGACTGAACGTCGACGGCGCAGCCCGGATAGCTGTTGTCGCGCCAGGTGCCGCCGATGCTGTCCGCGCGCTCCAGGATCGCGAAGTCCTCGATGCCGGCCTGGCGCAGCCTGATGCCCATGCCGAGCCCGGCGAAGCCACTTCCGATGATCGCGATGCGAGGCACCGGCTGGAAGCGTAATGGACTTGACAGGTGACCAAATGGTCACGTATGATCCCGGCCATGGACGATGTGTTCAGGGCCCTCGCCGATCCAACCCGCCGGAGCCTCCTCGACGAGCTGTTCAGGGAGGACGGGCAGACGCTCAGTGCTCTCGAGCAGCGGTTGCCGATGACCCGCTTCGGCGTCATGAAGCACCTGAGGGTGCTGGAGGAGGCGGGTCTCGTCACCACGAAGCGACGCGGCCGCGAGAAGCTCCACTTCCTGAACCCCGTCCCGATCCGGCTCGTCCACGACAGGTGGGTGAGCAAATACGCCGAGCCCTGGGCCGCCGCGCTCACGGGGCTCAAGAAGAGCATCGAGGAGGACGTCATGGAGAAGGTCTTCGAGATCTACATCAAGACCACGCCGGAGCGCCTGTGGGAGGCGATCACCAACAACGAGCTGAGGCAGAAGTACAACTTCGGTGTGGGCGTGGAGTCCGACTGGACGCCCGGCTCGACCTACCGGGCCGTGCACCCGCAGGCGGGCATGCCGATCAGCGAGGGCGAGAACCTCGAGGTCGATCCCCCGCGCCGGCTGGTCCAGAGCTTCACCGCGCTCTGGGGCGATGACGTGAAGAGCGAGGGGACCTCGCGCGTGACCTGGGACATCGAGCAGGTCGCCGACTCGTGCCGCCTGACCGTCACGCACGACCAGCTGCGCGAGGGCGCGAACGACCAGCTCTACGGTGGCTGGCCGATGATCCTCTCCGGCCTGAAGACCCTGCTGGAGACCGGCGAGACCCTCACCACGCCCGGCTCGCTGCGCTACGCGACGGCGTAAATCTCGCCGCCGTGCCGCCCAGGGGCCGCCCGCCGGGCCCCTGGGCGGCGCAGCGCCCGTTTCTGGGCGCCAAAAAATTGAGCCAGGCGGCGCTTACGCGGCCAGCTCATGCGCGCTGCGCTCGGTGATGAGCGCGGCGAGCGCCTCGACCACTGCGGGGTCGAACTGCGCTCCGGCGCAGCGCTCGATCTCGCGCAGCGCGGCGTCGGCGGGAACGACGTCCCGGTAGGGCCGGTCGGACACCATCGCCTGGAACGCGTCGCACACGGCCACGATCCGCGCTCCGAGCGGGATCGAGGGGCCCGCGAGCCCGTCGGGATAGCCGTCGCCGTCCCAGCGCTCGTGGCTCGAGCGCACCAGCCTGGCCACGCCCTCCAGCGCCGGCGCCCTGCGTACGATGCGCTCGCCGATCAGGGTGTGACGGTGGATGAAGTCCAGCTCGTCCTCCTCGAGGGGCCCGGGCTTCGTGAGGATCGTGTCGGGCACGCCCACCTTGCCGATGTCGTGTAGCTGCGCGGCGTGCGCCACCTCGTCGGCGTCGTCGGGACCGAGCCCGAGCCGGACGGCCACCGCTCGCGCCAGCTGCGCGACACCCGCGGCGTGCTCGCCGAGCTTCTCGTCGCGCTCCTGCACCACGCCCAGCAGCACGTCGGCGCTCTGATGCCCGGCCGACTTCCGGCCGCCCCGCTTCTGCTGATACATGCGCTGATCGGCGGTCTTGAGCGCATCGGCGGAGGTCTGGGCCTCGCGCGGCAACACGACCGCGCCCGTCGAGGGCTTGATGGCGAAGCCGGGGCCGACCTCGGTGAGTGCCTCGGCGCAGTCCGCCAGGAGCCCGTTCAGGTCGGCGTCGTCAACCAGCACGCAGAACTCGTCCCCGCCCATCCGGTAGGCGCGACCGCGCCCGTCCACGGCCGCGTCGAGCGCGCGTCCCAGGCGGATCAGCAGGGTGTCGCCCGCCGGGTGGCCGTAGGTGTCGTTGTAGAGCTTGAAGCCGTCCAGGTCGAACAGCGCGAGGGCTGCGGAGCGACGGTCGAAGAGCGCGTCGTCGAGGTCGGCCACGAGCCGCCTGCGGTTCGCCATCCCTGTCAGCGAGTCGGTGGAGGCCTCCTCGCGACTTGCCTCGATCATGCGCAGGTACTCGACGAAGGTCAGCCCCATGCGCGCGATCGCCGACACCGCTGCGCCACCGCGAGCCCCAGCGCCAGCGCGTTGATCCGGTGGAAGTGGTCCACCACAAGCAGCCCAATGCCCACCGCGGCCGCGACGGCCGGCACGGCCAGCACGCGCCAGCTCTCGTCGCGCGCGGCTCTGCGCCGCGGGGCGGGCTGCCACGCAGCCACAGCGAAGACGAGGCAGGCGGCGAGCCAGCCCGCGTCGAGGATTCCGCCGTCCACGTAGGTACCGGCGGCGGTCGATAGAGGTAGATGCTGTCGTTCAGCGCGAACAGCGTGAGGCCGCCGCCATCAGACCCCAGGCGCGGTCCACCCGCCAGCCGCTGAGCGCGGCCGAGGTCGACGAGCACGCCGAGCAGCAGCAGGTCCGCCAGCGGGTAGGCGAGGTTTGTGGCCATCGCCGCGGGACTGGAGCCCGCGACGCTCAGAGCACCGCCTGGAAGACGACCGCGGCGGCGACCGCAGCCACCGCCAGCGCGCCGCTGATCCCGTCGAGCCAGCTGCTGGCGCGGAACGTCGAGGTGCGCGAGCGCACGAACAGGCCGATGGCCACGTAGGCGGGCGGGTAGAAGGCCAGGTAGAAGGCGTCGTCGATCGACGGGAACGGGATCGAGCTCAGGTGCTCGAGCGCGACCGAGTAGTAGATGTCGCCCGTCGCCCATGCGGTGAGGGCGACGCCCACGAGCAGCCAGGCCGCGCGCTGCGAGTCGCGCCGCAGCAGCCCGCGCGCGAAACAGGCCAGCGCCGCCAGCACGAGCAGGCCGTTGTAGAGCCAGTCGTTGAAGAAGCTGTCGAGACCCTTGCCGCCGAGCCCCACGGCGGGGTGCAGCACGTAGACGGCGAACGCCAGCCACAGCAGCGCCAGGGCGCGCCGTGCAGGGGCCGATTCGATTCCCGCCTTCACATTGTTTATATCGGCCGAAAGCGCCCGATACTGATGTTTTTGAGACCCGCAGCCCCACGCTGCAGGTGCTCGAAGCCGGG
>CAVYPF010000006.1:0-47104 GCA_963770325.1 uncultured Thermoleophilaceae bacterium | reverse complement strand
AGACGACGACGGCCAGCCGGCCACGTAGGATCCGAGCGGTGAGCGACGACCGCCCGCTGGTGATCTGTTACGACGGCTCCGAGAACGCCAGGCGCGCGATCGAAGAGGCGGCGCGCCTGTTCCCGGGCGCGCACGCGATCGTCCTGCACGTATGGGAGTCGATCGAGTCCACCTTTGCCTACCGCTACTCGCTGGCCGGGGTGACCGGCGCGCTGGAGGAGGCGATGGCCGAGCTGCAGTCCGTCGGAGCCGAGGAGGCGGACAAGCTCGCCGAGGAGGGCGCGACCGCCGCGCGCGACGCCGGCCTGGCCGCCGAGCCCCTGGTCGAGCAGGCCAAGGGCCACGCCTGGACCACGGCCGTGAAGCTGATCGACGGCCGCAACGCCTCCGTCGCGGTGGTGGGATCGAAGGGCAAGGGGCCGCTACGCGAGCTCACGCTGGGCAGCTTCGCCAGCGGGGTGGTGCACCACGCCGCTCGCCCGGTGCTGGTCGTGCCCCAGCCCCGCTAGACGCGACTTTCCAGCACGGCACACGGTGGTATACCGTTGCGCCCTCTCAGTCCCTCCGTCTTCAGGAGCGCATGGATGCCCCTCACGCTCGAGAACGCCCGTCTCTTCACCGCCACCGGCGCAGCCACAGTCGAGGACGGCGCGCTGACGATCGACGGCGACGCCCTGACCTGGGTCGGCCGCACCGGGGAGGCGCCCGGCGATGGGCCGACGATCGACTGCGGCGGCCGCACCGTGATGCCCGGCCTGATCGACGTGCACGCGCACCTCGTCTACTCGGAGGTGCGCGACCCGTACAGCATCGAGCTGTCGAAGCCGCTCGAGGCGGCCGCGATCGACGCCGCGCTGAACGCCGCGCTGCTGCAGCGCATGGGGTTCACGGCGATCAGGGACGTGGGCACCCGCGGGAACATCGCGGTGATCATCCGCGACGCGATCGCCGAGGGGCGCCTGCCGGGGCCGCGCGTGAAGGCGTCGAAGCAGATCATCTCGGTCTGGGGCGGGCTCGGTGACATGCACCCCACCCACATCTTCCGGCGCGAGCAGTACGCGGCGGCGCTGACGGAGATCGTCACCGGCCCGTGGGAGGCGCGCAACGCGGTGCGCCAGCAGGTGAAGGACGGCGTGGACTGGGTGAAGGTCGAGGCCAGCGGCACCGGCTTCAACCCGCTCTGCCCGGCGCAGCGCGACACGATGTCGTTCAAGGAGCTGCGCGCGGTCTGCGAGGAGGCGGAGGACAAGGGCAAGCCGGTGGCCTGCCACGCGGAGTCGCGCAACTCGATCATCAAGGCCGCCAAGGCGGGCGTGCGCACGATCGAGCACGCCATCTACCTCGACCAGGAGGGCACCGAGGCGGTGCTCGAGAACGAGGTGGCGATCTGCCCCACGATGGGCCTCTACACGGCGTTCGCCGAGCACGGGCTCGAGCACGGGATCCTGCCCGAGATCGTCGCCGCCCATCGCATCACCCACGAGGCGCACCTGAACGCGATCCGCACCGCTCACGAGGCGGGCGTGACGATCGTGGCCGGCAGCGACTCCGGCCTATCGAACTTCCCGCAGGGCGGCGGCCTCGAGGAGATCTGCTCGTACGTGGAGGCGATCGGGATGAGCCCCGAGGAGGCGCTGCTGAGCGCCACCCGCGACGCGGCGCGCGTGATCGGCTTCGAGGACACCGGCACGCTCGAGCGCGGCAAGCGCGCCGACCTGCTGATCCTCAACGGCGATCCCACCGAGCGCATCCGCGTGCTCACCGATCCCGACGCGCTCGAAGCGGTGATCCAGGGCGGCGCGGTGGTCTCCGGAGCCCTACCCTCGGCGGGAGGTCCGACCGCCGGCGCGCGGGAGGCGCTCTCGGCCGAGGTCTGAGATGGCCAGCCACGTAGTCGGGGTCGACGTCGGCGGCACGTTCACCGACGTCCTGCTGGTCGTCACGCGACGGCGAGCTGTCGGTGCTGGCGAAGGTGCCGAGCACGCCCAACCCGGCGGAGGGCGTGGTGCAGGCGGTGCTGGTCGCAGCCGAGCGGGCCGGGGTCTCCTCCGGCGACATCGACCTGGTGCTGAACGGCACCACCGTGGTCACGAACACGGTGCTGGAGCAGCGCGGCGCGCGGGTCGGCCTGATCGTGTCGCGCGGCTTCCGCTACATCCTCGAGATCGCGCGCTCCTGGACGCCCGGCCCGGTCAGCGGCTGGATGATCTGGGAGAAGCCCCCGCCGCTGGCCGACACGCGCGACGTGCGCGAGGTCGGCGGCCGCATATCGGCCGCGGCCGAGGAGGTGGAGCCGCTCGACGAGCAGGGCGTGCGCGACGCGGTGCGGGAGCTGGCGGAGCGCGGGGTGGAGGCGATCACGATCGCGCTCATGAACGGTTACCTCAGGCCTGACCTCGAGGAGCGGGCCGGGGCGTGGGCCGCGGAGGAGGCGCCGGGCCTGTCCGTGTCGCTGGCCTCCCACGTGGTGCCCGAGATCCGCGAGTACGAGCGCACGCTGGCCGCCGTGGCCAACGCCTACGTGCAGCCGGAGATGGGCAACTACGTGCGCTCGGTCGAGGAGGACCTGAGGCGCTCGTTCCCGGAGGCCAAGCTCAACATCGTGCGCTCCGACGGCGGGGTGATGAGCGGGAAGGACGCGATCGAGCGGCCCGTGGAGACGATCTTCTCCGGCCCGGCCGGCGGCGTTCGCGCTGCGGTGCACGTGGGCCAGCTGATCGGGCGCCCCGACGTCCTCTCCTTCGACATCGGCGGCACCAGCACCGACGTCGCGCTCTCGCGCGCGGGGCAGGCCGCGGTGGGCCGGCGCAGCTCGCTGACCGACTACTACAAGCTGCGCGTGCCGTCGCTCGACGTGGTGGCCATCGGCGCGGGCGGCGGCTCGCTCGCGCGGGTACCGGTCACCGGCGCGCTGCGCGTGGGCCCGGACAGCGCGGGCTCGGTGCCGGGCCCGGCCTGTTACGGGCGCGGCGGCGAGGAGCCCACGGTGACCGACGCCAACGTGGTGCTGGGCTACCTGCCCAGCCTGCTCGACGACAAGATGCCGATTCACCGCGACCTGGCGGAGAAGGCGGTGCAGCAGGTGGCGACCGGGCTCGACATCCCGCTCGAGCAGGCCGCGCGCGCGATCATCGACGTGGCGAACGACCGCATGCTGGGCGGTCTGCGCCTGGTGTCGGTGCAGCGCGGTCACGACCCGCGCGAGTTCACGCTGGTCGCCTTCGGCGGCGCCGGCCCGCTGCACGCGAACGCGCTGATGGAGCTGATCGGCACCCCGGTCACGGTCATCCCGCCGTCCCCGGGCGTGTTCAGCACGCTCGGCTTCCTCGTGGCGGACATGCAGCGCGAGTTCGGCCGCAGTCGCATCCAGCCGCTCGCCAAGCTCGGGCAAGACGAGCTGCTCACGCTGGTGGACGACCTGGAGCGCGACGCGATGGCCTGGCTCGACGGCCACGCGATCGCGGCGGATGACCGCCGGCTCACCTTCCAGTTCGGGATCCGCTACGCGCGTCAGGGCTACGAGCTCCCCGTCGTCCACCCCGATCCGCGCGCCGACGCCGACCTGCCCGCCACGCTCTCGCGGCTGTTCGAGGAGGCGCACGAGCGCACCTATCGCTTCAGGCTGCAGCTCGACCCCGAGCTCGTGGTGGTGCGCTGCGTGGCCGCGGCCCATCAGGCCGCGCGGCCGATCCGCGAGCTGCCGGACGCCACGGGGCCGGTGGAGGACGCCATCACGCGGCCCGATCACCGCGTCTACTGGGACGGCGAGTGGGTCGGCGCTCCCGTGTATCGCCGCTCAGGCCTCGGCCCGGGCCACGAGCTGGTCGGGCCGGCGATCGTCGAACAGGAGGACTCCACCACGCTTCGTGCACCCGGGGACGCGGGCGCGGGTGGACCGCTATCTCAACCTGCTGCTGGAGGCCGTGTGATGGACGCAGTCACGCTCGAGATCATCGAGAACACCCTGCGCGGGGTGCGACACGAGATGGACGCGATCATGTTCCGCACCTCGATCTCGCCGATGATCCGCGAGACGCACGACACCTACCCGCTGGTGGCCGACCGCCACGGCAGCATGCTCGTGGGCCAGTTCGGGTCCTACCTCAAGTCGTTCCTCGAGCTGTACGAGGAGCCGATCGAGCCGGGCGACGTGATCATGCAGAACGACCCCTACCTCTGCGGTGGCTCGATCTCCCACGTGCCGGACGTGCTGATCAGCCGGCCCGTGTTCCACGAGGAGCGTGCTCGTGGGCTTCGCCACCCAGTTCGGCAACCTGCTGGACGTGGGCGGGCAGGTGTTCGGCTCGATGCCGGCCGGCGCCGTGACGATCTTCGACGAGGGCGTGCGCTTCCCGCCGGTGAAGCTGTACGCGCGCGGCGTGCTGAACAACGAGCTGCTGAAGGTGCTGGCCCGCAACTCGCGCGCGCCGGAGGCGGCGATCGCCGACGTGATGGCGCTCTGCACGGCCACGGCCCTCGGCGAGCAGCGCATCCTCGAGATCTGCGACCGCGTGGGCCGTGACACCTACCTCGAGGCCTGCGACGCGCTGCTCGAGCGCACGCGCGCGCGCCGTGCACAAGCTGATCGGGGAGAAGATCCCGGAGGAGCCGCAGTCGTTCGAGGACTTCGTGGACGACGACGGGCGCGGCAACGGCCCGTTCCGGATCAAGCTCACGCTCTGGCGCGAGGGCGAGCGGGCGGTCTTCGACTTCGAGGGCACCTCCGACCAGGCGCCCGGGTCGATCAACTTCTTCCTGCACGACGGCATGATGAAGATGGTGATCGGGGTCTACCTGATCATGGTGTTCGACCCCGACATCCTCTTCAACGAGGGCTTCTACGACCTGATCGACATACGCGTGCGCGAGGGCAGCCTGCTGAGGCCGCGTCTACCCGGCGCCGCTCGGCAACCGCGTGCACACGCTCGCCCGCTGGATCGACGTGGTGGCGGGCGCGCTCGGGCGGCACGTGCCGGAGACGGCCGCTGCCGCGGGCTACGGGTCGAGCCCGCACATGATCTACTCGGGCGTCGCCCGCGACGGCGAGGAGTTCGGCACGATCGAGATCATGATGGGCGGGATCCCCGGCCGGCCCGCGGGCGACGGGCTCGAGGCCCACAGCTGGTTCCCGCAGCTCGAGAGCACCCCCAGCGAGTACCAGGAGATGTACTACCCGCTGGTGATCGAGGAGGTCGGCGTGGTGCCCGACTCGGGCGGCGCGGGCTTCCACCGCGGCGGCTGCGGCTACCGCAAGGTGTACCGCTTCCTGGAGCCCGGCGAGCTGTCGGTGTACGACGATCGGCACACCTCCCACCCGTGGGGAATCGGCGGCGGGCGCTACGGCGGCGCGCTCGCGCAAGGTGCTCATGCGGACGAACGGCGAGACGCTGGAGATCGTCGGCAAGACGGACTTCATCCAGATCGAGCCGGGTGACCGCCTGATCTTCGACACCGCCGGCGCGGGCGGCTGGGGTGACGCCCTGGCTCGCCCGGCGGAGCGGGTGGTGGCCGACATCGACAAGGGCTTCGTCACCCCCGAGGCCGCGCGGGAGTTCTACGGCGTGGTGGTGGGCGACGACGAGGCCACCGCCGCGCTGCGGCGGGAGATGGCGCGCGACACGGTTCCCCTCTTCGACTTCGGCCCTCGTCCGCCCGGCTACGAGGCCACCGTTGACAACCCGGACATCGCGCCGCTCGGAGCGGCGCAGGCGATCGAGCCGAGGTCGATCGACATGGGCTTGCTCGACTCGCGCGAGTAAGCGTAGGCTCGTATGGAGCAGCGGCGACAGCCAGCGCCAGAAAGGATCACCCAATGCCCTCGATTCTCGTAATCAACCCGAACACCACCCAGGCCATGACCGACGACATCCGCCGGAGCGCGGAGGCCGTGGCGGCGCCAGGGACCGAGATCACCTGCGTGAGCCCCGACGCGGGCCCGCGCTCGATCGAGGGCTTCGCCGATGAGGTGCTCGCGTCCTACCACGTGGTGGACAAGATCGCCCAGGTGCGCGGCGAGTACGACGGCATCGTGATCGCCTGCTTCGGCGACCCGGCCCTGTACGCCGCCCGCGAGGTGGCCGACGTACCGGTGGTCGGCATCGCCGAGGCGGCCTTCCACATGGCCAGCCTGGTGGCGTACAAGTGGTCGGTGGTCACGGTGCTGCCGCGCGTGCTGCCGATGATCAAGGAGACCGTGCACCGCTCGGGCCTCTCGACCCGCTGCGCCTCGGTGCGCTCCGCGCCGCTGACCGTGCTGGAGATCGAGGAGGACCTGGGCCGGGCCAAGCGGCTCGTGAGCGTGGAGGGCCGCAAGGCCATCGACGAGGACGGCGCCGAGGCGATCCTGCTCGGCTGCGCCGGCATGGGGCCGATCGACAAGGCGATGCAGGAGGAGCTCGGCGTGCCCGTGATCGACGGCACTGCCGCCGCGGTGAAGATGCTGGAGGGCCTGATCGCCTACGGCGTGACCACCTCGAGGATCGCGGCCTTCATGCCGCCCGAGCGCAAGGAGCTGGTGGACTGCCCGCCGAGCCTCGACGCGCTCTACCAGCGCGAGCAGGAGCCGGCCTCGGCCTGAGGCGCGGCGGTGGACCGGCGTCTACAGCGGCAATAAGGGGAGAGCTCCAACCGTTCTACGGACAGCGTCCTGCTTTGACAACGCATACGGTTGTCAAAGCAGGACGCTTCCGGAAAACGCTCGGGGCCCTCATGCGCCCAGCCCTGCCGAAAAGCCGCCAGCGAGCGCTCGAGCAGTCCCGCCCGCACGCCGCGGGTGACGAACACCAGCTCGGTGCGGTCCGCCGAGGCGCCGTCCGCCAGGTGCTCCGGGGGGTGCACCGTTCGCCCCACTGAGTTGATCGCCACCGGGGTAGCGCCCGCCACGCTGGCGATCCCCTTCATGCGCGGCACGTCGTCGCCGCGGGCCTGAAGCAGCATGCTGAGCCAGACCGCGAACGCGTCCCAGTCGAGCGGCTCGGCCGTGGAGATCGAGACGGCGGCGTAGGCGTCCGCGTGCGGCGCGGCGGCGGCCGCGTCCAGATCAGGAACCGGCGCCGGAGTCTCGCTCAGCCCGGGCCAGCTCGGCTCCGGCATCTCCTCGCCGTCCACCGCGACCTTGATCGGCGCGGCCGAGCCCAGCTCGCGCAGCCCGCGCGCGAGTCGCTCGAGCGTCTCGGCCGTGACGAGGTCGGCCTTGGTCAACACCAGCTCGTCGGCCATCGCGATCTGCCGCCGCAGCTCGGCGGGGAAGCCCAGCTCCGCCTCGCCGGCCTGGGCGTCCACGGTGACCGTCACGCGGTCCACCCGGCAGCGGTGGCGCAGCATCGGATCCGCGGCGATCGCCGCCACCACCGGGCCCGGATCGGCCACGCCGCTGGTCTCGATCACCACCCGCTCGATGTCCACGCCGCCGTCCCAGTCCGACACCACCTGGCGCAGGACCTGGACCAGCTCGTCGCGCCGGTCGCAGCACACGCAGCCGCCGGCGATCACCTGGATGGAGCTGCCGGTGCCGAGCGCCATGCGCTGGTCCAGCGGCACCTCGCCGAACTCGTTCACGATCACCGCCGCACGCTCGCCCGCGGCACCCGCGTAGCGCCGCCTCAGCAGCGTGGTCTTGCCGGAGCCGAGGAAGCCGCCGAGCAGCTCGACCGGCAGCCGGCCCTCAGCCGCCATCGCCCAACCGCTCCAGCAGCCCCTCGTCGAGGGGATCGAGCGGGCGCCCGGCCATCGCGGCGGCGGCCGGCCACAGGTCCGTGAGGCCCGTCACCACCTCCGCGGAGCCCTTGCGGTTCGACACCACGGCCATCGCCCCGCTGTCGCGGAAGTCCAGGCCGTAACAGGACACGACCCGGGCGACGAGCGTCGTTCGACGCCCGCCGCCTCGGGGTCCCGCCTCGGTCCAGTCAGGCTCCCCCGCGAGCTGGTGGCAGAGGATGCACACCGGCCCGGCTCAGCCGCCGCCCTGGAACGGCTGGCGCGCCCGGAAGTCGTCGGCCGCGTCCTCCATCGTCACCCACTCGATGTCGTCGTGCTTGTTGATGTACTCGATGATGCGGTCGAGCATCAGCAGCACCTGCGGCCGGCCGCTCACGTCCGGGTGGATCGTGAGCGCGAACACCGCGTAGTCCATCTCCGCGTAGACCCAGTCCCACTGGTCGCGCCACAGCTGCTCGATGTCGTGCGGGTTCACGAAGCCGTGGCTGTTCGGCGAGTTCTTGATGAACATCATCGGCGGCAGGTCGTCGAGGTACCAGTTGGCGCCGATCTCGACGAGGTCGATCTCCTTGCCGCGCACGAGCGGCTTCATCCACTCCTCGGCCTTCTTGCTGTAGTCGATCTTGGTCCACGTGTCGCCCACGCGCGCGTAGAAGGGCGTGAAGTCGTCGTAGCCCTGGCTGTGGTCGTACGTGAAGCCGTTCTTCATCAGCAGGTCGGCGGTGACGTCGGACATCTCCCACCAGGGAGCCACGTAGCCGCGCGGCTTGCGGCCGCTGATCTTCTCGATCACCTCGATCGACTTCCCGAGCACGTCCTCCTCCTGGGTGGGAGTCATCGCGATCGGGTTCTCGTGCGAGTAGCCGTGACAGCCGATCTCGTGGCCGGCCTCCACCACCATCTCGATCTGCTTGGGGAAGGTCTCGACCGAGTGGCCAGGCACGAACCAGCTCGTGATGAGCTCGTGCTTGGCGAACAGGTTGAGCAGGCGCGGTGTGCCGACCTCGCCCGAGAACATCCCGCGCTGGATGTCCGACGGGGAATCCTCACCGCCGTAGGAGCCCAGCCAGCCTCCCACGGCGTCTACGTCGATCCCGAAAAGCACCTTGATGTCCTTGGCCATCTACCGCTCCAATCCGAATCCGTTTGAGCACTGTCCGTGCGTGCGCATGGGACCACATCACAACTCGCCCGCTGATGCCACTCAGGCGGGGGCCGGCGCCTGGACCTCGCGGGCCAGACGGCTGAGCAGCAATCCCACCTGGTCGTACTGCTCGGGGGACCAGCCGTCGAGCAGCGCGGCGATCCGGCGCCGGCGCGCGGCGAGGAGCAGCTCGAGCGCCTCGTGCCCCGCCTGCGTCAGCGCCCGCGGCTGCGTCTGCACGAGGCCGCGCTCCTGGAGCTGGGCGAGCCCCTCGGCCAGGATGGCGGGGTCGGTGCCGCGCTGGCGGGCGAGCTCCGTGAGGTCCACCTCCGGATCGCGGCCCAGCACGAACATCACGAACGCGGCCCGGGCGCTCAGATCGAGGCCGGCCTCGGCCACCGTGTGCTCGATCGCCCGCTTCACGCCGTCGCGCCCCAGCAGCACGCCGAGCGCGCGCGTGATCTCCGTGAGCGAGTCGCGATCGGTTGGCGTCGCCAGCCCCTCGTTCACGCCGGTGGTGGTCACGGTCTGGCGCAGCGGCTCCTCCTTGATCAGCCAGGAGATCCCGAACGCCACCACGCTGATGCCGGCGCCCACGAGGAACACCGTGTCGAGCGCCTGCGCGAAGGCGTGCACGTAGTCGGCGTGGATCGCCGGCGGCAGCTGGTCGAGCGACGACGGGCTCAGCGAGCCGATCCCCGGCGCGCCCCCCTGCTGAGCGCGCCTGGGCAGCACGCTGCTCAGCTCGTTCGCCAGCCGGTTGGAGAACACCGCACCCAGCACCGCGGTGCCGAGCGCGCTGCCGATCAGCCGGAACAGCGTGGCGCTGGACGTTGCCACGCCCAGTTGCTCGTAGCTCACCGCGTTCTGCGCGGCCAGCACCAGGACCTGCATCACCAGGCCGAGCCCCATCCCCAGCACGAGCATGAACAGGATCTGGCTGCCGCGGGAGCTGTGCTCGTCCATCGTGGAGAGCAGGTAGAGCCCGAGCGCCATCACGGCCGTGCCGATGATCGGGAACGGTCTGTAGCGCCCGGTGCGCGTGACGATCTGGCCGGTGATGATCGACATCACCAGCAGCCCGCCCATGAGCGGCAATAACTGCAGCCCTGAGGCCGTGGGGGAGACTCCGTTCACCACCTGCAGGAACGTGGGCAGGTAGGTCACCGAGCCGAGCAGAGCGAAGCCCACGATCAGCCCGACCGCCCCGGTGGTGACGATCACGTTGTTGCGGAACAGGGACGGAGGCAGGACGGGCTCCGGGCTGCGCCGCTCCACGAAGATGAACGCGGCCAGCAGCGCCACGGAGGCGATACCCATCCCGAGGATGAAGCCCGACCCCCAGTCGTAGGCGTTGCCGCCCAGGCTGGTCGCCAGGACCAGCGCCGTGAGCGAGCCGCCGAGCAGCGCGGTGCCCGCGTAGTCGACGCGCCGCTTGGTGCGCTCGCCCGAGGGCAGCGTGATGGCCAGCACGGCGATCGCGATGACGCCCACCGGCAGGTTCACGTAGAAGATCCAGCGCCAGGAGAGGTTGGTGGTGAGGAAGCCGCCCAGCAGCGGGCCGATCACGGTCGCCACGCCGAAGATGGCGCCGAAGAAGCCGCTGTAGCGCCCGCGCTCGGACGGCGGCACCACGTCGCCGATCGCCGCCTGCGACAGCACCATCAGGCCGCCGCCGCCGAGCCCCTGGATCCCGCGGAAGGCGATCAGCTCGGTCATGCTCTGCGCCGCTCCGCAGAGGGCCGAGCCGATCAGGAACAGCACCAGCGCCCCCTGCAGCACGCGCTTGCGCCCGTAGAGGTCGCCGATCTTGCCGTACAGGGGCGTGACGATCGTCTGGCCGAGCAGGTAGGCGGTGGCCACCCACGAGATGTGCTGCAGGCCGCCGAGATCGCCCGCGATGGTTGGAAGCGCCGTGGAGACGATCGTCGAGTCCAGGGCGGCGACGAGCATCACCAGGAGCAGCCCGGAGAACACGAGCCGCACCGATGTCTCGCCGCGGTCGCGCGCGCTTCCGGCTACGGCGACCGCGCTCACCCCGCCGGATGATCGCACGGCGTAGGCTGCTCCCTCGTGCTCGGCCTTCCAGACAACGTGCGGGCCTGTCTGTTCGATCTCGACGGGGTGCTGACGAAGACGGCGGAGGTCCACGCGGCCGCGTGGAAGGAGATGTTCGACGCGTTCCTCAAGGAGAGGGCGACGAAGACGGGCGAGCAGTTCGTGCCCTTCGACCGGGCTGCCGACTACGACGAGTACGTCGACGGCAAGCCGCGCTACGAGGGCGTGGCGTCCTTCCTGGCCTCGCGGAAGATCGAGCTGCCGGCCGGCACGCCGAACGACCCCCCGGGGGCCGAGACGGTTGACGGGCTCGGCAATCGCAAGAACGAGCTCGTCCTCAAGCTGATCCGCGAGCAGGGGGTGGAGGCCTACGAGGGGTCCGTGAAGTACGTCCGCGCCGCGAAGGAGGCCGGCCTGCGTCGTGCCGTGGTCTCCTCGAGCACGAATTGCAAGGACGTGCTCGTGGCCGCGGGCATCGACGATCTGTTCGAGGTCCGGATCGATGGGGTGGTGGCAGAGCGCGACAAGCTGCGCGGAAAGCCCGCGCCGGACACATTCCTCGCGGGTGCCCGCGCGCTCGGGAGCGAGGCGCCCGACGCCGCGGTTTTCGAGGACGCGCTGGCCGGGGTGGCCGCCGGGAAGGCTGGCCACTTCGGGCTGGTCGTCGGGGTCGATCGCGCGGGGCAGGCGGACGCGCTGCGCCAGCACGGCGCCGACGTCGTGGTCTCGGATCTGGCCGAGCTGCTCCCGGACGCATGATCGAGCAGCACGCGTTCGAGGTCGAGCCCTGGGCCCTGCGCGAGGCCACCCTCGACCTCAACCGGCTGGCCCAGGCGGAGTCGGTGTTCGCGCTCTCCAACGGCCACATCGGCCTGCGCGGCAACCTCGACGAGGGCGAGCCCAACGGCCTTCCGGGCACCTATCTGAACGGCTTCTACGAGACGCGGCCGCTGCCGTACGCCGAGGCCGGCTACGGCTTCCCCGAGGACGGCCAGACCGTGGTGAACGTGACCAACGGGAAGATCGTGCGCCTGCTGGTGGACGACGAGCCGTTCGACGTCCGCTACGGAAACCTGGTCAGCCACGAGCGCGTGCTGGACCTGCGGGCCGGGGTGCTGCGGCGCACGGCCGACTGGATCTCTCCAGCGGGCCAGCGCGTGCGGGTCAGCTCCACGCGGCTGGTCTCGTTCGTGCAGCGCTCGGTGGCGGCGATCATGTACGAGGTCGAGCCCGTCGACGCCGCCACCCGGATCGTCGCTCAGTCGGAGCTGGTCGCGAACGAACCGTTGCCCGCCGCAGTCCGCCGATCCGCGCGCGGCGGCTGCGCTGCGCTCGCCGCTGCACTGTGAGTCGTCCCTCAATCGCGACCTCGCCGCCCTGCTCGCCCACTCGACCCACGCCAGCGGCCTCCTGATGGCGGCCGGTATGGATCACGTCGTGGAGGGCCCGGCCGGCACCGAGACGAGCTCCGAGAGCACCGAGGACGAGGCGCGCGTGACCGTGGCCGCCGATCTGGCGCCGGGCCAGCGCCTGCGGATCGTGAAGCTGCTGGCCTACGGCTGGTCGAGCCAGCGCTCGCTGCCCGCGGTCCGCGACCAGGTGCGCGGGGCGGTGGTCGAGGCAAAGCACACGGGCTGGGACGGCCTGCTCACCGCCCAGCGCGAGTACCTCGACGACTACTGGGAGCGGGCCGACGTGGAGATCGAGGGCGACAACGAGCTGCAGCTGGCGGTTCGCTTCGCGATGTTCCACTGCCTGCAGGCGGCCGCGCGGGCGGAGCAGCGGGCGATACCGGCCAAGGGCCTGACGGGCCCGGGCTACGACGGCCACACCTTCTGGGACACGGAGACCTTCGTCCTGCCGGTCCTGACCTACACGGCGCCCGATGCGGTGCGCGACGCCCTGCGCTGGCGCCGTGCCACGATCGACCTGGCCCGCGAGCGCGCGGTGGTGCTCGGCCTGGAGGGCGCCGCCTTTCCCTGGCGCACCATCCGTGGCCACGAATGCTCGAGCTACTGGCCCGCCGGCACCGCGGCGTTCCACATCAACGCGGACATCGCCGACGCGGTGGTGCGCTACCAGAACGCCACGGACGACGAGGGCTTCGCCGGCGACGAGGGGCTCGAGCTGCTCGTGAACACGGCCCGGCTGTGGCGCTCGCTCGGACACCACGACGCCGTAGGGAACTTCCGCATCGACGGCGTGACCGGGCCGGACGAGTACAGCGCGATCGCCGACAACAACGTCTACACGAACCTGATGGCGCAGCGGAACCTGCGCGCCGCCGCCGCGGCGGTCGAGCGCTTCGCGGATCGCGCGGCGGAGTTCGGCGTGGACACCGAGGAGGCGGCGGCCTGGCGCGACGCGGCCGAGGCAGTGCTCCTCCCCTTCGACGATGACCTCGGCGTGCACTGCCAGTCGGAGGAGTTCACACAGCACCAGCGCTGGGACTTCCAGGGCACTGACGCGGAGCACTACCCGCTGCTCCTGCACTACCCGTACTTCGATCTCTACCGCAAGCAGGTGGTGAAGCAGGCGGACCTCGTGCTGGCCATGCATTGGCGCGGCGACGCCTTCAGCGCCGACCAGAAGCTGCGCAACTTCGACTACTACGAGGCGCTGACCGTGCGCGACTCGTCCCTGTCCGCCTGCACGCAGGCGGTGATCGCCGCCGAGGTGGGCCATCTCGAGCTGGCCTACGACTACTTCGGCGAGGCCGCCCTGATCGATCTCGACGACCTCGAGCAGAACGCCAGCGACGGCCTCCACATCGCGTCGCTGGCGGGCGCATGGATCGCGGCGGTGGCGGGCTTCGGCGGGATGCGCGAGTTCGACGGCGAGCTCAAGTTCATGCCGCGCCTGCCCCCAGAGCTCACGCGCCTGGCGTTCGGCCTCTCCTTCCGCGGCCGTCAGCTCAGGGTCGAGGTCGAGCGCTCACACGCCACCTACTCGCTGCGCGAGGGACCGCCGCTCGACCTGGTCCATCACGGCGAGGCGATCACGGTCGCCGCGGACAAGCCGGTGCAGCGACCGATCCATCACCTGCCGCCTCGCCCCGCTCCGCGCCAGCCGGCGGGCCGCGCACCGGCCCGCCGCCGGCGACAGCGCTGAGGCTCGGCCGCTAGCCGCGGCCGAGGAACGGCATCTTCGTGGCCATCACCGTCATGAACTCGACGTTCGCGTCGAGCGGCAGCTCGGCCATGTAGAGCACCGCCTCACCGATGTGGCGGACGTCCATGGTCGGCTCGGGAGCGATCGAGCCGTCCGCCTGCGGAACGCCTCGCTCCATCGCCGCGGTCATGTCGGTGGACGCGTTCCCGATGTCGATCTGGCCGCAGGCGATGTCGTGGCGGCGGCCCTCCAGGGAGAGCTGCTTCGTCAGCCCGGTGACCGCGTGCTTGGTGGCGGTGTAGGCCGCGGCGTACGGCCGCGGGGCGTGGGCGGAGATGGAGCCGTTGTTGATGATCCGGCCGCCCCGTGGGGTCTGGTCCTTCATCGCGCGGAACGCCTCCTGGGCACACAGGAAGGAGCCGGTGAGGTTCGTGTCGACCACGGCCCGCCAGTTGTCCAGCTCCACGTCCTCGATCGCCGCCGGCGCGCCGAAGGCTCCGGCGTTGTTGAACAGCAGGTCCACGCGGCCCAGCTCGTCCTTCGTCCGCGCGAAGAGCGCGGCGACCGAGGCGGGATCGGTCACGTCGGTGGGCACCACGATCGCGCGCCCACCGTCGCCCGAGTGCGCCGAGAGCGTCTCACGCAGGGTCTCCTCGTGGCGCCCCGCCAGCGCCACGTCCCAGCCCGCGCCGAGCAGCGTGAGCGCGGCCTCCCGGCCGATGCCCGACCCGGCGCCCGTGATCACCGCGCTGCGGCTCGTGTCTCCCATCGTGCGGGGATATTGACGGCTCAGGCGCCGGCGGCGTCGGGCCAGGGATCGTCCGTGCGCACGCCGTCGCCGCCCTCGGGCTTCGGGCCGCCGATGCAGATCAGGTCGAGGCCCTCGGGACCGCTCTCGAACGCGCGGACGACCTCGGGGCCCACCCGGATCACATCCCACTCGCGGATGTCGTGGATCTCGTCGTCGATCCGCACTCGCCCGGAGCCGGAGACGACCACGTACGCCTCCTCCTGCTCGCGGTGGCTGTGCGCTCCCGGGTTACGCACGTTCGGGTCGTACCTGAAGTGGCTCACGCCCAGGTCACGGGAGCCGAGGGTGTCGCGGCCGAAGCGTCCCTCCAGGCCGGGCACGCGCCCGGCGACGACGTCATCGAGCTCGAGCAGGTTCACGATCGCATAGTCGGGCATCAGGTTCTCCTTTGAGGGCGAGCAGGGGTCCGGCGCTGACGGTACTCGTGATTGCGGGGACCCGACCGGGGTAGGACAACGCGACGTCCGTCAACGGCTAGCTTGCGTGCGTGGATCGGAGGCGACACTGATGTCGAAGCTGCGGGGCTGGTGGCTGCTGCCCGCGGTCGGCGTGAGCATCGTCGCCGGCTGGCTGCGGAGTCGCCGCGCCGCGGCGGCGCGGACGGCGGCCGGCACACCGCCGCCCCCGAGCGCCCCCCGCGGGCCGAGTCGCCGCCACCACCGCCCCCGCCGGACGAGCCCAAAGAGCCGGAGAAGAAGGGGTTCGACCCGCTCAGGCCGGTGCGGGCCTTCGACCGTTTCCAGCAGCGTCACCGCTGGCTGTCGATCCCGGTCGCGGTGGTGAGGAAGTTCGGCGACGACGGCGCCGGCGACCAGGCCGCCCTGATCGCCTACTGGGGCTTCTTCTCACTGTTTCCGCTGCTGCTCGTGTTCGTCACCGTGCTCGGGTTCGTGCTGGTGCACCATCCCGATGCCCAGAAGGCGGTGCTCGACTCGGCGCTGAAGGACATCCCGCTGATCGGGAGCCAGCTCAAGACGAACTCCCTCAAGGGGAACGGGCTGGCTCTGGCCATCGGGATCGTCGTCACGCTGCTCTCGGGCCTCGCCGTGACGCTCTCCACCCAGAAGGCGTTCGACCGCGTCTACGCGATCCCGTACAGGCGCCGCGCCAACTTCCTCACCTCGCGACTGCGGGGCGTGGGCTCGCTGGCGATCCTGGGCGCCCTGCAGGTGATCTCGACCGCCGCGTCGGGACTGGTCGCCGGCGGGATCGGCGGCGAGTGGCTGACGATCGCGGGCATTGCCCTCTCGCTGCTCCTCAACGTGGCCCTGTTCGCCGCGGTCTTCCGCCTGCTGACCAGCAACGAGATCCACATGTCCGAGATGTGGCCCGGCGTGTTCGCGTCGGCCGTGCTGTGGGAGCTACTTCAGCTGGTCGGCGGGGTCTACATCGCGCACGTGGTGAAGGGCGCGAGCGCCACCTACGGCACGTTCGCCACGGTGATCGGCCTGCTCACCTGGCTGTTCCTCGGCGCGCGCGTGGTCGTGTACTCGGCCGAGCTGAACACGGTGCTGGCGCGCGGCCTGTGGCCGCGAAGCCTGCTCGAGCCGCGGACCGAGGCGGACCACGAGACGCTCGAGGGGCTGGCCAGGGTCGAGGAGCGCGCGCCCGGGCAGCGGATCTCGGTGGAGTTCCGCTCCCCCAAGGGCAGCCGCGGGGCTCGCGATGGGTGATCCGGCGGTCAGGGCCTGATCACGCAGCGAAAGCCGATGTGGGAGGTGGAGGTGTCGACGGCCTCGGACTGGCGTGCCGCGGGCCGGTAGCGCAGGCAGTAGTTGGGTGCGCACAGGTGCGAGCCGCCCTTGATCACCCGGCGCGGAATGGCCTCCCCATGGCCGTAGCTGAGCGCGTCGGACTCCACCCGTGGGTTGCTCGGCACGCAGCAGGGCTTGTCGGCGTCGGGCTGGTGCCCTGGCGTGAACCAGTCGGAGGTCCACTCCCATACGTTGCCGGTCATGTCGTAGAGGCCGTAGCCGTTCGGCGGGAAGCTGCGGATCGGCGAGGTCAGCTCGTAGCCGTCGGTCAGCAGGTTCTGCCACGGGAACTCGCCCTGCCAGGTGTTCGCCATCATGCGGCCCTTCGGCGCGAACTCGTCGCCCCAGGCGAAGACCTTCTGCTCGAGCCCGCCGCGGGCCGCGTACTCCCACTCGGCCTCCGTCGGCAGGTCCTTGCCGGCCCAGCGCGCGTATGCGAGCGCGTCGCCGTAAGCCAGGTGGGAGACCGGATGCAGCTCGCGGCCGCCCACATGCTGACGCGGACCCTCGGGGTGACGCCATGACGCCCCGGGCACCCACTCCCACCAGTTGCGGAAGTCACGCAGGTCCACGGGCCCGTTCGCGGGCCGGAACACCAGCGACCCGGGCACGAGCAGCTCGGGATCGGCGTCCGGGTAGTCCGCGGCATCGGGGGGAGCTCCGCGAACGTGACGAAGCCGGTCGCCTTCACGAAGCGGCGGAACTCCGCCACCGTGACCGGGTGCTCGTCGATCCAGAACCCGTCCAGCGCGACGCGGTGCACGGGTGCCTCTTCCGGATAGAAGTCGGCGGACCCCATCAGGAACTCGCCTGGGGGGACCGGGCACATGCCCTTCAGGTCAGGGCCTGCGGTGGAGGGACTGGTCACCTGCCACATGTTGGCGCAAGCCGGGTGATGCGAGATCACCCGGCGAGGGTGAGGAGGGCTCACCCGAGCGCAGGGCAAGCTGAAGGCGAAAGGGGACTGAGCATGTTCATGAACCCGATGCGAGTGAGTCACCTCACGCCCGGAGAGGCGGAGGAGCTCTCGAGCACATGGTGGATCCCGCTGCTGTCGGGGATCATCGCGGCGATCGCCGGCATCCTGATTCTGCGGATCCACTGGACCGTCTCGGGCCTGGCGATCTTCCTCGGGGTGCTGTTCATCGTCAACGGCTTGGGCGACATCTTCAGCCCGACCTTCACCGGCGGTCCGCGCACCAGCTCGGCGTGGCCCGGCGTGCTCGAGGCCGGAGCGGGCGCCGCTTTGATCATCTGGCCGGGCCCCGGCCTCGTGGTGATCGCGACCTTCTTCGGAATCTGGCTCTTGGTGGGCGGCATGATCGAGATCGCGGGGGCGGTCTCGAACCGTGACCAATCTTCCTGGTGGCTGGTGCTGCTGCTGGGGGTGTTCCAGTTCGCCATCGGCATCTGGGCTCTGAACCGTCCCGGGTTGACCCTCCAGGTCCTGATCGCCCTGGCCGGAATCTGGGCGCTGGTGGTGGGGCTGATGCAGGTGATACTCGCCTTCGAGTGGAGGAAGCTCCGCAAGACCGTGGCCGCGCAGCCGCCGGTGGCGGAGTTCACCACGACCGTGTCCGCGGGAGCCTCAGGGCTTGACTAACGAGCCCCCTCAGCCCGGAGGCGAGCCGCGGCAGGCCTGCCCGCACTGCGGCGCGCCGGTCGCTCCCGGCGCCGGCTTCTGCCCCAACTGCGGCAACGACCTGCGCCCGAAACGACGTCACAGTCCCTGGGCGATCGTCGTCGCCGCCGTCGTCGCGCTGCTCGTGGGGGCGGGGATCGCCCTCGCCGTGGCGGGCACCGGGGACAACGACACCAAGACCGTGACCCAGCGCGCATCGACCACCACCGCGAGCACCAGCACCAAGGTGAAGGTCGAGATCCCGACCAGGACGGTCACCGCACCCGCCGAGACCGTCACGCAGCAGACGGCCACTCAGAGCTCCGGGGGCTAGCGGAATGGCCGTGTCGGGACGCCCTGCATCATGGTCACCCCCAGCGGGTGACGTGCAGTCACCCGCGACCGTGAGAGCCTGCGCGCTCGTGTGGGACCCGTGAGCTACGAAATCCGGATCAAGGGGATGGTGGGCGATCCGGTGCTGGCCTCGTTCGGCGACTTGGATGCGTCGATCAGGCCCGCCGAGACCGTGCTGCGAGGCCCGATCGAGGATCAAGCGGCGCTGCACGGGCTGCTCGATCGGATCCAGTCGCTGGGGCTGGAGCTGATCGAGGTGCGTCAGGTTCCAGAGCCGCGCACGTAAGCTGCATCTCCCGCATTTGAGGTAACGGCTTGCAGCGGTCCCCGGACCGGTCGTTCTCCTGTCATGCTTGGCCCCACATGTCCGGCGCCTCGATCACTGAGCGCGCCGCGGGAAGCCGGCAGGGGCCCGCCGGCCGCCTTCTACAGCCAATACTGGACGCTGATCTGCTCGGCCGCTACGGCCTGGGGATCGCAGTGCTGGCGGGCGCCTACTACGCGGGCGCGCACCTCGGCTACGCGTTCGAGTTCTCCGGGCCGGTGGCCGCGATCGTCTGGCTCCCCGCGGGCATCGGCATCGCCTTCCTCTACCTCTTTGGACTGCGCTTCTGGCCCGGAGTGGTGATTGGCGACCTCCTGGTCAACAACTACTCCGCGCTCCCGCTGGGTTCCGCGCTGGGGCAAAGCGTGGGCAACCTGTTGGAGGTGCTCATCGCGAGCGCGCTCCTGCGTCGCGTCGCGCGGAACGGGCCGCCGCTTCGAAGCGTCAACGGCCTGGCAGGCATGCTGCTGGCGCTCGGCGCGGGCACGCTGCTGAGCGCGACGGTCGGAGCGCTGTCGCTCGCCCTTGGCGACGTGATCAAGCTCGGCGCGATCCCACACATCTGGCGCACCTGGTGGCTCGGCGACGTCGCGGGCGCGCTGGTGGTGGTTCCGCTCGTGCTCGCGTGGTCCATCGCACCACAGCGTCCCTGGCTCGGGGCGCGGCGGGTCGAGGCCGCGGTGCTGCTGGCGATCATGGTGGCGCTGAGCGAGGTCGCGCTGCACAACGGCCGGCCGCTGAGCTACCTCGTCTTCCCGGCACTGATCTGGTCGGCGCTGCGCTTCGGCGGGCGCGGGGCCACCCTGGCGATCGCGATCAGCGCCGGCTTCGTGCTCTGGGGCACGTCGCACTATCTCGGGCCGTTCGTCGTCGAGTCGGTGGGCCGCTCGGTGCTCAACGCGCAGCTCTTCATCGTGGTGTCCGCCCTGTCCGCGCTGTCGGTGGCGGCGCTGGTCTCGGAAAGAGAGCTGTTCGCCCGGCGCATCAGCGCGTCCAGCGCGCGCCTGGTGGAGGCCGCGGACAACGAGCGGCGCCGGCTCGAGCGCAATCTCCACGACGGGGCACAGCAGCGGCTGGTCGCGCTGGCCGCCCACCTCGGACTGGCGGCCGAGCGCGTGAAGGATGCGCCCGGCGAGGCGGCGACATTGTTCGACGCGTCGAAGGCGGAACTGCTGCTGGCGATCGAGGAGCTGCGCCAGCTGGCGCACGGCATCCACCCGCCGGTGCTGCGGGAGTTCGGTCTGGCCAGCGCAATCGAGGGGGTCGCCGCGCGAGCTCCGATCGCGATCGAGCTCGAGGGCATGCCACGCGTTCGCCTGGACGAGACGGCGGAGGCCACCGCCTACTTCCTCATCGTGGAGGCGCTCGCCAACGCGGAGAAGTACGCGCGCGCCTCGCGCGTGCGCGTGCGCGCGAAGCTCAGGTACTGGACGCTCGAGGTGGAGGTCTCCGACGACGGCGTGGGCGGCGCCGTGCAGCGTCCCGGCCTGGGGCTCGAGGGCATGCGCGATCGCGTGGAGGCCACGGGCGGCAGCTTCAGGCTCGACAGCGAGCGCGGCCGCGGCACGACGGTGTGGGCCTCGGTGCCCGCGACCGTGGTCGAGCGGGTCCGCTAGCGGGACCCGTCCCCGGCGAGGAACAACAGCGCGGCCTTCACGCGCCGGCTGACGTCGGTCTCGCTCGCGAGGTTCAGCTTCATGAATATCGCGTTGATGTGCTTCTCGACGGCGCGCTTGGTGAGCACGAGTGACTCCGCGATCGCCGCGTTGCTCTTCCCCTGAGCCACCTCGGCGAGGACCTCGTACTCGCGCGGGGTCAGGGCGGAGATCGGCGTCTCGGCCGAGTTTGTCTGCGCGTGAACGAGCAGGTCCACCACCTTGGGATCGATCACCGACCCGCCGGCCGCCACCGTGGTGATCGCGGATACGAGCTGGGTGGGGTTGCTGAGGCGCTCCTTGAGGAGGTAAGCGCGTCGCTCCGAGCCGGACTCGAGCAGCGACAGGACGTAGGTCGGCTCCGCGAACTGGCTGAGCACGACGACTCCAATCTCGGGATGGCTGCCGCGCAGCGCGCGTGCCACCTGGATGCCCTCGTCGCTTCCGCCCGGCGGCATCCGAATGTCGGTCAGGACGGCGTCCGGCCGCTCCTCGTCGATCGCCGCCAGGAGGGAGTCGCGGTCCTCGCAGGTGCGAACGACCTCGATCGTGTCGGTCCTCGACAGAATCTGCCCGAGCGCCTCGCGGACGAGATACGCGTCTTCGCCTATGACCACCCGGATCGGGGAGGTCGGTTCGGAGTGGGAGGGGGTGTTCTCAGACGGGGACACGAAGTTCCTGCGCTGGTGCGCACTCCCGCTGCCTCGGGCTACGCTAGCGCCCTCGCAGCGCTCGTCGCGCCTTGTCGGGCGGATCGGGGTGTGAGCACGAGCAGAGTGGTGGTGTACGCACCACCAGCGAGGCCTTCGGGACGTGAACGCAGGTGTCGCGATCCACGTACGTACACCATTGCCGTGCCCCGTTGCAGGGCAAATACTCCCGGGCTGGCACTTGTCGTCTACAGCCATGCCCACCTCTTCGCCCCCAGCTGGTGAGCAGCGCCAGGTTCCGCCCATTGCGCTAGGTCGTCTCGCGCCGCCGCGGCCGGTGGCCCAGTGTGTACACCGGAGCCGGCTGCTCGACGTGCTCGACACCGGCACCCAAGGGCCGTTGACGCTCCTCACCGGACCCCCCGGCGCCGGCAAGACCGTGCTGGCGTCCAGCTGGGTGACGGAGCGCGAGCCGCCGGGCCGCGTGGCGTGGCTCTCGGTCGAGCCGGGTGACGCACGGCCTCAGTGCTTTTGGAGCGCGGTGCTGGATGCGATCCGAGCGGCGGGCGAGGACGAGCTCGCATCGCTGCCGCTCCTCGACGGGACGCACGACCTCGACTTCGTCGCGGCCTTCTCGAACGCGGTGGCCGAGTCGGAGGAGCCGCTCGTGCTCGTGCTCGACGATTTCGAGGCCATGCGCGGGTCGCAGGTCCCGGAGCAGCTCGACGCTCTCCTGCGCCACCCGCCAGATCAGCTCAGGCTCGTGATCCTGAGCCGGGTGGACCCGGGGCTGTCGCTCCCGCGCCTGCATCTCGAGGACCGGCTGACGGAGCTCCGGTCCGCCGACCTGGCCTTCACGTGCGAGGAGGTGGTCGAGCTGCTGAGGATCGCGGAGCTGGACCTGACGGCGGAGGACGCGAGCACGCTCCACTCCCGCACCGAGGGCTGGGTTGCGGGCCTGCGCCTTGCGGTGCTGTCGCTGCAGAATCATCCCGATCCGCCGGAGTTCGTGCGCACCTTCGCAGGCGACGAGCACTCGGTCGCCGACTACCTCGTCGAGGAGGTGCTCCAGCGTCAGCCGGAGGAGCTGCGCGAGTTCATGCTGCGCACGAGCGTGGTCGACCTCGTGAGCGCCGAGCTGGGGGACGCGCTCACCGGCCGCGACGACGGCGCTGAGCTGCTCGAGCGGCTCGAACGCTCGAACACCTTCCTCCTGTCGCTCGACGATCGCCGCTCCTGGTACCGCTACCACCCGATGTTCGCCGAGCTGCTCCGCAGCGAGCTGCGTCACCGCATGCCCGACCAGTTCGTGATTCAGCACAGGCGGGCGGCCCACTGGTACGCCGCGATGGGCTTCGATCTGCCTGCGATCAGACACGCCCTGGCCGGGAAGGACACGGGAACCGTTCGCAGCCTCCTTTCCGCCCACTGGTTCTCGCTGATCGCTCACGGCGAGGCAAACGACCTGATCGACCTGCTCGACGGACTGTCGCCGGAGCTGATCGGAGGCGACGCCGAGCTTGCCCTCGCGGCCGCCGCCGCGCTGCTCGACGTGGGAGATCTCGACGGGGCCGAGGAGCACATCCAGCTCGCAGACGCCAATGCGGGCGCCGTGCCGGCCAAGCACCGGGCCGACTTCGCCCTGGCGCGGGCGATCGTGGGCCTGCTCGACGCGCGCGTTCGCGGCCGCTACGACGACGCAACCGCAGCGGCGCGCAAGGTGACCGGCGGACACAACGGGGCGCACCTCGGCCTGAGCAGCTACGAGCGGAGGGCGCTCGGCCTGCTCAACCTCGGGATCGCCGAGGGCTGGAGCGGGGAGGAACGCCTCGCCGGCGCGCATCTGGAGGACGCCCTCGCGCTTGCACGCCAGGGGCGCTGCGACTACCTCGCGCTGGGAAGCCTTAGCCAGCTCGCACAGCTCGAATCGGCCCGCGGCGGCCTCCGTCGCGCGGCCAAGCTGGGCCGCGAGGCCACCACGCTCGCGGAGCGACACGGCTGGGACGACACGCCGCAGGTGGCGCCCGCGTACCTCGCGCTGGCCTCGTCCGCCTACCACTGGGGCGGCCTCGAGCAGTCGGCGGAGCACCTCGAGCAGGCCTCCCAGGCGGCTCGCCTCTCGCGCGAGCGAGCGCTCCAGAGTGCCATCGCGATCGCTCAGGCCAGGATCCTGGCGACGCGCGGAGAGCTCGAGGAGGCCATGCGCGCCGCCGCCGCCGCACGCCAGGAGGCTCAGGACTGGGACCCGCCCGCCCTGCTCGCCGTCACGCTCGCCGCGCTGGAGGCAGGCGTGCTCGCCGCGGCCGGCGATTCCGACGGGGCGATCCACACGCTGGACGGCGCGCCCAACGGCTGCCGCTGGGCGGAGCTCGACCTGGTGCGGGCTCGGCTCGCCCTCGCGGACGGCGACCCCGCGCAGGCGTTGCTCTGGCTCGCGCCGGAGGGCGACGGCGGAGGTCGCCCGCTCCACTTCTCGACCGAAATTGCGGTGCAGGCCCATGCCGCAGTCGCGCAGCACCTGCTCGGTGACGACGCTGCCGCCCTCGTCCTCCTCGAGGGCGCGCTCGCCCTAGCCGAGCCGGAGGGTTACCGGCGCCCCTTCCTCACGGTAGGGGCGCCGCTGCGCGAGCTGCTGACCAGGCGCATCCGGGCCGGCACCGCGCATCGCGCCCTCGCGGGCGACCTGATCGACGCGCTCGATCCGCACGCCAACCGCCGGGGGGACGGCGGGGCGCTGCTGCTCGACCCCCTGAGCGAGCGCGAGGAGGCGGTGCTTCGCTACCTGCCCACGGTGTTGTCCAAGGGCGAGATCGCGTCCGAGATGTTCCTGTCCGTGAACACGGTCAAGACCCACATGAAGAACATCTACCGCAAGCTCGACGTCACGAACCGCGCGGAGGCGGTGCGCCGGGCGAGGTCGCAGCGCCTGGTGTGAGGAGCGGGGGTGGGGGCACCGGCTGCTCGGCCGGCACCCACCGGACCAGGCTGCCCGCCGCCCGGTCATGCGGGCCGCGTCGGAGCGGGTCGAACAGCACCGGCAGGAAGCCGAGGAACGCCGGCAGCGCGCAGAGCAGGAGCACGACGAAGCGCAGGAGCGCAGCCGGGAAGCCGATCGTGCCGCCGCGAAGGCTGACCACCTGGATCCCGAGCAGCCGGTCGCCGGGCGTCTGCCCGGTCACCGTCCAGAAGACGCTGAAGTAGAGCGCCACCCAGATGATCCAGCCGAAGCCGGCCAGCAGGCCACCGAGGAGATCGAAATTCAGGTTGTTGTCGAACAGCGAGCCCAACAGGGCGACCGCGGCCGTGACCACCACCGCGATCACGTTGGCCACCGCGGCGTCCACCACGAGCGCCAGCGCCCGCGTGACGACTCCGGCGTACCTCATGACCGGTTCCGGCGGCGCCGCAGCAGCGAGTTCGCGAGGCGCTCCGCGGTGGCATCCGCGGCCGAGGTCCGGGAGCGGACTCCAACCGCCATGTCCGTGGCGAGCCCGGCGCTCTGCGCGGCCAGCGCGGCTCGCAGCTCGGGCGACTTGGTCACGTACGCGAGCAGGCGTCGCATCTCCTCGCTCGCCAGCACGCGTCCGGTGACCTCGTCCACCAGCCGGGCGTCCACCACTTCTCCGGCCACCCCGGCCTCGACGAGCTGCTCGGCCACCCGGGCGATCGTGCCGCGGGCGATCAGCTCGGCCAGTCGCGCGCTCCACCACTCGTTCGTCCGCCACGCGCGCGGCGATCTGCTCGACCAGCGGCTGGGCGGCTTCACGGGCGGTCAGGCGCGCCCGCGCCACCAGCTCGCGCCCGTCGCGCTCCAACCCTCGCCCCGCTTCGTCCACGCGCTCGCGCACCGGAGTGGCGAGGCCCGACCGCCACACCCGCCGCGCGGGAACCGCGGCCACGCCCGCGGCTGCCGCGCCGATGGCCAACGACTCGCGGGCGCGCCGTTCGCCGGCGGCCGCGAGTCCCAACAGCAGATGGGCGGTGGAGGCTCTGTTCACACCTGGGGCCAGCGTACCTTCCGGGGCCGCTGGGTGAGCGGGAATCACCCGCCCGGGGTGATTCCCGGCCATCCGCGCGCGGACGATTTTCCCGCCGGGCTCTGAACGAGAATGGCGGCCGTGTCGGCGACCTGGTGGCGATCGCGAACTCAGCGACAGCACTCCAGGCATCCGTTCGTCACGCGGCGCCGGATCGGCTTCGGCGTGGCGGCCCTCGCGGCGATCGTCGTGGCCGCGATCCTGCTCCACAACGCCGGCGCTGGGGATGGACTCGGCCTGGTCAGCGCAGATGCGAGCTCGTCGTACCTGGGGGTCCTCGTGCTCGTGTTTCTCGACGCGGTCTGCCCGGTCTTCCCCGGCGAGACCACCCTCAACGCTGCCTCGACCCTCGCCGCGGCGGACAAGCTCGAGCTCTGGATCGTGATCCTGGCGGGCGCCGTCGGCGCCATCGCCGGCGACTCGGCCCTTTACTGGATCGCGCGCCGGTTCGGAGGGCGCATGAGCGGCAAGGTGGAGAAGGCCTCCCACAACGAGAAGGTCGCGTCGGCGCTCGCCTTCCTCGGCGGCAGCGCTCCGCTGCTGCTCACCGCGGGGCGGTTCGTGCCGGGGGTGCGCTTCGTGGTCAACTCCACCTACGGGCTCTCGCACTTTCCCTACCGGCGCTTCCTGTTCTGGTCGGCGATCGGCGGCACGATCTGGAGCGTCTACACCTGCCTGCTCGCATACGCGGTGGGCACGGCGCTCGAGGACTTCCCGCTCGCGTCCGTGATCATCTCCGGGGCGATCACGACGATCCTGATGGGCGTGATCTTCCTCCGCGTCAGGCACACGCGGCGGGTCGCGGCACGGCTGCCTGAGTGGCAAAGCGGGCCGTCAGTCGTAGCTCGCTCACCCGCACGGGGTGACGACGGCTCACCCGCCTCGAACCGAAGCTGACCGCGCCGAGGACGAAGCTACTTCAGTTCGGGATCCTCACCGCGTTCCCGCTCTGATCGATCTTGATCATTGCGTTGAACGTCGTGATCATCTATCAGCTCACCGCACGTTGGGAGGAATGAGATGCGACGTCGCAGGAGGCCGCTCTTGGGAGCGGCAATGATTGGTGGCACCGCCTACGCGGCCGGCAAGCACGGCCAGCGAAGCAATGAGCGCGAGGATGACCAGGAAGCGCGTCTGCAAGACCTCGAGGCGCAGCAGGCACAGCAGGCGCCGCCGCCGGTGGCGGCCGCCCCGCCTCCCCCTCCCGCGGCCCCCGCGGGCGACGACCTGGTGTCCAAGATCAAGGAGCTGAGCTCGCTGAAGGACGCCGGCGTGCTCACCGACGACGAGTTCAACGCCGCCAAGCAAAAGCTGCTGGCGAGTTAGGAGAAGCCATGACCACAATCGGACCAGTTCAGCTGCTGGTGATCGGCTTCGCCGAGCCCGAGTTCAACGGGAAGGTGCGTGCGGAGCTCGATCGCCTTCGGGAGCACGACACGATCCGCCTGATCGACCTGATCCTCGTGCGCAAGACAGCGGACGGCGAGATCGAGCGCCTCCACCACAGCGATCTCACGGCTGAGGAGGGCGAGGAGCTCGGCGCAATCGTGGGCGCACTGGTCGGCGTGGGCTACGCCGGCGAGGAGGGCGCTGAGGCGGGCGCCGAGCTCGGAGCAGCGATGGGCGAGGCTGGGCAGTTCCTGCCCGAGAACGCCTGGTACCTCGACGACGTACTGCCCGTGGACACCGCCGTGGCGGTCGCCCTGCTCGAGCACCGCTGGGCCATAGGCCTTCGCGATTCGATCCGAGATGCCGGCGGCATGCACCTGGCGGACGCCTGGGTCCACCCGTTCGATCTCGTGACCATCGGCCTGGTCGCCGCTGAGGAGGCGCAGCAGCAGATAGCTGCCACCTAGGCGCTCACCTAGGGCTAGATGCCGGGCTGGCTCTTTTTGCGGCGGGCGTGGACGTCACCGCGGTCGAGATGCTCGACCAAGTGGCGGACACGCTTGCCGGCTTGGGGTGCACCTGCTCCTCGCCCGACAGCGGGTCGCCTCCCTAAGCCGGCTCCACCGTCAGCAGGAGGCCCTCCCGCTTGACGATCGTCACCTGGTCGCCCTCGTCGGCGCCGGCGTCGCAGTGCGCCTTCCAGCGCGCTCCCTCCACCCACACCTCGCCGTCGGGCCGGCAGGCCACCAACACCTTCACGCGCGAGCCGATCATCGTCTCGGCGCCCGTCTGCAAGCGCCTGTCCTTGACCTTGTTGCGCCAGTAGGCGATCTCCAGCACGAAGAGCACCAGCAGCACGAGGAACGACACCACGTCCCACGGGGACGGGAGCACCAGGAGCAGCACGAGCGCGAACAGTAGGAACACCGCAGTCGCCCCTTAGGCTGACAGCCCGCTGACGCCGTCGCCGATCAGCTTCGCTCCGATTACCAGCAGCAGCACGGCCATGATCGCCCCGTTGTTGGCCGTCATCCAGTCCTTCATCTCCTCCAGCACCCTGGCAGAACGGCTTCCCAGTGCGAAGTAGATGACGAGCGGCGCGGCCACGCCGAGCGTGCCGATCGCGATGAACACCGCGAGTGCTCCCGCCTGCTCGCCCGCGCTGATGCCGGTGCCCCGATGGCGGCGCCCGCGGCGATCGTCAGGAGCCCGTTCTTGGGGTTCACCGCAGCCAGGAGCGCGCCCATCGCGAGCGCCTTCGGGGCGGTGAAGGTGTCGATCGCCTGCGTCCACTTGGGCAGCGCCGCCTGCTCGTCACCGCGCGGGCGGCCGCGCCATTGCCGGATCGCCACCAGGAGCAGCAGGACGCCCAGCACGAGCTTCAGGATGCTCACCCAGTCGTGTGGCTGCCCGTTGTCGCTGGCGTTTGCCCCGCTCGAGACGAGCAGCACCACCGTGCCGAGCAGCGCGAGTCCGGCGATCCAGCCAACCAGGAACGCCGGCCCGTTCGAGCGCGCCCGCGGCGTGGCGAGCATGAGCACGACCCCGATGATCGGTATCGGGCTGATGGCAACGGCCACCGCCAGGGACAGGATCTGACCGATGGCCTCGCCCACGACGCCACGTTCGCGCGCGCGCGGGTGACCCCACATCACCCAGGGCGGGTGATGATCGATCACCCGCCGAGCGGAAAAGCTGCCGCAAGGTGGCAGACGACGCCCAACACCTCAGTTCCTGGAGGGACACCCCGACGAGGCAGGCGATCGTCGACTTTGCCGAGTCCGCGGCGGTCGCTCCCGAGGAGCGGATCGCCGTGTTCGACAACGACGGCACGCTCTGGTGCGAGAAGCCGATGCCGATCCAGCTCGACTTCACGCTGCGGAAGTTCGTCGAGATGGCGGAATCGGATCCGACGTTGCGCGAGCGGCAGCCCTGGAAGGCGGCCTACGAGCGCGATCACGCCTGGCTGGGAGGCGCGGTGGTCAAGCACTACCACGGCGACGACAGCGACGTGAGGGTGCTGATGGCCGGCATCGGAGAGGCCTTCGGCGGCATGAGCGTGGAGGCGTACGCGGACGATGTGGCGGCGTTCATCGGCGCCGCGAAGCACCCCAGCCTGTCCCGGCCCTACAACCGCTGCACCTACCAGCCGATGGTGGAGCTGCTGCGCTATCTCGAGTCGAGCGGGTTCGAAACCTATATCGCCTCCGGAGGCGACCGAGATTTCATGCGCGCGGCCGCCATGTCGCTGTACGACATCCCGGCGGAGCGCGTGATCGGGAGCAGCTACGCGCTCAGCTACAAGGAGGACGACGACGGCGGCACGGTGATCTACAAGTCGGGCATCGACTTCTTCGACGACGGGCCGGAGAAGCCGGTTCGGATCTGGAGTCGCATCGGGCGCCGGCCGGCGATCGCGGGCGGCAACTCGAACGGCGACGTGCCGATGCTGAGCTTCGCTGGCGGCCGGGATCGCCCGGCGCTGCGGCTGCTCCTGTTTCACGACGACGCGGAGCGCGAGTTTGCGTACAGCGCGGGTGCCGAGGACTCGCTCGAGCGCGCGCGGGCAGACGGCTGGACGGTGGTCAGCATCAAGGACGACTGGGCCACCGTCTTCGGGGACGGTGAGTGAGCGGGCCGTGCGGCTAGCTCGAAGCCGGCTGAGGGCCGATCCAAGATGAGCCCGGTACGAGAGGGGAACGGGCAGGCCGCAGCCCGCACGGTCGGGTGGTCGGGCCTGTTCCGGGCAGCCTTCAAGAGCTCCCGCAACCCGATGGTGCTCCTGGACGAGGAGCGCCGTCAGGTGGACGTCAACGGCGCCTATCTGAAGCTGCTCGGCTACCGGCGAGCGGACGTGCTGGGCCACCCGGTCTACGAGATCGTGAAGGGCGGACCGATGGCGACCCCAGCGGAGTGGCACGCGCTCATCGGGCTCGGGCAGTTCAGCGGCGCCGGCGAGCTGGTGGCCGCCGACGGGAACACGGTGAACGTCCAGTACGCCGCCCACACCGAGCTCGTCACGGGGAGACAGCTGGTGCTCTTCGTCGCGGTCAGCACCTCGCGCATCGGCCGCCACTTCCGCCGCGACGTGAGCGACGATTCAAAGCTTGGTGAGCTCACGGACCGGGAGCTCGAGATCGTGCGACTCGTCGCGCGCGGGGAGAGCGGACCGGAGATCGCTGCCGACCTGCATATCGCCCACAACACGGTCCGGACCCACGTGCGCAATGCGATGACCAAGCTCGGCGCGCGCTCGCGCGCGCATCTCGTGGCCAAGGCCCTGGGCGAGGGGCTCGTCCTCTGATGACCCAGCCAATCGCGCAAGCGCAGTATCGACGCTATTCAGATCTGCAGCCACGATCAATGCATGCTGGTGGTTGAGAATGGAAGCCCGTTCTGCGAGCTCACGTGCAGGATCTGCCACTGCCGGTTTGGGCCCGGTGATCGGATCCTGCACATCTACCACCGCGGCGACCTACGGGCGATCCACGCGCACGCGTGCAGAGCGCCTTCGCGCGAGCAGTACCGGCCGCCCGGGATGCAGCAGCGCCCGGCCGACTGACGGCGGGGGCGCGCCGGCGCGCATCGCCGGGCGCCCGTGACCGAAAGCTCCGACCCCTCGACACAGGCCCAACTGGTCCGCTACCGGTTCGGGGTGGTCTTCCTGATCACGCTCGGCCTTGCCCTGTTCATTCTTCTGGTCAACGACGGTCGGATCGCTCGGGCGGCGGAGCTCTTGCTCGCCGGTCTGACGCTGGTGGTCACCGTCGTGACCGGCGCCTCCCCCTTGGCCACGCGCCGGGCCGCCTCGGGGACGCTGGCCCTCGCGTTCGTCACGGCCACGGTGGTGGCCGCTCTCGGCGGGCTCCCGGCGGCGGTCTCGTTCGGCATCTGCGCGCTGGTCACCGCCGCCACGGTCGCGGCGATGGCTCGTGCCGTAGTACGAGCGATCCTCGACCGTGGCGTGAACGTCCGCGTCGTGTTCGGCGCGCTGGCGATCTACCTCCTGGTGGGCATCGCCTTCGGCTTTCTGATCGGCGCGGTGGCGACGGCCATGCACGGCTCCTACTTCGCGCAGGGCACCGACGGCAACCAGAGCGACCGCCTCTACTACAGCTTCACGACGCTCACCACCACGGGCTACGGGGATTTCACACCGGCGCTGCGCGGCGGTCGCTCGTTCGCGGTCCTCGAGATGCTCATGGGGCAGCTCTACCTGGTCACCGTGATCTCGCTGCTCGTCGCCAACCTGCGCCGGCGACCGGCTGATTCGTAGCGCATCACCCTGACCGGGTGATGCGATTCACCCGGTGCGCTGGGATCGTGCTGGCGTGGTCAGAAGAGTCCTCGCAGCCTGCCTCCTCGCGTTCGTGCTCACCGCGGCGCTCGCCGCCTGCGGCGAGTCGAAGTCCGAGAAGGCCAAGAAGCAGGTCTGCAGTGCGCGCTCGGACATCCAGAAGGAGGTCACGAGCCTCCAGGGTCTGACGCTCACGACGGCCACGGTGTCGGGAGTGAAGGACAGCCTGACCTCCATCAGCGACAACCTCAAGAAGATCAAGGACGCCACACCGCAGCTCACCTCCGATTTCAAGAATCAGGTGCAGACGGCCAACCAGCAGTTCACCTCGGAGGTGAAGAGCGTGGTGAGCGAGGTCGGCAGCAGCACCTCGATCAGCAACGCCGGCACGCAGCTCAAGACCGCGACGAACCAGCTCGCGACCTCGTACCAGCAGACGCTCGCCAAGGTCGGCTGCTGACGCACATCAGACGCTCGCCACGGCTCGGGTAGCGTGGGAAGCATGGCGTCGGGCACCGAGAGCCGGCCGGGTGTGGGCCAGCACGCGCCGTACAACGTGATGGAGGATCCGAGTGAGATCGCCCGCTTCTACGACCGCTGCAGCGACCTGATGCGGGAGCTGCTCGACGGGCTGGCGGCCGCCCCCGACCGCTCGCGCCCATTCCCGGAGATCGAGGCGTCGATCGGCTGGCCCCGGCGCCGGATCGCCTCGGTCCTGGGCGGCGTCTCCCACCTGCGCCACACCGAGTTCGGCGGCCGCCGGCCCTACCGCTTCTACGACACGCGCCGCTCGGCGTCCGGCCGCTGGGAGATGTGGATGGACGCCGCTCAGGCGGACGCCGTGCGCGACGCGCGACGCGGCTGACCCAGCCCTCAGTTGCAGCAGGCGTCGGCGCAGTCGTCGGCTGAGGTGCCGAGCAACGGATCGCTCGCGCAGCAGCCCTCGCCGCGCCAGGTCGCGCGTCCCTCGCGCACGGCCACCACCGCGAGCCCGAGCGCGATCACGGGGTCGAGCCACCAGGCGCCGGCCAGCGAATTCGCCACGAGGCCGACCAGGACGGCGGCACCCTGGGCCGCGCAGAGGAGGTTCTGCGTGCCCTCGCCGGCCGTGGCGCCTGAGCCGAGCTGCTCGCCAAGGCGCCGCTTCGCCAGACCCAGGGCGGGCATGAGCACCACGCTCGACGCCGTCACCACGACGCCCAGGATCGACGTCTCCGGATGCTCGCCGCCGGCGAGCGCGCGCAGGGCCTCCAGGGCGATGAAGGGCGCCAGCAGGTAGAACGAGATCGCGACCAGGCGCTGGGCGCGGAGCTCCGAGTTGGCGGAGTGCGTCCGGGAGCCCGTGAAGCGCCAGATGACGATCACCGCGGCGAGACCCTCGATCACCGAGCCCAGGCCCCAGCCGACGAGGGCGACGCTGCCCGCAACCGCCCCCGCGGCGATGCCGATCGCCCCTTCGGCGGTCATCCACGCCAGGCTCAGCCAGGAGAGCAGCCGCGCGCGCCTGGCGGCGCGGAGCCAGTGCTCGTCGTGCTGCGGCGCGCGCGTCGGCTCGACGCGCGTGATCGTCGGCAGCTCGATGCCGGTGCTCATGCCAGCACCTGCGCGTCCGCCAGCACCGCGGACAGCAGGGTCCGCCCCTGGTCGGTCAGCTGGTAGAGCACCATCTTGCCGTCGCGCCGACTGCGCACCAGCCCGGCGCTGCGCAGCGTGCGGAGATGATGCGAGACGAGGTTCTCGGCACGCTCCGTCACCCAGGCGAGGTCGCAAACACAGAGCTCATCGGTGCGCGCCAGCGCGGTAGCCACGATCAACCTCGTAGGGTCGGACAGGGCCTTCGCACGTTCGGCGAGCTGAGCGGCGACGTCCGCAGCGAGTCGCTCGCGGCGCAGGGCCTCGGCCTTCTCGAGATCGAGGCAGAGGAGGTCGCAGCGGTCGTTGGCCATCGGCACATCGTAGCGACGTCCCAACGGGTGTTGAGATGTCGATGTGGCGGCGGGGCCGGTCAGTCCCGCGCGTCGTAGAAGAGATGCATCTCGCGCGCGAGCGCCGGGCTGGCGTATGGACCGTCGCCTTCCAGCTCGTCGATGACTCGGCCGACGACCTCCGGCGGCTTGTTCTGGCTCATCTTCCGCTTGGCGACGATTCGAGTCGGGGTCAGCCTGAGGCCGACCGTGCCGCGGCTGAGGCGTTGTGCGTGGTCGAGGTCCGCCGGAGTGCCGTTCAGCCGGCGAGGCGTTTCCACGTGGTCCTCGAAGCGGTCCACGAGCCGCGCAAGGACGGCGAGGTTCTCTTCGCCGTCGAGTAGCTCGGGCGCGCCGGAGAGGTGGGCGGTGATGAAGTTCCAGGTGGGCACATCCACGCGCTCGCCGTACCAGCTCGGGGAGATGTAGCCGTGCGGGCCCTGGACGATCACGAGCAGCTCGTGCTCGGGCAGCTCGTGCACCCGCTCATCCGGGCGGCCGAGGTGCGTCACGATCGAGAGCTCGTCCCGTGAGTCGTCCAGCAGCACCGGATAGTGGGAGGCGACGAGCCCGCCGCTGGTCTGGGTGACCAGCGTCGCCCATGGGTTCTCGCGAATCAGCCGCCTGATCTCGTCGGCGTCGTCGAGGGCGAACTGAGGGTTGGGGCGCATGGGTCTGAGACCAGGCTATCTGGGCCACTCATGCGATCAGGAGCGCGGCGTCGATGAGCATGAGCGCGGCGGTGGCCCAGTGGACGCCGTAGGCGAGGGTTCTTGGACCGCCGCTGCAAAGAACGATCGCTCCGTCCGCGATCGCCAGCCGGCGCGGCGTTCCTCGAACTGCTCGCCCAGGACCGTCTGGCAGCACCCGGAAGGGCAGCAGGGGCCCTCGTGGTCAGACGGTTCGCTCGTGGGTCCACCAGGCGGCGAACGCGACGAGCACGGCGGCGAGGCCGAGGAAGAGGCCGGTCTCGGTGAGCTGGAGGGGCCAGAAGTGGCTTGCCGGGTGGTAGACGGCCTGGAAGACGGGGCCGCCCGCGGGGCCCTTTGGGGCGGCGAGCTGGGCATGTCCGCCGAGCGGGCCGCCGCCGAAGCTGACGTTGGGGTGTCCGAGCACGTGCTCGCTCATGATTTCGGCGTGGTTGAGGCGCACCGGCTGGTCGCCCCTCCAGCTTGTCTTGAGTGGCGCGACGAGCCGGTCCCGTAGCCAGGTGTCGACGAAGACCCGCATTACGAAGTAGCCGACGAAGGCGACCGTGAGGGAGGCGGCGGCACGGCGCCAGACGGCGCCGAGCGCGAGCGCCAGTCCGAGAGCGAAGAGCGTGTAGCCGATGGCGACGGTGCCCTCGGCGTCGTATGTGCCGTTGTCGAGGCGGCCGTTGATATGGACCGCCGGGCTGCGCCACCAGGTCAGGAGGAGGGTCAGGGCGATGGCCGCGAGGATCCCAGCAGCGATCGGCAGCGCCAGCTTCCCGACAAGCCAGCGCCGGCGGGTGATGCTCTGCGTCCAGGCGAGTCGGTAGGTGCCGTGCTCGAGATCGAAGATGAACGGGGCCGCGAGCAGGACGCCGATCAGGCCCGGCACGAGCGTGAACCAGTCGGTGAGGTGGGACAGGCTCTCGAAGCGCGACTGGAAGTCCCCGACCTTCTGCGCACAGGTCGAAACCTTCGTGAGTGCGACACAGGAACCGAGGCCGCTTTGGTGGTACACGGCCGCCATGTGGATCCCGGTCGGAACGAGCAGCGCCGCGAGCAGGGCGAGGATCCCGACCGTGATGAGGGTCTCGGTGCGCTGCAGGCGCCAGGCGACCCAAGTCACGCCTGCACCACCTCTCGTGTCGCGGTCGCCGACGAGCTCAAGCCGGGCTTGTAGCCGAGGTAGGCGAGCACGATCTCTTCGAGGTCGACCTCGTGCTGCTCCCAGCAGGAGTCGTAGACGTGCCCGTTGGCTCGCACGAGGAGCGTCGTCTGCCTCTCGGTGTGGCTCTCACGGATCACCTGGTGCACGCGCTCGACGCTTGCGGCGTCGCTTCGGGGACCCGTGAGGAGGCGGTGGCTGGCCACGATGTCGGCTATCGGGCCGGCCAGCTGCGTCCGGCTGTCGGCGAGCGTGATCAGGTAGTCGCAGACCCGCTCGAGCTCGGAAACGATGTGCGACGAGATCAGCACCGTCATCTGCGTCTCAACCACCGCCTCCAGCACCACGGCCATGAACTCGCGGCGGGCGAGCGGGTCGAGCGAGGCGACTGGCTCGTCGAGGACCAGGAGCTCGGGCCGCTTGGCGAGGGCGAGCGTGAGCGCGACCTGGGACTGTTGGCCGCCAGAGAGCTTTCCGACCTTCCGGGCCGGGTCGAGACCGAGCTGCTGGATGCGCCCGAGCGCGCGCTGGTGATCCCAGGCCGGGTTGAGCCTGCGGGCGAACTCGAGCGTCTCGGCGACGGTGAGCGTCCGGTAGAGCGGGTGGTCCTGCGCCACGAAGCCGAGCCGCGGAAGCAGCTCGTGGGCATCCCGGCGCGGCGAGCGTCCCAGGACCTCCGCCGTTCCCGCCGTCGGCTTGCCGAGCCCGATCAGCAGGTGCAGGAGAGTCGTCTTGCCGGCTCCATTCGGGCCGACGAGCGCGGTCACGGAGCCCGCGGGTATGTCGAGCGTGCAGTCCCTGAGCGCCCAGGTCGCGCCGTAGCGCTTCCCGAGTCCGGCGGTGCGAACGGCGAGCGGCTCGCTCATGCGACGCTCGAGACCGAATCGGGGCGGACCGCCTCGGCGAACAGGGCCACGATCGTGTCCTCGTCGAGCCCAGTCGCTCGTGCCCGCGCGACCCACCGCTCCAGCCCGGAGCGAAGGCTCCTCAGGTCGGAGGCCGGAACCGCCGGCGGGGTCATGGCGACGAACGTGCCGATGCCGCGCCGTCCCTCCACCAGTCCCTCGAGGTCGAGTTGGCGATAGGCGTGCAGCACGGTGTTCGGGTTGATCGTCAGGCTCGCGACGACCTCCTTCACCGTCGGCAGCTGATCGCCTGGGCGGAGGATGCCCAGCCGGACTGCCTGCCGAACCTGCTGCACGAGCTGAAGGTAGGCGGGCACGCCGGAGCGGCTGTCGAGATGGAACTCGATCATCGCGAGGAGTTGGTTTCTCTAGTCATCTAGATATATGAGCCTACACGGCGTCGAGCGACTCGTCAACTCGCCTTCCAAGACGCGGCCCGCCCGGCCTCGCAGGAGGCTGTCTCCGGCGATCTAGGCAGGCGCTACGCCGGGGACGGCGGGCGCGCGATCCTGGCGAGCTTCCGTTTGCAGGATCGGCGACGAGGGCCTGAAGCCCTTGAAGGTGCAGTAGACGCCGAGGAAGAGTTCCCACAGGAACTCCGGGATGGTCGCGATGGCTTGCAGCGAGTGCAGCGTGTTGCTCGGATGGTCGCCGCCGAACATCACGGCCGTCCCGGACACGATGATCAGTGGCCCACCGATGAGGCCGAGCCATGCGGCCCGTCGCGGCACGAGTTCGGAGCGGTACATCAGGTAGCCGAGGATCAGCCCGTTCCCCCAGCCCACGACCCAGCCTGGGCCGAGGAGGAACGTCCAGTCCTTGATCGCGGCGAGCGTGTAAGCGACCGTGCCCTCAGCCGCACCGGCGACCTGGTTCCGCAACGTGATGATGCCGAGCACGGAGAGGATGCCGACGAGGATGAACGTGCATTCGACCAGCCGCGCCGTCACGTAGCCGAGCGCCAGCTCCTCGTTCTGTCGTCGGACGATCGGGAAGATCACGACCGCGGTGCCGATGTTCGCGATGATCAACAGCAGCTCGAGCAGGGCTGCGAACAGGATCTGTTTGTCATGCCCGGCGCCTGCGATGTAGCCGACGGGATGGTCGAGCACGGGCTGGTAGAGCGCGAGCGCCAGGATCGACGTGACGAACGTGATGAGGAAGAGCACGCCGAAGACACGCGCTCTCTTCTGATCCAGAGACATCTCAACCCCTCTCCCCGACGGTCGCGGTCGGACCGAAGCCCTGGCAACGTGGATCGGGTCGTGGAACGCGAAGCGAAACCATCTAGGCGGAACTATCTAGAAAGACGTACTCGAAGGCAACCTTTGGGGTAAGGGCGGGATGCTTCCCCAACCACCGCTTCGGACGAAAAGCAGAAGTCGGCTTGGGCGCGAATCGCAGCGGGCTAGGCGGGTCTAGCGAAACTCGTCACGTCTGCCGTCGTTCCCCGGCGAGGCGTTCGGCGGCTGCACGGCCCTCGTCGACCTCGTAGATCGTAAGGCGTGCGATCAAGCCTCGCAGCCAGACGAGGACCCATCCCTCGCGCTGTCGAAGGTGACCGCCGCTGCCAGCCGCACGACCGTTCTGAACGACCACGGCAAACACGACCCCATTCCCGAGGTCGCGGACTTCCTCAGGCCCGAACTCCAACTCCTCGTACGTGCCAAACCAGTCGTCAAGGAAGCTGCGAATGGCCGCCCGCCCCTCGAAGCGCTCCCCCAACGCCCTCCCGTCGAAGATCGCATCTTCGGCGAAGCTGTTGGCCGCCGCGTCGAGATCACGACGATTCGCAGCCTCAAACGCCCTGCCCACAAGCTCAACCAGGTCGGGGGTCGTGGACTCCTCCTCGGGCATTCGCAGGGGAGTATCCCGCACGGCGACGGGCGCGAGGCTTGCCAGCAGCACGAGCGAGGGGCCGGCCACCTCCAGCGACCCGCTTCGCATGGAACAACCCCGAGCACGGCCGCGACCGGCCCTGGAAACGAAAAAACCCCGCTGTAGCGGGGCTTTCTCAGTGCGCCCAGGGAGACTCGAACTCCCACGGGCCATTCGGCCCACAAGGCCCTCAACCTTGCGCGTCTACCAATTCCGCCACAGGCGCGTTGCGGGCGCAGAACTATAGAGGCTGGCTGTCTGCCCGGCGAGGCGAGCGGTTGCCGTCCGAGGGGGCCTGTTACTCTACGAACACATGTTCGGATCAGCGCACGAAATCGACAGCCGGGAGGCATAGCCGATGGTCGAGCTCAACCTCACGAAGCGCCAGAAGGAGATCTTCGACTTCATCAAGCGCTATTCGGCGCAGCACGGCTATCCGCCCACGGTCAGGGACATCGGCAAGGCCATCGGGCTGACCTCGTCCTCGACCGTCCACGCCCACCTCGCCAACCTGGAGAAGATCGGCCTCTTGCGGCGCGATCCCACCAAGCCGCGGGCGATGGAGGTGCTCGTCGACAAGGCCAAGAAGGCGGTCGTGCCGGCTGGACTGCCGCTGGTGGGCCGGGTGGCTGCGGGCCAGCCGATCCTCGCCGAGGAGAACATCGAGGAGCACCTGGATGTCCCGGGCGCCGCCGGTGGCGATGAGGGCGACTACATCCTGCGCGTCGCGGGTGACTCGATGAAGAACGCCGGCATCCTCGAGGGCGACTACGTCGTCGTGCACTCGCAGGAAACCGCGCGTGATGGCGAGATAGTCGTTGCCCTGTTGGGCGAGGAGGCCACCGTCAAGCGCTTCTTCAAAGAGTCGGACCACGTCCGGCTCCAGCCGGAGAACGAGGCGCTCGAGCCGATCCGGACCCGTGACGTGCGCGTGTTGGGACGCGTTGTCGGAGTCTTCAGGAGGGTCACATGAGCCAGCTTCTTCTTGCACCTCGCGCCGCACGGGCGCGGACCAGCTTCGCGGAGCAACAGCCGGACAGCCCCGTCTTGGGCGGCCGGGGACTCACTCTGGACGAGCGGATTTCCAGGGTATGGGAGGGTCTCCGAGCCGTCGGGACGGCGGACTGTCCGGTCTGCCGCGGACCGCTGGAGCGCATGGGCGACAGCGGGCGTTGCCTCAGCTGCAACAGCGTCCTGAGCTAGCCGCGGGCGTCGAGGCGGATCGTCCAGGGCTCGATGCTGGGCGGTCCGAGCAGCCCGGGCGCGGTCCAAGGGTCGGCGTCCAGCCGTCGCCTGACGGTGTCCGCGTCCTCGGCCTCGACGGCCAGCAGCACGCGATCGCCGTCGCCGAGCGGGCCGCCAAGCACGATGAAGCCCTCCGCCACCAGCGCCTCCATGAACTGGGCATGCTCGGCCCAGAGCTCCTGCTCCTCCATCGGCAGCGACCTGTTCCAGCCCGGCCCGTGCTCGCGGATCACCGCGTACATGTGGCCTTGCATGCGCCGGACCCTAGTAGGCAGGACGGCCTCGCGCGCGTAACCTTGTCCGGCTGGCTATGCAGCCGCGGGAGGTCGGGGAGACAACCGGCCCTCGAGGAAAGTCCGGACACCGTAGGGCGGAGTGGTCGGGAAATCCGACCCGGGGAAACCCGCGGGAAAGTGCCACAGAAATGACACCGCCTAAGCGGCGGGCCCTCACGTGAGGCCCGTCGCCGGTAAGGGTGAAATGGTGCGGTAAGAGCGCACCGGCGGCGCGGTGACGCGCCGGCCAAGGCAAACCCCACTCGGTGCAAGGCCAAGCAGGGACGATGACGCTGCCCGCCGAGTCCCAGGTAGGCCGCAGGGCTCAGGCCCGTCGCGCCGCGAGGCGCGGGAGATGGATGGCTGCACACGACAAGATCCGGCTTACAGGCCAGCTAACGGAAGGCCCCGCTCGCGGGGCCTTCCCACTTCTGGTGGGAGGCGGACAGTGTTAGCGTGACGGGGCGATGACGTCGCATCCGCAACTCGATCAAGGCAAGACGTCTCGGAGCTTCACCGGAGAGTCGATCGGCGCGGCCGTGTCGATCATCCTCGTCGACGTCGCGCCCGGTAAGGGGCCGCGGCTGCACCGCCACAAGTACGAGGAGGTGTTCGTGCTGCAGGAGGGCGCCGCGACCTTCACGCGCGGCGACGAGAGCGTGGACGTCCGGCCCGGCGACGTGGTCGTCGTCCAACCGGGCACGCCGCACAGGTTCGAGGCCACCGGGTCCGAGCGGCTCAGGCTCGTCGCGATCCACCACGCAACGGACTTCGAGACGGAGTGGCTCGAGTGATGCACGTCGCGAACCTCGACGAGCTAGAGCCGTTCATCACGCTCGACGGCTCGTCGATCCGGGAGCTCGCCGGCCCAGCCTGGACTCCCGCGCGCGAGCAGAGCCTCGCCGAGGCGACCGTGCCGGTGGGCGGTGCCACCGCTGCCCACTACCACCGCACCATCGAGGAGCTGTACTACATCGTCACGGGCACGGGCACGATGCGGCTGGGGGAGGAGGAGCGCGACGTCACCCGGGGCGACTGCATCGTCATCCCGCCGGGCGCGGAGCACAAGCTGACCAACACCGGGGCCGATCCGCTCGTGCTCCTCTGCTGTTGCGCCCCTCCGTACTCGGACGAGGACACAGTCCTCACCGAGTCGGCCGCCTAGGCGGCCTCCACCGCGTCGGCGAACTCCTTCAGGATGCCGCCCCAGCCCCCGTCGCTGTTGAACGACTCGAACAGCTTCGGCGCCGCCTCCCCGTGGCGCTCGATGTTGCGGTGCTCGAACTCCACGCGCGTGGTCGCCGGCCCCTCCGCGATGAAGCGAACCTCATATTCGCTCGCCTGCTCGAGGTCGGGCTCGAATTTCCACTCGCCGTTGATCTGCCAGGACACCACCAGCCGGCTCGGCGGCTCCCAGACGAGCACGCGACCCCAGTCGCACTCGCTGCCGTCCACGCCGCGCTCGTAGACGCGGCCGCCCACGCGCGGCTCGAGCACGGTGGCCGCCAGGTCGGCCTCGCCGATGTGATGGCTGCGCGGCCACCAGCTGTCGAACTCGCGCGTCCAGACCTCGAAGGCCCGCTCCTGCGATGCCTCCACGGTGATGAGCTTGCGCACGGTCAGGTCCATCGCTTCCATGGTCATGAGACCTCCTTTTCGCGTTGCTCCGCCGCGTCCTTGAAGGCGGCCAGAGCCTTGTCCCAGAACTGATCGAGATAGGCGCGCAGGGCGTCGATGCCCTCCGGGTTGAGCTGGTAGAGGCGGCGCGTGCCGGCCTGGCTGTCCGTCACGAGGCCGGCCTCCTTCAACACGCGCAGGTGCTGCGAGACGGCCGGGCGGCTGACGGGCAGGCCGCTCGCCAGTTCGCCGACGGGCCGCGGCCCGTCGGCCAGCCGCTCGAAGATCGCCCGCCGGGTGGGATCGCCGAGCGCGCTGATCGCATCGCCTTGGTAAGTCTGCACTAACCGTAAGTTGTCACTTACCTCGGAAATTGTCAAGGACTCGCCGCGATCACCCAAATGGGTTAGGGTCGCTTTCATGGCCGCCTTGCCGACTCGTCTCGCGCTCATCGCTGCCGTTCTCGCGCTCGCGGTGGCTGTCTTCGCAAGCGAGGCACTGGCCGCCCCCGGCGACCTGGATCCGAGCTTCAACGGCACCGGCAAGTTGGTGTTCGCCCAGGGAGCGCTGACCACCAGGCTCGCCGACGTCGCCATACAGGCGGACGGCAAGATCGTCCTCGTGGGGGACGTGGTCACCAATGGTGGCACCGACTACGACCTCATCGTCACGCGGCTGAATCCGAACGGGACGCCCGACCAGGGATTCGGAACGGGTGGAACAACCCAGATCAACAGCCAGGGCCTCACCGAACCCACCACCGACACGGCGAGCGCCGTCGTCATTCAGCCGGACGGCAAGATCCTCGTGGCCGGCAGCACGTCGGCCGCCGGTCACGACTTCGGCACCGTCGCCCGGCTCACCTCCGGCGGCGCCCTGGACCCCTCGTTCTCCCCAGGTGGCACCGACGGATCGGGCATCAGGAGGATCGACCTCGACCTCGCCGTGAACGACATTGCTCTCGACGCGAGCGGCAGGATCCTGCTGGGCGGCTCCTGGGACACCGGCACCACCTTCACCCCGCCGACCGGCGCCGACGCCTTCGTATTGCGCCTGAAGGCGGATGGCTCGGACGACCCGACCTTCTCCGGCGGCGGCCTGTTCGTCGTCCACGTGGACTACGGGGGCTCGGACGCCGCGGCGAGAATCGCGGTGCAGCCTGACGGCAAGGTCGTACTGGCCGGCTGGACGGACCAGGACGTGGCCGTGTCGCGGGTGACGCCCGAACACGGGATCGACACGGGCTTCGCGTCAGCAGGCAAGCGCACATATAGCTTCGGCGGCGCCGACTTTGGCTCGGACGTGGCCATCGAGCCGAGCGGGAAGATCGACGTGGCCGGCTACGGGAGTGCGGCGGTCAACATGCTCGTGACTCGGCTCACGTCCACCGGCGCGCTGGACAACTCGCTGAACGGCAAGAACACGGTCGACGCCGACTTCGGTGGCTCGGACGCCGCCAACGCGATCGCGCTTCAGGCGAACGGGAAGATCGTGCTCGGCGGGGATGACGATCACGACATCGCCCTGGTTCGCTTCCAGCCGGGAGGCCTGCCCGATGAGACCTTCGGCCCAGGCGGCAAGCGCACGGTGAACTTCGCCGGTGTCGACGCCGAGGCGACCGCGATGGCCCTTCAGCCCGACGGCAAGATCGTGCTGGCGGGCCTCGCCGGGACATCGGCCGCGGTCGTGCGGGTGCTGGGGGATCCCGTGTCCAGTGGCGGCGGCCCGGGCGGCGGTGGCGGTGGCGGCTCCACGAGCGCCGTGCGCTGCGCCGGCCATCGCGCGACGATCGTGGGCACCAACCACCGGGACAAGCTGAAGGGCACCCGCGGTGCGGACGTGATCGTGGCTCTCGGAGGCAATGACAGCGTGAACGGCGGCGGCGGGAACGACATCATCTGCGGCGGCGACGGCAACGACACCGTGAAGGGCGGCAGCGGCAGCGACAAGATCTACGGCCAGGCCGGCAAGGACAAGCTCTACGGCCAGGCCGGCAACGACAAGATGTCGGGTGGCGCGGGCAACGACAGCCTGTCCGGCGGAGTGGGCAAGGACAAGCTCGCGGGCGGCGCGGGCAAGGACAAGGACAACGGCGGCAGCGGTAACGACAGCTGCTCCGGCAAGGACAGCGAAAAGAGCTGCTGATGGGCAAGGGACTGCTGGCCGCGCTTCTGGTCGCGGCCGCCTCCACCTTCACCGGGGTCGCGAACGCCGCCCCCGGCGACCTCGACTCGAGCTTCGACGGCGACGGCAAGCTGACCTTCGCCCCGAGCGGCAAGCAGACGGAGATCGACGACGTCGCGATCCAGCCGGACGGCAAGCTCGTGCTTGCTGGCTGGATCGACCAGGACGGGACGGGGGGCAATCTCGACTTCCTGGTCGTGCGCGTGAACCCGGACGGGTCGTTCGACCAGGGCTTCGGCTCGGGCGGGATCGCGACGATGAACTTCCCGGCGAAGGGTACGACCGCCGACACCGCGGCAGGGGTTGCGATCCAGCCGGACGGCAAGGTCGTCGTCGCCGGGACCTCGCACGACAACGGCCAGGGCGTTGACCGGGTCGCCATCGGCCGCTTCAACCCGAACGGAACGCCAGACGCGTCGTTCAATCCCGCCGGCTTCCCAACCGACGGTCCACCTCCCATCGGCGAGCAGCTGATCAGCATCAACGCGAGCGCGAACGATGTCGTCCTCGACCCAAGCGGCCGGATCCTCGTTGCCGGAGGTTGGAAGGGCGACGCCTTCTTCACGGGCATTGACGCGTACGTGCTCCGCTTGCGCAGCGACGGCGTCGCGGACTCCTCGTTCAACGGCGGAAGCTTGGCCTTCCATTTCGGCTTCGGCGACGCGTCCGATCAGCCGGAGTCCGTATCGAGGATCGCCGTACAGCCCGACGGCAAGATCGCGCTGACCGGCACAGCGGCCAACTCGACAAATCAGGACGCGGCCATGGCACGCGTGTCTCCCGGCGCGGTGCTGGATCCCGACTTCGGCTCGGGCGGCACGCAGATCTTCGGCAGGGGCGACACGACCGACGTGACGCAGGACCTGACGCTCGAGCCGGACGGCCACATCCTCGCGGCCGGCGCGGGCTTTCAGGGCGACTCGATGATGCTCGTCCGTGCCTCCTCTGCCGGCCCGTTCGAGAAGTGGTCCAACGGTCAGACCCTGGTGTCCGTGGACTTCGGCAAGCCGTCGATCGCCAACGCCATCGCTCTCCAATCGAACGGCAAGATCGTCCTGGGCGGCTCGGCTGGAGGGGACGTCGCCGTTGCGCGTGTCCAGCCCGGCGGCGCGTCCGACACGACCTTCGGCCCGGACGGAAAGCGCACGATCAGCTTCCCCGGCGGAGACGCCGACGCGTTCGCCATGACGCTGCAGGGCGACGGCAAGATCGTGCTCGTCGGGCACGATGGCAACTCCGCGGTGGTGGTGCGGCTGCAGGGCGATACGGCGGCCGGCGGCGCACCGGGCGGCCCGGGCGTCGGCCCGAACGCCAGCGGCCGGGTGCCGCGCTGCGCCGGCCACAAGGCCACGATCGTCGGCACCTCGCACCGCGACAAGCTGAAGGGCACGCGGCGTGCTGACGTGATCGTCGGTCTGGGCGGGAGCGACTCGATCAGCGGCCTGGGCGGCAACGACGTGATCTGCGGCGGCGCCGGGAACGACACGGTCTCCGGCGGGAACGGCGCCGACAAGCTCTACGGGGAAGCCGGCAAGGACAAGGTCTCGGGCGGCGCCGGGAACGACAAGATGTCGGGCGGCGCCGGGAACGACACCGAGTCCGGCGGTGCCGGCAAGGACACGCTCTCGGGCGGTGCCGGCAAGGACAAGCTCAACGGCGGCAAGGGCGACGACAAGCTGAATGGCGGCTCGGGCAGCGACAGCTGCTCCGGCAAGGACAGCGCGAAGAGTTGTTGACGCGGAGCGGCTTCCTCGTCGCCCTGACGTGCGTCCTCATCGGTACATGCATAGGCACTGCAGCGGCCGCCCCCGGCGACCTCGACCCGAGCTTCAACGGCACCGGGGAGCTGACCCTCACCCCGGACGGAAAGTCCGGCGAGATCGACGACGTGGCCATACAGTCCGACGGCAAGGTCGTTCTCGCCGGGACCGCGAACATCGATCTGGCCGCTGGGCTGTACGAGATCACGGTCACGAGGCTGAACCCCAACGGGACCATCGACCAGGGCTTCGGGACCGGTGGCACGACCGTCGTGACCAGCAAGGGCCTGACGGGGCCATCGGATACGGCGAGCGCCGTGGTGATTCAAGGCGACGGCAGGATCTTGGTTGCGGCACCACGTTCGACGGAGCGGGTAAGCGGTACGGAACGGTCGCGCGCCTGACCGCAGGCGGCGTCCTCGACTCCCTGTTCTCCCCAGGGGGCAGCGACGGATCGGGCATCGAGCGGTTCGACCTCAACGTCTCGCTCAACGACATGGCGCTCGACGCGAACGGAAGGATCCTGCTGGCCGGGTCCTGGGCCACCGGCAACATCTTCACCCCGCCCACGGGCGACGACGCCTTCGTCATGCGGCTGACCGCGGACGGTTCGCCCGATCCGACCTTCTCCGGCAGCCGCCTGCTCCCCATCACCGTCGATTTCGGAGCCTCCGACGGCGCGGCGAGGATCGCGGTGCAGCCGGATGGCAAGATCGTCCTGGCCGGCTGGACGGACGAGGACCAGGACGTGATGGTGGCGCGTGTGATCCCCGAGCACGGCGTCGACATGGGCTTCGCGGGCGGAGGGACCAGATACGGCTTCGGCGCCGCCGACGACCAGGGCACGGACGTGGCGATCGAGCCCAGCGGCAAGATCGACGTGGCGGGTTTCGGCACCACGGCCCACAACATGCTCGTCACGCGACTCACGTCGGTCGGCAATCTCGACCGCTCGCTGAACGGCAGCAACACCGCTTACGCCGACTTCGGGGGCACGGACATCGCGAGCGCCGTCGTGCTGCAGCCGAACGGGAAGATCGTGCTGGGCGGGTTCGACGATCACGATTTCGCCCTCGTCCGCTTCCAGCCGGGTGGCCTGCCTGACACGACGTTCGGGCCCGGCGGCAAGCGCACCGTGAGCTTCCCTCTCGTGGACGCGGAGGCGCTGTCGATGGCCCTCCAAGCCGACGGCAAGCTCGTGCTTGTCGGCCACGCTGGTCCCTCGCCGGCCCTCGCGCGCGTCCAGGGGGACCCGCCGGCGACGGACGGCGGCGGCGGCGGTGGGGGCGGCGGCGGTGGCGGCAGCGGCAACAACTCGTCGCGGGTACCGCGTTGCGCCGGGCACCTGGCGACGATCGTCGGCACCTCCCGTGGCGACAAGCTGAAGGGCACGCGCCGCGCCGACGTGATCGTGGCTCTCGGCGGCAGCGACACGGTGGACGGCGGCGGCGGGAACGACATCGTCTGCGGCGGCGACGGCAACGACAGGTCAAGGGCGGCAGCGGCAGCGACAAGATCTATGGCGAGGCCGGCAAGGACAAGCTCTCCGGCGGCGCCGGCAACGACAAGATGTCAGGCGGCGCCGGGAACGACACCCTGTCGGGTGGAGCGGGCAAGGACGCGATCAACGGCGGTTCGGGCAAGGACAAGGACAACGGCGGCTCTGGCAAGGACAGCTGCGCCGGCAAGGACAGCGAGAGGAGCTGCTGATGCGCATCGCCCTGACCGTGCTGGTGGCAAGCGTGCTGCTCGGTGCCTGCGTGTCCGTCGCCTCCGCCGCACCCGGCGACCTCGACCCGAGCTTCGGCGCCACCGGGAAGGTCCTGTTTCCCCCGTTTTTGGAGCAGGACAAGCTCAACGACATGCTGATCCAGCCCGACGGCAAGATCGTCCTCGTGGGCTCGGCGATCGTGGAAATGGGCAACGGACATACCGACTACGCGATCAGGCGGCTCAACCCGAACGGCTCGCCGGACACCGGCTTCGGCACGGGAGGGCTGGCGCTCGTGGACTTCAACGCCGACGGCAAGGGTCCGACCAGCTCCGCGTCGGGAGTCGCGCTACAGCCGGACGGCAAGATCGTCGTCGTGGGCAGTACCGGTAAGGATGCGGCGACGCGTGCGAGCGCCGCGCGCCTCAACAAGGACGGCTCTCTCGACAACACCTTCGGACCCGGAGAGGACGAGGGGTCGGGCCGGGTAGTCCTCCTCCAGGCACCGGAGGCGACCGACGTGGCGGTCGATTCGAGCGGCCGCATTCTGGTGGCCGGCCCCTGGACCAACCCGGCCGCGTTCTCGACCGGCCCCGATTTCTCCGTCACCAGCCTGAACGGCGATGGCTCTGTCGACGCTGGGTTCAACGCCGGTTCTAACAACCCCGTACGCGTGTCCTTCGGAGCCGGGCCGGACGCCCCCCAGCGGATCGCGGTCCAGCCGGACGGCCGCATTGTTCTGGCGGGCTTCACCGTCGCCGGCGACTCGGACGCGGCTCTTACTCG
>CAVYPF010000005.1:0-280626 GCA_963770325.1 uncultured Thermoleophilaceae bacterium | reverse complement strand
CGCCTTCGTCGTGACGGCGTTCAGCCAGGGAACCATCAGTGCGGCGTGGTTATTGTGCTTCGTCATGTCGACGACGTCGGCGAACTGCGTTGACGCCATCGCCTTGCCGACGGCCAGCTCCAGGTCGTCGAGGAACGTGTTGTAGAACCGGATGTCCTCCTTGGAGCCGACGTTGCCGTGGCCGCCGAACGCATTGGGCCGCTCACGGTTGCAAGCTTCGCCACGGCGCTCGACATCACGCCGGACGGCGCCCGCCGGCTCATCGACAGACCGCCGGCCGAGAGGGGAGGGTCGAACGGAGCGGGGAGGGCCTGTCGGGCGGCGCAGGCCGCTGGCACCGTGTCTACGCATTCAAGGGCTCGCTTCGCCAATCCGCCACGCGGCGCGACACCCGACTTGGTGCGAAGACGATCAACAACGCCGTCGCGGTACTGCGCGTCGCGCTCGGCCATGCCCAGGAGGACGAGCTGATCGCCAGCAACCCCGCGGCTTCGACCCCGGGGCTCGCGACAGGCTCAAGCTGCCGAGCCCCCACCGGGAGATGGACTTCCTGCGCCTCCACGAGATCCCGCGATACCTTGACGGATGCTCACCGACTTACAGGCCCCTCGCTGAGCTGCTCGTCGCTTGCGGGCTGCGAATCAGTGAAGCGCTCGCGCTCGAATGGCCACACGTGGACTTCGACTCCTCGATCCTGCTCGTCCTGAGCAGCCGCAAGCGCGGGCGCGACGGGCGAGAGACTTCCGGCAGCACGAAAGGAGACCGCTATCGCTCCGTCGAGTTCGGGCCGCGCAGCGAGCAAATCCTCCGCGACATCCGAGCCAGGCAGACGGAGAACGGCCTCGCCGACCCCGCAACCGCGCGGGTCTTCGTCGGCCCCAAGGGAGCCCCGCTCAACCGCAGCGACGTCAGCCGTGACGAACACAAGGCCGCGCTTCGACACGCTCTCCTACGCGAGTCACTCCGGCTGCACGACCTCAGGCACACTGCCGCCGCCTCCTGCCTGGCGGCAGGGCTCCCCCTGATCTACGTTCAGCGCCAGCTCGGCCACTCGTCAATCACCACCACCGAGCAGCAGTACGGGCATCTCGAGAAGAGCTTCCTGCGTGATGCGGCGATGCGGGCCGAGGCCGTTATATGGGAGGGACGGGAGCAGGTACCAGACGAAGCGCGTGCCTGACCCGAGAGGTTGATTACGCGGCACCTGTTTTTCACGCGGATGCGCTGCTTCTTCCGTGGCCCGCTGCCAGTCGCCCAAAGGGTTCGCCATTCGTGAGCTATGGCGAAGGAGCCGATCACGTGTCCACGAAAGCGGGGGAAGTCCAATTGGAGACCGCGTGGTCGACGGTGTCGACGGCAGCGTCGGGCCGCGGTATGGTCGGTGCGGCATGGTCACCGAGGGGCCGGCGGAGGTGTTGCACGGCCGGCGCGTCGAGCGCGAGGTGCTGGATCGGCTGCTCGAGGCGGTGCGGGGTGGGCAGAGCCGGGTGTTGGTGGTGAGCGGCGAGCCGGGGGTCGGTAAGACGGCGCTGCTGCAGTCTGCGATCGAGTCTGCGTCGGGGTTCCGGGTCGCGCGGGCGGTCGGTGTGGAGTCAGAGATGGAGCTCGCGTTCGCGGCGTCTGCAGCAGTTGTGCGCGCCGATGCTGGATCGCCTGGACCGGCTTCCTGCCCCTCAGCAGGAGGCGCTGGGGGTGGCGTTCGGGCTGCGTGCGGGGAACGCGCCGGATCGGTTCCTGGTCGGGTTGGCGGTGCTGAGCCTGTTCTCGGAGGTGGCCGAGGAGCAGCCGCTTGTGTGTGTGGTCGATGACGCGCAGTGGCTTGATCGGGCCTCGGCGCAGGCGCTCGTGTTCGTGGCGCGGCGGCTGTTGGCGGAGTCGGTCGCGCTGCTGTTGGCGACGCGTGAGCCGAGCGAAGAGCTCGAGGGATTGCCGAGGCTGGTGGTCGAGGGTCTGCGCGATGGTGATGCGCGCGCTTTGTTGGGCTCGGTGTTGCGTGTGCCGTTGGATGAGCGGGTGCGCGAGCGGCTCGTCGCTGAGACGCGCGGCAACCCGCTGGCGTTGTTGGAGCTGCCGCGGGGGTTGACGCCGGCGGAGCTGGCGGGCGGGTTCGGTTTGCCGGACGCGCCGGGACTGTCGGGGCGGATCGAGGACAGCTTCCGGCGGCGGGCTCGCGCGCCTCCCGGCCGATACCCAGCGGCTGTTGCTGGTCGCGGCGGCGGAGCCGGTCGGCGACCCGGTGCTGGTGTGGCGGGCGGCCGAGCGGCTCGGGATCGGGGTCCAGGCGGCATCGGAGACCGACGGGTTGCTCGCGATCGGCGCGCGCGTGACGTTTCGTCACCCGCTGGTCCGCTCGGCGGTGTATCGCGCGGCCTCGCCGGAGGACAGGCAGGCGGTGCATCGCGCGCTGGCCGACGCGACCGACCCTGAGGTCGATCCCGATCGCCGCGCCTGGCATCTCGCCCAAGCGACGCCGGGGTTCGACGAGGACGTCGCCTCCGAGCTCGAGCGCTCGGCGGGCCGCGCTCAGGCGCGCGGTGGGTTGGCGGCAGCGGCCGCGTTCCTGGAGCGTGCCGCCGCGCTGACCCCCGAGCCCTCGCGCCGGGCCGAGCGAGCGCTCGCCGCGGCACAGGCCAAGCACCAAGCCGGCGCGTTCGACGCGGCGCTCGCGACTGGTCGCGATCGCAGAGTCCGGACCGCTGACCGAGCTCCAGCACGCCCAGGTCGACCTGCTCCGCGGTCAGATCGCGTTCGCGTCGAGCCGCGGCAGCGACGCTCCGCCCTTGTTGCTCAAGGCCGCCAAGCGCTTCGAACCGCTCGATCAGAGGCTCGCGCGTGAGACCTATCTGGACGCGCTCACCGCCGTGTTCTTCCCCGGCATGCTGGCGAGCGACGAGAGTGTGCTGGAGACCGCGCGGGCCGCCAGGGCAGCGCCTCCATCGTCGCAGCCTCCGCGCGCGTCCGATCTGCTGCTCGATGGCCTGGCGCTGCTGATCACAGAGGGATACGCCGCAGGAACGCCGACGTTGAGAAGGGCGGTCAACGCCTTCCGACGCGAGGACGTCTCGGGAGGGGACGGGCGTCGGTGGCTGTCGCTTGCAGCCCGTCTCGCGGCATTCTTGTGGGACGACGAGGCCTGGGACGTGCTGTCTGCGCGCTTCGTCCAGCTCGCGCGTGATGCCGGTGCGCTGAGCGTGCTCCCGTTGGCACTGGCGACACGCTCGGCGGTGCAACTGTTCGCGGGGGAGTTCGCCGTGGCGTCTTCGCTGCTCGAGGAGGTGGTGGCGGTCAACGAGGCGACGGGCGCCAGCCTGGCACCGTACGTCGGGCTGGCACACGTCGCCTTCCAGGGCCGCGAAGCCGAGGCCGCCCCGCTGATCGAGGCCGCCACAAGGGAGCTCGTGCGTCGCGGCGACGGACAGGGGCTGAGATTCATTCACTGGGCGACCGCCGTGCTCTACAACGGCCTGGGCCGTTACGAGGAGGCGCTCGCCGCGGCGCAGCAGGCCGGCGAGGACACGTACGCCTCGTGGTGGCGCGATTGGGGATTGGTCGAGCTGATCGAGGCGGCCGCCCGGAGCGGGAAGGCCGAGCTCGCGGTCGATGCGCTCGGCCGGCTTTCGCAGACAACCGCGGCCAGTGGCACCGACTGGGCGCTCGGGGTCGAGGCCCGCTCGCGGGCGCTGCTGACCGAGGGAGAAGCCGCCGAGCCGCTCTATCGCCAGGCGATCGAGGCGCTCGACCGGACCCGTGTCCGGGTGGAGCTCGCGCGCGCCCACCTCCTGTACGGCGAATGGCTGCGCCGCGAGCGCCGCCGGCTCGACGCGCGCGAGCAGCTACGCCACGCCCACGAGCTGTTCACGGAGTTCGGCATGGAAGCGTTCGCCGAGCGCGCCCGGGTCGAGCTCGAGGCGACCGGCGAGCACGCCCGCAAACGGACCGTCGAGACGCGCGACGACCTGACCCCCCAGGAAGCACAGATCTCCCGCCTCGCGGCCGACGGTGCCACCAACCAAGAAATCGCCGCGCAGCTGTTCATCAGCCCCAGCACCGTCGACTACCACCTCCGCAAGGCGTTCCGCAAGCTCGGAGTGAGGTCCCGCCACCAACTCAAACAGCACCTGCTCCAGGCACGCGCAGACACGCAGCCCCGCGGGCTCGGGACGGCTGACTACGAGGTTTCAGCGCGCGGACTACGCGTTGCGTGATGCGATGACCGCTCACCGCTGCGACTGTCGATGCTCCCCAACCGAAGGAGCAACATGAGACGTCGCAGACTCACCGCAACCCTCGTCGGCGTAGCGCTGATACCGCTCAGCGCCCTGGCGGTCGCGGCCTGTGGCGGCGGCGCCGCCACCGCATCACGGCCGGCCTCTACCTCGACTCCGACGGCGAAGACCTCGAGCGTCGCGTCGGCGACAGTCCGTCGCGGACAGCGGCCTCGGGTCGATCCTGGTCGACTCTCGAGGCAGGACCCTGTACCTGTGGCGGCAGACACCGGGCTCGAAGAGCACTGCAGCGGCGCCTGTGCCGCGGCTTGGCCTCCGCTCTTGACCACGGGCGCCGACCGCTGGCAGCGGCGCGAAGTGTCCTGCTCGGCACCACCAAGCGCTCGGACGACGGAGCAGGTGACTTACAACCAGCATCCGCTCTACCTCTTCACGGAGACCCGCGTCCGGCCAGACCACCGGACAAGGCTCCGCCGGCTTCGGCGCGCCGTGGTACGTGCTCTCGCCCGGTGGCGCCCCGATTACCGGTTCGGCGTCCACGAGTGGAGTGAGCGTCGAGTCGTCCGCAGTAGCTGGAAGCGTAGCTCACCCGAAGCCTGTCCAACGAAAGCCTTGTTTCCGCCGATGCAGGACGGTCAGCTGACGGCCGAGAACCTCTCGCTCGAGGTCGGAGCGATGTCGTTCGTCTACCGCCGCTTCGGCAATGAGCAAACGGCCGCTCCCGGCGCTGGTGATGCTCCAGCACTTCCGGGGGAACCTCGACAACTGGGACCCGGCGCTCGTCGACCGTCTCGCGCAGGATCGAGAGGTCATCCTCGTCGACAACCGCGGAGTTGGTGGCTCAACGGGCGTCGTCCCCGAGAACGTCACCATCATGGCTCGCGACGCGCTCGCGTTCATCGACGCGCTCGGGTTGGAGCAGATCGATCTGCTGGGGTTCTCACTCGGCGGCTACGTCGCCCAAGAGCTCGTGCTCCTGCGCCCGCGACTCGTCCGTCGCCTCGTGCTCGCCGGCACGGCACCGCAAGGTGGCCCGGACCTGCACCGCTGGAGCGACGACGTGTACGCACTCGCGACACCCGACGAGCCCACCGCCGCAGGACTTGCTCCGGTTGTTCTTCTCCGACTCCGAGCAGAGTCGCGCCAAGGGCATGGAGTCGATAGGACGCCTCTACCAACGCGAAGTCGATCGTGACGAACCGACCGACCTGGCCACTCGCGACGCGCAGCTCGCCGCGATCACCGCCTGGGGTATTCCCGACGAGTCAAAGCTCAACCGCCTGGCCGGCATAACCCAACCGACATTGGTCGCCAACGGCGACAACGACACGATGATGCACACGCAACAACAGCTACCTGCTCGCTGAGCACCTCCCGAACGCCCAGCTGCGGATCTACCCGGACGCCGGCCACGGGTTCCTGAACCAGTACCCAGAGCTGTTCGCCGACGACGTCCACGCATTTCTCGAGACGTAAGTCGCAGCTGACCCGCTCCACGCGGTCCGTCACATAAGGACCACGATCAGCACGTCCTCGCGGCGGCAGCAATGTCCGCCGCCGCGTGGGCCCGTGCACCACCCGCAACACGAGAAGGAGTAGCCATGTCGCTGACCAGCACTCACTATCCCGTTCTGCTCGAGCCGGCCTCGCAGGCGCTCGTCGAGGCGACCGCCGGCCCGCCGTTCCTGTACGAACTGAGCCCAGCCGAGGCGCGCGCCGTGCTCGACGACGTGCAGGCCGCGCCGATCGACAAGTTGCCCGTGAATGACCGCTGGATCACCGTGCCCGCCGACGTCGGCGACGTGCGTGTGCGGATCGTCCGGCCCCCGGACGCCGTCGGGACGCTGCCGGTGATCCTCTACATGCACGGTGGCGGCTGGGTGCTCGGCGACGCCGACACGCACGACCGACTCGTCCGGGAGCTCGCGGTCGGCACCGGCGCCGCTGTCGTATTCGTCGAATACGACCGCTCGCCCGAAGCGCGCTATCCCGTCGCGATCGAGCAGGGATACGCGACCGCCCAATGGATCGTGCGCGAGGGCGCCGCCAACCAGCTCGACCCCAACCGCATCGCAGTCGCCGGCGACTCGGTCGGCGGCAACATGACCGCCGCGCTGACGCTCATGGCGCAGGAGCGCGGCGACGTGCGCTTCGTGCACCAGTCGATGTACTACCCGGTCACCGACGCCGCCATGGACACCGGCTCCTACGAGCAGTTCGCCGAGGGCTACTTCCTCACCGCGAAGATGATGGCCTGGTTCTGGGACGCCTACGAGCCCGACGTCGAGCGGCGCTTGGAGCCGTTCGCGTCCCCGCTGCGCGCCAGCGACGAGCAACTCGCCGACCTCCCGCCCGCCTTCGTGATCGTCGGCGAGGCCGACGTGCTGCGCGACGAGGGCGAGGCCTACGCCGCGCGACTGCGCGCGGCCGGGACCGCGGTCACAACCGTCCGCTACGACGGCATCACGCACGACTTCCTGATGCTCAACCCGCTCAGCGACACGCACGCGACGCGAGCCGCGATCGCGCAGGCCATCGCGATCCTGCGCAGCGCCCTGAACACCGCCTGACTGCCACCAACCGGCCGATCGCAGCGGGCCGCGTCGAACCGGTCCATCAATACCACGGCCATTGATCCCTGTGCGCTCCGCGCACGCGCGATAGGAGAAAGAAATGAGTTTCTCGAACACCCCCACCCCATCCGGTCTCGACACGCTGAAGGCGATGCCCCAACCCACCCCGGCGAAGCATCCCGGCCAGATCCTGGCGGTGCTCTTCCTCGCCGCCATCTCGTTCGCCCTGGCCCAGACGCTGGTCATTCCGGCGCTGCCCGAGTTGGCGCGCGAGACGCATGCCACCCCGGCGACGGCGTCCTGGGTGCTCACCGCGTTCCTGCTCTCGGCCTCGGTGGCCACGCCGATCGTCGGCAAGCTCGGCGACCTGTTCGGCAAGGGCCGCGTGCTCACCGCGGTGATGCTCGGCTTCGCGCTCGGCTCGGTCGTGTCCGCGCTGGCCACGTCGATCGGCGCTGGTCATCGCCGGCCGCGCGATCCAGGGCATCGCCGGTGGAGTCTTCCCGCTCGCCTTCGGCGTGATCCGCGACACCTTCCCGCGCCCCAGGGTGGCCGCGGGGATCGGGCTGCTCAGCGCGTCGTTCGGGATCGGCGCCGGCATCGGCCTGCCACTGGCCGGCATCGTGGTCGACAACTTCGACGTCAGCTGGCTGTTCTGGATCAACCTCATCTCGCTGCCGATCGCGTTCGCGGCGCACCGACTGGTGCCACCCTCGCCGCCGGTCGAGCGCGCACGGGTGGACTGGCTCGGCGCCGTCGTGCTCTCGCTCGCGCTGGTGGCCGTCCTGCTCGCGGTGACCGAGGGGGAGGACTGGGGCTGGGGCTCCACCCGTACGCTCGGCCTGCTAGCCGTCGGGCTGGTCCTGCTCGCGGTCTGGCTGCGGATCGAGGCCACGCGCGAGCAGCCGCTGATCGAACTGGCGCGTGCTGCGCGAGCGCGTCGTCGCCGCCACCAACGCCGCCGGCTTCCTCGTCGGCTTCGCGCTGTTCTCGAGCTTCCTGCTCATCCCGGCGTTCGCCCAGGCGCCGCGCGGCGCCGGCTACGGGTTCGCCATGTCGGTCACCGCCTCGGGCCTGCTGATGGCGCCGATCGCCGGCGCGCAGTTGCTGGCCGGCCCGGTCGCCGGGCCTCTGGCCGGGCGCTTCGGGCTGCGCGCCATGCTCATCCTCGGCGCAGTGTGCATCGGGTCGGCCTTCGGCCTCATGGCGCTGTTCCACGCGCACCCGTGGGAGTTCATCGTCGGCGGATCGCTGTTCGGCGCGGGCATCACGTTCGCGCTCGCCGCCATGGCCAACCTGATCGTCGAGTCGGTGCCGCAGTCGGAGGTCGGGATCGCCACCGGGATCAACACGATCATGCGCACGGTCGGCGGCGCGTTCGGCGCCGCGGGCGCCACCGCGATCATCGCCGCGCACACCTCCGCCTCGGGCCTGCCGACCGAGCAGGGCTACCGCGTGGCCTTCCTCGCCTCGGCCGCCGGCGGGCTGCTGGCCATCGGTGCGGCGCTGCTGATCCCCAGCAGCAGGATTGCTCCCATAACCGAGACGAGCAACGAGCGGTGGCCATCCAGCGGTCCAAGGAGAGCTTCAGATTTGATCTGAGGATCCCTGTGGGTTTCGGCCGGTCACGCCGGGCCCTGGCTACCGCATCCGCGTGACAGCGGTCGTCACGGGGGGGTCCCATCCCCAATCAAGCGTCCATCTGACCGGGCTAACTGCCCCCGATACGCCAGCCGTGCGGAAAGCGTTTGTTACCGAATCTGTTACCGCGCGGTCAATTCGACACCTCGACCAGCCGCACTCAAGAAGCAGAAAGGCTCACATTTGCGGGCCTTTCCTGCGATGCGGATGAGAGGACTCGAACCTCCACGGGGTTTCCCCCACACGGACCTGAACCGTGCGCGTCTGCCAATTCCGCCACATCCGCGGGCGACGGCGAGGATAGCTGACGGCTACGTGGTCGAACCGACGGTCACGCGTCGCCGGGGGCGCGTCACCGTCAGGCCTTCGGGCCGCGCTTCAGGTAGGTCCTGAAGACCTTGTCCCAGTACGGGGCGCTGATGCCGAAGCCGCCCGTGTCGTCCTGGAAGTGGTGGCGCATGTGGAGCTCCCGCAGGAGCCTGCCGGCGCGCGTACTCGGGTTGTGGTGGTGCAGGTGGTAGTGGATCTCGTCGTAGATCACGTAGCCGGCCAGGAAGCCGGCGGCGAAGGCGTACGCCGTGGGCGTGCCCATCACCACGATGAAGAGCACGACGAACACGGTGGCCAGCGGCACGCTGACCGACGGGGGCATGACCAGCCGCATCGGGTCGTTCGGATGGTCGTGGTGCACGCCGTGGATGATCCAGTGGAGGCGCGCTCCGAAGCCCTCCTCGGGCTCGAAGTGGAAGATGATCCGGTGGATCCAGTACTCGCAGAGGGTCCAGAAGAGATAGCCGCCGACGGCCCAGGCGATGATCGAGAAAAGGCCGAGATCGTTGACCGCGGCGAGCACCGTGAAGACGACGACGGCGGGGACGAACAGCAGTATCGGGACGACCGGGTGGACGCGCGAGAGCTTGTCCAGCAGGTCGTTCTCGAACATCCGCGGCGAGGCACGCAGCACCTCCGTCCGGCGCATCTCGGCGTTGCTGCTCTCCATGGCCTGGATGGTAGCCGTCAGGCTGGAGCGACACCAACGCAGCAAGGCGCCTCGCAGGGGCCGGGCTCCGGGCTGCGTCACACTGCCCGCCGGTGCCCACGGCCTCGCTTCTCCTGGCGCTCTCTGCGGCCTTCGTGCACGCCGGCTGGAACCTGATCCTCTCGCGCGCGCGCGACCCTCAGGCGGCCACCGCGTTGGCCGCGGCGCTCGGGGCAGTCGCATTTCTGCCGGTCGCCGTCCTGACCTGGCACGTGAGCTCCGCGGCCCTGCCGTACGCGGCCGGCTCGGCCACCCTCGAACTGGTCTACCTCGCCCTCCTGGCCCACGCCTTCCAGGCCGGCGAGCTGAGCGTGGTGTATCCGGTGGCGAGAGGATCGGCGCCGATCATCATCCTCGTGGTCAGCGTCGCTGCGCTGGGTACAGCGCCGTCCGCGCTCGCGATCGCGGGGGTGTGCCTGATCGGCGGCGGGGTGATGCTCGTGCGCGGCTCGGCCGGGGAGACGGGGCCCCAGGAGTTCCGGCTGGCTCTCGCCATCGCCGCCGCGATCGCCTCCTACACCTTGCTGGACAAGGCCGGCCTGCGACACGCCGATGCGCTCCCGTATGTCGAGCTGGTGGTGGCGCCGCCCGCGTTCGCGTTCGCTTTGCTGGTGGCCTACCGCCGCGGCACTCGGACCCTGCGGGCGGAGCTGCGCCCAGGGACGTACGTCTCGGCAATCGGCATCTTCGGTGGCTTTGCGCTGGCGCTCACGGCGCTGAAGCTGGCGCCGAGCTCGTCGGTCGCGGGCGTCCAGGCGATGCGCGAGACAAGCGTGGTGATCGCGGTGGTGCTGGCGAGGCTGCTGCTCGGGGAGCGCGTGACGAAGGGCCGCCTCGCGGGCGCCACCGTGGTGGTGGCCGGCATCGCGGCGATCGCCGCCGGGTGATGCCGGTGCGTGCGCGGACCTCGGCCGCTTCGGCCTGGCGGCCGAGGTCCGCGGTCGCGGTTAGGGGACGATGATCACGATCTCACCCCCTTCACCACGCGCTCCGTCGCACGATGTAGATGAGCTTGTTGTGGACCGACTCGTCCGGCTCGTCGCTCATGCGCACGCCCGGCGACTGTCCGTGCACGGCGACGCACTCGAGGCCGGCGCGCTCCAGCGCGCGCAGCACCGTGGCCTGCGGGTAGTGGCGCTGCACGTGACGGCTGCTGGCGCGCCGCCAGAAGGCGCCGCGAGCGGTGGAGAACGCCTCGATCGTCGCCGAGCAGAGCGAGCCCGGCTCGCAGTCCGGGTCGCCCTCTCCGCGCCAGCAGAAGAACGCGCCGTCCTCCTCAAGCGCGAACACCGTGCTGAAGATCGAGCGGTACGTGTGGAGGGTGTTCGTGTCGAACACGAGCAGCCCGCCGGGCGCGAGCTGCGAGCCGATGCTCGCGAGCGCGGTGATCAACTCGCCCTCGTCGAGCAGGTAATTCATGGCATCGTCGAGGCAGGTGATGAGGTCGAAGCGCCCGAGCGGGGGCAGCGCGCGCATGTCGGCGACCACCACTCGGGCCCGCCCGGCCACCTTCCGCCGCGCCTCCTCGACCATCGCGGGGGAGATGTCGCAGGCGGTCACCTCGTAGCCGCGCGCGAGCAGCGGGAGGAAGCTCTTGCCGCTGCCGCAGCCGACGTCCAGCACGCGGCGGCCGGAGAGGCCATGTGAACGCGCCAGGTTCTCAACCGCCGTGAGCCAGCGCTCGTGATCGTAGGCCGCGGTGAAACGGTCGTAAAGTGGGGCCAGCGGCTCGTACGCGTGCAGCGTCGCGGTGCCGCTCGGATCGGCCTCGCCCGGGTCGGCGAGTAAGACACGTGAGGCTTCCATTCCTCACTAAAGACCCATGTAGTGCGTAGGATCGTTTCACTAATGCTTCATGTTTCAGCCAACAGCGCGCGGCGAGATCGATTTGCCGCTTCCCGAAGGGCAATGGGACTGGCCATTGGCGCGTACGCGCTGCCTGCGCGAGGCCCTGCGCGTGCTGCGACATCGGGAGGATGCCGAGGAGGCCGTTCAGGAGGCGATGATCCGCGCGTGGCGCTCGCGGGACGCCTGCCGAGTGCCCGCCGCCCGCACCGCGTGGCTGCTGCAGATCACCCGGCGCGAGGCGTTTCGAGTGGCGGAACGACGCAATCGAGTCCACGATCGAGAGCTGCCGGTCTCATCCGATCAAGAGGTCTTGTCCGTGCTTTACTCAGAGTTCGACCGGGTGGAGAGCCGTGTCTCCTTCGATCAGGCCCTGGGTCTTCTACAGCCTCACGATCGGGCTCTCGTGCGCTTGCGCTACGCCGACGATCTGACCCAGGCACAGGTCGCCGAGAGACTGGATCTGCCCGAAGGCACGGTTAAGGTGAGGCTCCACCGCGCTCGTGAAAAGCTAAGGAAGGCATTGGAGGAAGTCGCTTGAGGACTCTGCATGACATCAACGATCCGCGTCTCGTAAAAGCGCTCGCGCACCCGCTCCGGATCCGCATCCTCGCGATCCTTGAGGACCGGGTGGCGAGCCCATCTGAGATCGCGGAGGAGCTGGACGCTCCGCTCGGCAACGTGAGCTACCACGTGCGCCAGCTCGCCGAGCTTGGGCTGATCAGCCTCGTCAGGGAGACGCCGGTGCGCGGCACCCTCGAGCACCACTACAAGGCGGAGATTCGCCCGCGCATCACGGACAAGGCGTGGAGCCAGGCGCCCGACATCGTGAAGCACGCCACCGTCAGCGCCACGCTCGCGCAGATCGGTCAGGGCGTGAACCGCGCGGCCGGTCAGGGCGGCTTCGGCAAGGACGACGCCCACCTCAGCCGCATCCCGGTCGTGCTCGACGTAGAGGGCTGGAGCGAGATCGCGAGCGAGCTCAACTCGATGCTCGACCGCGTGGAGAAGATCCAGCGGACCAGCGGCAAGCGCCTGATGAAGAAGGATCACGAGGGCGAGCTTCGCGGCGAGCTGGTGATGATGCTGTTCGAGACGGCCGACGAGCCGGCGCGCCCGCGCGCCGCCAAGCGGCGCACCACGCGGGGCACCAAGAGTCGCGCGCGCGCCTAGCGCGCGGGTTCCGTTGGGGCTTGCGCTCCGCTCAGCGTTCCCAATATAGTGAAGAACGCCTGACCTTCTGACCTTCGGCCGTCGGAGGCGAGACGTTGATCCCAACCGTCACCCAATTCGTCTGTCCGACGTGCGGCGCCACGCTCTACAGCGCCGCGCCCCTGACGAAGTGCTCCTGGTGCGGGACTCCCGCTCCGGCCGCCCCGGACTCGGAGCCGGACGGCGAGCGCGAGGAGAGCGCCGACGGGGAGTAGGCACCCTCCGGGCGTCGCCTCCTACTATGCAGCGCGTGGAGACTCGCGCGCTCGGCAGAACCGGTGTCCAGGTAACCCCGCTGTGCCTCGGGGCGATGATGTTCGGCGGTTGGGGCAATCCCGACCACGACGAGTCGATCCGCATCATCCACCGGGCTCTCGACGCCGGCATCAACTTCATCGACACCGCCGACGTCTACTCGTCGGGCGAGTCCGAGGAGATCGTCGGCAAGGCGCTCGCCGGCGGCAAGCGCGAGGGCGTCGTACTCGCCACGAAGTTCCACGGCTCGATGGGCGACGATCCGAACCATGCGGGCAACTCGCGCCGCTGGATCATCCAGGAGGTCGACAACAGCCTGCGCCGGCTCGGCACCGACTGGATCGACCTCTACCAGGTGCACCGGCACGACCACTGGATCGATCTGGACGAGACGCTCGGGGCGCTCACGGACCTGGTGCAGGCCGGCAAGGTGCGCTACATCGGCAGCTCGACCTTCCCGGCGCACGTGATCGTCGAGGCGCAGGTGGTGGCCGAGCGGCGCGGCCGGGAGCGCTTCGTGTGCGAGCAGCCGCCCTACTCGATGCTCGTGCGCGCGATCGAGACCGACGTGCTGCCGGTCTGCGAGCAGTACGGCATGGGCGTGATCCCCTGGAGCCCGCTCGGCGGCGGCTGGCTGTCCGGGCGCTACCGCAAGGGACAGGACCTGCCGACGAGCAGCCGTGCTCAGCGCATCCCGCAGCGCTTCGACATGGACCTTCCCGAGAACCAGCGCAAGCTCGAGGCGGCCGACGCGCTGGGCGCCCTCGCCGACGAGGCGGGGATGAGCCTGATCGAGATGGCGCTGGCCTTCGTGATCCAGCACCCCGCCGTCACGGCGCCGATCATCGGCCCGCGCACGATGGAGCAGCTCGAGAGCCAGCTCGGAGCGGTGGACGTGACGCTGACGGACGAGCTGCTCGACAAGATCGACGAGATCGTCCCGCCGGGCACGAACTTCAACCGCGCCGACAGCGGCTACACGCCGCCCTCGCTCGCGTCGGCCTGGCGCCGGCGCCGCGGGCAGCGACGCGGCTAAGGGGCCACGGCCACCGCCGGGTGCTCCTTGGCCCAGGCGACGATGTTCTTCGACTCGGCGATCGCCTCGCCGTCGTCGGTCAGGAGCACGGGCACCCAGCTCTTGCCGGTCAGCTCCTTCGCCGCGCGGCGCCCGGCGGTGTCGTTGAACACGTCGGGCAACGGCGCGAAGCCGTAGGACTTGATCACCTCGGGCTCGTAGCCCGCGTCCTTCAGCGCCACGTAGGCGTTGCGGCAGGGGTGGCCGCCGGGGCGCCACGGGGCCGGGAAGGTCCCGTAGCAGACGTACAACTTCATCCATCCTCCTTTGGTCGGGTCAGCCAGTCCGCCGCGACCTGCCAGGCCTTCGAGCGCGGATCGATGTGGGTCCGGTGTCCGCCCGGCACGGGCTCCACCAGCTCCACGTCGTCGCCCGCCCGTGCGGCCGCCTCGGCGAACTTCAGGCTGCGGATCAGGGGAACTGTCTCATCGTCTTCCCCGTGGACGAGCAGGATCGGGATGCGGAGCGGCACGAGCTGCATCGGGTCGGCCAGCGCGTAGCGCGCCGGCACCTCCTCGGGCGTTCCGCCGAGCAGATCGTGCGCGGCCCCGGCGGCGCTGAGGTCGCAGGGGGCGGCCTGAGCCGCCACGCGCCGCAACGCCACGCGCGAATCCCTGCGCGCGCCCGCCCAGAGCGCCAGCTGGCCGCCGGCGGAGTGGCCGACCACGGACACGTCGCCCAGGTCGAGGCGAGGGTCACCCAGCTCGGCCAGCTTGTCGATCGCGGCGGCCACGTCGTCAAAGGTGGCGGGCCAGCCGCCGCCCTGCCGGCGCCCGATGCGCCTGTACTCGATGTTCCAGGCCGCCCGGCCGCGGCGCGCGAGGTCGGCGGAGACGGCCTTGGACACGTTCTTGCCGTACTTCGCCCTCCAGAACCCGCCGTGGATCACCACGGTGACGGGATGCGGGGCCGGCGCACGGGGGAGATACAGGTCCGCTCGCTGTGAGCGGTGCGGCCCGTAGCGATGGCGCTCGGGGCGCGCCAGGAGGTCGAGGAGGACTCGCGAGGTCGACGGGATCGGCGAACTCTACGGCCAGCTGCTCGCCGGCGGCACGCGGTCCGTAGCCTCCGTCGGATGACTCGTACCAGCCGGCGCGGGGGTCTGGCCGCGCTCTGCCTGGGCGGCGTGCTCGCCGCTTGCAGTGGGGGAGGCCACAAGGCCGCCGCCGAGACCGCCACCACCAGCGCCGCTTCGACATCCGCGTCCGCCAGCGCTCCGGCCACCCAGCCGGCGAGGCGCGTGACGATCCCCTGGTCGCGCTTCGGCTACGACGCCGCGCGCACGAGCCACTCTCCGGGCGGGCTCAGCGCCGCGCAGGTGCGCAGGCTCCGCGAGCGCCGCGTGGGCATCCCGGGCACGGTGGACAGCTCGCCGATCTACCTCGCGGGCGTGCGTGTGCGTGGGCGCGCGCGCAACCTCCTGGTGATGACCACCACCTACGGGCGCACCGTGGGGCTCGACGCCGCCAGCGGCGCGCTGCTCTGGACCTTCAGCCCGTCGTCCTACTCCAGCCTGGCGGGCACGGCCCAGATCACCACCGCCACGCCGGTCGCCGACCCGAGCGGACGCTACGTCTACGCCGCCTCTCCGGACGGCTTCATCCACAAGCTGCGCGTGGGCGACGGCAGCGAGGTGCGCTCGGGCGCCTGGCCGGCGTCGGTAACGCGCAACGCCGCGCACGAGAAGATCGCCTCGGCGCTGAACCTCGACGGCCGCTACGTGCTCGTGACCACGGGCGGCTACATCGGCGACATCCCGCCCTACCAGGGCAAGGTGCTCTCGATCGACCGCACCAGCGGACGGGTGGTGCACGTGTTCAACTCGCTCTGCGCCAACCGGCGCGAGATCATCAACCCGAGCAGCTGCTCGGCCCAGGAGTCGGCGATCTGGGGCCGCGCCGGCGCGGTGGTGGACCCGACCACCCACGATCTCTACGCCACCTCGAGCAACGGGCCGTTCGACGGCAGCGTGAACTGGGCGGACACGGTGCTGAGGCTCTCGCCGGGCGTGGGCAGGCTGCTGGCGCACTACACGCCGCCGAACCAGCAGCAGCTCGAGGCCCAGGACGGCGACCTCGGTTCCACGTCGCCCGCGCTCCTGCCCGACCCGAACGGCGGCAACGCCACCCGCTACCTACTCCAGGGAGGCAAGGACGGCGTGCTGCGGCTCCTGTCCGCCTCCTCGAGCTTCTCGGGCGTGAGCGGGGCCGCGGGGCGGCGGCTCGGGGGAGAGCTGCAGACGCTGCCGCTGCCCGGCGGCGACCAAACGATGTTCACGGCACCCGCGGTGCTGCACCGCCGCGGCCTGACCGAGGCGTTCGTGGCGACCGGGGCCGGGACGGCTGCCTACAAGCTGGTCGGCGGGCGCCTGCGGGTCGCGTGGCAGAACCGCAGCGCCGGCACGAGCCCCCTGCTCGCCGGCAGCCTGCTCTGGGTCTACGACCCGTCCGGCGCCCTCAACGTCTACCAGCCGTCAAGCGGCCATCTGGTGCGCCGCTTCCCGGTCCCGAGCGGCCATTGGAACAGCCCGATCGTGGTGGGAGGCCGCGTCTACCTCCCGAGTGGCAACGCGAATCAGCACGACGCCCACGGCGTGCTCAGCATCTTCCACGCCGGCTGAATCGCAAGGCCGCAGACAAGCGCCGGCGCCCTTAGTCTGCGCGCCATGGCCCGCAGGACCGCACCGCCGTTCCGCGCCGACCACGTCGGCAGCCTGCTGCGCCCCGAGCCGCTCCTGAGCGCGCGCGAGGACTTCGCGAGCGGGCGTATCCATGCCGAGGAGCTCCGGGCTCTGGAGGACGAGGCCATTCGCGAGGTCGTGAAGCTCCAGGAGGACGTCGGGCTCCAATCCGTCACCGACGGCGAGTTTCGTCGCGCCTCCTGGCACATGGACTTCATCTACGAGCTCGGCGGCATCAACAAGGCGCAGAGCGACATGAAGGTCGAGTTCCGCAATGCCGAGGGCACGATCGAGTTCACGCCGGCCGCGATCCACGTGGACGAGCGGATCTCGCTCGATCATCCGATCTTCGGCGATGCCTTCGGCTTCCTGAGGTCCGCCGCAGGCGAGGGCTCCAGCCCGAAGCTCACGATCCCGTCGCCGAGCATGGTCCACTTCCGCGGCGGCCGGGCGGCGATCGACGAGAGCGTCTACCCGGATCTCGACGCGTTCTGGGCGGACCTCTCGCGCGCCTACGCGGACGAGGTGCGCGAGCTGGGCGAGCTGGGCTGCACCTACCTGCAGTTCGACGACACGAGCCTCGCGTACCTGAACGACCCCGCGCAGCGCGAACGGGTCGCCACGGAGGGGGCCGACGGCGAGCATCTGCACGAGACCTACATCCGCACGATCAACCGGGCGCTGGAGGACAGGCCCGAGGGCATGGCGATCACCACGCACATGTGCCGCGGCAACTTCCGCTCCTCCTGGGTGGCCGAGGGGAGCTACGACTTCGTGGCGGAGGCCCTCTTCGGGCAGCTCGACGTGGACGGCTTCTTCCTGGAGTACGACGACGCCCGCTCGGGCGGCTTCGAGCCGCTCCGCTTCGTGCCGAAGGGCAAGCTGGTGGTGCTGGGCCTCGTCACCACCAAGCGCCCCGAGCTCGAGTCCAAGGACGCGCTCAAGCGGCGGGTGGAGGAGGCCTCCCGCTACGTGGACGGCGACCAGATCTGCCTCTCGCCGCAGTGCGGCTTCTCATCTACGGTGGAGGGCAATGCCCTGACGCAGGAGGAGCAGGTCGCAAAGCTCCAGCTCGTGGTCGAGACGGCGGCCGAAATCTGGGGCTAGAGGTCCTCCTGGAAGGGCCCTGCGAGCCTCTGTAGAGGGCAAAAGATAAGGATTGAACGGGTTTCTTGTAAGAAACCTCTTCCTTTTCCGCGCAAGTCGGGTTAGGGTCAAATCCATAGGTCTGGACTGACCGCCCTAACCCTCCCTCCGAAGGAACCCTCCTGAAACGGATCCCGAGCTTTTGGCCGCTCGCGAGGATCCGGTCGGCACAGACGCCGGCCGATGCCCCTGCGCGTAGCGGCGTGCCACGACGGCGCCGAGTGCGTCTCGTGGTCCTGCTGATCGCGGCAATCGCCGCGCCGGTCAGCTTCCTCTGGGCCAGCGGCGTGGCCGTCAGCGCCGGCTCCACGGTGCTCGAGTCCGAGACGATGACGGTCGCGGCGGATTCCGACACGCGCATCTCCAACGACGCGAACGCGAGCGGTGGCAAGGCGCTCTGGTTCTGGGGCAACGACACCGTCACCGGATCGGTCACCACCAGCTCCACCACCACCACGCTGACCCTGCGCGCCCGCGGCGACCTCTGCAACGGCGGCCCGAACGCGATCGTCAAGGTCGATGGCGCAACCGCCCTGACGGCCGTCGCGTCGACAGCCACGTTCGCCGACTACAGCGCGACCGTGAACATCCCCGCTGGCCCTCACAGCGTGACGATCACGTACTCGAACGACACGAAGACGAGCTCGTGCGACCGCAATCTGCGCAGTGACAAGCTCACGTTCGTCGGCGGCACCGGGGACAACACGGCGCCCGGTGCGCCGTCGGGGTTGACGGCCACGCCGGGTGACAAGACGGCGGCGCTGGCCTGGAACGCGAACACGGAGTCCGATCTGGCGGGCTACAACGTCTACCGATCCACCACGACCGGCGGTCCGTACACGAAGGACAACACCGCGCTCGTCACCACGCCTTCGTACAACGACACGGGCCTGACCAACGGCACGAAGTACTACTGGGTGGTCCAGGCCGTGGACACGTCCACGAACACGAGCGGGAACTCCAACGAGGCGTCGACCACCCCGGTCGCGGCGCAGGACGGCACGCCGCCGGCCGCGCCGACGGGGCTCACCGCCACGCCGGGCGACACGACTGCGGCGCTGGCCTGGAACGCGAACACGGAGTCCGATCTGGCGGGCTACAACGTCTACCGCTCCACCACGACCGGCGGCCCGTACACGAAGGACAACACCGCGCTCGTCACCGGCGCATGCGTACAGCGACACGGGCCTGACCAACGGCACGAAGTACTACTGGGTGGTCCAGGCCGTGGACACGTCCACGAACACGAGCGGGAACTCCAACGAGGCGTCGACCACTCCGGTCGCCCAGGACACGGCGCCGGGGGCGCCCACCGGGCTCAGCGCCACCGCTGGCGACACCAGCGCAGCGCTCACCTGGACCGCCAACACGGAGACCGATCTCGCCGGGTACAACGTCTACCGCTCCACCACGAGCGGCGGTCCGTACACCAAGGACAACACATCGCTGGTGCCCTCGGCCTCGTTCACCGACACCGGCCTGACGAACGGCACCACCTACTACTGGGTCGTCAGGGCCGTGGACCAGGGGAACCACGAGAGCGGCAACTCGAACCAGGCGCAGGCCACGCCGGCCGCCTCGGGTGGCGGTGGCGGCGGCACCACCACGATCGAGGCCGAGACGTTCACGATCCCGTCGGACTCCGGCGCGCACATCTTCAACGACACGAGCGCCAGCGCCGGCAAGGCAGTCAGCTTCTGGAGCAACGACTCGATCTCGAAGACGGTCACCACCGTGGCCGGCACCACCATCGTGGTGAGGGCGAACGGCGCCCAGTGCAACGGCGCGCCGACCATGGTGCTGGCGATGGACGGCGCGAGACGTGTGTCAGCGCCACCGTGTCCGCCTCAACCTGGACGAACTACTCGGCCGCCAAGGCCGTCAGCGCCGGCTCGCACACGTTCACGCTGACCTACAACAACGACTTCAGCAACTCGAGCTCCTGCGACCGCAACCTGCGCGTCGACACGGTCACGATCAGCTCGGGCGGCGGCGGTGGCACGCCCACCCTGCAGCTGCCCGACCTGGTCCAGCAGCCGCCGACCCAGATGAGCATCACGCAGGCGTCCGCCAGCTACCGCCTCGGGATGAACAGCGCGGTGGAGAACCACGGCGCGGGCCCGCTGATCGTCAACGGCCACCGCGCGAACACGACCGCGAGCATGGTCGCCGACCAGATCGTGAACCGCTCGGACGGCTCCACGCAGACCTTCGCGGGCATCGGCTCGATGATCTTCTACACCCCGCACAACCACTGGCACTACCTCGGCTTCGACAAGTACGAGCTGCGCAAGCCCTCCGACAACAGCCTCGTCGCCCCCGACCAGAAGATGGGCTTCTGCCTGGGCGACCGCTACACGCCGAACTCGAACGGCACCCGCAACGAGAACCCGGCCGCCGGCCCGTTCACGTTCAACAACTGCGCGCCGGGCAACACGGCAGGCGCTGAGCCTCACCGAGGGCATCAGCCCGGGCTACGGCGACGAGTACGTGCCGCAGCTCGAGGGCCAGTACATCGACGTCACCGGCGTGCAGCCCGGCCAGTACTGGGTCGTCCACCGCACCAACTCCGACAGCGCGCTGAAGGAGTCCGACTACACGAACGACGTCGCGTCGGCGCTCGTCCAGCTCTGGCCGAACGGTTACGGCGTGCTGCCGGGCCTCACCGTGCTCAAGACCTGCCCGGGCACGGCCACCTGCTCGCTCGCCGCGAAGGCTCCCACGCCCAACTCCTTCCGCTTCCCGCGCGGTGGCATCGCCGTCGGCGGCCTGCCGTTCCAGCTGCGCCACTCGCCGCCGCCGGACGACCCGCCGCTGATGGTCAAGACCGCGGCCCGCTTCTACGGGCGCCAGGCCCTCCAGCGGATCGTCGGCCAGGACGCCTCGCGGGCCAGCCTCCGCTGCAGCCGCAGCTCGCGGCGCGGCTTCCGCTGCGTGACCAGCTGGAAGGTGGCGGGATCGACCTACCGCGGCACGCTCGACATCGGGCTGCCACCGAAGAACACCGAGTACTGGTGGACCTACCGGGCGCGGCTCGTCCGGAAGAACGCCCACGGCGTGAGAACGATCGCTCGCCGGACCACGCGCGTGATGGTCCCCCGCCACACCAAGTAGGCGCCATGGAAGCCCCTCGCCGGATCATCCACCGCTCTCGGAGACCCTCTTGCCCCCACTGGCTCGCCCCTTGCGACGGAGTTCGTCCGCGGCGTCGAGCAGGGGTTCGACGTGGCGGCGAGCGATCAGCGCGGGTGTGGCGGCGAGGACGAAGTTAAAGGCCCGATAGGCCACCACCGCGGCAAGCGCGGGCGCCAGCGGCTGGCGCATCCAGTACAGCGAGTAGGTCATCAGCACCTCGACCACCCCCGCTCCCCCGAGCGGGAGCGAGCGCCGGGTGGCGGCGTAGCCGGTCGCGTAGGCGAGGATCACCTTGCCGGCGCCCGGGTCGAGGCCGAAGGTCCGCAGGCCGCCGTAGAACGCGCTGATGTCGGCCGCCCAGTAGAAGGCGATGCCGAACCAGGCCCCGGCGTAGGTCCGCGGGCTGCGGATCAGCGTGTGCAGGATGCCCACGCCGTCGAGCAGGCCCGCCAGCAGGTCGCGCCGGCGGCCGCGCATGCGCGAGAGGCGCTCGCGCCTGCTGGGGGCGCTCGCCCAGAGCCCGAAGCCGAAGCCCACGGGCACGGCGATCGCCCAGGGCCACAACAGCGACGGCGCGATGTCCTCGCCGGTGATGAGGAAGACGATCGCGATGATGCTGGCGGTGGGGGCCAGCAGCGCCCATTCGAGCACGCCGAGGCCGATCACCCGCACGCGTGCGCTGCGCTCGTCCTCGTCGAGCGCGTGCAGGGCCTGTTTGTCGATGCCGAAGCCGCCGCCGACGGCGAACGGGCCGAACCCGGCCACCACCACGCGCGCGACGATCGGCAGCGAGAGCTGCCTGTGGCCGTGCACTCCGGCGAGCGAGCGGTAGGCGATCATGTACGCCGGGTAGGCGAGGATCTCGGCGCCCGCGATCAGCGCGATCCAGCCCGGGTGGAAGTCGGCGAACGCCCTGCCCACGGCGTCCGCGCCGGTCGCCCAGGCGATCAGGAGGACGGCGATCGCGGCGATGGCGGTGGCCAGCGCAGACGCCGCGATGGGCCGCTTGCGCAGTCGGCGTCCCACCGCCCCGACGATACTCTTGCGCGGCGCGCGGCTCGGCAGCTGGCCCTGCTTGCAGCGTGCAGAGAGCTCGCAGATAGTGCAAGCTGGCGATGAGGATGTCGCTCCCGAGCACGGAAAACCCCCGCAAGACGCCGCGTGCAGCCGCCCGCGAGCTGGCTCGCCGCGCCTACAGAGCGCTGATGGGCCCGGCGCGGGACGTGGATCCGGTGCGCACCTGGCCCGGCACCGCGCGCGAGGGCCTGCCGCGCGTGCGCGTGCTCCACGTGGGCGACTGCGGCATTCGCTGCATGGAGACCTCCCACGACCCGGCGGCGCCGCTCGGCTTCCCGGCGGTGGCCGCGGAGCGCATGCTCGAGGCCGGGGTGGGCATGGAGTTCTCCCACTACTTCGCGATCAACTACGACTACCTGCCCGACATGGAGCGGCTGCGCCGGGTGATGAAGCTGAGCGGCGACCCGGACGTGATCTTCGTGCAGCTCGGCGCCACCTACGGCCGCCGCGTGGTGATCCCCGACGTGCCGCGCGTGATGCAGTTCCGCTACGAGCTCTCGCGCAGGGTGGGCCGGCTCGTGTTCCCCTGGTACCGGGTGATGCGGCCGGGCGTGCGGGTGGTGGGCCGCCACGCCTCGCCATATCCGGGACCCGCGAAGCTCGAGCGCACGCTGACCGAGCTCAAGGCCACCTGGCCCGCCGCCGAGGTGGTGCTGATCGTCGAGCTTCCCGCGCGTCGGTCATCTACCCCACCGCCGTGCCGATCATGGCCGAGGTCGAGAACGACAGCCGCGTGGTGGCCGAGCGCTGCGGCGCGACCGTGATGGAGTTCGCCGACGTGCTCGGCAAGGACCCCTCGCTGCGCTGCGCGGCCGGCTACAACCTCAACTCGCGCGGCTCGCGCGTGGTGGGGGAGAAGCTGGCCGAATGGCTGCTCGAGCGCCAGGCCGCATCAGCGGCAGCCGGCGCTCTGACTCACTGAAGAGGCCCGGACGTCGAAAACCCGGCTTTCACCGGGTTTTCGACCGGACGGATGCCCGGGGCTCGATGCGTCATGTGAGTTTGAGAGAGAAGCGTTGACTGGTTCGCCAGGCGCAAGGCATGCCCTCCAGCTACTGCGAGCGTGCGTTTGCGTCCGCAGCGCCCGCGCCCGGCGAACCCTCCGACGTCACTCTCTCCCGAGTTGGGGCCAAACGGGGAAGCCACTTCAAGAGTGCGGCGATTTCTGTGGCGAAACCCGTGCAGCACTTGGTCAGCCCCGTCGCAGACGGCCCTTGTAGAGGCCGGTGGCGTGTGTCAGTGTCCGCCCATGAGCGAGGAATTCGATGCCACCACGCTCGGGGAGCTGTGGGATTTCGTGGCCGACGGCGCGGGCGGCATGGGCGCCGGGGCGGTGGCGGCGGCCACGGCGGCCACGGCGGCGTCGCTGGTGGAGATGGTGTCCCGTGCCTCGACGGACGTCTGGCCCGAGGCGGCCGACGTCGCGGGGCAGGCGCACGCGCTGCGCACCTGGGCCGTCCAGCTCGTGGGGATGAACATGGAGGCCTACGGCGCCGCGAAGCAAGCGCTCGAGACCGCCTACGCCGGACAGGGCGACACCGGCTCGCTGCGCGACACGCTCGGGCAGGCGATGGAGGTTCCGCTGAGGATCGCGGAGCTGGCGGCGGAGATCGCCGAGCTGGCCTCCCGGGCGGCCGAGTCGGCCGACCACGACCTGCGCCCCGACGCGGCGGCGGCCGGAGCGCTCGCGGCGGCCAGCGCACGCGCGGCAGCCCACCTCGTCGCGGTCAACCTCACGGCCACCCCGGACGATCCGCGTGTGACCGCCGCCCGTGCCGCCGCCGAGGACGCGGACACCCGCAGCCGGGCGGCGCTCGAGGACGAGTAGGGGCCGCTCGCCCGCGTGGACTCGCTAGCCCAAACGGGCTAGAGTCGCGTCGAATGAAGGCCCCGACGGCGGATCGCAATGGCGGCGGTCCCGGAGTTGGTGCACGGGGGCCGCTCGTCGGTAGGCGTGAAGAATTGGGCGAGCTGTCCTCCGCGCTCGCGGGGGCGCGTGACGGTCGCGGCGCGCTGTTCCTGATCGCGGGAGAGGCCGGTATCGGGAAGACCCGCCTGGCCGAGGCGATCGTGGAGGAGGCGGCCGGGCAGGGCGACACCGTGCTCTGGGGCAGCGCCTGGGAGAGCGGCGGCGCGCCGCCGTACTGGCCCTGGATCCAGGCGATCCGGGGGCTGGTGCAGGAGCGGCCGGCCGACGAGGTGGCGGAGGACCTCGGCACCGGAGCGCACTACGTGGCGCAGATCGCGCCGGAGCTCGGCGAGCGGCTGGCCACCACGGCCAACGCCGCGCCGTCGCTCGACTCCGAGGCCACGCGCTTCACCGCCTTCGACGCCACGGCATCGTTCATCCGGGCCGCGGCGGCCCGGCGTCCCACCGTGATCGTGCTGGACGACCTGCACGCGGCCGACATCGCCACCGTGCGGCTGCTGGAGTTCCTCGCGCGCAGTCTGCACGGCGCCCGCATCCTCGCCGTGGGCACCTACCGCGCGGGCGAGACCGCTCGCGACAGCGAGATCACGGCCGCCCTGGCGGACCTCGCGCGGGCGGGCCGGCCGCTGCTGCTGGGCGGCCTCTCCCGCAATGAGGTGCTCGAGCTGGCCACGGCCCACTCGCCGCAGGCGCCGCCGGCACGTCTGGTGGAGCGGCTCCACGCGCTCACCGAGGGCAACCCGCTGTTCGTGGACGAGGTGATGCGGCTGCTGCTGGCCGAGGGCGCCCTCAGCGCGTTGCCCTCCGGGCGGCTGCCGGTGCCCGACGGGGTGCGCGAGACGATCCGCCGCCGGCTCGATCCGCTGCCGCAGGAGGCCGTCGATGTGCTGACCGCCGCCGCCGTGATCGGTCCGGAGTTCGCCCTCGAGACGCTCGCGCGAGTGGTCTCCGAGGAGCGGCCGCAGCTGCTCCAGCACCTCGACGCGGCACGCGAGGCGGGGCTCGTGGAGGAGCGCGCGGGCGAGATCGGCCGCTATCGCTTCTCGCACGCGCTGATCCGGGAGACGCTCTACGACGACCTGCCCGCTCACGAGCGGGTCGCTCTGCACGTGGCCGTGGGCGAGACCCTCGTCGAGCTCTACGGTGACAGGACGGACATCCCGCACAGCGAGCTTGCCTATCACTTCCTCCAGGCGGCGCCAACGGTCGACCCGGCCCGCGCGGCGGTCTACGCGGTGCGGGCGGGGGAGTACGCGCTGGAGTCGATGGCCTACGAGCAGGCGATCGAGCTGTTCGGCGCCGCCCTCGGCGTGCTCGACCTTGCCGGCGAGGACGCCGGGCGCCGCGCCCCGATCCTGCTGGCGATGGGCCAGGCCGAGATGCGCGCCGGGCGCCTCGACGCCGGGCGCCGGACGCTCCGCACGGCCGCCGACGCCGCCCGCAGCGCCGGTGACGTGGAGCTGCTGGCTCACGCGGCGTTGGCATCGGCGCCCTGGGGCCTGGCCACGGCTCTGACCGACGAGGAGGGCCTGATCCCGCTGCTGGAAGAGGCGCTCGAGCAGCTGCCCGAGGCCGACGGCGCACTGCGCGCGCGGCTGCTTGCGCGGCTGGCCGCCGCCCTCTACTGGTCGGCGCCGGCCGACCGCCGCGAGTCGCTGGCCGAGGAGGCGATCGCGATGGCGCGCCGGGTGGGCGACGCGGCCACGCTCGCCTTCGTGCTCTCGGACGCCCACCTGGCCACCTGGGATCCGGACTCGCCCGACCGCGCGTTGCCGTGGGCGAGCGAGATCTACGCGCTGGCGGAGCGGGTGGGCAACGTGGAGCTGGCGATGGCGGCGCACTCCTGGCGCATCTCGCTGCTGCTCGAGCGCGGCGAGATGGCCGTGGCCGACCACGAGATCGAGACCTTCGGGGAGGCCGCAACGCGGCTGCACCAGCAGCGCGGGCAGGCCCAGTCGCTGCTCCATCGCTGCGCGCGGGGCCTGATCGCGGGCGACTTCGCCGACGCGGAGCGGATGCTTGGGGAGGCCGCGGAGTACGCGGGGCTGCTGCAGCAGGACCAGATCCTGGCCATGCGCCTGGCGGCGCTGGCGTTCGTGATGCGCGAGGTGCAGGGGCGGCTGGGGGAGCTCGAGGGCGCGGTCCGCCAGTTCGCCGATGCGCAGCCCGAGATGCCGGTCTGGCGCTGCGCCCTGCTCTGCGTCTACCTCCAGAGCGGCCGTGAGGCGGAGCTGCAGCGCGACTACGAGCGCTTTGCCGCCGAGGGCTTCGGGACGCTCGGGCGCGACAACCTCTGGCTGCCCGCGCTCTCGTTCCTCGCACAGGCGTGCGCCCATGTCGGCGACCCCGCCGGCGCCGCGGAGCTGCGTGCGCTGCTGAGCCCGTATTCGGGCCGCAACGTGGTGACCCCCGACGTGGCCTACATCGGCCCGGTGGACCGCTACCTCGCGCTGGTCGCGGCCGCGGAGGGCGACCTCGAGGGAGCCGTGACCTTGTTCGCCTCGGCGCGCAGGCTGGCGCAGGCGATGGGGGCGAAACCGACCCTCGCCCAGCTGGCGCTGGAGGAGGCCGAGGTGGTGGCCGAGAGCGACCCCGCGCGGGCTGCGGCGCTGGCCGCCGAGGCGCTTGCCGGCGCTGAGGCGCTCGGACTGGAGGGGCTGGCCGAGCGGGCGCGCCCGCTGGCGGGCGCGGTCGAGGCGGGAGCAGAGGCCGCTGCGAGCGAGGCGCCCGCTCCCGCTGTGCCGCACAGCCTGCGCCGTCGGGGCGACGTCTGGGAGGTGACGGGCGGCGGCCGCGAGTTCCACCTGAAGGACGCCAAGGGCGTGCGGCACCTGGCGCTGCTGCTCTCCTACCCGGGCCGCGAGTTCCACGCCCTCGAGTTGGTGGGCGGGGCCGGCCCTGGCGCGGCCGCCGCGAGCGGGGTCAGCGGCGAGCTGGCGATCCGGGCGCGCGGCGATGACGACGCGGGCCCGCTGCTCGACGCCCACGCGAAGGCCGAGTACCGGCAGCGGGTCAGCGACCTCCAGGAGGAGCTGGAGGAGGCCGAGACCTTCAACGACCCCGAGCGCGCCAGCCGCGCGCGCGCCGAGCTCGACTTCATCTCCTCGGAGCTGTCGGCCGCCGTGGGCCTGGGCGGCCGCGACCGGCGTGCCGCGGCGTCGGCGGAGCGCGCGCGCGTGAACGTGACGCGCTCACTGCGTGGCACGGTGGACCGCATCGCCGAGTACGACCCGGCGCTCGGCCACCACCTCAGCACCTGCATCCGCACCGGGACCTTCTGCGTCTACGACCCGGGGCCGGGCGGCTACGCCTGGGAGATCGAGTCCACGAGCTGACCGCGCCGGTCGGGCGCGGGGCCGGCGATCTCGTCGGCCGCGTAGGCCGCCAGCGCCATCACGGTGAGCTGCGGGTTGACGGTGATCGACGACGGGAACACCGACGCGTCGCAGACGTGCACGTTCTGCGTGCCGTAGACGCGGAAGGACGGGTCCACCACGCCCTTGAGCGCGTTCAGGGACATCGGGTTGCCGCCCTGAGGATGGGCCGAGTTGCAGCTCACCTGGCTGTCGTCGCCGATCTCGTCCCAGATCCGCGACAGCTCTGACTCCGAGCGCAGGTCGAGCATGCGGAAGGTGGCGGGCAGCACGCGCTTGGCTCCGGCCTTGAGCCCGATCTGACCGGCGAGGTACATGCCCTCCTTGAGCCGCACGAAGTCCTCGTTCGAGGGCGTGTAGTCCACCGTCACTCCGTCACCGATGCGGGCGGCCGTGACCGTGGCGTCGTTGCCGGTTCCGACCACCACGCCGAGGCAGGTCATGTGCCGGTAGCGGCGCATGTTGGCCCAGTGCTCCTCGAACCAGCCGGGCATGAAGATCGCCTGCGAGACGATCGGGTTGAACCAGGTCTCGAGGGCGAGGCCGTGCTCCGCCTCGTTGCCGGGTTCGATGTAGTGCGAGATCTGCATGCCACGCTCGGAGTGCAGCACCTCGGGGAAGTCGAGCGTGACGGGCGACGCCATGTTGAAGGCCAGCCCGTGGCCCGCGCGTCCCTCGCCGAGGCCGCTGCGCTGGAGGATCACGCTGGACGCGAGCGCGCCCGCGCTCAGCACGACCGTGTCGGCCTGCACGGTGAGCCGGCGCCCGTCGCCGAGCCGCGCCTGCACGCCCGAGGCGCGGTAGCCGCGCATGAGCACCTTCTCCACGCGGCAGTCGGCGAGGATGCGCACCGCGCCGGGATGGTCGCGCTGGGCGAGCGGCAGCGTCCAGTCGAGCGCCGAGAGCTTCTTCCCGAACGCGCAGCCGATGTTGCAGTAGCCGGACCCGATGCAGCCGTCGATGTTGCACTCCACGAGCTTGAAGTTGGACGGCAGGCACTCCTTCAGTCCGGCGACGATGCGCCTCGCCCCGGGATTCAGGATCTGGGACGGACCCACCTCGGCCACGTTCAGGAACGAGCGCACGTAGGCGAACGCCGCGCGCAGCCGCTCGGGGTCGAGTCCGGCGTTCAGCCCCTCGGGGTCGAGCCAGCGCTGCAGCACGGGTTCCGGGAGGTCGAAGCAGACCGCGTTGTTCACCACGGTGCTGCCGCCCACGCACATGCCCTGGCAGACCTGGAACTGGTAGTCCTTGGACAGCGTCAGCGCACCGTCGGCGTACAGGTTCGAGAGCTGGGTGGCCTCGTTCTCGGTGAAGTCGCGCGGATCCACGTGCGCGCCGCGCTCCAGCAGCAGCACCTCGCGTCCGCGCCGGGCCAGCTCGTACGCCAGCGTGGCGCCACCGGCGCCGGTGCCGACGATCACCACGTCGCCGCTCAGCTCCTCGCCCGGGATCTCGGTGGGGTCCACGCAGACCACGCTGCGTCGGTTGGGCTCGACCTGCGCCATGCGCTCGGCGTACTCCGGGCGCTGGGAGAAGGGCAGGTAGCCCGCCCTGCGGGCGGCGCCCTCGTCGCCGTAGTAGCCCATGAAGCAGAACTGTTGGGCGGTGCGGATCACGGCCTGCAGCAGCCCGGCGAGACGGTGGTCGGAGGCTTTCTCGAAGCGAACTCTGACCCAGCGCTCGCGCAGGTCCGGCGACATGACGTGGAACGGCGGCCGCAGGGTGAAGAGCGGCCAGTAGGCGAGGATCAGCAGCGCTCCACGGATCTTCCACTTCTCGCGCGCGCGGAAGCTGGCCAGGTAGTGGTCCACCCGCACCGCGACCTCGGCCGGCGCGACCTCCCTGTCCTCCCGCAGCACGAGCACCTCGGCGAACGCCATCAGTGCCCTGAACGCCGAGGGCGGCAGGTAGCGCATGTCGTAGCGCGAGCGCACCGCCTTCCACTGCAGGAAGAGGAACGAGACGATGATCAGCGCGTCCGAGCCCATCCAGACGATCCGCAGCGCCGTGCCGGAACTCGGCGGCGAGATCCAGGTGTGGTCGATGCTCTTGGAGTTGCCCCAGAGCCACGTCACCGCCATGCCGACGATCAGCAGCGCATGGGCGAGGACGAGCAGGGGCACCGCGACCGGCCCCCAGCGCCGGATGTCCCAGAACACGAGCCAGCAGCAGCGCCGCGAGGAGCGAGTCCTTGGCGATCGAGTTCGTGACGAACGGGTACTCCGAGTGGCCCACCACGCCCTTGAGCACGTACCAGACCGCGAAGCCGGCCGAGACCAGGCCGAGCAGGACGGCCGACGCGCGCAGCGACTGCTCCCAGAAGGTGAGGGCCGGCCGCTCGCCGCGGATCAGCTGCGGGTTCACGGAAGGGCCTCCAGCGCCCGGAGCGGCGCCTCGCTCCGGGCGCCCTGCATGTCCGCGGGCAGGAGATGGCGGCGCAGGAAGTTCGCCTGATCGGCTGCGGCCCGGTCGAAGCCGTCGCCGAAGTACATGCCGAAGTGGCTGAAGGGGTAGCGGCGGAGCTCGCCGCGAGGCGCCTGGGTGGCGATCTTGATGGCGGGATCGAACGCGATCAGCTGATCTCCGTCGGCCACGCAGACGAGCAGCGGACAGCGCACCCGTGGGGCTTGGCGGCTGGGGCGGTACATCGCCGTGGTCAGCGTGAAGCGGGCCACCACCTCGTTGCGCCAGGTGCTGTCGGGCGGCGTGATCTGGGCCAGGCCGCTGAGCGAATCAGGGCTCGTGACCGCGGCGAGCGTGCCGGGGCGGCCGGCGGCCGGGATCAGGTGCGGCGGCCGGCCGAAGACCGTGCCGACCCTGTCCTTCAGCCCGGCCCACAGCAGTCCGAGGCTGCGCGCGATCGGCAGTGCGAAGAGCTGTGCGAGCCCGTCGGCGAACGGCACCTGCGCGACCACGGCGGCGATCCGCTCGTCCTCGGCCGCGAGCTGGATGACGTGGCCGCCCGAGGTGGACGTGCCCCACAGGGCGATCGACTCCGGGTCCACCTGGTCGTGGCCGCGCGCGTAGGCGATGGCGGCGCGCCAATCCTCGAGTTGGGCCTTGTTGTCGTACAGCTGCCGCGGTTCGCCCTCGCTCGAGCCGAAGCAGCGGTAGTCGAACACGAGCGCCGCCAGGCCGGCGGTGGCGAAGCACTGGGCGTAGGCGTCGAGGCGCTGCTCCCTGACCCCGTCGAACCCGTGGCCCAGGACGACGCAGGGAAGTGGGCGATCAGCCGCCGGGCAGTAGAACCACGCAGCGCAGTCGAGTCCACCCGAACGGACTGTGAGGTCTTCTCGCCTCACGAAGCGACCATAGTCGAAATCGCGTCGCGGCCGGGCGGGATTCATCACCTGATCTGCGTACGTCTGGAATGAACATCGTTCAGGAACGACGTTCTGCGGCTTCTCACGCCCACATGCTGACCGGCCATGTGTACGGCCGGGCCTCCGAGAAAGGGATCTGCGATGCCGAGGGCGAGACTCGAAATGCCGCGTGTGCGCTGACTAGAGGCGCGTGCAGGCGTACAGCCAGATGATCACGTTGCACGCCAGGAGCAGCACGTTGAGCGCCGAGGGCCCGGACATGGTGCGCGTCAGCCTGGAGATCAAATCCCGGCCCGCATCGACGCCGTCACCCTTCTGTGGACATATGCGACATCGGGTTGGACAGATGTTCACTTGACATTTGGGGTACGCGTGATTCTTGGTCGAGTCGTTGTGTTGATGTTCTGGAGACCCGAATACGCAACGACTGGAGACACCGATGAACCGCATCAAGACAGTGCTGGGAACGGGCGCCGTGCTCGCCCTGGTGGCCGTGCCCGGAGTGTCGGCCGCGCGCTCGGCCGGCGCCGACGGCAACCACGATCGACTGCCCGACAGCTGGGAGCGCCAACATCACCTCTCGCTCTCGGTGAACCAGGCCGGACGCGACCAGGACCGGGACGGCCTGAAGAACCTCTCGGAGTTCCGCCACGGCACGAACCCGCGCCGGGCGGACAGCGACCGCGACGGCCTGCGCGACCGCACCGAGGTGCGCCGCGGCAGCGATCCCACCGACGCGGACACCGACGGCGACGGCATCCGTGATGGCAACGACGACAGCCCGGGTCACGACGTTGGCGATGACCACGGCAACGACGGCGCGGGCCACGACGTCGGCGACGACCACGGCGACGACGGCGCGGGCCACCGCTGAGCCGGTCATAGCGACGGCGACCCAGATCACGTCCGCGAGGTACGCCTACAGGGCCGCCGTCAGAGGGTCATTACCCATGACGGCGGCTCGGCGAACCTGACCGGACAGACGACGGCTTTCCTGGCAGCTGCTCCCCAACGAGACGACTGCCGGGTCCACCGTCGCCCAGCCCTCCGGGGACGACGGGCCCGGGGAATAAGGGGACCGCCGTCGGTCGCGACATACCCCACCCCGAAGCTCGCAAACGCGTGCACGAAATCGGGCGCGCCCGTCGGCACCCCGTCGAATATGGTGCGCGCCATGTTCGAGGGATTCGAGCCGATCGAGTTCGAGACGCCCGCCGGAGCGCGGATCGTCGGCCGCCGCGGGGGGAGCGGACCGCCCGTGCTGCTGCTGCACGGATTCCCTGAGACCCACGCCCAGTGGCACACGATCGCGCCGGCCCTTGCCGAGCGCTTCACGGTGGTCTGCACCGACCTCCGGGGTCACGGCGACAGCTCGAAGCCCTCCGGCGGCCCGGCCGCGTACGCCAAGCGGATCCACGCCGAGGACCAGATCGCCGTGATGGCGGAGCTCGGCTTCGACCGCTTCGCGCTGGTGGGGCACGACCGCGGGGCGCGCGTGGCCTACCGGCTGGCGATCGACTTCCCTGAGAGCCTCGACCGGCTCTGCCTGCTCGACGCCGCTCCTACTCACCTGCTGCTCGACGACCTCACGATGGAGGCCGCCTACGCGGTCTATCACTGGTTCTTCCTCACCCAGCCCGAGCCGCTGCCCGAGCGCCTGCTGGCCGCCGATCCCGGTTTCTACGTGCGCTGGTGCCTGCGCAGCTGGAGCATGGGGGAGGACGCGTTCTTCGACCCCGCCGCCGTGGCCGAGTACGAGCGCTGCCTCTCGGACCCGGCGACGATCCACTCCACCTGCGAGGACATCCGCGCGCTGTTCGGCGAGGACCTCGCCCAGGAGCGCGCCGATCTGCCCGCGGGCCGGCGCGTGCAGTGCCCGCTGCTCGTCCTCTGGGGCCTGCGCGGCAAGCCGGGCCTCGACCTGCTGCCGGCCTGGCGGGCGCGCGCGGACAACGTCAGCGGGCGCGGGTTCGAGTGCGGCCACTTCGTCTCCGAGGAGCTGCCCGAGGAGACGCTGGCCGAGCTGGTGCCGTTCCTCGCCGGCTGACGCCTACCCGCGCGTCTTTACCGTCTCGAGCGCCTCCTCGAGGGTCAGGTACTCCCGCCCGCTGACGATCTTGCCGTCGCGGATCGTGTAGACGACGGCGTAGACCAGCTCCGTCTCGATGCCGCTCAGCTTGGCCCGCCCGCTCGCGCGCTGCTTGGTGACGACGAGCTCCTCGCCGACCTCCCGCAGCTCCTGCATCTCCAGGCTCAGATCGTCGAACATCTCGATCCATTCACCGAAGTAGCGGCGAAGCGCCCCTGGTCCGTGCATCTCGCCCACATCGTCGGGAGCGCCTTCGATGGCTCGCCAGTTGATGTCCGGGTCCCAGAACTCGGCCAGCGCGTCGAGGCCTCCGTCCGCAAACGCCTTCCACGAGCGGAGCACGATGTCGGCATTCGGTTGCGACATGGCGCGCTCAGTATCACGGATAGGCTGGCCCGGCTATCGAGACTGGATCAACGGAGCGGCGCGTGGTTGGATTGCTCGAACGGTCGGCCGAGCTGGCCACGTTGGAATCGGCGCTCGCAGCGGTCGCCGAAACCTCGCGCGGCCGAATGGTGCTCGTCGGCGGCGAGGCCGGCGTGGGCAAGACCTCACTCCTGCAGGAGTTCTGCGACGAGCAGCGAGCGCGGATCCTCTGGGGCGCATGCGACGCGATGTTCACGCCGCGTCCGCTCGGCCCGTTCTTCGAGATAGGGGAGGCCGTCGGCGGGGACCTGGAAGAGCTCGTGGCGAGCGGCGCGAAGCCGCACGAGGTCACCTCCGCGCTGCTCGCCGAGCTGGGCGGGCCGCGGGTGAGCGCGGTGGTGCTGGAGGATCTTCACTGGGCGGACGAGGCCACGCTCGACGTGCTGCGCCTGCTGGCGCGGCGGGTGGGGGGTGTGCCGGCGCTGGTCATCGCCAGCTACAGGGACGACGAGCTGGACCGCGCTCACCCACTCCGCCTCGTGCTGGGGGAGCTGGCCACCACACCCGGGGTCGACCGGCTGAGCGTCGCCCGGCTGTCGCGGGCGGCCGTCGCGCAGCTCGCGGAGGCGCGCGCGGTGGACCCGGCCGACCTCTACGCACGGACCGCCGGTAACCCGTTCTTCGTCAGCGAGGTGCTGGCGGCGGGGGCGGAGGACATCCCGCCGACCGTCCGGGACGCCGTGCTCGCGCGCGCCGCGCGGCTCAACCCCGATGCTCGGACGCTCCTCGAGGCCGTTGCGGTCGTGCCTCCGCAGGCGGAGCTGTGGCTGCTCGAGGCGCTGGCCGCGGACACGTTCGCGCGCCTGGAGGATTGCGTGGCGTCGGGAATGCTGGTCGCGGGGCCGGGCGCGGTGACGTTCCGGCACGAGCTCGCACGCATCGCGGTGGAGGCATCGATCACTCCCGACCGGCTGCTCGACCTCCACCGCAAGGCACTCACGGTGTTGGCCTCGCCCGCCGAGCGGCGTGCCCGATCTCGCCCGCTTGGCGCATCACGCCGAGGCGGCCCAGGACGGCGCGGCGGTGCTCCGGTTCGCGCCGGCCGCCGCCACCCGGGCGGCCTCGCTCGGCGCGCACCGGGAGGCCGTCGCCCAGTACGAGCGCGCGCTTCGATTCGCGGACGGAGCGGCGCCGGCGGAGCGCGCCGAGCTGCTCGAGCTGTGCGCGCACGAGTGCTACCTGAGCGGTCAGCTCGAGCGCGCGCTGCCGCTCGGCGAGCGCGCGCTCGCGTACCGGCGCGAGGTTGGCGATCCGCTCCGGGAAGGAGACTCGCTGCGGTCGCTCTCGCATCTGTACTCGTTCGCGGGCCGCACGGACGACGGGGAGCGGGCGTGCAGGGAGGCGATCGCGATCCTGGAGGAGGTCGAGCCCGGGCCCGAGCTGGCCCGCGCGTACGCGGCGCTGGCGCAACGCTCCCTCAACTGGGAGAACCTGGGGCCGGCGCTCGAGTGGGGCGAACGAGCACGCGCTCTCGCGCAGCGCCTCGACCAGCCGGACATCGTCATCCACGCCCTCACCACGATGGCCGGGGCGGAGTTCCGCACGGGATCCGAGGCCGGCCGGGAGCAGCTCGAGCGCTGCCTGGAGCTGGCGCAGCGCGCAGGGCTCGACGACCACGCGGGACGGGTATTCCTGAACTTCGCCTGGCTCGCCGCTCGCCTGCGCCGTTTCGGCGAGGCTCAGGCGCATGTGGATGCGGGCCTGGAGTTCTGCGGCGAGCGGGGCCTCGACTACTGGACCGTGTGCCTGATCGCCGCCGGCGGTTGGTCGCAGCTTGCGGTGGGAAGCTGGGCGGATGCCGCCGACTCGGCGCTGTCCGCTCTCGCTCACCCGCGCGGCTCGCGAGTGTCGAACGTGCTCGCGCTGACGCTCCAGGGGCTTCTGCGCGCCCGGCGCGGGGAGCCGGACGGGTGGGCGCCGCTCGATGAGGCGCTGGCGCTGGGGGAGCAGACCGGCGAGCTCCAGCAGATCGCCCCGCCGGTGGTGGCCAGGGCGGAGGCGGCCTGGCTCGAGGGGCGCCCTCAGGCGGCGGCCGCGCTCACTGAAAGCACGCTCGCCCTCGCGCTCGAGAAGGGCGCGCACTGGGAGATCGGCGAGCTCGCATGCTGGTCGCGGCGGCTCGGCCTGCCGAGCGAGATCGCCGTGCCCGAATCGGCGCTGCCGTTCGCCCTTGAGCTGACGGGCGACCCCGACGCTGCCGCGCGCGAGTGGACCGCGCTCGGGTGCCCGTACGAGGCCGCTCTCGCGCTGGCCGACTCCGACGACGAGGCCGCCCTCCGCCGTGCGCTGGCCGAGCTGCAAGGGCTTGGCGCACGCCCCGCTGCCGCGATCGTCGCCCGCCGCCTGCGTGAGCGCGGCGCGCGTGACCTGCCGCGTGGCCCGTACCGCACCACCCGCCGCAACCCGGCTCAGCTCACACGGCGGGAGCTCGAGGTGCTGGGACTGCTGACGGATGGCCTGCAGAACACCGAGATCGCCGACCGGCTGTTCCTGTCGCGCCGGACGGTGGACCATCACGTCTCAGCGATCCTGCGCAAGCTGGGGGTGCGCACGCGGACCGAGGCGGTCGCGGATGCCATCGCCCGCGGGCTCGTCACGAAAGATGGGCAGCGACACGCGCCGAACTAGGTGACGCTGCAGATGCGCCGCCCCTGTGGCGGACCGTACGGTCATGGCCACCCATCACCCCCAAGGAGGTCGTCCATGAACTGGAAGCCGTCAACATCGACCCGAGTGCTGATCGCGTGCCTCGTCGCAACGCTCGCGCTCCCCGCCGTCGCCGGCGCGACGTTCCAGGCCGGCGATTCGCCGAACCCCGTCCGTCACGAGAACGGACCCGGCGTGGCCGGCAGTCAGCGCGTCGCAGCGGTCCCGGCCGCGAGCGCGACCCCGGACGTTCGCGTCGTGACCGTGAGCGGCGGCAACACCACGCTTCCGACCGTGTTCGCGGCCGTCGCCCTGGCCATCGCGCTGACCGGCACGACCTACGTCGCGTATCGGCTCAGGTCGGTCCCTCGCAGGACCTCGTAGCCCTCCGTTAAGAAGCGTGAAACCGGCCCTGGCGCATGCCCCAGCGGTGGTAGCTTCGCGCCGCTGGGGTCACGTCATTTCCGAAGGAGGGACACATGAGGACTCGCACGGGCCGGTTGGTGTTGGTAGTGGCGGCGGCGGTCGCCGCCCTGGCGCTCGCGGCAGCGTCGGCGGGCGCGGCGACGAAGATCAAGTTCTTCCAGAAGGGCGAGTCCGCATCGTTGACGGACTCCTCCGGGCATCCGGTCACAGATCCCAACGCCACCCCGACGACGGGCGACAAGATCGACCTCACCGATCGTGACTTCGTCGGCAATCACAAGCGCCACGCCAAGCGCTACACGGCGACGGACCACCTGTCCTGCACCTTCACCGCTCCCACGACGGCCCTCTGCAACGGCCAGTTCGCGATCGGCGGCTCGCTGCTGCTCGCGGAGGACGTGACCGTGAACCTGGACTTCTCGAAGCCCACGATCGTCGTTCCCATCACCGGCGGGACCGGCGTGTTCCAGCACGTGAAGGGGACCGTGACCACCAAGCAGGTGGGCTCAAGCGGGGACTCCGACGTGACGATCAGCCTGCACGGCTAGCCGGCGGCCGACAGGGCCTGGGCCCTGTCGGTGAACGTCTCAACGCGAACGATCTTCCCGTTCGCGCCGATCGTGATCAGCCACGCGAATTCGGCGTCGATCTCGCCGAAGTTCTCGCTGCGCCCGATCACGCGGATGACCGAGATCACGCGTTCGTCGTCGACATCGATCACCTCGAGGGGCTCCAGGCGCGCCTCCTCGAAGATCTCGACCGGCCGGCCGAGGTAATCGCGCACGCCGTCGTGGCCGTGGTAGACGCCCGCCTCCATCGAGTCCGCGAATGGGTGCCATTCCACGTCGCCGTCCAGGTACTGGAGCAGCGCGTCCATGCCGCCGTCGTTCCATGCCCACGACGCCCGGCGGACCAGCTCCACGTTCTCCTGAGACATCAGCGGCGAGTATCGCCCGTCAGAACAGCCAGCGGTCCGACAGCCGTCGGTACATCGCCACGCTGCGGACCGCGAAGTCCGACTGCTGCGCGGACACGTGCTGGCGATAGGTGGTGACGTCCCGGAAGTAGCGGCCCATCCGCTGGCCGCGCCCCGAGGTGCTCGGCGGCGCACGGTGCATCAGCATCTCCACCGCGTCGGAGGCCAGGCCGCCGGCCTGCTGGAGCGTCGCCCACCAGCGGGCGTCCTGGTCGAGCGGGATCGGATCGCCGCTCTCCACCGACCGCTCCGCCAGCTCCTGGTACTCGCGGCAGAAGGCGTACAGGATCGCCTCGGCGGCGTCGGTCTTCGCGAGCGCCAGGCCGTAGACGCGCTGGTCCTCCTGGAACTCGCGCCGCGGGATCTGCGGCTGGAAGGTGGTGAGCCGCTCGCCGATCGGCCCGTCGAACTCGTCGAGCGAGGCGCGCGCGGCGCCCACGATCGTCCCCACCAGCGACGCGTGGTAGGGACCGCCGACGCGGCCGATATAGGCCGGGTTGCCGTGGAAGCGCACGCCGACGCTGGGGTGAGGCGGGTCGAACCAGTCGAACGGCACCACGAAGCGGTCCGCCACGAACACGTCCTCGACCAGGAACGAGTTCGACCCGCTCGAGTTCATCCCGATGATCCTGCCGTCGCCCCAGTCGTCGAGCATGTCGATCTCGGCGCGCGGGACGGCGAAGACGTACGGCTGGTCGCTGCCGCCGGCGATCGTGGCGGGGGCGAACACCCAGGTCGCGTACGGCACGCCTGAGGCGTACGGCCAGCGGCCGCTCAGCCGGTAGCCGCCGTCCACCCTCGTCGCCTGGCCGGTGGGCGCAACCGGATGCGGGCAACGGAAGTCCCCGTCCGGGCCGAACATCTCGGCCTGCGCCTCGGGCGGGAAGTGGCTGGCCACCATCGCCGCGTGGCTCGACCCGAGCGTCAGGCACCAGCCCACGCCAGGGTCGCCCGTCGAGATCGCGACCATCGTGCGCAGGAACGTCTCCCAGCCGAACTCGTAGCCGCCGAAGCGGCGCGGCTGCATGATGCGCGAGAAGCCGGCCTCGAGGAAGCGCTCGTGGAGCTCCTGCGAGTAGTAGCCGCGACGCTCGGACTCGTCCTGCTGCTCGCGGATCAGCGGCACCAGCGCCCGCGCGCGGGCCACCATCTCCTCGGGGCGCAGGTCCGGCTCGGGCACCGCAACCGTCTGACCGTTGTCGGCCACGCGGGGAGGCTACCCCGCGAGCTCGGTAAGGGGTGGTCGGTACCACCCCTCTGGTCACTTCGCGGGCGCGCCCGCGCGCGGGAGGCTGCAGGCGGTCTCGCTCACATCTGCCAAGGGAGTCTCCAATGCACAAGCGTCTTCTGGTCGCCCTGATCTCCGTCTGCGCGCTCGGCGCAGCCGTCGCGATCCCCGCGACCGCCTCCAAGAGGATCACCCTGAAGTACTTCTCCAAGGTCGAGTCGGCGAGCGTGACCGACGCGAACGGCAACCCGCTTGCCGGCGAGCCCACGGTTGGCTCTCACCTCGAGGTGACCGACCGCAACTACCTCGGCAACCACAAGAAGCACGAGCGGAAGTACTCGTCGACCGATCACCTGAACTGCACCTTCACCGGGCCGAACACCGCCCTCTGCGACGGTCAGTTCGCGATCGGGGGCTCGATGCTCCTCGTCCAGCACCAGACCATCACCTTCAAGGACGCCGGCCTGACCGTGGCGATCACCGGCGGCACGGGCAAGTTCAGGGGGATGAAGGGCACCGTCGTGTCCACCAACATCGGCGACAACAGCGACGACGTGATCACCCTGCACTAGTCCGGTGGCGGCGGTCCTGCTAGATGCGTGAGACCAGCTCGGCGACGATGTCGGTCGCGGACTGAGTGCGCGTCGCCAACGCGACGCTCTGTCCCGACCACAGCGAAAGGGCATCGATGTCCCCCGTGGTGCCCTCGAGCGGCATCGTCGACGAGTAGCGCACGATCGCCTCACCGGACGACCGGGCGGCGATCGATCCGCCCTCGCCTGGGCGACTCCCTGTCTCGGGGCGGCCGGCGGCCTCCCATGCCTCAGCGGTCGCGTTCTTGAGGGCGCGATGAGGTGCGTTCGGCCAGCCGACGTCGTAGAGGTCGGCGTACCACTCCGCGTCCGTCTCGTCCGCTTCGATGAGGCGCTCGCGATAGCGCTCGTGCAGTGGTGCCTCGGTGGCGAGCAGGAACCGCGTACCAACCCACGCCGCCTGAGCGCCCAGCACGAGCACCGCCGCCACCCCGCGCGCATCCCCGATCCCGCCCGCGGCGATCACCGGCAGCGGCGCCACCGCGTCGACGACGGCCGGCACGAGCGGCAACGTCGCGACCTGACCCCAGACGTGGCCGCCCGCCTCCCAGCCCTGCGCCACCACCACGTCGACTCCGGCCGCAGCCGCGCGCTTCGCCTCCTCTGCGCTCCCGACCGAGTGCAGCACGAGACCACCGGCGGCATGCACCTGATCGACGTACTCCGTGGGGTCGCCGAACGACAGCGACACGATCCGTAGCCCCGCCTCCAGCGCGCTCTCGATCCGTTCGTGCTGGTCCCACGAGATGACGAAATTGGCTCCGAACGGGCTATCCGTCAGCGCCGCGGTGTCCCGGACGAGTCCCGCGGGGTCGCGAAACCACGTCAGTGCCAACATGCCGAGCGCACCGGCGCTCGAAACGGAGGCCACCAGCGGCGGGACGGCTGCGGGCCCAATCGGTGCCTGCACCAGCGGCAGGTCGATGCCCAGGACGTCGCATACGGGAGTTCGCATCGGCCAAAGCTACGCCCTCTCGCCCTGCGACCGGCAACGCCGGCTCGCGCGCCAGGGCTAGCGGTAGCTGTGCATTCGTACTCGAGCGCTCTTCAGGGCCTGGCCGATCGACTGGCCGAGCTCACGCCGATTCCTGTAGTGGCGCATGAAGCGCGGGATGTAGAGCAGGGAAGCAGGCATGAGGCGCAGGCCTAACGCTAGTCGGATCCTCGCCCGCGTGTGCGCCAGGTTCCGCGATGCGTGGTGGAGCGGGCTCGCACCCGGCTCAGTGAACCTCGGCGGGAACGGGATCGGGAGGCGTCGTGCTGATGTTCGCGCCCTCGATGTCCACGCTGGGGACGATCTTCCCGAGCAGGCTCGGCATCCACCAGGCCCACTTGCCGAGGATCGTGAGGACGGCGGGGGCGAGCATCAGCACCATCGCCGCCGCCAGCGCCACCGCGCTCGCAAGGCCCACGCCGAACTGCTTCACCACCGGGTCGCCGTTCAGCACGAAGCTCGAGAACACCGAGATCATGATCAGCGCGGCCGCGGCGATCACGCGCGCGCTGGCCTTCAGGCCGAGTCGCACCGAATCGCGATCGCTCTCGCCCTGGGCGCGGTGATGCTCCACCGATGAGAGCAGGAACACCTGGTAGTCCATGCTCAGCCCGAACAGCACGGCGAACATCATCAGCGGCACGTAGCTTGCGATCGGGACGGTCGATGCGGTGGTGTCGATGCCGACCAGGCTGATGCCCCAGCCCCACTGGAACGTGGCGGTGAGGATGCCGAAGGCGGCCATCGCGGTGAGGAAGTTCGTCAGCGCGGCCTGCAACGAGATCAGCAGCGAGCGGAAGGCCACCAGCAGCACCAGCATGCTCAGCAGCAGGATGGTTCCGATCACGAGCGGAAGCCGCGATCCGATCTCGGCCGCCAGGTCCACGTTGCCTGCGGTGGAGCCCCCGACGAACGCGCTGACGCCCTTCTCGCTGTTGTCGGGGATCACCGTGTTGCGCAGATGCTTGACGAGGTGGGCGGTGGCCACCGACGACGGCGCCGTGGCGGGAATCACGTTGATCACCGCGTCGTTCGCCGACTTTGAGATCTTGGGCGGGGCCACCAGCTTGTCGCCCTTGGTCTTGATCAGCGCGTCCTGCAGCTTCACCAGCCGCGGGTCGGTGGCGAGATCGTTGCCGCCCGCCTTGGTCAGCACGGGGGTGAGCTCCTTCTGGAGCTGCTTCAGCTGCTTCTGCTGGTCGGCCGCCTTGGCCTGAAGTGCGTCGAGCTCCGCCTTCTGCGCCTGCAGGGCATCCGCCTGCTTCTGCAGCGCGTTGGCCTGCTGTTGCAGGGCGGCCCCCTGCTGTTGCAGCACGTTCGCCTGCTGCTGGAGCGTGGCCGCCTGCCGTTGCAGCGCCGCGGCCTGCGACTGCAGCGACGCCTTCTGAGCCTCCAGCCTGGCGGCACGCGGCGGCAGCCTCTCGGCCTGGCGCTTGAGCGACTTGGCCGCGACCTCGTCGTTGGCCAGCTGCTTCTTGGTCGCGGCCTGCTGGGCCTCGAGGCTGGCCAGCCGGGCGTTCAGCAGCTTGAGGCGGGCCGGATCGCTGGTGTCGGAGATCAGCCGTTCCAGGCCCTGGATCTGCGCGCCGACGCGGACCAGCGTCTCGGCCTCGCCCTTGGCGCGCTCGGCCAACGCCCGCGCCTCCGCTTCGAGCCGGTTCTTCTCGTTCGTGAGCTGGTTCGCCTCCGCCCCGAGCCGGTTTGCCTGGGCCTGAAGCGACGCCTGCTGGGCCTGCAACGACGACTCCTGGGCCTTGAGCGCCGCGGCCTGCTGGTTCAGCGAGGCCTGCTTCTTCTCCAGCACGGCCTGCTGCCGCTCGGCCGACGCCTGGCCGGACTTCAGCTCGTCCGCCATCTGGTTGCCCTGCTTCTGCTCGGCCTTGAGCTCGTTCTGAAGGTCGGTCGCCTGCTTCTCCTGGGCGGCGACGGCGGGGTCGGCCTGTGCCTTCGGCACGAGGGCGATCGCCACCAGCATCGGCCCGTTGAAGCCGGGCCCGAAGCCGCGCGCCATCAGGTCGTAGGCGCGCCGCTCCATCGTCGACTTCGGGGTCTGGCCGATGTTCTCCTGGCCGAGGCGCAGCCTGAGGACGGGGAGGATGAGCGGGATCAGGATGAGGGCCGCCAGCGCGATCGCGATCCAGGGGCGGCGGGTCACGAAGTTCGACCAGTGCCCCCACATGCCCACCTTGTCCGGATCGTCGGAGGAGCGGAGCCGCTTGGGCAGCGCTACCGAGTTGATGAACCGGCCGGCCAGCGACATGAACGCGGGCAGCAGCGTGATCGCGGCGAGCACGGCCGTGGCCACCGCAATCGCGGCGGTGTAGCCGAGTGCCGACACCAGCGGGATCCCGGCGACCGCCAGCGACACCAACGCGACCACCACGGTGCAGCCGGCGAAGACCACCGCCGTGCCCGCGGTGCCCACCGCGAGGGCGATCGACTCCCTCATCTCGATGCCCTCGCGCAGCTGCGTGCGGTGGCGGGTGACCAGGAAGAGGGCGTAGTCGATGCCCACCGCCAGGCCGATCATCGTGGCCACCGTGTGGGAGATGTCCGGCACCGCGAGCACGTGCCCGAGCAGGCCGATCACGCCGAGGGCGGTGGTCAGGCCGAGCACGGCGTTCGCGATCGGCATCCCCATCGCCACGACCGTGCCGAACGTGAACGTGAGGATGATCATCGCCGCGAGGATGCCGATGACGTCGCTGGTGGAGGTGTCGTTCGGCGACAGCACGGTGCCGATCGAGCTTCCGCCCTCAACCTGCATGCCGGCCTTCTTCCCAGGCTCGGCGGCGTCGATCACCTTCTGCGCCTCGTCCTCGCTCAGGTCCGACGACGCGATCTTCAGGAGCACCGAGATGAACGCCGTCTTCTTGTCCTTGGAGATCTGAGCGCCCGCGCCCTGGGCGAACGGGCTGACGGCGCTGTCGACGAAGTGGATCTTCGTGATCGCCTTGTACGAGTCGGTGATCGCCGTCTTGTTGGCGGAGTCGGTCACCTTCCCCTTGGCGGCGTGGAAGATGATCGGGTTCTGGCCGTTCTGCTGGGGCGGAAAGCCCTTCTTCAGGAGGTCGGTGGCCAGCTGGCTGCCGGTACCGGGGAGCGTGATGTTGTTGCTCGTGTCGGCGCCGACGGACTTCACGAGCACCGTGATGCCGACCGCCGCGACGATCCAAAGAACGATCACGATTACGGCATGAGCCGCCACCAGGCGGCCCAGGCGATAAAGAAGACGGGCCAGACCGCGAGTTTAAGTCAACCTTCAGAGGTGAACATGAGCGACACCGACACCACGCCTCGGGCCTCGAGGGACCCAGCCGGCGACCTCACCTACGAGGTCTTCGTCAATCAGCCGCCGCCCCAGGACGGCCTGCTGCCGAACGGAGAGCCGAGGCTGTTCTCTCCGACGGCCAGCACGCTGATCTACGGGAGCGAGGACGCCGTGCTCACGGACCCCGGGATGACGGTGGATCAGGCGGATGTGCTCGGCGACTGGGTCGCGGGCAAGGGCCGGAACGTGACCGACATCTTCGTCACCCACGGGCACGGCGATCACTGGTTCGCGGCCGGGCTGCTGGCGGAGCGCTTCGGGGCACGCGTCGTCGCGGCGGCGGGCACGATCGCGCAGATGCAGGGCAACGCGGCCACGCGCCCGCTCCTCTGGGACAAGGTGTACGAGGGCCTCATCCCGCCGACGCCCGTCACGGCGGTGACGGTGCCGGACAACCGCTTCGAGCTGGAGGGACACGAGCTGGTGATCGTCGAGGTCGGGTCCACCGACAGCGACGACACCACCGTGCTGCACGTGCCGGACCTCGAGCTGGTCGTGGCCGGCGATGTGATCTACAACGGCGTGCACATGTACCTCGCGCAGGCGGCGGCGGTCGGAGGCTTCGGGCCGTGGCGTGAGGCGATCGACAAGGTCGAGGCGCTCCGGCCGCGGCACATCGTCTGCGGGCATCAGAACAAGGAGCTCGACGATGACGCCGAGCGGACGATCGCGGCGACCCGGCAGTACCTCGACGACTCGGACGAGCTCCTGCGCACCGAGAACAGCGCGGTGGACTTCTTCAACGCGAAGATCGCGAGGTACCCGGATTACCTCGGGCGCACGGTCCTGTGGGTGGGTGCCAGCGTGCTCTACGGCGTCCGTGAGCACCCCGACGAGGACATCCGCAAGATCACCGTCAACGCCTGGCTCTGAGCGAAACGGCTCAGAGGTCGAGCGTCAGCTCGGAGGTCGGGCGCGAGCAGCAGAGGAGCAGGCGGCCCTCGGGAGGCGGCTCGAGCGGCTCGATGGTGTAGGTCACGTCCCCACTGAGGAGTCCTGATTCGCAGTAGTGGCAGACGCCGGTGCGGCAGCTGAAGCCGACCGGCACGTCGCATGCCTCGGCGAACTCGAGCAGGTTCGGGTAGTCCTCGCTCCACGGCACGGTCAGGTTGCTGCGCGTGAACGAGATCGGCTGACCGTGACCAGGTGGACCGTCGGGCTGGTGCGGCGCGCGTCGATCGCCGCTTACGGTGCCCGGCGCGATCACGTCCGTGATCGCGCCGAACGTCTCCATCGCCACCTGGTCGGGTGGGACGCCGCGAGCCGTCAGCGCTGCCGAGAGACCGCGCATGAAGGCGTCCGGGCCGCAGATGTAGCAGTCGGCGTCGACGGGCACGCCACGGGCGTCGAGCGTGGCCGCATCGATCCTGCCCTTCATGTCGAACGCGTCGCCCGGCCGTTCCTCCGGTCCGGGGCGGCTGTAGGCAACGATGCGGTGAGCGTGGGGGAGGGAGCGAAGAAGATCGTCCACCTCCCGGCCGAACGCATGCTCCTGCCCGCTGTGCGCGCCGTGGACCCACCACACCTCGCGGGTGCTCGGCTCCTCGGCCAGCGCCCTGAGCATCGCGATCACCGGGGTGGCCCCGACGCCGGCGCTGATCAGCACCACGGGCCGCTCGCTGGCGCGCAGCACGAAGCTTCCCCGCGGTGCGGCCGCGTCGATCAGATCGCCCTCGTGGACGTGCTCGTGCATGAACCGGCTGCCCGCGCCCTCGGGCTCGCGCTTCACGCTGATCCGGTAGCCCTCGTCGGTGATCGACGAGAGCGAGTAGCTGCGGATCACGGGCGGCTGATCGGCTCCCTGCGGTCGCAGCCGGAAGGTGAGGTACTGGCCCGGCGCGGCCGTGCCCGCGATCTGGCCGGAGGCGGGGGTGAGCGTGAACGAGGTGATGATGGAGCTCTCTGGCGTCACCGCCGTGACGGTGAGCGGTTGGAAGCCCTCCCAGGCGGTGCCCGACGCGGGCCGCTCGGCCTCCTCGAGGAGGCTCTCGAACGATCCCTTCCAGCCCTCGCTCAGCGCGGGGATTCGCAGTGCCCGTTGCAGCAGGCGCTTCGAGCGGTTCGGGAGATAGAGCAGCCCGTCGATGTCCGCGACCGTGACCTGCTCGGGCCCGCGCTCGACCAGGACGATCTCGTCGCCGGCCTCGACCAGGCCCTCCTTGATCACGCGCAGGTAGAAGCCCGGTCGGTGGCGGGCGACGAGCAGCGAGGGCATCGCGGGCTCCCGCATCCGGATTCCCACGCGGAAGCAGGTCACGCGCGGCTGGGTGACCTCGAAGATCGCCTCGCCGATCCCGTAGCGATCGCCGATGCACACCTCGTCGTCGGCCAGCCCCGCCACGGTGAAGTTCTCGCCGAACTGGCCGTAGCTGAAGTCGTCCCGGCGCAGCTCGCGCTCCCAGTATCGGTAGGACTCGATCTGGTACACGAACACGGCGCGGTGCTCGCCGCCGTGCGCCGCACGGTCGGCCTGGTCGTCGCCGTCGATGTTGATCCGGCGGACCATGCGCGGGCCGTCGACCGGCTCCTTCCAGATCGCGGTGCGGACGGTCTTGCCCTCCCACTCGACATCCCGCGGCAGTCCGACGTTCAGCGCCAGCAGCCGCCCGACCGGCTGGCTGAAGCCAAGAGTTGACGAGTGGCCCGCGGACATCGAGTTCGATCTTGGCACTTCACGCCCACCGGGCGGAAATAGTGGTCGCGGTGGACTGGCTGAGTACGGGTAGACAACGCATCAGGCAGTTCATCCGATGTGGGTGACGCGACGCGGATGGCGGACTCATATGGTCGCTCGCGATGGCCTCGTCATTGAAGGGCGCGATCGCCGCTGGCCTCGTCGCCACCGCATTCCTGGCCGGGTGCGGCGGAGGATCGGGGGCGACCGGAGGCACGGGCGCGGCGGCGCTGCCCGCGACCGTGACGAGGTCCGTGCCGTCGGTTTCGATCCCCTCGAAGACCGCCACAGCCACGCGGACGACGGACGCGACGGCGACCGCAGCCGCCGAGAGCACGACGACGGACGAGGCGCAGGCCGCGGCCACCTCGGAGTCCGACACGACCACGACGGACGACTCGACCTCCTCGGAGCGCGAGACAACAACGATCCGCGAGCGCACCACGACAACCGCGGAGCCAGAGACAACCACGACCGTCTCGACGAAATCCAAGACCAAGACGACCACGATCACGGCGTCGTCCTCCACGACGAGTGGGGGGGCGGCAGCGAAGGGTGCCGCCGGTGCCGTCATCGTCGCCGCCGGCAGCTCCGACGACAGCGGCAGCTCCGGCCTGCCGACGTGGGCATGGCTGCTGATCGCCGCCGGGGTGATAGCGCTGGTGGCGCTGGGCATCTACGCGTATCAACGTCGTAACCGCGGAGGCCCGCCGCCGCCCGCGCCCCCGGGCGAGCCGGGCATCACGGATCCGGGCGCGCCGCCGGAAGCACCGCCGGCCCCATCCCCGCCGACCGACAGCTAAAGACCTCGCCCCGACGCGACGCGCCTCGTAGTTTGTAGCCTGCGTCCGGTGTCTGTCGCGAACAGCAACACCGCCGAGCTGCGCGATCGCGTCGATGCCGTGCCGTTCTGGTGGCACTCGATCGACATGGGGAAGGGCGTCACGAGCCGTGGGTTCAAGACGCCCGAGATCCTCCGCGGCGAACTGGCGAATCTCTACCTTGGGGATCTGCGAGGAAAGAGCGTCCTGGACGTGGGTGCGAACGACGGGTATTTCTCCTTCGCCGCCGAGCGCGCGGGCGCGGAGAGAGTCGTTGCGCTGGACCACTACCACTGGTTCACGGATCTGGGCGGATACAAGGAGTACACCGACAGTCACATCGCGCAAGGGAAGCCGTTCAAGCCGGCTCCCGAGACCGAGTTTTGGCATCCCGACACGGCTCCGGGCCGAGCTGGAATCGACCTGGCGCGCGATGCGCTCGACAGCAACGTCGAGATCGTCGTCACCGACTTCATGGACTGCGACCTTGCGGCGCTCGGGACATTTGATGTCGTGCTGTACCTCGGCGTGCTCTACCACATGCGTCACCCCCTGTTGGCGCTCGAGCGGGTTGCGCAGGTGACCAGCCCGGGCGGCCGCGCGGTCATCGAGACGTTGGCCGAGTCGTTCCGAGCGTCGGAGGGCCGCCCGCTGGGCCGCTTCATCGAGGGCACGGAGGTAAACACCGACGTGACGAACTGGTGGGCCTTCAACGAGCCTGCGCTACTCGCGATGTGCAGGGCAGCCGGATTCAGTCGCGCGGAGACTCTCCGCGCTCCACCGCGCTGGCAGCGCCAGGCGATGTCCGCTGTAAAGGGCAACGTCGCGTTCCGTGCGTTCGTGCGGGCCGACCGCTAGATCCATCTCACGGATCCGGCCGCACGGCCGGCGCCATCCCCGCCGAACGACGGCTAAGCCGGAAGCGGCACCAAGATGTCGGCCAGGCCGAAGGCGCCGGCGCGCCGGGCGGGCAGCGTCGGTGTCCAGCTCGGGTCGATCGACCGGAACGACTCGGGATCGGCGTCGATGATGCCCACCAACACCTCCCCGACGATCCGGCCGCCGACCGGACCCAAGCTGGTTGCCGTCGTGCATGACCTCGGCCTCCTTGAGGATGTAGAGCCACAGCGGCGTCTCTCCCGTCCAGCCGCGCTCGGCGAGCCCCACCTGCTCGGCGCTCAGCGCGGGCACCCCGAGGCGGTGCGCGATCGCCTCGCCCGACGGCAAGGCCGACGGCCTGACCTCGCTGCAGATCGCGGTTGGCCAGCGACGCATAGTCGGTGCCTGGCGCCGATCCGGAGATCTGGGTCGGCAGCGCGATCAGGGCGCGGGTAGACGGGAGTCGATGCGCTTGGCTCGCTGCGCCGGCGCGTGGCCCTCGACGTCGATCTGCAGGGCCCAGTCGACGGTGTGCTCCGGCGGGACTGGCGCCGAAGCCCATCAGATCTGGGAACACCGGGCACGGGCCGAAGTGCTCGTTGACCTGGTAGCGGTCGCGGATCTGGGCGTGGCCATAGCGGTAGGCGGCGTCGGCGAACTCGAACGGGATGTAGGGGTCCCCGTCGGCGCGATACAGCTGCGGGCCGTCTGCGAGCAGCTCCGCGGTCAGCTGCGCGCCGATGAGGCCTGGCAGGAACTCGCGCAGGATCACGTGCTGGTAGTGCCAGCGTGGCTGCCCGCCGCGCCGCCTCGAAGATGTCCTCCTCGGCGACGCCCGTCACGACGAAGGCGATCGACCAGCCGGTTGTGCAGCTTGATGAAGGCGACCGCCATCTGGCTGGTGAACAGGTGCACGTCGTTGCGCGGATCGCCGATGAGGGCGATGCCCTCGTGGTTGCGCGGGACGTCGCTTCCGGTGGGCGAGAGCAGGAGCTTGGCGGGGTCGTCCTTGCGGTACAGGTAGGGCGACGCCGACCGGGCCCGCTCCGTAGACGCCCTCGAGGTTGGCCTTGGGGACGCGGAAGTTGCGGACCTGCGCAGGATCGGCGCGGTGGCCCAGCGGTGAGCGATCGGCGGTGATGTCATGGGCGATGAACTGCCCGAAGAACGGCCATACCGCCGACATCTCGGAATCGGCGTCGCCGCCGAAGTCGACGCCAAGGTCGCACAGGCCACCCGGACCGCCGAGGGCGTGTAGCGCTTGCTCGTCGACTTCGAGCGCGGGCAGGTCCTCAAACAGCAGGCGATAGCGCCCGCCGTAGGCGGATGCCGAGACCCGTTCGGGCGCCAAGCAGTGATCCTGGGCGATATGCGCGGCGTGTTGGCTCATGCAGCGGCCTCCCTTCGTTCCTAGTTGGCGTTGAACTGGCTGGCTGAAACACGACTGAGCTGGTTGCGCGAGGTGATGTCGAGCTTCAGGAAGACCTTGCGCAGGTGGTACTGGACCGTGCGGGGGCTGATGAACAGCTGTGCGCCGATCTCAGGGTTGGACAGACCATCTCTCGCCAGCCGGGCGATGTGCGCCTCCTGGGGTGTGAGCACGCCGCGCGTGTCGTCGCTGCGCGTGCGCGCCGTCTCACCCGTGGCCAGGAGCTCGTGACGGGTGCGCTCGGCAAATCCCTCGGCCCCGATGCCGCTGAACATCTCGTGGGCGGCTCGGAGTTGCTCGCGCGCGTCGACCCGGCGGTTCTCGCGACGCAGCCATTCGCCGTACAGGAGCCGTGCGCGGGCGAGGTGGACCACGCCACGGCTGCGCCCGAGTCGCTCGACCGCCTCGCGGTAGAGCGGCTCCGCATCGCGAGCGTCGCTCAGCAGCGCGCGTGAGCCGGCCTCGATGCCGAGCGCCCAATCGGTGCCGCTCGCCTGCGTGCGCCCGCTCAGGCGATCGAGCGCGGCGGCGGTCGCGTCGGTCGCGCCGCTGCGGACGCCCGCCTCGATCAGCTCCACCAGGGACCACGCGAAGAGCCCGACGTCGTCGTGCTCGCAGCCTCGCTGGGCCGCCGCGAGTGCCTCGGCGTAGCGGCCGCGTCCGTTGTACAGCAGCGCTGTGGCCCACTCGATGACGCCCAGCCCCATGCCCTCGCCCCGTGCCGTCGCCTCCAGCCTCCCAGCCTCGATCAGCTCCAGTGCGTCGGCCTCGTTGCCGCGCCACGCGGCCAGCATCAGCGACGCGTACTTCAGCGGTGCCATGCTGGGTCGCCTGCGATGATCGCGTCGGCCTCCTCGATCAGCGACGAGGCGGCGCCGAAGGCTCCCGCATGGACGTGGAGGGACGCGCGGTACGTGGCCGCGATCGGGAGCATGCCGAGCACGCCCGTCTCGCGCGCGACGCGCAGCCCGCGCGTCGCGAAGCACGTACCAGAGCTCGTCGTCCCAGAGATCCTGGGCCAGGCGACACGCCAGCCACAGCCAGCGCAGGTCGCCTGCGGTCAATCCCTCCACGTCGCGGAACGCGTCGAGCGCCCTCCGGAGCGGCGGCAGGCCGGCGGCGTAGCCCTCGGTGAACCTCGTCGCCAGGCCGTCGAAGAGCAGGTCGATCGCGCGTGGCGGCTGCGGCGCCGCGGGCGCGGCCTGAGCGGCCTCGCGCGGCCTCGCGGACGCCCGGTGTGTCCGCCGAGACGACCGGCGAACATCGCCGCCGCCATCGCCTCGAGATGGGTCTCGCGAGCCATCGCGGCGTCGAGCGGTTCGAGGCGCCGGGCGGCATCGAGCAACAGGGCCGGAGCGTCGCTGCCGCGCGTGCGGGCGAACGCGATCTCCGCGCGCAGGCGCTCCAACCGCGCGCGCTGAAGCTCGTCGAGCGGGGCAAGCTCGGCGGTGGCCAGCAACTCGAGCGCCGCGTCCGATGCCGCGGCCTCGAACTTCGCCTGCGCGGCGGCCAGGGCCCGCCTGCCCCGCTCCGCCGGATCCGGGGTCAGCTCCGCCGCGTGCGCCAGGAACGCCGCGGCCGCTGCGGCCCCTCCACGGGCCTGTGCCCGGTCGGCCGAGCGCTCCAACTCGGCGGCCACCGCCTCGTCGACGCCCACCGCCGCGTGGGCGAGATGCCACGCCGGCGATCGGGATCGGTGTCCGGATCGGTCGCCTCCGCCAACGCCCGATGCGCAGCCCGCCGCTCGGACAGGGGCAGCAGCCCGGTACACGGCGGAGCGCACCAGTGGATGCCGGAAGCGGACACGGGTTCCGATCTCGACGAGCTGCGCGTCCTCTGCCGGCGCGAGCGAGCTCCTTTCGACGCCGAGCATGCCGGCGGCGCGCCAGACGAGCGTCGCGTCACCGATCGGCTCGGCCGCGGCCAGCAGCAGCAGCCGCTGCGTCGCCTCGGGTAGCTCACCGGCGCGCTGGAGATAGTGATCCTCGAGGTGGCGCGGAAGGTCTGTCGCGGGGAGAAGCCCAAAGCCGCCTGCCAGCTCCGCCGCGCTCATGCTTCGCGGCAGATCGAGCAGGGCGAGCGGGTTGCCGCGCGTCTCCGCGACGATGCGGTCGCGGACGCGGTCGTCGAGCCGGCCCGGTGACGGCTCTCATGAGCAGGGTGCGCGCATCCTCCTCAGCCAGGCCGTGCAGCAACAGCTCGGGCAGGCCGTCGAAGTCGTGCCCAGTAGTTCGGCTCGCGGACGGCCACCACGATTCGCCACCGATTCCGCGAGCAGCCGTCGCGCGACGAAGCCGAGGATCATTCCCGAGGCAGCGTCCAGCCATTGAGCGTCCTCCACGAGACAGAGCAGCGGCCGCTCCTCGGCCGCGGCGGACAGCAGGCCGAGCACGGCGAGTCCGACGAGGAAGCGGTCCGGCACGTCACCGGATGCCAGCCCCAGCGCGACATTCAGCGCGTCCCGCTGCGGCTGCGGGAGCGCGTCGAGCTGGTCGAGCAGCGACGCGCAGAGCTGATGGATGCCGGCGAACGGCAGCTCCATCTCCGCCTCCGCGCCCGTGACCTGCACCACACGGAATCCCGAGGCCTGATCGGCGACGTACCGGAGCAGCGCCGTCTTTCCGATTCCCGCCTCGCCTCGGATGACGAGGACGGCGCTCTGCCCCTCGCGCACGTTGGCCAGGAGCCGGTCGAGGACTTCGCGCTCGCTGGTCCGGCCAAGCAGCTCGGGCGCAAGGGCGTCCGCCATTTGGCGCCAAAAGCTAACTCACCCACGACGCAGGGGTGAGGGGTGCATGCACCACAATTCGGAGTGATGCCTCTCGAGCAGTCACCGATGCGGCTGCTGATCACCGGAGGAACCGGCGTGCTCGGCCGCGCGCTGCGGCCCCTCGCGGAGGCCGCGGGCCATGAGTTCGCGATGCCCGGGCGCGAGGAGCTCGACCTCTTCGACCCCGCCGCGGTCGCCGACGCCGTGCGCGGCGTCGATGGCGTCCTGCACCTGGCGACCCGGATCCGCACGCTCGACCAGATCTCGGATCCGGAGGCGTGGCGCGAGAACGATCGGCTGCGTGCGGACGCGTCGAGGATCCTCGTCGACGCGGCGATCGCGGCCGGGGCGGCGGTCTACGTCCAGCCCACCGTCACGCTTCGTCTACCCGCCGAACGGCCCGGTCTCCGAGGACACGCCAGTCGGCGAGATCCTGCCGATCCTGCGCTCCGCGCTCGTCGCTGAGCAGCAGACCGAGCGCTTCGCACGCGCCGGCGGACGCGGCGTCGTCCTGCGATTCGGGCTGCTCGACGGCCCGGGCACCTGGTACGACGAGCCGATGGGCGACTTCGGCGCCACGCTGCACGTCCACGATGCCGCGCGCGCGCTCCTCTCGGCGCTGTCGCTGCCCAGCGGCACCTACAACGTCTGTCGTGACGGGGAGCGTGTCTCGACCGAGCGCTTCACCCGCGCCGCCGGATGGCGGCCGCAGAAGTTCAGATTTTCGGCATGAACACCTCACCGACGACAGACCTCCAGAGCCGGTGCGACCTGCTGCGGTCGCTGCAACGCCCCGGCGCCCCCCTCCTGCTTCCGAACGCCTGGGACGTGGCCACGGCGAGAGCCGTCGTCGCGGCGGGGTATCCCGTGGTCGCGACCACCAGCGGCGGCGTGGCCGCCACGCTCGGCTATGAGGACCACGAGGGTGCGCCGGGCGACGAGATGCTCGCCGCGGCCGCGCGGATCGCCCGCGGCGTCGACGTGCCCGTGACGGTCGACGCCGAGGCCGGCTACGGGATGGAGCCGGCCGAGCTGGTGGCCGCGCTGCGCAGCGCGGGGGCCGCCGGCTGCAACCTCGAGGACACCGACCACGCTGCCGGCAGCCTCCGCGATCCCGACCAGCACGCGGAGTGGCTCGGGGCCGTTCGCCAGGCCGCGTCGGACGACGGCTACCCGCTCGTCATCAACGCCCGGGTCGACGTCTTCCTGGTGCGGTTTCCTCGCCGGCGCCGGCCCCGAGACCCAGGCGCCGCTCGTTCCCGACGCGCTCCGGCGCGCGAATGCCTATCTCGAGGCCGGCGTCGACTGCGTGTACCCGATCGCCCTCTGGGAGGCGGACGCGCTGCGCCGCTTCACCTCGGAATTTGGCGGCCCGGTGAACGTCGCTACGCCTGCCGCAGTCGCCGTCGCTCGCCGAGCTGACCGCGCTCGGCGTGGTCCGGGTGAGCTGGGCGACCCTCCTGTACCGCGAAGCGATGGCTCACTTCGAGGACCAGCTCGCCACGCTTCAGCAGTAAGACGGACCGGCCGGTGACTGGCTAGCCAGGCTGGCCACCTGGCCGATGCGAGCGCGCCCCGCGTACGGGACGCTCGCTGCATGAAAAACACACTGCCGTCGCTCACGCCGGACCAGCACGACATCCAGGTGATCGTGGTCAGCGCGGAGGAGGCGTCGTTCGGCGTCGCCGAGTTCTGGTCGGACCACCGACTGATCGGGGTCACGTGCATTGAGGACGGCGAGCTCACCCTGCGGATCGGGCCGAGCCACGACGACGTGGTGCTCGGCGCGCAGGCGCTCGCCGACGCCCTCGCCGAGGCCAACCGCCTCCTCGCCCTCTACTGAATCGCAACGGAAAGGATCTCTCATGCCTGCCACGATCGTTCTCGTCCACGGTGCCTTCGCCGATTCCTCGGGCTGGGACACCGTCATCGATCCGCTGCTCGACGCCGGGCACCCGGTGATCGCGGCGGCCAATCCGCTGCACGGCCTGGCCACGGACGCGGCCGCCGTCGCCGACGTGGTCCGTGCGGTCGACGGGCCCGTCGTGCTCGCCGCCCACTCCTACGGCGGCGCGGTGATGTCCAACGTCCCAGCCGACGCCGGCGACATCGTCGGGCTCGTCTACGCCAACGGTTTCGCGCCGGATGCCGGCGAGAGCTGCTTCCAGCTGGCCGGGATGTTCCCCGGCAGCATGCTCGGCGAGGCGACGCTTCGGCCGGTGCCGCGCAGCGACGGCACCACCGACCTGTACATCAAGAACGACAGCTTCCACGACGTGTTCTGCCCGGATGTGCCGGATCAGCAGGCCGCCAGGATGGCCGTCACGCAGCGGCCGGCCACTCAGGAGGCGCTCGTCGAGGCCTCTGGTGAGCGGTCGCTCTGGGGCGAGGTGCCGTCGTGGTTCCTGATCGGCGAGGAGGACCGGGTCATCCCGGCCAAGCTCCAGCACTACATGGCGGAGCGTGCCAAGGCTCATCGCGTGATCGAGATCCCCGGCGCTTCCCACGCCATCACCGTCTCGCACGCCGAGGCGACGGCGCATCTGATCCTCGAGGCCGCGGCAGCGCGCGTGGCCGCCTGACCACCACGGATATCCAGAAAGGAATTCGCAATGTCTGCTGACACCCAGGGCGAGTTGATGATCGCCGAGGAGGCGATCGCGGAGGTGCTCTGTCAGGCGCACCGGATTGCGGAAGCGCATGACGAGCCGAACGAAGCACGAGCGATTTTCCACGTGGCTGAGTCGTTCGCTGACGAGCTGTCCCAGACAGACCCCGGATTTGACCGCGTGCGCTTCATCGAGGCGTCCACGGAGCGGTCATAGCCATCCCAAGAGAAGGAGTTGACCATGTCTGTCACGACCACCCAAGCCCCGGCCGAGGCAACGCCTCGAGAGCGACTGGAGGAGATGGTCGAGGATGCCCTCCCGTACATCTTCTTCATCCCCGTGGCCGGTCCGCCGGTGATCCTGCTGCTGGGTCCGCTCCTGATCCTGGTGCTCCTGCTGATCCCGCCGGCCGCCTTCCTGATCACCCTCGTCCTCGTCGTGGCCGTCGCTGCCGGACTTCTGTTCGCGCTCGGCGCGCTCATCGCATCGCCGTACCTGCTGGTGCGTCACCTGCGTGAGCGTGAGCGGCCCGCGACGCTGCGCCGCCGGTTCGCCTTCGCGCACCGTCCGGCGGGTGCCGCAGTTGCCTCACAGCCAGATGCTCAGCCCATCCCGATCACAGCCGCGAGGTAGTCCCCCGGCCCTCGGATCGCAAAAACGGAAAGGAACGACATGAAGATCGTGGTTATAGGAGGGACCGGCCTCATCGGGTCCAAGGTGGTCAAGAAGCTCGCCGAGGACGGCCATGAGTCCGTGCCGGCGTCACCGAACTCGGGCGTGAACACCGTCACCGGCGAGGGCCTTGACCGAAGTGCTCGTAGGAGCGCAGGTCGTCGTGGACGTCTCCAACGCGCCCGACTGGGACGACGACGCCGTGATGGAGTTCTTCCAGCGGTCGTCTCTCAATCTCCTGGCGGCGGAGGCGGCCGCGGGCGTGGGGCATCACGTGGCGCTGTCGGTCGTCGGCACAGAGCGGCTGACGGAAAGTGGCTACTTCCGGGCGAAGGTCGCCCAGGAGGAGCTGATCCGGGGCTCGTCGATCCCCTACTCGATCGTCCACGCGACGCAGTTCTTCGAGTTCGTGAAGAGCATCGCCGACTCGGCCACCGACGGCAACGCGGTTCGGCTCCCGCCCGCGCTCATCCAGCCCATGGCCGCCGAAGATGTCGCCGGCGAGGTCGCGCGGGTCGCCGTCGGGACGCCGCTGTACGGCACCGTGGAGGTCGCGGGACCCGAGCAGTTCCGCCTCGACGAGCTCATCCGCGAGCGACTGAAGGCGACAGGCGATCCCCGCGAGGTCATCACCGACCCGCAGGCGGCCTACTTCGGCATCACGCCGGGCGAGCGCACGCTCCTCCCGGGCGCCGACGCCCGCATCACCGAGACCCGTCTCGAGGACTGGTCGAAGGAGACCGCGGGCGCGAGGTAAGTAGGCGCGGGGGTCGTAGCGGGTGGCCGGTCACCCCGACCGGGTGATGATCGGTCACCCGGGCCGCGACGACGATGGTTTGCATCGTGGAGGCCTCAGGGCAGGGTCGGAAGGCATCGAGCCCCGGCGTGTCGGTGGAGACGCTTGCGTCCATCGGGATGCCGGGGCGGCTCGACTCGCCGTTCGGCGCGATGGAGTTCTTCGACGGGCTGCCGTTGCCCGACACGGTCGAGCGCAGCTATGACGCTTTGGATCTCATGCGCGGCGTCGAGGTGTTCCTCAACTGCATGCCGGGCGCGTCGATGGTCGCGATGCGTGGGGGTTTTCACAGCATCGGGCAGACCGCGTCCAACGTCCTGGCCTACACCGACCCGCTGGCGACCTCCGCCAACGTCGTGCTGACCGCCAATACCGAGACCACCTACGGCACCAACTACCTGGACCTAAAGACGGACGGGCCGATCGTGATCGAAGCGCCGCCGAACGCGCTGGGCTTCGTGGACGACATCTGGCAGCGCTACGTCACGGACCTCGGCCTCGCCGGCCCCGACCAGGGCAAGGGCGGCAAGTACCTGATCCTCCCGCCCGGCCACGTTTCGGACGCCCCCGACGGCTACTTCGTCGCGCAGTCGCCGACCTATTCGTGCTGGCTGGTAATCCGTGCGCTGGGTGGCGTGCAGAGCCTGATGAGCACGCGCATCTACCCGCTGGCCAAGGCCGACGATCCGCCGCCCACGGAGTTCCTGAACTTCTCCGAGGCCGAGTTCAACGGCGTCCACGCCAACGACTTCTCGTTCTTCGAGGAGGTCGCGTCAATCGTCGCCGACGAGCCCGCAGAGGCGCTCGACCCCGAACGCGCCGGCCAGCTGGCGGCCATCGGGATCGTCGCCGGGAAGCCGTTTGCACCCGACGAGCGGATGCGCTCGATCCTCGACAGCGCCGCGCGCGTCGGGGCGGGCATCGTGCGCAGCGTCCTGTTCGCGCCGCGCGATCCCGACGTCTACTACTACCCCGACAGCACGTGGGCCACCGCGTTCGTCGGCGGCAGCCACGAGTTCCTCGCCAACGGTGCCAGGCTGCTCGACGCCCGCGCGATGATGCACTACGTCGGCACCGGCATCACGCCCGCCATGACGCACGCCGCCGTCGGCGTCGGCTCCCAATACGCCTTCACCGCACGCGACGCGGCGGGCGCGTGGCTCGACGGCGCGCGCCGCTACACACTCACGCTGCCCGCAGACATCCCCGCCAAGACCTTCTGGGCCATCGACATCTACGACCCGCAGACCCGCTCCCTGCTGCAAACCGACAACCCGTATCCCAGCATCCACAGCCAGTCCGAGGGGATGCACGCCGAAGACAACGGTGACCTGATCATCAACTTCGGCCCCGCGGCACCCGACGGCCATGAGGGCAACTGGATCCAGACGCGCGCCGGCAAGGGCTGGTTCCCGATCCTGCGCATCTACGGACCACTCGAAGCGTGGTTCGACAAGACCTGGCGACCCAGCGAGATCCAACCCGCCGACTGACACGCCCCTACGCGCTCAGTTTCGTGGAGCAGCTCGCGGTCGCCCGAGATCCTGCCAGCGCCCGATCAGCTTGGGCAGCGCCAGCCCGTAGAAGTACGCCAGGCCGACGCCGAGGATCGTCTCGAGCACCCGTTCGTTGAACCTGTGAGCCGCGTTCTGAGGCTCGGCGTAGAGCAGCAGCAGGAACACCAGCGCGGTGGTGAACGCCGGCGCGACGTACCAGCGGCTGCCGCTCGTAGCGGCGGCCGCGGCGAGCGCGACCACGACCGCAACGCTGTACCACCCCGGTGATGTGGTGGCCCGCACGAGTGCGGTCCCGGCCAGCGCCCCGGCCAGCACAGCGATCACGCGGCCGATGCTGCGCAGCCGCTGCATCTCCTCACTCGGACGCATGACCAGCAGCGCGGCACCGGTGGCCCAGCCGACGTGTTCGAGGTCCGCGAGGAAACCGATCGCTGCGGCCGTGGCGCCGGCGAGGCCGAGCAGGACGCCGTACCGGAGAGTCGGCCGAACGCCGGGAGGCCTGGGCTGTGGGGCGCGTTCCGGCCACAGCATCGAGACCGCGCACGCCCAGACCGACCCCGCGACCATCAGGCCCGCCACGCCGGCGGCCGTCCCGACGTCGGTGTAGCTCAGCCCGATCCCGAGCAACGGCAGCGACAGGACCATCGCCACCATGCCGATCGGCCAACGAGCCGCTACTGCGGCGGCTCCAACGCCGGACACCCCGATTGCCGCGACCGCAAGGACGGGCACCCCGGCGAGCACCGACCCGACCAGCATCGGGACTCCAACCAGAAGCCCCAGCACTGCGAGCACGAGCCGACCGCGGCGACGCGCCGGCAGCCCGATGATCGCCGCCGGCAGCACCCCGACCGCCATCGCGAGCCCGTGCCGCACGTCCGTCGCGGCGACGATCGCTGCCGGCGCGGCATAGGACGCCCCGAGCGCCGCACCCGACCAGGACCAGGCGACGCCGCGCGGCCGCTCAGTCGCCGACACAGCCCCCTTCAGTACCTGACGCGGTCGCCTTCAGTGCGGCGGCACGCTACCACCGGACTTGTCTACCAACGCTGTATGCGCGTCGAGAGGATCTCCAGACGGCGCTACGGGTCGGTTAGGGTCGGCGTGCACGAAGTGCAAACCGAGGAGATGCAGAGATGGCGGCGTTCACGATGGCCCACTTCGAGACCGACGATTACGACGCTTGGAAGGAGACCTTCGACTCGGATCGAGGGGGACGGAAGCAAGCCGGCGAGGGCCACGTGATCTCTCGCGGCGTCGATGACCCCCGCCAGGTGTTTGTTCGTGTGGAGTTCGCCTCGTCGGACGCCGCCGCAGCTTTCCGCGAGCGCCTGATGCAGTCCGGAGCCCTGGAGGGCGTCGGTGTGATCACCCCACCGACGGTCGTTGAGGTTGTCGAGAGCGCCCAGTACTGACGCTTGCAGGTGGGCTGCAACGGTCGCAGAAGTAGCCTGCGAGCCGAAGCGCACACGGACGAGGAGGGACGCGTGGCTACACCGGAACGTCGTGGTGGGATCGGCGGTATATCCACCGGCGGCATCATCGTCATCGTCGGGATAGTCGTGATGATCGTCTGGAGCTTCTTGCTTGGGCTGATCATCGCGTTGATCGGGCTGATCGCGTTCGGCGGGTTTGCTCGCGGCAGGTGGTACTGAGCGAAGCTCGGATCGCAAGTCGCGCGGGCGCCGATAGCCTGCGGATCGCATCGGAGTTCGCCGCTCCGGTGCCGCGCCCCCGGTGTTCACACACGCGGGGGCACTTGTCTCCTTAGTCGTGATCGGCCGTCAGGCTCGGATAGATGCGCGCCACCGCGGCGAGCCCAGCAGCAGCCGCCAGGAAGACGATCGCAACGACGACGCGGCCCACTGCCAGCGAGGCGATGCCCATAACGGCGAGCACGGTCGCGTTGATCCGCAGACGTGCCGGTTTGCCAAGGAGGAGGCGGACAATCGCTCTCATCACCCTCGGATCGGCGTTGCGTCGCCAGGCCTTGAGCCCCCGAGCGGTTAGGCTCGCCTGAACCCCGACACCAGGAGCTCGGCATGAGCATCGTCGTCCGCTTCCACCCCGCAAACCTGACCGCCGACAAGTACGACGAAATCCATCCCAAGCTCGAGGAAGCCGGCTTCCCGGCGGACGGGCTCGACTATCACGTCGCCTTTGGTTCGCCCGACAACCTCACGGTCAGCGAGATCTGGGACTCGCCCGAGCAGTTCCAGGCGTGGGGCGAGAAGCTCATGCCGATCCTCATGGGGTTCGACATGGAGTTCTCCGCCGAGCCCGAGGTCTTCGAGGTTCACAACGTCGTGAGGCGATAGCCGCCAGACCTCACCCCTGGCCCTGCAGCACCCGCGGCCTAGAAGGTGATCGCGCCCTTGCCTCGCCAGTCGGCGAGCGTCAGGAGCTCCGCCGGGCGCGCCGCGGTGCTGGAGAGGACGCATGTGCGGCCATCGCGATTCCAGGTGACGACTGCTCGGCCGTCGTCGCGAAACACGCGGTACTCGACGCCACCGCGCGTGATCGAGCGCGTGTGCGACGGCGGGTCGAGCGGGTCGCCTGACACGATCGTGTACGCGACCGTGCGGCCGCCCTTCTCGTAGTAGACGGTGGTGGCGTGGCGACCGGAGGGATCGTCCGCGCGGGCGCCGCTGGTCTTCCAGCCAAACTGGGCGGCGTAGTTCGGGAAGGGCACCCCGTCGACGTGCGCGCGCAGAAGCTGTGGGGTGCCGGACACGTCGCGGGGCGCGGCCTGGGTCGGCGGATTCTCGGCGAGCGCCGCGGCGTCGGCGACGCTCGGGCCGACCGAGCCTGCGCCTGGCAGCGTCAGGACCAGGGCGAGGGCCACTGACGCCGCGGCGGTCATCGCGCCGCCGATCGCGACCCTGATGCGCCGCCGTCCAGCGGCGCGGGCCGGGCCGCGGCGCCGATCGACGTGCGCGCGCAGCCGTGCCGGAGCGCCGGTGTCGAACGTGCCGCGCAGCGGCGTCGAGGGCGATGCACTGGCGCTCGACGATGGTCGAGAGCTGGGGCGACGCGGCCACCTGCTCTTCGAGCTCGGCGCGACGGTCGGCCGGCAGCACGCCGTCGGCAAGGCGCGCCAGATCGGCGAGCTGCTCGTCGCTCAGTCCGTGTGATGGGGTCAGGTTCCATGTGCCTTCCCCTCATTGACCCCGGAGAGGCCGTTTCTCTGCCGCCTCCCGGTCATCCTTGCAGTGCCTCCGCGACCTTGAGGCGAGCGCGGGCGAGCCGGCTGGGGATGCTGTTCTCATGGACGCCGAGCGCTTTCCCCGCCTCGGCGTAGCTCAGTCCGAGCACGTCCACGGCGACGAGCGCCTCGCGCATCGGCTGGGGTAGCGCTGCCACGGCCTCGAGTACGAGGTTGGTCTCGGCCGCCTGCTCGGGCTGGACGTCTGCCCGCGAGGCTCGCGGTCTGAACGTCATCGAGCTGCGCGGTCACCCGCGGGCGCCGCGACGCCGTGCGCTGCGCGTTGAAGTAGGTGTTGTGCAGGGTCCGGTACAGGTAGCCGAGGTCGTTCTCACGCCGGACGAACCGCGGCCGCCGCAGTACCCGCTCATAGGTCTCCTGTACGAGGTCCTCGGCGTCCGCGCGTGACCCGCACAGTGCCCACGCGGCCCTGAACAACCGGTCGAGGTGGTCGCCGAGCGTGTCTGGGTCGAGCACCCGTGGCGCTGCGCTTCGACGATCCCGCGCCTGCTCCGTGGCGCCAAGCGTGAGCGAGTGAGTTGCCATGCCTCCGAAGAGACGCCTGCGCGCCCGGGTTTCTGCCAACGAAGTTCTCGGCGAGATCTCGCTTGGCATAAACCCGGACCGCCTGGGGTCTCGGTGGGCATGGCTAACCCAACTCAGGAGGACTTCAAGTGAAGGGCACAACGATTCTGGCCACGCTCGCCGCGACGTTCGCGGGCATGGCCGCCACCGCTCTACCCGCCCACGCGGCGGTGGGCTCGGCAACGCTTGTCGATCACACCGCCACGCTCACGCTCGACGGTGCGGACGACAACGTGACGGTGTCCGTGTCCGGCGGGCTGCTGGTTCACGGTCAGACGACCGGCGGGCTGAGCAGCGGCTCGGACTGGGACAGCGCGAAGGCCGGTAACCAGACCGTGCCGGCCGACGGCACATTCACCGTCGTCGTCAATGGCGGCGACGGCAACGACGCGATCACCGTGCTCGCGAAGAACACGGAGATCGCCGGCACAACCCTGAACGGCGGTGGCGGCGACGACGTGCTGACCGGCGCCGACACGGCCGACACGCTCAACGGCGGCGACGGCAACGACCGTCTCATCGGAGCGAAGGGCATGGACGTGATGAACGGTGACGGCGGCAACGACACGTTGGTGTGGAACAACGGCGACGCCTCCGACAGGATTGTCGGCGGCGACGGCAACGACACGACCGAGGTCAACGGCTCATCGACACTGGGCGACGTGTTCGTCCTCGATCCCGAGCCGGGCGGGGTGAAGTTCCAGCGCACGAACCTGGTCCCGTTCACGCTCGACACGGCCACCGAGCACGTACAGGTGAACGGCCTCGGCGGGAACGACTCCGTTACGGCGCACGACGGCGTCGGTGCTGCCACGCTCCTGTCGGTCGACGGCGGCGCCGGCGATGACACCGTCAACGGCTCGGACGGTCCGGACCTGATTCTCGGCGGCGAGGGCAACGACGTCCCTCAACGGAGGCGGCGGCGACGACCGAATCGTCGGCGACCGTGGTGCGGACACGATGAACGGCGGGTCGGGCGACGACACGCTGGTGTGGAACAACGGCGACGGCTCGGACGTCATCAACGGTGACGGCGGCAGCGACGACGTCGAGGTGAACGGATCCCCGACGGCTGGCGACGTGTTCACCGTGCAGCCAAACGGGGCGCGCATCAAGTTCGACCGCACGAACCTGGTCCCGTTCACGCTCGACATCGGCTCGAGCGAGACGATGCACGCGAACGGCCTCGGCGGCGACGACACCATCGGCGTCGGAAACGTCGGCAACCTCGCGGTGACCGCGTCGGGCGGGTCGGGCAACGACATGCTCAGCGGCGGCAACTCGTCAGAGACGTTCCTCGGCGGGTCCGGCAACGACACCATCACGCCCGGCGGCGGCATCGACGTCGTCTTCGGCGACGATGGCGACGACCGGATCAACATCCGCGACAAGACCGCTGACGTGGCCTTTGGCGGCGCCGGGAACGACTCGGTCATCGCAGACCGACGCGGCCTCGACGTGCTCGCGGGCTTCGAGACCGTCCACCGCACGGCGGTGCCTCACCGCCACCACCGCTCGCGGCACTGACGCCCACTCCGGGCACAGCGACGAAGAAAGGAGCCAGCACCCTCTCCTCGGACCGAAGCGGCCTCGTCCCCAGCAGGGGCGGGGCCGCTTCCGGTCAGTAGCGCCGAAGAATGGGGAGCAGAGGCCGGAGGTTGTCCGAAGGCGACCCACACAGCGGACGGGCCTGGTACCTCAGCCTGGTGATCGGCGCTCGAGCCAGTCCAGCACGACGGCCGCGATTCCCGGAGCCATCAGGGCGTCGAGGACGGCCATGAGCGCCCGGGCGCCGGCCTCCGGACGCGGGCCAGCGAGCGCGACGAGAGCCGCGAGCATCAGTTGCGAGTCCTCGGGGGCGATCCCTGTCATCTCGCCGCAGAGTCGAGCGTGCCACCTCACCGCGGCGCGTCTGTAGCGGATCGGGTCCTTGTCGCGGAACAGCAGGGTCAGGCCGAGGGCGTCGTCGAGGTCGAGTCTCCCGACCTCGTGCGCCGCGGACGTCGCCATCAGCACGTTCCCGGTGGCGAGCGCACGGCGGAACATGGAGAGAGGCGAGCCGGCGTTGCCCACGGGAACGCATGTTCGCATGGCAGGGTGGGAAGGGCGGTTTCTGTAGTCGTGGGTCGGGTAGACCTCTGCCGTTCCCAATTCGCAGGAGGCATCAGATGACTTCAGTCGACGTTTGGACTTTCAGGGACGAATCGATCATCGACTTGACCGGGTTCGGGGTCGAGGCCGTCGACGGAAGCATCGGCAAGGTCGACGAGGCGACGTATGAGGTTGGGTCAAGCCAGCTCGTGGTCGATACTGGGCCGTGGATTTTCGGTAAGAAAGTCGTGCTGCCGGCAGGCATCGTTGATCGCATCGACGGCGACGACGAGACCGTCTACGTCAACCGCACGAAGGACCAGATCAAGGACTCGCCCAAGTTCGGCGATGTCTATTCGGACGACGCGAGTCGCGCAGACGTAAGTAGCTACTACGGTCAGGGCGGGGCCGGCTACGGCGACGGGTGAGCAAGGGCCAGGACGGGTAGTTCAAGCTCGCGCCGCGCTGCCGATCACCTAACCACCACGGGACGCTCGTGCGCGTCGAGCGGCCCCCCAAGCAGAAACGGCCCGCCACAGCGCGGGTCGTTTTCTTACGCGGGCTCGGCAGACCCGACTTCGCATGGGTCGGCCGCAGGATCGCTAGACAACAGAAAACCCCGCGATCTGCGGGGCTTCCTCAAGTACCGCCACGGGGATTCGAACCCCGGTTTCCGCCGTGAGAGGGCGGCGTCCTAGTCCCCTAGACGATGGCGGCCTAGGCCGGACGATTCTACAAGTGGGTCGGCGAAGCGTCTCGGGGGTCTGAGAGCAGTTCCCAGCGGCTGATCCGTCGGCCGGCTCCACCCGTAAGGACGGCCGGGTGACCCCTTACCTGTGCGGACGGCCCCAAGGCCGTTGTTAAAGGTACGGACAACCCCCTTGTTCGGCCCATCGAGCGCGGTTAGGGTCGAACGTCGACTCGCAAAAAGGTGCCTACCCGCAGGATCCAAGGAGGACCAGAATGGCCCACCAGCTCGAGAGCGTTCAGATCGAGCAGCTTTCTCCGCAGTTCACCGGTGAGCTCCTGAGGCAGGGAGACTCTGGCTACGACGACGCCCGCCTGGTCTGGAACGGCATGTACGACCGCCATCCGGCCCTCATCGCGCGCTGCAAGAACGTCGACGATGTCGTCGCGGCCGTCAACTTCGCCCGCGACAACGAGCTGCTGCTCGCCGTGCGCGGCGGCGGTCACTCGGCCGTCGGCTACGGCGTCTGCGACGACGGCCTTGTGATCGACCTCGCCGAGATCAACCAGGTCGATGTCGACCCGGACACGCGCATCGTGCGCGCCGGCGGCGGCACCACCTGGGGCCAGTTCGACACCGCAACCCAGGAGCACGGCCTCGCCGTGACGGGCGGCCGCTTCTCCACCACCGGCATCGCCGGGCTCACGCTCGGCAGCGGCAGTGGCTGGCTCGAGCGCAAGCTCGGCCTGACCAGCGACAGCCTGATCGGCGCCGAGGTCGTGACTGCCGACGGCAGCGTGGTCTACGCGAGCCGCGAGGAGAACTCGGAGCTGTTCTGGGGTCTGCGCGGCGGCGGAGGGAACTTCGGCGTGGTGACCCGGTTCGACTTCAAGGCCCATCAGATCGGCCCGATCATCTACGGCGGCATGCTGGCTTGCCGGCCCGACAAGGGCGGCGAGATCCTGAGGTTCATGCGCGAGTACTTTGCGGACGCGCCCGAGGACCTCGGCGGTGGGCTGGCCTTCGTCAGCGCCCCGCCGGAGCCGTTCGTACCGGCGGAGATGCATTTCCAGCCGATGACGGGTGTCCTGCTCTGCTGGACCGGCTCGCCGGAAGAGGGCGAGAAGGTGATCGCGCCGATCCGCGAGGTGGCCCAGCCGCTGATGGACATGGTCGGCCCGATGCCGTACGCGGCGCTGCAGAGCATGCTCGACGGCGGCGGCCCCAAGGGCATTCGCGGCTACATGAAGGCCGAGTTCATGCCTGAGCTGACCGACGAGGCGATCGCCGAGCTGGAGACGCATGGCGGCACACGTCCGAGCCCGACCACGCAGCTGCTGCTCGAGCCGATGGGCGGCGCGATCAGCAAGGTCTCGGACGACGACAGCGCGCTCGGCCGCCGCGACGTGCCCTGGTGCTACCACGCGCTCGCGATGTGGATGGACCCGGACCCGTCCGTGGAGGACGAGCACCGGGCCTGGGCCGCTCGTTTGTCCGAGGGCATGGGCCCGCACACGACCACGGGCGTGTACCTCAACTACACGAGCGACGAGGGCGATCAGCGCGTCCGGGAGACCTATGGGCCGGACAAGTACGCCCGGCTCGTGGCGCTGAAGGACCAGTACGACCCGTCCAACCTGTTCCGCCTCAACCAGAACATCAAGCCCTCAGCCGCCTGATGACCTGCCACCGAACGGGCCGGCGTGGGAGCGCCGGCCCGTTCGCGTGGGCTGTAACGTGCCGCGCATGAGCGACTCGCGCTTCCTATTGACGTACGAGTACGTGGCCGATGTGCTCGAGCGGCGCCCGCCGTACCGCGAGGACCACCTCGCGCTGGTCGGCGCCTGGAAGGAGGACGGCCGCGTGCTGATGGCCGGCCCGCTCGGCGATCCGCCCACGGGCGCCGCTCTCGTCTTCCAGGTCGACGATCCGGCCGAGGTCGAGCAGTTCGTGGAGAGCGATCCCTACGTATCCGCGGGGATCGTCACCTCGCACCGCGTCCAGCGCTGGACGCTGGTGTAGCCGCAGCCGCGACGAGCGCCGGAAGCAGGAACAAACCGCCCTCGAAGGTCAGGACCATCAGGGCGAGCGCCGCCACCACGGCGACGGTCACGCGCAGCCAGCCGCGCTCGAGCGAGCGCCAGACGAACACGAACACGCAGGCGGCGCCGATCCAGATCAGCGCGAGCGGCCAGGCCTCGCCATCCGTCGTGGCCAGCATCAGTCCCAGCCCGGCGAGCGCCAGCAGCAGCGGCGCAATGCCCCACCAGTCGCGAGGCTGCCGAACGAGGTCGGCCTTCACCGTCATGGGGAAAGCTTACGGCGACTCAGCGGTGCAGCGGGACCGGCTGCTCGTGCCTCGGCCAGCGGGCAGAGATCTCGCCCGGCAGCGGCTGCACGTTCTGCTCTGGCACCGGCGCAACCCCCGCCCAGCCCGGCATGGCGGCCGCGCGGGCGAGCGCCGCGTCGAGGTAGTCCTCGAGCAGCGTCAGGCCCTCGAGGCCGGGGATCTCGGCGATCGTCGCGTCGATCTCGCGAATGCCCTGGCGGCCCTCAGGGGAGTCGCCGAACAGGTACAGCGCGAGCGCGTCCACCTCCTCCTCCGACTTCGCGCCGGCGCCAACCGGTGTCCAGAGCGCGTTCAGCGCGTGCCGCACGAGGCGTCCGGCGCGCGGCCGGCCGGCCAGGCGGGCCTTCGCCTGCGCCCGGTAGAAGGCGAAGTGGCGACGCTCGTCCTGGATCACCCGGCGCAGCATCTGGTGCAGCACCGGATGCGAGGAGCGGCGGATGAGCTGGTAGTAGCCCGTCAGCGTGGTCAGCTCGTTGATCGCGCCCCAGGTCATGTGGATGGCCACGAAGTCGCGCGTCATCATCGAGCCGAGCATCGTGGGGAGGAGGGAGAGCTGATGGCCGACGCCGAGCCGCTCGCGGAACTGCTTCGTGCGCGCGGGCCGCGTGGGCATGGGGGTGGAGCCGTCCGGCAGCTTCGGCTCGGCCGGCACCTCCACGCCGTAGGCGCGCAGGAAATCCGAGAAGGCCTCGCCGTGCCAGAGCTCCTCGTACACCCAGCAGGACAGGAACGCCGTGACCTGCGGGTCGTGCGCCGCGCGGGTTCCGAGCAGATCACGCAAATAGATGACCGTGTGGGTCTCGATGTCCATCATGTAGTGCATGCACATCACGTCGCCGTCGGAAAGGGGATGGCGCGGGATGTCGTCCCAGTCGAGTTCGCTCAGATCCAGGCGTTTTGAAGCACGCAGGTAGCGGTCCAGGTCGAATTCGACGATGCGCTTCTTGGGTCCAGCTCCGTTCTCGCTCATGTGCCGTCCTACGGTCCAGGCGCACGATCGGTTCACTGCCGGACTATGGCCGAACTGGCCGCGCGCGGTTATGCTTGCCGCGTTAATAGGTCGGTGGTGAAGGGAAGCCGGTGAGAGTCCGGCGCGGTCCCGCCACTGTAACCGGATAGGCCAGCCGCATCACGCCACTGGGAAGCCCCTGCTTCCCCGGAAGGCGCGGCGACAGGCACGCCGGTAGCCAGGAGACCTGCCTCCGACCACAAGCCACGGAATCCCTCGCGGAAAGGGGAGGCTGATCACTATGCACTACCGGATCTGGGCCCTAGGGGTCCTCTCGTTGCTCTTCGCAAGCACGCCCGCATGGGCGGCGCCAGTCAAGGTGAATCTGCGAGTCGAAGGAACCGGCTCGACCGTCTACGAAGGCGCTGTGACCACCGATGGGAAGACGGTCACGACGGCCGCGGGCGGTGCGCACAAGTGCGACGGCACCAACGGCGGCACGGCGAACACCCCGGGCGGCACGCCCACCACCGCGCTCGACGACGCGTCGATCGCAAACGGCTTCACCTGGGACGGGAGCTACTCCAGCTCGTTCGACGACTTCCTGGTCGAGCGGATCGGCTCGGACGGCGCGGTCGGCGCTCCGTTCACGGGCAACTTCTGGGACCTGATCGTCAACCGGGTTCCGGCCGCTGCCGGCGGCTGCCAGATCCGGCTGAACGAGGGTGACCAGGTCCTGCTCGAGTGGCAGGACGGCAGCAAGCCCAACCTCCAGCTCACCGCGCCCGCGTCGGCGCAGGTGGGCCAGCGCGTCGATGTGGGCGTGCAGCAGTACGGGGGCGACGGGGTGCTCGCGCCGGCCGCCGGGGCCAGCGTCGCGGGTCAGCTCACCGGAGGCGACGGTCACGCGACGGTCACGTTCGCGAGCGCCGGCGTGCAGCACCTGAAGGCCACGCGCGGGGACGCCGTTCGCTCGAACGACGCGGACGTGTGCGTGTACGTGCCGGGCAGCGGCGACTGCAACACGGTCGCGAGCCCGACGCTGACGAAGGACATCGTGAAGCCGTTGATCACGCTCGGCGGCCCGCGCGACGGCGCGAGCTACAAGCGCGGCCCGCGGGAGCTGAAGGGCACGGCCAGCGACGACAAGTCGCTGTTCCAGGTCTACTTCCGGCTGCGTCGCCACTCGCACGGCGGCTGCAGCTGGTACAGCGCGAAGTCGGCCCGCTTCACGAGGTCGAAGCCGCACTGTGACAGCGCGCGCTACCAGCGGGTGGGCACGAAGGCCAGCTGGTCCTACCTGCTGCCGGCCAGTCTCCCGGCGGGCAAGTACGTGCTCGACGAGAAGGCGCTCGACAGCTCCTTCAACGTCTCGCTGAAGACCATTCACTTCGAAGTCAAGGGGTGATGGGGGGCAGGGCGCTCGTCTGCTGTCTCGTCGCGGCCGCCGCTTTTCCGGCGGCCGCGGCGGCCGGCTCGCCCGGCGTGAGCCAGCTCGTGGTGTTCCGCGACGGCTCGGCGAAGGAGAAGAGCGTTCACGCACGGCGGGTGACCGCGCGCGTGAACGGCCACAGTTGCGTGCTGCCCGCAGGCACGCCGCTGGCGGCGCTGGCGGCGAGCAAGGTGGCGCCGATCGGGTTCAAGGACTTCGGGAGCTGCTCCCGCCGCGCGCGTGACGCCGGCGGGCTGTTCGTGAGGTCAATCGGCCCGGACGCGAACGCCGGGCAGGACGGCTGGGTCTACAAGGTGGGGCACAAGCTCGGCACCGCGGGCGCGGCGGATCCCAGCGGCCCGTTCGGCCGCGGGCTGCTGAAGTCCCGGGCCCAGGTGCTGTGGTTCTACTGCCACTTCCAGAACGGGAGCTGCCAGCGGACGCTCTCGTTCACGCGGATCTCCAGCGCGTCCGGGCGCGTGACGGTCCAGGTGCGCGCTTACAACGATCAGGGCCGAGCGGTGCCGGCGGCGGGCGCGACCGTCCACCTGGGCGCTGCCACCGCGGTGGCCGGCACCGACGGCAGCGCCACGCTCGCATCCAGCGCGGGCACGCAGCGCATCTACGCCGACCAGCCGGGAAGGATTCGCAGCTTCACCTCCAGGGTGGTGGTGCGCTAGTGCGTCGCGCCGCCTGGGCGGCTCTCGCCTCCGTGCTCCTGCTCGCGGGCTGCGGGCTCGGCCCCGGCAAGAAGCTGTCCGGCGGCGCCCAGCTCGAGGTCACGCGCGACTTCGGTCAGGTCGGGCTCTACTCCACCTCGGTCGCGCAGATCCGGCAGGGCGAGACGGTGATGCGGATGCTGGAGTCGAAGCGCCAGGTGAAGACGCGCTACGGCGGCGCCTTCGTGAACTCGATCGACGGCCTGACGGGCTCGACCACCGTCGGGCACAGCGACTGGTTCTATTACGTCAACGGCGTGGAGGCTTCGGTGGGCGCGGCCGCGTTCACGCTCTCGAAGGGTGACGTGGTGCAGTGGGACTACCGGCGCTGGGACGCCACGATGCACATCCCCGCGATCGTCGGCGCGTACCCCGAGCCGTTCCTGTCGGGCACCGGGGGCAAGCGCCTGCCGGTGCGCGTGGAGTGCTCGAAGCCGAACGGCTCGGCGTGCAAGACGGTGGAACAACGGCTGTCCGACGCGGGCGCCCTGAACAGCGAGGGGGTGCTGGGCAGCTCGGCGGGATCCAAGGTGCTGCGCGTGATCGTGGCGCCCTGGCCGGCCATCCGCGACTTCACCGGAGCCGTGGCCACGCTGAAGGGCCCGCCGTCCGCCAGCGGGGTGTTCGCGCGCTTCAGCCAGCAGGGCGACACGCTCACGCTCGAGGACGAGCTGGGCAAGGCGGTGCGCCCGGCACCGCCCGGCAGTGGGCTGTTGGCCGCAACCGCGCTGGAGGGCAACGCCCCCGTGTGGCTGATCACGGGCCTGACCGATGCCGGGGTGGACGCCGCCGCGCAGGCGCTCGACGCCAAGACGCTGCACAACGCGTTCGCGCTGGTTGTCACCCCGAGCGGTCCAGAGCGCCTGCCGCTGGCGAGCGGGGGCGCGGGTTGAGCTTCGCGCCCGCCTACCGACGCCGGGCCAGCGCGCTGCACGCGGCGCGGGCAGGGGCGGCGGCGGCGTTCTGCTGCGCACTGGCGCTCGTGCCCGTGCTCTACGACAACCCGATCGTGCTCGGCGGCGCGCTCGCGGCCGTGCTCGCCGCGGGCGCCGCGGCGGGGGTGTCGAAGGAGCTGCGCCGCGCGCTGGTGCTGGCGCTCTGGCTCGCCGCGCTCGTGATCCTGATCAACGCGCTCGTGACGTCCGAGGGGCTCACCGTGCTGGTCCGTGGCGGGACGTTCCTGGGGCGGCGCTGGGACATCACGCTGGAGGCGGTCGCGTACGGAGCGGTCGCCGCTCTGCGCGTGGTGGTGCTGGTGGTGGCGTTCGCCCTCTTCTCGGCGGTCGTGGACCCCGACGAGCTGCTGCGGCTCCTGCGGCGGGTGTCCTACCGCTCGGCGCTCACCGCCGCGCTGGCCACGCGCCTCGTGCCGGTGCTGGCCCGCGACGCCGGCCGGATGAACGAGGCGGCGCGCTGCCGGCCGCACCCGCCGGGTCGTGCGGCCGTGGCGCGCTCAGCCCTGGCCGGCTCGCTCGAGCGCGCCGTCGAGCTGGCGGCGGCGCTTGAGACGCGCGGCTACGCGGGCGCGCGCCGCCCGGCGCGGGTGCCCCGCCCCTGGTCGCGACACGACGTGCGCGTGGCCGTCGGCGGCGGTCGCCATCGTGGTGCTGGCCGTCGGCGGCCAAGGTCGCGGGCGTGGGCGGCTTCACGCCGTATCCCACCACCGCGCTCGACGCCGGTCCCGCCGAGCTGGCGCTGGTGGCGGGTCTGCTGCTGTTGTCGGTCGCGCCCTTCGCCGGCGTGGCCGGACGGCTGGGGGTGGCGCGTGCCTGAGCCGATCCTGCTCGCCGAGGACTTCTCCTACAGCTACCCGGAGGCCGCGCGGCCCGCGCTCAGCGAGCTGACGCTGGAGCTCGAGGCCGGGTCGTTCACCGTCGTGGCCGGGGAGTCCGGGAGCGGCAAGTCCACCCTCCTGCTGGCGGCGTGCGGAGTGGTGCCGCACTTCCATGGCGGCGAGGCATCCGGCGAGCTGGTCGTGGCGGGCATGTCCGTGCGCGAGCACGGGCCGAGCGAGCTCTCGCGCGTCTGCGGCACGTTGTTCCAGGACCCGGAGTCTCAGGTGGTGATGAGCGGGGTGCGCGCGGAGATCGCGCTGGCGCTCGAACACCGCGGCGAGCCGGCGGCGGCAGTGGCCCGGGCGGTGGAGGAGGCGGCGCTGGCGCTGGGCATCGCCCATCTGCTCGACCGCCGCACCGACACGCTGTCCGGCGGCGAGCTGCAGCGGGTCGCATTGGCCGGGGCGCTGGCCCACAGGCCGGAGCTGCTGTTGCTCGACGAGCCCACCTCGCAGCTCGACCCGGTGGCGGGCGACGAGCTGATCTGGCTCTTGCGGCGGCTCAACGAGGAGTGGGGCACCACGATCGTGATCGCCGAGCACCGCCTGGAGCGCTGCCTGCCCGCCGCCGACCGCGCCATCGCGCTCGACCGCGGCCGCGTGGTCTGCGACGGCGACCCGCGCGAGTTCCTGGCCTGGGCGGCGGAGGCTCGGCCGCCGCTGGCCACGCCCGCGGCGCGGCTGTTCTCGCTGGCGGGTCTCCAGCCGTTGCCCGCCTCGGTGAAGGAGGCGCGACGGGCGCTGGCCGGAGCCGGTCTCGTCACCGAGGCGCCCGAGACCCGCGAGCCGGAGCGGGCCAAGCGCGCGCGGCGGCGCTTCCGCGGCTCGCCGCCCGCCGCGCTTCAGTTGCGCGGCGTATGGCACGAGATCGAGAACGGTCCGGCCATCCTGCGCGGGCTCGACCTGCGCATCGAGCCGGGCGAGCGGGTGGCGCTGATGGGCCGCAACGGCGCCGGCAAGAGCACGCTGCTGCGCCACGCTAAGGGGCTGCTCGAGCCCACGCGCGGCCGAGTCGAGCGCTCGGGCGAGGTCGCGCTGTTGCTCCAGAACCCCGGCGACTACCTGATCCACGAGCACGCCTCGCAGGAGGTGGACGAGCCTGGCCTCGCCCGCGCGGGCCTCGCCGGCCGCGGAGCCACCGACCCGCGCGACTTCTCCGGCGGGGAGCGCCAGCGGCTGGCGCTCGAGGTGGTGCTGGGCGGCGGACCCTGCGCCGTGGTCTGCCTCGACGAACCCACGCGCGGCATGGACCGCTCTCTGAAGGAGGCGCTGGCCGTGCGGCTGGCGCAGCTGGCCGACGACGGCGCCGCGGTGCTCGTGGCCACCCACGACCCCGAGTTCGCCGCGCAGCTGGCCGAGCGGGTGGTGCTGATGGGGGAGGGCGAGGTGATCGCCGACGGGGCGGTGGCCGAGGTGCTCTCCGGTGGCTGGTACTTCGCCACCGAGGTGGCGCGCGTGCTCGGAGGGGCCGGCGGGGCGCTCACTCCCGAGCAGGGCCTGGCGGTCCTTCGCAGGGAGCTGGTGTCGTGAGCTGGGAGGCCGCCACGCTCGCGCTGCTCGTCTTCGTGCTCGGCGGAGGCCTGGCCTGGTACGAGCTGTCGCGGCCTCCGGCTCGCGTGGTGTCGCTCGTGGCGACCTTGTCCGCGCTGGCCGTCGTGGGACGGCTGGCGTTCGCCGCGATCCCGAACGTGAAGCCCACCACGGACATCGTGCTGTTCGCGGGCTGGGCGCTGGGTCCCGTGCCCGGCTTCGCGGTTGGAGCGCTCACCGGACTCGTGTCGAACTTCTTCTTCGGCCAGGGCCCGTGGACCCCGTGGCAGATGACCGCCTGGGGACTCGTGGGCGTGCTCGGCGGCGTGCTGGGGCGCCTCTGGCGCGGCCGCGAGCCGCGGCGGCTCACCCTCGCGCTGATCTGCGCGGCGGCCGGATTCGGCTACGGAGCGCTGCTCGACCTCTACCAGTGGACGCTCACGGCGCAGCACACACTGGCCTCGTATCTGGCGGTGTCGGCCACCTCCTTCCCCTATAACCTCGCCCACGCGGTGGGCAACTTCGGCTTCGCCCTTCTGATCGGTCCCGTGTTTCTGCGGGCACTGCGTCGCTACCGGCGCCGCTTCGACATGCGCTGGGAGCAACCCGCGGTGGTGGCGGCACTCGTGCTGGCGCTCGCCCTCACGGTGGCCCTCACCTCAGCGCCCGGCGCCTCCGCGGCCTCCACGCCGCAGCAGCGCGCGCTCGCCTACCTGCTGAAGGCCCAGAACGCCGACGGTGGCTTCGGCGGAGCGCCGCGCCAGTCATCGAGCTCGCTGTACACGGGCTGGGCGGCGCTCGGCCTGGCGGCAGCGGGCGTGAACCCGCGCGACGCGCGGCATCCCAAGCTCACGCCGATCAGCTTCACGCGCTCGCACGCGAGCGACCTGAACGACATCGGCGAGCTGGAGCGCACCATCCTCGTGCTGCGCGCCTCGGGGCTGTCCGCGCGCAACTTCGCCCGCCGCGACCTGGTCGCTCGGCTTGCGGGCAGCCAGAAGAAGGACGGGTCGTGGGAGGACCTCGTGGACCACACGGCATTCGCCGTGTTCGGGCTGCGCGCCTACGGCTACTCGGCGTCCAGCCTGCGCTCGGCGGTGCTCTGGATCGAGCGCCAGCAGAACCGCGACGGCGGCTTCGGCTTCGGCCCCGCCGGCGGCTCGAGCGACGTGGACGACACGGGTTCCGTGCTCCAGGCGCTGGCCGCGGGCGGGCGCAAGAACTCGAAGGCCGCGCGCGGCGCGATCTCGTACCTGCGCCACACCCAGAACCCCGACGGCGGCTTCGGCCAGTCGAAGGGCGCGAGCTCGAACGCGCAGTCCACCGCCTGGGCCGTGCAGGGGCTCGTTGCCGTGGGCCGCAGGCCCGAGGCGCTGGCACGCAACGGCCACAACCCGATCTCCTACATCGAGTCGCTCCAGACGGCGAACGGGAGCGTGCGCTACTCGCGCACCAGCGTGCAGACCCCGGTGTGGGTCACCGCCGAGGCCCTGGTGGCGTTCGCCCGCAAGTCGCTGCCGCTCCCGCCGGCCAAGCTCAAGTCGCACGCGCACGTGGCGGCTGCCGCTCCCGCACCCGTGAAGAAGAAGCCCGTCGCGAAGAAGAAGGTGGCGCACGCGCGGACCAAGCTGCACGGTGGGCCGATTGCCACGATCGCGCAGACCACCCCGGCGCCCACGCCCGCGCCCGTCACGCCGGCGGCGAAGTTGGCCAACCCCGTGAAGGAGCGCGGCGGGGATCAGGGCAACGGCGCGCTGGTGTGGGCCCTCGTGGGGATTGGCGTGGCGGCGCTCGTCGCCGGCGCATACCTCGCCCGCAGGTGGATGCGCCGTCAGGGCCCCTCGCCGGCGTAGCGTGGGCCGGCTTCGCTAGGTTCACCCGGATGGACGTCGAGGAAGCAATTCGCAGTCGCCGGACGCACAAGGCGTACGCGTCCGAGGCGCTTGACCGCTCGACGCTCGACGAGCTGCTCGAACTGGCGCGCTGGGCGCCCAACCACCACCTCACGAACCCGTGGCGGTTCCGCGTGGTCGGGCCGGAGGCGCTGGCCGGCCTCAAGGAGGCAGCGGGTCCCGAGAGCGGGGGCAAGCTCGAACGCGCGCCCACGCTGGTCGTCTGCTCGGTGCTCCAGGGCGGAGAGGATCCGGTTCAGGACGAGGAGGACCTCCTGGCCGCGGCGTGTGCCACGTACATCGTCCTGCTGGCGGCGCACGCGCGCGGCCTCGTGGGCTACTGGCGCACGCCCGGCGTGCTGCGCTCGCCCGAGGGGCGCGCGGCCGTGGGCATGGCGGACGACGAGCACTTCGTCGCCCTGATCCACCTGGGCCACCCGCGCCAGGAGCAGCGCCCGCCCGAGCGCGCGCCGGCCGGCGAGTACGTCAGCTACCTGCCGTGATCGCGCGCGAGGACGCACTCGACGCGTTGCAGTCGGAGCGCTTCGACCTGGTCGTGATCGGCGGCGGGATCACCGGGGCGGGCGTGGCGCTCGACGCCGCCTCGCGCGGGTACAGCGTGGCGCTGGTCGAGAAGGACGATTACGCCGCGGGCACCTCCAGCCGCTCCTCGAAGCTCGTCCACGGAGGGCTGCGCTACCTCCAGAACTTCGACCTTGGGCTGGTGCGCGAGGCGCTGCTCGAGCGGGCGCTGATGGTGAAGCTGGCGCCGCACCTGGTGCACCCACTGCCGCTGCTCGTGCCGGGCTTCGACGGCAAGCACCCCGACCGCATGACCGGGGTCGGGCTGAACATGTACGACGTAATGGCGCTGCGGCGGCGCCCGGACGACGACGACTGGAGCCCGGCTCGCCACCGCATGATCTCGGCGGAGGAAACGCTCGAGCTGGTGCCGGCCCTCGAGTCCCGCAAACCCAGCTCGGCCTACCTCTTCTACGACTGCCAGACCGACGACGCGCGGCTCGTGCTGACCGTGCTCGGCGAGGCGGAGCGCTTCGGCGCGGTGGTCGCCAACCGCTGCGAGGTGGCGGGACTCGTGGAGCGCGGCGGGCGCGCTGCGGGCGTCCTCTGCACCGATCGCCTGGGGGAGGGCGAGTTCGAGATCGCGGCCGACAACGTGGTCAGCGCCACCGGCGTCTGGGCCGACCGGATCCGCCCCGACGAGCTCTACGCCGAGGAGGAGGTGCCGCGCATACGCCCAAGCCGCGGCACCCACGTCACGCTCTCGAGCGACAAGCTGCCGCTCGAGGCGGGGGTGATCGTGCCCGCCGGCGGCGGGCGCACCGTGTTCGCGCTGCCGTGGCTTGGACGCACCCTGATCGGCACGACCGACAACGACTACGAGGGCCCGCTCGACCACATCCCGCCCGACCCGGCGGACGTTGACTACCTGCTCGACGCCTGCAACGCCTTCTTCGACCGCTCGCTCGGCCCGTCCGACCTGAGCGGCGCGTACGCGGGCGTGCGCCCGCTCGTGTCCACGGGCGATCCGAAGCGCTCGGTGGACATCTCGCGCAAGGCGGAGCTGTTCGAGACCAGCTCGGGCCTCCTGACGATCACCGGCGGCAAGCTCACCACCTGGCGGCGAATGGCGAAGCTCACGGTGGACCGGGTGGTGGAGCGCGAGGGCCGCGAGGCGCCCTGCCGCACGCACGAGATCCCGCTCGGCGAGCCGGCCGGCGACGGGGACCTGCCGGAGGTGGACGGCGTGGACGAGGGCAGCCGCTCGCTGCTCGCGCACCGCTACGGCCACGCCGCGCGCGAGGTGCTGGACCTCGCCGCTGCCCGCGATGGGCTGGCGCGCCGGATCGTGCCCGACCTGCCGGATCTGCTGGCCGAGGCGCCCTTCGCGGCCGCGAACGAGCAGGCGAACAGCGTGTCCGACGTGCTGCTGAGGCGCACCCGGCTGGCGCTGCTGGCGCGCGCCGGAGCTGGTCGGCCAGAACGCCACCGCCCCGCGCGCCGTGGCCGAGGCGATGGCGCCCGAGCTGGGCTGGGACGAGCAGCGCATCGAGCGCGAGCTCGAGGACTGGCGCGCGGTGGCAACCGCCGAGGGAATGACCGCGCCGTGACGGCCCTGCGGGTGCCCGGGCGCACGATCGAGATCGAGCGCGGCCGCCCGCTCCTGATGGGCATCGTGAACGCCAGCCCGGAGTCGTTCTCGGACGGCGGGCGCACCGGCGACCTCGAGGCGCAGGTGCGGCTGGCGCACGAGCAGCTTGCCGCCGGAGCCGACCTGATCGACGTGGGCGGCGAGTCGGGCGTCACCGATCGCCCGGCGATCAGCGCCGAGGAGGAGCTCGAGCGCGTGCTGCCGCTCGTCGAGCGCCTCGCGGCCGACGGCGTGCTCGTGTCCGTGGACACCTGGAAGGCGCCCGTCGCCCACGCGGTGGTGCGAGCGCGGCGCGGCGATGATCAACGACGTGAGCGGCCTGCTCGATCCCGGCCTCGCGGATGCCTGCGCGGCGGGCGGGGCAGCGCTCGTGATCATGCACACCCGCGCGCGCCCGAAGGAGAAGACCTATCCGCACTACGACGACGTGACCGCCGATGTGCTCGCGTTCCTGCGCGAGCGGATGGGGCTGGCACTCGAGCGCGGCCTCGACCTGGAGCAGATCGTGCTCGACCCGGGTCCCGACTTCGCCAAGACCCCGGCTCAGACCGTGCAGGTGCTGCGCGCGCTGGGGGAGCTGGAGGAGCTGGACAGGCCGATCCTGCTGGCGGCGTCCCGCAAGGACTTCGTGGGCGCGCTCACCAACCGCCGCCCGCGCGAGCGACTCGCCGGCACGCTGGCGGCCGTGGGGGAGGGGGTCGACGCGGGAGCCGCGATCCTGCGCGTGCACGACGTCGCGGAGGTGCACGACTTCTTAACCGTTCGGGCCGCACTGCGCGGGGAAGCTAATGTCCCTGAGGAGCTTCGGCTCGACGAGAGCCTGAGGCGCCAGCGCTCATGAGCACGATCACGATCGCCCAGATGTCGGACCTCCACTGCGGCTCGCAGCATTTCGTGCCGAGCCTGCTCGAGCGCGCGATCGCCGAGATCAACGAGCTCCAGCCCGACGCCGTGATCGTCTCGGGCGATCTCACCGCGGATGGCTTCCGCCAGGAGTTCCAGACCGCGCGTGAGTACCTGGACCAGGTGCGTTGCGAGCGGCTCATCGTGATCCCAGGCAACCACGACTCGCGCAACGTCGGCTACGTCCACTTCGAGGAGCTGTTCGGCGACCGCTCGGCGTTCCTCACGATCGACGGCGTCTCGATCGTCGCGATCGACTCCACCGAACCGGACCTCGACCACGGCACGATCGGTCGCGGCCGCTACGGCTGGATCGAGGAGTGCTTCAGCGACGACGCCGCCTACCTGCGCGTGTTCGTGCTCCATCACCACCTGCTGCCCGTGCCGGGCACCGGGCGCGAGCGCAACGTGGTGCACGACGCGGGCGACGCGCTCGAGTGCCTCCAGCGCGCCGACTGCCACCTGGTGCTGTCGGGCCACAAGCACGTGCCCTACGCGTGGCGGCTCGAGGACCTGTTCGTGGTCAACGCGGGCACGGTCTCCACCACGCGCCTGCGCGGCAAGACCAAGCCGTGTTACAACCTGATCGAGGCGTCGCCCGAGCGAGTCACCGTCTACCGCAAGTTCCCGTTCCACGAGCAGGACGCGATCCTCACGTTCGACCCCAGGACCTACGACCACGAGAAATCGCCGAGCCTTCTCGGCGAGACCGCCACCGGATAGCGGCACGGAGGTTTGCAGAGCGCTGCATCTGGAAACCCGTTTGAGGTATGGAGGAGCCGCGGGGGATCGGCGCCGGTCTCGAGGTTTTCGATGCGCACGGGGAGCGCGTCGGCAAGCTGCGTGAGGTTCACCGCTCCGGTCTCGCGATCGTGAAGACGGGGCTGTTCGGTCTGCGCTCGTCGCTCGTGCCCATCGCGGGCGCGTCCGTGGAGGGCGGGGCGCTCGTGCTGCCGTTCGAGAAGGCGGTGATCAAGGAGGCGCCGGCGCTCCCGAAGGGCGCGGAGCGGATCGGCCCCGGCGATGAGTCGGCGGTTTACGCCCATTACAGGCTGAGCGACGTGCACGCGGGCCCCTGAGGCCCGCCACAATGCGCGCGTGGACCCCGTGATCGCGCTCGTGGACGGCGAGCATCACCCGTCGGCCGTGCGCGACTCGCTGGCGCGCCTCGACCGCGAGCGCGGCGTGGCGGCCGTGCTCTTCTGCGGCGGGGAGGAGAAGGTCCGCCGCGAGGTGCTGGACGACCCGCTCCCGCATTACGGCTTCCCGCTGGTCCGCGGCGAGCGTGACCCGGCGGCCGAGCTCGAGCGGCTCGCTGCCCAGACCGGCGCCGGCAGCGTGGTGGACCTCGCCGACGAGCCGGTGCTGGCTGCCGGCGGCCCGGCTCGGGCTGGCGGCGCTCGCCCTCCACCTCGGCCTGGCGCTACGAGCTGCCGGGTGCGCGGCTCGAGCCGCCTCCCTACGAGCCGATCGCCTTCAGCGGCCCGAAGCTGGCCGTGATCGGCACGGGCAAGCGCACCGGCAAGACCGCGGTTGCCGGGCACTGGGCCGCGCTGCTGCGGGAGCGCGGCGGCGCGCCGGTGATCGTCTCGATGGGCCGCGGCGGCCCGCCGGAGCCTCAGCTCGCCCGGCCCGGCACCACGCTCGCCCAATTGCGGGCGATCGCAGCCGAGGGCCGCCACGCCGCCTCCGACTACCTCGAGGACGCGGCGCTGGCCGGCGTGCCCACCGTGGGCTGCCGGCGCGTGGGCGGCGGGCTCGTGGGGGAGCCGTTCGAGTCCAACGTCGCCGAGGGCGCGGCGCTCGCGGCCTCGCTCGACCCGGACGCGCTGATCTTCGAGGGCTCGGGCGCGTGCATCCCACCGGTCGAGGTGGACCGCACCGTCTGCGTCGTGGGTCAGGGCGCTGATGCGCTGCACGGGCTGGCGAGCTACCACCTGATGCGCAGCCGGCTTGCGCTGGCGATGGGCGGCGACCGCGAGCTGGCCGGCGCGATCGGCGAGCGCTTCTGCCCTGCGCTCGCGTGCGAGCTGGTGCCGGAGCCGCTCGAGCCGCCGCCGGCCGGCGCGCGCCTGGCTCTGTTCAGCACCAGCGCGGCCCGCCCGCCGGGCCTGGAGCTGGTCGTGGCCTCCTCGGCCCTCTCCCGCCGGGCCGAGCTCGAGGCCGACCTGGAGCGCGCCGCGGCGGAGCGCTGCGACGTCTACCTCGTCGAGCTGAAGGCCGCCGCGATCGACACGGTTGCCGAGCGCGCGGAGCACGAGGGCGCCCGCGTGCTATTTGTGCGCAACCGCCCGATCGCGCTCGACGGAGACCTGGACGTCGAGCTGCTCACCCTCCACGACCATGCCTGAGACCATCGTCTACAACCGCGCCCAGGCCGGGCTGCCCTACTCGAAGGGCCTCACCGCCCAGCAGCTGTCGGCCTCAGGCCTCTCGCCCGAGCGCTCGTACGAGCTGGCGCGGGTGGTGGAGCGCCGCCTCGAGGAACGCGAGGAGCGGGGCATCGACGCCTCCGCGCTCGTAGACCTGATCGAGGCCGTCGTGCTCGAGGAGGAGGGCGAGGGCGCGGTCCGCCGCTTCCACGAGTGGCAGCGGCTCGACCGGCTCGACCGGCCGCTCGTGGTGATGCTGAGCGGGAGCACCGGCGTGGGCAAGTCCACGCTCGCGACCATGCTCGCCGGCCGCCTCGGCATCACCCGCGTGATCGCCACGGACGTGATCCGTCAGGTGCTGCGGGCATTCTTCTCGCGTGAGTTCATGCCCGCCGTGCACTACTCCGCCTTCGAGGCGGGAGAGGCTGTGGACCTCGAGATCGCCGAGGGCGAAGACCGGGACCTCGTGGGCTTCGCACGCCAGGCGGAGACCGTCGCAACCGGGGTCGACGCGATCGTCGAGCGCGCCTGCATCGAGCGCACCCCGATCGTGCTCGAGGGCATCCACCTCGTCCCGGGCGCGATCCGCGAGGAGCTGCGCGAGCGCTGCTTCGCCGTCGAGGCACTGCTCGTCGTGGAGGACGAGGACCGGCATCGCGGCCATTTCGCTATGCGCGGCGGGCACCGGCCGGCAGAGCGCTACCTCCGCCGCTTCGACCAGATCCGCAAGCTGCAGAACCATCTCGCCGCGTGCGCGCGGGAGGAAGGGGTCACCGTGATCGACAACATGAGCATCGACCGCACCCTGCCGCAGCTCATGGACCTCGTGCTCGACTCTGTTGCCCGTCTGTCATCATCGGAGGCCCGATGAAACTCTTCATCGACACGGGCTCCGTAGCGGAAGTGGAGGAGATCGCGGGCTGGGGAATCCTCTCCGGCGCGACCACGAATCCCTCGCTACTGGCCAAGGAACAGGGCGATCCGGGCGACATCATTCGCCGGATCTGCGACCTCGTGGACGGCCCGGTATCCGCCGAGGTCGTCTCGAGCGACGCCCCCGGCATGGTCGCCGAGGGCCGCGCGCTCTCCGAGCTCCACGAGCACGTGATCGTCAAGACGCCGTTCTCGAAGGACGGGCTCGCGGCCTGCCGCGAGCTCGCGAACGACGGCATCCGGATCAACATGACGCTGGTCTTCTCGGCCAATCAGGCGCTGCTCGCCGCCGAGGCCGGCGCCACCTACATCTCTTGCTTCATGGGACGGCTGGACGACATCTCCGTGGACTCCACGGAGGTCGTGCGCGAGATCGTCGAGGCGCTGCGGCCAGGCCGCGTCACCTCGCAGGTCCTCGCCGCGTCGCTTCGCCACCCGCTCCATGTCGTCACCGCCGCGCGGCTCGGCTGCGAGGTGGCCACAGCGCCCGCCAAGGTCCTGCACCAGATGCTGGACCATCCGCTCACCACCGCCGGTATCGAGCGCTTCGCCGCCGACTGGGACACCCGTCCCGAGTTCGCCGAGTGGTTGCGCGGCCTGGTGGATGCCCGCGCGGCGGCGCCAACCAGCTAGGAGGCACATGTCAGTACTCGACCGTAAAGAGCTCGAGCAGTCGCCCCTTGCCGATCTTCACGCCATCGCGTCGGAGCTCGGTGTCGAGGGTTATCGCAGACTGCGCAAGGAAGAACTGATCGCCGCGCTCATGGAGGGCCAGGACGATGACGACGGCGCCTCGAGTGACGAGGAGCCGGACGCGGCGCCCGACGTCGAGGCCGAGGCCGAGACCGCCGACGAGGGCGAGCTCGACCAGGAAGAGGAGCCCGGCGACGAGGACGAGGACGAGGACGAGGAGGCCGAGGAAGACGAGCCCGAGGAGGAGGTAGAGCCCGAGGTGGAGGACATCCGCTCGGGCGTCCTCGACATCCTTCCGAACGGCAGCGGCTTCATGCGCCCCGACCCGTTCGCTCACTCGCGCGACGACGTCTACGTGTCCCCGGCCCAGATCCGCCGCTGCGAGCTGCGCGCCGGCGACGCGATCACCGGCCCCGTGCGGCCGCCGCGGCGCTCGGAGCGCTATCCGTCCCTCGTGCGGGTCGACGACGTCAACGGCTCGAATCCCGAGCCGCCCGCCGAACGCGCCCGCTTCGAGCACCTGACGCCCGTGTTCGCCTCCGAGCGCCTCCCAGCTCCCGAGGGCCTCGACGCCGCGCCCTACGGCAAGGGCTCGCGGGTGGCGATCGCCGGGCCCCCCGGCGCCGGCGCCACCACGATGCTGCGCCAGATCGTGGCCACGCTGGCGGAGGCCCAGCCGGACCTCGCTCCGATCGTCGTGCTCGCGGGCGTCCGCCCCGAGGAGGTCACCGAGTGGCGCCGCGACGCCGGCGTGACCGTCGCGGGCGGCGCCTTCGACGGCTCCGTCGAGGAGCAGGCCCAGATCGCGGAGATGGCCATCGAGCGCGCCAAGCGCGCGGTCGAGGCCGGACGCGACGCGGTCGTGGCGATCGACTCGCTCGACTCCCTGCCCCCGTCCGTCGCCCGGCGGGTGTTCGGCGCGGCACGGCGCGCGGAGGAGGGCGGCTCCCTCACGGTCGTGGCGGTCACCGGCGAGGCCCCGGAGCCGCTGCGCGTGGCCACGACGCGGATCGTGCTGGAACGCGGGGCAGCGGGCCCGGCTTCGGGCACCACCCGCGCGGACCTGCTGAGCTAGGACCCGTAGGCCACGTTCGCCCAGGAGGGCTCGGGGGAGAGCTCCACGAGCTCCCAGTCCCGATCCGGCTGGGCGTAGCCGAAGCTGCTCGTCACGTCGTCGAACACGACCTCGAGCTCACCCTCCTTCACGCGCTGATCGAGCCAGGCGCCGCGGAACACGAGCCGGCGCAGCCAGTGGACCAGCGAGCGGTCGGAGGGACCCGCCAGGTCACCCCAGCAGGAGTTGATGTGGAGGCCCAGATCCGAGGCCGCGTCGATCACCTCACCGTTCACGGCCAGGTTCACCAGATCCTCGCGCTCCTCGGACTCGAGCAGCCCGCGAACGAAGCCGAGCTTGATCGCCGCCTGCTCCACCCGCTCGGTGAAATCCCGCTCGTTGAAGGTGAAGCGCAGCTCGCCGTACTCGAGGACGTAGTCCGAGCCTGACTCGTAGTTGCCGCGCTTGGTGGTGTTGTGGTCCATGAGTGAGTCGCGCCCGCAGACGGGTCGGGCGCGTCGGCATTCTAAGCTGGATTCCTCCCCCGGTTGAAGCCGTGCAACCTCACTTGCAGGAGGGGGGCGAAAACGGGCCGCGTGGGGAGTTACGCGGGCATGGAATCGAGCACCGCCCGATCGCTTCTGCTGGTGGAGGACGACGAGCCGACGGCTGCCTTTCTGGCCGACAACCTCGCGGCCGACGGCTTCGACGTGGCCGTCGCGAGCGGCGTCGCCGAGGGCTGGCGGGCGCTCGAGGTGCGGCGCTCCGAGCTGGTCCTGCTCGACATCGCGCTGGCCGACGGCAGCGGCCTCGCGCTGCTCGACCGCGTGCGCGCGGCGGACGGCGCGGCCTCGCGCGTGGACCCCGCGCTGCCCGTCATCGTCGTGAGCGGCCGCGGCTCCGAGCTCGATCGCCTGCGGGGCTTCGAGCGCGGGGCGGACGACTATGTGCCGAAGCCCTTCTCGTATCGCGAGCTGCTGGCACGGATCCGCGCGCTGCTGCGCCGGGCGGACGCCCGCTCCGCGCGCGGCACCCTGCGCGCAGGCGAGCTCACCGTCGACCCGCTGGCACGAGCGGTCCACCTCGCCGGGGAGCCCATTCAGCTGTCGGCCAAGGAGTTCTCGCTGCTCTACGCGCTGGCCACGGAGCCCGCGCGCGTGTTCTCGAAGGGCGAGCTGCTGCGCGACGTCTGGGGCTACCTCACGCCCGGGGCCACACGCACGCTGGACACGCACGCCTGCCGACTGAGGAAGAAGCTCGCGGGCACGGGCCGCCCGTTCGTGATCACGGTGCGCGGCGTCGGCTACAAGCTCATGGAGCCGCTATGACCGTGGTCGCCGTCGCGGGCTGGCTGGTCGCGACCGCGGCCATCCTGCGCGGGTTCGCGCTCACGCGGCGACTCGAGCTGGTGGCTATGGCCGAGCACGAGCTGCGCGGGCCGATCGGCTCGCTCACGCTCGCCGCCGAGGCGTGCGCGCGACGTCCCAGCCGCCGCACCGGCGCCGCGCTCGAGACGCAGCTCGAGCGGGCGCGGCTCGGACTCTCCGACCTGGCCGCCGCGCGCAGCGGCAGACGCTCGCCGCCCCGGGTGCGGCGGCTGGACGTGAGGGAGCTCGCGGCCCGCGCGGCCGCCTCCGGGCCGGGCCGGCGGTGCGCACGTGAGCCTCGACTGGCGCGCGGGACGGGCGGCGGTTCGCGCCGACAGCGCCCGCCTGTCCCAGGCGCTCGGGAACCTGCTCTCGAATGCGATCGAGCACGGGGGCGGCCGCGTAGAGCTGCGGGGGGTGCGAGCGGACGGTCGTGTGAGGATCGAGCTGACGGACTCCGGGCCCGGGTTCGCGGCCAGCGGGGAGCCCGACCGCGCCGCCGGACGCGGGCGCGGCCTGGCGATTGCCGCACGCGCCGTCGAGGAGGCCGGGGGCACCCTGAAGATCGCGTCCGGGGAGGCGGGCTCGACGGTCGCGGTGGAGCTGCCGCTGGCCGACCGCGCATGAGGCGCCGCCGCGCCTTCGTGCCGCTCGCCCTCGCCCTCCTGAGCGGCTGGATAGCCGCCTCGGACGTCCGCGGCACGCAGCGACGGGCCCGAGCCGCCCTCGGTCCTCTTGCCACCGCGGTGGTGGCGCGCGAGGACCTGCGCGCGGGAAGGACCATGACCGGCACGCAGCTCGAGCTGCGGTCCGTGCCGGCGCGGTTCCTGCCGCCGGACGCGCTCGCATCCCCTGTTGACGCCGTGGGGCAGCGTGCGGCGGTGGAGTTGCCGCGCGGCTCCTACATCACGGCCTCCGAGCTCGGAACCGGCGCGCCTGCGGACACGACCGCACCGTCCGCATTGGCGCCCGGCGAGCGGGCACTCGGGGTCACGGCCTCGGGTTCGGCAGCGGCGCTCGGGCCGGTTGGCGGCCACGTGGACGTTCTGGTCACGACCGGGGCCCGCGGGGGGCCCGGGCGCACCTATCTCGCGCTCGAGAACGTGGAGCTGCTCTCCGTGCGCCCGGCCGTCCGACGCCGATCACGTGGCGGCCACGCTGCGGGTGAAGGTGCGCCAGGCGGTGTACCTCACCGCGGCGCAGAACTTCGCGCAGGAGATCCGGCTGCTGCCCCGCCCGAAGGGCGATCGGGGCGGCGCGGGCCGTCTGAGCGTCGCCGGCTCGCAGCTCTGAAAAGACTGAGGGCGGCCAATTGGCCGCCCTCAGCAATGCTTATTCAGTTACTCCGGGTCAGGCAGCTTCGCGCAGTGAGTCCAGGTCGCCACTCTCGGCGAGCTGACGTAGCGCCCGCTCCTCGAGCTGACGCACCCGCTCGGCGGACATCCCGAGCACGCGTCCGGTCTCGCGTAGCGGAGTGGGCTCCGCACGCCCCACGCCGAAGCGCAGCTCGACCACGTCGCGTTCACGCTCCGGAAGCTTGTCCAGCGCACGCCGGACGGCCTCGTCGCGGTAGCTCTCGATGACCTCTTCCTGCGGCTCCGGGCGATCCGTCGCCAGGAAGTCGCCAAAAGCGCTGTCGCCATCATCGCCGACCGGCTGGTCGAGACTCGCCATCGGCTGTGAAGCCTTGCGGATCTCCTCGACCTCCTCGAGCGGCAACTCGGCGGCTGCGGCGATCTCCTCTTCGGTGGGCTCCCGGCCAAGCTTCACGTTCAGCTCACGCTCCACGCGCGAGATCTTGCGCTCGCGCTGTGCGATGTGGACCGGCATGCGGATCGTGCGCGAGGTGTTGTGCAGCCCGCGCTGGATCGCCTGGCGGATCCACAGCGTTGCGTAGGTCGAGAACTTGAAGCCACGCCGCCAGTCGAACTTCTCGGCGGCGCGGATAAGGCCGATCACACCCTCCTGGATGAGGTCGCCCAGCGAGAGCCCCTGGCCCTGGTACTTCTTGGCGATCGAAACCACGAGGCGAAGGTTGGAGTTGATCATCCGATCCTTCGCGCCCATGTCGCCGCGCTCGATGCGCTTTGCGAGCTCGATCTCCTCAGCAGCCGTGAGCAGGGGGTACCGACGCGCCTCGTTCAGGAACTGCTGCAGGGAGTCGAGGCCACCCTCGTCCTGCCAGCCCCGCGCGGCGCGCGCACTGGTCTCAGTCTCAAATCCCGTCCCGGAGACGGGGGGGTTCGTCAAGGTGTTCGTTTCCGCCTCTTTCACTTGGAAAGTTCGATTTACATCGAAGTATAGCACAAAGTCAGTGCTCTACTTCTCTTCAGTAAGTAACAACGACGGGAAGACTGAATGGTTTCGCTAAAGCACCCGTAAAGCCTGCATCTGAGCTTCCTAAGCGGCTTTTGCGGCGTGGAGGATCGAGTGGAGAAGACCCGGAAAACGTTCCTCCACCTCCTCTTGGCGTAACGAGATCAGTCTTTGGGTGCCACTAACCCTCGTATGGGTTAGGCCGGCTTCCCGCAGCACTTTGAAGTGGTGCGACATCGTTGATTTAGTCACCGCGGCGGTCAGGGCGTTACAGGGGATCTGCCCACGGTCGTCGAGTACCCGGACTATCTCGAGCCGAACAGGGTCGCTGAGCGCGTGCAGGACGTGGGCAACGCCAACGTCCTCGAGTCTCGGGTGGTAGAGGTCCCTCACAGAGATCTAGTTCGACGATTACCGAACCAACACCGATGATAGCCATCGCCCTCGCGGGTGACTTGTGGACGGGGCGAACTCCCGCCCCCCGCCCCTTAGACAGGCATGCACGCCCTGGACGAGCTGGCGGAGGCCCTCCGCATGACGCTGATCGAGTCCGCGCGCTCCGACGCCGGCCGCGCGGGGGCGCTTGCTGACGGGCTCGAGGCCGAGGTGCGCTCGCTGGTCGAGCGTGAGGCCGCGGTTCTGGACGCATCCGCCCGCGACGCGCTCTGCGAGCGCGTGTTGCGGCTGGCCACCGGGCTCGGGCCGCTCGAGCCCCTGCTCGCCGACGACGCCGTAGACGAGGTGATGGTGAACGGGCCGGGGTCGGTCTACGTCGAGCGGCTCGGGCGGATCGAGCGCTCCGACGTCACGTTCGACGGCGACAGCGAGCTGATGCACGCGATCGAGCGCATCCTGGCCCCTCTGGGCCGGCGCGTGGATGAGGCGTCGCCGCTCTGCGACGCGCGCCTGCCCGACGGCTCGCGCGTGAACGTGGTGATCCCGCCGCTCGCCCTGTCGGGTCCCTGCCTAACGATCAGGCGCTTCCGAAGGCACGGCTTCTCGCTCGCGGACCTGGTGGAGAACGAGACGCTTCCGGCCGAGCTTGCCGGGTTCCTCGGCCGCTGCGTACGCGCCCGTGCGTCGATCCTCGTCTGCGGCGGCACCGGCTCGGGCAAGACCACCACGCTCGGGGCGCTGTCCGGTGCGCTGCAGGAGAGCGAGCGGATCGTGACGATCGAGGACGCGGCGGAGCTCAAGCTGCGCCAGCCCCATGTGGTCAGGCTCGAGGCCCGGCCTCCCAACCTCGAGGGCCGCGGCGAGGTGACGATCCGACAGCTGGTGCGCAACGCCCTGCGCATGCGGCCGGATCGCATCGTGGTGGGCGAGGTGCGCGGGCCGGAGGCGCTCGACATGCTCATGGCGCTCAACACCGGGCACGAGGGGTCGCTCACCACCGTCCACGCCAACTCGCCGCCTGACGCCCTGAGGAGGGTGGAGACGCTCGCGCTGATGGCCGGGGTCGGACTCCCACACGCCGCCGTGCGAGAGCAGCTCGCCACCGCCCTTCAGCTCGTGGTGCACCAGGCGCGGGGCGGCGACGGGCGGCGGAGAGTCGAGTCCGTCGCCGAGGTGGTGCGGCTCGGGGATGCCGCGGGCACGCGCGAGCTCTACCGCCTCACGGACGGGGAGCCGGGTCTGCGCGAGCCACGAGGCAGCGAGTTGGCACGGCGTCTCGAGGCCGTGCCGTGACCGCGGCGGCGGCGCTGGCGTTCTCGGCAGGCGCTCTTGGGCTCCTGGGTGCGGCCGAGACCGCCGGCGCCGCGGCCGCGCGACTGCCGGGGCTCGCTCGAGCCCTGGCGGCGCTCGGTCAGGTGGTGGCACGCGTGGGGAGTGAGGGCCGCGACCCCGCTGCCGCCGAGCGCCGGCGCCTGCTCGCGGCAGGCGCCGGCGCTCTCCTCCTTGTCGGGCTCCTGCTGGGCGGTCCGATCGCGGGGGTGGGGCTGGCCGCTGGGGGGCCGTGGCTGGTCGGCCGCGTGCTGCGCGCGCGACGGGAGCGCTATCGGCGCGCCGTGGACGACGGCGCGGCCGCGGTGGCGCTTGCGCTGGCGGATGCGCTCGGAGGCGGTCACTCGCTACGCGGCGCTGTGCATGAGGCGGCACGCGGGGTTCCGGGGGCCGCGGGGCGCGAGCTGGGCCGCGTGTCGGGCGAGCTGCGGCTCGGCGCGCGGACCGACGACGCCCTCGAGGCCATGCGCCGGCGCGTGCCCTCCCACCGAATCGACTCGCTCGTGGCCGCCTGCCTGCTTCAGCGCCGCGCGGGGGGCGATCTGGCGCGACTGTTGCGGGAGTCGGCGCACGCGTTCGAGGATCAATCGCGTCTCGAGGCCGAGGTGCGGGCGGCCACCGCCCAGGCCCGCTTCACAGGGCTGCTCGTGGTGCTGCTGCCGCTGGGGGGCGCGCTGCTGGCCGAGCTGTCCAGCCCCGGCTACCTGCGTGGGCTGGCCGGCTCGTTCATCACCCTCTGGCTCGGCGGCCTTGCCCTCGCGCTGCAGGCGCTGGCGGCGGTCCTTATCCACCGGCTCGCGCGCGTTGAGACTTGAGCGCGCTCTTCGCCTTCGTTTCCGCGGCGCTCGGAGTGGGGGGTCTGTCCCTGTTGCTGCCGCACCGCCGGCGCGCCACCGGCTCTGTCGCCGCGCGACTGGCGCTCGTGCTTGGCCGGCGGCTGCGCCCGAGCAGATTCCCCGCCGGAGAGCTGGCCGCTCGCATCGCTGCCGCGGGCGCGCCCGCCGCCCTGGGCGTGCGCGACGTGATGGCGATCAAGCTCGCGGCAGCGGTCGGCGGCGGTCTGCTCGGGCTACTGCTGGGCGCGGCTGCGCCGGGCCGGCTCGGGCTGGCCACGATCGCGCTGGGGCCCGCGGCCGGTTTCCTGGCACCCGATCTCTGGCTGGCGCGCCGCGCTCGGGCCAGGGCGCGAGCCATGCGACGCGAGCTGCCGGCGCTGCTTGACCTGCTGCGCGTGTCCGTGGAGTCGGGACTTTCGCTTGGTGTTGCGTTGGGGGCGGTGGGCGAGCGGACCAGCGGGCCGCTGGCTCGAGAGTGGCGCGCGGTAGGGGTGGAGACCCGGCTCGGCGTGCCGCTGGCCCGATCGCTGGACGGGCTCGCCCATCGGGCGCCGCTGCCCGAGGTCCACGCGCTCGTGGCCGCGCTGGAGCGCGCGGGACGCCACGGCGCGCCGCTGGGGGAGACGCTGGCGTCTCAGGCGCGTGGTGCGCGGCTGGCTCGCCGGCGCGAGATCGAGGAACGCGCGTCCCGGGCCGCGCCGAAGATCCAGCTCGTGGTGGCGTTGCTGCTCGTGCCATCGGTGCTGCTGCTCGTCGCCGCGGCCCTCGCTGGCGCCCTTATCGGGGGCGGCGGACCCGGGATCTAGCTGCAAGAACCGTTGCAGCAGGGCCCGAAAAGCTGCAACCGGCCTTGCGGAATCGATTCCTGCACGCGCTCGCCCGCAAGTGGGACCACCTGGACCCACCCCCGCGACTGGGCAGGATTTCGCTTCCAGAGCGGGAACGCAGGGGTGGTGGCGGGCTCCCGTGGGCGATTTGGACCGCTAGGTGGAGATATGTGTTGCAGAGTGGGGGAAAGTGGGGTACAGTCCTCGCATCACGGACCGGAGTGGCGGGGCTCCTCCCACTCCGCCACTTCGGTCCAAGAACTTTCCCGGGGCTTCAGGCAATGGCTTTCCGCGGCCACTTCGACTATTCGCTCGACGCTAAGAACCGCCTCAACGTGCCGCCCAAGTTCCGGGCGGCCTTCTCTGGCGGTGTGGTTCTGGCTAAAGCGCTCGAGCCCTGCGTCGCGATCTGGACACCGGAGGCCTTCGAGGGCCACACCGAGGCCTTCCTGGCCGGGCTCAACCCGCTCAGCAGCGAGCGGCGCAAGCTCACGCGCTTCTTCGCGGGCGGGTCGTTCGACGTCGAGCTCGACTCGGCGGGGCGGGTCACCCTCAACCCCGCGCTCATGGGCCACGGAGGGATCCAGAAGGAGGTCGTGGTGGTTGGCGTGATCGACCACCTCGAGGTCTGGGATCGGGACAAGTGGCTGGCCGACCAGGACGAGCTGAACGCCGGAATCGTCGAGATCGCCGAGGGGCTTGGCCATCCTTCTTGAGATGACACGTACTCATGTGCCTGTGCTGGCCGGCGAGCTCATCGAGCTGGCGGACCCGCGCCCGGGCGACGTCGTGGTGGACTGCACCTTCGGCGGCGGTGGCCACGCGCGCCTGATCGCCGACCGCATCGGGTCGACCGGCACGCTCGTCTGCATCGACCGCGATCCGGCCGCCGAGGAGCGCTTCGAGGAGTTCGCGCGCGAGGTGACCTGCGAGACCCGCTTCCTGCGCATGGACTACGCCGAGGGCATCGAGCTGCTGCGGGCCGAGGGGCTCGAGGCCGATCTGGTCTACCTGGACCTGGGCGTGTCGTCCATGCAGGTGGACACCTGGGAGCGGGGCTTCTCCTACTCGTACGACGCGCCGCTGGACATGCGCATGGATCCCTCGCAGGAGCTCGACGCGCGCGAGGTCGTGAACACGTGGGACGAGCCCCGTCTGGCCAGGCTCTTCCGCAGCTACGGCGAGGAGCGCTTCGCCGGCCAGATCGCGCGCGCGATCGTGCGCAGGCGCACGCGGGCGCCACTCGAGACGACCTTCGACCTGGTGGACACCATCAAGTCGGCCGTTCCCGTGGCCACGCAATTCGGGCGCGGGCATCCCGCCAAGCGCGTGTTCCAGGCCGTGCGGATCGGCGTGAACGACGAGCTCGGCGCTCTCGAGCGCGGGCTGCCGGCCGCGTGGGATCTGCTGAGGCCCGGCGGGCGACTCGCCGCCATCTCCTTCCACTCGCTCGAGGACCGGCGTGTGAAGCGTTTCCTCGCCGAGCGCGCGCAGGGGTGCGTCTGCCCGCCGGACTTCCCGATCTGCATCTGCAACCGCACCCCTGAGGCCGAGCTGATCACCGGTCGCGCCGTGGCGCCCACCCAGGGCGAGGTTGCCGCCAACCCGCGCGCCGCGTCCGGCAAGCTGCGGGTGGCGCGCAAGCTGGAGACCGGCGGCTGATGCCGCGGGCGGCCACAGCAGCGGCCCGCACCGGCACGCACGCCGAGCGGGCTCCGCGCCAGTCTGTGCCGCGACGCCGGTCGGGCCCGACGCGTGTGGCCGCTGCCGCGGCCCCGGCGCTGCGGGCATTGCCGCTGCCCCGCTTCGTCCCGAGCCCCAGCGGGCTGCTCGACCGCCTGCTGCGCGGCCGCATCTGGGTGGTGCTGATCGGCTGCCTGCTCGTGGGCATCGTGTTCTTCAACGTCAGCGTGATGCGGCTCAACCAGACGATCACGCGCGACAGCGCCCGCGCGACCACGCTCAGGCAGGAGAACTCGCGGCTGGGGGTGGAGGCGGCTCGGCTCGGCTCGAGCGAGCGCATCCAGCGCCTCGCCGTCGAGCGCGGCTTCGTGTTGCCGTTGCCTCAGGACGTGCGCTACCTGACCGTGAACCCGCGCGTGGACTCGATCCGCGCCTCGCACCGGATCGTGCCCCCGCAGCCGGCCGTGGCGCCGGGGCCGATCTCGCAGGTACCGCAGACGGCCGTCGCGCCCGCCACTTCCACCACGCCAACGACGGGCGCCACGGGTCCGGCAGGTACCACCGCCCCGGCCACCGGGCCGGCCGGCGGCGCACCCTCCGGCGCCACCGGGCCGAGCACCACCGCGCTGGGCGGCAGCACTCCCACGACTTCCGCTCCGACCTACCCCACACCGACGAGCACGACGCCCACCGGAGGCACGGCGGGCGGTGGAGGCGCTCCCTAGGTGCGGCTGCTGGACCGCCGCATCGGCTTCCTCTTCGGGCTCTTCCTGCTCTCGCTCCTCGCGATCGGCATGCGGGCCTGGTGGCTCGATACGGTCAAGGCCAGCTCCCTTCGTGGCCGCGCGCTCTCACAGCAGACCGAGCGCCTCACCCTGTCGGCCAAGCGCGGCACCATCTTCGATCGCAACGGCAAGGTGCTGGCGATCTCGGAGGACTCGTCGACGATCTACGCCGACCCGCTGCTGATCAAGAACCCGGGCGCAACGGCCACGCGCCTCTCGGCGCTGCTGCACCTCCCCACGAACGAGCTGCTGGCGAAGCTCTCCGACCGCACCAAGGGCTTCGTCTACCTCAAGCGCAAGATCAACATGGACATCGGGGCGGAGGTAGCCAAGCTGAAGCTCCAGGGCATCGGCACGCTGGTGGAGCCGCGCAGGAAGTACCCGCAGCAGTGGCTCGCATCGCAGGTGATCGGCAGCGTGGGCACCGACAACTACGGCCTCTCGGGCCTCGAGGCGCGCTTCGAGAAGGGCCTGCACGGCACCGACGGGTCGGAGAAGATGGTGAAGGACGCGCTGGGGCGGCCCGTCAGCATCGAGGTGACGAAGCAGCCGCAGCAGGGCAGCGACCTGCACCTGACGCTCGACGCGAACATCCAGGAGCGCGTCGAGGCCGTGCTGTCCGACGTGGGCCAGCAGTACACGCCCAAGGGCGCGACCGCGCTGGTGATGGACCCGCGTGACGGCTCGATCCTCGCCCTGGCCAACTGGCCGCGCGTGAACGCCAACGACCCCGGTGGCGCGCCGGCGTACGCCAAGCAGGACCGCGCGGTGACCTCGAGCTACGAGCCGGGCTCGACCTTCAAGGCCTTCACGGTGTCGGGCGCGCTGCAGGACGGCCTGATCACCCCCAACACCCCCTTCTACCTGCCGCCGACGATCGAGGTGGCCGATCGCAAGATCAGCGATGCCCACCCGCGCGGCGCCGAGACGCTGAGCGTGAAGGGGATCCTCGCCCAGTCGTCCAACGTCGGGGCCGTGAAGATCGGGCTCAAGCTCGGACCGCAGAACTTCGACCGCTGGGTGAGGGCGTTCGGCTTCGGCCAGCCGACGGGCGTCGACCTGCCCGGCGAGTCGCCCGGCATCGTCCTGCACCCCAACCAGTACTCCGGCTCCTCCATGGGCAACCTGCCCATCGGCCAGGGCGAGGCGGTCACGCCGATCCAGATGGCCACCGCCTACTCCGCGATCGCGAACGCCGGGATGATGGTGCGCCCGCACATCGTGATCGGGGACCCGGCCCCGAAGCACCGCGTGGTCACGGCCCGCACGGCCACCGCCGTGTCGCGGATGCTGGAGGGCGTGCTTGCCCCGGGCGGCACCGCCACGGAGGCCGTCGTTCCCGGCTACAAGCTGGCCGGCAAGACCGGCACCGCCCAGAAGCCCGACAAGCAGGGCGGCTACTCGAAGAACAAGTTCGTGGCCTCGTTCGTCGGCTTCGCCCCAGCGCGCAAGCCCCGCCTGCTGGTGGCCGTGATGGTGGACGAGCCGAAGGGCGACATCTACGGCGGCTCGGTGGCCGCGCCCGCGTTCCAGAAGATCGTCTCGTTCGCGCTCCCTTATCTGGGCATACCGCCTAACTAGGTGGCAGAGAAGCGCTTTCCGCTCTTGGCAGTCCTAGACTGCTGAGCGCATGCTGCTCCGCGAGCTGATGGGCAACGCTGCCCCGGACGTGGACATTTCCGCGTTGGCGTATTCGAGTGAGAGCGTCGCTCCGGGGGCGCTCTTTTTTTGCGTGCCCGGGTTCCGCGCCGATGGGCACGACTTCGCCGCCGGGGCGGTCGAGCGGGGCGCCGTTGCGCTGGTCTGCGAGCGGCCGCTGGGGCTCGGGGTGCCTGAGGTGATCGTGCCCGACGTGCGGGCGGCGATGCCCGCCGTGGCCGCGCGCTTCTACGGCGATCCCACGCGCGACCTGATCGTGGTGGGCGTGACCGGCACCAACGGCAAGACGACCACGGCGTTCCTGGTGCGAGCCCTGCTGGAGGCGGCCGGGGTGCAGACCGGACTGCTCGGCACCGTGAAGTCCGTCGTGGGCGGCCACGACGAGCCGGTGGAGCGCACCACACCCGAGGCGGTCGACCTCCAGGCCACCTTCCGCCGCATGCTCGACGCGGGCGACCGCGCCTGCGCGATGGAGGTGTCCTCGCACGCGCTGGAGCTCGGGCGCGCGGAGGGCATCCACTTCGCCTGCCGGATCTTCACCAACCTGACGCAGGATCACCTCGACTTCCACGAGGACATGGAGAGCTACTTCGCCGCCAAGCGGAGGCTGTTCGAGGGCGACGAGGGCGTGGCGGTGGTGAACCTGGACGACGCCTACGGCCGCCGGCTCGCGGAGGAGCTGCCGGACGCGACCACGTACTCGATCGAGCGCGAGGCCGACTACCGCGCGCTGCGGGTGAGCTTCGACCCGAGCGGCTCGGCGTTCGCCTGCGAGACGCCGGATGGGCCGCTCGAGATCGAGACGAGGCTGCCCGGGCTCTTCAACGTGCAGAACACGCTGGCGGCGGTGGCCGCGGCGCGAGCGCTGGGGGTCCCGCCCGGGACGATCACGGCCGCCCTGCGCGGCGCCGATCGCGTGCCCGGCCGCTTCGAGCCGGTGGACGAGGGCCAGGAGTTCACCGTGCTCGTGGACTACGCGCACACGCCCGAGGCGCTCGACAACGTGCTGCGCGCGGCGCGCGACCTGACGAGCGGGCGGCTGCACGTGGTGTTCGGCGCCGGCGGGGACCGCGACCGCGGCAAACGCCCGCTGATGGGGCGGGTGGCGCAGCGAGCTGGCGGACCGGGTGATCGTGACCTCTGACAACCCGCGCTCCGAGGACCCGGACGCGATCGTGGACGAGGTGCTGGGCGGCACGGCCGGCGACGCCGAGCGCGAGGTGGACCGCCGCGCGGCGATCGCTCGCGCAATCGATGGCGCGAAGCCTGGGGACGTGGTGGTGATCGCCGGCAAGGGACACGAGCAGGGGCAGGAGTTCGCCGGCGGTCACAAGGAGCCGTTCGACGACGTGACGGTGGCCCGCGAGGCGCTGCGTGACGCGCTGGGGGTGGGCGCGTGATCGACCGCACGGCCGGCTGGCTGGCCAGGTGTGCGGGCGCGACCCTCCTCGTCGGCGATCCCCAGACCCCGGGACCGCGCCGCGCGGTGGTGGACAGCCGCGAGGTGGGCCCCGGCGACCTGTTCGTGGGGCTGGTCGGCCAGAGCGCCGATGGCGGCGAGTTCGCGGCCGATGCGCTGGCGGCCGGCGCGTGGGGCGCGCTGGTGGGGCCCCGCCGGGCGCGCGAGCTGGGCAACCGGGGCCTGGTGATCGAGGCTCACAACACGCTGGTGGCGCTCCAGCGGCTGGCGCGCGCATGGCGGCGGGAGCTCGCCTGCCCCGTGGTGGGCGTGACCGGCTCCACCGGCAAGACCTCCACCAAGGACATCCTCGCGCGCGCTCCTCGCGCCTCACCTCACCACCCACGCCAACCGCCAGAACTGGAACACCGAGATCGGGCTGCCGCTGTCGATGCTGGAGGCCGAGCGCGGCACCGAGGCGCTGGTGCTCGAGATGGCGATGCGCGGTGAGGGCCAGATCGCCGAGCTCGCTGCAGATCGCCGAGCCGGACGTGGGCGTGATCGTGAACGTCGGGCCGGTGCACCTCGAGCTGCTGGGCACGGTGGAGCGCGTCGCCGCCGCCAAGGCGGAGCTGATCCGGGACCTGCCGGTCGGCGCCGCGTGCGTCGTCCCCGCGGGCGAGCCGCTGCTGGAGCCACATCTGCGCGGCGACCTCGACACGATCACGTTCGGGCCCGGAGGCGACGTGAGCCTCGTCTCCTTCGAGGGACGGACGGGCCGAGATCGACGCGCGCGGGCGCAGGATCTCGCTCGAGCTGCCCTACGACGAGCCCCACAACGTGCTCAACACGCTCGCCGCGGTGGCCGCGGCGACGGCGCTCGGGGTGACGCCGGAGGGGCGCGTGGAGGTCGAGTTCTCCTCGATGCGAGGGCAGCTCGTGGAGCTCGAGGGCGGGGTGACCGTCGTGAACGACTGCTACAACGCGAACCCGATGTCGATGCGAGCAGCCCTGGAGCACCTCGCCGACAGCCATGCCGGCCGCCGCGTGGCGATTCTCGGCGGCATGGCGGAGCTCGGTCCGGACAGCCCCGCCTACCACCGCGAGATCGGTGAGCGCGCGGCGGAGCTCGGCATCGACGTTCTGATCACGGTCGGGCAGGAGGCGCTGGCGTTCGGCGAGGGGTTCGACGGCGAGACCCACTCCGTGGCAACCCCCGAGGAGGCCGGCGCGCTGCTCATGGAGCTCGCCGCCCCGGGTGACCGCGTGCTCGTGAAGGGGTCGCGATCGGTCGGGCTGGAGCGCGTCCTCGCGAAGTAGCCAGATGCTCGGAACGATCCTCATCGCGGGCATGGCCTCGCTGCTCATCTGCATGTTCCTCGGCCCGAAGTTCATCGACTTCCTGAGGGCCCGCGAGTTCGGGCAGCAGATCCGCGAGGACGGCCCGGCCGGTCACGCCTCAAAGGCGGGCACGCCGACGATGGGCGGCCTTCTGATCATGGTCTCGCCGTTGTGGTGCCGTTCCTGATCCTCGGCCACTTCGACACCGAGACGCCTGGCCGTGATCGGGACGATGCTGGCGAGCGCCACGCTCGGCTTCGCCGACGACTGGATGAAGATCACCAAGCGGCGCTCGCTCGGCGTGTCGGGCCGGGTCAAGATCGCGGTACAGGCGGCCATCGCGATCGGCCTCTGGTACGTGGCCACCCACAGCGGGCACCCGCACCTCTCCGACACCGTCCGCTTCCGGATCTTCGGACTTCTCGCGTGAACATCGGCTACGGCTATCCGGTGCTCATCTTCCTCGTGCTCGCGGGCGCCACCAACGGCGTGAACCTCACCGACGGGCTCGACGGGCTGGCCGCCGGCTGCGCGGCGATCGTGCTGCTGGCCTACACGGCCATGACCTTCATCACCACCGGGCAGCACGACCTCGCGCTGGTGTCGCGCCTGCCTCGTGGGGGCCTGCGTCGGCTTCCTCTGGTTCAACTCGTTCCCCGCCGCGATCTTCATGGGGGACACCGGATCGCTGGGGCTGGGCGGCGCGATCGCCGCGCTGGCCGTGATGACGAAGACCGAGGTGCTGCTCCTGATCACGGGCGGCATCTTCGTGATCGAGGCGCTCTCGGTGCTGATCCAGGTGATCGCGTTCCAGCGCTTCCGCAAGCGCGTGTTCCTGATGGCGCCGGTCCACCACCACTTCGAGCTGATGGCCTGGTCCGAGACGAAGATCATCCTGCGCTTCTGGATCGTGGCGGCGATCGCGCGGCCATCGGCTTCACGCTGTACCAGCAGTCGATCACGTGAAATCCCGGCCCCCGCTCCCTCCCGGGCCCTACCTGGTGGTCGGGCTTGCGCGCTCGGGCGTGGCCGCGGCGCTCATGCTTCGCGAGCACGGGGAGGTGATGGGCTGCGACTTTGCCGAGCCCGCCGGGGCCGACGCGCTCGAGGGCGTGGAGGTGCGCCTGCGCTCCGACGGGCTCGACCTGCTCGAGCGGGCGCAGACTGTGGTGAAGAGCCCGGGGGTGCCGAAGGAGGCGCCCGTGATCGTGGCGGCGCGCGAGCGCGGCCTGGAGGTGGTGGGCGAGCTCGAGCTGGCCTGGCGCCTCCTTCCGAACGAGTTCGTCGCGGTGACCGGCACGAACGGCAAGACCACCACGGTGGTGCTGCTCGGCGCGATCCACGAGGAGGCGGGCGTGCCCGCGCTGGTGGCGGGGAACGTGGGGACGCCGCTCGCCTCGCTGGTGGGCAACATCGATCCGGCCGCGACGGTGATCTGCGAGGCCTCCAGCTTCCAGCTCGAGGATGCCTCGGCGTTCGCGCCCGAGTGCGCGCTGCTCCTGAACGTCGAGCGAGGACCACCTCGACCGCCACGGGACGATGGAGGACTACCTGGCGGCCAAGCTGCGCATCTTCGAGCATCAGGACGAGGACGACCTGGCGCTTCTGCACTCCGGGTTCGCCGGTCAGCCCGGCCGCGCGCGGACGCTGCGCTTCGGCGGCCCGGACGCCGACCTGGCGGAGCGGGACGGGGAGCTCTGGTGGGAGGGCGCGCGCCTGATGGACGCGAGCGAGCTGCGCCTGCGCGGTGCTCACAACCGCGAGAACGCGATGGCGGCGGCAGCGGCCGCGCTCGCGCGCGGGATCGACCCCGATCGCGTCTGCGACGCGCTGCGCTCGTTCCCCGGCGTGCCCCATCGGCTCGAGGAGGTGGCGGAGCGCGGCGGCGTGGCGTTCGTGAACGACTCGAAGGCCACGAACGTGGCCTCCGCGCTGGTGGGCATCGAGGCCTTCGACGGGCGGCGTGCACCTGATCGCCGGGGGCAGCCTCAAGGGCGGGGGCTTCCGGGGCCTGCGCGAGTCGGTGAGCGCCCGCTGCAGCGCCTGCTACCTGATCGGGGAGGCCGCTGAGCGGCTCGAGGACGATCTCGCGGGCACCGTCCGCTTTGCAGCGCTGCGGCGACCTCGAGCGGGCGCTTCGGGCCGCCGCGAGCGCCGCTCGGCCGGGCGAGGTGGTGCTGCTCTCGCCCGCCTGCGCGAGCTTCGACCAGTTCGAGAACTTCGAGGCGCGCGGCGACCGCTTTCGCGCGCTGGCAAAGGAAATCGCGGCGCAAGAATGATTCCGGGCCTGCACGTCGAAGGAGGCTCGGATGGCTACGGACCGCCGCCGAGCCGGGAGGGCGAAGCCTCCCCTCGAGTACTCGATGCTCTACACCGCCACGCTCTGCCTGCTCGCCGCCGGCGCGGTGATGGTCTACTCGGCGAGCTCGGCCGAGTCGCTGCTCACCACCGGCGATTCCTCGTTCTACCTCAAGCGCTACGTGATCTTCGGCGCGCTCGGGCGTGGCGCTGCTCCACGTCCTATCGCGCCACGGCCTGAAGGTCGTGCGCAAGGCCACCCCGATCCTCCTGTTCGGCTCGCTTCGGCCTGTCGCTCGCCGTGATGGTGCCGGGCATCGGCATCACGGTGAACGGCGCGACGCCGCTGGCTCGGCGGCCGGACCGGTGCAGTTCCAGCCCTCGGAGCTCCTGAAGGTCGCGATCGTGCTCTACGCGGCGGACGCTCCTGGCGCGCAAGCCGGCGCAGATCAAGCACCTGCGGCACGCTGTTCAAGCCGCTGCTGCTCGTGGTCGGCGATCGCCTGCCTGCTACTGCTGAAGCAGCCGGACATGGGCACGGCGATCGTGATCTGCATGGCGACGTTCGCGCTGCTGTTCGCGGCCGGGGTGCCGCTACGCCACCTGGCCACGATCGCGGGGGTCCTGATCCTGCTGGCGATCGTGTTCGCGATCGCCGCGCCCTATCGGCGCGCGCGGCTGATGTCGTTCATGCACCCTTGGCAGGACCAGAGCGGCGCCGGCTTCCAGACCGTCCAGTCGATGATCGCGATCGGCTCGGGCGGGTTCTTCGGAGTCGGACTAGGCGAGTCGGTGCAGAAGATCTTCTACCTGCCCGAGGCGCACACGGACATGATCCTGGCGATCATCGGCGAGGAGCTGGGGCTGATCGGCATCACCGCGGTGGCGGCGCTCTACGGGATGATCGCCTACGCCGGACTGCGCGCGGCCAAGATGGCCAAGGATCGCTACGCCAAGCTGCTGTCGGTGGGGATGACCTCGATCATCCTCTGCCAGGCCACCCTGAACTTCTTCGCCGTGATGGGGCTCGCGCCGCTGACCGGCGTGCCGCTGCCGTTCATCTCCTACGGCAACTCGAACCTGATCGTGCTGCTCGGCGGCATGGGTCTGCTCCTGAACGTGGCCGCCACCGGCGGCAGGGCGCGGGCCGCTTCTCCCGGACGCCTGCGGGCGATCGACGGCGGAAAGGGGCCGCGTGCCGCGAGTGGTGATAGCGGCGGGCGGGACGGCCGGCCACGTCGTGCCGGCGCTCGCGGTCGCGGACGCGCTGCGGGCTAGCGGCGCCGAAGTCGAGTTCATCGGCGGCGAGCGGGCCGAGGCGGAGCTCGTGCCGGCCGCCGGCTACAAGCTCCGCCAGATCAAGGTCGTCGGCATCGACCGGAGCAACCCGCTGCGCGCCGTGCGCGCCCTTGCGCTGGCCGTGCTGGCGCTGCCCAAGGCCGCGCTGCTGCTGCGCCGTGCGCGCGCCGACGCCGTGATCGGCGCCGGCGGCTACGTGGCGGGCCCGGTGGGGCTCGCCGCGGCCCTCCTGCGGATCCCGCTCTTCCTCTGCGAGGCGGACAGCCACCTCGGGATGGCGAACCGCCTGCTCGCGCGCTTCGCGAGGCGGGTGTTCCTGTCCTTCCCGATCCCGGGTCGCGAGGGCGGCAGGTACGTGCTGAGCGGCCGGCCGGTCCCGGCCGGCACCGGCCAGGCGGACCGCGGCGCGGCCCGAATGCGCTTCGGAGTGGGGGAGTCGGAGCCGTGCCTGCTCGTGTTCGGCGGCTCGCTCGGCGCCCGCTCCCTGAACCAGGCGGCAATCGAGGCGTTCGGCGCCGCGGCGCCCTGCGCCGTCCTGCACGCGAGCGGCAAGCGCGACTATCCGAACCTGCGCGCGCGGCTGGACGCTCTCGGGTCGCCTCCGCACTACCACCTCCACGAGTACATACAGCCCTTTGCCGACGCGCTGGCGGCCGCCGATCTGGTGGCCGCGCGCGCCGGCGGCTCGGTGCTGGAGGTGGCCGCGGCGGGCCTCCCGGCCGTGCTCGTGCCCTATCCGCACGCGACCGCGGACCATCAGACCCAGAACGCTCGCTGGATGGAGCGCGAGGGCGCCGCGGTGGTGGTGCCGGACGGCGAGCTCGACGGGCCGCGACTCGCCCGTGAGGTCGCCGCGCTGCTCGGCGCCCCGGCCCGGCTGCGCGGTATGGCCGCCGCGGCCAGTCGCATCTCGCGCGCCCGACGCCGCCGATCTGATCGCCCGTGAGACGCTCGCGGGGGCGGGTGCGCAACTTTCACCCTAAAGTCGGATTGAGAAGGTGCCGATGCGCTTTCTCGATGACCCAGTGAGGCGTCGCACCCTCTCGCGACCCACCGGCTGAGTCGTCACCCCGTCCGGACGAGCGACCCTTCAGAATGCCGACCGACCCATTCCCGACCGTCGAGCAGCGCACTACGCGCGCAGCCAGGCGCGGTGCGCGGCGGCCCGGCGAGGTCAAGCTTCGCCTTCGCAGCGGCCCCGAGGCAGTGGCGCTGGCGCGTCACAGCCTGAACGAGTTCGAGGCCGAGCTCGGACCGGCGCTCTTCGAGGACATGCGGCTGCTCGTCAGCGAGCTGGTGACCAACAGCGTGCGCCACGCGGCGGCCACTGCCGCAAGCACGGTCGCCGTCGAGCTCAGCGTCCGCAGGGAGCGCGTGCGCGTCTGCGTGACCGATCTTGGGCCTGGTTTCGAGGCCAGCGCTCGGGAGCCGGGCGACGACCCGGGCTCGGGCTGGGGACTGTTCCTCGTGGAGCAGCTCTCGGACCGCTGGGGCGTGGAGCTGGGCGGCAGCACGAGCGTGTGGTTCGAGATCGACCGCGCTGACGGCCAACCCGCCTCCTAGCGGCGGGCGCTACTAGACGTCGTCGACGCTGTCGACCATGTCGAGACGCTCGGCGAGCCGAGTGATCTCGAACACGCGCTGCACCACCGACGGGCCCTTGACGAGCACCACGCGGCGCTCCTGGTCCTGCGCCCGCGTGTGGGCGCTGAGGATCACCCGCAGGCCGGTGGAGTCCATGAAGTCGAGCTCGCTGAGGTCGAGGATCAGCACCGGCGGGCGCCCCTCTTCGGCCTCTAGGATCGCCCGCTCGGCGTCTTCGGCCGTGGCCAGATCGAGGTCCCCGGTGAGTCGCAACCTCGCGGCAGCGCCCCCGGGCTCACTCTCCACGGAGAAGGAGGTCATGCGGTGCCGAGCCTACCTGAAGTACGGACGGCCCAGTGGGAATGACGGAGGTACGGAAGTACGGAGGACAGCCCGTCGTTCTCCGTACTCCGTACTTCCATACATCTGGGCTCAGACAGCGGCGTACCGCTTCGCCACTTCTGCCCAGTTGACGACATTCCACCAGGCGTCCAGGTAGTCCGGGCGCCTGTTCTGGTAGTTCAGGTAGTAGGCGTGCTCCCAGACGTCGACTCCGAGGAGCGGGGTCTGGCCGTCGGTGACGGGGCTGTCCTGATTGGCCGTGCTCGTGATCGCGAGGCCCGAGCCGTCGTGCACCAGCCAGGCCCAGCCTGAGCCGAACCGCTTCACGCCGGCGTCCTTCAGCTGGCTCTTGAAGTCGTCGAAGCTGCCGAACGTGTCGGAGAGCGCCTGGGCCAGGTCGCCCTCGGGCTCGCCACCGTCGGGACCCATGATCTGCCAGAAGAAGGTGTGGTTCGAGTGGCCGCCGGCGTTGTTGCGCACGGCGCCGCGCTTGTCCTCGGGGACCTTGTCGAGGTTCTTCAGCACCTCGTCCACGGGCTTGTCGGCCCACTCGGTGCCCTCGAGCGCCGCGTTGGCGTTGGTGACGTACGCGGCGTGATGCTTGTCGTGGTGGATTCGCATCGTCTGCTCGTCGATGTGCGGCTCGAGCGCCGAGTAGTCGTATGGGAGGTCCGGGACCTCGTAGGGCATGTCCGACTCCTTTCGTCGGTCAGAGGGGCCGCCGACACTTGTACCAGTAGCGCGCCGAGGCCGCATATCGGAGACGGTGCCCGGGTATCGCGGACGCATGAGCCAGATCCACGATCGTCCACCTCTGCCGCCCGATCCGGAGCCCCCGAGCCCCACGCCTCCCGGTGGTCCCGGGGTGCCCGATCCGCGACCCCCGGTGCCTGAGCCCCCGCCTCAGATCTGAGTCCCGCGGCCGCCTGGGGCGCCGCTATCGTCCGGCCGCATGAGCGACGCGCCGTGGGCCGGACGCCGGCTCCACTTCATCGGCATCGGCGGCGCGGGAATGAGCGGGCTCGCGCTGGTGGCGCGCCGCCTCGGCGCGCAGGTAAGCGGCTCCGACCGCGCGGAATCCCCCTATTCGGAGCGTTTGCGCGAGGCCGGCATAGAGCCCGAGATCGGGCACGACGCCGGCCACCTCACACCCGGGGCGGACGTGGTGGTCTCGACCGCGATCGCCGACGACAACCCCGAGCTCCAGGCGGCGCGCGCTCTGGGGGAGCGTGTGATTCACAGGGGCGAGCTGCTGGCCGAGGTCTCGAAGCTGAAGCGCTGCCTGGCGGTCGCGGGCACGCACGGCAAGACCACCACCGCGAGCATGATCGCCCACGCGCTGGTGACCTGCGGGCGCGAGCCGGCCTACCTGATCGGCGGTGAGGTGCGCTCCACGGGGACGAACGCCGCCTGGGGCGACGGCGACTGGGTGGTGGTCGAGGCCGACGAGTCCGATCGCTCCTTCCTCGCGCTCGAGCCGGACGTGGCGGTGGTGACGAACGTGGAGTTGGACCATCACGCCACCTACGCCTCGCTCGCCGAGGTAGAGCGAGCGTTCGCCGACTTCGCCGGGCGCGTGCCGGTGCTGGTGGCACCGGTCGGGCTCGAGCTCCCCGCCGTGCCCCCGACGGTCACGTTCGGCATCGACTCGGGGAGCTTCGCCGGCCGCGAGGTCGAGCTGGTGGAGCTGGGCTCGCGCTTCCTTGCCGAGGGCACGCCGGTGGAGCTGCAGGTGCCCGGCAGGCACAACGTGCTGAACGCGCTGGCAGCGCTGGCCGCCTGCCGCGAGGCGGGCCTCGAGCTCCACGAGGCGGCTCCCGCGCTCGCGTCCTTCAGCGGAGCGGGCAGGCGCTTCGAGTCGCACGGCCGCACCGAGTCCGGCGCGCGCGTCTATGACGACTACGCCCACCACCCCACGGAGGTGCGCGCCACGCTGGAGGCTGCCCGCACGCTTGGGGCGCGGCGAATCGTGGCCTGCTTTCAGCCGCATCTGTACTCGCGCACGCGGCACATGGCCCGCGACTTCGGCCGGGCGCTGGCTCTGGCGGACGTGGTGGTGGTGGTGGACATCTACCCGGCGCGCGAGCGGGCGGAGGACTTCCCCGGGGTGTCGGGCTGGCTCGTGGCCACGGAGGCCGCTTCGGCGATGCACGGGCGGCCCGCCTACTGGCTGCCCAGGCTTGAGGACGCCGAGGGCGTCCTGCGCGCGGAGCTCCGCGAGGGCGACGTGCTGCTGACCCTCGGCGCAGGGGACGTGGATTCGCTCGCGCGACGGCTCGGGAGCGCCGCGTGAACGCCCCCGAGGGAGTGGAGCGCGACCACCCGCTGGCGCGCTTCACCACGGTGCGTACGGGTGGATCGGCGGACTGGTTCGCGCGCGTGGGATCCCAGGAACGCCTGGCGGAGTTGCTGGCCTGGGCAAAGGAGGCCGAAATCGAGGTAGGAGTGGTGGGTTCGGGCTCGAACCTCCTGGTAGCCGATGGTGGATTTCGGGGACTTGTGCTGAAGCTCGACGACGCGCTGGCGACGATCGAACGCGACGGCGAACATGTGCTCTGCGGCGGCGGCGCCCGCCTTCCCCAAGCTTCCGCGCGTGCCGCGCGCTGGGGACTCACCGGGCTCGAGTTCGGCGTGAACATCCCGGGCACGGTCGGCGGCGCGGTGAAGATGAACGCCAATGCCTACGGCGGCGAGCTCGGCAAGGTGCTCGAGTGGGTGGACATCGCGTCGCCCAGCGGGAGCGAGCGCAGGACGCCGGACCAGCTCGGCTTCGAGTACCGGCGCTCCAACCTCCAGAAGCGCGAGATCGTGGCGCTCGCCTCGTTCAGGCTCGAGCGGGCCGATCCGGCCGAGGTGAAGGCCACCCTCGCCCGCATGCGCGAGCAGCGCAAGGCCGCCCAGCCCTCTGGGATCAAGACCTTCGGCTCCACCTTCAAGAACCCCGACGACCCGCGTGCGGAGGGCCGCACGGCGGGGATGCTGCTCGAGGAGGCCGGGTGTCGCGGCCTGCAGGTGGGCGGCGCACGCTTCTCGCCGAAGCACGCCAACTTCGTGGAGAACATGGGGGAGGCCACCACGGCCGACGTGCTCGCCCTGATGGCGGAGGGCCGCCGGCGTGTCAGGGAGCGCTTCGGGATCGAGCTCGAGGCCGAGGTGCAGCTGCTTGGCGATCAACCGCAGGCCGAGGCCGGCCGATGAGGGCTGCCGCTGCAGCCACGCTGCGCACTCTGCCGCGCGCCGCGCTCGCGATTCCGGTGCGGGTACGCCGCTGGCTCATCTTCGGGATCGCCGCCCTGGTGGTGCTGTGGTCGCTCTACACCTTCTGGTTCCGCCACTCGAGCTTCGTCAAGGTCGAGCACGTGACGGTGAAGGGGCTGAACACGAACGATGCCGACCGCATCCGGCAGGCGCTGACGGCTGCCGCGCGCGACATGAGCACGCTCGACGTGAATCAGGCCGCCCTGCTGAGCGCGGTGGCGAGCTACACCGCGGTGAAGGACGTTGAGGCCACGGCTCACTTCCCGCACGGCCTGACGATCCGGGTGATCCAGGAACGGCCCGTTGCGCTGCTTCAGACCGGCGGCTCGCACGTGCTGCTGGCGGCCGACGGGAGCGTGCTGAAGGGCATCCGGGCCCGCGTCCCGCTACCCGCGATTCGCACCCGCTCAGCGGCTCCCACGCGCACTCTGACCGATCCCCTGGCGCTCACCGAGCTGCAGGTGGCCGCGGCCGCCCCGCCCGCGCTGGCACGGCGGATCGCGAGCATCGGGTCGGGCGAGACGAGGGGCATCGTGGTGAGGCTCCGTAACGGCCCTCAGCTGATCTTCGGGGACGCCACGCGCGTGGACGCCAAGTGGGCGGCCGCCGCCGGCGTGCTGGCCGATTCGGCTTCGAAGGGGGCCTCGTACGTGGACGTGCGGCTCCCGGAGCGGCCCGTGGCGGGCGGCCTCGCCACCTCCTCGATCGCTCCGCTCGGTAGCGCGTCCACCAGCTCAACGGCCCTCAGCGGCCAGAGCGTCACCACTCAGACCGGCGCCGCCACCCAGGGTGCCACGGGCGCGACCGGACCCTCGGGCACGACCACTCCGAGCCAGGCCCTGCAGCCGTCGGGCGGGACTCAGACGCAGGGCACATCCGCGCAGACGACCCCGACCCAGGGCGGGGGCGTGGCGGGCACCAACCCTCAACCCTGACGTCGAGCTTGAGGCTACCCTCGAGTAGTCATCGAGGGTATGGCGCCTGCACGAAATCGCCCTTCGGATTGACATCTGCGTCGAAAAACGCCTACAGTGCGGACTTTGCGGGCTTATTGCAGCGGCCAAAACTCTCAACTGTTCCTTGAGAGTCGGACGTAAGAGAAGTCTGGCTGCACGATTAAAGGACCAGAGGGAACAAGGCGAGGACAAGGTATGGAGACGGGCAGCTACCTGGCGGTGATCAAGGTCGTCGGTGTCGGAGGTGGCGGCACCAACGCCGTGAACCGCATGGTTGACGCGGGCCTCAAGGGCGTCGAGTTCATCGCTGTGAACACCGATGCGCAGGCGTTGCAGATGTGCGACGCCGACATCAAGCTTCAGATCGGCGCGCAGCTCACGCGCGGCCTCGGAGCGGGTGCCGACCCCGATGTGGGCTACGGCGCGGCCAACGAGAGCCGCGACGAGATCAAGGAGGCGCTGAAGGGCGCCGACATGGTCTTCGTCACCGCCGGCGAGGGCGGTGGCACCGGAACAGGGGCCGCGCCGGTGATCGCCGAGGTGGCGAAGCACGAGATCGGCGCGCTCACCGTCGGTGTGGTCACGCGGCCGTTCGAATTCGAGGGCTCCCAGCGCGGCCGCCAGGCGGGCGACGGCATCGACAAGCTGCGCGAGCAGGTCGACACGCTGATCGTGATCCCCAACGAGAAGCTGCTCACGATCGTCGAGCGCCGCACCAGCATCCTCGACGCGTTCCGGGAAGCGGACAACGTCCTGCGCCAGGGCGTGCAGGGCATCACCGACCTGATCACGATCCCGGGCCTGATCAACCTCGACTTCGCCGACGTGCGGACGATCATGCACGACGCCGGATCCGCGCTGATGGGCATCGGCTCGGCGAGCGGCGAGAGCCGCGCCTCGGAGGCGGCCAAGAACGCCATCTCCAGCCCGCTGCTGGAGCAGTCGGTGGAGGGTGCCACCGGCATCCTGCTGAACATCACCGGTGGCTCCGACCTCGGCCTCTTCGAGGTCAACGAGGCCGCCGAGATCGTGCAGAGCGCCGCCGATCACAACTCGAACATCATCTTCGGAGCCGTGATCGACGAGGGCCTCGCCGACGAGGTGCGAGTGGTCGTGATCGCCACCGGCTTCGACCGCCCCGGCGGTCGCCCCGGGCTGTACGACATCGAGCGCGGACCGCGGCCGTCGTCGCGCCCGCGCGACCGCGGCGACATCGCCATGGACGACCGCCAGCGCTCGTCGCTTGAGATCTCAGAGGACGAGATCGACATTCCGTCCTTCCTCAAGGACTAGGTCGCGGGTCGCAGGTCGCAGGTCGCGGGGCTGAGCCCCGTCGTCGACCCCTGCCAGAAGATCGGTTCCGACTGTCGTATCCACCGTCGCAGGCGGCCGCGACCTGCGACTGCGACCTTTTTTTCGCGCTGCATGGACCAATTCGTGAGAGGATCCCCCAATCGGATTAGTCCAATTGGTCTACCCCCAATACAACCTGTCCACCCCCAATCGGCTGAGGCGGCCCACGCCTCAGTGGCCGCAGCATGGCGAAGTGATCACGAGGATTACGGCATCGTCACGGACACGACGAGCTTCAGGCCCGGCCCGGCGCTTGCTCTAGGCACGTACTTTGGGAGGGACGATTAGCGTGCTACTCGTGGATGGACACGAGGGCTACCGGGCAGGGCTGGCAAGGGCGATCAGCGACCACCCGCTGCTCGCGCTCGCCGGCGAGGCGGGGGACGGGCGCGAGGCGCTCGAGCAGACGCTGACGCTGCGTCCGGACCTGCTGGTGCTCGAGGTGAGGCTCGCTCATCTGGGCGGCCTCGACGTCTGTCGCACGCTTGCCGGGCTTGACGAGCCGATCCCGACGCGGCCCGTGCTGCTCACCGGCGGCCCGAACGAGTCGCTGAGCGCCACCGCAGCCCAGGCGGGCGTCGTGGCGGTGCTCGACAAGGCGGCCGCGCGCCACGAGATCTGCGACCGGCTCGCCGAGCTTGGGGGTTGAGCAGTAGGCACTCCCTGGGGATAGTGCTAAAACACTCAAATGGCGCGAACGGGCAAGAGGGTGCGCGTCTATGTGGCCGACGACCATCCCGTCTACCGCGAGGGACTGGTGCGGGCCATCCGCGAGCGTCCCGACCTCGAGCTGGTGGGTCAGGCCACCGACGGCCGTGAGGCGCTACCCCAGATCAAGTCGCTGGAGCCAGATGTGGCGGTGCTCGACGTGCGCATGCCGGGTCTCGACGGCATGGAGGTGCTGAACGCGATCAAGCGCGAGGAGCTGGGCACGCGGGTGGTGTTCCTGTCCGCGTATGTCGAGAGCGACCTCGTCTACAGGGCGATCGCCATGGGCGCCGGCGCGTACCTCTCCAAGGAGGCCGATCGAGGCGCGATCTTCGATGCGGTGGCGGCGGTCGCGCGCGGCGAGGCGTTCCTCTCGCCGGAGATACAGACGGGGTTGACCGCGCAGATCCAGATGCGCGAGGCGCAGGCGCGGCCTGTGCTCACGCCGCGCGAGCGCGAGATCATCCGGCTGACCGCCGACGGTCACTCGGCCCCCGACATCGGCCGCCAGCTGCACCTCAGCCCGGCGACCGTGAAGACTCACCTCCAGAGCCTCTACGAGAAGCTCGGCGTCTCGGATCGCGCGGCCGCGGTGGCCGCCGCGATGCGGCGCGGCCTGCTTGAGTAGCGGCCTTGGGGGCGAAGTGTCAGAGCCACTGACAACGGCGGACAGCGGGCTCGGGCTCGCGCAGGACGCCGACGCCGCGCTGGAGGAGCGTGCCGCGCAGCTGCGCAGCGTGTTCGCCTCGGCGGTGACCGGGATGACGCTGCTCGCGCCAGACGGACGGCTGCTGCAGACGAACGTGGCCTTCCGCGAGCTCGTGGGCCGCTCGGAGGCGGACCTGCTCGAGCTGAGCTTCTTCGACCTCGTGCACCCGGGCGATCGCGACCTGGCGCGGGCCCGCCATGAGCAGCGCCTCGCCGGCGACCTCGCCGGCGGCCGGGTCGAGCTGCGCTTCGTGCACGCGAACGGGCAGCCGGTCTGGACCCGCATGATGGAAGCGCGGGTCGAGGCCGACGACGGCCGGCTGCTGGGCACGCTCACCCAGGTGCTCGACCTGACCGAGCAGCGCCGGCTCGAGGAGACCACCAGCCGGCTGTACGCGCTCTCCCGCGATCTCTTCTGCACGCTCGGGTTCGACGGCTACTTCAAGAGCGTGAACCCCGCCTGGGAGCGCGCGCTCGGCTACACGGCCGACCAGCTGCTCACGCGGCCGATGCTGGACTTCGTCCATCCCGACGATCGCACCCGCACCGCCAAGCAGAGCGGGCGGCTGAGGCGCTCGGACGACGTGACGATCAGCTTCGAAAGCCGCTTTCGCACCAGGGACGGCTCCTACCGCTGGCTGCTCTGGAGCGCGCACGTGAGCCCCGAGGAGCGGCTCGTCTACGGGGTGGCCAAGGACGTGACCGAGCGCAAGCGCGCCGAGGAGCGCCTCGGCGAGAGCGAGCGCAAGTACCGCGACCTCGTCGAGACCTCGAGCGACCTGATCTGGTCGCTCGACCCCGAGGCGCGCTTCACGTTCGTGAACAGGGCCGTGCGGCGCATCTACGGCTACGAGCCGGAGGAGATGCTGGGCCGCCCGGTGAGCGACTTCGCCGATCCGGCCGAGGCCACGCGCAGCCGCGAGCTGTTCAGCCAGGTCCTGCGCGGCAGGCCGGTCTTCAGCCACGAGACCAGGCACGTCCGCAAGGACGGCAGCACGGTGCAGCTCAGCTACAACGCGATCGTCCTGCACGACAACCAGGGCAACATCCTCGGCGCCACCGGCACCGCCACCGACGTGACCGAGCGCAGGCGCTCGGAGGGGCGCCAGGCGGCCATCGCCGACCTCGGGCGGCGCGCGCTGGAGGGCACGGAGCTGGCCGAGCTCACCCAGTACGCGGTGGAGCTCGTCGCCAGGGCGCTCGGCGTGGAGTACGGCGTGGTGTCCGAGCTGCTCCCCGAGGATGGTGAGCTGAGGTTGCACGCGTTGATCGGCTGGCCGCGCGAGAACCGCGGGCAGCGCTTCCCGGGCGGCCCCAACGCCTCGCACGCCGCCTACACGCTCGAGCAGGACCAGCCGGTGGTCGTCGAGGACTTCGAGAGCGAGCGCCGCTTCATCCGCTCGGCCGCCCTGGCCGAGCTGGGCGTGTCCAGCGGCGTATGCGTGATGATCGAGGGCGACGAGCGCCCCTTCGGCGTCCTCTGCGTGCACAGCGCCCAGTCGCGGGCCTTCAGCGCCGATGAGGTGAACTTCCTCCAGGCGGCTGCGAACGTGCTGGCCACCGCCATCGACCGCAAGCGCAGCGAGGCCCAGATCACCGAGCTGGCCGCCGCCCGCGGCCGGCTGGTGGCCCAGACGCTCGCCGCCGAGGACCGGGCGCGGCGCGGGATCTCCGAGGTGCTGCACGACCACGCCCTGCAGGATCTGCTCGCCAGCCGCCAGGACCTGGTGGAGGTGCTCGAGGACCCGGATGGCGACCCGGAGCGGGTGGTGCGCGCGCGGGAGGGGATCGAGCGCGCGGTGCAGCTACTGAGGGAGGCGGTCTTCAACCTCCATCCGGTGGTGCTGGAGCACGCGGGGCTGGCCTCGGCGATACGCGCGGTTGCCGACCACCAGGGACGCCGCGGCGGCTTCGACAGCGAGATCGAGGTGGACCACCACGCCACCGGCGTGCACGACGAGCTGATCCTCTCGCTCGCGCGCGAGCTGCTGACCAATGCGGCGAAGCACGCCGAGGCGCGGCACGTTCGGGTCCGCGTGCGCCGCGACGAGGAGCAGATCGAGCTCGAGGTGGCCGACGATGGCCGCGGCATGGAGAAGGGCCGCCCAGCGCGAGCGGTGCGGGAGGGGCACGTCGGCCTGGCCTCGAGCGCCGAGCGCGTGGAGGCGCTGGCCGGGACCTTCGAGCTCGACAGCGAGCCCGGACGGGGGACCACCGCCAAGGCGCGCCTGCCGGCGCGGCGGGTCAACTCAGGCCGTGCGGACGTTCCGCCTGAGCCCGAGGGCTAGTTCAGCGAGCGCCCACGCGCCGGCGGTCGATGAGATCCTCGGAGATCGCCATCGCCACCGCGTGGGCGCGCGTGCGGGCGCCCATCTTGCGCAGGATGTTCTTGATGTGAGTCCGGACGGTGTGCGGGCTGAGGTAGAGGTTGCCCGCGATGTCCTCGATCGAGAGCCCGCGGGCGATCTGCTCGAGCACTTCGCACTCCCGCTCTGAGAGCGCCCCGGCCCGCGGCCTGTCTGTGGTGGTAAGTGACCGTCATGTATCCCTGCCACGGGAGGTTCCCAGGCGGGTACCGTGGTGCAACCCTGCGGGCGGCGGGTCAGCAGGAGGAGTCTCACCTCATCCGAATGGGGGACCTGCCACGGGAGGAGGGCTCCACAGCCGAACTTCCTACCGGAAGGGGATTGGGGGCGCGGCGACGAGCGGGGAGCATCCGCCGTACGGTGGAGGTCTCACGTCCATTCACGGTGGTCCTGGCTGACGACCAGCGTGCCTATCGCGACGGGCTGGCGCGGGCGATCTCCAGTCACTGCAGCCTCGACCTGACCGCGGTGGCACAGAGCGGCGACGAGGCGTTTGCCGTGATCGAGGCCCTGCGACCCGACGTCGCCCTGATCGACGTGCGCATGGCGGGGATGACCGGTCCCACGGTCTGCGCGCTGCTGCGCGAACGCCATCCCGACCTCGAGACGCGCCTGGTGCTGATGAGCGCGGATGGGCACGCCGCCCACGGCGCGGCAGAGCACGACCCTGGCGTGGACGGCTTCGTGTCCAAGGACCGCTCCCGCCGCGAGATCTGCGAGGCGCTGGTGCAGGTGGCGCAGCGGGCTCATGCGAGCGGTGCCCTGCTCGTACCGGCCGACGCCTCCTAGAGACCCTCCAGCAGGCGCGCGAAGACTCCCCGCAGGGTCTCCTTGCCGTACTCGTGATCGGGGTTGTTCGTGGTCAGCACCGCCACGGACACGCGACGGTCGCCCTGTTGCAGCAGCGCCACCTGGTGGTCCACGGCCCCGCTGCCGTCGCCCCAGCCGCCCTTGAAGTAGACCTGCCAGCCGGGAAGGCTCAGCCGGCCGATGCCCCAGCGCTGCTCGGGGACGATCGAGGACAGCAGGTGGAGCGCGGTGGCCCGGTGGCGCGGCACCACGCGCCGGTCGATGTGGAGGAAGAAGCGCGACTGGTCGTAGGCGTCGATCTGGCTGCGCCCCCAGATGCCCGTCACGAGCGCGAAGCGGTGCATGTGGGCGCTGTGCGCGACTGCGTACACCGCGGCGGGGCCGACGATCCCCAGCACGCGCGTGGCCGCCGCGTTGTCGGAGCGCCTGACCATCGGCCCGATCAGCCGGTAGTCGGCGGCCGTCAGCGCCCGGTCGCGCACCTGGGGCAGGTCGAGATAGGCCACGAGCAGCATCGCCTTCAGCACGCTGGCCGAGTGCACCCTGGAGGTGGTGTGCAGGCCCCACACGCGCCGCCCGCTGCGCACCGCGAAGCGCACCTGGCCCGCGCGCCCGTTGGCGTAGGCGACCGCGGCGTGCACGTTTGGATGCCATGCCCGGGCCGTGGCCGCAGGGGCCGTGACGAGGAGCGCCGCGAGCAGCAGGAACGTCAGCCGGAGGCCGGCATGTGCTGCGCCAGGTACTCGTCCAGCGCGGCGGCCTTCTGGGTGTCCTCGTAGACCTCGTACTCGCGGAGCAGTCCCCATGACAGCCGACCCCAGATCACGTAGCGGTTCTCGTAGACCCTCTCGCCCTCGGGACTGTCGAGATAGTCGGTGCCTCGGACGCACAAGGTCTGGTTCCAGGGAAATCCCTTCAGCACGACCTCGTCCGGAAAGATCTGGATGCCCGAGCGCACGAAGCGCGCCAGCCACTTCTCGAGCTCCTCCTTGCCCTGCAGCTCGGTGGCCCACGAGCTGTCGCCTGGGAAGCGGAAGCGCACATCGCGAGCATCTAGGCGCAGGAGCGGCCCGTAGTCGCCCGAGCGCAGCCGCTCCATGTTGCGCGAGAGCATCCATTTGGCGACCCAGGAGAGCACGGGCGCCTGCAGGATAGAGCGGGCGAGACCGGCTGGAGCCGTTGCTAGGGTCTCCTGGCTCTGTCAGCAGCAACACACACCCTTCGCAGAACTCCGCTGTATGAGCGCCACGTCGCGGCCGGAGCGAGGCTTGTGCCGTACGCCGGCTGGGAGATGCCGGTGCAGTACGAGGGCATCCGTCAGGAGCACATCGCCGTGCGCCGCTCGGCGGGGATCTTCGACGTCTCGCACATGGGCCAGGTGGAGACGAGCGGCCCGGAGGCCGAGGCCTTCCTGCAGCACCTGGTCTCGAACGACGTGACGAAGATCGCAGCGCACGGGGCCCAGTACTCGGTGCTCTGCCGCGACGACGGCGGGGTGCTGGACGACCTCTTCACCTACCGGCTCGATGACGGCTTTCTGACCGTGACCAACGCGGCCAACCACGAGCGCGACCACGCGTGGCTTGCGGGCCACGCGGACGGCTTCGACGTGAGCGTGGAGGACGTGGCCGCCGACTACGCGATGCTCGCGCTCCAGGGTCCGCGCGCACGGGACATCCTGGCCCGTCATCTCGACGGCGAGGCGCCGGCGCGCATGCGCATCGTCAGGGCGGCCGTGGCCGGCGTCGACTGCCTGGTGGCGGGCACCGGTTACACGGGCGAGGACGGCGTGGAGTTGCTGATCCCGCCGGCCGGCGCGGCCGAGGTCTGGGACGCGCTCGTCGCGGACGGCGCGCTGCCGGTCGGGCTCGGTGCGCGCGACACGCTGCGGCTCGAGGCCTGCTTCCACCTCTACGGGAACGACCTCTCGGAGGACCGCAACCCGATCGAGGCGGGGCTCGGCTGGTGCTGCAAGCTCGACACGGGCTTCATAGGCTCCGAGGCCCTGCGCGGCGTCGATCCCGAGCAGACGCTGGTGCCGTTCGCGTTCACCGGCGAGGGCATCCCGCGCCAGGGCAACCCGGTGCTGGTGGGCGGGGAGCCGGCGGGAGTCGTGACCAGCGGCTCCCTCTCTCCCTGTCTCGAGCTGGGAATCGGGTTGGCTTACGTTCCGGTGGGCGCGGCCGAGCCCGGCACGCCGATCGAGGTCGACGTCCGCGGCAAGCTGCGCCCCGCCGAGGTGCGCGAGAAGCCGCTCTACCGGAAGGAGCAGTGAGCACGTGGCAGACGAGAGCTATCCCGACGGGCTGCTGTACCACGCCGAGCACGACTGGGCGCGGCTCGACGGCGAAGAGGCCGTCTTCGGGATCACCTGGTACGCGCAGGACCAGCTGGGCGAGGTCGTGTTCTTCGAGCCACCGGAGGTCGGCGCGCAGGTGAAGGCGGGGGCCGCGTACGCGGAGGTGGAGTCCGTGAAGGCGGTCTCCGACGTGTTCGCGCCGCTGTCGGGCGAGGTCACCGAGGTGAACGGCGGCCTGAAGGAGACGCCCGAGCGGATCAACGAGGACCCCTACGGTGAAGGGTGGATGGTCAAGGTGCGTCTCAGCGATCCGTCCGAGACGGACGCGTTGATGGATGTGAACGCCTACAAGGAGTCGCTGGGCAGGTCGTGAGCCGCTACACCTCAGCAACCGATGCCGACCGTCGCGAGATGCTCGCGGCCATCGGCGTCGACTCGATCGAAGAGCTGTTTCGTGAGCTGCCGGAGTCGGTGCGCCTGCACGACCCGCTGCGGCTGCCGGACGGGATGGCGGAGCAGGACGTGTACGACCACCTGCGCTCGCTCGCGGAGCGCAACCGCCACGCCGACGACGAGGTCACCTTCCTCGGCGCCGGGATGTACGACCACTACGTGCCGGCGCTGATCGACTCGATCTCCCAGCGCTCGGAGTTCCTCACGCCCTACACGCCCTACCAGCCGGAGATCTCGCAGGGCGGCCTCCAGGTGATGTTCGAGTTCCAGACCGCGATCTCGGAGCTCACCGGCCTGCCCGTCGCGAACGCGTCGCTGTACGAGGGCCCGTCCTCGGTGGCGGCGGCCGGCTACCTGGCGAAGCTGGACAACGGGCGCTCGAAGTTCGTGATCTCGCGCGGAGTGCATCCGCATTCGCGCGAGACGCTGACCACCTACTCCGCCGGCTACGGGTCGACGGTGGTGGAGGTGCCGCTGGACGAGAGCGGCGCCACCGACCTCGAGGCGCTTGCCGCCGCGGTGGACGACGACACCTCGGCGGTGATCCTGCAGCAGCCGAACTTCCTCGGCACCGTGGAGGACCTCGGGCCGCTGGCGGAGGCCGCCAAGCGCACCGGCGCGGTGGTGGTGTGCTCGGTCGATCCGCTGACGCTTGGGATCCTGCGCCCGCCGGGCGAGCTCGGCGTGGACGTGGCCGTGGGCGAGGGCCAGACGCTGGGCAACCGGCTCGACTTCGGTGGCCCGTCGTTCGGATTCTTCGCGGCGGATGAGCGCTACATCCGGCGGATGCCCGGCCGGATCGCCGGCGAGACCGTGGACGTGGAGGGAAAGCGCGGGTTCGTGCTCACGCTGCAGACGCGCGAGCAGCACATCCGGCGCGAGAAGGCCACGAGCAACATCTGCACCGCGCAGGCGCTGAACGCGCTGATGGGCGTGATCTACCTCTCGTGGCTCGGGCGGCGGGGGATCGTGGAGCTCGGCGAGCTGATGCTGCGCCGCACCGCCTACGCGCGCGAGGCGCTCGGGGCGGAGCTGATCAACCCCGGTCCGGTGGTGCGGGAGTTCGCGGTACGGGTGCCGGACCTCGACGGGCTGTTCGAGCGCGCCCGGGCCGAGGGGATCAATCCTGGGTACCGCCTTGGGCGGGACTATCCCGAGTACGGGGATGGGCTCCTGGTCGCGATCACCGAGCGGCGGACGCGGAAGGACATCGACAGGCTGGCTGCTCTCGTTGGGTCTGTACGGGAAGGGGCGATTGCCTGATGAGTCGACAGTCGACAGTCGACAGTCCCCCGACGCTGACGATCTACGAGCGCTCTCGCTCTGGCCGCCGGGCGTTTGTTGCGCCGGAGCTCGATGTGCCTGAGGTGCCTGTGTCGGAGCTGCTTCCGTCGCATTTGATTCGGTCTGAGCCACCGGCTTTGCCCGAGGTCTCTGAGCCGGAGATCGTCAGGCACTACAACAATCTCTCGAAGAAGAACTTCGATCTCGATTCGGGCTTCTACCCGCTCGGGTCGTGCACGATGAAGCACAACCCGAAGGTGAACGAGCGGGTTGCCGCGCTGCCGGGGCACGCGCGCCTCCACCCGCTGCAGGACCCGCGCTACGCGCAGGGCGCGCTCGAGTTGATGTGGCGGCTGCAGCAGCAGCTGTCCGAGATCTCAGGGCTGCCGCACGTGTCGCTTCAGCCCTCGGCCGGCTCCCACGGCGAGCTGGCGGGCTTGCTCCTGACGCGGGCCTACCACGAGGATCGCGGCGAGACGCGCACGAAGGTCCTCACCCCGGACACCGCCCACGGCACCAACCCGGCCAGCGTGACGATGGCGGGCTACGAGGTGGTGAAGGTGGGCACCGCGCCCGACGGGGGGGTGGACCTCGACGACCTGCGCGCGAAGGCCGGCGACGACGTGGCGTGCCTGATGCTCACGAACCCGAACACGCTCGGGCTGTTCGACAGCAACATCGAGGAGATCGCCAGCATCGTGCACGACGCGGGCGCGACGCTCTACTACGACGGCGCGAACCTGAACGCGGTGATGGGGATCTCGCGGCCTGGCGACATGGGCTTCGACATCGTCCACTTCAACCTGCACAAGTCGTTCACGCAGCCGCACGGGGGCGGCGGCCCGGGCGCCGGGCCGATCGCCGTGTCGGAGCGGATCGAGCCCTACCTGCCGCGCCCGCAGGTGGTGCGCCGCGAGGGCTCGAACGGCGGCGGCGAGGCCTACTTCGACCTCGATCACGACCGCCCCAAGTCGATCGGCCGCCTGCGCGGCTTTCAGGGCAACTTCGGCGTGTTCGTCCGCTCCTACGCCTACATCTGCTCGATCGGCGGCGACGGGCTGCGCGACGTCTCCGAGACCGCGGTGCTCAACGCCAACTACCTGCGCGCGCGCCTCGCTGAGGAGGGGATCGCCGAGTACCTGCCGATCGCCTTCGACCGCCTCTGCATGCACGAGTTCGTGCTCTCGGGCCGCGGGGCGAAGGAGAAGCTCGGCATCAAGACCCTCGATATCGCCAAGCGGCTGCTCGACCATCGCATGCACCCGCCGACGGTCTACTTCCCGCTGCTCGTGGACGAGGCTCTGATGATCGAGCCGACCGAGACCGAGACGAAGGAGACGCTGGACGCGTTCGCGGACGCCCTGCGTTCGATCCTGGACGAGGCCGCCGAGGATCCCGAGATCGCCCGCAACGCTCCGTACTCCACGCCGGTGCGCCGGCTGGACGAGGCGCGCGCGGCGAAGAACCCCGTCGTGCGCCAGGCCGGCTAGCAGCCGGCGATCGACACCGGGCTGAGGCCCACCGCCAGCTCGCCGAGCTGGCTCGTGAGCAGGCCCTGAACCATCTGATCGCCGCAGCTCCCCGGAGTGCGGATGAGGCCGCGGGTGCCGCCGGTCAGCCGAACGGTGAGCGAGGCCAGCGGCAGGTTCGGCAGGCCGTCCAGGGTGACCTGCGTTCCCGTGGGCCCGACCTTGGTGTAGCCGACGAAGCTGAAGTCGGGGATGCCCGCGGCGCTGTGCACCATCGCCACGATCTGGCGCTGGCGGCCGTGCTGAGCGAGGTTCACGCTGCCGCGCAGGCGCACGCCGGTGGGCGTGATGGCCATGATCGAGCCGATCTCGCTGGCGCGCAGGCAACGCTGGGCGCGCCGCTGACGGGCCGTGCAAGTCTTCACGCCGGAGGGGTGGCGCAGGGCGAAGCCCTTGGGGAAGGAGAGCGTGAAGCGCTTCGGCGGCGTGTCGCCCGCGTTCTCCAGCACGGTGGCGTCGATTGCGGGCATCGCGTGCGGGGTGGCGGGATCCACGCCCAGGGCCAGCCGCGGGGCAAAGGCGGCTCGCGCTGCCGTTGGGAACAGCGCGAGCACGCCGATGAGCGCGACGATCAGGATGGAGGGCCTGGGCTTCATCGCGGCCTACATCGGTCCCGACCCCCGTGGCCTTGAGCCCCGGTCGGAGCTGACCGTGCCTAGACTCCCGGGCCGTGCGGATCTTCAGCGGACTCCAGCCCACGGGACGCAAGCACCTGGGCAACTACATCGGGGCGATCAGGCAGTACGTGGAGGGCCAGGACAGGGGCGAGGCGATCTACTGCGTCGTCGATCTGCACGCCATCACGGTCTCCTACGACCCTGCGCAGCTGCGCGAGAACGTCTACGACACGGCCGCGATGCTCCTCGCCGCCGGGCTCGACCCGCAGCGCTGCGTCCTCATCCGCCAGAGCGACGTGCCCGAGCACACCTACCTCACCTGGCTGCTGACCGCGGTCACCGCCTACGGCGACCTGCTGCGCATGACCCAGTTCAAGGAGAAGTCCGCCAAGCAGCGCGAGCTCGTCACCGCCGGCCTGTTCGCCTACCCGGTGCTCCAGGCGGCGGACATCCTCGTCTACCGCGCCGACGAGGTGCCGGTGGGCGACGACCAGCGCCAGCACCTCGAGCTCGCGCGCGACATCGCGCAGCGCTTCAACGCCCGTTTCGGGGAGACGCTGGTGGTGCCCGAGCACCGGATCCCCAAGGTCGGCGCCCGGATCATGGACCTCCAGTCACCGACCCAGAAGATGTCGACTACCGCGGAGAGCGACGCGGGCACGATCCGCGTGCTCGACGACCCGAAGACGATCGTCAAGAAGGTGAAGAGCGCGGTGACCGATTCGGGCTCGGAGGTGCGCCGCGCGCCGGACAAGCCGGGCATCGCGAACCTGATCGACATCCTCGCGGTGGTGCGAGCCACGACGCCCGACGAGATCGAGCGCGAGTTCGACGGCAAGGGCTACGGGGTGTTCAAGCAGGCGGTGGCGGACGCGATCGTCGACTACCTGGCACCGGTCCGCGAGCGCTACCAGGAGCTGCGGCCCGACGAGGCCGCGCTCGACGCGGTGCTCAGCCAGGGCGCCGAGAAGGCGCGCGCGATCGCCTCCGTGACCGTCGCCGACGTGCGCAGCCGAATGGGCGTCGGACCCCCCGCTTAAGCTCCACGGATGGCAGTCGCCTCGCTCGACCTCGACCTAGAGGTCTTCCAGGGTCCGTTCGACCTGCTGCTCACGCTGGTGCTGAAGGAGGAGGTGGACCTGCTCGAGGTCGACCTCGCCGAGGTGGTGCTCGCGTACGTCGAGCACCTCGAGAGCGCGGGCGAGCTGGACCTGGAGGCCGCCACCGAGTTTCTCGTGCTGATCGCGGCCCTGCTCGAGCTGAAGTCGCGCATGATCCTGCCGCGCGAGGAGGAGGAAGAGCTCGACCTCGATCGCGGCGAAGCGGCGGACGAGCTGCTCGCACGCATGCTCGAATACACGCGCTACCGGGGCGCGGCCACCTTCCTGCGCGAGCGGCTCGAGGCCGAGTCGGGCTTCCGCTACCGCTCCGCTCCGCTGCCGCCCGCGCTGCGGCGCGTGTCGGTGGAGCTCGCGGAGAAGTCGTATGAGCCGGTGCTGCTGGCGAAGGCGATCGGCGGGCTGCTCCACCTGCCCGAGCCGATCTCGCTCCACCACGTGGCCAAGGTGCAGGTGTCGGTGTCGGAGCGCCTGGCGCACCTGCGCGGTCTGCTCTCGCGCCGCGGGCGCTTCAGCTTTGACGATGCCGTGGAGGGCGTCGATCGGGTCACCGAGGCGATCACGCTGTTCGCGCTGCTTGAGATGTACAAGCAGGGTGAGGTGTCCTGGGAGCAGAGGGAGACCTTCGGCGAGATCACGATTCCTCGAGTGTCGCGGTCTCGCGGTCCACGGTCCCAGGGAGGTGCTCGGTCGTGAACGAACTGCCGCGTGTCGTCGAGGCGCTGCTTTTCCTGTCCTCCGAACCTGTGTCGGTGGAGGTGCTCGCTGATGCGTGCGAGGCGGGGGAGGGGGAGGTCGTGGAGGCGCTCGCCCGCCTGCGCGAGCATTACGCGGAGGGCTGGCGCGGCGTGGTGCTGCGCGAGGTGGCCGGTGGCTTCACGCTCGCCACCGATCCCGTGGCCGAGCACGCCGCGCGACGGCTCCTGTCGCGGCCGCGCACGCCGCCGCTCACGCAGGCGCAGGGCGAATGCCTCGCGATCGTCGCCTACCTCCAGCCCGTCTCGCGGCCGGAGATCGCCCGCATCCGCGGCGTCGCGTCGGAGTCGGCGGTGGGCACGTTGCTCGAGCGCGGGCTGATCGAGGAATCGGGCCGCTCGCAGTTCGGGGCCGTGCTCTACCGGACCGGCGAGCTGTTCCAGCGGTTGTTCGGGCTGAACGCCCTCGACGAGCTGCCCGACCCGGCCGCCTTCGATCCCACGCCGGAGCAGGAGGGCGAGCTGCGCGAGCGCCTGCTCAGAGCCGGCGAGCAGCGCGCCACCGCCTAGGCGGGCGGTCGACATGCCGAGCTTCCGCGAACAGCGAGAGATCCTCGCGTTCTGGGAGCAGTTCCCGGCACTCGAGCGCCTCGAGCCCGGCGCCGGCCGCGTCGCGTTGACGTTCGACGACGGCCCGGATCCCGACGCCACGCCCGCGGTACTCGATGCGCTCGACGCCGCCGGCGCCCGAGCCACCTTCTTCATGCTGGGCGAGCAGCTCATGAAGCACACGTCCCTCGGGCGCGAGGTGGCGGTTCGCGGGCACGAGATCGCGCTCCACGGCTTTGGTCACGCCCACCACCAGGAGCTCACCCCCACCGAGGCGCGCGACGATCTGGCGCGCGGGCTGGGCGCGGTCGAGGCCGCCACGGGTCACCGGCCGGCGCTCTACCGGCCCCCGTATGGCCGCTTCAGCGAGCACTCGTACGAGGCCTGCTCGGCACTCGGGCTACGGCCGGTCTACTGGTCGGCATGGGGAGAGGACTGGGAGACGATCGGCCCGGACCGCATCGCCGAGTTGGTGTCGCGCGACCTCGCCGACGGCGCGATCGTGCTGCTGCACGACTCCCCGCGCTACGCGGACCGCGCAAGCGCCGAGCCGACGGCCCAGGCCCTCGCCGCGCTGGCGCAGCGAGCGCGCGACGCCGGGCTCACCTGCGTGAGCCTCGGCGAGGCGCTCAGTACGCCGAGCGCGGCTTCCTGAACGAGAGCTGCAGGCGCGAGCGGACGCGGATCTGCTGAGCGTCGGCACGCGCGCGCAGCAGCTCGACGAGCTCGAGCGAGCGGTGGAAGGGATCGGCGATCGCTCCGCCGTCGTCGAGCGACAACGCGGCGCGGACCTCTCCGTCCATCTCGGCGACCAGCAGCGGCGCGCGGGGCACACGTGCGCTGTCGAGGGCGGCCACTCTCAGCACGCCCGGCTCCTCCGGATGGGCCCTTCTTATGGTGACGGGGGCGATGTCTTTCATGTCCAGCACTGTCCCACCCGTGAGGCATCAGGTCAAATTGCAGTTTGATCTGGCTCCGATAAGATCCGCTTATGCTTGACGTGCGCCGGATGAAGATCCTCCGCGAGGTCGCGGCACACGGTTCCTTCTCGGCGGCGGCGGAGGCCCTGGCCTACACGCAGTCGGCGATCTCGCAGCAGATCGCGGCCCTCGAGCGCGAGGTCGGGACGAAGCTCGTGGAGCGCAACGCGCGCGGCGTCTGGCTCACCGATGCGGGACAGGCACTGGTGCGCCACACCGAGGCCGTGCTGGCGAACCTGGCCGAGGCCGAGGCGGAGCTCGAGGCGATCGCGGGCATCCGCGGCGGCCGCGTCAGGCTCGCCTCGTTCCAGACGGCCGGCTCCGCGATCGTGCCGCAGACGATCGCCACCTTCCGCGCCCGTCACCCGGGCGTGGAGCTGAGCCTGATCGAGGCGGAGCCGCACGAGGCGATCCCGGCCCTGCGCGCCGGCGAGCTGGACGTGGCGATCGTGGTCGAGCCGAACGGGATCACCGAGGACAACGGCAGCGGGCTCGACCGACTCGACCTGCTGGACGACCCGATGTACGTGGCGCTGCCGCTCGAGCACGAGCTGGTGAAGAAGGTGCGAGTCCGGATCAAGGACCTCGCCGCCGAGCAGTGGATCAACCCGCCCATGACCTACGCCTGCTCGGGCTTCGTGCTGCGCGCCTGCGCCGCGGCCGGGTTCGAGCCGCACGTGACCTTCGAGACCGACGACTACCTCGCAGTGCAGGGCCTCGTGGCCGCCGGGGTGGGTATCGCGCTGATCCCGGAGCTGGCGCTCACAACCGTGCGCGACGACATCGTGATCCGCACGCTGGGTTCGCAGGCGCCCGTGCGCCATGTGGCGGCGATCAGCCTCGCGGGTTACCGGGCGCCCGCCACCGAGGCCATGCTCGGCGTGCTGGGCGAGACGAGCCAGGCATATTCGGCGGAGCGGGAGCGCGCAGTCAGGGCGTCGTGAACCGCCGCTCCCTGGTCCTGCTGATCCTCCTCGCCGCCCTCTGGGGCGCCTCCTACCTCTTCATCAAGATCGGCCTGCGCGCGTTCTCGGCGGCCGAGATCACGTCGATCCGCTGCGGGCTGGCCGCGCTCGTGCTGTTCCCGCTCGCCGTGCGGCGCGGGGCGTTGAAAGGGCTCGGGCGGCGGATGCCCGAAGTCGCCTTCCTGGGCGCGATCCACATGGGCGTGCCGCTCACGCTGATCGGGCTCGGCGAGAAGCACATCTCGTCCTCCCTCGCAAGCATCCTCGTGGCGGCCTCCCCGATCTCAACGGCGATCCTCGCCCCGGTCCTGGATAGGGACGAGCGCTCCTCGGGCCTGCGCGCGGTGGGCATCGTGGTCGGGATCGTGGGTGTGGTGCTGCTGTTCGGCCTCGACCTCAGCGGCGACTCGAAGGCGGTGCTCGGGGGCGTGCTAGTGGTGCTCGCGGGTCTGGGCTACGCGCTGGCCGGGTTCATCGTGAAGCGCCGCTTCAAGGGCGTGCAGCCGATCGGGCTCGTCACGGGCACGACCCTGTCGGCATCGCTGCTCTTGCTTCCGTTCGCGATCGCGACGTCACCGGGCGGGACGCCCCAGGCCGGTCCGATCGCCGCCGTGGTGGTGCTCGGTGTGGGCGGCACGGGCATCGCCTTCCTCATCTACTACACGCTGCTCAGCACCGCCGGGCCGGCAAAGGCGTCGCTCGTGGCCTACATCGCTCCCGGCTTCTCGGTGGTCTACGGCGTTGCGTTCCTCAGCGAGAGCTTCACGATCAGCACGTTCGTGGGCCTGGTGCTGATCCTCGTGGGCTCGTGGCTGGCAGCGGGCGGCCGGCTCCCGCGCCGGACAGAGGCCGGCGCGGAGGCCACCGCGGCTACTTCACCGTGAAGTCGGTGTGCTGACCGGCCGTGTAGTGACCTGGAAGGTTGCAGATCAGCGCGTAGTGGCCCGGGGCCAGCTTCAGCGTGATCGCCTTGCTCGCGCCCGCCGCGAGATCGCCCGTCTCTCCCACGTTGCCGGTTTCGTCGGCGCGGCTGCCCTTCAGCAGGCTGCCGGCCGGCTTGTCGGTCTTCAGCACCACGAACTCGTGCGTCACGTTGCCGCTGTTCCGGACGTTGAAGGTGACCTTGCCGGCGGCGGCTTGGGCGGACGAGGGCAGCACCTTGAACTCCTTGAGCGACACGGCGACCTTGCTCGGTAGCGCAGCGGCCGGGGGCTGTACGGGCGTGGCCGCCGGCGTGGCCTTTGCGGCCGCAGCGGTAGTGGTCACCCGGATGTCCTTCGTGCCGAGCTTGAAGCTGACCGCGACCAAGCTCGCGAGTGCAATCACGACAGCCATGAACGCGAAGAAGGCGAACGCGGTATAGGTCTTCCTGGCGGCCTCCCCCTGGCGCTGCAACTCGCACTCGATGCGCGCCAGCGACATAGCCGTCGCGGCGGCGAGGTCCGTGTCGGCGAGCGGATCGTCGGGCCCGGCGGTGAGGTTGCCTTCCTCGAGCGTGGTGGTCATGGGTCACTCCTTCGTTGACCACCCCAGTCAACGACCTCGCCGGGGCGAGCGCATCGGCTGAAACTGCGGTCGGGCGCGGTGTTAGGCCGCAGCCTTCGGGCGTGGAATGCCGCAGCGGCGGGCGCTTAGGCGCTGGCGGCCAGCTGGCCGCAGGCGGCCTGGATGTCGCGGCCACGGGTCAGCCGCACAGTGGCCTTCACGCCGTGTTCCTCCAGCGTGGCCTTGAAGACGTCGATCGCCGCGCGCGTCGAGCCGTCGTAGGCGGCGTCGGTGGGGTTGTACGGGATCAGGTTCACCTTGAAGGCCCCCTTCGGCTCCAGCACCTTCGCCAGCGCGAGCGCCTGCTCGTAGCGGTCGTTCACGCCGCCGAGCATCAGGTACTCCACGAACACCGGCTGGCGGCGCGCCTCGGACCAGGCCAGGCAGGCTGCGAGCACGTCCGGGAGCGGGTAGCGCTCGTTGACCGGCATCAGCTCGGAGCGCAGCGTCTCGTCGGCGGCGTGCAGCGACAGCGCCAGCCGCACGGGCGGGCCCTCGCTCGCCAGGCGCTCGATGCCCGGGATCCAGCCCACCGTGGAGATGGCGGTGCGGCGTGCGCTGATGCCGATGTCGGGCAGGCGCTCGCAGGCGGCCAGCACGTTGTCCAGGTTCATCAGGGGCTCGCCCATGCCCATGAACACCGCGTGGTTCACGGGCTCCTTGCGGCGGAAGTGCAGCGCCTGGTCGAGGATCTCCGACGAGGTGAGGTTGCGGCCGAACTGCATCCGCCCGGTGGCGCAGAACGTGCACGTGAGCGGGCAACCGGACTGGCTCGAGAGGCACAGCGAGCGCCGGCCGTCCCGGTAGCGCATCAGCACCGCCTCCACCGGCCGCGCGTCCGCCGTCCGGAACAGCGCCTTCTCGGTGCCGTCCTTCGCGAGCGCCTCCTGATCGAGCTCGAGGGTGGAGAACGGCACCGCGTCCGGCAGCCGCTCGCGCAGCTCGACCGGCAGGTTGGTCATGTCGAGGTAGGACGCGGCGCCGCGCGCGGCCCAGTCCCACACCTGTCCGGCGCGAAAGCGCGGCTCGCCGTCGTCGGCCAGCTTGCGCTCAAGAAGCTCGAGGTCCATGCCTCTGAGTTTTGCAGCGGCTTGCTTAGAAGCCCGGGAGGGCGGGTATAGACCCTTCCGACTCACGAACGGCGGCTGCGCTCGGGTGGGAGCGAGCGCGTCTGCCGTTTTCTCTTCAGCTCACCGCCACTTCGCTTCTGAGCGCGAACGGCGGCTCCAGCTCGATCCGGTCACCGCTCCAGAAGCGGCCGGGGTCGTACCAGCTGGCGGGGCGGCGCTTGGGGAGCAGCCCCATGTGCTGGTAGGTGGTGGCCACGAGCTCCGCGCAGTAGATCGTCTCGAGCGACGAGGAGCGACGCAGGCGGCCGGTGAGCCACTGCCGCACGAGCCCCGGAGTGGTGGGGAAGGGGCGGCCGTCGAAGCGTTGGATCGTCTCCATCAGCAGGTCCTCGTGCCGGCGCTCGATCGTGCCCTCGAGCTGGCGCATCCAGGCGCGCTGGTTGTAGCGCTCCCTCCATGTGACCACCGCGTCCCGCAGCAGGTGGAGCTGCACGCCGCGCTGGTGCTCGCCGGTCCAGACGTCGGGCAGCGAGCGGCCAAGCTCCGCGTGCCAGAGGAGCGGCGGCAGGTCGTCGAGAGCGACGACCATCCCCACGTGGTTCACGGGGCTGTTCGTGGCCGCGCGGATCGCGCGGTCGGCCAGCGAGCCGCCGCGAAACAGCCAGATGTCACCGGTCGCGGCGGTGGCCACGGCGTCATCAAGGCTCACTGTCGCGTCGGTCACCGGCCGTAACCTACGCAGCGATGCGGATCCCTTGGAAGGTCGTGGGCTTGGCCGGACTGGCCGGAGTGGCGGCCACCGGCGTCGTCGTCGCCCGCAAGCGCCGTGCTGCGCGCGACTACGACCCGGATGAGCTGCGCGAGCGCTTGCACCGCCGTCTGGCGGAGGTCCCGACCCGCCGGACGTGAGGCCACGCCCGGCGGGTGTGCGAGATCGGTCTCAACGGCCTCTCGGCATGTGGAATCAGCGCTCCCGGGAGGGCCTGATGTTCTGGTTGAGGCGGAACAGGTTGCAGGGGTCGTATTCGTCCTTCAGCGCCACGAGCCGGTCGAACTTGTCCGCGCCGTAGGCGGAGCGGACGCCGTCCTCGCCCTCGTCCGTGAGGAAGTTGACGTAGGTGCCGCCGGTCAGCGACGGTGCGATCGCCTCGTGCAGATCGCGCGCCCACTGCACGGCCTCGCCGTAGCCATCGGCGGTGAACGTGCTGCCGATGGTGTTCAGCAGGAACGGCGCGCTGCGGTCGCCGAACGCGGTGGCGTCGGCGGGCACGCGCGCCACGGCGCCGCCGATGTGGTGGACGTGGATCTCCGACTTCGGCGAGCTGATGTCCTCGTGGTAGCGCACCATCGTCTCGATCGCCTGGTCGTCAAGGCCCTCCAGCCAGCCGGCCTTGAAGTAGTTGTGGGCACCGGGGCCCCAGAGCGGGTCGAGCAGGCCCTGCATCGCCAGGTAGGGCATCGGGCCCATCAGGTCGGCGATCGGGTCGCCGAGCTCGCGCAGACCTGCCGCGGCGCGCTCGCCCGCGTCCACCGAGCCCGCGTACATGGCCGGGATGATGCACGATCGGCTTGCCGTGGACCTCCTCCGGCAGGAACGGCGCCGGCGGGGCGGTTGCCAGGCTGACCAGCGTGGTCAGCTCGTCGGGGCAGTCGCGGACCCAGTCGCGGTAGAAGCGCAGGATCTCGCCGGCGCGCTCTCCGGGGTAGAAGATCGGGCCGGCGAAGACCGTCGGGCCCGACCGGGTGGAGCCTGGTACGTCGAACGAGGTCGCGACGCCGAAGTTCCCGCCGCCGCCGCGCAGGCCCCAGAACAGCTCGCTGTTCTCGTCCTCGCTCGCGTGCACCAGACGACCGTCGGCGGTGACCACGTCGGCCGCCACCAGGTTGTCGCAGGTCAGGCCGTGCTTGCGCATGAGCCAACCGATGCCGCCGCCGAGCGTGAAGCCGGCGATGCCGGTGCTCGACACGAGCCCGCCGGTCACGGCCAGGCCGAGGGCCTGCGTCTCGTGGTCGAACTCGGCCCAGGTGAGGCCAGGCTGCGCGGTTGCGGTCTGCGCCTCCACGTCGACGCGGATGCCCTTCATCGGCGAGAGGTCGATCACGATCCCGCCGTCGCAGGTGGAGAAGCCGGGGATGCTGTGTGCCGCCGCCGCGGACGGCGACGAGCAGCTTCTCGCTGCGGGCGAACTCCACCGCGCGCATCACGTCTGCGACGCCGGCGCAGCGGGCGATCAGCGCCGGGCGGCGGTCGTGGACGCCGTTCCAGATCGAGCGGGCCTCGTCGTAGCCGGTGTCGGCGGGGCCGATGAGCTCTCCGCGCAGGCTCTCGGCGAGCTCTGCCACCGAACCCTCGGCCAGGGTGGTGGGGGCGTTGATCTGTTCCGTAGTCATCGGTTCTCCTTCTTCAAGGGTGGAGCGAGCAAGCTACGGCCGGGCGCTCAACATCCACTCAAAGCGGGCTCAATCAGCTTGCAGCGGGCGCCGCGAGGCGCTCTTCGAGACTGCGGGCGTAGCGCAGGGCCAGCGTGTTGCGGCCGGGGGCGAGCAGCTCCAGCGCCTCGTCGAGCGCGCTGCGGGCCAGGGCGTGGTCCCCGAGCGCCAGCGCGGCCTCGGCCAGCTCGGCGGCTGCCCAGCCCCTGTTGCGGTAGAGGCCCTGCGTGGAGGCGATGCGGATGCAGCGTTGGAACAGCTCGCAGGCGCGCTGTGGATCGCCGGTGTCCAGCTCGAAGGCGCCCAGGCTGAGCGGCGTGGACTCCACTCCAGGCCCGTCCTCGGTGCGCTCGAAGATCGCGAGCGCCTCGTCCATCAGCCGCTGACCCTCCACCCGGTCGCCTGCCGAGAGCGCCAGCATGCCCATCCCGCTCAACGTCGTGGCGATGTCGCGTGGATCGCGCGCGGCGCGGCGCAGGGCGAGCGCCTCCTCGAAGTAGCCGCGGCCGAGTTCGATGTCGCCGGTGGAGCGCGCCAGGTTGCCCGAGCGCGTTCAGCGCGACGCTCGCCCCCTGGTGGGCCTCCAGCTCGCGAAACACTTCGAGCGCGCGGCTCATGGCCTCGCCGGCGGCCTCGTGGTCGCCGTCGGAGCGCCAGGTCTCGCCGATGCTGATGAGCGTGTAGCCGGCTCCCGCGCGGCTGCGGACCGCGCGGAAGAGCAGCAGGGTGTCCTCGAAGAAGTAGCGGCGCGGGCCACCGGGCACCGCGGTCGCGATCACGGGATTGATGTGCGCGGCCCAGAACAGCGGGCCGCGGGAGTCGGGGATTCGATCGAGCAGCGCGAGGCAGTCGGTGAGCAGCGCGCGGGCCTCGGCGTTCTCGCCCCGGCAGCCGGCGAGCACGCCCATCGAGTGCTTGATCGCCACCTCCACGACCTCGTCCTCGATCTCTTGCGCCAGCGCGAGCCCCTGGGCCTGCGCCCGATCGGCCTCCTCCCAGTCGAAGGCGCCGATGGCCAGCACGCCCATCCGCTCGAGCGCGCGCGCCTCCGCATGGCGGTCGTCCCCACGGCGGACGATCCGCAGCGCCTCGGAGCCGAGCCCGACGATGTCGTCGTTGTAACGCCGCCGCACCTGGATAGCGCCGGCGGCCAGGAGGGCCCGCGCCCGCTCCGGCGTGGGCTCCGGCGCCGCGGCGAGCGCGTCGCGCAGCCAGCGCGATCCCTCCACGAACAGGCCGCGCGCCATCCAGAACCACCAGATCGCGTTCGCCAGCCGCAACGCCGCGGGAGGGTCGCGGCGGATCGCCGAGGCCAGCGCGGCGCGCAGGTTGTCGTGCTCGGGATCCAGCCGCTCGGGCGGCCACAACAGCCGCCACGCCCGGATCCATGTCGCGATCGGCCGTCTCGGCCAGGTCGAGGTACCAGGCGCGGTGCAGGGCCTCGAAGCGCTCCCGCTCGCCGGCCTCTGAAAGCCGCTCGCGGGCGTCCTGGCGAACCGTCTCGAGCAACCGATAGCGATGGCCCGCGGCGCCCGTCTCCACCTGGATCAGCGACTTCTCCACCAGCTGCACCAGCAGGTCGAGCGTCGCCGCGACGGTCAGCTCGTCGTCCACGCAGATGCCCTCCACCGCCTCCACGCCGAAGCTGCCCGCGAACACGCCCAGGCGGCGGTAGAGCGCCTGCTCGGCCTCGCTCAGGAGGTCGTGGCTCCAGACGAGGGTGGCGCGCAGGGTCTGCTGCCGGGTGAGGCCCGCGCGGCTGCCGCCTCGCAGCAGCGCCAGCGCGTCGCCCAGGCGCTCGCAGATCTGCTCGGGCGACAGGGCGGCCGCGCGCGCCGCGGCCAGCTCGATCGCCAGCGGCATGCCGTCGAGTCGCCTGCTGATCTCCGCGACGGCCGCGGGCGTTGTCGGCATTCAGGGCGAAGCCCGGGGCGGCGTCGTCCGCGCGCTGGCAGAAGAGGCGGATCGCCTCCGAGCGCTCGAGCTGCGCGAGATCGGGATGCTCGCCGGCCTCGGGCAGCGACAGCGGCGGCACCCGCCAGGCCACCTCGCCGTGGATGCGCAGGCGCTCGCGGCTCGTGGCCACGACGTGCAGGTTCGGGCAGGTGCGCAGCAGCCGGTCGACCAGGCGCGCGCAGGCCTCGATCAGGTGCTCGCAGTTGTCGAGCACGATCAGCAGGTGCTGACCGGCGATCCTCTCCGCCAGCACGTCGCTCGGCTCGCTCTCGGAGCGCTGCTGCAGCCCCAGCGCGGTGACCGTCTGGTCGGCCACCAGGGCGGGATCCGAGACCGGGGCCAGCTCGACCACGCCCACGCCGTGCTCGAAGTCGGCCTCCCGTCTTGTGGCCAGCTCCAGCGCGAGTCGGGTCTTGCCGCAGCCTCCGGGTCCGGTCAACGTCAGGAGGCGCGTGCGGTTGAGCGCCTCGTGCAACTCGGACAGCTCGCGCTGACGGCCGACGAAGCTGGTGAGCTGGTGAGGGAGCACTGCCGCCCGGGCCGCGGGCTGCGCGTGGCCTTCGTCCTCGGCGTCGGTCTCGTGGGCGCCCGCGAGGAGCTCGCGGTAGAGCGCGCGCGTCTCGGGGTCCGGCTCGGCTGCGAGCTCGCGCTGCAGCGTGTCGCGCAGCAGCTGGAACTGCGCGAGCGCCTGCTGCTGGCGCCCGGAGCAGGCGAACAGGCGCATCAGGCTCCGGTGCGCGACCTCGTGCATCGGGTCCTCGACCACAGCCCGCTGGAGCGTCTCGATGGCCGCCGTGGTGTCGCCGGCCGCCGCCTGGATCTCCGACAGCTCCACGAGCAGCCCGAGATGCGTCTCCCGCAGCGACTCGCGACGGGCAGCCGTCCAGTCCTCGTAGCGGTCCTCGGGCAGCAGCTCGCCCGTGTAGAGCGCGAGCGCCGCCGCGTGGGCGTCCAGGCTCGGCTCGGCGCGCGCGGCCGCGGCCGCGCGCTCGAACGCCTCCACGTCCACCCACAGATCGTCGCCCGCAAGCGTGACCACGTCGTCGCGCAAAGCCAGGCGCAGGCCGCTCTCGTCGGCTCCGCCCAGGGCGCGCCGCGCGGTGTACAGCACCTGGTGCAGCGCGTTGTCGGCCGGGTCCCCGCCGGGCCAGAGGGCCTCGGTCACCTGGTCGCGATGGAGGCGCCGCTCGGGTGTCAGGGCCAGCAGCTTCACGAGGCTCTTCGCGCGGCGCAGGCGCCAGGCATCGTCCGGAACGGCGCGCCCGGCTGCGCTGGCCGAGAAGCCTCCCAGGAGACGGACCTCGAGCTGACCTTGTTCCAAGTCCGCCACGTTGCGCTGAGCGTACGGGCTCGTGCGGCGCGCGACAACACGTTGAGCCGGCCGTGAGTCCGGTTTGAGCGCGGAGATAGAGCTCGCTGCGAGCGTCCCCGCCATGACACCGAGCCCCATCATCCATCTGGCAGCCCGCGCCGTCACGGACGCGCCGGCTCGCGACAACTCCACGTGGCGCCCGTCGCCGCGGGTGCGCCGTTCCAACCGCTCGCTCGTGCGCCGGCTGGGCCTGCGTCGCGTTGGCTGCGTGACCGCCTGACGCCGCCCGGGGACCTGCGGCCGGACCTGCGACCATTGGCGGTGTGGCCGACTCGACCCCCAAGGGCATCGCCGGGCGGCTCGGCAGGCTTGGCGCCCGCGTGCTGACCCTCGGGCACACCACGCCGCAGTGGAAGGACCTTCCGCCGCCGCAGAAGCCGACCCCGCCTGAGACCGACGCGCGCAAGGCCGAGCGGCCGTGACCAGCTTCGAGAGCGTGCGCGTGGCCGCGATCCAGGCCACCCCGGTGATCCTCGACGCGGATGCGTGCGTGGACAAGGCGGTGCGCCTGCTCGGCGAGGCGGCCGACGCCGGCGCGCAGCTCGCGGTGCTTCCCGGAGACGTTCGTGCCGCTCTACCAGTCGAACGCCTGGGCCAGGCAGGCCTCGACGTTCAGCGGCTTCGACGAGCTGTGGGAGCGGCTCTGGCTCAACTCGGTGGACGTGCCCGGGCCGCTGGTGGAGCGCCTGGTGGAGGCCTGCCGCCTGCATGGCGTGCACTGCGCGATCGGCGTCAACGAGCGCGAGAGCGAGCGGCCCGGCTCGCTCTACAACACGCTGCTGCTGCTCGGCCCGGAGGGCCTGGTGTCACGCCACCGCAAGCTGATGCCGACCCATCACGAGCGCCTCTTCCACGGCGTCGGCAACGGCGACGACCTGCAGGTGGCGGACACGCCGATCGGCCGCATCGGCGGCCTGATCTGCTGGGAGAACCGGATGCCGCTGGCCCGCTACGCGGTGTACCGCGGCGGGCCCGCAGATCTGGCTGGCGCCCACGGCCGACGACAGCGACGGCTGGCTGGCCAGCATGCGGCACATCGCGATCGAGTCGGGGGCGTTCGTGGTGTCCGTGCCGCAGTACATCCCGCGCTCGGCGTTCCCGGAGGACTTTCCCGTGCCGCTCCCCGAGCGCGAGGTGTTCGGCCGCGGCGGCGCGGCGATCGTCGAGCCCGGCGCGGGCGATGTGATCGCCGGTCCGCTCTACGACGGCGAAGGCATGCTGCTGGCCGACTGCGACCTGCGCAGTGCCCTTCACGCCAAGCGCTTGTTCGACGCGGTGGGGCATTACGGCAGGGAGGACGTTCTCCTCGCCCCGCCGGTCAGCCCGGCGCCCGTCATGGGCGACGGCACCGATAGTGCCTAGACCGTTTTACTCATGCGTCTAGCTCGCTATCTCGCCCACGCGGGCGCGGCTTCGCGCCGAGCCGCCGAGAGGCTGATAGCGGAGGGGAGGGTGGCGGTCGGGGGCCAGGTGGTCACCGACCCGGCGCGCGACGTGGACGAGTCGAGCGGGGTCACGCTCGACGGCCGGCCGCTCGCGCCCGAGCCGCGCGAGGTCTACGCGCTCAACAAGCCGCGCGGGGTGGTGTCGACGGCGCGTGACACGCACGGGCGGCGCACGGTCACCGAGCTCGTGCCCAGCGAGCGCCGGCTGTACCCGGTGGGCCGGCTCGACGCCGAGACCACCGGCCTGATCCTGCTGACCAACGACGGCGAGCTGGCCAACCGGCTCACCCATCCCCGCTACGAGGTTGAGAAGGTCTACCGGGTCAGCGTGGACCCGCCGTCGGTCTCCGAGCGCGATCTGCGCCGGCTCCGGGAGGGGGTGGAGCTCGACGACGGCCGTACGGCGCCGGCCCGCGTGCGACAGCTCGAGCCGGGTCTGCTCGAGGTCACGCTCCGGGAGGGACGCAAGCGGCAGGTGCGCCGCATGTGCGAGGCGGTAGGTCACCGCGTCACCGCGCTCGAGCGCACCGCCTTCGGGCCGCTCCGGTTGGAGCGGCTCCCCGAAGGCGACTTTCGGCCGCTCACGCCCGCCGAGGTGGAGCGGCTTAGAAAGGCTGCAGGCGGTCTAGCGCAGCGAGCGCTGCGAGACCTGCCCGATGCGGCGACCGAGCTCGGCGAGCTCATCGTCGCCCATGCCCTCGGTGTCGAAGCCGGCCTCCTCGAGCTCGCGACGGATGTTCGCCACGGCCTCGATCCGATCGATCGCTGCGCCCAGCTTCTTCATCGCGGTGCCGACCATCACGTCGTCCAGCGCCGTCGAGCCGTCGCTCGAGGGCTTGAGCAGCCACGCGCGCAGGGCGTTTGCCTCACGCAGCGTGAGGTCGAGCGGGACGATCTCCTCGCTCGTCGCGACGGCCTGCGTCTCGAGGCCATTGCTGTCGTTCACGGCGTTCTCTCCCTTGGTGCTTGTGTCGCGCCGCACTTTGTCTCGACGCAGCCATTTCATCGGCTCCGCAACCCCCCGACTTGAGCCGCGAGGCCGCCTACATCGGCCCCTCCGTCACAATGCCCCACCGTGAGACTGCGAGCGCTGAGGGGCGCCACCACCGTGGAGGTCAACGAGGCCGACGCGATCCTCGAGGCCACCGAGGAGCTCGTGGCCACCGTGCTCGAGCGCAACGGGCTCCAGATCGACGACCTCGTGAGCTGCATCTTCACCTGCACGACCGACCTCAACGCGGAGTTTCCGGCCGTCGCCGCGCGCCGGATCGGGCTGAGCGGCGTGCCCCTCATCTGCACGCGCGAGATGGAGGTGCCGGGCGCGCTGCCGCGCGTGATCCGGCTGATGCTGCATTGCTATCCCAGTCAGGACGGAGAGCCGCAACACGTCTACCTTCGTGAGGCAGTGAGCCTTCGAACCGACCTACGCGGAGCGCAATGAGCATCGAGTTCACGAGCAGAGTGCGGGCGATACCGGTCTACCCGGCAGCGGCCACCTACGCGTTCGACGGCGAGATCGTGAAGCTGGCCTCCAACGAGACCCCCTGGGGGCCACACGGCGCCGTGCTGGAGGCCGTGGAGGCTTCGCTGCGGACGCTCAACCGCTATCCGGACCCCACGGCCGCGAAGCTGCGCGGCCGTCTCGCTGACCGCCACGAGGTGCCGGTCGGCAGGATCGCCGTGGGCAACGGCTCCTGCGAGATCCTGCTGGCCGCGGCGGAGGCCATGCTGGAGCCGGGGGCCGAGATCGTCTACGCCTGGCCGTCGTTCTCGATGTACCCGCACCTGGCGGCAATGACAGGCGCGCGGGCGATCGAGGTGCCGCTCCTCTCTGACGGCCGCCACGACCTCGACGCGATGGCCACCGAGGTCACGGCCGCCACGCGCATCCTGATCGTCTGCAACCCGAACAACCCCACCGCCACGGCCCTCCCGGTGGAGGAGATCGACGCCTTCGTCGCCTCGCTGCCGCGGCACGTGTGCGTGATCCTCGACGAGGCCTACATCGAGTTCTCCACGCTCCAGGATCCGGACGCGTCGCTGCCGCTTGTGGAGCGCCACCCCAACCTGGTGCTGCTGCGCACGTTCTCGAAGATCTACGGGCTCTGCGGGTTGCGCGTGGGCTACGCGCTCTGCGCGGAGGACTTCCGGCTGGGCGTGGACCGTGTGCGCCAGCCGTTCTCGGTCAACGCGCTTGCTCAGGCCGCCGCGGCCGAGGCTCTGCTGCACCAGGACGAGGTGGCCAAGCGAGCGGAGCGGACCGCGATCGAGCGCCTCTTCGTGGAGGAGGCGCTGGGCGAGCGCGAGCTCGAGACCACCGACAGCCAGGCAAACTTCTCGTGGGTCTCGATCGGCGACAGCGACGAGGACACCGTGATCGCCGGGATGGCGAAGCGCGGCGTTATCGTGCGCGCCGGCTCCGCGCTCGGGCAGGAGGGCTGGTTCCGCGTGACCTACGGCACACGCCACGAGAACGAGCGCTTCCTCCAGGCCCTCGACGAGTCGCTCGCGGAGGCCTGATGCTCCCGGACGGCTCACACCTGGCGCTGTTCGTCACCGCTGCGCTGGTGCTGCTCGCCATACCCGGTCCCTCGGTGCTCTACATCGTCAGCCAGAGCGTGGAGTACGGCCGCCGCGCTGGGCTCACGGCGGTGGGCGGCGTGCACACCGGTTCGCTCGTGCACGTGGCCGCGGCCACCGTTGGCCTCTCCGCACTGCTCGTCTCATCGGCCGTTGCCTTCTCGGCGGTGAAGCTGGTGGGCGCCGTCTACCTGATCTTCCTCGGCGTTCAGAAGCTGCTCGGCCGCGGCGACGGCGCCGACCCGGCGCCGACCGGCGAACACGACCTGCGCCGCATCTTCCGCCAGGGCATCGTGGTGAACGTCCTCAACCCGAAGACCGCGCTGTTCTTCCTCGCCTTCCTGCCTCAGTTCGTGAACCCCGACCGCAGCGCGGCGCCGCAGATAGCGCTGCTGGGGCTGATCTGGGTCGTGCTCGGGCTGATGAGCGACAGCGTCTACGCCGTGCTGTCCGGCACGGTGGGCGGGGCGCTGCGCCGCAGCGCGACCTTCGCCCGCGCCCAGCGGGTGATCACCGGCTTCGTGCTGATCGGCCTCGGAGTGCTGGCCGCGCTTACGGGGCGCGTTCAGGACTGACGCCACCTAGCGGCAGTCGACAGTCCACAGACCACAGAGCCGGGCCCGTGTTGTTTCTGTGGACTGTGGACCGTGGACTGTGGACTTTCCCAAATTGAACTGCTAGAAGTTCTTCCCGATGCATTCCGGCATGAGCACGCAGCTTCACCTCTCGAGCGCCACCAAGGGCGCCCGCGTGCCTGCCTTCTATTACGCCTGGCGATTTATCTAGGCGTCCGGCCGCGCTCGCCCGAGCGTTGACCGAGATCCAGAGTGCCGGACGCCGCCACTCCCCCCGGCTCGCACGCGTCGAGCCCCGCTCCGTAGGATTCAATCTTCGAAAGGCAGCCAGATGATGATCGTCATGAAAGAAGGTGCGACGGCCGACGAGGTGGCGGCGGTCGTCACGCGCGTCGAATCGGTAGGCGCCAAGGCTCACGTGTCGGCGGGTGAGCTGGTCACCGTGATCGGCGCGATCGGCGACCGCGAGCACGTTGACAACCTCGGCCTCGACGGCTTCCCGGGTGTGGACCACCTGGTGCCGATCCTCAAGCCCTACAAGCTCGCATCCGCGCAGTACAAGCGCGGTGAGCGCACGGTGGTGGAGGTCGACGGGCGCAAGCTCGGCGGCAACTACTTCGCCACGATCGCCGGACCCTGCACCGTCGAGTCGCGCGAGGTGATGCTCGACACCGCGCGTGTCGTCCGCGACGCGGGCGCCCAGATGCTGCGCGGCGGCGCCTACAAGCCGCGCACCTCCCCGTACTCGTTCCAGGGACTCGGCGATGCCGGGCTGCCGCTGCTGGCCGAGGCCAAGGAGGAAACCGGGCTGCCGATCGTCACCGAGCTGATGGACGTGCGCGATCTCGAGCCGGTGCTCGAGGTGGCGGACGTGATCCAGGTCGGCGCGCGCAACATGCAGAACTACACGCTGCTCACCGAGCTGGGCCGGGCTGGCCGCCCGGTGCTGCTGAAGCGCGGGCTGTCGTCCACCCTCGAGGAGCTCCTGATGTCGGCGGAGTACATCCTCAAGGAGGGCAACCCGAACGTGATCCTCTGCGAGCGCGGCATCCGCACGTTCGAGACGGCCTACCGCTTCACGCTCGACCTCATGGCCGTGCCGGTGCTGCGCGAGCTCTCGCACCTGCCCGTTGTGATCGACCCGAGTCACGCCGCCGGCCGGCGCGATTGGGTGCTGCCGCTGTCGCTGGCCGCAGCCGCGGCGGGCGCGGACGGGATCATCGTTGAGGTCCATCCCCAGCCCGAGAAGGCCGTCTGCGACGGTCCCCAGGCGCTGCGCGCCGAGGAGTTCGCGGACTACCTGCAGCAGGTCGAGGTCGCGGCGTCGCTCGCTCGCAAAGAACTCGTAAGGGCCTGAGCCGGCCGACATGAGGATTGCTGTTCTTGGCGTCGGGCTGATCGGCGGCTCCGTCGGCATGGCCGCGCGCGAGCGGATCGCGGGCGCCGAGGTGGTCGGCTACGACGTCGAGCCGGGCGTGCTCGACGTGGCGATCGAGCGCGGGGCCGCGGACGCCGCCGCGGGCTCGGTGGCCGAGGCTCTGGCGGGCGCCGACGCCTGCTTCGTGTGCGCGCCGGTGGGCACGCTGCCCGCGCTCGTGGGCGAGGCGCTGGGCGCCGCGGGCGAGGACACCGTGGTCACCGACGTGGGCTCCACCAAGCGGCTGATCGCGAGCGCAGGCCGCGACCCGCGCTTCGTGGGCGGGCATCCGCTCGCCGGCGCCGAGAGCGCCGGGGTGGAGCACGCCCGCGCCGACCTCTTCGAGGGAGCGGCCTGGTACCTCACGCCGAGCCCCGTGTCCGGCGGCCTGCTCTACGAGCGTCTGCACGGGATCGTGGTGGCGTTCGGCGCCAGCCCGATCGCGATCGACGCCGAGACGCACGACCGGCTGCTGGCCTGCGTGAGCCACCTGCCGCACGTGATCGCCAACGTGCTGGTGTCGCAGGCGGCGCGTCAGCTCTCCGCGGAGGGCGAGGCGATGCCGCGGGTGGGGCCGAGCTTCCGCGACGCCACCAGGGTGGCCGGAGCGAACCCCGGCATCTGGACCGACATCTACATGACCAACGCGGAGGCGATCGCGGCCCAGATCGACGACGCCGTGGCGCGCCTCCAGGCCGTGGCAGAGTCGCTGCGGGCTGGCGACGCCGCCGGTATCGAGAGCTGGACCGAGGACGCACTGAACGACCGCCGCCGGCTGCTCGAGGCCGATCTCGCCGGCACGACCGTCCACGAGCTGCGCCTGTCGGTGCCGAACCGCCCGGGTATCGTCGCGCAGGTGGCGCTGGCGCTCGGGAAGGCGGGGGTGAACATCGCCGACATGGCGCTCGCGCCGGCCCAGGACATGCGCTCTGGCCAGATGACCCTCTGGGTGGCGGGCGACGAGGCCGCGGACCGCGCCGAGGCGCTGATCGAGGAGCTCGGCTTCCCCGTGGCGCGCGGCACATGACCAACGCCCGCTTCGACCCCTCGGGGCCGCTTCACGGCACGGTCCGCCCGCCGGCCGACAAGTCGATCTCGCACCGCGCGGCCCTGTTCGGGGCGATGTGCGACGAACCGCTGACCGTGCGCAACTACCTGCACGCGCACGACACCGAGTCCACGCTGAACGCGATCCGGGCGCTGGGGGCCGGGGTGGACGAGCAGGACGGCGCGCTGGTGATCCGCGGCGTGGGGCTGCACACGCCCGCCGACGTGACCGGCGGCCGTCTCGACGTGGGCAACTCGGGCACGCTGCTGCGCCTGCTGCCTGGCTGGCTCGCCGGGCAGCCGGGCGGCCAATGGACGCTCGACGGCGACGACTCGATCCGCCGCCGCCCGATCGACCGCGTAGCCGAGCCGCTCAGCCTGATGGGCGCCGACCTCGAGGCGCGCGAGGGGCGCTTCGCTCCGCTCCAGGTGCGCGGACGGAGCCTGACCGGGATCGACTACGAGCTGCCCGTGGCCAGCGCGCAGGTGAAGTCGTGCGTGCTGATCGCCGGCCTCCTGGCCTCGGGGCGCACCAGCGTGACCGAGGGGACGCGCAGCCGCGACCACACCGAGCGCATCCTCTGCCGCGCGCGCGTCCCGTTCGAGCGCGACGGCCTCACCGTGTGGGTGTCCGAGGTGGACGAGCTGGAGCTGGACGAGCTGACCGTGCCGGGCGATCCCTCCTCGGCGGCCTTCATGGCGGTGGCCGCCGCGCTCGTGCACGGCTCGCGGATCGTGATCGAGGACACCTGCCTGAACTGGACCCGCACGGGCTTCTTCCGCATCGCGCAGCGCATGGGCGCCGTGATCCTCGGGGACCTGGAGGAGCCGAGCGACGCGCAGCACGGCGAGGAGCCGGTGGGCGAGCTCGACGTGGCCGCCGCCCCCCTGATCGCCACCGAGGTGGCCGCCGGAGGAGGTGCCGCTGGCGATCGACGAGCTGCCGCTGGTGGCGCTGCTCGGCTGCTTCGCCGAGGGCGACACCGTGGTCCGCGGCGCGCGCGAGCTGCGCTTCAAGGAGAGCGACCGCATCGCCGGCGTGGTGGACGGGCTGCGCGGGCTGGGCGCCGACATCGAGGCCACCGAGGACGGCTTCGTGGTGCACGGCACGGGCGGGCTCGAGGGCGGCACGATCGACTCGCTGGGCGACCATCGCCTGGCGATGCTGGGCGCGGTGGCCGGGCTTGCCTCGCGGAACGGGGTGGAGGTGGTGGGCATGGATGTCGCCGCCATCTCGTACCCTGATTTCGAGAGCGACCTGGCCAGTCTCCTCGCCCAGTGACCGCCATCGGCAACAAGCTCGCAGCAGTGCTCTTGATCCTGTTGATGATCGTGGGGAGCCTGGTGCTCTGGATCGTGATTCCGGTCGGCTGGATCGTGCTCGCCTCGCACCTCACCAACAGCTCGTCGCCGACGCTGGGGCCCTACGTGCTGGTGCTGATCGGCATCCCGGTCTCGATGTTCGTGTTCGGGCGCTTCCTCTACCGGCTGAACGCGCTCTACGGAGACGTGACCGGCACGACGCCGCACGTGCAGGTGCGATCCGCCTGGCTGAAGAGCATGCGCGCCGAGCGCGAGAACACGCGCCCGCGCACCGTGCTCGACGTGGTGATGATCGCCTCGGTGAGCACGGCCGGGCTGATCTTCCTGATCTGGTTCTTCTTCTTCGCCGGCTCGAGCCTGCCGAGCACCTGATTCATGGGTCGCGACGCGCGGAAGTAGCCTTCCGCCCGTGGTCATAGCGATCGATGGGCCCGCCGGGGCCGGCAAGAGCACAGTGGCGCGGGCCGTGGCGGAAGCGCTCGGCTTCACCTACCTCGACTCGGGATCGATGTACCGCGCCGCCGCCCTGCTTACGCTCGAGCACCCGGACCGCCCGCCCGCCGAGCTGGCGTCGGAGCTCCAGCTCGACCTGGGGGAGCGCGTGCTGGCCGGCGGTCAGGACGTGACCGAGGCGATCCGCGCGCCAGAGGTGGCCGAGGCGGCCTCGCGTGTGGCCACCGACCAGGGCGTGCGAGCGGCGCTCGTCCAGAAGCAGCGCGAGCTCCTCTCGCAGGGCGACTGGGTGGCGGAGGGGCGCGACATCGGCACCGTCGTTGCGCCGGACGCGGAGCTCAAGATCTTCCTCACCGCGAGCCCGGAGGCGCGTGCGATCCGTCGCGCCACCGAGCTGGCGACCGACTGGCGCACCGTGCTGAAGGACCAGGCGCTGCGCGACGAGCAGGACCGCAACCGCCAGCACTCGCCTCTGCGCGCGGCGGTCGACGCAATCGAGCTCGACACCACCGACCGCACGGTGGAGGACGTGACCAGCCAGATCGTGGGGCTCGTCCGCAAGCTCGCCGCGAAGACGTAGCCATGGCCCTTCCGAAGGTTGCGGTCGTCGGCTATCCCAACGTCGGCAAGTCCACTCTGGTCAACCGCCTGACGGGCACGCGCGAGGCGGTCGTGCATGAGGACGCCGGCGTCACGCGCGATCGCAAGGAGGTCGAGACCGAGTGGAACGGCCGCTCGTTCCTGCTGGTGGACACAGGCGGCGTGGACTCGGAGGACACCGACGCGCTCGCCCGCTCCGTGCAGGAGCAGGCGCGCTTTGCGCTGGCGGAGTCGGACGTCGTCGTGCTGGTGGTGGACGCCCGCGCGGGACTGCGCCCGGGCGATGCGGAGCTGGCGAAGGAGCTGCAGCGCTCGGCAGTCCCGGTGGTGGTCGCCGCGAACAAGGTCGACGGCTCGGCGGCGATCCCGGACGCGGCCGATTTCCACGCGCTCGGGCTCGGCGACCCGGTGCCCGTCTCGGCGCAGCACGGCCTCGGAACCGGCGATCTGCTGGACCGCGTCACGGAGCATTTGAGCGAGGTCCCGGACCGCGACGAGGACACGGCTTTGCGGTTGGCTGTGATTGGAAGGCCCAACGTGGGTAAGTCCTCTCTTGTGAACCGCTTCCTGGGCGAGGAGCGCGTGATCGTCTCCGAGCGGGCAGGCACAACCCGCGACGCGATCGACACACGGCTCGAGGTGGATGGACGCGAGTTGGTGCTCGTGGACACCGCCGGCCTGCGCCGGCGCAGCAAGGTGGCCGGCACCGTGGACTACTACGCCCAGCTGCGCTCCGAACAGGCCGCCGAGCGCGCCGACGTGGCGCTCGTGGTGTGCGACGCCGCCGAGGGGATCACGAGCCAGGACCTGAGCATCGCCGAGCTGTCGATGAAGAAGGGCTGCGCCACGATCGTGGTGCTGAACAAGTGGGACCTCGGCGACGCCGACCTCGAGGACGCGCGCGAGCGCGTGGCCACGCGGGTGCGCCTGCGGCCCAAGGTGATCACCGCCTCGGCGAAGACCGGTCGCAACGTGCGCCGTCTGCTCCACGAGGCGATCGAGCTGGGGGACAAGGCCGCCCAGCGCATCCCCACGCCGGAGCTGAACCGCTTCCTCTCTGACCTCCAGGCCGTGCGCCAGCCGCCGGCGATCAGGGGGCGGCGGCTGCGGATGTACTACATGGCGCAGTTCGGCACGCGCCCACCGCGCTTCGCGATCCAGGTCTCGGATCGCGGCCGAGTGACGCGCGACTACGCGTACTTCCTGGAGAATCGGCTGAGGCAGCGTTACGAGTTGGAGGGAGTCCCACTCGTAATCGACTTCAAGGGCAGGGCGGGACGAAGCAGCGAATAGGGAGGGGCAGGGGATGACGGCTACGCGGCGGCGCTACCTCGTGAGGCGGTTGCTCGCTTCTTCGGTGCTCGCGATCCTGGTCGGGGTCGGGGTCGTGCGCGCCTTCGCCGGTGGGTCCACCGCCGCGCCCCCGGACCGCGCGTCGGCGTTCGTGCCGCGCAACGCGCTGGTCTACCTGAACGTGGCGGCCAACCGCAACAGCCCGCAGTGGAAGCGGGCGCTCGCGGCGATGGACAAGCTGCCCACGCTGTCCCAGCTACGCGACGCGCTCATGCGGACGGCCGAGGGCGGCACCCTGGGCAGCCTCACGCTGAAGCACGACGTGAGCGGCTGGCTCGGCAACGAGGCGGCGTTCGCACAGCTCCCCGGCGCGCACGGACGGCTGCTGATCCTGAGGGCACGTGACCCGCGCGCGGCAGAGCGCTCGCTGGAGAAGGTTTCCGGATCCGCTCCCTCGCAGACCTATCGCGGCGTGCTCCTGCACGGCCTCGGCGGAAGCGACGTCGCAGGGCTGAAGGGCGGCTTTGCGCTGGTGGGCGAGCGGCCGGCGGTGCACGCGGCGATCGACGCTGCCGCCACGCCCGGGTCGTCGCTCGGCGCCGACAAGACCTACGACGAGCTTCGCGGGGGCCTTCCGCATGACCGGCTCGCCACCGGCTACCTCGCGCAGAGCTGGATCAAGGCGCACCTCGCGGGTCCCGCGGCGCTGCTGAGCGGCGCGGCGCACGTCCCGGCCATCCAGGCCGCCGCCCTGTCGTTCGGCGCCGGGACGAAGCGGCTCGACCTGACGCTCCGCGGGCGTCCCGCCCCCGGGCCGGCCGCCGCGGGCTGCAGCGGCGGTGCCGCCGCCTCGAACCTCCTCTCGATGGCCCCCGCGCGCCCCGCGCTGTTCATCGGCCTGACGGGAGCCGAGTGCATCCTGCGCGAGCTGACGGCCTCGCCGACCTCCGGCATCGGCGCCGCGCTCAGGAGCTTCAGCGCGCGCGCCCAGCAGTCCGGGGTGAACGTGGGCAGCGAGCTGTTCCCGCTGCTCCGTTCGGACAGCTCGCTGTCGGTCACGCCCGGCGACAGCGGCCCGACGATCACGCTCGACGCGGCAAACGTGCCCCCGCAGCAGGGCATCGGGGTGCTCACCAGGCTGCAGCCCGCTCTTGGCGCGCTGCTCCAGCCGGACAGCGCCGGGGCCACGCCGGACCTGAGCACCAACGGCGTCGACGGCGTGAACGTGGTCACCTCGAGCCTCACCTCCGGCCTCCAGCTCAACTACGCGGCGTTCAACGGCGATCTGGTCGTCTCAAACTCGGTCGACGGCGTGGCCGGCGCGCGCAAGGGGCAGCACCTCGCCCAGACCGCTGACTTCAACACCGTGCTTGGGGACAGGCCAAAGGATGCGTCGGCGCTAGTCTTCTTCGACCTAGAGAAGCTCCTCGCGCTCGCGGATCAAGCCGGGCTGAGTTCGAACCCGACCTACTCAGCAGTCCGTGACGATCTCCAGAAGATCGGCGCGGCGGGAATCGTGCTCGCACGCGAGGGGAAAGACATCGACGCGGAGTTGCGCCTAAAGACGCCATGAGCCAGTTCGACGAGCTATCAGAAAACGAATTTCTCTTTACCTCGGAGTCAGTGACGGAGGGCCATCCGGACAAGATGGCCGACCAGATCTCGGACGGCGTCCTTGACGCCGTGATGGCAGAGGACCCGACGGGTCGGGTCGCCTGCGAGACGCTGGTGAACACCGGCCTCGTGGTGGTGTCGGGGGAGATCTCGACGCAGACCTACGTGGACATCCCGAAGATCGCCCGCGAGACGATCCGCAAGATCGGCTACACCGACGCGGCCTTCGGGTTCGACTGCAACACGTGCGCGGTGATCACCGCGATCGACGAGCAGTCGCCGGACATCGCTCAGGGCGTGAACGAGGCCTACGAGCGGCGCACGGACGCGAACGACGACGACGAGTTCGATCTCGCGGGCGCAGGCGACCAGGGCATGATGTTCGGCTACGCCACGCGCGAGACGCCCGAGCTGATGCCGATGCCGATCGCGCTGGCCCACAAGCTGGCGCATCGCCTGTCGGAGGTCCGCAAGGGCGATGTGCTGCCCTACCTGCGCCCCGACGGCAAGACGCAGGTCACCGTCCGCTACGAGAACGGCCGGCCGATCGAGATCGAGAAGGTGCTGATCTCGACCCAGCACAAGCCGGGCGTCGACTCGGAGACGCTGATCAAGCCGGACCTGTGGGATCACGTGCTGCACCCGATCCTGCCGGCCGAGCTGTACGACGAGAAGAAGCTGCGGGCGGGTCTGATGGTGAACCCGACCGGCAAGTTCGAGGTCGGCGGTCCGATGGGCGACTGCGGGCTGACCGGGCGCAAGATCATCGTCGACACCTACGGCGGCGCCGCCCGCCACGGCGGCGGCGCGTTCTCCGGCAAGGACCCGTCGAAGGTGGACCGCTCAGCGGCCTACGCCGCGCGGTATGTGGCGAAGAACGTGGTGGCCGCCGGGCTGGCCGATCGCTGCGAGGTGCAGGTGGCCTACGCGATCGGCGTCGCGCATCCGGTGTCGCTGATGGTCGATACCTACGGCACCGAGCGGGTGTCGCGCTCGACGATCATCGGGCTGGTCCGAGAGCACTTCGACCTGCGTCCGGGCGCCTTCCGCCAGTACCTCGACCTGCACCGTCCGATCTACCAGAAGACGGCGGCGTACGGCCACTTCGGCCGCGAGGACCGCGACTTCACCTGGGAGCGGACGGACAAGGCGGCGGCGCTGCGTGAGGCCGCTGGGCTTGAGGCGCGGGAGGCCACGACGACGTAGGGACGGTCGTCGCCAGCGCTCGGCCGCAGGTCGTCCGCCCACGCCCATAGCGTGGCCCCCGTGATCGCCAAGGTCGAGCCGCTGACGTCTGCCCGCGCGCTGCGGGGTCCGTTCGACTACCGGCTGCCGGTCAGCTTCGACGGCGTGGACGTGGGCAGCATGCTGGTGGTGCCGTTCGGGCGGCAGCGGATGCTCGGCGTGGTGGTGGGGCTCGCGGAGGAGAGCGAGATCCCCGACGACCGCCTGGTCGAGCCGCTCACCGCGCTCGACCCGGAGGTTCCTGCCGAGCTGGTTCGCCTGGGCCTGTGGGTGGCCGATGAGTACTGCTCCACGCCGGCGCGCGGCCTCGGCCTCGTGCTCCCACCCGGCACCGGGCGCAACGTCAAGCCGCGCGTGCGAGCGCGGCTCGCCCTGGTTGCCGAGCTCGTGGCGGCCGGGCGCGAGGCGCTGCTCGCCGGCGGGGATTCGCTCGGCGAGCGCCAGCGCGCGGCGCTTCAGGTCCTGCGCGCGGGTCCGTTGCCCGCGGCGGCGCTCTCCCGCGAGAGCGGCTGCTCCCACGCCAGCCTGCGGGCCCTGGCCGAGCGCGGGCTGATCTCGCTCGAACGACAGGAGGTCGCTCGGCGGCCGGAGCTGGCGCGCGTCGGCGCCCGCGGCGCGCCCGAGCCCACGCTTTCGGAGGCGCAGCGCGTCGCCCTCGAGGAGATCGTGCGGCGCATCGACGCCGGTGACGGGGGCCGCGTCCTGCTCCACGGCGTGACCGGCAGCGGCAAGACGGAGGTCTACCTGCGCGCGGTGGCCGCGGCGCTCGAGCAGGGCCGCTCCGCGATCGTGCTGGTGCCCGAGATCGCGCTGACGCCGCAGACCGCGGGCCGCTTCGAGGAGCGCTTCGGCGACGCCGTCGCGGTGCTCCACTCGAAGCTCGGCGCGGGCGAGCGCTATGACGAATGGGCGCGGCTGCGCAGCGGCGAGGCGCGCGTGTGCGTGGGCCCGCGCTCGGCTGTGTTCGCCCCGCTGCCCGACCTGGGGCTGATCGTGATCGACGAGGAGCACGACCCGTCGTACAAGCAGGAGTCCGATCCTCGCTACGACGCTCGTCACGTGGCCGAGCGGCGCGCCGAGCAGTCGGGCGCCCTGCTCGTGGCCGGCACCGCCACTCCGCGCCCGGAGAGCTGGCTGCGGCTCGAACGGCTGGAGCTGCCCGAGCGGGTCGACGGCCGCGGCATGCCGCCCGTCGAGGTCGTATCGATGGCAGGGGTGCCGGGCGCGCTACACCCGCGCACGCGGGACGCACTCGACGCCGTGCGCGTGAGCGAGGAGAAGGCGATCGTGCTCCTCAACCGCCGCGGCTGGTCGAACTTCCTCAGCTGCCGCGTCTGCGGCCGGGTCTGGATGTGCCCCGAGTGCGACGTGTCGCTCGTCCTGCACCGCGCCGCCGCGGTGGTGGCCTGTCACCACTGCGGGCACCAGGAGCTGGCGCCGTCGGGATGCCCTGACTGCGGCTCGGTGTCGGTCGCCCGCCACGGCGCGGGCACCGAGCGGCTCGAGCGGGAGATCGAGGCGCTGGTTCATCCGCTGCCGGTGTTCCGGCTCGACTCGGACGCCACCGCGCGCCGCGGCGCCATCGCCGGCGTGCTCGGCCGCTTCGACGCCGCCGAGAGCGGCGTGCTGGTGGGCACGCAGATGGTTGCCAAGGGCCACGACTTCCCGGCGGTCACGCTCGGCGTGGTGCTCGACGCCGACTCCACGCTGCGCTTCCCCGACTTCCGCGCCGAGGAGCGCACCTTCGCCCTCGTGGCGCAGCTCGCCGGGCGCAGCGGCCGCGGTCCGCGCGGCGGCAGGGTGATCGTGCAGGCGCTCGAGCCGGATGCGCGCTCGCTGCGTCATGCCGCGGCGCACGACGCCGAGGGCTTCGTCAGCGGCGAGCTCGAACGCCGGCGCCTGCTGCGCTATCCGCCCTATCGGGGAGCTGATCCGGATCGTCTGCTCGTCCCCCGAGCCGGGGCCCGAGGCGGAGGCCGCGCAGCGCCTGCTCGAGCTGCTCGATCTACCGGACATGTCGGTGCTCGGGCCGGCTCCGCTGTTCCGCCTGAAGGGCAGAGACAGGTCCCAGCTGGTGGTGAAAGCCGAGCGCCGCGGCCCGGCCGTGGCGGCCGTGCGGGCGGCGCGTCGAGCAGGTGGCGCCGGAGCTCGGACGGCGCGGAGTGAGCTTCTCCGTGGACGTGGACCCGCAGTAGACTCGTAGCCCATGTCAGATGAGCTCGAGCAGCTGGCCGAGGAGGGCGAGCCCGAGATCGAGGAGGAACGAGACCCCGAGGTCGAGGCGCGTCGCGCCGCCGCGCTCTCGTTCATCCGCCGCCTCGGCGACCCCGTTCTGAAGAGCCGCGCCACGCCCGTCGACCAGTTCGACGAGGCGCTGCGCGCGCAGGTCGCGCGCATGGGCGGGCTGATGAACGACGCGCTCGGAGTGGGACTCGCGGCGCCGCAGATCGGCCTCTCGCAGCGCCTGCTCGTCTACCGCGTCGGCCAGGACGCGCCGCTCATCGCGCTCGTCAACCCCGAGATCGAGTGGACGAGCGACGAGGAGGAGGAGTTCGAGGAGGGCTGCCTCTCGATCCCCGGCGTGGCCGTCGACGTGGAGCGGCCCGTGCACGTGCGCGTACGCGCGCAGGACGAGGCCGGCGCCGAGCGGGTGGTGGAGGCCTCTGGCCTCGAGGCCCGCGTGATCCAGCACGAGGTGGATCACCTCAACGGCGTCCTCATCCTCGACCGCACGAGCAAGGAGCAGCGCAAGGAAGCGATGCGCGCTCTCCGTGAGGCCGAGGACGAGGCCCAAGCCGCCTGAGTGGGAGCGGACTAGGCTCCGCGCCTGTGCGAACTGTCTATCTGGGTACGTCCGACTTCGCCGTGACGGTGCTGGGGCGGCTCGCCCGCTCGGAGCATCGGCCGCAGCTCGTGGTCACGCGGCCCGGACCGCCCACGGGGGCGCGGCCGGCAGCTGCAGTCGCCACCGGTGGCGGACGCCGCGCGGCTGATGGGCATCGAGCTGTACCAGCCCGAGGACGTGAACTCGGAGGAGGCGCGCGAGCGGGTGGCCCTTGCCAGCCCCGATAGCGTCTGTATCTGCGCCTTCGGCGCGCTGATCAAGGAACCGCTGCTGTCCGCACATCCGATGCTGAACGTTCATCCCTCATTGCTTCCGCGCTGGCGCGGCGCCGCTCCGATCGAGCGGGCCATCGAGGCTGGCGACGACGAGACCGGCGTGTCGATCATGCGCCCCGTGGCGGAGATGGACGCTGGGCCGGTCTGCCTGGAGCGCGCGCTCCCGATCCAGCCCGACGACGACTACGGCTCGCTGTCCCGGCGCCTGGCGGAGCTCGGCGGCGAGCTGCTCGTCGAGGCCCTCGACGAGCAGCCCGAGTTCAGGGCCCAGCCCGAGCAGGGCGTGACGATCGCGACCAAGATCGGCCCGGAGGATCGCCGCCTCGATCCGGCCCGCGGGGCCCACGAGCTCGAGCGGCGCGTGCGCGCCCTCAGCCCGCACGTCGGCACCTACGTCGAACTGCCGGACGGCGAGCGGCTGGGCGTGCGCACGGCGCGCGCGGCCATCGGCGTGTCGGCGCCCGCGGGTGAGCTGGTGGCCGACGACGGGCGGCTTCTGCTGGGCACCGCCGACGGCACCCTCGAGCTGCTCGAGGTCCAGCCCGCGGGCGGCCGCGCGATGGATGCGGAGGCCTACCTGCGCGGGCACGGCGCCAAGCTCGGGGGAGGAGTCTGATGGTCCGGCTGGCCCGACTGCACGGATCGCAGGACCGCGATCGCGGCCGCCTCTCCACGGCTCGCCGCTGCGCCTACCGCGTCGTACGGCGCGTGACCGACGAGGGCGCCTACGCCGACCGCGCCTTCACCGCCGAGGCCGAGCGTTACGAGCTGTCCCCGCGCGACCGCGCCTTCGCCCAGCAGCTCGTCTACGGCACGTTGCAGCGGCAGGCCACGCTCGACTACGTGCTCACGGCGCTCTCGGCGCGGCCCGTCGAGGCGATCGACCCGCCGCTGCGCGACGCGCTGCGCATCGGCCTCTACCAGCTCATCTACCTCGGCAGCGTGCCGGATCACGCCGCGGTGGAGCAGACCGTGGAGCTGGCGAAGCTCGAGCGCGGCGGCGGCCACCGCTACGCGAACGCGGTGATGCGGCGCGCCTCCCGCGAGGCCCGGGGCCTCGTGGCGGAGCTGACCTCCGACTCGCCCTCCGACGCCGCCGTGTTGCACTCGCACCCGGAGTGGCTCACCCGCATGTGGTGGGAGTCCCTCGGGCGCGACGACACCCTCGCCCTGCTGGAGCGCGACAACGAGGCGCCCGAGAGCGCGGTCCGCGCAAACGAGCTGATCGTCACCCGCGACGAGCTGCGCGACGTCCTGCGCGACCTCGAGGTGGACGCTCACGCCGTGCCGGAGCTACCCGAGGGGCTGGTGCTGCACACGCCGTTCGACGTGCACGGCTCGCTGCTGTTCGAGGCCGGCGCGCTGATGCCGCAGTCGCGCGCCTCGATGCTCGTGGCCCGGGTGCTCGACCCGCAGCCCGGGGAGGCCGTGCTCGACCTCTGCGCGGCGCCCGGCGCGAAGACCACTCATATCGCGGCGCTGATGCGGGGCCGCGGCAAGCTCGTTGCGGTGGAGCGCAACGCCGGCCGCTGCGAGGCGCTCTCGGCCAACTGCCGGCGCATGGGCGCCCACTGGATCGACGTTCGCTGCGAGGAGGTCTCGCAGTTCATCGGCGACCATGACTCGGGTTACGACCGCGTGCTGCTCGACCCGCCCTGCTCCGGCCTCGGCACCCTGCAGGCGCGGCCGGACGCGCGCTGGCGCAAGGACCCCGAGCAGATCCGGGAGCTCGCCCGCTTGCAGGAGGACCTGCTCGAGTCGGCTGCCTCCCACGTGCGGGAGGGCGGCACGATCGTGTACTCCACCTGCACGATCTCGACAGCTGAGAACGAGGAGCGCGTGCACAGCTTCCTGGCTCGCCACCCTGACTTCGAGGCCGACGACCTGCCCGCCGAGATGCCGGAGTACCGGCACCCGCGCGCGCCGCGCTTCCTCCAGCTGATGCCGCACATCCACGGCACGGACGGCTTCTTCATCGCGCGCCTGCGCCGGATCGCGGAGGCGCCCGCGTGAGCAGCGAGCGAAGCGTCGACCTCGGCCCGCTCTGCCCAGCCTGCGGCGAGCCCTGGCTGCGCGGCACCAACCTGCCGGGCCGCTACCGCTGCGTCAACTGCCTGCGCCGCTTCGAGCTGCTCTCCGGCTGTCCCGACTGCGGCGCCCACTCGACGATCGCCCGCATGTCGTCGACGCACGATGTGCAGTGCCACAACTGCGGCGCGTCGATGTTGCAGGTGATCTAGGACTCAGCCCTGTCGACTGTGGACTGTGGACTGTGGACTTTCACGGGTCTGCGGTACAGCCCATAGAGCAAAGCGCACAGCAGCGCCGACGCCCCCAGGTAGCCCACCTCGACCTGTAGCACGCGATCGTTCCAGCCCGGGATCAGCAGGAAGACGATGAAGACGGCGGCGGTGAGTATCCAGAAGCTTGCGGCGTGGCGGGCCTTGGCCTGAGCGAGCGCGGCCTGGTTGAGCGTGGCCGCCGAGAGGTAGAGGCCCATGCCCACGGCCACCACCACCAGACCGACGCGACCGTAGTGGTGGTTGCCGCCGAACAGGATGTGCATCAGCTCGGGGCCGAACGCGAGGAAGGCCAGGGCCACGCCACTCGCGAAGACGGCGACCGCCCTCAGCGTGGTCTGCACGCTGCGGCGGAACGGGTCGGACTCGCCCGTCACCGCGAGCCGCGTGAGGTGGGGGAGGATCGAGGTCTGGATCGCCTGGAACAGCTGTAGCGGCGCGCGAGCGATCAGCAGCACGTTGAACACGAACCCGGCCACGGCGGCGCCGGACGGGCCCTCCGTGGCCTTCACGAGCAGCGGGCCCGCGTTGAGGAAGGTCTGTTCGCAGATCATGATCAGGAGCACCGCCGCGGCGAATCTGGTGCCGTGCGCGAGGCTGAACTCCGGCTCGCCGCCGGGGCCGGTCTCCGCCATGGGCTCGCCCGCCGAGGCGGCGTCGAGCTGCGCCGCGGTGAGGGCATCGTCGGGCGACGGCGCCGGCGCTGCGCGCAGGTCGCGGCGGAGCGCCCATGGAACCACCGACAAGGACAGGAGCGGCGCCGCCACCATCCCCAGCGCGACCACCGACTGGCCGGAGAAGATGCCGACGGTCACCACGAGGGCGAACATGCAGCGGGACATCGCCTCCATGAACACGAGGCCGCCGTAGAGCTCGAAACGCCGGTGCCCGGCGAGGTAGCCGCGCGCGAAATAGCTCGCCGCGTAGCCGAGCACCGCGCCGATCAGGATCCAGTAGAGCGTGCTGGAGCCGTTCAGCAGGTTGTCCTGCAGGGGAGTGCGCAGCACCAGCGCGAGGACGGCGAAGAGCAGACCGAGCGAGAGCTGGATCGTCGCGGCCACCCGCAGGTGCTCGTTGCCGGTCTGGCCGCGCACGTCGCGGTCGGAGATCGTGCGCGACAGCAGCTGCTCCACCGGCCGGTAGAGCACCGACACGATGATGAAGATCGCCGACCACAGCAGCGTGATCTCGCCGTAGTCGTGACTCGACAGCGTGTGGCTGGCCAGCGAGAAGTAGGCGTAGGTGACGAGCCCGGTGACGCCGATCAGCACCGACAGGATCGCCGCGCCGCCGCCGAAGCTGCGGGCGGGTTGCGCGGCTGCCGCTACCGCAGGCGCCGGGCGCGGCGGGGATTCGCTAGGAGACGCGGACAAGCAGCATGGTCCACGGGAACGGGGAGCGGATCTCCTCCACGGTGCCGTGACGAGTCAGCAACGAGACGAAGCCCACCCGCGACCAGTGGTTCACGTGGCCGGGGGTGTTCCCGAGCGACTTCCAGTAGGCGCCCCGAGCCATGTTCACGATCCGCCACAGCGGCTCACGCGGCACCGACACGAGCAGGTGGGTGCGAGCAACCCGCGCCATCTCGGCGAGCGTCGCGTCCGGGTCCGGCACGTGCTCGAGCACCTCGATGGCGGTGGCCACGTCGAACTCGTCGTCGCCGAACGAGAGCGAGGTGGCCTCCTCGACCCGGTACTCGAGGTTGGGCCGCTGGCGCTTCTCCCACTCGGCCTGGAGCTTCGGATCGCCGAGGTCGATGCCCACGATGCGCCGGTCGCCGAGCCGGCCGGCCCACTCGTGCGTGAGCACCCCTTCGCCGCAGCCCACGTCGAGCACCGACTCCGGCGACGCCAGGTCCCAGAGCTCGTCCAGCGCGCCATGGAAGCCGGTCATCAACCGTCGCACCACCGGGTTGGTCGAGCCGTACTTGTCGAAGGTGTTGCCGGTGGGGACCGCCTCGGCCGGAGCCTGCGTCACAGCTGGACCGCCTCTCGCTCACCGGTGGGCTGCTCGTCGGCGGCGCGCTCCGCGTCGTCGTTGGCGGCCTCCGCGCGCGGAGGACTGCCGGGCTCGTAGTGCGACGGCTCGATGCCCATCTTCAGCTCGATGCGCCGCACGCGCTCGAGGATGCGCTGGTTGAGCACGCGGCTGCCCGCGAGGATGTCTCCCATCACGCCGAGTGCTGCCAGCTGGATTGCGGCGAGGAACAGCACCGCGCCCAGGATCAGCGACTGCACGTGGCCGCTGCCACGGCTCTCGAAGATCAGGAAGAAGGCAAAGCGGCCCCAGAGCACCAGCGCGGCGAAGCCCACCAGCAGCGCGAGCGTCATGAACACCCGTAGCGGCTCGTACAGCGCGTAGATGCGGAAGATCGAGACGCTGTTGCGCCGCACGTACGCCGCCATCGAGGGGAACAGGCGCGACTCGCGCGTCTTCGGGTTGGTCCGGATCGGCACGTGGTCGATCGCCACGGTCATCTTGCCCGCCTGGATGATCGTCTCGAGCGTGTAGGTGAACTTCGACACCACCTGCACCTGGAGCGCAGCCTCGCGGTTGTAGGCGCGGAAGCCCGACGTGGTGTCCTCGATGTTGGTCTCCGACGCGCGCCGCACCACCGCGCTGCCGAGGCGCTGGAGGCGCTTCTTGAGCGGCGAGAAGTGCTCGATGTCGGAGATCGGCCGCGCGCCCACCACCATGTCGGCGTTGCCCGCGACGATCGGGGCGATCAGCTTGGGGATGTCCGCCGCGTTGTACTGGTTGTCGGCGTCGGTGTTCACCACGATGTCGGCGCCGAGCTTGAGCGCCGCGTCGAGGCCGGCCTGGAAGGCGGCCGCCAGGCCCTTGTTGTTGGTCAGCCGGACGATGTGGTCGACGCCGTGCTCCCGGGCCACCTCAACGGTGCGATCGGTCGAGCCGTCGTCGATGATCAGCCACTCCACGACGTCGACGCCGGGCACCTCACGGGGCAGCTCGGCGAGCGTTCCGGGCAGCTGGTCTTCCTCGTCCCAGCAGGGAATCTGGATGATGAGCTTCATCGAAAAGAGGTGGTTCAGGCTAGCTTAGGTCGCGGCGGGCGTGAGCGGACGAGCCCAGGTCCCGGCGGACCGCCGGGTAGCGCGAATCCCCGTTGGTATTGTGCCGAGTCCCGCTGGACGGCGCTCCACGCCGCCCTCGCGACTAGCTTTAGCCGCCGTGTCCGTCACCGAGCCCTTGACACACGGCGCGCCGTCCGCCGGTTCCGCCGTGTCTCAGCGCGGCTCGGGTCGTGGCGCGCGCCTTTCAGCCCGTTTCGAGGCGCTTGCCACGCGCCGCAACGCCCGTCGCGTGCTGCTGGCAGCGGGCTTCATCGGCCTGGTCGTGTTCCTGGTCCGGCCGACCTTCCCGAACTACGACAGCTACTACGACCTGGTCTGGGGGAAGGCGCTCGCCTCCGGTCACCTGCCGGACTACAAGGTGCTGCGTCCGCCCACCCCGCATCCGCTGGCGGAGGCGGTCGGGGCCTTCCTGTCGCTCTTCGGCGGCGCCGGCGACCGCATCTTCGTGCTGATCGGCATCGCGTCGTTCTTCGGCCTGCTCGTGGTGGTCTTCCGCTTCACCCAGCTTCTGCTCGGCACGCTGATCGCCTCCGTGTCGATGCTCGTGCTGCTCACCCGCACGGACCTCGAGTTCTACGCCCTGCGCGCGGTGGTGGACGTGCCGTTCCTGCTGCTCATGTTCTCGGCCGCGCTGCTCGTGCTGAAGCGCCCCCGCGCCGGGATGCCGGTGTTCGTCCTGCTGGCGTTCGCGGGGCTGCTCCGTCCAGAGGCATGGGCGTTCGCGGGCGTGTACTGGCTGTACCTGGCGCGTGACCTGAGCTGGAACGACCGCATTCGCTACGCGCTGGTGGTGGCGGCGGCGCCGGTCATCTGGGTCGCCTCCGACTGGATCATCAGCGGTCACCCGCTGCACTCGCTCACGTCCACGCGCGATGTGGCGGGGCAGTTCGGGCGCCAGCGCAGCGTGGGCGCGGCGATCCGCCTGATCCCCAGCTACATCGGGGCGAACGAGGAGATCGTGAACGTGGCGATCGGGGGCCTCGGCTGCCTGCTGGCCCTCTACATCCTGCGCCGCCGCGCGGCCCTGCCGCTGGCGCTGATGGGCATCGGGGTCGGCATCTTCCTGGTGATCTCGGCCGCGGGCCTGTCGGTGATCCCGCGCTATGTGGTGATCCCGTCGATCCTCTTCAACGTCGGCGTGGCGGTCGCGCTGTTCGGCTGGACTCTCGTCACCGAACGACGCGCTCGCCTGGTAGCGATAGCCCTCGCCATCGCCTCGCTGCTGGTCGTCGCCTGGCGCACGCCCGCGTGGATCCTCGACCTGCGCAAGCTCCAGGGCCAGACGCTGTTCGTGAAGCGCCAGCACCAGTACCTCAAGGCGATCCTGGAGGACCCGAGCGTCGCGCCACTGCTGCGCAGCTGCGGGCCGATCACGGTGCCGACGCACTCCGCCATGCCCGTGATCGAGTACGACACCGGGCTCTCCAAGAACGCGCTCCAGGCCACGATCGCCCAGAAACGCCCGCCGACCCGCGGCCTCCTGTTCATCGACATCACGTTCAACTTCGAGCCTGCGGCGGCCCGCTCGGTCACCGGCACCAGCGCCGCCTCGGCGCAGCAGTGGTGGTCGAACTACCCGCTCTCCACGTTCAAGTACGTCGCGAGCAATCCGTTCTGGCGCGTGTACGCGAACTGCCCCGGAGTGCCTGGTGCCTAGGCACCAGCGGTATCGCACCCCTTCAAGTGGTACAGCTGCAACAGCGGCCCCGGGCGCAGGTACGCCCGCGGTAGGTAGTCGAACGACAGATCGAAGTTGAACTTCACGGGCTTCGCCCCGAAGCGGTAGGGGGAGAAGGTCACCGGCGGCTCCGAGGCCGCCGCGAGCGCCGAGTAGTAGGCGCTCGCGTTCTTGAGGTTGGCGCTGGCGCCGCGGTCGCGCTGGTAGCTCGCCGCCAGCACCCAGCAGTAACCCCCTGCCCGGTAGCTGTCGATCAGCGCGGGGGTGAGGTTCTTCTCGTAGCCCTGGAACGGCGGCTTGATCGGGTAGAGGCGGTAGGGCTTCACCGGCTTGCCCACCGTCAGGAAGTCCTTCGGGAACACCGCCGGTTCCACCACGAGCCCCGAGCCCGCCGGCACCGTGCGCTCGATCCACTGGCGCGCGAGCGTGCGGGTGTCGGTCTTGGCGAACACGGAGTTCACCCGCACGCTCGACCACAGCCCCTGAATGGCGAGCAACCCGGCGGCCACGCCCACGAGCACGCCCTTGTGGCGCGACCAGCTCGCCGGCAGCGCGTCCACCGTGCGCACCGCGGCATAGGCGGCGAGCACGGCCAGCGCCGGATAGGCCGGCAGGAACCAGCGGCCGAAGTGGCGCGCCTGGCCGCCGAGGAACACGAGCAGCAGCAGCGGGAAGAGCACGAGCAGCAGGCCGCGGGCACGGTTCGAGCGCAGGGCGAGCCCCGCGCCCGCGACGGCGGCGAGCGTGGGCAGCCAGCCGAATCCCCAGCTCAGCGTCCACAGGTAGTAGACCCAACCGGGCTCGTTGCTCTGGCCGAGCTTGGCCGAGCCGCCGGCGGTGCCGGCCTCGCCCGCCACCTGGTGCTTGAACAGCGACAGGTGCACGAGCATGTACGGGTCGAGCAGCACGAACAGCACGCCGAACGCCACGGCCGAGACCACGCCGGCCTTCAGGAACTGCTTCAGCGAGTCGCGCTTCTCGATCACTCGCAGCAGCCCGGCCAGGCCCACCACGGCCGCCATCGCCGCGGCGGTGTACTTCACGTCCGTGGCCACGCCGACAGCCGCCCCGGCCAGGATCCAGTGCCGCAGGCGCCCGTCCTCGTAGATGAACAGGCAGGCCGCCAGCGCGACGGCGATCGGCACGAGCGTGACCGCGTCGTTCAGCGCCTGCTTCGCGTAGAAGACCGGCAGGAACGCGCAGGCCATCAGCACGGCGGCCACCAGGCCCACGCGGCGTTCGTAGAAACGCGCGCCGACCCAGTAGACGAGACCCACGCTCAGCGTGCCGAGCAGCGCCACGACGAAGCGCGCGGTGGTGAAGACAGCGGTGGGATTGAGCCGGAACGCGTGCCCGATGCCGTGCGAGCCGAACGGGAAGCCCGCGTGGAAGCGCAGCTTGAAGACGGCGAAGAAGAGGTAGGTGAGCGCCGGCGGGTTCTCGAAGTAGTTCGGGTCGAGCGTGCCGCCGACCATCTGCACGGCCTTCGGCACGAAGTGCTGCTCCTCGTCGGTGTTGTAGACGTAGGGGAGACCGTGCTTGAGCGACCAGACCCTCAGCAGGAGCGCGCCGAGCAGGATCCAGCCGAGCGCCGCCCCGCCGGGCATGCGCAGCCAGCGCGGCCGGCGACTCAACGACGCACTCCGGCCGCGTTCCCCGTCGTCGGTGTTCCCGTCCCCTTCGGCACCGGGCCGTAGCCCTGCTTGCAGTTGTTCAGTTTGTAGATCCAGATCTCGGGTCCTGGCCGAGCGAAGGCGCTCGGGTAGTAGTTGTAGGAGAGGTCGAAGTTGAACTTCACCGGCTTCGCCCCGGTCTTGTAGGGGCTGCCGTGGTAGACCAGCTTCGACTCGCGCTCCAGCCGGTCGTAGTACGCGAGCGCCGGCTTGAAGTGTGCATTCTGGGACCTGCCCCGGATGAGGCTCATCGTCATCACGAGACAGAAGCCAGCACGACGGTACTGATCCACGGTCGCCGGGCTCAGCGTGCTGCCGTAGTCCTCGTGCGTGTCGGTGATGTCGCGGATGAAGCCGCGGATGAACTGCTTGCGCCCCGGCGCGTCGGCCACGCGGTAGAAGCGCGCGGGCACCGCCGGCTCGATCACGATCCGCAGGCGCTTGGGGTAGTGCGCCACCAGCCAGTCGCGTGCCGTCTGCCGCGTGTCGGTCCGGCCGAGCAGCCGCGCGGTGCGCACGTCGGCGTAGATCGGGAGCGCCATCACCGCGAGGCCCACGAGGGCGAGGGCGAACGCCTGCGCCACCCGTCCGCGCGGCACGCGCCGCGCGACCCAGGCGATCGCCACGCCCGCGAGCAGCGCCAGCGACGGGTAGGCCGGCAGCAGCCAGCGGCCGAACCAGCGCACCTGCAGGCTCAGGTAGATGAACAGCGCAACCGGGAAGACGATCAGCAGCACGGCGCGGTACGCGGCGCGGCGCGCCTCGACCACCAGGCCGACCAGCATCGCCACCGCGGGTGCCCAGCCGAGCCCCCAGGTGAGGCTCTGGAAGTAGTAGCCGGGCCCCGAGTACTGCTCCTGGCCGAGCTTCTTGAACTTGCCGGCCAGCTCCGCCTCGCCGTGCAGCTGGTGCCACGCGCTCGAGAGGTCGATGAACACGTAGGGGTTGGTGACGAAGAAGACGCCGATCGCGGCGGCGAGGGCGAGCAGGCCGTCCCGGATGGCGGAGCGGTCCCGCCGCACGCGCGCCAGCCCCGCGAGGAGCAGCGGCAGCAGCACCAGCCCGGCGGTGTACTTGAAGCCGATGGCGAGGCCCGCCATCGCGCCCCCGAGCAGCCAGGCTCTTCGGCCGGCGCCCTCGTACACCCGGATCGCGGCGTAGAGGGCGAACGAGACCGGCAGCAGCGTGCCGACGTCCGTCACCGCGATGCGCGAGTAGGCCACCGGCAGGAACGCGAACGAGAGCACTCCCGCCGCCGCCAGCCCCTCGAACGTCCCCCACAGGCGCCGGCCGACCCAGAACACCGCGATCACGCCGAGCAGGCAGAGCACGGCGGCCAGCGTGCGGCCGGTCCGGTAGATCGTGGTGGGGTCGTGGCCGAACTGCTTGATCAGCCGGTCGTAGTTCGCGAACGGGATCAGGTGCGCGGGCCCGAACTGGAAGCGCAGCGCGAGGTGCTCGAGATACGTGAACGCGGACGGGTTCTGGAAGTAGCCCGGATCGGCACTGCCACCGAACATCCCGACGGCCCGGTTCGTGAAGTGCGAGCCCTCGTCGACGTTGTAGACGTAGGGCAGCCCGTAGGTGTTGTGCAGCAGGCGCACGCCGAGGCCCACGGCAAGAATCGCCGCGAGCGCGATGTAGGCAGGGGAAAGGAGTGCGCGCAGGCGACGCATGAGCGGCCGGAGCGTATAGAGGGGCCGTAAAGCGCAGTGCAGGTGCCTGGTGCCTAGTTCCTGGCACCTTCGTCGACAGCTCTAGGCGCCAGGCACCAGGCACTAGGCACCCCAATTACCATTGACTACAAAGTCAACTTCCAAAGCCAATGACCGACACCGCCACCGCCAACGACGAGCTCCACCTGTACCGAGCGATCGAGCTCGCCGAGCAGGCGCGCGGCAAGACGAGCCCGAATCCGCTCGTGGGCGCGCTGCTCGTCAAGGACGGCCGGGTGATCGGCGAGGGCTTTCATCGCGCTGCCGGTGAGCAGCACGCCGAGCGCGAGGCGCTCGCCGCCGCGACCGAGGATCCGGCCGGCTCGACGCTGTACGTATCGCTCGAGCCCTGCTGCCACGTGGGGCGCACGCCGCCATGCACCGACGCGATCGTGGAGGCGGGCATCGCACGCGTGGTCGTGGCCTCCGACGATCCCACCGAACACGCCTCCGGCCGCGGCCTCGGCATCCTGCGCGACGAGGGCGTGCGCGTGGACGTGGCCGCCGGCGCGGCCGCGCACGCTGCCCGGCTGATCAACCAGCCCTTCCGCAAGCACGCCAAGACCGGCCGCCCGCACGTTCTGTTCAAGTCCGCGATGACGCTCGACGGCAAGGTCGCCACCCAGAGCGGCGACTCCCAGTGGATCTCCGGCGAGGAGAGCCGGATGCTCTCGCACCACTGGCGGGCGGAGGTGGACGCGGTGGCGGTGGGGATCGGCACGGCGCTCGCGGACAACCCGCTGCTCACGGCGCGCGCCGAGGGCGTCACGCGCCAGCCCAGCCGCGTGGTGTTCGACTCCGAGGCCCGCCTGCCCGCATCGAGCCAGCTCGTGCGCACCGCCTCGCAGGTCCCGCTCTACCTCTGCTGCTCGCGGGCGGCGTCCCGCGCGTCCACCGACGCCCTCGAGGCCGCCGGTGTCGAGATCATCGTGGCCACGGGCGAGAACGAGGCGGCGCGCGTGCGCTCCGCTCTCACCGAGCTTGGCGGGCGCGGCATCCAGTCGCTGCTGCTCGAGGGCGGACCGCATCTGGCCGGCGCGTTCCTCGACGCCGGGGAGATCGACGAGGTGCGCCTGTTCGTCGCGCCGATGCTGGCCGGCGGCCGCCACGCGCGCGCCCCGCTCGAGGGCCAGGGCGTGGAGGCGATCGACGCCGCGCGCCGGGCCCTGTCCAGCGAGGTGGAGCGGATCGCCGACGATGTGCTGATCCGAGCCCGCATGACGGAGTGGTGATGTTCACGGGCCTCGTTCAGGAGCTGGGCACCGTGCGCGCGATCGAGCGCGAGCCGGCCGGCGCGCGCCTCGAGGTGGAGACCGGCCTCGCCGCGGAGCTCTCGGAGGGCGACTCGATCGCGGTCAACGGCGTCTGCCTCACGGCGGTGAGCGTGGCCGACGGCGCCTTCCGCGCCGACGTGATGGCGGAGACCCTGCGCCGCAGCTCGCTCGGGCCGCTCGAGTCAGGCCAGCAGGTGAACCTCGAGCTGCCCCTTCGACCCGCGGACCGCCTCGGCGGCCACTTCGTGCAGGGCCACGTGGACGGCACCGGCACCGTCGAGTCGGCCACGGTCGAGGGCTTCGCCAGCGTGGTGAGGATCCTCTGCGAGCCCGATCTGCTGCGCTACGTGGTGGAGAAGGGCTCGATCGCGGTCGACGGCGTGTCGCTCACGGTCGCCGACATCGACGACGATGGCTTTAGCGTGTCGCTCATCCCCGAGACCCTGGAGCGCACGACCCTCGGGTCCGCAGCCCCGGGACGGGTGGTCAACCTGGAGGTGGACGTGCTGGCGAAGTACGTGGAAAAGCTGACGCAGGGGGTGCGCTCATGAGCGCGGTGCGCACGCCGTTCGCGACGATCGAGGACGCCATCGAGGACATCCGGGCAGGCCGGATGGTCGTGGTCTGCGACGCCGAGGACCGCGAGAACGAGGGCGACCTCACGCTCGCCGCGCAGTTCGCCACGCCCGAGGCGATCAACTTCATGGCGAAGGAGGCGCGCGGCCTGATCTGCCTCGCGCTGACCCCCGAGCGCTGCGACGAGCTGGGGCTCGACCTGATGGCGGCGAAGAACGAGTCGCCATTCCAGACCGCGTTCACCGTCTCGGTCGAGGCGCGCGAGGGCGTGACCACCGGCATCTCCGCCCACGACCGCGCGCACACGATCCAGGTGGCGATCGACCCCAAGTCGAAGCCCGAGGACCTGGTCCAGCCGGGACACGTCTTCCCCCTGAAGGCCAAGGAGGGCGGGGTGCTGGAGCGCACCGGCCAGACCGAGGCTGCGGTGGACCTGGCGCGCCTGGCAGGGCTCACCCCGGCAGGGGTGATCTGCGAGATCATGAACGACGACGGCACGATGGCCCGCGTGCCCGACCTCGTGGGCTACTGCGAGCGCCACGAGCTGAAGATGGTCACGGTCTCCGACCTGATCGCCTACCGGCGCCGTCACGACAAGCTGGTGGAGCGCGTGGTCGCCGCTCACATGCCCACCGACTTCGGCGAGTTCGAGGTGGTCGGGTTCCGCTCGCTCGTGGACGGCAAGCACCACGTCGCGCTGGTCAAGGGCGAGGTGGACGGGCGGGAGGACGTGCTGGTGCGCGTGCACTCGGAGTGCCTCACCGGCGACGTGTTCCACTCGATGCGCTGCGACTGTGGACAGCAGCTCGAGGACGCCTTGCGGCGGATCGAGGACGAGGGACAGGGCGTGCTGCTCTACCTCGCCCAGGAGGGCCGCGGCATCGGCCTGCTCAACAAGCTGCGCGCGTACAAGCTCCAGGAGGAGGGCCTCGACACCGTCGACGCCAACATCGAGCTTGGCCTGCCCGCCGACCTGCGCGACTACGGCATCGGCGCCCAGATCCTCGTGGACCTCGGCCTCAGCTCGATCCGCCTGCTCACCAACAACCCGAAGAAGATCGTCGGCCTGGAGGGCTACGGCCTGGCCGTCAGCGACCAGATCCCGATCCAGCACCCGGCCACCGAGCACAACCGCGAGTACCTGCGCACCAAGCGGGACCGCATGGGCCACCTGCTGCACCACCAGGGCCTGGCGCTCGACGAGGAGATGATCCAGGAGGAGAAGCGCCAGGACCGCGAGCGCGCCGACTCGTCCGCCGAGCCGGAGCGGCCGGGTGGCTGACGTCTGGGCGATCGTCGCGGCGCGCTTCTACGAGGACCTGGCCGAGCGGCTCGTGCAGGGTGCGCGGCAGGTGTTCGAGGACGCGGGCGGGAGCGTGGAGGTGCACTACGTGCCGGGCGCCTTCGAGCTGCCGCTGGCCGCCAAGTACTGCGCCGAGTCGGGCCGCTACGCCGGCGTGGCCTGCGTCGGCGCGGTGATCCGCGGCGAGACCGACCACTACGACTACGTCTGCGGGCAGGCGTCCGCGGGCATCGCGCGGGTCGCGCTCGATACCGGCGTGCCCTGCGGCTTCGGAGTGCTGACGGTGGACAACATGGAGCAGGCGCTGGCGAGGGCCGGCGGGGGCAAGAGGCATACGGGTGAGGATGCGGCTCGGGCGGTGCTGGAGCTCGCCGCGCTCAAGAGGCAGTTGGCAGTTGGCAGTTAGCAAGGTCTCCGCATGACGATCAACCTCTTCAGCGACACCCAGACGCAGCCGAGCCACGGCATGCGCGCAGGCCATGGCCAACGCCGAGGTGGGCGACGAGCAGCGGTTCGCGGATCCGACGACCACCCTGCTGCAGGAGCGCGTGGCGGAGCTGCTCGGGCACGAGGCCGGGCTGTTCCTGCCCTCGGGCACGATGTGCAACGAGATCGCCTTCCGGCTGCACATCCGCCCAGGCGGCGACGAGATGATCATCGCCGGCAACGCTCACCCGCTGGTGGCGGAGGCGGGAGGGCCAGGCTCGCTGTCAGGAGCCCACCTCAGCCTGATCCCCGCCGACACTGGGATCTTCACCCCGGAGCAGCTCGAGGCGACGATCAGGCCGCCGGATCGCTACGCGCTGCGCTCGCGGCTGGTGTCGGTCGAGCAGACCACCAACCTCGGCGGCGGGCGCGTCTGGCCGCTCGAAAGCGTGACCGCCGTGCTGCGGGTCGCACGCGAGCGCGGTCTGCGCGCTCACATGGACGGCGCACGCCTGATGAACGCGGTGGTGGCATCGGGGGTGCCGGCCGCGGACTACGCGGGGGGCTTCGACACCGCCTGGGTGGACTTCACCAAGGGGCTAGGCGCGCCGATCGGCGCGGTGCTGGTGGGGTCGCGCGAGCTGATCGACGAGGCCTGGCGCTACAAGCAGATGTGGGGCGGCGGGATGCGCCAGTCCGGGATCGTCGCGGCGGCCGGGCTCTACGCGCTCGACCACAACGTCGACCGTCTCGCCGAGGATCACGAGAACGCGCGCGTGCTGGCCGAGGGGCTGGCCGGGCTGTCCGGCGTGAAGCTCGACGCGAGCACGGTCCAGACCAACATCGTGCTGTTCGAGCACGACGAGGCTCCGAGGGTGGGCGAGGAGCTGCGCGACGCCGGCGTGCAGGTCTCGCGCATGGGCCCGAAGCAGCTGCGTGCGGTCACGCACCTCGACGTGGACCGCGCGGACATCGACAAGGCGCTCTCGATAATGCGAGAGGTAATCGGCATCGCGGAGGGATAGATTCCAGCCATGACACCAGTAACCATTGACGGCATCGAAGGACTGAAGGGCATCGTTGGACAGCAAATCGGTCCGAGCGAGTGGCGCGAGGTCACCCAGGACATGATCAACACGTTCGCCGACGTGTCCGGCGATCACCAGTGGATCCACGTGGACATCGAGCGCTCGAAGGCCGAGAGCCCGTTCGGGGGCCCGATCGCGCACGGCAACCTCACCCTTTCGATCATCGACGGCTTCCGCGAGCAGCTCACAGAGGCCACGGGCTTCAAGTTGGGCGTGAACTACGGCTGGAACAAGGTGCGCTTCCCCGCACCGGTCCCGGCCGGCTCACGGGCCCGCGCCTACTCGGAGGTTCTCTCCGTGGACGACGTCGGCGGCGGCTGGTGGCAGGCGGTCACCAAGTTCACCGTGGAGATCGATGGCACCGAGAAGCCGGTGTGCGTCGCGGAGAGCGTGGCCCGGTTCCTGCCTTGACCGAGGGCAGCGTCGAGGGCATCTTCATCGGTCCGGACCACTCCGGCCCGCTGCACGAGGTGCACGAGGTGGTCGCCACCCCGGGCCGGGGGCTCGAGGGCGACCGCCACGAGCGCGAGGGACTGTCTCACCGGGATCACGAGGAGCCCGGCCGCGAGCTCACCCTGATCGAGGCCGAGGCGCTCGACCGCCTCACCGAGGAGACGGGGATCGTGCTCGGCCCGGGCGAGAGTCGCCGGCAGCTCGTGACCCGCGGGGTGCGGCTGCTGCCGCTCGTCGGCAAGCGCTTCCTGGTCGGGGAAGTGGAGTGCATCGGCATCGAGGACAACCCGTCCTGCGCCCACCTCCAGAGGCTCACCCAACCCGGTGTGCTCAGGGGCCTGGCCCGGAGCGGTGGGATCCGCGCCGACATCCTCAGCGGCGGCACCATCCGTCCGGGGGACCCGATCCGCGAGATTCCGGACCGTGCCCCGGCTGCAGCGTCCTGACGGCGTAACGATCAGCTGGGAGGCGACCGGCGAGGGGCCGGCGGTCGTCATCGCGCCGCCCTGCTTCTCGTTGCCCGCGATCTTCAAACCGCTGGTCGTTGAGCTCGAGGGGGATCACCGCGTGATCACCTACGACCCGCGCGGCACCGGCGACTCGACGCGCACGGGCCCCTACGACATGCTCAGCGACGCCGACGATCTGGCGGCGCTCGTGGAGGAGGCCGTGGGGGAGCCCACGGTGCTGGTGGCCGTGGGAGACGGGGTCCACCGCGCCGTCCACGCGGCGGCCATGCTCCCCAAGCTGGTGCCTGCGGTGATCTGTCCGGGCGTGATGCCGCTGGGGTCGCAGGCCGACTATCCCCACGTGGGCGAGGGGCTCGCCTCCTCGACCGAGGTGGTGGGCGCGCTGGTGCAGCTGCTCGAGAGCGATTACCGCAGCGGCATGCGCAGCGCCGTGCAGGCCGCGAATCCACAGCACAGCGAGGAGGAGCTTCGGGAGCGCCTCGCCGCGACCCTTGCCTACGCCTCACACGAGGCCACGCTGGGACGGCTGCGCGGCTGGATCAACGACGACGCGAGGGAGGCGGCTCGGATCCTGGGGGACCGGCTGTGGGTGCTCTACTTCGCAGGCAACGCGTGGTTCCCGCCCGAACTGGCGCAGACGGTGAAACGCGAGGCGCCGGAGGCGCATATCGCCGAGATCGAGAACGGCGTGATCAGCCGCCCGGACATCACGGCGGGATACGTGCGCAGGATCACCCACTGCTAGCCTTCCCGCCGTGCCAAAGGTCTGTTACGTGTGCGCCAAGGGGCCGGGATTCGGCAACAGCCGCAGCCACTCGATGGTCGCAACCAAGCGCCGTTTCGACCCCAACCTTCAGAAGGTGCGCATACTCGTGAAGGGCGCTCCCCGCCGGGAGTACGTCTGCACGCGCTGCCTGAAGGCCGGCAAGGTCACCAAGGCGGTCTAGGGGCCCGCGCGGAAACCCGTCCGCCTGGACGGGGTATACATCCCTCGTGCCCGATCCCAGCTTGGTCCGGTTCCGCAGCACCGTGGCCGCTGCGTATGCCGAGCTTGAGGCGCGCCGTCAGGAGGTCAACGACCTCAACGTCTTCCCGGTAGCCGACGGCGATACCGGGGACAACATGGCGATGACGATGCGCGCCGTGCTCGACGAGCTCGACCGCATGAACGGCGAGCCGATCGACGTGATCGGCCGCGACGCGATCGTGCACGCCGTGGCCCGCGCGGCGCTGCTCGGCGCCCGCGGCAACAGCGGCGTGATCCTGTCCCAGATCGTGCGCGGCGCGGCGGCCGAGCTGGTGTCCCGGCCCGGCGAGCTGGTGGACCCGGTGCTGGTGGCCGCGGCCTTCGCCCGCGCCGCCGACGCCGCCTACGAGTCGGTGCGCGAGCCCGCCGAGGGCACGATGCTCAGCGCCGTGCGGGCGATGGCACACCGCGTGGCCCAGGACCTCGCGCACATGGACACGCCGCGGCTCGGCCCCGACGCCGACCCGCGCGAGCAGGACGAGCTCCTGGCCGAGGTGCTCGAGCGGGCGCTCGACGCCGGCAAGGAGGCGGTGCAGCGCGGCCCCGAGCAGCTGGCGGTGTTGCGCGAGGCCGGTGTCGTGGACGCGGGCGCCTACGGCCTCACCGTGGTGCTGGCGGGCGTGATCGGCGCGCTGCGCGGAGACGCACCGCCGGAGATCGAGCACCAGCTGCCCACCCGCACCCTCCATCTGCCCCAGCACGAGTCCAGCAAATACCGCTTCTGCACCAACTTCGCGGTCTCGGGCGAGGGGCTCGAGAGCTCCGAGTACGTGCCGCAGCTCGAGCGGCTTGGCGACTCGGTGCTGGTCGTGGGCGACGACAAGACGCTGCGGGTACACGTGCACACCGACGACCCCAGCGCGGTCGCCGCCCTTTTCGACCGCACCGGCGACGTTTCGCGCTTCGACGTCGCGGACATGCGCGAGCAGATCGCCGACCGCACCGCCCGCCTCGAGGCCTCGGAGGACGGCGCGCCCAGCCCCGCCACGGCCCGCGCGGCCTGCGGCGTGGTGGCGGTGGCCAGCGGGGCGGGGCTCACCCGCCTCTACCGCGAGCTCGGCGCCCACGTCGTGGAGGGTGGCGCAACCCTCAACCCGTCCACCTACGAGCTGCTCGCCGGGATCCACGCGGTCGACGCCCACGAGGTGATCGTGCTGCCCAACAGCCCGAACGTGATCCTGGCGGCGGAGCGCGCGGCCGAGCTGTCCGAGCGCCCGGCGCGGGTGGTGCCCACGCGCGCCCAGCAGACCGGCCTAGCGGCCCTGCTCGCCTTCGACCCGGCCGGCTCGATGGAGGAGAACGCCGAGGCCGTCGGCAGCGCCGCGGAGGAGCTCAGCACGGGCGGCGTGGCGCAGGCCGCCCGCGACGACGGGCAGGGGCGCTTCAGTGAGGGCGACGCGATCGGCTACGCGGGCGAGGACCTGGTCGCATGGGGCGAGCTGAGCGAGGTGCTGGCGGAGACGATCGGCCGCGTGGCCGACGGCTGCGAGGTCCTCACCTGCCTGGCGGGCGACGGGGCGCCGCTCGGCGAGGACGAGCTGCGAGGGCTGCTGCCCGACGGGCTGGAGCTCGACTACCACCGCGGCGATCAGCCGGCCTGGTGGTACCTGCTGGCCGCCGAGTAGCGTCCGCCTGACGCACTATCAAGTTCGCATTCCCACCCGCTTTGCCGACACCACTGAGCTGACGCTCGACGACGCTCTGGGGGTCGAGCTGCGCTCGCTGCCCCGCCCGAGCCGGCTCGCCGAGCCGCTCGACTTGCGCGAGCAGGCGCGCGAGGCGGCCGCAGCTCTCGGCGTGGAAACCGTGGGCGAGCTGCTCGAGCACCTGCCGCGCCGCCACACCGACCGGCAGGAGCGCCGGCCGATCGCCGGCGTGGGGGTGGAGGAGGACGCCACCATCGACGTGCTCGTGAAGAGCGTCCGGGTTCAGCCGTCGCGCAACCGTCGCCAGCGTCCGCGCACCGAGGCGCGCGTGGCCGACGAGTCGGGCCCGCTCGTGGCCGTCTGGTTCAACCAGCCCTGGGTGGCGGACAAGCTCGCCCCCGGCATGCGGCTGCTGCTCCACGGGCGCATGAAGAAGGGGAACAAGTTCTGGGTGGACCAGTTCGAGCCCAGCGACGGCGGCGGGGGAGGCGTGCACACGCTGGGCCTCGTCCCGGTCTATCCGGGCACCAAGGGCCTGCCGCCGGAGCGGCTGCGCGAGCTCGCCTGGTCGGTGCGCGAGCGCGTGCACGACGTTGTGGAGCCGCTACCCGCATACCTGCGGGCCTCGGAGCGGCTGGCGGACCGCCCCGCGGCCCTCGCCGCGGCCCACTTCCCCGAGCAGGAGAGCGACGACGACGGCGCGCGTCGCCGGCTCGCTTTCGAGGAGCTGTTCCTGCTCGAGCTCGCCCTGTCCGCCCGCCGCCGCGCTCGCCGCGAGGGCAGGCCCTCGCGCGTGCTGGAGCCCACCGGCGAGCTGGTCGACCCGTGGCGGGCCTCGCTCCCGTTCGAGCCGACCGGCGACCAGCAGGCGGCCTTCGAGCGGCTCGACTCCGAGCTCGCCGCTGTACAGCCGATGCATCGCCTGCTGATGGGCGAGGTCGGTTCCGGCAAGACGGTGGTGGCGCTGCACGCGATGCTCCGCGCGGTCGAGAACGGCGCCCAGGCCACGCTGATGGCGCCCACCGAGACGCTGGCCGAGCAGCACCTCGCCACGCTCGATCGGCTGCTGGGCGGTCTGGTGCCGATCGCCCTGCTCACCGGCGCCACGCCGGCCGCGCGCCGACGCGAGATCCTCGAGCGGCTGGCCACCGGCGAGCTGTCGCTGCTCGTGGGCACGCACGCGCTGATCGAGCCGGCGGTGGAGTTCCGCGAGCTGGCCGTCTGCGTGATCGACGAGCAGCACCGCTTCGGCGTCCGCCAGCGGGCGGCGCTCGACGCGAAGGCCCCGTCCGGTGTGGCGCTGCACGCGCTCCACCTCACCGCCACGCCGATCCCGCGCACGCTCGCGCTCACCGTCTACGGGGACCTCGACACGAGCACCCTGCGCGAGCTGCCAGCGGGTCGCCAGCCGGTCGAGACGCACGTGGTGGACGGGGAGCGCGCACGCACCCGTGCCTACGAGCGCATCCGCGAGGAGATCGCGAAGGGCCGCCAGTGCTTCGTGGTCTGCCCGCTCGTGGAGGAGTCGGAGACGCTGCAGGCGCGCGCCGCCACCGCCGAGGCGGAGCGGCTCGCGCGCACCGAGTTCCGCGACCACCGCGTGGAGTTGATCCATGGTCAGATGCCATCGAAGCGCAAGGCTGAGGCGATGTCGGCGTTCGCGGCCGGCGACGCGGACGTGCTGGTGGCCACCAGCGTGATCGAGGTGGGCATCGACGTGCCGAACGCCACGGTGATGCTGATCGAGGCCGCCGAGCGCTACGGGCTCTCGCAACTCCACCAGCTGCGCGGCCGCATCGGCCGCGGCGAGCATTCGTCGCTGTGTGTCCTGTTCGGCGATCCGCGCCTACCTCGCCTCGAGGCGATCGCCCGCGAACGCGACGGCTTCAAGCTCGCCGAGATCGACCTCGAGCTCCGTGGTGAGGGTCAGCTGCTCGGCACCCGCCAGCACGGGCTGCCGGTCTTCAAGGTCGCCCGCATCCCCGAGGACCTGGCGCTGCTCGAGCTGGCCCGCGACCGCGCCGCAGAGCTGCTGGAACGCGATCCGGAGCTCGTTGAGCCGGAGCACGTGTTGTTGCAGCAGGCGGTCGGGGCGGCGTTCGGCTCCGCGTTGGAGCCGATTCCCGCTTAGTCGACAGTCGACAGTCGACAGCGCTTGGGCCCAAGCCCTGCGACCTGCGACCTGCGACCTTTCTGCCATGAGGATCGTGGCCGGCAACCTCGGCGGTCGTCGCCTGAAAGCTCCGCCGGGGCGCGGTACCCGCCCTACATCTGACCGCGTCCGCGAAGCGCTCTTCTCGATCCTCGGCTCCGTGGACGGCGTGCGTGTGCTCGACCTGTTCGCGGGCTCGGGAGCGCTCGGGCATCGAGGCACTCTCGCGCGGAGCGGCGAGCGCCGTGTTCGTGGACAGCGACCCGCGCGCGGTGGCCGCCGTGCGGGCGAACCTGGAGGACCTGAAGCTCGACGCGAGCGTCCACCGGCGCGATGCGCTCGCCTACCTGCGGAGCGCCGCCGAGGGCCCGTTCGGGCTGGTTTTCCTCGACCCGCCATATAGTTCGGCCAGCGAGATGGCCGTCCCGCTGTCCGAGCGGCTGCCCTCCGTCCTCACTCACCCCGCCCGCATCGTGTCCGAGTCCGACAAGCGAAACCCCCTGCAACTGACCCTGCCGCTGCTCGACGAGCGCGTCTACGGCGACACCCGGATCGCGATCCACAGTGGCCGCTGAGAACTCCAAGGGAACTGCGGTGTGCCCGGGCTCCTACGACCCGGTCACGCTCGGCCACCTCGACATCATCACCCGCACCGCGCAAGTGTTCAATCACGTGATCGTTGGGGTAGTGAACCAACCGGTGCGCAAGCAGAAGACGGTCTTCAGCGCCGAGGAGCGCGTCGCCTTTTTGGAGTCTCAGCTCTCAAAACTGTCCAATGTGCAGGTGAAAGCCTTTGATACGCTGCTCGTCCAGTTCGCCCGCGACAACGGGGCCAGCGCGATCGTGAAGGGCCTGCGGGCGATTTCGGACTTCGAATACGAGTTCGAGATGAACCAGCTCAATCGCAAGATGGCGCCGGATATCGAGAGCATCTACCTGTTCGCGTCACCCCAATACAGCTTTCTCAGCTCGAGCGGAGTGAAGGAGCTCGCAATGTTCGGGGGAGATTTGACCGATCTCGTGCCAACTCCAGTCGCCAAGCGGCTGGAGGAAGAGCTCGGACGCTGACGAAACTGAGGTTTGCATGGACGTCCTGGTCCTAATCGACAAGCTCGACGATCAAATCCACAACGCGAAGCCCGTTCCGCTCACGGATCAGGTCCGCGTCGACAAGGAGGAGATCTACGACATCCTCGATCAGATGCGCGCCACGATCCCCGAGGAGATCAAGCAGGCGCGCTGGATCGTCAAGGAGCGTCAGGAGATGCTGGCCGAGGCAAAGCGCGAGGCCGAGCGCATCATCAAGGAGGCGCGCGACGAGCAGACGCGGCTGATCTCCAACGAGGAGGTCGTGAAGCAGGCCGAGCGCCAGGCCGACGAGATCATCGAGGAGGCCCGCGCCCGCGAGCGCGAGATCCGTCTCGGCGCCGAGGACTACGCCGACGACATCCTCAACACGCTCGAGGTCAACCTCACCAAGTTCACGGCCGCCGTGCAGCGCGGCCGCGACCGGCTCGCCGGCCGCGAAGAAGCAGAAGTCCGCTAGCCGCTCCTCCGCGAGGGCCGGTTCCACCGCACGCGGTCGCTACCGTTTGTGGAGATGTCCCAGCGCACCGACATCTTCGACCTCGGGCGCCTCGGACTGCATTCCGGCGAAGGCCGCCGGATCGACACCCTGGTCAGCATCGATCCGCTCGAGTTCGGCGGCCAGCGCTACGAGGCGGACGACGCGCTTGTGCCTGTACGGCTCGACATCTCCCGCACGGCGGGAGGCTTCGTGCTGCGGCTGCGCTACGCGGTGGCGCTCAACGGGCCGTGCATGCGCTGCCTGGAGCCCGCCCGGCTCACGGTGAACGTCGACGCCGCCGAGGTGGACCAGCCCGACGAGGCAGCAGACGACGAGCTCACCTCGCCGTACGTGGAGAGCGACCAGCTCGACCTGCATTCCTGGGCCCGCGACGCCCTCGTGCTCGCGCTGCCCACGCAGATCGTCTGCCGCGAGGAGTGCCTGGGACTGTGCCCGGAGTGCGGGGAGAACCTCAACGAGGCGGGTCCCGGCCACGCGCACGAGAGGGAGCCCGACCCGCGCTGGGCCGCCCTGCGCGAGATCAGCTTCGAGTAGGGCTCAGCACCAGTCCATCTTTTCGTAGCCGCTCGAGCGGGGGGCCGAGATGATCAGCAGGCTGGCGGGCTCGCTGCCCTCGTTGGACACGATCCGGACCGGCTCCGGGTCGAGCCGGGCGAACGTGCCCGGCGTGAGGGCGTGGGGCTCGCCGTCGATCAGCAGCGTCGGCGTGCCGTCGAGCACGAGGAAGATCTCCTCCTGATCGCGCGACAGCTCGTCGTGAGCCGGGCTCGACTCGCCCGGCTGGAGCTCGACCAGGTTGATGCCGAACGACTCGACTCCGAGGGAGCGGCGCACGAGCGCCCACTTGCCGGATCGCTCGAGGTCGTCGCGATGCACGATGGTGAATGGGGCCATGCGGGTCCTTTCCGTGGACTGGGGAGGCCGTATGATCGCGCTGCGATGAGCGAAGCGGACTCGCCGGACGCGCTCAGCAGCACGATCGAGCGCTACAACCAGGCCTGGAATGACCACGACCTCGACGCGATCATGTCGATGCACGCGCCCGACATGGTGTTCGAGAACCACACGGCGGGGGAGTCGGCGGAGGGCCAGGACGTGCGCGGCCACATCGCGGCGATCTTCGACTCCTGGCCCGACATCGCGTTCAGCGCGCGCCGGATGTACATCCGGGACGGGCTCGTCGTGCAGGAGTGGACGGCGAGCGCCACGCACAGCAAGACGATGCGCCGCGGCGACCTCGTCGCCGAGCCGAGCGGGAAGCGCATCGAGTGGAAGGGCCTCGACGTGATGCCGTTCGAGAACGGCCTCCTGAAGCGCAAGACGGTCTACTCGGACTCGGTCTCGATCCTGCGCCAGGTCGGCCTCCTCGACTAGCCGCCCGCTAGACTGGCCGACTCGATGGCCGTTCCCAAGCAAAAGCAGTCGCACTCGCGCACGAACAAGCGCCGCTCGCAGCACAAGATCGACGCTCCGAGCATCGCCACGTGCCCGCATTGCCACGCGCCGCGCCTCCAGCACCGCGTGTGCGCGAAGTGCGGCACCTACGGCGGGCGCGAGGTCATGCCGCCGTCGGACGACGCGGGGCTCTAGTCCCTAACGGGCAGTAGTGATCGCGCTCGACGCGAACGGCGCGGACCGTGGCCCGGCCACGGTCGCCGAGGGCGGACGCCTCTCCGGCGTGCCCGTCACGCTCTTCGGGCCGGCCGCGGAGCTCGAGGGCTACGACAACGTGGTCGACGCCCCGGTCGCCATCGGCAACCACGAGGAGCCCGTGCGCGCCGTCCGCTCGAAGGAGGACGCCTCGATCGTGCAGGCGGTGCGCGCCGTGGCCGCTGGCGACGGCGGACGCCGCCGTGTCGGCTGGCTCGACGGGCGCGGCGCTGGCCGCCGCGGTGCTCCACCTGCGGCGGCTGAAGGGCGTCCACCGCCCCGGCGTGGCCGTCCTCCTGCCCATTCCCGGCGCGCCGGTGCTGATGGTCGATGTGGGCGCCAACGTCGAGGTCCGCCCCGAGCATCTCGTCCAGTTCGCGTACATGGGCTCGGCCTTCATGGAGGGCGTGCACGGCGTCGTGCGCCCGCGCGTGGCGCTGCTGTCGGTCGGCGAGGAGCCGAACAAGGGCACCGCCGACGTGGTGGCCGCCCACGAGCGCCTGGCCGCCGCGGGCGGCGCCGCTGAACTTCGTGGGCAACGTGGAGGGCGTCGGACGTGACCGCCGGGCGCGCCGACGTGATCGTCACCGACGGCTTCACGGGCAACGTGGCGCTCAAGCTGATGGAGGGCACGGCCCGCACCGTCGTGGCGGCGGTGCGCGATGCCGTTCGCGCCGAACCCCATGTCCACGCTGGGCGGCCTGCTGATCCGGGGCGCCGTCGGCGGCCTGCGCAGCCAGCTCGACCCGAACACGACCGGCGGGGCGATCCTGCTCGGGGTGCGCGGAATCGTGGTTATCGCCCATGGTGGTTCCAGCGCCGAGGGAATCGCGAACGCGGTGCGCGTGGCGCAACGCGCGGTCGACGAACGGGTGCTCGAGCGCACCCTGGCCGCCCTCGAGGCCGGCGACGCGTTGCGATCCGCACCCACTGCTACGGTCGCCCCCTCAGATGACTAGACAAGACGTGCTGGACCGAATCCGCGAGCACCTGTCCACGGAGCTCGAGGTCGATATCGAGGGCATAAACGACGGAACCCGCTTCAAGGAGGACCTCGAGGCGGACTCGCTCGACCTCGTGGAGCTGGTGATGGAGCTCGAGGACTCATATGGGGTGCGCATCCCGGACGAGGAGGCGGTCAAGATCAAGACCGTTGGCCAGGCTGCGGACTTCGTCGCCTCCCACGCCCCCCAGAACGCGCCCTGACACCCTGGACACTCTCTCTTCCCTACTCGACGAGCTACCTGCCGAACTTGCTCGCCAAGCCTTCACGCACTCGTCGTGGGTCGACCAGCGCTGGGACTCGTATGAGCGACTCGCCTTCCTCGGGGACGTGGTCCTGAGCCTGTCGATCTCCACCGATCTCTTCCCGCGCTTCCCGCACCACGGCGCGGGGCGGCTCACCAAGCTGCGTGCCCAGGCCGTGTCGCGCCAGGCCTGCGCCCAGGTGGCACGCGACCTCGGGGTGCCGCAGCGGCTGCGCGACTCCGCGCCAGAGGGCACAGGTAAGAGCGCCGAGATGCTGATCGAGAGCGACCGGATCCTCGCCTCCATCTGCGAGGCGGTGATCGGCGCCACGTACCTCGCGTTCGGCTTCGACCGCGTGGCCCCCGCCGTGGTGGCGGCCTTCGCGGAGCAGGTGGAGGAGGCGCTCGAGCATCCGGTGGACTTCAAGTCCGTGCTCCAGGAGCGCCTCGCCAGGCGCGCGGAGGTGGTGGTGTACCGGATCGACTCGGAGCAGGGACCGCCGCACGACCGCAGCTTCGTGGCGGTGGCCGAGGTCTCCGGGGAGGAGATCGGCCGCGGCGAGGGAAGGACCAAGAAGAGCGCCGAGCAGGCAGCCGCACTGCGGGCGCTCGACCGGATAGCGGAGACGGCCGGGTAGCCATGCACCTTCGCTCGATCGCCCTCAAGGGCTTCAAGTCGTTCCCAGACCGCACCAAGCTCGAGTTCTCCCCGGGCGTGTCCGTGATCGTCGGGCCGAACGGCTCCGGCAAGTCCAACATCACCGACGCCGTGCTCTGGGCACTCGGCGAGCAGAGCCCGCTCGCGGTGCGGGGTCAGACGATGCAGGACGTGATCTTCGCGGGCGGTCACGGACTGCCGTCCCGCAACGCCGCCGAGGTGGAGGTCGTGATCGACAACTCGGACGGCGGGCTCGAGTCCGACTTCTCCGACATCTCGATCGTCCGCCGGCTCGACCGCTCCGGCGAGGGCGAGTACAGGCTGAACGGCGCGCGCTGCCGGCTCGTGGACGTGCTCGAGGTGCTCTCCGACACCGGTCTCGGCAAGGAGATGCACTCGGTCGTCTCCCAGGGTCGTGTGGAGGCGATCATCCACTCGAAGCCGCGCGACCGCCGCCTCCTGATCGAGGAAGCCGCCGGCCTCGGCAAGCACCGTAAGCGCCGCCGCCGCGCGCAGCTCAAGCTGGAGCGCACGCAGGACAACCTCGACCGCGCCCTCGACGTGGAGCGCGAGGCGCGCTCGCGGCTGCGACCGCTGAAGCGCCAGGCCGAGGCCGCCGAGTTGCACGAGCGGCTCGAGCGCCAGTCGCTCGAGGCCCGCCTCGAGCTGCGCCGGGACGACGTGAGGGCGCTCGCGGCAGACCTGCTCGACGCCGAGACCGTGGCCGCCGCGGCCACCGCCGAGCGCACCGAGGCCGACCGACTGCTTGCCGCCGTGGCCGCTCGCCGTGAGGCCGCCGAGCAGGCCTTCGCCGAGCACAGCCGCGCGCGCGAGGCGCTCACCAGCCGCCTCTTCGGGGCGCGCTCCGCCGCCGAGCGGATCGAGCTGCGCCTCGAACGGGCGCGCGACCTCGCCACCGCTGCCGCCGAGGACTCGGCGCGCGGACGGCGGGAGCTCGACCTGATCGAGGACGTCGAGCGCTCGGAGGACGGAGAGCACGCGACCGATGACGGCGGCGCCCCAGCTGAGCGGATAGCAGAGCTCGAGCAGGCGCTTGCGCAGCTCGATGCCGAGCGCGCCGCCGGGGTCGAGGCCGAGCTCGAGGGGCTGCGCGCCGAGCAGCACGCCGCCGAGGCGCGTCGCGACGAGCTCGTTGCGGCGACCCAGCTCAGGCGCCAGGAGCTGGACGCCGCCGAACGCGCCGCCGGCGAGGCACGCAACGCGCGCCGCGCCGCCGAGCAGGCCGTGGAGGCGGCTCGTCGAGAGGCCGCACGGGTCGGCGCCGAGCTCGCCGCCGTGAACCACTTCCTGCGCGCGGCCGGCACGGCGCCCGCGGGCACGCGACCCCTCGCCGAGGACGTCGGCGCCGAGCCTGGCTACGAGCTGGCGGTCGCTGCCGCGCTCGGTTCGTTGCTGCGCGCGGGAGTCGTGGGCGATCTGCGCGAGGGGCACACCCTGCTCGACGCCGCCGGAACGGAGGGCGGCAGCGCCCTCCTGCCGGCACCGGAGCAGCGTGCGTCCGCGCCGGGATCGCCGCCGGCGCCAGGCGCCGAGCCGCTGCTCGACCACGTGAAGCCGACCACAGCGGTGGCGGCGCCACCTGCGGCGAGCGCTCGCGGACGCCTGGCTGGTCGAATCGCTCGACGGGCTGGCGGACAGCTTCGGCGGCGTGGCGGTGACGCGTTCGGGACGCGTGCTGTTCGCCGCCACCGGCGAGCTGCGGCAGGCGCCCGCGGGCGGCGAGGAGCGCGTACTCGAGCAGCTGGGACGCCGGGAGCGCCTGAGCGAGGCGTCGGCGACCGCGGCCCGAGACGAGCAGGTTGCCGGCAAGGAGCTTGAGCGCGCGACGCTCGCGGTGACCGAAGCGGACACCGCTCGCGACGCCGCCGACTCCGTCCTGCGCGCGGCGGCCCGTGCAGCCGACGAGGCTGCCGAGGAGGTGCGGCGAGTGGAGCGGCGCGCGGAGCTGCGACGTGAGGCGCCGGCGGAGGGCACCCTCGCGGTCCGGCAGGTGGAGTTGACGGCGGAGCTGCGAGCAGAGCGCCGCCTGGCCGAGCAGGCCGAGCGCGAGCGGGCCGAGCGGCGCCGTCGCGCGGATGCCCTGCGCTCGAGGATCGAGCGCCAGCGGGAGCTGGTGGCGGCCACCGAGCGCGTCGTGGCGGCACTCGAGCGCGCGGGGGCGGCCGTGGCGGAGCGCCGCGACCTCCTCGCCGCCGAGCTCGAGGCCGATTCCGCGCTCAGCGACAGCACGGCCGCCGAGCTGCGCGCCTGCGCTCAGGACGAGGCGGGTCTCCAGGAGCGCCTGAGGAAGGCGTCGGAGGCGGTTACGGCCGCTGAGGTGCGTGCTCAGCAGGCGCGCGACCGTGCCGCGGAGCAGACAGCGGAGCTGGGGCGGATCGCGGCCCGGCTGGGGCTCGATCCCACGCCCGCCGAGGAGGCGCTCGACGAGGACGCCCGCACCGATCTCGAGACGCGCGTGGAGCGACTCGCGCGTCGCCGCGAGCAGCTCGGTCCCGTGAACCCGCTCGCCAAGCGGGAATACGAGGAGGCCGTGGAGCACGTCGAGGAGCTCGAGACGCAGCGTCGCGACCTCGAGTCCGCGCTCGCCGAGCTCGAGGGGCTGATCAAGGACACCGACAAGCGCATCCGGGAGAGCTTCGAGGAGACGTTCGAGGCGGCGGCCCGCAACTTCGAGGAGGTCGTGCAGCACCTGTTCCCGGGCGGCCGCGGACGCCTGCGGCTCGTCCACGCCGAGGGCCCGCGAGCGGTCATCGGCGGCCAGTCGGCGTCGGCCCCCGAGGCCGCTGCGCCCGGCGACGAGGCCGAGGGCGGCGCCGAGGAGCCGGAGCGCGACGACGAGTTCGACACGGAGGGCCCCGGCGTGGAGGTGGAGGTCACGCCCGCCGGCAAGTCGATGAAGCGCCTGTCGCTCCTCTCGGGCGGCGAGAAGTCGCTCGTCGCGTTGGCGTTCCTGTTCGCCGTCTTCATGGCGCGCCCGTGCCCCTTCTACATCATGGACGAGGTGGAGGCAGCGCTCGACGACCTGAACATCGACCGCTTCCTCGAGCTGATCGGCCGCTTCTCGGACCGCGCGCAGTTCATCGTCGTCACCCACCAGAAGCGCACGATGGACGCGGCGGACTGCCTGTACGGCGTCAGCATGGGCGGGGACGGCGTCTCCAAGGTCGTCTCGCGCCGCATGAGCACCGCGCCCGAGCCCACCGAGGCGGATCCGCCGGCGGCCACCGAGGCCGCGGCCTAGGCGGCGCTCGCTCGGCCGGGCGCGGCCCGACCCGCGCGCATCCCTATCCTCCGCGCCCGCATGGCGCGCACGTGGCAGGAGCTGTTCATTACGGGCGAGGACGCCCCTGAAGCCGCGTCCGAAAAGCCCGAGCAGCGGACGGGCTTCTTCCGCCGCCTGCGCGAGAACCTCTCGAAGACGCGCGAGGCGCTCGGTGCGGAGCTGCAGGCCACGGTGTTCCAGAACCTCGACGACGAGACGTGGGAGCGCCTCGAGGAGACGCTGATCTATGCCGACGTCGGAGCCACCACCACCGCCAAGATCGTGGAGCGGCTCGAGACCGAGGCCAGCTCCGGCGAGCTGAGCGGCGGCGAGCAGCTCACCAAACGGCTGACGGAGCTCCTCGCCGAGGTGGCCCGAGTGGGGGAGGGCACGATCGATCTGCGGCCCGACCCGACCGTGATCCTGATGGTGGGGGTGAACGGCACCGGCAAGACGACCACGATCGGGAAGATCGCCTGGCACCTCCAGCGTGAGCTCGGCAAGTCGGTGCTGCTCGCGGCGGGCGACACCTACCGGGCCGCCGCCGTGGAGCAGCTCGCGGAGTGGGCGGAGCGCGCCGGCTGCGACATCGTGCGGGCCGCCCAGGGCTCGGATCCGGGCGCGGTGGCGTTCGACGCCATCGAGGCGGCCCAGGCTCGCGGTCACGACGTGGTGATCTGCGACACGGCGGGGCGGCTTCACACCCAACAGCACCTGATGGAGGAGCTGGCGAAGGTGCGCCGCGTGATCCAGAAGCAGCTGCCCGAGGCGCCTCACGAGACGCTCCTCACGATCGACGCCACCACCGGCCAGAACGGGCTGCGCCAGGCGCAGCTGTTCCGGGAGACCGTGGACGTGTCGGGCATCGTGCTGACGAAGCTCGACGGGACGGCCAAGGGCGGGATCGCGCTCGCGATCGCCCAGGAGCTGCAGGTGCCCGTGAAGCTGATCGGGATCGGCGAGCAGCTGGAGGACCTGCGGCCGTTCGATGCCGACGACTTCGCGCGCGCCGTGATCGAGCCCTGAGGAGCGGTTCCCGGCCCGCGAGCCGGTAGGTTCCAGGCATGTCCGACCCGAGCTACCGCGAACGAACTCGCGTGATCCATGCGGGGCTCCCGGATGCCGAGAAGAGCGCGCCCTTCCTCCCGGGGCCCACGTTCGCCGCGCCGTTCCACCTCAGCGGCGATCCCTACGAGGCCGAGTTCGTCTACGGCCGCTACGGCAACCCGACCTGGACCCACTACGAGCAGGCGCTCGGCGAGCTCGAGGGCGGCCACGCGGTGCTGTTCGCGTCGGGGATGGCGGCGGTCAGCGCGGTGTTCCTGCCGCGCCTGCGACCCGGTGACGTGCTGGTAGTGCCGTCTGACTGCTACCGCGGTACCCGCGCGCTGGCGGAGTCCCATCTGAAGGAGCAGGGGATAGAGGTGCGGCAGCTCCCGATCGCCGATCCGAGCTTCGCCGACGCCTTCGAGGGCGCCCGTCTCGTCTGGCTCGAGAGCCCGTCGAACCCGGGCCTCGACGTGGGCGACCTCGGGGCCTTGATCGAGCGCGCGCACGCCGCCGGCGCACTGGTCGGAGCGGATAACACGTTCGCCACGCCGCTCGGACAGCGGCCACTCGACCTGGGCGCGGACTTCTCGATGGCGAGCGCCTCGAAGCAGCTCACCGGCCACGCCGACCTGATCATGGGCTACGTGGCGGCGCGCGACCCGAAGGTCGCCGAGGAGCTCGCTGACTGGCGCACGCACACGGGCTCGGTTCCGGGTCCGTTCGAGGCCTGGCTCGCGCACCGATCGCTGGCCACGTTCGCCGTCCGGTTCGAGGCGGCGTGCTCGACGGCACAGGCGCTCGCCGAGCGACTCTCGGCTCGCACCGACCTGGAGTCGCTCCGTTACCCCGGCCTGCCGTCCGACCCCGCCCACGAGATCGCGAGCCGCCAGATGGCGCGCTTCGGCTCGATCGTCTGCTTCACGCTCGCGAACGCCGAACGTGCAGAGGCGTTTCTGGGCGCCTGCCGCCTGCTGGCGGACGCCACGAGCTTCGGCGGCGTACAGACGACCGCCGAGCGACGCGCGCGCTGGGGCGGGGACGGCGTGACCGAGGGGTTCATTCGCCTGAGCGTGGGCTGCGAGGACACCCAGGACGTGATCGAGGACGTGGAACAGGCCCTCGACGCGTCGGCCGAACGCTAGCCTCAGCCAGACATGTTCGACACCCTCTCCGAGCGACTGCAGGCGGCGCTTTCCGACGTCCGCTCGCGCGGCACCCTCACCGAGGACGACATCAACAAGGCGATGCGCGCGATCCGCCTTGCGCTGCTCGAGGCCGACGTGAACTTCCAGGTGGTGAAGAGCTTCACCGCCAGCGTGAAGGAGCGGGCGCTCGGGGCCGACGTGATGCAGTCGCTGAACCCGGGCCAGCAGGTCGTGAAGATCGTCAGCGACGAGCTGACCACGCTCATGGGCGGCTCCGGCCGCGATCTCGTCTTCGCGCCCTCGGGGACCACCGTGATCCTGATGGCCGGCCTCCAGGGCTCCGGCAAGACGACCGCCTGCGCCAAGCTCGCGCGGCACCTGCGCGAGCAGCACAAGAAGGACGTCGCGCTGGCGGCCTGCGACGTCTACCGCCCGGCTGCGGTCGACCAGCTCGTGAAGGTCGGACAGCAGGCGGGCGCGACTGTCTACGAGCAGGGGACGAACCGCAACCCGGTGGACATCGCGGAGTGGGCGCTGGGACAGGCCAAGGCCGACAAGCGCGACGTCCTGATCGTCGACACCTCTGGGCGCCTGCACGTGGACACCGAGCTGATGGAAGAGCTGGCGCAGATCAAGAAGCGCGTCAAGCCCCACGACGTCCTGCTCGTGGTCGACGCGATGACCGGTCAGGACGCGGTCAACGTGGCCGAGCAGTTCGCCGAGACCGCCAACTTCGACGGCGTCCTCCTCACGAAGCTGGACGGCGACGCACGCGGCGGCGCCGCGCTCTCGGTGAAGGCCGTCACCGGCAAGCCGATCCTCTACGCCTCCACGGGCGAGAAGCTCGACGCCTTCGAGCGCTTCCACCCCGATCGCATGGCCCAGCGCATCCTCGGCATGGGCGACGTGATGACGCTCGTCGAGAAGGCCGAGCGCGAGTTCGACGAGGACAAGGCGGCCGAGCTCGAGCGCAAGATCCGCCGGCAGGAGTTCACCTTCGACGACTTCCTCGACCAGCTGCACCAGATCCGGCGCATGGGCCCGCTGACCGGCCTCCTGAAGATGATCCCGGGGATGGGCGCGCAGCTCGGGAACATGAAGGTCGACGAGCGCGAGCTCGACCGCATCCAGGCGATCATCACCTCGATGACGGTCGAGGAGCGAGCCAACCCTGCGCTGCTCAACGGCTCGAGGCGCCGCCGCATCGCCCTCGGGTCCGGCACCAACGTGAGCGCGGTGAATCAGCTCGTGAAACAGTTCGCGCAGATGCAGAAGATGATGCGCCAGATGTCGCAGGGGAAGATGCCCTCTCTGTCGCAACTGGCGCGGGGCCGCTAACGTTCTGCCCCGCTTGTTCCAACCAACGAGGTGAACTGAGACTTGGCAGTACGTGTGAGGCTGACCCGCGTGGGCGGCAAGAAGAACCCCATCTGGCGGGTCGTCGTGGCCGACCAGCGCTCGCCCCGCGACGGACGGATCATCGAGACGATCGGTCGCTACAACGCCCAGCTGGAGCCGTCCGAGATCACGCTCGACCAAGACCGGCTTCAGCACTGGCTGGCGCGCGGCGCCCAGCCGAGCAACACCGTGAAGAAGCTGATGCGCGCCAAGGGCGTCTCGCCCACGAACAGCGGCGACGCGAGCTAGCGACTTCCAATGAAGGACCTCGTGGAGTACCTCGCCCGAGCCCTCGTCGACAAGCCCGATGAGGTCTCCGTCGAGTTCTTCGAGGAGGACGACGCGACGCACATCTACGAGCTCACGGTGGCTGAGGACGACGTCGGGAAGGTCATCGGGCGGGGTGGCAGGACGGTGAACGCGCTCCGATGCGTGCTGAGGGCCTGCGCGGCCAAGCAGGAGACGCGCGTGCTGCTCGACGTGGTGGATTGAGCGCCGGCGACCGCCGCGTCCCGGTTGGGCGCGTCGGCCGGCCGCACGGCCACGACGGCAGCTTCTACGTCGAGGGCGCATCGCATCCGCTGCAGGAGGGCATGGTCGTGACCGTCGGCGACCGGGAGCTGCGCGTGGAGCGCCGCGCCGGCACGGACGCGCGACCGCTCGTGAGGCTCAGCGGCGTGTCGGATCGCGAGGCTGCCGCCGCCCTCAGGCGGGAGCCCCTGCTGGTCCCGGCCGCCGAGGCGCCGCTCGAGGAAGGCGAGTGGCTGACCGAGGATCTCGTGGGCTGCGAGGTGCCGGGCGTCGGGACCGTCCGGCGCGTGATCGCGGCGCCCTCGTGCGACGTGCTCGCGGTGGGGGCTGACGAGCTGCTGATCCCCCTGGTGGCCGACGCGGTCAAGCGCGTCGACACGGACGCCCGGATCATCGAGGTGGACCTGCGGTTCCTCGGACTCGAGGGCGACCACGAGGGGGAGCCGGAGCGGTGAGGATCGACGTCTTCACGCTGTTCCCGAGCTGGTTCGACTGGTTCAGGGAGCAGCGCCACGTCCGCAACGTCCTCGAGCTCGGGCACGAGCTGAACGCCGTGGACCTCCGGGCGACGACCCCTCTCAGCGCCGGGCAGGTGGACGACACGCCCTACGGCGGTGGGGCCGGGATGGTGGTGCGCGTGGACGTGGTGGAGGCTGCGCTCGCCGCGCGCTACGCCGGCGATCCAGCCGAGCTGAGGGGATCGCGCAGGGTGATCGCGCTTGCCGCCGGCGGGCGGCGCTTCGACGAGGCGCTCGCGAGCGAGCTCGTCAACGAGCCCGAGCTGACCCTGCTCTGCGGGCGCTACGAGGGCTTCGACGAACGGGTGCACGAGCACCTGGCCTCGGATGTCGTGTCGATCGGGCCGTACGTGCTGTCGGGCGGCGAGCTGGCGGCGATGGTGATGTGCGACGCCGTGCTGCGGAAGCTGCCCGGGGCGCTCGGCCACGAGGACAGCGCGCTGGAGGAATCGTTCAGCGACGCCCTCGGTGGGGCCCCGGAGTACCCGCACTACACGCGCCCGGCCGCAGTGGCGCGGGCACGGCGTCCCCGACGTGCTGCTCTCGGGAGACCACGGCAAGGTCCGCGAGTGGCGCCTCGATCAGAGCCGTAAGCGCGCGGGCGGGGACGCTCCGGCCGGCGGCCCCGGCTGAGTCTCTCGCGCCTTCGATACCATTGAGCGCTGCGCGCCGAGCCTGGGAGTGCCCACGCTCTCGCGCCCTTCTTTTGTAATGAGCGGACTTATCGACAGCCTCGAGCGCGCCCAGCTGCGACGCGTGCCCAAGTTCCAGGCCGGTGACCGGGTGAAGGTTCACTTCCAGGTCGTCGAGGGCACACGCCGTCGCACGCAGGTGTTCGAGGGCGTCGTGCTGAAGCGCCAGGGCAACGGCGCGCGCGAGACCTTCACCGTGCGCAAGCAGTCGTTCGGCGTCGGGGTCGAGCGCACGTTCCCCCTCCACTCGCCGAAGATCGAGCGCATCGAGGTGGCCAGCCGCGGCGACGTGCGGCGGGCGAAGCTCTACTACCTCCGCGGCCGTGTCGGTCGCCGCGCTCGCGTCCGCGAGCGTCAGTACACGGGTCCGGAGCCGCCGGATGTGATCCCAGAGGCATTCGACGATCAGGGGCCGCAGGCCGAGGCCGAGGTCGTGACCCCCGACGAGGTGGACGCCCCCATTGCCGAGGATCAGGTCGAGGCGGACGCCGCCCCCACCGAGACGAGCGACGAAGCTCCCGCGGACACGGAGGGCAGCGCCCCTGAACCGGCCGAGGACACCGAGGCCGCTGCCCAAACCGAGCCGGCGGAGACCGAGGCCGAGGATGCACCTGCCGAGGAGGCCGCGGCAGACGACGGCCCGGCGGACGAAAACGAGCCCAAGCAGCCCGAGGACGAGACCGACTCCGAGGAGTCCTAGTGCTCGGGGCGCGGTCCTAGCCGCCCCGTGGCGAAGAGCAAGCAGCGGAGTACAGCGGGCTCGCTCATAGAGCTGGTCACCATCGTCGCCGTTGCCCTCGGGCTCGCGCTGGTGATCCAGGCCTTCGTCGTCAAGCCGTTCCGCATCCCCAGCGAGTCGATGGTTCCCACCCTCGAGGTAGGTCAGCGGGTGCTCGTCGACCGCGTGACGAAGCATTTCTCGACGCCCGGCCGCGGTGACATCCTGGTGTTCAAGCCCCCGGCGGGGGCCGACGACGACCGCTGCGGCGTCTCCCATCCTCCGGATCAGGCCTGTCCGGAGCCGACCTCGCAGCGCTCGCAAACGAACTTCATCAAGCGAGTGGTCGGTCTCCCAGGCGACCATCTCAAGGTCATCGAGGGCAGGGTCTGGATCAACGGGAAGCAGCTGAACGAGCCCGTACATCCGGCCGGACGCGACCTGTCAGATCTGCGACCTCCCGCGCGAGATCACCATTCCGCCCGGCCACTTTTTTATGATGGGCGACAACCGTGGGGAAAGCGACGACAGCCGGACGTGGGGGCCGGTTCCGAAGAACTGGATCATCGGAAAGGCCTTCTTCACGTACTGGCCCCCGCACCGCATCGGCACCCTCTAGCGCTTCGGCCTCGCGCAGCGGACGTCGCCTATTCGCTTTCGACCGCTCGTTCGAGCGTCGCTTTGTCGCCGGAGCGGACGAGGCAGGCAGGGGTTCGCTGGCCGGTCCGCTCGTCGCGGCCGCCGTGCTGTTCGACCTCGATCGCCTCTCACTTTCAGACCGGCGCGCCCTCTCGCGGCTGAACGATTCCAAGCAGCACACGGAGGCGGGGCGAGAGGAGCTGTACCCCCTCGTGATGAGGGCCGCAGCGAAGGCCGTGATCGTCTCACGCTGTCCCCGTGGCATCGACTCACGCGGCCTTCACGTCACGAACCTGGAGGCGCTGCGCTCCGCGCTTCTCGGGGTGGCCTGTCCGGGCGCGCTCTGCCTGGTGGATGGATTTGCCGTTCCCCCGTTTGGGTTCGAGCAGCGGGCGGTCGTCGGAGGCGACTCCACCAGCGCGGCCATCGCGGCGGCGTCGGTGCTCGCCAAGGTCACAAGGGATCGCTACATGCGACGCGCGTCCGCGCGCCACCCCGAGTGGGAGTTCGACGCGAACGTCGGCTACTCCACCCCCGAGCACCGGGCTGCGATCGCCCAGCACGGGGTCTCCCCGCTTCACAGGCTGTCCTTCGCGTCGATCGCGTATCAGCAGCTCGCGCTCGGCCGCTAACCCCAAGCGGTCCACTCCCGCCGTCAAAACGCGTTCTCCACGTGCTCGATGGAGATGAGCGCGCCCCTGGCGGTCACCACGATGCCAATCGCGTCAAAGCGGAGCTCGGGCCGGTGCGGCCGCTCCTGGCCACTCGTGGCGGCGAGCCATTCCCGCGCCATCGCGCGCAGCCGGCGGCGCTTGCGGGGTCCTATCGCGTCGAGGGGGCCCGCCGGACCCAGCCGAGTGCCGGCCACGCGTGACTTGACCTCGCAGAAGACCAGGAAGCGCTCATCCGCCGCGATCACGTCGAGCTCTCCGAAGCGGGTCCGGTAATTGCGCCCGACGATCACGTAGCCCGCGCGCGCGAGGTGCTCTGCCGCGAAGCGCTCACCGAGCGCGCCGAGGGCGCGACGAGGATCGGTCGAGAGGGACATGTGGCGAGCCTAGGAAGCGCCCCGTGACGGCTCAACACGCGGGGGTCAACTGTCTGCCGCGTGTGTGCAACGAAGCCGTGACGCGAACGTGGGCGACCACGAACGTGACGCATTCGTTGCGCCTCGTTCGCGCAACTCTCACCCAGTTACCAGTGCCGTTTCGCGGCCCGACTTAGCCTCGTCGTGTGCTCGCAAGCATCGCCACATTCGCCATCGAGGGCGTCGACAGCCGCGAGGTCACGGTCGAGGTCGACGTCCGCTCCGGGCTACCGGTTTTCACCGTGGTCGGCCTCCCCGACGCGGCCGTGCGCGAGGCGCGCGAGCGCGTGCGGGCGGCTCTGCTGAACTCGGGTCTCGAGTTCCCGCTCAAGCGGCTCACCGCGAACCTCGCGCCCGCCCACCTGCGCAAGGCGGGCCCGAGCTTCGACCTGGCGCTGGCCATCGCCCTGCTGGCGGCGAGCGGTCAGCTGCCGGCCGACGAGCTCGGCTCCCTGGCGGTCTGCGGCGAGCTGTCTCTCGGCGGAGCGTTGCGTCCCGTGCATGGTGCGGTGGCGATCGCTTTCGGCGCGCGCGAGGCGGGCTTCCAGCGGCTGATCGTGCCCAGCGAGAACGCGGCGGAGGCGGCCCTGGTCGAGGGGCTGGAGGTGCTCGGGGCGCCGAGCCTGGAGCGGATCGTCGAGCTCGTGAAGGGCTCGTGGACGCCTCCTCCGCCTGCGGCTCCGGAGGCTTCGCCCCGGGAGGCGCGAGCGAGCTCGACCTGGCCGACGTCCGCGGCCAGCTGGATGCGAAGCGGGCGCTCGAGATCGCCGCTGCCGGCGGCCACAACCTGCTGATGATCGGCCCTCCGGGTGCCGGGAAGACGATGCTCGCGCGTCGGCTACCGGGCATCCTGCCTCCGCCCACCTTCGACGAGGCGCTCGAGATCACGCGCGTACAGAGCGTGGCCGGCTTGGGGGACGGTCGCCTCGCCGCGGAGCGGCCGTTCCGCGCGCCGCATCACACGATCTCCTCGTCTGGGCTGGTCGGCGGAGGCGGCACGCCGCGGCCGGGCGAGATCACGCTCGCGCATCGAGGCGTGCTCTTTCTCGACGAGCTCGCCGAGTTCTCACGTCCGGCGCTCGAGGCGCTGAGGGAGCCGCTCGAGGAGGGACGGGTCGTCGTCACCCGTGGACAGCGTTCGATCGTGTTCCCGGCCGCGGCGATGCTGGTCGGAGCCTGCAACAGCTGCCCCTGCGCGCGCAGCCACGACGACTGCCAGTGCGGGCCAGGAGACCGCGCTCGCTACGCCAGGCGGCTCAGCGCGCCGCTGCTCGACAGGATCGACCTGATCTGCCAGCTCGATCCGGTTCCGCCGCTGACGAGCGCGGACGACGGGACCGACGGCTCGGCAGCGGTCCGCGAGCGGGTGTCAGCGGCGCGGGAGCGCCAGCGCGAGCGGCTCGCCGGGAGCGGCGTGTTCGCCAACGCGGGGATGGATGGGCGGCTCACCCAGCGGCACGTACGGCTTGGGCGTGATGCGTCGCGCCGCCTGCACGCCGGTCAGCGCCGGACCGCGCTGACGGCGAGGGGCCACGACCGGGTGCTCCGCCTCGCGCGCACGATCGCGGACCTCGCCGGGCGCGAGCGCATCGTGCGCGCCGACATCGACGAGGCGCTCGGATACCGCCTCAACGTCCCGACGCTGGTGGCGGCATGAGCGACCACTGCTGCCACGCCTGTCTGCGACACAGCCATCTGGTCGCTCATCTCGCGCCTCGAATCGCGGGGCTGCTCGATCGGCCGCGCGAACGGGTCAGCGGCGTTCTCCAGCTCGGCGAGAGCGAGCTGATCGAGAGGGTTGCGGGCAACCGCGTGCCCGAGGCTCGGCAGTTCGTCGAGGGCTTCGATCCCGATCGCGCCCTGGCGCGCTTGGAGGAGGCCGACGTCGTCGCGCTCTGTCCGCACTCGACGGACTACCCGGCAGCCCTCACGCAGCTGGTTGACCCTCCACGGGCGCTCTACTGCACGGGCGGCGTCGGGCGCCTGCGCGATTTCCTGCGCGAGCCCGCGGTGACGATCGTGGGAAGTCGCCACCCCTCGCCGTACGCGCTCGAGGTCGCCCGCGACCTGGGCCGAGGCGTCGCTGCGTCCGGGCTGACCGTGGTCAGCGGCCTGGCGCTGGGCATCGACGCCGCCGCGCACAAGGGCGCGCTCTCGCTGCCGGGTCCGGCGATAGCCGTTCTCGCGTGCGGTCCCGACGTGACGTACCCCCCGTCGCACCGCGGCCTCTACCGGCAGCTGCGCCGCGACGGCCTCGTGATGTCCGAGATGCCGCCCGGCACCCGCGCGCTTCGCTGGGGGTTCCCCGCGCGCAACAGGATCATGGCCGCGCTGGGCGCGATCACCGTGGTGGTTGAGGCCGCGGATCCATCGGGCACCCTCATCACCGCGAGCTTCGCGTCAGAGCTCGGTCGCATCGTCGGAGCGGTGCCGGGGCGGGTGACGGTCAGCGTGGCGGAGGGCAGCAACCGGCTCCTGCGCGACGGCGCCGCGGTGATCAGGAACACCGAGGACGTGCTCGACGAGATCTTCGGCGCGGGCAACCGGCCGGTCGCGAAGCAGACTGTCGCCGCAGCGACCCCGCTCGCGCCCGACCTGCGGACCGTGCTCGCGCGCGTCGAGGCGGGCGAGAGCGTCAGCGAGATCGCGGCGGGCACGGGCATGCCCGTGGCGGCCGTCCGGGCGGCGCTCGGGCAGCTGGAGCATGCGGGGCTGGTCGTCGCGGGAGCCCTGGGCTGGTACGAGCGCGCGGCGGGGACCTGAGGTACCTATGCTCGGGATCGATGACCGATCGCGACAACGACTCCTGGGTGCCACGCGCGCTTTCGATTGCCGGCTCGGACTCCGGAGGCGGCGCCGGAATCCAGGCGGACCTCAAGGCGTTCGCACGCTGTGGCGTGCACGGCATGACCGCGATCACGGCCGTCACCGTCCAGAACACCGTGGAGGTGCGAGCCGTCTATCCGCTGCCCCCGCACGTGATCGTCGAGCAGGTGGCGGCGGTCGTGGACGACATCGGTGTGGATGCGGTGAAGATCGGGATGCTCGGCAACGTCGCGACGATCGAGGCGGTCGCCGAGGCGCTCGACCTGATCGGGGAGGCGCCGGTGGTCCTCGATCCGGTGATGGTTGCCGAGAGCGGGACGCGGCTGCTCGACGAGGACGCGCGCGGAGCGCTGCTGGAGCTGCTGGTGCCCCGGGTCACGGTGGTCACTCCGAACGTGCCCGAGGCCAGAGTGCTTGCCGCGGTCGGGGACGAGGTCGGCCCGGAGGAGCTGGCGCGGGGGATTCACGCCCTCGGGCCCGAATGCGTCGTGGTCACCGGTGGCCACCGCGAGGAGGCGATCGATCTCTTCTTCGACGGCAACGAGCTCGTCGAGATTCCGGGCGAGCGTCACCCCGATGGCGCAGCGCACGGTTCGGGCTGCACCCACTCGTCGGCGCTCGCGGCGCAGCTGGCGCTGGGTCTCGAGCCGCTCGAAGCCGCGCAGCGGGCGAAGGCGATCGCCTCGGAGGCCGTGGCCGCCGGGTTGAGGGGCCTGGGCGCCGGCGCGGGACCGGTCGATGTGTTCGGACTGGCGGGCCGCGCGGCAGTTCGCGGCTGAAGAGGCCCTCAACGCCGCTGAGACGCGTAAACCGGCGCTACGTGGCCCTCTGGCATAATCGGCGTCCACCCAGCTGTTCGATGCTCTGGGGCGAGTCAGGAATGGCAAAGGAGGCCAGGATCAAGTTCCTTCGTATGAAGCCCGGTTACGGTGAAGTTCTCCTCGCGGAGGGCGATCCGGGCACGCGTGAGGACGAGGAGCGCCTGGTCGCCGAGTTCCGCCGGCAGCTCGATGAGGGCATGTGGGCGGCGGTCCCGACGATCTCGCCGGGCAGCGGGCGCCGAGAGGCGCAGATGGTGCGTGAGTACACCGAGATCCCGCCCGACGCCGAGCGAGTGATCTTCTTCCCCCGCGCGGCCGGCGGCTAGGCGGAGAGGCGCGGATGCTGCTCGCACTTCTGGCCCTGGCTCTCGTCGCGTTCGTGCTCGCGCTGCCTTCGCTCGCGAGCCTGTGGGCCTCCTGGCGGAAGCGCCGGGAGGGTCGGCGCGGGCTGCGCCTGCGCCACGACCGGCACGAGTTCCAGGATCCGGGGCGCGAGCGTCGCGCCGAGCAGCGCGCTCGCGAGCTACTGCGCTCCTGCGTGAATCGCGAGGAGTGGGCGATGTACCGCGACCTCGGCTTCATCCGAGTGGTGGGCCGGCTGCGTCCCGCGGATCCGGCCACCGGCGAGCCCGCGTACGCCTACCTGGTCTACCCGCACAAGCCGATCGTGGCGTACGTCCCGAAGACCAGGCGCCTCCTGAGCGAATACTGCGTGGAGTTCCCGGACCTGACCCGGGCGATCTCGCATTCGCGGCTTCCCGACTCCGATGACGTGCTTGCGAAGTGGATGGCGCTCACGGGCGACGAGGAGCGCTTGATCCACAACGCGAACATGCATCTTCCGGGCCGTCAGATCGATCCTGGCCGCGTGAGGCGAGACCTCTGGCGGCTTGCGGAGTGGGAACGCCAGCGGCGCGGGTCCGACTCCTTCGAGGCACGCCCGACGTGAGCGAACAGCCACGCCGCCCCAGCCGGGCGATCCTGGAGGGTCCGTCGCGCGCGGCCGCGCGGGCCCAGCTCAAGGGAGTCGGCTACGACGATGAGGCGCTGGCACGCCCGATCGTCGGGGTCGCCAACACCTGGACCGAGACGATGCCGTGCAACTTCCACCTGCGCCGCCTCGCGGAGCGTGTGAAGGACGGCATCCGCGCGGCGGGCGGCACGCCGATGGAGTTCAACACGGTCGCGGTCTCCGATGGCATCACCATGGGCAGCGCCGGCATGAGAGCGTCGCTGATCAGCCGCGAGGTGATCGCCGACTCGATCGAGCTCGTGTCGCGTGGTCACATGTTCGACGCCGTAATCGCGATGTCGGGCTGTGACAAGACGATTCCGGCCTGCGTGATGGCGCTCGCCCGGCTGAACGTGCCCAGCCTGATGCTCTACGGCGGCTCGATCGCGCCCGGGCGCTTCCGCGGCAAGGACGTGACGATCCAGGAGGTGTTCGAGGCGATCGGCGCCCACGCCGCCGGCGACATCAGCGACGAGGACCTCCACGAGCTGGAGGACGTCGCCTCGCCGGGCCCCGGCGCCTGCGGCGGCCAGTTCACGGCGAACACGATGGCCACCGCCTTCGAGATCATGGGCATCTCGGCGATGGGCAGCGGGATGGTGCCGGCCGTCGACGGCAAGAAGGGGCAGGTGGCCGAGGACTGCGGGCGGCTCGTGATGGAGCTGCTCGAGAAGGACGTGCGGCCGAGCTCGATCATCACGCGCGAGTCGATTGAGAACGCGATCGCCTGTGTGGCGGCCACCGGCGGCTCCACCAACGCGGTCCTGCACCTGATGGCGATCGCGAACGAGATCGGGATAGAGCTCTCCATCGACGACTTTGACCGCATCAGCTCCAAGACGCCGCTGCTCGCCGACCTGAAGCCGGGCGGCCAGTACGTCGCCACCGACCTCTACGCCGCGGGCGGCATGCGCGTCGTCGCAAAGCGGCTGCTGGATGCCGGCCTGCTTCACGGGGACGCGCCCACGGTCAGCGGTCGGACGATCGGCGAGGAGGCGGCGCTCGCGGAGGAGCCCGAGGGCCAGCCGGTCATCCGGTCGCTCGACAACCCGATCAGCGACACCGGCGGGCTCGCCATCCTGCGCGGGAACCTCGCACCCGACGGCTGCGTCGTGAAGCTCGCGGGCTACACACGTCGCTCGCACAAGGGCCCGGCGCGAGTGTTCGAGTCAGAGGAGGACGCCTTCGCAGCGGTCACGGCGAGTGAGATCAAATCCGGGGACGTGGTCGTCATCCGCAACGAGGGCCCGTCCGGCGGACCCGGGATGCGCGAGATGCTCGCGGTCACCGCCGCCATAGTGGGGGAGGGGCACGGCGAGGACGTCGCTCTGCTCACGGACGGCCGCTTCTCCGGCGCCACCCGCGGCCTGATGGCGGGCCACGTGGCCCCCGAGGCGCCGCGCGGCGGCCCGATCGCCGCAGTGCGCGACGGCGACATCATCGAGTTCGACATCGCCGCCCGCGAGCTGCGAATCGAGCTGAGCGACGAGGAGATCGCCGAGCGGGTCGCGGCCTACGTCGCGCCCGATCCGCTCTTCAAGAGCGGCGTGATGGCGAAGTACGCGCAGCTGGTCGGCTCGGCCGCCCAGGGCGCGCTCACTAGCTGAGGGGCCCTCAGGCCGCTGCTTCGCTCTCTCCGCTCCCCGCGGCCGCGCCGACGAACTCCATCACGTGGCGGTTGAAGGTCTCCGGCCGCTCGATCATCGCCACGTGGCCGGTGTCCTCGAGCAGGACCTTGCGTGCATCCGGAATCGCGCGCTCGAACTCGCTGGCGTCCTCCACCGGCACGAGCAGGTCGTCCGTGCCCCACACGATGAGAGTGGGGGCGTGGATCTCGCCGAGACGGTCGCGGAAGTCGTAGTCGAGGAGCGCGTTCAGCGCGTCCGTGAAGCCGGGGCTGTGGCCGGCGCCGTTCATCATCTCCCAGCAGATGTCCGGGCGCAGGCGCGTGGGGTGGCGGACCACCGCGGCAAGCGCGATGTGGCGCAGGCGCGGCCGGACGATCGTGGCCTGGATGTTCGCGGCGCCATAGGCGCCGAGGGCCACCGCGGCCCGGCCCCAGGTGCGCACGGGCCGTCGGTGGAGGCTGTGGATCGAGATGCCGGCCGCGGACACGAGCACCAGGCGCTCCACCCGCTGCGGGCGCCGGATCGCCACCTCCGCTGCGATGAAGCCGCCCATCGAGTTCCCCACCAACACGACCTCGCCGAGCCCGAGCCGCTCGCAGAAGCGGTCCACCGTGCGGGCGTAGCCCTGGATCGAGATCTCGTCGAGCGGCATCTCGGAGAGGCCGAAGCCCGGCAGGTCGAGGGCGATCGCGCGGCGGTTGAGCGCGGCCCGGGGGAGATTCTCGAGCCAGTTCTGCCAGCAGCCGCCGAGGCCGTGGACGAACACGATCGGGGGACCGTCGCCCGCGCCGATGTCGACGTAGTTGAGCTTCGAGCCGTCGAGCTCGAGCTGGTGCAGGTGCTCGCGCCAGTCGGTCTGGCGCCAGTCGGGCTGCGCCGTCGCACCGTAAGACTCATCTGCCCGCCGGGCGGCCCGCACCGTAGCCGGCTTGGCTCTCGAGGGAACCACTGCCATTGAGGTCTCTACCGTACAACGTCGATGGCCCGGATTGCGCTGGACATAGATTCCACCCTGCACCACTACTGGGACCTGATCGACGGGATCTCCCAGCGGCGCTTCGGCGTGGAGCTGCCGTATGAGGATCAGCGCACGTGGGGGATCACCCTGCTCGATCCGGACCAGGTGGCCGCCTGCGTGGAGGAGAGCCACTGGGACGAGAACGTGCTGGCCGCCGAGCCGTACCCCGGCGCGGTCGAGACCGTGCGCGCCTGGAGCGAGCAGGGGCACTGGATACACGTGACGAGCCACCGCGCGGAGCACACTCGCGACGTGACACGCGCATGGCTCGAGCAGATCGAGATGCCCTACGACGACCTCCACTGCTCCTACGACAAGGTCAGCCGCTGCGTGGAGCTGGGCGTGCACGTCCTGGTGGACGACAGCCCCGTGAACCTGGAGGACGCGGCCGCGAGGGGCATGCTGGGCGCCACGATCATCCACCCCTGGAACGCAACGCTGGTGGCGAAGGACGGCGTGATCGGCGCTCGTGACTGGGATGAGCTGCGCGAGCGGTTGGATCCGGTACTGCGAACGCTCGGCTAGCCGGCGTAGCCCATCCGCTCGAGCAGCGGGATCTCGTGGATCTGCGGCGGCTGGAGGTGGTCCCAGCGGATGCCGCGAGGACGCTCGTAGGCGCGCTCGACCTCGATCACCGCGCGGGGGGTGGCGATCAGGTCGACCGGCGTGTCGTGCTCGGTGACCATCAGGTTCTCGCGCACGATCTGGAGCGGGTGGACGGTGGTGGCGATCACGGTGCGGCGGTCGACCTTCCCGGCCTCCGACATCAGCCCGTACTCGAGGTCCGAGAAGCCGCCGCCCTTGCCGACCCGGGCGCCCTTCAGGTTCACGGCCACGGAGCCGCTGAGGATGAAGTCGAGCTGCGGGACCTGCTCGAGGTCGATCACCTTGCCGTGGCGCAGCGCGCCCTTGATCGTGGCGGCCTCGCGCAGCTGCTCCTCGCTGAGCTTGCGCGGGTCGAGCAGGCGGAACGGGTGCTCCTCGCGCAGGCGGGGCACCGCCATGACCAGGCACTTGCCCTGGGCGAGCGCCAGGCGGCGGGCGTGTGTCTGGGGCGAGTCGGGGTTCGCCTTGATCGTCTCGGCGCGAATCCAGTCGGGGTGCCGCGCCAGCCGCTCGGCGGCCTGCTTGGCGCCCGCGAAGTTGGGAATCCGGCCCTCGGCGCCCGGGAAGCGGGACACGCCCTCGCGGTCCATCGCGCGCCAGATCTCCTGCCGCACGTCGTCCTTCGCTCGCATCGGCGCGGATCGTACTTTGCCCGGCAGGCGGCTCCGCGCCAGCGGCGCGTGACTGGCACAATCGCCGCGATGGCCGAACGGGCACGTACAAGCCTCCGCCCGCAGGCGGTGGCCGAGGCGGGCGCCTCCAACGGCGAGCGCTCGAACCTGCCGGTGCCCCACGAGGGCGACCTGCGCCGCTACCTTCCGGGCGTCGAGTCGGAGCGCCAGCTGAACGACTGGGGGCGCTCCGAGCGCGTGGAGGGGGCGCTCGACAAGGTGCTGGTCGACTTCCTCTACCGGTACTGGTTCCGCTGCGAGGTGGAGGGCATGGAGAACGTGCCGGCGACGGGCGGGGCCCTGCTCGTGTCGAACCACAGCGGCGCGCTGCCGCCCGACGCCGCGATGATCGGCAAGGCGATCAAGGAGGAGCACCCGCACCCGCGGCCCCTCAACATCACCGTCGAGCACTTCTTCAAGGGCTACCCGGGCTTCTCGATGCTGATCCCGAAGATCGGCTGCGTGGCGGCTCACCCGGCGAACGTGCACCGGCTGCTCTACGACGAGGAACAGCTCGTGCTGGTCTTCCCCGAGGGCCGCAAGGGCACCGAGAAGCTGTACAAGAACCGCTACCGGCTGCGCCGCTTCGGGCGCGGCGGCTTCGTGGAGGCGGCGATGCGGGCGAGGGCGCCGATCGTGCCCGTCTGCGTGGTGGGCGCCGAGGAGGCCGCCCCGATCTTCGCCCACATCAGCCTGCTCCAGAAGCTCACGGGCCTGCTGTACGTGCCGCTCACGCCCACCTTCCCGCACTTCGGCCTGCTTGGGATGATGGGCTACCTGCCCGCCAAGTTCCGCATCCGCTTCCTGGAGCCGATCGAGTTCGACTCCGACGGCCTAGACCAGGACAAATCCCTGGTGCAGACGGTGTCCCACGACATCCGCGCCCGCATTCAGGAAAACCTCTTCGAGATGCTCGAGGAGCGCGAGTCGGTCTGGTTCTGATGGGCTCGCGGCGCGTACTCGTCACCGGGCTCTCGACCTACTGGGGCGGGCGGCTTGCGCAGGCGCTCGAGAAGGACCCGGAGATCGAGGTGATCATCGGCGTCGACTCCCGCGACCCCACCCGCGAGCTGGATCGCACCGAGTTCGTGCGCGTGGGGACCCAGCACGCGCTGCTGCGGCGGATCGTGGAGGCGGCGGAGATCGACACCGTGGTGGACACGCGGCTGGTGGTCGATTCGACGACCACCTCCTCGCGCAACGCGCACGAGAACAACGTGATCGGGACCATGAACATCCTCGCCGCCTGCGGGGGCCCGGAGTCGACCGTGCGCAAGCTCGTGTTCAAGTCCTCGGCGCACTTCTACGGCACGGCGCAGGACGATCCGGCCTTCTTCAGCGAGGGGATGGGCCGGCCGCACCCTCCGGCCACGCCGATCGAGCGCGACATCGTGGACGCCGAGGCCGCCGTGAGCGAGTACGCCGAGCACAACCCGGAGGCGACGGTCACGGTCCTGCGCTGCACGAACGTGCTCGGGCCCGACGTCCAGACCTCCCACACGGCGCTCTTCTCGCTGCCCGTCGTGCCGATGATCCTCGGCTTCGACCCGCGCTACCAGTTCGTGCACGAGGACGACGTGGTGGGCGCGCTGGCGCACTCGCTGCGCAACGACCTGCCCGGCGCCTTCAACGTGGCGGCGGACGGCGTGCTGGCGTTCAGCGAGGCGGTCAGCCTCTTGGGCAAGCCCTACGTGCCGGTCCTGCCCCCCTGGGGAACGGGAATCGCGGTTGGGGTACTGCGCCGCGCCGGCCTGCGCATCCCGCCCGAGATGCTGAGCCAGCTGCGCTTCGGGCGCGGGCTCGACAACAGGAAGCTGAAGGCGACCGGATTCGGCTACCGGTACACCAGCCGCGAGGCCGTGATCAAGCTGGCCGAGCACCTGCGACTCGAGCCGATCCTCAGGGGCGCCCAGGAGCGCTTCACCTACGAGCGCGGGGTGGAGGACTTCCTGCGCTGGAGCCCGCATGTGCGGAGCGCGCGGGGGAAGGACGACGCCGCCGACACCCCGCCGGTCGCACCCGTGCAGCAGGAGCCGCCGGTGGAGCACTACGACGATCTCGAGGCCGAGGAGATCATCTCGCTGCTCGGTTCGCTCGAGGCGCTGGACCTCGAGGCGCTGCGCGATTACGAGCGCGAGACCCGCGCCAGGGAGGCCGTCGTGGCCGCGATTGAGGGCGTTCTCGCGAGAAGGGCCATGCGCTCCCGACCCTGACCTGGGGACTTCGCGTCCCCGCAAGCCAGGTTGCAGAATCCGCCTGGGTTGCATTAGGTCCGACCTGTAGGGCAACATTCGCGGTCGTGCCCGGGAGGCACCGGTAGCCCCGCGACCATGAAAAAGCGTTCGATCGTCCTGGTGGCCGTTGGTGTCGGCCTCGTTCTTCTCGCCCTTGCGGTGAGCGCTTTCGCGTACGACTCCACGCAGAAGCACGAGATCGCGAAGGGCGTGACCGCGGGCGGCGTCGCCATCGGCGGGATGAGCGAGAGCGAGGCGCGGCAGGTCCTGCAGGACAAGATCGGCACGCCCCTCTCCCAGCCGCTGACGGTCGTGTACCGCCACCGGCACTTCCGGATCTCGGCCGCGAAGGCCCATCTGACGACGAACGTCGACGCGATGGTGCAGCAGGCCGTCGACAAGAGCCGCGGGTCAAACTTCTTCTCGCGCGCCGTCCGCGGCGTGACCGGGGGCACCGTGAACCAGGACGTGGCGCCGATCGTGAGCTACGACCATGCGGCGATCGCGCGGCTTGTCCGGCGCGTGCAGCGCGGCGTGGATCGCCCGCCGCGAAACGCCAGCGTGACCTACGGCCCCGAGGGCCTCAAGCGCGTGACGGCGAAGCTGGGGCTGGCCGTGAGGGCCGACACGCTGGAGACGGCGGTGAACGCCGCCCTCGTGCGCCCCGACGGCGCGCGCACGGTCAGGGCCGAGGCGGACCTCACGAAGCCGAGGATCGGCAGCGCCCAGGTCGCGGCCAAGTATCCAACCTTCATCTTCGTGGATCGCAACACGCGCCAGCTCAAGTTCTACAAGCGCCTCAAGCTCTCTCACACCTACAACATCGCGGTGGGGATGGCCGGCCTCGAGACGCCCGCAGGGCTCTACCACATCCAGAACAAGCAGGTGAACCCGTCCTGGCACGTGCCCAACAGCGCCTGGGCGGGCAAGCTCGCCGGCAAGGTGATCCCGCCGGGCCCCGATGACCCGATCAAGGCGCGCTGGATGGGCATCTTCGACGGCGCGGGAATCCACGGCACCGACGAGATCGGCTCGCTCGGCTCAGCGGCCTCGCACGGCTGCGTCCGTATGGCGATTCCCGATGTGGAAGCGCTCTACGACCAGGTGGACGTGGGCACGCCGGTCTTCATCGCGTAAGCCCAAAGAGGCTCGCGGCCCTCTACGTCGAACGAGGTATTCGGCATGGAGATGCAACTCGACCCGGCCTGGTCCCGGGCACTCTCGGCATTCGACGCCGCGCTGAAGGCGCACGGCATGGCGGAGAAGACCCGACGCGCCTACGGCGTCGACCTCGAGCAGCTCGGGACCTGGGCCAGTCGGAGCGGCGCCACGCCCGGTGAGCTGGGGCCGCGCGACCTGCGCCGCTACGCGGCGGTGCTGTCGGAGGGGGGCTGCTCCAAGACCACCGTCGCCCGCAAGCTTGCCGCAATCCGCACTTTCTACCGCGGACTTCTGGAGCGGCGCGAGATCGAGGCCAACCCAGCCGACCTGGTGGCCAGCCCGAAGCGCGACGCCTACCTGCCGCGGGTGCTCAAGCCGGGCGAGGTGGCCGGGATGCTCGAGCGCATTCCGGCAAGCACGCCGCTCGAGCTGCGCGACAGGGCCATGTTCGAGCTGGCCTACGCCGCCGGACTGCGCGCCGAGGAGCTCGTGAACCTGGATCTCACCGACCTGGACGCCGACGGCGAGGAGCTGCGCGTGGAGGGCAAGGGCGGGCGAACCCGCATCGTGCCCGCGGGCGAGCTGGCCTGGCGCGCGCTCGAGTCGTACCTCGACCGCGGGCGCACGGCTCTGGCCTCTGAGGGAGCCCGCGTGGAGCCGGCGGCGTTCGTGTCGAAGACCGGCCGGCGCCTGTCCACGTCCGACGTGCGCCGGCGTCTGTCGGTCTGGACGCGCAAGGCCGCCCTGGCTCAGGGGGTCTCTCCCCACACCCTGCGTCACTCGTTTGCAACCCATCTGCTCGAGGGCGGGGCAGATCTGCGGGCGATCCAGGAACTGCTGGGGCATTCCAGTATTTCAACGACCCAGACCTACACTCGGGTAGAGTCGGGGCGACTCAAAAGGGTGTACGCACACGCGCACCCCCGGGCCTGAAGGCGGGGAAGACACTGGAGACCAACGTCAAGGCGATAGAGCTGAAGGAACTCTGGCGTCGCTATAAGGAAGAGCGCGACCAGAGAGCCCGCGAACGGCTCGTACTCGCCTATTCGCCGCTGGTGAAGTACGTCGCGGGCCGCATGTCCAGCGGCCTGCCCGCCCACGTCGAGGAATCCGACCTCATCTCCTACGGCCTGCTGGGGCTGATCTCGGCGATCGAGCGCTTCGATCCCGGCCGCGAGATCAAGTTCGAGACCTTCGCCATCACCCGCATCAAGGGCTCGATCATCGACGAGCTGCGCTCGCTCGACTGGGTGCCGCGCTCCGTGCGCGCGAAGGCGCGCGAGATCGAGCGCATGAACGCGAAGCTCGAGCACGAGCTGCACCGCGCGCCGACCGACGCCGAGATGGCGGAGGCGCTGGAGATGACGATGGACGACTTCCAGGCGTCCCTGACTCGCATCTCGAACTCGTCGGTGGTGGCGCTCGACGAGCTGTGGACGCTCTCCGATGCCTCAGGCGACCAGGTGTCGCTGCTCGACACGATCCAGGATCCGCAGGCCACCGATCCCGCGCACGCGATGGACGCGACCGAGACGAAGGACCGCCTGGCGGACGCGATCGCGCGCCTGCCCGAGCGGGAGAAGCTCGTGATCGCCCTCTACTACTACGAGAACCTGACCCTGCGCGAGATCGGCGAGGTGCTGGGCGTCACCGAGTCGCGCGTGTCACAGCTGCACACGAAGGCCGTGCTGCGCTTGAAGTCCAGATTGCAGGCGGACATCCTCGAGGGCGCCGGCTAACTACGGGTGTCGGGTGAGGGGTGTCGGGTGTCGGGTCACGGCCACGACACTGCCCACCTCGTGAGTGATCGCCCAGTCCGCTAGCGGGCGGGGGCCTCGAAACAGCTCCTGGACCACCAGTGTCGGGCCGGAGTCCGGCTCGCTGGCGTCGTGGAAGGCCATCACGCCACCGGGCCGCACGTGCGGATGCCAGGCGTTCCAGTCATCGAGCACGCCCTCGGGGCTGTGGTCGCCGTCGACGAAGACCACGTCCACGGGCTGGGTCCAGCGCCTGCCCACGTCCTGGCTGCGCTCCACGTGCCAGTGCAGCCGCGGGCCGCCCTCGCGCGCGGCCCGCTCCACCACGCGCCTGGTGGCCGACGCGCTGGCGCCCCACCCGGCAGGCAGCGCCCAGCCGCTCTCGTCCACGAACGGATCGATCAGATGCAGGTCGGCGTCCTCGCCGAGCGTCCCGCAGAGCACGATCGCCGACGAGCCCTCGAAGACGCCGATCTCCACCACGGTCCGCTGTCCGTCGGCCAGCCGCGCGAGCAACGCCGCCTCCTCAGGCGCGTGCATCGTGCGCGGCGGGATCAGGCCGGCGCCGAGTGCCAGCGCGCGCAGGCGCGGGTTGTCGCGAAGGGCGTTCGGAGTGCGGCTTCGGAGCCCCTTCGGAAGCGGCATCGGGTGTATGTTGAAGCTCCAGTCCGAGGAGAGGAGCTGAAGATGCCCCACGAAGCCGCAAAGCGGATCCGAAACGTGGCGTTGGTTGGCCACCGAGGCAGCGGGAAGACCTCGTTGAACGAGGCGCTCCTCTTCCAGGCGGGAGCGATCAACCGGCTCGGCTCGGTGGCAGACGGCACGACGGTCTCGGACTCGGCTCCGGACGAGAAGGCGCGCGAGATGTCGATCGGCGCGAGCCTCGCGTCGTTCCAGTGGGACGACCGCAAGATCAACCTGATCGACACGCCTGGTGAGCCCAGCTTCGTGGCGGACGCGCTCGCCGCCCTGTGCGTGTGCGAGGGCGCGGTGTTCGTGGTCAACGCCGTGATGGGCGTCGAGGTGGGCACCGATGCGGCTCTGGGAGCGCGCTGACGAGCTCGGCCTCGCGCGCCTGATCTTCGTGAACATGCTCGACCGCGAGCGGGCCGACTTCTTCCGCACGCTCGAGTCGCTCAAGACGGCCTTCGGCCCGCACGCCGTGGCCACGGAGATCCCGATCGGCAGCGAGCACGAGGTTCGCGGCGTGATCGACCTCGTGGACATGAAGGCGTACGAGTTCAGCGGGGACGACAAGGACAACTGCAAGGAGGTCCCCATCCCGGAGGAGCTCCAGGCGCAGGCCGAGGAGTACCGGGAGAAGCTGCTCGACGAGGTGGCCGAGAACTCGGACGACCTGATGGAGCGCTACCTCGAGGGCGAGGAGATCTCCCACGACGAGACCGTCGCCGCGCTGAAGACCGGGGTGACCGCGGGGCGCCTGTTCCCGGTCACCTGTGGCGTGGCCACGCACAACCTGGCCGTGAACCGCCTTCTCGACGCGATCGTGGAGGACCTTCCCTCACCCGCGAAGAAGGGCCCGGTGGAGGCGGGGGCGATCATGCTCGAGCCGCGCGAGGACGCGGAGCGGTCGCGTTCGTGTTCAAGACGCTTGCGGACCCGTACGCCGGCCGCATCAACCTCTTCCGCGTCTACCAGGGCGTGGTGAAGGCGGACTCTCATCTGCTCAACCTGCGCGCCGACGCCAAGGAGCGCATGGGCCAGCTGCTGATGCCGCAGGGCAAGGAGACGGGCCACACCGACGAGTTCGGCCCCGGTGACATCGGCGCGGTGGCCAAGCTCAAGGAGACGCACGCCGGCGACGTGCTGGCAGCGGGGCAGATGGACGTCACGCTGGCGCTGCCGCCGTTCCCGGCGCCGGTGATGGCGTTCGCGATCGAGCCCAAGGCGAAGGGCGACGAGGAGAAGGTCGGCCAGGCGCTGCGCCGCCTCCAGGAGGAGGACCCGACGATCGACTTCCACCGCGACTCACAGACCGGCGAGCAGATCGTGGCGGGCCTGTCGCAGATCCACGTCGAGGTGATCGTCGGGCGGATGAAGGAGCGCTACAGCGCCGAGGTCAACCTGAAGCCGCCGCGCGTGCCATACCGCGAGACGATCAAGGGCAAGGCGCAGTCACACGGCCGCTACAAGAAGCAGACCGGCGGTCGCGGCCAGTTCGGCGACTGCCACATCCGCGTCGAGCCGCTGCCGGACGGCGACGGCTTCGAGTTCGTGAACATGATCAAGGGCGGGGTGATCCCCACCGGCTTCATCCCGGCGGTCGAGAAGGGAATCGTCGAGGCGATGCGGGACGGCGTGGTGGCGGGCTACCCGATGAAGGGCGTCCGCGTGGAGCTCTACGACGGCTCCTACCACTCGGTCGACTCCTCGGAGATGGCGTTCAAGATCGCCGGTTCGATGGCGTTCAAGGACGCGGCCGCGAGCGCGGGCGCCGTGCTGCTCGAGCCGATCATGACCGTCACCCTCTCGGTGCCCGAGGACAGCGTGGGCGACGTGATCGGCGACCTCAACTCCCGCCGCGGCCGCCCGCTCGGCATGGAGCCGAAGGGCTCGATGACCGAGGTCATGGCCGAGGTGCCGATGCACGAGATGCTCACCTACGCCCCCGACCTGCGCGCGATCACCGGTGGGCAGGGCGACTACACGATGGAGCTGGCCCGCTATGAAGAAGTGCCGGCGCACCTGGCGCAGAAGGTGATCAGCGGAGGCGTCGATGGAGACCGAGGCGGTCAAGGCGTAGTGGACAGCCACGGCCAAGTCACGGAAGTGCGGAGGCTCGACGGGATTCAAGCAGGCCGCTGCAATTGCCGTACTGCGTACCGTCCGGACTCCGTAGTCCGGCGCTAGCATCGGCCGGATGCGTAAGGAGCTCCACCCAACCCACGATGCGATCAGCTGCGCCGTTTGCGGGCGCACGATCCTCAAGGGTGAGCGCACGGAGCCGTATCTGGCCCCAGGCGGGCAGCGCAAGCTCGTCTGCGAGCTGTGCACGGGGCGGGCCGACCAGGAGGGCTGGATACGGGAGTCCGCGCACGGCGACATGCCCGCAGCCCGCCGCCCGCGCGAGCAGCGGCGCTCGCTCATGGGGCGCCTCTGGCGCGGACGCGAGGAGCCCGTGGCCCAGGCGGCGGAGCCGGCGCCCGAGGGCGGCGAGGCTCCGGCGGAGATCTACGACGACGCGAAGCCCCAGCCACCCGCCGAGCCCGAGCCCGAGCCGCCGCCCCCGCCGCGCAGGCCGAGCCGCCGCAAGGACCCGCGCCACGTGCGCGCGGTGCCCACGAACGCGCAGGTGAAGGTCGAGCGCGCGCTCGAGGTCTTCAACGGCTCGGAGCACACGCGCACGATCTCCGGCATCGCCCGCACCCTGGGCCTCCCGTGGGTCAGCGCGATCCCGCGCACGGAGGCGCCCAGCGAGGTGGAGGTCGTGGTGGCCTGGGAGCTGTCCTGGTACCGCTATCGCATCGACCTGGGCGACGAGGGCGACCCGGTCACGCTGCTCGACAAGGGCCAGGAGATCACCGAGCTGGACGAGTCCCAGCGCGAGTGGAATGCGGTCGCCAACGAGGACGGACAGCTGGGAGCCGGTGTAGTCTCAGGAGAGCGATGATCTACTGCGTCGTGCCTCAAGCCCTGGCCGCCGAGCTGTACGACAAGCTCGTCGACTACTACAAGGACGACCCCAACGTGAAGGTCATAATCGACCGTCGCGAGGGTCCGGATCGCCGCGCCGGCGAGGTCAAGGCCCCGGACGAGCGCCGCGAGACGCGCGACCGCCGCCTGAAGCGCGTCGCGGGCACCTTCCCGCCGATCGAGCCAGCGGCCTAAAGGCCCTCATCGCCGACGGGCACGACAGGGTTGTCGTCCACGTGGACGGGGGCGCGCGGGGCAATCCCGGTCCCGCCGGCGTGGGCGCGGTGGTCAGCGCGCCGGATGGCGCCGTGCTGGCCGAGGAGGGCGAGTACATCGGGGAGGCCACCAACAACGTGGCGGAGTACCGCGCCGTGCTGCTCGGCCTGCGGCTGGCGCGCGAGCTGGGCGCCCGCGAGGTGGAGGTGGTGAACGACTCCGAGCTGGTGGCGCGGCAGATCAGCGGTGCCTACAAGGTGAAGCACGCCGGCCTGCGGCCACTGTTCGTCGAGACGATGGCGGCGCTGCGGGAGTTCGACCGCTGGAGCGTGCGCAACGTGCGGCGCGAGGCCAACGAGCGGGCCGACGAGCTCGTGAACGAGGCCCTCGACCGGGCGCTCGGTGGTTGAGTCCACGGCCGTGCGCGGTCGGGGGCGCGTCAGATCAAGCTGATCAAGGACGCAGGGTCGAAGGCTTGCTAGTGGCAAGCCGAGACCCGAGGACGCCGAGCAGCGCAGATATGGCGCGTCATCCGGGGTAGCCTGGCCGCGTCGTGAGCGACTTCGGGCCGGACCATCTGCCGTACGGGGTCTTCCGCCCTCCTGGGGGTGTCCCGCGCGTGGGCGTGGCGCTGGGGGAGGAAGCGCTCGACCTGGCCCTGCTGGCGCGCGCGGGCGAGCTGAGCGAGGTCGAGGACGCCGAGGCGCTGTTCGCCGCGCCCAGCCTCAACGCGTTCATGGCGCGCGGGCCCGACACCTGGCGTGCCTGCCGGCGGCGGCTGAAGGCGCTGGTGCGGGAGGGCTCGCTGCCTCGGGAGGCGCTCATACCGTTGGCGGAGATCGAGTCGCTGCTGCCGATCGAGGTGGCCGACTACGTGGACTTCTACTCGTCGCTCGAACACGCCAGCAACGCCGGCCGCATCTTCCGCCCGGACGCCGATCCCCTCCCGCCGAACTGGCGCCACCTGCCCGTGGGCTACCACGGGCGCAGTAGCACCGTGGTGGTAAGCGGCACGCCGGTGGTGCGGCCTCGCGGCCAGTTCCGGGCGAAGGGGGCGCCGGGCCCCGTGTTCGGCCCCACGGAGCGGCTGGACATCGAGCTCGAGCTGGGTTGTGTGATCGGCACGCCGAGCGTCCACGGAGAGTCGGTAGCGGTGGGGGAGGCGCTCGAGCACGTGTTCGGCCTGGTGCTGCTGAACGACTGGAGCGCGCGCGACATCCAGGGTTGGGAGACGGTGCCGCTCGGCCCGCTCAACGGCAAGTCCTTCGCGACGTCGATCGGCGCCTGGATAACGCCCCTCGAGGCAGTGGTGGAGCGGCGCGTGCCCGGCGCGGCGCAGGAGCCCGGGCCGCTCGAATACCTGCGCGCAGAGCCGCTTGTGTTCGACATCGAGCTGGAGGTGACGCTGCGCAGCGCGGCAATGGCGGAGGGCGGCTTGGACGCCACCACGATCGCCCGCACGAACGCGCGCCACCTCTATTGGAGCCTGGAGCAGCAGATCGCACATCTGACCTCGAACGGGGCGAGCCTGCGCACGGGCGACCTGCTCGGATCGGGCACCATTTCGGGACCCCAGCGAGAGCAGCGGGGCAGCCTCCTGGAGCTGAGCTGGAACGGTGCGGAGCCGTTCGAGCTGGGCGACGGCGAGACGCGCACGTACCTCGAGGACGGGGACGAGGTGGTGCTGCGCGGGTCGGCCGGAGAGGGGCTGGGACTGGCCGAAGTGCGCGGGGTCGTTGAGCCTGCAACTGCCTAGCTTTTTCCTAGGCAGATTGCTAGGGTCGCCGACCATGACCAAGCGACTCGCAGTTCTCATACTTGCCGTTGCGGCCTTCGCAGCCCCCGCCGCCGCCCGCGCTTCCGACGTGATCGTCCAGGGCACAACCGACGTTCGCGACGCCGGATTGCTTGACGACGTGATCGCTCCAGGCTTCAAGGCGGCCTATCCGCAGTACACCCTCAAGTACATCGCGGTGGGCACCGGCCAGGCCCTCACGAACGCACAGGCAGGGCAGGGCGACGCCGTGCTCACGCACGCGCCGACGCTCGAGTCCACGTTCGTGGCGAACGGGTTCTCGGACGAGCCGTTCGGGCGAGCGATCTTCTACTCGGACTACGTGATCCTTGGTCCCAAGAACGACCCCGCGGGCGTGTTGAGCGGGGCCGCTCACAACTCGGCGCAGGCGTTCCAGCTGATCGCAGCGGCAGGCGCCGCCGGCAAGGCCAACTTCGTCTCGCGCGGCGACAACTCCGGCACGAACGTGGAGGAGAAGGCGATCTGGAAGCTGGCGACCGGCGTGCCGCTGATCGCGTCGGGCACCACGGCGGGCGAGCCTGGCACGGGCACGACCGACGCGCCCTGGTACCACAAGTCAGGCAGTGGCCAGGCGGCCACGGTGACCGTGACCGACCAGTGCCCGTTCGCGGGCGGCGGCTGCTACGAGATCACCGACCGCGGCACGTTCAACCGCCTCGTGTCGAAGAACTCGATCAGCAACCTGCAGGTCGTCTCCGACAAGAACGCCGCCGCCGCTCCCGGCGGCATCAACCTGCTGGTGAACTCGTTCCACGCCTACGCCGTGAACCCGGCGAAGGTGCCGGCCGTGAACCTCCAGGGTGCCCTGGCGTTCCTCGACTACCTCAGCTCGCCCGGGTTCCAGGCGAAGCTCAAGAACTACCCCAATGCTGCGCAGCCGGCGTTCTTCGCTGACGCGCGGCCCACGCTCACGCTCACCTCGAAGAAGCTGCCGAAGAGCGTTGTGGCCGGCTCGAGGCTGAAGGTGGCCGGCACACTGGCCTACAACCTGCCCGGCGGCACCCCGCTCACCGGCTCGGTGCTGGCGCTGCAGACCTCGCACACGGCCGCGATCTTCCAGGCCGCGGCCGGTCCGCCGGCGGCCAACATCCTCGGCCACAACACGGTGAACGCCCAGAGCCAGTTCGCGTTCAACCTGCCGGCCTCGAGGAGCGGAGCGGTGCAGATCTCGTTCCCGAAGACGAAGGACCTGAGCGCCGCGACCTACCAGATCGGCAGGATCAGCGTGACGGCGAAGGTCACGCTCTCGCGGCCCAGCATGAAGAACGGAAAGCTCACGGTGAAGGGCAAGGCGCTGCCCAGCACGCAGCGAGACAGCGGGGCTGAGCTGGTGGTGCTGGCGAGCCGCGTCGGCTCGCGCCACTTCAGCAAGGTGAAGACCGTGAAGGCGAAGAACCACACCTCGCGCTTCTCCATCCCCGTCACACTGTCCTCCGGGAAATGGCAGCTTCGCGTCCAGTACCGCGACCACAACGTCGTAAGGCCGGGCTCATCAGGCACGCGTTCCGTGTCGGTGCCCTAGCCACCCTTCTGCTGCTCTCGCAGGCGGCGGCCGCTTCGGCCGCCGCCGGGCCGGGCGTGGTCGTGCACCTGCCCGGGCGGACCGTGTACGTCTCGGGGGACCGGATCCAGCAGCAGGCCGACGTTCCGCCCACGAACTACACGCTGCGCAGCGCGGCAGGGAGCGAGACCGACTCACATTCGGGTCTGTCGATCCGCAAGCTGATCGCGCTCGCGGGCGGGAACCCCGATCAGCTCGGGTTCCTGCGCATCCAGCGGCCGAACGGGAGCTTCGCCTTCCTGACGCACGCCGACCTGGCCGACCCGTCGGACTTCCAGGAGGGGCCCGCGCTCGTGTTCATGGACGGGGCCACGGCCCACTTCTTCCGGCCCGTCCGCAGCAACACGGACGTGAACGCTGCGGACAACGTCGCGACCCAGACCGGCGAGCCCCTCGTGATGTCCGGACACACCGGAGATCTGATCGCGGTGAAGGCCAAGGCGAGCCCGACGACCACACACGCCACACAGGACGTGTCCTTCTCCGCCACCGTCAGCGGGTCGCACGCGAACGACCAGCTCAAGTACTCCTGGCACTTCGACGACGGCACCGTGGGGCACGGGCCCAACCCCACCCACGCCTTCGCGCTGGAGGGCGGCTACAACGTCTTCGTCACGGTGGCGGGCGCCGGCGACTCGGGCGGGGCGTCGGACACGATCCACATCGTCGTGGGCAAGAAGCCGCCGAGCGGCAGCGGCGACCAGGCGGGCGGGGGCAGCACCGACGAGAACGCCCCGGGCGGCGGGCCGGTGTCGGGCGGGGGCGGCGGCAGCAACGGGAGCGGCATCGGCGGCGGGGGCGGGAGCTCCACGACGCCCTCCATCCCGCCCTCCAGCAGCACGCCGCCGCCGATCGTCAACAACACCCCGCAGGTCCCGCCACAGCCGCTCACCAGCATCCCGAAGGTCGAGCCCGGCACGCGTACGGTCAGCGGCATCCTGCTGGCGTCTTCCAATCCGGTGCCGATCGGTAGCCTCCTGCCCTCCCCGGGCTCGCCCGCAGCGGCGAGGGCCGGGTCGACGCCCCATCGCGAGCTGCCGATCGCCGGCGCGGCGGTGGTGTTGCTGCTGGGCTTCGGGGCCTTCAGGCAGGCTGCCCGCGGCCGGATCAGGATTCCAAGGCCATGGCCGCGCTGAGCGCACACGACATCGAGAACGCCATCTTCCACATCGCGGAGGCGCTGCGCGTGCCCGTGCTGATCCTGATCCTGCTCGCCCTCGCGGCGGTGCTGGTCGAGCTGGGCGACTTCGTGGTGGAGCTGATCCGGCGCCGCCGACGCGACTTCTCGCGACTCGAGGTGGCCGCGGGCGGCGCCAGCGAGCTGCTCGTGAAGAAGGACCAGAAGGGCGCCTTGGGGCTGCTGCTCCCGGTCTCCTGGAGCCGGGCCATGGAGCGGGCGATGGCCGCGCTGGTGATGGAGGCCTCGACGAAGGACAAGCTCGAGGACCGGCTGAACAAGCGGCTGGCGGACTTCGACTTCGGCTCGCTGCGGCGGCTGGAGCGCACGCGCCTGCTGGTGCGCGCGGGTCCGGCGCTCGGCCTGATGGGCACGCTGATCCCGCTCTCGCCCGCGCTCGCCGGCCTCGCGAACGGCAACGTGAAGCAGCTCAGCGACAACCTGCGCGTGGCCTTCAGCGTGACCGTGCTCGGCCTGCTCGTGGGAGCGGTCGCCTACGGGATCTCGCTGGTCAGGGACCGCCTCTACGGCCAGGACCTGTCGGACCTCGAGTACGTGGCCGCTACGGTGGCCGCCACGACGGGCCCCCCGACCGCGGCGATGGCGAGCCCGGCCGCCGCAAAGGACGACAAGCGGCCGACTTCGGCGGGCGATCCAGTGTCCGAGGACAAGGCATGAGCTCGCTGGTCAGGCCGAGGGCCCACCGTCACGTGGATCGCGCCGGCGATCCGCTCGACGGCCTGGTGAACCTGTTCGACCTCGGCATCGTGCTGGCGGTGGCCTTCCTGCTGGCCGCGCTGTCGTCGCTGCGGCTCACCGGCATCCTCACCGACAAGAACGTGTCGGTCATCCGCAACACCCCGGGCGGCAGCACGATCATCCAGAAGAAGGGCGAGACGGTCCACACGATCCAGCTCAGCGGCCAGAAGGTGGTGGGGCAGGGCAAGAAGGTCGGGACGGTCTACAAGCTCGCGGACGGGCGCGAGGTGCTGGTCACGGGCGGGCCCTAGATGGACTTCATCTCGCAGGGGATCCGCGAGGCGTTCCACCTGCTGACGCACGGCGACCACGAGGTCTACTCGATCATGTGGCTGACGCTGCGGATCGCGCTCGAGTCCACCGCCATCGCCCTGCTGTTCGGCCTGCCGATCGGCCTCGTGCTCGGGCTCGGCACCTTCAGGGGCAGGCGAGGGGGGCTCGTGCTGGCCAACGCCGGGCTGGGCCTGCCGCCCGTGGTGGTCGGGCTGGTGGTGGCCCTTCTGCTGTTCCGCCAGGCCCCGCTCGGCGACCTGCATCTGATCTACACGGTGAACGGCATCATCCTCGCCCAATCGCTGCTTGCCCTGCCCGTGGTGGCCGCCCTCAGCGCGGCGGCGATTCAGGCCGTGCCGGTGGGTCTGCGCGACCAGGCGCGCGCGCTCGGCGCCTCGCGGGTGCGGGTGGCGGCGCTGGCGTTGCGAGAGGCGCGCGTGGGCGTGCTGGCCGCAACGATCGCCGCGATCGGCTCCGCGCTGTCGGAGGTCGGCGCCGTGGTGCTGGTCGGCGGCAACATCGCGGGGCAGACGCAGACGCTGGCCAGCGCGGTGCTCGTGCACGTCTCCGCCGGCGACTACGGCCGGGGGATCGCGCTCGGCGTGATCCTGCTCGGCATGATCCTGGTGATCTCCGCCGTGCTCACACTGGCCCAGCAACGCGAGGCGCAGTGGACCCTTCAGCGGCCATCCTGAGGGCGACCGGCCTCGAGCTGCGACGCGGGGACCGAACCGTGGTGCACGGGGTGGACCTGGCGGTGGAGCGCGGGGAGGTGGTGGCGCTGCTCGGCCCCAACGGCGCGGGCAAGTCCACCCTGCTGGCCGCCCTGGCCGGCCTGCTGGACCCTGCAGCGGGGCGCGTGGAGCAAAACGGGCGCGTGGCGGCCGCGTTGCAGGCCCCGGCCCTGGCGAGGCGCACCGCCCTGGCGAACGTGGAGGCGGCGCTGGCGTGGTGGGGCGTGCCACGCTCCGGCCGGCGCGAGCGCGCGCTGCACGCGCTGGAGCTGCTCGGCGCGCGCGGGCTCGCGGACAAGCAGGCCGCCAAGCTCTCCGGGGGCGAGCAGCGGCGGGTGCACCTGGCGCGGGTGCTCGCCGTAGAGCCCGACGTGCTGTTGCTCGACGAGCCCTTCGCCGGCCTGGACGCCTCGGCGCGCGCGGACCTGCTCTACGACGCCGCGTCGGCGTTCCGCTCGGAGGGGCGCGCCACGTTGGTGGTGGTGCACGACCGCGCGGAGGCCTGGGCGCTGGCCGACCGGGTGCTGATCCTGCTGGATGGCCGGCTGGCCGCCGCCGGCCCGCCGCGCGAGGTGCTCGAGCACCCGCCCTCGCCCGAGGTGGCTGCCTTCCTGGGCTTTGCGGGCCGGCTCGAGGAGCCGGCGGGCACGCGCATGCTGCGCCCGGCGCACGTCAGGCTCGACCCCGACGGCCCGCTCAGCGGCCGCGTGGAGCGCCGCGTGCCGCTCGAGGACGGCGTGCGGGTGGAGCTGAGCCTGGACGACGGCTACCTCGTGGCAATCGCCCAGCTGCCTGGGCCGGAGCTGGGGGAGACGGTGCGGCTGCGGTTGGACGGGGGTGTGCTCTTCCCCCGCGCGGGCAGGGAAGCGCCAACCGAGTCAGAATCGACCTTTCGGCTGGAAGGCCAGGCATGAGCGAGCTCGTCCGAATCGGAACCGCGGCCACCGCCCTCGGCGTCAGCCTCGACACGCTCCGCAGGTGGGAGAAGGCGGGGCGGATCAAGTTCGAGCGGCGCGGCCAGCAGCGCTTCATCGAGGCCAGCGAGCTGGCCGCGCTCCTGCGCGAGCGCGGCGGGGGGGAGCGCACCAGCGCACGCAACCGCATGCAGGGGGTGGTGGTGTCGGTCGAGAAGGACGGCGTGATGGCCAAGGTGGACATGGCCTGCGGCCCCTACCGCGTGGTCTCCCTGATGTCGCGCGAGGCGGCGGAGGAGCTCGAGCTCGCGCCGGGCGTGCTGGCCACCGCCGTCGTGAAGTCGACCACCGTCATAGTCGAACGCCGGTAAGCGATCTTCGGAGGAGGAGAACATGAAGCTCAGCGCACGCAACCAGCTGCCCGCCCGTGTCACCGCGGTGACATCGGGCGAGGCGATCGCCAACGTGGAGCTCGACGTGCAGGGCCTGCGGCTCGTCGCCTCGATCACCGTGGAGGCCGCGAAGGAGCTGGGGCTCGAGCCGGGCAAGGAGGTCACGGCCGTGATCAAGGCCTCTGACGTGATCGTCGCGACCGACTAGCGCGCAATTCGCGCTTTTTTCGGGGCTCCTTAGATTGCTGCGCTTCACTTGGTGGAGCGCGTACTTGCCCTCCCAGGGAATGTGGCGCGCATATTCCGCCCGTCCGTCGCCCCGCGGCGGGCGGGCGGTCTTCTTCGTCCGGAACCTCTCGAGCGCGACAGGCGTATAGGGCGTGACGATCGCGTTCGGCGAAGGAGGACGGAGATGCGACGCACGCTGGTGATCACGATCTGCGGCCTCGGCCTGCTGGCGCCCGCGGGCGCCCTGGCCTCGGGTGGCCCGATCCCACCGCTCCAGGGCGCCGCCGGGCTGGCGTCGCCGAGTGGCGACCGCTTCATCGCGGTCGGCGCGGGGGACCAGACGGTGGTCGAGCGCGTGGCGCGCTCCGGACGACTGGTGGCGCGCTCCCGGGCCATCGCCGGGGGGCTACGGCGTGCCGCGTGTGGCGCTCGACGGGTCCACGACCGGCCTGTCGGCCGACGGCAGCACGCTCGTGCTCGAGCGGGAGAGCCGCAACTATCCGCCTGCGCGCACCGGCCTGCTCGTGCTCGACGGCGCCACGCTGCGGCCGCGCAGCAACATCGACCTGCCCGGCGCGTACACGGTGGACGCGATCTCGCCCGACGGCCGCTGGCTCTACCTCGTCCACTACCCCTCGCAGAGCAACATCCTCGAGTACGAGGTGCGGGCGTACGACATCGAGCACCACACGCTGCTCCAGAAGCCCGTGATCGACCCGCGCGAGCCCGACGAGGCGATGCGCGGCCAGCCGGTGACCCGCACCACCAGCCCCGACGGGCGCTGGGCGTACACGCTCTATGACCGCAGCCCCGACGCGCCCTTCATCCACGCGCTCGACACGCGTAACCTCGCGGCGGCGTGCATCGACCTTCCGAGCCTGCAGGGCTCGAGCAACGTGTTCGACATGAGGCTCGCGCTGGCCGGCGGCTCCCTGCGCGTGGTGAGCGACGGCACGCCGCTGGCGCTCGTGAACACGACCACGTTCGCGGTGCGCGTGCCGGGCGCCGCGCCGCGACCGGCACGCACCCGGCCCGGCTCGCACGCCTCGGACGAGGGCGGCGGCGGCTTCCCGTGGGAGCTCGTGGCACTGCCGGTCGCGGCCGCGCTGGTGGCGCTCGCGGTGGTGAGCCGGCGGCGCCGCAACATGGGCTCGATGCCCGTCTGAGCGCGGCTAGGATGCCGCCACCTTGGCGGCGCCCGAGCTACTCGTCCTTCAGCACATTGCCTGCGAGCCGCCGGCCGCGTACGAGGATGAGCTGGTGGCGCGCGGGGTGCCGCTGGCGCGCGTGGAGGTGGACGAGGGCGAGCCGATCCCGGACTGGCGCGAGTTCGCCGGCATCGTGGCGATGGGCGGCCCGATGGGCGCGTACGAGGACGACGCCTACCCGTGGCTGGCCGAGGAGAAGCGCCTGATCGCCGAGGCGGTGCGCTCCGGGCAGCCCTACTGGGGCGTGTGCCTGGGGGCCCAGCTGCTGGCCGCGAGCCTGGGGGCGAGGGTGTATCCGGGCGAGCGCGCCGAGGTGGGCGTGCTGCCCGTGCGGCTCACCGAGGCCGCCGCCGGCGATCCGGTGTTCGGCACCGCGCCCGCCGAGTTCAGCACCCTCCAATGGCACGGCGACACGTTCGACCTGCCGGACGGCGCGACGTTACTCGCCGGCAGCCCGGCCTACCCGCACCAGGCGTTCGTCTGGCAGCGCGCATACGCGCTCCAGTTCCACATCGAGGTCACGCCGGAGCTGGCCGCCGAGTGGGCGGAGGTGCCCGCGTACGCGGCGTCGCTCGACGCGGAGCTGGGCCCCGGCTCGTTCCCCGGGCTGGTGGACGAGCTGAGCGCGGGCGCGGCGGCGATGGCGGGCCTCGCGCGGCGCCTGTTCTCGCGCTGGCTGGACCTTGCGCTGGCGCCCTAGCTGAAGAAGCGCCGCGGGTTCTCGACCATCATCTGGTCGATCTGCTCCTGCGTGACGCCGTTCTCGAGCAGGGCCGGCAACAGCGAGTTCGTGATGCGCAGGTAGTCGGCCACCTCGCCCTCGAAGAGCGGGTTGTTCGCCATGAAGTCGTAGAAGCAGGCGCCGTCGTGGGAGAGGTGGATGCGATCCGCGTAGCCCTCAGAGATCAGCGCGGTGAGGGTTGCGATGCGGTCGGCGTTGGGGTTGAAGTGCTCGATCCCGTAGCGGTCGCAGCCGAGCGAGGCCCCGGTGTCAGCGATCGCGCGCAGGTAGCCCATGTCGTTGCTGTCGCCGGCGTGCGCGATCACGATCTTGGCCGGATCCACGCCCGCGTCGGTGAGGAACTTCAGCGCCGGCAGCCCGGACTTGGCCTCCGCGTTGGTGTGCACCATCACCGGCACGCCGGTCTCCAGCTGCGCCGCGGCGATGCAGGCGAGGATCCGCGGCACGTCGCCCACGATCCCGTGGTGCTCCACCGCGCACTTGAGGAAGGCCGCCTTCACGCCGGTGTCGTCGATCCCCTGGCGGATCTCGCGCACGAAGATGCCGCTGATCACGTCGTCGCCGCGCAGGGCGAGGAAGTTCGGCAGCTCGAGGAAGGCGTACACGCCGCTGGCCACCAGGATGTTCAGGTCCACCTCGGCGTTGATCCGCTGGATGCGCGGGATGTAGCGGCCGATGCCCACCACGGTGGGATCGACGATCGTCTGGATGCCGGCGTTGCGGGCGCGGGTGAGCTTCTGGATCGCGTCCGCCACGCGCGCCTCCTCGTCCCAGTAGGGCTCACCCCACACGTGGCCGTAGTTCGCCAGGGCCTCCTGCTGGAGCAGGAACACGTGCTCGTGCATGAGCGTGGTGCCGAGCTGGTCCAGCTCGACGGGACCGCGCACGGTCTCAACGGTGGGCATCGCGACCTCCCGGGTTGTCGGCCGCCGCGGCATCCACGGCGTCCATCAGGTACTTGCCGCCGCCGTGGGCGGTCAGCCCGCCATCCACGGGTATCTCGGCGCCGCTGATGAAGGCGGACTCGTCCGAGATCAGAAACACCACCAGCGGCGCCACCTCGCTCGGCAGGCCGGTGCGGCCGAGCGGCGCGCCGCGCACGTTCGCGCTGCGGAAGGCCTCCGGCGCCGACGCGGTCATCGGCGTCTCGATGAAGCCCGGGTGGATCGTGTTCACGCGGATCTGGCGCGGGCCCAGCTCGAGGCTGGCGCTGCGCGAGAGGCCGCGCACGCCCCACTTGCTGATCGCGTAGCCCGCGCCGTGGTAGCCGGTCAGGCCGGCGGCCGAGCTGATGTTCACGATCGACGCGCCCGGTCCCATCAGCGGCACCAGCGCCTGGATGCCCAGGAGGCCGCCGGTCACGTTCACGGCCAGCACGCGCTCCAGCTCCTCGCGGCTGATCTCGAGCAGCCGCGCCCGCATCGCGATCCCGGCGTTGTTCACGAGCCCGTCCACGCGCCCGTGCTCGGACTCGAGCCAGCCGGCGAGCTCCCGCCAGTCGTCCTCCGAGGTCACGTCCTGGGCGCGGCCCGTCACGCCATGGCCCAGCTCCGGCGCCTCCAGGTCGGTGGCGATCACCGTGGCGCCCTCGGCGGCGAGCGCCAGCGCCTCCTCGGCGCCCTGGCCGCCGGCGGCGCCGGTGACCACGACCACCTTTCCGTCGACCCGGCCCAAGTCAGCGATCCGCGGCGCGGATCGGGTCGCTGCCGTCCCAGCCGATCGAGGCCCGGTAGATGTTGCGTGTATACGGCCTCCTGGGCCGGCGTGTACTCCACGAGCTCGATCATCCCGGGGAGGTCCGCGGTGGAGTCCACGTAGACGATCCGCGCACCGGACGGCAGGCGGTCCGAGTACGCCTGCTCGTAGCCGCGCGCCGCGCAGCGCTCGAGCTCGGCGTCGAGGTCGGTGCAGAAGACCGCCCAGTGATGGAAGCCGTAGCGCCGCGGACCATCACCCTCGTGGTAGACGGAGGGGTTGTCGTCGTGCTGCTGGACCAGCTCGACCATCATGTGGCCGCTGAAGGCGCGCGCGAGCGTGAACGACGCCTGGGTGGGCTCGCCGCGGTAGATCCCCTCGGGCGGCTGGAACGGCCCCCGCACGAACCACGGCCCGACGCCCATCTCACGGATGTAGGCCCGCGCCGAGCTCTCGATGTCCTCCACCACGTAGGCGATCTGGCAGATGCCGCCGAGCGGCTGGCCCACGTCGAGCAGCATCAGGCCGTGCTCCTGGACGCTCCGGCGGCCTGGACCAGCTCCTGCGGGTAGAAGCCGTAGTGCTCGAGCGTGCCTATCACGCGCTCGGGGGCGACGATCACGTCGAGCACGCTGGGCACGCCCCGCTCGTTCGCCTCCAGCGCGCGGGCGGCGGCCCCCGCCATGTCGCCCGGGTCCTCCACCCGCTCGCCATGGCAGCCGCACGCCTGGGCGATCGCGGCGAAGTCCGGCTGCACCTGGAAGGCGGTGCCGATGTAGCGCTCACCCAGCCGATACTGCTGGATGTCCCGGATCGACCCCAGCGCGCCGTCGTTCAGCACGCACCACGTCACGCCCAGCTCGTACTCCGCGGCGACCGGGAGGACGTTCATCACCATCTGGAACGAGCCGTCGCCGACGAAGCAGATGGCGGGCCGGTCGGGGTGCACCACGCGGGCGGCGGGCAGCGCCGCCGCCGCGAAGCCCATGCCGTAGAAGCTCGACGGGACGATCAGCGAGCGCGGCTCGAAGACCTTGAAGTACGGCGTGGCGCCCGCCATGTGCTGAGCCAGGCAGCCCACGTCGATCGCGACGATGGTCTCGCGGGGGAAGGCGGCGCGCAGCGCGCGGATCGGCACGAGCGGGTGCATGGGCTGGTCCCTGCTCCCAGCGGACTCCTCGGCCTCGGCCTCGATCTCGGCCAGCTCGGTCGCGGCGGCGACCACGCGCGGGTGGAGCGCGGGGTGCTCGACGGGCTGGGTGCGGGACTCGAGCGCCGCGAGCAGCTGCGAGAGCACCGTGGCGATGTCCCCGACGATCCCGATCCGGGCCGGCACGCTGCGGCCGATCTCCACCGGGTCGATGTCCACCTGGATGTAGACCGCGTCGGGCGCCGGGAGCGCGCCGGGCGACCAGTTGGTCTCCATCTCCTCGAAGCGGCAGCCCAGGCTCAGCACCACGTCGGCCTCGATCAGCAGGCGCTTCGAGAGCCGCGTGTGGTGGCAGCCCAGGCCGCCGGCCGACAGCGGGTGGTCGTCCGGCACGATGCCGCGACCGGCCAGGCTCGTGAGCACCGGGATGGCCAGCCGCTCGGCGAGGGCGAGCACCTGGCCACTGGCGCCGGAAGCGATCGAGCCCCCGCCGGCCACGATGATCGGCCGCTCCGCCGCCGCAAGCGCGTCGGCGGCCTGCTCGACGAGCGCCTCGTCGCCGGCCGGGCGGACGGGCGCCGGAACCGGTACGTGGTCGCCCGTGGGGATCTGGCCGTCGAGCACGTCGCGGGGCAGGTCCACCAGCACGGGCCCCGGCCTGCCGCCGCGCGCCTCCGCGAAGGCGCGGCGCATGGCCTCCGGCACGAGCTCGGGGCGGTCCACCCGCAGCGACCACTTGGTCACCGGGGCGAAGATCTGGTCGGTGGCCACCTCCTGCGCCGCGCCGCGCTGCGCGTTGGCGGTGGCCCCGCGGCCGGCCAGCACGATCATCGGCAGGCAGCCCACGTGGGCCTCGGTCACGGCGGTGAGCAGGTTCGTGCAGCCGGGGCCGGCGGTGACGAGGCAGATGCCCGGCTCGCCCGTGAGCTGCGCGTACGCCATCGCCATGCTGCCTGCCGCGTGCTCGTGGCGCACCAGCACGTGGGAGATCTCCGGCGTGTCGTGGAGAGCGTCGTAGATGCTCAGCACGTGGCCGCCCGGGAGCCCGAAAACGTGGCGGACTCCCTCGGCCTTCAGGACGTCGACGATTGCCTGGCCCGCGGTCCTGGAAGAACCTGAATCGGACATCAAGTTCATGCTATAAGCACGAGCCTGCCCGCGGAACCTCACGTCGCGATCGTCACCGGCGGGGCCGGCGGCCTGGGCCGGGCGATCGCCCGCCGCCTGCTGGACGATGGCCTGCGGGTCGCGATCGCCGACCTCGATGCGGGCGCGCTGGTGGAGGACGAGCGCACGCTGGGGGTCGACGTGGACGTGACCGAGCCGGGGTCCGCGCGGGCGATGTACGACACCGTGCGCGACCGCTTCGGTCGCGTGGACGTGCTGGTGAACAGCGCGGGCATCGCGGGTCCGACGGCGCCGGTGAGCGACTACCCGCCGGAGGACTGGCAGCGCGTGATCGAGGTGAACCTGATCGGCGTCTTCCACTGCATGCAGGCGTGCGTGCCGGGAATGGTCGCGCAGGGCTACGGCCGGATCGTGAACATCGCGTCGATAGCGGGAAAGGACCCGAACCCGGGCATGTCCGCCTACTCGGCGTCGAAGGCGGGAGTGATCGCGCTCACCACGTCGGCCGCCCGCGAGCTGGGCCAGACCGGCGTGCTCGTGAACTGCCTCGTGCCCGGCGTGATCGACGCCGGCCTGACCCACCACACGGCCACCGAGGAGGAGCGCGCGCTGTTCACCTCGCGGGTGCCGATGGGCCGAATGGGCACGCCGGAGGAGGTGGCCGAGCTGGTCTCCTGGCTGGCATCGCCGCGCTGCTCCTTCAGCACGGGCGCCGGCTTCGACCTCTCCGGTGGTCGCGCCGCCTACTGAGCGATCCGCAGCGCGTTCGCCCACAGCCGCGTCAGCGTGGCGGCCAGCCCGTCGATCGCGCGGCTGCTCTCCTCCTCGAGCACGAACGTGACGAAGGCGGAGCGGCTGACCATGGCCGACAGCGCCCGCGCGGTGGTCAGCGGATCGAGGTCTGAATCGGCGAGGCCGTCGCGCTGGAGCCTGCGGATCACGGCCACGTTGGCTTCGATGAACTCCTGCGCACGCTCGGTGCGGCGGTGGCGGAAGTCGTCGCTGACGCTCGTGACCTGCTCGATCACGCTCATCATCCTCGCGTTGCGCTGGTAGGCCCGGAGGTAGGCGCGGTGGTGCTCCGCGATCCGGCCCACGAGGTCGCCGTCGCCCTCGGCCAGGTACTCCATCGACGGCGGGTGGAGGCCTTCGTCGCTCAGCTCGTCGACAACCGCGGCGAAGATCTCCTCCTTGCTTGTGAAGTAGGTGTAGAAGGAGCCGGTGGCGGTGCGGGCTGTCGCGGTGATGTCGGCGATGCGGGCGTCGATGAAGCCGTCGCGCTCGAACACCGCGCGCGCGGCGCGGACGAGGGCCGCCTGGGTGGCGAGGCCTCGCGGCGTGCGGGGTGCGTCGGGCGGGGTCATGACCTGATCCGGAGAGCGGCAATATGCTCCCTCGTCTGAGCCTCCAGCGCTTTGACATGGTGATCGACGGCGAGCGCCGCCAGGCTCGCGACGAGGCCGTCTACGAGAGCGTGGACCCCACGCTCGGGCAGCCCTGGGCGGCACTGCCCGAGGCGAGCGAGCTGGACGTGGACGACGCCGTGAGGGCGGCCCAGGCCAGCTTCGAGTCGAGCTGGAGCCGCCTCTCGCCGACCGCTCGCGGGCGCCACATGATCAAGCTCGCCGAGGCGCTGGCGGGCGCGGCCGACGAGCTGGCCGAGATCGAGACGCGCGAGAACGGCAAGCTGCTCAAGGAGATGAGCGCCCAGGCGCGGGTCGTGCCGGAGCACTTCTACTACTGGGGCGGCATGGCGGACAAGGTCGAGGGGCGGGTGATCCCGCTGCACGGCCAGAACGCGCTCAACTACGCGGTGCGCGAGCCGCTCGGGGTGGTGGGCGTGATCACGCCCTGGAACTCGCCGCTGATGCTCGGAGTGCAGAGCCTGGCCCCGGCTCTGGCCGCCGGGAACACGATCGTGCTCAAGCCCTCGGAGGTGGCCTCGGCGGGCGTCCTCAAGATGATGGACTCAGTGGAGCAGGCGGGGCTGCCACCGGGCACGATCAACGTGATCACCGGCGCCGGCACGGCGGGCGCGGCCCTGGCGGCTCATCCGCTCGTCCGCGGGATGGTGTTCACGGGCGGCACCGCCACCGGCAGGGCGGTGGCCGTGGCCGCCGCGCAGCACGGGGCGACGTGCGTGCTCGAGCTGGGCGGCAAGAGCCCGAACATCGTCTTCGCCGACGCCGACCTGGATCAGGCGGAGGCAGGCGTGCTGGCGGGCATCTACGGCGCGGCCGGGCAGACCTGCGTGGCCGGATCCCGCGTGCTGGTGGACGACGCGATCTACGACGAGTTCGTCGGGCGCCTGCGGGCGCGCACCGACTCGATCCTGGTGGGGGATCCGCGCAGCGCGGACACGCAGATGGGCCCGATCGCCTCCGCAGGGCAGCTGGCCAAGGTCGAGGACTTCGTGAGCGTGGCTGCCCAGGAGGGCGGCGAGATCCTCAGCGGCGGCCAGCGCGCAAAGGTCGAGGGGGCGCCCGACGGCTTCTTCTACCGCCCGACGATCGTCGAGAACGTCGAGCCCGAGCACCGGCTGGCTCGCGAGGAGGTCTTCGGCCCCGTGATGGCGGTGCTGCGTTTCTCCTCCGAGGAGGAGGCGGTGCGGCTGGCGAACGCGACCGAGTTCGGCCTCGCCGCCGGCGTCTGGACCACCAACATCAAGCGGGCCCACCGCGTGGCGCGCGAGCTGCAGGCGGGCGTGGTGTGGGTGAACACCTACCGCGCCGTTGCGTTCAACTCTCCCTTCGGAGGGCACCGGGCGAGCGGCACCGGCCGGGTGACCGACATCGAGGCCATCTACCAGTTCCTCCAGACCAAGAGCGTGTGGTGCGACCTCAGCGACGAGGTCCGCGACCCGTTCGTGATCAAGGTCTGACCCCCGCCGGAACGCGACGGTAGCCCGCGGAATGGCAATATGTCGGCGTGGGCTTCGACCAGTATCACGAGCCGCCCGGCGAGCTGTCGCACGAGACGCGGACGTTCGCGCGGCTCTGCGCGTCGCTGACCGAGGAGGCCGAGGCGATCGGCTGGTACGAGCAGCGGCTCGCGGTCGAGCAGGACCGCGAGGCCAGCGCCATCATGCGGGACGCTCAGGGTGAGGAGTTCAAGCACTTCTGCATGGACCTCGAGTTCCTGCTGCGCCGCACTCCGCTCTGGCGCGAGATCGCCCGGGGCATCCTGTTCCAGGAGGGCGACATCGTCGAGCACGGCGAGGAGGCCGAGGAGGAGGCCGTCGAGGGCGCAGCCGAGCGCGGCGCGCCGCTGGCCGGCGCCGAGTCGCTGGGCATCGGCGGCATGAGGGCGGCGCGCATGAGCCATCTGCTGCGCGAGCACGCACCGATCAGCCAGGCCGGCTGGGACGCCATCGACGAGGAGGCGCGCGAGCGGCTCACGCCCGCGCTGGCCGCGCGGAAGCTGGTTGACTTCAACGGGCCCAGGGGCTGGCAGGCATCGGCCACCAATCTCGGCCGCACGAAGCGGCTGAACGCGGCTCCCGGGAAGGGTCTCGTAGCCGAGCAGCGCCGCGTGCTCCCGCTGGTGGAGCTGCGGGCGCCGTTCGCGATCGACCGTTCGGAGCTGCGCGATGGCGACCGCGGCGCCCAGGACGTGGACTACGGCGCGCTCGACGCCGCCGCCCGCGCGATCGCGGTCGCCGAGAACAGCGCGGTGTTCCACGGCTGGAAGGCAGCGGACATCGTCGGCATCGCGCAGGCCTCCACCCACAAGCCGATCCCGCTCGGCGACGACTGCTCGCGCTATCCGCGGCACGTTGCCAAGGCGGTGGAGCAGCTGCTGGACGCGGGCATCGACGGGCCATACGGGCTCGCGCTCGGCCCGGCCGCCTACACGAACGTGCTCGAGACGGGCGAGCTCGGCGGCTACCCGCTGCTCGAGCACCTGCGCAAGATCATCGACGGCCCGCTCGTCTGGGCGCCGGGGGTGGAGGGCGCGCTGGTCCTGAGCATGCGGGGCGGCGACTTCCTCTTCGACTGCGGGCAGGATCTCTCCACCGGCTACGACCACCACGACGCTCAGGCGGTGCAGCTCTACCTGGAGGAGAGCTTCAGCTTCCGTGTGGTCACGCCCGAGGCTGCGGTCGCGCTCACTTCCTGAGCGTCGGCCTGAGGTGTGAAGCCGGTCGTCAAGCTGCTCGCGGACCAGGTCGCCACCGATCTGCGTGCGCTTCCGGGGAAGCTCGCCGGCTATCAGTCCTACGACGCCCGCGCGCAGCGCTGCCTCGACGTCGCCGACCTTCGGCGCGCCGCCAAGCGAGCCGTGCCCAAGCCGATCTTCGACTACGTGGACGGCGCGGCCAACGACGAGGTCACCGCACGGGCGAACTGCGACGACTTCGACCGCCTGAGGATCCTTCCCCGGGCCCTGATCGACGTGTCGAGCATCGACATGTCGACCACGGTGCTCGGCCAGCGCGTCAGCCTTCCGCTCCTGGGGGCGCCGACCGGGTTGACCGGGGCGATCAACCACGCCGGCGAGCCGGCCGTGGCGCGCGCCCTTCACGCTGCGGGCTCCCTCTACATCCTGTCCGCCATGGCCACCTACACGATCGAGGAGGTGCAGGAGCTCGCTCCCGGTCCGAAGTGGTTCCAGCTCTACACCTGGCGCGATCGCGGCCTGGTCAGGGAGGTCGTGGAGCGCGCCCAGGCAGCGGGCTACGGCGCGCTGGTGGTCACGATCGACGTGCCGCTGGCCGCCCGGCGCATGCGTGACGCGCGCAACGGCTTCGGCCTGCCTCCGCGCGTGACCGCCGCGTCGCTGGGTCAGGCGATCCTGCGGCCGCGCTGGACGCGCGACTTCGTCACCCGCCCGCGGGTCGAGCTGGCGAACGCGGCCGGGCGCGGCGGGCCACAGGATGCGGCCAGCCTGGCGGCGTACCTGAACTCGCAGTTCGATCCGACGCTGAGCTGGGACGACCTGGCCTGGCTGCGCGAGTTCTGGTCGGGGCCGCTGCTCGTGAAGGGGATCATCCGGCCCGAGGACGCGACCCGCGCCGTGGACCTCGGCTGCGCCGGCATCATCGTCTCCAACCACGGTGGACGCCAGCTCGACCAGATGCAGTCGGCCATCGCCGCCCTTCCCGCCGTGGTGGACGCGGTCGGCGAGCGTGCCGAGGTCTACCTCGACGGCGGCGTGCGACGGGGGAGCGACGTGCTCAAGGCGGTCGCGCTGGGCGCCCGCGCCTGCCTGGCGGGCCGCGCGCTCGTCTACGGGCTGGGAGCCGCGGGCGAGGCGGGCGTCGAGCGCGCGATGAGCATCCTCGCGGAAGAGCTCAGGGTGGCCATGGCGCTCTCGGGCTGCACGAGCCTGGGCCAGCTCGACCGCTCGTGGGTCACGCCGGCTTAGCTCGCGTGTGGATGGCTCGCTAGCCGCGGTCCAGCAGGGGTCCGGCGAGCGAGCGGTGGTGCTCCTCGACCTCGGAGAGCGACTCGAAGTCGCGGAACAGCTTGTCGAGCATGGTGACCTGGAACACGCGCCAGATCGCGGGCTCGGGTCGCACCAGCCACACCGGCTTCACCATCGTCTGAGCCCGATCGCGGGCGGTGACCAGCGCCTGGAGCATCCTCGAGTCGAGGAAGGTGACCTCGCTCAGGTCGATCGCGATCGCCCTCGAGCGCGGATCGTCGATCGCCTCGTTCAGCTTCTCGACGACCGGGTCGGTGTTGGACAGGTCGAACTCGCCGCGCAGTGCGACGAGCGAGAGCGAGCCATCGAGTCGGGCCAGGGAGACGTCTGCCATCGCGAGTTCTTGTGCCGGGGAAACAGACGGTCCGAACGACGCCCTCGTCGTAACGCGGTCGTCCCGTGCGCGCAGCCTACGCTGAGAGGGCGCGACGATCAAGGTCGCCGCCGGATAGATTCGCGAGCGAGAGGACCAGCCCGATGACCGATGCATTCGTGCTCGGCGGTGTGCGGACCCCGGTGGGGCGCTACGGCGGCTCGCTGTCGCACATCCGCACCGACGACCTGCTCGGCAGACGATGGTCGCGGCGTGCGAGCGGGTCGGCGTCCCGCTCGACCGCATCGAGGACATCGCCGCCGGCTGCGTGAACCCCGCCCACGAGGGGATGGGCGACATCGCGCGCTGGGCGGCGCTGGCCGCCGGCTTCCCGGACTCGGTGCCGGCGATCACCGTCAACCGCTTCTGCGCCTCGTCGCTGACGGGCGCGATCTCGATCGCGCACGCGATCCGCAGCGACGAGCTCGTCGGTCGGCCTCGCCGCCGGCGTCGAGTCGATGTCGCGCTCGGGCTGGGCGCTGATGAAGGGCGACGCGCCGTTCATGCCGCGCGGGCCGGTCTTCATGCTCGACACGATGTGGGCCGGCGCCGGCGGCCCGCCGAACCCGGCGCTGCTGGCGCGCAACGCGTACATCGAGATGATGCAGACCGCGCAGAACGTCGCCGACCGCTACGAGCTGACGCGCGAGGAGATCGACGCGTTCGCGCTGCGCTCGCACCAGCACGCGGCGGCGGCGCGCGACTCGGGCCGGCTCGCCGCAGGAGATCCACCCGGTCGAGATCCCCGCCACCCGCAAGGAGCCCGGCGCGGGTCTTCGAGCACGACGAGAGCATCCGCGACGACACCACGCGCCGAGAAGCTCGCGGCGCTGCCCGTCGCAGCCGAACACGACGCAGATGACCGCCGGCAACTCCTCGCCGCTGAACGACGGCGCCAGCGCGGTCGTGCTCGCCAGCGCCGACGGCGGCCGAGGAGCTCGGCGCCGAGCCGCTGGCGCGCGTCGTCGCGTCGGCGACCCACGCGCTCGACCCGCAGGTGCATGGGCATCGCGCCGGCGTTCGCGATCCCGAAGGCGCTGAAGCGCGCCGGGCCTCGCGCCCGGCGGACATCGACGTCTGGGAGGTCCACGAGGCGTACTCCGCCCAGGCGCTCGGCGTCCTGCGCGAGCTGCCGAACCAGCTCGACGGCTTCGAGGTCCCCGACGAGAAGCTCAACCCCAACGGCGGCGCGGTCGCGATCGGCCACCCGTTCGGCTCGTCCGGCACCCGCTACGTGCTCACGCTCGCGACCGAGCTGCGCGCTGCGCGAGACGCCCGCTACGGCGTGCTCGGCGTCTGCGTCGGCTCGGGCCAGGGCGTCGCGCTCGTGCTCGAGAACCCAAATGTCGCCTGAGCCCGCTGTCCAGCGCTTCGGCTTCGCCTTCGCGCGCGCGTACCGGCTGACCGATCGCGTTTTCGGCATCAAGCCCTCGTCGGCGTGGGTCGAGGTCGGCAAGTTGCACCTCGAGGCCCGCTTCGGCCTGTGGCGGGTCTCGACGCCGCTGGCGAACATCTCGGACGTCGCGATCACCGGCCCCTACGCGTTCTGGAAGACGGCAGGCCCAGCGCGCCTGGCCATCACCGACCGCGGGCTGACCTTCGCGACCAACGGGGACCTCGGCGTGCTGATCTCGTTCCACACTCCGGTGCGCGGCCTCGACCCACTTGGGGTGTTGCGCCATCCGGAGCTGACGGTCACGGTCGCCGACGTGGAGGGGCTGGCGGAGCTGCTGAAGCCGCGCTGACGGGCGGTACGATCGCCTGGCGATGCCGTGCAGCCTCTATTTCGCCGACTCGACCAAGCCCCTTGTCGTCGAGGAGACCCTCGAGGTGGTCCGCCAGCTGATGCAGGAGGGCTATCGAGCGCTGGACCTCGTCGAGTACCAGGGATCTCGGGTCGTCGTCAACGCATCGCGGATCGCGTTTGTGAGGTCGGAGACCAACCTGGGCCCGGTCATCCCCGGCGTCAGGAATTAGCCTCGCTGCGATGAAGGTCGCGGAGCTCTGGCGCTATCCCGTCAAGTCGCTCCTGGGTGAGCGGCTGGACGAGGTCGCGGTCGGCGAGGACGGTCTCGAGGGCGACCGCCGCTTCGCGATCTTCGACGTGGAGACGGGCTTCGGGCTGACCGGCCGGCGCGTGCCCGAGCTGCTGTTCGCCTCGGCGCGCTGGAGCGGGGACGGGGTGCGGATCCAGCTCCCCGACGGGTCGCTGGCGGAGGACGACGACTCGCTGTCGGCGTGGCTCGGGCGCAGGGTGGAGCTGCGCTCAGCGGACGTGGACGTCAAGCGCAGCTACGAGAACGTGGTCGACTTCGAGCACGAGCCCGCCAGCCCCTGGGAGGCCTTCGACGGTGCGCCCGGCCCCTTTCACGATTCCGCGCGCACGCGCGTGTCGCTCGTGTCCACCGCCACGGTGGGCTCCTGGGATCCGCGCCGCTTCCGCTCGAACGTGCTCCTGGAGGGCGAGGGAGAGGACGCCCTCGTCGGCTCGTCGGTGGAGCTCGGTGAGGTCACGATGGACGTGGTGAAGCAGATCGGCCGCTGCGTGATGGTCACGCGAGCGCAGCAGGGAGGGATCGAGCGCGATCTCGACGTCCTGCGCACGCTGGCCCGCGAGCGGGACGCGTGCCTGGCGGTGGGCGCCCTGGTCAGCCGGCCGGGAACGGTGAGGGTGGGGGACACGCTCGCGCCCGCCGGGCGCGGCGGCTAGGAATGGCCCGGGTGCTGTAGCGGCGCTCGCGCTATCGAGCTACGTTCTCTGCATATCTACAAGACGTGGAAAAGCTCGCCTGGCGCTGTCGCTCCTGTGCTCGCTGGCCCTGGCCGGGTGCGCGGGCGAGGCGGAGAAGACAGCGACACCGCCCGCGCCCAAGCCGCGCGCGTCGCCCCCCGGCTTCACCGTCGGGATCAACGCGGGCCAGGCGGTCGCGTATGAGGCCCGCGTCGGAGCGCGGCTGCACCCGAGCGTCGTGCGGGTGGACTTCGACATCTCGAGCCCGGTCTCCAAGATCGCGCCCACCGTCGCCGCGCTGGCCGGCCGCGGTGAGCGCGTCCAGCTGCTGGCCACCTTCATCGGCAGGATGCCCGGGCCGTCGGAGGCGCGGAACCTGGGCCGCTGGGCGCACGCCTTCGGACCCCGCGGGAGCTTCTGGCGCGGCCGCTCGGACGGCAGGCTCGCCGTGCGCTACATCGAGTTCGGCAACGAGACCAACCAGAGCTACCAGTACGACGACTGCGGGCCGGGCTGCCCCGCCTACGCGGCGCGGGCCCGGGAGTACGCCGTGCGCTTCAAGGAGGCCCAGGAGGCGATCGCCGGCGCCGATGGCGACCGCAGGGTGGGCCTGCTCGCGATCAGCGACGACTCCGGCTCCTCAACCTGGGCCGACAGCATGTACGAGGCCGTGCCGGACCTGAACCGGCGGGTGGCCGGCTGGACCGAGCATCCCTACGGCCCCGACTACAGGACCAAGACGGACAACCTGCTCGCCGGCGTGGCCCCCCACGGTGGCGGCAAGCTGCCGATCTTCGTCACCGAGTACGGGATCGCGACCGACAACGGCCGCTGCCTGACCGACAACTACGGCTGGCCCCGGTGCCTGACCTACCGGCAGGCGGCCGACGACCTGCGTGGGGCGATCGCGGGCATGCGCAAGACCTACGGCTCGCAGCTCGCGCAGGTCCTGATCTTCGCCCAGATCGACGGCAAGCCGAGCGGCACCACGGACGACCGCGAGGCCTACTTCGGCGCGCTGCAGAGCGCGGGGCAGGACAAGGGCGCGTTCACGGCCGCCGTGGCCGGCGAGCTGAACGCCCACCGCGGCTGACCGCGGGCTCATCGAAATCTCATCGCGGCCGGGGATCTTGTCGGGGCGCTCAAGTGCGCTCGACGAGGAACGGAGGCACACCGTGAAGAGGACAGCAGCGGCAGTAGGCGTGGCGATCGTGCTCGCGCTCGCGACCGGAGCCGAGGCCACGGGTGGGCATGCGACGCCGCCCACCCACGGGTTCGTCCGCACGATCGACAACCCGTGGTTTCCCCTCATTCCCGGGTCTCGCTATCGCTACGAGGGCGTGAAGGACGGCAACCCGGCGATCGACGTGATGAAGGTGACCCACCGGATCAAGCACATCCTCGGGGCACCCACCACGGTGGTGGACGACCGGCTCTACGAGCACGGCAAGCTGGCCGAGAAGACGCTCGACTACTACGCGCAGGACGGCAAAGGCAACGTCTGGTACTTCGGTGAGCAGACCGAGGAGCTCGACAGCCACGGCAAGGTGACGAGCACCGAGGGCACCTGGCAGGCCGGCGTGAACGGGGCGCGGGCCGGGATCTTCATGCCGCCCCACCCGCGCGTCGGGCAGGCGTTCCGGCAGGAGTTCTACAAGGGCCACGCGGAGGACCACTTCAAGGTGCTCTCGCTGCACGCGTCCGTGAACGTGCCGTTCGTCTCGTCCACGCGGGCGCTCAAGACGAAGGAGTGGACGCCGCTCGAGCCCGGCGTAATCGACACGAAGTACTACGTGCGCGGCATCGGCACCGTGTACGAGGCCACCGTCAGGGGCGGCGACGAGCGCTCGCGCCTCGTCTCCTTCAAGGCAGGCTGACCGGCTCCGGCGCGGCTGCCCGGAGCACTGGGGCGCCGGGCAGCTCGAGCCAGACGTCTGCGCCGCCGCCGGCCCGGTTCAGGGCCACGGCGCGTCCGCCGTGCGAGTCGGCCACCGCCGCGACGATTGCCAGCCCGAGTCCCGCGCCGCCGCGCGAGCGGGCGCCGTCCGCGCGGGCGAAGCGCTCGAAGGCGTGCCCGATGAAGTCCGGGGCGAAGCCGGGACCCTCGTCGCGGACGTGAAGCTCGACGCCGCTGCCGTGCCGAGCGGCGCTGAGGCGCACCTCGCCCGCGCCGTGGCGCAGCGCGTTCTCCAGCAGGTTGCCGATTGCCTGCTCCAGCTGCAGCTCGTCGCCGCTGACCCGCAGGCCCTCGCCGCCCTCCACGCACAGGCTCATCCCGGCGGCGTGGAGGCGCGGGCCGTAGCGCGCGGCCACCGTGCCGAGCAGCTGCGCGACCTCGATCTCCTCGCGCCGGGCCGGGAGCTCCCCGCGATCGAGGCGCGCGATCACCAGCAGGTCTTCCGCGAGCCGCACCAAGCGCTCCGTCTCCTCCGCTGCGGACTCGAGGGCAGCGCGCAGCTCCTCGGGGGAGCGTCCGCGCCGCAGGGCCAGCTCGAGCTCGGCCTTGAGGATGCCGAGCGGCGTGCGCAGCTCGTGACTTGCGTCGGCGGTGAAGCGCCGCTCGCGCACGGACGCCGCCTCGAGGCGGTCCAGCAGCTCGTTCAAAGTCAGGCCCAGGCGCGCGATCTCGTCGCCCGAATCCGGCACCGGCAGGCGCTGGCCCTGATCGGACGGCGAGATCGCCGCCGCCCGGCGTCGCATCGCCTCCACCGGCCTCAGGGCTCCCGTGGCCACGCCGTAGCCGGCCAGCGACGCCAGCAGCAGAGCCACGAGCCCTCCGGCCGCAAGCAGCGCCCCAAGGGTGCGCAGGGAGTCGTCGCGCTGGCCGAGCGAGGTTCCCACCAGCACGATTCGCCTCCCCGCCGGCGTGGCCACCGGCAGCGCGCGCATACGCAGCGTCCCGTCGATCTGCCCGACCGCTGGGTGCTGCAGGACCACGCTCGAGCGAGCCGCCCGCTGCAGCTGGGTTCCCGACAGCAGCCTCCTGCCCTCCACCTGCGGGGTGGCGGCAATCTGTGCTCCGGCGGGGGTCAGCACCGCCGCGAAGTCGTCGCCCGCGCCGCTGACGCTCGGCAGCGACGACCCGAGCCCTGGCCCCGCCTGACGCACCAGAGCGGCCACCTCGGCGGAGCGCGTGCCGAGCGAGCGGTCGATCGTCGAGTTCAGGTCGCCGCGGAAGATGCGATAGACCACGATCCCAGTGAGCGCGAGCACCAGCGCCATCACCAGCGCGAAGGCGAGGGTGAGGCGGACGCGCAGCGGGAGCCGGGTCAGCGCCTGCCCTCCTCCCGCAAGCGGTAGCCGTAGCCGCGCACAGTCTCGATGCTCGCCGCTCCGAAGGGGCGATCCACCTTCTCGCGCAGATACCGCACGTAGACGTCGATCACGTTCGAGCGGTTCTCGTAGCCGTAGTCCCAGACCCGCTCGAGCAGGTGAAGGCGCGAGAGCGCCTCGCCTGGACGCCGCATGAAGGCCTCGAGCAGCGCGAACTCCCGCTGCGACAGGTCGACCTCCGTGTCGCCGCGCCAGACCCGCCGCGTGGCCGGATCCAGGCGCAGGCCCGCCGCCTCCAGCACCGCGGGGCGCGGGACGCCGCCGCGGCGGGTCAGGGCGCGCAGCCGGGCCAGCAGCTCACCGAACGAGAACGGCTTGGTCAGGTAGTCGTCCGCGCCGCGGTCGAGGCCGCCGATCCGATCCTCCACGGCGTCCCGCGCGGTGAGCAGCAGCACCGGCGTCCAGACCGAGCTCGCCCGCAGCCGCTCGCAGGTCTCGAAGCCGTCGATCCCGGGCAGCATCACGTCCAGCACGAGGGCGTCGTAGTCGGTCGCCGCCGCCATCCAGAGCGCGTCCTCTCCGCGCCCGGCGATGTCCGCCGCCACGCCCTCCTCGCGCAGCCCACGCCGGATCAGGCCGGCCATCTTGGGATCGTCCTCGACCACGAGGATCCGCACGAGGGACATCATCACACCGCTCCATGAGACCTCGATGAGAAGCGGATCTCATCCTTTGTGAGGAGCTCGATTTCGTCCGCCCGAGGGAGGTAAAGCGCGACCGCGCGGGCTAGCGTCTTCGAGGCGATGATCGAGGCGGTACAGCTCACCAAGGACTACGGCCAGAAGCGGGCCGTCGACGGGCTGTCGTTCTCGGTCCGGCCGGGCATGGTCACCGGCTTCCTCGGCCCGAACGGCTCCGGTAAGTCCACCACGATGCGCCTGATCCTCGGCCTCGACGCGCCCACCGCCGGCGATGTGACGGTGAACGGCAAGCACTACCGCGACCATCGCTCGCCGCTGCACGAGGTGGGCGCACTGCTGGAGGCGCGCTCCGTGCACACCGGGCGCTCGGCCTACTACCACCTGCTCGCGCTCGCCCAGACTCACGGCATCGCCACGCGGCGGGTCGACGAGCTGATCGAGCTGGTGGGCCTGAGCGACGTGGCGCGCAAGCGCGCGGGTCAGTTCTCGCTCGGCATGGGCCAGCGGCTCGGGATCGCGACTGCCCTGCTCGGCGATCCGGCGACCCTCCTGCTCGACGAGCCCGTCAACGGCCTCGATCCGGAGGGGATCCACTGGATCAGAAACCTGCTCAAGGCGCTCGCGGCGGAGGGACGGACGGTGTTCGTCTCCTCGCACCTGATGAGCGAGATGGCGCTGACCGCCGATCACCTGATCGTGGTCGGCCGCGGCCGCCTGATCGCCGACATGAGCGTGGAGGAGTTCGTTCGCAGTGCCTCGAAGCAGATCGTGCGGGTGCGCTCGCCCCAGAGCGCGCAGCTGCGCGAGCTCGTGCTGGGCGACGGGATCTCGGTGACGAGCCCCGGTCCGGGGCTGCTCGAGGTGGCCGGCCTTGGCGCCGAGCGGATCGGCGACGTCGCGGCGGCGCACGGCATCGTGCTTCACGAGCTGACCCCGCAGCAGGCGTCGCTGGAGGAGGCCTTCATGGACCTCACGCGCGAGGAGCTCGAGTTCACTTCGGAGACCGGCCGGGAGCTGGCCGCGTGAGCACCATGGCCCCCGAGATCAGGCTCCCCGCCCTGGAGGGCACCGGCAGGGTCACGCAGGCGCGGGTGGCCCTGTCCGAGTGGACGAAGCTCCACTCGCTGCGCTCCACCCGCTGGTCCCTGTTCGTGGCGACGCTGTTGACGATCGGGCTGCCGCTCCTGTTCGCGATCGTGCTCTCGTCCCGCTGGGGCCATCTGAGCCCGCAGGAGCGTGCCGACCGGCAGCCGCTCGACGTGGCGCTGGTCGGGGTCGAGGTCGCCCAGTTGGCGATCGCCGTGCTGGGCGTCTTGGTCATCACTGGCGAGTACTCGACCGGGATGATCCGCGCGACCTTCACGGCCGTGCCGAAGCGCCTGCCGGTGCTCTGGGCCAAGCTCGGCGTCTACGGCAGCGTGGCCTTCCTGCTGATGCTGCCCTCGGTGCTGATCGCGTTCTTCGCGAGCCAGGCGATCCTGTCGAAGCACGACATCCTCCAGATCTCGTTCTCGGACCATGGCGTGGCCCGCGCCGTGCTCGGCGCCGCCGTCTACCTGTTGCTCGTGGCGATCCTGGGGCTCGCGATCGGGGCGATCGTGCGCAACACGGCCGGGGGCATCTCGGCCTTTGCCGCGATCTTCTTCGTGATCCCACCGCTGCTCAACGTGCTGCCGGCCTCCTGGGACCACGCGATCAACCCCTATCTGCCCAGCACCGCGGGCTCAGCGATCTTCGCTCTGACGCGGGATCCACACTCGCTCTCCCCGGGGGCTGGGCTGGCGCTGTTCGTGGGCTACGCCGTGCTGGCCGTCGCGATCGCGGCGCTGCTGATGGTGCGGCGCGACACCTAGCGGCCACCCCTGGTGGCTAGCCCGGCGATGGGCACGAGTACGGTGGGGGGACGATGATCTGGAACTGGCTCTGGCGCCACCCGGGACTGGTCGATGGCGCCCTGCTGGGCTTCCTGCTGCTCGTCACCGCCGTGGTGGCCACCCACCACACGAACACGGGCGCGACCCTGGCGCTCGGCGCCGCCCAGATCGTCCCGCTCGCCTGGCGCAGGCGTCGCCCGCTCGCCGTGCTGGTGGCCGTCACCGCCATCGCGCTGCTGATCGTGGCGCTGGGACTCTGGCTGCTGCCGTTCCCGCTGTGCGTGGCGCTGTACACGGTTGCGGCCGGCTCCGACGGGCCGCTCGCCCGCGCGATCGCGATCGGAGCGGCCACGGCGATAACCGCGGCGCGTGTGGGCTTCGGCGGATCGGAGACCGGCGATTCCGTCTCGGCGGTCATCCTGATGGCGGCCGCCTGGCTGCTCGGTGAGAGCGTGGGCTCGCGCCGCGCCTACGTGAACGAGATCGAGGAGAAGGCGAACCGCCTCGAGCGGGAGCGCGAGGCGGAGGCGGGACGCGCGGTGGCCGAGGAGCAGGCGCGGATCGCGCGGGAGCTCCATGACGTGATCGCCCACGCGCTGAGCGTGATTGTGGTTCAGGCGGGCGCCGCCGAGGACGTCTTCAGGCTGGAGCCCAGGCGTGCTCGTGAGCCGATCCGGGCGATCGACAGCGCCGCTCGCGCGGCGCTCGCCGACCTGCGCCGGGTGCTCGGCTCGTTCCACCAGGACGCCGAGCTCGAGCCCCAGCCCGGCCTCGGGCGGATCGACGGCCTGATCGAGCAGGTGCGGGGCACGGGCCTCGACGTGTCGCTCGTGATCGAGGGACCGCCGCAGCCGCTGCCCGCGACCGTGGACCTCTCGGCCTACCGGATCGTGCAGGAGGCGCTGACGAACACGCTCAAGCACGGCGGCGCTGGTCACGCACGCGTGCGCGTGCGCTACGGCGACGAGCTCGAGCTGGAGATCCGCGACGACGGCCGCGGCAGCACGAACGGCGCCGGGACCGGCAGGGGGCTGATCGGGATGCGCGAGCGAGCCGCGATGCTCGGGGGCAGCGTGGAGGCGGGGGCGAACCCGAGCGGCGGCTACGTGGTCTCCGCGCGACTCCCGGTCGGGGCCGGAGGATGAGCGTCCGCGTGCTGATCGTGGACGACCAGGCACTCGTCCGCAGCGGCTTCCGCCTGATCGTTGAGACGCGCACCGACCTCGCCGTGGTCGGCGAGGCCGACAGCGGCGAGGAGGCGATCCGCCTCTGCCAGGAGCTCGAGCCCGACGTGATCCTCATGGACGTGCGGATGCCGGGCGTCGACGGCATCGAGGCGACACGGCGCATCGTCGCCTCGGGCAGCCCCGCGCGGATCCTCGTGCTGACGACCTTCGACGTGGACGACTACGTCTACGCGGCCCTGCGCGCCGGCGCGAGCGGCTTCCTGTTGAAGGACGTGCGCCCGGCGCACCTCGTGGATGCCATCAGGCTGGTCGCTGACGGGAACGCGCTGCTGGGTCCGACGGTCACGCGCCGGCTGCTCGAGCGCTTCGCCGACACGGAGCCCGGCCCCTCGCACGATGACGCGATCGCCGAGCTGACCGAGCGCGAGCGCGAGATCCTGCGCCTGCTCGCGAGCGGGCTCTCGAACGCCGAGCTGGCCGAGCGGCTCTACCTCAGTGAGACGACGGTGAAGACGCACGTCTCGAACGTGCTCCGCAAGCTCGGGGTGCGCGACCGGCTCCAGGCCGTGATAGCCGCCTACGACGCCGGTCTCGTGCAGCCCCGCGCGCTCGGCGGCAGATAAGCCGCGGCTTAGCCGCAGTTGAGGGTCCGCTTAGCCCGGGGCCCTAACTTCGCGCGTCGTTTCTCCGGCCGAGCGAACCTGCATGGATCCAAAACCAGACACCCTGGCCCCAGGGCCCGCGTCGCGCGCCCTCTCCAAGGTGCCCGAGATCACCGCGTACTTCTGGATCGTGAAGGCGCTGACCACGGGGATGGGGGAGTCCACCTCCGACTACCTCGTCCACCGGCTCGTGCCGGAGATAGCGGTCGTGCTCGGCGGGATCGGCCTGGTTGTGGCCCTGATCCTCCAGTTCCGCGCCCGCAAGTACGTCGCCTGGACCTACTGGCTGGCGGTGGCGATGGTCGGCGTGTTCGGGACGATGTGCGCCGACGTCCTGCACGTCGGCCTGGGGATCCCGTACATCGCCTCAACCATCTTCTACGGCGTGGTGCTGGCGGTGATCTTCCGCACCTGGTACCTGAGCGAAGGCACGCTCTCGATCCACAGCATCTACACGCGGCGCCGCGAGGCCTTCTACTGGGCCACGGTGCTGGCCACCTTCGCGCTGGGCACGGCGGCGGGCGATCTCACCGCCGTGACCTTCGGCCTCGGCTACTTCGCCTCGGGCCTGCTGTTCACGGCGGTGATCGCGGTGCCGGCGATCGGCTACTGGCGCTTCGGCTGGAACCCGGTGTTCTCGTTCTGGTTCGCGTACGTGGTCACCCGTCCGCTCGGTGCGTCGTTCGCGGACTGGCTGGCCGTATCGAAGGAGCGCGGCGGCCTCGCGCTTGGCACGGGACCGGTCAGCCTGGTGCTGGCCGGCCTGATCGCCTGCTTCGTGGCCTATCTGTCGGTCACCCGCAAGGACGTGCCGGACAGGCGCGCGGCGACGAGCGTCAGCGGCACCGGCGAGTCCGTCCTCGAGCGGGGCTGAGGCGCGCCTGTACCGTTCGGGCGTGGCGATCGATCCGCTGGCACACGTCGACGGCCTGTTCGGGCGCGGCGTCGAGCTGGCCGTGGAGCGTCACCATCGCCGCCGTCTGCGCCGGCTGGGGCAGGGGCAAGCGATCACCCCCGACGGCGCGTCACTGTGGGCCTCCGGCGATCCCCCGCCACGCCCGGGCAACCAGCTCGACGTGCTGATCGACGGTGCGCAGGCGTTGCCCGCGATCGCGGAGGCGCTGTCGGCGGCGCGCTCGCACGTCCACGTGACCGGCTGGCACCTGGCCGCGCACTTCGAGCTCGTACGCGGTGAGCATCCGGTGGTGCTCGGGGCGCTGCTCGCCGAGCTGGCGGAGCGGATCGAGGTTCGCGTGCTGGTGTGGGCCGGGGCGCCGCTGCCCGCCTTTCATCCCACGCGCAAGGAGGTCGCGGCGGAGGTCGAGACGCTCGTGCGGGGCACGCGGATCCAGTGCCGGCTCGACCCTCGCGAGCACCCGTTCCACTGTCATCACGAGAAGACGATCGTGATCGACGATGAGCTGGCGTTCGTCGGCGGCATCGACATGACGGATCTGGCGGGAGACCGCTTCGACCTGAGCGAGCATCCGGCCCGCCGGAGGCTGGGTTGGCACGACGTGGGCACGCGCCTGCGCGGCCCGGCGGTGGCGGACGTGGCGGCCCATTTCGCCATGCGCTGGCGGGAGGTGAGCGGCCAGGAGCTCGCGGTCCCCGACCCTCCGCCGCCGGCCGGCCCGAGCACCGTGCAGGTCGTCCGGACGGTCGCGGAGGACATGTACGACAGCGTGCCGCGCGGCGACTTCCGCATCCTGGAGAGCTACCTGCGAGCGATCTCGGGCGCGCGCGAGCTCATCTACCTGGAGAACCAGTTCCTCTGGGCGCCCGAGCTCGTGGACGTGCTGTCCGAAAAGCTCCGCAATCCGCCGGCCGACTCGTTCCGCCTCGTGGTCGTGCTCCCGCGCCGCGCGAACAACGGTCAGGACGACACGCGTGGGCAGCTCGCCCGCCTGGTCGCCGCCGATGGCGGACGGGGCCGCTTCCTCGCGGCCACGCTGCGCTCGCGCAGCGGCACGCGTGCGGACCCGCTGTACGTGCACGCGAAGGTGGGCATCGTCGACGACCGCTGGCTGACCGTGGGCAGCGCCAACCTGAACGCCCACTCCCTGCTGAACGACACCGAGATGAACGTGGTGACCGACGACGCAGAGCTGGCACGCGACACGCGCGAGCGGCTCTGGGCCGAGCACCTCGAACTGCCTCTCGACGACGTCAGGGGCCGGCGACCCGAGGGAGCTCGTCGATGAGGAGTGGATCCCAGTCGCGCGCGAGCAGCTGCAGCGCGAGCGCGACGGCAGCGCGCCCACGCACCGGCTGATCGCGCTGCCCGGCGTCTCACGGCGCAGCGCGCGGCTGCTCGGCCCGCTGACCGGGCTGGTGGACGACGGCTAGGAGCTCAGGTCTCCGCGCCCACCGGGCCGCTGCGCCGGGGCCGCGGTGTGCTCGCCGGCTTCCCGATCGGGCGATGCTCGGCGGTTACGGTCGTGACCGGCAGCCCGAGGTGCGCTACGCGATGTGCCAGGTCGACGTGAAGCCAGCCGGAGACGCCGTGGGGGAGGGTCGAGAGGATGATCTCGTCGAACGATCCACCGCGAAGGGCCTCCTCGATCGCGTCCATCGGGTCGTGCCTGATCGACACCGAGCCCTCCACCCGGGTTCCCGTGGCCTCGCGAACGCGCGGCAGCAGCTCGGAGAGGACGCCCTCGGCCTCACTCGCCTTGTCGTGCAACCCAGGGTGCGTGGGGTGCCATTCCGCGGGGGCCGGGTTGGGCACGAGCACCTGGAAGCCCGCCGCCGGGCCGCGGGCGGCGCGCCCGCGCACCGCGTCGAGCAGCGCGGGGGTGGCGGCGGAGCGGTCGGCGATCACGAGCACCTGCGCCCCGGCGTGAGGGTCGACCGTGAGCGCCGGACTCTGATCGACGCGAGTGCGGGCCAGGTAGACGACCAGCGCCAGGATCGCCGACAGGAAGATCGCGCTCGTCCCGATCGTGCCGAGCCCGAGGCCGCCGTCGTGGGTGGGCTGCGACAAGCCGTCGCCGATCGAGGCGCCCAGCGGGCGGGTGAGGATGTAGGCCAGCCAGAACGCGAGCACGGCGTTCAGCCTGAAGCGGAAGTGGGCGATGGTCACCGCGCGCGATCGCGCCGCCGAAGATCAGTGCCGAGACCCAGTAGCCGAGCGCCGAGCCGCTCCGCCGCGAGGTCGCCGCCGGCGGTGCCGAGAGCGAAGGTGAAGAGGATCGCCAGCCAGTAGAAGCCCTCGCGACGCGTGGTGTAGATCGTGTGGATCGAGAGCGTCCGCTCGCTCGCCGTACCAGACGGCGAAGGTCGCGCGCGAGGGCCGACCGCTGAAGACGATCGTCGTGGTCGACGAGGGAGACGCCGAGGTTGTCGGTCAGGTTGTCGGTGATCAGCGTGCCGACGACGCTGATCAGGACCACCGCGAGCCAGTAGATCCCCGGCACGTACTTGCCGCTGCCTGAACTGGGCCACGAGCGCGACGACCAGCAGCACGCCCATCACGCAGCGTGGTGCCGGTCAGGCCGAGGCCGAGGTTCGTGTTGAGGAAGTCCGCGGCGGTCTCGCCGACCGTGGTGCAGAGGACCTTGATGACCCAGAAGAAGAGGGTGACCTCGGGGACCTTGTTCAACATCTGGCGGCCGAGCCGGCGGCCTGTCGTGGGCTGCTTCGTAATCGTCGTAGTCATTCGGGAGAGGCTGGCGAGGGGACCTGACTGCGACCTGAATGCATGGCTTCGCCCAGCTCAGCGGCGACTACCGTTTCCCTGCCGTGAGCGCGCAGCTCCTGATAGTCGAGGACGACCCCGACCTGCGCTCGGTGCTCTCTCGTGGGCTGCGCGAGGAGGGCTTCGAGGTCCGTGTGGCCACCGACGGCGCGAGCGCCCTGGCGGCGCTCGAGGTGATTCCCGATGCCCTGGTGATCGACATCGGGCTACCCGACGCCGATGGGCGCGACCTCTGCCAGGCGCTGCGCGCCCGGGGTGTGGAGGCGCCGGTGATCTTCCTCACGGCACGCGACGCGGTGACCGATCGGCTCTCAGGGTTCGACGCCGGCGGCGATGACTACCTGACCAAGCCGTTCGCGTTCGACGAGCTGCTGGCTCGCCTGCGGGCGCTTCTGCGGCGGGCGGGCGCGGACGCGGCGGTCGCGATCGGCGCCCTGCGGCTCGATCCGGTGACCCACGGGATCGTGATGGGCGATCGGCGTGAGGACCTGACGCCCACCGAGTTCCGCATCCTCGCGGCGCTGGCGGCTCGGCCGGGCACGGCGGTACGGCGCGGTGAGCTGGCTCGCAGCGGCTGGCCGGTCGGAGCGATCGTCCACGACAACACGCTGGACGTCTACGTGGCCCGCCTGCGGCGCAAGCTGCGGCAACTGGATGGGACTCCGAAGATCGAGACCGTCCACGGCGTGGGCTACAGGATCGTGCCGTGAGGGGCCTGCGGCGGCCGCTGACCCGCACTCTCCAGGGCCGCCTGACCCTGATGGCGGTGCTCGCCACCGCCGCGACACTGGCGGCGCTCACCGTCACCTTCAACCTCCTGCTCGAGCGAAGCGTCGACCGGGATGCGAGCTCGCGGCTGCGCAACCGTGCGGCGGCGGCGCTGACGACGCTCTCGACCGGGAACGGGCGCATTCACGTCGGCGAGGCCCCCGACGACGCCGCGGTGGACAACCAGCTCTGGGTGTACGAGGGGCGCAGGGCGCTCGAGCGCCCCGCGGTGGCGCCGGCGCTGCAGAGCGCCGCCGATGCGCTGGCCGGGGGGCCGAGGCGCTACCGAGGACGTGGCGGGCGGATCCGCTCGGCTGTACGCCGTGCCGGTCGTGCAGGGCGGCCGCCGCCTCGGGACGGTCGTGGCCGGCACCTCGTTGACGCCGCTACGACCGCACCACCGACAGCGCGCTGCGTGGGCTCGATCGTCTTCGCGGCCCTGGTCCTGCTGATCGTCACGCTGCTTACCCGCGCTGTCACCGCGCGCGCGCCCTGCGCCCGGTCGCGGAGATGACCTCGACCGCCGCCGAGTGGAGCGAGCATTCGCTCGGGCAGCGCTGTACCCCGAGGGCTGGACGCAGCAGGGCATCGGGCGGCGAGCGTCACGTTCCGCGACAAGAACAACATCGTCCACATCGTCGATCGGCCGCGGCGCGCGCCGACACACGGCGTCCGTCGCGCCGAGCTGACGCGCGCTCGCGATCGACGACCGGACGCTCGACGTTCACGGCGCCCCAGCAGATCGAGCTCGGGTCGCCCCGGCGGTCAAGGCCGACGTACACGACCCAGAGCGCGCCGAACCCGGTCACCGGCAAGCGCGTGACGCTGATCGTCGACCGCTACGAGCTCGGCGCGCGGCGGCGCGCGCGGTCGTCGATCTCGGCACCCCGCGGGGAGTCGACAACGTCGACGCCTACCGGATGATGATCGAGAGCTTCACCTGGCGATGAAGCTCCGCGGAGTCAGAGCCTCTGGCGCGAGCCCGAGCGTGCCGCCGAGCGAGCTCGCTCTGCGCCGGCGCTCGCAGTTCCACGACGTGTTCAAGATCTTCCGCTCGGGACCGGTCGAGACGGTCGCGCTGCGCGGCCTCGAGCTGCGCGTCGAGCCGCGGCGAGCTGGTCGCGCGTGCTCGGCCCTTCGGGCTGCGGCAAGAGCACGATGCTCGCGCTCGCCGCGGCGCTCGACGAGCCGTCGGCGGGCGAGGTCCGTGGCGTGCGAGCGCTCGCTCGCGCGGCTCGAGCGAGGACGAGCTCGCCGCCTACCGCGCGCGCGAGGTCGCGCTCGTGTTCCAGAGCGACAACCTGTGGCCGGCGCTGTACGCGCGCGAGAACGTCGCGCTCGCGACTGCGGCTCGCCGGCGCGCGAGCGAGCCGACCGCGGCCGCTGAGCGCGCTCGCCGCGTTCGGGCTGCGGCGCCGCGCGGACGCACCGGGCCGGCGTCGCTGTCCGGCGGCGAGCAGCAGCGCGTCGCGATCGCCGCGGCCGCTGCGCGCGACGCGCCGCTCGTGCTCGCCGACGAGCCGACCGGCGGAGCTCGACGCCGCGCAACGAGCAGATCGTGCTCGACGCGCTGCGCGCGGCTGCGCGACGAGCTGCGGCAGCACGGTCGTCGTCGTCACGCACTCCGCGCGCGTCGCCGCACGCTGCCGACCGCGTGGTCGAGATCCGCGACGGGGCGTGGTCGCGTGAAGCGTCGACGCGGCCTCGGCGGCGCTCGCCGTCTGCCGCGACGTCAGCGTCGTCCACGGTGCGGGCGACGCTCGCGTGCACGCGCTCGACGGCGTCGACCTCGAGGTCGCGCGCGGGCGAGCGCGTCGCGCTGCTCGGGCCGCTCGGGCTCGGGCAAGACGACGCTGCTGCACGTGCTCGGCGGGCTCGTCGTCCCCGACGCCGGGCGAGGTCGACTGGCAGGGGCGAGCCGCTCTCGTCGCTCGACGCGCGCCGCGCGCGGCGCGCGCGCGCGCGCCGTGGCATCGCGTACGTGTTCCAGGGCGCGAACCTGCTGCCCACGTTCACGGCGTTCGAGAACGTCGCGTTCGCCGCGCACGTCGCGCTCGACGAGCGGCGACCCGGCGCTCGCGACCGCCCGAGCTGCTCGAGCTCGTCGGCCTGCGGCGAAGGCTCGAGCACCTGCCGGCCGAGCTGTCCGGCGGCGAGGCCCAGCGCGTCGCGATCGCGCGCGCGCTCGCCCAGCGACCGGCGCTGCTGCTGTGCGACGAGCCGACCGGTCACCTCGACTCCGACACCGGCGCGCGCGTGCTCGACCTGATCGACGCGCTCCAGGCCGAGTTCGGGTTCGCGCTGGTCATCGCCACGCACGACGCCGACGTCGCCGCGCGGCTCGACCGCGTCGGTCGAGCTCGACGACGGGCGCATCAGTGCGACGAGCGAGTCGCAGTGAGCGCGCGTCGCTGCGCTCGCGCTCGTCCGGGCTGGTCCGCGCCCCCGGCCGCACGGCGGTCCGCGTGCGTGGTGCTCGCCGCCGCGGTCGCGCTGCTCGGCTCGATGCTGCTGTTCGTCGGCCACTCGCTGCGGCACGATGACCGGCGGCGCCGTCCGCAGCGTCCCGCTCGACTGGCAGGGCCCGGTCGGCTCCTACGCCGCAGGCGCGACGTCGCGCGCGGGGTCGCCGCGCAGCCCGGCATCGCTGCAGGCCGTCGCCGGCCGCGACCGCGCCGTTCGCCGGCGCTCGAGCACACCGCGCCGACGGCCGGCACGATCCGCGCCGGCGCCGGCGCGATCCTCGCCGTCCCGCCCGGGCTACCTGCGCGCACATCCACACGTTCCGCTTCCTGCACGGGCTCGCTGCGGCCGGGCGAGGTCGTGCTCGACCAGCAGCTCGCCGCGACGCTCCAGGCGCAGCTCGGCGACACGGTCCGCGCTGACGCCGCGACCGCGGCGCCGCGGCCGCGCGCGTTCCGCGTCACCGGCGTCGCGCTGGTCACCGCGCCGGACGTGCTGTTCCAGCCGCTCGAACCCGCTGCTCGGCCCGGCGCCGGCGCAGCCGCCGGCGAACATCGCGATCCTGCCCGCTCGACACGTTCGCGCGACAGGTCGCGCCGCCGCTGCACGCGATCAGCCCGGCGCGTCGGGCGCGTCCGCCGTTCCCGGCGCCCAGACCGGCGTCCAGTGGCAGGTTCAGGCCCAGGTCGACCCGCGCCGCGCTCGGGCGGCACGCCCGGCGCAGGCGTTCGAGCCGCGCCGACGCAGATCGCGCAACCGGCGTCGAGCGCACGCTGCCCGGGCCAGGTCGCAGTTCGTCGACAACCTCTCCGACCAGCTGAACACCGCCGCCGGCGACGCCCTGTACGCCGAGACGCTGTACATCATGCTCGCCGTTCCGGGCGCGCTCGATCGCGCTCGGACTCGCCTACCTCGCCGCGCTCGGCACCGTCGAGCGCGACCGCCGCGACCTCGCGCTGCTGCGCGCGCGCGGCGCGACGCCGCCGCGAGCTGCTCGCGCTCGCCGGCGTCGAGAGCGTCGCTGCTCGGCATCGTCGCCGGCGCTGCTCGGCGCCGGCGCTCGCGTTCGCCGCGGTGTCGCCTGATCGTCACGGGCGGCGTCGAGCTGACGGCCGGCGCGTGCTCGTCGACCGTCGGCGATCTGCGTCGCTGCTCGCGCAGCCGCGCGGCGGCCGCCGCCCGGCTCGGATCGGCGCACGGCGTCGTCTTGCGGGCGAGCGTCGCGCGAGTGTCGCCGCGGCGTGCGCGCGCGAGCGCACGCCGCTCTGGCAGCGCCTGTACCTCGACCTGGTCGGCGCTCGCGCGTCAGCGGGCTCGATCTACTGGCTGACGGCGCGCACCGGCTTCTCGGCGGTCGTCAACCCCGACTCGAATCCGACGCTGTCGCTGTCGGTCTACATGTTCTTCGCGCCCGGCGCTGCTGTGGATCGGGGCGACGCTGCTGCTCGTCCGCCTGCGCGGCCGGGCGCTCGCCTGGGCTGCGCGCAGCGCGGCGCGGCGGCCGCGCACGAGCACGCGACGCGGCTTCCTGCTCGCGAGCGCCGGCCGCCGCGGCGCGGCGATCAACCGCGGGCTCGTCGTCGTCGGCCTGCTGCTCGCGTTCGGCGTCGAACCTCGGGATCTTCACCGCCACCTACGACCAGCAGGCGAAGCGTCGACGCCCAGCTCACGCTCGGCGCTGACGTCGACCGTCACGCGCACCGCCCGGCGTCGCCGCCGCGCGCGGGCTCGGCGCGAGGATCGCGTCCGTCCCGGGCGTCGCGGCGTCACCGCGGTCGACCATTCCTACGCATACGTCGGCCCCGACCTCCAGGACACCTTCGGCATCGACCCGCGCACGATCGACTCGCGGCACGACGCTGCGCGACTCCTACTTCATCGGCGCACGGCGCGGCGCAGATGCTGCAGCGCCTGCGCTCGACGCCCGACGGCGTCCTTGTCTCCAAGGAGACGATCAGCGACTACTCGCTGCAGCCTCGGCGACCTGCTGCGGCTGCGCGTGCTCGACCACCGCGACCGGCCAGTTTCCGCGTCGTGCCGTTCCACGTCGTCGGGAGTCGTCCAGGAGTTCCCGTCGGCGCCCGCGCGACTCGTTCATGGTCGCCAACCTCGGCTACCTCCAGCGCCGCCGACCACGCCGGCGGACCGAACGTCGTCTTCGCCAGCTCGAGCGACCCCGGTGCGACGTCCCGCCGCGTGCGGCCGCCACCCGCAGCGGGCTCAGCCGCCGCCGTAGGCCACGACCAGGTCGGTCGCGACGCCCGCGAGGAAGCCGAAGGCCAGCAGGTTCAGGCCGAGGGTCTGGTGGCCGTAGCGGCGCACGCCCGCCCAGATCTCGCCGATCACGTAGAGGATCGCGCCGCCCGCCAGCGCGTAGAAGCAGAGCTCGAGCGCATCGGAGTGCACCTGGTAGCCGACGATCGACCCGACGAACGTCGGCCCACCGCCCACGAGCCCGGCGACGAGCAGCCAGGTCCAGCTCGGCCGTATCCCTCCGAGCGGGCCGACGATGCCGAAGCCCTCGGTGGCGTTGTGCAGCGCGAAGCCGATCACCAGCACCCAGGCAAGCGCGATCTCCCCGCTCTGGGCGGAGACGCCGATCGCGAGACCCTCGGCGAAGTTGTGGAGCCCGATCGCGACCGCGATCGTCATCGCGGTCTTCAGCGCCGCGCGCCGGGCCGCGGCGGCCTCGGCGTTGTACGAGGCCACGACCGGCGCGCTCAGCACCTCACCGCCGGCGACGGGCGGCCGGATGGGTCGCTTGGGGGCGAGCCGGTGCTGCACGGCCGAGATGCCGGCCGTTCCCGCCGTGAAACCCACCGCCATCAGCAAGAAGAGCACGAGCACGTGCCCGAAGCTGGAGTCGTGGTCCTTGAACGAGAGGAGCGAGGTCTCGACGATCTCCATCCCGTGCGAGGTCACGTCCATGAAGATGAACGCGAGGATCCCGACGGAGAACATCGCGAGCGCGACGCGCAGGCGATCGTCCACGCGGCGCAGGCGCCCCACGGGCAGCCCGATGAAGATCGTGAAGCCCGCGATGAACCCCAGCAGGGTGGTCTCGGCAAGTGACATGCAGGTGGTCCCCGGCCGCCCGGTTAGGAACCCCTAATTAGGCGGGCCTAACTTTTACCACAACCGATCCCCGGCCGCTTTTCTTAGGAGTTTTCTCATCTAACCGTCACGGCTCCGCAATCGCCCCTCCGAGAGGGCAAGATCGCGCCCAGCACGGCGGCTCCAACCCGCAGGACCGCGACGTGCCGCTGGTCGTCTCCGGCCCGGCGGTGAAGCAGGACCGCAGCGTGGGACGCCGGGTGGAGACCACCCAGATCGCTCCGACGATCCTGAAGCTGCTCGGGCTCGACCCCGGCGCCCTCCAGCCGGTGCAGATCGAGCACACGCGGGTCCTGCCGCTGCGTTAGAGGAAAGACCCCCGCCAGAGCTCCCCGGTGCGCTTGACAGCGCACCGGGGGACTTTGGTACGTTGTCGATTCCCGACCGGTTGGCCGGTCGATCCGACGGCGAAAGGAACTGGTCGGTGAAGATCCGCATGATCGTCCCCTTCCCGCTGAGCGAGGAGGGCGTGGAGCTCCGACGGGCCGGGATCCCGGCCGAGCTGGTGCCCGACGACGTGGAGCTCGACGTCGTGGCCGTGACCAACGGCCCCGAGACGGCGGACAGCATCTACGACGTGTTCCTGATGGACATGTTCATCTTCCAGGCCGGGCTGAGCGCCCAGGCCGACGGCTGCGACGCCATCCTCATCGACACCGTCAGCGACTCGGGGATGAAGCCGCTGCGCTCACGGCTCGACATCCCGGTGATCGGTCCCGGTCAGGTGGCCTGCCACGTGGCGATGATCCTCAGCGAGAAGTTCAGCTTCCTCGCGACCTGGGGCAAGTGGGCGCCGATCTACCGCAAGATCGCGCACGAGTACGGCATCTCGCACCGGGTGGCGTCGATCCGCAGCCCCAACCTGCCGCCCGACCTGGCGAACCTGATCACCGACGAGGAGGCCTACCTGCCGCCGCTGCTCGAGGAGGCCAAGCGGGCGATCGAGGACGACGGCGCCGGCGCGATCGTGCTCGCGAGCACGACCATGTGGCAGGCGCACGACTACCTCCAGGAGCGGCTCGACGTGCCCGTGATCAATCCGGGCGTGTGGGGATTCAAGCTCGCGGAGCTGACCGTGCGGATGGGCAAGAGCCACAGCAAGCGCGACTACCCGTCGCCGCCGCAGCCGGTCGACGACCGGATCTTCAGCTCCCTGGCGCGCCGCGACGCCTGATGGGCGAGCGGCACCTCGGAGTAGACGTCGGCGGGACGTTCACCGACCTGATCCTCTACGACGAGGAGGGCGAGCGGATCCACGTCCACAAGCTGGCTTCCACGCCGGAGGACCCGGCCGTGGCGATCCTCCAGGGCGTTGAGGAGATCTGCGCGATGGCGAGCACCGAACCGTCGCAGCTGTCCGCGCTGCTGCACGGCACGACCGTGGGGACCAACACGATCCTCGAACGGCGCGGCGCGCGGGTGGGGATGATCACCACGAGCGGGTTCCGGGACATCCTGCACATCGCCCGCCACCGCAAGCCGTACACGTTCAGCCTGATGCAGGACATCCCGCAGCAGGTGCGGCCGCTGATCCTGCGCCAGTACCGCCGCTGCGTGCCCGAGCGGATGCTGGTCGACGGCAGCGTGCACGTGCCGCTCGACGAGGGCGCGGTGGAGGAGGAGCTGGCCTACCTGGCGGGCGAGGGCATCGAGTCCGTGGCCGTCTGCTTCCTCAGCTCGTTCGCCAACGCGGCGCACGAGGAGCGTGTCAGGGAGATCGTCGGCCGCGTGCTGCCGGACGCGTTCGTGTCGGTCTCCAGCGAGGTCAGCCCGCAGCACCGCGAGTACGAGCGCTTCTCCACGGCAGCGATCAACGCCTACATCGGCCCGCGCGTGGGCCGCTACCTGGACCGTCTGCACGACCAGCTGCGCGAGGCCGGGCTGCAGCGTGACCCGCACCTGATGCAGTCCTCGGGCGGCGTGACCACGTTCGAGAACGGGCGCCAGTCGCCGGTCAACCTCGTGCTCTCTGGCCCCGCGGCGGGCCTGCTGGGTGGCATCGACGCGGCGCGGCGCAGCGGCTTCGCGAGCACGATCACGCTCGACGTGGGCGGCACCTCGGCGGACATCTGCGTGGCCCCCGCGGGCCAGGCTCGCATGAAGCACCTGCTCGACTCCTCGATCGACGGCTACCCGGTGATGGTCCCGATGATCGACATCGAGACGATCGGGGCCGGCGGCGGCTCGATCGCCACGGTGGAGGAGGGCCAGATCATCAAGGTCGGCCCGGAGAGCGCCGGCGCCGATCCGGGGCCCGCCGCCTACGGGCGCGGCGGCACCGATGCCACGGTGACCGACGCCAACGTCGTGCTCGGCCGCCTGCGCCCCGAGGCGTTCCTCGGCGGCCGCATGCCGCTCGACCGCGGACCTGTCCCAGCGCGCGATCGCGGCCAACGTGGCCGAGCCGCTGGGCCTGCCGCTCGAGGACGCCGCGCTCGGCGTGATCGCGGTGACCGTGCACAACATGGTCAACGCCATCGAGACCAACTCGGTGCGCAAGGGCTACGACCCGCGCGAGTTCGTGCTGGTGGCGGCGGGCGGGGCGGGTCCGCTGCACGCCGTCGAGATCGCGCGCATCATCGGCATCCCGCACGTGGTCGTGCCGCCCTACCCGGGGGTCACCGCCGCGGCGGGCCTGCTCGCCTCCGACGTGCGCTACGAGCTGGTGGCCAGCGCCTGGCAGGACCTGGGCGAGCTGGACCAGAGCCGCGTGGAGTCGCTCTACGCCGAGCTCGAGGCCGGGGTGGAGGAGCACCTCGCCGGCGCCGGCTTCACGGGGGAGTCCGTGCTGATCGAGCGCGCCGCGGACTGCCGCTACGGCGGCCAGGGCTACGAGCTGCGCGTGACCGCGCCGGGCGACGCCGTGGACGGGAGCTGGGCCACGGCCGTGCGCGAGGGCTTCGAGGCGCGTCACGAGCGCGAGTACTTCGGCAGGTTCCCCGAGTTGAACGTGGAGGTGATCGCGATCCGCGTGACGGGCATCGGGCGCATGCCGGCGCTTCGCTGGCCCACGCTCGCGGCGGCCACCGACGGCCCGGAGCGCGCGCAGGTCGCCGAGGAGCCGGCGGTGTTCGCGACCGACGCGGGCAGCGAGCGCGTGCCCACGCGTATCTACGCCCGCGATCTGCTGCTGGCCGGCGACGTGCTGCCCGGCCCGGCGATCGTTGAGCAGATCGACTCGACCACCGTGATCCCGCCGGGCGCAAGCGCGCGGATCGACGAAATCGGCAACCTCGTCCTCACGGTTCAGGAGGGATAGCGATGGCCACCGCACAGGCAGAGCTGGATCCGATCACGCTGAGCGTGATGGGCGGGGCGTTCAAGGCCATCGCCAAGCAGATGGCTCAGGTGCTCTACCGCATGTCCTACTCGAGCATCATCCGGGAGTCCGAGGACCTTGGCTGCGGGATCTTCTTCGCCGACGGCGCAGAGCTGTGCGAGAGCGACACCACGCCGATGCACGTGGGCTCGATCCCCGGCTACCTCGAGGGGATCATCTCGGTGGTCGGCGACGACATTCACGACGGGGACGTCTTCCTCCACAACGACCCCTACCTGGGCGCCTCGCACACGCCCGACCTCTGCATCGCGATCCCGATCTTCCACGACGGCAAGCTCTGCGCCTGGGCCTGCGCCAACGGCCACGTGGCCGACGTGGGCGGCATGTCGCCGGGCCTGATGGTCCACACGGTGGACGTCTGGGCCGAGGGCCACCACTACACGGCCCTGCGCATCGAGAGCAAGGGCGTGCGCAACGAGGAGCTCTGGAAGCACATCTGGCAGAACACGCGCACGGCGACCTGGAACCGCGGCGACACCGAGGCGATGATCGCGGCCTCCCGGCTCGGCCGCGCGCGCTTCCTCGAGCTGATCGACAAGTACGGCTTCGAGCGCGTGTTCGCCGCCGGCGAGTACTGGCTCGACTACTCGGAGCGCACGATCCGCCGCGAGATCGCCAAGGCGCCGGACGGCGTCCACCGCGCCCCCACCCAGTGGCTCGACGACGATGGTGAGCACATCGGGGTGCCGCTGCCCGTGGAGCTCGCGATCGAGGTCGATGGGGACCGCATCAAGGTCGACCTGACCGGCTCGGCCGACCAGACCGCCACCGGCTTCAACTGCCCGTTCTCGGGCTCGACGCAGGTGATCGCGTTCTCGATCATCCGCTCGATCCTGCTCGACGAGGTGACCCACCCGACGGTCGCGCCGCAGAACAGCGGGATCTTCCGGGCGATCGAGGTGGTGGCGCCCAAGGGCTCGATCTTCAACCCGATCTTCCCCGCCTCGTGCACGGCGCGCATCAACCAGGTGGCCAAGATGGCCGACTCGATGAACCTCGCCATGGCCGACGCCTATCCGGATCGCATCTGCGCCGGCAGCGCCGGGCACACGTTCTTCGTCTCCTACTCGGGCGTGCTCGAGGGCAGCGAGGAGTACTGGGTCTACATCGAGGTCAACGAGACGAGCTACGGCGGGCGCTTCGGCAAGGACGGCATGGACGCCGTGGACTGCATGATGGGCAACACGCGCAACAACCCGATCGAGGAGCTGGAGCTACGCAACCCGATGCGCTGCCTGGAGTACGAGCTGCGCCCCGGGCCGGGGGCCGGCCGCTGGCGAGGCGGCATGGGGGTGGTGCGCACCTGGGAGTGCCTCACCGACACGCTGTTCAGCGGGGAGGGCGACGGCACCACCCAGGCGAGCCCGCCGCGCGGGCTGTTCGGCGGACAGGACGGCGTCCCCGGCGAGATCGTGGTGAACCCCGGCCGCCCGGACGAACGGCAGGCGCCCGCCAAGTCCACCAACTACCAGCTGAAGGCGGGCGAGGTGATCTCGCTGCGCACCGCCAACTCGGCGGGCTACGGCGACCCGCGCGAACGCGACGTGGAGCGGGTGCTCCGCGACGTGCTCGACGAGGTGATCACGGCGGCGGATGCCGAGCGTGACTACGGTGTGGCGATCGACGCCAACCTGCAGATCGACCAGCGCCGGACAGAGGAGCTGCGCCGGGCATGAAGGAGACGGTGGTGGCCGCGGCGGCGCAGATCGAGCCCTTCCCGCCGGAGGAGAAGGAGCGCAACGTGGCGGACGTCTGCGAGCGCCTCGGCAAGCTGGCCGAGCAGGGCGTGGAGCTCGCCGCCTTCCCCGAGCTCGGCCTGACGAACTTCTTCTGCGAGCGCGGCGGCCTGGCTAACGGGCGGCGCGACGCCTGGGAGACCGCCGAGACGCTGGACGGGCCCGCGGTGGCGGCGGTGGCCGCGGCGGCGGACGAGCACGGCATCCACGTGGTGTTCGGCCTGGCCGAGCGTGGGGAGGTGGCCGGCGTGGTGCACAACACCGCGGTCCTGGCGGGCCCCGGTGGAGTGCTCGGGGTCACCCGCAAGGCGCACTCGGCGGGACTCGAGAAGCTCTACTACAGCGGCGGCTCGCCGCTGACCGTGTTCGACACGGCGCTCGGCCGGATCGGGATCGTGATCTGTTACGACCTCTGGCATCCGGAGTACACGCGCTGCCTCGGCCGCCTCGGGGCCGAGATCGTGGTCTGCATCAACTCGGCCTGGAAGGGCGGGGACAAGGGCGGGATCGGCGCGCCCAACAAGCAGCGCATGTTCGAGCTCGTGCCCGTCATGCGCGCGTTCGAGAACGGGCTCTTCCTGGTCATGTGCAACGGCTCCGGCTCGCACTTCCTGGGCGACCGCTTTCACACCTGGGAGCGCATGGGCCTGTCGCGCATCGTCGATCCCCACGGCACGGTGCTCGCCGAGTCCGTGAGCGACGCCGAGGAGCTGGTGGTGGCCACGCTCGAGGCCGGAGCGATCGAGGAGAGCCGCGCGGCGTGGCCCCTGTGGGCCGACCGCCGCCCGGAGTTCTTCGAGGCCCTGTCGCGGTGAGCGCCGAGCCGGGCTTCAGCCCGCTGTCCGGGCTGAAGGTGCTCGACGTGACCACCTCGCTGGCCGGTCCCTACTGCGCGATGCTGCTCGGCTCGCTCGGCGCCGACGTGGTGAAGGTCGAGCGCCCCGGTCGCGGCGACGACGCGCGCGCCTGGGGCCCGCCGTTCTGGAACGGCGAGAGCGCGGTGTTCCTGAGCATGAACGCCAACAAGCGCTCGCTGGCCATCGACTTCGCCGCCGACGAGGGACGCGAGGCGCTGCTCCGTCTCTCCGCCGGCTGCGACGTCTTCATCCAGAACCTCCGCCCGGGGCTGGTGGAGCGTCTCGGGCTCGACTTCGACGCGGTCAGCCGGCGCAGCCCGCGCATCGTCTACTGCTCGATCGGCGCCTTCGGCAGACACGGGCCGCTCTCCACCCAGCCCGGCTACGACCCGCTCATGCAGGCGGCCGGCGGCATCATGAGCGTGACGGGAGAGAAGACCGGCCAGCCCGTGCGCGCCGGCGTGTCGGTGGTGGATCAGGGCACGGCGATGTGGGCGGTGATCGGGATCATGGCCGCGCTGCGGGAGCGCGAGACGGACGACCGGGCTCGCCTGGTGGACACGTCGCTCTACGAGACCGCCGTCAACTGGCTGCCGTACCAGATCGTGGGCTACCTGGGCAACGGGAAGGTCCCGGGCAAGCTCGGCTCGGGGATCGGGATGCTCGCCCCCTACGAGGGCTTCGAGGCCAGCGACGGCCTGGTGATGATCGCGGCCGGGAACGACCGGCACTTCGCCCTGCTGTGCGAGGCGCTGGACCTCGCCGGCCTTCCCGAGGACCCCCGCTTCGTCACCAACCCCGAGCGGGTGGCCAACCGCGATGCGCTGCACGACCTGCTGGCCGAGCGCGTGGCCACGCTCAGCGTGGCCGAGACGCTCGAGCGGCTGGAGCGCGTCGGGGTCCCGGCGGCCCCGGTCCAGGACGTGGCCCAGGTGGCGGCTCATCCCCAGACCGAGGCGCTCGGCCTGCTCCACCCGCTCGCGCACCCGCAGATCGAGGACCTGCGGCTGGTGGCCCCACCGCTCAGCTTCGACGGCGAGCGCGTGGTGCCGCGCAGCGCCCCGCCCGCGCTCGGCTCGCACTCCGAGGAGATACTGCGGGAGGCCGGCTACGAGGAGCCGGAGATCCGCCGGCTCGTCGAGGCCGGCGTGGTCGGCAGCCCATCCCATCCCGTCCCATAGAGCAGGAAGGACCCGACATGCCCGAAGGACCCCGCCTCTACATGCTCCAGTGCGGAACGCTCCAGACCACCGTCTCCGCGATCAAGATGAACAAGGGCTCTGACCCGTACGAGATCCCGGTGCCGTGGTTCCTCATCACCCATCCGAAGGGGAACATCGTCATCGACGGCGGCAACGCACCGGCGGTGGCGGAGGATCCCGCCGCGCACTGGGGCAAGAACATCGTCAAGGCCTTCTACCCGGCCATGACCGCCGACGAGCTGGTGATCCCTCAGCTCGAGAAGCTCGACATCGATCCCGGCAGCATCCGCTGGATCGTGCAGTCGCACCTCCACGTGGACCACACCGGCGCGGTGGCGGCATTCGAGCAGATGCCGAACGCGCAGGTGCTGTGCACGCGCCGCGAGTACGAGTACTCGCGTAGCGCCGACTGGTTCGCGTCGCCCTCCTACATCCAGGCGGACTTCCGTGACCCCCGCATCGATTGGGTGCTGCTTGACGACCTCGACGAGGGCTACGACCTCCTCGGCGACGGCACGCTGCGCTGCTGGAACACGCCGGGGCACTCGCCGGGCCATCTCTCCTTCACGGTCACCCTGCCGAACTCAGGCAAGATCCTGCTCGCGGTCGACGCCGCCAGCACCACCGATCACTGGGAGGAGCGGGCGCTGCCCGGCTTCATGACCTCGGCGATGGAGACGGTGCGCTCGGTGAAGAAGCTGCATCGCATCGCGGCTCGGGACGAGGCGTTGGTCGTGCTCGGCCACGACCCGGACCTCTGGCCGACGTTCACGCAGGCGCCGGGCTTCTACGACTGAGCCCGGGCGCGCTCACTCCAGTGCCAGGATTCGCGAGGGCAAGGCCCCGGCACCTTATCCGGATCAGGTGAGATCCGAGGGCGTCGATGCGGGCAACTGACTGGGCGATCACCGACCTGCCGATCCACGCCGGGCGTCCCTAAGCAGGCGCCGGTCCCACGTCCTCTCGCCGGTGGCGCCGTGCCCCCGGGCGGGTGGCGTGGCGCCCAGCGGCGCGCGAGCCCTTCGGCTCGATGGCGAGCACCGACCAGGTGCCCGCGCGAGCGAGGCGGAGCACGCTGACGTTGGAGCGTCCGACGTGCCGCGTGGGCACCCACTGCGGGTCCGCCGGCGGCGCGGCGCCGAGCGGCGTGAACAGCACCGAGGGCGCGTTCAGCCCGCCGAGGGTGGCCAGGCGGCGCTCGCCGATCCTGGCCACGCGCTCGAGCGGGATGTTGAGCTTCCACGCCAGCGCGCCCGCGTTCCACCACAGATGGGCGGGCAGCACGGGCGGTCCGTAGCGGAGCAGCGCGAGGTGTCCCGCCGCGCGCTGAAACGCGACCCCCAGCTCGCCCTGGAACCTGGCCACCGCGCCCGCGTGGCCGGCCTGGGCGGTGAGATCGTCCGCCCGGCCCGCGACGAACGGGAGCGCGGCGGCGACCAGCAGCGCGGCCACGGCGGGGCGCGGGACCGCCGGCCGGCCCAGCTCCACGAGCCACACCGCGCCCACCCCGGCGAGCACACAGACCAGCGCGAGCGGCAGGACCAGGAAGCGGCCCGCGCCCGGGTAGCCCGCCTCGGTCGCGAGCGCCAGCAGCGCGACCCAGGCGGCGGCCGCGAGGCCGAGGATCGCGACGGTCGCGTCGCGGCGGCGCGCCGCGAGCGCGACGGTCGCGAGCGCCAGCAGCTCCACCGGGAGCGCGACCAGACCAAGCCCGCCCCGCAACACCCCCAGCCCCGGGTACGCCCCCGCGGCGGCGAGGTTCACGCCCGCGACATGGGCCGCGTGGAAGGGGTCGCCTGAGCCCCACCAATCCGGCAGCACCCACAGGAGCGGTGAGGCGATCGCGAGGCCGATCGCGACCGAGCGCCTCGACCGGCCCGTGAGACACGTGAATGCCGCGTAGGGGAAGAAGAAGGCCCAGGCCTCGGGCCGCGACAGCGATACCAGGAAGCCGAGCGCCAGAGCTCGCGTGTATCTGCCCTCGAGGTCGCTGATCACGGCCCAGAGCAGCAGTGCCACCGCTAGCCCCTCCGAGTAGCCGAAGGCGGCATCGCTCAGCCATTCCTGCATCAGCAGCAAGCTCACCAGCGCCACCACGCCCGCCGCCGGCCCGGCCAAGCGCGCGCCCAGCCGGTAGGCCAGCCCGAGCGCGAGCAGGCTGCCGGCACGCGCGATCACGAGCCAGGCCGCGGGCGCAGCGCCGCCGAACACGGACAGCGGCGTGGTGAACAGGACCGGAAGCGGCTTCCAGGAGGGCGGCCCCGCGACGGTATTCAGGTCGAGGTGTGTGATCTGCCTTCCCCAGACGATCCAGCCCCAGGGATCCGTCGTCGGGGCCGAGCTGAGGAGCAGCGAGGCGATCCCCAGCGCCAGGCTCGCCACGACCAGCACCGCGATTGGGTGCCGCTCGATCCGCAGCGCGCGGCGAACGGAGGCGGCTGGACCAGAGACGGGCACTGCTCAGCCCAGGCTAATCACCTCGCGGCGCGGGGGCGCAGCTTCGCGGCTGCTGCGCGGGGTGGACGGGGACCGCGGCCGAGCCGCGGTCCCCGGCATCCATCCCTGGGAGGTCAGCCTTGTTCGGTCGTGTCAGGCTGAGCGGCGCTGAGCTGCTGCGCCGTGGCTGGGTTCACCGTGATCGTGAACGGGGAGCTTGCTGCGCCCTGGTTGGACGGGCCCCCTGGGATCAGCACGCGGAACACCTTCGTGCCCGGCGTGAACAGGCGGCGAGTGATCGAGTAGACCGATCCCGGCCCCACGTTCGTGACCTGGACGGTGTGGAAGCCGTTCCCGGTCGGGTTCTGCCGCTGCAGGTAGATCACGTGGCCGGCCTTGTTCGGCGCCACGGTGCCGCTGAACGTCACCGACTGGCCCGCGCTGATCGTGGCGGGCGTCTCAGACGCCGTGAGCAGGTCCTTCACGCCCTCGAACAGCTGCGCCGAGGACTTGCCCCCGCCCTTGACCTGGTAGATCGTGCTGTGCACCGGCGTCTGGGTGAACGAGTAGTTGCCCAGCGAGTCGGCGGTGGTCGTCGCCACCTGGGTCAGGTGCTGGCCGTGGGTCGCCGCGAGCAGGGCTATCTGCTGGCCGCCGCCCCCCTGGAGCTGACCCGTCAGGACCACCGACTGCCCGACCGTGATCGGGTCGGCCGACGGGGTGAGCGTGAGGTTCGGGTTCTGCGCCTGAGATATCTCATAGCTCAGGACGTTCGAGGCGCTGGCGATGTTGCGCCGCGTGCCTCGCACCAGCACCCGGATGTTCGCGTCACCCGGGACCCTGAAGGTGTGGGTTATCGAGTACGTGCCACCGGGGTGAACCTTGCCTCGGTCGATCGTGCCCCAGCCCTTGCCGGTGTCTGCGTTCTGGCGCTGCAGGAGCACGCTGTCCCCGGTCGTGAACGGCGCCACCGTGCCCGAGAAGGTCACCTTGTGCGCGGGACCGGTCTCGAGGTTGGAGCCGTCGGCCGGGCCGGTCAGCGTCACGAGCGAGAACACCCGCTCGTGGACCGTGCGGCTGCGTGCCCCGAGCGACTTCACGTACCAGTTGCGGTTCGTGTTGACGACGCCCGGCTGGCGGAAGAACGCATAGAAGCCGTTCGCATCGGTGCTGGTCCGCTCGACCGGCGTGAAGGCCGGCTTGGGGTTGATGCGGTGCCACAGCGTGACGACGCGGTGCCCGTTGTTCGGCCCGCGCAGCCGTCCGAAGATCACCAGCTGGTCGCCGGCGACCACCGGGTTGTCCGACAGCGCGATGGAGAGGTTGTGACGCCCGTTCGGGCTCGGATGCTTGCGAGCTTGGGCTGCCGACGGCACCAGGACCAGCGCGCAGCCGACTATCCCTATGGCGCTGAGGCAGCGCCTGTTCAGCTTCAACATGGTCTTCCCTCCCAGGGGATTGCTTGTGGCCATGTCAAACACGCGTCGCGAGTCAGCGATGCTCAGTGCGCCGCGAGCTTTAGATTCGGCCGGGCCCGGCGCGCGGCTTACTTCACGGGTTCCAGCACGAAGACCGGTATCTCCCGGTCGGTCTTGGTCTGGTAGCCGGCGTAGTCCGGCCAGACCTCCACCGCGCGTTCCCACCACAGCGCGCGCTCGTCGCCGTGAAGCTCGCGCGCCTGGTAGTCGCCCCGGCTGGCCTCGTCCTGCAGTTCCACCAGCGGATGCGCCACGAGATTCCGATACCAGGCCGGATGCTCGGGGGCCCCGCCCTTGGAGGCGACCGCGGCGTACAGCCCGTCATGCTCCACGCGCATCACGGGATGCTTGCGGAGCTTCCCGGAGCTCGCGCCCACCGAGGTGACGACCACCACGGGGACGCCGCGCAGGGTCGTCCCGCTGGCCCCGTCCGAGCTCTCGTACTCCTCGACCTGCTTGCGGACCCACTCCGCACTGCTCGGCTCGTATTCACCCTGTAGCGGCATCGTCACCTCTCCTTTCGTTCCAGTGGCGGTACTTTTTCACGCTGGCCCATGTCCCACGCTCTGATAGCCCAGGTCTGGGCGGCGGCGCTCTCGCCCGTCGAGCAGGGGCACCTCTCCCAAGCTCGCCAGATGCAGGCGCTGTCGTTCGCGGTCCACATCCCGCTGGTCTGCTTCGGGATCGCGTTTCCGAGCATGGTGCTGCTGATGGAGTCGCTGTACCTGCGTACAGGCGACGAGCTGTATCGGGTGCTGGCCAAGCGCTGGTCGAAGGTGATGATCGCGCTGTTCGCGATCGGCGTCGTGACGGGGACGATCCTCTCCTTCGAGATGGGCCTGCTGTGGCCGAACTTCATGGCCACGTTCGGCAACGTGTTCGGCCTCGCGTTCGGCCTGGAGGGGTTCTCGTTCTTCGTCGAGGCGATCTTCATCGCGATCTATGTCTACAGCTGGGACCGCGTGTCCACGCGCACCCATCTGCTGTGCGGGATCCCGGTGGTGCTCGCGGGGCTGACGGGCTCGCTGTTCGTGATCTCGGTGAACGCCTGGATGAACCACCCCGGCGGCTTCCGGCTCGTCGACGGCCGCGTGACCGACGTCCATCCGTGGAAGGCGCTGTTCGGCAACCCCCACCTGTGGCCGGAGCTGGCCCACATGTACATAGCCGGCTTCATCGTCGCCGGCTTCGTCGTGGCGGCGCCGTACGCGTGGGGCTGGCTGAAGGGCCGGCGCGGGCGCTATGAGCTGGTGGCGCTGGCTGTCCCGCTGACGATCGCGGCGCTGGCCGCGCCGGTTCAGGTGTTCGTCGGCGATTGGATCGCCCGGCGGGTGACCGAGGACCAGCCGACGAAGCTCGCGGCGATCGAAGGGCTGGGGCAGACGACGAAGGGCGCCGACATCCACGTGCTCGGCTGGTACGAGGACGGCAAGGTGAAGTACGGGATCCCGATCCCGCGGGGCCTGTCGCTGCTGGCCAAGCACAACCCGAACGCCACGATCCAGGGCCTGGACGCGGTGCCGCCGGATGACCGCCCGCCCGTCAACGTCGTGCGCATCGCGTTCCAGATGATGGTCGGGATCGGCACGCTGCTCGCGCTGCTCGGTGTCGTTCATCTGGTGACGTGGTTTCGGCGGCGGCGCTTCCTCGAGTCGCGCTGGTTCCTCTTGGCCCTGGTGGCCGCAGGGCCGCTGTCGGTCGTCGCGCTCATCTGCGGCTGGGTGACTACCGAGGTGGGCCGCCAGCCGTGGGTGGTCTACCACGTGATGCGCACCACTCAGGCCGTCACCGGCGCCGGCGGGATCCCCGTCGGCTACGCGACGCTGGTCGTCACCTACCTCGCGCTCGCTGTCGCGGTCGCGTGGATCCTGGTGCGCCTGCAGCGCCGGCCGCTCGACGTCCCGGGAGAGCCACCCCCGATCCTGGAGACTCATGGCGCTCGCTGACGTCCCCGCCATCCTGATCCTGGCCGGGATCGCGGCCTACATCGTGTTCGCCGGCGCGGACTTCGGCGCGGGGCTCTGGTACCTGCTGGCCGGGCCGCGGCCCAAGGGGCGGCCGGTGCGCGACTTCACCTATCACGCGATGGCGCCCGTCTGGGAGGCCAACCACGTCTGGCTCATCTTCGTCCTGGTGGTCACGTGGACCGCCTATCCCACCGCGTTCGGCTCGATCGCCTCGACGCTCTGCGTGCCGCTGTTCATCGCGGCGATAGGGATCATCATGCGCGGCACCGCCTACGCCATGCGCAGCGGAGCGCCGGTCGACCGCGACTCCGAGGGCGTCATCGGCTTCATCTTCGGGGCGTCGTCGGTGCTGACCCCGTTCGCGCTGGGCGCTGCGATCGGCGGCATCGCCGCGGGCCGGGTGCCGGTGGGCAACGCCGCGGGCGACCTCATCACCAGCTGGCTGAACCCCGTCTCGATCATGGTCGGCCTGCTCGCGGTGGCCACCTCCGGCTACCTCGCGGCTGTCTATCTCGCCGGCGACGCCACGCGGGAGGGCGAGCAAGCGCTCGCGCAGGAGTTCCGGGTGCGCGCGCTGGTGATGGGGGTGGTGGCGGGCGCGCTGGCCATCGCCGGGCTGGTCGTGCTGCGGGCGGACGCCCGCGCGCTGTTCGACGATCTCACGAGCGGAGCGGGGCTGGCTGCGGTGCTTGTCTCCGCTGTCGCCGGCGCGCTCACCCTCGCGCTGGTCCACGTGAGGCGCTACGAACCCGCCCGCGCCACCGCCGCGCTCGCGGTCGCCGCCATCGTGGCCGGCTGGGGGATCGCTCAGCGGCCGGACATCCTGCCGGGGCTGACCATCCACGCCGCGGCCGCCGGCCACTCCACTTTGGTGGCGCTGCTGATCTCGATCGCCGCCGGTCTGGTGATCCTCGTGCCGTCGCTCGTGCTGCTGTTCGGGCTCGTTCTCCGCGGCAGGTTCGACGAGGCCACGCCGGCCCTGGAGGAGCAGCCTGCGCCGCACCCCGCCGGCGGGCAGCTCCCGGTGGCCGCGATCGCGGTCGCGCTGTTCGTGGTCGGCGCGACGTTGACCTTCCTCGGCGACGGCGTTTTGCTCGCCATCGGCGTGATCTCGCTCGCCGCGTTCGTCGTGGTCGGCGTCGCCGCGCTGCTGCGACCGGAGATGCTCGCGCCGGGCGAGCCCGCCTCGCACGGAAGGCAGGACTCGCCAGCTCCCTGACCGGCTACGGCCTCGGGATCAGCTCTGCTCGTGCGGGTTCGCGCGCCGCGGGTCGACCTCGATGTCGACCTCGTGGTTCGGCTCGCTGGTGCTCGTGGCTCCGGTCGGCGTGTGGATGTCGCCGAAGTCCATCTCCTCGTCCTCAGCCTCCGGGTCGCGCGGGTCGGGCCGCTTGTCGTAGGGGTCCGGCCACTCCGTCGGATCAGGATCGCTGGCGGGTTGGTTGAGGGCCGCGTGTGGGTCGGGCCGCTGCTTGGATTCGTCGTCAGCCATGTCCGCTCCTCGATCTGGGGTGCCTTGGCTAACGGTACCGCTCGCGCGGTGCAGCGATGGGCCTCAGCGCTTGAGGGCGAGGCTGAGCTTCTTGGTGGTGACCGACGCCGCCCAGGCGGGCGAGGCGCAGACCGCAAATGTTGACGAGTGAAGTGTGTGACGGCCGCGCGCGGGTAGCACCGGATCATGCCCAAGTCGATCTGGAACGGCACGATCGCGTTCGGTCAGGTGAACGTTCCGGTGACGGTGATTCCGCGCTTCAACGGCGGCTCCCGTGGGTAACCCCGGCGTATGAACCGTCGGCCCGGGATTCCTCCGCTGGTCCGGCAGCTTCGCGACCCGCTCGGCTTGGGGAGCGCGGCGCGTTCGAAGCGCTCGGCCACGCTGAAGCCCCGCACGGCCACGGCGGATCGGATGGTGAAGTCGGTCTGCCCGTATTGCGCAGTGGGCTGCGGCCAGCGGGTGTACGTGAAGGACGAGCGGGTCGTTCAGATCGAGGGCGATCCCGACAGCCCGATCTCGCGCGGGCGTCTGTGCCCGAAGGGCTCAGCCTCGGAGGGCTACGTGAACAGCCCACTGCGCGAGTACAAGGTGAAGTACCGCCGGCCGCACGGCACGGACTGGGAGGAGCTCGACCTCGACCAGGCCACCGACATGATCGCCGACCGCGTGATCGCCGCCCGCGCCGCGACCTGGGAGCAGGAGGACGACGAGGGCCGCCGCCTGGCGCGCACGCGCGGCATCGCGTTCCTCGGCGGGGCGACGCTCGACTCGGAGGAGAACTACCTGATCAAGAAGCTGTTCACCGCTCTGGGTGCGGTGCAGATCGAGAACCAGGCGCGCATATGACACAGCTCCACGGTCCCCGGTCTGGGGACCTCGTTCGGTAGAGGAGGGGCCACAACCTTCCAGCAGGACCTCCAGAACTCGGACTGCATCGTGATCATGGGGTCCAACATGGCCGAATGCCACCCGGTGGGCTTCCAGTGGGTGGTGGAGGCGAAGGAGCGCGGCGCGAAGGTGATCCACGTGGACCCGCGCTTCACGCGCACCAGCGCGGTGGCCGACATGCACGTGCCGCTGCGCGCCGGCTCGGACATCGCCCTGCTCGGCGGGGTGATCAACTACATCCTCGAGAACGGCCGCGAGTTCCGGGAGTACGTGAAGGAGTACACGAACGCCCGCGCGATCATCAGCGAGGAGTTCGTGGACAGCGAGGACCTCGACGGGCTGTTCTCCGGGTTCGATCCCGAGCAGGGGGCGTACGACACCGAGAGCTGGAACTACGAGGGGGCCAGCGGCACGGGCTCGAACGTCGCCGGCGAGCAATCGCACGGCGCACACGGCATCCAGCTGAAGGGCGGACAGCTGCCCAAGGAGGATCCGGACCTCGAGCATCCTCGCTGCGTGTTCCAGCTGCTCAAGCGCCATTTCAGCCGCTACACGCCCGAGATGGTCGAGCAGATCTGCGGGATCCCGCAGGCGCAGTTCCTCCGGATCGCCGAGACGCTGTGCGAGAACTCGGGCCGCGAGCGCACCTCCGCGATCGTCTACTCGGTGGGCTGGACGCAGCACACGGTCGGCGTCCAGTACATCCGCTGCGCCGCGATCATCCAGCTCCTGCTGGGCAACATGGGGCGCCCGGGCGGCGGCATCCTGGCTCTTCGCGGCCACGCGAACATCCAGGGCTCGACGGACATCCCGACGCTCTACAACATCCTGCCGGGATACATCCCGATGCCGCACGCGCGCGAGCACGCGACCTTCACGGACTACGTGGCGGCGGTCGGCCCGGAGACCGGCGCGTGGGGGCGCCTCGACGCCTACGTGGCCAGCCTGATGCGGGCGTGGTTCGGGGACTGCGCCAGCCCGGACAACGACTTCTGCTTTGAGAGCCTGCCGCGCATCGACGGCGACCACTCGAACTACGCCACGATGCTGCGGATGCTCGACGGGAAGGTGAAGGGCTTCTTCGCCGTCGGGGAGAACCCCGCGGTGGGCTCGGCCAACGGCAAGCTCCAGCGCCTCGCGATGGCCAAGCTCGACTGGCTGGTGGTCCGCGACCTGGCGATGATCGAGACCGCCACCTTCTGGCAGGACTCGCCGGAGGTGGAGACCGGCGAGCTGGTGCCGGAGGAGATCGCCACCGAGGTCTTCTTCCTGCCGGCGGCAGCCCACACCGAGAAGGAGGGCTGCTTCACCAACACGCAGCGCCTGCTGCAGTGGCGCCACAAGGCGATCGAGCCGCCGGCCGACTGCCGCTCGGAGCTGCACTTCTTCTACCACCTGGGACGCCGGATCCGGGAGAAGCTGGCCGGCTCGACCGAGCGCCGGGACCGCCCGCTGTTCGACCTCACCTGGGACTACCCCACCGCCGGTCCCACCGAGGAGCCCAGCGCCGAGGCTGTGCTCCAGGAGATCAACGGGCGCAAGCTGGACAGCGGCGAGTTCATCTCCGTCTACGACGAGCTGCAGGCGGACGGCACCACGGCGTGCGGTTCATGGATCCACGCCGGCATCTATGCCGGCGGCGTGAACCAGCCCGCCCGCCGCAAGCCGCGCGACGAGCAGAACTGGGTGGCCTCCGAGTGGGGCTGGGCCTGGCCCAAGAACCAGCGCATCCTCTACAACCGCGCCTCAGCGGACCCGGACGGGAAGCCGTGGTCGGAGCGCAAGCGCTACGTCTGGTGGGACGAGGAGGAGGGCAAGTGGACCGGCCACGACGCGCCCGACTTCAAGGTCGACAAGCCGCCCGACTTCACGCCGAAGAAGAACGCCAAGGGACTCGATGCGCTCACCGGCCGCGAGCCGTTCATCGTCCAGCCCGACGGTCTGGGCTGGCTGTTCGCGCCCACCGGCCTGGTGGACGGGCCGATGCCGGTGCACTACGAGCCACACGAGTCGCCATTCGAGAACGCCCTCTACGGCCAGCAGCACAACCCCGCCCGCCAGCGGTACGACCGCAAGGAGAACCTCTACAACCCCACCGCGGGCGAGCCGGGTGCGGAGGTGTTCCCGTTCGTGCTCACCAGCTACCGGCTCACGGAGCATCACACCGCGGGCGGAATGTCGCGCACCGTCGGGTATCTCTCTGAGCTCCAGCCGGAGCTGTTCTGCGAGGTGAGCCCAGAGCTGGCCGCCCAGCGCGGCCTCGAGCACGGCGGGTTCGCCACGATCGTCAGCGCCGTCACGGCCATCGAGGCGCGCGTGATGGTCACCGACCGCGTGAGGCCGCTCACCGTCCAGGGGCGCACGATCCACCAGGTGGGCATGCCGTACCACTGGGGACAGCGCGGGCTCGTCACGGGCGACAGCGTGAACGACCTGTTCTCGCTGGCACTCGATCCGAACGTGCACATCCAGGAGTCGAAGGCGGCGACGTGTGATGTTGTGGCCGGGCGCCGGCCTCGGGGCAGGGAACTGCTGGAGTTTGTTGACGAGTACCGACGCAGGGCAGGGGTGGCCGGCAATGGCTCATAGGTTGCTCTCGCTCGAAAGCTCGGCCCAGTCGACCTACGGGGATGAGGCCAGGCCGCGCATGGGCTTCTTCACCGACACGTCGGTCTGCATCGGCTGCAAGGCCTGCGAGGTGGCCTGCAAGGAGTGGAACCACGTCCCGGATTCGATCCAGGGATTCAGCGGCCACTCGTACGACAACTCCCGCGCGCTGGGCGCCGACCGCTGGCGGCACGTGGCCTTCATCGAGCAACGCAAGCCGCTGGGCGAGGAGGCGGCCGCCGAGTCGCTGGTGGAGGCGGCAGAGCGGGCCAACGCGGCCGACGGCTGGGGCCTCTCCACCTATCAGGACGGCGACGGCGTGCGCTGGCTCATGTCGTCCGACGTCTGCAAGCACTGCACGTCCGCCGCCTGCCTCGACGTCTGCCCGACCGGGGCGCTGTTCCGCACCGAGTTCGGCACGGTGGTGGTGCAGCCGGACGTATGCAACGGGTGCGGATACTGCGTGCCGGCCTGTCCGTTCGGGGTGATCGACCGGCGCGAGGAGGACGGGCGCGTCTGGAAGTGCACGCTCTGTTACGACCGGCTGAAGGAGGACATGGAGCCGGCCTGCGCAAAGGCCTGTCCCACCGACTCGATCCAGTTCGGAGAGCTCACGGATCTGCGCGAGCGGGCGCAGGCGCGCCTCACCAAGATGACCGACGCGGGCGCCACGGAGGCTCGTCTCTACGGGGCCGACGAGGACGATGGCGTGGGGGGATTCGGCGCCTTCTTCCTGCTGCTGGACGAGCCGGAGACCTATGGGCTGCCACCCGACCCAGTGGGCACCACGCGCGACCTCCCGGAGGTCTGGGCCGGTGCGCTGACGGCCGCGGCGGCCCTGGGCGCGGGCATCGTCGCCGCGGTGTTCGCGGGGAGGCGGGGATGAGCCCTCCCGGAGAACGCCGCATGGTGGAGCCGGCGAAACCGCAGTCCTACTACGGCCAGCCGGTGATCAAGCAGCCGGTGTGGGAGCCGGTGATCGCCCTCTACTTCTTCAGCGGAGGCATGGCGGGCGCCTCGGCCGCGCTCGCGCTGGCCGCCGAGGCTGGGGGTAACTCGGAGTTGGGCCGCCGCGCGTGGGTGAACGCGCTCGCCGCGGTAGCTGTCAGCCCGCCGCTGCTGATCGTCGACCTCGGGCGCCCCACCCGCTTCCTGAACATGTTCCGCGTGTTCAAGGTCACCTCGCCGATGAGCGTGGGCTCATGGCTGCTCGGCGCCGCGGGGAGCGCCACCGCGGTGGCCGCCGTCAACGCGACCACCGGTGCCTTCCCGGTCAGCGGGCGCGCGGCCAAGGTGGCCGCCGGCACGCTCGGTCTGCCCCTTTGCACCTACACGGCGGCGCTGGTGGCGAACACCTCGGTGCCGGCCTGGCGCGAGGCACGCCGGACGCTGCCCTTCGTGTTCGCCGCCGGGGCGGCCGCATCGGCCGGGGGTGCAGCGACGATCGTCACTCCCGCCAGGTTCGCGGCGCCAGCACGGCGCCTGGCCATCGGCGCCGCGGTGGCCGAGGCGGTGGCAGCGGAGGTGATGCGCAAGCGTCTGGGGGAGCTGGGGGAGCCCTACACCCAGGGCGGCGCCGGGCACTTCCGGCGCGCGGGCGGGCTTGCGCTCGCCGCCGGCGCGGCCCTGATGGGCCTCGCCGGCCGCTCTCGACCCGCTGCCATCGGCGGCGGCTCGCTCGTGATGGCCGGTGCGCTGCTCGCCCGAGCGAGCGTCTTCAGCGCCGGCCTCCAGTCCGCAGCGGACCCCAAGTACACGGTGGGCCCGCAGCGCGCCCGCATCGAACGCGGCGATGCGAGTGGCGCGGCCCGTCGGGCCGATCTCAGAGCGACGGAGGGGGGATCTCGGCCACGATCTCGAAGTGCTTGACGGTGTCCTCCTTCTCGATGAGGAAGCGCTCGTCCTCCGGGTAATAGGACGCCCGTTCGATGTCGCTGCCCGCGAAGGCGACGATCGCCTCGCGGTTCTCCCACAGGCTGAACGTGACGAACTCGCTGCGCCCCTCCGAGTCGCGGCGCAGGAGCCATGCCCCACGGTTCCCGGGCGTGGTGCCATAGGCCGCGAAGCCCGTGTCGACGATGTACCTGCCGTACTCCTCGGCGTCTGCTTCGCGCGTGACTCCGCGCCACACTCGAGCGATCATCGTGCGCTCCTCTCCCTGTCGATCCGGCTCAGGCGAACTTGGCGGCCGCGCGCTGCCGAGCCGGCCGGGCTTCCATGAGCGCCAGGTACTCGGCGATCGCTCCCTGCGGCTCCATGAGGTCCAGGCGCACCAGTATCCGGACTACCTCGCTCGCGATCACGTCGGCGACGGTGAACCCGTCGCCGACGAGGTACTCGCGCCCCTGCAACGTCTCGTCGATCACGGCGACGCTCGCGTCCAGCCGCTTGGCTGCCGACTTGGCGACCTCCGGGGCGCGCTCGCGGAGCCGGTAGGCCTGTATGGCGGGCGGCTCGATCTCCGTCATCGCGAAGAACGCCCACTGATACACAAGGGCGCGGTCGCGCGTTCCGACCGGAGGTACGAGCCCCGCGCTCCGGGTGAAGGTCGGCCGTGTGCAGACACAGGGCGGTTGACTCGAAGAGCGCCCCCTCGTCGTACTCCACGACCGGCACGCGCCCCAGCGGATGACGCTCGCGGTGCTCGTCGCCGGCGGCTTCCTCGGCGGTCATGATCTTGAGGTCGTAGGGGGCGCCGACCTCCTCGAGCATCCAGACGATCCGAATTGGGCGCCCAGCCCCCGGCCGGTGGTAGACGATCATCGGCGGATCCTATGGCTCCGTGGAAAGATGCACCGAATCGTCGAGATCGGAGTTGAGGCTGGGAATGGAACTCGCAGTCGTTTCGTTCGAAGGACTCGGTGGCGCCGAGTCGGAGTACGGCACCGTGCACAAGCGCGTTGGCGATGCACCGTGGACGCAGGAGGTGGCGTTCCTCGAGCATCACCACAAGGACCGCATCTCGCTCCTCGGCACGGTCGCCGGCCACTACGTCTCGGCCGACGAGACCGATCACCTGTCGCAGTCCGGAGCCGCGGTCGGCGGGGTCGCCGGCGCGCTGCTCGCGCTACCGCTCGGTCCTGCGGGGTGGGCCGCAGGATTCGCCGCCGGCGGGACGATCGGAGCCTCACTGGGAGGAGATGAGCTGGGAGCCTCCGAGGAGACCGAGGCCGAGCCGCGAGCCCTGATGGACACCCTCCACGACGCCGTGCCCAAGGGCTCCTCGGCAATCGTGTTGCTCGGTGAGCCCGCCGACGTGGACGACATGCTGGCGGCGCTCGGCGAGAAGGGCGCTTCCGTGGTCCGGCGAACGCTGTCCGACGCTGAGCTGGCGGCCATCGAGGAGGCGCTCCGCAACTCGCCGGAGGCCTCTCCCCGTACGTAAACAGTGACCGGGATCCTCGACGGGCTGACGGTGGTCGAGGGCTCGGCGTTCGTCGCGGCGCCACTCGGCGGCATGACGCTGGCGCAGCTCGGCGCCGACGTGATCCGCTTCGACGACCTCGGCGGCGGGCTCGACCATCAGCGCTGGCCGCTCGCGACGGGCGGGCAGAGCCTGTTCTGGGCCGGGCTCAACAAGGGCAAGCGCTCGCTGCGGGTGAACCTCCGCTCCGACGAGGGCCGCGAGCTCGTCACCGCGCTGATCGCCGCCGCCGGAGCGTTCATCACGAACTTCCCCGCGCGCGGCTGGCTCGGCTACGAGGCGCTGCGCGGCCGTCGCGAGGACCTCGTGATGGTGTGGCTTACGGGCAACCGCGACGGCTCCAGCGAGGTCGACTACACCGTCAACCCGGCCACCGGCTTCCCGTGGGCGACGGGGCCGCGCAACCTCGCGGAGCCGCTGAACTCGGTGCTCCCGGCGTGGGACGCGATCATGGGCGGACTCGCCGCCACCGGCCTGCTCGCCGCCGACCGGCATCGCACCCGCACGGGCGACGGGCAGCTCGTGCGGATCGCGCTCTCCGACGTCGCCTTCGCGATGGTCGGCCACCTCGGCCGCGTCGCCGAGGCGCAGCTCGGCGGCCAGGATCAGGTGCGCGACGGCAACTACCTCTACGGCGCGTTCGGGCACGACTTCGCGACCCGCGACGGCCGCCGGGTGATGATCGTCGCGCTGACCGATCGACAGTGGGACGCGCTGCTCGAGGTCACCGGGCTGCGCGAGCCGATGAGCGCGATCGCCGAGGCGATCGGTGTCGACCTCGACACGGAGTCCGGCCGCTACGAGGGTCGCGACCTGATCGCGGCGCTGCTGCGCCCGTGGTTCGAGGCGCGCGGGCTGCCTGAGATCCGCGCCGCGTTCGAGGGCACCGGCGTCTCGTGGGGGCCGTACCAGACGTTCCGCCAGCTCGTGACCGAGGACCCGCGCTGCTCGACGGACAACGCGATGTGGTCCGAGCAGGAGCACCCGGGAGTCGGCAGCTACCTGATGCCGGGCACGCCGCTGGAGTTCTCGCAGGTGGAGCGCACGCCGGCGCGGCGGGCGCCGCTGCTCGGCGAGCACACCGAGCAGGTGCTCGCCGACCTGCTCTCGCTCACGGACGCGGAGATCGGGCGGCTCGTGGAGGGCGGCGTGGTGGGCCTGGCCGCCTCGGGCTGACGCGCGCCCGCACGATCAGGCCTGGGCCGCGCCCGCCGAGCGATGTGAGTTCGTCCCGGTGCGGGTCCCTCGCGGGCAGCCAGGTCGGGCCGACGGGAAGGCTGTGCAGCCCGGCGGCCCGCGCGACGGTGGTTGCGTGTTCCCGTAGAGCGACGATGGTGTCGCGGTCGTCGTCCGAACGCGTGACCAGCGACCAGCACCAGAGCGGACACGGGTCGACGACCCGCGTGCGCAGGCGGGCGGGAAGCGTCTCGGTGTACCGCTTCGGCGACATGAGCAGCGGTGCGTTGACACGAATGGCGCGATCGTGGAACGCCGGGCCGGCGACGCCGCCGTCATCGATGTGCACCACGAGTGCACCGGTCGCGTCGGCAAACTCCGTGGCGTAGTCGTTCCATGCCTGCCACGAGGTGAGGTCGGCGTCCACAAGGACGCGCAGCTTGTCCGCCTGAACGGTCTTATTGGTTTTCCCGGCGGGGGCGACGGCGACGAGCGGCTCGGGCCAGAGCAGACGGAAGTCCAGCCGCTCATCGCGCGAGCCGGCCCACGCCACCGCCGCGTCGAGTCCGCCGTCGAGGACACGCCCGATCTGAACGTGGCTTGGCATGACCCACTCGTCCACGCGAAGGTGCAATGGCGCGGAGGCCGGCAGTTCATCGGGAAGCCAGCTGACGTAGCCCATCCGGAGAGCGCCCGTTGCTCCCGCCAGCCGGCGCTGCGTGCTCGCCGCGAGCTCGAGGATCTCGCGCGCGTCGGGCAACAACATCCTCCCGGCGGCCGTCAGCTCTACGTGCCGGCGATCGCGGACGAACAACGGGGTGCCGACGCTGGCCTCGAGCGACTTGATCTGCTGCGAAAGCGAGGGCGCCGCGATGTGCAGCCGCTCCGCCGCGCGGCCGAAGTGGAGCTCCTCGGCGACGGCGACGAAATAGCGCAGCAGCCTCAACTCCATGAGCCGAACAATACGCCCAGCCGTGTTAGCCGGCGCCTAGCAGCGTGAGTCAACCGGTCGTGGTCAACGAGCGCTCGGGCCGCCACAGTCGGGGTGCACGCAACCCAACCCAGGAGATCGAGATGAGCGCCACCGAAGCACAGAGCACCAGCCCTGACGCGAGGGTCGGGAAGGTCGACATGAAGCTCGAGATCGACACCATCCCCGTGTCCGACGCCGACCGATCCAAGCAGTTCTACGAGGGCCTCGGTTGGAGGCTGGACGACGACGTCGCCCCGCTCGAAGGCCTTCGCATCGTCCAGTTCACGCCGCCGGGCTCCGGGACCTCGATCAACTTCGGCACGGGACTCACCGCAGCCGCGCCGGGCTCGTTCCTGGCAGGGCTGATCGTCTCCGACATCGAAGCGGCACACGGCGAGCTCGTCGGGCGTGACATCGACGTGAGCGACGTGTGGCACGGCCCGCCGTTCCCCGTCGAGGCGCGCCAGCCCGGCGTCGATCCCGAGCGCACCAGCTATGGGTCGTTCTTCTCCTTCAACGATCCCGACGGCAACACGTGGATCGTCCAGGAGGTCACGACGCGGCTGCCCGGCCGGGTCGATCGCGCTGGTGTGGCATTCGTGTCGAGCGCGGATCTGGCGGGAGCGCTTCGGCGTGCCGAGGCCGCTCACGGCGAGCACGAGACACGCACGGGGGTCCGAGACGAGGACTGGCCCGCTTGGTACGCGTCGTACGTGATTGCCGAGCAGGCTGGGACGGAACTGCCCAGCTGACCGACTCGCCTCTCCGGCGCATGCCGCCGCCCTTGCCTACGCCGGTGGCATCGTGCTGGCGCGCTCGCCTGTTAGGCGCCGGCTATCAGTCTGAGTTCAAAGGTCGTGGACATCTCGGCGCTCCCGCCGCACGATGCAACGCACGTGATTGCCAGCAGCACCCACACACACGGTGACCCCCAAGCCAGGAGCAGTGTCATGTCGTCAGCAACGAAAGCCGCGCAGGTCAGCCTCAATCGAGTCACGCCGTCGCACTGTCGCGTCGTGCTCGACAACCCGCCGGTCAACCTCATGGGTCCGGAATTCGTTCTGCAGCTCCGAGAGATCGTCACGGAGCTCGAGCGTGACGACCGGGTGAAGGTGGTGGTCTTCGAGAGTGCCGTCGATGGCTTCTTTCTCAATCACTCCGACTTCCTCGCGAACTTCGAGGAGCTGACCGGCATCCCGCAGGGTCCTACCGGCCTCGAGGCATGGCCCGACGTTCTGGTGCGGCTGACGCGCGCACCGTTCGTCTCGATCGCTCTGATCCGGGGGCGGGCGACCGGAAACGGCAGCGAGCTAGCGCTCGCCTGTGACATGAGCTTCGCGAGCCGAGAGAAGGCGCTCTTGTCGCAGTTTGAGGTGGGCGTGGGCCTCGTCGCCGGTGGCGGGCCGATGGCGCGATTGCCGCGGCTCATGGGACGCGGACGCGCGCTCGAGGTGCTGCTCAGCTCGGACGACATCCGAGGCGCCGATGCCGAGTTCCTCGGTTACGTGAACCGCGCGCTGCCGGATGCCGAGCTGGACGATTTCGTCGACGCGCTCGCAACCCGGATCGCCTCGTTCGACAAGTGGGCGATCGCCAACACCAAGCGCCTCGTGAACGAAGCCAGCCTGCCGCCGGACGTCGAAATCCGGGCGGGCTGGGACGCCTGCATGGCTTCCGTCAAGCGACCAGCGGCGCAGGAGCGAATCAAGGCGCTCCTGGAGCAAGGCCTCCAGGAGCCCGGCGACTCCGAAGATCGACTCGGCTTCCACGTCGGACAGCTGAGCCCCAACGGCCAGCGCTGAACCTCGAACGGCCTATCCCACTGACTGGAAGGAAGCGCACCACCATGGACCTGCTCACCACCGCGAAGGACATCGCTGACCGCGTCGAAGCCGAGTCGCTCGAACACAACGTGCCCGTCGCGGTCACCGTCATCGACGTGCACGGCAACGTCGTTCTCACCCACCGCATGACTGGAGCGCCCGCGTTCTCGCTCGAACTCGCAGAGCGTAAGGCCTACACGTCCGCGCTCATCGGCATCCGCACAGCTGACCTCGTCCCCCTCGTCCAACCAGGCGCGGACCTGTATCCCCTGCTCGCCGTCTCCGGCGGCCGATATTCCGCGATGGGCGGCGGCGTGCCGCTCACCAGCGAGGGCCAGGTGATCGCCGGCGTCGGAGTCAGCGGCGGAACGACGGAGGAAGACATCGCCATCGTCGAAGCCGCGCTGAAGTTGGTCGCCAGTTACACCTGACCGTCATCGCCGCCGCGGTTTCAACCTCGCGGTAACGCCGGCTCAGGTCGGCAGTGGCTCTGACGTCGCGACCTCTGGAGGCGAGTCGCTTGCGCGCACCCACAGGAGGATGCTGGTCACCAGGATCCAGATGATGATCGCGAGCAGGCCGATGGCGAACGCCGGTGTGACCATCACGAGCGCGATCGGGAGCGCCACCCATCCAAGCCACCTCGGTAGGCGCGCGCCGCGCAGGATGCCGATCGCGACTGCCAGCGCGAACACGCATCCCCCGACGTTCACGGGGAAGATGAAGTCGTTGCCCAGGACGTTCAACGCCTGGGCGGCGCTCGTGCTCAGGTGGTTGGGCACGTCGGCGAGCGCGAAGTCGATCGAGGCCCACACCGTTAGCCCGAGCGCGAGCAGGCTCGCACCCGCCACCACGAGGGCGCCGAGTGCCTCGGCGGAATCGCTCCGTCGGAAGCGGTCGCGCAGGACCCCGGAGAACAGCACGATGAAGATGGCTGCGAAGGCGAACAGGATGTCCGCCGTACGCTGGCTCGTGCGGTGGGCCTCGTAGAAGCTGATCACGGCGGCGCCGCTCGCCTTTGAGTTGGGGGTTGTCTTCGACGTCACGAAGATCCCCACGACCAGCGCCACGAACACGACCCCGCTCAGCGGTGCAAGACGACTCCAGCGATCGGACATGAGCGGAGTATCCGACGCGCAGGGTGTCGTTTCAATTCGGAATTTTCCGTATGCTCGCGCCGGGGGAGGCTGGGACCATGGATCGGCTTCGCACCAAGGACCTCCGCGCCATCATCGAGGTGGCGCAAGCGCTCGGCGACATCGATGACGCCGGGGAGTTCAACGCTTCGATCCTGCCGCTGCTCGGGCGGCTGGTGCCCTCCGACCTCTCGACCCTGAACGTGATCGATCCCACGGCCGGGATAGCGCTGAGGCCCGCGGTCGACCCATCGGACTCGTACTTCCCGCGCGCCGACGAGATCCTCGGTGCGTACGCCATTCAGAACCCGCTCATCCGCGCCCGCCGGCTCGAGGCGCTGAAGTGGTCGGACTTCGTCACCCGTCGGGAGCTCCACCGCCTCGACATCTATGACCTCCTGTACGGCCCGACCTCGGTCGAGTACCAGATGGCGTTCACGCTGCCCTCTCCCGCGGACACGGTCATCGGCTTCGTGATGAACCGCCTGCGCCCGGACTTCACGGAGCGCGACCGCAGCGTGCTCAACGGGGTGCGGCCGTTCGTCCAGCACGCCTATGAGCGCGTGACCGCCGGCCCACGGCTGCGCCCCGCCCGAGAGCTCGGGCTGACCGACCGGCAAGGCGAGATCCTGCGTCTGGTCGCCGGCGGGCTGACCAACGCACAGATCGCGCTACGCCTGGGTCTCACGGAGCGCACGGTGGGCAAGCACCTCGAGAACGTGTACGCGCGGCTCGACGTGACGAACCGCACCGCGGCGGTCGCCCGCGCCACAGGCCTGGGCTGAGACCCGACCGCCGGTGCGTGGCGAATCATCCGTTTCGGGTGAGGACCGTTTCCGGTCTCGTCGCGGATGATCGGCCCGGATGACCGTCACGGAGCACGAAGCAACCCAGGTGACGCTGCACGACCTGCCCCGTGCACGGCGTCTCATGATGCTCGAGTTCGGGTCGCGGGCTGAGTTCGACGATCCGCGCCTGGAGTATCGACGGCTGTTCTCAGAGGTGCTGGGCACCTTCATGCTCGTGCTGGTGGCTGCGGGGGGCGGGCTCCTGCACGGCGAGGGGCAGATCAGCCTCACGGCGGCGGTCGTCGCGCCGGGCTTGATGGTCATGGCGATCATTCTCTTCATGGGGGCGGTATCCGGGGCGCATCTGAACCCGGCGGTGTCGCTCGCGTTCGCGGTCAGGGGTGACTTTCGCTGGCGGCGGGTGCCCGGCTACATCATCGCCCAGCTGGTTGGCGCGACCCTGGCCTGCCTGTTCCTGCTCGCGGTGTTCGGAAATGTCCAGCATCTCGGCGCCACATTGCCTGGTCCGGGCTACCACGACTGGCAGGCGCTGCTGATGGAGATCGTGCTGACCGCGGTGCTCGTCAGCGTGATTCTCGGCACCGCCTCCGCCGCGCAGAACGTCGGAGCAATCGGCGCGTTCGGAGTCGGCGGCTACATCGCCCTGGCCGGTCTGTGGTCCGCGCCGGTCAGCGGCACCTCGATGAATCCGGCCCGCTCGTTCGGGCCGGCCCTGGTCAGCGGCGACTGGACCGCCTACTGGGTCTACGTCGTGGGCCCGCTCGCAGGTGCGGCGATCGCCGTCGTCTGCGCCATGATTCTCCGCGGCGCCGGCGGCGACCCGATCTCGCACGCGGCCGGCTCCGGCGTGCTCACGGAGGGCCGGCGAGCCGAGGCGACGAAGCTCTCACAGGAGATCGACACCGGCACGACGCCTGGCTCCTAGGAACGGGGCCACGGGTTGGACCACGATTGGTCAGTGAGTAGCGGCGAGCACCAGCTTGCGGCGACGCCCCGCCACGGCCGCGCGGGGTGGGCGAACCATGTCGTATGCGGCCACTTACGAACAGGCTGACGAGGCCTCGCGGCTCGGTCCAGTTGCCGATCAGCGGATCGAGTGCTGCTGGTCGCTGGTCATCCGCACTTGGCCTCCGTAGTCGTAAACGGGCTCTCTCCGACTGTGTCCGGAGGCCGGTCATCCTGGACGCGGGGTAAGGCAAAGCTTTGGCAAAGGTCGGCTGTGGAGCGGCATCCGCGCCTACCATCGGACCGTGCCGCTGATCCTGCTGGCCGAGGACGACGAGGGCATACGCGTCCCGCTTGTCCGCGCGCTCCAACGAGAGGGCTACGTGGTCGAGGCGTTCGCGAACGGCCGGGACGCGATCGCGTCCGGCGTCTCGGGCGAGCACGACCTGTTGCTGCTCGATATCGGCCTTCCTGGCGCCGACGGGCTCGAGGTCTGCCAGCGCGTGCGCGAGGAGCGGCCGTCAGTTCCGATCGTCTTCCTGACCGTCCACGACGGTGAGATGGACGCTGTGGGCGGCCTCGACGCTGGCGCCGACGACTACATCACCAAGCCGTTCCGGCTCGCGGAGTTGCTCGCCCGGGTGCGCTCGCAGCTGCGACGCACGATGGCCGAGCAGTTCCAGGCGGGAGACGTGAGCGTCGACGTGGCCGCGCGCCGCGCCTGGCAGGGAGACGAGGAGCTGGAGCTCTCGCCGAAGGAGTTCGACCTGCTCGCGCTGCTCGTCAAGGAGGCCGGGCGGGTGGTCACGCGCGAGCGGATCATGAGCGAGGTGTGGGACGAGAATTGGTTTGGCTCGACGAAGACGCTCGACATGCACGTGTCCTGGCTTCGGCGGAAGCTCGGCGAAGACGCCGACAGTCCCAAACGGCTGATCACGGTCCGCGGGGTCGGGCTGCGGTTTGAGCCATAGCGGTCAGCGATGCGCCGCCGGCTGATCCTCTCGACCGCCGCGATTGCGCTGGCCGCCGTGATCGTGCTGGGCGTGCCGCTCGGCGCGGTCGAGGCGGCGCGGCTGCGAGCGGAGAGTGCGAGCCGGCTCGAGCGCGAGGCCGATCAGGTCGCGGCGGCGATGGACGATCGGCTCGAGCGCGGTCAGACGATCACGCCGGCGCTGCTGCGCCGCTTCGTGCCGGCCGATCACTGGGCCGCGTTGACGAATCGTGACGGCCGGCGGGTGAGCACCGGTCCGCCGCTCGGCCACGACGCGCTGGTGGCGCATGCGGGCGCCGCGCTTGGCGGCGACGTGGTGGCGGAGGCGCCGATCGGTGAGCTTCATCGCCGCGTGTACCGCGAATGGCTGCTGATCGCCGCGCTCAGCCTCGGCGGCGTGCTCGTGGCGGTCGCGCTCGCCGCCCTCCAAGCACGCCGGCTCGCGCGCCCCCTCGAGGCAATCGCGCGCCGCTCCGAGGAGCTGGGGGACGGGGACTTCTCGGTGCGAGCCGGGCGCTTCGGGGTGCCTGAGATCGACGCGATCGCACGCGGGCTCGACAGCAGCGCGGGGCGGATCGCGGAGCTGGTGGCGCGCGAGCGAGAGTTCTCGGCAAACGTCTCCCACCAGCTGAGGACTCCGCTCACGGCGCTGCGCCTGCGCATCGAGGAGGCGGGGGGCTCGAACGGCGCGACGACCCGCGAGGAGGAGCTCGACGCCGCCCTCGGCGAGGTCGATCGGCTCGAGGCCACCATTGCCGACCTGCTCGCTCACGCCCGCCTGACGGGAGCGGACAGCCCGGTGACGGTCAACCTTGGCGCGGTGGTACATCAACACGCGGCTCGCTGGCGGCCCGCGTTCGCCCGCTCGCGACGGGAGCTCGCGGTGGGCGCCGACAAGAACGTGCTGGTCAGAGCGTCGCGCGGCACGGTGGGGCAGGTTCTCGACGTGTTGCTCGACAACGCGCTGCGGCACGGCAGTGGAACCGTTCGTGTGGACGTGTCGGCTGACCGTCGCAACGCGAGCGTGACCGTGGCGGACGCCGGTCCCGGCGTCCCGGACGAGCTGCAAGACCGGATCTTCGAGCGGGGCGACTCGCGCGCCGGCGGTACCGGCATCGGGTTGCATCTCGCGCGGGCCCTTGCCCAGTCTGACAACGGAAGCCTGCGGGTGCTCAGCGGCGAGACGACGCGCTTCGAGCTTCGGCTTCCGCGCGTCGCGGTCTGATCGCGAGGGCCAGCTTCGGGCAGGCCGCGGCGGCGCGGCGCGCGTGAACAATCAGCTGCTCGGGGATCGGGCCGTTGTTGACGATCGGGTAGCCCCAATCGTCAAGCTCGATCCACTCCGGGAAGAGCTCGGCGCAGACCCCGTGCCCCGCGCACGCGATCGGGTCGATCTCGAGGTGCACGCTCACGCCACCGCCCTTGCCGCTGGCATGTCCGCGAGGGCGAAGCGGAGCGTGAGCGGCCGCCGGCAGGCGCTGCAGGGGCCCCTCCGGGCGTGGTCGGCGAACTCCTCGCCGAAGACGCTCAGGGCGCTGCGGAGGAAGCGCACGGCACCGTCTGGCAGACGGCAGGCGCCACGGCCGGCCACCTGGCCGGTCCAGCGGTCGAGCAGCTGCCACGCATCGACTGGGGCGCGGCCCGAGGCGAGTGAGCCGACCAGGTCGGTCAGCGCCGGCAGCCCGTTGCTGCAGGGGCCGCATTGGCCGGCGCTCTCCGAGCTGAGCCAGGCAAGGGTGTGGGTGACCTCCTGCACCGCGCAGGACGACTGGCCGAGGGCCACGATCACGCCTGCTCCGAGGCCGCCGCCGTGGCGCGTCAGTGAGTGGTCGTCGAGGGTGACCAGGTCGGTCTCGCGGGCGCCTATCCAGACACCGTGATAGCCGCCGACCAGCACGGCTTGCAGCGGCTCGAGCGTGCCGCCCGCCGTGTGGAGCAGTGACTGCAGAGGCGTGCCGCACTCGATCTCGTACACCCCGGCGTGGCGGACGGCGCCGGCCATCGTGACCAGCGCCGAGCCAGTGTGTGCCGGAGTGCCGAGCGACCGGAACCAGTCCGGCCCGTGGCGAGCGATCAGCGCCACGTGCGCGAGCGTCTCGGGGTTCTGGACGAGGGTCGGCCGCCGCTTGAGGCCGCGCTCGGCGGGATACGGCGGGACCACGGTCGGCAACAGCGGACCGCCGTTCAGGTAGTTGATGAGTGCGCTCTCCTCGCCCGCCAGATGGGCGGAGGGCACCGCGATCACGTCGATACGGCGCCCTGAGGAGCGCTCGGAGATCGCCCGCCGCAACACGCTGTGCGTAGTGATCGCGTCCTCGGGCACCGCGATCGCGATCGAGCGCGCGCGCACCGCATCGGCAGCCGCGAGCGCGCCGTCGAGCACGAGTTGCGGGCTGAGCTGGAGCAGGGCGCGGTCCTTGGCGCTCATCGGCTCTCCCTCGGCGGCGTTCACGAGCAGAGCCCGCGGACCGCGGCGGCGCGCTACTTCCTCCATCTTCACCGCGGTGGGGAACGCCGCGCCCCCGCGCCCGCGCAGGCCGGACTGGGCAACGTCCTCCAGGAGGTCGCGCGACGTCCCGCGTTCCGGCCCGTGGACGCGGCGGTGCTCGTCGAGCGACAGCGGCACGCCCCGGCGCACGCCCGCGAGCAGGCGGGGGAGGCTCATTGGCTCACCGGCACGCCGCGCAGCGCGCCACTCACGTTTTTCCCGTTGAGCGAGAGCTGGATCGAGAGCTCCAGCGCGCGCCCCTCCGCGCTGCCGACCAGTGCCTGGAGTGCGGTGTCGTGCAGCGAGCGGACCCGGCCGCGGTAGCGGCTGGACTCGCTGGGAGGCCCGAACGTCACCGCGCTGCGGGTCATCAACAGCTCGCCGTCCGGCAGCGTTCTGCCGCCCAGGCGGATGCGCAGTCGCCCGGCGGGGCCGTCCGTCGAGTGGATGCGCAGGTCCACGACCCCGGTGCCGTCGCGGCTCTGCCCGCGCGTCAAGCTGCCGCGCACGTCGGATGAGAAGGCCCGACCGAAGGCGTCGGTGCTCGCCCCCGGCCGGGCCGGCTGCCGGCTGCCGCCGGGGGTCGCGTGCCCGAAGGCGGCCAGGACTGTGGCGGGCGTCCCGGCGCGGCGTGACCAGCCGCTTGCGAGCGGGCCCTGCGCCGCCCAGACGACGGCGCCCACCAGCGCCACGGCCGTGGCGGCGCTGCCGAGGGTGCGCACCCGCGGCGGCGTCGTGGCCGCGGCGAGCCGACTGGCCAGCGCGACCAGCACCGCTGCGACGCAGCCGAGGGTGAGCACCAGCATCCACGTGGTCTTCGCGTCGGAGCCGGTCCCGAGCCCGTGGAGCAGCGCGACCGGCCAGCACAGATAGGCGAACCAGTGGACCCCGCGCCACGCGCCGAAGCCGAGCCGGCGCCGCAACAGGCTCGTCAGGACGAGGGCGATCAAGATGTCGGCCGCGATCGTGCCGAGACCGAGCCACAGCGGGCGATAGGAGCTTGTGAACGGCACCACCGCCGCGAGCAGCGCGATGTGGGGGAACGGGTCGAGCGCGGTCGTGGCCACGTGCACGGTGAGCAGCGCGACCGCGAGCAGCGACAACGTCCGATGGAGGGAGCCGACCGCGAACAGCGAGGTGCCGAAGGGTCGCCAGGAACGCGTCTCGGCGATGCCGAGCACCACGCTCGCGCTGAGCAGCACGAGCGTGACCGCGCCGGTACCGCGAGTGGCGTACCAGAGTGCCGAGGGTCCCTGAACGGCGGCGATCATGCAGCAACCGCCTCCGAGGGCCAGCCGGCGGTGGTGGAAACACGGCCGCTCTGGTCCACGAGCCTGGCGGGCAGATTGCGCTCTTCCAGCCAGTCCATGGCCCTCTGGTCCAGCACGATGGCGGCCGTGCTTGCCACGTTGGCGTCCACGCACGTGGCAGCCGCTACGCTGACGGTCCGCCAGCCCGATGCGGCCGGCACACCCGTGCGGGGGTCGATGATGTGGTGCCGGCCCTCGCCCCAGCGCCGCACCGTGGTGCTCGAGGTGGCCACGGCACCGGACCCGATCGCGATCGTCTGGCCCGGCGAATCCGCGGGCGCGCGGTGGTCATCGGCCACTCGGATGGTCCAGCCCCCAGCAGGCGGCGGACCGCTGGTCGAGATGTCGCCTCCGAGGTTCACGAGCACGCCCGCTCCCGGTGCCGCTGCGCCCGCTGCCGCTGCGGCGCGATCGGCGCCCAGTGCCTTGGCGGTGGCTCCGAGATCGAGCACCACGCCCTTCGGCACGCGCACCTCGCTGCGACCGGAATCGAGCCGCACCAGGTGCCAGCCGGGCACGCGCCGGCAAACCAGGCCGCCCGCGCCCTGCGGCGATCTGCTCGAAGTCCCGGTCGTACCCGGCGAGCACCAGGGCCTCGCCCACGGTGGGGTCGACGAGGCCGTCGGTGAGCCGCGCGGCCCTCAACGCGACGCCCACGGCTTCGAGCAGCAGGGTGCCCGCGCGCACGCCGCGCCCGCCGGAGCTATTGAGAAGTGACAGCTCGGAGTCGTCGCGGAAGCGGCTGCAGGCGGCGTCGAGTGCCTCGAGCTCGCACTCGACAGCGCTCCTCGCCGCGATCAGCGCATCCTGGTCGGTCACGACCACGGTCGCCGTGGTGCCGAGCGCCCGCCAGGTCGCCGCGCCGGGCCGGCTCACGATCCGCCGGAGGTCTGCGGAGCCGGCGCCGGCGCCGGCCGGGGAGTGACCGGCGCCGGGGCTGGCGGGGGTGAGGCAGGTGGGGGCGCGGCGGACGACGGCGGGGCGGAGGGGGGCTGCAGCGACTCGCCGCCCGAGGAGATCGGGGGCACGTGCTGCGGGGCCGGGACCACCAACGAGCGCGTCCGCGGGCGCTTGGTCACCAGCGCCGTGTCTTGCCCGGCCTGGCGCGAGTGGCCCTTGAACGCGTGCGCCGCCACGACCGACAGCGTTGTGGCGAGACCCACGGTGGCGGCGCCGACCGCGAGCGTAGCCCGGTGCACCCGCCGCAGCGAGCGGTCGCGACGCGTGGGGCTGACTGGATCAGGGTTAGCGGACATGTCGCCACCCATGTTCGGCGTGCCCCGGTCAAGGGACAGCAAAGGAACGCGAAAAGCTTTCTCAGAACGATCGATGACCGTGCCAGGCGCTGATCAGCGGCAACACCGCGAGCGCGAGCGCGACCCCTCCGCCGATCGAGGCCACAACGAGCGCCATCCGCGCGCCTGAGCCCGGCACGCGCATCCTGCCCGCGGCCGTCCAGTCGCTCCGGAGCGAACGAGCCATTCGTGACAGGTGCGCCAGGAAATGCACGCCGAAGACTGCGCCCCACACGATGAAGCTGACCTTGTGGAGGGTGAACAGCGCGCCCGATTTGTGGCCCACGACGAGCAGTGCCACGCCCGTCGCGAAGACGATCGCCGTGGCCAGCACCAGCAGGGGGGCGAGGACCCGCAGCGGCAGCGCTGGGGGTCCCCTGTCCACATATGCGCGGGTGCCTGCGTAGTAGCGCGCGAAGCGATAGCCGGTGCTGCCGAGCTTCAGGAGCACAGGCGGGATCAAGACCATCCCGATGAACATGTGCTCACTGCGCAGGCTGCCTATCCGCAGGATCGTGATGCCCTCGGCGATCAGCAGGAGCATGAGCACGACGGCGCTGGCGGACGTAAGGACCTCGTTGCCCGCCGGCCCGCCCAGCCGCGCGGCGCGCCTCGCTGGACGGTTGACCGTTGCCATTCCGTGATCGTGCAACTCGGGTGGTCAAGGGCCGGTAAAGGCCCGACCCGGGACTCCCCATCTGTGAGGTTCAGCGCGGCTAGGGGCACACGCGCCGCCGGGGCGGGCGGCGCCTGCGGTGGGATCCGCGGCGGACGGTTGCTAAACGGCAGCAGTCGCCTGCGCGGCTTCGCTCCGGGACAGCGCGGGGGGTCGGGCGGCTGCGGGGACGGCGAAGACCGGACAGGTCGCGACATGCAGCAGCCGCTGCGTGACGCTCCCGAGCAAGAGACCGCCGAACGCGGTGTGCCCGCGCGTCCCGACCACGATCAGATCGGCAGACAGATCGTCGGCGGCGTCGGCGATCGTTTGGGGGACGCTGCCGGCGGTGGCGTGCACGACCCTCAGGGTCGCCTTTAGACCCTCGTCGCCCAGCTCCCGCACCTGGCCCTCGATCCTGGCCGTCACGTCGTCCTCGTCGGCCACGACCGGCTGCCCGCCGCCGCGCCCGACCAGTATCTCGTCGCAGTGGAGGACGGTAAGCGTCGCGCCCTCCGCGGCCGCGAACGACTTGGCATACGGCAGCGCCCGGTCGGCCGACTCGGAGCCGTCGGTCGCCCAGACAATCGACTTGAACATTTGGCGCCCCTTTCAGGTGGCTTCGCAGAAAGAACTCTGTGCGGCGAATCCTCTGCGTGCTCGGACGCCCCGGTCATCCGCGTGTTCCGCTGGATCGGCTCAGTAGAAACCCGCCGACACACGGGCCCCAGTGACGGCGCGGGCGGCGAGCGGCAAACCCGCCCTTCGCTGGGTCGCCTCGGCTCCGGCCCGACCGGGATCGACGCCGAGGAGGCGCGGACGCGGTTCGGCAGGTCGTCGGTCTAGTCGTGAGCCGGTCCGCGCACGGACGGCCACGGCGGACGGATCGCAGCCTCGGCCACACGGGCGCGGGCATCGACCACCACCGCGCGATCCGGAGCGACCATCACCGGATTCAGGTCGAGCTCGACGATCTCCGGGTGAGCCTCCACGAGCGCACTCAGCCTGAGGAGGATGTCCTCGAGTGCGTCCACGTCCGCAGACGCGGCGCCTCGGTAGCCGTCGAGTAGCGGGAAGGTCCTGAGCGAGCGGACCATCTCCGACGCGTCGCGGTCGTCTATCGGCGTGAGCCTGACCGCCACGTCCTTCAGAAGCTCGGCGGTGGTGCCCCCGGCTCCACAGGCGAGCAGCGGCCCGAAGTCCGGGTCGTGGGTCATCCCCACCAGCATCTCGACCGCCGGCGCGTCGATCTCGCGCTGGACGAGGAAGCCGCTGAGCGCATGGCCCGCGCGCTCAACCTCATCCGCCATCTCGCGGGCCGCGTTGGTCACCTCCGCGAGGCCCTCAAGCCCGACCCGCACGCCGTGAGCCTCCGACTTGTGGACCAGTGTGGGAGCGACCGCCTTCAACACCACGCTCCCGCCGAGGCGATGAGCGGCGGCGCCGGCGCCCTCTGCGTCGGCGGCTGACAGCGACTCCACGAGTGGGATCCCGTACGCGCCGAGCACCTCCGTGAGCTCCGACGGCTCGAGCCAGCTGCGCTTGCGAGCGAGGGCCGAGGCGATCGCGGCCGCCGCGCGCTCGGGGCGCACGTCTGCGAACTCGGGCACGTTCTGTTCCCCCCGCTCACGCCACGCGCTGTAGTGGACGGCATGAGCCAGGGCCCGAGTGGCCTCCTCTGGAAAGTCGAACATCGGCACCGTGGTGGGCCAGTCGAAGTTGCTCGGGGGCGCCCCCGCCGCGGAGATGAACACGCCGAGCAGCGGCAGCTTCCGCTCGGCCAGCTCGAGCGCGCCGCGAATCGCCGCAGCGACGTCCTCGGGCGGGGTGACCAGCGCTGGTGTGAAGATCGCGATGACCGCATCCACGCCCGGGTCGGCGGCCACCGTCTCGATTGTGCGGCGATAGTCGTCGCCGGACGCCGTGGCGAGCATGTCCACTGGGTTTCCCATCGAGGCCTCGCGCGGGAGCAGCTCGGCCAGCCGAGTGCGGGTGCTGAGCGAGAGCTTCGCCAGCTCGAGGTCCTCTTCCTCGCAGGCGTCGGCGCACATGATCCCCGGGCCGCCGGAGTTGGTCACTATCGCCACCCGGTTGCCGTCGGGAAGCGGCTGATTGGCGAGCAGTGCGGTGACGTCGAGCAGCTCGCCGAGCGTCCGGCTCCGGATCACGCCGCTCTGGCGAAAGAGCGTGTCGACGTTGACGTCCGAGGCTGCCAGGAGCGCCCCTGTGTGCGACGTGGTGGCGGCGGCGCCGGCTCGCGAGCGTCCGCTCTTGACCGCGACGATCGGCTTCCTGCGACCGACGCGGCGAGCGATCCTCGCAAACCGCCGCGGGTCCCCGAACGACTCCAGGTAGAGCACGATGAGGCTCGTCGCCTGGTCGGTCTCCCAGTACTGGAGCAGGTCGTTGCCGGACACGTCCGCCTTGTTGCCGACCGAGGCGAATGACGACAGGCCGATGCCGCGAGCCTGGGCGCGGTCGATCAGAGCCAGGCCGAGGGCGCCGCTCTGAGACATGAAGCCCACCCGTCCCGCAGACGGGCACGAGGGCGAGAAGGTGGCGTTGAGCTTGACGTCCGCTGAGGTGTTGAGGGTGCCGAGGCAATTCGGGCCGATCAGCCGCATGCCGCTCTTACGGCAGATCGACAGCAGCTCGGCCTGGCGGCGGGCGCCGTCCGCACCGGTCTCGGCGAAGCCGGCCGATATCACGATCAGTGCACCCACCTGCTTTGCGGCGCATTGGCGAGCGGCGTCGAGCACCCCCTTTGCCGGCACGACGATCACCGCGAGGTCGA
>CAVYPF010000004.1:0-1350747 GCA_963770325.1 uncultured Thermoleophilaceae bacterium | reverse complement strand
CGTCACCCGGGATCTCCGCGACGGAGTGGTAGGCGGGCACCGACTGGACGACGCGCGCCTCGGGGTTGACCGGATAGACAGGACCGTTGAAGCCGGCGGCGATCAGGTTCCTGAAGATCTCGGCGCCCACGCTGCCGGTGTGCCGTGAAGCGCCGATCACCGCCACCGATCTCGGTGCGAAGAAGCGGCGAACAGCGGCGGCAGCCGCCACCTGGTCGCGGCGCTCGAACGCCTCGATCGCCTCTGGCGAGACCGACGTCGGGAACTCGACCGCGACTGCGTCCGGCAGCGAACGCACCACGGGTGCGAAGCCGCTTTCGCGGAACACCTCGATCATGCGGTGGTTCTGGGGCAGGACCAGCGCTTGGAACGTCTCGATGCCGTTCTCCACCGCGGCGTCGGCGAGGTGCGCGAGCAGGATCGTGCCGAGGCCCATGCCCTGGGCGGCGTCGCTCACCTCGAACGCGACCTCGGCGGTGTCCTCCCCAGTGCCGATGTACTCGGCGTGCGCCACGATGCGCGCGTCCGCTCCCCGCGTGGCGAGCACGCCGTAGCGGGTGTGGTAGTTCACGTCGGCAGCGTCATGGGCGGCCATGCGCAGGTTCGTGCCGGCGCCGAAGAAGCGGAGCACTCGCGAGTCGAGCGAGAGGTCCTCGAGGAACTGGCGCAACGGTTCCTCGTCATCCGCGCGGACCGGGCGAACGTGGACCGTGGAGCCGTCGCGGAGGGCGACGTCCACTTCCCGCTGGCGCGGGTAGCCGGCGTCTGTTGAGCTCAGCGCGCTGGGCACCGGCTCAACCTAGCCTCGAACCATCGTCACGCCATCGTCGGCGAGCCGCATGGTCACTTCGGGAAAACCACATCGCTCGCGCATGCCAATCCGTACGGTCTTTCCGGGGCTCGAGCGCGGCCTTCCACGGATGACGTCCCGCTCCGCCTGGCCGATCCTGCCTCCATGGAGAACGCCGCCAGCGCCCGCCGCCGAGTCGAGAGATATCGCGACCTTTCCGCGATTCGCACGGCCGAAGGACGGATGGAGGCTGAGGCCGTCGAAATGGACGACGAGCTCGACCGCTTCGATGCGGACATCGAGCAGGCCGAGGAAACGATCGACCGCTACCTGCGCCAGCAGAACGGCGGACGCGAGCCTGACCACCCATCGTTCTGGCGGACCGGTCGCGCAGGCAAGCGCCGCGAGCCAAGGTGAGGAAGGAACAGCGATGAAGGTCGAGGCCACGCCACTGTCCGGACCCGTCCACCCGCGTGATCTCCTGCGGATCGGCGACCTGAATCGCCGGGAGCTTGAGCACTTGCTCGACCTTGCGGAGCGGATGAAGCAGCGACCGCTCGACTGGACCGACACGCATCGCGGGAAGAGCGTGGCCTGCTACTTCGCCAAGCCGTCCACCCGCACGCGGGTGTCGTTCCAGGCCGCCGCCCACCGGCTGGGGATGTTGCCGATCATGCTCCGCCCCGACGAGCTCCAACTCGGCCGTGGCGAGCCGCTCTCCGACACAGCCCAGGTGCTGTCCGGTTATGTGGCGGCGATCGTGATGCGCACCTTCCAGCAGGTGGAGGTCGAGCAGATCGCGGTCGACGCCTCCGTGCCGACGATCAACGCGCTGACCGATCAGCATCATCCCTGCCAGGCACTGGCGGACCTGCTCACGCTGCGCGAGCACTTCGGGTCGCTCGAGGGGCTGACGCTCGCATATGTGGGCGACGGGAACAACGTCGCCCATTCGCTGATGGAGGCCGGCGCCCTGGCCGGCATGCACGTGCGCGTGGCGTCACCTGCCGGCTACCAGCCGAATGCCGAGCTCCTGACCGAGGCGAGGCATGTCGCCGAGGTGCACGGAGGCTCGATGGACGTCGTCGAGGATCCGGCCGCCGCCGTCGCCGACGCGGACGCCGTCTACGCGGACGTCTGGGTCTCGATGGGGGAGGAGCGGGAGCAGGCGGAGCGACTCGAGCGCCTGCACGCGTATCAGGTCGACATGGCGCTCATGGGCCTCGCCGCGGAGCGGGCGGTGTTCATGCACTGCCTGCCGGCGCACCGCGGACAGGAGGTCACGCGTGGAGTGATCGACGGCCCGCACTCGGCCGTCATACAGCAGGCGCACAACTGCCTCCCGACGGAGCAGGCCCTGTTGCACACCCTGATATCCGGCGACTGGGAAGGAGTCTGAGATGCGTGTCGTGGCGGCCCTCGGTGGCAACGCACTGATACGTCGCGGCGAGCCCGCGGAGTCCCGCGTACAGCGCCAGAACCTGATCGCTGCGGCCAAGGCGCTGGGTGAGGTGGCCCAGAAGCACGAGCTCATCGTCACGCACGGCAACGGACCACAGGTCGGGCTGCTCGTCCTGCAGTCAGAGGCGTACCGGGCGGTGAGCCCGTACCCGCTCGATGTGCTCGGCGCCGAATCGGAGGGCATGATCGGGTACATGCTGGACCAGCAGCTCGGCAACCTGCTGCCGGACCGCCAGGTGGCTACCCTGCTGACCCAGGTCGTCGTCGATCACGCGGATCCCGCGTTCGCGCATCCGACCAAGCCTGTGGGCCCTGTCTACGACCGCGCCGAGGCGGAGCGGCTCGCTGCAGCGAGCGGCTGGAGTGTGGCGGCCGACGGGGAAGGCTGGCGGCGGGTGGTCGCCTCGCCGGAACCGCGGAGGATCATCGAGCTCGACACGATCAAGCTGCTTGTCGACGCGGGTGTGCTGGTGATCTGCGCCGGCGGTGGCGGCGTGCCCGTCGTCGAACACCGCGGTGTCCTGCACGGGGTCGAGGCCGTGATCGACAAGGACCTCGCAGCCTGTCTGCTCGCGTGCGAGCTCGGCGCCGATGCGCTCCTCCTGCTCACCGACGTGCCGGGGATCGAGGAGGGCTTCGCCTGTAGCGAGCCGCATGTGATCCGCCAGACCTGCCCGGCGCACCTGCGGCGGCTGGAGCTTCCGGCGGCGTCGATGGGCCCCAAGGCCGAGGCGGCCTGCCGCTTCGTGGAGGCCACCGGTGGCTTGGCGGTCGTCGCGGCGCTCGAGGACGCGCTGGTGGCGCTCGACGGCATGGCCGGCACTCGCGTAGTGCCTGAGGAACAGATGGCGCTTGGCACCCGCCCAGCACTAACCCCAGAGCCAGCGGCCTAGAGGGCGGCGCGGGTCTGCGCGGCGATCTCGAACTCCTCCCGCGCGTGGATCACGAGGGTGCGCACCGGCGCACCGCGCGCGGAGATGTCCTCGTCGCGACCGGTTGCCTCCTCGCCGCCGCCATCGTCGACTGAAACGCCCAGAAATCCGAAGCCGCCTGTGGAAACGCGACGGATGCGGTGGGATCCCTCGCCCACGGCCCCGGTGAACGCCAGGGCATCGAGGCCGCCGAGCGCCGCGGCCATCGCCGCGATCGCCGCCCGGAGTCGATGCACATACACCGCCAGCGCGATCTGCGAGCGCGTATCGCCGGCGTCCACTGCGGCCAGCAGCTCGCGCATGTCTCCCGAGCCTCCGCTCAGCCCGGCGAGGCCGCTCTCGTGCTCGAGGGCGTTCTCGCAGCTCCTCGGGTGACACTCCGTGCCTGCGCTCGAGCCAGAGCAGCAGCCCGGGGTCCACGGAGCCCGAGCGGGTGGCCATCACGAGACCCTCCAGGGGGGTGAAGCCCATCGTCGTGTCCTGCGAGCGCCCGCCGGCTATCGCCGCCACCGAGGCGCCCGCGCCCAGATGGCAGACGACGAGCCGTGGCTCGGAAACCGGCACGCCCAGCAGATCGGCCGCCCGACGCGACGCGTATGCGTAGCTCAGTCCGTGGAACCCGTAGCGGCGCACGCCGAGCCCCTTGTTCCAGCGCTCCGGCAGCGCGTAGAGCGCCGCTGCGGCAGGCAGCGAGGCGTGGAAGGCGGTGTCGAAGCAGGCCACGTTGGGCACACCGGGAGCCAGGCGGCGGAGCTCCTCGATTGCCGCGATCGCGGGCGGGTTGTGAAGCGGCGCTAGCTCGCACGTCTCGCGCAGCGCCCCCAGCACGTCGTCATCCACGACCGCCGCCGCCGTGAACCGCGAACCGCCGTGCACCACGCGGTGGCCCACAGCGTCGAACTCGCCGGCCTCGCTGAGGAACTCGGACAGCGATCGGGAGTGGTCCTGTGCCGGCAGGTCGCGCGAGGCGAGAACGGCGTCGTCGCCGTCGAGCAGCCGCAGCTTCAGGCTGCTCGAGCCGACGTTGACGACGAGCACCCGCAACGGCTCATCCGTCCCAGCGCCAGTCGCGGATCTCGGGCATGTCCTCGAAGTGGTCGCGAATGTAGGCGGCGTGGCGCTCGAGCATCGAGACACAGTGCTGCTCGAGCTCGGCCGCACCCGCCGGCCGGCGCGCGCGCCGGAGCGCCTGCATCACCAGGTGGTAGCGGCTCAGGTGGTTCAGCACCACCATGTCGAACGGCGTGGTGGTGGTGCCCATCTCCGTGAACCCGTGGACATGGAAGCGCTCGGGCCGCACGCGCCCGTGAAGCAGTTGGTGCAGGGCACGTGCGTAACCGTGGAAGGCGACGACGACATGCGTCTCGGTGCCGAACAGCTCGTTGAACTCGGCCTCCGGGAGGCCGTGGGGATGAAGGATGGGGGGGAAGAGGCGCATCAGATCGACGACGTTCACCACTCGCACCCGCAACTCGGGTGTCCACGAACGCAGGATCGACGCGGCGGCGAGTGTCTCGAGCGTGGGCACGTCGCCGATGCACGCGAGCACCACGTCGGCGTCGCCGGCGCTCTCGCTCGATGCCCAGTCCCAGACCGACGCGCCGCGGGCCGCGTGGTCGCGTGCCGCCTCGATGTCGAGGTACTGCAGATGCTCCTGTTTGTCGACGACTATGAGGTTGGTGTAGTTGCGGCTCTTCAAGCAGTGGTCGGCAACCGAGAGCAGGGTGTTGGCGTCGGGAGGCAGGTAGATGCGCGTCACCCCGCCTTTGAGGGAGATCATCGTGTCGATCAGCCCTGGCCCCTGGTGGCTGAAGCCGTTGTGGTCGTTGCGCCAGCAGGTCGAGGTGAGCAGCAGGTTGAGCGACGCCACGGGCTCGCGCCATGGCACGTCGGCGGCCGCCTGGAGCCACTTCGTGTGCTGGATCATCATCGACGCCGCCACCATCGCGAACGCCTCGTAGGTGGCGAACATGCCGTGACGGCCGGTGAGCAGGTACCCCTCCAGCCAGCCCTCGCAGAGGTGCTCCGACAGCACCTCCATCACCCGCCCGTCGGGGCTCACGTGATCGTCGTCGGTCCGCGCGTCCATCAGACAGCGGTCCTCGACCTCGAACACGGCGCCGAGCCGGTTGGAGTTCGTCTCGTCGGGGCAGAAGAGGCGGAAGTCGGCGCTCTCCTTCGTGGCCAGGTAGACGTCGCGCAGCAGCTCGCCGAGCGGACGGGTGGTCTCCAGGGTGACGCGACCGGGTCGCTCGACCGCCACGGCGTAGGCGTCGATGTCCGGGAACTCCAGCGGCTGGAGCAGCCGGCCACCGTTGGCGTGGGGGCTCGACCCCATCCGCTTGTCGCCGGCCGGAGCCAGCTCCGCCAGCTCGCGGACGAACTCCCCCGAGTCGTCGAAGCGCTCCTCCGGCCGGTAGCTGCGCATCCACTCCTCGAGCATCGCCAGGTGCTCGGGGTTCTCGCGAACGTGCGCGAGCGGCACCTGGTGGGCGCGGAAGGTGCCCTCCACCGGCAGGCCGTCGACCACCTTGGGCCCCGTCCAGCCCTTCGGCGTACGCAGGATGATCGCGGGCCAGACCGGACGCGCGGATCCCCCGCTTCCGCGGGCTGTTGCCTGGATCGCGTCGATCGCCTCGACGGAACGGTCGAGCGTCGCGGCGAACTCCGAGTGCACCGCTCGCGGGTCGGATCCCGCGACGAAGTGCGCCTCGTAGCCGTGGCCGGAGAGCAGCGCGGCGATCTCCTCGTCGCTCGCCCGTCCGAGCACCGTCGGCCCCGAGATCTTGTTCTCGTTCAGCTGCAGGATCGGCAGTACCGCGCCGTCACGGGTGGGGTTGAGAAACCGCACGCCCTTCCAGGAACCCTCGAGCGGACCCGTCTCCGCCTCGCCGTCGCCGACCACGCACGCCACCAGGAGGTCGGGGTTGTCGAAGGCCGCGCCGAACGCGTGGGCGAGCGCATAGCCCAGCTCCCCGCCCTCGTGGATGGAGCCCGGGGTGGGCACGCTCACGTGGCTGGGGATTCCACCGGGCGTCGAGAACTGGCGCACGAGGTTGCGCAGGCCGGCCTCATCCGCGGATATGTGCGGGTAGAGGTCCGAGTAGGTGCCCTCGAGGTAGACGTTCGCCACCAGCGCCGGTCCGCCGTGGCCCGGGCCGGCGATGTAGAGCACGTCGCGCGCCGTGCGGCGAATGAGCCGGTTCAGGTGGACGTAGACCAGGTTGAGGGCCGGGGATGTGCCCCAGTGCCCGAGCAGCCGCGGCTTGATGTGCTCCGGGCGCAGCGGCTCCCGCAACAGCGCGTTCTCCTGCAGGTAGATCTGGGCGACCGTGAGGTAGTTCGCGGCCTCCCAGTATCCGACGATGCGCTCCAAGTCATCCGGTGTGAAATCGGTAGCTGCGGCTTCCATCCCGCTCGCAGTCTGCCCTATGGGCGACGCGCGAAGGGCGGGGCTAGGCAACGTTCGACGTTTCCTGCTGGGCCACCGAGCTTCTCGGCACCACCAGGACCGGGCAGGTCGCAATCCGGATCAGCGCGTCCGAGACGGCGCCGAGCAGCACCCGGCGCACGGGACCATAGCCACGCGAGCCGAGCAGCAGCAGGTCGATCCCGTCCTTCTCGGCTCGGTCCGTGAGGGCGTGGGCGGCCTCACCGGTCACGACCTGACCGCTGGCGAGAATGTCGTCCGGGATCGCTCGGCATGCTTCGCTGAGCCCGTGCTCGGCCGTCTCACGGATCGGCTGCTCGTCCGACACGATCGCCGCGTAGAGACGCAGCACGGCGCCGCTGGCCCGGGCCAGCTCGATCCCCAGATCGCGCGCCTCATGCGCCTCGCGGGAGCCGTCCCAGCAGACCCCGATCCGCTTCAGGGGCCGCGACGGGCGCTTGCCGAAGCCGGCGGGAGCGATCGCGACCGCGCAGGGTGCGCCGCGCATGAGTCGATCGCCGACGGTTCCGATCAGCACCCGGCTCAGCGGGCCGAAGTCCGAGGATCCGATCACGACGAGATCTGCCTGCTCGCTCACGGCCAGCTCCTCGAGCACCGTGTCGACCGGCGAGGAGGGAACGGCCCGCGTGGTCGCCGCGATGCCGTAGGGCACGAGTCCCAGGCCCCGGCGCAGCGTTGCGTCGGCCTCCTCCTCCGTCGAGGCCTCCGACGTCTCGTCGCCCCTCACGGCAGCGACAACCTCGTCGCCGTAGGCGAAGCTGAGGATCAACTTCGCGTCCATGAGCTCCGCCAACCTCGCGCCAAGCACCACCGCATCATCGGCGGTTTCGCGCCCGTCATATCCGATGATGATGCTGCCCGGCACGTGTCCTCCCCGCTGTGGTGAGTTGCTTCGACCAAGTTAGGCAACCGGACGGGCTCCGGCATCAGCAGTTACCCCGTCTCCTGGTCAGTAACCACCCGCAATGCGGGAAGCGCGGCGAGGGCGTCAACCCGTCTGATGGGGAAGCGCGCGGTCAGGGTCGTGCCGGGATCGCGGCTGGAGATTTCCAGCTCCCCGCCCGCCAGGCTCACGCGCTCGTGCATGCTCGTCAGACCGAAGCCGGGATGAGGGGCCTCCTGATCGAAGCCGATGCCATCGTCCTCGATCGTCACGAGCACCTGGTCGTCCTGTTCGACGACGCTGACGGCGGCGTGCCCGGCCTCCGCGTGCTTGACGACGTTCGTGAGCGCCTCCTGGACCAGGCGGTAGACGGCGGTCTCGAGCTCGGGGGTCAGGCGCGCTCCCGCGTCTCCCCGCTCCCACGCCAGGTCGATGCTGGTGCGGATCTCGAGGCCGCTCTGGCTGCGACGCTGATCGAAGAGCGCGTCGAGCGCGGCGCCGAGCCCGATCTCGTCCAGCGAGGCGGGGCGCAGGTCGGTGATCAGCGAACGCAGGTTCTGGATCTCGACCGCCACCTGCTCGAGCGCCCGATCGATCGCCGCGTCGAGCGTCGGTCGGTCCTCGGACCGTCGAGCGGAGGCCAGCAGCATCTTCAGGCCGCCGAGGCCCTGGAGCGTCTCGTCGTGCAGCTCGCGCGCCCATCTGGAGCGCTCCTCCTCCATCGCGTGGAGGCTGAGCTTCAGCCGGTCGGATTCGATCGACTGCGCCGTCGCCACCGCGGTCGCCGCGCTGGCGGCAAACGACGTGATCAGCTCCTCCTCGATGTCAGTGAACGGCACGTCCGGGGTGAGCCTGCCGATCACGTTCAGCACCCCCACCACCCGACCGCGGTAGGACATCGGGACGAACAGGGCGTGGTGCTCGCCCGGGCTCACGAACTGCTCCGCGGACAGTCCGAGGTTCCCGCGGCGCGAGGTCATGTCGATCTGCGCCGCGAAATCGGGGATGCGCTGCGACTCGCCGGAGAGCACCGCGCGACCGGTGGCGCTGCCATGCAGCGGAAGGCTCGCCCCGAGCAGCTCCGGAGACGCCTCGCCGGCGAGCGCCGCGACCACCAGCTCCTCGCCCTGCACCAGGAAGATCAGCATCGAGCGGGCGTTGGCGAGCGCGCGGCCGCGTTTGACCACCAGCTCGAGCGTCGGCGCCAGCTCCACCTGTCCGCCCAGCGCCCGCGAGATCACCGTGGTCGCCTCGAGCGCACGCACCGTGTAGCTCAGCTCGTCGCGCTGGGTCTCGGTCTCCGAGTGGAGACGTGCGTTGGCGATCGCGATGCCCGCCCAGGCGGCCAGCACCCTGGCGGTCTGCTCATCGCTCTCGTCGAAGTCGCCGTCGTCCTTCTCCGTGAGATACAGGTTGCCCCACGCCTCGGAGCCGATCGCCACCGGAACCCCGAGGAAGCTGTGCATGGGCGGATGGCCGGGGGGAAAGCCGTACGACAAGGGATGGTCGCTCACGTCATGAAGCCGCAGCGGCACCCGGTCCCGGATCAGAACCCCCAGCACCCCGTGGCCCTTGGGCAGGTCGCCGATCGTGCGGCGCGTCCGCTCATCGATGCCCTGCGTGACGAAGCGCTCGAGCGCTCGTCGATCGCGGTCCAGCACCCCGACGGCGGCGTAACGTGCGCCGGTGAGCTCGCGGGCAACGCTCAGCAACCGCTCGAGCACGTGTTCCAGATCCAGCCCAGCGCTGAGCGTCGGGCCCAGCTCGATGAGCCGGCGCAGGCGGACGGCGTCGAGCTTGTCGAGTGGCGGAGCCTGGGTAGGTGGATCGAAGCCCATGTGGCCGAGACTGGAAGATCCGTGCGGCGGCCGATCCGCGAGTCGAGCCAAGAATACCCGCGACTTCCAGGACCTAGAAGGCCTCCAGAACGCTGGACGATCTGGCCGCGCGATGAGTAGGCGTCCGCGGCACCCTCGCGGAGATCTACCGATGACCGTGGGCGCGGCTCCACCTAGCTTGGTCGTGAACCTGCGACCGACGTCAGAGGAGAAACGATGTCACCCACGGGCACGACCATGGAACCAATCCACGGCAGCTATGTGATGCCGTCATACGGCACGTTGCACGTCCACGATGCGATGCGCGTCGGGATCTTCACCTGTCCCCCGGAAACGCCGCTGACGGATGTCGCGCGGATGATGGCCAAGTATCACGTGCACTGCGTGGTGGTCACAGGTCGCGATGCCGAGGGCGAGAGCGAGCAGCCCTGGGGCGTGGTGTCGGACCTCGACCTGGTGCGCGCGGGTGGCACGGACGCGATGGACCGCACCGCGGGCGGCGCGGCCGCAACGGAGCTCGTCACGGTGACCGCGGATGACACGCTCGTTCACGCGGCGGAGCTCATGGCCGACCACAAGATCTCTCATCTGGTCGTCGTCGAGGCTCGCGGCGGCCGCCCTGTGGGCGTTCTCTCGACTCTCGACATCGCCGGTGTGATTGCCTGGGGCGAGGCCTAGCACGAACAGAGGCCTGGGATGTCTGCGCTGGTCGAGTCCGTACTTTCCCCGTCCCGACCACGGCAGCTCCCGGATGAAAGCTGGGGGGCGCCGCCGTACGTTCGCTCTGTAACCGACGAGACGGGGACATCGATGAACGTACGAGTTGGGATCAACGGGTTTGGCCGCACCGGCCGTGCGGCGTTTCGTGCCGCGTTCGAACGTGAAGCCGAGATCCACTGGGCCGGCATCAACGACCTTATGGGCGTCGAGATGGCCGCGGCCCTGCTGAGGCACGACTCCACCTACGGCCCATTTCCGGGCACTGTCGAGGCGCGTGATGGGGCGCTCTCGGTCGACGGCACCGAGGTTCCCTTCTTCGCGGTCGCCGAGCCCGCCGAGATCCCCTGGCGCGAGGTGAACGCCGAGGTGGTCATCGAGTCCACGGGGCTGTTTCGCGAGAGAAGCGCGGCGGCTCACCACATCGACGCCGGCGCCGCGAGGGTCATCATCTCCGCGCCCGCGAAGAACCCGGACGTGACCGTGGCCCTCGGCATCAACTTCGACGAGGCCTACGACCCTCACCGCGACCTGGTGATCTCGAACGCCTCGTGTACCACGAATTGCCTGGCTCCTGTCGCCAAGGTGCTGCACGAGTCGGTGGGCATACGCCACGGACTGATGACGACCGTGCATGCCTACACGGGCGACCAGCGCCTCCTCGACGCGCCTCACAAGGACATGCGCAGGGCGCGTGCGGCGGCGGTCAACATCGTCCCAACCTCCACCGGCGCTGCAAAGGCACTCGGGCTGGTCATCCCCGAGCTCGCTGGGAAGCTGCACGGTTACGCTCTGCGCGTTCCCCTCGCGACGGGGTCCGTGGTGGACCTCACCGTGGAGACCGAGCGAGCGACCTCCGTCGAGGAGATCAACGAGCTGTTCCGCGAGGCCGCCGGCTGCGTTCCACTCGCGGGCATCATGGACTACAGCGACGAGCCGCTCGTCTCCACCGACATCGTCAAGTCGCCCTACTCGGCGATCTTCGACTCCGGCCTCACGAGCGTGATCGACGGCACCAGCGTGAAGGTCGTCGCCTGGTACGACAACGAGTGGGGTTACTCCAACCGCCTCGTGGACCTCGCGCAGCGCGTCCTCGCGCCCGCCCCCGAAGCCGTCGCATAGGGCCAGCGCGTCAAGCGAGCGCCGGCCCGCGGGTTCCCACGGATGCCGAAGCCGCATAAAGGTCCGATGCGGCCGGGCGGGAGGCCGGGGAGGCTGCTCGGGACAGTAAGGGCAATCTCACGAGCGAGGGAAAGAGCATGATCCGGCTAGCAAGCATCGCCACACGCCGTCCCAGGGTCGCGATCATCCTCTGGCTCGTGCTGGTCGGTGCACTCGGCTTCGCCGGTAGTCGCATCGCGGACAGCTTCTCCCCGTCGATCCTCGTCGTGAAGGGCACCGAGTCCTCGCGGGCCCAGCAGATCGCCAACAGCCGCTTCGGCAACAGCGCGCTCGTTCCGATCATGCTCGTGGGCCCGGCCGCCCAGCTGGACCGCCAGGGGCCGGCGCTCGTCAGAGCGCTCCGCGCTCGCTCCGACGCCCGCATCCTGTCGCCGTGGGACAAGACTCCTGGCACGGCGGAGCTGAGGCCGAAGCCCGGCGTCGCGACGATCGTGACCGCCGTCGAGGCTTCCGAGAAGACCGCGGCGAACACGATCCAGCCCCAGATTGACCGGACGGTGAGGCGGTACGTCTCGTCGCCGGTCACCGCGTACGTGACGGGCCAGCCGTCGATCGACCGTGCGATGCGCAGCCAGAGCATCTACACGACGCGCACTGCCGTTCTGATCGCCCTTCCCGTGCTGTTCCTGCTGATCACTCTTCTGTTCGGCGCCCCGGTGCTCGCCGCGCTGGTGGTGGGCTTCTCGGCGTCTGTCCTCGCCGTGGGCTACGGGCTCACCGCCCTGCTGGCCACCAAGATCGACGTCGATCCGGTGGCGGTCGCCGGGGGCGCGCTCGTCGGCCTCACTCTCGGCAGCGCCTTCGCGCTCATAGTCGTCGCCCGCTACCGCGAGGAGATCTGGCGTCGCGGGGTGGAGTGCCGCTCGGCCCCACGCGAGGATCGGGTTCCGGCAGTGGCGGCCACGGTGAACGCCGCGGGTCGCACCGTGCTTCTCGCCGGCACCGCCAGCGTCCTCATGATGGTCGCCGCCACCGAGCTGGGCACGACCGCGATCATCAACTCGGTGGGGATCGGGGCGGCGATCATCTCCGCGACCGCCGCGCTCGCGGCGGTGGGAGTCCTGCCGGCGGTTCTGGTGGCGGCGGGCCAGCACCTCGATGCGTTCAGCTTCCTCGGCGTTGGCGATCGCGCCCGCCGGGTGCTCCCGAAGCGCGTCCCGCTCGGGATCATCCGCCACCCAATCGTGATCGGCGGGATCGCGACGGCGGCCCTGCTCGTGCTCGCGATCCCAGTCCTTCATCTCGGATCGGGTCCGCCCGACCCCAGGTACCTTCCCGCCGACAACGGCGCCCGGCGGAGCTATGAGGCGGTGGCGAAGCAGATGGGCCCGGGCTGGGTCACACCGTTCGAGGTGATCGTGGCGAAGCAACAGGGCACGATCACCACGCGCAAGTTCCTGGCCGAGCTTCAGACCTACCAGGCCCAGATCGCCAAGGACCCGGCCGTCAAGTCGGTCGTCGGCCCGGGGGCGATCGTGACGAACGCGAACGACCTCCAGGGTGTCCCGCGCGGGCTCAACACCGCCGCCAAGACCGCCACGAAGAGCAAGAAGGACCTTAGGACGCTGATCGCCGGCCTGGGCCAGGCGGGCGACGGGGTGCGGCAGCTCAGGCTGGGCCTCTCCGCTGCCGCGTCCGGCGCCGCGCTGCTCAACTCCGGCTCTGGTCAGGCTTCGTCGGGATCGACCCAGCTGCGCTCGGGGCTGGAGCAGGCCAGCGCCGGCTCGGGCACGTTGTCGAAAGGTCTAGGCCAGGCGGCTTCGGGCGCGGATCAGCTCAAGAAGGGCGCGAGCGACGCCTCCAGCGGCTCCCAGCAGCTGGCGAGCGGCATCGCCCAGGCAGAGACCGGTGTGAGCGGTGGTCTGCCAGTGGTCAGGCAGCTCACGGCCGACCTCAATGCGAGTGCTTCCTCCCTCAACCAGCTGAACGGGCTCGCGCAGGGCGCGAACGCCGACGTCGAGGCGGCGATCCAGCAGCTGAACGCGATGACCGTCGGTAAGACCGACCCGAAATACGGCGCCGTGTCCTCATCGCTCCAGAGGGCGGCCGGGAGCACCGGCCAGCTCGCGAGCGGCTTCGGCTCGGTGACCAGCTCGGTCTCCTCGAGCGCGAGCACCATGAAGGCGGTGGAGGGTCAGATCGTCACGCTCCAAGGCGGCCTCGTGCAGTTGAAGAAGGGGAGCGCCGACCTCGCGGCCGGCCTGAAGAAGCTGTCCGCGGGTAACTCCGGCCTCGCGAGCGGACTCCACAAGCTCGACGCCGGCGGTCAAACCCTCAGCGGCGGCCTGGGCCAGCTGGTGGTGGGTGCCCGCCAGCTCGAGTCCGGGCTGGGGCAGTTGCACGGTGGAACCGGGCAGCTCGCCAGCGGCCTCGGCTCGGCGGTCCCGCAGAGCGCTCCGCTCGCTTCCGGGATGAGTCAGATCACCGCGGCGGTGATCCAGACGCGCAAGACGATCCCCTCCACCAAGGACCTCGTGGCGTTGAACAAGCAGTCGCCGCACCTGTTCGACTCCGGCTACTTCGTCCTCGCTGCCCTCGACGGATCGCCCGCGGCCTCGCGCCAGGCAGCCGGCTTCACGGTGAACGTGGACCAGGGCGGCGCCGCCGGCCGGATAACGGTCGTGCCGAGGTGGGGAGCCAACGATCCGCGCACTCGCGCGCTGGACGGGCGCCTGCAGGTCTCGGCAGCGGCCTTCGCGGCGCGGACCGGCACCAAGGCGGCGGTGGGCGGCAACGCCGCGTCGCTCGCCCAATATCGCAGCGTGGCGGGCTCCAAGCTGCCGGCGGTGCTCGCCGGACTGCTCTTGATCACGTACCTGCTGCTGCTGCTGATCACGCGGTCGCTGGTCCTGCCCTTAGTGGCGTCCCTGCTCAACCTGCTTACCCTCGGCGCAACCTTCGGTGTGCTGACGCTGCTGTTCGGCGGCGACTCCCCGCTGCTCGGCGGCCCCGGGTTCATGGACCCGGTGACGATGATCGAGATCACCACGGGGGTGATGGGAATGTCGATCCTCTACGAGATCTTCGTCCTCAGCCGCGCACGCGAGCGCTACGACGCCGGTCACCACGACGACGCCGGGTTCTACGGCCTGAACCAGACCTGGGCGATCGTGACCGGCCTGTCGCTGCCGATGCTCGCCGCGACCGTGCTGCTCGCGCCCACGCTGCTCACGATGGTCCGGGAGCTCGCGATCGCCACGCTGCTTGCCATCGTCATCAACGCGACCGTGGTGCGATTGATCCTGCTGCCGGTCACGTTCGTGCTGCTGGGCCGCTTCAACTGGTGGATCCCCGGCTGGCTGGCACGCCGGCTCCCGCCAATCCGCTTCGGCGGCGGGCAAGGCTCCGCCAGCCGTCCACCCGCCGTCCCCGGCATCACCCACAAGCCGGAGTGAGGACTCTCCCATGACAAAGCAGCTCACACCCACACGTACCAAGACCACCCACGCGGAGTCCAGCAGTGGGGCGCCCGGGCGGACCCTCGCCGGGCTGGCGGCGTCGGCGGCGACGCGCCACTCCGGTGCCGCCCTGAGATACAAGACCGAGGGCCGCTGGGAGGACATCTCCTATGGGCAGCTCGGCAAGATCGCGGCGGAGATCGCAAAGGGCCTGATCGCCATCGGGATCGAGCGCGGCGACCGGGTGTCGATCCTCTCCAACACGCGGCCCGAGTGGACGTTCGTGGATCTCGGATCGCTGGCCGCGGGCGCCACCCTGGCCCCGATCTACCAGACCAACTCGCCCGGGGAGTGCGCCTACGTGCTCAATCACTCGCAGGCGCGACTCGTGTTCTGCGAGAACGAGGAACAACTCGCAAAGATCGCCGAGGTCAGAGGCGAGTGCCCGGCGCTCGAGCACGTCGTGGCCCTCGAAGGCTCGATCGACGGTTCGATCTCGCTCACGGCGCTGCGCGGGTTGGGCTCGACGGTCGACCAGGGCACGCTCCAAGGCCGCATCGACTCAGTCTCGCCGCGGGACATCGCGACGCTGGTCTACACGTCCGGCACCACCGGCCCACCGAAGGGCTGCATGCTCAGCCACGGCAACGTCATCTCGACGATGGAGATGTACCTGCAACGGATCCGGTTTGACGACACCCACACGGTGTTCATGTTCCTGCCGCTCGCGCACGTCCTCGCACGCATGACCCAGATGGCCTCGATCGAGGCGGGGGCCACGATCGCGTACTGGGAGCGCGACCCCGCGAAGATTCTCGCGAACCTCGCCGAGATCCGACCGACGCACTTCCCGTCGGTGCCGCGGCTGTTCGAGAAGATCTTCACTGCCGCCACCAGCGGTATGGAGGACCAGAAGGGGATCAAGAAGGTCCTCGCCGGCTGGGCGCTCGACACGGGGCGTCGTGCCCGCAAGTTGGAACGCGACGGCAAGGAGCTCGGGCTGCTCGCCCGGGCCCGGTACCGCCTCGCGGACAAGCTCGTTCTGTCCAAGGTGCGCGCCCTCTTCGGCGGTCGGCTCGAGCTCGCGCTCACCGGCGCCGCCCCGATCGCCGAGGACGTGCTCGAGTTCTTCGACGCCTGCGGTATCACGGTGCTGGAGGGCTACGGCTTGAGCGAGAGTTGCGCCGCCTCGACGCTGAATGTCATCGGCGAGCAGCGCTTCGGCACCGTGGGCAAAGCTCTGCCCGGCACCGAGGCGAGGATCGCCGAGGACGGCGAGATCCTGGTGCGCGGGCCGAACGTCTTCGTCGGCTACTTCAAGGATCCCGAGGCCACCGGGGAGGCCCTGCTCGACGATGGCTGGCTGCGGACCGGCGACCTTGGCCGGCTCGACGAGAGCGGCTACCTGTCGATCACAGGCCGCAAGAAGGAGATCATCATCACGTCGAGCGGCAAGAACATCACGCCGTCGAACATCGAGAACACGCTGAAGGAGAACCGCTGGATCTCCGAGGCCGTGGTCTACGGCGACGCCCGCCCGTATCTGGTGGCGCTGCTAGTGCTCGACCCGGACGAGGCGCCGGAGCTGGCGGCCCGGCTGGGGATCGGTTCGGATCCGGTCGCCATGGCCCGCGACGAGCAAGTCCGGGTCGAGGTTCAGACGGCCGTGGACGAGGCGAACACGCGCTTTGCACGCATCGAGCAGGTGAAGCGCTTCACGATCCTCGACCACGAGCTGACTCAGGCTGCTGGAGAAATGACGCCCACTCTGAAGGTCAAACGCAGTGTGGTGTACGACCGTTACGCGGACGTCATCAACGCCCTCTACGCGCAAGAACGGGGAACACCATGACCGACCGCCTGACAGCCCTCGACGCGACCTTCCTCGAGCTCGAGCAGAGCGACGAGACGGCGCACATGCACATCGGCGCGCTGCTCGTCTTCGAACCGCTGCCTGGCGGCGGCACGCCGAGCTTCGAGGAGGGACTGAAGCACCTCGCGGAGCGCGTGGACGCCCTACCGCGCTACAGGCAGCGGCTATCCCAGGCGCACACCGGGGGCCTGTCCTGGCCCAGCTGGGAGCCGGACGAGCAGTTCGACATCCGCAACCACGTGCACCGTGCCGCACTGCCGGCGCCCGGCGGCGAGCGGGAGCTGCTCGACTGGGCCGGCGACTACTGGTCGCACAGGCTTGATCGCCGCCGGCCGCTGTGGGATGCGGTGCTGCTGGAGGGGCTCGAGGAAGGCCGCTGGGCGATCTGCACAAAGACTCATCACTGCCTGGTTGACGGGGTCGGCTCGCTCGACATCGGCTATGTGCTGCTCGACACGTCCCCGGAGCCGTCGGACGGGTGGCTTGCACACACGCCGAGGAGAGGCCCCCCCGAGGCCGACGGAACCGACCACCTCCCAGCGCTTCTCGTGCGCGGCGCACGATCGAGCCTGGACGCGGCCCGGCACCCGAAGCGTGCCCTCGACCTGTTCGAGCACTCGAAGGCGCTGGCGGAGCTGATCCTGCGCGACGAGGTGATCGCCGCGCCGACGTCGAGCCTGAACAGCCCGATAGGCACGGAACGGCGCTTCGCGATCGTGCGCGCGTCACTCTCCGAGGTGAAGGCGGTGAAGACCGCGCTCGGCGGGACTGTGAACGACGTCGTGCTGGCGTCGGTAACCGGAGGACTGAGGCGCCTCCTCTTGGAGCGCGGCGAGGAGCCCCCGGTCCAGGGCCTGCGTGCCATGGTGCCCGTGAACGTGCGCGCGGGCGGTGACCAGGTCGCGCTCGGCAACCGGATCAGCTCGCTGTTCGTGCAGCTCCCGGTCGTGGAGCCCGACCCCGCGCAGCGCTACCGCCTGACCTGCGGTGAGTCGAAGTTGCTGAAGAGCGGGAACGCGGGCGTCGGTGCCGCGACCCTGCTCGAGATAACGGGCCTCGCGCCGCCGGTGATGCACTCGGTGCTGGCGCGCTCACTGTTTGCATCGCGGCTGTTCAACGTGACCGTGACCAACGTTCCCGGGCCCCAGCTCTCGCTATACGCACTCGGGGCGAAGCTGCGCGAGATCTATCCGCTCGTCCCCATCGCGGCGGAGCACGCGCTCGGCATCGCGGTGATCAGCTACGACGGCCAGCTCGTCTTCGGGATACACGCCGACCGCGACACCGTGCCCGACCTGGACGTCCTCGTGAAGGGCATCCACAAGTCGCTTGCGGAGCTGAAGCAGCTGGCCGCCGCCGAGCGGCGAGACCACAAGAGGAAGGCCAGGGAGAGGGCGCGGCTGGCGTGAAGCAGCCTGCGGTGCGATCAGGACCGAGCCGGAGCGGACCTAGGTGCTGATTGACGATCTCATGCCAGCGTTCGACGCCACTCGCATCGAACATCGCGTGATCGATGGCCGACCGGCCGAGGTCTACGCGGTAGCCCTGCACGTCGACTTCCTCGACGCGGTTCGGCGCAGCCGGGCCGTTCGTGGGCTATTCGCGCTGCGCGCCGCGGGTGAGCGGCTGGCCCAGGCCGCGCGCAGATCGGCGGCGGTCAGCCCGCCAGAGCCCGCGTCGCTGCGTCTCACTGACCTGTCGGACCACGGCGACTGGGTGCGTCTGGCGGATGACCCGCCAACCGAGATCGTCTTCGGGGTGGTCGGGCGCTTCTGGGGCGGCGAGACCAGCTGGGCGTCGATCGACGGGTCCGAGTTCAGCGCCTTCGCCCGCCCCGGCTACGCAAAGATCGCCTGCAATCTGTCCCTGCGCGAGTACGGTGACACGCGAACGCTGCTCAGCTACGAGGCCCGAACCGCGGCGACGGATGAGGCGGCCCGCCGGGCATTTCTGCGCTACTGGACGGTCGTCTCGCCCGGCGTGGGGATCGTGATGCGGTCGCTGCTCTCGGTGATCGAGCTCGAAGCGTCCGCGGAGAAAGCGGCGCCGAAGCAGTTCAAGGAGAACGTCGCCGGTCCGAGCGCCCACAAGCCGAATCCCCCGAGCAACCGGCGAGCGTAGGCGCCCTTGCCCCTGAGTCAGGTACAGATCGCGCCGCTTGCACCGCTGCGCTTCCGCTCCGTGCTCGACGACGAGCAGGGCGCGGATTTCGAGCGGACGATCGCCGACGGCGCCTCGATCCTCGCGGGCCGAGTCGTCTGGAACGTGAACTCCACAGCCGCGGGCGGTGGCGTGGCGGAGATGCTCCAGTCGCTGATCGCCTACGCCCGCGGGGCCGGCGTGGACGCTCGCTGGCTCGTCATTGCCGGCGACCCGGCGTTCTTCCGCGTGACGAAACGCCTCCACAACCGTCTCCACGGGATGGCGGGCGACGGAGGCAGGCTGGGTGCGCGGGAACGCGGCGTATACGAGGCTGTGGCAGCTGCCAACGCCCGGGAGCTCGCCGCGCTGATCCGCCCCGGGGATCTCGTGCTGCTACACGACCCGCAGACGGCCGGGCTCATCGGGGCGCTTCGCGAGACGGGGGCCCATCTGATCTGGCGCTGCCATGTCGGACTCGACGTGCCGAACCGTCTCGCCCGCTCCGCCTGGCGCTTCCTCCTGCCATACGTCGAACAGGCAGAGGCGTCGGTGTTCTCCCGTCAGGCGTTCGCGTGGGCTGATCTGGACCCCGCAACGCTCGTGATCGTGCCGCCGTCGATCGACGTCTTCTCTCCGAAGAACCAGCCGATGGCCGCAGGGCAGGTGGCGGCGGTCCTGCACGCGGCCGGCATTTCCCCCAGGAACGGGCGTGCAAAGCCGACCTTCGTCCGCAACGACGGCACCCCCGGGCGCGTGGACAGGCGAGCCGAGGTATTCGAGGATGCGCCGCTCACCGCCGAGCTGCCGCTGGTGGCACAGGTGTCGCGCTGGGACGCCCTCAAGGACCCCCTGGGCGTGATCGACGCGTTCGCGGCGCACGTCGCGCCGCGCACGAGTGCCCATCTGCTTCTTGCGGGACCGGCCGTGGCCGCTGTGAGCGACGATCCGGAGGGGCTCGAGGTATTCCGGGAGACCGTCGTCCGCTGGCGGTCGCTCGCGCCGGAGGTCAGGGAGCGCGTGCATCTCGCCGCCCTGCCGATGGACGACTCCGAGGAGAACGCGGCGATCGTGAATGCGATCCAGCGCCGGACGACGGTTCTGGTCCAGAAGAGCCTCGCGGAGGGCTTCGGCCTGACCGTGGCGGAGGGGATGTGGAAGGCCCGCCCGGTCGTGGCGAGCAACGTGGGCGGGATCCAGGACCAGATCGAGGATGGGGAGTCGGGCTTTCTCGTCGAGCCCCGCGACTTCGAGGGCTTCGGCGACCGCGTCGTCGCCCTGCTCGCCAATGCCGCGCTGTCCGCCCGGGTGGGCGCCGCGGCTCAGGAGCGTGTCCGCGAGTCGTTTATGGGCCCGCGCCACCTGACCCAATACCTGAACCTCTTCGGCCGGCTCATCGGCCGGCCTGAGCCCGCTTCTTCCGTCTAGACCTCGCACGGCGGCTGCGGGTTTTCCGCATTGGGACGGGCAGTTCCACGGGATGACCGGCGGCTCGCGCGTGTCTAGGGTTGCCCCATGACCGCAGCGGAGCGCCCGCTACTGATCTGCTTCGACGACTCTGCGGAGGCACGGCGCGCCGTGCTGGAGTCGGCGCGGCTGTTTCCAGGCGCCAACGCGATCGTGCTTCACGTCTGGCGGTCGCTCGAATCGACGTTTGCCTACCGCTACTCCGCCGCACGGGTCATGGGTGCGCTGGCCGAGGAGCTCGAGGAGCTCAAGACTCCTGGCGCCTCGAGGGCGCAAGCCATTGCCGAGCGCGGCACCCTGCTGGCGAGGCAGGCGGGCCTGCGGGCCGAGGCGCTCGTGGTCGAGGCGGATCAGCAGATGCACGCGGCGGTGCCGTCCGTGGTCGAAGACGTCGATGCCTCCGTGGTCGTGGTCGGCTCACGCCGCCTCGGGGCGATCCAGTCGATGGCCCTTGGCGGCTTCTCAGCTCCGGTCGTGCGCCACTCGCCCCGCCCGGTCCTGGTCGCCTCAGCGCACGATCAGTAATTCTCCGCACCCAGTTCTCGTGAAGGCTGCGGATGGCGTGGTAGCTGCGCGCCCATAGCCTCTACCCATGGCACCTCACGCGATGGACATAGTCCCGATCACTCCTGATCCCTACGGTGAGACCAGTCGGCCGCGGGCGAAGGTGGTGGTAGTCGGCTACGACGGCTCCGTCGCCAGCCAGAACGCACTGCGTTACGCGGCCGAGCGTGCGGGAGAGGGCGGCCACGTGGTCGCCGTGCACGCATGCGGGTCAGCGTCATGGAGTGACGCAGCTCCTGAGAACCGCGGCGGCGCCGGCTATCGCTCCGCCGGCGAGTCACTGGTGAGCGCGCTCGAACGCGAGCTGCCAGCGAGCGTCACCTTCGAGGCCCTGCTTACCGAGGGGCCAACATCCGAGGCGCTCGCCGTCACCGCTCGCACTCGTCACGCGGACGAGATCGTCGTGGGCGCGCACGGAGCTCATCCGGTCAACCAGGGGCTGGGGCGCGTGCCGCAGGCCCTCCTTCGCGACGCCGATCGCCCGGTTGTGATCGTGCCCTCTGAGCACACGTCTCCTTGAGCGAGAGCCTCGACGCTGGGCCGCCGGATAGGTTAGGCGGGATGACCGAAGACTCCGGAGCGGCAGCGGGCCCCACGAAGCTTGTGATCGCCGACGATCACGCGATCGTGCGCAGCGGCCTGCGAATGCTGCTGGACGCCGAGCCGGACTTCGAGGTGGTCGCCGAAGCGGGCGACGTCGCGTCGGCGCTGCGCTACGTGCGGGCGCACCGTCCGCAGGTGCTGGTCCTCGACCTCAACATGCCCGGTGAGCGGAGCCTGCCGGCCATCGGCAGCTTCAGGGAGGCCTCGCCCGACACCCAGATCGTCGTGCTGACCATGCAGAGCGACCCGGCGTACGCGCGTGAGGCGCTGCGCGGCGGCGCGCTCGGCTACGTGCTCAAAGAAGCCGCTGATTCCGAGCTCGTTGAGGCCGTCCGGCTGGCCGCGCAAGGTCGTACCTATCTGCACCCGGAGCTCGGCGCGAAGCTTGCCGCGGCGCCGCCCGAGCCGTCCGGGCCTCCCGACGGCCTCACCGAGCGGGAGGTGGAGGTGCTCACCCTGATCGCGCTCGGGCACACCAACAACGAGATCGCCGCCCAGCTGTACCTCAGCGTGAGGACCATCGAGTCGCATCGCGCGCACATCCAGCAGAAGCTGCTGCTCAACACCCGAGCGGAGCTCGTCCGCTACGCGCTCGAGAACGGCCTGATCGAGCACTAGCGTCGCCGCGGGTCCGTAGTAGACCGCGCACTTATGGCGCCAGAACCCCGATGTTGGATCGTCGGGCGCCTCTTAGGGTCGAGCCAGATGGGTTGAACACGAACCAGGAAGGCTGACAATGTCCAGTGTCGTCACACCCGAAGTCACCGCGGGCCACACAAACGGAGCGAACGCCGGTTCCTACCCCACCGCGCCGCGCCCGAGGAGCCCCCTGCTCGCCAGAATCACGAGCCTGACGTCGATCGCGACCTTCGCGGCGGCGGGAATGATGGTGATCGGCGTGATCGCGATCATCGGCGGCAACTACGACAAGCAGGTCGTCCGGGACCAGCTGACCCCGCAGAAGATCTTCTTCCCGCCCGCCGGCAGCGCTGCGCTGCTGCCCGGGGTCAAGCAGTACGCGGGCCAGCAGGTGGTGAACGGCGCTCAGGCGAAGGCCTACGCCAACAACTTCATCAACGTCCACCTGTCGAAGATCGCCGCTGGGAAGACCTACGCGGAGGTCAGCACCGCCGCGCTCGCCGATCCAAAGAACGCAACGCTGGCCGCGCAGAAGACAACGCTGTTCCAAGGCGAGACGCTCCGCGGGTTGCTTCTCAACGCCTGGGGCTGGAGCGTGGTCGGCACCGTGGCGACGATCGCCGGGTACATCCTGCTTGGCCTCGGGGCCGTGCTCTTCTTGCTGCCGCTGGCCAACTGGCAGGTCAACATCCGAGGCCGGCGTCCGGCCGCGGCAAGCGCGTAGAGTCGCAAGCCCGTCTGGCGGCGCTGCCGAGTCGGCGGCGCCGCCTCGTCCGTCTTTTCAGGAGCCGTGCATGGCGCTCAGCCCCAAGCGAGCAGAGGCACACCTCAGCCAGCGCTCGAACTGGCTGAGAGCAGCGGTCCTCGGCGCAAACGACGGCATCCTGTCCACTTCCAGCCTCGTGCTCGGCGTGGCCGCATCAGGGGCCTCCCCCACCGCCGTGGTGACGGCCGGGATTGCGGGCCTGACGGCGGGGGCGCTGTCGATGGCGGCTGGCGAGTACGTGTCGGTCAGCTCGCAACGGGACGCCGAGGAGGCCGACCTCCGCCTCGAGGAGCGCGAGCTGACGATCGATCCTCGTGGGGAGCTGCGCGAGCTCGCCGGGATCTACGAAGGTCGTGGCCTGCCCCCCGAGCTCGCACAGCGGGTAGCGGTCACGCTGTCAGAGAAGGGGGCGCTGGCCGCCCACGCGCGCGACGAGCTCGGGCTCAGCGAACAGCGGCGCGCGCGCCCGCTGCAGGCCGCATGGGCCTCCGCAATCTCGTTCTCGGCGGGGGCCGTCCTGCCGCTCGTGGCCATCAGCGTCAGTCCACGCTCGGTGCGGGCGATTGCCTGCGTGATCGTCACGCTGGTCGCGCTCGCGCTGCTGGGCGATGTGGGGGCCAAGCTCGGAGGTGCGCCGCGCCTGCCTGCCACCGCGCGCACGCTCGCGTGGGGCGCGGTCGCGATGGCGGTGACGGCTGGGATCGGAGCCCTCGTGGGCACCGCGACAGGCTGACCGGCGGCGTCAGTCGGAGCCCTCGTCGGGCGACGCGTCGAGCCAGCGCTCGATCGCTGCGACGCAGGCCTCGGGAGGCTGGTCGGTGTCCAGGGCCAGGTGGCGTAGGGCCGTCACCTCGGCGAGCGGTTCGAAGCTCTGCGCCTCGGCGACCTGACGCGTCGCATCCGAGACGGACACTCCGGCGCTGCGCTGCTCCGCTCGCCTGAGCCGCAGCCCCTCGGGCACGCGGCACTCGACGAAGCGGGCGCATTGGGCCGCCCGGCCGGCGGCCCGTCGGAACAGCGCCCGCTCCTCGAGGCGGCGAAAGGTGGCATCGACGATCACCGTGCCGCTGCGATCGAGCTCCGCCGCCGCCAGCTGCCCAAGCTCGCCGTAGGTGCGCGCGTTGAACGCCGGCGTGTAGTCCTCCGGCGACGCCGGATCCGTGGGCTCGAGCCCGGCGAGCCGCTTGCGCACGACGTCTGAGCTCAGGACGTGGATTCCCGATGCCCGGGCCGTGGCATTGGCAAGGACGCTCTTGCCGCTTCCGGACAGACCGCAGACCACGATCAGCAGCGGCTGGCGCGCGCGCCAGCTCAGCTTCCGGCCCAGTTCGAGCAGCTCGGCCGCCGCGTGCTGCGCGCCGCGCACCTCGTGGCCGCCGGCCTCCAGCTGCGCGGCGCGCAGCAGCGCCACCTTTGCCCGCACCCAGGCCCGCTGCGCGGCGTAGAACGCAATCAACCCGTCGTGGCCCGGGTCTCCGCCGTGGGCGCGGTAGGCGCCCACCAGCTCGAGCGCGAGCTCAGCGGCGCCGAGCCGCTCGAGATCCATCACGAGGAAGGCCAGATCGGCGCCGACGTCCGCCTGCCGCAGCCCGGGGTCGAACTCGATGCGGTCCACGATCGCGATCGGGTCCTCGAGCAGCACGTGCTCGGCCCTCAGGTCGCCGTGCCCGTCCCTCACCAGCCCGTTCTCCGCGCGTTGGAGCAGGGTTGAGCCGTGCCGCAGCAGGAACGCATCGGTGAACCGCTGCGCGGCCGTCACGGCGGCCTCAACCGATGACGGCACCAGCTCGCGCAGCGACGAGAACGTCTCGTCGCTCGTGGTTCTGAGGGCCGTGCGAGGGTCCCGCACAGACGGGACTGGCTCCGCGTTCACGTGGAATTCCGCGATCCGCGCCGCGACCCGGTCGATCTCGTCGGCGCCCGCCCCGCCCTCGCCGAGGCGTGCGGCGAGCGTGAGCCGCTCTTCGAAGCACCGCATCTCGACGACGTAGTCGATCGCGTCGGGATGGTCGTCCACGGCCGCGAGCGAAAAGCCGTCGCCCGTGCGGATCACCGAGCGGACGGCGAGATACACGGTCGGCGCCAGCTCGCGGTTGATGCGCAGCTCCTCCCGGCACATCCGCTGGCGCAGCGCCGCAGTGCTGTAGTCGAGGAACTCGAAGCGAACGGCCTTCTTGAGCTTGTACACGAGCTCCCCGGCGATGAACACGTAGGAGCCGTGCGTCTCGCAAAGCTCAACGGCGGATGGGGAGTGCGGGTAGAACGCGGGCTCGCTCATCGCCGCGAGCAGCTCCGGCTGCCGACCGGGGTCCGCTCGGGGTGGGGGAGTCCCGTTGTCCACGACCCTGCACCCTAGGCTGCGGCAGCGCGTGACCGGCCGCGGGCGTGCGGGTTTCCACCCGTCCGGATCCGTAGGACCTCCGCTGGTCTGTATCGGACTCGCTCCGTAGCCTCGCCACATGGGGGACCCCACGCGGATTCGGCGACACAGATCGCGCTCAGCGACGACCGGCGGCCCGCGCGCTCATGCCCCCGGTCCCGGATCTGCCCGTCGAGCGGCTCGAACAGCCGTCCTTCGAGCAGCAAAGAGCTCATCGCGACGTCATCGGAGACGCTTGCGGCCGGCTCGCAGAGGATGCGGCGGTACTAGCCCCGGCGCCTCGCCGCGGCGGACATGCATGGGCGGCAAGTGCCCTCGTCCGAACCGATCTACACTGCGCCGGTGAGCCCCGCAGCGCCAATTCGAGTCGTTGTGGCGGGCGGCGGGGTTGCCGGCCTGGAGGCACTGCTGGCGCTGCGTGACCTGGCCGGCGAGCGCGTGGAGCTCACCCTGCTCGAGCCGGAGACCGACTTCGTGTTCAGGCCAATGGCGGTCGCGGAGACCTTCGCGCGCGGCTACGCCCAGCCGCTGCCGTATCTGAAGCTTGCGGGTGAGCTGGGGGCTCGGCTCATCCACGCCCGCCTCCAGGGCGTGGACGTGGACAACAGGCTGGCGCTCACCGACGATGGAGATCCCGTCCCCTACGACGCGCTGTTGGTGGCGCTGGGCGCCGGAAGCGAGCCGGTCTACGACCACGCGATCACGTGGACCCCGGAGGCGGACCCGGACCTGTTCGGCGGCCTGCGGCAGGACCTCGAGGAGGGCTACGGCCACAGCGTCGCGTTCGTCGTGCCGCCTGGCGTCGCGTGGCCGCTGCCCGCGTATGAGCTCGCGCTGATGACGGCGTGGGCAGCCCGGGACATGGGCCAGGACGACGTCCACGTGAGCGTCGTGACGCCGGAGTCCGCGCCGCTCGAGGTGTTCGGCGTCGCCGGCTCGGCGGCGGTGCGCGCGGACCTCGACGAGGCGGGTGTCACGGTCGAGACCGATGCCTACGTCGAGCAGCAGGGTCGAGAGTTCGTGATGCAGCCGGGAGCGCGACGCCTCGAGGCGACGCGCGTGGTGGCCCTGCCGCGCGCGGTCGGACCGGCGGTGCCGGGGCTGCCGGCGAACCGCAACGGCTTCATCCCCGTCGACCGCGACGGCCGAGTCAGCGGCGCGGAGCACGTCTGGGCAGCGGGTGACGCGATCGCGTTCCCCGTCAAGCAGGGAGGCCTCGCCGCGCAGCAGGCGGATGCCGCGGCGGCCTCGATCGCGGCGCTGGCCGGCGCCGACGTGGAGCCGCAGCCGTTCCATCCGGTGTTGCGCGGCGTGCTGCTCACCGGACGCGGACACGAGTGGCTACGCCACGACGTCGCGGGCGGCGGGGGAGAGGGGGACAACTCGAGGCGCGCGCTCTGGTGGCCGCCCACGAAGGTCGCCGGCCGCTACCTGTCCCCCTACCTTCAGACGCTCGAGAATGTCGACGCGGTCACGCAGGACGACCGGCCGAAGGGCGAGCCCGTGGAGCTCGATCTCGAACGCGACCTCCCCGCCGCCGCCGACGCGCTTCGTGGCGATGCTGGTCGCAGCGACGCCGCCTGACCGCCAGAACTATCGGCGAAGCAACCAATCTGACCCGCCAGTCCGCGCACGAGCGCTGGCGGTGGGTTGACTCGCGGAGGAGCAACGATGCCGCGTAGCGCGGCGTGTGCGGCGACACCAGCATTCGCCCGTACCGGATCGGCACGAGCTCCTGTACACGCGGCTTCGCCTGACGCTCCAGCAACTCGATCGGATCTGGGCGAGTCGGTAGGGCCTCGAACCCCGCGTGACTCGAACGCGGCGACTCGGCGCGCGCCGCCCTGCCGCGCGCCACCCGCTCCGCCACTGACAGATGTGGCACCGCCACGCCGGGCTTGTGCGTACTCGCCGTCGAACGCGGAGCGCGCGTCGCAACGGGAGCGCCGTTCTTGTCCACAAGTGCCGTCGTCGTCATGGCTATCGCCTTCCTCGTCTACGGGACCTCGCACACCGCGCCCGGTCGCCCGCGGCGCGGCCGATCCGACAGCAGTTTCCTGGATCAGGCTGGGGCTGCCGCAGCCTCGAGGGCCTCGTCGCTGAGCTCGTGGGCCTCGGGCGTGCCACCGAGCTGGGACAGTTCGTCGGAGATCGCGGGCGCGACGTCGTACTTGGCCAGCACACCGATCGCCGCCTTGCCGTCGCTCAGGTCAGCGGTGAGGCGTGCCTTGTCGGCATCGCTCAGCCCAAGGTTCTTGTGGTGCATAGCCCCAACCCCCGCGCCGGCGGCGAGACCGACGCCCAGGCCCACCGGGCCCATGAGAGTGAGGACGCCCCCGATGGCGGCGCCCTTGCCGGTGCTTCGTTTGCCCACCTTCTCCTGCTTGAGCTTTCCCGCGGAATCGAGCACAAGGATCCCGACCGCATCGCCGTGGACGACTTCGGAGTCCTTCAGGGCGACCACTGCGTTGTCGGCCGCGAGTTCGTCCGGGAATAAGGCGAGTATGAGTTGCCGATCTGCCATCGATGGATCCTTTCCAGTGGTTTGTGGAACGTGCGGACTACACCTTCCAGGGATCCGACCCGAAGCGCATCCCCCATTGTGGATGAACGAGGCCGTTGCGATCAGCGTGCCGCCGCGCGCGTCACACGCTCTGGGTCACGCCCATAAATGGACCGAGGAGCGCGGAGCTTTGCTCCCGTGCGGTAGCCACCTCAACGGTCTTGCCCTCGGGAGTACCAGGGTGGCAACTGTGGCGTGGTCCCCGACGCGGTGCAACTTCTTGAGCTCGTCAGGGTCCGATGGGCGGATCGTCGCGCCGCTCACCTCGAGCAGATCCTGGTTCCACGCCGCCGACTCCCCCGCCACGCGAAGACGTCGCAGACCCAGATCGCGGGGCCCTGGATCCACCGCTTCCTCCCCAACCGCCGGACGCGCACCGGGAGGTCACCGTGCCGCTAGCGCAACTTGCGGTTCTTCGCGACGAGCATCAGCACGCCGAGGGTACAGAGCCAGAGCGGCACGCCAAGTGCCACCAAGATCGCGCAAATCACGGCGATGAGGCGTCCGTATCGAAGTGCGTTACCAAGTGGTCGTTTATCTCCTCAGAGCGCCGACCTAACGGCCGATCGCAGGTCCCGCATCCCCCAACCGGAACGACCATCGGAGCGTCGCCCCCCGGCATGGTTTCGAGCTTCGGAGGCGCGATTCATCCCGTTGGGGCGATGCGTCCCGCGAGCGCGAGCCCGACCATGAACCGAGTGGCGTCGGGGAGAACGTCAAGGTCATCACCAGGTGGGCGCTTAACGACATTCCGACAGGAAGGAGCGGCCATGTGCCGCTGGCTCGCATACTCCGGTTCCCCAATCCTCTTGGAAGAGGCCCTCTATGGAGGGACCCATTCGTTGGTCGACCAAAGCCTGCACTCGCGGCTTGGAGCGGAGACAACCAACGGTGACGGGTTCGGCGTCGGCTGGTATGGCGCCCCTGAAACGCCGGGCATGTTCCACAGCACCGAGCCGGCCTGGAACGACAGCAATTTGCGCGAATTAGCGGGCCACATCAGCTCCCCCCTGTTCTTCACACACATTCGAGCGGCGATCGGCAGCGCCGTGCAGGAGACCAACTGCCACCCCTTCCGCCATGACCGTTGGCTGTTCATGCACAACGGCTACATCAACGAGTTCGCCACCGTCAAACGCGACCTCGTTCTCGCCGTCGACCCGTCCCTCTATCCCGAGATCCTGGGTCAGGCGGACACGGAGGTGCTCTTCTTCCTCGCCCTCACCTTCGGCCTCGAGGACGACCCGCCGGCCGCCGTCGAGCGCGCCATCGGGTTTGTCGAAGCGGTCGCTGAGCGCCACGGTGTGCCGCACCCATTTCAGGGCACCGTCGCGACCACCGACGGCAAGAGCATCTTGGCGTTCCGATACTCCAGCGAGAGAAATTCGCGCTCGCTCTACTACACGACCGACGTTCCCACGCTACGTGAGCGCTATCCGCAGCGTGAGATCCTCCAGGAACTTTCAGCCGACGCGCGCCTGATCGTCTCCGAACCTCTCGGCGATGTCGCCGGAGTTTGGAACGAGGTGCCCGAATCGACCTGTGTCGTGGTCGGGCCCGATCACGCTGAGCTGCAGCCGTTCCGACCCACCGCCCCTTCGACATCCATACCCATGCGCGCGTAACAACAGGCTGGCGACACCCCTCCACGCGATTACCGCGGGGAGTGGGGCGCGCTAGCGCGCTTGTAATAAGCGCCCCCTAGCCTGGATGGCTTGCGAATCGTCACCGCAAGCGGGCTCGTCAAGTCGTACGGCGAGGGTCGTGCGGCACGCCGCGTTCTCGACGGCGCGGATCTGCACGTGGACGCTGGGGAGCTGATCGCTCTCGTAGGTCCATCGGGCTCCGGCAAGTCCACGCTGCTCCACCTCATCGGGGGTCTCGACCGCCCGGACGCCGGCAGCATCGACTTCGGCGGCCGCCGGCTCGAGTCGGAGAGCCAGCGCGGACTCACACAGCTGCGCCGCGATCACGTGGGCTTCGTGTTCCAGTTCTTCCACCTCATCCCGGAGCTCACCGGCGAGGAGAACGTGCTGCTGCCCACCCGGCTGAGTCGCAACGGCGGATCGGCCCCCGAGCGTGCCCGCCGGCTGATCGCCGAGCTTGGGCTCAGCGAGGCGGCGGGGAGGCGGCCCACCGAGCTCTCTGGCGGCGAGCAGCAGCGGCTGTCTATCGCGCGTGCGCTCGTGAACGACCCGCGGCTGCTGCTGGCCGACGAGCCCACCGGCAACCTCGACCAGGAGTCCGGTACGCAGGTCCTCCAGCTGCTGCGCGATGTGGCGGACGGACCGCGCGCGGTCGTCCTGGTCACGCACGACGCCGAGGCGGCCCGAATAGCGGACCGGGTGCTGCGACTAGAGGCTGGGCAGCTGGTCGAATGACGCTGCCGGGCGGCCTGCGTGCATCGCTTCGGCGGCTTGGCGCCCGGCGCGGCCGCAGCCTGGTGGCGGCGCTCGGGATCGCGGCCGCCGCAGCGATGCTCGGCACCGCCGTGACCGTCGGCTACAGCCTTTCGACCGGGTTCGACCGCGCGGCGTCGCGTGCCGACCTGCCCGACGTGATCGCCCGCTTCAGCCCGCGGTCGCAGTCCTCGGTGGACAAGCGGGTGGGGGCGCTTCCGAACCTGCGTGCGCGCACCTACCGCCGGGAGTTCACCGGCGTGCCGCTCGAGGCGAACGGCAACGTGTCGGGCGGCGGGGTGGTGCAGACGGTGGGGCCGGGGCCGCGCGGCTATGCGATCGTCGCCGGCCGCGATCTGCGAGCGCCCGGCGAGGCGGTGGTGGAACGCGGGGTGGCGCGCGAGTGGCACATCCGGGTCGGCCAGCCGCTCGACATCGGGCGCGGCCGGCTGCGCGTGGTGGGCGTGGCGGTGTCGCCCGACAACGTGGCATTCCCGCTGGCCAGCGGCCCGCGCGTGTATGTGAGTGCGGACGCGCTCGGCCCGGGCTTCACGCTGCATCCCAGCACGAATCTGGTGTTGATCTGGGTGAACGACCGCGCGAACCTGGAGCAGACGCTCACCCAGGCGCGCGCGGCCAGCTTCGGGCTGTCGAATCTCCGCTTCCTCACGCGTAGCGGCGTGCGGACGCAGATCGACCAAGCGGCGGGGATCGTGATCGCGCTGCTGGTGGCGTTCTCGCTCGTGGCGCTTGCCTCGGCAGGTGTGATGCTCGCGGCGTCCGCCCAGGCCGAGGTCCAGCGCCGACTTCAGGGAATCGGGGTCGCGCGGGCGCTCGGGTTCACGCCACGGGCGGTGGCAGCGCAACACGCGCTCGACGCCGCGGTGGTGGCCCTGCCCGCCGGCGCCGTGGGGCTCGCGGCGGGGGCGCTGGTGTCTGCCGGCCCCTCCGCACGTCTGCTCGAGACCGTCAACGAGCTGCCTCCCGGCACGGCGCTGGTCTTGCCCCTGCTGCTTTCGCTCGGGGCGATCGTGCTGCTCGTGGCTGGCGCCTCCGCATGGCCCGCGTGGCGCGCGGCCAGACGGCCCGTGGTGCAGGTGCTGCGCGGCGCCGACAGCGCGCCGGTCGCCGCCCGCTCGGCGCGCTTTCCTGCCGGCTTTCTCGGGCTGGGCATGCGGCTGGCAGCCGCGCGGCGCAAACGCACGCTGGCGACCGTTGCGGTACTCGCCGTGTCTGCGGCCGTGGTGCTGCTGATGCTGGGCCTGGCATCCCTGCTCCAGCGCCTCGAGAACGATCCGAGTCTGGTCAGCAAGCGCTATCAGCTCACGGTGAGCTTCCCGGCAGATCGCGTCGACGAGGTGCTGGCCGTGCGCGGCGTGGCCGCCGCCGCGCCGCGCTACGTGGCGAGTGCCGTCGACTCGTTCGCGCTCGGCGAGACGCTCAGGATCGTGGCCTACCCGGGCGATCACACCCGCTTCGAGGACCCGCCGCTTGCCGCGGGCCGGCGCGCACGCGGACCGGGCGAGGCCGAGGTTGGAACCGGAGTGGCCGAGCCCCTCGGCCTGCACCCCGGAGCCACGCTGGCCGTGGAGCTGCCCTCGGGTCGTGAGGCGCGCTTCCGGGTGGTGGGGCTGGTGAACGCATACGAGAACGACGGGCGAGTGGTCTATGCGCAGCCGGACCGGCTCCTGGCCGCCGACCCGACGATCGGCGAGACGATCGCCGTGCGGTTGCGCCCCGGGGCCAACTCGGCGGTGGTGCAGCGAAGGCTGGCCGACATCGGTGCGAGCCCGCAGGTGGTGGCCGGTGCCACCTCGCGCAGCCACGCGCTGATCAGCGTGCTGGCGGCGCTGCTGCGCGCGGTCGCGCTGGTGGACGGAATCGTCTGCCTCTACATCCTGGTCCAGGCGCTGGCGCTCACCGCGCGCGAGCGGCGCTCCACCATCGCAGTGCTGCGTGCCGCCGGAGCGGGCGGGCGGGAGGTGCGGCTGGTGGTGGCCGGTGCGGCGCTGCTGATGGTCGCGGGCGCGGCCCCGGCGGCCGTGGCGCTGGAGCTGTTCGTGCTCGGTCCGGGCGCGTCCAGGCTCGCGGCGGGCTACGTGTCGCTGCCGCTGAACGTTGGCGTCGGGCAGGTGGCGATCGTCACCGGGGGACTGCTTGCCCTGGGGCTGGTGGCGGCGGTGTGGGCGGCTGGGCGCCTCCAGCGCGAACCCGTGGTGGCCGGCCTGAGGGAGGACTGAGCGGTGCGGCGGCTGCTCATCGTGCTTCTGGCAGCGAGCGTGCTCGCCGGCTGTGGCGGCAGTGGATCGAGCGTGGGTCCGGGTGACGGCGGTGGATCCACGTTGGCGGCCACCTGGATCGATTCCCACGGGAGCGGCACGCTCGTGCGCGGAAAGGGAGAGGCGTTCGTGGACCGCACCGAGCTCGCGCCTCGATCGCGCCCGGTGAAGCAGCTGGCTCTGTTCGCCCAGTTCACGGACGCGCACGTGCGCGACGAGGAGTCGCCGGCGCGGGTCCCGTTCCTCGACCGCTACGGACCGCCGTTCAACTCCACCTTCAGGCCGCAAGAAGCGCTGTCGCCGCAGGTGCTGGCGGCCACGGTGAGGTCGATCGACGCTCTGAAGCCGCAGGCGGTGATCGAGACCGGCGACCTGATCGACAACGACCAGCAGAACGAGCTGACGCAGGCGCTGGCGGTGCTGCGCGGCGGGACCGTGAGATCCGAACAGCGGCGCCCCCGGCTACAGCGGGGTGCAGTCCTCGTCGAATCCCGACCCGCTCTTCTACCGGCCGGGCGTGGATGCGCCCGTGGAGCCCGGTCTGCTCGCCACGGCCGAGCGCCGCTTCCGTTCGCCGGGCCTGGACGCGCCCTGGTTTCCGGTGCTCGGCAACCACGACGTGCTGGCTCAGGGCGAGGTGGCGCCCACGCCGGCGATCGACGCCGTGGCCACCGGGTCCCGCCGGGTGGTGCAGCTGCCGCGCGGCTTCACGCTTCCGCACGACGCCGCGGCCACCGCCCGGCAGCAGGTGGCGAGGCTGCTCGCGGGCGGGCTGCCCGGACGCACCGCGCGCACCCCGCCGGACCCGTCGCGCCGGCTGATGCCCGCCGCCACCGTCGTGTCGCGCCTGCGGGCCGCGAGCCATGTGGGCGGCTCGGGGTCGCAGCTTCGCTACAGCTTCGATATCGGGACCAGCGTGCGCGCGATCGTGCTGGACACGATCGACCGCAGCCAGGGCTCGGGCGGCGTCCTCCCGCCCGATGAGGTGACCTGGCTCGCGGACCAGCTGCGCGCGGCCGGCAACCGCTACGTGCTGGTGTTCTCGCACCAGCCGCTGACCTCATATCCCGCCGGCGTCGCCGCGCTGGCGCTGCTGGACCGGGATCCGCGCGTGGTGGCCACCGTGGCCGGCGACACCCACCGCAACCGCATCGTGGCCCGTCGCAGTCCGGCGGGCGGCTACTGGATGATCACCACGTCCTCGCTGGCGGACTACCCGCAACAGGCGCGGGCGTTCCGTCTCGAGCGCACTGCCAATGGGCACGTGGTGCTGGAGACGTGGATGATCGACCACGACGACGGCAACATGGCCGGCGTGGCCCGCGAGCTCTCGTATCTCGACATCCAGGGCGGCCGGCCGCTCGGCTTCGCCGGCGCGCGGAGCGACCGCAACGCGCGCCTCTACCGCTGAGCTTTTCGTCACGGAAGGATTCGCCCCGGCCCCGCGTCTCTCTCTGTTGAACACGCATTCGACACGCCGGGAGGCGTTCCCTGATGACTCACTCTTGGTCTGAGCGGCCCGTGGCCGCACGTAGGTCGACGCCGCGCCCCGAGCGTGCGGTCGCCCGCGCCCTGCCGGCGTTGCGCGTCGCAGGCGCGCTGGCGCTGCTCGCCATGGGAGCGCTTCACCTGCAGCAGGCGGTGGCAGAGGACTACTCGCAGCTCCCGACGATCGGCACGCTTTTCTACCTCAACTTCGCCGGTGCGCTGGTCGTCGCGCTGGCCCTCTTGCTGCCGCTCGATCGTCTTGCGGGTCGCCTGGGCGACGCGGCGCAGAGCATCGCCGCGCTCGCCGGGATCGGGATGGCGGCCGTGTCGATCGTCTTCCTCCTGCTGAGCGAGCACCAGGCCGTGTTCGGCTTCAAAGAGTTTGGCTACCGCAGCCCGATCGTCGTCGCGCTCGTTTCGGAGGGTGCTGCAATCGTGCTGCTTGCCGCCTACCTGATGGCCCGAGTCGTGCGGCGCGGCTAGCTCCGAGCCCTCTTCCGGCCGGAGCCGAGCGTCGCCCGGCGCGCGATCCATATGCGCCCGGCGAAGTCGTTGAGCGCGCGGATGGAATGATTGGACGCGAGCAGGCGAGGACATCGTCGGATAAGACCTCGACTCGGCCCGTTGACCACACAGGAGAGAGGCATCATGAGTGACTACGCCGTCGTCAATCCAGCCACGGGGGAGACGGTCAAGGAATATCCGACCATCTCCGACGCCGACCTGAACGATGCGATCGCGCGGGCGGACAACGCGCACGACACATGGTCGAAGACCGCAACCGTCGGCGAGCGCGCGGCGCTTGTGAGGCGAGTCGGCGAGCTGCACGCCGAGCAGACGCAACGCCTCGCCGAGATCATCGTGCGTGAGATGGGCAAGCCGATCGAGCAGGCCGTCGGCGAGGTGGAGTTCTGCACCGACATCTACAACTTCTACGCCGACAACGCCGAGGAGCTGATGGCCGACGAGCCGATCAAGCTGCTGGCCGGCGATGGCACGGCGATCGTTCGCCGCAGCTCACTCGGCGTGCTGCTCGGGATCATGCCGTGGAACTTCCCCTACTACCAGGTGGCGCGCTTCGCGGGTCCGAACCTGGTCATCGGCAACACGATCCTGCTGAAGCACGCACCCCAGTGCCCGGAGTCCGCGGCGGCGCTCCAGGAGCTCTACCTCGAGGCGGGCTTCCCCGACGGCGCGTACGTGGCCATCAACGCGACGAACGAGCAGATCGAGGGTGTCATCGCCGACCCGCGCGTGCGGGGGGTGTCGCTGACGGGCTCCGAGCGCGCAGGCGCAGCCGTGGCGGAGATCGCCGGGCGCAACCTGAAGAAGGTCGTGCTGGAACTCGGCGGATCCGACCCGTTCATCGTGCTCGGCACCGACGACCTCGACGGCGTCGTCGAGTCGGCGGTCGCCGCGAGGCTCGACAACACCGGGCAGTCGTGCAACGCCGCGAAGCGGTTCATCGTCGTCGACGACCTTTACGAGCCGTTCCTCGAGAAGTTCACCGCCGCGCTGACGGCGGTCGAGCCCGGCGATCCGACATCGGAGGACACCCCGATCGGACCCCTGTCGTCGTCACTCGCGGCCGACCGCCTGGAGGACCAGGTGAAGCGCGCCGTCGAGGGCGGAGCCAAGATCGTCGCCGGCGGGACGCGCAACGGCAACTTCTTCGAACCCACGGTGCTCACGGAGATCACGCCGGAGAATCCTGCCTACAGCGAGGAGCTGTTCGGCCCGGTGGCGTCGGTCTATCGCGTCGGCTCCGAAGAGGAGGCGGTGAAGTTGGCGAACGACACGCCGTTCGGGCTCGGCTCCTACGTGATGACCGGCGACGAGGAGCAGGCAGCCCGTGTCGCCGACCAGCTCGACACAGGCATGGTCTACGTGAACATCGTCGGAGCGGACGGCGCGGAGCTCCCATTCGGCGGGACAAAGCGCTCGGGATTCGGCCGGGAGCTTGGCCGCTTCGGCGCCGACGAGTTCGTCAACAAGAAGTTGATTCGCGTCGGCGGTTAGCCCTTCCTGAACAACTGCCCCCGAGCGTGGGACTTCTGCGCTCGGGTTTGGACCTGGAGGGCACGGGCAGCCCGAGAGGGTGATTCCGGACGCGAGGCGGAGTACCCCGCCGTGGCTGCCCGGCAACGTTGCCCGGGCGATCTTTCTGGCATTCGTGCTCGTTGCGGTGCTGTTGGTCTTCCCGCAACTTGTGGGGCTGTTGCTGCTGGTTCTACTGGTCGTGGTCGTGGCGGTCCCGTTGTCCCGTGCGGCGACGGTCCTCGAGCGCTATCGGATCCCGCGCGCGCTCGGCGCGCCGCTTGCGCTGATCGCGGCGCTGGCGGTGCTGGGAGGGATCATTGCCCTGCTGGTGCCGACGTTTATCCACGAGGGCCGCCAGCTTGTCGATGCTCTGCCGGACACGGTCCGATCCCTGCAGAGCAAGCTGCCTCATTCGAGGGGTGGACGGCACGGCTCGGGGGACTCGCTCAAGACCTGGATCAACGGCTACACGCAGCATCCGCGCAAGCTGCTGGGACCGGCAGCGACGGTCGGCACGACGCTCGCGAGCATCCTGGCGGGGGCGGTCGCGGTGCTGCTCACCGCCGTCTTCTCCGCGGTGAGCCCTGGGCCGCTTCGGGAAGGGGTCACGAGGCTCGTGCCCCCACCCAGGCGTCCCGATCTCGTGCGGCTCCTCGACCGCTTGGCTGCGGCCTACCTGGGCTGGCTGCGAGGGCTGCTCTTCGGCATGGTCGTCCTCTGGATCGTGACGTACGTGGGTCTGACGATCGTTGGGCTCGACTACGCAGTCGTCTTTGCGACCCTCACGGCGTTGGCGATGGTGGTGCCGTACTTCGGCGCGCTGCTGAGCGCGGTGCCTCCGGTGCTGTACGCGTTGACCATTTCCCCGACCAAGGCGATCCTCGTGGCGCTCGTCTACGTCGTCGCCCACTTCGTCGAGGGCGACCTGATCTCGCCCCTTGTGATGGCGCGGGCTGTGAAGCTCCCACCGGCGCTCGTGGCGGTGGGGGTGCTGGCGGTTGAGCGGCTGCTCGGGATCGCCGGCCTGTTCGTGGCCGTGCCTTTGATCGTCACCGTCAAGCTCGCGGTCGAGGAGCTATGGGTCCGTCCCATGGAAGCTGGATACGAGACCGCCCGCGCGGACCGCCTCGTCTCAGCCACCCAGATCCCAGCCGACCGCTCCTCGTCGGCGGAGTCGGAGTCGGATCAGACTCCGACGACTCCCACCGGGGACCGTCGCGGCATGCGAACGACTGCCCCATAGCCTCCGGACATCAGGAGGCCGAGCGCTCCGCTCCGCCAAGCCCCGACGTCCGACGTTTCGTCGTCCGTGAGACCGTTCGAAGGGCGCGCCGGTCGTGTTTCGGAGGGATCGCCTGCATCCAACGTATGCCGCCACGCCGGGTTGGTCAAGCCGGCAACCCGGGGTCCCGGCGAGTGACCAGCGCTGCGCGCCGGCGGTTGCGATCGGCGAGTGTGTGGACACTTGCCCAGCGTGGACTTCGAAGAGCTCTACCGCGCGACCTATCCTCGCGTCCTCGCGTACGCCCGTTCGGTGGCGTCACGGGATGACGCCGACGATGCGGTGGCCGAGACGTACGCGATCGCCTGGCGCCGTCAGCGCGACATCCCGCGCAGTTCCGAGCTGGGCTGGCTGATCGGCGTCACCCGCCGGGTTCTGGCCAACACGCGGCGAGGGCGCCGGCGCGCGGGTGCGCTGCACGCGCTCCTGAATCTCCAGCCGCGGGCTCCAGGCCCCGATCCGGCCGACGGCATCGAAGATGGCGAGCTGCGCGCTGCTCTGATGGCGCTCTCGCCGCTCGACCGCGAGGCCGTGCTGCTCACCGCCTGGTTCGACCTCTCGAGCGCCGAGGCCGCGCGGGCGCTCGGCATCACGCCCGCCGCCCTCCGGATGCGCGCCGCGCGAGCGCGCCGCCGTCTCCGCACTGCCCTCATCCCCACCGCGACAAAGGAGCACCCACAATGGCACGCCACGTGACCGATGAGCTCGAGCGCCGCCTGCGCGCGGCCCGCCCGCTGGCGGCCCACGCCGACGAGAAGGCAGTCGACGCTGCTCTGCTCGCTCGCCTCCGCAACCAGCCGATTGCCGCGCGCCGCACCATCCCCCGCGCGGTCGCCCTGCCGGTCGCCGCCGGCGTGACGGTCACCGCCGCTGCGGTGGTGATGCTGGCGGGCGGTCCCGGTGGCGCCGGCGGACCGTCGTCGGCTGCCGCGATAAGTGAGTCGTTGCGCTGGCTGAACCCGCCGCCGGGCACGATTCTGCACGTCCGCAGCGTCGAAACCATGGGCGCGAGGACGACCACGCGCGAGATGTGGCAGTCGGCGGACCACCCTGACCGCGAGCGCGCAAGCTGTGGAGGGGACGCACGGCTTCGAGACCTCGGGCGAACGCGCTGTATGACCCCGCCACGGACACGATCTACGACCCGCCAGCAGCGCCGCCGCCGACCGCGGCCGACGTCGCGAAGGCCGAGCACGCCGGGAAGACGGTGAGGTCCGCCGTCGCCGATGGCCGCAGCAAGCCGGGGGAGGCCCGCTCCCAGCCGGCGATCCGATCGTCGACAAGGTCCGCATGCTGCTCCAGCGGGGAGACATGGTGGTGACCGGACGCGAGGTCCACAACGGCGCCGACGCGTGGGCCATCTCGCTGAAGGCCGACGCCGGGCGCCCAGTCTGGACGCTTTGGATCTCCGCCGCTGATGGGAAGCCGCTCGAGCTGCGCGACCCCGGCCGCGATTCCAGCGAGCAGCCGCAGGTGATCCGCTGGCCCACCTACGAGGTGCTGCCCGGCTCCGAAGCAAGCCGGTTGCTGACCCTCACGGGCGCCCATCCCTCAGCCCGCGTCGTGCATGACGGAAGGCAGATCGAGGCCGCCGAGCGCCGCCTGATGCCTCCCAAGCCCTGATCGCGATTCGGCGGTAGATCGGGAGGGGATGTCCGAAGGGCCCTGGCTCTCCGGGCTTCCTCTCGCCGGTCGCCCGACCTAGACTGCTCGTCCTCGTGGCTCTGATCCAGGCGACCAAGCGCCCGCATCCCGAGCTCGCCGCGTCGTATCGAGGAGCGGGCTACTGGCGCGACCGAACGATCGGCGAGTACCTCGATTGGTGCGTACGTGAGCACCCAACTCGCCTTGCCGTGGTGGAGGGGGGAGAGCGCTTGACGTTCGAGGCGCTCGGCGAGGAGGTCCGGACCCTCGCTCGGCTGCTCAGAGCCAGGGGCGTGGGGCGGGGGGACGTCGTCTCGTTCCAGTTGCCAAACGGCATCGCGGCCGCCGTCGTGTTCTGGGCCACGATGAAGATCGGCGCTGTCTCCAACCCCATCGTGCCGATCTATCGGCAACACGAGCTACGCCACATTCTCGGCCAAGCGCGAACGAAGGTCGCGATCGTGCCGGAGTCGTTCCGCGGCCACAACTTCCGCGACATGTATGAGCTCCTGCGAGGCGAGCTGCCTGCTCTCAGGGAAGTCTTGGTCCTCGGCGCCGGCGACGGAAGCCGGGATGGCCACCGCTGGGATGGCGGGACCGGCGATCACACCGAGCCAGAGGTATCGGAGGCCGTGCCGGTCGACCCCGATGACATCGCGCTGCTCATGTACACGTCGGGCACGACGGCGGTCCCGAAGGGCGTACTCCACAGCCACAACACGCTCTTGTTCACCGCGCATCTGCTCGCCGAGTTGTTCTCGCTCGACGAAAGGGACGTCTTTCTCAACGTCAGCCCCGTCACTCACATCACGGGGCTCCTGAACGGCGTCGTGCTGCCATCAGTGGCTGCGGCGACGGTGGTCCATGAACCGGTTTGGGATCCGATCCAGGCGCTCGCGACGATCAAGCGCGAAGGGGTGTCGTACACGATGATGTCGACGCCCTTCCTGCGGGGCCTGACGGCGGCAACCGTTGCTGAGGGCGCTGACACTTCGTCACTGCGCTACATCGGATGTGGCGGCGCGGATATGCCCGTCCAGCTCACGCGGATGGCCGCCACGGAGCTCTGTCAGGGGCTCGTGCGCGTTTACGGGGCCACCGAGAGCCCGATCGTGACGGCCACGAATCGCCGGGACGCCCCTGCAAAGCGCACGGCAACCGAGGGACGGTGGATGCCGTCCTACGACGCCATGACCGTCGCCGAAGACGGCTCCGCCACGCCGCCGGGCAGGGCCGGTGAGATCGTCTGGCGAAGCGCCGGCACGTTCCTCGGCTACCTCGACCCCGCACTCAACGACGATGTGTTCACCGAGGGCGGCCGTTTCCGGAGTGGGGATCTCGGCTCCGTCGACGAAGACGGCTATCTCGCGGTCGCCGGCCGGATCAAGGACATCATCAACCGCTCGGGGGAGAAGATCAGCGCCTACGAGGTCGAGCAGCTCCTGAGCGAGCATCCGGCGATCGGCGAGGTCGCGGTGGTGGCTCAGCCCAACGCGACGACCGGTGAGCGGGCATGCGCGTATGTGGTCCTCAAGCAGGACGTGCCCCTGACCATCGCCGACCTCGGGGAGTTCCTGCTCAGTCGCGAGGTGGCAAGACAGAAGGTCCCGGAGGACCTGGTGCTCGTCGACGCCATACCGAAGACGGTCAGCGGCAAGGTGCAGAAGAACGTGCTGCGTGAGTGGGCGAAGGAGCGTGTGGTGGCGCGATGAGCGACCTACAACGGCTGACACCCCTGCGAATGGAGGTCCGGGAGTTCTTGACGCAGTGCCTCGCCGACGGGGTCTTCACTCCCTCGCTCGATGGCTGGATGAGCGGCGTGTCGAAGTCCTTCAGTCGCCTGCTTGCAGCCCGAGGGTGGGTCGGAATGACCATCCCGAAGGAGTACGGCGGCGGCGGCCGCTCGTACCTCGAGCGGTTCGTCGTCGCCGAGGAGCTGCTCGCGGCCGGCGCTCCCGTGGCCGCTCACTGGGTAAACGAGCGGCAGTTCGCGCCTCAGCTCCTGAGGATCGGCACGGAGGAACAGCGCCAGCGATTCCTGCCGGCGATCGCACGTGCGGAAGTGATGTTCTCGATCGGGCTCAGCGAACCGGACAGCGGCACCGACCTCGCCTCCGTGCGAACCCGCGCCGTTCGGGCCGAAGGCGGGTGGCGGCTCAACGGGCAGAAGATCTGGACCACCAACGCGCACCGAGCCGATTACCTCGTGGCCCTGTGTCGAACCAGCGACGCCGAGGATCGCCACGACGGTCTCAGCCAACTGCTCGTTCCGCTCGGGGCCGAGGGCGTGGAGGTGCGTCCGATCGTGGACATGACGGGGGAGGCCGACTTCTGCGAGGTCTTCTTCTCCGATGTGCACGTACCTGACGGCGACGTCATCGGTGAGGTTGGGGAGGGCTGGCGACAGGCCCTCGCGGAGCTCGATTACGAGCGGAGTGGACCTGACCGCTACATGAGCACCTTCCCGCTGATCGAGCGATTCGCCGCGACGGCAGACCCATCCGACCGTCAAGCGGCGGCGACACTCGGGCGACTGATCGCCGAGATCGTGGCCCTCCGCAGCCTGTCGATCGGAGTGGTGCTGGCGAGCGAGGCGGGAGTCGGGTTCGGCGTCGACGCCGCACTCGCCAAGGACGTCGGCACGACGTTCGAGCAGGACAGCCTCGAGCTCATTCGAGAGGCCGGGCCGCATGCCGACGAGGAATTGCGTCGCTACCTCGACGCCGCACGTCTGGCGTCGCCCGCGTACACCCTCCGAGGGGGCACGAACGAGATCCTCCGGACCATTACGGCAAGGAAGCTCCTCGGGTGGTAGGTCACGGGCAGATGCTCGCCCAGTCCGTTCGCGACGTCCTCGCCGCGAGATGTCCGGCCGAGGTGGTGTTGGCGGCCGAGGCTCAAGGGGGCGCTCCCGAACTATGGGAGTACGTGGAATCGCTTGGGTGGCCGCTGGCTTCGGTTCCGGAGGAACGGGGTGGCATTGGAGCCTCCTTTGCGGATGCATGCGCGATCCTGCGCATCGCGGCGTATCACGCGGCGCCCCTCCCGTTGGCAGAGACAGGCCTGCTGGCCGGATGGATTCTTTCCAGCTGCGGTATCGACGTGCCGCCAGGTCCGCTCACGGTGGCGCCGGTCCGCCTTGATGAGACGCTCCATCTGCGCGAGTCCGGCCGGGCGACAGGTATCCCGTGGGCGCCGGTGTCCTCCGCGATCGTCGCGTTGGCCACGGGGGAAAGCGGCAAGACCGTCGCGCGCGTGGTGCCTCCGTCAGCGACGCGCGTGACACCTGGCAAGAACCTCGCCGGTGAGCCGTGCGGCGATGTGGATTTCGAACCCCTGGGCGGCGGCGAGGTCGTGGCCGCTCCGGACATCGTCACGCCCGAGGAGGTGTTCGGCCGCGGCGCCTTGGCGCGTGCGGTGGCGATGCTCGGCGCCCTCGAGCGCGTGCGAGACATGTCGCTGGACTACGCACGAGACCGCCACCAATTCGGGCGGCCCATCGGTCGGTTTCAGGCGGTGTCTCACCATCTCGCCATCATCGCCAGCGAGGTCGCGTTGGCACGTGTGGCTGTCGAGTCGGCGATCGATGCGACCCGAGACGATGAGCCGGCGCCGCTCGTCGAGGTCGCGGTGGCAAAGGTCATCTGCGGCCGGGCGGCTCGGGTCGTGCCAATGCGAGCCCACCAGGTTCACGGCGCGATCGGATTCACCCAGGAGTACTCGCTCCAGCTCTTTACGCGGCGTCTCTGGGCGTGGCGCGACGAGTTCGGATCGGAGTTCCACTGGGCGCGCGCTCTCGCCGGGAGAGCAGCGGAAGACGGCTTCTGGGGCGTGATATCCGCGACGCAGCCCCCCACCCCCGACAGAGGAGACACATGAAGACACTGAGCAAGTGGATCTCGGGAGCGTCGTTCCACATCGGCATGTCGGTGCCGGATGTCGAAGTCGCCCGGGAGTTCTACGTCGGATTGCTCGGCTTCGAAGAGGTGTGGGCCAAGACCGACATCGACATGGCGGCTGTCACCGGCATCCCTGGGCTACGGGAGAAGACGCTCGTCCAGTTGCTGGTGCCCGGCGGCAGCCGGATCGAGCTCCAGGAATTCGACCCGCCGGGGCGCATCGCCGAGCGCCCGATCACGGACTCGGGCTTGAACCATCTCTCGTTCGGAGTGGAGGACATCTACGCCGAATACGAGCGTCTCAAGGCCGCCGGCGTGAAGTTCAACAGCGAGGTGCTCGACCTGGACTTCGGTCCGGGCGAGATCCTCACCGGGTGGTCCGTCGTCTACTTCGAGGATCCGTGGGGGATGACGCTCGAGTTGCTGGGACCGACCCCTGGATTCGACGGCGCCGGCGACGACGACGAACGGCGACCGGAGTAGTGGCCTACGTCGAGAGCGCTGGGGTTCGTCTCTACTGCGAGGTCACCGGCACCGGGCCTGCCGTGCTGTTCACCCATGGGTTCGGAGCCACGTCGGCGATGTTCGCTCCCCAGCGGGATGCCCTGGCTGCGCACTCACACCGTGGTCACCTGGGATATGCCCGGGCATGGTGAGAGCGACTATCCGGAGGACCAGGACGCCTATTCACCCGCACGAATCCTCGACGACATGCGGGCGCTGCTCGATGCCCACGAAATCGAGCGCGCCGTGATCGTCGGCCATTCCGTCGGCGGATACCTGTCGCTTCGGTTCCGCCTCTTCCACCCCGATCGGGTGAACGGCCTGGTGCTCATCGGCACGGCGCCGGGCTTCCGGCGCGACGATCGCCGGGCCGAGTGGAATCGCTATTGCGAGCGACGTGGCGCGGAGCTCGACGAGCGTGGGCTGGATGTTCTCAGCCGCAGTCCTGAGGTTCTCGCCGCGGAGCACCGGGACGCGAAGGGGCTCGCACATGCGGCGCGGGGGTTCCTGGCGCAGCAAGACGCGGCGGTGATCGACTCGCTCTCGGCCATCGATGTGCCCACGCTGCTGATCGCCGGCGCTCAGGACGTGGTGGACGGTTACGACTACGTTGCTCCGACGAGGTACATGGCCGGCAAGATTCCAGACGCGCAATTCGTCTGCTTCGAACATTCCGCCCACGCGCCGGGGTTGACCGAGCCCGACGCGTTCAACGCGCGGCTCCGGGCCTTCCTCCAGGGCGTAGAGCGATAGTCGCGGTGCGAGCAATCACAGGGCTACGTGTTCGACGGCAAGCCGGCGTCCCGCTATAGCGGGCTCAGGCGATCTGGCTCGCCTGCAGGTGGTGGTAGAGGCCCTCGCGCACCATCAGCTCGTCGTGGGTGCCCTGCTCAACCAGACGCCCCTGCTCCAGCACGGCGATCGAGTCAGCGTCGCGGATGGTGGTGAGGCGGTGGGCCACAATCACGGCGGTGCGCTCTTCGAGCACGCGGTCGAGGTTGCGCTTCACCGCCGCCTCCGATTCGGTGTCGAGGGCGCTCGTGGCCTCGTCGAAGAGCAGCACCGGAGGGTCGTGGTAGAGAGCACGGGCGATGCAAACGCGCTGCGCCTGCCCGCCGGAGAGCCGGATGCCGCTGTCGCCGACCTTGGTGTCGTAGGCGAGCGCCATGCTCTCGATGAAGCTGGCGGCGTCGGCGATCTCGGCGGCGCGCTGCACGCCTTCCATGTCGGGGATCTCCTCGCCGAGCGCGATGTTCGCCGCGATCGTGTCGTCGAAGAGGTAGGGCGCCTGCAGCACCACACCGATGCGCCGCCGCAGCTGGCGCCAATCGAGCTCGCGCATGTCGACCTCGTCGTACATCACGTTGCCCCAGCTCGGCACCACGAGCCCGGCGAGACAGCGGACCAGCGTGGACTTGCCCGAGCCGGAGCGCCCCACGAGTCCGAGCGTCTTTCCCGGCTCGAGCACTAGCGTGACCTCGTCGAGCACGCGACGGTCCGGAGCGTCGGGGTAGGAGAGGCCCACCTGGTCCAGGGCCACGCGCCCGGACAGCCGCCGTACGTTGCGCAGAGGCGTTCCGTTATGCACCTGCTCGGGGTCGGCCTCGAGCACGTCCTGAAGCCGCTGCAGCAGCACGGACGCCTGCAGGGACGAGTCCCAGAGCCCCAGGAGAGTGGCGATCGGCGCGTTGGCCAGCAACACCAGCGAGTTGATCGCGACGAGCTGGCCGATCGTGAGCGTGCCGTTCGCGACCAGCAGCGCGCCGACCCAGAGGAACAGGACGAACAGCAGGAAGCCGGCGACCTGGACCGCGGCGTCGTAGAACATGATCACCCAGTCGCCCTTGAACACGCGGTCGGCGAGTTGGGCGAACTCGCGCCGAATGCCCTGCCGCATCCCTTCCTCGGCGCCCGCGCTCTTGGCGGCTTCGATGCCCTTGATCGCGTCGAGCTGCTTGGCGGCGTGGCGTGAGTAGGCCTCTTCGAGGCTGTCGAAGGTCGGCCGCAGGCGGTGTGATGAGTACCGCATCAGGCCCGCGTAGACCGGCATCGTGCCGAGGAAGACGGCGGCGATGATCGGCGAGTACGAGATCATGAGGAAGAGGGTCACCACTAGCTGGATCACCGCCGTCAGGCCGCCGACGATCCCCTGCACGAGCAGCGAGCGCACCTGGCGAAGCCCGTTCAGGCGCCGCTCGATGTCGGCTGTGCGGCGCGCCTCGAAGTACTTGAGCGGCAGCTGAAGCAGCCGTGCCGAGACGAAGTCGAGCGTCTCGCCGTCCAGCCGCACCGCCGCGCGCGCGAGCATCCGCCGCTGGAAGAGGCTGATCCCGAGGCCCGCGAACAGGAGCACCACGATGATCACGACGAGCAGCGACACCCGCGCGGAGTCCCCCTTGCCCGCGGCGTCGACCACGTGCTGCGTCATGACCGGCGCGACCAGCTCGAGCGTGGTCGCGGCGATCGCCAGGACGGTCGCGATCGCGAGTTTGCCGCGCAGCGGCCGCACGAATGGGCGCAGCCAGCGGAGATCGAGATGCTCCACGGGAGCGTCGTCGAGCTTGGGCGTGGGACGGAACGTGGCGCACCATCCGCTCCAGTTCTCGTCGACCTCCTCGCGGCTGAGGCGGCGCAGGCCGCGCCCCGGGTCGGCGACCCGCACGCGGTCGGGCTCGACGGCGTAGAGGACGATCCAGTGGTTGCCCTCCCAGTGGAGGATCGCCGGCAGCTGCAGCTCGTCGAGGCGGCCCTTGGAGGCCTTCAGCGCGTGCCCCTCGAGCCCCGCCTCCTCGGCGGCCCGCATGATCCCGCGCAGGCTCGTGCCCTCCTGGCCCGTGCCGGCGATCTGCCTGATGAACGGAAGCGACACCTTGCGGCCGAACGCGCGGCAGACCATCGCCAGCGCCGCAACGCCGCAGTCGGCGAAGTCGATCTGGCGCACGAACGGGAACTTCCGCGGCGGAACCCACGGCTCCGGCGCCGCGGGCTCCTCGGACACCTCCACACCGGCGGCGATGCGCTGGTCCGTCGACGGCGGCGGGAGCGGGGGCCGCTCCCTCACGCCCGAGAGCACGTCCCCGCCGCCGAAGTCGAGCGGGCGCACCGCGATGCGGCTCAAGCGGAGCCGGGCCCGATCCTCGAGCCTGGAAGCGAAGTCCTGGTCGAGCGTGCTCAGCTCGCCCAGCACGGAGCCATCGAGCTCGAGCAACGTGCAGTCGCTCGCGGCGGTCACGGTCGCAAGGCGCGGGCTTCCCTGGAGGGCGCCGATCTCGCCGAACACATCGCCTCCGCGCAGGAAGCGCAACTCGCGCCGGGCCTCGCCCTCGCCGGTCGACTCGACCAAGCGACCCGACTGCACGATCCACCAGCGGTCGGTGACCTCGCCCTCGCGCACGACGACCTCGCCGTCAGGGGCGGTGATGTCGCGACCGCGCTCCACCAGCACCTCAACGCCCCGCGCGTCGAGCTGCCGGAACGTCTCGTCCATGCGCAGGAACGCCGCGATGCGTTTGGCGCGTGCCTGCGCCGCGAAGGCCGCGGCTGCCTCGGGGTGGGCGCGCGCCAGGGCTAGCGCCACGCCGCGGTCGAGCCGCAGCACCCGCACGGCACTCGAGGCGGCGCGCAGCGTGACCGCGGGCGGGTGCTCCTCGACAAGCCCGCGCTCCCCGCTGATCTCGCCGGGGCCGAGCACGCCCAGCGACACCTCGGTGTGGTCGGGCCCCTCGGCGATCGCCCGCGCCTCGCCCTCCACAACCACGATAAAGGCGCCGTCGTCGGATGAGACCACAGTCTCGCCGAAGCGGTAAGTCCGCTCCTCGAAGCCGGAGAGGATCAGGTTGCGAACCGCCGGTGGCAGGTGGGCCATGAACGGCAGTGCGCGCACCACCGCGGTCGGCTCTGCCCATGCGGCCAGCTCAGGCTCTGTCATTCCAACGCACCCTTCCGGCGCGCAGCCGCGCGGCCGCGTCCTTCAGTAGGTCCTCGCGCGCGCGCGCAGCTATCTGGTCGTCCCCGGCGTCCGGCGCCCGGCGCTCGCGGACCTGGGCGACCACGTGGTCGTCGCCGTCGCTCCACGGCCCGGCGACGTCACCGACCACCGCTCCGGCGAGCGTCTGCGCTAGCTGCGACGGCGCGTCCGCCAGCACCAGTCGCTGGGGCGTGACAGCCACGCCGGCGGCGGCGGCGACCCTGCTCAGGTTCGCCCCGTCCGCGAGCTGGCGCGCGGCCTCGTCGGCGGCGCCCTGCGACACGAGACGCAACTCGTCGAGCTCGAAGCGAGACCACTCGAGCTCGTTCTCGCGCAGGCGGCGGGCCACCTCAGGGGCGGCCGTCACGGCGGCCTCCCAGTCGCGGTGGGCGTCATCGAGCGCTGCTATCCACGCCAGCCGCTCCGCGCGCTCCAGGCCGGCTTCCCCGGCGGCGGCACCGGCAGCCGTGCGGACCTCCTCGAACACGAGGCGCTGGACCCGCGTGCTCTCGAGCGGCAAGGGCTCGGGCTCGGCGCCCGAGGTGGCCGCCGACAGCATGCGATCAGCGAGCCACGCGCCGATCTCCGTGAGCGCGGCGGTGCAGATCGCCTCGGCCGGCAGCGCCTCCACGACCTGAGCGGCCGTGACGGGCTCGGGCGTTCCGCCACGACGGCGCGCCACCGCCCTCGCGGCCGCAGCCTTGACGCCGGCCATCGTGAGCCCGCGCGGCTGCAGCCACGCGCGCACGTCCTCGGCGCTGAGGAGCCCTCGCTCGAGCCGGAAGACGCGCACGTCCTCGGCGACATCGGCGTCCGGCGGCGGCTCCGCGGCGATGAGCCCGATGCCCTCCGCGAGCTCGCGCTCGAGCCGCTGCCAGCGGTCCGAGACCACGCCGGTCGCCAGCAGGTCGCGGCCCGTCAGCTCGTGGCCGTCGACCGCCAGGAGCACCGCTGAGAGCAGGTCATCGATCGCGGCGCTCATGCCGTCTCCACCCGCCAGCCGTCGCCGTCGCGCACGATTCGCGCGCTGGCGCCTCCCTCGATCGCCACCGTCAGCGCGCCTCCGTCGAGGTCTACCTCGACCCGCAGCGCCAGCCTGTTGCCCGTCTCCTGCGCAACCGGCGCCGTGTTTATCGCCGGAGACACCGTGGCTACGAAGACGGTCGTCCCGATCCTCAGCTCGTCGCCAGTGCGGAGCAGGCGCGGCTCGTCGATTCGCTCTCCGTTCACAAAGGTGCCGTTCGCGGACTGCAGGTCCTCCGCGAGGAAGCCGTCATCCGCCCGGTAGACCCTGGTGTGGCGGCGCGAGATCTCGTGGTCGGGCGCGAGCGCACCGTCGAGCGTCTCGAGGCGTCCAAGCACGGCTTCGTCCTCCACGAGCAGCTCTTGCCCGACTCCGAATCCGGAGCTGACAACGAGCCGTAGCGCGGCCGGGACCCCCGCGGTTTCGGACGGAGTCGTATCGACCGTCACGTCGACAGCCGCGGGCGCATCCACGGCGGCCTGGGTGGGTACCAGCCCCCGCGCGGCGGTGATGAGCTCGGTGCAGCTCGCGTACCGCTCCTCCGGCGCGATCGACATCCCCTTGGCGATGACCTCGTCTATCCCGGTTGGAAGCTCCGGCCGGGTGGCAGTCGCGCTGGGACGAGGGTCACCGATGTGCGCGTACAGAAGGTCGATCTCGCGTTCCCGCACGAACGGCGGCGCGCCGACGAGCACCTCGTACAGCACGCAGGCGAGCGAATACACGTCTACGCGATGATCGCGCGGCTGGGCGAGGATCTCCTCCGGCGCGGTGTACGGCATCGTCCCGATCAGCTGGCCCTGAGCGGTGAGCGCCACGGAATCCTCGGTGGGGTTCTTCGCCAGCCCGAAGTCGGTCAGGTAGGCGTGCGGGCCGTCGGGCGTCTCCGCCACGATGATGTTCCCCGGCTTCACGTCGCGATGGACGAGCCCCGTGGCGTGCGCGCGGTCGAGCGCGTCGGCGATCTGCGCGAGGATGGTCACCGCCGCGCCGAGGTCGAGCGGCCCCACGCGCTCGAGGAGCGCGTGGAGGTCTGGGCCCTCGACGTACTGCATCGCGAAGAACAGGCTGCCATCCGGCGTCTTGCCGGCCTCGTAGAGGTCGAGGATGTGCGGGTGGTCGAGCGCCTCGGCGTACTCCGCCTCGCGATTGAAGCGGGCGGCGAACGTCGGCTCGTTGGAAAGCCGCTGCGGCAGCACCTTCAGCGCACACATGCCGCCCTGCGCACGCTCGGCGAGGTAGATCGTGCCCATGCTTCCCTCGCCGAGCACCGACTCGATCCGGTAACCGGCAATGTCTCCGCCGGGCGCCGGCGCGCTGGTCATGTCGAATCTCTACCAGCCACGGCCGGCCTTGTCACCCCACCAGGCGGGGCTCCGAGGCGAGCCGCGAGCGGTCGCGCGCCATCTCAGCCTCGTAGAGGCGGGCCAGGGCGTCGTGCACCCGCACCTCATCCATGTTCGCGCCGCGCTTGAGCAGCCGATTGACGCCCATGTGCGCGAGCGAGCAGGCGATGTCGTGCAGCGGCAGCTCGAGCACGCCCTCCTCGTCGAGCGCGCGCATACGCGTGAACACCGCGGCCAGGACGGCCGACCGCTCGCTCAGCGGGCCCGGCGGAGCCTCCACGATCTCCAGGAGCCGCGCCCGCTCGGAGCGCTCCTGCGCAGCGAGGAGTCCACCGAGCGAGCGGCCCGGCGGCGCCCAAGCGGTGCGAAGCTGGACGCAGCAGCTGCGCCTCGTCTCCAGCGGAAGATCCGCGGCCCCGTAGAGCGCTGCGAGGCTCGCGACCGTCAGGTGCCGGCGCGTGACTGCGTCCATCCGCTGCTCCAGCAGCGCGAGCACGGCGTCCGAGTCCGCCTCGGCCACGCGCTCCATCAGCTCCACGCCCTCGACCCCTCCGTAGCGCTCCACCTCCCGCTCGTACGTGTCGAGAGAGATCCGGTACAGCAAGCCGTCGGCCAGCGCCGGCGCCAGGGCCTCGTTCAGTGCCGGCAGCGCCTGGGCAACGAGCTCGCCCGGACGGCCGTGGAAGCGGACGCGGAGGTGCCGGCTCGGGTCGGCGTAGCGGATGAAGAACCAGCGATCGACCACGCCGTCTTCGCGCAGCTGGCGGATGAGCGGCCCGACGTGCTCGACGAGCACGCGATCGGCGCCACCGACCGGCCCGTAGAGGTTCGCGTAGAGCCACTCCGTGCCGGGCGGGAAGCGGCGCCTCGATTCGCTCACCGTCTCGGGCGTCCGCTTCGGTCGAGCCGGCGCGCTCACGCTCTCGAGCGTGAACGGCACCACGAGCTCATGCGCGTAGTGACCGTCCGGACCGGTGACGGGGCTCTCCTCGGCCGCCGGCGCCTCGATGAAGCGCGCGATGTCGACCTCCTTCGCGGAAGCGAGGAAAGCATCGACGCTCAGCACGTTGCCGAAGTCGACCAGTACCCGGTTCTTCGGATGGTCGAAGGCGACAAGACGCGGGAGGCCGCGGGCGTCGCGCCACTCCTGGAGACGGCGGAAGCCGGCGGCGTCCGTGCCCGGCTGGACGTCCGCGAGTTCCTGTGCGTCAACGTTCCAGCGCGCCAGGGCAAGGACCGTGCGCCCACGCGTGATGCGCGGTAGTGCCGGCGCATCGGCGAACAGATCCCAGCTCCAGCTGAAGTAGCCCGGGAACCGTTGGCCTGCGATCGACAGCAAGAACCGCGCGGCTGGCAGCGAGACCCACATGGGGTTCATCGCGGTGCTGCAACAGGGGATGACACGGCGGTCGAGCGACAGCGAGCGCACCACCACCTGGTCGTCCTCGACCGACACGACCAGGTCCGATGGCTCGATGCGCCGAGCCCGTCGCGCGCCGGACGCGCCGCCGTACTCGATCTCCCACTCCCTGAGTACCGGTCGCTGGCTGATGTTGAGCCCGACCTCGGTCTCGGGGGCGATCGAGAGCTCGGCGAAGACTGCATCTGGATCCAGCTCCGCCTCGCGCCGGAGGTGCTCGCGCACACGCTCCTCGAGCTCCTTGTCGCCACGGCAGAGGCGACCCAGCAGGCGCGCACCGGACGGGCCGTTGAGGCCCGGCTCGACGAGCTGGAAGTCGCCCGCTGCGACCGCCTCGGCGTCCCTGGCGACGAGGCTCGTGAGCATCGCGAAGGCACCTGGCAGAGTTTGGGGGCGGTCGCTGGAGAGCGCTGCGATGTCGCGGTCGGTGAGCTCCACCGCGCCGGCCGGCGCTGATCGCCGGCGCTCGATCAGCGACATCAGCGCGCGGCGGCGGTTGAAGCCGCGCCGCCCACGGCCGACTCGGGCGGAGCGTCCTCCCCTAAGGCACCGCCCAGCCGGATGCCGAAGTCTGGATCGAGCGCCTCGAGGAGTGGGACGCTGCGGGTCGCGAAGCGCCGCTCGAATGCCTCCTTGAACATATGGAGCGGCCCCTGGTCCGCGGCGTGATCTGCCTGAGGAGCTCGATGGTGCGGCGCATCTCGGCCAGCAAGCCCTCGGGCAGCCGCGCCACGCCGGGCCGGCGCGCATCGACCTGGAGGCAGTGCCTGCGGCTGAGCTCCACGCCGGTCGGCTCGAGTGCCGCCGACGTCGCGTCGATCAGCTGCCGGGAGATCCTCGGCGCTTCTGAGACGGCCGCGACGGCGCGCTGGACGGCGCGGGCATAGGGCTCCCCGGCGGGCAGCGGTTGCGAGGGCCTCGACCGCCTGGCGCGTCGGCTCCGCGCCGGTGACGGAGATCTCGGGGGCGGGCACCAGCAGCTCGCTTCTCATCAGACGACGGACCAGCTCTGGCGCGTGGTCGGGCGGGGAACCGGCTGCCTCAAGCGTCGCGACGAGCGAGCCGATCGACACCGCCTGCGCCGCGGTCGCGAGCGCCAGCTCGATTGTCGGGGTCGATCGGATCTGCACGAGGCGGTGGCCGGTCGTGCCCTGCTTTCGAGCGGCCACTCGCAGCCGGCCGCCAGCTCGGTAGACACCGGGGTTCCGCCTCACGACGATGTCCGGGCTTTCGGCCGACTCGGCGGCGGCGCGGCGCACCACGTCTCGGAGCAGACCGCTGTCCACGCGCGCGCGGACCTCCAACTCCGACCGAGGGAGGAGTTCGAGCCGGCTCCCCTCCGAGAACTGCCCGATCAGGTAGCCGCCCGCAAGCCCGAACAGGTCGGGCCGCGACGCCATGCGAGTGAGGTAGCGGACCAGCGAGCGCTCGGCCGAGCGGCCGCGCTTCGTGCTGGGCTCCGTGCGCCACCGCGCCACGCCGTCGGCGAGGTCCGGCGAGCCGAGTGCAAGGGCGTCGGCGATCTGGTCGTCCGCCGCGAGCTCCGCCAGGCGGCCACGTAGCACGGTGCGATCTCGGACGACCGCCTCTTCGAGTCGCATGTCGTCGTCGTCGGCGCAGGCAGTCAGGGCCTGGGCGCCCTCCGCCCAGCGCGACAGCGTCTCGAGCGCCAGTAGCGGGGCACGAAGCACGAAGAAGTCCGCGCGGGGCACGCCCGTCATAACCCTCTGCCGATGGTGAACAGATGCGGTGTGCCCCTGCACCTACATCACACTGGTGACATCACGCTGGTGGTCCGGCAGGTTGGCTCCACACAGAGCTGCGTGGGGGTCGAACAAGTATGCACCAGCGTGTTTACCGCTTTGCAAGCGTTTGTCGGCTTGCAGGGTCCGAGTCCGCCGGCCACGTCGTCCTGCGCGGCCGCGGGCGCCTCGAGGTCCTCGATCGCCTCTTCGGCGCCTTCCTCCTTGCGCTCTTCGTCTGTCATTTGCTGTCTCCTGACTTACTGGACGTGCACGATCGACGCGCCGCAGGTTGGCATGTCGCAACCCTGATGTGTGCCGGGCTTGCACCATGTCTGCGACGTGCACGTTGGGTTCGAGCACCCCTTGGTGGGCAGGTTGCAAGCGATCACCCCACCGGCTACGTCGTCCTGCGCCGCCGCGGGCGCCTCGAGGTCCTCGATCGCCTCCTCGGCGCCCTCGTCCTGGCGTTCTTCGTCCGTCATGTCTCGCTGGCTCCTTCGCTTGGTTGTCGCGCGGGCCTGCATCCCACCGGGCTGTGGAACAACGAGCGACGATTTGGGCTGGATAGCGTCGAGTGACGAACCTAAACCGCTTCGTGTCAGCGGCGCATCGGGCGCAACCACCCCAACTTTGTGCGGCGAGCGCCCTACGTTTCGAACTCGAACAGCGGCATTGCCGCGCGCTCGGGTTGCTGGAGCTCGACCGCGAGTAGCGCGAGGCCGGCGTGACTCTTGTACAGGCTGAGCGGATTGGTCGCGTCCCCGGCCAGAGCGTCTGCCCCCGTGCCGGCCGCCGCGATTCTCATAGCCCACGCCCGCCAACGCTCGTCACCGCTGGCCCGGTACTGATTAAGCGCGGCGTAGGCCTGGCCGGCACTCCCGCAGCAGAGGCTGCTGACGCCCGCCGGCGTGTCGATGAGCCAGGCAGCACGCTCGGCGAGGTCTGCGAACGCGTCCTCCTTGTACACCTCCCACGCCAGGTTCCAGAGGAAGACATAGCCGGCGTTGCCGTGACACCATCCCGGCCAGTAGTCATCCCCGGCCTCTCCGTCCGGCGGCGTCAGAGGCCAGCGACAGCCTCGCTCGAACGGCTCAGCGATGGTCGCGAGCGTGTCCAGGACTGCGCGCGCCTGGCCGTGCGGCTCGGCGCCCCGAGCGCGAGCCCACATCAGCGTCGTATACGCGATGCCAGCCCACCCATGTGCGATGCCGTAGTACGGGATGGCCATGTCCGTGACATCGCGCAAGATCTCCTCACTGAGCCGGTCGCCGTAGCTGCCAAGTCTCTGCGTGGCGGGCCAGGCGCGGTTCGAGGCTGCATAGAGGAGCGCCGACACGAGAAGTACGGCGGAGCGGCCGAGGGTGACGTCGGGGTTGGCGCACGGCGCCTGCGTCATTGCGCGGAATTCGTCCAGCGCCGTTTGCTGGCGCCCGTGATCGCCGGTCGCTTCGCTCAGAAACGCGCGTACCGCGGGCACGCCGCTGGCGCAGTGAAACGGCGAGACGACCCCAACGGTTTCGGGGGTCAACTCGTCGCCGTCGTCGAAGGCGTCCGGGTCAGCGCACCTTTCATCGGCGATCGCCAGCCAGCGCTCGGCCTGCTCGAGATCGGCGGCATTTCCAGTGACCTTGCTCAGCCGAGTCAATGCGAAGGCGATCCCCGCAGCGCCGAAGTTGATCGAACACGTCGGCGCTCCGAGTCCGGCGGCATCCGCCGAGCTTGCATCGCGCCGGAACGTTGCGAGTACCTCCGTGAGCGAGTCCGGCACCACCGGCGCTTGTGGCCGCATGCTGGTTCGGGCTTCGGAAGCCACCTCATCCAGCGCGTCTCCCAAGGCAGCGACGGACTGATAGCGCTCGCCCGGGTGCTTGTGCAGGGCACGGGCGAGCACCTCCTCGAGAGCGGGCCAAGGCTCGGCCCCGCGTTCGGCGAACCTCAAAGTCGGGCTGCTGGAGATCGTGCGAGCCAGGTCGAGCCGCTCACGGCCGAGTCGGGCGTACATGCGTCCGGTCAGGAGCAGGTAGAGCAGCGCCGCGACGGAGTACTGCTCTGCGGCGGCCGTGAGCGCCAGCTCCCGCTCGTTCAACAGCGACTCGGCCTGTTCCGGGGCACTCAAACTGTTGAAGCGGGCCTCGAGCCGGACCGGCGGCGGGACATGCGGGCCCGACGCCGCGACTGAGAAGTCGACCAGGCCGACGGTCCCGTCGCCATCGACGAGCACGTGGCGTGGGTGCACTTGACCGTGTAGAACGCCGCGAGCGTGCAGGGCGGCGTAGGCTCGCGCGACGCGGCGACAGATAGCAAGCACCCCGCTCCCCGGGTGCCCGCCGGGACCATCCGCGGCTGCGACGCGGGCCTCGACCCCTCGGAGCCAGCTCAGTGCGCAATAGGGTTGGTCGCCGGCCCGGCCGCTGGCGATCAGGCGGGGCGCGGGGTCTGTGTCGCCGTCGAGCGTCTCGAGGACCCGCTTCTCCTGATCGACGAGTTCGGCGCCGACCCTCGTCATCGCGACCTTCAACGCGACGACCTCATTCGCGTCGTCGCGGGCCTGCAGGACGAGTCCGTGCTTGCCTCCCGAGACGGGCGCTGTCACGGTGAACCGATCGATCCGCGTTCCGCGGACGGGCGCAACGCCAGGTGTCACGGCATCCGTCGTCACTCCGCCACGTAGATGGTCGTCTCCCTACAGGTGCCCGGCTTGCACTGGTAGACCGTCCCAGGCTTGCACTGCTTTGCGGTCGACTTCCATGGGCACTTCGCAGCGGCGCCGACATCAACTCCTCCAGCAACGTCGCTTTGGGCCTCTGCGGGCGCTTCGAGATCCTCGATCTCCTCGTCGGCGCCTTCTTGCTTGCGCTCGTCGTCTGTCATGTCGCTGTACCTCCTGGCGTCGAGTCCAATCGTCTTAAATCTCGTGCACAGCGGTCGTCTTACAAGTTGGCTGGGAACAGTACGTTGGCTTGGGAGGACACCAGTTACGCGTTGTGTACTTGCACTTGGCGTCCAACGCGGCGTCGAGTCCGCCTGCGACATCGCTCTGGGCCTCAGCCGGCGGCTCGAGGTCCTCGATCTCCTCGTCTGCGCCTTCCTGCTTGCGTTCGTCGTCCGTCACGGTTCTGAACCTCCTCGGGCTGCACGAGCTTGTGTGACCTCCGCGGCTCCAACTGGCGGCTCTGCGGGTGCCACACCAGCTGGAGGGAAGTGACCGTAACGCCCGGCGGGCGCTCAGGCATCGGACCTGCCCACCTCAACTTTGGTCCCGGCTCACCCTACGTTTCGCCGGGAAGGGACCGTCCTGAAGCAGCCGCCTCCGGCTCGTCGCGCATCGCAGACGCGAGTCCGGCCCGGTCGTGCACGTCGAGCTTCCGGTAGCCGGCCGTGAGCTGCGTCGAGACAGTCTTGATGCTCACGATCAGCTCCTGGGCGATCTGGCGGTTCGTCATGCCGGTGGCCGCAAGCCGCGCGACCCGCAGCTCGCTGGCGGTGAGCGAGCTGATCCCGCTGAATGCGGCACGCCGCGGCCGCGCTCCGACGCCCACCAGCTCGGCCAGCGCACGGGCGGCGAGCACGTCGGCGCCGCAGCGATGCGCCAGGTCGGCGCCGCGTTCGAGCTGCTCGCGCGCGTCGCGGCGGCGGCGGGCGCGGCGAAGCGCGGTTCCCAACTCCACCGCTGCGCGTGCGACGTCAAGCGCAGCGGAGCTGTCCTCCAACACGGCCACCGCCTCTTGGACGAACCGCAGCCGCTCGGCTCCCGGATCGATGATCCCTCGCACGAGCAGGGCGCGCCCGAGGTGGGTTGGGCCCCCCCAGGACCGCGCGTGCTCGAGGTGGTCGGAGGCGAGCGCGAGCGCACGGGCGCTGTCGCCCGACGCGTGATGCGCGAGTGCGGCTAGCGGGCGCCAGGAGAGGCCCGGGGGGATGATCCCGGCCGGCGCCTGCTCGAGCTCGAGGGCGAGGTCGGCGGCCGGCTCGGACTGGGCAAGCGCGAGAGCGACCCCCAGGCAGCCGGCGGCCGCGGCGCCGGCTTCCGCGAGCATCCGCTCGCCCTGGCCGTACCAGCCCCGCTCGAGCGCGATGACGACCAGGCTGGCGTGGAGGTCGGATCGCACCCTGCCGCGGAGGGCGGTGAGTGCGAGGCCGTCGAGCTGGGCGAGCCCGGCGCGGGCGTCTGCCTCCACAGCCGCGAGGTCGCCACTCGCGAGCGCGAGCTGCGCGCGCACCGCCAGCCTGACGAGCCCGTCGTCGCCGGTGGGCAATTCGTCGCAATCGCGGGCGAGCGCCTGCTCGACCAGGTCACCGGCGTCGGCGAGCACGGCGGCCTGGCAGGCGAGGTAGTCGATACCTTCGCGGAGTCCGAACCCACAGAGATCGGCGATGTGCTCCGCACTCGCTGCGGCGGTGAGCGTCGCTTGCGCCGCCCACGCCCCGAGCAGTGCGCGCTCGGCGGCCGTCCGGCCGGACAGGCGCTCGACGTCCTGCCTCGTGGTGGTGAGCGGCGCGCCCATGTACACCTGCAGGGTGGCGGCGGCCGCCTGGAGGCGCAGCCCCAGGTCGGGCTCGTTCCCGTCGATGGCGGCCGCCTCACGGCCGAGCAGCTCCACAGCCGGCTCCAAACCGTGGGTAGCGGCAAGCGCCTGGGCGCAGACCAGGCTTGCGGGCACGCGCTCGCGCGGGTCGGCGACAAGCGACATCGCCTCTGAGCCGTGGGCGGCGGCGGCCGGAAGGTCGCCCGCGACCAGCTCGACCTCCGCAAGCGTCGCCAGGAGCTTGGCGCGGGCCGAAGGCTCCACCTCGCCGAGCGCTCGCTCGAGGAAGTGTCGGGCGTCGACACGCGCACCGCTGTCCAGAGCGTGCAGCGCCGCCGCGTACAGCACGTCGCCGAAGCGCGGGTTTCGGCCGGGCTCGCTTCGAAGCAGATGGTGGGCGGCGCGTTCCATCTCGGCGGCATCGCCCTCACAGAGCAACTCGGCCGCCCGCCGATGGAGCTCGCCGAGCTCGACCGACGAGAGCGTGCCGTACACGGCTCGGCTCAGCAGCGGCTGGGCGTAGCGGACTGTCGCGTCATCGCGGAGAACGCCCGCGCGGATGAGCGCGGCGGCGGCGGCGCACGCCTTGTCCTGATCCACGCCGGCCAGTGCGGCCACCTGGCCGAGCGGGGCCTCGCCGAGCACTGACACCGCCTGCGCAAAGCGCAGGACCGGCTCCGAGTGGCGGCCCAGGCGCGCGACGACCATGCGGCGTACCGACTCCGGCGTCAGGGTTTCGATGGCATGTCGGCTGGTTGAGGTCGCTGGAAGTTCGCGTAGCCGCATACCTGCCACAAGCTCCGCCACTAGGAACGGTCGGCCGCCGGTCTGCTCGTGGACGGCGGCGACGGCGTCGTCCTCTGGCTCTGTATGGGTCTCCCGCCTCAGCACGGCGCGCACGCCCTCGTGAGTGAGCGCGGCGGGGGCCAGGAAGAAGGTGTCCGGGTTCCCGGCGAGCGCCTGAAGCCGGCCCGCCTTCACGCCGGGCTCGCCGCGGCGCCACGCGGCAGCGATTGTCACCCGCAACTGGGTCACCCGGTGACCGAGGAAGCAGAGGAAGTCGAGCGAGGGCCGGTCGCACCACTGCAGGTCGTCGACGACGACCAGCAGGGGTGTGGTCGCGGCCAGGCAGGCGACGAGCCGGTGAACGCCCTCGATCGCCTCGAACCCGTTACCGGAGACCCGCCGCTCGGGCGGACCGATTCCCAGCGCCGACTCGGCCGCGGGTCCCGCCTCCCGGAGCAGCGATCGTCGTTGGGCGGAGCTCAGGGCCGCGATTCGAGCCTCGAGCAGCTGCCTGACGATTCCGAAGCCATAGCCCCGTTCGAGCCCGCTTCCGTGCGCCTCGAGCACGCCGAGGCCACGCGCCTCTGCATCGAGCGACGCGGCCCGAACGAGGCTCGTGCGCCCGACTCCCGCCTCGCCGTAGACGAGGACGACCCGGCCTCGACCGAGCTCGGCGCCGTCGAGTGCGGCGTCGATCACCTGGCGCTCCCCGTCGCGTTCGACCAACGCCGACCATCCGGCGCTCGGAGCTGTTGTGAGTGCTCCTACTGGCGTCACGCTTTGTCTTTCTGGTAGGGCAATGGCGAGGGTAAGCGATACAGCGAGCGTCTCGCAAGCGGGGCGACCAGCTTCTTCTTGCACCTCGCGCCACTCGGGCGCGGACCAGGGTCGCGGAGCAACCGCCGGACAGCCCGTCTTGGGCGGCCCGGGACTCACTCTGGACGAGCGGATTTCCACGATCTGGGCGGGTTTCCGAGCCGCCGGGACGGGGGACTGTCCGGTCTCACGCCCGCGGGAGCCTCGAGAGTCGGCAGGTGGTCGACGAGCATGCCCACGACCCGGGGCGTTCCGATTCGTTGCTGCCGGCGTCGGTGTCGATCCGCAGCCGGGGCCGGCGCGCGTTGAGTCGTTGTTGGGGACCTCGTCGAGGATGGGCCGTACCCCACCGTGCGGAATTGGCACTGAGCGGGGTCACGGCCTCGTCCCGCATCAAACAGGCGAGCACGCCACATCCCTCCTGCTCGATGGCCAGAGCGCGGACCGACTCCACTTGCGCTCGGCAAGCGCAACCGCGTAAGGTCAATCGCTCACGGACGGCTGGAGGATCGCCATGGAAATAAGCGGGAAGACCGTTTGGACGGAGCTGACCGAGATCGTCGCTCCCGAACATACGGCGCTGGTCGTGATCGACATGCAGAACGACTGCTGCCATGAGCGGGGCGCCTTTGCCGAGCAGGGAGCCGACATCTCCACCTACCCGGCGGCGATCGAGCGCCAGCGAGTGGCGATCGATGCCGCCCGCGAAGCCGGGATCCTCGTCGCCTTCGTGCGGGCCACGACACTTCCCAGAGGTCTGAGCTCGTCGCCCGCTCAGCTTTTCTTCGAGTACCGCATCAAGGAGAGCTATGCGCACCCTCTCGAGGAGTTCGAGTTTTGCGTGCCGGGAACCTGGGGTCATGAGGTCGTCGACGAACTCGGATGCCGACCAGATGACTACACCGTGAACAAGCACCGCTCGAGCGCGTTCGTCGGCACCGATCTCGATCTCGTGCTCCGCAGCAACGGCATCAAGACCCTCGTGCTCATGGGCTGCACAACCGAGGGTTGCGTCGATTCCACCGTGCGCGACGGGGGCTTCCTCGATTACTACACGGTGGTACCCCGCGACGCTGTCGCGAGTGACAACCAGGTCCTGCACGAGGCGGCGATGGTGATCCTGGACGGCTACCGCGCCGTGGTGACGGACACGGACGAGCTTGCGCTCACCTGGCGTGAAGGCGGGCGGGGATGAGCGACGGGCGCACGAAGCCACGCTACCTGTCGATGCAGGGTGAGCTCGTCGCGTACGACGACGCCAATGTCCACGTCCTGTCGACCGCGTTCAAGTACGCCGCCACCGTCTACGAGGGGATCCGCGCGTACTGGTCGGAGAGCCGGCAGGAGCTCGCGATCTTCCGGCTTCGCGAGCATCTCGAGCGACTCGAGCAGTCCGCCTCGCTGTCCGGCATGTCGCTCCCCGAATCGGTCGAGCAGATGGAACGGCGGCTGGTCGAGCTGATCCGGGCGAACGAGCTGCGTGAGGACCTGCACATCCGGATCATCGCCTATGTGGACGCCGACGACGGGCTCCTCGACTCGGTCGATCCGGTCGGGTTGGTGTACGCGACGATGCCGATGGGCCGCTACCCGGAGAAGGAGGGGGCGGAGCAGGCGGTGCACGTGGGCATCAGCCACTGGCAACGCCTATCGGATGCTGCGATGCCGCCGCGGGTCAAGACGAGCGGGAACTACGTGAACAGCCGTTTGGCGTTGATCCAAGCGCGTCGCGCGGGCTTCGACGACGCGCTGCTCACCGATCGCGACGGGCGGCTGACCGAGGGGCCCGGTTACAACGTGTTCGTGGTACGCAACGGAGTCCTGCTCACGCCGCCCGTGACCCAGGGGATCCTCGAGGGCGTCACACGCGACACGATCATGCAGCTTGCGCGTGAGGTGCACGAGATCGAGGTCGCCGAGCGCCTGATCGACAAGACCGAGGCGATGATCGCGGACGAGGCGTTCTTCTGCGGCAGCGGCAAGGAGGTGCGGCCGATCGCCTCCGTCGATCACCATCCGCTCCGGGTCAAGGCGCCGGGCCCGATCACCCGTGCGCTGGGCGAGACGTACTTCTCGGTGGTCAGGGGCGAGCGCCCGGAGTACGGGAATTGGCTGCTCCCCGTGTGGGGCGCAGACGCGCGCGAGGCCTTCGCCGAACCGGCCAGGAGAAGCGAATGACACTCGATCCGCAGTTCTTTCAAACGGATGACCGCCCTGTCCCCGGGCCGGCGCGCGAACTCGCTGGCTACGGCGAGTTCCCGCCAAAGGTCGAGTGGGAGGGAGGCGCGAAGGTGGCGGTCCAGATCGTCATCAACTACGAGGAAGGCTCCGAGAAGAGCTTCGCGATGGGCGACAACGTGAACGACATCCTCTACGAGCTTCCGCTGTCGCTCGAGGGTCAGCGGGACCTCGCGGTCGAGTCGATGTACGAGTACGGCACGCGGGCCGGCATCTGGCGGATGCTGCGGGTCTTTGACGACGCCGGCATTCCGGTCACGTGGTTCGCCGCGGCGGTTGCGTTGGAACGCAATCCCGACGCGGCCGAGAAGCTTGTGCGACGCGGCGATGAGGCGGCCTCACACGGCTTCCGCTGGAGCAACCACTTCGAGATGACGCGCGAAGAGGAACGCGAGGCGATCCGGCGAGCGGTCCTATCGATCGAGCGCACGACGGGGAGCCGGCCCCTCGGGTGGTATTGCCGCGAGATGAGCGTCAACACGCGCGAGCTGCTGGTCGAGGAGGGCGGGTTCGTCTACGACTCGGACTGCTACAGCGACGATCTGCCGTATTGGACCGTCGTCTGCGAACGGCCGCATCTCGTGGTTCCGTACGGCCTGGTGGTCAACGACGGGCGTTACGTCCTGCCACAGGGATTCGGCAGCCCGGAGGACTTCTTCGATACGGCCAAGGCGCACCTCGATCGGCTGCGCAACGATGGCGACGATGTCCCACGCATGATGTCCGTGGGCCTGCATTCCCGGATCGCCGGCAACCCGGCGCGCTCAGACGCGCTCGCACGTTTCATCGACTATGGGCAATCGCTCGGTGACGTCTGGTTCGCCCGCCGGATCGACATCGCACGAACCTTCATCGAGCAGCAGCCGGCCGAGAAGTGGGTCTCGGTCTGACTTCTGACCGAACGGATACCCCGATCAGCTCTCTGGGCCGGGAGCGCCAAGGCTGGCGGTCCGGGGCAGTCGTTCCAGCAGCACCAGCGCGCGTTCGACGAGCTCGACCGCCTGTGGCCGGCCGAGCTGCTGTCCCTCGATCGCCTGTGCGGTGTCCACCAGCACCTGCCAGTCCGCCGCGGCACTGCGGCCGGGAACCTGGAAGGAGAGCGGCTCCCACCAGCCGTTGACGAGCAGGAGAAAGGCGTCCTCATCCGGCAGGCCCATGGTCACGGCCCGCGCGGCGGGGTTGCTCCAATCGCCCGAGCTCATGGGATTGCCGTCCGGCCGGAACCAGTCCACCTCGCCCTGCGCGAAGAAGGCTCGCCGGCGGAAGACGGGGTTCTCGTGGCGGAGGCGCCAGAGCGCGTCACGAACTCCGTTAGCTCGTGCTGGTCGTCCGCGGGCAGCCAGTCGACCCAGCCGATCTCGTTGTCCTGACAGTAGGCGTTGTTGTTGCCCCGCTGTGTGCGACCCAGCTCGTCGCCGCCGAGCAGCAGCGGCACGCCCTCGGAGAGCAACAGCGTGGCGAGCAGGTTGCGCTCCTGACGGGCGCGCAGGGCGACGATGGCCGGGTCGTCAGTCGGACCCTCGACGCCGCAGTTCCAGCTTCGGTTGTCGTTCTCCCCGTTCGCCTCGTTGTGCTTGGCGTCATAGCTCACGAGGTCGGCGAGGGTGAAGCCGTCGTGCACGGTCACGAGATTGATCGAGGCGGTGGCGCGGCGGCCCTGCCCGAACAGGTCGGAGGAGCCGCTGAGGTTCACGGACCTGGGGACCGTCCCGGCGGTGCCGCCGCGACGTGCCGATGCCGAGCACGATTGATTGGAGGGGTCTACCGCGAGATCGCGGCCTCTCCCCGCGCGGCCTTGCGTTGGCCTTGGCCTCCGGCGTCACGCTGGAGATCCGCTTCGATCTCCTCGAGGCTGCGGCCTTTCGTCTCGGTCACCGTGGCCTTGACGAACACGGCTGCAAGCACGCCCATGCCGGCGTAGCCGAGGAACACGGTTCCGGCGCCCAGCGCGGACAGCAGCACCGGGAAGGTCTGCGAGACCGCGAAGTTCGCGGCCCAGTTGAAGAAGACCGCCACACCCATCGCGGTGCCACGAAGGCTCAGCGGCAACACCTCGGGGATCATCACCCACACCACGGGACCCCACGTGGCGGCGAAGGACGCGATGAACGTGCCGAGGCAGACGAGCGTGATGATCGCCGCCGGGTCACCAGGGTGGTGAGGCGTCGCAAGTACCGACAGCGAAATCCCGAGCACCAGCAGGCTGGCGACCATGCCGGCCACGCCTGCGAACAGCAGCGGCTTGCGTCCCACGCGGTCGACGAGCCGGATCGCGATCAACGTCATGACCACGTTGACGACGCCAATGACGAGGTTCGCGTAGATCGCGCTTGTCTTGGCGAATCCCACGTTGGTGAGCGTGGTGGGCGCGTAGTAGATGATCGTGTTGATCCCGACCAACTGCTGGAACACGGCCAGTCCGATGGCCACAAGCAGGGCCGGACGCACCCACTTGGCCTCCCAGAGGCCACGCAGCCCGGTATCAGCCTCCTCCTGCTCGACGTCGCGGATCTCCTCGATCCGCTCGTCGGGGCGCTCGTCGCCCGGTAGCTCGTCCAGCACCTTGCGCGCTTCCTTCTCCTCACCTGCGTGCACGAGGTAGCGCGGCGTCTCGGGCATGAACAGCATGCCTACGAGCAGGACCAGCGACGGGACCGCCGCCAGGCCGAGCATCAGCCGCCAGTTGCCCGAGGACGCGAGTATCGCGTTCACGATGAAGGCGAGGAGGATGCCCCCGACGATCATCAACTGGTTGAGCGAGGCGACCGCTCCGCGAACCTCGGTTGGGGCGATCTCGGAGAGATAGAGCGGCACCACCAACGCGGCCGACCCGACGGCCAGGCCGATGATGAAGCGCGCCGTGATCAGCACCGCGACGCTGGGCGCCAGCGCGGCCAACAGCGCGCCGGCGGTGAAGATCACAGCCGCGACGATGATGAGGTGTCTGCGACCGAGCCGATCTGACAGCCTGCCGGCGAACGCGGCGCCGAACATCGCTCCGAGGAGCAGCGCCGCAACGATGGCGCCCTGCAGGAACGGCGTCAGCTTGAAGTCGTCCGGGATGAACAGCAGGGCCCCGGAGATGACACCCGTGTCATAGCCAAACAGCACGCCGCCCAGCGCGCCGAAGAAGTAGATGGTCCGCCCGCTCGGTCGTAGCGCTTCCATGCTTCCTCCCCTCGCTCGAGTGACGATCGTCACCTGATTGACGCTGGGATTCCCAGAGAGCGCGTTCAGAAACCTGGTTGAGATCGAGGTACGCCCGATAGGGTCCTCGACCGGCAGACCTTGCGACCATCCCGGCCAATCCCCAAGGTGGGCATGCACGCTCGCGTGCTGGATCTCGGGACGACGGAGGAGGCCCTCGTGACCGAGGTCTCCGACGACGGGCGGTCCGTCGTCGTCGTGACAGAGGACGGGAAACGGATCGCGTTCCGGCTCTCTCGCGGCACCGCCGAGTTCGAGTCCGCAAAGTTCGGCCCGCGCCTGAGACTGATCGATTGATCCGGGCGGTGGCGGCGGGCTGGCGCGGAGTGAGACCTCCTTTCAGGCGAAGAAGTCGATGAGCAGTTGATTGACGCGCTCTGCCTCGTCGTGATGGACCCAATGCGACGCGTCGGGCAGGCGCTCGACACGGTCGAGGTTGGGCACGTCGTCGTGCTCCGGCTCGGCAAGGTCGGAGCCGAGGTAGGAATCGCGTTCCCCCCAGATGACCAGCGTCGGAGCTGAAAGCGGGCGAAGCTTGGCCACGGCTTCCTTCTGGGACTGCCTCACCGAGGCCCGGTAGTAGTTGATCATCCCGGCCGCTGCGCCTGGCTGCGACCACGACTCGATGTAGCGGTCCATCTCCTCCTGCGTGTAGGCGGGGTTCGCGTCTTGCAGGAAGTGCCGGAAGAAATGCCAGTCTCTGGCGTGCACCACGTCCTCGGGCAATCCGGGTGTCGCGAAGAAGAAGAAGTACCAGGACTTCCGGAGCTGGCTCGGGTGATGCAGTCCTTCCGAGAGGCGCCGCGGATGGGCCGCGTTCAGAATGGCCAGTCGGTCGACGACCTCCGGATGGTTCATCGCGACAGTCCAGGCGATGCTTCCGCCCCAGTCGTGACCGACCAACCGCGCGGAATCGGCACCGAGAGCTCCGATGAAAGCGCGGATGTCGTCTGCGAGCAGGTCGACACCGTAGGCCTCGAAGCCCTCCGGCTTCGATGACAGGTTGTAGCCGCGCGTATCGGGGGCAACCACCCGAAAGCCCGCCGCCGCGAGTGGCGCGATCTGCAGCCGCCAACCGAACCAGAACTCCGGAAAGCCGTGGAGCAGGAGGACCAGCGGCCCGTCACCGGCCTCCACGTAGTGCAATCTCTGATCACCGACGTCGGCGTACCCCTCCCGGATCTCGACTCCGTCGTGCGGGATGAGGCTTGTGAACTCGCTGCCGACCGGCGTGTCGTTTCCCACCTGCGAACTCATGAGGTCTCCTTTTGTCGGAACGAGCTCATTGTCGGGGTTCGAGCGACGGGTCGCACCAGTGATGCCCCTGGTGCGCACACGGGTCGGTCAACGCCACACGGGGGTGGACGGCGACGGCGGGCGACGGCGGACCCGGGTGCCGACCAGGGTGAAGACGGACGCGACGCGTGGATGAGACGATCAAGCTGGGCGGCGCCACCAAACCGAGGAGATCCATATGTCTGCCACGACGGAGCAGTCAGCACCCACGGCGATTCGCCCGTTCCACGTTGAATTCTCGGAAGAGGCCTTGGAGGACCTCCGCCGCCTCATCGCAGCGGCGCGGTGGCCGACTAAGGAGCTCGTCGAGGATCGCTCGCAGGGGGTGCAACTGGCGACGATTCGGGCGCTCGCCGAGTACTGGGTGAACGATTATGACTGGCGCCGCTGCGAGGCGAGGCTGAACGCGCTGCCGCAGTTCAAGACCGAGATCGACGGCGTGGACGTCCACTTCATCCATGTGAAGTCGCGGCACGAGGGAGCGTTGCCGCTGATCATGACTCACGGCTGGCCCGGCTCGGTGGTCGAGATGCTCGACACCGTCGGCCCGCTGACCGACCCGACCGAGCACGGCGGGCGCGCGGAGGACGCGTTCGACCTCGTGCTGCCGTCCGTGCCCGGTTACGGCTTCTCCGCCGAGCCGGCCGAGGTCGGCTGGGACCTGTCCCGGACCGCGCGGGCCTGGGCCGAGCTGATGCGCCGTCTCGGCTATACCAGCTATGTCGCCCAGGGCGGCGACGTGGGCGCCGGCATCACCGACGCGATGAGCCGCCAGGCACCCGAGGGCCTGATCGGCGTCCACACGAACCTGCTCGTGCCTGCGCTGAACGACCCCGCAGCCCTGCCGGCGGACACCGAGCAGGAAAAGGCGGCGCTCGCCGCGATCAAGACGTTCCAGACGAGCGGCAACGGTTACTTCGTGGAGCAGTCCACCAGGCCCCAGACCATCGGCTACGCGCTGCTGGACTCCCCCGTCGCACTCGCGGCGTGGATGGTCGACCACGACACGGACGCCTACTACAAGATCGCGGGCGCCTTCACCGACGACAAGCCGTCGGGCAACCTCACCCGCGACCACATCCTCGACAACGTCACGACCTACTGGCTGACCGGCACCGGCGCTTCGGCAGCGCGGTCGTACTGGGAGGCCTACGGGCCAGACGCGCCTGCTGCCGTCCAGAAGCCTCTGCCGGCGTCGTCGATCCCGTTCGCCTTCACGACCTTCCCGGGCGAGATCTGGGCGACGCCGCGCAGCTGGGTCGAGGCGTCGTACCCGAACGTCGTCTACTTCAACGAGGTCGACAAGGGTGGCCACTTCGCCGCGTGGGAGGAGCCCGAGCTCTTCAGCACGGAGATGCGCGCGGCGTTCAAGTCGCTGCGCTGAAAGACCGGGCACTGGGCGGCGTTTCCCAACACGGGCTGGGGCGATTTGCGCTTGCTTGCTGTGCCCCGTTTGGGGTATGTTCGGCGCGTGCGGAACCGAGTCCATGCTTGTCTGCTGCCGTTGTTCGCGGCAGTGGCATTCGTAGCTGCGCCGGGCACGGCGGGGGCAGCGGTGCTGGTCGATCAACTGAACAACGACGGGGGCGGCGGGGTCGGGTCAACCGATCACGGCACGGGTAAGGAGGATCGCGACACGCAGGCCGCCGATGACTTCGTCGTCGACCCGGCTTCGAAGGGCTGGAACGTCGACAAGGTCGAAGTGGCGGGGGCCCGCGGACCGGCGCTGTCAGATGTCGGCGTCTACTTTTATTCCGACGCGGGGGGAGTGCCGGCGAACACCGTGCTCACCTCGCAGACGGTCATCCCGTCGAGCGGCCTGACCGACGGGAACTTCGTGATGCCGCTCAGCCCGTCCGTCCAGCTCGCCCCGGGGACGTATTGGGTGTCGGTCCAGGCGCATGCCACGGACCCCACCGACGACTTCTGGGGCTGGGAGTTCCGAGCGGTCCACGCCGGCCAGATCTGGGCGTTCCGCAATCCCGGCAACTTCTACAACACCGGCTGCAAGGACTGGACCACCTCGAGCACGTGTTACCCGTCCTCTCCTCCCCAGGACTTGATGTTCCGGCTCAGCGGGACGACGGTCGCGCCGCCGCCGCCGGCGCCGCCGCCGCCTCCGGTCTCGGGTACTCCCCCAACCACCGGATCGCCGGGCTCTCCCTCTCTTGGCCCGAACCTGATCGATTCGACCCCGCCCGTCCAGAGCACGAAGGCCGCGAAAAGCGAATCCTTGAAGAAGGGATCACTGTCGATCGTGGTCTCCACAAGCGAGAACTCCACGGCCAGAGTGTCCGCCACGGTCTCGGTTCCGCGACTTGCGAAGGTCTACCGGATCGGACCGATCTCGAAGGCGATCCGCGCGAACCATCCGACCAAGATCGTGCTGAAGCTCAAGCGCAAGACGCTCAAGCGGATCCGCCTCGCGCTGGGCGCCCACAAGAAACTCAAGGCCAGCCTGACGGTCAATGTCAGTGACGCAGCGAACAACACCGCAACGAGCAAGCGGACCATCCGCCTAACACGCTGACACGCCCACAGAGCGGACCCTAACCAGCGCGGTCACTCTCCTTGTGGGCTGGCACTGAGCTCGCGAAGCCGCGCCGCGCTTCTGGCGTCCATTGGCACGAAGGTCTCGATCGCGAGGTTTGCCGCCGAGACCTCCAGCGGCGCCCCGAGGGTGGCGATCACGGTGAAGAGGCTGACCTCGCCGACCGGTGTGCGCAGGTCCAGCGACACGACGGGCTGAGTCGCCGGGCTGGTCGGTGGATCGTCCGGGAGATAGGCCTCCACATCCTCGATCAGCTCGGCGAGCGCCGGGTCGGCGTCCTCGCGGCTCTTTCGCCTCAGCTTCGTGATCAGGGGCGCGTTGCAGGCCGCGGTCATCGACGAGATCTTCGGCAGGCCGCCGGGGTGAACGCCGAGGCGGAGCATGTTGATCGGGGGCTCGAGGAGCTCCGGATCAACCCCGTCCCAGAGGAGCGACGCTGCCCGATTGGCCTCGATCAGGTTCCAGAGACCGTCGACGATCAACGCCGGGTTCGGCTCGTGGGCTTCCAGTAGCCGGCTGAGTGATTCGCGCAGCGGCCGCATCATCTCGCCGTCGTACGCCTGCTGGAGATAGGGCGGAGCGAAGCCCCCGGCGAGCAGCAGGCGGTTGCGCTCGGCGATCGGTAGGTCGAGGTGCTGGGCCAGGTGGACGAGGAGCTGGCGACTCGGGCTGGACCGGCCGGTCTCGACGAAGCTCAGGTGCTTGGTCGAGACGTTGGCGTCCAGGGACAGCTCGAGTTGGCTGAGGCCACGTCGCCTGCGCCAGAAGCGGATCAACTCGCCCGCGGTCTGGGGCTCCTGCTCGATCTGGGCCACCACCCGATCGACGTTAGCGGGGCGTCCGCTCAGGTTCCATTACCCGTCGTGTAAGGGGCGGCGTTACACGCGAGGTAATGGACGCGCGGCCGTTCTTCCGGGACCGTTCACGGCGAAGCAACCCAAATGGAGGTTCGAATGAACGTCAATGATCCGAACGAGCTCGCCGAGCGCTACGCGGCGGTCTGGATGGAGCCGGATGGCGATCGCCGCGGCAAGGCGATCGCCGATGTCTGGAGCGAGGATGCGATTCACATCCTCCAGCCCACGCAGGAGGTCTACGAGGCCGCCGCCGAGCGGGCCGTCAACCCGACCTGGCAGGTGCGCGGCCACGCCGAGCTCGAAGCCAGGGTGACCTCGGCCTACGAGGATTTCGTGGCGACCGGCCAGATGGCCTTTCGGGCGCGGGACGGCGCGAAGCGCCTCGGGGATGTGGTGACGTGGCGATGGGAAGCGGTCTCACCGGACGGCGAGGTGCTCGGCGCCGGCCTCGAGTTCGTGGTTCTCGCCGCCGACGGCCGGATCGCGACCGACTACCAGTTCGTCGAGTGAGCGCGATGACGACGGTTGATGCAAACGGCGTCACGCTCGGGGTCGAGCACTTCGGCGACGCGGCGGCGCCGCTCGTTCTGCTCGCGGGCGCCACGACCATGCTCTCCTGGCCCGACGCGCTCTGCGAGGCGCTCGCGCGCGGCGGGCGCCACGTCGTGCGGTACGACCTGCGCGATTCCGGCGCGTCGACCACCGTCGATCCCAAGGCGCCGGCGTACACGCTGCGCGATCTCGCAGGCGACGCCGCGGCGCTCGCCCGTGAGCTCGACGACCGGCCGGCGCACCTGGCGGGCATCGGCGTGGGCGGGATGGTCGCCCAGGTCGCTGCGCTTGACCACCCGGATGCGTTCTCGGCGCTCACCCTCGCCGGTACGCGCCCCGTCGCTCCAGGCCGAGTCGACAAGGATCTGCCCGACCATGACGCGGCGACGATGGACCGGCTGTTCTCGCGCTCGATGCCCGACTGGTCCGACCGCGCCGCCGTGGCGGAGTTCGCCGCCGGCGGCGCGGAGATCCTCGGCGACGACCCTGCCGCCGCCCGCGCGACCGCCGGGCGCATCTGGGACCGAACGCCGGGGACGGAGCCCGCGGTGCAGATGGCCAACCAGATAGGCATGGTGTTCTCCAAGCTCGACTGCAAGCCGCGCTGGCGCGAGCGCCTGTCCGAGCTCGCGATCCCGGCGCTCGTGGTGCACGGTCGCCGCGATCCGTTCTTCCCCGTCGGCAACGGCGAAGCGCTCGCGCGCGAGATCCCTGACGCGCGGCTGCTGGTCCTCGAACGCGCCGCGAGGGCGATCCCCGATGCGGCCGCCGGTGAGGTCGCGGCGGCGATGCTCGCGCTCTAGGCGCTCGAAGCCACAGCCACGCGGCCCTCGGAGTGGCGGTGGGGCATCGATAGTTGACGACTCAAGCAAAGCCGCTAGACTTGTTGTGTCCTCAACTATCCTCGAAGCCAGGGAGCTCTGTGAGGCATGGAAAAACGCGAATACGAATTCGGGCTCGACACGTTCATGGCGATCACCGCCGGACCCGACGGTGAGCCGATCGGCGGCGATCAGGTGGTTCGCGACACGGTCGAGGAGGGTGTGCTCGCCGAGCAGGTCGGGATCGACTCCTTCAACATCGGCGAGCACTACCGAGACGACATGATGGACTCGGCCGCGCACGTGGTGCTCGCGGCAATCGCCGCGCGGACTGAGCGGATCAGGCTTGGCACGTCCGTGACCGTGCTGTCGACCCAGGATCCGGTTCGCCTGTACAACAACTTCGCGACGCTGGACGCCGTCTCAGGTGGTCGGGCCCAGCTGATCCTCGGGCGCGGTTCCGCGATCGAGTCCTTCCCGCTGTTCGGCTACGACCTGCGCGAGTACGAGGAGATCTTCGAGGAGAAGCTGGGGCTGTTCGTCGAGCTGCGCGGTGGCGGACCGATCACCTGGTCGGGCAAGTACCGGCCTCCGCTGAACGATGTCGTGCTGACCCCGCCGCTCCCGGCCGGCCACCTACCGACGTGGGTCGGTTCCGGTGGGAGCCCTGACTCGGTGATCCGGGCGGCGCGCCACGGGCTACCGCTCATGCTCGCGGTGATCGGTGGAAGGCCGGAGCGCTTCCGCCCGCTCGTCGACCTCTACCGCCGCGCGCTCGCCCAATACGAGCACCCGACCGACCTTCCGGTCGGGCTTCACACGCTCGGCTACGTCGCGGCGACCGACGAGGAGGCGATCGAGACCCAGTGGCCGTACTGGCTCGAAACGTTCGATCGCGCCTCGCGCGAGCGGGGTTGGCGCCCGCCCACGCGCGCACAGTTCGACGCCGAGATGGCCCACGGCGCGCTGTTCGTCGGCTCGTCGGAAACCGTCGCACAGCCGGCTGGCGGCCGAGATGCAAGGCCCTCGATGTCGACCGGATCGACCTGCACTACGCGGTGGGCGAGGTGCCGGCAGAGAAGCGGAGGCGATCGATCGAGCTGCTCGGACGGGAGGTCTTCCCGCGGGTGCGCGAGCTCCTCGAGGCGGACCCTGGCGAGCACGACGCTACTCGGCCGGCTCTACCGCACCCGGAGGTACCGCGAGCCCGGTCCGCTCCACCCACGCGCCGCATCACCGGCTAGGGCGATGGGTCCGGTATCACATGCGGTGAACGGCTCCACTCCAGCCGACGCTCGCAGCGAGAGAGCGACTCGGAATCGTCGGAGCCGGCAAGCTCGGGATGGCGCTGGCGCGCACCGCGCTGGCCGCGGGCTACGAGGTGGCGGTGGCGGTTCCGGCCCGGTCGAACGGATCGCGCTGCTGGTCGACGTGCTCGCCCCCGGCGCCGTCGCGTCCACCGTCGACTCGGTCGTCGACTTCGCCGATCTGATCGTGCTCGCCGTACCGACCCACCGCTTCCGTCAACTGCGGAGCGATCTGTTCGACGGCAAGATCCTCGTCGACGCGATGAACTACTGGCCCGACATCGATGGCGATGATCCCGAGCTCGCGGCGGCAGACGGCGGGTCGAGCGTCGTCGTCCAGTCACACTTCCCCGGCGCCCGAGTCGTGAAGAGCCTGAATCAGCTCGGCTACCACGAGCTCGACGAGTACCCGCGCACTCCGGGCGAGCCCGACCGCATCGCGGTCGCCGCGGTCGGCGACGACCCGCTCGCGGTGGCCAGCGTGATGCATCTGATCGACCGGCTCGGGTTCGACCCGGTCGACGGCGGCGCGCTCGCCAAGGGGAAGCTGCTCGAACCCGATGGCTCGCCCTATGCCGAGACGTTCTCGGCCGACGCGCTCAGCAAACGGTTATCTACCTTCTAGGTCTGTGGGCATCACGTCATCCCCACAGCTGCTCGCTCGCCAGGTCGGCGCCCTCCCGCAGCGCCTTGAGCTTGAGCCACACGACCTCGTCGGCGACGAGCGCGTAATCCCAGAACGTTCCGAAGCCGCAGTCGGTGCCGGCGATGACTCGGCTGGGATCACCAATCGTCTCCGCCGCCGTCACGAGGCGTTTGGCGATCAGCTTGGGGTGCTCGACCCAGCTGCTGGTGACGTCGATCACTCCGACCACGATGGACATGTGATCTGGCAGCGCGAACTCGCGAAAGACATCGAGCTCATGCTCGTGCCGCGGATTCCCGAACGGGAGGACGAGCGTTCCCACGTTCGCCTCGTACAGCCGTGACATGAGATCGCGGAGCTCTGGATCCCGTGTGTGCGGACCTGCGTAGTTTCCCCAGCAGCAGTGCATGCGGACGCGTTCACGCGGGATGCCCTCGAGCGAACGGTTCAGCTCGTGGATGTTGCGCTCGACGATGCTCAGGTACTCGTTGAACGGAACGTCCACGTAGTTGCTAATCCGCTCGGCCGGCAGGTCGGGGCAGTCGACCTGGAGGATCAGATCGCGCTCGACGATGCGCCGGTACTCCTTCCCGATCTCAGGTGCCAATGCCGCGATGTACTCGGCCTCGGTCTCATAGTGCTGATTGCGCATCATCAGCACCATCACCCCAGGGCTCGAAGCGGTCATGAAAGCCGCTTCGAACTGCTTCGGCTGACGCTCGAGGACCGATTTGAAGATGTCGATCTCCTCGTCGACGCCCGTGAAGTCGTTGTAGGCGACGTCCCCGATGGCCGCTGGCTGCCGCGACATAGCGTCGTCTGACATGAAGCGCTTCGCGTAGTGCGCGGCGAACTCCGGGTAGTCGACGAAGTCGCTCAAGGGAGCACGGTGCGACTCGCCGCCGAACCCGCTCATGCGGTCGGCCGCGTAGGTGCAGTAGCTGGCACGTGGCTGTTCGCCGTCGCTGCCATAGTCGACGCCGGCCTCCAACTGCTTGACCACGACGCGCTCGACCGCAGCATCGGCGGTGCGGCGGAACACCTCAGGATCGATGTCGGCTCCACGCTCGCGCGCCTCGATCAGTGCGCCCAGGTCCGGGGTCCGGGGCAAGCTTCCCGTATGTGTGGTCATGATCCGTCCGTTACTTCGCATCTACCCCTCCATCATGTGCTGCGCGCGATCGCCGGGCTCGACTACCTCAGCCGCTACGCGATCTCAGACCTCGGCGGAGAGTGCCTCCCGCGCGCCGGCGGTCGGACCTCCCGCCGAGGGTAGGGCGCCGGAGACCACCGCGCCGCCCTGGATCACGGTTTCGAGCGCGTCGGGATCGGTGAGCACGCGGATGCGCTCGGTGGGATCGCCGTTGAGGATCAGGAGGTCGGCGCGCTTGCCGGGTTCGATCGTGCCGGTGTCGTCGAAGCCGATCACGCGCGCCGCGTCGCGGGTGGCGCTCAGGAGCGCCTCCTCCGGGCTCATCCCGATCGCCTCCACGTAGGAGCAGATCTCCTCAATGCCGCCGCCCTGCGGGAAGTTCGTCGTGCCGGAGTCGCTGCCGGCGACGATCGTCACGCCCGCCTCGTGAGCGGTGCGGATGGCGTTCAGGTGGGCCTCGTGGGTGATGCGGTGGGCGGCGACGATCTCGGGGAGGATCCCGTGCTCGAGGCCGTGCTCCGCGTACGCGGTGTAGAGGCCCATCGTGGGGCAGATCGCCACCTTGTGCTCGAGTACCGCCTCGGTGCCCTCCTGGTCGAGGTAGATGGCGTGCTCGATCGTGCGCACACCGGCCTTGGCGGCCTTGATGATCGAGTTGCGCGACTCCGCGTGGCAGGCCACCGGCTTGCCCTTGTCCTCGGCCTCCTCGCAGACCGCCTTGCAGCTCCTTGAAGGACATCGTGTCGCGCTGCGCCGGGCAGAGCGGGTTGAAGCCGGTGCCGCTGGCCTCGACCTTCACCCAGTCCACGCCGTCCTTCACCTGCTGGCGCACCGCGTTGCGCGCCTCCCAGGGGCCGGTGACGATCTCGGTGAGCGCCGCGGCGTACTGCTCGCGCTTGAAGATGTGGGTGGGGTGCATGTCACCGAGGCCGCCCCAGACGGAGATGATCTGCTTCGAGGCCTTCACGCGCGGGCCGGGCAGCCGCCCGTCGGCGATCGCGTCGCGGATGATCACCGCGATGTTGCCGCGGGTGCCCACGTCCCTGATCGCCGTGAAGCCCATGCGCTGCAGCAGCGCGGCGTTCAGCGCGGCGTCGATCGCGGCCGCCTCGAGCGGCTTCGACAGCTCGAGGCTGTAGGGGTCGCGCACGTCTGAGTAGACCAGGTGGGCGTGCACGTCGATCAGGCCGGGCATCACGGTTCGGCCGCCGCAGTCGATCGTGGGGAAATCCCCGGGCGCCTCGCCCGGTGCGGCCGACCCAGGTCAGGGTGTCACCGTCGATCGTCAGCGCGCCGTCCTCGACTGTGGCTGCGCCGGTGGCGGTGAACAGGCGGGCGTTCTCGAGCGTGAGGGGCATCCATGCGCTCCTAGAGACATAGGGACCGAGCGGGCGCAACGGTATACCACCGCGTGCGGTCCTGAAAAGCAGCCGGCTGAGCCGGCGACAGGTCTCGAGCGGTGGCGACGCGGTGCGCGACACCTGTCGAATGTCGCGAGTGAATCACGGCCTTTGCACGCGGAACAGTGAAGCGGATGATGGGACTCGAACCCACGACCTTCTGCATGGCAAGCAGACGCTCTAGCCAACTGAGCTACATCCGCGCGAGCGCCTGAGTATAGCCCTGGCCCCAGCCGCGTCCACGGCGGGAAACATCGCTCTACTCGGAGCTACCAGGTACTCATCGGCAGACTCGGCCAGGTTCCCAAGCGCCTTCGTTTCCGGGCGGCGGAGCCGTCCGGGTGAACGCTACGCTTGACCACCTCCGGCGCCGTGGCGGAGTGGTTACGCAGCGGCCTGCAAAGCCGTTTACACCAGTTCGATTCTGGTCGGCGCCTTAGTCGTAGAGCCAAATCTCGTTCGACGCAGGTCGAACGTCTACCGGGCGTCTACCGAAACCGACCTGAGCAGATGGGCGATGCGTAAGCTGCCCCCATGGCCAGCCAAGTAGCGATCGAGCCAGCGGTGCTGCGGGAGGCGTTCGAACGCTTCCGCGAGTTTCAGGCCGTTCAGACGAGCGGTCGACTGGAAGAGGAGTACGCCGAGACCACCACGCTCGCCGAGCTGCGAGAGGTAGCGTTGCGAACCCCGCGCTCGTTTGGACGAATCTGACTGTTGTGGGAATGCGTGCCAGGTGAGCTCGGCGAGAGCCCGCCTGAAGCGGATTGGTCCACTGGTCAGTTCCGTGCGCGCCGCTCGCGAGCTGCGAGCCGCGGCACGGCGAGCGGCCTGGGCGGTCCGCAAGCCGCTGGTCGTCGCCGACGCGTCGAGCCTGCGGCGTGCCCGCGCGCTCGATCGCGGGCGGACCAACGATGGCCCGCCGGTCACGGTCCGCGTCCGCCCGTTGCACGGGGCGCCGGTCGCCCTGCGGCCCGCCACCAGCGACATCACCGTCCTGTGGGACACGTTCCTCGGGGTGACTATCACCTGCCGCCGCGCGAGCTGGGGCCGAGGGTGTTCACGATCTGGGATCTTGGGGCCAATGTCGGCCTCACGATGGCCGACCTCGCCGTCCGCTTCCCGCTACGCGTGTGTCCTCGGCGTGGAGCTCGACGAGGCCAACGCCGCGGTGTGCCGGCGCACGTCAGCCCCTGGGCCGATCGCTGCCGGGTCCTGGAGGGGAGCTGTCTGGTCGACTGAGGGTGAAGTCGCCGTACCGCGCACAGCCCCGGCCAGGAGTTCGCTACGCGCGTCGTGGGGGCGGGCGAGGGGACGCGCCGCGCGCGCGCGATCACGCTTGACCGGCTGATGGCTGAGCACAACGGGTGGGTGGACTACGTCAAGATGGACATCGAGGGTGCCGAGCGCGAGGTCCTGCGGCACAACGTCGGTGGGCGCAGCGCGTCCGCGCCATCCGCGTGGAGGTCCACGAGCCCTACACGCCGAGGCAGTGTGCCGATGACCTGCGCGCGCTGGGCTTCGCGCCGCGCATCGACCGCCGCTACTACGTCGTCGGCGCGCGCTCTGGCTGAGCGGCAATCAGCGGGCCTGTGGACGGCGCCGCGCGCCTGTGGTGTCCCCCGGTTCGTGGGGCTGCGGGACTAGGCCCAGCGGAGCTTCTGCCGCCATCTTCGTAGAAATCCCGCCGGCGATGGACGTAGCAGGACGCGCGCGCCATGGGGACATGTGTTCGCGGGCAACGCCTGCTCCCCTCTCGCGCTTTTTCGCCGGGCGCTCGCCACCGGCAACGTCCTGATGGCCACGTCCGCGGCGCACGAGGCGGGCAGGCTCGACCTGGACGACGCCCTCGCGGTTGACCTTGCTCTACCGCGACCAAGACCCGGCCCGCTACCAACGAGCAGCGGTGCGGTGGCAGTCCCGCTTCTGCGCTGAGGCGCGGAACGTCACGCCCGAGGATTCGCAGTTGGCGCTCGCGGCTTTGGGTGCGCTCCGCGGCTCGCAGCCCGAGTCGGGGAGCTCGAGCGCTGATTGCCCTCTTCGACCAGTTGGTGTCGACCGGCGCGGCAGGGGTAATCGAGGACTGGCTGAGCCGTGCGTCCGGCTGCTTGATTGCGTGTATAAGGCGGTAGACCCCGGGAGCCCTCCGGCGCCGGGGTCTACCGCCCGAGTACCCCGGTTGCCCCGAGGGTGAGTGGGACGTGACGCTCCCCCGGCGGCTGGGGCGCAGCGCACCGGGACGTGGCCACGTCCAGAACGATCGGGCTAAGCGCTGCTGCGGCCTTGCTTAGCGCCGAACGTGGAGTTGGGCTACCCGCGGGCGCTGCCCCCAAACGCGTGTTGGCGATGCGCCGACGGTTGGCGGGTAGCCACCCGTTTGAGGGGACGCCTTGTGGATATGCCATCCCCACGCAGACTCGAACCAATCATCATGAACTACGACCTCATGGCTCGCACGAATTACCGCTTAGTGATCGAGACGCGGGAGACGGGCAAGCAGGAGTACGTCTGCTGGCGCGACATGTACGAATGGGCGCCCCACGCCGGCACGATGCGCCTGTACTACCTGCCCCGAAGCAAGTTCGTGGTCAACCTGGAGAACCTGTCGACGGGCGACGCCACGCCGGAGGCGTTCCAGCAGGCGAGCGAGGACTACCAGGCCGCCAACGAGGCGGGCGACAAGGCGGCCAAGGCCGAGGCGCTCGCGGAGATCGGCGGGGTGGCCCAGGCCTTCGAGCGTGCAGTTCCGGAGGACGCCGCGTCGCTCGACATGCAGTCCGACACCCGATCGCTCGCGAAGGCCATCGTGGGGAGCTGGAAGAGCCCGTTCGGAGACCTCACGTTCGGCCCGGACGGCATCGTCAGCGCGCGCATGGGGAACGGGGCCAACTTCGAGGGCCAATGGTCGGTGGACGCCGCCGGCCACCTGCACGCCGACATCATGGGCACCCCAATGGACGCGGAAGCGGCGCTGAAGGGCGACGAGCTCACGCTGCGGATGGACGGCCAGGCGCTGATCCTGCAACGCACCGCGTGAGTCAGGCGATGCTTCTGCAAGCGGATCTCCTCCTTCGACTATTGGATCGGCAGGAGGCGCGGTGAGGTCACCGCGAGCGACGACCCTGCCGTGTCCCGAAACGTGTCCCCAACAGGGGTAGTCCTGAACCCGAAGCTCTAGCGTCGTCCCCACCCGAAGTAGGCGGCGACGCCGACGGCGTTGAGACAGAGGAGGCGCCAAAGGCGCTTGTCGCCTCGAAGCTCCTTCGGGGAGCGCAGGGTCAGATCCCACTGCGCGGCGCCGATGAGGCCGAGCGACACCGCTGTCACCGCAACCACCGCCGTCTGCTGCGTTGGGGAGAGATCCTTGAACTTGCTCATGCTCTGCCGGCGTCGTACCCAGCGGATCCCGGCTGAAACGCCAGGCGCCCGCGGGCGCGGAGAGGAGAGAGTTCGCGCCCACGGACGTCCGACGGAGTGAGCCTGGGCACCGGGCCGGGGAGTGGACCGTCAGGCTCGGCGGGGCTCAGGGAGCACCGTAGCGACGCTCCAGCCGAGGGGCGTGAACAGGCGGTAAACGGCACCGAGTTCCCCAAATCTTCACCACTTGGTGTCGCGGCTCCCGATACGTTGGCGCCCGTGCGACCGACGCTCGTCCGTTGGACCATGTGACGTGGAGACGCGAGTCGCATTCAAGGACGAGCTGCGCGAGCTCGAGGACCGGGCCCTCGAGGGGCTCGACATGGTGGTCACCCAGCTCCAGCGGGTGATGGAGGCCCTGGCCCATCACGACGTGGAGCTGGCCGAGCTGGTCGTCGTCGAAGACGACCGCATCGACGGCCGCTACATGGAGGTGCATCAGGGCATCCTGTCGCTGCTCGCGCGCCAGTCCCCGGTTGCCACCGACCTGCGTCTCGTGGCGGCGCTGCTCGACGTGATCAAGCACGTGGAGCGCATGGGCGATCAGTGCGTGAACATCGCCAAGATGATCGCGGTCAGCGGTCGCGAGCCGCCGACCGATCGCTCGATGCTCGACACGCTTGCCGAGATGGGTCGCCAGGCCGCCTCGCTGGTGGAGCAAGCGAAGATCGCCTTCGGCGGCCGCAACGTGGCGCTGGCCGAGGATCTGGTGGTGCGCGACGAGACGATCAACCGGCTCCAGCGCGAGTGCTTCCGGATCGCGATCGAGATCGGCGACGACATCGACACGCGCGAGTGGGCGATGACGATGCTGCTGGTGGCGCGCGCCCTCGAGCGGATCGGCGACAACGCGGTCGACATCGGCGAGCAGACCGCCTTCGTGGTCACCGGGCTGTTCCGCGAGTTCACCGACGCCTCGCACCCAGAGGGCTCGCCCCCGTAGGCGTCGGGGAACAGCCGCCCCAGCTCGCTCAGGACGCCGGCGCCAGCGCGTCCAGGTCGTCCTTGAGATGACCCCGGCAGCTCTTGTCACCCGGTTTCGCGGGGCGGAAGGCGATCGTGCCCGCAGAGTTCGTCACCACCGGTTGCCCGGCGTTCACGGCTGCCCTCACGCTGGGCCGGTTGGGCAGGATCGCGACGATCGCGCAGTCGAAGCTGTCCACGTAGGTGTGGCCGCCGTCGTCGGTGGTCAGCAGCAGCTGCTCGACCACCTGGGGGCGGGTGAGGCTGGTGGGCGGCTTCGTGTCGAAGCAGCCGGCGACCGCGAGCGCGGTTACGACGAATCCGGGCACGGCGAGGCGTTGGGGAAGCCGGCGCACTCCCCGAGCATGCCCGGTTCGCCTGTAACTAGGCTCGCGCCAGCAGCCCCTCGCCCACGTAGCCGCCCGGCCGCACGCCCGGCGGCACGGCGAAGACCGCGCTGCCGGTGTGCTTGATGTACTCGTTCAGCTTGTCGTTCGTGCCCAGCCGCCGCTGGATCGCCACGAACTGGCGCCCGGGGTCGCGCTGGAAGCAGATGAAGAAGAGGCCGGCGTCCAGCTGGCCGAGGTCCGCGTCCATGCCGTCGGTGAAGGAGTAGCCGCGCCGGAGGATCCGCTCGCCGAGGTTGGTGGCGGGAGCGGCGAGCCGGATGTGGGCGTCGGCGGGGATCTTGGCCAGCTTCACCTCGTCGTCCTCGTGGACGCCGCCGATCGGGGCGCCGCTCGTCTTCACGCGGCCGATCGTCTGCTCCTGGTCCTGGAGCGAGGCGCGGTCCCAGACCTCGATCAGCATCCGGATGCGGCGGGTGACCATGTAGGTGCCGTTACGCATCCACGCGGGCGAGTCGGAGGCCCCGAGCCAGACGTGCTCGCGCATCAGGGCCGTGTCCTCACCGCGGATGTTGTTGGTGCCGTCCTTGAAGCCCATGAGGTTGCGCGGCGTGGCCTGCGAGCGGCTGGTGGTGGAGGTGCGGCCGAAGCCGAGCTGCGACCAGCGCATCACGGTCACGCCGCGGCCGATGCGCGCCAGATTGCGCACGGCGTGGAAGGCCACCTGCGGGTCGTCGGAGCAGGCCTGCACGCAGAGGTCGCCTCCGGAGCGCTCCGACTGCAGCTCGTCACCGGGCAGCCGTGGCAGGGGCTGAAGCAGCGGCGGGCGGGCTGCGGCCAAGCCGAAGCGATCCTCGCCACCCTGCTCGAACAGCGTGGGACCGAATCCGAACGTGATCGTGAGGCCGGCGGCTGGAAGGCCGACCGCCTCGCCGGTGTCCACCGGCGGGGCGAGGTCGCTCGCTGCCGGAGGGCCGGCCGGCAGCCCAGCCGTCATCCGCACGGCGGCGTCGCTCCAGGCGCGCATCAGTTCGCGCAGATCCTGAAGCCGATCGGCGGTCACGTCGAACGCGGCGAAGTGGAGCCGGTCCTGCGCCGGCGTCGCGATGCCCGCCTGGTAGGTGCCGTAGAAGGGCACGGCGCGAGCGGGGGAGGGGCTGTCGCCGGCGTCGTTGCCGAGCGCATACCCACCGGCGAAGGCGCCGCCCGCAACCGCGGTGCCCGCGGCCGTCCCGAGAAAGCGGCGCCGGGTGAGGCGTTGGCTCATCCCACCACTATCGAGGGCACCTTCGAGAGCGGCTCGGCCAGGGCGTCGATCGCCTGGGACAGCTTGCGCTTGTCGGCTCGGGTGAGGTCCGTGTAGGTCACGTAACCGTCGCCCTGCTTGTACGCCGCGAGCGCTGTGTTCACGTCGTTGAAACGGGCGTCGATCTGCGCGGCAAGCGCGGGGTTGCGCTGGCGAACGATCGGCCCGACGGCGTCGAAGGCCGCGCGGGCACCAGCCACGTTCGCCTCGAAGTCCACGAGGTCGATGTGCGAGTAGCGCTCCTCCTCGCCGGTGATCTTCGACTTCGACACCTCGCCGAGCAGCTCCACGGCGCCGTTTGCGATCTGCGACGGCTCGAGCCGGACCGAGCGGACCTTGGTCTGAAGCAGGCCGACGTCCTCGATCAGCTTGGTCGCGTTCGTGCTCTGACCACGCGCGGTGTTCTTGATCCAGAGCGAGCGCTCGATGGGGTGGAAGCCGGTCCACTTCGAGGCCGGCACGTCGCCCGCGCGGGCGTCGATATCCGGGTCGAGCGATCCGAAGCTCTCGGCCACGGGCTCGATCCGCTCGTACGGAGCGCGAGCGGGCGCGTAGAGCTCCTTGGCCCGGGGAACGTCGCCCTCGGTGACCTCGTCGGCGAACCCCTTGGTGGTGTTCACGAGCTCGGTGGTCTGCTGCTCGAGGTACTTGCGGTAGTTCGCCACTGCGGCGGCCACCTGGGCGTTGGCCGCGAGTGCCACGGAGGGGCCGGTGACGGTGAGAACACCGGTGGGGGCGCTCGTGCCGCCCGGGCAGTTGAGCTTGTAGGTGCCCGGCTGGAGGGTGAGCGAGAAGCTGTTGTGCAGGCCGTCGGCAACGTTCTCGACCTCGCCCAGGATGCGCGAGCCCTTCATCACCTCGAGCTCGGTGACGGCCGCGGCTCCCTTGTTCGTGACTTCGAACGTGGTTGGGCCGGAGGGGACCTTGAGCGCCGCCGGCGAGCAGCCGGCGTCGGTGAGCGTCACAGCGACGTGACGAGGGCCGCCCGAACTGGCGCTCGCTCCGCTGGTCGAACCACCCGAGGTCGTCGAGCTGCCGCAACCGGCGACGATCAGCGCGAGGACCATCAGCGTGCCGGCGACGGCGACGGTACGAGCCGAGCGGCGCCGGCGGATGCGCCAGCGGTCGGGCCAGGCGACGAACAACACCACCGGCACGGCGTAGAGCAGCCAGACGGCCACCTCGCCCACCGTGGGCTGCGGCTGGAGGCCGAGCATGCCGGTGAGCAGCGATCCGCGCACGGTGCCTGGGCCCACGAGCCAGCTCATGTCGAAGGCCCGGTTCTGGAAGCTGTTGATCCAGCCGGCCTCGTGTGCGGTGTGCATGGCGGTGGCGAGCAGCCCCGCGGCCACCAGGGCAAGGACGAGCCCGGTGAGGCGGAAGAAGCGGGAGAGGTTGATGCGCACGCCGCCGCGGTAGATCAGGTAGCCGATCACCACGGCGGCGACCAGCCCGAGCACCGCGCCGAAGCCTGCGGTCGTGGGGTTCGACGTGTCCTGGAAGACCGCGAGCAGGAACACCGCCGTCTCGAAGCCCTCGCGCAGGACCGCGAGGAACGCCATGCCGACGAGCGCCATGGTCGAGCCGGTGGCGAGCGCGTGCGCCACGTTGCCCTCGAGCTCCGCCTTCAGGCCGCGCGCGTTGCGGCGCATCCAGATGATCATGTAGGTGACCGCGGAGACCGCGATCAGGCCCACGATCGTCTCGAGGCCCTCTTGCTGCTTCTGCGGCAGGTTGTTGTCCGCCACGCGCAGCGCGATCCCGATCGCGACGCACAGCGTCACGGCGATGCCCACGCCGATCCACATCTTCCCGAGCGCGTCGCGCCGGCCTTCCTTGACCAGGAACGTCGCGACGATGCCGACGATCAGCGACGCTTCGACACCTTCCCGCAACGCGATTACGAACGTGGGCAGCACTGCTCGCGACCTCCGTGAAGAGAGCTGGACTTAGGGGCCCCTAATTAGGGGGTCCTAATTCCTATCACAGTGCTAGGAAACGCGGTGCGACGGGCGCGTTGCCGCTACGGGCTGAGTCGCTCCGCGAGGTACGTCAGCGACTGCGGGTAGCGGTACTCGATGGCGCCGTGGCCGGCGTCGAAGAGCTCGAAGAAGACGTCGGTCACGCCGATCTCCGCGAGGGCGCGGCGGAACGCCTCGGCGCCCAGGTCGAGGGCCCACTCGTCGCGCGTGCCGGCGTCGATGTAGATCGCGCGCATGCCGCGCAGGGCGTCGGCGTGCCCCGGCACCATCCGCACCGGATCCCAGGCCAGCCAGCGTTCCCACACCTCGGGGATCAGCTGAGAGGTGTCCGTGTCGAATGGGAGCCGCACGCTGCCGTCCTCGTCGGTGGAGTAGCAGGCGGCCATGCACCAGCCGTTCAGCAGCACGCCGTCGCTGTCCTTGGAGAACGCGGGGCGGCTGCGGAAGTCCGCCCAGAACTTGTCGAACGAGCCCTCGTAGTCGTCGCGCAGCGCGCGGACCGTGTCCTTGAACTCGGGCAGGTAGCAGCTCTCGAACAGCGCGTCGCCGGCGTGGGTGGCCAGGCCGCCGAACAGGTCGGGCCGGAGCATGGGGGTGACCATCGCGCCGTAGCCGCCGCTCGACTTGCCGGCGATGCCGCGGTGCTCGCGCGCGGGGAGCGTGCGGTAGCGCTCGTCCACCCAAGGCACCACCTCGTCGCAGAGGTAGGTGTGGTAGCGGCCGGTGCCCGGCGAGTCCAGGAACTGGCTGCCGCCGTAGGAGGTCCACGCGTCCACCCAGACGACGATGCAGGGCGGGGCGTCGCCGGCCGCGAACAGGTCGTCGGCGAGCTCGGGAAAGTTGCGCCGGAACGCCGAGCGGTTGCGCCAGCCGTCGAGCTGCCCCGTGAGGCCCTGGATCATGTAGACCGACGGGTAGCGATCGTCGCTGTCGTCGTAGCCGGGGGGGACGTAGACCCAGAGCGGACGCTCGTGGGGATCGCCCAGCGGGTTGTCGCGCAGCACCTCGCTGGTGAACACGTGCTCGTCGAAGCGGCCGGCCGGCTCTGTGCCCCAGGGACGCACAGCGAGCGACTGTAGCGCCACGAACTTGGGTCTGCGGCCCCGCCCGCGGCTCAAGTCCAGGCGCTCCCTGCCGATTACGGGAGGCATGGACTGACGAGCCGGCACGTCTTCCGATACGGCTGGCGGAACGTCCGTTTGAGGGGTCCCTTCGGGGGCCCCTCGTTTTCTTCTCTCGTTAGGATCCTGGCTGTCCGGCCAAACAAGGGAGAGGACGAAGCCATGCGCTACCTCGTCACAGGTGGTTCCGGCTACATCGGCAGCCGGCTCGTCGAGCGCCTTAGCCAGCGCGAGGACACCGAGCGGATCCTGATCTGCGACATCCGCCCGCCGCGCAGCCACCGACCGGACGTCCAGTATCAGGAGCTCGACGTGAGCGACCAGCGGCGCGTGGCCGAGGTGATCGAGCGCGACCGTCCCGACGTCCTCATCCACCTCGCCTTCCTGCTCAACCCGATCCACGACCAGGACCGCATGTACCAGGTGGATGTGGGCGGCACGCAGAACGTGCTCGAGGCGGCCGAGGGCGCCGGGGTGGAGCACGTGCTCGTCACCTCCTCGGCGACCGCGTACGGCGCCTTCCCCGACAACCCGGTGCCGATGACCGAGGAGCAGCCGGTGCGCGGGGTTCCGGACTTCGAGTACGCGCGCGACAAGGCCGAGTGCGACCGCCTCTGCCAGCTCTGGGCGCTGCGCAACCCGAAGCGCACGATGACCATCGTGCGCCCATGCATCGTCCTCGGCCCGAACGTGGACAACTACATCGTGCGCCTCTGGACCGACCAGCCCTTCCAGCTCGACTTCGGCGCCGGCGACACGCCGATGCAGTTCGTCCACGAGGACGACCTGGTGGACGGCCTGATGCTGCTGATCGAGGGCCGCCACGACGGGGCGTACAACATCGCCGGCGACGGCACGATCACGATCGGCGAGTGCGGCGACGCGATCGGCGCCAAGCGGCGCAAGGTCCCGCTCAAGCTGGCGTGGAAGCTCGGCGGGGTGATGTGGAAGCTGCACCAGTCGGAGACGCCCCCCGGAAACATCCACTTCGCCCTCCACCCGTGGGTGGTGTCCACCGAGAAGCTGAAGGCCGTCGGCTGGCACCCGCAGCACACGAGCCGCGCCACGTTCGAGATCGCGATGCGCGCTCGCGGGGCACTCCCGGAGGCCGAGGAAAGCGCGCCGGCCACGCCCCAGATGGGCACGCCGGTAGGCGCCTGACAGGCCTGGAGACGCCGGCGAGCCATTGCTATGCTCGCCCCGGCCCAGGGCGGTTAGCTCAGTTGGGAGAGCACCAGCTCGACAAGCTGGGGGTCACTGGTTCGAGCCCAGTACCGCCCATTTCGCAGAGAGCTCCGCTACGGCAGGGTTTTGGGTGCCCGCTTGGGAGCCCGGCTTCGTTATCTCGGGGGGGCCCACCCTCGGCCCATGCCATCGGCCCCACTCTGCCAGGCCGTGGTGCGCCGGGGTCAGCAGCTGGTCTTGGGATCCTTGCCGGAGCAGGCGTCCTTGCCCGCCCCGCCGCTGTCCTTGTCCTTCCCGGCGCCGCCGTTCAGCTTGTCGCGGCCAGCGCCGCCGCCGAGCTTGTCGTTCCCGGCGCCGCCGCTCAGCTTGTCGTTGCCGCTGCTGCCGCTCAGCTTGTCGTTGCCGGCCCCGCCGCTTTCTGTGTCGTTGCCGGCCCCGCCGCTCAGCGTGTCCTTCCCGTTCTGGCCATAGAGCTTGTCGCTCCCGTTGCCGCCGAAGACCCTGTCGTTCCCCGACCCGCCACAGATCACGTCGTTTCCGTCCAGGCCGCTCATCTTGTCGTTGCCGCCGAGGCCGACGATCACGTCGGCGCGGCGGGTGCCCTTCAACGTGTCGTTGCCGCTGGTCCCCACGATCGTGGCCGGCTTGCCGGCGCAGCGCGGCACGCTCCCGCCGCCCCCGGGTCCGCCTGGATTGTCGTCCCCGGGCGGGTCACCGAGCAGCCGCACCACCACGATCTGACCAAGCGCGTTGCTTCCCACCACCACGATCTTGCCGTCAGGCTGGATGGCCATCGAGGTCGCATTGGATGCAGTCGGGAAGGTCACCGTCGCCTTGCCGCCCGTCCCGAAGGTCGAGTCGAGCGCGCCGCCCGGGTGGAAGCGAGCCACCCCGAAGGCCGTCCCGCTGGCGCCACCGGCCAGAACGATCTTGCCGTCGGCCTGGAGCGCGATCGCCTGCCCGAAGTTGTCGCCGCCGAAGTCCGCCAGCACGCTGCCGCCCGCGAAGGTCGAGTCGATGATCCCGCCGGTGGTCAGACGAGTGACCGTGAAGTCCGAGCCCGCGCCCCCGAATCCGCCGACATCGACCTTGCCGTCCGGCTGGAGCGCCACGTCGCTCGCCGCGTCCTCGTTGCCGGCGCCGTAGCCGAAGATCATCCTGCCGCCGTTGCCGAAGCCCGTGTCCAGCCCGCTCCCGTCCCTCAGCACTCGGGCCACCGCCACGTCCGAGCCGGTGCCCTGGCCGATCGAGCCGGCGACCACGACCTTGCCGTCAGGCTGAAGCGCCATGCGCGCGAGGAACTCCGGCTGCGTGGTGGCGAAGACGTCGCCCGTACCGGTGCCCCAGCTGTCGTCGTGGGTGCCATCGGACTTGAGCCGGTCCACGAACGACGCGGTGTCGGCTCCGGAGCCGTTTGAGCCCGCGTACACGATCCTGCCCGACGGGTCGACCGCCACGTCGAAGGCCTCGCCCATGGCGCCGCGCGCGATGCCGACGCTCTCGGGATTGGGTCCGGTCATGCCGGCCGGGTCGAAGGAGGCGTCCGGGGTGCCGTTCGCGTTGAGGCGAAGGAACGTGGCGAAGGAGCCGATGTCGTTCTGCCTTGTGCTCGCCCCCGCCACCAGGATCTTGCCGTCCGGCTGAATCACGACCGCATCGGCGACGTCCTCGGAGCTCGTGCCCACGGCGTTCTCCACCACCGATCCGCCGTTGCCGAAGCTCGTGTCGGGCGAGCCGTCCGGGTTCAGGCGCACCACGGCGAAGTCGCCGCTGGCGAAGCCGGCCAGCACGATCTTGCCGTCCGGCTGGACGGCGACGTCGTTGGCCAGGGAGTCCAGCCCCTGCGCCTTGATCGTCAGCGTGCCGCCCGTGCCGAAGCTCGGATCGAGGGCGCCCGGCGCCGCAGCCGCGGAATCGGCTCCCACGGCGACCGCGAGGACCACGAGGAGTATTAAGAACCTACGCAGGGTCACCATGCGACCCTAACGGGTGGCTTGGCGCAGGTCCACTGATCGCTTAGGGTTGCGCTGGCGTGCGGACTTCACTCGCGATCCTGGCCTGTCTTGCGGCGGTCCTCGCACTCAGCTCGACCGCCGCGGCGCGCGCGAAGTCGTCGCCGGCCAAGACGATCGCCTCGGCACAAGCCCAGCTCAAGCACCTGAAGCGAAGCTTCGCGCGCGGCAAGGCCACGAAGATCCAACGCTCGCTCTCGGGCAGCCGCAAGTCGCTCGGGCGACGCCGCTACTGCCCCGCCATCGCGTCGCTCGACGGCGCGCACAACGTGCTGCTCCTGACCAGCACCTGGCGGAAGAAGGCCGTGCCGCGGGCCGTGAAGCGCAAGATCGCGCCGGCGCTCGACCGGGTAGAGCGCAAGTTGGTGCCCAGCGGCAAGGGCTGTGCCGCGAAGTCGTTCAACTTCTCTAAGCCGCGCTCGACCCGCGTGGGCGGCACGGGCTTCCGGCCGAACCCGGTCCCGCCCGGCGACCTCGTGAACGACCAGGGCGAGGACGAGGAGCCGGAGCTCGAGTTCGGGAAGTTCCGTGCGCTTCACAAGCCCGGCCAGCCCACCACCCCGGCCCGCAACCCGCAGTTCGCGCACTCGAGCGCGTTCGGCCCGATCTCCATCTTCAGCTCGACGAACCTCGGCCTCGCTCCGCGCAGCGGCGGCGAGCCGAAGGAGCCCACGGTCGCGATCGGCCACAACGTCGCCTGGTACACGGGCAACACGTCGGTCGGCTACTCGGTCGACGGCGGCAAGACGTGGAGCACAGTCGATCCCTCCACGATCCTTCCCGACCCGGCGAAAAACGGGCTCTGCTGCGACCAACAGGTCATCTACGCGCCGGCCCAGAACATCTTCATCTGGATCCTGCAGTACTACTGCCCGGTCTCCGCCCCACCGGGCGGCGGTGCGGCCACCGGGTCCTGCAGCTCGGTGTCGGGCAACGACATCATCCGCTTCGCCGTCGCGACGCCCGAGGAGATCCGCGCTCAGGCCGCCGCGGGCAGGGTCGGCAAGGCATGGCACATCGTCTGGGACCTCACCCCGCAGCAGCTGGGGGAGAAGGCCAACGCCTGGTTCGACTACAGCACGCTCGCGGTGAACGACTGGTACGTGAACTGGACGGTCGACCTCATCGAGGGGACCAACCAGGCGGTCTCGATGCGCATCAACCTGGCCAGCCTCGCGCAGTACGCCTTCCAGTCGAACTACGTATTCACGAACTTCCACACAGTGGCCGCCCAGGAGCCGCCGGGCACCACGGAGGGATTCTTCGCGGCCAACCAGACCCTTGACCAGATTCGGGTCTACGACTGGTTGCCGAACTCAACGGTCCCGCAGATCCACGACATCTACCGCGACCGGATCCCCACCATCAACGGCGCGATCAAGGGCAGCGACGGGAACGACTGGAACGCGCGTGCGGCAGGCGGCCTCCTGGCCGCTCCGATCAGCGCCGCGTGGTCGCACGGCAAGCTCGTTGTGGCCAACATGGCCTTCCGGGACCAGTGCGCCGCGAACTGCGACTCGAGCAAGCCCACCATCAGGCACATCTACGACCACCCGGGGATCTGGCTTCAGCTCATCGACACCCGCAAGTACGGCCTCTTCGACGACTTCTCAGACATCTGGTCGCCCACGCTCAACTACTCGTGGCCGTCACTGGGGGTGGCCAAGAGCGGGGCCATCGGGATCTCGTTCCTGGCGTCCGCGGACAACGCCAACCCCTACCCGGTGATCGGGTTCCTCGACGTCCACGAGCACGACGCCGACAACCAGACGATGCAGATCGGCGACCCGAACGCAGGACCCCAGCCCGGCGTGCAACCGCCCGGGAGCACCGTCTTCAGCGGCGGCGCGGGCGACTACTACTCGCTGCTGCCCGGCACCGAGTACGAGTCGTTCGTGATGCCCTACCGCTCGCTCGATCCGAACCCGCTCGGCGGCTTCAGCGACGACTGGCGCTTCGTCAGCTACGGGCACGGGCAGGCGCTTGCGCCGACGGCCCCGAGCGTCCGCTTCCGCGCCCCGGTGGCGCAGACCAACTTCTCGGTGGGCGACACCGTCACCTTCTGGGCCGACGTGAGCGACGCCCAGGACATCGAGATTCCCTACAACGCGATCAACTGGACGCTCGACGGGGGGGCCACCTTCCTGCACGGGCCGGTCGCGAACATCACGTTCGACAGCCCCGGCGACCACGTGGTCACCGTGTTCGCCACGAACGGCGAGGGGCTGACGACCACGAAGTCGATCACGGTCACGATCGAGTCCAAGTCTCCGACTGCGCCCACCGTGCGGATCACATCCCCGCTCGACGGCTCCGGCTTCGGCGCGACCGGCAGCGACGCTCAGGGCGACTACGCCGACGTGAACTTCGTCGCCCAGGCCAGCGACCCGCAGGGCACGGCGCTGAATGTCCGCTGGGACGACGTGGCGACCGAGAAGGGGCAGAGCGAGAGCATCCCGAACGTATCGACGGGACTGAGTCCGATCCTTCGCCTCCACGTCCACGAGACGAACTGTGGCCAGTCGGTGCACAAGCTCACCCTGACCGTCACGAACGGCACCGACACGGTGACCAGGTCCGTTCAGGTCACGATCGTCTCCCCGGACTGCGTGAGATGACAGGCGTCCGGCTCAGCGCCGGCCCTGCACCTCAACGGCCTGCTGGAACGTCGGTCGGTTGACCCACGGGGTCAGCGGCTGGGTGATCGCGCCGAGCGGGCGAAACATGATCGCGTCGTAGCAGGCCTGGTCGTCCTGCTTGCCCTGCTTCGAGCAGACGTCGTCCTGGTAGAGCTTGCTCGCCGGGTCGCGATCGCGGTTGAGCGAGCTGAGGGCGCGTCGCCGCAATCACGTGCCCGCTGGTGCGCCAAGGCCGCGGGAAGCACACGAATCCCGCCTTATCCAGGCTGCCGGTACGGTCGCCAGTGCCGGCCACACCCCCGCTTCACGACTGGGCTCAGGTCCGTTCTGCCAGCGAGCTCGCCCCCCTCGACAAGCTGGGGGTCGCTGGTTCGAGCCCAGTACCGCCCATTTTCTTTGTCCTCAGGGGTTCCGCGTGCGGAGCACTACGGAACCCCTGCGCCCTCGTCGGGCTTGCTCCTCGCCTGCCCCGCTGCCCCTCCGAGTAAGCACATGCGGCCGCTCGCCTCACGCTCGGACCTGGATCACCGCCGACGCAGCGGCTGCGACGGTCAAGGATCTGGCTGCTTCGGTCGAGGACTGAATCAACCAAGGAAGGAGCAGCGATGAAGGTGTTTGTGCGCAAGGACCTGGCCACGACCGAGGTGTTCCACCCCGGCCCGCACTGCGCGATGATCGACGGGCCCAAGGCGACGGCCGAGAACTACCGGAAGTCCTACAAGAAGGTGAAGCGCAGCCGCGCGCGGGCGTTGGGGCTGCGTAGCTGCAGGCGCTGCCACGGGTAGGTCGAGTTCAGGGGTTGCGAATTCCGTTGACCTCGCAGACCGGGGGCGGATACGCTCGGCCGACCCAATGAGAGGAGCGGTTCGGTGTTTGTACGTACCGTCAGGTTCACCGATGTGACCGCTGATCGGATCGACGCGACCCTTGCCCGGATCGAGGCGTCGGACGGCCCGCCGCCGGACGTTCCCGCCACGGGCCTGCAGATCCTCTTCGACGCCGACCAGGGGACGGCGGTCGTGTTGCAGTTCTTCGATACGGCCGACGACATGGCCGCCGGCGATCGGGCCTTCGCGGCGATGGACCCGTCCGAGACACCCGGCACGCGAGTGTCGGTGGACAGGTGCGAGCTGAAGCTGGAGCGGCGGCTGTAGACGTAGCCGGCTCGCGCGAACGCGGCTACGGGGACTGGGCGACGCCGAGCGAGTTGGCGCCGACGAACTTCGGCGCGCCCTTCTCGTAGTACACATCGAGTTCGGCGATCGTGAACCCGGCGCCCTTGAGCAGATCGACGATCGGCCGGGCCAGGTGGCACCCGCCGAACAGCCGCTTCTGAACCGGCTCGAGGCGGTGCTGCCAACGCTGCACGCCCTCGTCGGGAGCGAGACCGTGCTCGACGAAGTGCAGCGTGCCGCCGGGCTTCAGGACGCGCCGCAGCTCACGCAACGCGGCGTCGATGTCGGGGATCGTGCACATCGTCCAGGTCGAAAGCGCGGCGTCGAAGCGATCGTCCGCGAATGGCAACGACTCCCCGTCAAGGCCGGAACGCTGCACCGGTACCGGTGACGTGCTGAGGCGTTTGCCGGCGAGCTTCCAGCCGACGTCCGCCGGCTCGATCGCGGCCACCTCGGTGACGGCCGCCGGATAGAAGGGGACGTTGAGACCCGAGCCAAAGCCGATCTCGACGATGTCGCCCGCGAGCCCGTCGCAGACCCGGCGCCGCTGGGGCTTGGTCTCCTTCATGTTGCAGACGACGTCGATGATCCGCGGCAGAACCTGCTTTCCGTAAACGCCCATGAGCCGAAGCTACTCCTCGCGGTCGGCGACGGCAATGGAAGTCGGGGCGGAAGCCCGGCGCGGCTCCCAGATGAGCTCGGCAACATCGATGACGACGTCGACGCCCTGCCCGTCGCTTCGCGCCTCGACGGCGCCGGTCAGGGTGCAGACGACGTCGTTGAGCCAGCTGTAGCGATCGTCGTCGCTGACGTGGGTCATCGCGCCCACGAGTTGATGAGTGCCATCGCCGGCGGTGCGACCGAACCCCTGCCAGGTGAACAGGATGGTGGCGCCGTCGTCGGTCTCGAGGACGCCGCGGAAGTCGGGCAGAAACGTGCCGTCGACGCGCCGCCTGGGGAAGTTGGAGGCGCGCAGCGAGGCCGCGACCCGCCCTTCGCAACGTCCTTCTGCGAAGAGCAGGTTCTGGGCCTCGCTGCCGTCGGATCCACTGAGCTCGACGCTCCAGCTCTCGGGAGTCGTGAATCGAGCGCTGTAGAGCGGTTCGAGCTTCATCACAGTGGCCTCGTGCCTCGATCAGCTCGCGGCAAGCCCGGCGACCGTTCCGGGGACGCCGTCGAACGCTCCGATCGAGGCGAGCTCGCCGTCCTCGCCGACGGTCCATCCGAACAGCTTCTGCGCGTCCGCGTCGATCGCGTACAGGTAGCGGCCGTCGCTCGTGATCGCCTCGTCGCGGATGCCCTTCTCGCCCAGGCGCGTCGAGCCCGCGACGGCATCGTGCAGCTCGAGGCTGCCGTCGCCCGCGATCTCGTAGCTCGAGATCGTCCCGTCGCCGAAGTTCGTCACGTACGCGAAGCGCCCGTCGTTCGTCACGGCGGCCCAGCAGACCTCGCTGCGCGTGTCGCCAACCGACCCGCTGACGGGTGCGACCGTCCCGGGGCCGCTGAGCGAGTACGAGGACGCCGCTGCCGCGCCGACCGCGCCGCCGAACGCCTCCGTGACGATCATCGCCCCATCCGGGGTGAAGTCGAAGCCATACGGGGTCTTCCCGGAGGCCTTGATCGTGGTCGGGCCGGCCGCGAGGCCGCGCTCGTCAACCGTGTATGTGCTGATGCTGTCCGTCCCGCGCTCGGTCACGACGATCGCGCGACCGTCGACGGTGAAGGAGATCTGGGCGGGGTCGGCATCGTCGGCGCTCAGCGCGCGGGTCGAGCCCTCGAGCGGGACGAGGCGACCGGCGTCGGTGCGAAAGCCGGCGATGTTGGGCGTGCCGTTGTTGACGGCGTAGACGATGTCTCCACTGATCGCGACGCTCGTCGGCCTGGCGCCACCGGAGGCCACACGATCCGTCAGCCGCAGGCCGCGGTTCTCGACGGCGAACAGCGAGAGCTCGTCACTGCCGGCGTTGACGACCAACAGCCGCCCGCCGTCGTCGCTGAGGACGATCGACCCCTGGGACGGAAGGTGCGGCTCGCCGGTTCCCCGGCCGCCGGTGTCGAAGCGCCCGAGCGGCGAGAGCCGTCCGTCGGCGCCGCGCTCGAATGCGAGCACCTCGTTCTTGGTGGCGTCGTTGGTCTGCACGTAGACGGCCGTGGCCGCGTTGCTGTCCTGCTGGGTCATGACTCACTCCCCGAGGATCGGTGAACAGTTGGGAGTCAGACATCGCGCTCGTCCGGACCGTTACGGATCGGAGACCGGCGCTACGACGACCAGTCGCGGAACGCGCTGCGAATGCCGTCTCGCAGCTCCGCGGGAAGCGCTTCAGGTTGCACGCCGGTGCGGGCGGTCGCGGCGATCGTGACCCGGATCTGCTCGACGTAGGCGACGCATTCGTCGCAGACCTCCAGGTGCGCCTCGAAGCGTTGCCGGTCGACGCTCGCCGAGTGCCCCGTCGAGGTACGCGGTCACGACCTCGACCAGGTCCTGGCAGGGCATCTCGGGTAGCGGGTCGGTGTGGGAGTCGTCGATCATGTGGCTGGGGAGAGTTGCGCCTCGAGCGCCGTGCGCACCCTGGAGCGCGCCCGGTGTAGAAGGACTCGTTGGTTGGTCTCGGTGATTTCAAGAGCGTTACTGATCTGCGGGCCGTCCCAGCCCTCGACGTCGCGCAGGAGGATCACCGTGCGCTGCGCCGGGGGCAACTCGTCGATCGCTTCGCGAATCAGCTTGAGCGTCTCGGCCGATTCGGCAGCGCCCTCGGGCTGTGCCTCCCAGCGCGGCAGCGGCGCCGCCCAGTGGTGGGGGTACTTCGCGTCCTCGGTCAGGAAGCGATCGGCGGCCACGGCCTCAAAGTCGCCTCCGGACTCCTCGTCGGCCAGCGCCGCGAACGGCACGGTCCGCCGCTCGCGCATCCCGCGGGTCTTCGCGCGGTTGATGAGGATCCGCAGGACCCAGGTCTTAAGCGAAGAGCGGCCCTCGAAGCGGTCGATCGAAGTAAGCACGGCGAGCCACGTCTCCTGCACCACCTCCTCGGCAACCGCGGTGCTCGGCGTGAACTGGCGCGCGAGGCGCAGCATCGACGGACCCCAACCATCGACGATCTCCATGAACGACGCCTCGTCGCCGGCCTTCAGCCGGTCGAGCAGGCGCCGGTCGACCTCGCCCGCGTGCGACGAGCTGGTGGTGGCGGGCTCGCTCATGGCGGCCGAGCGTAACGCCTGAGCGCCGCGCCAGCTAGGCGTTGCGATCGGGCGCGAAGTCGCGCTCGAGCTCGCGCCGGACGGACACCGCCTGGGCGCCCTCGTCGATGTCCACGTCGTCCCAGCGCACCACCTCGCCCCGAGCGAGGTCCTGGCGCATCGTGACGTCGTGGGCCAGGCCGATGGGCAGCGCGCCCTGGGCGAGCGAGTCCTCGGCGGGCAGCAGATGGCCGTGAACCGTGTAGCCGCCCTCGCCGTCGAGCCGCTCCCCGGCGCGCAGGTCGCGCTTGGCCATCGCGACCGCGTCGGCGACGAAGGCCGTGGGCGCTCCGGTGGGAACTCCGGCGATCGCCGCGGAGGCGACGCTCACGCCGAGCTCGAGGCCGATGAAGTGCGTCGGCCGGTGGAGCGAGGCGTAGCGCCCGCTGGGATCCGTGACGATCCCGTAGTCGGCCAGCCGTTGGCTGATGTAGTCGTCCGCGGCCCGGAAGGTCACGTACATGCCCCAGCGCAGGTGGTCGGGCACCGGCGTGCCGTCACGGCGCACGCTCGAGACGACCTCCACCGCCGGCACGCACTCGAGCGCGCCACCATCGGCCACCGGACACGTGACCGCCGGGAGGTCGCTCACGCCGGCGGGCGGAAAGCCGAGGCCCGAGGGCGCCGCGCGCAGTCCCGTGGCATTCGCGACGGCGGCCATCTCGATCACGGACTTCGTCCCGTCGAGGAACGAGTTGTACATCTGGGTGTTGTAGCCGGCCTCCGCGGCGCGCTCGCGGTCGATGCCGTAGTGATCCCAGACAGTTTCGGGAGTCGACTGCACGAAGGCGGGCAGGTAGCGCGTGCCCTTCCCGGCCGCCACGACCTCGAAGCCGCAGGTGAACGCCCAGTCCACCAGCTCGCAGATCAGCGCCGGCTGGTCGCCGTAGGCGAGCGAGTACACGACGCCGGCCTCGGCGGCGCGCGCCGCCAGGAGCGGTCCGGCGAGCACGTCGGCCTCGACGGTGACCATCACCACGTGACGGCCGCGCTCGATCGCCGCAAGCGCATGGGCGATCCCCGCCGCCGGCGACCCGGTTGCCTCGACCACCACCTCGATCGGCCCGTCGATCAGCTCGTGCACGTCCTCCGTGACGTACGTGGTGCCCTGCGCGCACGCCGTGTCCATGTCAGGCGCGGCCGTCTGCCCTGCCGGCCAGCCCATCGGCTCAAGGGCAACCCGGCTGCGGTCGAGGTCGGCGATCCCCACCACGTGTATCCCGGTGGTGCGGCGAGCCTGGGCGAGATACATCCTGGCGAAGGTCCCCGCGCCGATGATGCCCACGCGCACGGGTTGCCCGGCCGCCGCGCGGGCGCGGAGTCCGCCGGCCATCGACAGCTGCCTTGACGTGATCGACGAGATGGCCGCCCCCTAGACCACTTCCCGGGGCATCCGCTCCGCCGCGTCGAGCGCCTGCTCGCGGCTGAAGTACATCTCGAGGCGGGCGAGCTTGCCGTCGCGGCCGCCGTGTACGTAGAAGACCTCGAAGTTCATCTCGATCCCGCTCTCGCGCCCGCGCCCCCGGTGCCGGGTGACGCTGATCAGCACGCCGTCGCCGAGGTCGACGACCTCGGTCAGCTCCATCTGGAAGTCCTCCCACTCGGAGGGCCAGTCGGCCATCGCCGCGGCCATCGCGCCCCGGCCCTCGTAGGTCTTGGCGTCGGGGACCTCCGGGGGCTGCACGATCGTGAGGTCCGGCGTCGTCATGTCCTCGAACCAGTCCAGGTCGCCGCGCTGGAGCGCAGCGAAGCCCGCATGTACCAGATCCACGTCCTCCTGAGCCATCCGCAACGGAAGTATCGCGCCGGGGCAGCGAGCTAGCCTTTTCGGGGTGACCGCTCAAGCCTTGTATGAGCCGCTCGGCGGTCGGCGCCACCGGCACGGGCAAATCGAGCATGCGCACCATCACCACGGCGCGCACACGCACGAGCGGGACCACTCTCACCACGACCACGGCCATTCCCACGGGCTCGTGGACGACTCGATCAAGCGCTCGCGCGAGGGCGTGCGGGCGGTGCTCCTATCGCTGGCGGTGCTCGCGCTCGCCGCGACCGCCCAGACGCTCATCTTCGTGCTCATCGGGCAGCGTCGCGCTGCTCGCGGACCTGATCCACAACTTCGGCGATGCGCTCACCGCCGTTCCACTCGGCATCGCGTTCCTGATGCGCTCGGAGCGTGCCGAGCGCAACGCGGGCCTCTTCGTGGTGGCGGCGATCTTCTTCAGCGCGTGCGTGGCGGGCGCCGAGGCAGTCCAGCGGCTCATCCACCAGAGCCCACCCGACCACCTTGCCGCTCTCGCCGCGGCCGGCGCGATCGGTTACCTGGCGAACCTCGTCGCGGCGCGGGTGCGAACCCGCGCGGGCCGGCGGCTGGTGAGCCCTGCGCTGATCGCGGACGGCAATCACGCGCGCGCCGACGCCTACGTGTCGCTCGCGGTGATCGCCTCCGCCGTTGCCGTGGCCATCGGGATCCCGATCGCGGACCCGCTCATCGGCCTGGCGATCACGCTCGTGATCCTGCGCATCACCTGGCAGTCGTGGTCGACCGTGCGCGGTCACCAGCACCAGCGCCCGCGATAGGCTCGCGCCCACCCCAACGGGATCGCTCGAGGCCGGGACCGGCCCGGGGCGAGACCAACAAGGAGGCGACATGGCCACCGCCCCGATCACGCAGCGCGAGGCGCTCCAGATTGAGCAGGCGAACACCGGCGGGAGGACTCCGGTCGTGTTCATCCACGGCCTCTGGTTGCTTCCGAGCAGCTGGGACAACTGGGCGCAGCTGTTCGAGGAGGCCGGCTACGCCGCACTGACCCCGTCCTGGCCCGACGACCCGGAGACGGTCGAACAGGCGAGGGCGAATCCGGACGTGCTCGCCAAGAAGACGCTCAAGCAGGTCGCCGACCACACCGCCGAGGTGATCGGAAGCCTGACCAAGAAGCCGGCCGTGATGGGCCACTCCACCGGCGGCCTCCTGACCTTCATGATCGCCGACCGCGGGCTGTCCGCGGCCTCGGTCGCGATCGATCCCGGCCCCTTCCGGGGAGTGTTGCCGCTTCCGTTCTCAGCGTTGAAGTCGGCGGGTCCCGTGCTGAAGAACCCCCTCAACCGGAGCCGCGCGATCACCCTCACGCCGGACCAGTTCAAGTACGGCTGGGCGAACGCGCTCAGCGACGAGGAGGCGAAGCAGCTCTACGACACCTACCACGTGGCTGCGCCGGGCGTGGCGCTGATGCAGATGGCCAACGCAAACCTGAACCCCTTCACCGAGGCCAAGGTGGACCCGAAGAACCCCAACCGAGGACCGCTGCTGATCATCGATGGGGAGAAGGACCACACGGTGCCGTGGGCGATCGCGAACGCCGCGTACAACAGGCAGAAGCACAACAAGGCGGTGACCGAGATCGAGAAGATCCCGAACCGCGGTCACTCGCTCACGATCGACAGCGGCTGGCGCGAGGTGGCCGACAGGGCGCTCGCGTTCGTCAAGCGCTTCGTCCAGCCGGACGCCTAGTCCTTGTGTGAGTCGTCCATCACGCGCTGACCGCGGGCGCGCAGCGATTCCTGGACTGTGAGGTGGTGGAAGTTCCCGCCGGCGCGCTGCTTGGTGCCGGTCTGCGTCGAGCCCGGCCGCCACACCTCGAGTTCCAGCTCCTCGCACTGCTCCTTCGTGGCCCAGGCCAGCGGCTGACGGCCGCCGGTCTTCCTGGCGCCACCCTGGACGATCAGCACCAGGCCGAGCCTTGCCTTCGCCGCCTCGATGGCCGGCCATTCGAGCCCAGCCCCCTTCGCCTCGGTGGCGAGCTCGTTCCTGCGTCGCGGGCCCTTCGCCAACTTCGCCTGGAGCCACACCACCGAATCAGCCGTCTCTACGTGGCTCATGGCTGGCCTCCCAGCAAAGTCGTTGCAAAAAGCACAACCCCGACACTAGCGGGTATCGGCCGCTCAGCCGCTCGGGGCCGTCGTCCGCTCGCGCCGGATCTGGCGGCCGAGCGAGGCGAAGCCCTGCACCCAGAGCACGGCGCCGACGCCGAGCGGCACCAGCCACCACGAGCCCCACTCCGCCGCCACGGCGAACGCGAACACCGGAAGCGAGAAGGGGAGCGGCCGCAGGTAGATGCGGCGCAGGTAGTGCAGCCGCTCGGCCCTCGGAGCGTCGGGCGCCGGGGGCGGCCCGAAGAAGTGGGAGGCCGCGCTCATGAATCCACCATAACCCCGTTTTTCCGCGTTGGCGCGCGGCTTTGTCTACGGTTCCACGCATGACAACCGAAGACAGAGCCGAGGCATTTCGCGCCCTCCACGAGCGCCCCGGAGGGTTCGTGATCCCGAACCCCTGGGACGTGGGCAGCGCGCGGATCCTCGCCGCCCTCGGCTTCGAGGCGCTCGCCACCACCAGCGGAGGGCTCGCCTACTCGCTCGGGCGCCGGGACGGGCAGGGCGCGGTGTCACGCGACGAGGTGCTCCGCCATGCCGAGGCGATCGTGGCGGCCACGCCGCTCCCGGTGTCCGCCGACCTCGAGAACGGCTATGGCGACGACCCGGAGACGGTGGCGGAGACCATCCGCGCCGCGGCCGCCACGGGCCTCGTGGGCGGTTCGATCGAGGACGCCACCACGCGACCCGACGAGCCCATCTACCCGCTCGCCCAGGCCGCCGAGCGAGTGCAGGCCGCGGCCGAGGCCTCGCGCCCGCTCCCGTTCCTCTTCACGGCGCGCGCGGAGAACTACCTCCACGGGCGCCCGGACCTTGACGACACGCTCGCCCGCCTCGAGGCCTACGAGGCCGCCGGGGCGGACGTGCTCTACGCCCCCGGGCTCACGGACATCGAGGAGATCCGCCAGGTCTGCGAGGCGCTGTCGAAGCCGGTGAACGTGATCGCCATGCCGGGCGGCCCGAGCGTGGCGGAGCTCGCCGCCGCGGGCGTGAGCAGGGTGAGCCTCGGCTCGACGCTGTACCGCGCCGCGATGGGCGGCTTCCTCCGCGCCGCGAAGGAGCTGCGCGACGACGGCACCTACGGGTTCCTCGACGAGTCGGCCTCCGGCACGGAGCTGAGCTCGTACATGGAGTAGACCGGCTCGAACCGGCCTCCCGTTGGCCTAACCTCCGGGCATGGCGGTCAGCACGGCCCACCCGCCGCAGGTGCTGCACCTCTCGCTGGTGGTCGGAGGAGCGTTGCGGGACTCGGCGGGCGAGCGGCTCGGCCGCATCGACGACCTGATCGTGCGGCTCGGTGAGGTCGGCTATCCGCCGATCACCGGCTTCCTCGCGACGATCGCCGGCCGGCAGTCCTACGTGCCCGCCGAGCAGGTGGCCGCGATGGACCACGGGGTGGTGACCCTCCGCAAGCCCAAGCTCGACCTGCGCCGCTTCGAGCGCCGGCCGGAGGAGGTGCTGCTGAAGGAGGACGTGCTCGACCATCAGCTGATCAACGTCGACGGCGCCCGGCTGGTGCGTGCGAACGAGATCGAGCTGGCCCGGCTAGAGGGCTGGTGGCGCGTGGTGGGGGTGGACACCGGGCCGCGGGGCGGGCTGCGGCGGCTGTTGCCGAAGCGGATCGGCCGCCGGGTGGAGCCGGGGGCGTTCCTCGACTGGGCCAGCGTCGAGCCGTTCGTGGGCCACGTGCCCACGGTCAAGCTCCGCGTGCCCCATCCGAAGCTCGCCAAGCTCCATCCCGCTCAGATCGCCGACCTCGTGGAGGCCGCCTCGCACAGCGAGGGGGAGGAGATCATCCAGGCCGTCGGCGACGACGATCGCGAGCTGGAGGCAGACGTCTTCGAGGAGCTCGACGACCACCACCAGGTCGAGTTTCTCGAGCAGCGCTCCGACGAGCAGGTGGCGCAGGTCCTCGCGCGCATGGCGCCCGACGACGCCGCCGACCTCGTCGCCGAGCTCGATGAGCCGCGCCGCGAGGCGGTGCTGATGCTCCTGCCCGCGTCCCAGCGCACCAAGGTGCGCGCGCTGCTCGGGTACGACCCCGCCGAGGCCGGCGGCCTCATGAGCCCCGACTTCGTGGCCGTCTACCAACAGGCCACCGTCGAGGAGGCGCTCCAGCGAGTGCGCGACGAGCTCGGTGCCGCCGGAGCTGCTCACCAACGTGTTCGTGATGGACTCGCTGAAGCGGCTGGAGGGGAGCATCCCGGTGGCTCGCCTGCTGCGCGCCGAGCCGGACGCCGGCCTGGTGGAGCTGGTGCACCGGGACACCCCGCGACTGGTGCCGGAGGCGGACTTCGAGGAGGTCGCGCGGCTGATGGCGGACTACAACCTCACGGCGGCCCCGGTCGTCGATTCCGAGCAGCGCATGATCGGCGTGATCACGGTCGACGACGTGCTCGAGGTGATGCTCCCGAAGGGCTGGCGGCGGCGCTTCGGGCTACTCGGCGAAGACTGAACGCCGCGGTCCTAGACTCCCGCTCCATGATCGCCGGCGACAGAGCAGATGGCGGGCCGAGTAGGTGCTGCACGGGCGCGCTTCCAGTCGGCCATGGGTGGCCGGCCGCGGCTGCCTGCCTGGATCGCCGTTCGCGGCCGTCCGTCGCTTCCGCGCCGGCTTAGGCGCCGCCCCACAGTCCTCGTAGCGTTCTTCGCCCTGCTCGGGCCGGGGCTGATCGCGGCCAACGCCGGCAACGACGCCGGCGGCATCGCCACCTACTCCGAAGTCGGCGCCAAGTACGGCTACGGCCTGCTCTGGATGATGGTGCTGATCACCTTCTCCCTGGCGCTCGTGCAGATGCTGTCGGCGCGCATGGGGGTGGTCACGGGCAAGGGCCTCGCCGAGCTCGTGCGGGAGAACTACGGCATCCGCTGGTCGGCCTTCGCCACCGTGGCCGTGCTGATCGCGAGCCTGGGCATCTGCATCTCGGACTTCGTGGGGGTGGGAGCGGCGCTCGGCCTGGCGGGCATCCCAGCGCAGGTATCGGTGCCGATCGCCGCGGTGGCGATCTGGCTGATCATCGTGCGCGGCTCCTACCGCTCGGCCGAGCGCGTGTTCATCTGGCTCACGATCCCGTTCTTCGCCTATCCGATCGCGGCGATCCTCGCCCACCCGGATTGGGGGGACGTGGGCAAGGCGATCGTCGAGCCGCACATCCAGATGAACTCGGCCTACCTGCTGCTGTTCGTGGCCACCGCGGGCACGACGATCACGCCGTACATGCAGCTGTACCTCCAGTCGGCGGTGGTCGAGCGCGGCGTGCGGGTCAGCGAGCTGCGCAGCGAGCAGCGCCAGGCGGTCTCCGGTGCCGTCTTCGCCAACCTGATCGCCTGCTTCATCATCATCGCCACCGGGGCCACGCTGTTCGTCCACGGGATCCACTCGATCGACTCAGCCGCGCAGGCGGCACGGGCGCTCGAGCCGTTCGCGGGCCAGTACGCCGAGGCGCTGTTCGGGATCGGGCTGCTCGGGGCCAGCCTGCTGGCCTGCGCGATCCTGCCGATCGCCACCAGCTACGTGATCTCGGAGTCGCTGGGCTTCGAGAAGGGACTCGGGCAGAAGCCGGGCGATGCGCCGGTGTTCGTCGGCGTGATCACCGCGATGATCGCGATCTCCACCATCGTCGCGGTGATCCCGGGCATCCCCGTGATCTCGCTGCTCGTGGGGGTGCAGGTGGTCAACGGCGTGCTGCTGCCGATCAACCTCTTCTTCATCTGGCGGCTCTCGCGCAGCCGCAAGATCATGGGCGAGCACCGAAACAAGGGCGGCCTCGACGGTCTTGCCGCTGTTACCGTGCTCGCGACGTCTGCGCTCTCGCTGATCCTGGTGACCGTGACCTTGCTGGGGAAGTAGCCAGATGGGAACGCGAGCCCTGCTCGGCGCCGCGATCTGCGCGCTTGCGCTGACCGCCTGCGGGGGCGGCGGGCACGAGGACCAGCTCGACCTGGTCCCGCCGCGCTTCGGCCCCGCGCCGCAGTACCGCCCGGACGCGCTCAGCCAGGAGGTGGCGGGCGCCAGGCCGGTTGGCTCGCTGCGCTGCCAGGCGGACGCGCGCCCACGCATGGGGGTCCACCTCGAGATCTTCGTGAACCGCCTCGACGTGGTGATCCCCGCCGGCATCGGCATCGCGCCGCCGCACCTGCGCGAGGGCGCGTATGTGAACGGGGGGCGCTGCTCATATCCCGTGCGCACCACCGATCCGACGGGCATGATCGAGGTGGACCGCGCGCTCAAGGGGCGTGCCACGCTCGGGCAGTTCTTCGACGCCTGGGGGCAGCCGTTCGGGTCGCGCCGGCTGCTCGGCTTCAGCGCGGGCGGGCGGGACCGCGTGGCGGTCTACATCGACGGGCGGCTGTGGACGGGCGATCCGCGATCGGCGCCCCTCACCCGCCACGCCGCGATGATGGTGGAGCTCGGCGGGTACGTCCCGCCGCGGCTCGCATACGGTTTCCCTCCCGACCTGTGAAACGCGCCACCTGCATCCTCGTCGCGCTGGTCCTGCTCGCCCTTCCCGTCTCCGCCTCGGCCGACGTGGACCCGGCGAGCGACGTCCTGCTGTTCCAGAACGAGTACTTCCCGCGCGTGCAGCCGCCCTCGGCGCAGCTCAAGGGCACCCTCACCGCGCTCACCGACGAGGCGAACAAGGCCGACTACGGCATCAAGGTGGCGATCATCGGCGCGCGCCTCGACCTGGGCGGTGTCCCGCAGCTCTACCGGCATCCGGACCAGTACGCGAAGTACCTGGGGCTCGAGCTGCACAGCGCCACCGGCCTGGTGCAGCCGCTGGTGGTGGTGATGCGCGGCGGCATTGCCGTCTACGGCGCGGACTCCGAGGCCAAGGCGATCGAGGGGCTGACCGTGCCCCCGAAGGCCACGGCCGACGACCTCACGCGCGTGGCGATAGAGGCCACCAAGCGCCTCGCGGCGGCGGCCGGCCATCCGCTCGCCACGCCGAGCGTGAAGAAGGTCCAGAAGAAGGGCAAGTCGAACAGCGCGCCGCTGCTCGCCTTCCTGGCCCCGGTCATCCTGCTGCTCCTGCTGGGCCTGCTCCTGTGGCAGCAGCGCCGCCGTCGACCGCCAAAAGAGCCTGCAAATGCGGATATCCCGGATCCCGCAGACCCCGCCGGCTGACAAATTAAAGACCTGTGGCGAATTCCGGAAAGTCGTGTAAGGGTAGGTGGAGACGTAGGCAGTACCCCTCCTTAGTAGCCCTCCAACCTCACCCTCCATATGCCCTCCAAAATCGCGCCCAAGTGGGCTCTCGCTTCCGTTGTCGCCTGCCTGGCCACGCTCGGCCTGGCCAGCTCCGCGTTCGCCGCGCTGCCCGATATCAAGCAGGCTCCCGCTCCCACCTGGGACGGCGGCTTCTCAATGGTCAAGGTCGGCAGCCAGGTGCAGCTGCAGTTCCCTGCCCAGATCGACGTCACCAACCAGGGCGGTCCGCTGACGATCACCGGTTCGCGCAAGGACACCAGCGTGAACACGATGGACGCGTTCGAGGCCGGCGTCAGCGGCGTGGTCGGTGCGCTCCAGTACAACTTCGACCCGAGCCACCAGCACTGGCACTACCTCGCGCTCGACCGCTACGACCTGCGCTCGCACGACTCGTCGCTGACGGAGGTGGCGCGCGATCAGAAGACCGGCTTCTGCCTGGTCCAGAGCGCGCAGATCAACCCCACCGACTGCCAGCACAACAACCCCTCCGCCACCGCGGTGTCCGAGACCATCAACCCGGGCTTCAGCGACATCTACGACCCGGCGCGTGACGGCCAGTACATCGACGTCACCGGCCTGAACGGCACCTACGAGTTCATCCAGTGGGTCAACGCCGACTGCCGCCTGGCCGACATGGGCCCGGCCGGCCACACATGGGCCACGGTCCTCCAGATCAACGCCACCGCCGGGACGCCGACGGTCACGGTCACGAGCCAGACGCCGCTCTGGAACAACTACTACGCCGGCCTGAGCAACGTCGCGAAGTGCCTGCCCACCGAGACCCAGCGCCCGGTGGTCACCGGGCCGGCCCAGGTGGGCAACATCCTCTCGACCGTGCCGGGCTCCTGGCTCCAGCGCATGGCGAACGAGTTCACCTACCAGTGGCGCCGCTGCGACGCCACCGGCTGGAACTGCGCCGACATCCCCGGCGCCACGGCACAGAACTACGCGCCGACCGACGCCGACGCGGGCCGCACGATCCGCGCCAGGGTCACCGGTGACTTCATCGGCAGCAGCGAGCAGGGCACCCCGCAGGACTCCGAGGCCACGACCGTCGTCGCCGACGCCTCGCCTCAGGGCCCCGGGACGCCGAACACGCCCAACGGGACTCCTGGCGGCGGGTCGCCCATCGTCTCGCTGACGGCGGCGCTGAAGACCCATCGCTCGATCAGCGTCCACAAGCTGCTCAAGGACGGCCTGACCACCCGGGCGCACTGCTCGGAGGCCTGCGCCGTGCGCGTCTCCCTGGTGGGGCGCGGGGGCGTGAAGCTCGGCACGCACACAAGCAAGCTCTCAAAGGCCGGAAGCCGCACCGTCACGCTCAAGCTGAGCCGCAAGTCCAAGCGAGTCGTGAGCCGCTTCCATTCCGGCCGGCTGACCCTGTGGCTCTACGTGAGAAGCCATGACGGCCAGCAGCAAACCGTCTCCCGGGTGCTCGACCTCAAGGTTTGAGGGCAGCTGGGATCGCCGGGCCGCCAGCGTGCGGCCCGGCGGCCCTGGCGCATACCTCAGCGGGGCTATAGGCTGACCCCCGTCGTCGGTGTGGGCGAACCCCGCTGACGACTCTCTCCCTGGGCGGGGGACGGCCCGAGCGGTCGTCCCTCAGCCCTTAACTCCTGAGCTCTCGGCGCGCGGCCCGCTGCTCGGCTGCCGCGGCGGCTCGGACCGAGCAGCCGGCGATGTGGTCGTTCACGAGCCCGCAGGCCTGCATCGCCGCGTAGACCGTGGTGGGACCGACGAAGCGGAAGCCGCGCCGCTTCAGCTCGCGCGACAGCGCCTCCGAGGCGGGAGTGGTGGCGGGCAGGTCCGCGCGCGTGCGCGGGGCACGCCGCCTGGTCTCCCGGAAGGGCTCGAACAGCACGGCCAGGGAGCCGAGCTCATCGCGCGCCTCCGCCGCCCGGCGCGCGTTCTCGATCGCGGCGTCGATCTTGGCGCGGTTGCGGACGATGCCCGCGTCGCCCATCAGGCGCTTCACGTCGCGGGCGCCGAAGCGCGCCACCTCGTCGATCCTGAAGCCCGCGAACGCCGCCCGGAAGGCCTCGCGCTTGCGCAGGATCGTGATCCAGGCGAGCCCGGCCTGGAAGCCCTCGAGGCAGAGACGCTCGTACAGCCCGTCGTCGTCCAGCACGGGCCGGCCCCACTCGTCGTCGTGGTAGGCGACGTACTCGGGGGCGCTGCCCGCCCAGAAGCAGCGGCGACGCCCGTCGTCGCCTCGGATCAGAGTGGGGGTTTCGGACATTTCACCTGCATAATGCCTGTGCTTTCCGACACAAGATGTACGATGCCGAGGCTCGGTGACGCGAGGGCGCCAGATGACGGACCAAGCCACGCATGAATCAGGAGGCGTCCTCGATCCGCAACGGTCGCTCGCCTTCCTGGCCCAGGTCAGCATCGCTCTGGCGCGGTCGCTCGACTACGAGCACACCCTCGCGGAGGTGGCTCAGCTCGCGGTGCCCGAGTTCGCGGACTGGTGCGCCGTGGACATCGTCCTGCCGGATGGGTCGCTGCGCCAGATAACGAGCGGCCATCCGGATCCGCGGATGGAGGAGCTCCTGATGGACCTCCGCCGCCGCTACCGGGCGGAGAAGGGGCAGAGCGAGGGCGTGATGCATGTCATCGCAAGCGGCGAGTCCGAGCTCGCCACGGACGTCGCCGGACAGCCCCGCATGCAGATCGGCGAGGACGAGGAGGCGCTCTACGAGACCCTCTCGCCGCGGTCGTACATCATCATCCCCCTGGTCGCCCGCGGGCGCACGATCGGCGCCCTCACCTTCCTGTCGACCATCCCCGGGCGTCACTACACACGCACGGACCTCGAGTTCGCCGAGCACCTGGCGCGCCGCTTCGGCCTGGCGGTGGACAACTCACGGCTGTATCAGGCTGCCGAGAGCGCCCGTGACAGGCTGTCCTTCATCGCCGAGGCCAGCGAGCTGCTGGCGTCCTCGCTCGAGCTCGAGGAAACCCTCCAGCAGGTGGCCAACCTCGCCGTCTCGAGCCTGGCCGACTGGTGCAGCATCGAGCTGGTGGACGACGAAGACGGTCAGCTGCGGAACGCCGCGACGGCGCACGTGGATCCCGCCAAGGTGGCGCTGGCCCAGGAGCTGCGCGGGCGCTACCCGATCGATCCCGACGACCCCACCGGGGTGCCGAACGTGATCCGCACCGGCCGCTCGGAGCTGTACCCGGAGATCACCGACGAGCTGCTGGTGCAGGGCGCGCGCAACGAGGAGCAGCTCGCGCTGCTGCGCAGCCTGGGCCTGCGCTCGGTGCTGATCGTGCCGCTCGCGGCTCGCGGCCACACGCTCGGCGCGATCACGCTCGTCTCCGCGGAGTCCGGGCGCACCTACGGCTCGGAGGACCTGCGCTTCGGCGAGGACCTGGCGCGACGCGCCGCGGTGGCGGTGGACAACTCACGCCTCTACAGCCGCGAGCATCGCGCGGCGGTCACGCTCCAGAAGAGCCTGCTCCCGCGACAGCTTCCGGAGGTGCCGGGCGTGCAGTTCGCCGCGCGTTATCTGCCGGCCACGTCCGAGCTCGACGTCGGCGGCGACTGGTACGACGCGATCCCGCTGGCCGACGGCAGCGTGGGGGTCGCGATCGGGGACGTGGTGGGGCACGGGATCGAGGCCGCGGCCGTGATGGGTCAGTTCCGCAACGCCCTGCGCGCGTACGTGCTCGACGGGCGCGGCCCCGACGCGGCGGTCGAGCGGCTCAACCGGCTCACGCGCACGTTCGACCAGAACGACATGGCCACCCTGGCGTACGCGGTGATCGACACCGCCGGGAGCAGCATCCGGTACGTGCGCGCCGGCCACCCGCCGCCGCTCGTTCGCCGTGCCGACGGCGAGGTGAGTCAGCTGAACGGCAAGGGGGCGCTGCCGGTGGGGGTGGCGCCCAACGTCCGCTATCCGTCTTCGACCCTGAAGCTGGCGCCGGGCTCAACGCTCTTCCTCTACACCGACGGCCTGGTGGAGCGCCGCGGCAAGTCGCTCGACGAGGGCATCGCCCAGTTGGAGGCCGTCCTGTCGGGCGCGCCCGACTCGCTGGAGGCGCTCTGCGACCACGTGCTCCAGGCGCTCGTCCCCGAGGCCGAGCGCGACGACGACATCGCTCTCCTGGCCGTCCGGCCACTCGAGATGGAGACGGAGCGCTTCCACGCGACGCTGCGGGCCGAGCCCACCGAGCTGGCGCGCCTGCGCCGCCTGCTGATGCGCTGGCTGCGTCTCACGCGCGCGAGCGCGCAGGAGATCTACGACATCACGATCGCCACCGGCGAGGCCTGCGCCAACGCGATCGAGCACGCCTACGGGGCGCGCCCCGCGCGCTTCGAGGTGGAGGGCAGGTTTGAGGAGGGGATGGTCAAGCTGTGCGTCCGCGACTTCGGCAACTGGCGCGCGCCACGGGGGGCGCACCGGGGTCGCGGACTGCAGCTCATCGAGGCCCTGATGGAGGACGTCGAGATCGTGCGCGATGAGCGCGGCACCGAGGTGCGGATGAGCAGGCGGCTGGCGGGGGACCGATGAGCTCGCTGGCCAGGCTCACGCTCGAGCTGCGCGGAGACGTGCAGGTCGCGTCCATCTCCGGTGAGGTCGACGTCTCGAACGCGGGCACGCTCGAGGCGGAGATCGGCGAGTCGGTGGCGAACACCGCCGACGGCCTCGTGCTCGACCTGACCGACACCGACTACTTCGACAGCGCGGGAATCCGCATGCTGTTCGAGCTGCGCGGGCGCCTCACCGGGCGGCGCCAGAGCCTGCACGTGGTGGTGCCTCGGGACGCACTGATCCTCGGCGCGCTGCTCGTGACCGAGGTGGATCAGCTGGTGCCGATCCACGACACGCTCGAGCAGGCCCTCGGGGGCTTCGCCGACGAGGAGGAGCTGCCGGCGAGCTGACAGGCTCGCGGCTCTCGACATGGCCAAACGGGATCCACGCATGGTGGCGCTCGGCTACGGCAAGTTCGTCCGGGCGGATCGGGTCTTCGCCGTCGTTCCTATCGAGGGCGACGAGCGCGGCGACGGCAGCCGCACCTACGTGCACGTGGACGGCCTCTCACAGCCGCTCGTCGCCTCCCGCTCGGAGCGGGCGATCCTCGCGGACGTGGAGGCGGCGCTCACCGAGGCGGCCGGGATTCCCAGGCGCCGCTCCGGCCGCGGCGGCGAGACTCTGTTCTGAGTGCTCGCCGTCCTCTACGACATCCACGCCAACCTGCCGGCGCTCGAAGCGGTGCTGGACGACGCCCAGGCTGAGGGTGCGGACAGCTTCCTGCTGGGCGGCGACTACGCGAGCCTCGGTGCCTGGCCGGTCGAGACGCTCGCCCGCCTGCGGGCACTGCCCGCCGCCACCTGGCTGCGCGGCAACTGGGAGCGCTGGCAGGGCAGCGAGTCGTTCGCGCCCAGTCTCGAGTTCATCCAGTTGGCCCTGGCCTGGGTGCGCGAGGCGCTGGGCCCCGATGACGTGGCCGAGCTGGCCGCGCTGGCCGAGACGACCACGCTGCAGGAGACGTTCTTCTGCCACGCGTCCCCGATCTCAGACATGCGCACCTTCGCGCCCGAGCCGGCCGGTGACGACGCGGAGCTGCTCGGCGGAGTGAGGGAGCGGCGACTGGTGTTCGGGCACAGCCACATCCAGTTCCGGCGGCTGAGCGGGGAAGGGGCGGAGCTGATCAACCCCGGCAGCGTGGGGCTTCCCTTCGACGGCGACACGCGCGCCGCCTACGCGCTCGTGCGCGACGGCGGCGAGGTCGAGCTGAGGCGCGTGGAGTACGACCACGAGCGCTCCGCCGCCGCGGTCCGCGAGCGCATGCCCGGGTTCGGCGACGACCTGGCGCTGCGCATCGAGACGGCCCAGCCGCCGGGCTGAAGGCCCGGCTCCGTAGACTGCCCCGCGTGGATTACGGCGTCGCGATGTTCACGACCGACTACACGGTCGACCCGGGCACGTTCGCCCGCAGCGCTGAAGAGCGCGGCTTCGACTCGGTCTACTTCCCGGAACACACCCACATCCCGGTCAAGCGCGACTCTCCCTGGCCCGGCGGTGGGGACCTGCCGAAGGAGTACTGGCACCTGCACGACCTGTTCGTGGCCCTGACGGCCGCGGCGGCCGCCACCGAGCGGATCAAGATCGGCAGCGGCATCTGCCTGATCATCGAGCGCGATCCGATCACGACGGCGAACGAGGTGGCGAGCGTGGATCACCTCTCGGGCGGTCGATTGATCTTCGGCATCGGCGCGGGCTGGAACCGCGAGGAGATGGCCAACCACGGCACCGATCCGGCCAAGCGCTTCCGGGTGATGCGCGAGCGGGTGGAGGCGATGACCGAGATCTGGACCAAGGACGAGGCCGAGTACCACGGCGAGTTCGTGGACTTCGACCCGATCTGGTCCTGGCCGAAGCCGATCCAGAAGCCGCGGCCGCCGGTGATGATCGGCGGCATGGGCAAGACCGTGGTGGACCGGGTGCTCGAGTTCGGCGACGGCTGGTTCCCGCAGCCCGGGGGGCTGTCGGACGACGAGTTCGTCGCGCGCCTGGAGGAGCTCCCGCGCCGCGCCGCGGAGACCGGGCGCGAGTACAGCATGAGCGTGTTCGGGACGAAGCCCGAGCTGGCCTCGCTCGAGCGCTACGAGCAGGCCGGCGCCACGCGCGCCGTCTTCTGGATCCCGCCCTGTGAGCGTGACGAGGCCGAGAGCCGGCTCGACGCTCTGGCCCAGAAGCTCGGTCTCGGCTAGCTGATGGGTCGCCTGTCGCAGGTCTTCCTGCCCAGGGACCGCGAGTTCTTCGACCTCTTCGAGGAGGCCGGCGTGAACATCCACCGCGCGGCCGAGCTGCTCGAGCGCATGTTGCGCGACTACCCCGAGAACAGCGAGCTGGCCCGCGAGGTCCTCATCTGCGAGCAACACGGGGACCGCATCACGCACGACATCGTCCAGCGCCTGAACAACACGTTCGTCACCCCGATCGACCGCGAGGACATCCTCGCCCTCGCCTCCGGGCTGGACGACATCGTGGACTACATCGAGGAGGTCGCGGACTTCCTCGGCCTCTACAAGATCGAGGCCCCGATGGAGGCCGCGCAGAAGATGGCGGACGTGCTCGTTCGGGCCACGCAGCAGATCGCGGAGGCGATGCCGAACATGCGCGGCTTCAAGGACCTCTCGCGCTACACCGTCGAGATCAACCGGCTGGAGAACGACGGCGACCGAATCGAGCGCGAGGCGCTTGCCGCCTTGTTCATCGACGGCATCGACCCGATGGTCGTGATCCGCTGGAAGGACATCTACGAGCGTCTCGAGGAAGCGATCGACGCCACCGAGAAGGTCGCCTACACGCTCGAGGGCATCGTCCTTAAGAACGCCTGAGCTGGTCGCGTCGGCATGAACAGCGACATCGTCCTCGTCCTCGTGATCGGCGCGGCGCTCCTGTTCGACTTCACGAACGGCTTTCACGACACGGCCAACGTGGTTGCCACGTCGATCTCCACGCGCGCGATCTCGCCGAAGCTGGCGGTGGGTTGCGCGTCGATCCTCAACTTTGTCGGCGCGTTCATCTCGCTGAAGGTCGCGGCGACGGTGGCCCAGGGGATCGTGTCGGCCTCTGCGATCACGCCGACGGTCGTCTTCGCCGGCCTGATCGGTGCGATCTTCTGGAACCTGATCACCTGGTACTTCGGCCTGCCCTCGAGCTCCTCGCATGCCCTGATCGGCGGACTCGTGGGCGCGGTCATCGTGGGCGAGGGCGCCCAGGATGTGATCTTCAGCGGGCTGGTCGGCAAGGTGATCGTCCCAGCTCTGATCGCGCCCGTGCTCGCGTTCGCCGCGGCGGCGATAGCCATTCTCGTGGCCTACCGGGTGCTGGGCGCGCTACGCCCGGGACCGGTCACGAAGGGCTTCAAGTTCGGCCAGCTGATCTCGGGAAGCCTGCTCGCGCTCGCGCACGGTACGAACGACGCCCAGAAGACGATGGGCGTGATCACGCTCGCGCTGATCGCCCACGGCAATATCTCGGCGGACCACTTCTACGTGCCGCACTGGGTCGTCATCTCATCGGCCAGCGCCATCGCCCTGGGCACCTATAGCGGCGGCTGGCGCATCATCAAGACGATGGGCAGCCGCATCATCAAGATGGACGCGGCGCAGGGGTTCTCAGCTTCGGGCGTGGGCGCAGCGGTGATCCTGGCCGCCTCGCACTACGGCTATCCGCTCTCCACCACCCAGGTGATCTCGGGCGGCGTGATGGGCGCTGGCGCGGCCAAGCGCGTGTCGGCCGTCCGCTGGGGCGTGGCCGGCAACATCGTGATCGCATGGGTGCTCACGCTCCCGGCGGCAGGCTGCATCGGCGCGCTCGTCTACGGCGTCACGCAGCTGTTCGGCACGGGCGCCGCGGGCCCGCTCGTGGTGTCGGTCCTGTTGGTGGGGGTCACGATGGGCGTGCTGGTGCGCCGGCTGCAGCAGGGTCCCCCGATCACGGCCGAGGCATGATCGCCGGCCAGGTCGTCGACTGGAGCACGATCGGCAAGGTGATCCTCGTCGCGCTCGTGGCCAGCCTGGCGGTCAGCGCCGGCTTCGCGTTCTCGATCCTCGGCGCCGTCCGCTCGACCGAGATGCGGCGCGACGGCCGCGCGCTCCAGGCGAGCGCGTATGCGCTGGTCGGGTTCGTGGGCGCCGCGGTGTGCGTGGCCGCCATCCTGGGCGGCATCGTCGCGCTGACGACGAAGTAGCCGGCCTTCGTCAGGCCGCCAGGGCCAGCAGGCGCTCCAGGTCCTCCTCCGAGGACCAGGCGCCCACCGAGGCGCGCACGAGCCCCCTGCCGGGCAGCTGGCGCACCACCACGCCGCCCTCGGCCATGGCCTTCACCCGCGCGTCGGGGTCCGGATCGCTCCAGGAGACGAGCGTGGAGTCGCCGCGCGGTGCCACCTCCAGGCCGCGCTCGCTGAGCCCCTCTGCCAGCGTGCGCGCGAGCGAGATCGCCGCCTTGTGGACCTCGGCCCAGCCGGCCTCGGCGAGCAGCTCGATGGACCCGAGCGACCAGGCGGCGGAATGTCCGGTGAGAAAGCCCTGGTCGAGGCGCCGCGCATCCTCGTGCAGCCGCAGGTCGAGCGCCTCGTGCGGGTCCTCGAGGCACTGGAACCCGAGCCAGCGTGTGCTCACGTCGGCGAGGCGCTCCTTGCGCACGTAGAGGCAGCCGGTGCCGTCGGGGCCGCAGAGCCACTTCTGGCCGGACGCCGCGTAGTAATCGCAGCCGAGCTCGCCCACGTCGACCGGTATCGCGCCGAGCCCCTGGGCCCCGTCGAGCAGAACGCTCGCCCCGGTCTCCCGCAGCGCGGCGACGTCCACGATCTGCCCGTTCATCCAGGACACGTGCGAGCAGGCCACGAGGCGGGTGCTGTCGGTCACGGCCTCGGCGAGGGAGGCGAACGGCACGAGGCGGACGCTGACGCCGTGCCGCTCGCGGGCGGCGGCCAGCGGTGCGAGCAGCCCGGGGTGCTCCTCGTCGGTCGTCAGGATCTCGTCGCCCGGCTTCAGGTCGAGGCCGAGCAGCACGCTGTTCACGCCGTCGGTGGTCGAGCGGGTGAGAGCGACCTCGCCCACGTCGCACCCCAGCGCGGAGGCCAGCGCGGCGCGGCGTCGGTCGTGGAGGTCGCGCAGGCCCTGCCAGTGGGACTCGCCCGAGCGCCCGAGCGCGATCTCCTCGGCCAGGCGTGCCTCCGCGGCCTTGACCGCCGGCGTGGGGATGGGTCCGTCGGTGCCGGCGTTCAGGTAGGCCACGCGCTCGAGGACTGGGAAGGCGGAGCGCAGGTCCATGCGGGCCGCATGTTAGGCCGGACGACGCTCGCGGCGCCGATCCGTCATCTTCTTGCCCCGCATGATCGTCGAGCGCTCGATGCATCCCGACTGGTTCTCGAACGCCTACCTCGTGGCCGACGAGCCCGGCGGGCAGGCCGTGATCATCGACTCCGGCGGCCCGTCCGGACCGCTGCTCGAAGCGATCGAGCGCAATGGCGTGGCGCCCACCCATCTGCTGCTCACGCACCACCACCACGACCACGTGGCGGAGAACCACGTCTACAAGGAGAAGTTCGGCGTCGAGATCCTCGCCCACCCGCTGGAGGCCGAGCGCCTGATGGACGTGGACCGCACGATCGAGCCCGGCCAGACGCTCGAGGTCGGGCGGCTGCGCTTCCTCGCCCTGCACACGCCCGGGCACACGGACGGGATGCTGTCGTTCCACGTGAACGACGAGCAGGTCTTCACGGGCGACACGCTCTTCAAGGGCTCGGTGGGCGGCGTGCGCGCGCCCGGCTCGACCAGCTTCGAGGACCTGCGGCACTCGATCATGGACGTGCTGATGAAGCTCTCGCCCGAGACCACGATCCGGCCGGGCCACACCGACCCCACGACGGTCGGCGACGAGTGGGACCAGAACGCCTTCATCCGCGTCTGGCGCGGGCTCGACCCGGAGTCGGACGAGCACTGCACGGTGGAGGGCGAGGGCGCCACGCTCGTGCTCTTCGCCCCCGATTACGACGGCGGCCACAAGGCGTGGGTGCGGTGGGATTCGTCGGGTAAAGACGACATCGTTCCTGGTTCTCGCGTAGTTCGCGAGTAGTCCACAGTCCACGGTCCACAGTCCACAGGTCTTGGGTCCCAGCGGGTTAGGCTCCGGCCGTGAGGTGCCACCTTCAGGCGCTTCCGCTCGGGCGGAGGACGCTCGCTGACTACGGGGACGCCGAGCGGCTGCGGGCTCTCGCCGAGCCGCTGCGGGGTCTGCGCGTCCTGCATCTGAGCGCGGCGGGATCGCGGCTGCGCTCGTCGGAGATCCTGCCGTCGCTCCTGCCGCTCTACGACGACCTTGGTCTGCGCGGCGAGCACTGGGCCCTTGCGGGGGAGCGGCCGCTCTGGCAGCTCGTACGTGAGCTCGAGGACGGGCTCCAGGGCGCGGAGACGGCGATCTCCGACGACACCTGGGACGGCTACCTCGAGGGCGCCCGGTCGGCGCTGGCGGGGCGGCTCGGCGACTGGGACGTGGTGGTGGCTCACGGCCCGGGACCGCTGGCGGCGGCCACCGGCGGATCGGCCCCGGCGCTGCTGCGCCTGGAGCTCGACGCCTCCGGGCCCGAGTCAGGCGCCTGGGCGCGTCTGGCCCCGCTGGTCCAGGCCTGCGCCGCGCTGTCGCTGCCCTCGGCGGGCTACGTCCCGCCCGGGCTGGGGGGAAGGGTGGTGGAGGTGGCCGAGGCGATCGACCCGCTGGCCCCGGGCGCGATCGAGCAGCCGGCCGCGCTCGCCGGCTCGATGCTGCGCTCGTTCGGAGTGGACACCACGCGGCCGTGCTGCTGCCAGCTGCGGCCGTTCGACACCTGGCAGGACCCGCACGACGTGCTCGACGCGTTCGCGCTGGCCAAGACCGAGCTGCCGGCGCTCCAGCTCGTCCTGGCGGGCGATCCGGCAAGCTCGGACCTCGAGGCCTGGCGGCTGCTGCGCGAGGTGTCCGACTACGCCGGCGAGGGCACCGACGTGCTGCTGCTCACCGGTCCCGGCGGCCTGGGCAGCGTCGAGCTGGGCGCCTTGCGGCGGATAGCGCGCGTGGCGCTCGAGAGCACGCTGGCGCCCGCGTCCGGGATCACGACGATCGAGACGCTCTGGGCCGGCACGCCCGTGATCTCGTCCGGCGCGCGCGGCGCGGCCCACCCGGTCCGCGACGGCAGCGAGGGCTACCTGGTGGACACGCCCGAGGCGGCCGCGGCGCGGCTGGTGGAGCTGGTGGCCGATCCCGGCCTGGCGATCGAGCTCGGCGCGGCGGGCCGCGAGCTGGTGCGCGAGCGCTTTCTCATCACGCGCCTCCTGGAGGACGAGCTCGGACTGCTCGCGCGGGCAGGCGGCGGCGATCCCGCTACCTTGCAGTCTCCATGAAGGTCACGCTTCCAGACGGCAACGAGCTCCAGCTCGAGGACGGCGCCACCGGCGCGGACGCCGCGCGCGCGATCGGCGAGGGGCTGGCGCGCGCGGCACTGGCGATCAAGGTGAACGGCTCGCTGCGCGACCTCGACGCGCCGCTGGTGGACGGCGAGCCGATCGAGATCGTGACCGCCGGCAGCCATGACGCGCTCGACCTGCTCCGCCACGACACCGCGCATGTGCTCGCCGAGGCGGTGCTCGAGCTCTATCCGGGCACCCAGGTCACGATCGGCCCCCCGATCGAGGGCGGCTTCTACTACGACTTCGACTTCCCCGAAGGGGTGAAGATCTCCGACGACGACTTCGAGCGCATCGAGGCCAAGATGCGCGAGCACGTGAAGGCCGACGAGCGCTTCGAGCGCAGCGAGGTGCCGGTGGCGGATGCCATCAAGCGCTTCGAGGACGAGGGCCAGGACTACAAGGTCGAGCTGATCCGCGACCTGATCGCAAACGAGGGCGTGGACACCGTCTCGCTGTACAAGAACGGCGACTTCACCGACCTCTGCCGCGGTCCCCACGGCCCCAGCACCAAGCGCATCAAGGCCTTCAAGCTGATGTCCACCGCCGGGGCCTACTGGCGGGGCGACTCCAGCCGGCCGATGCTCACCCGCATCTACGGCACGGCGTTCTTCTCCAAGGAGGACCTCGACGCCTATCTGGAGCAGCTCGAGCAGGCCCGCGCCCGCGACCACCGCAAGCTGGGCCGCGAGCTGGGGCTGTTCATGTTCTCGGACCTCTCGCCCGGCATGCCGTTCTGGCAGCCGCCCGGCACCCACGTCTGGAACGAGCTCACAGACCTGTGGCGGACGGAGAACGTGGCCCGCGGCTACACCGAGGTGCGCACCCCGATCCTCTACGACGTCGAGCTCTGGAAGCAGTCGGGCCACTGGGACAAGTACAAGGACCACATGTACTTCACCGACGTGGAGGGGCGTGAGATGGGTCTCAAGCCCATGAACTGCCCCGCGCACGTCCAGCTCTACAAGGACGAGCCGCGCTCCTACCGCGACCTGCCTGTGCGCTACGCCGAGCAGGGCCTCGTGCACCGCCACGAGCCCAGCGGCACGCTGCACGGGCTGCTGCGCGTGCGTTCGATCACCCAGGACGACGGCCACATCTTCTGCACCGAGGACCAGATCGAGGACGAGGTGCTGCGCTGCCTCGACTTCGCCTTCCACCTCTACTCGCTGTTCGGCTTCGAGCCGCGCGTGGAGCTCTCCACCCGGCCGGACAACCGCCTCGGCAGCGACGAGACCTGGGACCACGCCGAGGGTGCGCTGGCGCAGGCCCTCAAGCGCCAACGGCTCGACTACGAGATCGGCGAGGGCGAGGGCACCTTCTACGGCCCCAAGATCGACCTCCACATGACCGACTCGATCGGCCGCGGCTGGCAGCTCGGCACCGTGCAGCTCGACTACCTGATGCCCGAGCGCTTCCAGCTCGAGTACATCGGCGCCGACAACGCCGAACACCGCCCGGTGATGATCCACCGCGCGCTGCTCGGCTCCTTCGAGCGCATCATCGGGATCCTGATCGAGCACTACGCCGGGGAGTTCCCGCTCTGGCTCTCGCCCGTCCAGGCTCTGGTCCTGCCGATCGCCGATCGGCACGCCGCCTACGCGGCGGAGGTCGTCGCCAAGCTGGAGGCCGCCGGGCTGCGGGTGGAGCTCGACGACCGCACCGAGTCCGTGGGCAAGAAGATCCGCGAGGGCGAGCTGCGCAAGGCGCCGTACATGCTGATCGTGGGCGACAAGGAGGCCGAGGCCGGGCAGGTGTCGGTCCGCCGCCACCGTGAAGGCGACCTGGGCGCGCTGGACGTGGACGAGTTCGCGTCTCGCGCCCGTTCCGAGATCGATTCGAAGAAGTAGACAGCGCGGTTGCCCACAGCGCTCACATGGCTATACTCCGGCAACGAATGCAGGGCACCAACACACGCCGCGAACACTGACGGCCCGTGCCCTACCCATCTCTCGCCACCTCTACTTGCCTTTGACGTCTAGCCCGCTCCAGTCTTAGTGCCGATTCCGCGTAGGTTCGATCGGCGCCCGCCCGAGCGGGATCAGACGCGAATCAACGAGCGGATTCGCGTGCCCGAGGTCCGCCTGATCGGGGCGGACGGCAACCAGATCGGCGTGATCAAGACCGAGGAGGCGCTGAAGTACGCCCAGGAGCGCGACCTCGATCTCGTGGAGGTGGCCCCCGAGTCCCGTCCGCCGGTCTGCCGCGTGCTCGACTACTCGAAGTACAAGTACGAGCAGGAGCAGAAGGCCAAGGCGGCCCGCCGGCACCAGAAGCAGATCACGATCCGCGAGATCAAGCTGCGGCCGAAGATCGCCAACAACGACTACGAGACCAAGAAGGGCCACGTGGAGCGCTTCCTGCGCGGCCAGGACAAGGTCAAGATCACGATCATGTTCCGCGGCCGGGAGACGACCCATCCCGAGCGCGGTGAGCAGCTCCTGATGCGCCTGGCGGCGGATGTCGGCGAGCTCGGCGTGATCGAGCAGCGCCCCAACCTCGACGGCCGCAACATGACGATGGTGCTGGGCCCGGTGAAGCAGAAGGAGGCTGCGGAGCCTCACGAGGACAAGCCGGAGGCGGCCACCACCGGCAAGCTCAGCCGCCGCAACCGCGCCGCCGCCGAGGCCGCCGCGGGTCGCGAGACCCCCGCGTCCGAGGAGCAAGCAGTGGAGGCGGAGCCGCCGGACGAGCCCGAGCCCGACGGCAAGCCAGAAGCAGACGCAGAAGCAGAGCCGGAACCGGACTCAGAGGCGGAGCCTGAGGGCGACGCCGAGCCCGAGCAGCGCGCCTCTGCTTGAATACGTCGCTGTCATGCCGAAGATGAAGACCCACTCGGGCGCCAAGAAGCGCTTCAAGCTCACAGGAAAGGGCAAGGTCCGCGGCCGTCACGCGATGACCAGCCACATCCTCGAGAAGAAGAACGCCAAGCGCAGGCGCAGGCTCGGCAGGCCAGTTGAGATCTCGGACCACGACGCGCCGCGCATCAAGGCGCTGCTCCGCAAATGAGCCGCGTCAAGCGCTCAGTCCACGCCCGCAAGAAGCGCCGCGCCACCCTCGAGCGCACCAAGGGCTTCCGCGGTGAGGCGCACTCCAGCTACAGGCGCGCCAAGGAGGCCCTCCTCAAGGCCGACAGCTACGCCTACCGCGACCGCCGCAACAAGAAGCGCGACTTCCGTCGCCTCTGGATCGCGCGCATCAACGCCGCCGCTCGCAACGAGGGCATGACGTACAGCCAGTTCATGCACGGCCTGCGCCTGGCGGAGGTCGAGCTGGACCGCAAGATCCTCGCGGACATCGCAGTCCGCGACCCCGAGACGTTCCGACGGTTTGCCGAGCGCGCCCGGGAGGCGGCGGCTGCCTGAGCAGCCGGCCGGCAAGAACCACTCCCAGGGCGCCCAGAGAGGCGCCCTTTTTATTTCGATGATCACCTCACCACACAACGAACAACTCAAGACGATCCGCAAGCTCCAGGACAAGAAGCACCGGGAGCGCAGCGGCCTGTTCGCGGCCGAGGGCGAGGACCTGGTCGAGGCCGCCGAGGCGGCGGGCTGGGAGCCCGAGCTGTTGCTCGTCTCCGGCGTGGACGTGGAGCCGGCGCTGCTCGACGCGGTGAGCGCGCTCGGGTCCGGCACGCGCGTGGTGGGCGTCTACCGCCAGCACTGGGCCACGCCGGGCGGCGCGCTCTCGCTCTACCTGCACGGCGTCCACGATCCGGGCAACGTGGGCGCGGCCATCCGCTCGGCGCACGCCCTCTGCGACGGCCCCGTCACGCTCGGCCCCGGCTGCGCCGACCCCTTCTCGCCCAAGGCCGTGCGCGCCAGCATGGGCTCCCTGTTCGCCCGGCCGCCCGCGCGCTCGGGGTTCGCGGAGCTGAGTGGGATGACGATCGCGCTCGAGCGCGGGGCGGGCACGCCGCTGTCCGAGGTGAGCCCCGAGGCGCCGGTGGTGGTCTGCCTGGGGGGCGAGCGCGACGGCCTGCCGCCGCAGCTGGCCGAGGCGGCGAGCGCTCGCGCGGAGATCCCGCTGCGCCCCGACGGTCCCGACTCGCTCAACGTGGCGATGGCTGCCACCGTGGCGCTGTACGACCTCGCGAATAGGATGGCGCCCGCCCATGGCTGAGGGACCCGCACACCTGGACGAGCTGCGCCAGGAGGCCGAGGGCGCGATCGCCGCCGCCGGCTCCGCCGGCGAGCTCGAGGAGCTGCGCGTCCGCTACCTCGGGCGCAAGTCCGTAGCTCACCAGCACCCTGCGCTCGATCGGCGAGCTGCCGCCCGACCAGCGCGGCCCGGTCGGCAAGGCCGCCAACGAGGTGCGCGTGGCGCTCGAGGAGCTGCTCGGCCGCCGCACCGGGGAGATGGAGGCGGCTGAGCTCGACACCCGGCTGGTCGAGGACCGCATCGACGTGACGCTGCCCGGCGATCCGCCCAGCCCGGTGCGGCCACCTGCACCTGGTCACCCAGACGCGCCGCGAGATCGAGGACATCTTCATCGGCCTCGGCTTCAAGGTCGTCGAGGGCCCCGAGATCGAGTTCGACCACTACAACTTCACCGCCCTCAACATTCCCGCCGGACCACCCGCCGCGGGCGCTGCAGGACACCTTCTACTTCTCGGACGACGTGGTGCTGCGCACGCACACCTCGCCGATGCAGGTGCGCTCGATGGAGCTCCAGGGGCCGCCGATCTACGTCGTGGTGCCCGGGCGCGTGTACCGCCGCGACTCGGACGCCACGCCACACGCCGATGTTCCACCAGCTGGAGGGGCTGGCGGTCGACGAGGACATCACGCTGGGCGACCTGCGGGCGTCGCTGCTCGAGTTCTCGCGGGCGATGTTCGGCGCCGACCGCGAGGTCCGGCTGCGCGCCGGCTACTTCCCGTTCACCGAGCCGAGCGTCGAGGTGGACGTCTCCTGCTTCAACTGCGGCGGCAAGGGCTACCTCCCGACGGCTCGCCGCGACCCGCTCTGCAAGGGCTCGGGCTGGATCGAGATCCTCGGCTCGGGGATGGTCGACCCGAACGTCTACGGCTTCGTGGCCGACATGGGCTACGACCCCGAGCGCGTCCAGGGCTTCGCGTTCGGCATGGGCATCGACCGCATCGCGATGCTGAAGCACGGCGTGCCCGATCTGCGGTTGCTGTTCGAGAACGATCTGCGTCTGCTGGAGCAGTTCGGATGAGGGTTCCCGTTTCATGGCTGCGCTCCTATTGCGATCCGCCGCTGTCCACGGCGGAGCTCGGCGATCGCCTGGCCTCCGTCGGGCTTCAGCCTGAGCGCGTCGATCGGATTGGCGTGGGGGAGGCCTCTGGCTTCGTGGTCGGGAAGGTCATCTCCGTGTCGCCGCATCCGGATGCCGACCGGCTGACGGTGTGCGTCGTCGACGACGGATCGGGCTCCGAGCGCACGATCGTGTGCGGCGCTCCCAACGTGGCCGCGGGGCAGACGGTGGCGGTTGCGCTGCCGGGCGCGATCATGCCGGACGGGTCGAAGCTCGGCGAGGCGAAGCTGCGCGGCGTCGAAGTCGAGCGGGATGATCCTGGCCGAGGACGAGGTCGGGATCAGCCACGACCACGCCGAGACCATGGTCCTGTCGGACGACCTGGCCGCAGGCGCGCCGCTCGACCGGACGCTCGTGATCGAGGACGAGGTGCTCGACCTCGAGGTGAACCCGAACCGGCCCGACGCGCTCTCGGTCTACGGCGTTGCGCGCGAGGTGCACGCGTTCAGCGAGGCCAGGCTCGAGGCCGATCCGGGCGCGAGCGACGCCGAGCCACTCCGGCCACGACCGGGTGGAGGACCACGCGAGCGTGGAGATCGACCCCGAGATCTGCCTGCGCTTCAGCGCCCGCGTGTTCGAGGACGTGAAGATCGGCCCCTCGCCGCTGTGGCTCAAGCAGCGCCTGACCGCCGCGGGCCAGCGCCCGATCTCGAACGTGGTGGACATCACCAACTACGTGATGCTCGCCACCGGCCAGCCGCTGCACGCGTTCGACCTCGACAAGGTGCGCGGCGCGCGGATCGTGGTGCGCAAGGCGGCCGACGGCGAGCGGATGACCACCCTCGACGACGTGGAGCGCACGCTCGACTCGAGCATGGCCGTGGTCTGCGACGCGGAGGGCCCGTCCGGCATCGGCGGCGTGATGGGCGGTCAGATCTCCGAGGTCTCGGACACGACCACGCGCGTGCTGATGGAGGCCGCCACCTGGGTCGGGCCGAACATCCTCGCCACCTCGAAGAAGCTCGTGCTGCGCAGCGAGGCCAGCAGCCGCTTCGAGAAGGGGCTGCATCCCGACTACGCGCTGGCCGGCCAGCGGCTCGCGGCGCAAGCTGATGGTGGAGCTGTGCGGGGCGCGGCTCGTGCCAGGCACGATCGACGTCTACCCGCAGCCGGCGAGCGAGCGCGCGCGTGCGCCTGCGCTACCCGCGCATCGAGAAGCTGCTGGGCAAGCGGATCGAAGCGCACGAGGTGATCGCGATTCTGGAGCGCCTGGGCTTCGAGCTCGAGGAGGCGACCGAGGAAGAGGAGCCGACGTGGGACGTGTTGGTGCCCTACTGGCGCGACGGCGACGTGCAGCGCGAGGCGGACGTGATCGAGGAGGTCGCGCGCGTCCACGGGCTCGACAACTTCCCGGCCAGCCTGCCGGAGCGCCCGCTGGCCGTGGGCCGGCTCACCCACGCGCAACGCACGCGCCGTCGCCTGGAGGACGCGCTGCGCGACCGCGGCCTGACGGAGACGATCAGCTGGAGCTTCACGTCGCCCGCGGCGATGGACGCGCTGCGCCTCGGGGACCTGCCGCTGCTGCGGCTGGACAACCCGCTGAGCGAGGACCAGAGCGTGATGCGCCCGCTGCTCCTGCCGGGCCTGCTCGACGCCGCGCGTCACAACGCGGCCCGCGGGCGGCCGGGGGTGGCGCTGTTCGAGTCTGCGCACGTCTACCGCACGAGCGGTGTGCTGCCCAGCGGGGGCACGATCCCCGAGCGCGGCGAGCTGCCGACTTACGAGCGCCACCATCTCGCGGCGCTGATCACCCAGCGCGCCCCGGCCGGCTGGCGCTCGCCGGAACTGCCGGCTGACTACTTCTCGCTCAAGGCCGTGCTCGAGGCGGTGCTGGAGATCGCCGGCGTGGGCTGTCTCGCTGAGCCCGACACCCGCCCCTTCCTGCACCCGGGCCGCGCGGCCACCGTGCTGGCCGGCGAGGCCGAGCGCACGCTGGGCTGGATCGGCGAGCTGCACCCGCTGGTGGCGCGCGCGTGGGACCTCGAGGCCGCGGTGGCCTTCGAGATCGACGTGCAGAAGCTGGCCGAGCTGTCCGAAGGCGTGCGCGGCTACGACCCGCTGTCGACCTTCCCCGCGGTGATCCAGGACATCGCCGTGGTGGTGCCCGAGGACGTGACCGCGAGCGACGTGGAGTACGCCGTGCGCGAGGGCGGCGGGCGAGCTGCTGGAGCGCCTGTCGCTGTTCGACGTCTATCGCGGCGAGCAGGTGGGCGAGGGCAACAAGTCGCTGGCGCTGCGCCTGGACTTCCGCGCGCCCGACCGCACGCTCACCGACGAGGAGGTGGCCGAGTTCCGCGCCGCCGTGGAGCGCGAGCTGGCCGAGATCGGGGGCAGGCTCCGTGCCTGAGCCCACGAGGGTCGCCGTGTGCGGCGCGTCCGGCTTCGCGGGCGCGCTCTGCGCCGCGATCGTGCAGCGCCATCCCGGGCTCGAGCTGACGCTGGTCACCGCGCGCAGCGACGCGGGCAAGCGCCTGGACGAGCTCTACCCCCGCCACCGCGTGCCGCTGGTGCTCGAGGAGTTCGACGCCGATCGCGTTGCCGAGCAGGCGGACGCCGCGCTCGTGGCCTACCCGCACGGGGCCGCCGCGCCGGCGGTGAAGGCCCTGCGCGAGCGCGGGCTGAAGGTGGTCGACCTGTCGGCGGACTTCCGACTGGACCGGGGTCGCTACGAGAGCTACTACCAGCCTCACGAGGCTCCGGAGCTGCTGGCGGAGGCCGTCTATGGACTCACGGAGCTGCACCGCGACGCGATCCGCGGCGCCGACCTGGTGGCCGCGCCCGGCTGCTACCCCACGGCGGCGGTGCTGGGCCTGGCGCCGTTGCGCGGGCTGATGCGCGACGTGGTGGTGGACGCCAAGTCGGGCGTGTCCGGCGCCGGCCGCGAGGCCACGCAGGGAACCCACTTCGTCTCGGTGGACGAGAACGTGAGCGCCTACAAGGTGGAGGGCCACCGCCACCGCGCCGAGCTCGAGCAGGAGCTGGGCGACGGGGCGCCGATCACCTTCATCCCGCACCTGGTGCCGCTCGACCAGGGGCTGCTCGCCTCCTGCTACGTGACCCTGGAGGAGCCGCTGTCGGCCGACGAGCTGCGGGCCCGCTTCGAGCACGCCTACGCGGGCGAGCCGTTCGTCGAGCTGGCGGACTCGCCGCCCGGCGTGCGCGACGTGCGCGACACCAACGTCTGCCGCATCCACACTGCCGTGGAGCCGGCCACGGGGCGCGCGCTGGTGTTCGCCGCGATCGACAACCTCTGGAAGGGCGCTGCCGGGCAGGCCGTGCAGGACCTCAACCTGATGCTGGGTCTCGACGAGACCGCGGGGCTCGTGTGACGCTTCTTCCGCTCCCGCTGGGTGGACGCGCCGCCGCAGGTCAAGGAGCTTGACCCCGCCGCCCTGCCCGCCGGCTTCCGGGCCGCGGGCGTGGCCGCCGGGCTGAAGCCGCAGGGACTCGACGTGGGCGTCCTCGTGTCGGACGAGCCGGACACGGTGTCGGCGGCGCGCTTCACCACCAACGCGCGCGTGGGGGCGCCGGTGATCGCCTCGCGCGAGGCCGACACGCAGCGCCTTCGCGCGATCGTGGCCAACGCGCACTGCTCGAACACCGGCGACGGCCTGCGCGGGCTCGAGACCGCCTACGCCACCCAGCAGCTCGCCGCCGAGCTGCTCGGGATCGAGGCCGCGCAGGTGGGCGTGGCGTCCACGGGCGTGATCGGCTTCGAGCTGCCGCGCGAGCCGCTCCTCGGCGGCGTGCGTACGGCGTGTGCGGCCCTCGGTGCCGACGCCGGCGACTTCTCGCTCTCGATCATGACCAGCGACCGCTCGCCCAAGCGCGCATGCCTCGAGGTGGAGCTCGCGGGTGGCAGCGTGCGGCTGTCCGCGCAGGCGAAGGGCGCGGGCATGATCTCGCCGCGCTTCGCGACGATGTTCTGCTTCGTGCAGACCGACGCGGCGATGTCGGCCGAGACGCTCGACCTGCTCACCGGCGTGACCGTGAAGCGCTCCTTCGACCGCATCAGCGTGGACGGCCAGCTGTCCACCAGCGACACCGTGTTCGCGCTGGCGAACGGCGCCTCGGGCGTGGAGGTGGCACCGGAGAGCGCCGACGAGCTGGTGCTCGGGGAGGCGATGGATGCGCGTGCTGCGCCAGCTCGCGATCGAGATGGTGGCCGACGGCGAGGGCACGCAGCGGGTGGCGCGCATCGTCGTTCGCGGCGACGAGGCGCACGTGGAGCCCGTCGCGCGCGCGGTCGCGAACTCGCCGCTCGTGAAGACGGCCCTGCACGGCGCGGATCCCAACTTCGGCCGCATCCTGCAGGCCGCGGGCGCGGTCTACCCGCCCGGCAACGGCTTCGTGGTGGACCTCGAGATCGAGGGCCATCAGGTGGTGTCCGCCGGCGAGGCGGTGGTGGACGACCTGCGCGAGATCGAGCCGCTCGTCGCGGCCCCGGAGGTGGAGTACGCGCTCACGCTTCCGGGCGAGGGCGGCGAGACCGAGGTCTTCTTCAGCGATCTCTCGGAGGAGTACGTGACCTACAACGCGAGTACACGTCGTGATGGCGCCGCAGCGCGACGTCGCCACGATCCTCGAGGCGCTGCCCTACATCAGGGAGTTCCACGGGCGCACGATCGTGATCAAGTACGGCGGCGCCGCGATGATCGACCCGGCCCTGCAGGAGGAGTTCGCGCGCGACGTGGTGCTGCTCAAGTACGTCGGGCTGAACCCGATCGTGGTGCACGGCGGCGGCCCGGAGATCACCCGCTACATGGAGCGGCTCGGGATGAAGGTGGAGTTCGTGGAGGGGCTGCGCGTCTCGACTCCGGAGACCGTCGAGGTGGCGAAGATGGTGCTCGTCGGCAAGCAGAACAAGGACATCGTGCTGCTGATCAACCGCCACGGACAGCCCGCCGTCGGACTGTGCGGCGACGACGGGCTGCTGTTCCGCGTGCGCAAGCAGTTGGCGGCCGGGGAGCGCGACATCGGCTTCGTCGGCGAGATCGAGCACGTGGACGTGGCCGTGCTGAACCACATCGCCGAGGACTACATCCCGGTGGTGGCCTCGGTGGGCGCCGACGCCCAGGGCCGCTCCTACAACGTGAACGCAGACGCCGCGGCCAGCGCCGTGGCGGCCGCCATGGGGGCGTTCAAGGTCGTCTTCCTGACCGACGTGGAGGGCTGGCTGGCCGATCCGGCGGACGCAGGCAGCCGCATCTCGCAGGCCACCGCCGAGGAGGTCCGCGCCCAGCTCGGCAGCATCAGCGGCGGGATGCGGCCCAAGCTCGAGGCGTGCGTGGCGGCGGTCTCCGGCGGGGTCGGGGCCGCGCACATCATCGACGGGCGCCAGCCGCATTCGCTGCTGCTCGAGCTGTTCACCGACGAAGGAATAGGAACGAAGATTTGGCCCTGAACCTCACCGACCTCCAGGCGCTCGAGAGCGACTGGGTGATGCCCACCTACGCGCGCCAGCCCGTGGAGTTCGTCCGCGGCGAGGGCTGCCGGCTCTGGGACGCCGAGGGCAACGAGTACCTGGACTTCCTGGCCGGCATCTCCGTGGTGCAGATCGGCCACTGCCACCCGGCGCTGGTCGAGGCGATCCGGGAGCAGGCGGGCCGGCTGATGCACGTCTCGAACCTCTTCTACACCGAGCCCGGGATGCGGCTGGCGCAGCGGCTGGCGGAGCGCTCGCTGGGCGGCAAGGTGTTCTTCGCCAACTCGGGCGCCGAGGCCAACGAATGCGCGATCAAGCTCGCGCGCCGGCATCGCCGCGGCGGCGACATCGTGGTGCTGAGCGACGGCTTCCACGGCCGCACCTACGGCTCGCTGTCCGCCACCCCGCAGGAGACCAAGCAGGAGCCGTTCGCACCGCTCGTGCCGGGCTTCAAGGTGGTGCGGCGTGAGGACGCCGCCGGGATCGACGCGATGGTGGACGACCGCACGGCAGCCGTCTTCATCGAGCCGGTGCAGGGCGAGTCCGGCATCCACCCGATCCCCACGGAGGTGATCGTCGCCGCGCGCGAGGCCTGTGACCGCCACGGCGCGCTGCTCATGTTCGACGAGATCCAGTGCGGCATGGGGCGCACGGGCACGCTCTGGGCCTACGAGCAGCTGGACGTGCGGCCCGACGTGATGACGCTCGCCAAGGGCCTCGGCGGTGGGCTGCCGATCGGCGCCTGCATCACCTCGCCCGACTACGCCGACGTGCTGCGCCCCGGCGACCACGGCTCGACATTCGCCGGCGGCCCCGTGCCGTGCGCGGCCGCCCACGCGGTGCTCGACGTGGTGGACGACGAGGAGTTCCTCGCCGCAGTGCGCTCGAAGGGCGAGGCGCTGCGCGCCGGACTCGAGCGGCTGCCAGTGGACAAGGTGCGCTCGCGCGGCCTGATGGCGGCGTTCGACGTGGCGGGGGCGCCCGAGCTCGTCAAGCGGCTGCTGCTCGAGGAGCGGCTGGTGCTGAACGCCACCGGTCCGAGCACCGTGAGGCTCGAGCCGCCGCTCACCGTCACGCCGGCCGAGATCGACGAGGCACTGCTTCGGATCGAGCGCGGGTTAGGATCAGGGGCATGATCAGAAGGCTTCTCGCGCTGGCGGTCATCGGCGCCGTCGCGCTGTCGATCGTGGCGTCGGCGTCGGGATCGGCCGCTCCGCGCGCGCATTCGGCGGCGAGCTGGAGCGTCAAGCTCACCGCGCCCGGACACAAGCCCAAGGCGCGCAAGCGCTGGCCGGTGAAGATCGTCGCCAAGACCTCCAGCGGCAGGGCCGTGAGCGGAACGATCCAGTACCTCTTCCTCTTCAACGGCACCGTGGTGGGCACGCGCAGCTGCCTCGACGTGGGCACCGCGCCCTGCAAGTTCAGGGGCACCTACCGCGACGTGCTGCACTTCCCCGCAAGGGCGATCGGCCAGTCGTTCACGCTTCAGTTCGTCGTGAAGACGAGCCTGGGCACGAAGAAGATCAACTACCCGATCACGGTCGTCAAGTAGCCGCTCCGCCCTGGCAACGCGTGCAGGCGGCCCTCGAGACCCGCGATCCGGATGCGATGGCGCAGATCTGCCATCCGGAGGTCGAGTGGCACACGCTCTGGCCAGGACTCGACCCCGTCTACCGCGGGCATGACGGCGTGCGCGAGTGGGCTCGCGCCTTCCTGGAGATCTTCACCGACCCCGGTCAGGAGGTGATCGAGGTGGTGCAGGTGGACGCCGATTGCGTGCTGATTCACGTGCGCCTGTCGGGCGTGGGGCGTGAAAGCGGCACTCCGGCCGAGATGTCGATCTACGACCTCTGGACCTTCCGTGACGGCCTGGTCGTGCATCGGCGGCCCTTCTACGAGCGCGCCGAGGCCGAGGCCGCGGCGGGCCTGCGCTAGCTTCTCCGCCCATGGCCGACGTTGAACGCCGCACCCTGACGAAGACCGCCTCGTACGAGGCGCTGCCCGGCGAGGTCGGCCGCGTGCTGCTGCTCTACTCGGGCGGTCTCGACACGAGCGTGATGCTCAAGTGGATCCAGGACGAGTACGAGGCCGAGGTGGTCGCACTCACCGTGAACCTCGGCCAGCCCGGCGAGGACTTCGAGGTGGTGCGCCAGAAGGCCCTCGACCTGGGCGCGCTCGAGTGCGACGTGGTGGACGCGCGCGAGGAGTTCGCGCACGACTACGTGCTGCCGGCGATCAAGGCGAACGCCCTCTACGGCGGCGGCTACCCGCTCTTCACGGCGCTCGGACGGCCGCTGATCGCGAAGATCGCGGTCGACAAGGCGCGCGAGTCGGGCTGCGACACGGTGGCCCACGGCTGCACCGGCAAGGGCAACGACCAGGTGCGCATCGAGTCCACGGTGGTGGCGCTCGCGCCCGAGCTGAAGATCATCGCGCCGGTGCGCGGCTGGCAGATGGGCCGCGAGGAGGAGATCGAGTACGCGCGCGAACACGGCATCCCGGTGAAGGGCGGGGCCGAGACGGTGCCCTACTCGATCGACGACAACCTCTGGGGCCGCTCGTCCGAGGGCGGTCCGATCGAGGACATCGACGAGCCGCCGCACGACGACGTCTTCGAGCTCGTCACGCGCCCGCAGGATGCGCCCGACGAGCCGGAGGACCTGGAGGTCGAGTTCGAGCGCGGGCAGCCGGTGGCGCTGAACGGCGAGCGCCTCGGCCTGGTCGAGCTGACTCGAGCGCGCGGGCGAGATCGGCGCGCGGCACGGCGTGGGGATCGTCGACCACATCGAGGACCGCATCGTCGGCCTCAAGGTGCGCGACCTCTACGAGGTGCCGGCCGCCGCGATCATCCTCACCGCGCACAAGGAGCTCGAGAAGCTCGTCGGCACGATCCACCAGAACAACTTCAAGCCGATGCTCGACAACCAGTGGGCGTTCCTCGTCTACGCGGGCCTCTGGTACGAGCCGCTGCTCGGCGACCTGAACGCGCTGCATGGACTCGGTGAACGAGCAGGTCACGGGGACGATCACGATGCGGCTCTACAAGGGCAGGGCGGTCGCGGTCAGGCGCTCGTCGCCGAACGCGCTCTACGACGCAGCGCTGGCGGGGTTCAGCGAGTCAGGCGGGCTGTTCTCGCAGCAGGCGAGTCCGGGCTTCATCGAGCTCTGGAGCCTGCAGTCGAGAATGGCGTACGCGATACGGAACCCGGGCAAGGAGAAGACATGACGACAAAGGGCTACACGGTGCTCGGCTGGCTGGTCTGGCAATTCGTCTTCGGAGGCGCGAAGCGGAAGGTCGAGCAGAACAGGACCAAGCTCGGAGCGATCGGCCTGATCGCGCTGGTGTTCGCCGCCGGCGCGGTGGCGGCGAAGTCCGGGTCCGGCGGCGACGACTAGCGCTGGAGGTCGCGACCACCGAGCGGCTGGTGCTGCGGAGCTGGGCTCCGGAGGACCTTGAGTGCGCGCACGCCTACCAGTCAGATCCCGAGGTCTGGCGGTACATCGGCGACCCGAGCCGGACGCTGGACGACACCCGCGAGCGGCTCGAGCGGTACAGCGGTTGGGAGCGCGAACACGGCTACACGCTGTGGGCGGTGGTCGAGCGGGCCAGCGGCGAGCTGGTGGGCGACTGCGGCCTCATCCCGCTCGAGGGCAAGGGTCCTGAGGTGGAGCTCGGCTACCGCTTCGCCCGAGCCCACTGGGGCATGGGCTATGCCACCGAGGCGGCAGTGGCGGTGCGCGACCTGGGCTTTGGCCGCTTCGCCCTGGAGCGCATCTACGTCGACGTGGACCCGGGCAACGCGGCATCGCAGAACGTCGCGCGCAAACTGGGTCCGTCGGAGGTCCGGCCGGCGACGCACAAGGGCGATCCGGTGCTCCGCTTCGTGCTCGAGCGGCCCGGCTAGTAGTTGCCGCTCAAGCGGTTCCAGATCCGCCTGAAGAACATGCCGAACTTGTAACGGCCCTCGCTCTCCGAGATGTCGTCGGGCGTGAGCTCTATCTCGCCCGGGGCCGGCTCGGGCTCGGGCAGCGCCGCCGCGGCGGCCGCGTCGAGGGTGGTCGACACCGCGTGCTCGTGAATCGAGTCGATCGACTCGGCGTACACGAAGCGGTCGCCGTGCGGGGTGTGCACGATCAGGCCCTCGAAGATGTCCTCCTCTTGGGCGGCAAGGACCTTCTTCACCGTGCCGAACTGCCCGCCGCTCGAGTCGAGCACGGGCGTGCCCGTCTCGAGCACTTCGTAGGAGATGGGGTTGCCGGCCTCCACGCGGCGAGCTTAGCCGAGTGAGTGGGGGTCAACGTTTTTCCGCACGACGCGGGGATCGCTCGCGGCGGGCGCGGAACGGTCCGAGCCCAACCCCATAATGAGCCTCGATGCCACAGGGCCCGGCCGTACATCTGCACGTCCACTCCGAGTACTCGCTGCTGGACGGCGCCGCGAAGATCGACTCCCTCGTGGAGCGCGCGGCAGCGTTCGGCCAACCCGCGATCGGCCTCACCGACCACGGCGTGATGAACGGCGCGATCGAGCTCTACAAGGCCTCGAAGAAGGCACGGCATCAAGCCCATCCTCGGCTTCGAGGCCTACTTCGTGGACGACGTTCACACGGAGGCCGTGCGCTACGAGCGCAACCACCTCACGCTGCTCGCGGCCAGCAACGAGGGCTTCCGCAACCTGGTCAAGCTCACCTCCGCCGGCTTCCTCGAGGGCTACCGGCGCGGCAAGGCCAACGTGGACCGCGACCTGCTCGCGCGCTACTCGAAGGACGTCATCGCGCTCACCGGCTGCCTGCAGTCGCGCTTCTGCCGCCGCATCGTCGAGGACAACCCGGCCGAGGCGCGCGCCCACGCGGACGACCTGATGCAGATCTTCGGCGCCGACAACGTCTACTTCGAGGTGCAGCAGAACGGCATCGCCGACCAGGACAAGGCCAACGAGGGCATCGTGCGCGTGGCCCGCGAGGTCGGCCGGCCGCTGGTGGGCACCGCGGACGTCCACTACCTGCGCCGCGAGGACTACAACCACCACGCCGCGCTGCTCTGCGTGCAGACGAAGTCCACCCTTGCCGAGCCGAAGCTGCGCTTCGACACCAACGAGTTCTATCTCAAGGACAACGACGAGATGGCGTCGTCGTTCGCGGTCTGGCCCGAGGCCGTGCCCAACACGCTCGAGGTGGCCGAGCGCTGCGAGGTCGAGCTGGAGCTCGACAAGATGCTGATCCCGCGCTACCCCACGCCGGACGGCCGAGCGGAGGGCGAGTACCTGCGCGAGCTGGCGCTCGAGGGGCTGCGCCGCCGCTACGGCGATCCGGCGCCGGCCGAGGCGATGGAGCGGCTCGAGTCCGAGCTCGAGGTGATCGGGCGGATGGGCTTCGACGCGTACTTCCTGATCGTCTGGGACTTCGTGAAGTTCGCCAAGGACAGCGGCATCGCGGTGGGCCCGGGCCGCGGCTCGGCGGCCGGCTCGATCGTCTCCTACGCGCTGCAGATCACCGACGTCGACCCGCTCGCGTACGACCTGCTGTTCGAGCGCTTCCTGAACGCCGAGCGCATCTCGATGCCGGATATCGACATCGACTTCTCGGTGAAGGGGCGCGACCGCGTGATCCGCTACGTGGCCGACAAGTACGGGCAGGACTCGGTCGCCCAGATCATCACCTTCGGCCGGATGTTCCCGCGCGCGGCCACGCGCGACGCCGCGCGGGTGCTCGGCTACGACTACGGCGCCGGCGACCGCCTGGCCAAGCTCATCCCGGACCCGATCATGGGCCGCCCGCCGTCGTTCGAGGACTGCCTGAAGCCCGGCGAGGAGCTGGCGCGGGCGTACGAGGAGGATCCGCAGGCCAAGGAGATCGTGGACCTCGCGCGGGGGCTCGAGGGCATCGTGCGCAACTCCTCGATCCACGCCGCGGCGGTCGTGATCGCCGATCGCCCGCTCACCGACATCGTGCCGCTCCAGCTCGCCGAGGACCGCGGGGTGGTGGACGAGGAGGGCGCCCGCTCCTACCGCACGGTCACGCAGTACTCGATGAAGCCGATCGAGGAGATCGGCCTGCTCAAGATGGACTTCCTGGGGCTGCGCAACCTCGACGTGATCGAGTCCGCCCTCGACATCATCGAGCGCTCCGACGGCGAGCGGCCGGACATGGCCACGCTCCCGCTCGACGACCCGAAGACCTACGAGATGCTCGCGCGGGGCGACTCGATCGGCGTGTTCCAGTTCGAGTCCGAGGGCATGCGCGAGGCCCTGCGCAAGGTGCGCCCGACGGAGTTCGAGGACCTCGTCGCGCTGAACGCGCTCTACCGCCCCGGGCGCCATGCGCTTCATCGACACCTACGCGCGCAACAAGTGCAACCCTGAGGCGGTCGCCTACCTCGACGACCGGCTGCGCCCGCTCACCGAGTCCACCTACTCGGTGATCCTCTACCAGGAGCAGTCGATGCAGATCGCCAAGGTGCTCGCGGGCTTCAGCGGCCCCGAGGCGGACGACCTGCGCAAGGCCATCGGCAAGAAGGACCGCGAGCCGGATGGCGTCGATGAAGGAGCGCTTCTTCGAGGGCGCCCGTGCCACGGGCACCACGGAGCCGGTGATCCAGCAGCTGTGGGCGGTCAACGAGGCGGCGGCCGACTACTCGTTCAACAAGTCCCACGCCGCCTGCTACGGCGCTGATCTCCTACCGCACCGCCTGGCTGCGGGCCAACTACCCGGCTGAGTACATGGCGGCGCTGATCTCCTCGGTGATGTCGACCAAGGACAAGGTGCCGTTCTTCGTCTCCCGCTGCGAGGAGATGGGGATCGAGGTGCTGCCGCCCGACGTGAACGAGTCGGGGCACGACTTCGTGGTGGTCGAGCGGCAACATCCGCTTCGGGCTCGACGCGGTGAAGAACGTGGGCGCGGCGGCCGTCGACGCGATCATCGCGGCCCGTGAGGCCGGTGGGCGCTTCAGCTCGATCTGGGACTTCTGCGAGCGGGTCGACTGCCAGCGCGGTGAACAAGAAGGCGATCGAGTCGCTCGTCAAGTGCGGCGCGCTCGACTCCACCGGGGCCACGCGCAACGGCATGCTCTCGATCCTCGCCGACGCCCAGGGCGTCGGGCCAGAAGGCCCAGCAGGACGCCCTGCTCGGGCAGGGCTCGATCTTCGACCTCGAGGAGCCCGCCGCCGGCGGCGGCCCGGCGCCGTTCGCCGGCGGCCAGCACCACCGGCCAGTCCCGGCGCTGGCGGACGACCGCACCACGCGCGAACGCGATGGAGAAGGAGACGCTGGGGCTGTTCCTCTCCAGTCACCCGCTGAAGGAGGTGCGGGCGGCACTGCGGGCGCGGGTCGACTGCTCGCTTGCCGAGCTCGGGGGCAAGAAGGACGGCGAGTGGGTCACGGTCGGCGGCATGATCACCGAGTGCGAAGAAGATCCGCACCAAGAAGGGCGAGCCGATGATGTTCGCGACCCTCGACGACCTCGAGGGCTCGGTCGAGATGCTGGTCTTCAACTCGGCCTACGCGGCCAACGCCGACAAGATCGACGACGACAAGGTGCTGATCGTCCGCGGGCGCGTGGACCACAAGGAGCAGGGGGAGACCAAGCTCGTGGTCCAGGAGGTCGAGGTCTTCGAGCCGAGCCACGACGAGGTCGAGCAGGCGAAGGCCGATGCCGCCCGCTTCGCGTCCGCCCCCCCTAAGCGGATCACGTTGAGCGTTCCGGGCGGCGTGGCCGCCAGCTTCCTCGACGAGCTGAAGGACGTGGTGCACCACAACCCCGGTGACCACCAGCTGATGCTGCACGTCGGCGAGCGGCGGCTGCTGCTCGGTCCCGACTTTCGCGTCTCGGCCACGAACCAGTGCCGGGCCGAACTGGCTGCCCTGATGGGCGTCGAGATCGCCGCGGCGTAGCAGCCGCGGGTTCGTTGCAAAACGCGTTCATGCCGCTCCCCGAGCGCAGTATGGGACTACACTGAGCGGGTGCCTGGCGCAACCAGACAGAGCACTTCGGTGCACGAGTGCAGGCAGTGCTGCGCGTTCTGCGACCGGCTCGTCCACCCGTCCGGCTGCATCGAGTCGGGCTGTCCCTACCTCTACCTCTACGACGACGAGCACAACGGCCACCGCTACATGGGCTGCATGAACAAGGTCTTCCGCGGTGAGATCGACGTCGAGGTGTTCGAGGAGGCCCAGCGCACCCGACACGGCTACGGCGGCGTGAAGATGACGGGCGCGCCGATCGCCCAGTGCAAGTACACGGTCGAGAAGGCCTACGACGGAGGCGGCAACGCCTTCGACTGCGTGAACCCGCGCTTCTTCGACGCACCGGAGGAAGAGGAGCCGTTCATCTTCGACCTCCGCGACGGGCTCTGACGCCTGCAAAGCGTCGGCTGCCGGCGTCCTCGGTCGGCCGCGGGCTGTCGCCCTACGGCCTCCCTGCGTCCTTGGCAGCCTCGCTTTTCGGCGTCAGGTCCTGACCTTCGTCCGCCGCCTCCCGCTCCGCCACCCGCGCCATCCACTCCGCCCCCGGGTGGTCGGTCAGGCCGTGGGCGATGATCGAGGTGAAGACCGCCAGCGCCGCGATGTTGAAGATGCGCGGCGCCTGTGCGATCTGCTTGTTCAGGACCAGCAGCGAGAACGCCATCGTCGCCACGCCCTTGGGCCCGAACCAGCCCATGAACGCCTTGGCCTGCACGCTCAGCGACACCCCCGCGAGCGACACGAAGATCGACAGCGGGCGGATCACCACCAGCGTGGCCACCACGATCGCCACCGCAGCCCAGCCGTCGTGGAACAGACCCGAGAAGCTGAGCAGGGCGCCGAACACCACGAAGATCGCGAGCTTCACCACCTCGATCAGCTCCTCCGAGCGGCGCTCGAAGCACTCGCGGATGTCCGGGCGGCGGATGCCCAGCACGATCGCGGTGACGAACACGGCGATGAAGCCGTTCCCCTTCGGCACCAGCACGGCGGCCCCGTAGGAGGCGAAGGCCACCCCGATCGCGTAAAGGGCCTTCTCGTGGGCGCTGATCTCGTGACCGAGCGCCCGCCGGCGCGGCATCAGGTAGGACGCGACCAGGCCGGCAACCAGCCCCATGCCCAGGCCGACGCCCACGTCCTGGAGCAGGTAGTGCCACCAGACGAAGCCCTGCTCGTTCGGGTCGAGCGCGGCGGCGAACGCCAGCACGGCCGGCAGCGCCAGGCCGTCGTTGAGGCCGGATTCGAGGTTCAGCGTGTGGCGGATCACGCGCGGCACGCGCGGGTTCGTGACCACCGACGAGGAGAGCACGGGGTCCGTGGGGGAGAGCAGCGCGCCCAGGAGCAGCGACTCGGTCCAGGTGAGGTTGGTCACCGCATGTGTCACGACTCCCACCAGCGCGCCCGTGAGCGGCATGGCCACCGCGAGCGCCCGGGCTGGCACGTGCCACGCCCGCTGCAGCATCTCCGCCTCCACCTCGAGGCCGTCGCGGAACAGGATCACGATCAGGGCGACCGTCGCGATCGCGTTCACGAACCCGGAGCGCGGATCGAAGTGCAGCACGTCGAGCGCGCCCTGGCCCAGCACGAACCCCGCCACGACGAAGAGGGCCGTCAGCGAGAGGAAGCTGCGCCGCGCCAGACCGGCCACAAGCGCGCCCAGCACGAGCAGGCCGCCCAGCACCGCGACGGTGTGGTCGAACGAGGTGGTGGCGAGGGGAGTCAGGGCGCCTCAGGAGCCGCGCTTGGCCCTGCGCCTGCGCCGAGCAAGGCCCCTCTTGCGCAGCGACTTCGCGATCGCGATCTGCTCGAGATCCGTCGGCACGTCGTCGCCGAACTTCTCGAGCACCGCCGGCAGGCCGTCGAAGCGGGGCTCGGACAGGAACGCGGACAGCCCCGACTCGCCCAGCTCGCCGGTGGGGAGGTCGGCGTGGCGGTCGCGGTTGGAGCCGAGCGGCGCCTGCGAGTCGTTCACGTGGATGCACACGAGCCGGTCGATCCCGAGCTGGGCGTCGAAGTCGTCGACCACCTGCGTGAGCCCCTCGTCGGTGCGGATGTCGAAGCCGCTGGCCAGCATGTGGCAGCAATCGAGGCAGACGCCGATCCGCTCGTCGCCTCCGCCGCGGCCCACCAGGTCGTAGAGCTCCTCGAGCGAACGCCCGAGCGTCCCGCCCGCGCCCGCGGTGTTCTCGAGCAGCAGCCGGCAGCTGTCGGACTCGTCCAGCACCTGCCGGATCGCCTTGCCCACGCGCTCGAGCGACGCGTCCAGCGGCTCCCCCACGCGCGAGCCGGGGTGGAACACCACGCCATCCGCCCCGATCGCGTCGCCCAGGCGCAGCGCGTGGGCCAGCGAGGCGATCGACTTGCTGCGGATCTCGCGGTCCTTCGAGGCGCAGTTGATCAGGTAGACCGCGTGGATCACCACCGACTTGATCGGGCCCCCGTCCATCAGCTCGCGGAACTCCGCGATGTCGTCGTCCTTCCACGACGTGGGGCGCCACATTCGCGGCGACTGGTTGAAGATCTGGATCGCCTGGCAGTTGCGCTCGACGCCGCGCCCGTGCGCGTTCACGAGGCCGCCCGCCGTGGAGACGTGGCCGCCGATTAGCATCCGGGGAAGGCGATGGCCGATTCCATGAGAGTGAGGTTCGCGCCCTCGCCCACCGGCGCATTGCACGTGGGCGGGGCCCGCGCGGCACTGTACAACTGGCTTCTCGCCCGCGGGCGTGGGGGCACCTTCGTGCTGCGCATCGAGGACACCGACCGCGAGCGCTCGACCCCCGAGAACATCGAGCAGATCCTCGACGCCCTGCGCTGGCTGGAGCTGGATTGGGACGAGGGGCCGTACTTCCAGAGCGAGCGCGGCGACCGTCACCGCGAGGAGATCGCGCGCGTGGTGGAGGAGGGCCACGCCTACTTCGACGACGGTGCCGTGCGCCTGCGGGTGCCAGACGAGGGCCAGACCGTCGTGAAGGACCTGATCCGCGGCGACATCACCTTCGAGAACAAGGACATCGACGACTTCGTGATCGCCCGCTCGGACGGCAGCCCGCTCTACAACTTCGCCGTGGCCGTGGACGACCACGACATGGGCATCACGCACGTCGTGCGCGGCGAGGACCACATCTCGAACACCCCGCGCCAGCTCATGGTCCTGGAGGCGCTGGGTGGCGGCGACCCGCCCGTGTACGCCCACCTGCCGCTGCTGCACGGCCCCGACGGCAAGAAGCTCTCGAAGCGCCACGGAGCCGCCTCGGTGCAGGAGCTCCGCGACGCGGGCTACCTGCCCGCCGCCGTGCGCAACTACCTGGCGCTGCTGGGCTGGGGCTACGACGCGGAGACCACCTTCTTCACCACCGACGAGCTGATCGAGCGCTTCTCGCTCGAGCGGGTGTCGAAGAACCCGGCGGTGTTCGACGAGCAGAAGCTGCGCTGGATGAACGGCCACTACCTGCGGGAGCTGGGCCCCGACGAGCTCACGGCGCTGCTCGAGGAGCGTCTCGGGCGCACCGGCCTGCGCGAGGCGGTGGGCGATCGCCCAGGAGAAGATGCAGACGCTCGACGACTTCTGGCGGCTGGCGGGCTTCCTCGTGGAGCGCCAGCCGGTGGACGAGAAGGCCTGGCGCAAGGTGATGGGCGACGGGGCGCCAGAGCGCCTCACCCTGGCACGCAACGCGCTGGCGGGGGCCGAGCCGTTCGACCCCGAGCACGTGGAGGCCGCGCTGCGCTCGGTGGTGGACGAGCTGGGAGCCAAGCCGAACGCCGTCTTCCAGCCCGTGAGGGTGGCCATCAGCGGCTCAACGGTGTCCCCAGGGATCTTCGAATCGGTCTCCGTCCTGGGCCGCGACGAGACCCTCGCGCGCATCGACGAGGCCCTCGCGCGCGCCGACGCACGAAATTAGGCGCGCCAGCCCGTCTAAAAGCGGGGGTCGGACCCTCAACCTTTCGTCCAGCCGTGCCGATTAGCTGTCTGTACAGGCCCCCGCACCGTCCTCGAGAGCCTGACAGGAGATAAGACTTGGAAGCAGCCATGAACCAGGCTCGGCCCCAGCCGGCCACAGCACCCGTACAGAACGAGGGTCACGGACGCCGTCTGACTGCCGCGTTTGAGGCACTCGAGGCATTCCCCGCTCTCGTCGAGTCCCGCAACCGTCTCCTGCGCCTTGCGCGTGAGGAGCGCGGCTCGGTGGGCGACATGGTCGCCGCCGTCGAGTCGGACGTCGCCCTGGTGATCGCGGTGCTCCGGATCGCCAACTCGGCGCCCTCGCCCAAGAAGGGCAAGATCACGAGCATCCCGAAGGCGATCGAGTCTGCTGCGCCCGTCGGGCGTCGAGGCGCTCGCCTCGCGCACCGCGGTCGTTCGACTTCTTCGAGCGCACGCCCGGCTGGGACGCCCAGCCCGAGCGCTTCCGCCTCCACGCCGTGGCCACGCAGCGTGCCGCCGACCGCCTGGCGCGGGAGGTCGGGTACGAGGACCGCGACGAGCTGCTGATCTCGGCCCTGCTCCACGACATCGGCCAGCTGGTGCTGATCCACGCCTACCCGGGCTACCCGGGCCAGGTGCACGGCGAGGCCCGCACGCCCGAGGAGCGCGTTCACCGCGAGCGCCGCGAGCTGGGCGTGGACCACGGCCTGGTCGGCGGCGTGCTCGCCCGCCGCTGGGGCCTGCCCAACCGTCTCGCGATCCGCCATCGAGCGCCACCACTCGGCCGAGGCCGAGGGCGAGGCGGCCGTGATCCGGCTCGCCGACATGCTCGCCCACTACAGCCACGGCCAGCCCGTGGATCCGGCGCAGATGCTGAAGGTCAGCCGCTCGCTCGACCTGTCGCCCGACCAGCTGCGCTCGGTCATGTACGAGCTTCCCTACGCGGGCTCAGGCGCCAGCGCCGCAACGTCGAGCCCGTGCCCGCTCTCCACCCGCGAGGTGGACGTGCTGAAGCGGCTCGCCGAGGGCAAGGTCTACAAGCAGATCGCGCTCGAGCTGAACCTCTCGACGAGCACGGTGCGCACGCACCTGCACAACACGTACACGAAGCTCGGCGCCGTCGACCGCGCCCAGGCCGTTCTAGTCGCCACGGAACGCGGCTGGATCTAGAGCCGGCACCCGGACCTTCACGACCGTTCCTCGCCGGCTGCTCTCGATCGAGAGCTTGCCGTGGATCACCTCGGCGCGCTCGCGCATGCTCGCGAGGCCGATGTGACCGCTCGCCTCGGTCATCGCCGGGGTGAAATCGCCGAAGCCGCGGCCGTCGTCCTCGATCAGCAGCTCCAGCACGCCGTCGCGCTCCGCCAGCGCCACCCGCACGGTGGAGGCAGCCGCGTGGCGACCGGCGTTCGTCACCGCCTCCTGGGCGATCTGGAACAGCGGCCCGCTCAGGTCGGGCGACAGCGGGATCTGCTCGATGTCGATCCGGACATCCACGCCGAAACGCCGCCGCCAGACCGGCACGCACTCCATGACGGCGGTCTCGAACGACAGCTCGCGGAACGCATAGGGGCCGAGGGCGACGATCTCGTCGCGGAGCGCCTGGATGTTGCGCTCGGCGATGGTCTGCATCTCGCGGATCACCTCGCGCGTCTGCTCCTGGTCCCCCCGCTCGATCGCCCCGGGCAGCGCGGCGAGCATCATGTCGAGGCTCACGAGTTCCTGGATCGGGCCGTCGTGGAGCGACTCCGCCAGGCGACGGCGGATCTCGCCCTCGGTCTCGATCGTGCGCCGGCTGACCTCCCGCGCGCGCAGCCGGCCCGCGGTCTCGGAGGTGCGGATGTTGCCGGCGGTGATCGCGGCGGAGAACACGCAGACCACGAACAGGGCCTCGTAGAAGGCCAGCAGCTCGCCCTGCACCGGACCGCTCGTCAGGGCGGTGATGGGTACGAGCAGCACGCACGCCGTCGCGGCCACCATCAGGCCGCCCCGCTGCCCCTGGAACTGTGCGTGCGCTGCCACGAAGAAGAGGGCGACGAAGCGTGCCGGCGCATAGGCCTGTGGCACGGCGAGCTCCGCCAGCGCGATCACGGCCAGGTCCACCACCGGCACGAATGGCTGGAGGGCGATCTCCGGCCAGCGGTTCGCCACGTAGAGCATCGCCACCGCCCAGGGCAACGCCAGCCCGAGCACGACAACCGTCAGCTGGGCGTGGTGGTGGAACTGCGTCGTGGCCAGAACCACCAGCACGGCCAGCGCCAGCAGGAGGCGAACCGCCGCGAACTTGACGACGGGCTCGGGCGACTCGATCGGCGGCCGCCCCAGCGAGATCATGTGCGGTGCCGGATGCCGACCAGCGCCAGGGCGGCCCCGATCGCGTCGATGCCGACGTCGACCGGGCTGCCATGCCGCCCATCCACAAAGGTCTGGTGGAACTCGTCGGTTGCCGCGTAGCCCACGCTCAGCGCGAACGCCAGCGGCAGCGCGCTGTCACGCAGCGTGGTGGTGCGCAGCGCCCGCACCCAGAGGAACGCGAGCAGGCCGTACTCGCCCGCGTGGACGAGCTTTCGGAGGACGGTGTCCGCCACGCCCAGACCCGAGTTGAGGTTGGGCTGCGCGGACAGGAAGAAGATCACGGCCATGAGGACGAACGGAGGTGCCCAGGTGCGAGTCCGGAGGGCCAGCGTCATGCGCATAACCTAGACTCGCAGCGGCTTGCTCGCCATCACCTCCAAGTCGCCGTACGCGCTGAGCGCGCTCGTGGAGCTGGCGCGCACCGGTGGCTCCGCGCCGGTGCCGATCGGGGAGATCGCAAAGCGCCGCGCGATCCCCGTGCAGTTCCTCGAGAGCCTGTTCGCGACCCTCCGCAGGGCCGGCATCCTGCAGAGCCAGCGAGGCGTGCGCGGCGGCTACTCCTTCGCCCGCCCACCGGCCGAGATCACCGTTCTCGAGGTGGTGGAGCTGCTCGAGGGCGAGCTGGGCTCGGACGCCGAGAAGTCGGGCCCGATCTGGATCGAGGCGGTCGAGGCGGTGCGCGCGGTCCTCGGGGGGTCGACGATCGCCGACGTGGCGGAGAAGGAAGCCCGGGCGGCCGGGGCCTCCATGTACTACATCTAAGCCCTTAGCCGCTGCGCGGATTTGGGGCCCGCAGCGCGACCGTGGCGATAACCACCAGGGCAAGCGCGACGATGCTGGTGTACTGCGCCCCCTTGTCGGCGATGTCCCAGACCACCAGGGCGAGGGCCGCGATCGACGCGACCCAGTAAACGGCCTGACGCCACGGCGGCAGGGTGCGCAGGAGTCTCAGCCAGCCCATGTCGCGACCATACCTCATCCTGCCGGCCGCCCCGTCAGCGCTGCCGCACCCGCCACCACGCGATCACGAGCAGGGGCACCAGCACAACGGCAGTGATCACAAAGGGCCACACGGAGGCGACTATAAGCCACTGTGGGTGCGGCGCCGCGGCCCGTTCACAAGCTGTTCACGGCTGCGGCTTGCGCGGCGCGGTACGGTGCGTTCATGGAGACCGACCCCAAGAACCACAGCGTCGACGTCGGGCAGAGTGCCGAGGAGCGCGAGTCGATCATCGAGGAGCTCAAGAAGACCGCGCCTGAGGACGAGGCGCCCCCGCAGGAGCGGGGCGAGCTGACCGCCGACGAGACGTTCGAGGCGCTGCAGGCACAGGGCCTCGGCTCAGGCGCGCTGGGCACCGACCCGATCGCGCCCTGAGCTAGCCCTGCAGGCGTAGACTCGGCCAGGTGTTGCCGCTGGCCGATTCCACCCAGACCGCGTTCGGGATCCTGCTCGCGGTGGTGCTGGTGATGGGCTACGTGATCATCTGGGCGCTGTGGCACTTCGTCTTCCGGCACGCCCCGCCGGACGACCGGAGCAAGATCGACGAGTAACGCCCGCGCGCGGTAGGTTGCGGCGATGAGCAGCCTCATTCCCGCAACCTCGCCGACCTGGTCGGCGACACGCCGCTGGTCCGGCTGCACGCGCATCGCGCCCGACATCGGCGCCGAGCTGATCGCGCAAGCTCGAGGCCTACAACCCGGGCGGCAGCGTCAAGGACAGGATCGGCGTCGCGATGATCGCCGCCGCCGAGGCGCGAGGGCCGCATCGAGCCCGGCCGCACCACGATCGTCGAGCCGACGTCCGGGCAACACCGGCATCGCGCTCGCGTTCGTCGCGCGCGGCGAAGGGCTACGAGCTCGTGCTCGACGATGCCGCAGGGCATGAGCCGCGAGCGCGAGAGCGCTGCTGAAGATGTACGGCGCCCAGGTCGAGATCACCGAGTCGATGGGCGGGATGAACGAGGCGGTCGAGGCCGCCGAGCCCGGATCGCCGGCGGAGCGCGACGACTGCTTGGATCCCCGACCAGTTCGCGCAACCCGGCGAACCCGGAGATCCACCGCCGCACCACGGCCGAGGAGATCTGGCGAGCAGACACGGACGGCGAGGTCGACGTGTTCGTCGCCGGCGTCGGCACCGGCGGCACGATCACCGGCTGCGGCGAGCGTGCTCAAGGAGCGCAACCCGAACCTGCACGTCGTCGCCGTCGAGCCGAAGTCGTCGCCGGTCATCTCCGGCGGGCTGCCCGGCCCGCACCAGCATCCAGGGCATCGGCGCCGGCTTCGTGCCCACGGTCTTCAACCGCGACGATCGTCGACGAGATCATCTCCGTCCCCGACGACGACGCGCTCGAGACGGCGCAGCGCTCGCGCGACGTCGAGGGCGTCCTCGCCGGCATCTCGGCGGGCGCCGCCGTCTGGGCGGCGATCGAGGTCGGCGGCCGGCCGGAGTTCGCGGGCAAGCGGATCGTCACCATCCTCCCGGACTCCGGCGAGCGCTACGTGACGCATGCCCTTCTTCGCCCCGTGACGCACGCGCTCGACCTGACCGGGGTCGCCTGCCCGCTCAACTGGGTGAAGACGAAGCTCGCGCTGGAGCGGATGCGGCCGGGCGACGTCGCTGATCGTGTTGCGGCTGGACCCGGGCGAGCCGATCGAGAGCGTGCCCGCGCTCGGCGCGCGAGGACGGGCACGAGGTGACGGTGGCGGCACGAGTCGTCACCATCGTCAAGCGATGACGCTCGCCGAGCGCGACCTCGAGCGCTACTCGCGCCAGCTCGTCCTGCCCGGAGTGGTCGCGGCGCGGCCCAGGAGCGCGCTCGGCCGCGCGAGCGTGATCGTCGTCGGCGCCGGGCGCGCTCGGCTCGCCCGGTCGCGACCTACCTCGTCGGCGCCGGCGTCGGGCGGCTCGGGATCGTCGACTCCGACGTCGTCGAGCTCTCGAACCTGCACCGCCAGCCGCTCCACTTCACGCCCGACATCGGGCGCCAGAAGGCGGAGTCCGCGGCCGCGAAGCTGGGCGCTGCTGAACCCGACGGTGCATCGTCGAGCCCTACCCGGTGCGGCTCGACCGAGCAGAACGCCGACGCGATCGTGATGGGCGGCGCCGACTGCGTGCGTCGACTGCAGCGACTCGTTCGAGACGCGCTACGTGGTCAACGACGCCTGCTGCGCGCAGCGGGATGCCGCTGGTCGAGGCCGGCGTGCTCGGCTTCGACGGCCTGGTGATGTCGATCCGGCCGGGCGAGTCGGCCTGCTACCGCTGCGCGTTCCCGGTCGAGCCGCCGCCCGGCCGCGGTGCCGACGCTGCCGCGAGGCCGGCGTGCTCGGCCCGACGGCGGGCATCGTCGGCTCGATTCAGGCGCTCGAGGCGCTCAAGCTGCTGACCGGGGTGGGGGAGCCGCTGCTCGACCGCATGCTCCAGCTCGACGCGCGCACGCTGGAGCAGACTGCTCGTGCACGACCACGAGGCGCGAGGACTGCCCTGCCTGCGCCCGCGTCGCCGGCTGCGTCACAATCTGCCTGAGCGATGTTCGGCACTCGGCACACTCGCGCGCGTCGCGCGCGAGCTGCGCGAGGACCTGACCGCCGCGATCGGAGCGCGATCCGGCAGCGCGGGACATCGGCCGCGTCGAGATCCTGCTGACCTACGGCGGAGTGCACGCGCTGCTCGCGCACCGCGTCGCGCACGCGCTGCACGACGCCGGCGTGCCGGTCGCTGCCGCACGCGCTCGCGTACGTCTCGCGCGCGCTGACCGGCGTCGAGATCCACCCGGCGGCGAAGATCGGCGACGGCGCTGTTCATCGACCACGGCTCCGGCGTCGTGATCGGCGAGACCGCCGAGATCGGCGACAACGTGACGCTCTACCAGGGCGTGACGCTCGGCGGCACCGGCTTCGAGCGCGGCAAGCGCCATCCGACCGTCGAGGACAACGTGGTGGTCGGCATCCGGCGCGAAGCTGCTCGGGCCGATCAGCGTCGGCCGCTGCTCGAAGGTCGGCGCGAACTCCGTGGTCATCCACGACGTGCCCGCCGAACTCGACCGTGGTCGGCAACCCCGGCCATCCCGTGCGGTCGAGCGGCCGCAAGCCCGACGGGCCCGGACGCCGACTGGGCGCACCTGCCCGACCCGGTCGCCGACGCCATCCGCTCGCTCAGCTCCCGGATCCGCGAGCTGGAGGCCGAGCTGGCCGAGGTCACCGGCCGCGAGCCGCAGCCCGCGGCCGAGGTACGGCCGCTGCGGGGCGCGGGACAGGACCCAGCCGGCGGCTGATGCGCCGCTCCACACTGCTCGTCATCCCGCTCGCGGCGCTGGTGCTCGGCGCGTTGCCGGCGGCGTCGCTCGCGGCCCCGAGCCGCACCACCACGGCGGTGCGTGTCAAGCGTCCGAGCCCCGGCAACGCCACCGTCGCGGGCTTCGAGCTGCGACTGCTTCCCACCCAGCCGGCCGCGGCGCCGGCCGCCGCCCTGGCGGCCAGGGTGAGGCTGCCGAAGGGCATCACCGTCGAGGCCGTGCTGGCCAAGCAGAAGCGCAGCGACCGCGTGCGGGGCGTGCTCGTTGTGCTCGACCGCGCGGACGCGGTGGCCGCCGGCGCCGCCAGCGGCTCGGTCGTGACCGTGAAGCTCAGGCACGCGGCCATACCGGCGGGCTTTCGCACCACGCTGACCGTGAAGCAGCGGCGCAACGTCCTCGGCCCCGGGCACGCCTTCCGCTGCAGCAGCTACTTCCACGCGAGCGATCTGGGCGCCGCGCTCTCGCTCGGCGGGCCGGCCCTGCCTGGCCTCGCCATCCGGGAGGCCATCACGGACGCCTGCGCCGCGGCGCGCTCGCGCGCCCCCTACGCGGGCGAGAACGAGTTCCTCGGCGCGCTCAACGCTCGCTCCGGCTTCCTCACGTTCGTGCGCGATCAGCAGCTGCCCACCCAGCTCGACGGGAGCGCCTCGTTCAACTATCCGGTGGCGGGCTTCGCGGTGCTGGCCGACAAGGGTCACAGCTTCACCGGTTGCGCCTCGCCCGTCGCCGCCTGCCGGCTGCTGTCCAAGGGGAGGCCGAACGACTACGCGGTGTTCACGCTCGCGAGCTCGCCCGCCCCGAGCAACACGCCGTTCGCGTTCTCGCTCGGGCTGAACGCGGTGCCCAGACCGGCAGTGCCGTTCGAGTTCTTCGGCACGAACCAGGCGGGCGCCCGCTTCGGCCCCCTCCTGACGAGCGGGCCCTAGGCATGGGCATCCGCAGCGATCACGTCGAGCGTTACCTGAGCGTGCTGCGTCCCGAGCGCCCGGCGCTCGTGCGCGAGATGGAGGAGCTCGCCGACCGCGATCACGTGCCGATCGTGGAGTGGGAGACCGCGCGCTTCCTGGCCACGCTCACCAGGGCGTTGCAGCCGCGGCGCGTGCTCGAGGTGGGCACCGCGATCGGCTACTCCACGCTCCACATCGCAGAGCAGCTGCCCGAGGGGGGCCGCATCGTCACGCTCGAGCGCGACCCTCGACGGATCGAGCAGGCGAGCGACTTCCTCGCCCGCGGTGGCGTGGGCGATCGGGTCGAGATCGTGGAGGGCGACGCGCTCGACACGCTCCCCGGCCTGGACGGTCCCTTCGACCTGATCTTCCTCGACGCCACCAAGGGCGAATACCGCCGCTACCTCGACATCGCCGAGGCGAAGGCCAGCGAGCGCGCGGTGCTGCTCCTGGACAACCTCCTGATGCAGGGCGAGGTGGCGCGGCCCAAGGGTCAGGCGCGCGGCTGGAGCCCGGACAGCATCGCCAGCGCACAGGCGATGAACTCCGAGCTGGTCAGCTCGGAGCGCTGGCTCGGGTCGGTGCTGCCGGTGGGCGACGGCCTGGGCTTCGCCGTTCGCAGCTAGTAGAAGACCGTGCGCGTGCGGTGGCGGGGAATCGCCTTGTACTCGGGCGCCTGACCGCGATTCCAGAGCCAGGTGTCGAGCACGTGGGCGGGCACCCCGAGGCGCGCCGCGATCGCCTCGCAGGCGTGGACCGCGCAGGCGCGGATCTCCCGCTCCTCCTCGCCCGGGGGCAGCAGCTCGCCACTGTCGATCCGCTCGGCCAGCTCGGGCTCGTAGTGCAGCACGCCGTCCACGCGCAGCACGTGCGGCACCAGGTTGTCGGCGAAGATCGTGAGCCGGCCGAGGTCGTAGAAATCGGCCACGCCCGCCAGCGCCATGTCACTCGGCACGATCTGGGCGCGCTTCCAGAAGCCGCGATCGTCGAAGAAGGGCATGCCGCGGCGCAGCTCGTCCGCCAGCGCCTCCGCCGAGCCGGAGGCGCCCTGCACCAGCTCGAGCGCGCTGCGGCCTTCCAGGAAGCGGCCCAGGTCGCGCAGCGCCTCGGCGTAGAGCAGCATCAGCTCGTGCTCGCGCTCCTGCTCGAGCACCGCCGCCACTCGCGGGCCGTCCAGCAGCCGCAGCTCTTCCGGCGACCAGGGGCCGTGGGCGCGGAAGTGGTCGGCCAGCGCCCACGCCACCGTGTAGTAGCCCGAGCAGCCCGGCCGCTTTCGCAGCGTGGGGAACCAGCCGGACCCGAAGTTGATCGCGTCGAGGGTGAGCAGGTAGCTGGCGACCTCGGCGCGCGATCCGTCGAGGTAGTGCCGCTGCGGGTCGAGCACGGGCGGCGGTCCCGGCTCCACGTGTCCGGCGGCGTCGAGATCGATCGACACCCAGCGAGCGTCCGCCGCGATGGCGGCGCAGCCCTCCCGCACCTCGTCGCAGAGCCCCACGCGCGCCAGGGTAGCCGGACCCCTCTCTATCCTCGCCTTGGTGAGCACCACCACCGCGCCAGAGACCCTGCTCGAGGGGCTCAACGAGCCCCAGCGCGAGGCCGTGCTGCACGGTGAGGGGCCGCTGCTGATCCTCGCGGGGGCGGGCTCCGGCAAGACCGCGGTGCTCACCCGCCGGATGGCCTACCTGGTGCACAGCCGCGCCGCTCGCGCCGGCGAGATCCTCGCGATCACCTTCACGAACAAGGCCGCCCAGGAGATGCGCGAGCGCGTGGAGCTGCTGGTCGGCGGGCGCGCCCGCGCGATGTGGGTGCTCACCTTCCACTCCGCCTGCGTGCGCATGCTGCGCGCCGAGGGCGACAAGCTGGGCTACACGCGCGGTTTCACGATCTACGACGAGGCGGACTCGCTGCGGCTGATCAAGCAGTGCATGGACGAGCTCGACGTGGATCCCGAAGCGCTTCACGCCGCGCGCGGTCGAAGCGCCAGATCTCGGACGCCAAGAACCAGCTGATCGACGCCGAGGGCTACCGCGTGAAGGTGGGCTCGTTCTTCGAGCAGACGGCGGCCGACGTCTACGAGCTCTACGAGCAGCGGGCCCATTCGATGAACGCGATGGACTTCGACGACCTGCTGTTCCGCTGCGTGGACCTGTTCCAGCTCTTTCCCGAGGTGCTCGCGCGCTACCAGCAGCAGTTCCGCTGGGTGCTCGTGGACGAGTACCAGGACACCAACCGCGCCCAGTACCGCTGGCTCCAGCTGCTCGCGGGCGAGCACCGCAACCTCTGCGTGGTCGGCGACGACGACCAGTCGATCTACCGCTTCCGCGGCGCCGACGTGCGCAACATCCTCGACTTCGAGGACGACTTCCCGGACGCCCACGTGGTCAAGCTGGAGCAGAACTACCGCTCGACGCAGACGATCCTGTCGGCCGCCAACGCGGTGGTGGCGAACAACCGCGCGCGCAAGTCGAAGGCGCTCTGGACCGAGCTCGGGCAGGGCGATCCGGTGCACGTGCGCGAGCTGGAGGACGAGCACGGCGAGGCGCGCTTCGTGGTCAACGAGATCGAGCGCCACGTGGACGAGGGCGGCTCGCGCGACGAGATCGCCGTCTTCTACCGCACGAACGCGCTCAGCCGCGTGCTCGAGGACATGCTCACGCGCTACAAGCGTCCCTACCAGGTCATCGGCGGCACGAAGTTCTACGACCGCGCCGAGGTGAAGGACGCGATGGCCTACCTGTCGCTCCTGGTGAACCCTCAGGACGTGGTGGCCTTCCAGCGCGTGGTCAACTCGCCGCGGCGCGGGATCGGCAACACCACCCAGGCGCGCGTGGTCGGCTACGCCAACACCCTCGGGGAGTCGGTCTGGGACGTCGCCGCGGCGCCGGAGCAGATACCCGGTCTCGGCGCGGCCGCGGTGAAGGCGCTGGGGCGCTTCATGTCTGTCATGGACCGGCTGCAGGAACGGCTCGAGACCGCGTCGGTGGGCGACCTGCTGCGCGAGACCCTGCACGAGACCGGCTACCTGGAGGCGCTCGAGGCCGAGCGCACGATCGAGGCTCAGGGCCGGATCGAGAACCTCGAGGAGCTGGTGGGCGTGGCGCGCGAGTACGACTCGGTCGCCGAGGAGCCGTCGCTCGAGGAGTTCCTTCAGCAGATCGCGCTGTTCTCCGACCAGGACTCGCTGCGCGACGACGAGGGCACGGTCACGCTGATGACCCTGCACAACGCCAAGGGGCTCGAGTTCCCGGTGGTGTTCATCATCGGCTGCGAGGAGGGCGTGTTTCCCCACAGCCGCTCGGTCGAGTCGGGCGACCTCGAGGAGGAGCGGCGCCTCTGCTACGTCGGCATCACGCGCGCCAAGCGCGAGCTCTACCTGTCCTATGCGCGCTCGCGCAGCCTCTTCGGCGGGCGCGACTGGAACCTGCCGAGTCGCTTCATCGACGAGGTTCCCGCCGAGCTCACCGACCGCGAGGAGCAGGCCTCGCGCAAGCCCCAGACGTTCTCCACCAAGTGGGACGACGGGCCGAAGACGCGCCCCGAACCACGTCCGGGAGCGTCGTTTGCGATCGGCGACGACGTGGTGCACGCCACCTTCGGCGACGGCGTGGTGATCGGGGCGGAGCCGGGCGGCGTGGTGGTCGTACGATTCGCCGCCGATGGCGCGGAGAAGAAATTGATGTCGGATTACGCCCCCCTGAAGAAGCGATGATCATCGACGGCAAGGCGGTGGCCGCCGAGGTGCGCGAGCGCGTGGCCGCCGACGTGGAGGCGCTGGTCACGGAGACCGGAGTGCGGCCGGCGCTTGCGACCGTGCTCGTGGGCGACGACCCGGCATCGCACGTCTACGTGCGCAACAAGCGCAAGTCCTCGGAGGAGGTGGGCATCACCTCGGTCCACCACGAGCTTCCCGCGGACACCAGCCAGGCCGAGCTCGCGGAGCTGCTGGGCGCGCTGAACGACGACGAGGGGGTCAGCGGCATCCTGCTCCAGCTGCCCGTGCCGGACCAGATCGATGGCGACGCCATGACCCAGCTGATCGACCCGCTGAAGGACGTGGATGGCCTCACCCCGCTCAGCGCCGGGCGGCTGATGCAGGGGCTCGAGGGGCTCGTGCCGTGCACTCCCGCCGGGGTGATGGAGCTGCTGCGCTCCGCCGGCGTCGAGCTGACCGGCGCGGAGGCGGTGGTGGTCGGGCGCTCGAAGCTGGTGGGCAAGCCGGTGGCGGCGCTGCTGCTGGCGGCCAACGCCACCGTCACCCAGTGCCATTCGCGCACGCGCGACCTCGCCGAGGTCTGCCGCCGGGCCGAGGTCCTGGTCGCGGCCGTGGGCGTGCCGCGGCTCGTCACCGCGGACATGGTCAGGGAGGGCGCGGTCGTGATCGACGTCGGCATCCACCGCGAGGAGACGGGACTCGTCGGCGACGTGGACTTCGACGCCGTGAAGGAGAAGGCAGCGGCGATCACGCCGGTGCCCGGAGGCGTCGGGCCGATGACGATCGCGATGCTGCTCTCGAACACGGTCAAGGCGGCGCGGCTGCAGCTATCGGCACGCGCGCTGCCCACTCAGCGCTAGCCTGCCCGGCGTGAACCTGAGGAGGGTTGCGGCGATCGACTGGGTCGTCGCGTTGTCGGGGGCGGTGCTGATCGGGTCGCTGTGGCTGCCCTGGTTCCGCTCTCAGCCGACCGGCGACCTCAACGCCTGGCAGTCGATGGCGTTGAACGACGTGATCTTCCTGATCGTCGGGGGGTTGGCGATCGCCCTGCTGTTCATCACCGCCACCTCGGGGTCGGGCGCGGTGCCGATCGGAACCGCCGCCTTCAGCGCGTTCGGGGGCGTGCTGGTCTCGATCCTCGCGCTGATCCGCTTGATCTGGCCACCCGACATCGGGCCCGGACCCACGGACCGCGCGGCCGGCGTATGGGTCGGCCTGGCGGCCTCGGTGGGACTGGCCGTGAGCGCGTGGTACTCGCTGCGCGACGAGCGCCGCGGCGCGCCCGGCAGCACCGAGGTCGAGATCACCGCGCTGCCGGCTCCGCGCGTGCGCGAGGACGGAGGCGGCGCATGACCTTCGAACGCCTGACAATCGGCGACGCGATCGCGTGGGTGGCGGCACTGGCCCTGCTGCTCTGCACCGCGGTGGACTGGTACAGCACGGTGGGCGGCAACGAGGCGCGCCAGATCCAGCACGACGTGGACCCGAGCTCGCTTCAGGGCGCGCTCGGCGGCGAGGTGCCGCGCAACATCGAGCAACAGGCCGCCCTTGCTGCGCAGGCCGACGAGAAGAACATCTGGCAGGAGAAGCGGGCCTACGACCGGCTCTTGCTGCTGGTGCTGCTGGGCGCGGCGGTGGCGGCCGCCACGGCGGCGGTGCTGCGCACCGCGGGCCGTCGTTACGAGGGCTGGCTCACGCCAAGCGCGGTGGCCGCCATGCTCGCCGCCGCAGGAGCCCTGATGGTCCTCTACCGCGTGGTGCAGCAGCCGGGAGACGACCAGGTGACCACGCTCAAGTCAGGGCCGTGGCTCGCGTTCATCGCGCTGGGCGTGCTGGGTTTCGGCGCGTCGCTGGCGTGGCGCCGCGAGCGCGACGGCAGCGCCTGGAAGGCGGCGCAGGCCCACCCCGCCTAGGCCAGCTCGCTCGCCAGCCCCGCCGCGATTCGCCGCGCGAAGGCCATGATCGTGACCATCGGGTTCACGCGCAGCGAGGTGGGGAAGAGGCTGGCGTCCGCCACGTAGAGACCGGCCACGTCGTGCGCCTGCCCGGAGGGCGCCACCACCGACGTCTTCGGGTCGAGCCCCATGCGCGCGCTGCCCATCGGGTGGAACGCCTCGAGCCGCAGCTCGCCCGGCCTGAAGCGCCCGTGCTCGATCTTCGTGGCCTGCTCGCCCTGCTGGAGCACCGAAACGCGCCCCACCTGCGGGTAGACCTCGCGCGCCCCCGCCGCGAACAGCACGTCGGCCGCGCGGGTGATGCCGAAGCGCAGCGCGGCCGCGTCGTCATCGGTCAAGCGGTAGCGGATGCGGCCGTTGGCGCTCACGCGGCCCTCCGAGCGGTCGGAGAGGTGCACCCCGATCACGGCCACGCGGCCGAAGTCCTCGAGCCGCCTCATGTACGCGGCGCCGGCGCCGCGCAGCCAGTGGGCGCCGAACGACAGCGGCGTGAAGGTGGCCTCGAGGAACAGCCCGCGGTCGTTCCACTCGTCCACGGCCCAGCTCTGCATCACGCCGTCCCAGCCGCGCACGGGCTCGTCGAAGAGGCCGCCGACCCAGCAGGCCGGGTGGATCCGCAGGTGGCGCCCGAGCGCGCCCGAGGAGCCCGCGAGCCCCTGGCTGAGCAGCAGCTCGGGCGTGCCGAGCGCGCCGGCGGCCAGCACCACGGCCCGGGCGCGGACCTCGTAGCGGTCACCGTCGGTGCTGCAGCTCACGCCCACTGCGCGCCCGTTCTCGACGATGACGCTCCGCACGCGGGCGTTCGCGCGGATCCGGCAGCCGGCCGCCACCGCGCGCGGCAGCTCCGACACGTGCATCGCGCGCTTGGCGTCGATCGCGCAGCCGGTGGGGCAGGTGCCGCAGCACACCACGTCGCCCGCGTTGCGCGCGATCGGCCCGTTCGAGGCCCCGATCGCCTCCGCGCCCAACCGGCAGAGCTCCGCGTTGCGGCCCACCCGGCCGCTGGGCAGCGGCGTGACGTCGAGAGCACGGTCCACCGCCTCGAACTCGCCGTCAAGCTCCGTGGCCCACGGGATCCCGTGCTGCTCGCGCCAGGCGTAGAGGATGTCGTCGGGCGCCGGGAAGCACGTGCCCGAGTTGATCACCGTGGTGCCGCCCACGCAGCGCCCCACCGGCATCGGAATGACCGGGCGGCCCTCGCAGACCGTGAGCCCCGAGTCCCGGTAGAGCAGCGGCAGCGCCTCGAAGGGATCGGTGGAGTAGGTCGAGGCATCGTGGTAGCCGCCCTCCTCCACGACGATCACAGACAGCCCCGCCTCGCTCAACACCCGCGCCGCCGACGCGCCGCCGGCGCCCGAGCCCACGATCACCACGTCGCAGCGCTCCACGTCCGTGGGCGCGCGCATGGCCTCGGGATCCAGCCGCGGCGCCTCGTACGGCAGGCCACCCTCGCGCGCGCAGCCCGCGGTCACGCCGAGCGCCGCCTGCACGCGCGCATCGCGCGTATAGCCCACCCCGGCGAGCGTCTTCAGCAGCAGGAAGAGATCGCGGAACGCGCCGATGCGGCTGCCCTCGAGGCGCTCCAGATGCGCCGCCCGCCGCTCCTCGCTCATGCGCGAGAAGCGCCGCGGGAACGCCGACAGCTCGAGCGCCCGCAGGCCCATTCCCACCACCGTGCGCACCCGGCTGGGCGCCCCTCCGACGAACTCGGACACCGGCCCGGCCACGCCCACCGACTCGGCCGACGGAAGCGCCCCGCCCTCAGGCAGCAGCGCCGCGCAGAACGCGCGAAATGCTCGCAGCTGCGGCGCCCGCAGGCCCGTGGCGCCCCTTCAGGTGGGGCTGCGCTGCTCGAGCGGCGCCGAGATCACCCAGCAGAACACCGCCACGGCCACCAGGGCGCCGTCCACGATGAAGTTCAGGAGGTAGATGAACACGTTCGAGTGGAAGACGAAGTACGCGCCGGTGGCGAGGGAGGAGGCCGCCTTGCCCGCCGCGAGCACGAGCAGGAACGGGCGGTAGCGACCCACGTCGGTCGAGATCACGAGCGCGATCCCCGTGATCACGACCATGTAGGCGAAGCCGAGCGAGAGCCACAGCTTCTCGTCGCTGCGCGGGCCGCTCGGGAAGCTCCCGATCCAGTTGCCGACGTCGTCCATGCGCCCGATCACCCCGTTGGGCGTGACGATGAAGAGAAGCCCAACCACCGCGAAGGTGAGCGCCAGAAGGCGCATCGTGAGGACGACGAGGCGCTCCGCCTGCTCGGGTCGCATGGCGCGGCATCCTAGCCGTGCGTACGCCGGTGGGCGCTTGGCTCAAAACGATCCTCCGCCCGGCTGACAAATCCTCAGTGGAGCTGAGCATCATGCTGAGAGACACCCCGGCCAGCCGGGCCTGACCCCGGGCTCCATACAATCGCCTGTCGATGATCGATCGCGACCAGGTGCTTCACGTTGCCCGCCTCGCACGACTCGCGCTCACCGACGACGAGGTGGAGCGCATGTCGAGCGAGCTGTCGGCCGTGCTCGGACATATCGAGAACATCAGCCAGCTCGACCTCGAGGGCGTGGAGCCGACCTCGCACGTCGTGTCGGTGGAGAACGTGCTGCGCGAGGACGTGCCGCGACCCAGCTGGCCGCGCGAGACCATGCTCGAGCTGGCGCCCGACGCCTCCGAGGCCGGCTTCCGCGTGCCGAGCCCCGGGGCATGAGCGAGCTGCTCGACCTCACCGCCGCTCAGGCGGGCGAGCGCGTGCGCGCCGGCGAGCTGTCGGCGGCCGAGCTGTTCGACTTCTACCGCGGGCGGGCGGAGGCGGATGACCTTGGCTGCTTCCTCTGGGTCGCCCCGGAGGCGGCTCAAACCGCGGCCGACGCGCCGCTCGGCGGCGTGCCGCTGGCCGTAAAGGACCTCTTCTGCGTGCAGGGCGTGCCGAGCATGGCCGCCTCGCGCATTCTCGAGGGCTACCGGCCGCCGTACACGGCCACGGTGGTGCGGCGCCTCATCGCGGCCGGCGCCCCCGTGCTGGGCAAGACCAACATGGACGAGTTCGCGATGGGCTCGTCGAACGAGAACTCGGGCTTCGGCCCGGTCAGCAACCCGTGGGACCGGACCCGCGTGCCGGGCGGCTCGTCGGGCGGCTCGGCCGCCTCGGTGGCGGCCGGCAGCGCACCCTGGGCGATCGGCACCGACACCGGCGGCTCGATCCGCCAGCCCGCCGCGCTCTGCGGGATCGTGGGGCTGAAGCCCACCTACGGCGCGGTGTCCCGCTACGGCATGATCGCCTTCGCGTCCTCGCTCGACCAGTGCGGTCCGCTCACGCGCGACGTCACGGACGCCGCGCTGCTGTTCCGCCACATGGTGGGCGAGCGCGACTGCTGCGACTCCACCTCGCTCGACTACCCGGCCGAGGTTGCCCTGCCGAGCGCCCAGCGGCTCGACGGCCTGCGCTTCGGCGTCTGGGGCCTCGCCGAGGAGGGGGTGGAGGCTGGCGTGGCGGAGGTCACCCGGGCGCTCGCTCGCCAAGATCGAGGAGCTGGGCGGCACCGTGGAGGAGATCGAGCTGCCGCACGCCGGCTACGGCATCTCCGCCTACTACGTGCTCGCCCCGGCCGAGGCCAGCTCCAACCTGGCCCGCTACGACGGCGTTCGCTACGGCATCCGGCGCGGCGACGGCGACCTGCTGTCGCTCTACGAGACCACGCGCGCGGAGGGGTTCGGCGCCGAGGTGAAGCGCCGCATCATGCTCGGCACCTACGCGCTCTCGTCCGGCTACTACGACGCCTACTACGGCACCGCCCAGCGGGTGCGGACGAAGATCGCCGACGACTTCAGGGCCGCGTTCGAGAAGGTCGACTTCGTGGTCACGCCCACCTCGCCCACCGTCGCGTTCAAGCTCGGCGAGCGCACGGAGAACCCGCTCGCGATGTACCTGTCCGACTACTTCACCGTGCCGATGTCGCTGGCGGGCATCCCCGCGATCTCGATACCCGCGGGGCTCGCGGACGGGCTGCCGGTGGGACTCCAGATCGCGGGCCCGGCGTTCAGCGAGAGCAGGATCCTCGACGCCTCGTTCGCCCTGGAGGGCGCCCTCGACTTCGATGGTGGTGCCGCCCGTGGCTGACGCCTACGAGCCGGTCATCGGCCTCGAGATCCACTGCCAGCTCAGCACGCGGACGAAGATGTTCTGCGGCTGCGCGCTGTCGTTCGGCGACGAGCCGAACACGCACACCTGCCCGATCTGCCTCGGCCACCCCGGCACGCTGCCGGTGACCAACGCGGAGGCCGTGCACTTCGGGCTGATGATCGGGCTGGCGCTCGAGTGCGAGATCGCGCCGCGCTCGATCTTCCACCGCAAGAACTACTTCTATCCCGACCTGCCCGAAGGGCTACCAGATCTCCCAGTACGACATCCCGCTCGCCTCGACCGGGCGGCTGGGCGACGTGCGCATCCATCGCGTGCACCTCGAGGAGGACGCCGCCAAGCTGGTGCACGCGGGCAGCTCGGGCCGCATCCACGGCTCGGAGGCCAGCGTGGTGGACTTCAACCGCGGCGGCACGCCGCTGGTGGAGATCGTCACCGAGCCGGACCTGCAGCTCGGGGGAGGAGGCGGCCGACTGGGGGCGCCTGCTGCGGGCCACGCTGCGCGCCCTCGGCGTCTCCGACGTGAACATGGAGGAGGGCTCGCTGCGCGTGGACGCCAACGTGTCGATCCGGCCCGTCGGCTCGGACACCCTCGGCACCAAGGCGGAGCTGAAGAACATGAACTCGTTCCGCTTCCTCAAGCAGGGGATCGAGGCCGAGATCGAGCGCCAGAAGGGCATCGTCGCCGCCGGCGACGCGGTCGAGCAGGAGACGCTCCACTTCGATCCCCAGTCGGGCAGCCTCAGCCCGCTGCGCTCGAAGGAGTACGCGCACGACTACCGCTACTTCCCGGAGCCCGACCTCACGCCGCTCGTGCCCACCGAGGCGATGCTGGAGCGTGCGCGCGCCGCGCTGCCCGAACTGCCCTCGGCGCGCGCCGCGCGCTTCGAAAGACCTGGGCCTGTCCGAGGAGACCGCCCGCGTGCTTGCCTTCCGCGGCGAGCTCGGGCGACTACTACGAGGCCGCCCTTGTGCGGTGCCGCGGATGCCAAGACGCTCGCCAACTGGGTGCGCAACGAGCTGGTGCAGCGCCTGGGGGAGGCCGACCCCGCCGAGTCGAAAGTGAGCCCACAGGCCTTCGCTCAGCTGGTGGGGTTGGTCGACGCCAAGGCCATCTCGCAGTCCGCCGGCAAGCAGGTGCTGGAGGTGCTTCTGGAGAAGGGCGGCGACCCCGCCCAGATCGTGGAGGAGCAGGGCCTGGCGATGCAGGGTGGCGACGAGCTCGAGTCGATCGTGGAGCGGGCGATAGCCGCGGACCCAGAGGCAGTCGAGCAGATCAAGGCCGGCAACCAGAAGGCCGTGGGCGCGCTGATGGGCGCGATCATGCGCGAGACGAGGGGCCGAGCCGATGGCAAAGAGGTGCAGCGACTGATCCGGGAGCGGATCGGCGCGTAACCTGTAGGCATGGCAAGACTGGTACGTCTAGACAACACCGGACACTCCACGCTCGCCGTGTGGACACAGGCCGACCAGGCCTCCTGTGAAGCGGCGATCGAGGCGTTTCGCCGCGAGCTCGACGAGGGCTTCATCGCGGTCGTGAACGAGGGTGAGGGTCGCGCGACCCAGGTGCGTGAGCTTCCGCTCGATTCCGATCTCGTGATCCTCCGCCGCCCGATCTCAGGAGGCTGAGCCGTGGCGGTTGCGGCGCCGCTTCCCGAACTCGCCAGCGTTCCGTGGCGGCCCCTGGTCGACGCGGACTCGCTCCGCCGCCGCGGGCACCTCTGGACCTTCTGGACCGTCACGCACGTGGTCCCGTTCCTGGCCGCCGGGGTCGGGCTGCTGCTGTTGAGCCTGCTCGCCGCACCGGTCGCCCTCGTGGCCATCGCGCACGCCTGGATCATCCCGGCGCTCTACGCCTTCCGGGGCGCGAGCGTGGTGGCCACCAAGGGGCAGCGCCGAGGGCGGCCCCGAGCAGGTGGCACAGGGGTTCCTCGGCGACCTGCTGGGCCACGACGCACGCGAGCTGCAGCGCCGCAGCGGGCTGGCGCTCGAGCGCGGGGGGCTGGGCACATGGCTGGTGGGCGAGGGCGGGGCGCTGCTGGTGGCCCCGGGCGGCCGGCGGGTCTACTGCTTCTGCATCCGGGCCACGGACGCTGAGCTGCCGCCGTCCGACCGCATCGCACACCTCCTGCTGGCGCTGCGCAGCGACGAGCAGGGCTTCGCGACCGTGGCGAACCTGAGCTTCGCCGGCGCTCCCTGGCGCATCCGCCGGCGCCTGCCGGCCGCCCAGCGCGAGGCACTCGACGCGGCTCGCCGCGCATCCGTCCGCTGACCACCGCAACCTTCGTCGCCCCGATAGGTTTATCGGTGCGAAAGGGGAGTGCTTGGAAGCGTCAGTCTTCAGCCAGCCCGCCGGCCTCACTGCCCTCGGAGTGCGCGCTCCCCTGCGGCGCTTTCACAGCGACGAGCGCCTGATCGCCCTCATCCGAGCGGGCGACGAGGCCGCCTTCGAGGCGCTCGTTCAGCGCTACCGCTCGCGCCTCCTGGCCTTCTGCCGGCACATGCTGCGTTCGCGCGAGGACGCCGAGGACGTGCTGCAGGAGGTCTTCGCGTCCTCGTACCGGGCCATCCGCGGCGACGAACGCGAGATCAACGTGCGTCCCTGGCTCTACCGGATCGCCCGCAACATGTGCCTCAAGCACATGGCTCGCCGGCGCCCGGCCGCCGACGGAGGCGTGGAGGAGCTCGAGCTGCCGTCGAGCAGCAGCACGCTCGAGACGGTGAGCGTCCGCGAGGATCTGCGCCACGTGGTGCACGACGTGCGCGGGCTGCCGGAGACGCAGCGCACGGCCCTGCTCCTGCGCGAGATCGACGGCCTCTCCTACGACCAGATCGCCACGACGATGGACACCACCGTGCCCGGCGTGAAGTCGCTGCTAGTGCGCGCCCGGGTGGCGCTCGCCGAGACGGCCGAGGGGCGCCTCCTGAGCTGCGACGTGGTGCACCTCGAGCTGAGCGACGCCGCCGCGGGCCACGCCAGGCTCTCGGGAGCGGCGCGCCGCCATGCCAAGGCCTGCGAGCAGTGCGGCGCCTACCAGTCCCAGCTCGGCACCGGCCGGCGCGCGGCGGCGTTCTGGCCGCTGGCGCCGCTCGCGGTGGCACGGGAGCTGCTGGCCAGGCTGGGCCTGGGGGCGGGCGCGGGAGCGTCTGCGGCCGGTGCGGGGGCCGCGGTCAGCGGCGGCACGGCCGGAGGGGTATGCGGGGTCTGCGGCACCGCCGTGTCCACCACGCTGGGTGCGATCGGCGGGAAGGCGGCCGTCGCGGTGGCCGCCGCAGGCCTGATGGCCGCGGGCGCCGCGAACATCGATCGCACGCCGCCCACACACGCGCCGGCCCCGGCGCCGATCGTGCAGTCGGTCCAGGCCGCGGCGCCGCCGTCCACCGCCACCCCGGAGGCGACGCCCACGGCGCCCCAGAGCGCCCCGACCGATCCCGCCACCCGCGGGCAGACGCAGGACGACCCCGAGACGGTCACCGATCCGCCCGCCACCGACCCCACGACGCCCGGCGCCGGCGGCACTCTCCCGGGGCAGCAGGATCCCGCGGCGCAGGCACCCGGCGTCACCGGTGGGATCGGGGTGCCCAGCGATCCCGCCAGCCAGCCGATGGGGGCGCCCGAGCCGGTGCAGGTCCAGGACCCCACGACCCCCACCACCTCGGGGCAGGCCCAGCCGACCCCGAGCCCGACCTCCACGCCGGACGGCTCGCAGCCGCCGTCCGGCCAGACGGGCACGCCCGGTTCCACGCCGTAGCGGGGTCGGGGGCGCCGGAGGGATAGCCTCCGGCCTATGAGGGCGCCTCCGGCAGACGTCTCATTTCGCGACGGCACCAACGCCGACCTCGAGGTCACCTTCGCCCTGTCCGAGCGGGCGATCTACGACGCGGCGGTGAAGCGCGGCGTGCTGCCCGCGGGCCGCGAGCCCACCGAGGGCCAGGTGCGGGCCAGCTGGCGGCGCCACCGGAAGCTGATCGAGTTCCTGGCCGCGAAACAGGACAGCCGCTATCTGATCTGCGAGCGGGCCGGCGAGCCCGTCGGCTACGCGCGGGTGGTGCGCTTCGGGGTGATGGAGGAGCTCACCGAGCTGATGGTCGAGCCGGACTGGCAGGGTCGGGGGATCGGCCGCGGGCTGCTGGAGATCGTCTGGCCGAGCGATCCCACGCCCGACCTCGGCCGGGTGGTCGTGGCCACCGGAGAGCCGACCGACATCGGCCTCTACATGGGCTTCGGAGTGATGCCGGTGGCGGGCCACTGGCACCTGCGCCTGCGCACGAGCGACTACCTGAAGCGCCGTTCGCTCGAGATCGAGCGCGTGGAGACCGCCGTGCACGTGCTGAAGGCCGATCGCGCGGTGGAGGAGTGGATGCGGCTCGAGCCGCCGGTGCTGGGCCACGAGCGCAGGGACCTGCACGACTTCTTCTGCCGCGATCGCACCTGCCTCGCGACGATCGACGAGCAGACGCACCGGGCCACGTCGCTCGCCTGGGTCAGCGGCGAGGGCGAGATCGGGCCCGCCGTGGGCCAGGCGCCCGAGCAGCTCGTGCCGCTCGTGCTCGCGGCGCTCGACCGCGTGGCGGCCTCGGTCGAGCCGGAGTACCTCAGCCTCTTCTCGACCACGATCAGCTGGTGGCTGCTGCGGCGGCTGCGCGGGCTCGGGTTCGAGATCTGGTGGCCGAGCTGGGTGATGTGCTCGGTGCCGCTGCCCGGGCTCGACCGCTATGTGCCAACGCGCCCACCGCACGTCCTCTGAGCGAACTACCCTTGACTCATGCGTGAAACAGCCGGCGATCTGGGCAGGAAGGCGATTGCGCTCGTTGTCCTGCTCATAGCCGCCTACGTTCTGTTCAAGGTCATCATCGGGGTCGTCGCGGCCCTGGCATGGATCATCGTGGTGGTCATCGCCATCGCCGCGATCGTCTGGGCGATCCGCGTCCTCTGACGCGGCCCGCTGGGACAATCCCGTCGTGGCCTACATCGTCCTGATCCTGTTCTGCGGCCTGTCGGCCGGGATCGTGGCCAAGGCACGCGGCAACGGCTTCTGGATCTGGTTCGCGATCGGGTTGGTGCTGCCGTTCGTCGGAACCGTCGCGGCGCTGCTGTACCGCCGCGACCGCGACGTCGAGAAGCGCGAATGCCCCGAATGCGGGTCGATCGTTGCGATTCACGACCAGGTCTGCATGAAGTGCGGCTGCGACCTCTACCTCGTGTCAGGGACCTGAAATCCCGCTGGTAGACTCGCTTTCCCGGCCGGCGCGCGGGCCTGCGCACGGTCGATCTCAGTCACTTTGAAAGGAGGTTCGCTTTGAGAGCGGTCGACGCAATCATGGAATGCCTGAAGGCTGAGGGTGTCGACACCGTATTCGGCATCCCCGGCGGCGCGAACCTCCCGACCTACGACGCCCTCTACGACGCGCGGCATCCGCCACATCCAGTGCCGTCACGAGCAGGGCGCGGGCCACGCGGCCGAGGGCTACGCGAAGGCCTCGGGGCGCGTCGGGCGTGGCGCTCGCCACCTCCGGTCCCGGTGCCACCAACCTGGTCACGCCGATCGCCGACGCGATGATGGACTCGGTCCCGACCGTCTTCATCACCGGCCAGGTGCGCACCGACCTGCTCGGCACCGACGGCTTCCAGGAGGCCGACGTCACCGGCATCACGATGCCGATCGTCAAGCACTCGATCATGATCCAGGACCCGCGCGAGATCCCCGCGGCGATCCACGAGGCGTTCCACATCGCGCGCACCGGTCGTCCCGGGCCCGGTGCTGGTCGACATCCCGCAGGACCTCTCGCGCGCGGACATCCCGTACGAGCCGGTCGACACGATCCGCCTGCCCGGCTACCAGCCGACCACCGAGGGCAACGCCAAGCAGATCCGCCTGGCGGCCAAGGCGCTCGCGAACGCGCGGCGGCCCGGTGATCTACGCGGGCGGCGGCGTGATCAACGCGAACGCGCTCGAGCGAGCTGCGCGAGTTCGTGCACCTCGGATCAGTTCCCGGTCACCTGCACGCTGATGGGCCTGGGCGCCTTCCCGGCGACCGACGAGCAGTGGCTCGGGATGCTCGGCATGCACGGCACCCGCACGGCCAACTACGCGATGGACGAGGCGGACCTGATCTGCGCGATCGGCGCCCGCTTCGACGACCGCATCACCGGCAAGCTGTCCGAGTTCGCGCCGCGGGCGAAGTTCATCCACATCGACGTCGACCCGGCGGAGATCTCGAAGAACGTGCCGGCGCACATCCCGATCGTCGGCGACGCCAAGAAGATCCTGCCGAAGCTGACGCGCGAGTACCGCGCGCTCGAGACCGACGCGGTCGCGGCTCGACGGCTGGTGGCAGCGCATCCAGCGGCTGGCAGGAGAAGCACCCGCTGCGCTACGACGACTAGCGAGGACTCCGAGATCAAGCCGCAGTGCATGGTCGAGGCGATGTACGAGGCCACGGGCGGCGACGCGATCATCACCTCGGACGTCGGCCAGCACCAGATGTGGGCGGCGCAGTACTACCACGTTCAGGCGAGCCGCGCCACTGGATCAACTCCGGCGGCCTCGGCACGATGGGCTTCGGGCTGCCGTCGGCGATGGGCGCGAAGGTCGCCTGCCCCGACCAGACCGGTGGTCTGCCTCGCCGGCGACGGCTCGCTGCATATGAACATGCCAGGAGCTGGCCACCTGCGTCACCGAGGACATCCCGGTCAAGGTGTTCATCATGAACAACGGCTACCTCGGCATGGTCCGCCAGTGGCAGGAGCTGTTCTGGGACGCGCCGCTACTCGTCCGTGACAGATGAGCTCGAGCCCGGACTGGGTGAAGCTCGCCGACGCCTTCGGGGCGATCGGCATGCGCGTCGAGGACAAGGACGAGCTGGTCGAGGCGATGCAGACCGCGCTCGACCACCGAGGGCCCCGTGGTGCTCGACGTGCAGGTCACGCAGGAGGAGAACTGCTACCCGATGATCCCCGCCGGCCAGGCCGCGCGGGACATGGTCGGGCTGAGGCCATGGGTGAGCCCGGCACCAAGGAAGTCCTCAACCTCGAGGACCTCGAGGCCGGCGGCGGGATCCACACGGGCCGCAAGCACGTCCTCTCGATGCTGGTCGGAGAACAAGCCGGGTGTGCTGGCGCGCATCGCGGGCCTGTTCTCCCGTCGCGGCTTCAACATCGACTCGCTGGCGTCGGTCCGACCGACGACCCGACGATCTCGCGGATCACGCTGACCGTCGACGGCGCGCTGCACCCGATCGACCAGGTCACGAAGCAGCTGCACAAGCTCGTCAACGTGCATCAAGATCCGCGATCTCGAGCCCGAGGAGACGGTCGCGCGCGAGCTGGCGCTGTTCAAGGTCTCGGCCGACAGCGAGTCGCGCGCGGGAGATCATGAGTTCGCCGAGCATCTTCCGCGGCAACGTGATCGACGTGTCGAAGCGCTCGGTGACGATCGAGATCACCGGCGCCGACGACAAGATCGAGGCGTTCGAGCGGATGATCCGCCCGTTCGGGCTGATCGAGATGGTGCGCACCGGCGAGATCGCGATCTCGCGCGGGCGCTCGGCCACGTGACGGTCCGCTCAGACGCCGTACAGGGCCCTCTGCGGCTCAGCGATAGCGCGTGGGCCCAGCTGGAGACGCGGGTCGAGAGGGCGATCGCGGCTGCGCGCCGCGGGCGCGGCCGGGTGCTCGCCTCGGTCACTGCGCCGGTGCCCGCCGACGATCGACCTCTCGGCCGCGGTGCTGGCCGCGCGCGGCTCGGACGACCGCTTCTTCTGCCTCGAGCAGCCCGACCGCGACGGCTTCGCGCTGGCCGGCGCTGGGCAGGCGGCGCTGGTGGAGGCCACGTGGCGCGGATCGCTTCGCGCGCGTGGCCGCGGCGTGCCGGGAGCTCGGGCACGGCGCGCTCGGCGGCGACGAGGCCGCCGACGCTCGGCCCCGCCCGGTTCGGGGCCGGTCTGGGTCGGCGGCTTCGCGTTCGCCCCGGGCGGCGGCACGACCCCGAGTGGTCGTCGCTCTCGCCGGCCGTCATGGTCATGCCGGAGCTGGCGCTCGCGCGGCGCGGGGACGAGGCCAGGCTGACCGTCACGGCAGTGCTCGACGGGCGACGAGTCGGCGGAGGCGGTGGTCGAGCGGCTGCGCGCGCGGGTGGAGTCGCTCGAGCCGGTCGCCATGCCGCTGCTCGACCCGGACCCCGTCGGCGACCCCGCGCGTGGCGGCGGCGGCGCCGCCCGAGCACTTCGAGTCGGCGGTCGGCGCGCGGCGTCGAGCGGATCCGCGCCGGCGAGCTCGACAAGGTGGTGCTCGCCCGCGAGGTGCGGGTCCACGCGCCCGCCGCGATCGATCCGGCGCCGGTCTTCGACGCGCTGCGGGCCGGCTTCCCGGCCTGCTACTGCTACCTCGTCGGCACGCCCGGAGCTGGCCTTCGTAGGCGCCAGCCCGGAGCTGCTGGTGCGCCGCGACGGGCGCCCGCGCCCAGACCGTCGCGCTCGCCGGCACCACCCGCCGCAGCGCCGACCCGTCGGTTGACGACCACGCTCGGCGAGCAGCTGCTGCACGTCGGACGAAGGACCGCGAGGAGCAGGCGATCGTCGTCACGGCGCATCGAGCGCACGCTGCGCCCGGTGAGCGTGTGGGTGGCCGCCGCCGACGAGCCCGTGCTCGTGAAGGTGCAGAACGTGCAGCACCTGGCCACGCCGATCCGGGCCCAGCTCGCCGAGCCGGTCTCGTGCGTCGAGCTGGCCGGCCGGCTGCATCCGACGCCGGCGGTGGGCGGCGAGCCGCGCGAGAAGGCGCTGCCGCTGATCCCGGCGCTCGAGGGCCTCGACCGCGGCTGGTACGCCGGGACCGGTGGGCTGGACCGACCTGTCCGAGGACGGCGAGTTCTGCGTGGCCCTGCGCTGCGCGCTGCTGCGCGGCCGGGTGGCGCACCTCTACGCGGGCGAGCGGGATCGTGCGCGACTCGGTGCCGGCGGACGAGCTCGCGGAGAACGAGGTCAAGCTCCAGGCGCTGCTGCCGCTGCTGACCTGACGACCGCGTTTCGGGTTAGCATCGTGACGATGAGGTTGCGGCTCGCCCTGTTGCTTTCCGGCGTCGCGCTGGCGGTTGCGCTGCCAGTGGTGGCGTCGGGTGACGTGCTGCCGCTCTGCGCTCCCACCGCCGGCGACGACAACTGCCAGGGCACGACCGGCCCGGACAGCTACGACATGCTCGCGGGCAACGATCGCGTGCTGGCCCTCGACGGCGACGACGTGATCCTCGGCAACCTCGGCAACGACCAGCTCGTGGGCGGCGAGGGCAACGACAACCTCGACGGCGGTCCCGGCGACGACTCGGTCAACGGCGGCAACGGCAACGACATGCTCAGCGGCGGGGACGGCACCGACGTGATCCTCTCCGGCGCGGGCGACGACACTGCCAACGGCGGCGCCGGGGACGACAACATCGCGGGCGACGACGGCAACGACACGCTCTCGGGCGGCGACGGCGTCGACCGCATCGATGGCGCCGACGGCAACGACTCGATCTTCGGCAACGCCGGCAACGACCGGCTGAACGGCGGCCTGGGCGACGACAAGATGTCGGGCGGCGACGGCGCGGACAGCGTCAGCGGCAACGACGGGAACGACTCCCTCGCCGGCGACGCGGGCAACGACACCCTGCACGGCAACGCGGGCAACGACAGGCTCGTGGGCGGCCTCGGCGACGACAACCTCTTCGGCGAGGACGGCAACGACACGCTCACCGACGGCGCGGGCAACGACCACCTCGTGGGCGGCAACGGCAACAACATCCTCCGCTCGGGCGCCGGCAACGACCGCGACTTCGGCGGCTCTGGCCGGGACACGATCTCGGCCGGCTCGGGCAACGACACGATCAACCCGGGCACGGGCATCGACCGCGTCACAGCGGGCTCAGGCAACGACACGATCTTCAGCCGCGACAACAAGCGCGACGTGATCGACTGCGGCTCTGGGAAGGACACGGTGGCCGCAGATCTGAAGGACGTCTTGAAGCACTGCGAGAACGTCGTACGCCTCGCGGCTTAGCCCAGCTGCGCCGCAACAGCCGCAAACAGCGCCCGGTGCATAGCCACGTTGGTCGCGCGATCGGTCCGCACCTCTACCAACCCCGGCGACTGCGCTGCCGCACCCACCTCATCCGGCGTCACGGCCAGCGTGTGCTTGAGGCCGGCCAGGGCGGCGATTCGCTCCACGTCCGCGCCGCTCGGGGTGACGATGTGCTCGCGGTAGATCTCTGCGTCGGCGTGCTCGGCCACCGGTAGGAAGTCGAAGATCCCGCCGCCCTCGTTGTTCACGCAGACGATCGTCAGCTCGGCGCCGCGCCGCCGTGCCGCCAGCAGGCCCCCGAGGTCGTGCAGGAGGGCGAGCTCGCCGGTGACCAGCACGCAGCGGCCGCCGGCGGAGATCCCCGCCCCGAGCGCGGACGAGACCGTGCCGTCGATGCCGTTCGCCCCGCGGTTCGAGAGGAAGCGCAGCTCGGTGGAGGTCTGCGGGAAGAACGTCTCGACGTCCCGGATCGGCATCGATGAGGCCACCCACACGAGCGCGCCCTCGGGCAGCGCCCCCGCCAGCGCGGCGTAGACCTTCGGCTCGAACGGGTCGGGCATCTCCGCGAGCGCGGGCTGCACCAGCGCGTCGGCGGCCAGCCACGAGTCGATCCACGCGGGCGGGGTCAGCGGCAGGCGGCTCTCGAGCGCCGCGGCCAGCAGCTCGCAGGTGGCGTCGGGCGCGGTCGCCACCAGCCGCTCGGCGCGCCGGGTGGGCTCGTGCCACGCCGAGTCCGGATCGATCACGACCTGGCGCGTCTCGGACAGCCAGGCGCGCAGCGGCTTCGAGGTGGGCGTGTCGCCGACCCGCAACACGAGGTCGGGGGCGTGGCGCTCCACGAAGCTCGAGCTGCGCAGCAGCACGTCGTAGTGGGCGATCACATGCGAGCGGTCGTGCGGCCCACAGCGCACCCCGGATGTCGGATCCGCGAGCAGCGGCCAGCCTGTGGCGGCGGCGAGCCGGGCGGCCGACGCCGCCACGTCATAGCGCGTGCCGCCGCAGACGATGGCGCCGCGGCCGGCCTCGGTCAGATCGCGCTCGAGCAGCTCCACGATCGTCGGGGTGGGATCGCGCGGCGCGTCCGAGACCACAAGCCACGGACGCCCGTCCGGGCGCCCCTCCCAATCCGCCGGGTCGAGGTCCTCGGGCGTGGGGGCCAGCGGCTCCCGCAGCGGGAAGTTGAGGTGGACCGGGCCCGGCCGGCCGTCCTCGGCCGTGAACCAGGCGCGGCAGGCCAGCGAGCGGATGTCCACGGCGGTGTCGCGGCTCGGCTCCTGGGTGCCGACCTCGCAGAACCACTTCACCGCCGAGCCGTAGAGCTTGAGCTGGTCGATCGCCTGGCCGGCGCCCACGTCGCGCAGCTCGGGCGGGCGGTCGGCCGTCAGGACGAGCAGCGGCACGCGCGCCTCGCGCGCCTCCACCACGGCGGGCAGCAGGTTCGCCGCCGCGGTGCCGGACGTGCAGGTCACCGCCACCGGCCTGCGTGTGGCCTTGGCGATCCCGAGCGCGACGAAGCCGGCGGAGCGCTCGTCGATCACCGACACGCACTCGAGGCCGGGATGGCCCGCGAGGCTGAGGATCAGCGGCGCGTTGCGCGAGCCCGGCGAGGTGACCGCGTGGGCGAGGCCGCAGCGCACCAGCTCATCGACGAAGGCCTGAAGCGGGGCGTAGGTGCGGTTGGTTGGGATCATGCCGGGGTGGATCCGCTCGTCGCCTTCCTTCCCGGCTTCGCGCAGCGTGGCGACGCCTGGGGGCCAGTGGCGGAGCGAGTGGCGCAACGCTACCGGAGCGTCTGCGTGGACTTCGGCTCCTGGACCTTCGACCAGCGGCTGTCCGAGATCGCGTCCCGCGTGGACGACGGTGACGCCGTGGTGGGCTACTCGATGGGCGGGCGGCTGGCACTGCGCGCCGCGCTGAGGCGTCCCGGGCGCTTTGGCGCTCTGGTGCTCGTCGGCGCGTCGGCCGGAATCGAGGACGCGAGCCAGCGCCTGGCACGACAGGGTGCCGACGAGGAGCTGGCGGACTGGATCGAGGCCCACACCATCGAGGAGTTCGCCGAGCGCTGGGAGGCGCAGCCGGTGTTCGCGAGCCAGTCTCCCGAGCTTGTGGCCGCGCAGCGCGCGGGCCGCCTCTCGCATGACCCGCGCAGGCTGGCCCAGCTCCTGCGCAGCGGCGGCCAGGGCGCCTTCGAGCCCGTCTGGGACGAGCTGGAGGAGATCGACTGCCCGGTGCTGGCGCTGGCGGGCGAGCTCGACAGCCGCTATGCGGATGCCGCCTATCGGATCGCCGAGCGGGTGAAGCACGGACGGGCCAGGCTGGTGCCCGGCGCCGGGCACGCCCCGCAGCTCGAGCGCCCGGAGGAGTTCGCCGAGCTACTCCTCGATTTCCTCGACGAGCACCTCGGCTAGCGCGGCCTCGCTCACCTCGACGCCGAAGCCGGGCCCGCGCGGCACGGCCTGGAGGCCGTTGCGCGGAGGCGGGATCGTGAGCGCGATGTCGGCGTCGAACAGCTCCAGCGTGGCCAGGCCGCAGGCGAGCGGCAGTCGCTCGGAGCCGGCCAGTTGGAGCGCGGCCGCTATCGCCCAGGGCCCGTCGAGCGTGCTCGACAGGAACGCGCCCATGCCGTACTCGGCCGCCGTGTGGAGCGCCTCGCGCGCCGCTCTGAAGCCGCCGCTCGCGGCCAGCTTCACGTTCACCACGTCGCAGGCCTCGGCCTGTGCGGCCGCGCGCACATCCTCCGCGCTGGCCACGGACTCGTCGGCGGCGATAGGGGCCGACACGCGCCGCCGCACCTCGGCCAGCTCCTCCAGCGTCGCGCAGGGCTGCTCCACGAACTGGAGGTCGAACTGCTCGAGGCGGCGGATGGAGGCGATCGCCTCCTCCACGTCCCAGGAGCCGTTGGCGTCGATCCGCAGCGCCGGCCACGAGCCGATCGCCTCGCGCACCGCGCAGACGCGCTCCACGTCATCCGGCAGCCCGACCTTGAGCTTGAAGCACGAGTAGCCGTCGCGGACGCCCTCGGCGGCGCGGGCGGCGGCCTCCTCGGGCGGCCCGGCGCTGAGCGTGCGGTTCACGGCGATCGCCTCCGCTCCGGGCTCGGCCACGGGGCGCTCATCGCGCCGTGCGTCGAGGTCGAGCCGCGCCAGCTCCTCGGCGGCGCGAACCTGCGGCGGGCGCAGCCCGCGCGAGCGGCTCGACAACGTGGCGATGGCGCGCTCGAGCGGTATCCCGTCGTAGGGCTCGAACGGTGCGGCCTCGCCGTAGCCCACCACGCCATCCGAGTCCTCCACCCGCAGCAGCACCAGCTCCCGCGCGGTGATCACCGCCGAGGACGTGGTGAACGGCTCCCGGAACGGGATCGAGAGCCGGAGCAGCGAGCGCTTCACGACAGCAGCACGCCCGCCGCGAGCAGCATCGAGAAGACGGCCACCAGCCGGCCGCTGTCGGCCAGCGCCCCGTTCAGCGCCGGCCCGTCGGTGCGCGTGCCCACCGTGCGCATGAGCGGCGGGGCGAGCGGCGCGGACACCAGCGCGAGCAAGAGCCAGGCCGACAGGCCGCCGGCTAGCCAGATCACGATCGGGGACAGGAACGCGATCGCGATCATCAGCGCGAACAGGCGGCGCGTGCGCGTGCGCCCGATCCGCACCGCCAGCGTTCGCTTCCCCGCCCGGCGGTCGGTCTCGATGTCGCGCAGGTTGTTCACCACCAGGATCGAGGAGACGAGCAGGCCCACCGGCACGGCCAGCGCGAACGCCTCCCAGATCAGGCGCTCGGTCTGCACGTAGTACGAGCCCACCACGGCGACCACGCCGAAGAACAGGAACACGAACACCTCGCCCAGCCCCTCGTAGCCGTAGGGACGCGGTCCGCCCGTGTACAGCACGCCGGCGAGGATCGAGGCCGCCCCGACCACCAGCAGCTGCCAGCCGGCTATCGCGACCAGGTAGGCGCCGGCAGCCACGGCGATGCCGAACGCCACGTAGGTCCCAACCAGCACCTGGCGCGGCGGCATCAGCCCGCCGGCGGTCACCCGCACCGGGCCCAGCCGGTCCTCGGTGTCGGCGCCGCGCCGCGCATCCGAGTAGTCGTTGGAGAGGTTGGTGCCGATCTGGATGAACACGCTCCCGATCAGCGCGCAGACGAACGCGAGCGGCCGGAAGACGTGCTCCGAGCCGGCCAGCGCGGTGCCCACGAGCACGGGTGCGACGGCGGCCGGCAGCGTGCGCGGCCGCGCGGCCATCACCCAGAGCCGCAGCGCTCCGGCGGGTGCCGCCACTGCCCGGCCGCTGGTCACGGCCGCCTGGGGTACCTGGAGAAGTCGGGTTGGCGCTTCTCCTGATAGGCGCCACGGCCCTCGCGTGCCTCGTCGCTCGCGTAGAAGAGGAGGTTCGCGTCGTGGGCCAGCTGCTGGATCCCGGCGAGGCCGTCCTCGGAGGCGTTGAAGCTCGCCTTGAGCAGGCGCAGCGCGAACGGCGACAGCGCGAGCATCTCGCGGCACCACTGCACGGTCTCCTCCTCGAGCCGCTCGAGCGGCACGACGGTGTTCACGAGCCCCATCTGGAGCGCCTGCTGCGCGTCGTACTGGCGGCAGAGGAACCAGATCTCCTTCGCGCGCTTGAGCCCCACCTGGCTGGCCAGCAGGCTTGCGCCGTAGCCGCCGTCGAAGGACCCGACCCTGGGTCCGGTCTGGCCGAAGCGCGCGTTGTCGGCGGCGATCGTCAGGTCGCAGACCACGTGCAGCACGTGCCCGCCGCCCACCGCGTAGCCCGCCACCATCGCCACGATGGGCTTGGGCAGCCGCCGCATCTGCACGTGCAGGTCGGTGACGTGGAAGCGCCCGACCTGCTCGCCCTCGCCCACGTAGCCGGTGTCGCCGCGCACGTTCTGGTCGCCGCCCGAGCAGAACGCCAGCGGTCCCTCGCCGGTGAGCACGATCACGCCCACCGAGCTGTCCTCGCGGGCGCGCTCGAACGCGTCCGAGAGCTCGACCACCGTCTCGGGCCGGAAGGCGTTGCGCACCTCCGGGCGGTTGATCGTGATCTTCGCGATGCCCTCCGCGAGCTCGTACCTGATGTCCTTGTACTCACCGCCCGGCTGCCAGTCGAGGGCCGGCGCGATGCGCTGCTCTACCGCCACGTGCTGCCTTTCTCTAGCTGATGGCGGCCTACGATAGGGCTCTTGGACGATTGGCTTGGCCGCCGCGCGCGCACTCACGCCGAGCGCCCGGCGCTGATCACGGGCGCCGGGACGGTCAACTACGCACAGCTCGACGCCGGCGCGACGCGCAGCGCCCGCCGTCTCGCAGCGCTCGGCGTGGGGGAGGGCGAGCGCGTGGCCACCACCCTGCCGCCCGGCGCCGACTTCGCGGAGCTGCTCCATGCGCTGCCGCGCCTGGGCGCATCGCTGGTCCCGCTCAACACCCGCCTGACCGCCGCCGAACGGCGCTGGCAGGTGGAGGACTGCGGCGCGCGGCTCGTGATCGAAGAGCCGCTCGGCGGGGAGGAGGCCGACGTCGGGCCGCGCCAGCGGATCGACCCGGCGGGCGAGTGGGCGCTGATCTACACCTCGGGCACGAGCGGCACCTCGCGCGGGATCTCGCTCTCTCATGCGAACTTCGAGGCCAGCGCGGTGGCCTCCGCTTGGAACCTGGGCGTGGCGCCGGACGACCGCTGGCTGTGTGTCCTGCCGCTCTTCCACGTGGGCGGCCTCTCGATTCTGACCCGCTCTGCGCTGTACGGCACGGCGGCGGTCATCCACGAGTCCTTCGAGGCGGAGCGGGTGGCGGTGGCGCTCGCGAACGGCGAGATCACGCTCGCCTCGCTGGTGCCGACCATGCTGCGCCGGCTCGTGGACGGCGGGCTGGAGGAGGCGCCGGCGCTGCGGGCGGCGCTCCTGGGCGGCGGACCGGTGCCGCGCGACCTGCTCGAGTGGGCCGCGGAGCACGGGCTACCCGTGCTGCAGACCTACGGCATGACCGAGACCTGCTCGCAGATCGCCACGCTCGCCGCGGACGAGGCGGTGGGGCTGGCGGGCTCCGCGGGTCGGCCCCTGCCGGGGGTGGAGCTGTCGGTCTCGGACGGCGGCGAGATCCTGGTGCGCGGCCCGATGGTGTCGCAGGGCGCCCTCGCGGAGGATGGCTGGCTGCACACCGGCGACCGCGGCCGGCTCGACGCCGACGGCTACCTGTGGGTGGAGGGCCGGCTGAAGGACGTGATCGTCAGCGGAGGGGAGAACATCTCCTGCGCCGAGGTGGAGCGGGTGCTCGAGGAGCACCCGGCCGTGGTGGAGGCCGGGGTCGTCGGAGTGCCGGACGCGGAGTGGGGCGAGGTCGTCACCGCCTATGTGGTGCTCTCGAACGGAGTGGCCGACAGCGAGCTGATCGCCCACTGCCGCGAGCGCCTCGCGTCGTACAAGGTGCCGCGTTCGGTGCGACACGTCAGCGAGCTCCCCCGTAACGCGGCGGGCAAGCTGCTGCGGCGCGAGCTGCTCTCCTAGGTCGAGAAGCTCGCGATCGCCCGCTCCAGCTGCGGCGCCAATACCGGCCAGGCCGCGGGCTCGGCGGCGCCGACGACTACCGTGGTGGCACGCGCGCCCCTCACCAGGCAGGCGATCTCCCGGTAGCGGTCGGAGACCGTCTTGTACGCGTCGATCACGCACGAGCCGCTCCCTGCGGAGAACCGCAGGCCACGGGCGCTCGCGAGCGTCCGGACCGCGCTGTCGCCCTCGTCTTGGTTGTGAGCGGGGCGGAAGCTCGCCCAGTTGGCGAGGGTCTCGGCTCCAGATTCCGGCGTGGCGTTGAGGTAGCCCCGGATGTGGCCCCCGCGCCCCGGGATCGCCGCCGAGACCGTGCCTGGATCGGTCTTGATCGCCCGCCAGCCGGGCGGATAGGCCAGCGCGGCCTTCCCCGAGGGCAGGCGGGCGATCGTCCAGCCCGCGGGCGACGCGGCCGGTCGCAACCAGGAGAACGCTCCCGACGGACCGGCCGCGCGCGACTGGTGGTGACTTGCTCCACCGCAGGCTGTCAGCGCGAGAGCGGTGAGCGCGGTCAGCGCGAGCCCGAGCAGGAAGCGCCGGCTAGACGTTGCCGTCGCCATCACTGGGGCCGCCGTTGTTGTCGGAGTCGTGGTCCCCGCCGTTGTTCTGTGGGATGCCGTTGGACGAGGGCGGGGGAGAGCTGGTCCGCGTGACGCTTCGCGTGGTGGTGATGTGAGGGCTGCCCACGCTGGACGGTGCTTGCACGGGGCTGGAGCTGGTCCGTGTGGTGGTTCGCGTCGTGGCCGTTCGCGTGTGCGCCCTCGACGAGTGGCTTGAGCTGTGGCTGCTGGACGAGGTCGTCGGGGCAGTGGTCGAGCTGGTCTGCGTCGTGGTGGGAGCGGAGGCGCTCGCAGACTTATGCGAGCTACCGCCGCAGGCGGCCACCAGCAGCACGACGGCGGAGAATCCCGCCGCCATTGAGATGGTCATGCGCTTGGAGGCGCGCTTCATGAGGGTGCTCCTGAGGTCGGGTCGAGTTTGTGCATCGGTCTCAAGAGACGCGCGCCCACACCAGCGCCTTCCCCGACCCAAGGCTGTTTTAGCGAGCGTTAATGCGCGAAGGCGGAAGCCAGCCCCTCGGCGAAGCGGCGAACGGTCGAGCCGTCCTCCTCGCCGTGAGCCGGGTTCAGCTCCGTGACCGTCAGCGCCGCGAAGCGGTCGGACGCCGCGAGCACGGCGAGCGCCTGAAGCGCACCGTCGAGCGAAAGGCCGATGTTGCGCCCCGTGTTCTCGGACAGCGGCGCGTCCACGAAGTCGATCACGTCCACGTCGAAGTGCACGACGAGCCGTTCGCAGCGCGGCTCCATCAGCGCCAGCGCGCTGCCGGCCGCGCCCGCGGGATCGGCCGCCACGTGCTCGAGCGGTACGCGCTCCATTGGCAGACGCTCCAGAGCGTCGCATTCGCGCGGCGTGAGCTGGTCCGCCCGGTAGGAGAACAGCAGGACCTGCTCGGGCTCGACGCGGGGGAGGGCCAAGGCCAGCTCGTCGTCGGCTCCATCCTCGCGCAGCAGGTGCGCCATGCCCATCCAGTCCAGGGCGCCGTCGGGCACGCTGCTGGGCACGTTCAGGTCCGCGTGCAGGTCGAAGTAGATGATCCCCAGCGGCTCGTCCGGCTGACCGGCCACCGTGCCCAGCCCGACGGTGCAATCGCCGCCCAACACCAGCGCCGGATGGTCGGCGGCGCGCACCCGGGAAGCGGTCTCACGCACGGTCTCGGCGACAGCAGCCACGTTCTGTGCGTAGGGGCGCGCGCGGTCGGGCCGCCAGCGCTGAGGAGTGGAGTCGCCACGGTCGTCCACAGCCACTCCGCGCTCGCGCAGCAGCTCCACCAGGCCGGCGTCGCGCAGCGCCCCGGGCGCGTTCTCCTGGCCCGGGGCGTAGGCACCCGCGCTGCTCGGCACGCCGATCAGCGAGAGCGAGGCATCAGGCTGCATGGTGGCGCCATGCGGGGGCGCTCAGGACTCCGAGCCACGAGCGGAGCGGCGAGCGGGTCTCGCCCTCCAGCTGCGAAGCCCGCAGGCGCAGCAGTTCGACGATCGATGCCGTCGGGCGGAACGGGTCGGCCAGCACCTTGCCGCCATCGAGGGGCAGGGCTGCCACCAGCTCGTCCCCGACCTCTGCCACGAGCACCGCGCCGTGGGGGAGCTCCTGGCTGTCGAGCGCGGCCAGACGCCGGAGCGCGTCGATGTCGCCCTGCTGGAAGCGCCGCACCGTAAGCATCTCCGGACTCAAAGACTGGGTCATGATCAGGCCCTTTCTCGTGCTAACCAGTGAAGAGAGTATACCAGTTACGTAACCGGCTTACCACCCTTACCGGTTCCACTTTTCCGCTGACACATACACAACGGCCGAGCCCCCTCTTTCGTGAGGCGGCTAGAGTGCCGCGCCGTGATCTACGACAAGGACGCAGACCTCTCGAAGCTCGACGGCAAGACCGTGGCCGTGATCGGCTACGGCTCCCAGGGACACGCTCACGCGCTCAACCTCAAGGACTCGGGGGTGAACGTGGTGGTCGGCCTGCGCGGCGACTCCGCCTCGGTGGCCAAGGCACAGGCCGACGGGCTGGAGGTGATGTCCGTCGCCGACGCCTCCAGCGAGGGCGACATCGTGATGATCCTCCTCCCCGACGAGCGCCAGGGCGACCTCTGGAACGAGGAGATCGAGGACGGGATCGCCCCCGGCAACCTCCTGATGTTCGCCCACGGCTTCTCGATCCACTTCAAGCAGATCGAGCCTGGCCCCGAGGTCGACGTCGGCATGGTGGCCCCGAAGGGCCCCGGCCACCTCGTGCGCAGGCAGTTCGTGGACGGCCACGGCGTGCCCGGCCTCACGGCAATCCAGCAGGACGCCACAGGCAACGCCCGCGATCTCGTGCTGGCCTACGCCAAGGGCATCGGCTGCACCCGGGCCGGGGTGATCGAGACCAGCTTCAGGGAGGAGACCGAGACCGACCTCTTCGGCGAGCAGGCCGTGCTCTGCGGCGGCCTCACGGAGCTCGTGCGGGCCGGCTACGAGACCCTCGTCGAGGCCGGCTACGACCCGCGGCTCGCGTACTTCGAGTGCCTCCACGAGATGAAGCTGATCGTCGACCTGATGTACGAGAAGGGCATCACCGGGATGCGCCACTCGATCTCGAACACGGCGGAGTACGGCGACCTCACCCGCGGCAAGCGCGTGATCGACGGCCACGTGCGCCAGGAGATGAAGAAGATCCTGGGCGAGATCCAGTCAGGCGACTTCGCCCGCGAGTGGATCGCGGAGAACAAGGCCGGCCAGGAGAACTTCCAGCGCATGCGCGCCGAAGAGCAGAACCACCAGATCGAGCGCGAGGGCGAAGAGCTGCGCTCGATGATGGATTGGATCGATCAGGAGTGGAAGGTCTAGAGCAGCAGGTCGCGGGTCGCGGGTCGCAGGTCGCAGTGCCTAGAGCCGCTGCGCCGATCTTCCTGACGAACGGCTCTTCCAGCGCACCTGCGGCCTACGACCGGCGACCTCGCCGGATCCGACGGACCGCTTCGCTATCGTGAGCGGCCGTCCATGGCTGAGCCGTTTCTGAAGGACTACTTGATGACCGCGGGGCCCACGCCGCTGCCGCCTGCCGTGTCGCAGGTGATGGCCGAGCCGATGCTCTACCACCGGGCGCCGGCGTTCGTGGAGGTCTACGCGCGCTGTCTCGAGCGGGTGAAGCGCGTGTTCCAGACCGACAACGACGTGCTCGCATTCACCTCCTCCGGCTCGGGGGCCATGGAGTCGGCGGTCGCGAACCTCGTGCGCCCCGGCGAGCCCGCGCTGGCCGTCTCGTGCGGCAAGTTCGGCGAGCGCTGGGCAGAGCTCTGTGAGGCCTACGGCGCCGACACGACCCACCACGAGGTGGAGTGGGGCACCCGGGTCGAGCCCGCGGAGCTCGATCGCGTCCTCGCTGAGGCCGGCGGCAAGTTCCCGGTGGTCTTCACCACCTACTCGGAGACCTCGACCGGCGTGGTCAACGACATCCAGGGCCTCGCCGAGGTCGCCCACAAGCACGGCGCGCTGATCGCGATCGACGCGGTGTCGGCGCTCGGTGCCATCCCGGTGAACCAGGACGCCTGGGGCATCGACGTGGTGGTGGCCGGCTCGCAGAAGGCGCTGATGTGCCCGCCCGGCCTCGCGTTCGCGAGCGTCAACCAGGCTGCGCTCCAGCGCGCCGAGGAGTCGCCGGGCCGGCGCCACTACTTCGACTGGGGCCTGACGGTCAAGGGCCAGCGCAAGGACCCGCCGGACAGCCCCTTCACGCCGGCCGTCGGGCTGTTCATGGCGCTCGACGTCGCGCTCGAGATGATCCTCGAGACCGAGGGCCTCGACGCGGTCTTCGAGCGTCACGCGCTGCTCGGCCGTGCCACCCGCGAGGCCGCCAAGGCGCTCGACCTGGAGCTGTTCGGCTCCGAGGACGAGCGCGCCAACGTGGTCACCGCGATCAAGGTGCCGGACGGAGTGGACGGCGGCAAGGTGGTCAAGCTGATGCGCGACAAGTACCGCGTCACGATCGCCGGGGGCCAGAGCCAGCTCAAGGGCAAGATCGTGCGCATCGCGCACTGCGGCTACTTCGGCGCCTTCGACATCCTCACCTCGATCGGCGCTCTCGAGATGGCGCTCACCGAGCTTGGCGCCGAGCTGGAGCTCGGGGCCGGCGTGGCGGCGGCGCAGCGGATCTTCATCGAGGCGGGCGTGCCGGCCGCCACTGCCGCGTGAACGACGCCTTCCGCGTCCTCGTCAAGGAGAAGATCGCCGACTCCGGCGTCGACCTCCTGCGCGAGCGCTTCCAGGTGGACCTCGGCGTGGACTGGGAGGACGGCGAGCTCGAGTCGCGCATCGGCGAGTACGACGCGATCCTGATCCGCTCGGCAACCAAGCTCACCGCCGACCTGATCGAGAAGGGCACCCGGCTGAGGGTGATCGGGCGCGCCGGCGTGGGCGTGGACAACGTCGACGTGCCCGCCGCCACCAAGCACGGCATCATCGTTGCCAACGCGCCCGAGGCCAACACGATCGCCGCCGCCGAGCACACCATGGCGCTGCTGCTCGCGCTCTGCCGCAACATCCCGCAGGCGCATTCGTCGCTGACCGCCGGGAAGTGGGAGCGCTCGAAGTTCGGCGGCATGGAGGTCTACGAGAAGACGCTCGGGATCCTGGGCTTCGGCCGCATCGGCACCTACGTCGCCGAGCGGGCGAAGTCGTTCGGCATGAACGTGGTCGCGTTCGACCCGTACGTGTCAGCCGAGCGCTACCGCGAGCTTGGCGTCGAGAAGGCAGAGACCTCCGACGACGTCTACGCGAAGGCCGACATCATCACGCTGCACCTGCCCAAGACCCCCGACACCGCGGGCTGGCTCGAACGACGAGGCGTTCGCGAAGATGCGCGACGGCGTGCGCATCATCAACGTCGCCCGCGGCGAGCTGATCGACCACGAGGCGCTCCAGCGCGCGCTCGAGTCCGGCAAGGTCGGCGGCGCGGCGCTCGACGTGTTCCCCACCGAGCCGATCACCGAGCACCCGCTGTTCGGCATGGAGGGCGTGATCGTCACGCCGCACCTGGGCGCGTCGACGGCCGAGGCCCAGGACCGCGCGGGCGTGATCACCGCCGAGCAGGTGGTGGCAGCGCTCGAGGGCGGGATCGTCACCAACGCGGTCAACATCCCGCGCCTCAGCGCCGAGGACATGGAGCAGCTCGGGCCGCTGATGCCGCTCTGCACGAAGCTGGGTCGCCTTGCGATGGCGCTGGGCGAGGCCTCGTCCGTCGACCGCATCCAGCTCCGCTACGAGGGCCGCCTGGCCGACTTCGACACGCGCCTGCTCACGATCGCGGTGCTCAACGGCGTGCTCATGGGCCACACCGAGGAGCCGGTGAACCTGGTCAACGCCCACACGCTCGCCGAGGAGCGCGGCATCGTGGTGGCCGAGCAGAGGGAGCCCGAGTCGGTGGACTTCGCGGAGGTCGTGCGCGTGGAGGTGGTCTCCGACTCCGGCTCGATCGAGGTCGCGGGCACGGGCTTCGGGCCGCGCCAGGTGCCGCACCTCGTGTCCGTGTACGGCCAGAGCTTCAACATGGAGATGGCGGACCACTTCGCGTTCTTCCGCTACCGCGACCAGCCCGGCATGATCGGGCGCGTGGGGGAGGCCTTCGGCCGCCACGGCGTGAACATCCACTCGGCCGCCGTCGGCGCGGCGGAGGGCGCGGACGAGGCCGTGATGGCGATCACCACCGACGCCGCGGTGCCCCTCGAGGTGATCGAGGAGATCACCGCCGGCGCCGACTTCCACGAGGGGCGCGCGGTCAACCTCTAGTACGAACGTCCATAGGCCCTGACGTTTGGGTCTCCTCCCCGTTTGCAGCCTTAGGCATCGAATGAGGAGTGAGTTTTGAAGATTCCGCGTAGGTATCTGGGCGTGGCCGTGGGCGTACTGGCTCTGGCCGGCGGCAGCACCGCGCTGGCCAACCCCGGCCACGACCATGGCAACAGGCCCGGCCCGGCAGGCACGACCGGTGCCACGGGCCCAACCGGCCCCACGGGACCGACCGGCCCGAAGGGACCACACCACGGGCTCGGGAAGGACAAGCGCCACCACAAGGGTCACCACAGGGGCCACAGGCACCACAAGGTCTCCTACATCTTCCGGGGTACGTGGAGCACCGCTGATGGAAGCCTCACGGTGACGGGAGGCAACGCGCACGTGAGGAAGGCCGGCTTCGTGGGCCAGAGCGTGAAATTCGACCTGACGAAGACCAGGTTCGTCGTCGCTGACACTGACGGCGACGGCTCGCGCACGCTGGCGGACGTCAAGGACGGGGATCAGGTGCTCATCGGCGCCAGGTTGCCGCACCGCGACCCGGGCAGCCAGCCGTTCGCGGCGAAGATGCTGGTCGATCAGACGAATCCGGCTTCCCACAAGGGGATGCCGGGCGACAACTGACCGCAGCCGGCTCGACCGAGAGAAAAGATGAAGCGGAAGGCTCCTCGCGCGCTGACCGGCGGGGAGCCTGCCGCGTTTTTGTCATGCTGCCGGAATGCCGATAGCTCCCGCAATGGGGGAGATCGCGGCCGGCCTGCCGAAGGGCAGGGTCCCGGCATTCCGTCTGAGATCGCTCGGGGACGACCGTCTGAGCCGTCTTGCGGCGTCGGGCGACTCGCGCGCGTTCGCCGTGGTCTATGCGCGCTACAACACGGCGCTCTACCGCTACTGCCGCTCGCTGCTCGGCGATCCGGAGGATGCGTCGGACGCGCTGCAGAGCACGATGGCCGCCGCGCTCCGCGGGCTCAAGGGCGAGACGCGCGAGATCAAGCTGAAGCCATGGCTGTTCCGGATCGCGCACAACGAGTGCGTCAGCGTGCTGAGGACGCGCCGCCCTCACGCCTCGATCGACGAGGCGCTCGAGGTCGTCGCACCGGAAGGCACCGACGCGGCCACGAGGGAAAGGCTGCGTCAGCTCATGGCGGACCTGAGGGAGTTGCCGGATGCACAGCGCGGGGCGCTGGTGATGCGCGAGCTGAGCGGACTGAGCTACGACGAAATCGCGGTTGTGCTTGGCGGGAGCGTCGCCGCGGCGCGGCAGACCGTCTTCGAGGCGCGCAGCACGCTCCACGACCTTGCGGAGGGTCGCGCCATGGACTGTGACGCGGTCAGGCGCGCCCTCTCGGACGCCGACGGCCGCGTGCTGCGCGGGCGCAAGCTGCGCGCGCACCTCAGCGACTGCGGCTCCTGCCGCGACTTCCGCGCCTTGATCGGTAATCGCCGGCGAGATCTCGCGTGCCTCGCGCCGCCCCTGCCGATGGCCGCGGCCGTGGGCCTGATGCATCAGCTGCTCGGCGGTGGGTCGGCCGCCGTGTCCACGGGCGGGAGCGCCGGCGGGGCGGGGCTCGCCTCGCTCGCCGCGGGTAAGGCCGTGATCGTCTCCACCGCCCTCAAGGCCACGGCGGTGGTGGTGGCCACCGCAGCGGTGGGCGCCGGCACCGTGGAGGTGGTGAAGGACGTGGAGCACTCACAGCGCCCCTCGCCGCGGGCGGCGCACGCGCGACCCGTGACTCCACCTGCCAGCGCGAAGTTGAAGCGCGCGACCGGCGCTCCGGGTGCCGGCGCACGCCTGGCGGGCTCCACGCCCGCAGTCGTCAAGCTCGGTCGCTCTCACAGCGGCCCGAAGGGCGCGTCGCCACAGGGGCACCGGCATCACCACTCGCATGCACCTCGGCCGGGAGCTGGCCACCACGGGAGCGAGACACCTGCAGCCGCAACGCACGGGCAGGCCGGCTTGCACGAACCGCGCGCCGAGAGACACGCCGCTCGCGCCCCAACGGCGCACCAGCATCACGACCCGGGCGCCAAGATCGGCCCTCGTCATTCACACCAGAAAACGCACGGGAACGCCGACCGTGCCCCGAGCGCCGGTCCCATCCCGGCTCCCGATCAGGTTCAGCGGGGATCGGGCCGCTCCGATCCCAAGCAGCCGCCCTCGGCAAAGCGGCGCGGGCCGCTGCACTAAGCCGTCGCGCGAGCCGTAAGGTTCGCCCCATGAGAGCGCTCGTGATCACAAAGCACGGGCCGCCCGAGGCTCTGGTGGTCCAGCAGCGGCCCGATCCCACCCCCGGCCCGGGCGAGGTCCGCATCGCCGTCAAGGCGGCCGGGATCAACTTCGCCGACCTGATGGCGCGGGTGGGCCTCTACGCCGATGCCCCGAAGCCCCCCTGCGTGGTGGGCTACGAGGTCGCCGGCGAGGTGGAGTCGCTCGGCCCGGGCGTGGAGGGCCTCTCCGTCGGCGATCGCGTTATGGCCGGCACGCGCTTCGGCGGCTACGCGGAGCTGGCCGTGGCGCCACTCGCCGGCGTGCTCCCGCTGCCCGAGGGCTGGAGCTTCGAGGAGGGCGCTGCGCTGCCGGTGGTCTACGCCACCGCCTACGCGGCTTTGATCCGCTACGGCTCCCTGCGCGCGGGTGAGCGCTTCCTGGTCCAGGCCGCCGCCGGCGGGGTGGGCATCGCGGCCACCCAGATCGCGAAGCACGTCGGCGCGGAGATCTACGGCACCGCCTCGGCCTCGAAGCACGACGCGATCCGCGGCTTCGGCGTGCAGCACGCGATCGACTACCGCTCCAAGGACTACGCCGCCGAGGTCCGGCGCATCAGCGGGGAGCGCGCGCCGCTCGACCTGATCCTCGACGGCATCGGGGGCGCGAGCTTCAGGAGCGGCTACGTCGCTGCTGAACGCCGGCGGCCGGATGGTCTGCATCGGCGCCTCGGCGGTGATGGAGGGCGAGCGGCGCAACATCGTGAAGGCGCTCGGCACGGTCGCCCGCATGCCGCGCTTCAACCCGATCAAGATGATGTCCCAGTCCCGCGCGGTGATCGGGCTCAACATGCTGAGGGTCTGGGACGCGCACGGCCAGTCGGCCGAGGATGCCGCGGCGCTGGCCAAGCTGATCGCCGACGGCGCGATCCGGCCGGTCGTGGCCGAGTCGTTCCCGCTCGAGCGCGGCCCCGACGCTCACCGCTACGTTGCCGAGCGCAAGAACATCGGCAAGGTTGTCCTGACGGTGTAGCCTTACCCGCGCATGCCGTTCTCGCTCGACCTGCTCCTTCTCCTCCTCCCCCTTCGGGGGGAATAACGCGTGGCGGCCGCGCAGCCGCAAACCGACGAGGAGAAAGCAGGCGGGGATACGAAAGGGACGACATGAGCGATCAACCGGTAAGAGACGAGAAGTACCGAGTACAGGTTTTCGACACGACCCTGCGCGACGGTGAGCAGTCGCCGGGGATCTCACTGAACAAGCAGGAGAAGCTCGAGATAGCGCACCAGCTCGCGCGCCTCGGGGTGGACGTGATCGAGGCCGGCTTCCCGATCGCCTCACCCGGCGACTTCGAGGCCGTGCAGGCGATCGCCCAGGAGGTGCACGGGCCCGTGATCTGCGGCCTGGCGCGCACCGGCTTCCAGGACATCGACGCCGTCTGGAACTCGATCAAGGACTCCGAGCGGCCGCGCATCCACACCTTCATCTCCACCAGCGACATCCACATCAAGTACCAGCTCCAGACCACGCGCGAGGACGTGAAGGGCCAGGCCCGCGCGGCCGTCGCGCACGCCAAGAGCTACTGCGACGACGTGGAGTTCTCGCCGATGGACGCCACCCGCTCCGAGCTCGAGTTCACCGCCGAGGTGCTTCAGATCGCGCTCGACGAGGGCGCCACCACGATCAACGTCCCGGACACCGTGGGCTACGCGATGCCGGAGGAGTACGCGGCGATGTGGGCCGAGCTGTACCGGCTCGTGCCCGGCCTGGCCGACGTCGTCACGTCGGTGCACTGCCACAACGACCTCGGCCTCGCCGTGGCCAACTCGATGGCCGGCATCCAGGCCGGCTGCCGCCAGGTGGAGTGCGCGATCAACGGCATCGGCGAGCGGGCCGGCAACGCCGCTCTCGAGGAGTTCGTGATGCTGCTGCGCACGCGCGAGCAGGCGCACGGGCTCTGGTCCGGGGTGCAGACCACCGAGATCGCCCGCACGAGTCGCCTGGTCTCGAGGCTGACCGGCTACCAGGTGCAGCCGAACAAGGCGATCGTGGGCCGCAACGCCTTCGCCCACGAGTCGGGCATCCACCAGGACGGCGTGCTGAAGGAGCGCACCACCTACGAGATCATGGACGCCACCACGATCGGGCTCGAGACCAACTCGCTCGTGCTCGGCAAGCACTCCGGCCGGCACGCCCTGCGCAACGCGCTGGAGGAGCTTGGCTTCAAGGTCGAGGGCGCGGCGCTGAACACCGCCTTCAAGCGCTTCAAGGAGCTCGCGGACAAGAAGAAGAAGGTCACGGCACTCGACCTCGAGGCGATCGTCTCGGACGAGATGCGCGAGTCCCCGTCCACTTTCCAGCTCGAGTCGTTCGAGGTGGAGGCTTCGTCCAACCGCTCCCCGCTGGCCAGCGCCCGCGTGCGCATGCCCGGCGGCGAGATCTCGGAGGGCAGCTTCACGGGTGACGGCCCGGTGGACGCGTTCTTCAGTGCGCTCAACGCCGCCACCGGATACGAGGCCCGCCTGAAGGAGTTCCACGTGAGCGCCGTGACCGGCGGGCGCGACGCGCTCGGCGAGGTCACCGTTCTGCTCGAGTACAAGGGCCAGATCGCCTCAGGTCAGGGCGTGTCCACGGACATCCTCGAGGCGTCCGGCCGGGCGTACCTGCGAGCGCTGTCGAACGCACTCGCGGACTCGCCGGTGGCGGAGGCCGAGCACCACCTCGAAGAAGCGGCGCGCACGCCGGCCCCGTAGTCGTCGTGGTGCCGGTGCGGGACGACTTCACCTGGATCGACGGCGAGCGCCTGATCCGCTACGGCGCGGGCGCGCTCGCCGACGCTCCGGAGCTGCTCTCGCAGCGCGGCTTCGACGGCTACGCGCTACTCACCACCGAGCGCGCCCTTGCCGACACGCCCGTCCTCGCGGACAGCGCGGCGGTGGTGCTCCAGGTGCCGCCCGGTGGCGTGCCCGACGCGGCCGCGGCGGTGCGCGACGGCGTTGGAGGCCGCCCGCTGGTGGCCTTCGGCGGCGGGCGGGTGCTGGACTCCGCCAAGGCCATAGCCGGCGCGGACGGCCTGCTCTGCGCGGCGGTGCCCACCACCCTCTCGGGTGCCGAGCTCACGCGCATCCACCGCATGCCGGCCGGGGTGGATCAGTTCACGCTGGTGCGCCCGTCGCTCGTGATCGGCGACCCCGCGCTGATGGCGTCGGCCCCGATGCCGGGCATCGCGGCCAGCGCGATGAACGCCCTCGGCCACGCGATCGAGGCCCTCTACGCGCCGCGGGCCAACCCGGTGGCGGACGCCGCCGGGCTCGAGGCCACCGCTCTGATCGCCGCGGCGCTCGACTCGGGTGGAGAGCCCGATCGCCCGAAGCTCGCACTGGGCGCCCTGCTGGCGGGCTACGCGCTCGGGGCCACCAGCCTCGGGGTGCACCACATCATCTCCCAGTCGCTCGTGCGGGTGGCCGGCACGCCACACGCGCAGACCAACGCCGTCGTCCTTCCCCACGCCCTGCGGCTGATGGCGGTGCGCGTGCCCGACGTGCTCGGGCGCGTGGCGCTCGCCCTGGGAGCGGACAGCGCCGATCCAGCGGCGGCGCCCGCCCGGGCGGCGGTGCTCAGCGCCCGCGCCGGCGTGACCGGGCTGGCGGACCTGGGCGTGGAGTGGGATCAGCTCGACGACGTCGTGAACGCCGCGCTCTCACGCCCGGAGCTGCGCAACACCCCGCAACCGCCCGGCGCGAGGGAGCTCAGGGACCTGCTCGAGCGCGCCTACGAGTAGCGCCGGTTGGCGCGCCGCCCCCGGTGTGGGGAGTGGCGTTCTGGGTATCACGGGGCGGTACCCCATGCTGGACAAGGAGGTTTCGATGCTCTGGTTGATCGTCGGAATAGTGCTTCTGGTCATCGCGATCGCGGGCGGCGCGGTCATTCATCCGGTGCTGTTCGCGATTGGAATACTCGCCCTGGTGGCGTTCATGATGGGCCGCAGGGGCTCGGCCGGCGCGATCTGACCCTAGTTCTCGTCGGGCCAGTGGCCGTGCGCGTCGAAGTAGCGGCGTGCGGCCTCTTCGCGGTCGCGCTCGCGATCGCCGTCGACTCCCGCCCGGAACAGCAGGTTGAGCAGCAGCACGGACACACCGGCGCCGGTGAAGAGGGCCCAGCCCTCGACGCCGGCGCTCTTGCTGGCAAAGGCCACCACCACACCCGTGAGGATCAGCACGGCGGCGATGCCGTAGCGCACGAAGAAGATCAGCGCGGGCTTCATCTCCCCAGAAGCTACTCGCCGGGTTAACGGGCGAGCTAGGCTGCGCCAATGGACGGCTTGATGATGGACTACCCGCTGCTCGTCCGGCACGTTGCGGAGCGGGCGGAGACCGTCTTCCCGAGTCGCGAGATCGTCAGCTTCACGAAGGACGGCGTGGAGCGCAGCAGCTACGGCGAGGTGGCCGAGCGCGCTCGTCGTCTCGCCAGCTCGCTCGAGCGCCTGGGCGTGAAGCCGGGCGACCGGGTGGGCACGTTCGCCTGGAACTCCAGGCGCCACCTCGAGCTCTACCTGGCGGTGCCGAGCATGGGCGCGGTGCTCCACACGATCAACATCCGCCTGTTCGAGGAGGACCTGCGCTACATCGTGGGGCACGCCGAGGACAGCGTGATCTTCCTCGACGCCTCACTGGCCGGGTTGATGCCCACGTTCGAGGGGGTCGAGCGCGAGGTGCTGATGCCGGATGCCGACGGAGAGCGCGAGGGCGCGCTCGACTACGAGCAGCTGATCGCGGACGGCGATCCGGGCTACGTCTACCCCGATCTCGACGAGCGCAGCGCCGCGGCCATGTGCTACACGAGCGGCACCACGGGCAGGCCCAAGGGCGTGGTCTACTCGCACCGCTCCACGCTGCTCCACTCGCTCGCGGCCGGTCACGCCGACTCGATGGGGATCAGGAACACGGACTCGGTCACGCCGGTCGTGCCGATGTTCCACGCCAACGCGTGGGGAATCCCCTACACGGCCACGCTCGCCGGCGCCCGCCAGGTCTACCCGGGACCGCGAATGACGCCGCAGGCCCTGGCCGACCTGATCGTGGCCGAGAGCGTGACCTGGACCGCGGGCGTCCCGACGATCTGGCAGGGAGTGCTCCAGCTCGATCCGCCGCCGGATCTCTCGTGCGTGCGCCAGGTGATGGCCGGCGGATCGGCAGTGCCCGAGCACCTGATCCGCGCCTTCCAGGATCGCTTCGGCGTGCCGGTGGTACAGGGGTGGGGGATGACGGAGACCAGTCCGCTCGCTTCGATGTCGCGCGTGCCCGGCGGGGTCGAGCTGAGCGAGGACGAGCGGTACGAGGTCATGGCGCTCCAGGGCCGCGTTCAGCCGCTCGTGGACTACCGGATCGACGAGGACAACGGCGGCGAGCTGCAGGTGCGCGGACCCTGGGTTGCCAACGCGTACTACAAGGATCCCGCCACCGGCGAGAAGTTCACGGACGACGGCTGGCTGCGCACCGGCGACGTCGCCGAGCTGCGTCACGGCTCCTACATCAAGCTGGTGGACCGCACCAAGGACCTGGTGAAGTCGGGCGGCGAGTGGATCTCCTCGGTGGAGCTCGAGAACGAGATCATGGCCCACCCGGACGTGCTCGAGGCCGCCGTGATCGCGGTGCCGGACGAGCGCTGGGGCGAGCGGCCGTGCGCCTGCGTGGTGCGCAAGGAGGGCTCGTCGCTCGACGAGGCCGCCGTGCTCGAGCACCTGCGCCCGCGCGTGGCGAAGTGGTGGCTGCCGGACAGCGTCGAGTTCATCGACGAGGTGCCGAAGACCTCCGTCGGCAAGTTCGACAAGAAGGTGCTGCGCGCGCGCTTTGCGGACGACGCCCAGGATCTCGGCCGCACCGCCAAGGCCTAGCCCAGACAACTGTCCGTGATAACGTACGCGGCCCGTGAGTGTGGCCGCGCCGATCAAGCCAATTGGACGCCGGGTCAGGCTCCTGCGCGAGGGCATGAGCCTGTCGTTGCGGGACCTGTCGGAACGCAGCGGCGTGTCGGCCCAGATGCTGAGCCAGGTGGAGCGCGGCGAGACGAGCCCCACGATCGCCGTCGCCGAGCGCATCGCGGCCGGCCTCGAGCTCACGCTCTCCCAGCTTTTGCGTCTCGACGAGGGCGACGGCGTGAACGTCGTGCGGCCGGGGGAGCGCCGCGACGGCGGCATGCCCGCCTACGGTCACCGCTTCGAGCTGCTCACGCCGCCGCTTCCGGGACTGCGCAGCGAGGTGTCGGAGCACTTCCTGGCGCCGGGCGGCTCCACGGGCCAGCACGGCGACCCGCCGATCCACGAGGCGGGCAGCCGCGAGACGGCGGTGGTCACCCAGGGCGAGCTGCGGCTCTCCTGCGACGGCGCGCCGTATGACCTCGCGGAGGGCGACTGCGTGACCTTCGATGCGGACCTGCCGCACCACTTCGAGAACCTGGGCGACGTGGACGCCCGCTTCTACGCCATCGTCTCAGCCGGACTGAGGAGAAGCTGACCATGCCAAAGACGCTGTTCGACAAGATCTGGGAAGCCCACGAGGTCGCGCCCGGGCTGCTCTACATCGACCTGCACCTCGCGCACGAGGTCACCTCGGCCCAGGCATTCGAGGGCCTGCGGCTCGCGGGCCGCAGGGTCCGGCGGCCCGACCGCACGCTCGCCACGGCGGACCACAACGTCCCCACCGATGGCTCGACCACTGCCGCTCAGATTGCTGACCACCTCGCACGAGCCCAGGTCGAGGCGCTGGAGGTCGGCTGTGCAGAGTTCGGCGTCCCGCTGTACTCGATGGGCTCGGCGCGCCAGGGCATCGTGCACGTCATCGGCCCCGAGCTCGGTGTCACCCAGCCGGGCATGACGATCGTCTGCGGGGACTCGCACACCGCCACCCATGGCGCCTTCGGCGCGCTGGCTTTCGGGATCGGCACCAGCGAGGTGGAGCACGTGTACGCCACCCAGACGCTGCGGCAGCAGAAGCCGAAGTCGATGCTGATCCGCTACAGCGGCGAGCTCGGATTCGGGGTCACGGCCAAGGACCTGATTCTCGGCACGATCGGCCAAATCGGCGTCGGCGGCGGCGCCGGCCACGTAATCGAGTTCACCGGCTCTGTGATCGACGGGCTCTCGATGGAGGGCCGGATGACCGTCTGCAACATGACCATCGAGGGCGGCGGCCGTGCCGGCATGGTTGCCCCCGACGACACCACCTACGAGTACGTCATCGGCCGCCCGGGCGCGCCCCCCGCGGTGCCGGACGAGTGGCGTGAGTTCTACACCGACGAGGGAGCCGAGTTCGACAAGGTCGCCGACGTCGACGCCTCGGCGCTCGCGCCGCAGGTCACCTGGGGCACGAACCCCGGGATGGTCGTCTCCGTCACGGACGCCGTGCCGGACGCCTCGTCGGAGACCACCGAGCGCGCGCTCAAGTACATGGATCTCCAGCCCGGCACCCCGATCGAGGAGATCCGCCTCGATCGCGTGTTCATCGGCTCCTGCACGAACTCGCGCATCGGCGATCTACGCGCCGCGGCGAGCGTGATCAAGGGGCGCAAGGTGCACCCGGACGTCGACGCGATGGTGGTGCCGGGATCGGCCCAGGTGAAGGCCGAGGCCGAGGCCGAGGGCCTCGACGAGATCTTCCGCGCCGCCGGCTTCGACTGGCGCTCCGCCGGCTGCTCGATGTGCCTCGGCATGAACCCCGACGCGGTCGGCCCCGGCGAGCGCTGCGCCTCGACCTCGAACCGCAACTTCGAAGGGCGCCAGGGCCGCGGGGCCCGCACGCACCTGGTCAGTCCCGAGATGGCGGCAGCGGCCGCGATCGAAGGCCATTTCGTCGACATCCGCGGCTGGGACCGCGAGGAGGTGGCGGTCTAGATGGACCCCGTCAACGTCATCAGCGGCAAGGTGTCGGTGCTGGACCGGGCCGACGTCGACACCGACCAGATCATGCCCAAGCAGTTCCTGAAGCGGATCGAGCGGACCGGCTTCGGCGAGTTCCTCTTCTACGACTGGAGGAAGGAGCCGGGCTGGGACCTGCCTCCGAACCCGATCCTCGCGGCCGGCCCGAACTTCGGCTGCGGCTCATCGCGCGAGCACGCGCCCTGGGGACTTCAGGACTACGGCTTCAGCGCCATCGTCGCGCCCAGCTTCGCGGACATCTTCTTCAACAACTGCACGAAGATCGGCCTCCTGCCGGTCGCCCTCCCGGAGGAGGACGTGCGCGCGCTGATGAAGGCGGGCGAGGCCACGGTCGATCTTGAGCGGCTGCTGGTCTCCTTCGATGGCCGTGAGGTTCCGTTCGAGCTCGAGGAGGACGCCCGCTACCGCCTCCTGAACGGGCTGGACGACATCGCCGAGACGCTGCAGAGCGCCGACGCGATCGACGAGTACGAGCGCACGCGCGAGCGCAGCGGGCCGGTGACCACGTCCCTGTGAGCGCACAGCCGCGCGACTGGGACGCCGCCGTCTACGACCGCGTGTCCACTCCGCAGCAGGAGTGGGCCGCGGAGGTGCTCGAGCGACTGCCCCTGGAGGGCGACGAGATCGTGCTGGACGCGGGCTGCGGCAGCGGCCGCGTGACCCTGGCGATCCAGCAGCGCCTGCCGCGCGGGCGGGTGATCGCCGTGGACGGCTCCCCCTCGATGGTGGAGAAGGCGCGCGAGGCGCTCGGCCCGGACGCCGAGGTGTTCGTCGCCGAGCTGACGGCGCTCGAGCTCGACGAGCAGGTGGACGTGGTCTTCTCGAACGCGGTCTTCCACTGGGTCGCCGACCACGACGCCCTGTTCGCGCGCATGTTCGCGGCGCTCAAGCCCGGCGGCCGCATGGTCGTCCAGTGTGGCGGCGAGGGCAACCTCGGCGCCTACCACGAGCAGCTCCACGAGATCTGCAAGCAGCCGCCGTTTGCCGAGTACGTGGGCGACTGGGAGGGACCGTGGAACTTCGCGGGACCCGACGCGACCGCCGCCAAGCTCGAGGCCGCCGGGTTCACCGACGTGCGCTGCTGGCTCGAGCAGCGAACGGTGGTGCCCGACGAGCCCGACCACTTCATCCGCAGCGTGTGCCTCGGCCACCACCTCGAGCGGCTCCCCGAGGAGCTGCGCGAGGAGCTGGTGCAGCGCAGCCTGGAGCGCGCCGGCAGCCCCCTGACGCTCCCCTACGTACGGCTGAACATGGACGCGAGGAAGCCGCAGTGAGCCCGCGGGCGCGCATCGTCACGCTGCCCGGCGACGGTATCGGCCCCGAGGTGATGGCGGCCGCTCTGGAGGTGCTCGAGCGGCTGGGGGAGTTCGACTTCGAGGAGCGGCCGATGGGCGGCGTGTCGATCGACGCCCACGGCAGCGCGCTCACCGAGGAGGTGCTGGACGCCTGTCGAGCCTCCGACGCCGTGCTGCTGGGCGCCGTCGGCGGTCCCAAGTGGGACACCACCGACCCGAGCGCGCCGCGTCCCGAGCAGGGCCTGCTCGGCCTGCGCAAGGGCCTCGGCCTGTTCGCGAACCTGCGGCCGATCCGCCCGAGCCCCGCCCTGCTCGACTCGAGCCCGCTGCGGCGCGAGCGCATCGAGGGCACCGACCTCCTGGTGGTGCGCGAGCTCACGGGCGGGATCTACTTCGGCGACCGCGGCCGCGACGGCGACAGCGCCTACGACACCTGCGTCTACTCGGTCGAGGAGATCGAGCGGATCAGCGAGGTCGCCTTCAAGTTCGCCCGCCGGAAGGTCACGAGCGTGGACAAGGCCAACGTGCTCGAGACCTCGCGTCTGTGGCGCGAGGTTGTCACCCGCCTGGCCGCCGACCACGACGGGGTGGAGCTTGACCACCTGCTCGTGGACAACGCTGCGATGCAGCTGGTGTCCAGTCCCTCGCACTTCGACGTGATCCTCACCGAGAACATGTTCGGCGACATCCTCAGCGACGAGGCGGCCATGCTCACCGGCTCGATCGGGATGCTCCCGAGCGCCTCCGTCGGCGCCGGCGGCCCCGGCGTGTTCGAGCCCGTCCACGGCTCCGCGCCGGACATCGCGGGCACCGGCAAGGCGAACCCGCTGGCCATGTTCGGCTCGGCGGCGATGATGCTGCGCTACGGACTGGACATGGAAGCCGAGGCCGCCGGGCTAGAATCGGCGATCGACACTGCGCTCGAGGCTGGCCTACGTACTCCGGACCTCGGCGGCGACGCCACCACGGAGGACGCCACAAGGGCCGTCCTCTCGAACCTCTGAAAAGGAGGGCAGACGTGCCAACAGCGGACCTCATCTGGATGAACGGCGAGTTCGTCTCCTGGGAGGACGCGAAGGTACACGTACTGACCCACTCCCTGCATTACGGAACGGGAGTGTTCGAGGGCATCCGGGCGTACGACACCGAGCGCGGCACGGCGATCTTCCGCCACACGGAGCATCTGGACCGGCTCGCGCCGCTCGGCCGCGATGTACTACATGGACATGCCGTACCGCTGGAGAAGCTGCGCGAGGTCACGCACGAGCTGATCGTGCGCAACGGCTTCCGCAGTCTGCTACATCCGCCCGCTCGTCTACCGCGGCGCACGGGCCGATGGGGCTCAACCCGCTCGACAACCCGGTCGAAGTGCACGATCGCGGTGTGGGAGTGGGGGGCCTACCTCGGCGAGGAGGGCAAGCGCACGGAATCCGGGCCAAGGTCTCGTCCTGGCAGCGCATCTCGCCGATCTCCCTGTACCCGCACGCCAAGGCGTCCGGGCCAGTACCTGAACTCGGTGCTGGCCAAGATCGAGGCCACCAAGGCGGGCTACCAGGAGGCGATCCTGCTCGACGCACGTGGGCAACGTCTGCGAGGGCACCGGCGAGAACATCTTCCTCGTGCGCGACGGCGTGATCTACACGCCGCCGCAGACCGCCAGCATCCTCGACGGCATCAACCGCAAGTCGATGATCGCAGATCGCGCGCGACCTGGGCTACGAGATGATCGAGCGCGACATCGCGCGCGGCGAGCTGGCGAACTGGCCGACGAGCTGTTCCTCACGGGCACCGCCGCCGAGCTCACGCCGTGCGTGAGATCGACGACATCGTCGCTCGGCAGAGCCCGGGCCGATCACGCGTCGAGATCCAGGGCGTGTTCGACGACGCGCTCTGCGGCCGGGTGCCGCGCTACGCCGAGTGGCTGGACCTCGTCCAGGTACCATCCAAGGCGTGAACGCTCAGTTCGTCCGAATTAGCTACGGCCTGCGCAACGCGCCACGCCTCACGCTCGTGCTGCTCGAACTCTCCCGAAAGGCATTCCCATGGCTCCGCAGGTACTTCTCTACGACACCACCCTCCGCGACGGCATGCAGGGCGAGGGCATGTCGCTGTCGGTCGACGAGAAGGTGCAGGTCGCGCACGCGCTCGACGGCCTCGGCGTGCACCTCATCGAGGCGGGTTTCCTCGAGCTCGAACCCGAAGGACGAGGCGCTGTTCGAGCTGCTCGCGTCCGAGCGCTTCGATCACGCGGACGATCGCCGCGTTCGGCATGACGCGCCGCCGCGGGCTGGCGGCCGAGGCCGATCAGGCGCTGCGCCTGCTCGTGGACTCGTTCGTGCCGGTCTGCACGCTCGTGGGCAAGACCTGGTCGCTCCACCTCGAGAAGGTCACCAAGGTGGACCCGGAGGAGAACCTGGCGATGATCGCCGACTCGGTCGAGTTCCTGCGCGGCGAGGGCAAGCGCGTCGTCTACGACGCCGAGCACTTCTTCGACGCCTACCGCGACGACCCGGCCTACGCGCTGCGTTGCCTGCGGGCGGCGGTCGAGGCAGGCGCCGAGAACGTCACGCTCTGCGACACCAACGGCTCCTCGCTCCCCAGCCAGGTGTCCGATGCCACGGCGCAGGTGGTCGCCGCCCTCGGGCTCCGAGGTGTCGGTGGGGATCCACACGCACGACGACGCCGGCTGCGGCGTGGCCAACTCGGTGATGGCGGTCGAGCAGGGCGCGCGCCTGGTGCAGGGCACGATGAACGGCTACGGCGAGCGCTGCGGCAACGCCAACCTCGTCATCGATCCTGCCCGCCCTCCAGCTCACGCTGGGCTACGACTGCGTGGCGCCGGAGCAGCTGGTTCGCCTGACCGAGACCGCGCACCTCGTCGACGAGATCTGCAACGTCAGCCCGAGCCCGACCCAGCCCTACGTGGGCAGCAGCGCGTTCGCCCACAAGGGCGGCATGCACGTGGCCGGGATCATCGCAGGACGCGCGCACCTTCGAGCACATGGACCCGGCGGCCGTGGGCAACGACCGCTCGCTGCTGATCTCGGAGCTGTCCGGCAAGGGCACCGTGCAGGCGCGGGCCGAGCAGCGGGGGGTCGCTGCTCGACGAGGCGGCGGCCACGCGGGTGGTCGACAGCGTCAAGGAGCTCGAGCACCGCGGCTTCCAGTTCGAGGCCGCCGACGGCTCGTTCGACCTGCTGATCCGCAGGGAGACGGGCGACCACGAGCCGCTGTTCAGGCTCGAGTCCTGGCGCGTGATCGTCGAGAAGCGCGAGGACGGCAAGCTGAGACCGAGGCCACGATCAAGATCTGGGTCGACGGCGAGCGCTACGTGCGCACGGCGGAGGGCAACGGCCCGGTGAACGCGCTGGACAGGGCGCTGCGCGACGCCATCGGCGAGACCTACCCGCACCTGCGCGACATCGAGCTGACGAACTTCAAGGTGCGCATCCTCGACGAGTCCAAGGGCACCGGGGCGATCACGCGCGTACTGCTCGACGCCAGCGACGGCACCGACACCTGGGGCTCGATCGGCGTGTCCGAGAACGTGATCGAGGCGAGCTGGGAGGCGCTGGTCGACTCGCTCGAGGCGGGCATGCTGCCCGGCCGCAGCGAGCACTCCCGCCACGCGGCCGCCGCCGCCGAGCCGGCGGCAGGCGCGTGAGCGACCCGATCCCGCTCTCGCAGCCGCTCATCGGCGCGCGCGAGGAGGAGCTGGTGCTCCAGACGCTCCGCTCGGGGCGGCTGTCGCTCGGCCCGATGCTGCAGGCTTCGAGCACGGCTTCGCCGAGCGGCTCGGCGTGCGCGCACGCCTCGGCGGTCTCGAGCGGCACCGCCGGCCTTCACCTCTCCGTTCGCGCCGCCGGCATCGAGCCCGGCGACGAGGTCATCACCACGCCGTTCAGCTTCGTCGCCTCCGCCAACTGCGTGCTGTACGAGGGACGCGCGCCCCGTCTTCTGCGACATCGACGAGCGCACGCTCAACCTCGACCCAGCGGCCGCCGGCGCGGCGGTGAGCGAGCGCACGACCGGCCTCCTGCCGGTGCACATCTTCGGCTACCCGGCTGACATGCCGGCCTTCGAGGAGCTGGCGGCGCGGCACGGGCTCTGGATCGTCGAGGACGCCTGCGAGGCGCTCGGCGCGCTGCACGGCGACGGTCGCTCGGTGGGCGCGCGCGGGCACCTGTCGGTGTTCGCCTTCTACCCGAACAAGCAGATGACCACGGGCGAGGGCGGGATCGTGGTCTGCCCGACGCCCGAGCTGCGCGAGCGGATCGACAGCGAGCGCAACCAGGGCCGCTCGCCGGACATGGGCTGGCTCGACCACGACCGGCTCGGCTTCAACTACCGGCTCTCGGACCTGGCCTGCGCGCTCGGCGTCGCCCAGCTCGAGCGGCTCGACGAGCTGCTGGCGGCGCGCGCCGCGGTGGCCGGCCTCTACAACCGAGGCGCTGGCGGACGTCGAGGGGATCGTGTTGCCGTGTCCCGACGAGGGCGGTGACCGCCGCAGCTGGTTCGTCTACGTGGTGCAGCTGCCGGCCGAGGTCGAGCGCGACGCCGCCATCGAGGCGCTGCGCGCCCGCGGCGTCGACTCGAAGCCGTACCTGCCCGCCATCCACCTGATGAGCTTCTACCGCCGGCGCTTCGGCCACCGCGAGGGCGAGTTCCCGGTCTGCGAGGACGTGGCCCGCCGCTCCCTCGCGCTGCCCTTCTTCCCGCAGCTCAGCGAGGGTCAGGTGGCGCGCGTCAGCGAGTCCCTGCGCGAGGTGCTGGCCCAGGCCCGCAGCTCGGTCGCCTAGCCGAGCACCTTCACGTAGCCCACAAGCGCCGGCACCGGCGGCGCCGCCGGGCGCTCCTCGCCGATCTCGAAGCCGAACTGCTCGTACAGGGCCCGGGCGCCGGTGTTCTCCGCCCTCGTGTCCAGGGCCAGGGACCGATGGCCGCCCTCGCGGGCGAGCCGTTCCGCCTCCTCGAGCAGGGCCCGGGCCACCCCGCGGCGGCGGAAGCGATCGGCCGTGGCCAGCGAGTCGATGTAGAAGGCGGCCTCCGGTGGCCGCGGCGCCTGGCGTGCGCCGTGACGTGCCAGCCGCCAGATCCCGAGCCAGCGCCAGGGGGCGCGCCGCCGCAGCGCCGTGCGCATGAAGCGCCGGCGGCGCGGGTCGCCCTCTCGCGCGGGGAAAGCGGCCATCACCCCGGCCAGCTCGCCGCCCAGCTCCGCCACCGTCAGCACCTCTCGACTGGCGTCGGTGCCCGCGCGGCGGAACGACGCCTCGATCACTCGCAGGCCGCCCTGCGGGCTGCCGCCGAACAGCGCGAACCCGCCGGGCGAGGTGAGATACAGCAAAGCGGCCACCTCCTGCACCTCCTCTGGTCGGGGTGCGCGGATCAGCGGCGGGTCAGGCAAGGCCCATGGACGCGAGCGTCCGGGTCAGGCCGTCATCGAGCGACGTCGGCTCCCAGCCGAGCTCGCTCTGCGCCTTGGAGGAGTCGGGGGCGGCGTTCCAGCGCAGGAAGTAGAGCTGGCCGCGCGGGAGCAGCGGAGGCTTGCGCACCACCCGCGCCACGCCCTCGCCCGCGATCGACACCGCCTCGGCGAGCCCTGCCGGGATCGCCGGGGGGATGCGGCCGCGCCCGGCCAGCCGCACCACGGCCTCGGACAGCTCGCGCATCGACACGTGCCGGTCGCAGAGGATGTAGCGCTCGCCGGGCTGCCCGCGCTCGGCCGCCAGCAGGTGCCCGGCCGCCACGCCGGTGGTGAAGCACACGCCCATCCCGCCTGGCGGCAGCACCGGCAGCCGCTTGCGCACCAGCGGCCGGAAGAGGTCCTCCTCGAGCGACGCGCCGCCGCTCGGTCCGGGTCCGTAGACGGCTGCGGGGTTCACCAGCACCACCTCGATGCCGCCGCCCACGGCCAGCACGAGCCGCTCGGCCTCCTGCTTGGAGCGCTCGTACGCGGTGCCCTTCGGGTAGTCCGCCAGACGCGACTCGTCGAAGCGCTCGCCGCGCTCGGCGTGGAAGACGTCGATCGTGCTCGTGTGCACCACCCGCCGCACGCCCGCGCTGCGCGCCGCTCGCACCAGGTTCTCGCTGCCGCGCGCGTTCACGTCGTGGAACAGCAGCGGATCCGCCAGCCACTGCTCGGGCAGCCCCATGGCGTTGAAGACCAGCTCGCAGCCGCGCACCGCCTCGGCGAGCGACTCGGTGTCGGTCGCGTCGCCGCGCACGGGCTCGGCGCCTGTCGGGATCGCCGCGCGGCTGGGGTCGCGTACCAGCGCGCGCACCTCGTCGCCCCGCTCGAGCAGCGCGGTCGCCACCGCGTGGCCGACCTTTCCGGTGGCTCCCGTTACGAGCACCCTCACGGCGGGCAATCCTAGATGGCCGATGGCGACTCGTAGACTCCGCGCGGATGTCTCGCTTCTCAGAGCCCCAGGATCCGCTCTTCCGCGCCCTCAACACGTCGGTCGGGTTCGACCACCGCCTGGCGCCGTTCGACCTCGACCAGTCGCGCGCTCACGCGCGCATGCTCGCGCGCGTCGGGATCATCGAGGACGAGGAGCTGGCGGAGCTCGAGGGCGGCCTCGAGGCCGTCAGGGGCGAGTTCGAGCAGGGCAGCTTCGTCGTCCAGCCCGACGACGAGGACATCCACATGGCGATCGAGCGCCGGCTCACGGAGATCGTCGGCCCGGTGGGGGGGAAGCTGCACACCGCCCGCTCGCGCAACGACCAGGTGGCCACGGACGTGGCCATGTTCGTGCGAGCCCACGCCGAGCGCGACCGGCGCGCACTGCTGGACCTGATGGAGACGATCGTGGAGGTCGCGGAGGCGCACCTGGACTGGCCGATGCCGGGCTACACCCATCTCCAGCGCGCCCAGCCGATCTACCTCTCGCACCATCTGCTCGCCTACTTCTGGAAGCTGCGCCGCGACGCCCAGCGCTTTGCCTTCGTGGTGGAGGCGGCGTCGGAGCTGCCCCTGGGGGCGGGAGCGCTCGCGGGCGTGAACTTCGAGACCGACCGCGCCTTCGTGGCGGCCGGAGCTCGGCTTCGCCTCGGTCGCCCAGAACTCCGTGGACGCCGTCTCGAGTCGCGACTCGGTGCTCGACTACCTGGCGGCGGCCGCCACCTGCGCCACCCACCTCTCGCAGCTCGGGGCCGAGATCGTCCTCTGGTCCAGCGAGGAGTTCGGCTTCTGCGAGGTCTCCGACTCGTTCGCCTCGGGCTCGAGCATCATGCCCCAGAAGAAGAACCCGGACGCCGCCGAGCTGCTGCGCGCCAAGGCGCCGCGAGTGGCGGCTCACCTCGTCGGACTCCACGGCGTGCTGCACGGCCTCCCGCTCACCTACAACAAGGACCTCCAGGAGGACAAGGAGCGGCTGTTCGACGCCGTGGACACGCTCGAGCTCACGATCGCCGCTGCCGCGGGCATGCTCGAGGGCATCGCGTTCAACCGCGACCGCCTGGCGGCGGCCGCCGCCGACGAGTTCCCGGCGGCCACCGACATCGCCGACCTGCTGGTGCGCCGCGGCGTGCCCTTCCGTGAGGCCCACGGGGTGGTCGCCGGGCTCGTGCGCCAGGCGCTCGACTCCGGCAGGCGGCTGTCCGAGCTCAGCGAGGACGAGGTGCGCCAGCACGCCGAGGAGCTCGTGCCCGGCTACCACGAGCTGCTGGCCGAGGGCGCGTGGCTCGAGTCGAAGGTGTCGGAGGGCGGCACCGCCCTGCCGCGCGTCCGCGAGCAGCTCGAGCGCGCCCGGATCGTGCTGGCCGACGCCGCGCCGTGACCCGCGACTTCTACGACCGCTCGGTCCACGACGTGGCCCGTGACCTCGTCGGCGCCACCGTGCGCCACGGCGCCACCGCGGGCCGGATCGTGGAGGTCGAGAGCTACCACATGGACGAGCCGGCCTCGCACGCGTTTGTCGGCCTCACCCCGCGCACGCGCGTTCTGTTCGGTCCCCCGGGGCAGGCCTACATCTACCGCTCGTACGGCATCCACGCACTCCTGAACGCGGTCTGTGAGCCGGAGGGCGTGGGCGCCGCCGTTCTGATCAGGGCGCTCGAGCCCGTCGACGGCGTCGACCTGATGCGCGAGCGGCGCCACCTGGAGGACATCCACCAGCTCTGCTCCGGTCCGGGCAAGCTCACGCAGGCGCTCGGGATCGGCCTCGAGCTGAACGGCAGCTCACTGCTCGGCGACGGGCCCATCGAGCTGCTGCCGCCGGGCGACGGGGATCGCCCCGAGACCCTCGCGGTCGGGGAGCGGGTCGGCATCACCAAGGCGGTGGAGCTGCCCTGGCGCTTCGCGGATCCTCGCAGCCGCTCGGTCTCGCGCCCCTGGCCGCCGAGCATGCGCGGCGTCGCGCGCTGACGGATTACTGGCCCGGCGTGGGCGTTCCGGTGCCCGTTGGCGTGCCGGTGCCGGTGCCCGTCCCCGCGCCGCCGGTGCCCGCCCCGCCGGTGTTGTTGCCGGGGGTGGGCTGCTGCTGCTGGGTCGGTGGCGTGCCGGTGTCGGGCGCCGGCGTGCCCTGATCGCCGGTGCCGTTGCCGTTCGCCGTTGTCCTGGGGCTGCTGGTTCTGCTGAGTCTGCTGCTTCTTCTTGCCCTGGCTGGTGCCCTGCGTCTGGGACGGGGCGCTGGTGCCACTGGAAGGCGAGGCCAGTCCCGTCGCGCCCACCGGAGCTCCGGTGGGGGTGTAGTGCAGCGGGTTCTTCTTCGGGTTGCGCGTGTTCAGGATGTTCAGCGCGCTGACCATGAAGTTGTGCCAGATGATCGCCGGGTAGGTGCCGCCCTCGACCGGGCCGCCCTGGTAGAGCGTCTTCATCGGGATGAGCTTGTCCGGATAGCCCACCCAGACGGCCACCGTGTAGCGGCTGTCGAAGCCCACGAACCAGGCGTCACCGTAGTTCTCCGTGGTGCCGGTCTTCCCGGCGACGAAGTCGTTGGGGAGGTTCGCCTTGGTGCCGGTGCCGTGGGTCACCACGCCGTGCATGAGCTGGATCGCCTCCTGGGCGATGCTCGTCGGCACCACCTGGATGAAGCGCCGCTTGTCCTTGGCGATCACGCGCTTGCCGTCGCCGGTCTTCACGTCCTCGATTGCGACCGGGCCGTTCTTCCAGGCGGGCAGCGATCCCGTCACGCGCTTGCCCCCGTTGGCGATCGTCGAGTACGCGTACGCCATCTCGAGCGGGTTCACGCCCTCCTTCAGGGCGCCCAGCGTGATCGCCAGGTTGGTGGACACCTTCGTCTTCAGGCCCATCCGGTTCGCGAGCCGCGCGATCTTGTGGGTGCCCACCTGCACGCCGACGCGCGCGAACACGGTGTTGTCCGAGTACGCCAGCGCGTTGGCCAGCGAGATCGAGCCCGAGTACTTGTCCTCGAAGTTGTGCACCGGGAAGCTCTCGCGCTTGCTCACCTTGAACGTCACCGGCGCAGACGGCCAGACGCTCGTCGGCGCGATGCCCTGTTCGAGTGCCTCGATGAGGGTGAACGGCTTGAACGCCGAGCCCGGCTGCCGATGGCCGTCGGTGGCGATGTTGAAGGGGTGGTGCTCGAAATCGTTGCCGCCCACCATCGCCTTCACCTCACCGGTGCGATTGTCGATCGCCACCAGTGAGGCGGTGGGCCCGATGCCCGCCAGCCCGCCGTTGATCGCCTGGACCGCGGCCGCCTGGAGCTGCGGGTCGATGCTCGTGGTCACCTTCAGCGCGCCCGCCGAAGACCCGGCCCGCGCCGAACCTGTCCACCAGCTGCTGCGTGACCCAGGTCGAGAAGTAGGGCTGGGAGGAGTCCGGGTGCGGCGGGTTGATCGTCTGGGCGCCCGGCAGCGCCTGGATCAGCGCCTGCTGGTACTGGCCGGGGCTGATCATGTGCTGCTCGAGCATCAGGCTGAGCACGAGGTTCCGGCGCCTCAGCGCCGCGCCCGGATTCGTCACCGGGTTGTAGCCGCGTCGGCGAGGCGATCATCCCGGCGAGCAGCGCGGCCTGGTCGGGCGACGCGTTGCTCGCCATGCGCTCCTGCGGGTTGTAGCTCGTCTGCGGCCCGCCGAAGTACGTGCGCATGGCGGATTCCACGCCGTACGCCCCGCTCCCGAAGTAGATCGTGTTCAGGTACTCGCCGAGGATCTTCTGCTTCGACCACTGGCGCTCGAGGTGGTAGGCCAGCGCCGCCTCGCGCAGCTTCTCGAACACGGTCCTGTTGTTCTGCGCGGCCAGCGCGTTCTTCACGAACTGCTCGGTGATCGTGGAGCCGCCCTGAACCGTGCCGTGGTGGCTCACGTCGGCGAACGCGGCTCGCGCCATTCCCTTCAGGTCCACGCCGTGGTGCTGGTAGAAGCGCTTGTCCTCGATCGCGATGACCGCGTTCTTGATGTTCGGGGAGATCTCCTCCGGGTCGATCAGGATGCGGTTCTCGTTGCCGGTGAGGCGCGCGATCGGCGACCCGTTCGACGCGAGCATCGTGGAGTTGCGCGCGGTGCGGAACTCGGCGCTGTTCTCGAGCGAGGGGATCTCGCTCGCCACCGCCATCAGCATCCCGAACATCAGCGACAGGAGCGCGAGCAGCGCCAGGCCCGCCAGGACGAGCAGCAGCCGGAGCTTCTTGAGCTTCGGCTTGGGAGGCTTGGGACCGCGCCCGTTCCGCCTCGACCCGTTCTCTACAGACGGCGGCTCATCGGCAGCGGCTTGGGGCCTCAGGGCTGTGGGCGTCGAATCCGGCATTTACAGACGTGGTGGGCGACCGTGCGGTCCCCTGAGGACGGCGCGGCAGCGGCCTTCGAGCTCCGTCCGACGAGGGCGGGAGTCTAGCATTGCGACCGTGACGGAACCGGAGGCCTCGGCGGCCAGCTTTCTGCTCCGGAACGCCGTGGATGCGCTGCCCGAGGGCGCTCTGGAGCGGCAGCTGGCCCAGGGCCGGCCCCTCCGCGTCAAGCTCGGCATCGACCCCACGGCACCGGATATACACCTCGGCCACACCGTGGTGCTCCAGAAGCTGCGCGAGTTCCAGGATCTCGGGCACACGGTGATCCTCATCATCGGCGACTACACGGGCCGCGTAGGCGACCCGAGCGGACGCTCCGCCACCCGCCCGCAGCTCGACGGCGAGGAGCTCGACCGCAACGCCGAGACCTACCGCCAGCAGGCGCTCACGGTCCTCGACCCGGACCGCACCGAGGTCCGCTACAACGGCGAATGGCTGGACATGCCGGCCGAGGACCTCTTCCGTCTCGCCCGCACGGCCACGGTGGCGCAGATCCTGGAGCGCGACGACTTCGCGAAGCGCTACGGCGCGGGCGATCCGATCTCGGTGCTGGAGCTGCTCTACCCGCTGCTGCAGGGCTACGACTCGGTGGCGATCGAGGCCGACGTGGAGCTGGGGGGCACCGATCAGAAGTTCAACCTGCTGCTCGGGCGCCAGGTGCAGGAGGCATACGGGGTGCCGCAGCAGTCGATCCTCACGATGCCGATCCTGCAAGGGCATCGACGGCGTCAAGCGGATGTCGAAGACGCTGGGCAACTACGTCGGGGTCGCCGATCCGCCCGAGGAGATCTTCGGCAAGCTGATGCGGGTTCCGGACGACGTGATGGGGGAGCTACTACGAGCTGCTGCTCGATCGTCCGCTGGACCCCGATCGCCCGGCCGTGGAGTCAAAACGCGCCCTCGCGCGCGAGATAACGGCGCGCTACCACGGGGAGGAGGCCGCCCGGCAGGCCGAGGAGCACTTCGACCGCCTGCACGTGGAGCGCAGCATCCCGGACGAGGTCGAGGAGGCCGAGCTGCCGGCGGACGACCCGGTGCACCTGCCGGCGCTGATTCGCGACCATTTCGGCGTCTCCGGGTCCGAGGCGCGCCGGCTGCTCTCGCAGGGCGGTGTGAGGCTTGACGGGGAGGCCGCTCGACGGCGCCGAGCTCGACCTGGCCGCGGATCGCCTCGACGGCGCCGTGCTGCAGCTCGGGAAGCGGCGCTTCAAGCGTTTCCGCCGCCCGGTCCGGGATTGACGCTTCCCGCCTAGGATCGCTACACTCTTCGTCCCCAGATGGCGCTCGATCTGACCAACCTGGAGGAGCGCGTCGCATAGGTCCCGCTGAGCAAGCGGCGACCGGATGCGCGGGCCTCCTCAGGGAGGCCTTTTTGATGGGCCTGACTGGAAGCGTCTAGACTTCGGCGGAATCCCTGCCGTAGAGGCGCGGCGGTCTTTGAAAACTCAACAGCGTGTGCGACCTGAGGCTCAATACCTCGAGCCTCTAGTCGCGTCCAGGTTCGACCCGCCGCTTCGCCGATCATCGGCGAGGTAGGCGGCCAGAATTCAGAACCCGTCAAGTCCGAGGAGCATCGCTACGTGTACGCGGTCTCCAACGCAGTACGGACATGACACACTCTGTAATGACTTGTGTCACCGCATTTGCCTTCGGGCAGTTGCACCGACACGAACAGCTTTTACGGAGAGTTTGATCCTGGCTCAGGACGAACGCTGGCGGCGTGCTTAACACATGCAAGTGGAGCGACGAACCAGGCTTCGGCCTGGGGCAGAGCCGCGAACGGGTGAGTAACACGTGGGTAACCTGCCCCGATGACCGGGACAACCCGAGGAAACTCGGGCTAATACCGGATGTGCCCGCCTCACATCAGTGAGGTGAGTAAAGGTAGCTTCGGCCTCCGCATCGGGATGGGCCCGCGGCCCATTAGCTTGTTGGTGGGGTAACGGCCTACCAAGGCTGCGATGGGTAGCTGGTCTGAGAGGACGATCAGCCACACTGGGACTGAGACACGGCCCAGACTCCTACGGGAGGCAGCAGTGGGGAATCTTGCGCAATGCACGAAAGTGTGACGCAGCAACGCCGCGTGGGGGAAGAAGGCCTTCGGGTTGTAAACCCCTTTCAGGAGGGACGAAGTGCCGGCCGTTAATAGCGGTTCGGCATGACGGTACCTCCACAAGAAGCCCCGGCTAACTACGTGCCAGCAGCCGCGGTAATACGTAGGGGGCAAGCGTTGTCCGGAATCATTGGGCGTAAAGAGCGCGTAGGCGGTCCGGTAAGTCCGCTCTGAAAGTCCGGGGCTCAACCCCGGGAGGCGGGCGGATACTGCCGGGCTAGAGTCCGGAAGAGGCGAGTGGAATTCCTGGTGTAGCGGTGAAATGCGCAGATATCAGGAGGAACACCAATGGCGAAGGCAGCTCGCTGGGACGGTACTGACGCTGAGGCGCGAAAGCGTGGGGAGCAAACAGGATTAGATACCCTGGTAGTCCACGCCGTAAACGATGGGCACTAGGTGTGGGAGGTGTCGACTCCTCCCGTGCCGCAGCTAACGCATTAAGTGCCCCGCCTGGGGAGTACGGCCGCAAGGCTAAAACTCAAAGGAATTGACGGGGGCCCGCACAAGCAGCGGAGCATGTGGTTTAATTCGACGCGACGCGAAGAACCTTACCTGGGCTTGACATGTGCCGGACAGGTGTGGAAATACACTCTCCCTTCGGGGCCGGTTCACAGGTGGTGCATGGCTGTCGTCAGCTCGTGTCGTGAGATGTTGGGTTAAGTCCCGCAACGAGCGCAACCCCCGTCGCATGTTGCCAGCACGTAATGGTGGGGACTCATGCGAGACTGCCGGTGACAAACCGGAGGAAGGTGGGGATGACGTCAAGTCATCATGCCCCTTATGTCCAGGGCTACACACGTGCTACATTGGCGCATACAAAGGGCTGCGATACCGCGAGGTGGAGCGAATCCCAAAAAGTGCGTCTCGGTTCGGATTGGAGGCTGAAACTCGCCTCCATGAAGGCGGAGTTGCTAGTAATCCCGAATCAGCAACGTCGGGGTGAATACGTTCCCGGGCCTTGTACACACCGCCCGTCACACCACGAAAGCGGGCAACACCCGAAGCCGGTGGCCTAACCCGTAAGGGAGGGAGCCGTCGAAGGTGGGGCTCGTGATTGGGGTGAAGTCGTAACAAGGTAGCCGTACCGGAAGGTGCGGCTGGATCACCTCCTTTCTAGGGAGCTCCTTTTCCAGAGCACCGCTGGTCGCTTGATAGCGCCGGCGGTCCTTAGGAATGTCGACCGAGCCTAGGACGAAGCGCGCGTGCTCGAGACGCTTCTGCGTCCCGCGCCGCGCACACACGCTGTTGAGTTTTGAGAGACCGGCCCGCGCCGTGTCTGTCACAAGCTCTGAGACCGCGCCCGCGGAGTCCCCGCGGGCACGGGCCTCGGTTGGACCTTGAAAACTGCACAGTTGGCCAAATAATATGGGTATCACCGACCTCCTTCGGGAGGTCGATCACCGTCAAGATATGTAAGGGCACACGGTGGATGCCTTGGCACCAGGAGTCGATGAAGGACGTGGGTGGCTGCGATAAGCCACGGTGAGGCGCTAACAGCCTGTGACCCGTGGATTTCCGAATGGGGAAACCCGGCGCTGGTAATGCGGCGTTATCCCGAGGTGAACACATAGCCTCGGGAAGGCAAGCGGGGGAACTGAAACATCTAAGTACCCCGAGGAAAGTAAATCAACCGAGACTCCCCGAGTAGTGGCGAGCGAAAGGGGATCAGCCCAAACCTGTCAGGTGTAAGCGCGCACGCGTTGCCTGGTGGGGGTTGTAGGGCAGCTCTTCCGGCGCGTGCGTGTGCCGGCGGGAGTTACAAAGTCATGTGTTAGCCGAAGCGCGTGGAACCGCGCACCACAGAGGGCAACCGTCCCGTAGGCGAAAATGCATGGCCTCCCGTGAGTTGTTCCTGAGTAGGACCGCACCCGTGAAACGCGGTCCGAATCTGGGGGGACCACCCTCCAAGGCTAAGTACTCCCTGGTGACCGATAGCGGACTAGTACCGTGAGGGAAAGGTGAAAAGAACCCCGGAAGGGGAGTGAAATAGTACCTGAAACCGTGTGCCTACAAGCGGTCGGAGCACTTCGGTGTGACGGCGTGCTTTTTGCATAACGAGCCGACGAGTTACTCGTCACTGGCAAGGTTAAGCGATGAGCGGAGCCGCAGCGAAAGCGAGTCCGAATAGGGCGATTATAGTCAGTGGCGGTAGACCCGAAACCGAGCGAGCTACCCATGGGCAGGTTGAAGCGGGGGTAAGACCCCGTGAAGGACCGAACCGACCTAGGTTGAAAACTGGGCGGATGACCTGTGGGTCGGAGTGAAAGGCTAATCAAGCTCGGAGATATCTGGTTCTCTCCGAAATATATTTAGGTATAGCCTCAGGTAAATTGCGTATTGGCCGTAGAGCACTGCTTGGACTAGGGGCCCCACCAGGTTACCGACTTCAGGCAAACTCCGAAGACCATTACGTCTACCCTGGGAGTCAGTCTGCGGGGGATAAACTTCGTAGGCAAAAGGGGAACAGCCCAGACCGCCAGCTAAGGTCCCCAAGTACTAGCTAAGTGGGAAACGATGTTCGGATGCACAGACAACCAGGAGGTTGGCTTAGAGGCAGCCATCCTTGAAAGAGTGCGTAACAGCTCACTGGTCAAGTGTTCGAGCGCGGAAAATGTAACGGGGCTCAAGCTAGTCACCGAAGCTGCGGGTGTACAGATCCTTCGGGCTCTGTACGCGGTAGGAGAGCGTTCCCGAACCCAGTGAAGCGGCGGCGTAAGCCAGCCGTGGAGGGCCGGGAAGTGAGAATGTCGGCATGAGTAACGAAAGAAGGGTGAGAATCCCTTCCGCCGATTGTCCAAGGATTCCTGAGTAAAGTTCGTCTGCTCAGGGTTAGTCGGGACCTAAGGCGAGGCCGAAAGGCGTAGTCGATGGCCAACGGGTTGATATTCCCGTACCACGTCGTGTCCGTTATGACCGATGGGGGGACGAGGAAGGCTAAGGGATCCCTGGCGAAGGTCGCCCAGGGGTAAGCATGTAGCTAGAGCTCCAAGGTAAATCCGGGAGCTTGTTGATGCGAGGTGCGATGCCAGCTGGCCTCAGGGCCGGCGAGTCCCCGACGCCATAGCCTCCAAGAAAAGCCTCTAGGCAGGATGCGCGTGCCCGTACCAAAACCGACACAGGTGGACAAGTAGAGAATACTAAGGTGATCGAGATAACCCTCGTTAAGGAACTCGGCAAAATCGCCCCGTAACTTCGGGAGAAGGGGCGCCCCGGTAGGGTGAACCACCTCGCGTGGGAAGCCCGAGGGGGCCGCAGTGAATTGGTCCAAGCGACTGTTTACCAAAAACACAGGTCTCTGCTAAGTCGAAAGACGACGTATAGGGGCTGACGCCTGCCCGGTGCCGGAAGGTTACGGGGAGTTGTTAGCTGACTTCGGTCAGCGAAGCAGCGAACCTAAGCCCCGGTAAACGGCGGCCGTAACTATAACGGTCCTAAGGTAGCGAAATTCCTTGTCGGGTAAGTTCCGACCTGCACGAATGGCGTAACGACTTGGACGCTGTCTCAACGAGGGGCTCGGTGAAATTGCAGTCTCGGTGAAGATGCCGAGTACCCGCGGCAAGACGGAAAGACCCCGTGAACCTTTACTACACCCTGATATTGGAGTCTGGGACATCTTGCTCAGGATAGGTGGGAGGCTTTGAAGCAGTGACTTCGGTTGCTGTGGAGCCAACCTTGAGATACCACCCTTGGTGTTCTGGGCTTCTAACACCGCGCCGTGAATCCGGGCGAGTGAACAGTGTCAGGCGGGTAGTTTGACTGGGGCGGTCGCCTCCCAAAATGTAACGGAGGCGCGCAAAGGTTCCCTCAGCACGGTTGGAAATCGTGCGTAGAGTGCAAAAGCAACAAGGGAGCTTGACTGCGAGACTGACAGGTCGAGCAGGTGCGAAAGCAGGCTTTAGTGATCCGGCGGTAGCAAGTGGAAGCGCCGTCGCTCAACGGATAAAAGGTACTCCGGGGATAACAGGCTTATCGGGCCCAAGAGTCCACATCGACGGCCCGGTTTGGCACCTCGATGTCGGCTCGTCGCATCCTGGGGCTGAAGTAGGTCCCAAGGGTTGGGCTGTTCGCCCATTAAAGCGGTACGCGAGCTGGGTTCAGAACGTCGTGAGACAGTTCGGTCCCTATCTGCCGTGGGCGTTGGAGAATTGAGAGGAGTCGTCCCTAGTACGAGAGGACCGGGATGAACAGACCTCTGGTGTACCTGTTGTCCTGCCAAGGGCATTGCAGGTTAGCTACGTCTGGACGGGATAACCGCTGAAGGCATCTAAGCGGGAAGCCCACCTCGAGATGAGTTCTCCCACCTCCTTGAGAGGGTAAGAGCCGCTGGAAGACCACCACGTTGATAGGCCGACGGTGTAAGCGCAGTAATGCGTTTAGCTGATCGGTACTAATGCTTCGAGGGCTTGACGGATTTTTGATACCCCCGTTGTTTCGGCCAATTGTGCAGTTTTGAGGGTCCACCGAGGCCTGGGTCTCACAGGATTTCGGTGGTCATAGCGAGGGGGAAACACCTCTTCCCATTCCGAACAGAGCAGTTAAGCCCCTCTGCGCCGATGGTACTTGGCCCTCACGGGCCTGGGAGAGTAGGTCGCCGCCGAGTTATTTGAAACGGGTCGTCCCTCGGGGCGGCCCGTTTTCGTTGGCGCACCGGAGCCAGCCACGCCTGCGCCTAGACTTGCCGCCATGTCGACCTTGGCGATCATCCTGGTGGTTGTGGTGGGAGTGTGGCTCGTGCTGCTGGTGGGCGGCCTGTTTGCCAGCCGGCGCTATCACGGCTCGCGCGAGCACGAGGCTGCCCGGAACATCACCGACGCCGACCGCGCGCTGGAGCACGCCCGCGCCGAGGACAAGGGCTGGGATCGCCCGGCCCTGGAGGCCGCCGCGCGTGACGCGATCACGGCCGGTCGCCCCGGGTGGGCCTACGACGAGCTGGCGCTCGTGCTCGTGGACGATCGCCCGGGCATCGAGCAGGACCGCGCCCACTTCGTGGCCAGCGGCGGCGGGGAGTCCGCACGGGTGATCCTCGCCCGCACCGACGCGGGCTGGTCCGTCGAGCAGATCGACTAGGCCACCCCGCCCGCCCGGTAGCTTGAGCGCCGTGCGCGCAGAAGACCTGATTCCCGGCTTCCGGCCCGAGAACGACCTCGAGCGCCGGGTGAGCGAGGATCCGCAGCTGCTCGAGGGGCTGGCCTGGGGCCGGCCGCGCAAGGCGCACCCCGAGGGCAGCGTGGGTACCCACGTGGCCGATCTGCTCGGGCGGCTCGAGCGCACGGGCGTGACGGGCGAGGAGCGCGCGCAGCTGCGCTTCATCGTGCTGGTGCACGACGCCTTCAAGAACCGCGTGCAGGAGTGGCGGCCGCGGGTGGGGGAGAACCATCACGCGATGCGCGCCCGCCGCTTCGCGGAGCGCTATACGGACGACGAGCGGCTGCTCACGACCATCGAGCTACACGACCGCCCCTACGGCATCTGGCGCAGCTGGCAGCGCACCGGCCGGCTCGACCGCCGGCGGCTGAAAGCGCTGCTGGAGCGGATTCAGGACCCCAAGCTGTTCCTCGACTTCGTGGAGCTGGACGGTTCGACCGAGGGCAAGCGCTCGGAGCCGGTCGAATGGTTCCGGGAAGAGCTGAGGCGCTGGCGCGAGGCGGCGTGAGGCTCGATCAGTCGCCCTGCCAGAGGCACGGCTGCTCCGGCGCCTTGACGGCCCCGGCACGCTGACGCCCCGCCGCACGGCTCGGCTGCCGGCTCGGACCGCGCTGGCGCGTACCCGCGCACTCGGGTGGCTGGGCGGCGCGCTCCGCCGCTCGCTGAGCCTCCAGGGCGCGGCGACCGGCCGCGGTTGCCGGCGGGAACGGCGGCGGCAGGACCGGGGAGAGCTCTGCCGCCGCCGCCGATGCCTCCGGCAGCCCCGCCGCGGGCTCCTCCCAGACGTCCGCCGGCTCGTCGAGACGCAGCTCGCCGAGGGTGGCGAACTCGAGCGCCACGTCGACCGCGCGGGCGAGACGGGAGAAACGAGGGGAAAAGCGGGCGGGGAACATGTGTTCGTAAGACTAGGAAGGGGGTCGGACGGAAGAACGTTCCGCGGGCGGCGCGTTACCCTGCGCGCTCGATGGCCCAGCGCTACAGCCACCACATGCGCGTGCGCTACGCCGAATGCGATCAGCAGCGGGTGGTCTTCAACGCGCACTACTTCGCGTACTTCGACGTCGCGCTCACCGAGGTCTGGCGCCACGCCGGCATCCCGTACGAACGGATGATCGCCTCGGGCACGGACATGGTGGTCGTCGAGGCGCGTGCCCGCTTCCACGCGCCGGCGCGCTTCGACGACGAGATCGAGCTCGAATGGTGGGCCACGCGGCTCGGCAACACGAGCCTGACCAGCCGCATCGACGTGAAGCGCGGCGGAGAGCTGCTCGTCGAGGGCGAGCTGAGCCACGTGTTCATGGACCTCGCGACCGGCGACAAGCGGCCGATCCCGGACGACATCCGCCGGGCGCTGGCCGGCTACGTGGAGGAGACGGACTCAGAGGCCGAGGCGCGCGCGTAGGGCCCGAGCCCCTCGATCGCCCGCTTGATGGCCCAGTTGTGGTTCCAGCGGAACGCGGGCCGCAGCAGCGGGCTGAGGATGCGCAGCAGGGGCCTGTCGGCGTAGACGCGCCAGTCGAAGCGCACGTGCACCACGCCGTCCGGCAGCTGGCTCAGCCGCCAGACCCCGTTCCCGGCGAGATCGCCCACCACGTCCACCTCGCACTCGCGCGGCGGCTCGAGGCGGATGATCTCCGAGGTCGTGTTGAGCTCGTAGGGGAGGCGGCCCTTGAAGCGCTCGCGTGCCACGCGGCCCACCCGCAGCGGGCCGTCGGCCTCGGCGGACAGGTAGACGGGCTGCCACCAGTCGGGGTAGGTCGTGGCGTCGGAGAGCGCGCGGAAGACGGCCACGATCGGCGCCTCCACCTCCCATTCGTCGACGAACACGTACTCGCGGCCCATGCAGCTACTACGCAGGCGGGGGCCGAACGGTTGAGTGCGGCTAGACGGTGGACCCGAGCGAGGTCCAGATGTCGATCTTCGTGCGCGTGCGCGAGATCACCTCGTCGGTGAACTCGCTGGTGGTGGAGTGGCCGCCCAGGTCCGGGGTGCGGACGCCCGTGGCCGCGGCCTCCAGTACCGACTCGTAGATCGCGCGCGAGGCGAGCTGCGCGGCGTCCTGGCCGGATTCGCCGACGTAGTGCAGCACGGCGGCGGCGGCCATCAGCATCGCCATCGGGTTGGCGATGTTCTTGCCGAGCAGCGCGGGCGCGGTGCCGTGCGGCGCCTCTGACATCACGGCGCCGACCTCGTAGTTGTCGTCGAAGGACAGCAACACCGACTCGGCTCCCGCGATCGAGCCGAAGAGCGGCAGCACCATGTCCGAGAGGCAGTCACCGTCGCGGTTCAGCGCCGGGATGACCAGCGGGGCGTCGGCGGCGCCGGACACGAGCCCGGCGTAGGTGGCGTCGATCAGCACCGGCTGGTAGGGCACCTCGGAGTGGCGCTCGGAGGCGGCGTCGAGCTCCTCCTTCAGGAGGCCCTCGTAGATCGGGCTCACGGTCCACTTCGGGCCGCCGTAGACGCGCCCGTGGATCTTGCGCGCGGTGCGGAAGCTGTACTCGGCCACGGCGCGGCAGACGCTGCGGGAGATGCGCTCGGTGCGGTAGGCGATCTCGTCGCCGTTCTCCTCCTTGCGCCATTGCTCTGCGCCGTAGGCGTCGCCGACGGCCATGCGGACCACGGCGATCGGGTAGTGCACGCCCGCGATCGGGGTCACGCCCGGGATGCGCCTCCCGGTGCGGATGATGACCTTGCCGTCGATCTCCTCGCGCAGGATGCGGTTGGGGCTGCCGACGTCGTCCTTGCCCTCCGGCGTGATCGTGGCTGCCTTGATGCCGAAGCCGGCCTCCTTGAGCGCGCGGGCCGCGGCGTGCACCACGTCGTTGTTGGTGCGGCGGCGGTTGTCGAGCGACAGGTCGTAGTGCTCGAGCTCCAGGTCGACCTGGGTCAGCGCCGGGTCGAGCGCCCTGATCGCCTGGTCGAGCAGCTCCTGGCCGGTCTCGTCGCCCTCCAGCACGATGATGCGCGTCTGCGCCATGGCTCAGGACTCTACCCTCGGGCCTAGATGATCGAACCGAGCTGCAGCTGGTGCGGGACCGGCGTGGATCCCGACGACGGCTTCCGCCTCCACCAGGGTGCGCAACTCGCCGTGTTCTGCCGGCTGGAGCACGTGGTGCCGTGGGCGATGCGTGGTGCCAGTTGGATCGAGGGGGAGGGGGAGCGGCCCGTGCCTGAGGGGGGCTGCGCCGAGTGTGAGCGCGAGGCCACCCTCGTGCTCGTGCGCCACCGCGGCGAGCACCGGATACCCGACGGCTTCTGCTCGGTCGAGCACGCCGCCGACTGGGCCAAGGCCGGCGGCCGCTGGCGCTGGTTGATTCCATGGCCGCGTGTGGTCGGGGCGCGTCAGATCAAGCTGATCAAGGACGCAGGGTCGAAGGCTTGCTAGTGGCAAGCCGAGACCCGAGGACGCCGAGCGCGCAGATATGGCGCGTCATCCGGACGTGCGGGTCGTGGAATCATCTAGCCCGCGCGGCTCGAGGATCACGAGCGGGATCTGCCGCGCGGTGCGCTGCTGGTAGTCGGCGAACCCGCTGTAGGTGTCGACCACCTTCGGCCACAGGCGCTCGTGCTCGGCCGGGGTTGCCACGCGAGCGTGCACGGGCGACCGCTTGGAGCCCACCTGGACGGTCGTGTCGGGATGGGCCATCAGGTTGTGGTACCAGGCGGGATTCTTCGCGTAGCCGCCCTTCGAGGCCACGATCACCACGTCGTCTCCGTCGCGCGTGTACGCGAGGGGCGACGTGCGCTTCTGGCCACTCTTCGCGCCCACGTGATCGAGCAGGAGCATCGGCGGCAGGCCCGGCACGTGGTGGCCGACGAGTCCGTGGGTGGCGCGGTAGACGGTGGCGTGACCGCCCATCACGCGTCGCAGCACGGGCCAAGCATGGTCCGCGGCGCGCAGGTGGAGGTCCATCAGGCGGCGGCGTCTTCGCGCGGGCCGAGGCCCAGCAGGTCGGCGCGCTCCTCCATGGCCGCGATCACCTTCGCCACGTGCTCGTCGAAGTCCACGCCCAGCTCCTCGGCGCCCTGGCGCACCTCGTCACGGTTCACCGCCGGCGGCGAAGCTCGGCTGCTTCAGCTTCTTCTTCACCGACTTGGGGGTGAGGCCGATGATGCCCGTCGGGCGCACCATCGCGCACGCGCCCACGAACCCCGACAGCTCGTCGACCGCGAACAGGGTCTTGGCGAGCGGGGTGACGCGCGGAACGTCGAGGAAGGTGGCGTGGCCGGCGACGGCGTCGATCAGCTCCTCGCGGGTAGCCGAGCCGGCGGAGCTCCTCGAGCGCCATGCGCGGATGGCCGGTGTCGAGGTCCGGATAGCGCTCGTAGTCGAGGTCGTGCAGGATGCCCGTGGCGGCCCACAGCTCCTCGTCCTCGCCGCCCTCGCGCGCGTAGGCGACCATCGCCGCCTCCACGCCGAGCACGTGCTTGCGCAGCGAGTCGGACTCGGTCCACTCGCAGAACAGCTCCCAGGCCTGGTCGCGAGATACCTCCATGGGGCGACAAGCTAGCGGAAGGGGATGGCTCTGCGGAACCGAATCGTCACCTCAGATGCCCTTCGATACCCTTGCCCCTCCGCCTCCCCACCCGGACCGGGCGGTCGCACGCATGGAGAAGTTCGTAATCGAAGGCGGCTACCCGCTGTCCGGCACCATCGCCGCGGCGGGCAACAAGAACGCCGCGCTACCCGCTCTCGCGGCCTGCCTCCTCACCGAGGAGGACGTCGTGCTGCGCAACGTTCCGCGCATCAAGGACGTGGAGGCGATGGTCGGGCTGCTCAGCGGCATCGGCGTGACGGTGGAGTGGCGCGACGAGAACGTGGTGGCCCTGAACGCCGCCGACGCCCGCCCCGACAACGTCGATCCCGAGCTCGCCGAGCAAGATCCGCGCCTCGTTCCTGCTGGCGGGGCCGCTGCTGGCCCGCTTCGGCACCGCCGACATGCCGCCGCCCGGCGGCGACGTGATCGGCCGCCGCCGGCTCGACCCGCACCTCGACGCCTTCATCGCCCTCGGAGCGCAAGATCGAGCTCGACCGCGGCGCCTACCGGCTGCGCGCGCCGGGCGGCCTCCAGCCCTGCGACTTCTTCCTCGACGAGCCCAGTCGTGATGGCCACCGAGAACGCCCTCATGGCCGCCGCCCTGACCGGCGGCTCGACGGTGATCCACAACGCCGCCTCCGAGCCGCACGTCCAGGACCTGGCGCGGCTCCTGATGCAGATGGGCGCGCGCGTGGAGGGGATCGGGTCGAACGTGATGATCGTCCACGGGAGCGAGTCGCTCGGCGGCGCCGACTACACGATCGGCGCCGACTACATCGAGGTGGCGAGCTTCGTGGCGCTGGCCGCGGTCACCGGCGGCGAGCTGCGCGTGAAGGACGTGGTGCCCGTCGGACCTGCGCATGACCTGCCTCGTGTTCGAGCGGCTGGGCTGCCGATCGAGTTCGACGGCAACGACCTCGTCGTGCCGGCCGATCAGCGGCTGCAGATCCGCAACGACGAGGGCGACGCGACGGCCAAGATCGAGGACGGTCCGTGGCCGGCTTTCCCGGCCGATCTGACGAGCATCGCCCTCGCGCTGGCCACCCAATCCGACGGCATGGTGCTCATTCACGAGAAGATGTTCGAGAATCGTCTCTTCTTCGTGGACAAGCTGATCAACATGGGGGCTCGGGTGATCCTCTGCGACCCGCATCGTGCGGTCGTCGCTGGCCCGAGGCGTCTTCACGGTGAGCGCATGGAGAGCCCCGACATCCGAGCCGGCATGGCGATGCTCATCGCCGCCCTGTGTGCGGAGGGCACGTCCGAGATCGGCAACATCCGCCAGATCGACCGCGGCTACGAGCGGATCGACGAGCGCCTGCGGGCGCTGGGGGCGCGCATCGAGCGCGTCGCGACGCAGCCTGTGCCTGCGTAGGCAGCTCCGGCAAGAGGCGGCCACATGATCCACCCGATTCCTCCCGGCACGCGCGACGTGCTGCCGGACGAGATGCGCGAGTTGCGCGAGCTCACCGGCACGCTCCACGAGGTCTTCGGCCGCGCCGGCTACGGCGAGGTCTGGACGCCGACGATGGAGTACGAGGAGGTGCTGCGCCGCGGCGACGACCGCGCGGCCGGCGCCGGCTACCGGCTGTTCGACGAGCACGGGCAGGTGCTGGTGCTGCGCTCCGACATGACGATCCCGATCGCCCGCGTGGTGTCCACGCGCTACGCGGAGGCCGACGTGCCGATCCGGCTCTGTTACTTCGCCCACGCCTACCGGGAGGTGGACACGCGCAGCGGCCAGGCGCGCGAGTTCCTCCAGGGCGGGCTCGAGCTGATCGGGATGCCGGAGCCGCACGGCGACGCCGAGGTGGTGGCGCTCGTGATCGAGGGCCTGTCGGAGGCCGGCTTGACCCGGCACCGGCTGGGCCTGGGCGACGGCTCGCTGTATCGCACGCTGCTTGCCGAGCTGGAGGTGCCCGAGGACGAGCGGATGCCGCTGCTCGAGGCGCTTTCACGCCGCGACCTCGTCGAGGTGGAGTCCCGCGTGGACATGCTCGGGCTCGGCCGCGCCGCGAGCGAGCTGCTCACCACCCTGCCCACCCTGCGCGGCGGCCCCGAGGTGCTCGAGCGTGGGGGAGACGGGCCGGTGTCGGCCGCCGTGGAGAACCTGCGCGCCTGCCACGAGCTGTTGGCCGAGCGCGGGGTGGCCGACCGCGTGATCTTCGACCTGGGCCTGGTGCGCGAGCTCGGCTACTACACGGGCGCGGTGTTCGAGGTCTACGACCCGGCGGTGGGCTTCGCGCTCGGCGGCGGGGGGCGCTACGACGACCTGCTCGGGCGCTTCGGCCGGCCGCTGCCCGCGTGCGGCCTCGCGCTCGACATCCACCGCGTGCACGTGGCCAAGAACGCCGAGGAGAGGATGGGGCCGTGAACGGCGGCCTGACCATCGCCGTGCCGCGCGGCGCCCTCTTCGACGACACGCTCGACCTGCTCGACGCGATCGGCATCGACACCCGCCCGGTGCGGGAGAACGACCGCCGCCTGGTCTTCCCCGAGGCCGGCCTCGTGACGATGCGGCCCAGCGACGTGCCCACCTACGTGGAGCACGGCTCGGCGGACATCGGGATCACCGGCAAGGACGTGCTGCTCGAGCAGGCCGGACGGGCGGTCTACGAGCTGGTGGACCTGGGCTACGGGGAGTGCCGCATGATCGTGGCCGAGCGCGACGGCGACAACGCGCTGGAGGAGTCCCTGCGCCGGCTCGGCTCGGTTCGGATCGCCACCAAGTACCCGCGCATCGCGAGCGAGCACTTCGCGGACACCGGCCGCCAGGCGGAGATCGTGGAGGTGAAGGGCTCGGTGGAGCTGGCTCCGCTCACGGGCCTGGTGGACGCGATCGTGGACCTCACCGCCACCGGCACCACGCTGCGCGAGAACCACCTGGTCGAGCGCGAGGAGATCTGCGTCTGCACCGCGCGGCTGATCGCGAACCCGGTGGCGCACAAGCTGAAGGCGGAGGCGATCGACGAGCTGGTGGCGCGGATGCGGGAGGCGACGCGATGACGGTCACGCGCTTCGGCTCAGAGGCCCGTGCGGAGGACATCCGGGCGCTGGCGCCCCCGCTCGCCGAGGTCGAGGACGACGTGCGGGCGATCCTCGCCCAGGTGCGCGCGGGCGGCGACGCCGCGCTGATCGAGTTGATCGCTCGCCTCGACGGCGCGCAGCTGGCCGCCGAGGAGCTGCGCGTGCCGGCCGCCGAGCTGGAGGCGGCCCTGGCCGCGCTCGAGGCCCGGGTGGTGGAGGCGCTCAGCGTGGCGATCGCCAACGTCGGCGCGGTGGCGGAGGCGCAGCTGCGCGAGCCGCTCGCCGTCTCGCTGCCGCAGGGCCAGCAGGTCGAGATCGCCGAGCTGCCGGTGCGCCGCGCGGCGGCGTACGTGCCGGGCGGCCGGGCCCCGTATCCGTCCACGGTCGTGATGTGCGCGGTGACGGCGGGCGCGGCCGGGGTGGACGAGCTGGCGGTGTGCGCGCCGCCGGGGCCGGACGGCCGCCCGCACCCGACCATCCTCGCCGCCTGCGCCCTCTGCGGCGTGACCGAGGTCTACCGGATGGGCGGCGCGCACGCGATCGCCGCGCTTGCCTACGGCACCGAGTCCGTGCCGCGCGTGGACGTGATCGTGGGACCGGGCAACCGCTGGGTGCAGGAGGCGAAGCGCCAGGTCTCCGGCCTCGTGGGGATCGACGGCGTGGCGGGACCGAGCGAGCTGCTCGTGGTGGCCGGCGACGGACGCCGACCCGGAGCTGATCGTGCTCGATCTGCTGGCGCAGGCCGAGCACGGCCCCGACGGCCTCGTGGCGCTGATCTCCCCGAGCGGGGCGCTGCTCGATGCCGTGGAGGAGGCGCTGGCGGGCGCGGCCGCGCTGGTGGCGATCGTGGAGGCCGCGGACATCGCGGACGCGCTGTCGCTGGCCGAGGAGATCGCCCCCGAGCACCTCGAGCTGATGGGCGAGGACGCGGAGGTGCTGGCGGACGCGGTCACACGCGCGGGCTGCGTGTTCGTGGGCGGCGACGCCGGCACGGCGTTCGGCGACTACGTGGCGGGCTCGAACCACGTGCTTCCCACGGGCGGCGCCGCGCGCTTCGCGAGCGCCCTCGGCCCGGCGACCTTCCGGCGCCGCATGGCTCGGGTATCGTTGCCGGCCGGCGCGGCCGGGCGTCTCGCCCCGGCGGGCGCCACGCTCGCCCGGGCCGAGGGCTTCCCGGTGCACGCCGAGTCGATGGAGCGACGCGCGTGACCCGCACCGCAGACATCTCGAGGCGCACGGGCGAGACGGACGTCCGCCTGTCGCTGTCCCTGGACGGGTCCGGCCAGGGACAACGCTCCACCGGGGTCGGCTTCTTCGACCACCTGCTGGACGCCGTGGCCCGCCACGGCGGACTCGACCTCGACGTGCAGGTGCAGGGCGACCTCCAGACCGGCCCTCACCACACGGTGGAGGACACCGGCATCGCGCTCGGGCAGGCGCTCGACCAGGCGCTGGGCGATCGCGCCGGAATCGTCCGCTTCGGGCAGGCCACGATCCCGATGGACGAGGCGCGCGCCAGCGCGGCGATCGACATCTCCGGGCGGCCGTACACCTCGTTCGAGGCGGACCTTCCCCCAGTGGCCATCGCCGGTTTCGACTCTGACCTCGCCGAGGAGTTCTTCCGCGCGGTGGCGAACAGCGCGAAGCTCACGCTGCACGTGCGCGTGGAGGCCGGCACCAACGCGCACCACATGGTGGAGGCGAGCTTCAAGGCGTTCGCCCGCGCCCTGCGGGCGGCCGTGGCGATCGATCCGTCCTCGCCGGGCATCCCGTCCACGAAGGGGCTGCTGTGAGCGGCGTGCGGGTCGCGGTCCTCGACTACGGCATGGGCAACCTGCGCTCGGTGGAGAAGGCCTTCGAGCACGTGGGCGCGCAGGCCACGGTGACGAACGACCACGAGGAGATCCGCGGCGCGGCGGGCATCGTGCTGCCCGGCGTGGGCGCGTTCCCGAAGGCGATGGAGTCGATCCGGCGGCTCGGGCTCGACGAGCTGATCGCCGAGCGCGCTGACCGCCGGCGTGCCGATGCTCGGCATCTGCCTCGGCATGCAGCTGCTGTTCGAGCGCAGCACGGAGCTCGGCGGGGCCGACCGGGCTCGGGTTGCTGGCCGGCGAGGTGCGGCCGCTCGACGCGCCCGGGCTGAAGGTGCCGCAGATCGGCTGGAACGCGATCGCGTGGAAGCGCGCATCGCGCCTCTGCCAGGGGCTGCCGGACCCGTGCGGCTTCTACCACGTGCACTCGTTCGCCCCGCACCCGGCCGACCAACGGCGACATCCTCGCCACCGCCCAGTACGGCACCGAGTTCGCCACCGCCGTGGAGCGGGAGCCCGTCTACGGCGTGCAGTTCCACCCCGAGAAGTCGGGGCCCGCCGGCCTGCGGCTGCTCGGCAACTTCACGGCGATCTGCGGGCTGGGCGGCCTCAGCCGCGCCGCATGATCCTCCTCCCGGCGATCGACATCCGCGGCGGCAAGGCGGTCCGGCTCCAGCGCGGGGACTTCTCGAAGGAGACCGTCTACCAGGACGATCCGCTCGACGCGGCCGCCTCGTTCGTGGAGGCCGGCGCGCAACTTCCTGCACGTGGTGGACCTGGACGGCGCCCGCGAGGGCCACCCGGTCAACCTCGAACACCTGCGCCGGATCACGCACGAGCTGGGCGTGGCCGTGCAGTACGGCGGCGGCCTGCGCTCCCTGCCGGCGGTGCGCGAGGCGCTGGCGGCGGGCGCCGAGCGCGTGGTGGTCGGCACCGCCGCCTACTCGGACACCGACTTCGTGGACACCCTGCTGGAGACCTGGGAGCACCGGCTCGTGATCGCGGTGGACGTCCGCGAGGGCCACGTGTCCGTGGCCGGCTGGACCAAGGCCACCCAGATGCTCCCCGAGGACGTGATCGCCCGCCTGCAACGGCGCGGCGTGAAGCAGTTCATGTACACGAACGTGGACCGCGACGGCACCCTCGAGGGCCCCGACCTCGACGAGGTGCGCCGCATCTCGGCCGTGGTGCGCGGCCGCTTCCTCTACTCGGGCGGGATCAGCACAGCGGAGGACCTGAGCGCGCTGAAAGCGCTGCGGCTGGTGAACCTGGCCGGAGTGGTTTCGGGCAAGGCGCTGTACGAGCGGCGTTTCACTGTGGCTGAGGGGCAGGCGGCGCTGGCCGAATGAAGTGCCTGGTGCCTAGTGCCTAGTGCATGGAACTTTGGTCAACAGTTCTAGGCACCAGGAACCAGGCACTAGGCTCCAGAAGATGCTTCTGAAGCGAGTAATTCCCTGTCTCGACGTGGACAAAGGCCGCGTCGTGAAAGGCACCAACTTCATCAACATCCGCGACGCCGGGGATCCCGTTGAGCTGGCCATGCGCTACGAGGAGGAGGGCGCTGACGAGCTCGTGTTCCTCGACATCACCGCGTCGCACGAGCAGCGCGACACGATCGTGGGGCTGGCGCGGCGGACGGCCGACGACGTGTTCATCCCGTTCACGATCGGTGGTGGCGTGCGCTCCGTGGAGGACGCCCAGGCCGTGCTCGACGCGGGCGCGGACAAGGTGGCGGTGAACTCGGCGGCGGTCAAGCGCCCTGAGCTGCTCGCCGAGCTGGCCGAGGTCTTCGGCGCCCAGTGCGTGGTGCTCGCCGTGGACGCCCGCGTACGCGAGGATCGCCACGGCTGGGAGGTGTTCGTGAACGGCGGCAGGATGCCCACTGGCCTGGACGCCGTCGACTGGATCCGCCGCGGCGTGGAGCTGGGGGCGGGGGAGATCCTGCTGACGAGCATGGACCGGGACGGCACCGAGGACGGCTACGAGCTGGCCCTCACTCGGGCGGCGTCGGACGCCGTGGAGGTGCCCGTGATCGCGAGCGGCGGCGCCGGTAAGCCGGACCACCTGGTCGAGGCGGTGCAGGAGGGAGGCGCCGACGCGGTGCTCTGCGCCTCGATCTTCCACTACGGCCAGTACAGCGTGCGCGAGGCCAAGGAGCGCATGCGCGACGCCGGGATCCCGGTCCGCCTGTAGATGGTTCTAGGTGCTCGTGGCGGCCACGCTGCCGGCAGCGCCCGAGCTCGCTGCGGCGCGGCTCCGCAGAGTGAGGAACACCAACCCGATGAACGTCTGCGTGAGCGCGGGCACGTCGTCGGGAAGCTCCACCGACACCGCTCCTCCCCTCGGCGCGCGGACGTGGCGCACCACGCCGAGCGGCTGATCACGCCGCACCACCTCGAGAGTGGACCGCCAGCCTGACTGGCGCCGCAGCGCGTAGGTGGAGTTGTCCGCCTTCACGATCCATTCGCGGCCGGCGCGCGCGGCGGAGGCGGTCTGCTGCCCGTCCACCAGCAGCACGAAGCGCTTGCGACCGGCCGGCTTGAACTCGAGCCGGCGGCCGCCGTCGTCGGCGCTCAGCTGCTCGTGGAAGCGCCGGCCCTCCCACAGCGTGCCCCCGCTCGCCGCGTAGCGCGGCTTCCACCAGCTCAGCCGATCGATCCTCATGCTGGCGCGGACCTTAGAGTGACTGTCGTGACGAGGACAAGCGATCTCGCCGAGCGTGTGCGCGACATCCCGGGGATGGGTCGGCTGCTGCCGGCCCTTGAGGGGTTGGCGCCCGCGTACCTCGTGGGCGGGGCGGTTCGAGACCTGCTGCTGGCGGGCCGCGTGGTGGATCTCGACGTGGCGATCGAGGGCGACGCGCGCGCGGCCGGGCGCGAGCTGGCGCAGCGGCTCGGCGGCGAGCTGGTGGAGCACGAGCGCTTCGGCACCGCGACCGTGAGCGCCGGCGACCTGAGCCTCGACCTGGCCACCACCCGCAGGGAGCGCTACGTGGAGCCGGGCGCGCTGCCCGAGGTGGAGCAGGCCACGCTCGCCGAGGACCTCGGCAGGCGCGACTTCACGATCAACGCGATGGCGCTCGGCCTGAGCGGCGACGACATCGGGCGTACTGCACGATCCCTACGACGGCCGCGCGCACCTGGAGCAGGGCGTGATCAGCGTGCTGCACGGGCGCAGCTTCGTCGACGATCCCACACGTCTCCTGCGGGCCCTGCGCTACGAGGCGCGCTTCGGCTTCCGCATGGACGAGCAGACCGAGCGCCTCGCCCGCGAGGCGGCGGCCGGTGCGGGCTTCTCGACGGTGTCGGGCCCGCGAGTGCGCGACGAGCTGCTCGACCTGCTGCGTGAGGACGGCGCGCCGGACGCCGTTGCTCGCATGCACGAGCTGTCGCTCGACCGCGCGCTCGACCCCGAGCTGGAGGCCGACCCCGAGCTGGTGGCCTCCGCACAGCTGGCCTGCGCCGAGACGGGCGCCGACCGCGTGCTGGCGGGCCTGGCGGCGCTGGTCAGCTCGAATCCCGAGGCACTCGGACCCTGGGTCGAGGACCTCCACCTCGGCCGCTCGGCGACCGACGCCGTGCTGCGCGCCGCCGCGAAGGGCCCCCAGCTGGCCTCGACGCTGCGCGAGGAGCTGGCACCCTCGGCGGTACACGCGCTGCTCAGCTGCGAGCCCAGCGAGGCTCTCGCGCTCACGCTGGCGAAGGGCGCCCCGGCGGACCCGGTGCTGCGCTACCTGGCAGACCTGCGCGGCGTGCGGCTCGAGATCACGGGACAGGACCTGCTTGCGGCGGGCATCCCCGAGTCGCCGCAGCTCGGCCGGGCGCTCGAAGAGACGCTCAGGCGCAAGCTGGACGGCGACGTGGCGGGCCGCGAGGACGAATTGGCGCTGGCGCTGGCGCTGGCCCGAGGGGAGGCGACGTGATCCAGGTCGCGCTCGACGGAGCCCGCGTGGCGTTCTCGACCCGTGCGGGAGGTGTCAGCGAGGGCCCGTACGAGTCGCTCAACCTGGGCATCCTCACCGAGGACGAACAGGACAAGGTCGCGGAGAACCGCCGCCGGCTGGCCGCCGGCCTGGAGCTTGACCCCGCGAGCGTGGCGATGGGCTGGCAGGTCCACGGCACCGAGATCAGGGAGTGGGAGGCGGCCCCGCCGCAGGGCGGCTACGCCAACGCAGGGGCCGAGCTGGCGAAGGTGGATGGCCACACCACCACCGCGCGCGGCGTCGCCCTGCTGGTACTCGCCGCCGACTGCCTCCCGCTCGCGCTGGTCTCGCCGGACCGGGTCGCCATGCTCCACTGCGGCTGGAAGGGCCTCGCCGCCGGCATCGTCGAGAGCGGCCTGGAGCTGTTCCCCGAGCCGCCCTCAGCGGTGCTCGGCCCGAGCATCGAGGCCTGCTGCTACGAGGTGGGCCCCGAGGTGCTGGAGGCGTTCGGCGGCGCGGCGGGTGCTACGACCGGCAGGCAGCTGTCGCTCCGCCAGCTGGCCGTCCAGAGGCTCACCGCCGGCGGCGTGACCCGCATCGACAGCTTCCCGCTCTGCACGAGCTGCAGGGCCGACCTGTTCTTCTCCCACCGCCGCGACGACGGCGTGACCGGGCGCCAGGCTGGGCTGGTGTGGCGGCCGTGACGCGCGAGTTCACCAACCTCAGCCCGGAGGCGATCCGCGACAACCTGGACCGGGTCCGCGACAAGATCGCCGCCGCGGGGCGCGACCCGCTCGAGGTGGAGGTGCTCGCCGCCGTGAAGTACGTGGCGGCGGACGAGCTGACGGCGCTGGCCGAGGGCGGAATCACTCTGGTGGGGGAGAACCGCGCCCAGGAGCTGCTGGCCAAGCGCGAGCGCCACGCCGGAGACTTCACCTGGGACTTCATCGGCGCGCTGCAGAGCCGCAAGGTCAAGGACGTCGCGCCCAACGTGCGGCTGATCCACTCGCTGGCCTCCGAGTCCGCCCTGCGACAGCTCGAGCGCTACCCGGTCGGCGAGACGCTGATCGAGGTGAACGTGGCCGGCGAGGACACGAAGGCCGGCATCGACCCCGCGGATCTGGCGCAGTACATCGAGGCCTGTCCCGTGCCGGTCACCGGGCTGATGTGCATGCCCCCGTTCGTGAACCGGCCCGAGGACAACCGCCGCCACTTCGCGCGGCTGGCCGAGCTGGCAGCCGAGCACGGCCTCGCGCGGCTCTCCATGGGCACGAGCCAGGACTACGAGGTCGCCGTCCAGGAGGGCGCGACCATCGTGCGGCTCGGCAGCGTGCTCTACGAGTAGCGGCCGAGGAACTCGGCGATCGCGTTCGAGAGCTGGCCGCCCTGCCAGGCGAGCGGCGACTTGCCCGCCTCCTCCACCACCAGCTCGGCCCGGGGCAGCCTGCGCACGTACTCCTCCGCCACCGCGAACGGGTGCCCGGGATCCGACTCGTCCCGGCTTGCCACCACCAGCACGGGCACGTCGAGCGACTCGAGCTGATCGAGCGACTCGAACGGACGCGAGCGCGGGACCACCCGCAGCGCGTCTGCGACCGCCTGGGGATGGAGGTGGCGGCTCAGCCGCTGGCGCGTGACCAGCGTGGCCGTCTCGAGCCAGCGCTCATCGACGTTGGGCCGCCAGGCCTGCATGAATCCCTCCACGCCGCCCTGCTCCAGCCCGTCGGCGAGCGCGTCCCAGCCCTCGAACTCCCCCTCGCGATCGGTCCCGTCGAAGGCCGGCGTGATCGTCACCAGGGCCGACACGCGCTCGGGATGCGCAAGTGCGAACGTGAGCCCCGTGTGGGCGCCCATCGACGCTCCGGCCACAGCCGCGCGCTCGATCCCGTGGTGGTCGAGCACCGCGGCAAGGTCCCCGGCCAGGTCCGCATACTCGTACGCGCTCCGTTGCGGCGCGGGATCGGACTCCCCGTGACCGCGGGCGTCATAGCCGATCAGGCGGTAGCCACGCTTGGGGAGCTGGCGCGATCCCATCACCACGTAGCGCCGCGTGGCGGTCAGCCCGTGCAGGAGCAGGATCGGGCTCCCCTCGCCCAGAACGTCGCCGTAGAGCGCTGTTCCGGCGCTTTCCAGGGAGAATTCGGTAGCTGTGTCAGCCGCTGACATACCTCACGTGGGTTTGGAACTGTGTAACTTGTAAATCGCAGGATTTCCGCTACTACACGCGAAACACCCGCTAATGGCGCTCCGCGACACCTGGCACCGCGCGCTGGTCTACTTCGGTCTCGCCGAGGACGAGGACGCGTACTACGAGGAGGAAGTCGAGCCCGAGGTCGAGCTCGAGGACCGCTATCGGGAGCGACCCAACGTCCGCAGGCTGTCCTCGCGCCGTCGCCGCGACGAGATCGACGACATCTTCGCCGAAGACGACGCCCCGCCGCGTAGCGGTAACCGCACACGAGTGCTGCGCCCCGTCGAGAACGGCGGCCGAGCCGGCGTGCAGGTCCACCTCGTGGTGCCCAAGAACTTCAACGACGCCCAGCAGATCGCGGACCAGTTCAAGGACTCGATCCCGGTCATCCTCAACCTTCAGAGCACGGACACCGACCTGTCCAAGCGCCTGATCGACTTCGCCTCGGGCCTCACGTACGCGCTCGACGGCGGGATGCAGCGGATAGCCGACAAGGTCTTCCTGCTCACGCCTCGCAACGTCGAGGTCTCAGCCGAGGAGCGCGCGCGGCTGATCGAGAAGGGCTTCTTCAACCAGTCGTAGCGGCTGTCGGGCCGCACGTATCCTTCGGGCCGTCATGCAGATCGGGCTGATCGGTGCAGGAAACATGGCCTCCGCGCTCGCGCGGGGGTTCGGCGAGCCCGCGCTTGTCACCGACGTCGTGCCCGAGAAGGCCCAGGCTCTGGCGAGCGAGCTGGGTGGCGAGGCGCTCGCGACCAACGCCGAGGTGGCGGAGCGCGCCGACGTGCTGATGCTCTGTCACAAGCCGGCTCAGCTCGAGGACGTGGCGCGCTCGGTGGCCGGCAAGGCGAAGGCGATCGTCTCGATTCTCGGAGCCACGCGGGTCGAGGCCCTGGAGCGCGCCTATCCGGACCTGCCCGTCTACCGCTTCCTGCCGAGCATCCCCGCCGAGGTCCGCCACGGCGTGTCCTGTTACGCGCCGGGCAGCCGTGCCGCGGAGGGACCCGAGCGGGAGGTCGTGGAGCTGTTCGAGCGCGTGGGGCCGGTGGTGCAGCTTCAGGAGCCCCTGATCGAGCCCGCCATGGCCATGATGAGCTGCGCCCCTGCCTTCTTCGCGCTCGTGGTGGAGGCCCTGGTGGACGCCGGCGTGCGGCACGGCCTCCAGCCCGCCGACGCCGGCCACATGGCCGTGGAGACGATGGCCGGCACGGCGGCGGTGCTGCGCGAGGCCGAGTTCGACACGGCGGCCCTGCGGCGGCGTGTGACCTCGCCAGGTGGATCGACCGCTCGGGGCCTCGAGGCGCTCGAGCGCGCCGGCCTGCGGGCGGCCTTCCACGACGCCGTGACCGCCGTGGTGGAGGGGGGACGCCAATGAGCACGCTCCTACTCCTGCCGCTCGCGCTCACCCGCAACAACGTGGCCCACTACGTCAACACGCTGCTCGACGTCTACATCGTCCTGATCTTCATCCGCATCCTGATGTCGTGGATCCCGCGCATGCCCTACTACCGCTGGCTCGACGCGCTGCTCGGGTTCGTCAGGGAGGTCACGGACCCGTTCCTCAACCTGTTCCGCCGTTTCATTCCCGCGCTGCGCCTGGGCGGCGGCGCGCTCGACCTCAGCCCGATGGTGGCGGTCTTCGTCCTCATCATCGTGGGTGGGATCGTCGTGCGCCTGATCCAGGGGTAGGTCACATTGGCCTCGTACCTGTCGGAGCGCGACGGCTCCGTGCTCGTGAAAGTGCGCCTGCCATGAGCCGCGGCTGGGTTCGCCTCCTGCTCGTCGCGGCCGCGGTGCTCGCCCTCGACCAGCTGACCAAGGCGATCGTGCGCAGCTCGATCCCGCTCGGCGACAGCCGCCGCGTGATCGGCGGCGTGCTCGACATCACCAACGTGCACAACAAGGGCGTGGCCTTCGGGGTGCTCGCGGGAGGCGGCGCCATCGTGGCGGCGCTCACCGGCGTGGCGCTGGGCGCGATCGTCGTCTACTTCGTGATGCGCTCGCGCACCGCGTACCTGTGGCTGCCGGTGGGGATGCTGCTCGGCGGAGCGCTCGGCAACCTGCTCGACCGCGCCCGCGAGGGAGCCGTCACCGACTTCATCGACCCGATCCTCTGGCCCGCGTTCAACGTGGCGGACACCTGCATCGTGCTCGGGGTGCTGGGTCTGTTATGGGTGATCGAGAGCGCCGCCACGAGCGACTGATGGAGCAGATCGCCTTCGTCGCCGCAGCGGAGGACGCCGGCGCGCGTCTCGACGTTCGCCTGGCGGCCGAGGCGGCGGTGGGGTCGCGTGCAAAGGCGCAGCGCCTGATCGACTCGGGGCTGGTGACCGTCGATGGGCGGGCTCGCCAGAAGCGCCACCGGCTGAGCCCGGGGGAGCGCGTGGAGGCACGCATCGAGGCGCCTGCGGCTCCCGACGATCCCGCCGCCGGCGAGGGCGTGCCCTACGAGGTCGTGTTCGAGGACGACTACCTGCTTGTGGTGGACAAGCCCGCGGGGGTGGTGGTGCACCCCTCCGCGGGCCACGCCACCGGCACGCTCTCCCAGGCGCTCGCGGCGCGAGGAGGAGCGGGAGGGGATCCGCTGCGCCCCGGCATCGTCCACCGCCTGGATCGCGACACGTCCGGGCTGCTGGTGGTGGCGAAGTCGGACACGGTCCACCGCGCCCTCCAGGAGCTGATCCGCCGGCGCGAGCTGGAGCGGGAGTACCTGGCGCTCGTGGAGGGCAGGCCCGCGGCCAGCGGGACCATCGACGCCCCGGTGGGCCGCGACCGGGTCGAGCGCAAGCGCATGTCGATCCGCACGGACTCCCCGCGCGAGGCGCGCACCCACTTCGAGACCGCCGAGGCCCTGCCTCGCACCACGCTGCTCAGGGTCCGATTGGAGACCGGGCGCACGCATCAGATCCGCGCTCATATGGCTGCAATCGGCCACCCGGTCTGCGGTGACGTCCAGTACGGAGGCGGCGCGAGCGGCGAAAGACTTGGACTAACGCGCCAATTTCTGCATTCTGCGTCCCTGAGGTTTCGCCATCCCGTCACTGGGGCAAAACTCGGCTGCGAGTCCAAACTACCCGCTGACCTGCGTCGCACGCTCGACGTAGCCCGGCGGGAGCCAGTCTCCGAAGGGCCAGACGGAGACTGAACATAGAACGGAGCGGGGCGGTCTTCGGACCGCCTCGTCTTCTTTCTACGCCGGAAGTACGGAAGTACAGAAGTACGGAGGTACGGAGAACAGCAAGTCCGTACTCCGTACATCCGTACCTCCGCACTCCCGGCTCTCTATGCTTCGCCATCAGTCAACCAACTAACCCCACCAGCGAAACCACGCCCTGCCCGGCGACAGCGTCGGGTCCGTGTCGGAGCTGGTGGGCTGCTGTGCAACCAACTCAAGGGAGTAACACGTGGCTCAGGTAGGAATCAAGGAGCTGCTGGTGGCCGGTGTCCATTTCGGCCATCAGACGCGAAGGTGGAACCCCAAGATGCGCCGCTTCATCTTCGGCGAGCGCGGCGGGATCCACATCATCGATCTGCAGCAGACCGAGAAGCTCTTGGCGAAGGCTCAGGAGTTCACGGCCGAGATCACCAGCCGGGGCGGCACGGTGCTGTTCGTGGGCACCAAGAAGCAGGCGAGGGACGCGGTGCGGGATGCCGCGACGAACGCCGGCATGCCCTACGTGAACCAGCGCTGGCTGGGCGGCCTGCTGACCAACTTCCAGACGCTGAACAAGCGCATCAGGCGGCTGCACCAGCTCACCGAGTGGACCGAGGACGGAACGCTCGAGCTGCTGCCCACGCGTGAGCGGATCGCGGCCATCAAGGAACGCGAGAAGCTCGAGATCAACCTCGGCGGGGTGCGCAACATGCAGCGCACGCCCGACGCGGTGTTCGTGGTCGACCTCAAGACCGAGGCGATCGCGGTGGCCGAGGCCCGGCGCCTGCGGATCCCGATCATCGGGCTGGTCGACACGAACGTGGACCCGGACCCGGTGACCTACCCGATCCCCGGCAACGACGACGCGATCCGGTCCTGCAAGGTGATCGTGGACGCGATCGGCGACGTCGCGGCTGAGCGGGCGGCCCAGTTCCGTGCCGAGGAGGAAGCCGCACGCCGCGAGCGCGAGGAGCAGGAGCGGCGCGAGGCCGAGGAGCGCGCCAAGCGCGAGGCGGAGGAGCGTGCGCGGCGCGAGGCCGAGGAGCAGCGGCTCGCGGCCGAGGCCGCAGCCCAGGCCGCGGCGGCGGCGCAGGCCGCCCAGGCGGCGGAGGGCGCTCCCGCAACACCGCCCCAGCAGCCACCGGCGCCCCAGCAGGCGGAGCCGCAGGCCCCGGCAGAGCCGCCCGCGGCGCCGCCCGAGCCCGCACCCGCGCAGCCCGAGCCGGCGGCCGAGCAGCCGCAGGCACCCGCCGAGCAGCCTGAAGCAGCGCCGGCGCAGCCCGAAGCGGCCGCCGAGCAGCCCGATGCGGCTCCGGAGCAGGCCGAGCCCGCTGCCGAGCCGCCCGAGCCCGTTGCCGAGGAGGCCGCCGCTGCGGAGGAGGTCAGCCAGTGAGCGGGGGTGAGATCCGCGCCGCGGACGTGAAGGCACTGCGCGACCGCACCGGCGCGGGGATGATGGACTGCAAGGCCGCCCTCCAGGAGGCGGGCGGCGACGTGGACAAGGCCATCGAGGTCCTGCGCGTGAAGGGCCAGGCGCAGGCGGCCAAGCGCAGCGATCGCGCCGCCTCCGAGGGCGCGGTGGGCAGCTACATCCACTCGACCGGCAAGATCGGCGTGCTCGTGGAGGTCAACTCCGAGACCGACTTCGTGGCGCGCAACGACGACTTCCAGGAGTTCGTGCGCGACGTGGCCCTGCACATCGCCGCCACGGCGCCGCTGTACGTCTCCGAGGACGAGGTGCCGGAGGAGGCCAGGGCCGCCGAGATCCGGATCTACGAGGAGCAGGCGGCGGACAAGCCCGAGCAGGCGCGCCCGAAGATCGTCGAGGGGCGGCTGCGCAAGTGGTACGAGGAGGTCGTGCTGCTCCACCAGGAGCACGTCAACAAGGACAAGCACGACGGCAAGACGATCGAGCAGCTGCGCCAGGAGCTCGCGAGCAAGACCGGCGAGAACATCGTGATCCGGCGCTTCACGCGCTACGTGGTGGGGGAGGAATAGCGGCCCCGTGGAAGACGGCAAACCCGTTTTCCGCCGCATCCTTCTGAAGCTCTCGGGCGAGTCGCTGCTCGGCGATCACGAGTACGGCGCCGACCCCGACCGGATCGGCGCGATCGCGGACGAGATCAAGCACGTGGCCGACCGCGGGGTGGAGGTCGCGATCGTGGTGGGCGGCGGCAACATCTACCGCGGCCTGAAGGGCGCAGCGCAGGGGATGGACCGGGCGACCGGCGACTACATGGGCATGCTGGCCACCGTCCTGAACGCACTTGCGATGCAGGACGCGCTCGAGAAGCGAGGCGCGCACACGCGGGTCCAGTCGGCGATCACGATCTCGGAGGTCGCCGAGCCCTACATCCGCCGGCGCGCGATCCGCCACCTCGAGAAGAACCGGATCGTGATCTTCGCCGCGGGCACGGGCAACCCGTTCTTCACGACGGACACCGCCGCCGCCCTGCGAGCCCTCGAGATCCACGCCGAGGCGATCCTGATGGCCAAGAACAACGTGGAGGGCGTCTACGACGCCGACCCGCGCACGAACCCTGACGCGACCTTCATCCCGCAGATCACCCACCACGAGGCGATCGAGCGCCGGCTGCAGGTGATGGACTCGACAGCGCTGTCGCTCTGCATGGACAACAACCTCCCGATCTACGTCTTCAACGTCGATGACGAGCGCAACATCGACCGGATAGTGTGCGGCGAGCGAGTGGGGACGGTGGTGTCGAGTTGAGCGAGCTAGTAGACGAGTTTCTGGCGGACGCCGGCGAGCGCATGCAGAAGTCGGTCGAGGCCACGCGCACCGAGTTCGCCACCGTTCGCACCGGCCGCGCGTCGCCGCACCTGCTGGACCGGATCGAGGTGGACTACTACGGCGCCCGCACCCCGCTGCGCCAGCTCGCCAACATCTCGGCGAGCGAGGCCCGCCTGCTCACGGTCACGCCCTACGACAAGTCCTCCATCAAGGCGATCGAGAAATCGATCATGGAGTCCGATGTCGGACTGACTCCCTCGAACGACGGCAGCGTCATCCGGCTGACGATTCCGGAGCTCACGGAGGAGCGCCGCAAGGAGCTCGTGAAGGTGGTGCACGGCATCGCCGAGCAGGGCCGCGTGGCGGTCCGCAACGTCCGCCGCGACGTGATCCACGACCTGCGTGAGCTGAAGAAGGAGGGCGACGTCGGCGCCGACGAAGAGCACCGCGCCGAGACCGAGCTCCAGAAGCTCACCGACGCTCAGATAGCGGAGATCGACAGCTTCCTCGCCGGCAAGGAAGAAGAGATCCTCGAGGTCTGAGCCCGGGGCCTATGCCCGCGCGACACGTCGCCATCATCATGGACGGCAACGGTCGCTGGGCCGGACAGCGCGGCCTCAACGTGCTCGAAGGACACCGCGAGGGCGCGAGGGCGCTCAAGCGCACCGTCCAGAACTCGGTGAAGCTCGGCATCGAGGAGCTGACCGCATACACGTTCTCCACCGAGAACTGGACTCGGCCGGATCCTGAGGTGCAGGGGCTGATGGCGCTGTTCGCGGAGATGATCGAGCAGGAGACGCCCGAGCTCGACGAGGAGGGCGTGCGGATGCGCTTCATCGGGCGCCTCGAGGACGTCTCCGACGAGCTTCGCCGGCAGATGGCCTGGGCCGAGGAGACCACGGGCGCCAACGAGCGCATGACGTTGTTCGTGGCGTTCAACTACGGCGGCAGGGCCGAGATCCTCGACGCCGCGGAGCGCTACAAGGGCGGCGGCGAGGAGGAGTTCGCGCGCCTCCTCTACGCGACCGACATGTCGGATCCCGACCTCGTGATCCGCACCAGCGGCGAGATCCGCCTGTCGAACTTCCTGCTCTGGCAGTCGGCCTACTCGGAGCTCGTGTTCTCGGAGGTGCTCTGGCCCGACTTCGACATGGCGGACCTGGAGGCGGCGCTCGAGGAGTTCGAGTCGCGCCAGCGCCGCTTCGGGGCGCGGTAGGGATGGCCTCACGCTCACGCCGGCCGGCGCAGCGCCGTCGGCCGCCCCCGCGGCGGCGCCGGCGGCAGCGCTCGGACGTCGGGGCCCGCGTGCTCGCGGCCATACCGGCGGTGGCGTTCGCGATGGTGATCGTCGCCTACGGCGGGCTGGTGTTCACGCTCGGGCTGTTGATCGTGCGGGATGGTCGCGATGGCGGAGCTCTACCGGCTGACCGCGCGCGCCAGGCCCGTCAGCCTGGCCGGCTACCTGGCGCTGATCGGGCTCCTCGCTGGCGGCCCAGTACGGCGGCCAGTTCCAGATGGTCCTGATCCTGGTGGCCTCGATCCCGGCGGCGTTCCTGCTCGCGCTGGCGCGGCCGCGGCGCGAGAACGTGTCGTGGGGGATCGCGGTGACGATCCTGGGGATCGTCTGGATCGGCTTCGCGCTGGCGCACGGCGTGCTCCTGCGCGAGCTCCCGCACGGCGGCGCGCTGTTGCTCGACGTGCTGATCGGCACCTTCGTGGGCGACACCTTCGCCTACTTCGGCGGGCGCGCCTGGGGTCGCCGGCCGCTCGCGCCGCGGATCTCGCCGAACAAGACCGTCGAGGGCCTGATCGCCGGGATCATCGGCGGCACGATCGCCTTCTGGGGCTTCCAGGTCGCCTACCAGCAGTTCATGCCCGGCACCCGCGCGCTGATCATCGGCTTCTCGGTGGCGCTTGCGGCGCCGGTCGGCGACCTCTTCGAGTCCTTCATCAAGCGGGACCTGGGCGTGAAGGACAGCGGTCGCGTCTTCGGGGCGCATGGCGGGGCGCTGGATCGGTTGGATGCGTTGTTTTTCACGGTTGTGACGGCGTATTACGTGGTGATCGCGCTTACGTAGTGCCTTGTGCCTGGAGCCTGGTGCCTAGAGCATTGGTCCACGGGTCCAGGCACTAGGCACCCGGCACTAGGCACTCGTCGATAGGCTCCAGTCGAAATGCTCAAAGACCTCACAGTCGTCGCCCCCGACCGCCCTGGGACGCTTGCGGAGCTGACTGAGGCGATCGGGAGGGCGGGGATCAACATCGAGGGTGTCTCGGGCTACTCGTGCGAGGGGAACGGGGTGATCCACCTGCTGGTGGAGGACCACCGCGGGGCGCGCCAGATCGTGGAGAGCCTCGGCCTCCAGGTACAGGAGGAGCGCGACGTGCTGGTCGTCGACACCGAGGACAGGCCGGGCGGGCTCGCGGCCGTGACCCGCAAGGTCGCGGCGTCGGGCGCGAACATCGACTTCCTGTACGGCACCCGCGGCCGGCTCGTGATGGGCGCGGACGACTTCGAGAAGGCCGAGGGCGCCCTCTAGCTAGTACGGCGAGGGGGCGCCGAACATCTCGCCCAGCCGCGCGGCCACGGCCAGGTCGCCCTCCATGTCGATGCGCCCGTCCATGGTCGCAAGGGCTGGGTGCAGCTCGCCGGCCGCCACGCGGGCGAAGTCGGGCAGCGCCATGCGGATGCGCAGGACGGGAGCGCTGCCGTCGCGCGCCTCAGCGCTGGCCCGTCCGTCCTCCACGTGGAGTGTCCAGTGGTCCGGCGGTCGCACGCCGTCCGTCACGTGCTTCAGCTCGTAGACGATGTCGCCCTTGAAGCCCGGGCTGACCTCGGGCTGGTAGGCGCGAGCCATGGCCCCGAAGATCGTCTTCTGGGCGAAGCTCGTGCCGAAGCGCTTCTCGAGCTCCGCGTCCGAGCGGCCGCTGACGAGCTTCGAGAGCGCCGCGCGGCCGCCGCGCCGGAGGGCGTCGTGCGCCTCCTCGAGCGCCTGCGCGGGCAGCTTGCCGAGGTCGAGCCGTGCGCTGCGGCGCCGCTCGCGTAATAGCTCCGCGGGCTCGTCGATATGGACGCCGGGCGGCGCCTGTCGCGCGGGCTCGCGGCGCGCCAGGGCCCGCTCCATGGCCGGCGCGAGCCGCTCCAGCTTGGCCCGCTCGCGCTCGTCGGCCCGCTCGGCGAACTCCGGGAGAACCTTGTCGCCGAACAGCTCGAGGCTGTGGCAGATGTCCTCGTGGCGGTTGTTCCCGGCCTGAAGGACGAACACGATCTGATCCACGCCCTGGGCCTCGTAGCGGCGGCACAACTCGGCGATCTGGTCCGGGGTGCCCACCGCGCCCCGCAGCGAGCCCACGCCCTCCTGCAGCAGCCGCACGCCCAGCGGCAGCTGGTCGGCGCTGATGGCCTTGGCGGAGAAGCCGGTCTCGTCCCGGTGCTCGAGGAACTCGTTCCAGATGTTCGTCACGCCGGGGGCATGCGGCGAGACGCCGTAGTAGTGGACGAGCGAGTAGCCGAAGAAGTTGCCGCCGTCGGCACCGCGCTGGATCGCCTGCTCCTCGTCCTCGTGGCACATCATCGGCAGCACGACGGTCACGTTCGGGTTGACAGCGAAGCCGGCCGGCACGCACTCGTCCGACTCGATCAGCTCGTAGTACTCCTTCACCCACCTGCCCGCGTCCTCGGGCTCGACGAACGAGAACGACAGCGCCCCGATGCCCTTGCGGGCGGCGAGGTGGATCGTCTCGCGCCGGCTGCACGCAACCCACAGCGGCGGGTGCGGCTTCTGAAACGGCTTCGGAACCACGTTGCGGGGCGGCATGCGGAAGTGCTCGGAGTTCCAGCCGGCGAACGGCTCCTCCACGAACATGCGGGTGATCGCGTCGAGGGCGTCGTCCCACATCTCGCGCTTCTGCTCGCGGTCCACCAGGAAGCCACCCAGCTCGGCGGCGGAGCTCGACTCGCCGGTGCCGAACTCGAGCCGGCCGTCGCAGATCAGGTCGAGCGTTGCGATTCGCTCGGCCACCCGGGCCGGATGGTTCACCTGCGGCGGTATCTGCACGATCCCGTGGCCGAGGCGTATCCGCTTGGTGCGCTGCGAGGCTGCGGCCAGGAACACCTCGGGGGCCGACGAGTGCGAGTACTCCTCGAGGAAGTGGTGCTCGACCTCCCAGACGTAGTCGAACCCGACGCGATCGGCGATCTCGACCTGCTCGAGGGCGTCCTTCAGCAGGCGGTGCTCGGCGCCGTCCTCCCAGGGCCGCGGCAGCTGGTGCTCGTAGAAGATGCCGAAGCGCACGCGAGGATCGTAACCGGGCCTGGCTGGACGGCCAGTCGAGGCGCGGCTAGCCGTATGGGCGGGGGGCGACGGTGGAGGCCTTGAGCCCGCGACGGCGAGCCCTACCTCCGTGCGGCGATCCCGCTCCAGGCGCCCGGGAGGCGGCCGGGGCGCGCCTAGACTCTGATGCGTGCGACGGGTGATCATCCTCGGCTCGACCGGGTCAATCGGCACGCAGGCCCTCGACGTGGTGGAGCGCAGCTCCGACCTCGAGGTGGTCGGGCTGGCCGCCGCCACCCGAGTGGAGCCGCTCATCGAGCAGGCTCGCCGCTACGGCGTGACTCGCATCGCGCTGGCGGACGAGTCGAGCGCGGCGAGGGCATCGGAGCTGTGGACCGACGGCGACGTGCTGGCCGGCGCCGAGGGGCTGATCGAGCTGATCACCGACACCGACTGCGACCTCGTGCTGAACGGCTTGATGGGCTCGGCCGGCCTCGGCCCGACGATCGCAGCGCTCGGCGAGGGCATCGACCTCGCCCTGGCCAACAAGGAGAGCCTCGTCGTCGGCGGCGAGCTGGTGACCGCGCTGGCCGAGGCCACCGGCGCGCGCATCATCCCGGTCGACTCCGAGCACTCCGCGCTCTTCCAGCTGATCTCCGCCGAGCAGCCCGGGCACGATCGATCGCGCTCGTGCTCACCGCCTCGGGCGGACCGTTCCGCGGGCGCGGCACGGCGGAGCTGGCAGGGGTCACCGTCGAGGAGGCGCTGGCGCACCCGACCTGGGACATGGGCGGCAAGATCACGATCGACTCAGCCACGCTGATGAACAAGGGCCTCGAGCTGATCGAGGCGCGCCACCTGTTCGGCATCGACTACGACCACATCGACGTGGTGGTGCACCCGCAGTCGATCATCCACGCGCTGGTCCACCTGAACGACGGCGCGTCGCTCGCGCACCTCGGCTACCCGGACATGCGCGTGCCGATCTCCTACGCCCTGCACTACCCCGAGCGCGCCGACGTGCCCGTCGAGGCCGCTCGACCTGGTCGAGCTGGGCCAGCTCGACGTTCGAGCCGCCCGACGTCGACACGTTCCCCTGCCTGCGCCTGGCGCGCGAGGCGGCCGTGGCCGGCGGCACCGCGCCCTGCGTGCTGAACGCGGCCAACGAGGTGGCGGTGCAGGCCTTCCTCGACGGCGAGCTGTCGTTCACCGGGATCGCCGAGGTGATCGAGCGCGCCCTCGACGAGCTGCCCGCAGAGCCGGTGCGCCACTTCTCCGATCTCTACCGGGCCGACGCCGCTACGCGCGCCCGCGCCCGTGAGCTCGTCGAGGAGGGGTGCGGGCATGACGGTGCTGAGCTGGGTGCTCGTCTTCGGCGGCTTCTGCGCGCTGATCATCTTCCACGAGCTTGGCCACTTCACCGCCGCGAAGGCCGTCGGGCATGCGCGTCGAGCGCTTCTCGCTCTTCTTCCCGCCGCTGCTCCTGAAGAAGAAGATCGGCGAGACCGAGTACGCGATCGGTGCTATCCCGCTCGGCGGCTACGTGAAGATCAGCGGGATGAGCCCAGCGGAGGACCTCCCCGACGAGGTCCGCGACCGCGCCTACCACTCCCAGCCGGTCTGGAAGCGGATCGTCGTGATCGCCGCCGGCCCGTTCGTGAACCTCGTGATCGCCTTCGTGGTGCTGTTCGTCTTCTACGGCATGGTCGGCGCCCCGGCGCAGGACGGCACGAAGGTCGGCTCGATCAAGAGCGACTTCCCTGCTCAGGGCATGGTTCGCTCCGGCGACGAGATGGTGTCCGTCGACGGCAAGAAGGGCGATGCCACTCAGCTCTCCAAGGTGATCGCCTCGCACACGCTGCGCCGTCACGCCGCCGACGGCCGGCTGCCGGTCCACGCAGCCCGCGCAGCTCGTCATCAAGCGCGACGGCAAGCTGATCCACGCCACGGTCAAGCCGGAGCTACGACCCGGTGTCCAAGCGGATGCTGGTCGGCTTCACCTACGCGACGACGACACAAGGTCTACCCGCCAGGGAGGGCGCTGCGGACGAGCGTCGACGACTTCTGGTGCGTCACGAAGCAGACGGTCGAGCCTGCCGGCGCGGATCGTCCACTCCGCAGCAGCGCAAGCAGATCACGGGCGTCGTCGGGGCCTGAGAGACGTGGCCCATCAGACGGTCGGCACCGATCCGGCGCTCGCGGTGCATCCTGCTCGCCATCGTCTCGCTGTCGCTGGCGATCGTGAACCTGTTCCCGTTCCTCCCGCTCGACGGCGGCCACATCTTCTGGGCGGTGGTCGAGCTGTTCCGCCGCCGGCCCGTGCCGCTACAGCGTGATGGAGCGCGCGGGGGTGATCGGCTTCATGCTCGTGATCGCCCTGTTCGTGATCGGCCTCTCGAACGACATCGGGCGGATCAACGGCGGCGGGTTCTCGGAAACTGCGATAGTCCGCGCAGTTCGGAGGAGGGAGTAGGGATGGCGACGACGGAAGTCAGAGAGCGGGCGGACCAGCCACCGCGCGCTAGCCGCCGACACGCTGTGCGAGGCCTTCCAGATGACCTCGTCGGCGTACCCGGACCGGGTCGCCCTGCGGACCAAGGACGGCGGCACGGAGTATCACCTGGGCGGACTACGCCCGCAGGTGCGGGCCCTGAGCGAGGGCCTCGTGTCCCTCGGCGTGCAGCGCGGCGACACGCTCGGCGTGATGCTCACCAACCGGCCCGAGTTCCACCTCGTCGACACCGCGGCGATGCACGTCGGCGCGACGCCCTTCTCGGTCTACAACACCTACTCGCCCGAGCAGATCGAGTTCCTCGTGGGCGACGCGGCGTGCCCGATCATCGTCACCGAGCAGGCGTTCCTCGACCGCATCCTGGCCGTGAAGCAGGCGTGCGGCTCGCTCAAGCACGTGATCGTGGTCGACGGCGACGCCCGACGGCGCGATGACGCTCGACGAGGTCCTGAGATCGAGACGACGACGACTTCGACTTCGAGGCGTCCTGGCAGGCCGTGAAGCCCGACGACGTGCTGACGCTGATCTACACCTCGGGCACGACCGGGCCGCCGAAGGGCGTGCAGCTCGACGCACGACAACCTGATCGCAGGCGGTGCGCTCGTTCGACAAGCTGATCCAGTTCCCCGACGACGGGCGCGTCGTCTCGTACCTGCCGATGGCGCACATCGCCGAGCGCAACTGCTGCGCACTACCTGCCGATCGTGTTCGGCTTCACCGTGACCTGCTGTCCCAGACCCGCGCGAGGTCGTCGGCTACCTGCCCGAGGTGCGTCCGACCTGGTTCTTCGCGGTGCCGCGCATCTGCGAGAAGCTGAAGGCCGCGCTCGAGGCGGGGATCGGAGGCTGAGCAGGATCCGGAGCGACGAAGCAGGCCACCAAGTGGGCGATCGACGTCGGGCTGCGCAAGGTGCGGGCCGAGCAGGCGGGCGAGGAGGTCTCCGCCGAGCTGGCGCAGGAGTACGCGAAGGCGGACGGCGCTGGTGGTCTCGAAGATCCGCGCGGCGCTCGGGCTCGACGAGCTCGATGTCGCTGAACGTCGGCGCCGCGCCCACGCCGCGCGAGGTGATCGAGTTCTTCCACGCGCTCGGGCTGCCGCTGGCCGAGCTGTGGGGCATGTCCGAGACCTGCGGCGCCGGCACCTGCAACCCGCCCGGACCGGATCAAGATCGGCACGGTCGGCCCGGCGGCCCCGGGCATCGAGATCAAGCTCGCCGGCGACGGCGAGGTGCTGATCCGCGGCCCGGTCGTCATGGAGGGCTACCGCAACGAGCCGGAGCAAGACGGCCGAGACGATCGACCGGACGGCTGGCTGCACACCGGCGACATCGGGGAGCTCGACGACGACGGCTACCTCAAGATCGTCGACCGCAAGAAGGAGCTGATCATCAACGCGGCCGGCAAGAACATGTCGCCGGCGAACATCGAGGCGAAGCTGAAGGCCTCGAGCCCGCTGATCGGCCAGGCGGTCGCGATCGGCGACGCGCGGCCCTACAACGTCGCCCTGATCACGCTCGACCCGGACGTCGCCCCGGGGTTCGCGCAGCAGCACGGCATCGAGGACGCCTCGTTCGAGTCGCTGGCCGCCGAGCAGGCGGTGATCGACGAGGTGCAGCGCGGGGTGGAGGCGGCGAACGAGTCCCTCGCGCGCGTGGAGCAGATCAAGAAGTTCAAGATCCTGCCCACCGACTGGGAGCCGGGCGGCGACGAGCTGACGCCGACGATGAAGCTCAAGCGCAAGCCGATCGCCGCAGAAGTACGCGGCGGAGATCGAGGCGCTGTACGCCGGCTAGCCGCTAGCTGACGGCAGCTCCCATGCCCACGGCCCGCGCCAGCAGGTCCACCTGCTCGGGCTCGCTCGAGCACGGGAAGAGGATCAGCTCGTCGCAGCCGGCGTCCTCGAACTCGGCCACCCGCTCCACCACCGCGTCGTCGTCCACCAGGGCGCTGCCGGCGATGTATCCGGCGATCCCGTCGCCCAGCCAGCCGTAGTAGTCGTTCAGGTAATCGTCGGCGTTCCGGCGCGCCTCGTCGCCGAGCGAGAAGTAGCCCAGCGCGGCCTTGCGCGGCAGGCCCTCGCGGCCGGCGCTCTCCCACGCGTCGGTCAGCTTGGTCAGGCCGGCGCGGAAGTCGTCGGGCGAGCCGCCGCCCATGATCCAGCCGTCGCCGTACTCCGCAGCGCGCCTGAAGCTCGCGTCCACGGAGCCGCCGATCAGCACCTCCGGAGGTGACTCGAGATTGGGACCCACCGGACCGGCGAAGCCCTTCTCGTCGCCCGCCCATACGCGCGTGAGCTCCTCGAGCTGGCGGTCGAACTCGCGCCCACGGGTGCTCATGTCCACGTTGCTCACGTCGAAGTCGTCGGCACGGCCGCCGGGGGCTAGGCCCAGCACCAGCCGGCCGGCCGAGAGCTGCTGGAGGGTGGCGGCCTGCTTGGCCAGGAGCGCGGCGTTGGGGCGAAGCGGGGCGATGAGGATCGCGGTGACCAGGCGGATCCGCTCGGTCACGGCCGCGGCGGCTCCCAGGGCGATCAGCGGCTCGTAGTTCGGGTAGACAATGCGGTCGATCGTGCCGAGCGACGAGAAGCCGTGTGCCTCCGAGCGCTCGGCCCAATCCACCAGCGACTTTCCGTCCACACCGGGGATGGTGGCGGGCAGTCCAATTCCGATTTCCATGATTTCCTTTCGCGTAGGGACGCGACTCACGATACGTAAGCTGCTCACGACATGACCTTCGACCGGATTCCCGCCTGGGCTCACGAGCTGTTGCGCGCCTCTCGTGTGGGTCGGCTGGGCCTGCTGGACGAGGAAGACCGCCCGCGAGTTCAGCCGGTGACCTTCGCGCTGGCGGGGTCGTTGATCTACAGCGCGATCGACCAGAAGCCGAAGAGCACGCCCGAGCCGGCGCGCCTGCGATTCCTGCGCCGGCGCCCCGAGGTGGCCCTCACCGTGGACCACTACGAGGACGACTGGAGTGCGCTCGCCTGGGTGCAGGTGCTGGGGCGGGTTGACATCGTCGCGGCCGATGCCGATCCGGCCGGCATGGCGGCGCTGGCGGCCAAGTACGAGCCCTATCGCCTCGACGCCCCGCCCGGCCCGCTGCTCAGGCTGCGACCCGAGCGGACCCTCTGCTGGCGCGCTGGCGACTCCCACTAGCATCGCGCGGATGCGCCGGCTCGTCGTACTCGTGTCAGCGATCGTGCTCGTGGACACCATGTTCTACGGGGCGATCACCCCGCTCCTGCCCTACTACTCGCACCACTTCGACCTGAGCAAGTCCTCAGCCGGCCTGCTCGCCGCTTCCTACGCCGCCGGCACGCTGGTCGCGGCCATCCCGAGTGGCTGGCTCGTCACACGCATCGGCGTGCGCCCAACGGTGGTGGTGGGCCTCGCGCTGATGGTGGTGTCGAGTGTGGTGTTCGGGTTCGCGCACCACGTGGCCCTGCTCGATGCCGCCCGCTTCCTGCAGGGGGTCGGCGGCGCAGCGTCCTGGGCCGGCGGGCTCGCGTGGCTGATCGCGCGCAGCCAGGGAGCGCGGCGCGGGGAGCTGATCGGCACGGCACTGGCGGCGGCCATCGCCGGTGGGCTGCTGGGACCGGTGCTCGGCAGCGCCGCCAGCGTGACCAGTCCAGAGCTCGTCTTCTCGCTGGTGGGCGTGCTGGGGATCGTGCTGATCGCCTTCACCGTGATCGAGGACGCGCCGGCGCCCACGCGCGCCCGCGCGACCGTGGGCTTCCGCCGGGTGCTGCGGGATTCGCGTGTGCTTGCGGGCATGTGGCTCACCATCCTGGGCGCGCTGCTCTTCGGCACCCTTGCCGTGCTGGCGCCACTGCGCCTCGATCACCTCGGCGCCAGCAGTGTGGTGGTGGGCGCGGCCTTCCTGATGGCGGCAGCCGCCGCAGCGCTCATCAGCCCCGTGGTGGGCCGGGTCTCGGACCGCCGCGGCTGGCGCCTCCCAGTGCTCGCCAGCCTGCTGGCATCGGCGGCCTTCGCCCTGCTGCTGCCCCTCCCGGAGAGCGTGGCGGTGCTGTTCGCGCTCGTGGTGGTGGCCGATCCGTGCTTCGGCGCCGCCTACCCGTCCGCCGGGGCGATGATCTCGAGCGGCGCCGAGCGCGCCGGGCTGGATCAGGGCTACGGCTTCGGCCTCTTCAACCTGGCTTGGGCCGTGGGCCAGGTGGTGGGCGACGCTGGCAGCGCCGGGCTGGCACAGGCCACTTCGGACGCCGTGCCGTACGCGCTCCTGGCTGGCGCTTGCCTGATCACGTTCGTGGGCCTCAGCCGCAGCACGCGGCTGCAGGCGGCCGAGGCGAGCTAGAACGCGTGCGCAAGCGTCTTCCGCCCCATTCCAGAGGGGCTTGAGCAGTCCGATGCCCGGGTACAACTCCGCTTGCATGCCTTCCAGCCGGCTCGTACGCAAAGGCGCGCTGGGAGCGCTCCTCCTCGTTGCAATGTCCCTGCTCGCGCTTGGTTGCGGAAGCTCGAGCAGTCAGAGCAGCAAGATGGCGGTGGCGCTCCAGGACGACGCCGTCTTCCTTCAGCGGCAGTACTACAACCGCGATCTCGCCCTTCAGCAGGCCGCGCGGATGGGGGTCACGCGATTGCGCGTGCTCGTGATCTGGAACCGGGTGCCGGGCACGAAGGCGAACAGCAAGAGCGCGCCGGCGACGATCCACTACGACTGGTCGCAGTACGACAGCCTGATCGACGACGCGGCACGCCACGGCATCCGTCTCCAACTGGACTTGACGGGCCCGGCACCGGCATGGGCGACGGGCGATCACAAGGCCGGCGTCTTCCGGCCGAACGCCTCGCTCTTCGGCGAGTTCGCCGCGGCCGCAGCACGCCACTTCAAGGGCCGCGTGGATCTGTACTCGATCTGGAACGAGCCGAACTACGTCGGGCTGGCTGGCGCCCCTGCGCAGCGAGCCGCGGCTCTACCGTGGCCTGTACACGGCGGCTACGCGGCGATCAAGCGCGCCGACCCCTCGGCGCAGGTGCTGATCGGCGAGACGGCCCGTACCAGGAGCAACGACGCGCCCTCGCGCCGCTCGCGTTCCTGCGCGGCGTGGCCTGCCGCACCCGGACTACGCGCCGACCAGCTGCGCGCCGCTGATCGCCGACGGCTACGCGCACCACCCCTACGACTTCGCCAACCCGCCCGCCGCGCCGTACCCGGGCGCCGACAACGTGACGATGGGCACCCTGGGGCGCCTCACCACCGCGCTCGACCGCCTCGCGGCGGCCAAGGCGCTGCGCACCCCCGACGGGAAGCCGCTCGACGTCTACCTGACCGAGTTCGGCTACTTCGCGACCGGCCCGGTCGCCGTCTCGCCGCAGCAGCGCGCGAACTACCTCAAGCAGGCCTTCGACATCGCCCAGCGCAACCCGCGCGTGAAGGAGATGCTCCAGTACATCCTGGTCGCGCCGCCCGCCGGGACGCGCTTCAACACCAGCCTGCTCGACCAGAACGGCAAGCTGTCGCTGCCCTACGAGGCACTCTCCACCTGGGCCCGCGACAACGCCAAGAGCGGCCGCGTGGAGCCCGTGCAGGCGCCGCTCCACCTGCCACCCGCGGGCTAGAGCGACGCCTCCGCGCGCCGGAGGCCACCGCTACCATGGGCGGTATGGCGTCCAGGCGGCAGATCTGGGTCGGCGGCGTGCCGATCGGCGGCGGCGCGCCGTGGCCGTCCAGTCGATGACCAAGACCGAGACCGCCGACTACGAGGCCACCATGCGCCAGATCCACGCGATCGCGGACGCCGGCGGCGACATCGTCCGCTGCGCGGTGCCGCGCGAGAAGGACGTCGACGCGCTGAAGCGCATCGTCAAGGAGTCGCCGATCCCGGTGATCGCCGACATCCACTTCAACTACACGCTCGCGCTCAAGGCGATCGACGCCGGGGCGCACTGCATCCGGCTCAACCCGGGCAACATCGGCGGCCCCGACAAGGTCGCGCATGGTCGCCGACAAGGCGAAGGCGCGCGAGCGTGCCGATGCGCATCGGCGTCAACTCCGGCTCGCTGCCGAAGCACCTGCACGAGCTCGAGCGCGAGAACTCGGTCGAGGCGCTGGTGCAGGCCGCGGTCGAGTTCGTCGAGCTGATGGAGCGGCTCGACTTCGAGAACTTCAAGGTGTCGATCAAGTCGACGAGCGTGCCGAACACGATCGCGTCGAACCGGCTGCTCGTCGTCGAAGATCGACTACCCGCTGCACCTCGGGCATCACCGAGGCCGGCACGAAGTGGTCGGGCTCGCTCAAGTCCGCGGTCGGCCTGGGCACGCTGCTGGCCGACGGCATCGGCGACACGATCCGCATCTCGCTCTCGCACCTTCCACGCGGAGGAGGAGGTCAAGGTCGCCTGGGAGATCCTGAAGGCGCTGAAGCTGCGCGAGCGCGGTCCCGGTGCTGATCGCCTGCCCGACCTGCGGCCGCCTGCAGTTCGACATGGACACCGTCGTGGCCGAGATCGAGACAGCGCCTCGAGACCTACGAGGAGCCGATCGAGGTCGCGGTGCTCGGCTGCGCGGTGAACGGCATCGGCGAGGCGCTCGCACGCGGACTTCGGCATCACCGGCGCCAAGAACGAGGGTCTGATCTTCGCGCACGGCAAGCCGCTCCGGAAGGTCGCCGACAGAGCGCCTGGTGGACGAGCTGTTCGTCGAGATCGACAAGTCGATCGCAGCCGGCCGCACCGACGTCGACGACGCACAAGTCCGCCGAGGGCGCCGAGTGGCTCGCAGAAGATCGAGGAGGAGAACGCCGACGAGATGACGCCCGAGCGCATGGCGGCGCTCGAGGCGGCCGCGGCGAACGGCGACGCGGAGGGCGACGGGCCGCCCAAGCCTGCGATGGGCATCGGAGCGGGCTACAAGCGCGTTCGCCTCGACGAGGAGCGCTCGCCCACCGAGGGCCGCCGCTTCACGCGCACCTGAGGATGTTCCTCCGCCCCCTGCTCGCGGCGCTGCTCGCGTCGGCCGCCATCGCGGTCGTTGCTGCCCCTGCCGCGGAGGCGAACAAGACCCAGGAGTCGATCTTCCAGGACGACACCGTGCTGCTCACGGGGACGCCGGGCCCGGCACTCGACCAGCTCAAGGGGCTTGGCGTGAACACGATCCACACGCTCGTGTTCTGGAACCGCTTCGGGCCGAACCCGACCTCCAAGTCGCGTCCCTCCGGCGACCTGAGCAACCCAAACTCGTACGCCGCCACCGCCTGGGCGCCATACGACGCGCTCGTCAAGGAGGCCACGGCGCGCGGGGTCGGGATCCTGATGACGCCAACCGGCTTCACGCCGCGCTGGGCGGAGCAGTGCAAGACGGTCGGCAAGTTCCGCAACTGCGACCCGAACCCGAAGGACTACGGCAAGTTCGTCACCGCGGTCGCGCGCCGCTACTCGGGCACGTTCGTGGTCGACGGCGCCGCGCTGCCGCGCGTGAAGCGCTGGTCGCTCTGGAACGAGCCCGACCAGACCGGCTGGATCGCTCCCCAGGCCTCGAAGGGGGTCGAGACCTCGCCGCAGATCTACCGCAACCTCGTCTACTCGGGGCTCGCGTCCCTGCGCGCGACCGGCCACGCCACCGACCAGGTCCTGCTCGGCGAACTCGCGCCCGCGCATCGCGGCACGAGCACCGACCCGACGAGCTTCCTGCTGAATCTCTTCTGCATTGACGCGAAGGGCCACAAGCTCACGGGCAAGGCGCGCACGCAGCAGGGCTGCCAGCACTTCAAGCGCTTCACCGGCATCAGCGGCTTCGCCCATCACCCGTACAACCTGGGCGCGGCCGGCCCGGCGCTGAAGAAGCCGCGCTTCAAGGGGGACATCTCGCTCTACAACATCGAGGAGCTGCCGAAGATCCTCAAGCTCGCCGCCCACGCGCGGGCGATCCGGTCCGGCCTGCCGATCTACTTCACCGAGTACGGCATCCAGACGAACCCGCCGGTGCGCGGCCAGATCACACCGGCGCAGCAGGCCGTATCGATCAACCAGATGGACTTCCTCACCTGGCAGAACAAGAGCGTGAAGAGCGTCGCCCAGTACGAGCTCGTGGACGCCGGGATCCTGAACCCGCCGGTCTTCAACACCGGGCTGATCCAGAAGAACGGCACGCCCAAGCCGAGTCTCGACGCCTACCGGCTGCCGATCTGGGTCGTGAAGCACGGTACGAGCGTCACGCTCTGGGCTTGGGTCAGGCCCGCGAACGGCACGCCGCAGCAGGTCCAGATCCAGCACAACACCGGCGCGGGCTTCACGACCGTCGCCACCCGCTTCACCGACGCCCACGGGTTCATCAACGTGAGCCAGGCCGGGAGCAGCGGTACCTGGCGTATCGGCTGGACCGCCCCGCTCGCCCCCACGGCCGCGCCGGGCACGTTGCCCACCACGTATTTCAGCCGCGCGGCGAAGCCGGCGTCGAAGTAAGGAACGGAAGTACGGAGACAGCTGATCCGTACCTCCGTACCTCCGTACTTCCGTACTCCGTAATCTGGCGCCGATGACGCGTCTCAGCAGCTACTTCCTCCCGACCGTGAAGGAGGCGCCCGCCGACGCCGAGGCGGTCTCCCACAAGCTGCTCGTGCGGGCCGGGCTGGTCGCGCCAGGTCGGGGCCGGGCTGTGGACGTTCCTGCCGGCCGGCTGGCGGGCGCATCGCAAGGTCGAGCAGATCATCCGCGAGGAGCTCGACGCGATCGGCGCCCAGGAGATGCTGATGCCGGTGCTCCAGCCGGCCGAGCTGTGGAAGAAGACCGGCCGCTACGACATCGACGAGCTGTTCAAGCTGAAGGACCGCGCGACGCCGAGCTCGTGCTGGCGATGACGCACGAGGAGGCGGTGACCTTCCACGTGGCGCGCGAGGTGCGCTCCTACCGCGACCTGCCGCTGATGCCTCTACCACTTCCAGACCAAGGAGCGCGACGAGCCGCGGCCGCGCGCCGGGGTGCTGCGCACGCGCGAGTTCATCATGAAGGACGCCTACACCTTCGACCGCGACCGCGAGGGCCTCGACGCGCAGTACGACGCCTACATCGGCGCGTACGACCGGATCTTCGACCGCACCGGGCTCGAGTGGTATCGGGTCGAGTCCGACGTGGGGATGATGGGCGGCATCGGCGCGCACGAGTACATGGCGCCGTGCGCGGCCGGCGAGAACGAGGTCGCGCTGTCGGACGCGGGCTACGCGGCCAACGTCGAGATCGCCAGCGCCACGCCGCAGCCCGTCGAGGGTCTGCCGGAGCCGCTCGACGCGCCGGAGCGGGTGGACACGCCGGGCGCGACCACGATCGAGGCAGCGTCACGCAGCATGCTCGGCGTCCCGGCCGGCGCCGCTGATCAAGGCCTTCCCCGTCGATCGTCGAGGGCAAGGGCCCGCTGCTCGTGCTCGTCCGCGGCGACCACCGCCTGAACGAGATCAAGCTCCAGAACGCGCTCGGGGCGCTGGCGCGCCCGGCCACCGAGGACGAGGTGCGCGACGAGTTCGGCGCGGTCGGCGGCTACATCGGGCCCGTGGGAGCGCAAGGTGGGCGTGCTCGCCGACGAGGCGCTGCGCGGGCTTCGTGGCCTGGTGGCCGGCGCCAACGAGCCCGACATCCACCTGCGCGGCGTCGAGCCCGGCCGCGACTTCGAGCCCGCCTGGGGCGACGTGCGCACGGTCGAGGCCGGCGACACTGACGCCGACGGGTCGCCGATCCGGATCGAGCCGGCGATCGAGGTGGGGAACATCTTCAAGCTCGGCACGCGCTACTCGAGTCCCGCTCGGCGCGACCTATCTCGACGAGCACGGCAAGGAGCAGCTCGATCTGGATGGGCTCCTACGGCATCGGCCCGGCGCGGATCGTCGCCGCCGCGGTCGAGCAGTTCGCCGACGACGCCGGGCATCTCGTGGCCGCGCTCGCTGGCGCCGTTCGACGTCGAGCTCGTCACGCTCGGCAAGGAGGGCGAGCCGGCGCGCGACGATCGCCGACCGGCTCTACGAGGAGCTGCGCGAGCACGGTCTCGACGTGCTCTACGACGACCGCGACGCCTCGGCGCCGGCGAGAAGTTCGCCGACGCCGAGCTGCTCGGCTGCCCGCTGCGCCTGACGGTCGGCAAGCGCAGGCGTCGAGGCGGGCGAGGTCGAGGTCCAGGTGCGGCGCGGGCGGGAGAAGCGATCGCTGCCGCTCGAGGGAGCCGCGGCGGCGGCCGCGGAGCTGTGGCGCGAGCTCGCCTGACCCGCAAGCGGCTGCTCGGGCTCGACCGCTCCGGGGCCACCGCCGCCGGAGACGCTCGCCGGGCCAGCCGCTCAACCCGTGGACGCTGCCGAACGCGATCGGCTTCGTGCGGCTCGCGCTCATCCCGGTGTTCCTGGTGCTCGCGCTGAGCTCGGGCGACGGCCGCGACGCCGCCGCGAGCGCGATCTACGCGGTGATCGGCGGCACCGACTACCTCGACGGCATGGCGGCGCGCGTCACCGGCCAGTACAGCCGGCTCGGCGCGCTGCTCGATCCGCTCATGGACCGCGCTGCTGGTGCTGTCCGGCGTGATCGTCGTGCCTGGCAGTTCGAGCTGCTGCCGCGCTGGGCGCTCGTGATCCTGGCCGCCCGCGAGCTGCTGATGCTCGTGCTCACGCGGTCGCGCTGAAGCGTGGGCGTGGAGCTCAAGGTGAACATGATCGGCCGCTGGGCGGTCTGGCCGACGATGTTCTCGATCTTCCTGGCGATGGTGTCGATGACCTGGGTCGCCGACGCCCTGCTGTACGTCGGCCTGGCGATGACGTTGTGGGCCACCGCGCATCTACATCCGCGACGGTCGTGAGAGCAAACCCTCAAGCTCTGACTTGAATGTCAGGGTCTATACTCGCCACTCGCGGCCATCGAACCAGGCGACCTAAATGGACACCTTTCCCGATCTCGGGGCGCTCGTCGGATCAGGAGCTGAAGGATCTGATCCAGCAGCTGACGGAGGAGGAGCAGGAGCTGTCGTACCGTCGCCGCATCCTGCACGGCAAGATCGACATCCTGCGCGCGGAGCTCGTCAACCGCCTGCGCAAGAAGCACGAGGTCGGGGAACCCGTGATCACCGGGGCCGACGTCCAGCAGCTCACAGACATCCTGGCCGGCAAGGGCATGCCCGGGCGGGAATGACACCGACGAGACAGACTCCCAGGCTAAAGCGGGCAGCGGTCTGATGCACTGCCCTGAGTGCGGCTTTGTCAACGTCGAAGGCGCGAACTACTGCCAGAAATGCGGAGCGTTCCTCGGCGACGTCACCGAGGGCGACACCACCGAGGCCTACCAGCTCGACGAGACCGGTGAGCTGAAGCCCGTGGACCTCGAGCCCGTGATCGCGGACGGCGCAGCGCTTGTGATCCGCGTCGGGCGGCGGGCGCTCCGGCGAGAGCTTCTCGATCGCCGGCGAGCGCATGACGATCGGCCGCAGCCCCGAGGCCGAGGTGTTCCTCGACGACGTGACCGTGTCGCGCAATCACGCACTGCTGGTGCGCCGCCGCGACGGCCTCTACATCGACGATCTCGGCTCGCTGAACGGCACCTACGTGAACCGGCGGCGGATCGAGTCGCACAAGCTGCTCGACGGCGACGAGCTCCAGATCGGCAAGTACAAGCTCACCTACCTCGAGAAATGAACCCCGACGTGGACCTGCAGAACAGGCGACCGCGCCCCGGAACCGGAGGCGACCGGCCCACGCCCGAGGAGACCGCCGAGTCCCTGCGCGAGCAGGCGCGCAGCGCCGGTCCGCTGGGCGGCAAGTCGCTGACCATCGGCGCCGTCTGCAAGCAGCTCGAGCGCGAGTTCCCGGACATCTCGATCTCGAAGATCCGCTACCTCGAGGACCAGAAGCTGCTCTCGCCGCGGCGCACGCAGGGCGGCTACCGGCTCTACACGCCCGCCGACGTGGAGCGGCTGCGCACGATCCTGCGCCTCCAGCGCGACGAGTTCCTGCCGCTGCGGGTGATCCGCCAGGAGCTGGCCGCCGGCCGGGCCGACGCCGAGGCCGCCCGCCAAGGGCAGGCCGCGCGCCCGACCCGCGCACGCTGCGCAGCGCGAGCGTCTCGGTGAAGAGCGCGGGCGCGCGCTCTACTCGATGAACGACGTGCTCGAGGAGACCGGCGCCGACGGCGTCGCTCGTGCAAGCGAGCTCGAGGAGTTCGGCGTGATCAAGGGCGAGCGCCGCGACGGCGAGGTGCTGCTACGACGACACCGAGCGCGAGATCGTGCGCGCCGTCGACGGAGCTCGCTCGCTTCGGCGTGGGCGGGCGCAACCTGCGCGTCTTCCGCACCTCGGCCGACCGCGAGGCGACCCTGCTCGAGCAGATCCTGGCCCCGTCCCTGCGCTCGCGCAACCCGGAGCGCCGCCGCGAGGCGGTCGAGGCGCTCGAGAACCTGGCCGCGATCGCCTCGCACCTGAAGTACCTGCTGCTCGTCCGCGACCTGCGCAAGATCACCTCGTGAGGCTGCAAACCTGCGCTCTCCTGCGTTCTCGCCCCTCGGCTTGCTGACGCAAGCCCTCGGGGCTGCGTCCTTGGAGAGCTTGGTTTTCGCCTCACGGCCGGGCTGATGGACCTCCGCGGCTATATCCAGGACATCCCCGACTTCCCGACGCGAGGGGATCGTCTTCAAGGACGTCACCACGCTGTTCCTCGCTCCCGAGGCGCTGCGGGAGGCCGTGGAGCGCGCTGAGCGGCGTACGCCGAGCCGCTCGAGGTCGACTACGTGGTGGCCGCCGAGGCGCGCGGCTTCATGCTCGGCGGGGCGGTGGCCGCGAAGGTCGGAGCGGGCTTCATCCCGGCGCGCAAGCCGGGCAAGCTGCCGCGCGAGGTCAACTCGGTCGAGTACGTGCTCGAGTACGGCGTGGACGCGCTCGAGGTGCACAAGGACGCGCTGGCGGGCGGCGCGCGGGTGCTGGTCCACGACGACCTGCTGGCCACCGGCGGCACCGCGCTGGCTCTCTGCGAGCTGGTGCGAGAAGGCCGGAGCGGTGGTGGCGGGCTGCGGCTTCATCATCGAGCTGGCGTTCCTGGGCGGGCGCGAGCGGCTCGCGCCGCACGACGTCCACAGCCTCGTGGTGTACGAGGACGGATAGCGTGCCCACCGTGACCAGGGCCCGCACGATCCCGGCCGGCGCGGACGAGGTGTGGGCCGTGGTGTCGGACCCCGCTCACCTCCCGCGCTGGTGGCCCGACGTCGTGCGCGTCGAGGAGGCCACACCGGAGGCCTGGACGAAGGTGCTCGGCACCGGCACGGGCAAGACGATGCGCGCCGACTTCACGCGCGTGGCGGCCGAGCCCGGGCGGCGGATCGAGTGGCGCCAGGAGCTCGAGGAGTCGCCCTTCGAGCGCATCCTGTCCGAGGCGGTCACCGAGGTGCAGCTCGAGCCGTCCGGCGACGACTCAACGCGGGTGAAGCTGCGCACCAGGCAGAAGCCGCGCGGGCTGGCGCGACTCGGCGGCTTCATGTTCCGGCGCGCCGCGGGGCGCAAGCTCGACGAGGCGCTCGACGGGCTCGAGCGAGTGGTCGGCCGATGAGGTGGTGGGGCTGGGGCGAGGACGGCGCCCACGAGCCGTCGCTGTCCCCTGAGGCGGCGTCGATGCTTCGCGACGAGCTGGGCCTCGCGGAGCGCCACCTCCCGCACGTGGAGCTCGAGCAGGTGCGGTTGGGCGACCCGTCCCTGCCGGAGAAGCTGTCGGGGCGGCTGGCGGAGCTGGTGGGGGAGGAGAACGTGCGCCAGGACCGCGAGGCGCTCGTGGGCCACGCCGCGGGGCGCAGCTACCCGGATCTTGTGCGGCTGCGCTCGGGCGACGGCTCCGGGGCGCCTGACGCCGTGGTCTTGCCCGCGAGCGAGGACGAGGTGGCGGCCACGCTGGCGGCCTGCGAGGACGCTGAGGTGGCCGTGGTGCCGTTCGGGGGCGGCACCAGCGTGGTGGGCGGCGTGGAGCCGCTGCGCGACGGCTTCGGAGCCGTGATCTCCCTCGACCTGCGCCGCATGGACCGCCTGACAGACGTGGACCGGCTGTCGCTGAGCGCCACCTTCGAGCCGGGCGTACTCGGCCCGCGCGCCGAGACGCTGCTGGCCAGCCGCGGGCTCACGCTCGGTCATTTCCCGCAGTCGTTCGAGTTCGCCACCATCGGCGGCTTCGTGGCCACGCGCTCTGCCGGCCAGGCCTCGACCGGCTACGGGCGCATCGACGAGCTGGTGCTCGGCCTGCGCTGCGTGGCGCCGGCCGGCGTGGTGGTGGTGAAGCCGCTGCGGGCGTCGGCAGCGGGCCCGGCCCTGCGCGAGCTGCTGGTGGGCTCGGAGGGCACCCTCGGCGTGATCACGGAGGCCACCCTGTCCGTGCGCCCACTGCCCCACGCCAGGCGCTACGAGGGCTGGTCGTTCCGCTCGTTCGAGGAGGGCGCCGCAGCGCTGCGCAGCGTGGAGCAGGCGCACGCGTCGCCCGACGTGGCGCGACTCTCGGACGAGGAGGAGACGCGGCTCACGATGGCGCTGGCCTCGAGCGGCTCCGCCGCCGAGCGCGCCGGCAAGGCGTACCTGCGCGTGCGCGGCCACGACGGCGGCTGCATCGCGATCGTCGGCTTCGAGGGGGAGGCGGACGAGCTGGCGCGCCGCCGCAAGCGCACCGCCGGACTGCTGCGGGCCGCGGGCGGACTCGCGCTCGGCGAGCGGCCGGGGCGGGCCTGGCAGCGGGGGCGCTTCGCGGGCCCGTACCTGCGCGATGTCCTGCTCGACCGCGGCGTGATGGTGGAGACGCTCGAGACCGCCACGTCGTGGTCACACCTGCGCGAGCTATACGAGGCCGTCGGAGCGGCGCTCAGAGGCGCCCTGACGGCCCGCGGCACCCCTCCGCTCGTCATGTGTCACATCTCCCACCTGTACCCGTACGGGGCCTCGCTGTACTTCACCTTCGCCGCGCGCCAGGAGGAGGGGGCCGAGCTGGACCAGTGGCGGGCGGCCAAGACCGCCGCCAGCGACGCGATCGTGGCCCATCACGGCACGATCACCCACCACCACGCCGTCGGCCACGACCACGTGCCCTGGATGACCGCCGAGGTGGGGGAGCTGGGCATCGAGCTGCTGCGCGCGGCCAAGCGTCGCCTCGATCCCAAGGGGATCATGAACCCCGGCAAGCTGCTCCCGCCCGCATAGGGCGGCGCGCTAGGGGCCGGTCGCGCCGGTGGTGCCGCTGGAGCCGGTCGCCCCGCTGGCCGGGACTGCCTGCATCCGCGCGCGCAGAACGAGGTCGCTGGGAACCTTGGGGTTGGTGCCCACCTTCTCGCGCGAGAGCACCACGTAGCGGTAGCTGGCGAAGTTGGCCGGAATGGCGCCGCGGCCCTGGAGGGCCCCGTTCGCGTCCGTGAACTGGGCGCCCAGCGCCACCGCGTTGCTGGGCGAGTTGTAGAGCCAGACCTCGTACGCGTTCTGCTGGCCGCTGGGAGTCAGCCCGGTGGTCTGCACCACGAGCTGGGGCTGCGTGCCGGCCATGATCACGACTGCCACCCCGTTGCCCTTCTCGTTGCCGACCTTGCGCAGCACGCCCTCGCTGACGATCTTGGTCGGGGTGCTCGCGCCGGTGGTGCCCTTCTGGGCCGTGGTGCTGGGCTTGTCCTTGCTTCCGCCGCCGCCGAAGACGCCCGTGATCAGGAGCACGACCACCGCGATGATCGCCGCTCCCACCACGCCGCCGATGATCCGCCGGCGCCTGACGATCGCGCGCGCTCCGGGGGAGAGTCCGCCGCCAGCGGAAGACGCCGCCGGTCGGGGCGGGGCCGGCGCCGCCGTGGGGGCCGCATCCGGCTCGTCGGCAGGCTCCTCCGCGGCCTTCTCGGCGGGCGGCGCCTTCGGCGCGGGCGCAGGTGCAGGCTCAGGGGCCGAGCCGTCCGGATCGGGGATCGCCGGCAGGTCGCCGTTCGGATAGAGGTGGCTCAGGGAGTCGAGCAGCGAGAACGCCCAGGCGCGCGCCGGCTCAGACCGCCTGAGGTGACCGCGCGTGGCGGTGGCCTCGGGGCCCGTCTGCTGTCCGAGCAGGTAGTCAGCCACCTGGCCGCGCCATTCGGGGTCCACGCGGGTGGCGGTGGCGGGGGCGAGGTCGCCGAGCGCCTCGCGGGCGAGCTCGCGCACGCGGGCGGGGGGCATCCCCAGCATCGTCGAGAGCTCCGCGTAGCTCTGGCCGCGGCCCACGACGAGCTCGAGAATTGCCCGCTGATCCGCTGGAAGTTGGTCAAAAGTGGCCATGAGAACGCCGAAGGGTAACCTGCCGCGCGTGTTTGACGAGCACCTTGGCAAGGAAACGCTCTCGACCGTCCTGGGCTTCGAGCTGGTCGAGCACGGGGACGGCGTGGTGAAGGGTCGCGTGCCCGTCACCGACAAGGTCAGGCAGGAGTTCGGCCTGGTGCACGGGGGCGTCTACGCCGCGATGGCGGAGGGGCTCTGCTCGCTGGGCACCTTCTTCGCCGTGCGGGACCAGGGCATGCTGGCGATGGGCCAGCAGAACAACACGAGCTTCCTGCGGCCGATCACGGAGGGCACCGTGCACTGCGAGTGCCGCGCGCTCCACCGGGGCCGGACCAGCTGGGTCTGGGACGCCGAACACACCGACGACCAGGGGCGGCTGTGCGCGCTGTCTCGGGTCACGGTGGCGGTGCGCCCGCCGCCGTCGCCCCGCGCCTAGCGACCGCGGAAGCGGTTCGTGATCGGCAGCCGCCGGTCGCGGCCGAACGCCTTGGTGGACACGCGCACGCCCGGCGGCGCCTGACGCCGCTTGTACTCGGCGAGGTCCACGAGCCTGATCACCCGCTCCACGTCGGCGCGCGGCAGTCCGCGGCGCACCAGCTCGTCCGTGTCGAGGTCCTCCTCGACGTAGCCGGCCAGGATCGGGTCGAGCACGTCGTAGGGCGGCAGCGAGTCCTCGTCGCGCTGCTCGTAGCGCAGCTCGGCCGAGGGCGGCCGGTCGAGCACCGAGCTCGGCACCAGCTCGCGCCCCTCCTGCTCGTTGCGCCAGCGCACCAGGCGGTAGACCGAGCCCTTGAAGACGTCCTTGAGCACGGCGAACCCGCCCGCCATGTCGCCGTAGAGCGTGGCGTAGCCCACCGACATCTCCGACTTGTTGCCCGTCGTCAGCACCAGCCAGCCGAACTTGTTCGACAGCGCCATCACGAGGTTGCCGCGGATCCGCGCCTGCAGGTTCTCCTCGGTGATGTCGGGCTCAGTGCCGTTGAAGGCCGGTGCCAGGATCTCGTCGAAAGCCCGCATCGAGGGGTCGATCGGCAGCTCGATCCACTGGGCGCCGAGGTTCTCCGCGATCGCCCGCGCGTCGCCTCGCGTGCCCTCCGAGGAGTAGGGGGACGGCATGCCAACGCAGCGTCACGCGCTCGCTGCCGAGGGCGTCCACGGCCACCATCGCCACCAGCGCCGAGTCGATGCCGCCGGACAGCGCCACCACCACGCGCTCGAAGCCGTTCTTCTCGACGTAGTCGCGCACCCCAAGCACCAGCGCCGCGTACAGCTCCGCGTCCCTGTCCAGGAGCTTCGCGATCGGGCCGCCCACCTCCTCGCCCGTCTCCGGAACCTCGAGCCGTGCGAGCGTCGGGGAGTCACCAGCGCCGCCGCGCCGAACCGCCGCCCGGTGGCGCGCGTCCTGGAGGCGCTTGGCGAAGATCGCGCCGGGATCGATCGTGCAGACCACCATCGCCTCCTCGAACTGAGGGCCGCGGGCGATGATGTCGCCGTCCTGGTCGATCGCGACGCTGTGGCCGTCGAACACCAGCTCGTCCTGGCCCCCGACCAGGTTGCAGAAGAGCACCGCGGTGTTGTTGTCGCGGGCGCGCTGGGCCAGCATGGTCTCGCGCTCGAGGCCCTTGCCGCGCGTGGTAGGGCGAGGCGGAGAGGTTCACGATCACCTGCGCGCCCGCCAGCGCCTCGTCGGTGGCGGGCGGCCCGGGCTCCCAGATGTCCTCGCAGATCGTGATGCCGAGCGGGATGCCGTTCAGCTCCAGCAGCGCGCCGCCCGGGCCCGACTGGAAGTAGCGCTGCTCGTCGAAGACGCTGTAGTTCGGGAGGAAGACCTTGCGGTAGACGGCGGCCACGCGCCCGTCGGCCGAGCACCGCGGCGGCGTTGTAGACGTCGTCGGCGCGCTCGGGGAAGCCGACCATCGCGACGATGCCCTCCACCTCGGACGCCAGCTGCTCCAGCGCGTCGCCGGCGGCGTCGAGGAAGTGCGTCTTCAGCAGCAGGTCCTCGGGCGGATAGCCGGTGAGCGCCAGCTCGGGGAAGACCACCAGCATTGCGCCCTCGTCGCGGGCGCGGGCGATCCCGGCACGGATCTTGGCCGTGTTGCCCTCGATGTCGCCGACCGTGGTGTCGATCTGCGCCAATGCAACTCTGAGGAGCCCGCTCATGGCTCCAGTATGCCCAGTCAGGCTGCGCGGGCGAGGGTCAGAGGAGCCCTGCGACGAGCATCCGCAGCGTGGTGCCGCGCTCGCTCGTCTCGAGATCGAGGCGCCTGGTCATGCGCTCGATCAGGCCGAGTCCGCGGCCACCGGTGTCGTCCGGCTTCGAGCGGTCGCGGCGCCGGAAGCGGCCCCGGTCGCCAACCTCCACGGTGAACCCGCGATCGTCCCAGCGGCAGCCGATCGCGATCGGCTGTGGCTCGTCGCCGTCGCTGCCATGGCGGATCGCGTTCGTCACCGCCTCGGTGGCGACGAACTGTGCGCGGAAACGGGCCCGCTCCTCCAGACCGCGACGGGCGGCCTGATCACGAACGAACCTCCGCATCCGTCCTAATTCCGCTGGATCCGGGGCGATCTCGAGCGTGTCGAGCTCAGCCTTCATCACTAGAAGGGGTTCCCGCCCGAACGGGGGACGAAACCACCCAACCGGGTGGCTTCACGGAGCGGCGGGGCCCAGCAGGCGCTCGACTATCACCACGTCGCGCCACTCGCCGTCGAGCCGCGCGTGACGCTCGTGGAGGCCCACCTCGCGGAAGCCGGAGGAGCGCATCAGCGCGAGACTGGCCTCGTTCTCGGGGAAGATCTTGCTGAGCAGCTTGTGGTACCCGAGAACCTCGGCGTGGGCGCAGAGCTCCTCCAGCAGTCGCCGGCCGACGCCGGCGCCCCGGCCGCCGCGGTCCACATAGATCGAGAACTCCCCGACGCCCGCGTAGGCAGCCCGGGGGCTGTAGGGCACGATCCCGGCCCAGCCGACCACGCGCCCGCCGCGCTCGGCCACGAGCGTCCCGCCGTCGCGCCCGATCTGCTCCGCGCATTCCGCGCCCGTGCGCGGCCGCGTCTCGAAGGTGGCCTGGCGCTCCTCGATTCCCTGGTTGTAGATCGCGGCCACGGCGTCGCCGTCAGCCGCGCGGGCGGGCCGCACCGTCAACTCCATGTGTCTCAGGCTATGCGCCGATGGGCGCGACGATGGCCTTGGTGCACGCGGCGAGCTTGCGCGCGTCCACCTCGAAGATCGTGTTGCCGTCGCCGCCCGCGGCCCAGACGCGGCCCTCGTCGAGCAGGCTGCGGTCGATCACGACCGGCAGGCCGTGGGAGAAGGGCGGCACGCCGCCCGGCGCGAAGCCCGTGGCCGCGCGAACCTCGTCCGGCGTGGCCGGGCGCGCCTCGGCGCAGTCGAGCACGTCGCAGAGCGCGTTCGTGTCTATCCGCTTGGCGCCGCTCGCAACCGCCACCACTGGGTCCCCGTCCACCACGAACACGATCGACTTGGCGATCTGGCGTGGCTGGCAGCCCACGGCTTTCGCCGCCTCGTCGACGGTGCGCGTGGGCCGCTCGAAGGTGGTCATGTCGACATCGAGGCCGAGTGCTCTGGCGGCTGTGAGCACGCGCTCATTCATGGGATCGCATCCTTGGGTGGGGGTTTCTCGTCGGTCCGGTGACGGTAGTCGTCAAATACTGCAGCAGGGCAGGGACGGCTGCCAGTCCCTCAACTCGTCTGGCGGGCGTCGGCCGCGGTGGCGACGTGGCGCCGCTCCCGCCGCTGCGGCGGCAGCGTGGGCTCCGGCGGGCCGCTGAGCGTCACGCCCGCGGCATCCGCCAGCTCGGCGAGCGCGTCCTCGAAGTCGCCTGCCAGCTCGTCGATGTCCGCCATCGTGTCGTAGTCGCCCACCAGGCCGAAGTTCATGCGCCCGTTGTAGCTCATGATCGCGACGCCAAGCGCCTGTCCCCGCGCCAGCGGCACCATCGGGAAGATGTCCACGAGCTGCCTGCCCATCAGGTAGAGGGGCAGCTGCGGCCCCGGCACGTTCGTCACCACCAGGTTGAAGAGGCGCGAGGTGGGCACGAGGCGTGCGGCCTGGCTCATCACGGTCGGCGGCGCGAAGCCGCTCAGGTTGGTGAGCACCTGCGCGCCAACCGCCTGTCCCGAGCGCTTCACGTCCTCCATCGACGCGCTCACGATCTCGAGCCGGAGCCGGGCGTCCGTCTCGCCGACGGGCAGCGGCGCCATCATCGCGGCCACGCGGTTGCCCAGCGCGCCGCGCTCGTTCTCGGCGCGCACGCTCACCGGGACCATCGCCCGCAGCACCGGATCGCTCAGCTCCGCGCCGCGACGGGCAAGGTGGCGCCCAAGCGCCCCGGCGACGATCGCGAGCACCACGTCGTTGACCGTGCCGCCGAGCTCGTTCTTCACGGCCTTCACGTCGCCCAGGGACGTCCTGACCCAGGTGAAGCGCCGGTGCGGGCCGATCCGCCCGTTGTAGGGCGAGTCCGGCGGCGGGCGAAGGCCCGCCCAGGCCATCGCTCCCAGGCCCACCAGCGCCTCGGCCGCGGCGTGCGCCATGCGTCGCGGGCCGCGCAGCACGGCGCGCATCGTGCGCACCACCTCGCCCGGAGCCGTGGCCCGCTCCAGCAGGGCCTCCACGAGCAGCTGCGCCTTGGGCGGCTCGGGACGCGCCAGCCAGCGGTCGGACTCGTCGGCGGTCGGTGCGGGGTCTGGGGCGGTGTCGAAGAGCACGCTGACGATGTCCACGCCGGAGATCCCGTCCACGAGCGCGTGGTGGGTCTTGCTGAGCAGCGCGAAGCGCGGGCCGTTTGGCCCCGGAGCCAGGCCCTCCACGAGCCACAGCTCCCAGAGCGGCTTGTCGCGGTCGAGCGGCTGGGAGAAGACGCGACCCGCCAGCGCGCGCAGCTGGTCGTCGTCGCCGGGCGGCGGCAGCGCGGTGCGGCGGATGTGGTAGCCGAGGTTCAGGTGAGGGTCGTCGACCCACTTCGGGCGTCCCTGCCCGTACGGCACGAAGGCGAGCTTCTGGCGGTAGCGCGGGACCAGGTGCAGGCGCCGCTCGGTGGTCTCCACGAGCTCGTCGTAATCCGGGGGATCGCCGGCGAAGAGCATGACCCCGGCGACGTGCATGTGGGCGCCGTCGTTCTCCAGGTGGAGGAACGACGCGTCCAGTCCGGTCAGGCGGTCGCTGGGCATCTCTCTGGGGACCTACTCTACGCTTCCCGGCGTGAGCGCCCAAGAGCTGTTGATGCCCTGGTTCGAGAGCAGCCTGGGCGCGGTGGGGGACGTCGAGCTGTTCGACGTCCACACGCACACGGGCGCGAACGACCCCGACGGTCGCACCTGCACGGTCGAGGAGCTGCTCGATTTCATGGGCTCGGTCGGCTCGCGGGGCGTCTTCTTCCCGATGCACGAGCCGGACGGCTACCCGCTGGCCAACGACCGCGTGCTGGCCGAGGCCGCAGGCACGGACGGCCGCCTGGTGCCGTTCTGCCGCGTGAACCCGCACGAGGGCGCCGCGGCCGAGGCGCGCCGCTCGCTCGCCAACGGAGCGAGGGGCATCAAGCTTCACCCGCGCGCCGAGCAGTTCACGCTCGACCACCCCGCCGTGGGCGAGCTGTTCGAGATCTCGGAGGAGCAGGGGGTGCCGATCCTCGTCCACGCCGGCAGGGGCATCCCGGCGCTCGGCAAGCACGTGATCGGCCATGCCGAGCGCCACCCCGGCGCGAACGTGATCCTGGCCCACGCCGGGATCTGCGACCTGGCCTGGCTCTGGCGCGATGCAGCCAACCACCCCAACGTCTACTACGACACGGCCTGGTGGAACCCGGCAGACCTGATCGCGCTGTTCTCGCTGGTCCCGCCCTCGCAGGTCCTCTACGGCAGCGACGCTCCGTACGGGCGGCCGCCGATGAGCGTCACGCTCACGATTCGCTGTGCCATCCAGGCGGGCCTATCTGAGGAGCAGCTGAGCGGCGTCCTGGGCGGGCAGCTGGAGCGCCTGCTGGCCGGAGAGGTCCCGCTCGACCTCGGGCCGCCGGCGGGAGGCCAGATCGCCGAGGTGGACCTGCTGCTGGAACGCGTGGGCGCCTGTCTCGTGTTCGCGGTCGGCCCGGCGTTCGCCGAGGTCGCGCCGGTGGTCACCGAGGCGGTGGCGCTGGCCCGGCTGGCGTGCGCTGTCGGCGACGACGCTCCGCAGGCGGCAGTGTGCCGTGGGGTGCTCGAGATCCTCGACGGATTCGACGCTCTGGGAGGCGCGGAGGGCGCGAAGCGAGGCAGTCCCCGCCTCGGCCTCCTGATACTCGCGCTGTGCGTGGCGCGTACCCCGCGGGCCCCGCTCCCGGCCGTCGCCGCGGCCGGCGACGTGGCCGAGCGCACCGCCTGACACCGCTGCGCTACTGGTCTTCGTCGAGCCTTTTTGTGTGACCGAACGCACAGACGGGCCCGATTCTCGACATAGCCTCCGAACAGTTGTTCGATAGGCCAAGCTGAGCGGCCGGCTCTTCGTAGCCGGCCGGCGGGGGAACCAATTCGCCGCTCGCCAGAGCGGCGCGGGGCGAATCGGCCGGTGGTCCGGTCGTAGCGCGTTTGCGCGAGCCCGTCAGCTAACTCCGTAGGCAGGGCTGGGAAGGACGGACCCAAGTGCAAGCGAATATCGCTGCGCGAATGCGCGGCGCAGGACTCGGCGTGCTCGCGCCGGGAGCGCTCGTGTTTGCCGCGGCCGCCGGCGGGACCCCAAGCACGGACCTCCACACGGCCACGCAGCCGCGAGCGCCCAAGCCAAATGCGCCGCAGCCGCTGCGCGCAAGCTTCAAGCGTCACAACGTGCTCTCCGGCGACGTCGTGCCGGTGAAGGGAGAGCTGCTGACCCGCGAGCGCGGCCGCAAGGTGCTCGTGCAGATGTCGAGCGGGCACGGGTGGCATACCGTGGCTCGCACCCACACCGTCCGAAAGGGCGCGTTTCGGACGAAGTTCAGGCCTCGCAGCCTGGGCCGGCTGAAGCTGCGCGTGCGCCTGGTCGGCCCCTTTGCGGCGTCCGCCGCCCAGGGCTCCGGTCGGACGTCCACGAAGCGCCAGCACGGAGCGGTGACGGTCTACCGTGCCAGCGCGGCGTCCTGGTACGGGCCGGGCTTCTACGGCGGTCGCACCGCCTGCGGTCGCACGCTGAACGCCACCACGCTGGGCGTGGCCAACCGCACGCTGCCGTGCGGCACCCACGTGACGTTCCACTACGGCCGTCACACCGTCACGGCGACCGTGATCGACCGCGGCCCCTACGCGAGTGGCCGCAACTGGGACCTGACGCCGGCCACCAAGGCGCGGCTCGGATTCCCCTCGACCGGCACCGTCTGGGCGACCGCCTAGCGGCGCTCCGAGAAGGCCGCCGAAGGCGCGCCCCGGCGCGCGGGTGGAGGTCCAGCCGGGCGCCGCGCAGGACGCGAGCGGCAACGCCAACCGCAACGACCTGCAGTTCAGCGCCTAGACGGCCAGCCCGAGCTGGCCCTCGCGGGCACACGACTCGTCGAGTCCCGCCACCCGCACGCCGAGCAGCCGCACCGGGCGCGGCGGGTCGAACTCCGCGAGCAGCTGCGACGCCACGCGGTGCACGACGTCGAACGCGTTGGTGGCCTCCGACAGCGAGCGGGCGCGCGTGTGGGTCGAGAAGTCGTCGAGGCGCACCTTGATGCCGATCGTGCGCCCGGCCTGCTCCTGGCGGGCCAGCGTGGCGCAGAGCTCCTCGGTGAGCTGCTCGAGCACCGGCGCGAGCGCCGGCAGGCCGCGCAGGTCGCGCTCGAAGGTGGTCTCGCGCGACTCGGACTTGGCCACCCGCACCGTCTCGATGGCGCGGTCGTCCTCGAAGCGAGCCAGCGCGCACAGATGCGGGCCGAGGCGGGCGCCGAACAGCTCGGCGAGCTCCCCGTCGGGGGTCGCCGCGAGCGCTCCAAGCGTGAGGATGCCGCGCTCCTCGAGGCGCTTGACGGTCTTCGGCCCGATGCCTGGCACCAGCCCGGGAGAGGCGGCGGCGAAGCGGCGCGAGGCGTCCTCGCGGCTCAGCACCACGAAGCCGTCGGGCTTCTCGGCGTCCGACGCCATCTTCGCCACGAGCTTGTTGGGCCCGATCCCGATCGAGCAGCCCAGACCGGTGCGCTCCCTGATCGCGGCCTTCACCCGCCGCGCGGCCGCCTTCGGCCGCTCGATGCCGGTCAGGTCGAGATAGGCCTCGTCGAGACCAACCACCTCCACGCGCTCGACGTGCGCCCTCAGGACCTCCATGACCTCACGCGAGCGGGCGCGGTACTCATCGAAGTCGGGCGTGACGAAGACCACGTCGGGGCAGCGCCGCCTGGCCCATGCCGCCGGGGTGGCCGAGTAGATGCCGAAGCGGCGAGCCTCGTAGCTCGCGGTGGTCACCACCGCCCGGCCGCCGCTGCCGGCGACCACGACGGGCTTACCCCGCAGCTCCGGGCGGCGCTGCAGCTCGACGCTGACATAGAAGGCGTCCATGTCGAGGTGCGCGATCACCTGCATTGACGCCAACGCTAGTTCTAAGAACGGATGGTTTGGTGCCTAGTGCCTGGAGCCTGGTGCCTAGAGCTGTTGACCAAAGTTCCAGGCACTAGGCACTAGGCACCAGGCACTCAGCTTTGCTACCGCAGCGGCCGAATCAGCATTTCGCCAACCTCGGCCCCCGGCGGCTGTTCCAGCGCGTACATCACCGCGCGGGCGATGTCGTCGGGCTCGAGGGCGCCCTCCGGCGCGTCGTCGAAGAAGGGCGTGTCGACCATGCCGGGCTCGATCAGGGTGACCTTGATGCCCGAGCCGGAGACCTCCTGGCGGAGGTTCTCGCCGATGGCCGTGACGGCGTGCTTGGTGGCGCTGTAGAGGGAGCCCGGAAGGTTGATCCGGCCCGCCACCGAGCTCGTGATCAGGAAGTGGCCGCTGCGCTGTTCGTTGAAGTGGGAGAGGGCGGCTCGGATCGACAGCGCCACGCCGAGCACGTTGGTGTCGATCATCGCCTTCCACTGCTCCACGCTCTCCTCGAGGAAGCCGCGCTTGGCGCCAAAGCCGGCGTTGGCGAACATGACGTCGAGCGCGCCGAACGTGTCGAGCGCGGCCGCTACGAGCGCCTGCTGGTCGTCCCAGCTCGTCACGTCGCAGCGGCGGGCGAGCGCGACGTCGTCTCCGCCGAGCTCGGCCGGCCAGCTCGCGCAGCCGATCTTCCGAGCGCGCCCCGAGAACGAGTCGCCAGCCGGCTGCCGCGGCCTGGCGCGCGGTGGCGGCCCCGATGCCGGTGCTCGCGCCTGTGATCAGCATCACCCTGCCCTCGGCCATGGCGCTGGTTCTATCACTTAGGGTTCGGGCGCGATGGACGACGCCACTCGCGCTCGCTTCCCGGACGTCCCGCAGGCGGCCGGACACTACGAGAGCTACTACATGCGAGCGGCGCATCCCACGGAGCCGCTGGGGGTGTGGATCCGCTACACGGTGCACAAGCGGCCCGACGCGCTTCCGACCGCGTCGCTCTGGTTCACGCTCTTCGACGACGCGGCGGCGGGCCCCCTGGCCTCGAAGGTCACGCACCCTCACTCGGAGCTGGCCGCCGGCGGAGAGCGCTACATCGAGATCGCGGGCAGCACGTTCGGGGCGCAGCGGGTGGTGGGGGAGGCAAGGACGGATGCCTGCGACGCCGCCTGGGAGCTAGAGATCTCGGATGGCGAGCCGCAGCTGCTGCATCTGCCGCGCGGCTGGATGTACACCGCGCGCATCCCGCGGACGAAGACGCTCAGCCCGCACCCCGCGGCGCTCTTCAGCGGCCGCCTGACCGTGAACGGCCGCACGCGTGGAGCTCGAGCGCTGGCCCGGCATGGTGGGCCACAACTGGGGCGCCGAGCACGCCGAGCGCTGGGTCTGGATGCACGCGATCGGCTTCGAGGGACAGCCAGAGAGCACCTGGCTGGACGTGGCGATCGGGCGCGTGAAGGTGGGCCCGCTGACCACGCCCTGGATCGCCAGCGGGGCGGTCTCGATCGACGGCGAGCGCCACGCGCTGGGTGGCGCGGAGCGGGTCCGCTCGACCCATATGAGGGAGTCGCCGACCGGCTGCGAGTTCTCCCTTCCGGGTAACGAAATGGGGGTTCGCGGGACCATAAGAGCGGATGCCCGGAACTTCGTAGGCTGGCTCTACGCCGACCCGGGTGGCTCAGAGCACAACACGGTGAACTGCTCGATCGCCGACATGCAGCTGACGGTGTCCCGCAAGGGCCAACCGGACGTTCAGTTGCGGGCGCCGAGCGGTGCAACCTACGAGCTCGGGATGCGCGAGACGGACCACGGCATTCCGATCCAGCCCTACACAGATGGCTGACTAGGATTGGTGACATGAGCACAAAGATCGATAAGACGGACCAGGAGTGGCGTGAGCAGCTCACGCCGGCGCAGTACGAGGTCCTGCGTCAGAAGGGCACCGAGCGGCCGTTCACCGGCAGCTACGTGCACACGAAGGACGACGGCATCTACCGCTGCGCGGGCTGCGGCGCGGAGCTGTTCAGCTCCGACGCGAAGTTCGACTCGGGCACCGGCTGGCCGAGCTTCACCGAGCCGGGCCAGAACGCCAACATCCAGGCTCACGAGGACCGCAGCCACGGGATGGTGCGGACCGAGGTGACGTGCGGCAGCTGCGGCGGCCACCTTGGCCACGTGTTCCCGGACGGCCCCGGCGCGGGCGGGCAGCGCTACTGCATCAACTCCTGCGCGCTCGAGCTCGACGCGCGCGGGTAACGGCAGCGCTTGCTCCCACCACTCAGGCTCCACCGCCGGGCGTTCCAGGACGACCCGGCGCTGGACACCGCCGTGTCGCGCGCGATCCTGAATCGCGTCGCGGCCGGCGAACTGCCTGAGACAGCGCGCCTGACGCGCCCCGGCGCCATGGTGGCCTTCGGCCGCCAGGACGTGGCGAGCGCGACCTACGCCGCGGGCGTCCGGGCCGCCCGCGAGGGCGGCTTCGAGGCGATAGAGCGCCTGGCCGGCGGCCGCGCCGCCGTATTCCACGAGGGCACGATCGCGCTCGCGCACGCCCGCCCCGACCCGCAGGCCCAGGCCAACATCTACCCCCGCTTCGAGGAGTCCTCGGAGCTGATTGCGGCCGCGCTTCGCCGGCTGGGCGTGGACGCGGGGGTGGGGGAGGTGCCGGGCGAGTACTGCCCCGGCGGTTACAGCGTGCACGCCCGCGGGCAGATCAAGCTGGCCGGCATCGGCCAGAAGCTGATCAAGGGTGGCGGCCACCTCGGCGGCGTGCTGGTGGTGACCGACAGCGCCCGCGTGCGCGACGTGCTGGTGCCCGTCTACGAGGCACTCGGGCTGAGCTTCGACCCGGCCACCGCCGGCAGCGTGGAGGACGAGCTGCCGGGCATCTCGCTCGACGACGTGGAGGCGGCGCTCCTGGAGGAGCTCTCCGCGCTCTACGACGTGGAGCAGGCGGAGCTCGACGAGGCCACGCTGGCCCTGGCCCGCGAGCTGCGGGCCGAGCACCTGGCTCCGGCCGGATGACGCGCCATATCTGCGCTGCTCGGCGTCCTCGGGTCTCGGCTTGCCACTAGCAAGCCTTCGACCCTGCGTCCTTGATCAGCTTGATCTGGACGCGCCCCCGGCCACACTGGTCGTGGAACCAACCATCTAGCCTGCCTGGATCCGCAGCGGACGGCTGACGCCGCCGCCGAACTGGCCGTCCTTGTGCACGAGCGCGCGGAACACGCCGCCGGTCCGCACGCGCCAGCTGCGCACGAACTGGTTGGCGGTCGAGAGCCTGGCGCTGGTCACGGTCCGGAAACGACCGTGACGGCTCAGCTGCTGGAGCACCACGAGCGCGCCCGGGCGCGGCGGGAAGGTGCCGCCGGTGAACGTCACGTGCCTGCCCTTACGCACCGCTGTGGAGCTCGCCCCGAGCGTGACCTTGAGCGGGAAGGTGACGAGGCGATCCTTGCTCTGGAGCGGCGGGTTCGCCTGCCAGACGGCGCGAAAGACGGTGTTCTGCGTAAGCGTCTCGTTGAAGGTGTAGAAGCCCTCCCAGTCGGTGGTCAGCGTCGCCACCGGCTGCCAGTCGCTGAACGGGTAGACGCTCTGGTAGAGCTGGATCTGCTGGTTCGCGTACGGCGTAAGCGGCATGCCGGTGGGCGGCTTGATGCGGCCGTAGACGTAGGTCAGCCCGGCGGGCTTGGCGTACATGTGAGCGCCGAGCGCGAGCTGCACGCTGCCCGGGTCGTCGGCAGCCGCCGCGGCCGGCAGAAGGGCCAGCGCCAGGGCGGCCGCAAGCGCACCGAGATGTCCCCTGCAGAACGTCATCGCCGTGAAAACTGTCAGAAGCGGCGGAAGTAGCGGTGCTTGCTATCTTCCGTTTACGTAAGAAACTGCAATGAATTTCGTGCCCGTCACATCTCGTCTTCGCCAGCGGCCCCAGGTCGGCGTGGGCGTGGAGCACCCGAACTACAAGTGGTGGGCGCTCTCCTGCACGAGCCTCGGCCTGCTGCTGGCCACGATCAACTCGGGCACGCTGATCATCGCTCTGCCGGATCTCGAGCGCAGCCTGAACACCACCCTCCTGCAGCTCGTCTGGGTGATCCTCGTCTACATGATCACCTCCACGGTGCTGGTGCTCAACGCCGGGCGGCTGGCCGACCTGTTCGGGCGCAAGCGCGCCTACGTCGGCGGCTTCGTGGTCTTCGCGCTGGCCTCGCTCGGGGCGGGCTTCTCGACCAGCGGCACCGAGCTGATCCTCTGGCGGATCGCGCAGGGCGTCGGCGGCGCCTTCCTATTCGCGAACTCGGGCGCGATCGTGACCGACGCGTTCCCCAGGCGCCAGCTGGGCCTGGCGATGGGCACCAACACGATGGTCGCGGCCGTGGGCCTCGTCATCGGACCCGTCCTCGGTGGCGCCCTCGTCCTGATCTCCTGGCACTGGGTGTTCTGGTTCAACGTGCCGCTTGGTCTCTTCGGCAGCCTCTGGGCGGGCTCGATCCTCCGCGAGCAGTCGCATCCCGATCCGGAGCGGCGGCTGGATCTGCTCGGCACCGCGATCTTCGTGGTCGGGCTCACCGGCCTCGTGCTCGGCATCTCGAAGGGCGGGCTGTCCGGGTGGACCAACCCCACCGTGATCGTCAGCCTGCTCGTGGGCGTGGTGCTGCTGCCGCTGTTCGTCTTCGTCGAGTCGCGCCAGCCGGCCCCGATGCTCGACCTCTCGATCTTCCGCGACAAGCTGTTCTCCGCCTCGGCCGCCGCGGCCTTCATCAACGGCCTGTCGCGCTTCGCCCTGCTGTTCATCTTCGTCTTCTACTTCCAGGGTCCGCAGGGCGACACGCCGATCATCGCCGGCATCAAGCTCGCGCCGATGGCGATCGGGATGCTGATCTCGTCGCCGCTCGCGGGCATCTGGGCGGACCGGCACGGGTCGCGCGCGCTGGCGGCGGCGGGCATGGTCGTCACGGCGGTCGGCCTGGCCCTGATGACCACGCTGCAGATCGACTCTCCCTACTGGCAGAGCGGGCTGTGGCTGTTCCTCGTGGGAATCGGCTCGGGGATGTTCAACAGCCCGAACACCGCGGCGATGATGGGCGCGGTTCGGAGCGAGCGACGCGGCATCGCCGCCGCGGTGCGGGTGATGCTCCAGAACACCGGCGCGGTGATCTCGATCGCGTTCGTGCTGGCGATCATCACCGCCGCGGTGCCGAAGACCGTGCTGTTCAAGATCTTCTCGGGCCTGGCGAGCGGGCTCCCGGACTCCCAGCTCGACCCCTTCATCCACAACATGCACGTGGCGCTGTGGACGCTGGCCGGCGTGTCGCTGCTCGGCGCCGTGGTCTCGCTGATGCGCCCGGCCCACCGGGAGGAGGCGGTCTAGGCATGGCCGACGAGGTCAAGCGGCTCCGGATCGGCCAGCTGGCCGAGCTCACGGGCACCACGCCCCGCACGATCCGCTACTACGAGGAGATCGGCCTGCTGCCGGCGGTCGAGGATCGCCAGCAGGGCAAGCGCCGGCTGTACGTCGACGCGGACGTGGAGCGGCTGCGCGAGATCATCCGCCTGCGCGACCTGCTCGGCCTCACGCTCGAGGAGCTGACCCAGCTCGTGGAGGCCGAGGACGCCCGCGCCGCGCTGCGACGCGAGCTCCAGGAGACCGACGACGAGGGCCGCCAGCACGAGATCCTCGAGGAGGCGCTCGGGCACATCTGCACGCAGCTGAAGCTGGTTCGGACGCGCAAGCGCGAGCTCGACCGGCTGGAGCGCGAGCTGACCGCGAAGCAGCGCCGGGCGCGCACGCGCCTGCGCGCGATCGAGAGAGAAGACGCCGCGGCATGATCTCCGCGGCGCGGGCCAGCGTCGACCGGCGCGGGATGGGGCTGCTCGCCCTCGGACACATGACGGTGGACAGCTGCCAGGGCGCCGTGCCCGCACTGCTGCCGTTCCTCGTCGCGCGCCGCGACTACTCGTACGCGGCGGCCTCGGGCCTCGTGCTGGCCGCCACGGTCAGCTCCTCGGTGATCCAGCCCTACTTCGGCTACCACTCGGATCGCCGCTCCCTTGCCTGGCTGCTCCCGATCGGTCCGCTGCTTGCAGGGATCGGCATCGCGCTCGTCGGCGTGACATCCATGAGCTATCCGCTCACCTTCCTCGCGGTGGTGCTGAGCGGTCTCGGCGTGGCGGCGTTCCATCCCGAGGGCTCGCGCTTCGCGAACTACGTGTCGGGGGCCAAGCGGGCCAGCGGCATGAGCATGTTCAGCCTGGGCGGGAACGTGGGGGTGGCGCTCGGGCCGGTGATCGTCACGCCGCTGGTGCTGGCGTTCGGACTTCGCGGCACGCTGTTCATGGCCATCCCGGGAGCGCTCGTGGCGCTGGTGCTGCTCAGCCAGCTGGCCTACCTGAGGCACTTCCGCCCGGAACAGCCGGCCGGGCCTCAGGGCGCCGGCAGCCCGGACGACGACTGGTCCGGCTTCAGGCGCCTCGCGGGCGTTGTCGCCTGCCGCACGTTCGTGTACTTCGGGCTGCTCACGTTCGTGCCCCTGTACTACGTCAACACGCTGCACACCTCCAAGGCCGCCGCGAACGTGGCACTGACCGCGATGCTGGTGGGCGGGGCCTGCGGCACGCTCGTCGGCGGCGCGCTGGCCGACCGGATCGGGAGGCGGCCAGTGCTGTTCGGGTCGATGACGATCCTGCCCCCGCTGATCGTGCTCTTCCTGGCGCTGCACCCGCCAGCTGCCACGGCGATGATCTTCTTCGTGGGCGCCGCGGTGATCGCCACCTTCAGCGTGACGGTGGTGATGGGGCAGGAGTACCTGCCCGGTCGCATCGGCGTGGCGTCCGGAGTCACGCTGGGGCTGTCGATCGGCCTGGGCGGACTGGGCGCGCCGCTGCTCGGCGTCGTGGCCGACGCCTGGGGCCTGACCACGACCCTCTACGTGATCGCCGCCCTGCCGCTGCTGGCGCTCGCGATGATCGGCACGCTGCCACCGCCCCGCAGGCGGAGGGCCGAGCCCGGCCTGGCCGTTGGCCGCGCCGCCTAGGGCTGCGCGATCACGAGGATCAGCACCGCCGCGCCCAACACCACGCCGAAGACCGTCACTGCGGCCAGGAAGCGCTCATCCAGTTGCTCGAAGTCGCCCTTCATCACGGCCTGGTGGACCGCTCGCTGGCGGAGGAAGGCGTATGCGATGAAGACGAGGCCGATGATCGCGAAGCCGGCCCCGAGCACCGTGTAGGGCCAGGTGGTGCCCTTGCTGAGGCTTGGCACGAGCTTTCCCGTGCCGAACGCGACCGCCAGACATGTGAGCCCGGTTCGCCACCACGCGAGGTAGGTGCGCTCGTTGGCGAGCTGAGTGCGCCTCATCGCGTCGCGCGTCTCCTCGTCGGCCTCTGCTCCGTGGGGCTCGGCGCCACGCTCGGTCACGTGCCGCATCATCCCTTATGCTCGCGCGAATGGGCTCCTTTCACCTCGCACAGCTGAACATCGCACTGCCGCGCGAGCCCGTCGACTCGCCGTTGCTGGCCGAGTTCGTGGAGGCGCTCGACCCGGTGAACGCCGTCGCGGACGCCGCTCCGGGGTTCGTCTGGAGGCTGAAGGACGAGGACGGCGGTGACGCCACTTCGATCAAGGCCTTCGGCGACGACCGGCTGGTGGTGAACATGTCCGTCTGGGAGTCGCTAGCCGCGCTGCGGTCGTTCGTCTACTCGAGCGGCCCGCATCTCGACGTGATGCGCCGCAGGCGCGAGTGGTTCGAACAGCTCGGCGACCTCTATCTGGTGCTCTGGTGGCTTCCGGCCGGCCACGTGCCGACGGTGGCCGAGGCCGAGGAGCGGCTCGAGCTGCTGCGCGCGATCGGGCCCTCGCCTGAGGCCTTCACGTTCCGCACGCACTTCCCGCCGCCGTCGGACGCCGAGTGGCAGCAGCCGCTCGACGACGACCGCGAGCTCTGCCCGGCCGGCTAGCGAACTCGCAGCAGGCGCCGCTCGAGGCCCTTCCCGGCGCGCGCCACGATCGTCACGCGGCCCGCGTGGCGGGGGAGGGAGACGCGGTAGACGCGGCAGGCGTGCAGGCGCCCGGAGGCCGCCGAGCGACGCCAGCTCACGCGCACGCGCGCGAAGTGGTTGAGGCGCAGCAACAGGGCGGGCCGGCCGCGATGACGAGCCACCGACGCGGCCGCCAGCAGGATGCCGCGGCGGTAGCGGCCCTTGCGCGGGCGCGGAAGCGCGGAGGAACGGCAGCCGAGCGGCGCCTTGGTGTCCCTGCCCGTCCCGGCGCCTCCGAGCGCGGTGGGGTCCTGGAGCAGTGGCGGAGCTCCCGCGGGCGGCCCGCCGGGCTGCGTGAACACGTCGGCGCCGAACGCGCCCAGGCCCGACGCCCCCGCCATGCCCAGATGGCCCAGGCCGAACATGTCCTCGACGCTTCGCAGCAGCGAGTAGTGGTTGTAGGGGAGCGTGGAGGTCGTGCCGGGCCGGATGTAGGGCGAGAGCATCACCGCGCCGATGCGGCCACCGCCCACGCCGAAGATCCCGGGCAGCGGCGAGCTGAGGCCCGGTCCCTCGCCGCAGCAGGCGCCGGCGTCGCTCGTCTCGGCCTCGTCGAAGGTGACGATCACGAGGCCGCCGTCGTTGAAGGCGGGGGAGGAGGTGATGCGCGGCAGCCACGCGCGCAGGAACGCATCGGCGGACGACGAGTCCCCCGGGGCGCCCGTCGGCGCAGGGCGCGTCGTGGCCGTCCTCGCAGAGGCTGGGGGTGATGAAGGAGAACGCGGGCGTGTCGGCCTCGGAGGCGAGGTCGTGGGGTAGGGCCGTGAGCGGGACGACCCGCTGTTTGCACACCGGCGAGTCGATGATCGAGTGGAAGTAGACGAAGGGGTCGTGCCGCGCCGCGTAGTTGTCCTTCGCGGTGGCCTTCTGGGTGCCGTCAGCCGAGCCCACCGCCGGGTGGCCGCAGGTCGCCGCCTCGCGCGTGGGGTCGTTGCCCATGTCCTGCATGTAGCCCTTCCAGCCGAGGCCCTTCGCCTGCAGCTGCCCGGCGAGCGTCTGCACCGAGGTCGGGTAGACGCAGCCGATTCCGAGTGCCTGCCCGTCGCTGCCGATCGTGCCGGGCTGCAGGTCGATGTAGTCCGGGCAGTCCGCCTGAGTGTTCGGGTTCGGCGCCTGGCCGCTGATCAGCGCGATGTAGTTGTCGAGACTCTCGTGGCCGATCCCGTAGTACTGCGAGACCAGCGCCCCGCTGGCGGGCAGCGTCCTGGCGAGGTAGGGCGCAGGGGTGTTCGCCCCGAACGTGGTGGCGTAGCTCTCGTTCTCGAGCACGATCAGCCAGACGTGCTTGATCGGCGCCGCGCCGGCCGGGCCGGCGCCGGCCGCCAGGCAGCCCGCGAACAGGGCAGCCGAAAGCAGAGCACCCCTGCCGAGACCTCGCAACCACCGTGCCCCCACCCGCGGCAAGCTAGGGCATCGTCGGTGGTCGCGCGCAGGTTCGGTTAATCCGCTGTTACCTCGCCCCGATTGACAGCCAATCGAGCCACACAGACAATGGGGCGCAAGGCGGGGCGAGTCGGTCCGCCGCTAACTCGTGGCGACTGTCGAACCCAAGTGGATTACACGTGCGCGCTCCGCCGTCGATGCGGGGACGAGCGAGATCGGGCGCATGCTCAAGCACCCGCGGGCGCCGCTCATCGCCCTCGCTCTGATCCTGCTCTACTCGGCGGGGGCCCGCGTCTTTCGCCTCGGAGAGCCCTGCTCGCACCCGTGCACGCGCGGGACCGACCACACGCTGATCTTCGACGAGGCCTACTACGTGAACGCCGCGCGCGTGATCGCTGGCATCAATCCGCCCAAGGGAGCGTCGTACCACAACGCCCCGCTGGGCAAGGACCCGAACGCCGAGCATCCGCAGCTGGCGAAGCTGATCATGGCCGGCGGCATCAAGCTGTTCGGCGACGGCCCCTGGGGCTGGCGCCTCGGGAGCGTGCTGTTCGGCCTGATCGCGATCGCCGCGATGTATGCGCTCGTGCGAGCGGCCGGGGGAGGACCCTGGCTGGCGGTGGGCGCGGCAGGCGTGATGGCGCTCGACAACCTGATGCTGGTGCACGGCCGCATCGCCACCCTCGACATCTACGCCGTTGCGCTGATGCTCGTGGCCGCGGTCTTCTACCTGAGACGCTGGCACCTCTGGGCGGGGGTGGTGCTCGGCCTGGCGATGTGCACGAAGGAGGTGGCCGTCTACCTCGTGGCGGTGCTGGTGCTGCTCGAGATCGGCCGCGCGCTGAGGGCGCGCTTCCTCGACTCGGCGCCACCACGAGCCTGGTTGCGGGCCAACCTGCGCCCGCTCGCGATCTGCCTGGGAGCCGGAGCCGCCAGCCTGCTGCTGGGCCTCTGGATCCTCGACCTCACGGTGCCCGCGTATGACCCCGGCACCCACATAACCTACGGCGGCAGCCCGTTCACTCACATCTCGCACATCTACACCTACGCGCTGAAGCTGAAGGCCGTGCCGCACGCCACCGGCATCTCGTCCTCGCCCTGGGACTGGCTCCTGAACGAGAAGCCGATCGATTACGCGCGCGTGGCGGTGAACTCGGTGGCCGGCGGCAGCGTGACCGCGAGCCGGGGGCTGGTGGTCTTCCGAGGCGAGATGAACCCGTTCATCATCTTCCTCGCGATCCCCGCGCTGGCGGCGGCTCTGTTCGCGGCGTTTCGCGAGAAGGACGAGATCGCGCTGCTGGGAGTGGCCTGGTTCACGGGCACGTTCTTCCCGTTCGTCGTGGAATACAACTTCTCCCACCGGATCACGTACCTGTACTACATGCTGATCGTGATGCCGGGCCTGTACCTGGTCACCACCAGGCTGTTCTCGCCCAGGCTGCTCCCTGTGGCCGCGGCGATCGGATGGACCATCGCGCTGATCTACGGCTTCGGGCACCTGTACCCGCTCCGCACGCTGTCGGGGCAGTAGCGCGGCTTGACACGGGTTATGTCCCCAAAATAGGGTAGGGGCGGGCGCCATGCTGAAGAGACTCCTCCTCGCCGCAGCCGCGGGAGCCTTGCTCCTACCTGTCGGCTTGGCGCTCTCGAACACCGGCGGCAAAGGACTCGTGCGCGGCGGCAGCCAGCAGAAGTGCGCCTACTACGCGAAGCACCAACGCGCGCACGCGGCCGGCGGCACGCGGAAGAAGTGCGTTGTGGTGATCAGGACGACCATCACGCGGACGAAGACCGTCCACGTGCCGGTCACCGTCACGCGGACGAGCAACCACTCGACCACCACCACGCGCTCCTATACGACCACTGAGACCGACACGACGCCGGTCACCGGCTACACCACCACGACCCAGACCTTCACGTCGACTCCGCCGCCGACCACGGTGACCGTCAACGAGGTGGGCACGCAGACCGAGACCCAGCCGGAGACAACGACGACCACGACCGATCACAGCGTCGACTTCGAGTCCGTATTCAAGGACGTCTTCGTCTTCGTGACCGTGACCAGCACCAGCACGACGACCGTGCCAGCGGGGGGCTGATGCTGAGGAGGATCCTGATCGCGGTGGTGGCTGGGGCGCTCCTCTCCCCGGTCGGTCTGGCGCTGTCCCAGACCGGCGGCAAGGGGCTCGCCCCGCGTGGCGGCTCGACCCAGCAGTGCTCCAAGAAGGCGCGGGCCGCGGGGGGCAGTTACGTGAGCTGCGTGGTGACCGTCAGGACGACGATCACGAAGTACAAGACCCTCTACAAGCCGGTCACGAGCACCAAGACGATCAACGGCACCACCACGTACACGAAGAACGTCACCACAACGACGACCACACAGGTGCCCAGCTCCACGCTGATCACCAAAACGGAGTCGACCACGACCACGCTTCCCCAAGAGACGGTCTTCGTGACCAACTCGTCCGACACGACGACCACAACCACCGGGGGCACCCTTACGGTCACAACGACCGTGGTTACGACTCAGTTCGTGACCATCACGCTGACACACACCAGCACCATCACCCAGACGGTCGTCACCACCGTGACCGAGACGCCCTAGCTCGTGGACGTCGTCTCGGTCGCGGTAAGACGCCCACGACGGCCGAGACGACGTCCACCGCCACAGATGGCGGCGGTGGCCGCGGCGGCCTCGGCTGCTTGGGCCGCTGTTGACGGTTCGTTCGTCGCCCGCCTGGGCGTGTGACGATCCTGTGTAACGCTTGACAACCTGGCGCGCGCGCGGTTAGGGTCGCGCCGACTGGCCCTACCACAAATGAGTGAGGTCGTCGGTCGGTGTTGAAGAAGCTGCTGATAGCCGTCGCCGCAGGAGCGCTGCTCCTGCCGGTCGGGCTCGCGCTCTCGAACACCGGTGGCAAGGGGCTCGTCCACGGCGGAAACCACCAGCACTGCTCGTACTACGCAAAGCAGCGCGCGCGCGCCGCCGGCGGCGTGACCCACGTGAAGAAGTGCGTCGTGGTGGTGAAGAAGACCGTGACGAAGACGAAGACCGTGAACGTGCCGGTGACGGTCACGCGGACGAACAACCACACGACCACCACCACGCGCAACTACACCGTCACGACGACCGCGTCGGCCATCCCCGCCACGTCGACCATCCCCGCCACGGCGGTCAGCACGACCACGGTGGAATCGGCCACGACCACAACCGAGCCCGACACCACGACCACGGTCACCTCCAACGACCACACGGTGACGGCCCGGAATTTCACGACCACCACAACCACGACCACTACTGAGACCGACACGCTCACCGAGACCGAGACGGTCACCGAGACCGACACGATCACCGTGACGACCAACCAGAGCACCGTCTAGCCGATGTTGAAGAAGATCTTCATAGCTGTGGCCGTGGGGGCGCTCCTGTCGCCGGTCGGTCTCGCGTTCTCGCGTACCGGCGGGAAGGGACTGTCTCCCCGCGGGGGCACGACGTACTGCTCTCACAAGGCGCGGGCGGCAGGAGGCAACCATCAGAGCTGCGTGGTCACGGTGAGGACGACCGTGACCAAGTACAAGACCGTGTACCACCCGGTGACGTCCACGAAGACGGTGAACCACACCACCACCTCTACGAAGAACCGGACCTACACGACGACCACGACGGCGGGTGGCGGGTCCACCACGGCGGTGGTCACGACCACGGTTGTGAAGACGTCCACCGTCCCGGGGCACACCTTCACGGAGACGGTCGGCGGCACCCTGATGGTAGGCGGGAGCAGCACCACCAGCACCGAGACCGAAACCGCTCACGCATCGACGACCACCGTCACCGCGACGACCACCACGACCGTCACGGTCATCGAGGACGCCGCGTCCTGACGCCCCGCGGGGCCGCTAGCTGACGATCTTGAACTTGCTCTCGGCTGCGCCGCCGAGGCGGCCACCCGCGCTGGGCACGGCCCGCATGTGGTAGCGGCCGGGGCTGAGCTTGTGCCGGTTGATCCGGCCGGTGAAGTGGAAGCTGTTGTGGCCCGCCCTGTCCCGGTGGGCGAAGTGCCCGACGAGGACGTAGCGCGCGCAGCGGCGCCCGTGGCGCCCGTGCCCGAGCGCCCGGCAGTGGCCGCCGCTGAACACGCCCAGCACGGCCATGCGGACCTTGAAAGTGGTGAGCGCGGCCTGACTGTCGCGGTAGCTGACGGTGGCGCCACTCGAGCGCGCGATGCTGCCGCCCCGATTCGCAGCGGCGAACTCGGGGGGCGAGATCCCGAGCCTCGATACCGACGCCCTTGCCGAAGGCGTCAGGGGGCCGCCGGGCGCGACCACCAGGCTCTGGCTCAGGGTGGCCGCCAGCCCCTTGTCGTCGGTCACGGTCAGGCGCACGCTGTAGTTGCCGGGGCTCTGGTAGGTGTGGCTCGACCTGGCGCCCGCGGCGCTCGAGCCGTCGCCGAAGTCCCAGCGGTAGGCGACGATCGTGCCGTCCGGATCGCTTGACGCGCTGCCGTCGAACGCCAGGGGGTTGCCCGAGAGCGGGCCCGCGGGCAGCGCGAAGACGGGGGAGGGGGCCACGTCGTGGAAGAAGCGGGTGATCAGGAGGCGGGTGTTGCCGTCGCTCGCATTCGCCACACCGCCGGCGAGGATCCTGCCGTCGGGCTGAAGCGCGATCCCGCTGGTCTGGGAGGACGGGATCGACCCGCCGCCGGCCTGGTCGATGAGCCAGCCGCCGCTGCCGAACGAACTGTCGAGGCTGCCGTCGACCCCGCCCAGGCGAGCCAGCAACAGCGCGCTGTCGCCGTCCGCGTCCGTGGCGACACCGCCCGCAAGCACGTTGCCGTCCGGCTGGAGTGCGAGCGAGGCGACCGCGGAGAAGGCGCCGAAGCCCTTGCCGAGCTGGGAGACGACCTTTCCGCCGCTGCCGAACGCTGCGTCTGGGGTGCCGTTCGTGCCGAGCCGCTCCACCATGAAAGCCGGGTTGCCGCTCGCCGGGCTGGCGTCGCCGCCGGCCAGGATCTTGCCGTCGGGCTGGATCGCCAGTGCGGCCACGGCCGACAGCGGCTGGCTGCCCAGGCCGAGCTGCGTCATCACCTTGCCGCCGCTCCCGAAGGACGAGTCAAAGCCGCCATTGCTCGAGTTGAGGCGTGCCACCAGGAACCTGACGTGGTGGTTGCTGTCCGCGGCCTGGCCGCCCACGACGATCTTCCCGTCGGTCTGAAGCGCCAGCGCGCTGGCCTGCTCGGCCGTGCCGGACGGGGTGCCGAGCTGGGTGAGCACCTTGCCGGCGCTGCCGAACGAGGAGTCGAAGCTGCCGTCGGCCTGCTTGAGGCGCGCCACGAGGAAGCGGGAGTTGCCGTCGCTGTCCTCGGCCTGCCCGGCAACCAGGATCTTGTGATCGGCCTGGATCGCCACCGCGTTCAGGCCGGAGTTCTGTCCGCCCTGACCGAGCTGGACGGCGAGCCTGCCGTTGCCGTCGAAGGAGTTGTCGAGGCTGCCGTCGCTGCCGCTCAGGCGGGCCACGAGCAGCTCGGGCGTGCCGCTGGCTGTCGCTGGCCGTGCCGGCGACCACGATCTTGCCGTCATCCGGCTGGAGCGCGACGGCGGTCGCGCCCGAGGACGGCACCGGGCCGGACCCGAGCTGCAGCGCCACCTTGCCGCCGCTGCCGAAGGTGGAGTCGGGGCTGCCGTCGCCGTTGAAGCGGGTCACCACGAAGCGCTGAAGCCCCTGGCTGTCGAAGTCGCTGCCGGCCAGCACGATCTTGCCGTCCGGCTGGAGCGCGATCGCGCTGGCGCCACTCGCGAGGTCGCTCAGCACCGTGCCGCCCGAGCCGAAGCTGGGGTCGAGGTTGTCGAACTGCTGCGCGGCCGCGGGGTCGGCGAACAGGAGCAGGACCAGACAGGCAAGCGCGCTCAGGGCCACGAGCAGGCCAAGGCCAAGCCGCGCGGGAGACGAGGCGAAGGGATGAGCGGAGCCGCCGCGGTCCGTTGCGGCGTGTGGGAACGATGAGAAAGTCAAGGGGACGGTCCTTCTTTCTAGCACTACCCCGGGTGGGGGAGAAAGTCAAGACCGACGCTGCCCCGTGGCCCTGGCTTGCCACGGGGCAGGTGGCGGAGATTCGCTAGACGCCGAGCTCCTCGGACGCCATCTCGGCGCCCTCCAGGCGCGCCGCGATCTTCTGCATCGCGACGTCGCGCGCGAAGTCCGGCGAGCCGTGCTTCGGCTTGACGTCGCGGCTGAACGGCGAGAAGCCGCAGTCGTCGGTCGCGCCGAGCCGCTCGACCGGGATGTACTTGGCCGCCGTCACGAGCTCGTCGCGCACCTGCTCGGCGGTCTCGACCTCCGGGTCGAGCGGGTTGATGACGCCCATGAAGCAGACCTGCGGCACGCCGTTGGCGTCCTCGCGGCTGTACTCGCCGCACAGCCGGTAGACCTCCTCGCGGTCCTCCTCGCTCGCGCACTGGATCAGGAAGTAGCCCGCGTTGAGCTCGAACATCTTGCTCGAGCAGCTTCTCGTAGGGCACCTCCTTGGAGTGCACCGAGTCGCAGTCGCCGCCGGGGCAGGTGTGGATGCCGATGTTCGCGCGCTCCTCGGCGCTGAAGCGGTCGATCACGCGGTTGTTGAGGTCGATGAACTCCTGGAGCATGTCCTTGTTCGGTCCAGGGGTTGCGCGAGTCGTTCTTGTTGGCCAGCCGGCCCTCGGTGAAGTCGATCGAGACGCGCACCGCGCCGGCGTCGAAGCACTGGCGGATGTCCTTCTCGACCTCGTCGCAGAGGTCGTCGAGGAACTGCTCGCGCGAGTAGCCGTCGAGCTCGCCCTCGAGCGGGTAGAGCAGCATCAGCATCGACGGCGCGATCACGGCCTGCTTGACCGGGTGCGTCGCGATCGCCCGGTTCTTCTCGACGAACTCCGAGGCGAACGTCTTGTAGCGGAACGGGCCGCCGGTCAGGCGCGGCAGCTGGCGGTGGTGGCCGTCGTCGAAGATCGCGAAGAACTGGCCGTCGCCGGCGAGGTTGTCGGCCAGGCCGGTGCCCGCGAGCGTGTCGGTGATCGGGTAGGTGGCGAAGCTCGACTCGCGCTGCTCGCCGTCGGTGACGATCGGCTCGCCGGTCGCCTCGAGGCGCTTGATCGAGTCCTCGGCGGCGGCGTCCTGCTCGGCCTGGAGCTCCGCGAAGTCGATCTTGCCCTCGTCGTAGGCGGCGTAGGCCTCCTGCAGCTTCATCGGTCGCGGCAGCGAGCCGACGAGCTCGGTGGGAATGGGCATGAGGTCTTCCTCTCCTGGTAAGCGCTTTGCGGACGATCAGCGCTACGTCGCGGCGAGGACTTCCACGGTGACGAGACTGACCGGTCTCCCTCTAACCGGCGGGGATACTACCGCTACGGGGTGGACTCGCGCAGGAGCAGTCCGGCGACCTGCTGCGCGCGCTTGCCGGCCTCCGCGTCGCCCTCGCCGGCGGCGACGATCGAGCCCTTCATCAGGATGTGCCACTGGCGCGCGAAGTCGTCGGGATCCGACGACGCCCGCCTCGACGGCCAGCTCCTCGAGGAACTCGCGGATGCCGGCCAGGTAGGCGGTGCTGGCCTGGCGGATCGGGTCGTCGCCGTCGGCGTGCTCGAGCATCACGTTGATGAACGAGCAGCCCTCGAAGTCGGGCGTGTGGAACCACTCGTCGAAGACGTCGAAGATCGCCAGCAGCCGCTCGCGCGGGTTCGACGTCGCGCCGCTCGACCTCGGCGCTGCAGCCAGCCCCGCGTCCAGCGGCTCCTCGCGACGCGCGAGGAAGGCCAGCACCAGCTCCTGCTTGGAGCCGAAGTGCCGGTAGAGCGTCTGGCGCGCGACGCCGGAGCGCTCGATGATCGCGTCGATGCCGACCGCCTGGATCGCCGCGCTGCGAGAAGAGCTCGTAGGCCGCGTCGAGGATCCGCTCACGCGCTGGCCCGACCCCCTCGGGACTCTCGACCGGCGCGGTGGTCATGGGCCGACCCTACCTCAGTTCTCGATCGTCACCAGCGTGCCGATCGGCGTGTAGGGCCACACCTTCGCCGCCGATGCGAGCGGTAGCTCGACACAGCCGAGGCTCTGCGGCGTGCCGAACGAGGCGCGCGGGAAGGCGTGCAGGGCGTCGCCGCCGTTGAAGTAGCTGATCCACTTGATCCCAGGGTCGTTGTACTTCGTGCCGTCCGGGTTCGTGCCGCTCATCGTGCCGGACGCCAGGTGCTCGAACACGGGGAACGTGCCGAGCTGGGTGGGCGCGGCCGGCACCCCGGTGTTGCCCGGTGACTTGAGGATCGTGCGGCCGTTGTGCCAGAGCGTGAGCGACTGCGGCAGCGAGCGGTGCACGTAGACGTAGCTGTAGCCGGCGTTGCGGTGCTTGCGGGCGACGGTGTCGGCGAGCAGCGCCTTCCACACCGCGGGCCCGGCCAGCCCGTCGGCGGTGAGCCCGTGCGTGGTCTCGAACATCATCACGGCGCCTCGGGTGACCTGGTTGGGCTGGTCCGGCTTCCACATGTCGCGCAGCTCGGCGGGCGTGTTCTGCCAGCGCCAGTCGAAGTTGCCCGCGGGCGGCGCCACGGCGGCCTGCAGCTGCGCGGCCGCGGTGGCGGCCACCGGCGCGCCGGCCGCCTTCCAGTTCACCGGCAGGTAGCCGGCCTGGGCGAGGAGCTGCTCGAGCCGCAGCGGCGAGCCATTCGGCACCGTCCACTCGACCGACCGCACGGGCGTGGACCCGCGTCCCTCCACCCGGACGGCGCGGGGGAGATCCACGCGCAGGTGGGTGCCGAAGCCCACGCCGAAGCCGCTGGGGGTGAACACGATCGTGTGGGGATCGGTGACGCTCCAATGGCCCGCAGCGGCCGGCGAGAGCTTGGGTCGCCGCTTGCCGAGCACGTCGCTGACGGGCTTCGAGAAGGTCAGGCGCAGCGGGCTGGCGGGCGAGATCTGCGTGCCCGGCGCGGGGCTTGCCACGGCCACCGGGTTGTGTGAGGCCGGGAACCAGCTGATCGTCTGGGGCGCGCCGAGGCGCTCCCAGCTGCGAGCGGCGCTGGCGACCTGCATCGTGCCGGCCGCGGTGGTGCGTGAAATCGCGACGGTGTCCAGGCTCGGCGAGAGCGTGTGGCGCGCTAGCTGTCCCGCCGCGCCATAGGCCACGGCGCTCACCGGCTGGTCGAAGTGGAGCCGCAGCGGCGAGCCGGAAGCGACCGTGGGCCAGCGGTCGGTGACCGTGGCGACGGGAGCCTTCACGCTCAGGCGCTCGTGGCGCGTGTGGCCGAGCGCCCAGCCGAGCCAGCCCGGGCGCTTCACCACGACCGCCACGCTCACGGTCTCGCCGGGCGTCAGCGGGGTCTCGGGTGTCAGGCGGCCACTCTCCACGGCGAGCGGTATGGGCTTGCCATCAGGCCCGAACGCCTGCGTGCTCTCGAGCTTGCCTCCGAACGGCTGCACGCTTACGCGCGCGAGGGCCACCGGGTCGCTGGTCAGGCTCGCTCCCGACCACGCGAGCGCGCCGGCCACGATCGCCAGCAGCGCGGCCAGGACGACCACGCCGAGGCCGATCAGAAGGGTGCGAGTGCTGGGCCTGATCCTGGAGGACTGTCCGATCGCCACCGTTTGAGGATACGGGGGTGCGCTAGGGGGCCCGCAATGGATCTCCCAGCTGGGTGAACAGGAGGTCCGCCGCCCCTGTGGAACCCGTAGGCGCGTATATCGCAGCGCGGAGGCGCCGTCCTGACGGACGAAAGGCGATAAGAGGAGGAAACATGAGTGCGAAGAGCGCCTGGACGGGCTGGATCGCGTTCGCCGGTGTGTTGATGGTGGTGATGGGATCCCTGGACTTCTTCGAGGGATTGATCGCGGTCATAAGGGACCAGTACTACGCCTTAACCCCGCAGCAGATCATCGTGTTCGACGTCTCGACCTGGGGCTGGATCACCCTGATCTGGGGCGCCGTGGTGGCCTTCGCGGGCTTCGCGCTGCTCTCGGCCAGTAGTTGGGCGCGTTGGTTCGCAATCGTCGTCGGTTGCGTGAACTTCGTGGTCCAGCTCGGGTTCGTGGGTTCGAGCCAGTACCCGCTCTGGGCCCTCACGGTGCTGGGCCTGAACGTGGTGGTCCTCTACGCACTGATCGTGCGCTGGGGCGACTTCCGGGCCGAGGCGATCGAGGACGGTGTGCGCTAGGAAAGTGCCTGGTGCCTGGTGCCTGGAGCGGTTTCCACAGTTCCAGGCACCAAGCGCCGTCCCCCTCAACGCTCGATAACGGGGGTTATGGAAACTCGGTACGAAAATCCCCTAAATCAGGCTGAGGCGCCGGCGCGGCTGGGCTGACCCTCCCCACGGACCGCGCCGTTGCCGTCAGAGGGGGTGAACGACCGGTCCACGTCGGCGGGCAGGTCCTTGATCTCGAACGCCAGCACGATGCGCAGCACGCCGACGGCGACCGCCCAGATGCCGGCGACGGTGATCAGGGCCGCCAGCGTGTCGCCGGGGTCGGCCAGCGCGAGGATTCCGAGCGGGATCTCGAGCAGACCGATCACCAACAGGAGCCACCAGTCGGGCAGCAGATGGCGCGCCGAGAACGCTCCCATCACCGCCAGCGTGCCGGAGGCGACCAGCCAGACGCCCAGTACGATCGCCACGGCGAGGAGTCCCGGACCCGGCCAGGCGATGATCACAACGCCGCTCGCGATCCTGAGCAGGCCCGTGAGCACGTTCGCGCGGCTGGCCAGGATGTTCGTGCCGGTGGTCAGCGCCTCGACCACTCCCTGCACGATGAACAGCACGCCGATGAAGGTGGCCAGGCTCTCCGTGCTCCAGTCGATGCTGAAGACCAGGACGCCGGCCACGATGAGCAGGATCCCGTTCAGCGCCAGCCGCCACCAGTTGCGGGCGATCTGACCGGCCACGTCGCGGGTGAGTCCGTAGGAGAGGTCGGGTTTGGTGCCAGGGGCGACGAACATGTCGGAGCCTTTCCGGTCGGTTAGACCAGGGCTGGGTCCGACCGCCGCGGGCTGGTAGACGTCTGGGACCGGCAGTCCATTGCCGGGAGCTATGGGCCGTTCAGCGGCTCAGCGTGGCGACGTGCTCCCGGGCCCGGTAAGCGATCTGCCTGACCACCGCCGGCCGCCTGTCCAGCGCCGCGGCGATGTCGTCGTCGCGCAGGTCGAAGAACTCGCGCAGGACGAACACCGCCCGCTCGGCGGGCGCGAGGGTTTCGAGGACGCTCAGCATCGAGATCGAGAGCAGGCTGCGCCGGGTGACGAACGGGTCCTGGATCCACGTGTTGCTGCTCATGATCGCCTCCATGGTGTCTTGCGCGTACAACATGGAGACAGCGGCCGGGAAGCGTTTGTGACACCCGGGCGGAGCGGCTTAACCGCTCGTGAGACCCGTCAGTTGCCGAGCGGCTGGTTGGCGAGCGGCTGGTAGGTGCGGCACGGCTCGCCGCGGAGGCCCGGGCAGGGCGGCAGGCCGGTGGGAACGCTCACGCCGGGCACCACCGGCAGCACGAGGCTGCGACGGCATCTGCTTGCGAGCGGGCGATCGCGACCGTCGCGGTGCCGCTCGGCGTCGGTCTCGCCGAACGACCAGATCGGCTGGTCGCCGTTCGGTGCGCGTGATCGTGACGCGGATGCGCGAGCCGGCGCGGTAGGCGTGGCCCTCGTAGTAGAGCGGGATCGTGACCTCCACGAAGCGGTTGCGCGGCAGCGGCTGGACGTCGCGACGCGCGCAGGCTCAGGACGGGCTCGAGCGGCGTGCTCTTGGCGGCGTCGAGCTTGCGCTCGTTGGCGCGCAGCCAGCCGCTCTGCACGAACGTCTCCTTGCCGTCGGGCCGGACCTCGCTGATCGTGGCCTGAAGATCGACGTTGCGGCGTCGAGGAGCGCACCCAGGCGTGCACGGCGCCGGCGCCGATGACGGTCGTGTTGGCGCTCAGCGGGCTGGTCACGTAGGACAGCGCGCGCTGCCGGCCGGGCGGCTGCGACCCACTGGTACGGCGGCGTCGCCGTCCAGAGGCCGCCGGCGCCGGCCGCGGTGTCGCCGCGTGAAGTCGGTCAGCGGCCGCGCGTGGGCGTTCCAGGTGAAGACGTCGGCGCCGCGCCTGGCGGGTCGGCTGTCCCCGAGCGCCGCCGCGCTCGCGCAGGTACCACGAGCGCGCGCGTCGTGCCCGGGATCGGGAAGCTCGGCGAACGACTGCTCGAAGCCGGGCTGCGGGTCGCCCGGCGCCGGGCCGCCGGCGCCGTTGTCGAACAGCACGCGGATCGGCGGCAGCTGCTCGAACGCCGCCAGCGCGCCCGCGTAGGTCGGCTGCTGCTGGATCGGGTCGGGCGGCAGCGTCACGCCGTTGATCCCCATCGCCTCCTGGTAGACCACCGGCGCGGCCGCGTGGATCGACCGCGGCGTTCGTGATCGGCGCCTGCTGCGCGACGTAGAGCTCCAGGAAGTCGTACCAGCGGTTGAACGTCTCCGGGTCGAGCGAGTCGACGTGCGTGCCGTTGGTGAACGTGAACCACTTGCGCCGCGTGCCGCTGAAGTGCTCGGCCAGCGTCGGGCAGTGGCCGCCGGTCTGCTCGTCGGTCCACTGGCAGGCCATGAACGTCGGCACGTTGATCTTGTTCACGAACGTGATCGGCGCCAGCGGGTCGGCGACCTTCGGCACGTAGTGGTTGTTGGCGCGGACCTTCGCCAGCAGGTCGACGGCCTCGCCGTGCAGCGCCTGGTTGGCCTTGCAGGTCTGCGTCGCCCGTCCTGGATCCGCTTGTACGCCCACGGCTGGCCGCCGCTCGGCCGAGGCCGGCAGCGCGTCGTGGACGCGCTCCTTGGCCCAGGTCGACGCGCGAAGCCCGTGTTGAGGATGCCGCCGGGATAGAGCGTCGTCTGCGTGTAGTCGATCACCGACAGCGGCGAGATCGCGGCGAGGCTCGGCGGGCTGCGGTCTGCGGCGGTGAACAGCTGGCTGATGCCGCCGTAGGAGATGCCCATCATCCCGACCTTGTGGTGCAGCGACCCACGGCTGGCGCGCGATCGTCTCGATCACGTCGTAGCCGTCGAGGCTCTGCAGCGGCTCGAAGAAGTCGAAGGCGCCGCCCGAGCAGCCGGTGCCGCGCATGTTGACGTCGACCACCGTGAAGCCCATCAGGTTGGCGAGGATCGCGATCCCGCTCTGCGGACCGGCCGGGTCCGCGTAGCCGTAGCCGGAGTACTCGATCAGCGTCGGCGTCGGCCCCGCCGCCGGCAGCTGCGGAAGCTGGACGCCGCCGGGCAGCGGCAGCACGTTCGTCGACGTCCTGCGGCGGATGCACGTAGATCGCCAGCTTGGTGCCGTCGCGCGTGGTCAGGTAGCCGTAGCCGCTCGACGGGATCGACTGGTCGTAGACGTCGGTGCTCGGCGGCGCCGACCGTGTGCCGAGACACCGTCAGCGGCGCCGACGCCGTACCTCCGGCGGCCGGACGCACGCGGTAGCCGCTGCCCGGCTTGACGTTGCGGAACAGCGAGGCCGCCCTGCGCGTCGGCCGGCTGCGTTGCGACCGTCTTGCCGGCAGCGCTCGACGAGCGACATCTGCGCGTTCGGCGCCAGCCCGGTGACGTAGACCTGCTCGCACGCTGCCGTGTGCGCTGAAGCTGGGCTGAGGCGCGGTTGCGGCGCGAGCGACTGCCGCGCTGACGAGCATGCACGCCAGCACGGCGACACACACCGCGGCATTGAGCCGCCACCGTCTCCCCGAAACCCTGCCCCCACGCATCCCGCCGGGAACTGAAGCATGTTCCTCTCGCGCGGGTCGCAGTTCCCCGCGAAGCCCTACTCTGAGCGGCCATGAACGGCGCGCAATCGCTGATCCGCAGCCTGGTGGACTCCGGAGTGGACGTCTGCTTCGGCAACCCGGGCACGTCCGAGATGCACTTCGTGTCCGCGCTCGACGACGTGCCCGGCATGCGCGGCGTGCTCGGCCTGTTCGAGGGCGTGGCCACCGGCGCGGCGGACGGCTACGCGCGCATGAGCGGCCGGCCCGCGGCGACGCTGCTCCATCTCGGCCCCGGCCTCTCCAACGGGCTCGCGAACCTGCACAACGCGCGCCGCGCGCGCTCGCCGATGGTCAACGTCGTCGGCGATCACGGGCTGGCCCACAAGCGGCTGGACGCTCCGCTCGAATCGGACATCGACGCACTGGCAGGCACCGTCTCCGGCTGGGTCCGGCGCCCATACCGTCCCGAGGACGTCGGAGCCGACGCCGCCGACGCGGTGGCCGCGGCATACGGACCGCCCGGCCAGATCTCGACGCTGATCCTGCCGGCCGACGTGAGCTGGTCGGACGGCGGCGCCCCCTCCCCACCTCTTGCCAGGCGCCCGCCACCGGTCGTGCCGGAGGCGTTGCTCGCGGACGCGGCCGCCGCTCTCGGCGCCGGCGAGTCGGCGGCGCTGCTGATCGGCGGCCCCGCGCTACGTGAGCGGGGCCTGCATGCCGCCGGCCGGATCGCCGCGGCCACGGGCGCGCGCGTGTACGTGGAGACCTTCCCGGCGCGGCTGCGAAGGGGCGCCGGGCTCCCGGCGTTCGACCGCCTGGGCTACTTCGCCGAGGAGGCGGAGCAGCAGCTCGCGGGCGTCACGCAGCTGCTTCTCGCGGGCGCGCGAGCGCCCGTGGCGTTCTTCGCCTACCCGGGACGGCGCGGCTCGCTGGTGCCGGACGGCTGCGCCACGATCCCGCTGGGCGAGCTCGGCGACGACATCGTGGACGCCCTCGAGCGGCTCGCCGAGCGGGTTGCATCCGGGGTCTCCCCCGCCCTCCAGCAGCCCTCGACCCTGCCAACCCACAGCGGCACGCTGACGGTCCAGGCGGCCGCCGACGTGGTGGCGGCGCACCTGCCTGACGAGGCGATCGTGGTGGACGAGGCGATCACCGCCAGCCCGAGCATGACGCGCTCGACCTATGGCTCCCCGCCCCACGACTGGCTGACCGTGACCGGTGGCGCGATCGGCGTGGGCATGCCGGCGGCAGTGGGCGCGGCGGTCGCCTGTCCCGACCGCAGGGTCCTGAACCTGCAGGCGGACGGCAGCGCGATGTACACGGTCCAGTCGCTCTGGACTCAGGCGCGCGAGCGCCTCGACGTGACCACCGTGATCCTCAGCAACCGCTCCTACGCGATCCTCAACGTGGAGATGGCCCGGGTGCAGGCCAAGCTGCCCGGCGAGAAGGCGGGCGCCCTGCTCGACCTATCGGGTCCCGAGCTCGACTTCGTGCAGCTGGCGGGCGGGCTCGGCGTGGAGGGCGTGCGGGCCGGCACCGCGGAGGAGCTCACGGCCGCGCTCGAGCGCGCAGCGGCTCAGCCAGGGCCCTTCCTGATCGACGCCGTGATCGCGCCGCCGGCCTAGGAAGCTCAGCGCCGGCTGATCGAGCTGATCGGCACGGTGGACGTCTGCCCCCCGCGCAGCCACAGCACCGTGGCGGTGCCCGCCTTGGCGTCGATCGACTGCACCTTGCCGAGCTCGCCGGTGGACTTCTTGCGCACGTGACCGGGCGGCAGCGGCGTGGACGTCTTCACTCCGGTGCCGGGTTGCTTGGGCTTCGGCCGCTCGCCGCCGCCGAGGCGAACCGCGTTCAGCGGGGCCTCCGGCTTGGCCGGCGTCTCCTCGTCCAACGGGGCCACGCTGGCGCCCGTTCCCTTCGTGTAATGGTCCAGCTTGTAAATCCTACTCATGGACTAGGAATTATAGAACGCAGTTCCGCTGCCGTTGACCGCATGACCCGGGAGGACGATCATGTCGTCGACGATGGTCGTGGCTGAGGCCACCGAGGCCGGAAGGCAGGCGCGATCGGAGGTGCCGCGGTCGCGCCACGGCGACTGGTCTCCGGCCGCCGACAGGCCCGACCCGGTCGAGACGCTCGAGCGCCAGGCCCTTACGCGCGTCCCCGAGCTGGTCCCGATCCGCTACGGCCGCATGCTCAGCTCGCCCTTCGCCTTCTACCGCGGCGGTGCGGCGATCATGGCGGCGGACCTCGCGGACACCCCGGTCAGTGGTCTGCGCGCGCAGCTCTGCGGCGATGCGCACCTGTCGAACTTCGGCGCCTTCGCGGCGCCCGACCGCGACCTCGTCTTCGACCTGAACGACTTCGACGAGACGCTGCCGGGCCCGTGGGAATGGGACGTGAAGCGGCTCGCCGCGAGCGTCGCCGTCGCCGGGCGCGAGCTCGGCATGCGCGGGCGCGAACGGCGCGAAGGCGTGCTCGCCACGGTGAAGGAATACCGGTCGACGATGCGCGCCTTCGCGGGCATGAGGACGATCGACGTCTGGTACGCGCGGCTGAACGTGGACGACGCGTTCCAGCGCTGGGCGAAACGCGCCAAGGGCTCCGAGCGCAAGGGCGTGGCCAAGCGAATCGCCAAGGCGCGCTCGAAGGACAGCCTGCGCGCGTTGGCAAAGCTGACTCACGAGGTGGACGGCCAGCCGCGCATCGTCTTCGACCCGCCGCTGATCGTGCCGCTGGAGGAGCTGGTCACCGAGGACGACCGAGAACGCATCGCGAAGGTGCTGTCAGGTGTCCTGCGCGACTACCGCCGCACGCTCGAGGGCCATCGGCGCTACATGCTCGACCTCTACACGCCGGTGCACATGGCGCACAAGGTCGTGGGCGTCGGGAGCGTGGGCACGCGCGCCTGGATCGTGCTGCTGCTCGGGCAGGGTGCCGGCGACCCTCTCTTCCTGCAGGTCAAGGAGGCCGCCCCGTCCGTGCTCGAGCCGTTCGCCGGATCGAGCCGCTTCCGGACCCACGGCCAGCGCGTGGTTGAGGGCCAGCGGCTGATGCAGGCTGCGAGCGACGTGTTCCTGGGCTGGCTGCGTGTCGAAGACGGCATCCGAGGGGGGCAACAGGACTACTACGTCCGCCAGCTCTGGGACCAGAAGGCCTCGGTGCCGATCGAGAGCCTGGGCCCGAGCCGGCTCGCCGCGTACGGCAGGATCTGCGGCTGGACGCTCGCACGCGCGCACGCCCGCTCGGGCGACCGGGTCGCGATCGCCGGCTACCTCGGGGCCGGTGATCGCTTCGACCGCGCGATCGCAGACTTCTCCGAGCTCTACGCCGACCAGAACGAGCGCGACTACGCCGCCCTGGTCGCCGCCGTGAAGGCGGGCAAGATCGCCGCCGAGACCGGCACCTGAGCTAGCCCACGCCGTTGAGCGTGTTCACCACGCGGAACACGTCGCCCTGCTTGTAGAAGTTCACCGCGACGAGGTTGGGCAGGTGGCCGCGGATCTTCTGGCAGGTGCGCATGCGGTTCAGCAGCGGCCCGTAGGCGTTGACCCGCGCTGGCGTCGCTGGGCAGCGGGATCGGATCCGTGGAGATCCAGTGGTTGACGAGGAACAGCGGCGCCTTGTCGGGGCCGCGGTTGGGCACGCAGCTAGCGGGGACCTTCGCCGGATCGGTGAGCTGCGAGACCCTCCCGAAGTGGAACGGCGTCTCCTCGGTGAGTCGCTTGTATGCGAGCTGGTACCAGGGCGCCGCGCCCGCGTGGTTCTCGGCGAGCAGCACGAGGCGCTGGTTCGTCTGGATCATCTGCCTGAGCGTGGGCCAGGTGGGCTTGTCGAGGTCCTTGAAGACGTACTGCGTGAGGCCGGCATCCCCGATCGCCTTCACGAAGTCCTCCGGCGTGACGTAGTCCTGGTTGATCACGACCATCACCTCGTCGGGATGCGTGACGAGGAACCGCTTGATGTCCCCGAGGCCCGTCGGCGAGCGGCGTTGCCCCGAGCTCGCAGAACGTGTGACAGAGGAACATGCCGCGCTTGCCCTTGCCCTTGAAGCCGAGCCGCGAGCGCAGCCGCAGCGCCGCTTGCACGGCCTGCGGGCTGACCCCGTCCTGTTTCGCCAGGTCCTCCAGTTTCGCGTTGTTCCCGAGCTCCGTGCGCACCCTGCCGCGCGAGAGCTGGTCGCCGTAGTGGGTGTCGAGCAGGAGACCGCGTATCCCGTCGTTCAGCTGTCCTCCGATCGGGCGGTCCTGCTCGGACGAGAACCATCCGGGCAGCGGCGCTGACATCGAGTTGTGGGTGGCGGGCAGTGCCACGTCGTACAGCGGGCGGTCGCAGAGCGCGGCGAAGCCGTTGCACTTGGTGACCGGCGCCGCGGCCGGAGCGCTCACCCCGCCGCCGCCCAGGAAGGCGGCCAGGGCTCCCACCACCACGAGCGCCGCCACCGCCGGGACCACCAGGCGCCGCGCTGGGATCCGCCACGGGCGGTGGTCATGGTCCTCGGCCGCCGGCTCAGGTGCCGGGTGCGCCGGCTCGATCAGGCGCAGGATCGACTCTGCTCCCAGGTAGATCAGGTAGACGCCGACGAGGGTGGCGGCAACCTGCAGCGCGGTGGACGGCTGCGCGACCACCAGGCCGCCCGCCACGATCAGGCCCACGGCCCGCACGATCTTCAGGCCCGTGCGCTGCGGCTCGGTGGCCACCAGGCCGAACGCCTTCTTGAAGCGGCCCTCGAGCTCGAGCGGGCGCAGCCGGGAGGTCGCCGCCGCGGCTACCACCGCTCCGGACCCCGCCAGCACCCAGCCGAGCGTGCGCAGGTCGCCGAGGAACGCGCTCCACACGGCGCCCGCCGCCGCCCTGTCCTCCGGGTCGTTGAAGTGGGCGAGCACGATCGCACGGGCGATCACATACGCCAGGACGACGACGATGCCCACCGCCGCCACGCCCAGGCCCAGATGGGCGACGGTCCGGCGCCGGTCGGGCGAGACGATGATCGCCCCCGCCGCGAACAGCAACGTGAGGAACGGCAGCACGATGGCCAGCGCCCTGACGCGGCGGGCCAGCCGCGCGAGCCCGCCCGTGGCCTGCCCCACGTCGTTGTTCACCAGCTCCACGCGACCGCCGCGATCGAGCTGCGCCGCGAGGCTCGGCCGGAGCTTCTGGATTGCCGCGCCCGCCACCGTGCCCACGTCCGACAGCGTGAGGACCACGGTGTTCTGGTTGTGCTGGAAGACCGCGCGATGAGCGTCTGCCACCGCCCTCACGAACAGCGTGCGGAAGGGACTGCCCGACACGATCGACGAGACGGCCGACTCGATCAGCGGCCGCACCGCGATCAGGTCGGACTGGTGTGCCAGCACCAGCTGGTCGGTCACGCGCTCGGCGACCAGCGTCTTCACGCTGTCGGCCTGCAGCGTGGAGGCGGCGCGGTTGGCGAACTGGTCCGAATCGAAGAGGGTCCGGCGCGCGTAGCCGGCGAGCGTGGCGAGGAGCAGCAGCAGCGATGCGAGGCCGACGAGTGCCGTCGCTCCCAGCCTACGGCGACGGTAGCGATCCATGGGGTGGCGGCACATTACTGCGATGCTGGGCGTCGAGATGGCACTCGTGGCCGCGATCGCATCCCTCGCGCTGGGTCTCTCCCCCGCGGCCTCGGATCCCGGCTACCTGTTCGCGCACTCGCTCGCCACCGGCGGCCCGCGCCCGGCCGCAAGCGCGGCTGAGCGGCACGCCCATCTGCGGGTGGCGCGCGCCTTCCGGGACGCCGGTCTGCGGGTGGGCTTCGAGCGCTTCGCCGTGCCGGGCAAGGGACGCTCGCGCGACGTGGTGGGCGTCCTCGACACCCCCGCGAGCTGCCTGCGCATCGTGATGGCGCACACCGACTCGATGCCCCAGACACCCGGGGCGGTGGACAACGCCTCCGGCGTGGGCACGCTGGTGGCACTGGCCCCGCGGCTGCAGGCGCTTCACCCGCGCTGTGACGTCTGGCTCGTGGCCACTGGCAGCGAGGAGCGCCTCTACACCGGGCGCCCGAACCACCTCGGCGCGACCGCGCTGCTGCGGCGGGTGCGCCGCGAGGGCCGCGCCTCTGATCTGCGGATCGCACTCGCGCTCGACGAGGTGGGCCGTGGCGACAGCTTCGACCTGCGCTCGAACGCGCCCGCGGCGCGCCCGCGCGTGGAAGGCGGGGTGCTGCGCGCCGCGGCCGGCACCGGCGCTCGTGTGCGCTGGCTGCGAGATGACGCGACCGGTAACTCCGACCACCGCGAGTTCCAACTGGCCGGGCTGCCGGCGGCGAAGCTCGGACAGCCCGGGAACCCCTGTCGCCATCAGCCGTGCGACGTCGCGGGCAAGCTCCAGTCGCACACGTTCGTGATCGTCAGGCGCACGGTGGAGCGACTGCTCGCCGCCCGCTAGGCCGGGATCTCGGCGCCGGTCGGCAGGCCGCGCTGCTCGTAGTCCTCGTAGAGGCCGCGCCACTCGCCGGTGGCGGTCGAATCGGGCGCGCTGGCGGGCAGGCCGGCCAGGTGCTGCTCCATCCGGTCGAGGCAGACGTGCCAGCCGGCAGCGTCGCGAGCCGCCTTGTCGCGCTCCTCGAGCACGTCGGTGAAGCGCAGCAGGCAGCCGCGCCCGTCGTCGAGCGGCTCGAGCTCGAAGCGCAGCTCGTCGTCGCCCCAGCTGAACGCGAGCCTGCGCGGCGGGTCGAGCTCCAGCACCTCGCCGTCCATCGGCGGGTAGCGGCCGTCGGGGAACGTGAACGTCATCCGCCCGCCCACCCGCAGCTCCACGCTGACCTCGTTGGGAAACCAGTGCGACAGCTCGGACGGCTCGGTGATCGCTCGCCACACCGCGTCCACCGGGTGAGCCAAACGGCGCTCGAAGTGCAGTGCGGGACGGCCGTCGACGGTCTCGTAGGTGCCATGCATGGGGTCAGTCCTCCTCGGTTCGTGTGCTGTCGAGGTGCCGCTCGAGCGCGTCGAGGCGCTCGTTCCACAGGCGCCGGTAGGGCTCGAGCCAGTCGTCGAGCTCGGCCAGCGGGCCGGGGTCGAGCGCGTACACGCGCCGCTGAGCCTCCTGGCGCACCTGAACCAGTCCCGCTTCGCGCAGGACGCGCAGGTGCTTCGAGGTGCCCGGCTGGGTCAGCCCGAGGCGCTCGACCAGCTCCCCCACCGGGCGCGGCCGCTCTCGTAACAGCTCGAGCGCAGCACGGCGGTGTGGATCGGCGAGTACGGACCAGGTGGACGGCGGCATGGCCTCGTATATAACCACAGACGTATATATCCGTCAAGGCATTTGCCCGAGGGGCGATACTTCCGCCCCATGGCCCGAGTGAACGCCCGCCGGGGAGTGGGCATGCTGGCCGCGCTGGCCGCGGTCGCCGTCCTGTCGGCCGCGCCGGCGAGTGCGGCCACCGGAAAGCTGAAGGTCGGCTCGCTGACGCTGAAGCGTTGCGGGGGCGGCCAGCACGGCTACTGCGGCTCGCTCTCGCGCGCGCTCGACCCCGGCCGTCCCCACGGACCCAGGATCGGCATCGGCTTCCAGTGGCTGCCGGCCAACCACCCCGGGCATCACCCGGCGCTGGTCGCCGTGGAGGGTGGCCCCGGCTACCCGTCGCGCGGCAGCCTGTTCGAGTACCACGGGATGTACAGCCCGCTGCTGCGCGATCACGACCTGCTGCTCGTGGACAACCGCGGGACGGGTAGCTCCGCGCTGATCGACTGCCCGAGCGTGCAGCGCTTCCTCGGGGTGACGTCGGGGCCGCGCTTCGCGGGGCGGGTGGCCACCTGCGCCCGCCGCATCGAGCGCCGCTACCCGGGCGTCCACGCCGCCGACCTGTTCGGCACGGCGTACGCGGCCGACGACCTTGGCGCGGTGCTGCGTGCCCTGCGCCTGGGCCGCGTTGACCTCTACGGGGACTCCTACGGCACCTGGTTCGCGCAGTCGTTCATGGCCCGCCATCCCGGTCAACTCCACTCGGTGGCGCTCGACTCGGCCTATCCCGTGGTGGGTCTCGACCCCTGGTACGCCTCCTCCGGGCCCGTGGCCCGCAACGCGCTCGACATCGTGTGCGCGCGCGACCCGGCCTGTGCAACCGCAGCGCCCGGCAGCGCCGCGGACCGGCTCGGGCGGCTGCTCGCCCAGCTGCGGGTGGCCCCGATCACGGGCTCGGCACGCGACGCCGACGGCAGCCGCGGCGAGGCACGGGTGACCACCCGCACGATCGTCGACCTCGTACAGGACGCCGCCTCCGACCCGGTGATCTACCGGGAGCTCGACCCGTCGGTGAGCGCCGCGCTCTCGGGCGATCCCGTGCCGCTCGTGCGGCTCGCGGTGCAGTCCGGCACCTACGACCACGGCGCCAGCACGCCCGACTACTTCTCGGATGGCCTCTACTTCGCGGTGAGCTGCGTGGACTACCCGCAGCTGTTCTCGATGCGCGCGAGCCCGGCGCAGCGGCGGATCCAGTACGCGGCCAGCATCGCCACACCGCCGGCCGGCGATCCCTTCGCGCCGTTCACGCCCGGCGATTGGCTCCAGATGAGCGCCTACGACGAGCCCTACCAGGCCTGCCTCGACTGGCCGAAGCCCGCCCACAGCGCGCCGCCCGTGCCGCCGCACTCCAAGCCGCTCCCCTCCTCCGTGCCGATTCTGATCATGGGCGGCGAGCTGGACTCGCTCACGCCCGAGCCAGACGTGGAGAAGTTCGGGCCGACGCTGGGGCGCAACGTCCGCGTGATCAAGCTGGCGAACGCCGTGCACGTGAGCTCCGAGGGCGACACGCTGCTCGTCGGGGCCACGCACTGCGCGCGCAGCATCGTGCGCGCCTTCGTGCGCGCGCCGAGCCGGCTCCAGTCGCTCGACACGACCTGCGCGGCGCGCATCCCGCCGCTCCACACGGCGGGCGCCTACCCGGCGCTGTTCGCCGGGGTCACTCCGGCGACGCTCGCGTCGGGTACGGATCCAGGCCTCGACGCGCGTCGCGCCGCCGCGCTTGCCGCCGCCGCACTCGGCGACGCGACGATCCGTCGCTTCTACTCCGGAGTCGCCAAGGGACCCGGGCTGCGCGGCGGCAGCTTCACCACCACGGGCGACTCGACGATCGACTTCCGCCTGCGCGGCGTGCGCTTCGTCGGCGACGCCCCGGTGAGCGGCAGCGGCCGCTGGCGAGCGGCCACCGGCGTGGCCAGTGGCAAGCTCACGGTCACCACGCCGGCAGGTGCCAGGGTGCAGGTCACGGTCAGCTGGAACGCCCAGTCGCAGAACGCGCGCGCCACGGTGGGCGGCGCCACGCTCACGCTGCCCGCCCCATAGGCACAATTCCTGACCCGCATGGGCCAGGCCGAACTCGTCATCGCCGGATTGCTGGTGGCCGTGGCCGGGCTGAGCGCCCTGGCACGCCTGCTGTCGATCCCGTATCCGATCGTGCTCGTGATCGGCGGGGCGCTGTTCGGGTTCGTGCCGGGCATGCCCGAGGTGAAGCTCGACCCGAGCGTGGTGCTGGTGGTGTTCCTGCCGCCGCTGCTCTACGGCGCGGCCTTCTTCGCGAACCTCACCGACATCCGCTCCAACCTGCGCAGCCTCACGCTCAGCTCCGTGGGGTTGGTGCTGGCCACCATGGCCGCGGTGGCGGTGGTGGCCCACGCGCTCGTACCCGGCCTGCCCTGGGCGGCGGCGTGGGTGCTCGGCACCGTGGTCTCCCCCACCGACCCGCTCGCGGGCGGGCTGATCATGCGCCGCCTGGGACTGCCGCGGCGGATCGTCAGCGCCGCCGAGAGCGAGGGACTGTTCAACGACGCCACCGCGCTGGTCGGGTTCAAGGTGGCCGTGGCGGCTGTGGTGGGCGGCGCCTTCTCGCTCAGCGACGCGAGTCTGCGCTTCGTCGCGGGTGCGGCGGGCGGCATCGCGATCGGCCTGGCGGTGGGCTGGATCATCGCCTTCATCCGTGAGCGCACCACGGACATCCAGGTCAGCGTCACGATCTCGCTGCTCAGCGGCTACGCGGCCTTCATCCCGGCGAACAGGGTGGGCGCCTCGGGCGCGCTCGCGGCGGTCACCACCGGCCTCTACATGGGCTTCCGCGGCCCGCGAATCATCCCCGCTCGCACCCGGCTGCAGGGTCTGATGGTGTGGGAGCTGCTCGACTTCCTGATCAACGCGGCGCTGTTCGTCCTCGTGGGGCTGCAGCTGCGCAGCGTGGTGGACGATCTCGGCGGCCACACCGCAGGCAGCCTCGTGGGCTACGCCGTGGCCGTCAGCGCGGTGGTGATCGTGGTTCGCCTGGTGTGGTTCTTCACGGTCCCCTACCTCATCCGCCTGCTCGACCGGCGCGAGAGCCAGCGCGCCAGGCGCATGAGTGCGGGGGGTCGCCTGGTGCTGGCCTGGAGCGGCATGCGCGGCGCGGTGTCGCTTGCGGCCGCGCTGGCCATTCCGCTCGAGACCCATGCAGGGGAGCCGTTCCCGGAGCGCAACCTGCTGATCTTCCTCACGTTCGCGGTGATCTTCTCGACCCTTGTCCTTCAGGGCCTGTCGCTGCCGGCCGTGATCAAGAAGGTGGGCATGGGCGAGGACGACGCCGAGGAAGAGGAGGAACTGCGCGCGCGCCTCATCGCGGCGCGCGCGGCGCTTGAGCGGCTGGACGGGCTCGCGGAGGAGGAGTGGACGCGCGACGACACGATCGAGCGCATGCGCGCCCTCTACGAGTACCGCGGTCGCCGCTTCGCCGCGCGCGCGGGCAAGATCGAGGACGACGGCTACGAGGACCGCTCGCTCGCCTACCAGCAGACCCTGCAGGCGGTGCTCGCGGCGCAGCGCGAGGCGCTCGTGGAGCTGCGCAACGAGGGCGCGATCTCCAACCAGGTGATGAACCGCGTGGTGCGCGAGATCGACCTCGAGGAGACACGGCTCGAGATCTGACTTCACGGCTGCGGGTTGCGCTCAGCTCCGCGCACGTGTAGAAACTCGCCGCACGCTTTGCGGCCCTGGGAGGAGAACCGAACCAATGGATGCTGAAGGTCTCGCGTCGATCCCGCTGTTTGCCTCCCTCTCGGAGGACACGCGGCGAAAGCTCGCCTTCTGGGTGAACGAGCTGAGCGTGTCGGAGGGGAAGCACCTGGTCGAGGAGGGCGACTACTCCTACGACCTCTTCATCATCCAGGACGGCACAGCCGCGGTGGAGCACGACGGCGAGCAGGTGGCGGAGCTCGGCTCCGGGGACTTCTTCGGCGAGATGGGCGTGCTCCAGGGGGCGCAGCGCAACGCCACGGTGGTGGCCAAGACGCCGATGCGGCTGCTCACCCTCTCGAGCTGGGACGTGAAGCGCCTGCGCAAGACCGCGCCGGACCTGCTCGAACAGCTCAGCGCCGCGATCGAGGAGCGGCGCCGGTAGCCCGTCGATGCCCGAGGAGTCCACGACACCCGAGCTTGAGCTCACGCGCCGTGCCTTCGAGGCTGTGAATCAGCGTGACATCGACGCGGTTATGAGCTTCTTCGCTCCCGATGCGGTCCTTGACGGGCGGGCGGCCGGGGGCCTTTACGAAGGCCGAGCGGCAATTCGTGGCTTCTTGGACGACTGGTTCGGCTCCTTCGGCGAGCTTCGCATGGAATTCGAAGCGGTCGTCGTCCTCGACGGCGGGGTCGTGCTTGCGGTGGTCACTCAAGAGGGTCGTCCTGTCGGCGTCGATGGTCAAGTCCATCAGCAGGAGGGATGGGCCATCTGCTGGTCGGCAGATGGCCTCCTCGTGCGATTGACGACCCACACCGACATCGACGAGGCCCGTGCTGTCGCCGAACAGCTCGCCGAGTCGAGGCCGTAGACGTGGCGAGTTTCGCTAGCCGTTTCGCTGGACTTTCCTAGACGATGGCCGAGCCGCGCTTCGCGATCTCGCTGCCGCAGGTCGTGGGCGACGATCACCCCGCTCTGATCGAGCGCCACGCGAGGCGCGCCGAGGAGCTCGGCTTCTCCGGGCTCTGGACCATGGACAGCTCGATCGCTGGCCACACCTCGCACATGCCGCTGCTGGACGGACTGCACGCGCTCACCTTCGCCGCTGCCCACACGCAGCGCATGGCGCTCGGGATCGCTGTGATCGTCCTCCCGCGCCGCAACCCGGCGCTCCTGGCCAAGGAGCTGGCCAGCATCGACGTGCTGAGCGGCGGCCGGCTGGTGGTGGGCGTCGGCCTCGGCGGAGGTTCGGACGGCAAGAACGAGGAGCTCGGGTTCCCGGTGGATCGCCGGGCGCGCCGGCTCACCGAGGGCGTGGAGGCGATGCTGGCCCTCTGGACCCAGGATCGCGCCTCGTTCGACGGCGAGCTGCTGCGCTTCTCCGACCTCACGCTCCTGCCGAAGCCCGTCCAGCGGCCGCACCCGCCGCTCTGGTTCGGGGCGGGCGCGCGGCCCGCGTTGCGTCGCTCCGTGCGCCTCGGCGACGGCTGGATCGGGTCCGGCTCCTCCTCGGCGGCACAGTTCGCCGAGCGGGTCGGGATCCTGCGCGAGGAGCTCGAGCAGGCGGGCCGCGACCCCGCCGGCTTCCCGATCGCGAAGCGCGTGTACATCGCGGCGGAGAAAGACGAGCGCCTGGCGCGGGAGCGGCTCACCCCGGTGCTGGATGGCTTCTACGACAGGCCCGGGGTGACCGAGCGGGTGGCCGTCTGCGGCAGCCCGGAGCGCTGCGCCGAGGAGCTGCGCGCGCTGCTCGACGCCGGCGCCGGCGAGCTGGTGCTGAACCCCCTGTACGCGCCGCTCGAGCAGCTCGAGGCGCTGGCCGAGGTGCGGCGGCTGACGCTCGCCTGATGGCCCTCACGATCCCCGCGCTGATCGACTCCGCGGTGGCGGAGGTGCCGGACAAGACGTGGCTCGTCTACGAGGACGAGGCGTTCACCTACCAGCAGGTCCTGCTCGAGATCGGCGGCCTCGCGGCGGCGCTGGCCGACCTGGGCGTGGGCAGGGGCGACATGGTGATGGCCACCGCCCGCAGCCGCCCGCAGTACGTCTTCGCCTGGCTGGCCGCGATGTACCTGGGCGCGTTCTACATGCCCACCGACCCGCGCGCGACCGGGGCCGAGCTGGCCGGGCTGGCGGGTCAGGTGAGCCCAGCGGTGATCCTGAGCGACGGAGAGTTGCCCGAGGCGGTGCGAGCGGACCTCGAGGGCTTCCGGCTGGGCGACGTGGACGAGCTGCTGGCACAGGGCGCGAAGACGTACCCCGATCGGGGGCCGGCTGCCGACGACGACCCGGCCGCGCTGATACCCACCTCCGGTACCACCGGCCGCTCCAAGCTCGTGACGCAGACCCACCGCGGCTACGTGATGGCGGCGGAGGGGTTCCCGTGGTGGATGGAGCTGGGGCCGGACGATCGCCTGATGACCTCCCTCCCGCTCTTCCACGTCAACGCGCCCACGTACTCGGTGCTTGGGTCGATGGCCGCGCGCGCCAGCGTCGCGCTGCTCCCCCAGTTCTCCGGCAGCGGCTTCATCGACGCCGCGCGCCGCCACGGCGCCACGGAGTTCAACGCGATCGGAGCGATGCTCGAGATCCTCATGCGTCAGCCAGAGCGCCCGGACGACGCCGACAACCCGCTGCGGCTCTGCTACACCGGCCCGTCCCCCAGCGAGCAGCGCCAGCTCGAGATCGAGCAGCGCTTCGGCCTGCGCATCGTGTGCGGCTACGCGCTGTCGGAGTCGCCGCTCGGGCTGATCTGGCGGCACGGCACGCGACCGTTCGGCACGCTCGGCTCTCCGCGCCAGCACCCCACGCTCGGCGAGGTGAACGAGGCGCGCGTGATGCGCGACGGCCGGCCGGTGGCGACCGGTGAGATCGGCGAGCTGCAGCTCCGTAACCCCTCGCTGATGAGGGGATACTGGGACATGCCCGAGGAGACGAGCCGAGTGCTCCTGCCGGATGGCTGGCTGCGCACCGGCGACCTCGTGGAGGACAACGGCGACGGGACGTACACCTTCGTCGGACGCGAGAAGGAAGTCATCCGCAGGCGCGGCGAGAACGTGGCGCCAGCCGAGATCGAGGAGGTCCTGATGTCCCACCCGGACGTGGTCGAGGCGGCGGTGATCGGCGTCCCGTCCGACCTGTCGGAGGAGGAGATCAAGGCCTTCGTGGTGCCGGAGGACGCCGACCTGTCCGCGGTTCGCGAGCACGCCAGCGCGAGCCTCACGCGCTTCAAGGTGCCGCGCTACCTCGAGGCCGTCGCTGAGCTGCCGCACACGCCCACCGGGCGGGTGGCCAAGCACCGCCTGCCGTCCGAGCGCACGGCGGCCGAGATCGACTTCGAGGGGTTGCCCGCATGAGCGACGACTGGCTTCGCACCGGCATCGGCACCTCGGACGCCGACTCGATCACCCTCATGGGACGCGACGTGGCGAGCGAGCTGATGGGCAACGTCACGCTCACGGAGCTGACGTTCCTGCTCGTGCGCGGGCGACTGCCGTCTACGGAGCAGACACGCCTGCTCGACGCGGTGCTGGTCTCACTCGCCGACCACGGCCTGACCCCCACCGTGCTTGCCGCGCGCCTGACCCACACCGGCGCGCCCGAGTCGATCCAGGGCGCCATCGCCGCGGGCCTGCTGGGCGCAGGCAGCGTCTTCCTCGGCGTGGTGGAGGACACGGCGCGCTTCCTCGACGAGATCCTCGACCAGGACGAGCCCGCCGCGCGCGCGGTGGCGGAGCGCATCGCCGCCGGGCAGCGCATCCCCGGGCTGGGCCACCCGATCCACAAGGTCGAGGACCCGCGCACCCCGCGCATCTACGCGATCGCGGAGGAGACCGGACAACTCGGCCCGTACCTGCGCACGCTGCGCCTGGTGTCCGAGGCGCACGCCGAGCAGACCGGCAGGCGGCTGCCGATCAACGGCGCCGGCGTGGCGGGCGCCGCGCTGGCAGACCTGGGCTTCCCCACCGAGCTCCTGCGCGGCCTGGCGCTGCTCGCACGCACCGCGGGCTTGCTCGGGCACCTGGCCGAGGAGACCGAGCGGCCGATAGGCATGCGGCTCTACCGGGAGATTGACGAGCGCGCGATCTACGACCCGCCGCCGCACGAGCCCGAATAGGACTCTCAGAAAACTCTCGGACAATGCAGACGTTCCCCTTAGGTCCGAGGAGTTAGGTCCAGCGTGCTGAGTTCCAGCGCATCGGACGAAAGGAGGTAACCACTGTGCGACCACGCTTTCGGACGGCTCTGGTGTGTCTGACGGTGGCCGGCGCCCTTGGCGGCGGCACGGTGGCGTACGCCGCGAGCGGGAGCTCGACGAGCACTACCACCACCCCGTCGACCACGACGCCGAACAGCGGCTCGACGACCACCCCGAATCCCTCGCAGCTCGAGGGGCAAGGCTCGGGCCAGAGCCAGGGGCAGGCGCCGAGCGGCAGCGGGTCGGGGCACCACAACTGTCCCGGCATGTAGCCACGGCGAAGAGTGCGATGCGGCTCCTGGCTCGCGCCGGGAGCCGCACAGCGCTCACGGTCGCCCTCGTCGCCCTCGCCGGCTGCGGCGCCGCCACGGCCGGGCACTCCTCGAGCACCGCGCTGGTGCCGATCGGCGCCGGGCTGAACGGCCCCGCCGGCCTACGGGCGAGCGTGTACACCCGCGGGCTCGGCACGCTCTCGGCCATCGCGCTCGACCACCGCGGCCGCGTGTGGGCCACCACCTCCGGTGCCGAGAGCCACTCGCGCGACGGCGTCTACGTGATCGCCGGCGCCGGAGCCACCCCGGTGAAGGTGATCTCGGGCCTCAAGGGCCCGCTCGGCCTGACCTGGGTGGGCGACACGCTCTACGTGGCCTCGATCGGGCGGGTGGACGCTTTCAGCCACCTGATGGGAACCCGCTTCCGGAGCCGCCGCCGGATCCTGAAGGAGCCGGCCGGCCACGGCTGGAACGACAACCTCGTGCTGGCGCCCGACGGCCGCCTGGTGATGAGCATCTCGGCGAACTGCGACCACTGCACGCCGAAGTCGCCCTGGTCCGGCTCGATCGTGTCGTTCCGCCCCGACGGCAGCGACGCGCAGTTCTACGCCCGGCACCTGCGGGCCGGCTACGGGATGGCGTACTTCCCCGGCACCAGCGACCTGCTGGTGAGCATGAACCAGCGCAACGACCTCGGCGCGCGCACCACCGGTGACGCCCTGGCGCTGGTCCACGACGGCGACGACTGGGGCTTCCCGGCCTGCTACGGGCAGGGCGGCGGCGCCTGCGCCGGCGTGCCGAAGGAGCTCGCGATGCTCGACAAGCACGCCGCCGCCGGCGGGCTGGCGGTGGTCACCGGGCAGCTCGGCCCCTCGGTCGGCACCGCGGCGCTGGTCTCCGAGTGGTCGCTGGGCAAGGTCCTGCGCGTCTCCCTCACCAAGTCGGGGTCGGGCTACTCCGGCACGGTCACGCCCTTCCTCACGGGGTTGAAGAACCCGCTGGCGCTCGTCACCCTGGCCGACGGGTCGGTGCTGGTGGGCGACTGGGGCAGCGGTACCGTCTACCGCGTGGCCAAGGCCTGACCCGTAACATCGCCGCGATGAGCGTTGCGCGCCGCGCGGCGGGGGTCGCCGTTCTGCTGATTGCCGTCTCCGCCGCCTCGGTCGGCGCGACCACGCCCGCCCCTACCCCGCCGAACCCCTGCATGGACCGGGCCCGGCACCTGCGCTGTCCGGACCTCGTGATGTCGGCCCCCTCCGGGCTCGAGTTCGACCGCTCGAGCCGCCACGGCCACCTGCTGCTGAGGGCACAGAGCTCGATCAACAACCACGGCACCGGCCCGCTCGAGCTGCACGGCAAGCGCTCGGGACGCAGCTCGATGGTGGTGGCACAGGCGATCTACCACCGGCACGGGGGCTACGCGCTCTTTCACACGGGCGCCCGGCTCGGCTTCAAGTACGTCTCCGGCAACCGCTACGGCTACGGCAACCTCGGCTCCGCGAGCTACTGGAAGTTCCGCGACGCCGCCCGCTTCGGCCTCTGGGAGGTGGACCGCCACAACCGGCTCACACGCTTCGTGAAGGCGGGGCCGAAGCTGTTCTACTGCTTCCGCGACCTCCAGCACACGCGCCCCGGCGCCCGCTCGCCGGGGCACGCGGTCTTCCCGGCCTGCAGCCAGAACACCGGCCAGCGCAGGGTTAAGCTCGGCACCTCGGTGGGCTGGTCGGACGTCTATCCCACCGCCTATCCCGAGCAGTGGCTCGACGTCACGGGCCTTCACGGGCGCTTCGCCTACGTGCAGGTGGCGGACCCGTACAACCGCATCTTCGAGTCGCGCGAGTCGAACAACGCGTCGGCCACGTTCATCGACCTGCCGTCGGGCCGCGTGCTCGGGCACCGGGTGGGCTTCTCGCTGCCGAAATAGGCATTGATCTCTGCGGCCGGGGAGAGCAGAATCGGTGCCGCACATCCGAGTCTCAAACTGGAGGTAGCGATGAAGTTCCTCATCACCGTCACGCCAATGCGAGGAGCCCCCTTCCCGCCGCAGATGGTGGCCGGCCTGCTCACTGCCCAGCGCCAATGGCTGCGCGACCGGGTGGCCGACGGCACCCTCGAATGCGTGCACGGGTTCGTGACAGGCGGCGGCATCGGCGTCGCGACCGTGGACTCGCACGAGGAGATCAACGCCCTGCTGCTCGACTCCCCCGGCTTCCCGATCTCCGAGTTCGAGGTCACCGCTCTGGCCGACGCCGACACGGCGATCGGTAACGCCATCAGCGCCTTGGAGCGCATCGCCGCGGCGATGCCCGCCGGCTGATCGGAACCATTTCCGGCCTGCAGCGAACGTTGCAGGGGTTACGCCCCTTCCTGGAGGGGCGACAACAGATAGGTGCCCAAACTTGCCTGCTGCCTGCTCGCCACGCTCGCGGCGGCTCTGGCCCCGGCTACCGCTCTCGCCTCGAACGGCGGGACAGCGCCTGACGGCGGCACCGCCTACGGGAACAACGGCGGCGCCAGCCCTCTGACGCCGCCGAAGCCGAAGCCCAAGCCGAAGAAGAAGAAAAAGAGCGTGACCCCCGCCCCGCCGGCGATGTCCACCCCGGGCGCCGCTCCCGTGGTGCCCGGCGACGTGGCATTGACGGGCACGATCGCGCGTGCTTCCGCCAGCACGCCGGCCGCGGTCCAGGCGGCCGTGCGGGCGGGCAACCGCCTTCGGCACAAGCCCTACCGCTACGGCGGCGGCCACAAGAGCTTCCGCGACACGGGCTACGACTGCTCGGGAGCGGTGAGCTACGTGCTCCACGGCGCGGGACTGCTCAACTACACGCTCGACTCCACCGAGTTCGAGAAGTGGGGCGACGCGGGCCCCGGCTCCTGGATCACCGTCTACGCGAACGCGGACCACGCCTTCGTCGTGGTGGGCGGCCTGCGGCTCGACACGAGCGGCACCGGCGAGTCAGGTCCGCGCTGGCGCCCGCTGCCGCGCTCCACCGACGGCTTCGTGGCCCGGCACCCAGCCGGCTACTAGCGCGCGCAGGTGGCGCAGGAGCCGTGCAGCACGATCTCGTGATCTGAGACCTGGAACGGCACGCGCCGGCTGAGCTCGTCGATCGTCTGTTCGAGCTCCTCGTCGGCGAACGGCACGAGCCGCCCGCAGCGGTCGCAGACGAGATGGTGGTGGTGGCCGTGCTCGCCGCGGCTGGCCTCGTAGCGAACCACGCCCTGGCCGGTCTCCACCCGCTGCACGAGCTGGAGGCGCTCGAGCTGGTCCAGGATCCGGTAGATGCTGGCGCGCGCCACGCTGCGGTCGGCGTCCCGGAGGGAGTCCTCGATGTCGAACGCCGACAACGCGCAATGCTCGCGGTCGAGCAGCTCGAGCACGGCGCTCCGCGCCGCCCCGCGGCGGTAGCCCGCGGCCGCCAGCTGCTCCGCGGCGCGCTCGGCCCAGCTCTGCTCGCCCGCCCGCGTCATGTCACCGATTCTAAGCTCGGGCGCCGACCGTCACGCGGCCTTCTGGTGGCCGCCAGGGCCGCCACGTAGGCGGCCACGGCCACGAACGCGATCGCCGAGCTGGGCGGCAGCGCGCTGATCTCGTAGCTCAGCACCAGGCCGATCCAGGTCGAGCCCACCGCGATCGCCGCCGAGGTTGCCAGGCCGGCGTAGGGATTCGCGCAGAGCCGGTACGCGGCTCCCGCCGGCGCCGCCAGCAGGCCGAGCAGGAGCAGGGCGCCCACCGCCTGGGTGCCCTCGCCCGCCACCACCCCCAGCAGCGCGAGGAACGCGAACCCGAGCCCGCGCACCGGCACTCCCCCGCCCTCGGCCACGCCGGGATCCACCGAGGAGAACAAGAGCGGCCGGGCGATCGCGAGCAGGGCGAGGGCCGCGGCGACCCCGATCAGCGCCGCGAGCCACGCGTCCCCGGCACTGAGCCCGAAGATCGACCCGAACAGCACGCGCACGCCGGCCGTGCCGTTGCCGTTGCCGCTCGACGACGAGGTGAAGATCGACAGGAACAGCACCCCCAGGCCGAGCACCCACGCGAACACAGTGCCGATCACCGTGTCGTCGGCCCGCGCGCGCTCCCCGGCGGCGCCCATCCCCAGAGCCACCAGCACGCAGGCGGCGAACAGGCCCACGCGCACGTCGATGCCGGCCGCGGCGGCGGCGAGAGCGCCGGTGAACGCCACGTGGCTGAGCGCGTCGCCCGCGAACACCTGCGTGCGCAGCACCAGGAAGTAGCCCACGAGCCCGCAGGCCAGCGCGATGAACGTGCCGGCCAGGAAGGCGTTGCGCATGAACTCGTGAGCCAGCATCAGCGCTCCTCGAGGTGGCGCCACACCCGGGCGGCCACGTAGAGGCCGAACGACAGGGACGTGACGTAGAAGCCCACGGGGTAGATCGAGAAGTAGGCGATCGCGAGCCCGAGCCAGGTGACCACGAGCGCGATGGCCACCGAGAGCAGCAGGCTCCTCCCCGGCCGCTGGGTCACGAGCTGCGCGGTGGCCGGCGGGGTGACCAGCAGCGCGAACACCAGCAGCGCGCCCGTGATCTGGCTGGTGGCGGCCACCGCCAGCCCCAGGAGCACCAGGAAGCCCGTGGCAAGCGCGGCCACGGGCACGCCGCTGGCCAGCGCCAGCTCCCCGTCCACCGAGGCGAAGAAGAGCGGCCTGCCGATCGCCATCAGTGCCACCAGCACCGCCAGCGTGGCCGCGCCGAGCACCAGCACCTGACCGTCGGTGATGCCCAGGAAGGTGCCGAACAGGAGCGAGTTCAGGCTGTTCAGCACCCCGTGGTAGAGGCTCACGAACAGGAACCCGCAGCCGAGCGCGAGCGCCTGCACCGAGCCGATCGCTGCCGACTCGTCGCTGAGGCTGCGGGTGGCGCCCGCCGAGGCCTTCGACAGCGCCAGCGCACCGAGCGTGCAGGCGCCGAAGTAGCCCACGAAGGCCGGCGCCCCGGCCAGGGCCGCCGCGGCCGCGCCGGGGAACGCGATCAGCGACAGCGTGTGGCCGGCGAAGGTCTGGCGCCGCACCACCATGAACCAGCCGATCGCGGACGCCGTGACGGCCACGAACGTCCCCGCCACGAGCGCGTTCACCATGAAGTGGTAGGTGAAGAGCTGGTTCAGATCCGAGATCGGATCCGCGGAGAACGACGCGAGCTCAGTGCTCATGACGGGATGAGTGCACGGAGGGTGGCTCCGGCTGGCCGACCACCACCAGGCGGCCGTCGGAGGTCTCGAGCACCTCGATCGGGGTCGAGTACAGGCGCGAGAGCGTCTCGCTGGTGATCACCTCGCGTGGCGCGCCCTCCACAGCTGTGCCGCCGGCGAAGTAGACGACACGGTCGAGGTAGCTGAGGATCGGGTTCACGTCGTGCGCCACGAGCAGCACCGCCACGTTCTGGCTGCGGCAGATCTCCTGGACCAGCGCCGCCACGGAGCCCTGGTTGGTCAGGTCGAGGCTGTCCAGCGGCTCGTCGAGCAGCAGCAGTCGCGGGCGGCGCACCAGCGCCTGGGCGATCAGGAGGCGTTGCTGCTCCCCTCCCGACAGCTGCCCGATCGGCCGGTCCGCGTACGCGCTCGCCCCCACCAGCTCGATCGCCTGGCTCACCCGCTCGCGGGCGTCGGCCTCGCGCGAACGCGCGTTGCGTCCGAGCGGCAGCGGCAGCGGCACACCCCAGCGCGCGCCGTCGAGTCCCAGCCTGACCACGTCGAGCCCGCGGATGCGGGCGGCCTCGTCGAAGCTGCGGCGCTGAGGCAGGTACCCGATCTCGCCGTTCGCCTCGCCGGCGGGGCGCCCCAGCACCGAGGCCGAGCCCTGCGCCAGCGGCAGCAGGCCGAGAATGGCCTTCAGCAGCGTGGTCTTGCCCGCCCCGTTCGATCCGAGCACCGCTGCGAACTCGCCCTCGGCCACGCAGACGTTCACCCCGCTCCACACCGGGCCACGGCTCAGCCGCAGCTCCGCGTTCTCGAACCGAACCGCGGGCGTGGACGCTCATCCCGCTCCCATGCCGGCCAGAGCCGCCTCGATCTCGCGCAGCTGCCTGGACTGCCACTGCTGGAAGCTGGCGCCCGCGGGCGTCAGCGTCTCGGTGACGGTGGCCACCGGGATGCCCGCCGCGCGCGCCTCGCCGGTCAGGCGCTGGACGTCAGGGGTGGAGTTCTGGCTGTTGAAAACCCAGAGCCTGATCTGCCTGGAGCGGATCTGCTGATCGGCGGTGGACTTGTCGGCGGCGGTGGGCTCGGTGCCCTCGCTGACCGCGTTCAGGAAGCCCTGCGGCGTGAGCAGCTTGAGGCCGAGCCCCTCGGCGAGCGGCGCGAAGATGCTCTCGGACGCCCCCACCGGCACACCCGAGTACTTGGCCCGGATCGAGGCGATCAGCCGCTTGTACTCGGCCAGCCCCTGCGTCTCGAGCTTTGACCTCTGCGAGTCGAAGTAGGCGCTGTCCTCGCCGTCGAGCCGCTTGTAGTCGGCCACGATCGCGTCGATCACCTGCTGCACGTTCGCCGGCGAGTACCAGCGGTGCGGGTTGCCACCGGCCTTGATCCCCACGATGTCCCCCACGGTCAACACCTTGCGGCCGCCCGCCGGGTTGGCGGACAGGAGCTTCGGCGCCCACGGGTCGTACCCGATGCCGTTCACGATCGCCATCCTGGCCTCGGCCATCGCGCGCGCGTCCGCGGCGGTGGGCTCGTAGTCGTGCGGGTCGGCGTCGGGACTGTGGATGATGCTCGTCACGTGCACCCGGTCTCCCCCGAGCTGCGCGGCCAGGCTGCCCCAGAAGTTCTCCGCGGCCACCACCTGCAGCTTGCCGCCGCTCGCCGTACCCGCGCTGCCACAGCCAGCCACCGCCATGGCGACCACTACAAGGATCGAGACGAGCCAGGGGCGCATGCGTGCGCCCAATATAGATGAGACTGGTTCTTATTCTCGCGCCGAGACGGCCGCGATGGCCTGCTGCAGCTCGGAGTAGCTGGCCGCACCCTTGATCGCCTGGGACGGGAAGCGCGGTCCCTTGACCAGGAGCGTCGGCGTGGAGTCGAAGCCGAGGCCGCCGGCGAGAGCGGCGTCGGAGCGAACCTGGGCGGCGAGCGCCGGATCGGCGCGATCGAGCTTCCACTTGGGCACGTCGAAGCCCGGGATCGACTCAGCCAGCCCGTTCAGGAAGGTCTCGTTCACGTAGCCCGACCCCTCCTCCCCCTGGTTGCGGTAGAAGAGCTCGACGTAGTTCCAGAGGCGGTTCTGCTTGCCGGCGGCCAGCGCGGCCACCGCTTCGGTGGTGAACGTCTTCTCGTCGGGGGTCGCGGTCTGGAGGTTGCGGAAGACCACCTTCACCTTCCCCGACCGGACCTCGTTGGCCACGAGCTGCGGGAAGGTGGTGGTGTTGAAGTCCTGGCAGACGGGGCACTGAAGGTCGGCGAACTCGGTGACCGTGACCGGCGCGCTGGGGTTGCCCAGCGTGATCCCGGACTGCGGGATGCCCGCCAGCTCGCGCGTGACCTCGGCCGCGCCCGCCGCCCCGCCGACCACCTTGTGCTTCGAGCCGCCGCCCTGGCTCACCGCGATCGCGATGGCCACGATCGCCGCGGCCACGCCGAGCGCCCCTCCGAGCAGGTAGATCCGCCGCTGCCTGCGCTTGGCCTGCGCCTCGGCGCGCTCGCGCTCCTCCCGCTCCGCGCGCAGCGCCGCTCGATCTCGGCGCGCCATCAGTGGGCCTCCACGGGCGTGCCGGCGGGAGCCGCCACCACCAACCGGGTGACGGTGAGCGCGGCGAGCAGGGTCATGATCACCGCGCTGGCCACGCACCACTGGCAGATCGCGTGGATCCGGAACAGCTCGAGGTAGGTGAGGTAGACGCTGAAGCCGAAGCCGGTGAGCGCGATCAGGGCGCCCGCGAACAGACCGGGCTCGCCGCGCACGGGGAGCGAGGCGAGGATCCCCGCGTAGCCGATCAGGCCGAGCACCGTGACCGGGACCCCGGCCAGCTTGGCGTAGCGCGAGCTCTGCACCCGCTCGCAGCCGCCGCTGGCCAGGCAGACGGGCTTGATGCCCGCGTAGTGGATGTAGGTGAGGTAGGCGGCGATGCCCAGGCCGAGCACGGCCAGCCCCGCGATCGCGTAGACGAGGCGGCGGTCGCTCATGTGCCCAGCGCCGCGTCGATCTTGTCCTCGAACGGGCCCGGCGTGAGCGACGAGACCTTGAAGCGCTGCGGCTGCTGCCCCGTGCGGCCGAGCAGGAACGACGGCGTGGACTTGATCCCGTAGTGGGAGGCCTGGCTGTTCGCGACGGTGATGAGCTGCGCCACGCCGGCGCTCGTCGAGTCGCGCTCGAGCTTCACCACGTCGAGCGACGCGGCCGAGCCGATCTGCCGGATGAACTTCGGCCTCACGTAGCCCGAGTTCTCGTCCTGCTGGTTCTTGTAGAAGAGGTCGGCGAACTGCCACAGGCGGTTCTGACTGGCCGCGGCTCCTGCGGCGCGGGCGGCGATGATCGAGTCCGGGCCGATGAAGTGGAGGTTGCGGAACACCATCCGCAGCTTCCCGGTGCGCACGTAACGCTGCACCAGCGTCGGGAATGCCTTGGTGGTGTACTCGCGACAGGCTGGGCACTGGAGGTCGGCGAACTCGGTGAGGGTGAGCGGGGCGTTCGGATTGCCGAGCGCGAGGCCCTGCTGCGGGATTCCGGCGAGCAGCGTCCCCGTCTCCTGGGCGTCCTTCGCGAGCCCCTGGGTCGTGGGGCCGGAGCTGGAGTGGCTGACGCTGATCGCGATGCCCACGAGCACCGCCGCGACGATCGCGGAGGCGCCCACGAGCCAGAGCCTGCGCTTGCGGCGCTCCCTGAGCTCCTCCGCCCGCTGCCGCTCCTCGCGCTCCTCGCGCGCCTGCGCGCGCCTCTCTGTTCGCGTGGCCACCTTGTCTCAGCACCCCGGTCGAGCATGGCGGCGGGCCTTTAGGGCTTCATAAAGGCCCGACACCCCTCCGATGATCGCAGGCGCGCCAGGCGGCGCGGCGAACTCCAGGCCCGGGGCGTACCCTGCGCGGCGTGGACCTCGGCCCCGTGGAGATTCGGATTCTCGGCTGTCTCGTCGAGAAGCAGCGCACCACGCCTGACGCCTACCCGCTGACCCTCAACGGCCTGCGGCTGGCCTGCAACCAGTCGACCAATCGCGATCCGGTGGTGGACTACGACGAGAAGGAGATCCGCGCGGCGCTGGAGCGGCTCGCGCGGCGGCGCCTGGTGCGCCTTGCGAGCGGCCACACCACCAGGGCCACCAAGTACCGCCATCTACTGGACGACACGCTGTCGCTTGACAGCGCCTCCCTGGCCCTGCTCGCGGTGCTGATGCTGCGCGGCCCGCAGACGCCGGGCGAGCTCAAGCAGCGCACCGAGCGCCTGCACAGCTTCGCCGACCTCACGGCGATCGAGGACGGCCTCCACTCGCTCGCAGGGCGGGGCCTCGTGCAGCAGCTGGAACGCCGTCCGGGCCAGAAGGAGGAGCGCTACACCCACCTGCTGGCGGCCGAGGACGAGGGCGAGACGCCCGCTCCGGCGCCCGCCCCGGTCGCAATGGAGAGTGCTCCGACGCCCGCCCCCGCGCCACCCGAGCCCGACCCGCTCGAGCGGCGCGTGGACGCGCTCGAGGCCGAGCTGGCCGGGCTCCGCGCGGAGCTGGCCGAGCTGCGCGAGCAGCTTGGCGGCTGAGCCGCCGCGGGTCTGTCCGCACCACGCCGGACCCGGGGGTTAACCCCAGGGCCAAGATGCCAGGCCCCTCCATTGGCGCGCGAACCCTCCGGGGCGATGCTCCATTCGGCATGAAAAGCGACCGAATTGGAGCCCTACGATGAAGCCGAATCTCGCGGAGCGCGCCGGCAGATGGAGCGCCGCACACTGGAAGACAGCCGCCTTCGGATGGCTTGCGTTCGTGGCGATCGCCGTGGTGCTGGGCCAGGCGCTCGGCGTGGTGAACCTGACCGACACCGAGTCGGCCACCGGCGAGACCGCGCGAGCCGAGGCGATCCTCTCGAGGGCCGGCTTCAACGACCATGCCGGTGAGAGCGTGCTCGTGCAGAGCCGCACCCGGGATGTCGGCGATCCCGCCTTCCAGCGCACCGTGAAGCGCGTGGTGGCGAAGCTCGAGACGCTGCCCACGGTCCGCGACGTGCGCTCGCCGCTCGCGCACGGCCGCGAGGGCCAGCTTTCGGCAGACCGCCATTCCGCCCTCGTGCAGTTCTCGATCAGCGGCTCCTCCGACACCGCCGACTCGCGCGTGCAGCCGGTGCTGAACGAGGTGACCAAGCTGCAGCAGGCCTCCCCCGGCTTCACCGTCGCCGAGTTCGGCGAGGCGAGCGCCGATCACGAGGTCGGCAAGGTCGTGAACAAGGACCTCTCGCACGCGGAGAAGCTGTCCGTGCCGGTCACGTTCCTCGTGCTGCTGATCGCGTTCGGCGCGTTCGTGGCAGCCGGCGTGCCCGTTCTGCTGGCGTTCTCGGGCGTGCTCGGCTCGCTGGGCATCGCGGCCGCAGCCAGCCACCTGTTCCACTCCTCCGACGCCACCAACTCGGTGATGCTGCTGATCGGCATGGCCGTGGGCGTGGACTACTCGCTCTTCTACCTCAAGCGCGAGCGCGAGGAGCGCAGGAACGGCCGCGCACCGGACGACGCCCTCGGCCGTGCGGCCGCCACCTCGGGCCGCGCCGTGCTGATCTCGGGCGGCACCGTGATGATCGCGATGGCCGGGATGCTGCTCGCCGGCAACAAGGTCTTCAGCTCGCTGGGGATCGGCGCGATGATCGTCGTCTTCACCACCATGGTCGGCTCGCTGACCGTGCTGCCCGCCGTGCTGGGCAAGCTGGGCGACCGCGTGGAGCGCGGCGTGCTGGCCGTGCTCGCCGCCGGGTTGCTGCGCCTGGTGCGGCCGCTTGGCCGCCCGAGGCTGCTCGTTTGGCTGCGCGACCGGCGCACGCTGCTGCAGCGCGTGAAGGGCGACCGCCAGACGTCGCGGGCCTGGTCGCTCGTGCTGCGCCCGGCCCTGCGATTCCCCGCCATCTCGGCGGCGCTCGCGGTGGCCCTCCTGCTGGTGATGGCCTCACCCGTGGCCGGCATGCACCTCAAGCAGCTCAGCTTCACCGACCTGCCGCAGAACATGCAGATCGTGAAGAGCTACGAGAAGGTCCAGAAGCAGTTCCCCGGCGCTCAGATCCCGGCCGTGGTGGTGGTGAAGGCCGGCGACGTGCGCGCGCCGGAGGTGCGCCAGGCGATCGCGAGCCTCGAGCAGAAGGCGCTTGCCAGCCACCAGATGTTCAGCCCGATCGAGACCAAGGTGAACTCGAGCCACACCGTCGAGCGGGTGGAGATCCCGCTGGCGGGCGACGGCGAGAACAAGGCGTCGATGTCGGCGCTCGACACGCTGCGCCGGCAGGTGATCCCGGCAACGCTGGGCAAGGTTCCCGGCGTGGACTACGCGGTGACCGGCTCGACCGCCGGTGACCACGATTTCCGGCAGACCACCAAGCAGCACTGGCCGATCGTGTTCGCGTTCGTGCTCGGGCTGGCGTTCCTGCTCCTGCTGTTCACGTTCAGGTCGATCGTGATCCCGCTGACCGCGATCGCGCTCAACCTGCTGTCGGTCGGGGCGGCCTACGGCGCCCTCGTGTGGATCTTCCAGGACGGCCACCTCGAGGGCCCCCTGAATTTCCACTCGAACGGAGGCATCGTCACCTGGCTGCCGCTGTTCCTGTTCGTGGTCCTGTTCGGCCTCTCGATGGACTATCACGTGTTCATCGTCAGCCGGATCAAGGAGCTCGTGGATCGCGGTACCTCCACGGAGGAGGCCGTTTCGCGCGGCATCGCCTCCACGGCCAGCACGGTCACGGCGGCTGCCGCGGTGATGGTCGCGGTGTTCGCGATCTTCGCCAGCCTCAGCACGCTCGACATCAAGCAGATGGGCGTGGGCCTGGCGGTCGCCGTGCTGATCGACGCGACGATCATCCGTGGAGTCCTGCTGCCGGCAACGATGAAGCTGCTCGGTCGCTGGAACTGGTACCTGCCGCGCTGGCTCGGCTGGCTGCCGCGCGCGCGTGGCGAGCGCGTGCCCTCGCGGGCCGTCGCAGAGATCGGGTGAGCCGCGTGCGCTCGCTCCTGCGTCCGCTGGGGCAGCCGGCCACCTACGCCGGCCTCGGATTCCTCCTCACCCCGCTCGTGCTGAGCGGGGTGTGGATGGGATTCCTCGTCACGGCCTGGATCGTGATCGGGTTGTTCGCGATCACCCCGCTGGTCGTGCCCATCCTGATGGCGATGGGAGTCGCCGTCAGGGCCAGCGCCGTGGCGGAGGCGGCGCTGGCCCGTTCCCTGCTCGGTGCCCGGATCGAGCTGCCGCCGCGGCGGCAGTCCAAGCCGGGCTTCTGGGCCAAGGGCGGGGCCGTGCTGAGCGACCGCTCCTTCTGGCGGGCGCAGGCGTACCTGGTCCTCCGGCTGACGCTGGGCTTCGGCATCGCGCTCGGCCTCGTCGTGGCGGTGGCCGTCGGGTTCGGGCTGCTGTTCGCCCCGGCCTGGTACTGGGCGCCGTCGAACGGCATCGACGTGGGCATCTGGCACGTGAACACGCTCGCCAAGTCGCTCGCGCTGGTCCCCGTCGGCGCGCTCGTCCTGCTCGGCACCGCGCACCTGGTGCGTGCGCTGGCGGCGGGCTCGCGTACGCTCTCGAACACCCTGCTTGGCCAGCCCACAACCACCCGCCCACTCGACGCCGAGCAGTCGGCGCGCCGCCGTGGGGTCCTCGTCCACGGGATCGTGGTCGGCGGCGTGGACCTGCTGCTGGTGATCATCTGGGCGCTCACGTCCAGCCCCACGTTCTGGCCGATCTGGGCGATCCTGGCGACAGCGCTGGCCCTCTCGATCCACGCCTGGGTGATCTGGGTGCTGGAGCGCCCGGAGGTCTGGACCCGGCGGCGGCTCAACACGGCCTTCGCCATCCACGCGGGCGTGTGGGTCGCGTTCATCCTCTTCCTCGTGGGCGTGTGGGCGGCGAGCTCGCACGGCTACTTCTGGCCGGTGTGGGTGATGCTCCCGGCCGCGATCGCGGTGGGGGCGCACGCGGCAGCGCTGCTGCTGCGCTCGCCCGACCGCGAGGCGCTCACCGAGCGCATCTCCACGCTGGAGACGAGCCGGGCGGGCGCCGTGGATGTGCAGGAGGCCGAGCTGCGCCGGATCGAGCGCGACCTCCACGACGGCGCCCAGGCCCGCCTGGTCGCGCTGGGCATGAGCATCGGGATGGCGGAGCAGAAGATGGGCTCGGATCCCGAGGCGGCGCAGGCGCTGCTGGCCGAGGCCCGCAGCGGCGCCGGCGAGGCCCTGCGCGAGCTGCGCGACCTGGCCCGCGGCATCCACCCGCCCGTGCTGGCCGACCGCGGTCTGCACGCCGCCATCCAGGCGCTGGCCGTGGCCAGCCCGATCACGGTCACCGTGTCGGTGGACACGCCCGAGCGGCCCAAGGCCCCGGTGGAGAGCGCCGCCTACTTCGTGGTGGCGGAATCGCTGGCCAACGCCGGCAAGTACGCCCGCGCCACGCAGGTGGACGTGCGCATCGCTCGCGTGGGCGACGCGCTGGCCGTGTCGGTCACCGACAACGGCGTGGGCGGCGCGGACCCGAGCGGCGGGGGGCTCAGCGGCCTTTCGCGCCGGGTGGAGGCGCTCGACGGCACGCTGACCGTCACGAGCCCGCCGGGCGGCCCCACCACGATCCGCGCGGAGCTGCCATGCGGGTCGTGATCGCGGAGGACCTGGCGCTCCTCCGCGACGGGCTCGAGCGCCTCCTGCGCGACAACGGCTTCGACGTGGTGGCGGCCGTGGCCGACGCCCGCGCGCTGCTCGAGGCGGTGGCCCGCCACAAGCCGGACATCGCGGTGGTGGACATACGCCTGCCGCCCGACTTCCGCGACGAGGGGCTGCGCGCGGCGCTCGAGCTGCGCCGCAGCGCCCCGGACACCGCCGTGCTGATGGTGTCCCAGTACGTGGAGCAGACCTACGCGGCCGAGCTGCTCGCCGAGGGGCGCGGCGGGGTGGGCTACCTGCTGAAGGACCGCATCATGGACGTGGGCGACTTCGTGGACGCCGTGCAGCGCGTGGCCCGCGGCGGCACCGCGCTCGACCCGGACGTGGTGGCACAGCTCGTGTCGCGCGGCGGTGACGACGGCCCCCTGTCCGAGCTCACCCCGCGCGAGAAGGAGGTGCTCGGGTTGATGGCCGAGGGACGCTCCAACGCCGGCATCGCCGAGGCGCTGGTGCTCACGGTTGGCGCCGTGGAGAAGCACATCGCGAGCATCTTCGGGAAGCTGCGCCTGCATCAGTCCGACAGCGACCATCGCCGCGTGCTCGCGGTACTGGCCTATCTGCAGGAGGACTGAGGCAGCCGAACCATCCCGACGCCAGGAGATAGCCATGGGCACGCCGTCCGCCGCCGTCGCCGCACCGGTCCAGAGCCTGCGCCACCCGCTCGCCCAGGCACTGCTCGGGCTCACGTTCACCACCGGCCTGATCGACGCCGTGAGCTACCTCGGCCTGGGACACGTCTTCACGGCGAACATGACCGGGAACATCGTCTTCCTCGGCTTCGGGATCGCGGGCGGCAGCGGCCTGCCGGTGCTGGCCCCGATCGTCTCGCTGGTGGCGTTTCTCGTGGGTGCCGGGGCGGGCGGCGTGTTCGCGGCGCGGCTGGCCGACCGCCGGCCCGGATTGCTCGTGCGTGCGCTCTGGATCGAGGTCGCGCTGATCGGCGCCGCCGCGATCGTGCTCGCCGCGGTGGACGTCGATCCGAACACGTTCGCGAGCGACGTGGTGATCGCGATGCTGGCGCTGGCCATGGGAGTGCGCAACGCCACCGTCCGCAAGCTCGGCGTGCCGGACCTGACCACCACCGTGCTCACGATGACCCTCACCGGGCTGGCGGCGGACTCGCGCCCGGCCGGCGGTTCCGGCAAGGGCAGCGCTCGTAGGACGGCCGCGGTGGTGGCGATGTTCGCCGGCGCACTGGTCGGGGCGCTGCTGCTGAAGACCAGCCGCGCGCTGCCTCTGGCGCTGGCCGCCGGACTGGCTCTGCTCACCTGGCTCGTGTACGTGCCTGCGGCGCGCCGCGCGACGGCCTGACTCAGGCGCTGGCAGCCAGCCGCCGTGAGCGCCTGCGGCGCGGCGCGGCGGGACGCAGCACCAGGATCTCCCCCGGTGCGTTCTCCAAGAGCCAGGCGATGTCCTCCGGGGAGAAGCCGGCGCTGGTGCGCGTCGCGGCCGGTACCACCAGGCGGTCGTACTGCTCGGCGTCGAGCAGCTGCTTGAGCGCGTGGCGCGGCGTGCGGCCGGTCTCGATCCGGCTGTCCACCGCCACGCCGGCCCGGGCGGCCTGCTGCTCGATCGTCTCGAGCAGGGGCATGGCCTGCCCGCACTTCGCCGGGATCGGCGCCTCCAGCGCAAGGTGGAGCGGGACGGTGGCTATGTACGCGGGCACGAGCGTCGCGTCCTCGAGCCTGGCGAGCCGGAGCACGGCCTTCAGCGCGGAATCGGAGACGTTGTCGCCGATGAACGGGAACAGGATCCGGCGTGCGCCCGAGGTGATCCGCGGCGACCGTGCTGCCACGCCGGTCATCCGCAGCACAAGCACGGTCAGCGCGACCACGAACAGCACTGCTGGGATCACGAGGAGCCAGATCATCGGCCGTCTCCGGTGAGCTTCGTGCGGTCGGCGACGATGCGGATGTCCACGCCTGGCATCTCCTCGAGGAGGCGCTCGGGCAGCGACACCCCCAAGCGTCGCAGCCCCTTCGCCGACCGGGGTACGCCGATCAGCACATAGGTGGTCCCGCGCCTGGCCCCCACGCGAGCTGCGGTCTCGGCCACGTCGTGTCCCTCCTCGATCAGCATGTGTGCGCCGAGCGTGGCGGCCAGCTTGCGAAGCGCATCGAGCTGCTGCTGCTGCTCCCCGCTGGGCGTCGTACCCGGCTTCTTCACGTACAGGAGATCCAGCTCCGCGCCGAGCCGCTGGGACGAGCGCCAGGCGCGCCGGGCCAGCCGCTGCGCGGTGGGTCGCGCGCTGACCAGCGCGAGCAGGCGCTCGCTGATCGCCTGCGGCGCGGCGGTGGCCACACGGTCGTCGCGCCCGCCGGTCACCTCGGGCACGATCCGCTTTGCCTCCACATCCTCGGCCACCTGGCGCAGCGCGACCTCCCTGAGCGCCTCCAGGTTCTCGATCTTGAAGAAGTTGTTCAGTGCCGCGCCAACCCGCTCCTCCGGGTAGACCTTGCCCTCGCGCAGGCGCTGGATCAGCGCCTGCGGCGTCAGGTCGACCAGCACGATCTCGTCGGCTGAGCTGAGCACCGAGTCGGGGAAGGTCTCGCGCACCCGCACGCCGGTGAGCTCCGCGATCTGGTCGTTGAGCGCCTCGAGATGCTGCACGTTGACCGTCGAGAACACGTCGATGCCTGCCGCCAGCACCGTCTCGATGTCCTCGTAGCGCTTCTCGTGCTCGAGCCCGGGCGGGTTGGTGTGCGCAAGCTCGTCGATCAGGCAGAGCTCGGGCGCCCGGCGCAGAACGGCGGCCAGGTCCATCTCCTCGACCAGCGTGTCGTCGCGGTAGGGCACGCGCCTGCGCGGCACGACCTCGAGCCCGTCCGCCTGCGCGGCCGTCTCGGGGCGGTCATGGGCCTCCAGGTAGCCGATCACCACGTCCCTCCCGGCCTCGGCCTCGGCGCGGCGCCTCCTGGAGCATGCGGTAGGTCTTGCCGACGCCGGCCGCCATGCCAAGGAAGATCTTGTACTTGCCGCGCTCCGTCTTGATCCCTCCTCGGCCACGATCACAGCCAGCTCTCCTGCGGCGGCGCGTCGAGGCGTTCGCTCGTGCCAATGATGGCGCGAGCGAGGGAGTTCTTCGTGGCGCTGCCGAACAGAGGCAGCTCGGGGTCGGTTACCAGCAGCAGGGCGAGCGCCATTCCCTGCGGCCGCACCGGCTCGGGCGAGCGCAGCCGGAGGGCCAGCGCGACCAGCTCTGCGCGGGCTCCCCTGACCTTTGAGCGGTCGAATGGGGCCTGGGCGGTGAAAGGGGCGCGCGAGCGCTTCGACATGTCCACCAGGTCATCCAGCGAGTCGGCCACCAGCTCGCGCGTCTGCTTGGCGGTGAGCTGGCCCGCGCGCAGCGCGAGCTCACGGCTCTCCGTGGAGTCGGCGCCCTCGGCGAGCCTGCGCGTCAGCCCGTCCTTCGACCACCAGACCCGCATGCGCAGGCCGAACTCCCGCAGCCTCGGCAGCCCGATCTGCTCGCCGCCGTAGACACCGGTACCGGGCTGACGGGCAGCTTCCATCTCTAGGCCCCGAAGACCCCGTGGATGAGCAGATCGATCAGCTTGATGCCCACGAACGGGGCGATCAGGCCGCCGAGCCCGTAGATCAGGAGGTTGCGCCGCAGCAGGATGTCGGCACCCACCGGCCGGTAGCGCACGCCCTTCAGGGCGAGCGGGATCAGCAGCGGGATGATCAGCGCGTTGAAGACGATCGCCGAGATGATCGCCGAGCGCGGCGTGCCCAGGTGCATCAGGTTCAGCGAGTTGAGCGGCCCCTTGTGCCCCGTGGTCGCGTAGGTCGCGACGAAGATCGCGGGCAGGATCGCGAAGTACTTGGCCACGTCGTTGGCGATCGAGAAGGTCGTGAGCGCGCCGCGCGTGATCAGCAGCTGCTTGCCCACCTCCACGATCTCGATCAGCTTGGTGGGGTTGGAGTCGAGATCGACCATGTTGCCCGCCTCGCGCGCGGCCTGGGTGCCGGTGTTCATGGCCACGCCCACGTCCGCCTGGGCCAGGGCCGGGCGCGTCGTTGGTCCCGTCCCCGGTCATCGCGACCAGGCGGCCGTCGGCCTGCTGCTTCTTGATCAGCTCGAGCTTGGCCTCGGGGGTGGCCTCGGCGAGGAAGTCGTCCACGCCGGCCTCCTGCGCGATCGTGGCGGCCGTGAGGCGGTTGTCGCCGGTGATCATGATCGTGCGGATGCCCATCGCGCGCAGCTGGTCGAAGCGCTGGCTCATCCCCTCCTTGATCGTGTCCTTCAGGTAGATCACGCCCAGCAGCTGGTTGTCCCGCGCCACGGCCAGCGGCGTGCCGCCCTCGCGCCCGATGCGGTCGAGCTCGGGCTGCAGCTCCGGCGGTGCGTGCCCGCCCTCGCCGGCCACCCACGCGAGCACGGCGTCGCCGGCGCCCTTGCGCAGGCGCGTGCTGTCGAAGTCCACCCCGCTCATGCGGGTCTCGGCGGTGAACGGGACGAAGCGCGCGTCGAGCTTGCTCAGATCGTGCTCGCGGACCCCGTACGACTTGGCGAGGACCACGATCGAGCGGCCCTCTGGCGTCTCGTCCGCGAGCGACGAGAACTGCGCGGCTTCCGCCAGCTCCTGCTCGGACACCCCTGGCATGGGGATGAACGCGGAGGCCTGGCGGTTGCCGAGCGTGATCGTTCCGGTCTTGTCGAGCAGCAGCACGTCCACGTCGCCCGATGCCTCGACCGCGCGCCCGGAGAGCGCGAGCACGTTGCGGCGCACCAGGCGGTCCATCCCCGCGATGCCGATCGCCGACAGGAGCGCGCCGATCGTGGTGGGGATCAGAGCCACGAGCAGCGCGATCAGCGTGGTGGCGGAGATCTGGGTGCCGGAGTACAGCGCGAACGGCCGCAGGGCCACGATCACCAGGAGGAAGATCAGCGTGAGCGCCGCCAGCAGGATCCCCAGAGCGATCTCGTTCGGGGTCTTGCGCCGCGAGGCCCCCTCCACGAGGGCGATCATGCGGTCGAGGAAGCTCTGTCCGGGCTCCTGGGTGATCTCCACCACGATCCGGTCCGAGAGCACACCGGTGCCGCCGGTCACGGCGGAGCGATCGCCACCGGCCTCACGGATGACCGGCGCGGACTCGCCGGTGATCGCTGACTCGTCCACGGAGGCGATGCCCTCCACCACCGTGCCGTCGCCCGGGATCAGCTCGCCGGCGACCACCACAACCCGGTCGCCCTTCACGAGCTCGGCCGCCGAGCGCTCGGAGCCGTCCTCGAGGTGGGCGATGGTGTCCGTGCGCATGGCGCGCAGAGACGCGGCCTGAGCGCGCCCACGCCCCTCGGCAAGGGCCTCGGCCAGGTTCGCGAACACCACCGTCAGCCACAGCCAGACCGCGACTGTGAAGGTGAACCAGGCGGGCTCGTCGCCGCCGCCGAGGGACTGCCCGCCGAACAGCTGGATGAACCAGGCGACGGTGGTGATCAGGGCGCCGATCTCGACGACGAACATCACCGGGTTGCGGATCTGAACGCGCGGATCGAGCTTGCGGAAGGAGTCGATCACCGCGGGCACGAGGATGGAGCGCTGGAACAGCGACTGCGACTTGCGTTCGGTCATTTGCTGAGCCTGTCGAGGGCGAGGTTGAGCTTGAGTACGTTCACGGCGGGCTCGCCCAGAACCCCGAGGAAACGCTCGTTCGTGTTGTCCTTGATCAGCTTCTGCACCGTGGACAGCGGCAGCTTTCGCACCGCGGCGATGCGATGCGCCTGGATCGCGGCGTTGGCCTGCGAGATCTGCGGGTCGATGCCGGACGCGGAGCTGGTCACGGCGTCGATCGGCACCTGGCTCGCCGTCAGGCCGGGCTTGAAGGGCTGCTCCAGCGCCAGGTAGGTCGCGAGGTTCGCCTTGAAGGTGTCACGCGCGTCGACGCTGTTGGGACCGAGGTTCGTGAACGCAGAGGAGGCCCCGTTGTATGAGGTTGCCGTAGACGGCCGCTCCTGGAAGTAGCGCTTGTCGGCGGTCAGCACCGGGTTGCCGTCCTTGTCCATCTCCGGCTTGCCGTTCTTGCCGATCACCGGCACGCGGAAGTCCTGGCCGATCAGCTTCGAGCCCACGAGCTTGCCGTCCACGGTGACCTTCTGGCCATTCGCGTTGCCGGGGAACGCAACCTGAGCGATGCCGGTGACCACCAGCGGGTAGACCAGGCCGAACAGCACCGTGATCACCACGATGGCGATGACGGCTGTTATTGCGTCGCGCCGCATCAGAAGAGCTGGGTCGTGAGGGACTGGACGATGGGCCCGAGCAGGATCGCCGGGAAGAAGGTGAGGGCGCCCACCAGCACGATCACGCCGATCAGCAGCACCACGAACGTGGGAGTGTCTGTGCGCATGGTGCCGGGGCCCGCGGGATGGACCTTCTTGCTGACGAGGGTGCCGGCAATCGCGAGCACGAGCACGATCGGCGCGAAGCGCGCGAACACCATCGTCAGCCCGCCCATGATGTCGGCGAGCGCCACGCCGTGGGCGCCGAGGTTGCCCGGGTTCGGCTGGATGTAGCCCGTGTAGCCGGCCCACGCGGAGCCGTTGTTGTTCGCCTGCGAGAGGTAGGCGTAGAGGTTCTCGGAGAAGCCGTTGGGACCGGCAGCGGAAATCGATTGCTTCCCGGCTGGGCTGGCGATGGCGGCGCTCGCCGTGATCAGCACGGTGAGCGGTGTGAAGAGGGCAGCCAGCGACACCAGTTTGATGTCCCGCGCACCGATCTTCTTGCCCAGGTACTCGGGCGTGCGCCCCACCATCAGGCCGCCGATGAAGACGGACAAGCAGGACGAAGACGAGCATGGAGTAGAGCCCCGTCCCAACCCCGCCGAACACCACCTCGCTCATCGAGAGGTTCGAGAACGGCACCGCTCCGCCGAGGCCCGTGAGGGATTCGAACGCACCGTTCACCGCCCCGCAAGAGGTCACGGTCGTGATCGCAGACCAGAGCGCCGTGTTGGTGATGCCGAAACGCTGCTCCTTGCCCTCGAGGTTGCCGCCCGTCGAGCCGGAGAAGTGATGGGTGGTCACGCCCGCGAGGTGCTGCGCCGGCGTGCCGTGCTGCTCCGCCGTGTAGATCACCGCGACCCCGACGATGAAGAGGATCGACATCGCGGAGAAGATCGCCCAACCCTGGCGGCGATTGCCGACCATGCGCCCGTACGTGTAGGTGAGCGCGGCGGGGATCAGCAGGATCAGCAGCATCTCCAAGAAGTTGGACAGCGCCGTCGGGTTCTCGAACGGGTGCGCCGAATTGGCGTTGAAGAAGCCGCCGCCGTTGGTGCCGAGCTCCTTGATGACCTCCTGGGAGGCCACCGGGCCGAACCCGATCGACTGGGTCCCGCCGACCAGCGTGTGCGCCGTTGCGTACTGGGCGAAGTTCTGGATCGCGCCCTGCGAGATCAGCAGAATCGCGCCGATGATCGAGATCGGCAGCAGCACGTAGAGCAGCGTGCGGATCAGGTCGTGCCAGAAGTTGCCGAGGCTCTTGCCGCTGCGCGCAACGAGTCCGCGGATAAGGGCGATCACCACGACGATCCCCACCCCGGCGGAGACGAAGTTCTGCACGGCGAGCCCCGCCATCTGGCTGAAGTAGGTCATCGTCGTCTCACCGCCGTAGAACTGCCAGTTGGTGTTGGTGACGAACGACGAGGTCGTGTTGAACGTCACGTCCCAGGTGCCGGAGTGGAACCCCTCCGGGTTGAAGGGATGGATGTTCTGGGTGCGCAGGATCACGTACAGCGCGATCCACGAGACGAACGAGAAGAGGAGCACGTTGCGCGCGTAGCGCTTCCAGTCCTGGCCCTTGTTCGGGTCGACCCGCAGGATCCGGTAGAGCAGCCGCTCGACCGGTCCCAGGATCGGGGTAAGGAACACGCGCTGGCCCGTGTAGAGCCGGGCCATGTAGCCGCCGAGCAGCGGCACGCAGGCCGTCAGGACGACGAAGAAGATGACGATCTGGATCCAGCCCTGAAGCATCAGAAGCGCTCTCCGCGCACCAACGCGTAGACCAGGTAGATGAAGACCAGCGCCGAAACGGCGAGGCCGAAGGCGTCCGCCCCGCTCATATTCGCTCGAGCAGGCGGATGCTCAGGAGCAGCAGCGCAAACGCGGCGACTCCGAGTGCAATGGCTATCACGTCCATGCAAGAGAGGATGGGTTACGGCGCGTTGCAGCCGCATCGAGATTTCCTATTCCGCCATAACAGTTCTGTGACAGCGGATAACGACGACGCGGCGCCCTGAGGCGCCGCGTCGGTTGCGGGAGGGATGCTGGTCAGGCGTGGGCGCCGAGGGCGCTGGTGGTCTGATCCAGGCGGTTGTGCAGCTGCTCCGTCGACGAGTCGGAACGCGTCAAGGAAGACGCGTAGAGCGGGCTCGAACCGTCGGTGAGCAGCTCGTGGACCATCGCGACGCCGCGAGGGTCGGTGGGCGCCCCGTCCTCGAGCCGCGATGCGATCTCGAGGACCTGGGGGCGCGCCTCGAGAACGGCGCGCCGGTCGAGCGAGCGGCGGTGCGTCAAGACGCCGAGCCGGGCTCGAGCGTCATTCGCAAGAGCGCTGCTGGACATGAGGTCATCAACTCCAAGGTTCGGGGTTGGACGAGACTGCTCTTCGAGTGTGGGACGGCCCGCGCTACACCGGCGTGCCAATTCCGGGCGAGTGCCGTGACGGTTCTGTGACGGTGCCGCGGGTGGTTAGTCGGCCAGGCGGTAACCGACGCCCGGATCGGTGTGGATGTACTCCGATCCGATCCGTGCGCGCAACCTGGCGATGGCCGTGCGGAGCACCTGCGTGTCCTGCGCGTAGCCGGGGCCCCAGACCTCGCTGAGCAGGACTCGGTGGGTCATCAGGCGCCCGCGATTCAGCGCGAGCGCGCGCAGCAGATCGAACTCCGTCTTGCTCAGGTGAACCTCGCTGCCGTCGCGGCGCACCGTGTGGGCGGCGAGGTCGATCACCAGACCGTCGATGGAGATCTGCGGCTCGGCGGCGCCGCTCGGCGTCCGCCGTAGCACGGCCTTCAGGCGCGCGATCAGCTCGGCCGGGCTGAAGGGCTTCGTCACGTAGTCGTCGGCGCCCGCGTCCAGCGCCCGCACCTTCTGCTGCTCCTCCCCCACGGCCGAGAGCACGATGATCGGCATCTCGCTCCACTCGCGCAGGCGGCGGCACACCTCCACCCCGTCGATGTCGGGCAGCAGCAGGTCGATGATCGCCGCGTCGGGCGGATGCACGGCCGCGGCGTCGAGAGCCTCGTTGCCGTTGGCCGTGGCCACCACCTCGAAGCCGGCATCGCGCAGCACGACCTTCAGCGCGCGCAATATCTGCAGCTCGTCATCACAGATCAGCACGCGCTCTCCGGCCACCGCGGGAGACGTTAGTCCGACGGCCCGGCGGTCACCGGGGAGGCCTCGCCCAGCGGCAGTTCGATCAGGAAGCTGGCGCCCTGGCCGGGCAGCGATTGGGCTCGCAGGCGACCGCCGTTGGCCTCCACGAACCCCTTGGCGATGGCAAGGCCCAGCCCCGAGCCGCCGGGGCTCTCCCCATTCACCCGGTAGAAGGGCTCGAAGATCCGCTCGAGCTCCTCCGGCGGGATGCCGGGCCCGCGATCGGTCACGCGCAGGAGCAGCCGCGAGCCCGACACGTGGGCGCGCACCGACACCGGCTCACCGCCCGAATAGCGGAACGCGTTCTCCAGCAGGTTGCCCACCGCTCGCTCGAGCTGGGCCGAGTCTGCCTCCACGAGCGGCAGCCCCTCGTCCAGGTTCAGGTTGAGCTGGTCGCCACGCAGCCGTACGCTCTCGGCCGCCGCCTCCACGATCTCCTCCACCGAGCACGGCCTGCGGCGCGGCTCCGCCGTGCCCGCCTCGAGTCGCGAGAGGTCCAGCAGGTCGTCCACCAGGCGGGCCAGGCGCTCCGACTCGGAGGCGATCAGCCCGGCCATCTCCGCGCGGTCCTCCTGGCTGACCGTGGGCGAGGCCACGCCGGCCGCGGCGGTTCGGATCGCCGTGAGCGGCGAGCGCAGGTCGTGCGAGACCGCGCGCAGCAGCGCGGTCTTCATCACGTCGCTGCGGCGCAGCGCGCGCGTCTCCACCACCTGCTCCTCGAGCTGCTGGCGGCGGATGGCCGCGCTAACGAGCGCCGTGAGCGGCGGTACGACCCGCCGTTCCAGCAGCTCGCGCTGGGCGTCGGAGAGATCGCGCGGCACCAGCAGCGTGCCCACCCGCGCGCCGGCGTCCACGAGCGGCAACGCCAGCCGCCGCTCGTCGCCGTCGAGCCACTCGAGCCGCAGCTCCGCCTCCCCGAGACCGACCGCCTCCGCGATGCGGGCCGCGGCCTCCCCCAGCCCGTCTGAGCTGTCGGTCCCGCCCAGCACCAGGCGAGCCAGGTCCGCCGAGAGGTCGGCCTCGCGGCGGCGCTCCTCGGCCTCCACCGCGCGCTCACGCGCGGAGTCGGCGAGCGTGCTGGTCACCACCGCGGCCACGAAGTAGACGAGCAGCGCCACCCAGTTCTGCCCGTCCGCGATCGTGAACCTGCCCGTGGGCGGGATGTGGAAGAAGTTGAACGCCAGGGCGCTGGCCAGCGCCGTGATCAGGCCGAGCCAGACGCCCCACCAGGTCGACACGAGCAGCACCGCGAGCAGGTAGAGCACGCCGGTGGAGAGCGCCGGCACGACCTGCCGCAGCGGGAAGATCACCGCCGTGATGGCGGCCACCGAGAGCGCCGCCGCCAGCAGCCCCAGCGATTTCGAGCGATGCGAGGGTTCCACCGTTCAGATGCCCCGGCTCAAGGGTATGCCCCCGCCCGGTCCGTAGGATGCCGACCGTGACGCGGCGTGAGATCCGATCCTGGCTGATGGACATGGACGGCGTGCTCGTTCACGAGGAGCACGCTATCCCCGGTGCGGACGAGTTCCTGCGCCGCCTGCGCGAGACGGGCACGCCCCACCTGGTTCTCACGAACAACTCGATCTACACCCGCCGCGACCTGTCCGCTCGCCTGCGCCTCAGCGGCCTGGAGGTGCCGGAGGACGCCATCTGGACCTCCGCGCTCGCCACCGCGCGCTTCCTCCAGGACCAGCGGCCGGACGGCACCGCGTTCGTGATCGGCGAGACCGGCCTGACCACGGCGCTCCACGAGGCGGGCTACACGCTTACCGAGCGCGACCCGGACTACGTGGTGCTGGGCGAGACGCGCACGTACAGCTTCGAGCGCATCACCCAGGCGATCCGGCTGGTGGCCGCGGGCGCACGCTTCATCGCCACGAACCCCGACCCGACCGGCCCCACGCCGCAGGGGCCGCTGCCGGCCACGGGCTCGGTGGCCGCGCTGATCAGCCACGCGACCGGCCACGACCCCTACTTCGTGGGCAAGCCCAACCCGCTGATGATGCGCACGGCGATGAACACCCTGGACGCCCACTCGGAGACCACGGCGATGGTGGGCGACCGCATGGACACCGACATCGTCTCCGGGCTGGAGGCCGGCCTGGAGGGCATCCTCGTGCTCACCGGGGTGACCACGCGCGAGAGCGCCGAGCGCTATCCCTACCGGGCCTCCCGCATCGTCGACTCGGTGGCCGACCTGATCGACGACGTGGGCGCCTAAGCCGGACTCGCCACGCGCTCCGACCGGTAGCGGCGCACGGCGATCACGGCCCAGATCGCCTCCACCACGCCGAACGGCCAGGCGCCCGCCAGGAACCCGTAGACGCTCGAGAGCAGGCAGCCGCAGGCAAAGCCGAGGACGTAGCGCGGGTCGCGCCGCTCCAGGGCGTACATGACCATCATGAACGTGACGGCGGCCGCGCCGAATACGTTGAGCATGCCCCGTAGTTTGCTACGCCGACGCCGCGATCCGCTCGTGTAGCTGCTCGTCGGTCGGCGACTCGGCCGGGTGCTCGGCCGCGAAGTGGTCGCGCAGGCCCAGCAGCAGGTCGGCGTCGTCGTCGCCCTCCACCTCGACTCCGCAGGAGCAGCGCGCCGACCTGGGCCCGGCACCGTCCGGCTGCCGGCGCACCGGCAGACCGGCGGCGCGCCAGGCCTGGAAGCCGCCGGCCAGGTCGGTGGCCTGCTCGAAGCCGAGCTCCTGGAGGGTCGCCGCGGCCAGGCTGGACTGGTAGCCCTCGTTGCACATCACGATCAGCCGCCGCTCGAGCCCGATGCGTGGATCGTGGGACGGCGAGGACGGGTCGCAGCGCCACTCCAGCACGTTGCGGGGGAAGAACAGGGCCCCCGGCACCACGCCCTCGCGGGCGCGCTGTGCCTCGGAGCGGATGTCGATCAGCAGCGCGCCCTCGGAGCGCGCGGCGCTGGCCTCGGCGGGCTCGAGCCGGCGCAGGCGCCCGCGCGCCTCGCCCAGCAGCTCCTCGATCGTCTTACGCGGCTCGCTCATGCGCTCGTGGCTCGATGGTAGGTAGCCGGATCGGTGGGGCCCTCGGTGGCCAGCACCAGGGCACGCGTGTCCGGGCCCAGGCCCACGGCGTCGCGCAGCGCCTCGCATTCCTTGTCCAGCGCCAGCGCCCGCAGCGCGGCGGGCGCGGCGGCGCCCGACTCGCCCAGCTCGTGGCCCTGCGCGGCCAGCTCGCGGACGGCCTGCGCCACCTCGTCGTCGCTCACCGTCACGGTGCCGCTCAGGCCCGCCACCAGCTCGGGCCAGGCCACCGCCGACGGGCGCGCGCAGTCGAGGCCGGCCATGGTGGTGCCGGGCGTCGTCCACGGTCACCGGCTCGCCCGCCGCCAGCGAGGCGGTCACGCATGCGGCCGTGACAGGCTCCACGCCCACCACTGCCGCGGGCGACTCGAGCGCGGCCGCGAAGCGCACCGCGGCGGCGGCCAGCGAGCCCACGCCGATGGGGACCATGACCAGGGTGAAGGGGCGCCCGGCCTGCACGGCGGCCTCCCTGAACAGCGTGGAGTAGCCGTCCGTCGCCCACGCCGGGGCGGTGGCGTGCGGCTCGTAGGCCACGTCGGGCACGTTCGCCACAGCCGGCTCCTCCCCGGCACGGGCCGACGCCTCCACGGCGTCCTCGTAGCCGCCGTCCACCCGCACCACCTCCGCCCCCTCGCCCGCGATCGCATCCGCGCGCGCAGGGACCGCGAGTGCCGGCAGGTAGATGCGGCAGCCGAGCCCGCGCCACGCGGCCGCGCGTGCCACGGCACGGCCGTGGTTGCCGGCGCTCGCGGCGCACAGCAGGCGCACGTCCGGGCGCGCCCGCAGTGTCATCTCCACCGCCCAGGAGGCGCCGAGGATCTTGAACGCCGGCAGCCCGAAGCGGTCCGACTCGAGCTTCAGGAACGCGCCGCCGGGCAGTTCCACGAGCGGCGTGGGCCGGTAGCCCGGCAGCCCCTGGTGGAAGCGCAGCACCTCCTCGCCCGCGGGCGCTGGGATTCGCTCCAGCCGGCGCCGATGGTTCACCAGGCAGCGCGGCGCGCTCACCCGCAGAACTCGGTGGCCACGCCGGTCAGCACGCGAGTGCAGGCGATCGTGTCCGGGATGCTCACCCACTCCTCCACGGCATGGGCTCCCTCGCCGCTGGGACCGAACAGCACGGTGGGGATGCCCGCTGCTGCGATGAAGGCCGAGTCGGCCCAGTAGCTCGCGCCGATGATCGGCGGGGCGCTGCCCAGCACCTCGGCGGCGGTGTTGCTCACGATCCCCACGATCGGGGCGTCGCGCGCGATCTCGAGCGGCTCGCGCACCAGCAGCGTGTGGCTCTCCACCACCAGCGCGGGGTCGTCCGCGCGGCAGGCCGCCAGCAGCTCGGCGATCTCGCCCTCCACGCTCTCCCCCGTGTCCCCCGGCAGCGTGCGTCGCTCCAGCCCGATCTTGCAGCGATCCGGATAGGTCGAGAGCTCGAGCCCGCCCTCGATCAGGGACGCGTGCACCGAGCCGGCGCCGAGCAGCGGGTGCTCGCGCTCCCTGAGTCGCTGGTCGAGCTGCCCGATGCCGGTGAGAATCGGGCCGCTCTTCACGATCGCGTCCACACCGAGGTGGGGCCGCGAGCCGTGCGCGGCCTGCCCGGTCACCTCGATCTCGAGCCACACGAACCCCTTGTGGGCCACGGCCAGCTCCATCTCGGTGGGCTCGGTCACGATCGCGGCGTCCGCACTCAGGGACTCGAGCGCCTCGCGCACGCCGATGCTCGCGTGCTCCTCGTCGGCCACGGCGGCCACCACCACATCGCCCGCCAGCCCCAGCGCGGCGGCCTCGCGGCAGGCCACCAGCGCCGCGGCCAGGCCGGCCTTCATGTCGTAGGCGCCGCGCCCGTGCAGGCGCTCGTCCTCGATGCGCGGCAAGTGCGGCTCCTCCATGCCCTCCACGCCCACCGTGTCGATGTGCCCGCACAGCAGCAGGGTCCGCCCGCCGCCACTTCCGCGGCTGTGCACGATCACGCTCGGCCGTCCCTCGGCCGCCTCCAGCCACTCGGACTCGAGCCCGGCGTCCGCTGCCCACTCGGCGATGAAGGCCGCCGCCGCGCTCTCCCCCGCGCCGCCCGGCACCAGACTGGAGTTCACAGAGTCGATCGCCACGAGCTGCTTCAGCAGCTCCACCACCTCCTCCGCGGCCATGCCCTCAGTCCCCGGTCGGGCTGACGCCGGCCGCCTCGACCATCAGGATCGCGGTGCGCTGGGGGGCGCGCGTGCGGTGCACCACGCCCCGCGGCACGGTGTAGCCCTGATGCGGGTCGAGCACCACCGTGTCCTCGCCCTCGATATCGATCAGGAGTTGGCCCTCCAGCACCACGAAGAACTCGTCCTGGTCGTCGTGCTTGTGCCAGTGGAACTCCCCCTCGATGATCCCGAGCCTGACCACCGAGTCGTTCACGGTGGTCAGCGTCTGGTTGAACCAGGGCTCGTTGGCCTGGATCTCACCCGGGATGTCGACGAGCGTGGAGTAGCCGTACTTGTCGTCGAGCTTGATGTCGTAGTCCTGGCGGGGCGCGTCGCTCACCCTGGCCTCCCTCCTGTCGGTTCCGCCGGGAAGTGTCGCAGCCCTGATAGTTGGCGCGTTGGCGCTCTCAAGAGTCGATCCAGGGCGTCGAGTAAGAGTTATGCAGCAGGGAATTAAACCGTTCTGCAGCATCGGCTCCCCGACGTTCTCAATTCACGCTTAGATCCCATGACCCTGGCAGGGGCCTTCGGCGCCGCCCTCGGCGCGTTCACCGTGGCGATGCTGATCGCCGCCGCGGCCCGTGCTCGCCGCGAGGTATCCGACGACGGAAGGGCCATCGCGAGCGCCCGCAGGCGCACCCGCCTCCCCGGCGTGCTCAGTCGCACCCGCGCCGCCGACCTCCTCGGCGCCTCCAGCCACGCCTCCGCCCTACCGGCTCTCTCGCGCCTGCTCGGGGACCGCAGCGCCGACGTCCGCGCGGCCGCCGCCCGTGCGCTGGGCGAGCTCGGCGATCCGGACGCGATTCCCGCTCTCTTGAGGGCGCTCGACGGCGAGCGCCTGGTGCCCGACGGCATCGTCGCGATCGCGCTCCTGCAGCTCGCACCCGTGGCGACGACTGACGATCGCCAGCGGGCGCTGCGCGCGGCCGCTGAGCCGCACCTCAGCCCTGCCGCTCTCGCGCCATATCCGCGCGGGCGGCTCGCGGCTTAGCGGTACGGCCCGTCATCCGGTGGGCGTTTGTTAGGGTTCCCTAACGGTGGCTTCGCCCGCTCGTAACTCCGCCGGCTTCGGCTCGCGCACCTGGATCCTGTTCGCGGTCATCGCGGGCGGCCTGCTCCTCTACTCGGCCCTTACCGCCCGCGGCGGGGTGCCGGATCCCACCGACACGGAGCACCTCAGCCACGGCGCCGTGATCCTCGACAGCGGCCTGCTGGTGCTGCGCGAGGGCCTCGAGGCGGTGCTGGTGCTGGCTGCCGTGACCGCCAGCTTCCGCGGCGCCAACCAGCTCAAGCGCCGCCCGGTGGCAGCCGGCGCCGGCCTGGGCCTCGCGATCTCCGTGGCCACCTGGTTCGCGGCGGTGTGGGTGCTCGGCAGCCTCGGCGGAGCGGGACTGGACGTGCAGGCGGCCACCGGCCTGCTCGCCGTGGCGGTGCTGCTCGTGGTGATGAACTGGTTCTTCCACCGCGTCTACTGGACGGGCTGGATCGCGCATCACCATCGCCGGCGCAAGCGGCTGTTCGCGGAGGGTGGCCGCGGCCTGGTGGCGGGACTCGTTCTGCTGGGCTTCACCGCGGTCTATCGCGAGGGCTTCGAGGTGGTGCTGTTCCTCCAGAACCTGCGCCTCAAGTACGGGGCGGCCGTGGTGCTCGAGGGCGTGGCCATCGGCCTGGCGCTGACCGCCGTGGTCGGTCTGCTCACCTTCGCCGCCCACCACAAGCTGCCCTACAAGAAGATGCTCGTGCTCACGGGCGCCACGATCGGCTTCGTGCTCGTGGTGATGGTCGGCGAGAGCATGCAGGAACTCCAGCTTGCCGGCTGGCTGCCCACCACCACGCTCGGCTTCACGCTGCCCGGCTGGATGGGCACCTGGCTCGCGATCTTCCCCACCGTGGAGACGCTGGCCGCGCAGGCGCTGGCCGCCGGCGCCGTGATCGGCTCCTACCTGCTGGCCGAGCACGTGCGCGTGCGCAGGCCGCAGCGCCAGGGCGAGCAGGCCGCCGAGCGGCCCGAGCAGGCGCCGCTCCGCGAGCCGGTCGCGCTGACTTAACGAGCTGGCTAACGCTGACGGCGCTTGTCGCGCCGCGCCGTCAGCACGATCCAGAGCGTGAGCACGAAGACCGGGCCGAAGAAGATCGGCAGGTCCACGAGCACGTGCCCCATGTGTGCCAGCGGGAGCGAGATCATGCCGGCGTGACCACCCGCGCGCGAGCGGGCCGCGGCGCGGCTGGCTCGCTCGTGACCTCGGCCGAGCGCTCGCCGGCCGTCTGCTCAAGCCGCCTCAGGCCGAGGCCCAGCGCCGCCAGCCACAGCGAGACGATCGCCAGCAGCAGCAGGTAGGCGGGCAGCGCGAGCCAGCCCGTGCCTCCCACGGCCTCCCGCTGAAGCACCTTCTTGTCGCGCACGAACGGGCGCGTGAAGCTGGAGCTGGCGGGCACCTCCTTGGCGGGGATCGCCTTGTCCTCCGGGAGGTAGATCGGTACGGCGCGAACGCCGCGGCCGTTCTCGAGGCGCAGCATGGACTTCCACTTGCCGTAGACGGGGATCGGCATGGTGGTGCGGTACACGCCCGGAGCGATCCGCTTCAGGCGGTCCACGGTCAGGCCGCCGCCCTGCCAGGCGGTGGCGGTCAGCCAGTCGGCGTCCTTCGCCGTGCTCGCCGGCGACAGCTTGATCACGGCCGAGACCGTGCGCTTCGGGCCCGACGTGATGTCGTGCAGCGTCATCGACGCGGTGGCCTGCGTGCCGGCGTTCATCGGCATCGGGAAGGCGATGCAGAACACGGCCACGACCGCCGCGAGCGGCAGCAGCCAGCGCGGACCGGCCTGCCGGGGCACCACGCCCGCCGTCAGCGCACGGCCCACGTAGCCGCCCAGCACGCCGCCCGCCAGCGCGGCCGCAAGGCCCAGGATCGCCGCCTCCGGAAGGAGCGCGGACGGCCATGGCAGCGGCATCCACACGTGCGACCAGCCCCACTCGGCCGCCAGGCCAACGGTGCCGATCAACGCGCCGGACACGACGCCCAGCGTCAGCGGCCGCTCCCGCGGGATGCGCCACGCCACCAGCTCAACCAGCACGCCCTCGGCGATGTAGAGCGGAAAGTGAAGCGTGCTCATGCCGATCACGGGACCGATCGCGAGGGTGAGCAGACCGCGCAGCACGAGGAAGAAGGCCACGGCCTGCAGCGCCCCCCAGCGGCCGAGGCGGACGCGCGCAGCGACGAGGCCGAGCGAGGCCGCGAACATCAGCAGGATCGGCTGGAAGACGAGCTGGAACTGCGGCACGCCGTAGTCGAACTCGCCCTGGAGGGTCGAGAGCCCGATCAGGAAGCTGCCGGCCGCCATCAGCACGCGCAGGCGCCCGAGAGCCCGCTGCGGCCGGTCGCCGCTGGCTCGCTTCGCCTCCACCAGCAGCACCCAGACGCCAAGCGTGGCGAGCGACGCGCCGCCGATCATCAGCACGTGAGTGGGGCCCCAGAGCGTCACGTCCTGGCCGAACAGCGTGTGCCAGATGTCGTCGAGCGGGAAGCCCGTCAGCGCGAACGCGCCGCAGAGGAAGATCAGCACACCGCCGAGCGGCACGTTCCAGCCCTCGGCCAGCCGGATCGAGGTGGGCACGCCCTTGCCCGTGCCGAGCACGATCGCGACGAAGCCGCCGAGGGCGATGCCGAACAGCCCGATCAGGATCGGGTAGTGAGCGGCGGTGCCGAAGGGCCCCGGGTCCCGGCCCGTGTCGATGTGCTTGGCCACGTCCCAGTAGAAGCCGAACACCGCGATCATCAGCGAGCCGCCGGTGATGCCGGCGGGCAGTGCCGCCCAGCCTGGCAGCCCGGACACGCGCTCGCTGAAGCCGGCGACCCGGCCCAGCCAGGTGATCCGGCCCGCCCGGTGGGCCATCGCGACCCAGATCACGAGCGCGGTGACGGCGGTGGCGACACCCGTGCCCCAGAGCACGTCGCCGATCGGCGCGCCTCGAGCCGGTTCGCTGCCGCCGGCCGCCACAGTGGTGAGGATCCCTGCCCGAATCGCACCCATGCTGTTCTCCCGCTTCGATTGCCCGACGCGCCCTACCGGCGCGCTCAGGAAGACTATTACACGATTTGGTGGAACATTAAACCTTGTAGTCGTCTTCGTTACAACCGAGAACGGGACCCGCTACCGGGCCCCGTGCGACCCGCGAGGTCGCACGAGGCCCGGGGCTCCTCAGCGGGCAGGCCTGATGGGATGGTTCGAGACGATCATCTCGTCGGCGTCGTACAGCGCCTTCACTTCCTGGAGCCGGCTGTACGTGTCGGCCGGGAACTGCTCATCGCCCTCCCCGGACATCTCCGAGAAGTTGAAGTAAGCGTGCCCGGCATCCCACGGCTTGAGCGCCTCCTTCACGCGGCTCACGTCGGCCTCGATCGCCTCGCCCATCTCGGGCGTCATGGCGATCCCGACGGCGAACATCACGTACTCGCCTGCGAGCGATGCCACGGCGCCGCTGCCCGGAGCCTCCGTGGCGAGCGCTCCGCCGATGTGGCGCAGCTCCACTGAGAGGAGCGACGAGCCGGCATCGGGGCCGGCGACGTCCACGAGGGCGTCGAGGGCCTCAGCCGGCAGCTCGGCGATCAGGGCGCCGTCGCCGATGCCCGGCGAGGGATCCTCGGGATCCTGGTGCAGGCGCGTGAGCGCGGACGCGGGCATCATCGCGAACGTGTCCATCTCGGGGCCGAGCTCGCGCAGCGGCCGCATCAGCTCGATGCCGTCGGCCTCGCTGCCCTGGTAGGCCGCCTCGATGACCACGATCGAGCGCCCGCGCAGCGGCTCCGGGATCTGCGGCAGCGGCGGGAGCTGCAGAATGCGGCCCACTGACGTGACCTCGTTCGGCGCCGTCTGGGTCCACTCGCGCCAGGCGTGCAGGACCTCCGACGAGCGCTCGATCGGGAAGATCAGCCAGCCGCCGTAGACCTCGGTCAGGCGGAAGAGATCGAACTCGATCGCGGTGACGATGCCGAAGCTGCCGCCGCCGCCGCGCAGGGCCCAGAACAGCTCGGCGTGGGCCTCGTGGTGGGTGCGCAGGTGCTGGCCGTCGTAGGTCACGACCTCGATGGCGGTCACGCTGTTCGCGGCAAGGCCGTGGCTGCGGGCCAACCAGCCCATGCCACCGCCGAGCGTGTAGCCGACCACGCCCACGTCGGGGGACGAGCCGTGCAGCGCCACCAGGCCGTGCTCGGCCGCGGGCTCGGTCACGTCGGTCCAGATCGCGCCGGCCTCGGCGCGCGCGCTGCGGCCAGGGCCGTCGATATCGACGGCCCGCATACGGCAGGTCTTCACCAGCACGGTGCCCTCGAGCGACTGAATCGGCCCGGCCCCGTGCCCGGTGCCCTGGCCGGCCACGCGCAGCCCGTTGGTGCGGGCGTAGTTCACGACCTCGACCACGTCCTGGGCGGACTCGGGCAGGGCGATGGCAGCAGGCTGCTGGTCGGCGGAGAGGTTCCAGGCCTGGCGCACGATGTCCCAGGTCTCGTCGCCCGGAACCACCACGTCGCCGGTGATGCGAGCGCGCAGGGCGTCGATCCCGGGAGCGACCGTCAGCATGCTGTTGTTCATCGAAGGCTCCTTGTCAGTGAGGCGTTCAAGTGCGAGTCAGGAGCTTCTCTTGTATGGGGCCCTGCGCCAGTACGGGCTGCTTGCGAATGGCGGGTTCGGCTGGCCGCCTAAAAGGTTGGGTTAACCCGCCTTTAGCAGTTAGTTGAGCCCACAACCATCTGATATAGTTCAGGGTCCAAGGCACAGCGGAAGAGGAGTAGCGATGAAGCTCGAAGGCATCCATCACGTCACCGCGATCACGGGCGACGCCCCTGGCAACGTCGACTTCTACACCCGCGTCATGGGCCTGCGCCTGGTCAAGAAGACCGTGAACCAGGACGACCCCACCGTGTACCACCTCTTCTATGCCGACGAGAAGGGCTCCGCCGGCTCCGACCTCACCTTCTTCGAGTACCCGGGCGCGATGCGCGGGTCGGCGGGCGCCGGCATGGTGCACCGCGTGGCCTACCGCGTGGCCTCCCCCGCGGCGCTCGACTTCTGGGAGGAGCGGCTCGGGCGCGAGGGCATCGACGTGACCCGCGGCGAGAACTCGCTCGTCTTCGCGGACCCCGAGGGCCTCGGCCTGGAGCTGGTGGTCGCCGATACGAGCGATGAGCCGCTGATCGCCGACCATCCGGAGATCCCGGCCGAGCTCGCGCTGCAGGGGTTCGACCACGTGCGCGCCTATACGGTGGACCCGGATCGCAGCCGCTCCCTGCTCGAGCAGACGCTGGGCTTCCAGTCGCTCGGCGACGACAGCTTCGAGGCGCGCGGGGATCAGCGCGGCGGCACCTACCACTACGACCGCTCGAACGAGCGTGGCGTGCAGGGCGCGGGCACCGTGCACCACGTCGCCTGGGCCTCAACCATGGAGGAGCACGAGGCCTGGCGCGAGCGGGTGGCCGAGGGCGGCGCCCGTCCGACGCCGGTGATCGACCGCTTCTACTTCCGCTCGATCTACTTCCGCGAGCCCAGCGGCGTGCTGTTCGAGATCGCCACGCTCGGGCCCGGCTTCGCCACCGACGAGTCCGCCGAGCACCTGGGCGAGCGCCTGTCGCTGCCGCCGGCCTTCGAGCACCTGCGGGACCGCATCGAGCAGTCGGTCACGCCGCTGCCGAACCCGCGCGAGGGCTGGCCGGCCAAGACCGTCTGAGCCCGGCGGCCGCCTAGGTGGCCGGCGCCCAGGTGTCTACTTCCGTACGCGCGGCACCGCGCACGAGCTCCTGGATCTCCGCCGGCGCCTTGGCCGGGGAGCCCGTGTCGAAGGGCGGCTGCGGGTCGTATTCGATCCCCAGCTGGATGGCCTGCGCCACGGCGTCGCCCGCGAGCCTTGACGCCAGCACCAGCGCCATGTCGATCCCGGCCGATACGCCCGCGGCGGTGATCACCTTGCCCTGCTCCACCACGCGGCGGCTGACCGGCTCCGCGCCGTACTCGCGCAGGATCTCGAGCGACAGCCAGTGGGTGGTGGCCTCGAGCCCCTCGAGCACGCCCGCTGCAGCCAGCACCAGCGCGCCGGTGCACACCGAGGTGGTCCACTGCGAGCTGGCGTGCACGTCGCGGACCCAGGCCAGCATGGCCTCGTCCTTCATCAGCTTGCGCGTGCCGTAGCCGCCTGGGATGAGCAGGATTTCGGGGTCAGTGAGGTCCGCCAGCGCCACGTCGGCATGCAGGGCGAGCATGCGGTTGTCGGTGCGCCTGGGCCCCGGCTCGGCGGCCACGAAGCTGATCTCGGCGCCGGGCACCCGCGACAGCACCTCGTAGGGCCCGATCGCGTCGAGAGCGGTCACTCCGTCGAACAGCGGTATGGCGATCCTCATCAGGCTGCCCTTTCGATCTGGCCGCCGCCCGCTGGGCGGAAGCGGTCGCGGTAGTGGCCCGGGCTGACGCCGAGCCTCCTTCGGAAGGAGCGGCGCATCGTCTCGACGGTGCCGAAGCCGCAGCGGCTGGCCACGTCGTCGACCTGCGCATGCGTGCTCTCGAGCAGGACCCTCGCGCGCTCCACGCGCAGCGCCTCCACGTAGACGGCGGGCGTCATGCCCACCTCGCGCTTGAAGGCACGCGCGAAGTTGCGCGGGCTCATGCAGGCGCGCTCGGCGAGCGCGGGCACCGAGAGATCGGCGTCGAGGTTGTCGGTGAGCCAGGTCTGAAGCTCGCGCAGCGGCTCGCGCTCCGCTGCCTGGCTCGAGAGCGCGGCGCTGAACTGCGACTGGCCCCCTGAGCGCCTCAGGAACAGCACCAGCGACTGCGCGACCTTCAGCGCCACCTCGGGGCCGTGGTCGTCCTCCAGCAGCGCCAGCGCCATGTCGATCCCGGCGGTCACTCCCGCCGAGGTGAACACGTTGCCGTCGCGTACGAAGATCGGGTCGGGCTCCACCGTGAGCTGCGGGTAGCGCCGCGCCAGAGCGCCGCAGGCGCCCCAGTGCGTGGTGGCCCGGCGGCCGTCGAGCAGCCCGGCGCGGGCGAGGAGGAACGCCCCGCTGCACACGGAGGCCACCCGTCGCGAGCGCGGCGCTGCGGCGCGCAGCCACGCGATCAGGGCGCCGTCCTTCTCGGCGTGGACGACGGCGTCGCCCCCGGCGACGATCAGGGTGTCGATCGGGCCGCTGCAGTCGGCCAGCGTGGAGTGCATCTGCACCGGCACGCCGCTCGAGGTGACCACCACCGGATCCACCGCCACGAGCTCGATCGTGTAGGGGGCGCGCTGGAAGCGCTTGGCCACTGAGAACACCTCGCTCGGGCCGAACACGTCGAGGGCCTGGAACTCGGGAAAGGCGACGAAGACGATGCGGCGGGGCTTCATGCGGGCATCATGGCGTGCGGCGGAGTTGGCCGCAAGGACAATGGGCGGACGATTTCGGCCAGCGGCCTTAGGTAGACGGTTTGCGCCCGCAATTCGGGTTGGCAGTTGGCAGTTTGCAGTTGGCAACTACGTCCGGGCCCAGGCGCTGCCAACTGCAGCCGGCGCAGCCGGCGAACTGCCAACTGCCGGCGCGTCAGCGCGTCAGCGCTCGCTTGCGCTCCAGCTGCTCCCTGAGACTCGCCGCCATGTCGAGATTCGCCTCGCGGCCGAGGCGGGCGAAGTCGAGCAGCACCTCGAGGTCGCGGTCGCTGTAGCGCTTCGAGGCCTCCGCCCAGCGCTCCGCGTGCGGCTCGAACAGCTTCCTGCCGGCCCGTCGCGCCTCGGGCGTGAGCTCGACCATCACGCGGCGGCGATCGACGGAGTCGCGCACGCGCGTGATGTGGCCCGCGCGCTCCATCCGGTCGAGCATGGCGGTGACGGCTCCGGTGGTGAGGCCGCTGGCCTCGGCGAGCTGTCCCGCCGTGAGCCGCCCACGCTGGTCCAGCACGTCCATGCAGCGCATGTCGGTCCGGTTGATGCCCAGCAGGTCGGCCACCGCCTGGTCCACCTGGTCGAGCGCCACCTGCCCCGCGCGCACCTCCGCGGTCAGCTCCTCGATGAGGGCCTCGCGGCTCGGTCGCCGGCTCTTTTGGACTGTCATCCAGAAATCTCGATTGCTAAGATGCTTGACGCTCTAAAGACCTGCAGTCTAGCCCGTCCCCCGACCCAGGTAAAGACGTAATGGCCCACTCCATAGAGGTAAACGACCTCGTGAAGACCTATCCCGGCGACGTGCGCGCCCTCGACGAGCTGAGCTTCGCAGTCGAGGAGGGCACGGTCTTCGGGCTGCTCGGCCCGAACGGCGCCGGCAAGTCCACGGCGGTGAAGATCCTGACCACGCTCGCCCAGGCGGACTCGGGCCAGGCGCGCGTGGCCGGCTTCGACGTGCGCTCGCGATGCCAACCGCGTGCGCCGCAGCATCGGCGTCGTGGCGCAGCGTTCGAGCGTCGACCTCGAGGCCACCGGCCGCGAGAACCTGCGCCTGCAGGGGCAGCATCCACGGCCTGCGCGGCCGCGAGCTCGAGGGGCGCGCGAGCGAGCTGCTCGAGAGCTTCGGCCTGGCCGACGCGGCGGATCGGATCGCGCGCGGGCTACTCCGGCGGCATGGAGCGCCGCCTCGACATCGCCATGGCGCTCATCCACCGGCCCGAGCGTGCTGTTCCTCGACGAGCCCACCACCGGCCTCGACCCCGAGGTGCGCGCCGACATGTGGGAGGAGATCGCCCGCCTGAGCAGCGAGCACGGGCTGACGATCCTGCTGACCACCCACTACCTCGAGGAGGCGGACCATCTGGCCTCGCAGCTCGCGATCGTCGACCGCGGCCGCGTCGTTGCCGAGGGCACGCCCGACGCGCTGAAGAGCGAGCTCCAGGGCGACGCGATCCACGTCGAGCTGGGCGACGCCGAGGTGAACGGCCGCGGTCCACACGGCGCTCGCGCCGATCGCCGGGGTGCGCGAGGTGCAGCTCGACGGCCGCCAGCTCCGCGCACGCGTCGGACGACGGCGCGCGGGCGGTGCCGATCGTGCTTGCAGGCGCTGGAGGCCGCAGGGCGTCGCGGTCGCCTCGGTGACCGTGGCGCGCCCGTCGCTCGACGACGTCTACCTGCGCTACGCGGGTCGCACATTCGACGGCGCCGACGCCGAGGGCGCGCGGGGTGACAGCGATGACAGCCCTGCAGCACACCTGGTTCATGACGGTGCGCCACCTGCGCGCGCTCTGGCGCCAGCCGTGGTGGATCGTCGTCACGCTCGTCCAGCCGATCATCTGGCTGCTGCTCTACGGCGCGCTGTTCAAGCGGGTCGTCGAGATCCCCGGCTTCCACGAGCGGTTCCTACATCGAGTTCCTCACCCCGGGCGTGATCGTGATGACCGCGTTCTTCTCCGCGGGCTGGAGCGGCATGGCGATGATCGACGACATCGACCGTGGCGTGATCGACCGCTTCCTGGTCTCCCCGGCGAAGCGCAGCTCGCTGATCAGCGGGCGCCTGCTCCAGAGCTCGTTCAGCATCGTCATCCAGTCGCTGATCATCGTCGCCCTGGCGCTGATCGTCGGGGCGTCGTTCTCGAACGGAGTCGGTGGCGTCGCGCTCCTGATCCTGTTCGCGACCGTTGCTCGGCGCGAGCTTCGGGGCGCTCTCGAACGGCCTGGCGCTGATGGTCCGCAAGGAGGAGACGCTGATCGCGATGATGCAGTTCCTGCTGCTCCCGCTCACGTTCCTGTCCGGCGCGTTCATGCAGCTCAGCCTGGTGCCGGCGCTGGATCCAGCACGTCTCGGACTTCAACCCGGTGAACTGGGCCGTCGAGGCGGGACGCTCATCCGCTTCGAGCGGCACCGACTGGGGCTTCGTAGCGTCCCGCTTCGGCTTCCTGCTGGCGTTCCTGGCGCTGTCGGGAACGTTTGCGGTGCGGGCCTTGCGGCGGTATCAGCAGACGGTCTGAGGCGGCAGGGCGGGTTGGCAGTTGGCAGTTAGCAGTTAGCAACTACGTCCGGGCCCGGGCGCCGTTGCCAACTGCAGCCGGCGCAGCCGGCGAACTGCCAACTGCCTACCCGGCCATCTGCTGTGCATGCCCCGCCAGATCAATGACCCGCCGTTCATGCGTACCCACTCCGATCGTCCGCTCCCCCTCGCGCACCTCCACATCGAAGCGCAGCTTGCGGTCCTCGACTATCTCTCGGAGGGTCGCGGAGACGGTGCAGCGGCTGCCCTCGGGCGCCCCGCCCACGTGCTTGATGCAGACCTCGAAGCCCACGGTGCCCTTGCCGTCGGCCAGGTGCTCGCGGGCCAGGGCCGTGGCGTTCTTCTCCATCACCAAGATCATGCCCGGCGTGGAGAGGACGGGCACGCCGAGCGTGCCGCCCACGTCGGTGAGCAGATCGCCCTCGGCGACGAACTCGTGCTGGCGCGACATTCCGGGTTCGAGCGGCACGTCCGGCATCCTATGCATCCGATGTCGCCCGACTTCATCCCGCTGCGCGAGGAGGACGCCGATCCCGACCCGCTGCGCCAGTTCGCCGCCTGGTTCGCCGAGGCGGGTCGCGCCGGCGTGCGGATGCCGGAGGCGGTGGCGCTCGCCACGGCCACCCCGGACGGCGCGCCCTCGGTGCGCATGGTGCTGATGAAGGGGTTCGACGAGCACGGCTTCGTCTTCTTCTCGAACTACGACAGCCGCAAGGGCACCGAGCTGATCGCCAACCCGCGCGCCGCGCTGCTGTTCCACTGGGACCCGCTCGGCCGCCAGGTGCGGATCGAGGGCCCGGTGGCGCCGCGTCAGCGCCGCCGAGTCGGCCGAGTACATCCGCTCGCGACCGCGCGCGAGCCAGCTGAGCGCGCTCGCATCGCCGCAGAGCCGACCCGTGGCCAGCCGCGAGCTGCTCGAGGCGCGCGTGGCGGAGCTGGACGCCGCGGGCGAGGTGCCGCTGCCCACGGGCTGGGGCGGCTACCGGCTCGCCCCGGAGAGCTTCGAGTTCTGGCAGCACCGCGACGACCGCCTGCACGATCGCCTCGTCTACCGCCCGAGCCCGGACGGCGGCTGGACGCTCGGGCGGCTGGCGCCCTAGAACAGCCCGACGGTGCGGCCGTCGGCGTCGATGTCCACGTTGAGCGCCGCCGGGCTCTTGCCCAGGCCGGGCATCTGCATGATGTCGCCGCAGAGAGGCACGAGCCAGCCCGCGCCGGTGTAGCCGCGGATGTCCCGGACCGGCACCGTGAAGCCCTCCGGGGCGTTGCGCAGCGCGGCGTCGGCGGACAGCGACAGGTGCGTCTTCGCCATGCAGATCGGCAGCTCGGCCAGCCCGTCGTCGGTGAACTGCTTGAGCTTGCGCTCCGCGTCCGGATAGAAGAAGACGTCGCTCGCCCCGTAGACCTGGGTGGCGACCTTGCGGATCTTCACATCGATCGGGTCGCTGTCCTCGTAGGCGAACATGAACTCGGACGGCTGCTCGCAGGCGTCGGCCACGGCCTCGGCCAGGGCCGCCGCTCCTGCGCCGCCGTTGGTGAAGCCGTCGTTCACCTCGGCCGCCAGCGCACCGCCCTCCAGGGCCAGCGACTGCACGAGACCGACCTCCTCGTCGGTGTCGCCCGGGCGGCGGTTCACGGCCACCACGCAGGGCAGACCGAAGCCGCGGACGATCCCGAGGTGGCGGTGCAGGTTCGCGGCGCCCTCCACCACGGCGGCGAGGCCGCGGGCGCGGTCCACGCGCGGGTCGTCCTCCACCCCACCGTGGTGCTTCAGCGCGCGAACCGTGGCCACCAGCACCACGGCGCTCGGGCGCAGGTTGCCCTTGCGGCAGACGATGTCGAAGAACTTCTCCATGCCCATGTCCGAGCCGAAGCCCGACTCGGTGACCACGTAGTCGCCGAGCTTCAGCCCGATCAGGTCGGCCACGAGCGACGAGTTGCCGTGGGCGATGTTCGCGAACGGGCCCGCGTGCATCAGGCAGGGCTGGCCCTCGAGCGTCTGGATCAGGTTCGGCTTGAGCGCGTCCTTCAGCAGCACGGTCATGGCGCCGGCGGCGCCGAGGTCCTCGGCGGTGACCGGCTTGCCGCCTTGTAGGAGTGGGCCACGGTGATCGCGCCCAGGCGCGCACGCAGGTCGTGCAGGTCGCGCGACACCGCCAGGATCGCCATCACCTCGGAGGCCGCGGTGATGTCGAAGCCCGTCTCGCGCGGGTAGCCGTTCGCCCGGCCGCCGAGGCCGATCGCGATCTGGCGCAGCGCGCGGTCGTTCATGTCGAGGGCCCGGCGCCAGGCGATCCGCAGAGCGTCGATCGAGTGCGGGTTGCCGTGCAGGATCGAGGCGTCGAGGATCGCGGCGAGCAGGTTGTTGGCCGCGCCCACGGCGTGGATGTCGCCCGTGAAGTGCAGGTTCAGGTCCTCCATCGGCACGACCTGGGTCATGCCGCCGCCCGCCGCTCCGCCCTTGATGCCGAAAACCGGGCCGAGCGACGGCTCGCGCAGGCACAGGAGGGGCTTCTTGCCGATCACCCCGAGGCCCTGGGTCAACGAGACGGCGGTGGTGGTCTTGCCCTCCCCGGCCTTGGTAGGCGTCACGCCGGCGACGCACACGAGCTTGCCCTCGGGGGTCTCGCGCAGGCGATTCACGACGCCCAGAGACACCTTCGCCTTGTAGCGCCCGTAGGGCTCGAACTCCTCGGGCAGAAGTCCCGCGCGTTCCGCGATCGACTCGATCGGCTCGAGGACCGCGTCCTGGGCGATCTCGAGGCTGCTCTTCATTTCCTCTCCTCTCGCTGACGCGCCGCGGGCGAGCGGCGGCGCGATCTTAAACAAATAGGTGCAACGACTCAACGGGGCGGCTGGGCCCACCTCGCCCTGCGGCAATCCGAAGCCGGCGTCGCAGGGTGGCTCGCTGTTTTGGCGTGCCAGCGGGCGCGAGCCTTGGCGCGCACCCTCGACACCGACTTGGAGAACTCATGAAGAAGAAGATTCAGATCGCACTTGGACTGGGCCTGGTCCTCGCGCTGAGCGCGGGCATCGGCGTGGCCACCGGCGCGATCCCGACCTCGAACGGCACGATCAGCGCCTGTACCGCAAAGGTCGCGGGCGTCCGCACGCTGCGGCTTGTGGACCAGCAGGCCGGCGAGTCCTGCAAGGGCGCCGAGAAGCTGATCAGCTGGAACCAGAAGGGCCAGAAGGGCGATCCCGGCGCGCCGGGCGCCAGAGGTCCTGCCGGTCCCGCCGGCCCGAAGGGCTCGAGCGGCTCGGGCGCCGCGAAGTTCACCTCGCGACTCAGCAACGACGACGCCGGCCCCGGCACGAGCCAGATCGACAGCCACTGCAACCCCGGTGAGCACGTGACCGGCGGCGGCTACATCGTCGACAGCCCGGCCGTTCACGTGACCGTCAGCGCGGCATCCAACGAGCTCGACAAGTGGTCCGTGGAGGTCGTGAACGACTCCGGCTCCACGCAGATCGTGCTCGTTCAGGCCATCTGCGCCTCCTAGACCCCAGAGGGACGGGCGAACCGCGGGGCCCGGGCACAGCCGCCCGGGCCTCGTGCGTCAGGCGCTGTCGGTCTCGCCGATCCAGACGAGGCAGGGAGCCTCTTTGCGCAGCCTCTTGGCGGCCTTACGCAGCCGGCGCGAGCCGATGCGCGCCGGATCGGGCCCGAACACCAGCAGGCCGGCCCGCTGCTCGCTGAGCAGCTCGAGGATGGCCTGGACAGGCCGCGGCGTGGAGATGCGCAGAAGCTGCGTCTTCAGCCCGAGCTCGGCGGCCCGGTGCGCGGTGGCTCGCACCGCATCGAGATCCTCCTCGGCCGGCAGCGTCGCCGCACCAGGCCCCAGCAGCATGATCGTGGTCGCGTAGGGACGCAGCGGGAGCATGTTGGCGATGATGAGCGGGCTCCCCGCCTCGAGCGCGCTGTCGATGGCCATTCGCTCTGCGGCGGCCGAGACGCGCACCGACAGCGTGGCCAGAATCACCGGCCGCCGACGGTCACCCGTGGCCGCTGGACCGTCGGTCCCCTCACGCAACCCTCGTCCCCGACGCAGCGTAAGTTGACTCATCTCGTTCCCGATGGTACAAAGCGCACTTCAGGGCTTGCACCAATTTGCTCAATCTGGGGAAGGGGCCGCCTCATGGCAACAGCCGTCGTCGAGGAACGCCAGCTGCTCAAGACTCTGCGCTGGTATGACGGGTTCGCGATCGCTCTCTGCAACCCGGGCTTCCTGCTCGGCTCGCTGGGCTTCACGCTGGGGATCTTCGGGGTCACGGGGTCGATCATCCTGTGGGGCATCTCCGCCTTCATAGGCGTGCTGCAGGCGTTCATCTACTCGGAGCCGGCGACGATGTTCCCGACCCAAACGGGCGGCATCTCTCTCTACGCGCACGAGGGCTGGCGCAAGTACACGACCATGGTGGGCCCGGTTGCGACGTTCGGCTACTGGATCGGCTGGTCGGTCGTGCTCTCGATCTTCGGCAAGATCATCGGCGACCTGGTCACCGCCCGCTGGTTCTCGGACCAGACCTGGACCGTGAACGACGGCTCGGTCCACCTCGGCCTCCCCCACTTCATCGCCATCGGCGTGATCATCACGGTCTGGGCGTTCAACATCTTGGGCATCCGCCCGTTCGTGTGGCTCACGTACGTGTGCGCGGCCTGCCTGATGGTCCCGCTGATCGTCTTCATCGTCCTGCCGTACCTCACCGGCGACTGGCACGCCTCGAACCTGCACTCCTCGTTCCCCGGTCCGTGGGGAGGCGTGAAGGTGGCGCTGGTGTACCTGTTCATCCTCGCCTGGTCGGCGTACGGGACGGAGATCTGTGCCACCTTCGCGCCGGAGTACTACGACACCAAGCGCGACACCGCCCTGGCGCTCAAGAGTGCCTCGATCTTTGCGCTGCTTGTGTTCACGCTGCTGCCGCTGGGTCTCGGCGGCGTGACGGGCGCCCCGTCGGCCGACACCGCTGAGGGCGGGTTCTACGTGCAGGCGTTCCAGCAGGTCGTCGGACACACGCTCTCGAGCGTGTTCCTGATCTTCTTGATCGCCAGCCTCGTGCTGTCCATGGCCTCCTCCACCGGTGATGCCGGCCGGGCCCTGTTCGGCATCTCGAGATCGGGCATGACGATCAAGCAGTTCGGCGTGCTCAACCGCTTCAACGTGCCGGGTCGCGCGATGACCCTGGACCTCGTGGTGAACATCCTGCTGGTGCTCTTCATCACCAGCAACCTGGCGATCCTCTACATGAGCAACATCGGCTACGTGCTGGCACACGTGTTCGCGCTCAGCGGCGTCCTGCTGTTGCGCAAGGATCGGCCGAACTGGCCTCGCCCAATCAGGCTCGCGAGGCCATGGTTGTTCGTGGCCGCGTTCTTGGCTGTGTTCAACTTCGTGATCCTGGCGGTCGGCGCTCTGGCACCGAAGCTCAACGGCTACGGCACCTGGACCGACTTCTGGATCGGCGTGGGCGTCTTGTTCGCCTCCATCCTGCTGTTCTTCTTCAGGCGGATCGTTCAGGACAAGGAGAAGGTCCAGTGGCGGGAGGAAACGCCGCTGATGCCCGAGGGCAGCGAAGTGGCCCCGGCCGCCGTGCCCACCGCGACCTAACCCGAGGAGGCGTTGGCGATGAAGACGATCGTGGTGGCCTACGACGACACACCCGAGGCGACGCGCGCGCTGGACCGGGCCGCGCAGCTCGCCAAGGCGTTCGCCTCGGAGTTGCTCGTGACGAGCGTCGCTCCGGTAACGGGCAGCCCGGGGCGCTCAGAGGGCGCAATCGATCCGACGGATTCGCCCTCTGACCATGTGGCGGAGCTGGAAAACGCGCGCGCCCACTTGGAGGGTGCCGGCGTGCAGGCGGACTATCTGCCCGCGATTGGCCATCCTGCCGACACGATCGTCCAGGTGGCCGAGCAGCGGGGCGCCGACCTGATCGTGATCGGCACTCGCGAGCTCGGCACGGTCCAGCGGGTGCTCGGGCAGAGCATCAGCGGGGCGGTGGCGAACAAGGCCCACTGCGACGTGCTGATCGTGCACTAGGGCTCAGGCGAGCCTCTACTCAGGCGTGAGTTTCCACTCCGGCAGCGCCGCTATCTGAGCCCTCATCCGCTTGCGCTGCAGCGGGCGCACGAACATGAACCAGAGCGTGGCTATCAGCGGCAGCAGGATGATCGCGTAGACGCGGCCCAGCACCATGAACAGGATCACCGTGGCGGCGGCCAGCATCAGGACGACCAGAGGGACGATGCGGTAGCGGCGCTGGATCTTCAGCACCCGGTCATAGTCCTCCGCCGGGATCTGGCTCGTGTCCCAGGTCCGGCCGCACTTCGAGCACCGCCAGCGCTGCCCGTAGGGCACGTGGCACTGCTCGCCACACTCGCAGCTGAGCGTGATCGGCGGGCGCTCCATGGGCTGAGACTAGTGTCTCCGCCCGAAAGTCCGGACGGGAATCGGCGAGTGGCTGGACGTGACTGGCCAGGACGCAGGGCTGAGTCGATGTGGAGCATCGGCGATGCCCGAGGACGCCGCCAGGCGCGCCCAGACGCCGTCGAAACCGGTCGGGGTTGAGGAAGGAGACACGATCAACTCCAGGGGTACGGGCTGTGCGAGACCGGATGCAGGTCGCCGGTGGCGAAGCGCTCGTAGCGGAACGGGTGGAGCAGCGCGGAGTGCTCGCCGAGCAGCGTGCGCGCGATCTCGCGGCCCACGGCGATCATCTTGTAGCCGTGGTTCGAGTCGGCCGCCACGAAGACGTTCGGGCGCATGTGGTCGAGGACCGGGAAGTTGTCGACGGTGAAGGCCCCGGCGCCGCCGGAGCGCACCTGGCTGTACTTCGCGCGGCTGCCCTCGAAGCGCTCCATGCAGTGCGAGAGCGCGGCGCACCAGAGGTCGGGGAAGCCGGCCTCGACCGTGCCGGTGGGATACGGGTCGACCTCGAACTCGGGGCCCATGCGCAGCGGTGAGGCGCCGCCCTGCACGCTCGCGCGATCCTGCTTGAAGTAGACACCCCACTGCTCGTCCGTGATGAGCTGCCCCGCGTCGTCCGACAGCGGCTCCTCGCTGTCCACGTGGAGCACCGGCGGCAGCTTGCCGTCGTCGGTCACGAACACGCTCGGATCGACGTCGATCTCGCCCTCCTGGAGGTACCAGTAGGTCCACATCTGCTGATCGGCCGCCACCGAGCCGTCGGGCTGGCGCACGTCCAGGCGGTCGGGCAGGTCGAGCATGGCCCACAGCTGCGGGATCCAGGGCCCGACGGCCACCACCACCTGCTGCTCGATCGTCGATCGGGCCGGCGCTGGTCTGCACGGTGTCCACCGCGCCCGCGCCGTCGAGGTCGAAGCCGGTGACCTCGACGCCCTCCACGATCTGCGCGCCCGCGGCGCGGGCCTTCGAGGCCAGGCCGAGGATCGACTCGCGGTTGTAGGCGAAGCCGCCCGCGTGCTCGTGCAGGCAGACGCTGAGACCGGGCGCGCGCCAGTCGCCGAACAGCCCGCGCATGTGGGCGCTGACCTCGTCCACGCCGAGGATCAGCTCCGACGGGTAGCCGATTCGCTGCTGGCGCTCGTGCACCGTCGTCAGGTCCTCTTCCTGCGAGGGACCGCCGAGCGCGACATAGCCCGAGCCGTGGTAGGCGAACGTCTTGGGGTCGGACTCCCAGATCTCCACGCAGGCGGCCATCAGCTCGGACATCGCCGGCTGGAAGTAGTTGTTGCGGATCACGCCGCAGGCGATGCCCGAGGCCCCGGCGGCCACCGCGGTCTTGTCCACCACCAGCACCTGCTCGCCGCGCTCGGCGAGGTGCCAGGCGGTGGAGAGGCCGTGCACGCCGGCCCCGATCACGAGGTACGGCACGGAGCCGGGCACGCTGGCCATCAGTGGAGCGGAGGCTCCCAGCCCTCCAGGACGGGCGCGTGCCAGTCCTCGCCGACGATCCGCGATCCCTCCACCCACGGCCCCAGCTCGGGCTGCGGGAACTTGCAGTGCTGCTCCTTCAGCTGGATCCCGTAGGAGTTGCCGCCCTGGAGGTGCGCGATCAGCACCTTGCGCGCCAGCTCGTTCTCGCGGCCCTCGGGGATCGGGAAGTAGATCTTGATGAACGAGTTCGAGTAGCGGTCGAACACGGCGGGCGTGCCGTCCTCCTCGAGCAGCTCGACGTCCTCGAGCCAGTTGATGTCCTGGCCCGGCGTGGCGGCGTCGAGGTCGATCCCCTCCACCAGCGACGCGTCCTCCTGGTAGGCGTAGCGCTTGCCCGAGAGGTACTCGGAGTCGATCGCGACGATCTTCTCCGGTTCAGCGCGCTCGGCCATCGCTACTCACCTCCGTTCGCCGCGGCGGGCTGAACGACCGGTGGCATGGAGTCCACCGGGTTCTCCAGGTGGCGGTCGAGCAGCGTCTTGATCTCCTCGAGCGCGTTCTGCTCGGTCACGCCGGGGATGTACTCGGTGCCGGCCAGCGGCACGCGGGCCATCGCCGAGGCCTCGACCGTCAGCGCGGCGAGGTCCTCGGGCTCGAGGCTGTGCACGTCGGTCTTGCCGCACGCGCGGGCCAGCATCTGCACCTCCAGCGTGAGCGTGTGTAGGAAGTTGTAGACGCGGTTCGCGGCCTCCTCCACGTTCAGGCGCTTGCGCAGCTCCGGGTCCTGCGTGGTGATCCCTACCGGGCAGCGGCCGGTGTGGCAGTGGTAGCACTGGCCGGCCGGCACCCCCACGGAGCCCATGTAGTCGGTGACGCCCGGGATCTCCTTGTTGCAGTTGAGCGCCATCAGCGACGAGTGGCCGATCGCCACGGCGGTGGCGCCGAGCGCCAGGCACTTGGCGATGTCGCCGCCGTTGCGGATGCCGCCGGCGACCACGAGGTCGATTTCGTCAGCCAGGCCCACGTCCTCAAGCGCGCGGCGCGCCTCGGGGATCGCCGCCATCAGCGGGATGCCGGTCTCCTCGGCGGCGAGGTGCGGCCCCGCGCCGGTGCCGCCCTCGGCCCCGTCGAGATAGATGATGTCCGGCCCGCACTTGGCGGCCATGCGCACGTCGTCGTACACGCGCGCGGCGCCCAGCTTGAGCTGGATCGGCACCTCGTAGTTCGTGGCCTCGCGCGTCTCCTGGACCTTCAGCGACAGGTCATCCGGGCCCAGCCAGTCGGGATGCCGTGCCGGCGAGCGCTGGTCGATGCCCGCGGGCAGCGAGCGCATCTCCGCCACCTGCTCGGTGACCTTCTGGCCCATCAGGTGCCCGCCGAGCCCGACCTTGCAGCCCTGTCCGATGAAGAACTCGATCGCGTCGGCCAGCATCATGTGGTGCGGGTTGAAGCCGTAGCGGCTCTGGATGATCTGGTAGTACCACTTGGTCGAGAGGTCGCGCTCGGGCGGGATCATGCCGCCCTCTCCGGAGCAGGTCGCGGTGCCCGCCATCGACGCGCCCTTGGCCAGCGCCATCTTCGCCTCGAGCGACAGCGCGCCGAAGCTCATGCCCGTGATGTAGACCGGGATGTCCAGCTCGATCGGCTTCTTCGCGAAGCGCGCGCCCAGCACCGTCTTTGTCTCGCACTTCTCGCGATAGCCCTCGATCACGAAGCGCGTGAGCGTGCCCGGCAGGAAGATCAGCTCGTCCCAGTGCGGGATCTTCTTGAACATCGAGAAGCCGCGCATCCGGTAGCGGCCGAGCTCGGCCTTCATGTGGATGTCGTTGATGACCTCCGGGGTGAAGATCTTGCTCTGCCCCAGGATCGTCTGCTGCGAGGGTGCGTTCTCGTCGGCCATCGTGTCTCCCCTCCCAGCGTCAGAGGACGAGCTTGCGCTCGCTCGGCTCCAGGTTGTCGTAGTTGTAGAGCTTCTTCCCGCACACGAACTTGCGCAGCTCGGGCGGCGAGCCGAGGCCGTAGATCCGGAACTTGCGCTCGACCAGCTCCGTGTCGGCGTCGTTCCACTCGCCCTCCACGCAGTCGATGCCGAGCGACTTGACCTTGCCGCCCACGTAGAGCGTGCCGTCGTACATGGAGTCGCCGAGGCCGGGGCCCACGTCGCCGCAGATGATCTGGCGGCCGCGCTGCATCATGAAGCCGGTCATCGAGCCGGCGCTGCCCAGCACGAGGATCGTGCCGCCCTTCTGGTCGATCCCGGTGCGGGCGCCCACTTGGCCCTTGACCACGAGGTCTCCCCCGCGCAGCGCCGCGCCGGCCAGTGAGCCCGCGTTGCTCTCGATCACCACCACGCCGGACATCATGTTCTCGGCCACCGACCAGCCCACGCGGCCGGTGATGTGCACCTCGGCGCCGTCGATCAGGCCGCAGCCGAAGTAGCCCAGGCTGCCCTCGAAGGTGATCTTGCAGCGCGTGAGGATGCCGACGCCCAGTGAGTGCCGCGCGCCCGGGTTCTTCACCGTGACTTCCTTCACGCCCTGGTCGTAGAGCAGCCAGCGCAGCTCGGAGTTGATCTTGCGCGTGGACATGTCGTGGGCGTCGATCACGGCCTTCCCGCCGTCGATCAGCGCAGTCTTTGGGATCGAGTCGTCGAGCTCGACGAGCCCCCGGGGGTCGTACAGGATCTCGGTCTCGGCGCTTATCGCGTCCACACCATCACCTCGCTCTCGTACGGGTCGTAGGTCTCGATCTCGCGGTCCACGACCTTGCGGATGGCGATCTCCTCCGAGGCGAGGGCGACGATGTCGTCCGACTCGTAGAGCACGAGCGGCTTGGCCCCCAGCTCGTCCTTGGCCATGCCGAGCGCGTCTTCGGTCACGCAGAGGTAGGTGAACACGCCGTCGAGCTCCGAGAGGCTGCGGCGCATCGATTCCTCGAGCGAGTCGCCCTGCGCCATCCGCTCGGCGAGGTAGACGGCGATGATCTCCGAGTCGCAGTCCGACTGGAAGCGGTGGCCGGCGCGCTCGAGGCGGCGGCGCCACTGGTGGTAGTTGGTGAGCTGCCCGTTGTGCACCACGGCCACGTCCGGGAACGGGTAGGCCCAGTAGGGATGGGCGTTGGCGATGTCCACGTCGGACTCCGTGGCCATGCGCGCGTGGCCGATCCCGTGGGTGCCCAGGAACCCGTCGAGCCCGTAGTCGCCGGCCACGGTCCGCGCGTCACCCAGGTCCTTGACGATCTCCAGCGAGTGGCCGAGCGACAGCACCTCCACGCCCTTGATGTCCTCCACGTAGTCGGCCAGCTCCTTGAGGTCGCCGTCGAGCCCGAACTTCATCGTCATGGCGTGATCGCTCGAGGAGTCGATCGAGTCGACCCGCGCGCCGAGCGCCCGGACGCGTGCCTCCACGTCGCGTCGCTGGCGCCGCAGCCGCTCGTCGAACTCGAAGTCGCGGTGCCCGTTCATCTCGGCCAGCTTCACGTGCATCACGTAGCCGTCCTCGACCGGGCGGTAGAGCGCGTAGCCGGTGGAGTCCGGCCCGCGGTGCTTCATGGCCTGCAGCATCTGCGTCATGTCGTGCCCGACCTGACGGCTGCCGCCCCCGTCCCGATAGATGATCCCGGCGATCCCGCACATGACTAAGGAAGCACCTCCAGGTACTCGTCGCGCTCCCAGTCGGTCACGGCGGCGAGGTAGCGCTCCCACTCGTCGCGCTTGTACTGGTGGAAGACCTTGTAGAGCCGGCCCGGCAGGGCGCTCTTCACCACCTCGTCCTTGGCCAGCTCCTCGAGCGCGTCGCCCAGGCTGTCGGGCACGCGGTCGATCGGCGTGTCGCCGTTCTGGAGCAGGTCGTAGGTGTTGGCGCTCTGCGGCGGGCCCGGGTCGAGCTCGCGCTTGATGCCGTCGAGGCCGGCCTTGAGCAGGCCCGCGACCGTCAGGTACGGGTTGCAGGACGAGTCCACGCCGCGGTACTCGAAGCGGCCGCCCGAGGCCACGCGCACAGTGCAGGTGCGGTTCTGCCAGCCCCAGTTGCGGTAGACCGGCGCCCAGAAGCCCGTGTCCCACATGCGGCAGTAGGAGTTCACGGTGGGGTTGCCGAGGCACATCAGCGCGCCGAAGTGGTCGAGCAGCCCGCCGAGGAAGTGCCGCGCGATGTCGGACAGCTGGCCCGGCCCCGAGGGGTCGTGGAAGACGTTGGTCCCCTCGTCGTCCACCAGCGTGAAGTGGTGGTGGTGGCCGTTGGCCGAGACGCCGGTGAACGGCTTCGGCATGAACGTGGGCAGCAGGTCGTGCTTGCGGCCCACCGCCGCGCAGAGCTGGCGGTAGGTGGTGATGTTGTCGGCGGTCTTCACCGGCCGGTCGAAGCGGAAGTTCAGCTCGAGCTGGCCGGGCGCGTCCTCGTGGTCGCCGTAGCTCATGTCGAGCCCGAGCGCCTGCCCGTACTCCACCACGTCGAGCAGCACCGGACGGAGCTCCTCGAACTGGTGGATGTGGTAGCAGTAGGGCTTCGTGACGCCCTGCGGCTCCTCGCCGTCGCGCGGCTTGCGCAGCCACATCATCTCGGGCTCGATGCCGATGAGGAAGCTGTAGCCGAGCTCCTTCTCGAACTCGGTCACCACCTGCTTGAGGTTCTGGCGCGGGTCGGCGTCGAGCAGCTCGCCGGTCTCCGTGTCGTAGCAGTCGCAGAACACGCGCGCCACGCGGTTGTCCCAGGGCAGGACGGCGAACGTGTCGAGATCCGCGATCGCGGCCAGCTCCGACTCCTCGGGGCCGAAGCCGATGTAGTTCCCCGCGCGGTCGGTGAACAGGTTCGCCGTGGCGCCGTAGACGAGCTGGTAGCCCTTCTCCGCCACCTGCGGGAAGAAGGACGACACCACGCCCTTGCCCATCACGCGCCCCGTGATCGAGACCTGCTGGAAGAAGACGTACTTGATGCCCTCGGCCTCGATGCGGCGCGCGATGGCCTCGATCTGCTCGCGGCGGCCGGGCTGGTTCCGCGCCTGCTCGAGCGTGGGCGGCGGGGCCGAGGTCGGAGCGCTCTCCAGCACCGTCTGCACGGTGCCGCCGAAGGTCACTGGGGCCGGCGCGTCAACGGCGGTGTCTGTCATCGCTGTCCTCCGACTGGTCTAAGGGCTGGGCCGCGGCCCGAAGGCGTCACGACTATACCTTGATTGAGCAAATTTGTACAAGGCGTTCACTGCGAGTCCTGCTCGATCTCCTGAAGCGTCCTGAAGCGGCCCGTGTAGAAGAGCAGCGGCCGGCCGTCGCGGCAGTAGAGGTGCTCGACCTGCCCCAGCCAGAGCACGTGATCTCCGGCCGGGTGCACGTCCACCACGCGGCAGCCGAGATGGGCCAGCGCACCGTCGAGGAACGGCAGGCCGTCGTGGTAGCTGAAGCGCGGCTCGGTGGGCGACTGGCGCTGGGCGGCGAAGTGTGCGGCGAGGTGCTCCTGGTCGTCGGAGAGCACGCTCACGCCGTAGCGGCCGGTCTTCGGCAGCATCTCGGCCATGCGGCAGCGGCCGAGCGAGATCAGCACCAGCGGCGGGCGTGAGCGAGACCGACAGGAAGCCGTTGGCGGTCATGCCGTGGATGGCCTCACCGTCGGCCGTGGTCACCACGGTCACGCCGGTGGCGAAGCGGCCCATCACCTGCCGCAGCGCACGCCCGGCCTCCGCCGTGGCCCGCGCGGCCGGGGTGAGCCTGGCGACTCCCGCCGGGCCCTTCGGCGTGGCGGGCGCGGCCTTCTCCGGGTCGCTGCGCGGGCGGGGCGGCGGCATCAGCCCGGCGCCCCCCGTGCGGCCCGACACCGCCGTGAGGTTGGCCACGCCCACGCGCGTGCCGTCCGGCGGCGCGCCGTCCTTGCGCTGACGATCCGGCGTCAGGCCGGCGACGCCAGTGCGCCCCGGCCCGTTCACGAACGAGGACGCTTCTTCTCGGGGTCGTAGAACGGAACGCGCACGACCGTCGCGGGCAGCCGCTTCTGCATGCCGTCGAGCTTGCCGACCTCGACCTTGGTGTCGATCTCCGCCGCACTGCACCGCCATGCGGCAGAGCGCGATCGACTTCTTCAGCAGCGGGCTGCGCACGCCGCTCGTGACCACGCCCACCTGCTGGCGGCCGATGTAGACCTCGTCGCCGTGACCCGCCACCTCGTTGCCCTCCAGCTCGAGGCCCACCAGCTTGCGCTGCGGGTGCGCGCTGCGCTCCTCGAGCGCCGCCGCGGCCGATGAAGTCCTCCTCGTGGTCGAGCGCCACCGTGAAGCCGATGCCGGCCTCGAACGGGTCGACCTGGTCGTCGAACTCGTAGCCCGCGAAGATCAGCCCGGACTCGATGCGCAGCATGTCGAGCGCCTCGAGCCCGAGCGGCTTGAGCCCGTGCGGCTCGCCCGCGGCCCAGATCGCGTCCCACACCGCGGGCCCGTCGGACGGATGGCAGAAGACCTCGTAGCCGAGCTCGCCGGTGTAGCCGGTGCGCGAGACCACGACCGGGATGCCGTCGTAGCCGCCGATCCGGCCGACCAGGAAGCGGAACCACTTGAGCTCGTCGAGCGACGGCTGAGTCGGCGGCGTCCAGATCGAGCTCGCGCATCAGGCTCGCGGCTGTTCGGCCCCTGCACGGCGAGGTTGTGGAGCTGGTCGGTGGAGTCGCTTCAGTTCACGCCGCAGGCCGAGGCGCTCCACCTGCTCGCGCAGCCAGACGCCGTCGTATTCGTCGCCGCCGATGAAGCGGAAGTTGTCCTCGGCCGAGGCGGAAGACGGTGGCGTCGTCGATCATGCCGCCGGTCTCGTTGCAGAGGCCGTGTAGACCACCTGGCCGACCGCCAGCTTGCGGATGTTGCGGGTCACCATCTGCTGGATGAGCGTCTCGGCGTCCGGGCCGAGCACCTCCCACTTGCGCAGCGGCGAGAGGTCGATGACGGCCAGCCTTCTCGCGGCAGGCCCAGTACTCGGCGATCGCCGCCCTCGTTGTTGAAGCAGTGCGGCAGCCAGTAGCCGCGGTACTCCACGAAGCTCCTCGTCAGCTCCGCGGTGCGCGGGTGGAACGTCGTCTCGCGGGTGAGCTCCGGCTCGGCGTCGGCGGTCACGCGCCGCGCGATGGCCATCGAGAACCGGTTCTCCGGCGAGTAGACACGCACGTGGACGTCGGTCACCTCCCAGCCGTTGGAGGGGTCGATGTCGTCGGGACAGGCCGACGACGCGCACACCAGGTCGGTCATCGCCCGCAGCATCACGTAGTCGCCCGGCCGCGACCAGGGCTCGTCCGCGATCAGCATGCATGTCGCAGTCGAAGCCCGTGTTGTAGAAGAAGTTGAGCGCCTCCCAGCCCCTGCGCGGGGCGATCGCGAACGGCTCGAGCGCGCCGTTGAAGTTGTCGGTGCAGTTGATGTGCCCGGGGTAGCCGAGGTCCTCGTAGTACTTCGCCTGGCAGGCCAGGGCGAACGTGTCGTGGCGACCGACGGTGTCGCGCACCACCTCGCACCAGCGGCTCGATGTCGAGGTCGTAGAACTTCCCGTGCAGACCGGGCTGCGGGTAGGCGTTGCCCATCAGCGTGCGCGTCACGGTGGAGTCGAGACCGCGCTCGAGCCCGTTCTCGAGCTTCTGGCGGTCGAAAGGCCAGGAAGTCCGAGCACTGCTTGCCCTGCACGTCGATGATCTGGATGTACTCGCCGGCCTTCACCTCGTAGCGAGGCGGCGCTGGCCTTGTCGATCCGGAAATCCAGCCGCGGCTCGGCCAGCGGCGGCGGGGCGTCGAACTGGGTCCGCTCCGGCACCACGGCGCGCCGGATCTCCACCCACAGGTCAGACGGCGGCGGGTCGCCGTCGACGATCCGCCCTCCCGGAGCGGCCACGATCAGCATCGTGGCGCGCTCGGCCGTGAACGGCACGCTGGCGCCCGCCGGCGAGTCGGGCCCGAACAGCCGCACGCAGCGGGCGTCGTGAGGGTCGAGCCCGCGCGTGTGGAGATCGCGCAGGAACGGGTCGGCGCTGCCGCCGTTGCCTGTGAGAGCCCGCAGCACCGTGGCCGGGCGTCGGCGCGGGCGCCCAGCGCCGCGGCGTCCTCACGACCCTCGCGGTCGAGGGCGGTGACCTCCGCCACCTGACCGCCGTCGCGGTCGATGACGAGCACCTGGTCGTCCGGCTCGAGCGGCATGACGGTGACCCCGCCGGGCCGCACCCAATAGCGCTCGAAGCCAGGGTCGGGCTGCGTCAGCCCTCCGAGGAGCACAGGGCTGTCAGCGGTCAGGGCTATGCCGCTCCTACCGTCGACTCCTTCTCGACCTCCGCCAGCAGCTGCTCGGCGAGCTTCCTTCTTGCCCTCGGCGTCGAGCTTCTTCACCTCGTTCTCGACCGCGCGGCGGTTGTAGGTCTGGTTCCAGTAGTCGAGCGAGTCGAAGCCGAGCAGCACGGCCTTGCCCACGAACTGGCGCAGCACCTCGTTGGTCGGCCCCATCACCCAGCCGGCCTTGGCGTCGCGCAGGTAGCGCTCCATCTCCATGTCGCGCTTGTAGCCGGAGCCGCCGCAGGCGTGCAGCATCTTGTCCACCACGTAGGTGGCGTTCTTCGCCGCCTCGAACTTGATCTGCCACGACCAGTGCAGGAAGTTGGCCCGCGCGAACTCGCCGGGCGCCAGCCGGCGCGTGTTGTTGTCGGTGGCCGAGTCCATCGCCTGCGCCACCGAGTAGGTGAACATGCGGCAGGCGTTCGTGTCCATCAGGCACTCGCCGACGTAGTCCTGGATCGTCGGGTAGTCCGCGACACGCAGGCCCACGTCCACGTGCTTCTTGCGCGTGGTCTGGCGCTTGCCGATGTCGATCGCGCCCATCGCCAGCCCGTTCCACACCGACGAGGAGCCGATCAGGAACCAGGGGTCCACGGACTCGTCGTTCGAGGCCGCGCCGTCGCCCTCGGGGCCGATGATCTGCTCGGCCGGGATCTCGACGTCAGGCACCTCGAGCGCGCCGGACTGGTTGCCGCGCAGCCCGAGCGCGTCCCACTTGCCGGGCTCGGCCTTGATCTCGTCGCCGTCGACCACGAACACCGAGAGGTCGTCGTAGCCGGAGAAGTCGGGGCTCGTGGTCTGGACCACGTAGAAGTCGGCGAAGCCGCCGGAGGTGGTCCACGAGGCCTTCTTGCGCACCCTGTAGCCGCCGTTCACGCGCTCGGCGCCGGAGGAGATCGGGTACCAGAAGTGCGAGCCGGTCTCGGGGTCCGAGTAGGACAGGGTGCCGATCTTGCCGCTGTTCAGCGGGCGGATGAACTTGTCGATCAGCGCCTCGGTGGGGCGCAGCATGATCGCGTTGACCGCGCCGCAGTGCATGACGTAACACATGGCCGTGGAGGCACAGCCGTAGCGCGCGATCGTCTCGCAGGTCATCGCGTAGGCCACGTGGTCCTGGCCGAGCCCGCCGTACTCCTCGGGCACGGTAAGCGCCAGGAAGCCGTGCTCGCCGAGCAGCTCCAGGTTCTTGCGCGGGAACACCAGGCCGTCGTCGGAGACCTTCGCGTTCGCCCGCATCTCCTTCTCGCACAGCTCGATCAGGAGATCGCGCAGCTCGATCTGCCTCGGAGTCAGGATCCAGTCGGGATCCCAATCGGAGCCAAGTCCCCAGAACGGCTCTGAGCCCCACATCTTCTCGGCCATGGCACCTCCGGCGCGGTCGTTTGGTCAGCTGTCCCGGCCGCCTGTCGTACCGGGCCGGCACATCGACTGTACAAATTGTTGCAAGCGAAGTTCTACTGGATGCGGCTGGTCGTGTCCACCTTCACGACCGGCGCGGCGCGCGCGCGTTTCGGGGACGTTCGATGGCGGGTACGGGGGGCGGCTCCTCGAGGTGGCGCATCACGTGCAGGTCGAGGCGGCCGGGCAGGAAGATGTCCCTCGAGTACTCCACGGCGACGCCCTCGGTCGTGCAGGTCACGTGCTCGAGCTCCAGCGCGGCGCTGGTGTCGCTCACGCCCAGCGCCTTGCCCACGCGGTCCTCGACCGTCACCACCCGCGCGGTGATGTGGGTGCGCGCGTAGGCCACCGGCACGCCCTGCTCCTTGAGCACGTCGAGCACCATCTGGCCGCGCTGCAGCGCCTGCTTGATGCGCGCGCGAGAGGGCAGCTCGACGTCCGGGTGCACCACGTCGCGCATGCTCGCCCATGGCTCGCCGTCGAGCACGAGCACGCGGGTCACCGTGGTGGCGATCTGCTCGGGCTCCAGGTCCAGCAGCTCGCCGATCTTGGCGCCCACGGGCAGCTCCTCGATCTCCAGCTCCCCCACCTCGATGTCGACACCCCGCTGGCGCGCGAGCTCGGCGTAGGAGACGAGCCGCTCGAGCCCCTCGTCGAGCGCCGCCGAGCTGACCCTGCCCACGTAGGTGCCGCTGCCCTGGCGGCGGACGATCTCCCCGGACTCCTCCAGCCGCCTCAACGCGGTCCGAAGCGTGCCACGGGAGATGCCCAGGTTCGAGGACAGCTCCTGCTCCGGCGGGAGCCGCTCGCCGAGCCGGTGGCGGCCGCTCGCCAGCCAGGTGCGCAGCGAGTCCTCGGCGATATCGACCAGCGAGGGCCTGGCCTCGCGGTCAACGGCGACGACGTCGACCCCCCTCCTCATGCGGAGATCTTAATGCGCCGATCTAGCGGGCTTGAGCGGAATCGTGCGCGCCTAGACTCACCGGAGGCAACGGAAGGGACTCGCATGACCTACCGCGACCATCTCCCCCAGCTCGACGGGGACCTGTTCCTCACGGACGGCGGTATCGAAACCGTCCTCATCTTCCACGAGGGGCTCGACCTGCCCCTGTTCGCCGCCTTCGACCTGCTGAAGGACGACGCGGGCCAGGCTGCGCTCCGGGCCTACTACGAGCCCTACGCCGCGCTGGCGAAGGAGCGTGGCCTGGGCTTCGTGCTCGAGAGCCCCACCTGGCGCGCCAGCCCGCGCTGGGCCGGCGAGATCGGCTACGGCAGCGACGAGCTTGACGCGCTCAACCGCCGTGCGATCGCGCTGCTCGACCAGATCCGGACCGCCCAGGGCGAGGACGGGGCGCCGATCGTGATCAGCGGCTGCGTGGGCCCGCAGGACGACGGCTACAGCCCCGCCGCTCAGCTGACCGCCGACGAGGCGCACCACTACCACCTGACCCAGGTGGCCACCTTCGCCGAGACCGCGGCCGACATGGTCGGCGCGCTGACCCTGACCTACGCGGACGAGGCGATCGGCATCGCCCGCGCGGCGGCTGACGTGGGTCTGCCCGCGGCGATCTCATTCACGGTCGAGACCGACGGCCGCCTGCCGAGCGGCCAGCCGCTCGGAGAGGCGATCGAGCAGGTGGACCAGGAGACGGGCGGCGCGCCCGCCTATTACATGGTCAACTGCGCCCACCCGACGCATTTCGAGGGCGCGTTCGCGGCCGGAGAGCCGTGGCTCGAGCGCGTGCTGGGAGTGCGCGCGAACGCCTCGATGCGCAGCCACGCCGAGCTGGACGAGGCCAGTGAGCTCGACGAGGGCGATCCCAGCGAGCTGGCCGCCGGCTACCTCCGGCTGGGCGAGAAGCTCCCGCGGCTCAGCGTGCTGGGCGGCTGCTGCGGCACCGACCACCGCCACGTGGAGGCGATCCGCGACGCCTGGCTGGCGCGCTAGCCGGCCCTGCCGGGCGTGATCACCCCGGACTCGTAGGCCAGCACCACCGCCTGCACGCGATTGCGCAGGCCCAGCTTCGACAGCACGCTGGCCACGTGTGTCTTCGTGGTGTGCTCGCTTACCACCAGCTCGGCGGCGATCTCGGCGTTCGAGAGGCCGCGTGCGACCAGGCGGAGCACCTCCAGCTCGCGCGCCGTTAGCTCCTCGAGCCCGGGCGGCGCCACCGTCGGCGCGCCCTCGGAGAAGCGCTCGATCAAGCGCCGGGTGACCGACGGGGCGAACAGCGACCCGCCCTCCGCCACCACCCGGATGGCCGCCAGCAGCTGATGCTCGGGCGCGTCCTTCAGCAGGAACGCGCTCGCGCCCGCGCGCAACGCCTCGTAGACGTACTCGTCGCGATCGAAGGTCGTGAGCACGATCACCCGCGGCGGCTCCTCCCCCGCGGCGATCCGGCGCGTGGCCTCGATGCCGTCGATCCCCGGCATCCGGATGTCCATCAGCACCACGTCGGGGCGCAGGCTGGTGGCCTTCGCCACGGTCTCGAGGCCATCGCTCGCCTGGCCCACCACCTCCAGGTCGGCCTCGCTCGTGAGGATCATGCGGAACCCCGCGCGCACGAGGCTCTGGTCGTCGGCGATCAGGACGCGGATCATCGATCCGAGCCGAGCGGCAGCCGGGCGCGCAGCGCATAGCCGCCGTCGGGGCGCCGGCCGGACTCGAATTCCCCGCCATAGACCGCCACGCGCTCCCGCACCCCCTCCAGGCCGTGTCCGCTGCCGCCGCCGTCGCCGTTGCTGCTGCCGTCGTCCACGATCTCGAGCTCGAGGTCGGTAGGCGAGTAGCGCAGGGTCACCTGGGCGCGAGCCGGGCCTGCGTGCTTCAGCGCGTTGGTGAGCGCCTCCTGCACGATCCGGAACGCCGAGACGTCCACCCCGGGCGGCAACTCGAACGGCGCGCCCTCCACCACGAGGTCCACCGGCAGGCCGGCGCTGGCCAGGCTGGCCACCAGCTCGTCCACCCGGCTCAGGCTGGGCTGCGGTGCCAGCGCCAGCTCCTCGTCGTCCTGACGCAGCATTCCCAGCAGGCGCCGCATCTCCCCCAGCGCCTGCTCGCCGGCGCGCTCGATGGCGTCGAGCGCCGCGCGCGTCTCGTCGGCGCCCGGCGGGAGCTTGCGGCGGCCGCCGCGGGCCTGAAGCACGATCACGCTGATCGCGTGCGCCACCACGTCGTGAAGCTCGCGCGCGATCCGCACGCGCTCCTGCGCCACCGCCTCGCGGGCCTTGGCGTCGCGCTCCAGCTCGAGCTCGGTCGCCCGGCCGCGGAGGTGGTGCTCCTGCGCGTGGCGGCGCCGGATGGCCTGGCCGGCGATGAACGGACCGGCGAAGAAGACCGCGATGAACGCGGCGTCGGAGGGACTGAAGGCCTGGCCGGGCTCGATCGCCGCCAGGGGGATCCCGGCCAGGACGATCAGCGCCCCGGCGAGCGTGGCGCGACCGCTGGTCCAGCGACCGGCCGCGTAGATCGCGAACAGATACGCGACGAAGAACGTGCCGGTGTTGCCCAGCGCGCGAACGTCCAGGTTCGAGAACTCGATCAGCGCGAGGCCGGCGATCAGCGGCACGAGCGGCGCGCGCCTCCGCAGCAGCAGCGTGGCCGAGAACACCAGGGCCGCCGCCATCGCCGGCCCCCGCTTCCCCGCGAACGCCTCCTCGCTGAGGATCTGGACGAGGAACAGCGCCGCGCTCAGGCCCGCGAGCAGCGGATCCCCGTAGCGCTGGATCAGGCGGCGGAGGTCCATGAGCCCACCGTAACCGCTGCGCGCCGGATCGCCATCGCTCTCGCGAGCGAGTCCCGGGCGGGCGAATCGCTCGTGCGAGCGAGGGCGAATCGCGAGTGCGGCCGATGTGCGCCGCAGCGCCCTCCAGCAGGCTCGGCCTCATCAGCAAGCCACCCAAGGAGGACCCATGCGCAAGACCACCGGAATCGCCACCGCCCTCACCGCCGCCGCGGCCGCGGCCTGTGTCGCCGTGCTGCCCGCGAGCGGCCAGAGCCCGGCCGGAGCCCGGACGCTCACGTTCACCAGCACCCAGAAGTCGCGGGACTTCAAGTCACTGGACCTCGGGGCCAGGGGCCCGTCGGTCGGCGACCGTTTCGAGTTCGCCTCGATGCTCAGCCAGGGCGGCAAGCCGGTGGGCCGGCTGGAGGCCGATTGCGTGGGCGTGGAGCCCACCTATCAGGCGCTCGAGTGCACGCTTGTCGCCATCCTGGCGGACGGCCGGATCACCCTTCAGGGCGCCTACCTGCAGAAGAAGCTGCCCGGCGTGGGCGGCACCGACGAGCAGTACGCGATCACGGGTGGAACCGGTGCCTACGCGAACGCGAGCGGCGCGATGACCCGCAGCGGCAACGGCAAGCACGACACGCTCACGTTCACGCTCGCCGGTTGAGGCGCAGGCCGGGTGCCGGGGCCGCCGCGGGCTCCGGCACCCGGCCGACGCGTAGCATTCCGCCCGTGACTCACGCCGTCATCCTGATCAGCGCGGAGCGGGAGGCGCTGCCGGTGCTCGGCAGCCGCCTGGCCGAGGTCGAGGGCGTGGCCGAGGCCTACTCGGTCACCGGCGAGTGGGACTTCGTCGCGGTGATCCGCGTGGTGGAGCAGGAGCAGCTGGCGGACGTGGTCACCAACAAGCTCGCGCGGCTGCCCGGGATCCTCGACACCTACACGATGGTCGCGTTCGAGGTCTTCTCGCAACACGACCTCGACGCGATGTTCTCGATCGGCGATTAATCAGTCCACAGTCCACAGGAACGACTCGGGTCCGGCTCTGTGGACTGCGGTCCGTGGACTGTGGACTCAATATCCGGGCAGCAGGCTGCTCGCGAACGGCTCGAAACGCTGTGCCCGCAGGTCGGCCGCGGTGGCGCGAGCGCCGGCCAGCGCCTGGGCGGCCAGGTGCACGGTCACGCGCTTGCCGCCGAGGCGACCGCGCAGCACCCCGCCCACGGTCAGCGTGACCTTGCCGCGCGCGGCCGCCGAGCCGCCGATGGTGAGGTGCGCGAGGCCCTTCACCGGCACGTTGCCGCTGAGCGTGACCCCGGGAACCCAGCTGTAGTCGTGCAGGGTCTGCGATCTGCGCCCGCTGGTGAAGTAGCCGCCGCGGAGGCCGCCGATCGGGTCGATCGTGACCCCGTCGGGCGAGTTCAAGAGGCCGTCGAGCGTGCGCTCGAAGAGGTCCGCGAGCGTGAGCCGGACGGCGTTGAGCGTGCGCCCCACGCGCGCGCTGTGACCGCGCAGGGCCACGATCTGGCTGAGCGACAGCGGCGCCACGGGGGTCGGCGACACGAGCGGCCTGGAGCCGCGGCAGACGCCGGGGGCCTGGCCGCGGAAGAAGTGCTGGAGCGCTCGCAGCGAACAGGAGCTGAAGTCGTCGCCGAGCACCGAGTGACCCACGTTCGGCACCTTCACGAGGGTGGACTTGGGGAGCTGCGCCGCCAGCTTGATCGCGTCCTCCTGCGGCGTCCGCAGATCGTCGTCGCCGCTCAGGATCAGCGTGGGCACGGCCGGCGACGGCGCCGACTCCACCGGCGGCGAGTCGCCCGACTCCGGCCAGTTGGCGCAGAACGGCGCGAGGCTGAACTGGAACACGGTGTCCGGGTCGAACGGCGCGTAGCTCGACTGGGCGATCTGCCCGAAGTCCTGGCGGGCCTGGCTGAGCCGCTGGCCGGGCGCGGCAGCCTGCGCCCAGGGCAGGCTGGCGTCCTCGCAGGAGGTGGCCGCGAACAGCGCCTCGCTGTCGCCCGTGCGCGGGTCGAAGCTCTCGCTGCCCGTCGTGGACGCGATCAGCCGCAGCATCGGCGCGGCATCCCCGTTCAGGGCGGAGCGCACCGCGGCCGGGAAGTCGGCCCGCAGCGTGGGATCGAAGTCGCCCGCGAACAGCACGCTGAGGATGCCGCTGCGCCGGACGCTGCCACGGCGGCGCTGACCGTGCCCGTTCACCACCTCGCCGCTGAGCGATCTGGTCTGGAGCTTCTGCACCAGCTGGGCGAGGTCCGCCTGCGCGTTCGCGCTGATGCCCCTGCAGGCGTTGTTCGCGCAGATCTGCGACAGCAGGCGCGGCAGGGCGTTGAAGCTGCTGAGCTCGTACGGGTCGAGCGCCCCCGGCATGACCACCGAGTCGAGCACGAGCCGGTCGATGTGCTGCGGGTAGCGGGTGGCGTAGTCGAGCGCGACCTTGGTGCCGTAGGAGACGCCGTAGAGGTCGAGCTTGTCCACGCCGATCGCGCGCCGCACGGCCTCGAGGTCGGAGACCGAGTCCGAGGTGGAGAAGAAGGGACGCAACGCGCCGAGCCGCTGGGCACAGCCGCCCACACCCAGGTCCGGCAGCTTGTGAGAGCCGAGCCCGGGGCACAGCAGCTGGTCCGACAGGCCGGTGCCGCGCTGGTCGAAGACCACGAGATCGCGCCCCCGGAGCACCGGGTCAAGCGCGAGCGCGAAGTCGGACACGAGTGGCGTGGCCGCCTGACCGGGGCCGCCGGCGAGCGCGATCATGGCGCCCTTGTTGGGTCCCGACGTGTGGACCTCCTCGACGTGCAGCGAGAGCGCGCCCTTCACTGCACCCGACGGGTCGACGGGCACAACCACGCGTCCGCAGCGGATGAAGGACGCGCCGGGACAGGGCTTGAAGCGCGCCGCGGATGCAGAGCCGGGGACCAGGACCAGGGCGGCGACGATCGCGACGGCGGCTGCGGCAATCGACGCGCACGACCTACGGCGGGTGCGCGCCGGCGCACCCCGGAACGTCATGTCTGAATCGGTCCTTCCTGACTATGGGCCGGCTGTGGCCACGGTAGCGAGATCATCGGCGGGGCGAGCCCGCTCCTTGACACTAGCCACCCGGGATCAGTGGCTCGAGCACAAGCGCCCCGCTGGACACCGTCACGTGGATCGCCTGGGGCTCCCGCACCCAGGCGATCAGGTTCAGTGCCTGGAGCCGATCGAGCATGAACTGGAACGCCTCGGCCTGGGCATGGCTCGAGTAGCGGCGACGGACGTCGAACGTGAATCCGGTGCTGTGGAGCGAGTAGCCGTGGGTGGCCTCGATGTTGTTCGCCGCCACCAGCCGCTGGTACTGCACGTCGCGCACAGCGCTCGTCACCGACAGCGGCGCGGCGGTCTTGCCGGCGATGGCCCTCACGCCGGCCGACAGGTACACCAGCAGGCCGAGCGCCTCGGGCCGCAGCGCCTGGTAGAGCGCCGGCTTCTGGCCGAGGCGAGCGGCGAACTGGCCCAGCAGCGGGTCGATCTGGAAGCCGAGCCGCTTCGGATCGTTCGGCAGCTTGTTCAGCTTGTGCCCGGACTCCGCCGCCGCGATGGCCGCGGGCGTGGCGAAAACCGGCGTGGAGCCCGGCGGGTGCAGCACCTCCTCTGCCGAGGCGCGGGCGTTCTGGAGCGCCGACAGGCGGGTCAGCGCGGCCGGATCGGTGCGGTAGAGCTGCATGATCTGGCGCGCCGCCAGCAGCTTCCAGTAGTAGTTCGATGAATCGTCGCCGAGCCGCGCAAGCAGGCCCCACGCCTGTGGATGGCGCAGCGGCGAGGAGTCGAAGTAGACCTGCGCGTAGCTCAGGTGATCGCTCTTCACCAGCTTGGCGATCGGCGTGCCGGAACCCGAGCCCGTGTAGTCGCGGAGCACGGTCTCGAGGTTGCCGATGCCCATGTGGTACGAGGTCGCGGCGAGGTCGTCGCGCCCGAACGTCTTGCGGGCGATCGTCAGGTAGCGCACGGTGGCGGCCAGCGCCTGACGCGGGTCGAAGCGGGCGTCCACGCGCCGCCGCTGCGCCTCGAAGTGCTTCAGGGCGTGCTCGCTGCGCGCCCGCGCGATGCGCCTCGTCGCGCGGCGGCTGGCCGCCAGGTCCACGTGCATCCCCAGCAGGTTCTGCCCGGTCTCGGCCAGGATCTGCGTGAGCCCGGAGGCGTTGGCGGGGTCGTTGCCCGCGATCACGTCGGGACGGCCCGCGCTCTCCAGGAACACGATCGCCTCGAGCAGGTTCGGATCGAGGCCGCCGGCGCGCGCCGCGGCGTTCACGAGCGGCCGGTAGCCGGCGGTGCGCCTCGCGGTGGCGATCACGCCGCCCGGGCTCTTGGCGAACACCACGTGAGCCTCGCCCGCCGCGGCGTCGCGCTCGAACGTGGACTGCTTGTCCCGCGAGTAGGCGAGCGGATCGTTGCCGCCGCCGCCCGCCGGCACGAGCTTGCCCTTGCCTCCGCTCAGGGCGACGGTGATCCCCACCGCCCCGGCGATCAGCACCACGAGCAGGATCAGCCCGCGCAAACGGGCCCGCCCGCGAGACGTACGCGTGCTGGGCATGCACCGAACGCTTGCACACGCGCCGGGCCGATAGCCTCACTCGGGGTGATCGAGGAGATCTTCAGCGGCGTCCATCACTGGACGGCCCTCCACAAGGGCATCGGCACGGAGGTGCACTCGTACTACGTGCCCGAGTCGGCCGCCCTCATCGACCCGATGGAGCCCGCCGAGGGCCTCGACTGGTTCGAGGAGCACGGGCGCCCAGAGCGCATCCTGCTCACCAACCGCCACCACTACCGCGACAGTGGCCGCTTCGCCGACCGCTTCGGCTGCCGGGTGCTCTGCCATCGCGCCGGGCTCCACGAGTTCGAGGGCGGGGCCGCGGTGGATCCGTTCTCGTTCGGCGACGAGGTGGCGCCCGGCATCACGGCGGAAGAGGTGGCCGCGATCACCCCCGAGGAGACGGCCCTCTACGTGGAGCGCGCCGACGGCGCCCTGAGCTTCGCCGATGGCCTGATACGCCACGACCGCGGCGCGCTCGGGTTCGTGCCGGACTCGCTCCTGGGGGACGACCCGGAGGGCGTGAAGGACGGCCTGCGCACCTCATTCAGGCGGCTGCTCGAGCTCCACTTCGACAACCTGCTGTTCGCGCACGGGCCGCCGCTGGTGGGCGGCGGCAAGCAGGCGCTGCGCGAGTTCCTGGACTCCTAGTCCGGGATCCGCACGACCCGCAGGTCCACGCGGTCGCCCCTGAACGGAATTCCCTCCGCGTCGAGCAGGCGACGCTGACGCTCCCCCTGGGCGAGCGAGCCGTCCGCCCGCACGATGCGATGCCACGGCAGCGTCGGGTCGTGACACGAGGCGAGCACCGCACCCGCGAACCGCGGCGCGCCCGGCTCGAGGTCCCCGTAGGTGCGCACGAACCCCTCCGGCACCGCCCTTACGCGGTCCAGCACCCGCTGCGCGCGCGGCGTGTTCAGGTCCACGGCGTCAGGCCAGCGCCGGTGCTTCGGCGTGCGAGGAGTCCGTCTCCTCCTGAACCCCTCGCCGCAGGCCGAGGAAGGCGACGATCGCCGCCGCCGCCATCACTCCCGCCATCACCTGCAGCACCGAGCGGGTGGCGTAGGCGAAGTCGAGCCGGATGAAGTGCGGGATCGCCGCGACGGCGGCGCTGCCATGGGACTGGGCGATGCTGGACGCCTCGGCTGCTCGCGCGCGCCGGTGGCACGCCCTGCCCGATCAGCGACGTGGTGACGTGCGAGCGCAGCTGCGAGACGAGAATGGTGCCGAGGATCGCGATCCCGAGGCTGGCGGCGTAGTTACGGACCGTCTGCGTGATGCCGGTCGCCTCGCCGTACGAGAGCCTCGACGCCCGGTTCACGGCGTCCGTGCTGGCGGGGCCGAGCATCAGGCCCATCCCGGCTCCGGCGAGGACGATCGACCAGATCTGCGAGCCGAAGTCGAGGTCGATGACCTTTCCGGACCACAACCAGAATCCCACCGCGGCGAGCGCGCAGCCGACCACCACCGGACGCTTGGCGCCGCGCCGGTCGAGCAGCCTGCCCCCGATCTGGGCCGCCACGACGAACCCGAGGAAGAAGTAGAGGAGGTAGAGGCTGGCCTGGGACGCGTTCTTCCCGAGCGCGATCTGCGCGTACTCGCTGGCGAAGAAGAAGACCGGGACGAACACGAGCGTGGCGATGCCGAGCACCATGTTCTCGACCAGGAAGGCCCGGATCCTGAAGATCCTCACCTGCATCAGCGGCGTGGCCGTGCGCTTCTCGACGAAGTAGAACGTGACCAGCAGTGCCGCGCCCACGACGATGCAGGCCCAGGTGGCGGGGTTGTCCCAGCCCCAGATCGACGACTGCTGGAAGCCGAACACGCTCAGCGCCACCCCGGATGCGATCAGCACAAGGCCGCGGTAGTCGATCCGGGCCGGGCGGTACTCCGTGCTCGGCTTCGAGACGGCGATCAGAATCAGCGCGACGATCGCGACCGGAATGTTCACCCAGAAGATCGCGCGCCAGGTCCACTGCGTGAGGTACCCGCCGAGGATCGGGCCGATCGCGGTGAGGCCGCCGGCGATGCCGAAGAAGAGCGCCAGCGCCCTGCCCCGCTCGCGCAGCGGGAACGTCTGCACCACGATCGCCAGCGCTGCCGGGAACATGATCGCCCCGCCCGCGCCCTGCACGACCCGGAACGTGACGATCCACGCCTGGGCGAGGTTGCCCTTCGGGGTGAGACCGCACATCGCCGACGCGCCCGCGAAGACGATCACGCCGAGCGTGACCATCCGCCGGTGGCCCATCGTGTCGGCCAGTCGGCCGCCGAAGGCGAACAGCGCGGCCAGCGAGAGCAGATAGGCGTTCACCGCCCACTGCACGCCGGTGTTGCTCAGACCGAGCTCGCTCTGGATCTTCGGCGCCGCGATCGACACGATCGTCTGGTCGATGAAGGTCATCGAGACGGCGAAGATCATCGCCGTGAGGATGAGGTTCCTGGAACGCCCGCCGTTGCCGCCGCTGACCGTCATGGGCTGGCCTCGAAAGATATGGCAGCGGCACGACGCGGCCGGAAGCTCGCCACCAGCACGCCGGCAAGCACCACCGCCACGCCGATGAACTGGTACACGGACGGCGACTCGCTGAAGATCAGCACCGCCAGCAGCACCGACCCGACGGGCTGAGTCGTGAGCGTCACCGAGGTGACCGCCGCCGGCAGGCGCGGCAGCGAGATCGAGATCAACAGCCAGCCCATCACCTGCGAGCTGAGCGCGAGCAGGAGCAGCCAGCCGTGCTCGGGCCAGCTGGGCACCACATGGAGGTCGCCCAGCGCGGCGCCCAGCACCAGCGCGAAGACCGCGGCCGTGGCCGTGGCCTCGAACAGGGGACCCGCGGGGCGGCGCAGGTCGTTGTTCCCGTGGCGCAGGCAGAGGATGAAGCCCGCATACGCGATCGCGGTCAGCAGGCCGTACACCACCCCGCGCGCGGGGTCGCGGCCGTAGGTGCCGCTCCCCACCACGCCGGAGATCAGGATCACCCCGACCAGCACGATCGGCGTGGCCACGAACATCCGGCGCTCCGGCCGCTCGCGCAGGAACGCCCAGGCCAGCACCCCGACCAGCACCACCTGGAGGTTGCCGAGCACGGTGGCCAGCCCCGCTCCCACGTCCTCGATCGCGCGCGCCCAGACGATCAGGTCGATCGCGAAGAACAGTCCCGCCACCGCTGTGAGCCGCAGGTCGGCCCGGGTGCGCGGCCCGTAGAGGCGGCTCTCGCGCCGCGCCAGGAGCGCCAGCAGGGGCAGCGCATACACGCACCGGAAGACCGCCGCGGTGGACGGCGTGGCATGCGAGAGGCGCACGATGATCGCTGAGAAGGCGATCGTCAGAGCCCCGGCGAGCGCAGCGATCGCCGGCCGGTCGGTGAGCCTCGTCATCGGCCCACGGTATCCCCGCAACAATCGAGCCGCCGCGCGGGGCGAGTGCGCGGCGACTCAGAGCGGGCTTCCGCTCGGGCGCGCCGGCGGGTGTGCAACTGCCGTCGCGAGCGGCGAAAGCTCTCACTCGCTTGTTGCGGACGAGCAGAGGCATCGCTCGGCCTCTCGGCCACAAGCGCCTCCACAAATGGGGTACCCGCCGCTCAGGGGCTGAAACACCCGGGTCGTCTGCGAAACTGCCTCGGCATGGCAAAGCAGCGACAGGTGAAGATGCAGCAGCGGGTCGGCACGCTCGGCGCTATCCAGCAGCTCGAGACGCGCAGCGACGAGCAGCTCCAGAGCGAGTCGAAGCACCGCGCCGCAGCGCGCGCGATCCTCGGCGCACGCGCCGCCGAGCGCTACGACGCCAAGACTGCCCGCCGCTACTTCAACGAGGCCCTGGCGGGCGCGCACCCGCAGGAGCGGCCCGCGCTGCGCCAGATGATGAAGGCGTCCCTCGCGCTCGCCGAGCGCAGGCCCGACGACCTGAAGGAGGCCGTGGCGAAGCTGGGCCAGGAGCCACCCACCTCGCGCCAGCTTCTGATGCTGCGGCTCATGGGCCTCGTGGCCCCGCCGCCGGGGTCGAGCCTGCTGATGCGCATCCGCGGTTACCTCGTGGTGCTCGTCCTCGTGATCCTGGTGCTGGCGATCGGCTTCGGCCTCGCCCACCTGATCGCGCTTCCGTTCGGCGGCGTGGGCACGGGCGGCGCGATCTTCTTCGGCCTCGTGATCGTCGCGGTCGTGCTGGGCGGGCTCGTGTTATTCGGCCGCCGACGGCAACGGCGAGCGAAGGCTGCGCGCGGCGCCGCCGCGGGCGGCTGACGCCTCAGTTCAGCGCCGACGCGAGCCGGCGCCGGTAGCGGCTTGCCAGCTCGCTCTCCGGGCCCAGCTCGGTGAAGATCGCGACCATCACCTTGCGCAGCAGGTCGCGCTGCTCCTGGTCCGGCGCCTGCTCGAGGGCCTCCTGCAGGAGCTCGAGCGCCCGCTCGTGGTCGCCGTCGTCCCAGGCGGTGAAGGCCTCCTCCGGCCCGCCCTCGTCGTGGCTGAGGGCGATGCGGGCGGCCAGGCCGCTGGCCAGGAAGTCGTGGCCGAGCGGCTGGAGCAGGGCGTCCGCCTCGTCCAGCTCGCCGCGGCCGATCAGGATGCGCGCCAGGCCGATGGCGGCGCCGGCATGTCCCGGCTCCAGCTCGAGCGCGCGGCGGAATGACTCCTCGTCGTCGGCGCTGCTGGCCAGCTCGTCCGCCTCGGACGGCACCAGCTTGTCGAAGAAGCGCTCCACCTCCGATGGATGCAGGGCGCCCGTGAACTCGTCGACGATGCGGCCGTCGCGGAACGCCTTCACGGCGGGAATGCCGCGCACGCTGAAGCTCTGAGCCAGCGCCTGGTTCTGGTCCACGTCGACCTTGGCGAGCTCGACCTTGCCCTCGCGGGCGCCGGCGGCCTTCTCCAGAGCCGGGCTGAGCGCCTTGCACGGCCCGCACCACTCGGCCCAGAAGTCCACCACCACGGGCAGCTCGCGCGAGCGCTCCACCACCCGCTCCATGAAGTCCGCCTCGCCGACGTCGAAGACGGCGGTCACGGGCTCACCGTGACCTTCTTCATCACCACGGCCTGCGTGGGAGCGCCGGTGCCGGTCGGGTCCGCCGGGTCGCCCAACTTGCCGATCGCCTGCACCACGTCCATGCCCTTGGTCACCTTGCCGAGCAGCGCGTAGTCGGGCGGCAGCTGCGCATCGGGGGCGGTGACCACGAAGAACTGGCTGCCGCTGGTGCCGGCGGGCTCGTTCTGGGTCTTGGCCATCGCCACCACGCCTGCGGTGTACGCCGCGTCGCGCGGCGGCTTGTCCACGGTGCTGAAGCCCGGCCCTCCCCCGCCGCTGCCGGTCGGGTCGCCGCCCTGGATCACGAAGTCGGGCACGATGCGGTGGAAGGTCAGCCCGTCGAAGAAGCCCTTCTTCACCAGCCCGGCGAAGGCGGAGGTGGTGTTCGGCGAGTCCTTCACGTCGAGGGTGAAGGCGAAATCGCCGCAGTTGGTCTGCACCGTCACCGTGTAGGTCTTGCTCGGGTCGAGCTTGACCTTCGACTTGGTCTGACCGCCGTTGGCACCCGGCTTGGGGGTGGCGACCTGCTGGCAGGCGCCGCTCTGGGCGGGCGTGGTCGCGGCCGGCGCCGCGGCCCCGGTGGAGGCGGCCGGCGTGCTGCTGGTCGAGCTCGACTTCGAGCCGCCACAGGCGGCGATGACGAGGCCCGCGACGGCCAGGACGGCTATTAGGGCGAGTCGGCGCACGGCGGCTAAGGCTAGTAGGCGTCGCAAGCATACGATGCGCTGCGCATGCCCGTCTCCGCTCTGCTGCGTGGCTACGACCAGGTCATCCTCGATCTGGACGGCTGCGTGTGGCTCGGGCCCGATCCGATCCCCGGATCGGTGGACGCGATCAACGCGATCCGCGGAGCCGGCATGAAGCTGGCCTTCGTGACCAACAACTCCTGGCTGGCCGGCGAGGACCTCGTGACCAAGCTGTGGGGGATCGGCGTGCAGGCCTCGCTGGCCGACGTCGTGACGGTGGGCGGAGCGATGCAGCACCTGCTCGCGGAGACGCGCCACGGCCACACGGCGTTCGTGATCGGCTCGGAGCCGATGTTCCGCCACGTGAAGGAGGCCGGCCTGCGGATCATGAACGGCACCGACCTGGCCTCGCGGGCCGAGGTCGTGGTGGTCGGCGCCACGCTCGACCTGACCTACGACGACCTCAAGAACGCCGCGCTGGCGGCCCGCCGCGGGGCCGACCTGCTGGCCACCGGGCGCGACCCCACCTACCCGATGCCCGACGGCTTCTGGCCGGGCACGGGAGCGATCCTGGCCGCCGTGGAGGCCGCCTCGGGCCGCACCGCCTCGATCGTGGGCAAGCCAGAGCCGCAGCTGTTCTTCACCGCCATCGACCGCATGGGCGAGAACAGGACGCTCGTGATCGGCGATCGCCTGGACAGCGACGTGGCGGGAGCCGCCAAGGCGCACCTCGACTCCGCCCTGGTGCTCACGGGCGACACCACGGCCGAGGAGGCGGCGGCCGCCAAGAAGCCGAAACCGGTCGCGATCGCCGCCAACCTGGCCGAGCTCGTCTTGGCCTGATCCCGGGCGTACGCCAACATAGGTGCGTGCCCCGCAAGACCCACCACAAGCATTCGTCCACCAAGGGCTACCGCCGGCTGCTCGACGGGCTCGCCAAGATCGAGGGCGTGCACCGGGTGGCGACCGGCCGCATCAAGCCGCGGATGGGCGCCGGGCGGCCGGTCGCTCCGATCTCCAAGGTCCGGCGCACCGACTCGGGGCTATCGATCACGATCAACACCGACGGCGCGATCGTGGACGCCTACGTGGTCACCGACCGGCCCGACGCTGTGGAAGCGGCAATGCGCGAGCGCGGCTGGACCGCCCCGTAGTCCACGCCGAGCAGGGCTGCCGCCTCCGGCGTGACCGCCAGCCCCGCGTCGGCCGCGTCCAGCAGCGCGTCCTCGAGCGCCACCCCGCGCGACTCGTGCAGATGGGCGGCGCACAGGGCCGCCACGAAGTCGGTGTGCCGGTTGCCGTGCACCGCCACCGCTCCCCGCTTGCGCAGCTCCCGGCGCAGCAGCCCCAGCAGCTCGTCGAGCGCCTCGGCAGCCTCGGCACACGACGCAACAGGCGTGTGGTGCCAGTCGAGCCCGGCGGCCTCGTAGTCGGCCAGGTTGTGCCTCGTCGTCATCGTGCTGATCACGAGCCGCACGCCGCTCTGCTTCAGATAATCGAGCTCCGCCTCGCGCCGAGCGGGCCGATGGCTGCGGCCTCCGCCGCCCGGCCGCTCCATCCCGCACAGCTTTCGTGGCCTTGCCCACCACATTCGGCTAGGTGTACTCATAGGTCCTCCGCGGTCGTCTTTAAGCTGTGAAGGCGTGAGCGACCGGTTCTCTCCCCCATGTGCCGCGTTCTCGGCTGCGTAGCCGCTGAGCCGCTCTCGCTCCGGCACGAGCTGCTCGAGGCGGAGAACCCGATGATCCGCCAGTCGGAGCACCACGACTCGGGCTGGGGCATGGCGGTCTACAACCGCGGACGCGGCGACGAGCCCAAGTGCGTGCGCTTCCCCGAGGCCGCCTTCACGGACGACGGCTTCGTGGAGGCCACCGAGATGAAGGGCCGCATCTTCAACGCGCACGTGCGCCGGGCCACGATGGGCGGCCTCGTGCTGGAGAACACCCATCCCTTCTGCCTCGGCCCGTACTCGTTCTGCCACAACGGCACGGTCCTGCATTTCCCGCGGCTGCTCGAGCTCGGCGTGCCGAAGCCCGATCGGCGACGACCGACAGCGAGCACATGTTCAACTACCTGATCACCCACCTCGACCGCGGCGACGTCGTCGGCTCGTTGCGACGGCTCGTGGAGGGCGTGATCTCCCGCTCCCAGTTCTCCGGGGTCAACTTCCTGTTCGGGGACGGCGAGCGGCTCTACGCCTACCGGCTCGGCATCTTCGAGCTGCACTGGCTGCACCGGCCCGGCCAGCTGCTCGTGGCCAGCGAGCGGATCACCGGCGAGCCGTGGCACAGCGTGGCCCAGGACGTGCTGCTCACGCTCGACCCCGACGACGTCGAGGAGCCGCACGCCGAGCGGCTGGTCGGCGATACCTGGGTGAAGCGCGCGGACATCGTGAAGTTCGAGGAGGGCTCCGGCCTGCGCGGCGAGGAGCGCGGCCGGTTCGCCGAGGAGCGCGCGGCCCGGATGGCCGCCGCCGAGTGAGGCAGGGCCCGCTAGCGCTGTTCCTCAACCCTGCCGCGTCGGGCGGACGGGCGGGCGACGCGGTGCCGGCGGTGCAGGCGGAGCTCGACCGCCTCGACGTGCCCTACCGCATGCTCGGCACGCGCAGCATCGAGCACGCGCGCGAGGAGGCGCTGCTGGCGGCCGCCACGGGCGAGACCGTGGTGGCGATCGGCGGCGACGGCCTCGTCGGCTGCCTGGCCGGCGCCCTCCAGGGCACCACGAGCGCGCTCGGCGATCATCCCCGGCGGCCGCGGCAACGACCTGGCCCGCGTGCTCGGCATCCCGCGCGACCCCCGCGAGGCTGCACGGCTGGTGGTGGAGGGCGAAGAGCGGCTGATCGACGTGGGCTCCGTGAACGGCAAGCCGTTCGTCGGCATCGCCACGATGGGCTTCGACTCGATCGCCAACCGCACGGCCAACGAGGCGCGCTTCGTGAAGGGCCATCTCGTCTACATCTACGCCGGCCTGCGCACGCTGGCGGGCTGGCATCACGCCACCTTCCAGGTCACGGTGGACGGCAAGCGCCACACGGTGACCGGCTACAACGTGGCGGTCGCCAACTCGAAGGCCTACGGCGGCGGGATGTCAGCTGGTCCCGCATGCCGAGCTGGACGACGGCCGCCTGGACGTGATGCTCGTGGAGGCTCACCCGAAGCTGCGCTGGATCAGAGGCGCGTTCCGAAGGTGTTCAAGGGCGGCCACGTGGACGATCCCGCCATCCGCTGGCTGACCGGCACCGAGATCGAGGTGGACGCGGACCGGCCGTTCACCGTCTACGCGGACGGCGACCCGATTGCCGACCTGCCTGCCACGATCACGGTCACGAAGCAGACGCTGCGCGTCATCGCACCCTGATGCTCCGCCTCAAGCTCACGCTCGCCCGCGCGCTGCGGGCCCTCAGCCGTCGCCTGGCTCGCACAGGCGGCACCACGCTGCCCGGCCGCGTGCTGCTGCGGCTCGATCCGAGCTCGATCCGGGTGTTGGGCGGCCGGCTCGAACGCGGCTCGGTGCTCGTCTCGGCGACCAACGGCAAGACCACCACCGCCTCGATGCTGGCCGCGATGCTGGAGCGCTCCGGCGCCGAGGTGGTGCACAACCGCGCCGGCTCGAACATGAACTGGGGCGTGGCCACCGCGCTGCTCGACGCCGGCAGGGCGCCCGCCCAGATCGGTCTGTTCGAGGTCGACGAGGCCTGGCTCGCGCCGGTGGCGAGCGAGCTCGACCCGTCGCTCGTGCTGCTGTCCAACCTCTTCCGCGACCAGCTCGACCGCTACGGCGAGCTCGACCTGCTGGCCGACCGCTGGGCGGACCTGGTGGCCGAGCGCGAGGGCCGCACCACGTTCGTCCTGAACGCCGACGACCCGCTGGTGGCCGACCTCGGGCGCGAGCGCGAGCGCATCGTCTACTTCGGCGTGGAGGACCCCGAGCACTGGCTCGAGTCGCTGGAGCACGCCTCGGACTCGAAGCGCTGCCGTAACTGCGGCGCCGAGTACATCTACGAGGCCGTCTTCCTCGGGCACATGGGCCACTACCGCTGCCCGAGCTGTGGCCGCGAGCGGCCGCGCCCGCAGGTGTCGGCCGAGAAGGTCACCCTCCACGGCATGTCGGGCTCCGACGTGCGCATCGCCACCCCCGCTGGCCCGATCGAGCTGAGCCTGCCGCTGCCCGGGCTCTACAACGTCTACAACGCGCTGGCAGCCACGGCCGCCGCTCTGGAGCTGGGCGCCTCCCCCGCGCAGATCCGCGATGCGCTGGCCGCCTTCGCCGCCGCCTTCGGGCGCGTGGAGCGGCTCTCGATCGGCCCTCGCGAGGTGGCGATCCTCCTGGTGAAGAACCCGGCGGGCGCCAACGAGGTGCTGCGCACGCTGCTGCTCGAGGACGGCGAGCTCGACCTCTGGATCGCGCTGAACGACGGGATCGCCGACGGTCGCGACGTCTCGTGGATCTGGGACGCCGACTTCGAGGTGCTGGCGGACCGCACACGGCGGATCGCGTGCTCCGGCACCCGCGCCGAGGAGATGGCGCTGCGGCTGAAGTACGCGGGGGTCGAAGGCGCCGATCGTGGTGGAGCGCGAGCTCGGCCCCTCGCTCGACGCGGCGGTGGCGGACGGCGACGGCCGTCCCCTCTACGCGCTGCCCACCTACACGGCGCTCCTGGAGCTGCGCCGGCTCCTGTCCCAGCGCGGCATCGCGAAGCCGTGGTCCGAATGAGCCAGCGCACGCTCGACGACGCGGTGATCTGGCACGACGTGGAGTGCGCGTCCTACGCGGTCGATTTCCCGCTCTGGAGAGAGCTTGCCGCCGAGCGGCCGGGGCCGCTGCTCGACCTCGGCTGCGGCACGGGGCGGGTGGCGCTTGCAGCTGGCGGCCGCCGGCTGTGACGTGACGGGCCTCGACTCCGAGCCGGCCCTCGTGGCCGCCCTGGCGGCGCGCGCCCGGGAGCGCGGGCTGCGGGTGCGCGGCAGCGTCGGGGACGCCCGCGCGTTCGAGCTCGGGCGCTCGTTCGCGCTCGCCATCGCGCCCATGCAGGTCGCGCAGCTGCTCGGCGGCGCGGCCGGCCGCGCGGACTGGCTGCGCTGCGTCCACGCTCATCTGGAGCCGCGCGGGCTGCTCGCGGCCGCGCTCGCCGATCCGTTCGAGGGCATCCCGGAGGAGGACGCGATGCCGCCGCTGCCGGACGTGCGCGAGGAGGACGGCTGGGTGTTCTCGAGCACGCCGGTGTCCGTGCGGGCCGACGGCGACGGAACCCTGATCGAGCGGCTGCGCCAGGCGGTGTCCCCCTCGGGCGCGCTCACCGAGTCCGTGGGACGTGATCAGGCTCGACCAGGTGGCGCCCGGGGAGCTCGAGTCGGAGGCCGAGAGGCTCGGCTACCGCGTGCTGCCGCGCCGCTCGGTGCCGGAGACCGAGGGCTACGTGGGCAGCACCGTGGTGCTGCTGGAGGCGGTCTGATGCCCACCCTGCGCGTCTGCGCGCTCTACCCGGACCTGATGAACATCTACGCCGACCGCGGCAACATCGCGGTGCTGCGCGCCCGCTGCGAGTGGCGGGGAATGGGCTTCGAGCTGTCCTCGTCGGGCCTCGCGGAGGCGCTCGACCCGGACTCCGCGGATCTCTTCTACATGGGCGGGGGCCAGGACCGCGATCAGATCGCGGTGGCGCAGGACATGGTCGAGACCAAGCGCGAGGCGCTTCACGCCGCGCAGGCGCGCGACGCGGTGATCCTCGCCGTCTGCGGCGGCTACCAGCTGCTCGGCACCGGCTACCAGCTCGGCGACCTCGAGCTGCCGGGAGTCGGGCTGGTGGACCTGCGCACGGTGCGCGAGCCGGGTCCGCGCCTGATCGGCAACTGCGCGATCGAGGCCGACCTCGGAGGCGGCCCGCGGGTGATCGCCGGCTTTGAGAACCACGGCGGGCGCACCTACCTCGGCGCCGGCGAGCAGCCGCTCGGCCGGGTGCTCAAGGGCTTCGGCAACAACGGCAACGACGGCGTGGAGGGCGTGCACCGCGGGAACACGATCGGCACCTACCTGCACGGCCCCCTGCTGCCGAAGAACGTCTGGCTGGCGGACCGCCTGATCGAGCTGGCTCTAGGCGTCGAGTTGGAGCCGCTGGTGGATGACGCGCTGGAGGACGCGGCGCATTTGAGCGCGCGCCGCGCCGCCGGGCTCTAGTCCACAGTCCACGGTCCACAGTCCACAGACAGGTCGGCCGAACGCCCTGTGGACTGTGGTCTGTGGTCTGTGGACTTATCTCCCACTCGAACCGAACCCCGCCGCCCCGCGCCGCGTCTCCTCCAACGAGCCCACCTCCGTCAGTTCAGGCGACTCGTGGCGCACCAGCACGAGCTGCGCGATCCGGTCTCCCGGGGCCACCGAGAAGCTCTCGCGCGGATCCGTGTTCAGCAGCAGCACGCGAACCTCGCCGCGGTAGCCGGAGTCGATCAGGCCGGGAGCGTTCGGAATCGTGATGCCGTGCTTGGCCGCGAGCCCTGAGCGGGGCAGCACCAGCCCGGCAAGGCCCTCCGGGATGGCGACCGCGATACCGGTGCCGACGCTGGCGCGCTCGCCAGGCGCGAGCACGGCCCCCTCCACCGCGTAGAGGTCGAAGCCGGCGTCGCCGTCATGGGCGCGGCTCGGCTCGCGCGCCTCGTCGTGGAGGCGCGCGAAGCGCAGGGTCACTCGTCGTCGGGCGCCGCGCCGTTCGCGCCGCCCACCGAGAAGCGCTCGAAGCGAGGCGCAACGCCCGCCGGCACGCGAGCCCAGATGTGCGCGCCCTCCGGGGTGTCCTCGCGCTCCATGTCGCCCGCGAGGTCGTGCAGCTCGGACAGGCGACCACCCTCCTGGTAGGGCACGAGCAGCTCCATCGTGCGCAGCGACGCCAGGAAGCGCCCCTCGATGGCCTCCGCCAGCGGCTCGAGCCCCTCCCCCGTCTGCGCTGAGATCTGCACCGCGCGCGGGTGGCGGAACGACAGCTCGCGCCGGCGATCCTCGTCGAGCAGGTCCACCTTGTTGAGGGCCAGCAGCCGGGGTCGCTCGGCGGCCCCGATCTCGGCCAGCACCTCGTCGACCGCGGCGAGCTGCTCGACCAGCTCCTCCTCGGGAGCAGACGCGTCGGCCACGTGCAGGATCAGGTCGGCCTCCAGCGCCTCCTCGAGCGTGGCCGCGAAGGCATCCACCAGCTGGTGAGGCAGCTTGCGGATGAACCCGACCGTGTCGGTCAGCAGGTAGCGGCGCCCGGAGATCTCGAAGGTGCGCGTGGTGGGATCGAGCGTGTGGAAGAGGCGGTCGCGGACGCCGGCGTCGGCGCCGGTGAGGGCGTTCAGCAAGGTGGACTTGCCCGCGTTGGTGTACCCGGCCAGCGCGACCGTGGGGAGCTGCGCGCGCTCGCGCTCCTGGCGCATCACCTGGCGGCTGGCCTTCGTGTGCTCGAGCCGCTGCTTCAGCGCGGCGATGCGGTCGCGCGCGAGGCGGCGGTCGGTCTCGATCTGGGTCTCGCCCGGGCCCCTCGTGCCGATCCCACCGCCGAGGCGCTCGAGGTGGGTCCACAGCCCGCGCATGCGGGCGAGGTTGTACTCCAGCTGTGCCAGCTCGACCTGCAGCTTGCCCTCGGCCGAGGCGGCATGGTCCGCGAAGATGTCGAGGATGATCGCCGTGCGGTCGATCACCGGCACCCCGACCTCCTGCTCGAGATTGCGCTCCTGGCGCGGCAGCAGCTCGTCGTCGCAGGCGATCAGGTTCGCGTCGTTGTCTGCGACCGCCTGCTTCAGCTCAGCGAGCTTGCCCTTGCCGAGGTAGCGGTCGGGGTCGGGCCGCGGGCGGCGCTGGGTGAGCTCGCCCGCCACGGCCACGCCGGCGGTGCGCAGCAGCTCGTGCAGCTCGCTGAGATCGACCTCGTCGGGCCCGACGGCGATGCACACTGCGCGCTGGCGAGCGCGCGGGTTGCGCACGCCCTCGCCGTAGCGGGTCTCGGCCGAGCGCCCGTTTCTGGATCTGTCCACGCACGTCAGTCTAGGCCCGCCGTGGGTCGATTAGAGTGACCCCCGTGAAGGCCTTCGTCACCGGCGGGACCGGTTTCATCGGCGAGCACGTGGTGCGTCTGCTGCGCGAGCGCGGCGACGATGTGGTCGCGCTGGTGCGAACCCCGGCGAAGGCCGACGCCCTGAAGGCACTCGGCGCCGAGATCATCGAGGGCGACCTCTCGGACGTGGACGCGATCCGGCGCGGCGTGGCCGGCGCGGACGCCGTCTTCCACATCGGCGCGATGTACAAGGTCGGCATCCCGAAGTCGAAGCACCCGGCGATGTACGACGCCAACGTGCACGGCACCGAGCGCGTGCTCGACGCGGCTGTGGACGCCGGCGTCGCCCGCATCGTCTACGTCTCCACGGGCAACGTGTACGGCAACACACGCGGGCAGGCGGTGAGCGAGAGCTACGTCCGGCCCCAGCCGCCCGAGTTCCTCTCCTACTACGACGAGACGAAGTACCAGGCGCACCAGGTGGCGCTCGACCGGATCGCCAAGGGCGCCCCGATCGTGATCGCCCAGCCGGGCGGCGTCTACGGGCCCGACGACCCGTCGGAGCTCGGCAACATGATCGACCAGTCGCGCAGGGGGAAGCTCAAGCTGCGGATGTTCCCCAAGTCCGGCTTCAACTTCGTCTACGTCGAGGACCTCGCTGCGGGGATCCTGCTGGTGCACGACAAGGGCCGCATCGGCGAGTCGTACAACCTCGCGGGCGAGCAGGGCACGCTCGGCGAACTCATCGACAAGGCGGCGAGGTTCTCAAAACGCGAGCCGCCCCACTTCACGATGCCGGTCTTCATGATGAAGCTCGCCATCCCGATCGGACCGGTGGTGGGCAAGCTGATGGGCTTCCCGCCGAACCTGTCCGAGCTGATCAGGACCTCGGACGGCGTGACCTTCTGGATGACCGATCAGAAGGCGCGTGACGAGCTCGGCTTCGCCCCGCGCGACTTCGACACGGGCATGCGCCAGACGCTCGGCGTGAGCTAGCTGCCCAGCTTCGCCCGCGGCACGTCCGGCAACACCCCGTTCGCGCTGAACCGCTTCGGCACGCGCGCTCCCGGCAGCACCACCACGCTCTCGGCAGGATCACCAAGCCAGTAGGCGTGCCCGACCGCGTAGCGATGCGCCGCCAGCGCGGCGCCCGCGGCCTCGATCTCCTCGATGCGCCGATGCCAGAGATTGCCGCCCTCGTCGATCACGTGGTCGTCCACCAGCTCCTGGATGCGCCGCTGGATGCCCAGCGGGTGGCGCTTGGCCGGCACGCGCCGGCCCTGGAGCGCGGCGAACACGCCGTCCGGGTTGGTCTCGAACACGGCCGCGCGGCGAAAGGCGCCGTCCTCCACCTGCCCGTGCCGGGCACCATTGGCGACCGCGGGCAGAATACGGGTGTCCGAGCCCCTCATAGAGCTGGCGGCCCTGCTCGAGGAAGCGCATCGGCGGCACGCCCCGCTCGGCCAGCTCGCTGTCGCAGGCCCGCTCCTCGCCCGCCGGGGCACCCACGGCCACCACCACGTCGCCGAGGGAGCGGAGCGCGGCGATCACCTGGCCCGGGTCGCCGGGCTCATAGAAGGTGGCCTGCAGCCGTACCGGCGGCTCGGGGGCGAGCACCTCCTCGAGCGCGCACAGCTGCTGGTAGCTCGGCCCGACGGCTATCCCGCAATAGCGCATTCAGCCACTGAGACTAGAACGCAGGCGCTCGACCGCCTCGGTCAGGCGCTCGTCGGCCACGGTGAGCGAGATGCGGAACCAGCCCTCGCCGTTCGGGCCGTAAGCCGAGCCTGGGCTGATCACCACGCCCGACTCCTCCAGCACCAGCTCGCAGTACGAGGCCGAGGTGTGTCCCGCGGGAACCGGTGCCCAGATGTAGATCGTGCCCTTCGGCACGGTCACCTGCACGCCGATCTGCCGCAGGGCGTCGCACACCAGGTCGCGCCGGCGCTGGTAGATCGCGCTCATCTCCCGTGGCGTCGAGTCGCCGTCGTTCAGCGCGGCTGCGGCGGCCAGCTGCACGGGGTCGAACATGCCCGAGTCGATGTTGGTCTTCAGCCGCCAGTAGGACTCGATCGCCTCGGCGTTCCCCACCATCGCCGCAGTCCGCCAGCCGGTCATGTTGTAGCCCTTGGAGAGCGAGAAGACCTCGACTCCCACCTCCTTGGCTCCGGGCGTCTCGAGGAAGCTCGGGGCCACGTAGCCGTCGAAGGTGACCTCCGTGTAGGCGGCGTCGTGCACCACCAGCACGTCGTTCGCCCGCCCGAACTCCACTGCCCGCTCGAACAGCCCGTCCGGCACGATCGCGCCGGTGGGGTTGTTCGGGTAGTTGATGAACATCAGCTTCGCCCGTTGGCGGTCGCGCTCCGAGATCGCCTCCAGGTCGGGCGCGAAGCCGAGCTCCGGCACGAGCGGCATAAGCACCGACTGCGACCCGCTCAGCGTCGGACCGCCGGTGTAGGGCGGGTAGCCGGGATCCGCCGCCAGCGCCACGTCATCCGGGTCGAGGAAGGCCAGGTTGAGGTTGAAGATGCACTCCTTGCCGCCCAGCGCGGCGATGATCTCCGTCTCCGGGTCGAGTTCCACCCCGAAGCGGCGCCTGTAGAAGTTCGCCACCGCCTGGCGCAGCTCGGGCCGCCCGCGATTGGACGGGTACTGGTGCGTGCCCGGATCGCGCGCGGCCTCCGCCAGCGCCTCCACGATGAACGCGGGCGTCGGGGTATCCGGATCGCCGATGCCGAGGCTGATCACGTCAACGCCGGCGGCCTTCTTCGCCGCGATCTTCCGCTCCAGCTCGGCGAACAGGTACGGGGGCAGTGCCTCGAGCCTCTTACTGTGCCTCACGCAGCTCCTCCAGGAATTCGTCGCTGAGCACGCCCGTGTAAACGGGCACTGCCCAGCCGGTCAGGGTCACGGTCAGGTCGTCGCCGACCTCCACCTCAAGCTCGCCGCCGTCGAGCCGCACGGTCACGGGACTGGGAACACCGCGCACCACCGCCGCCACGGCCGCGCCGCTCGCGCCGGTGCCGGACGACATCGTCTCGCCCACCCCGCGCTCGAAGATGCGCGCCGTGATCCCGCCGCCCGGGTCCCGCCGCCAGAACGACACGTTGGTGCGGTTCGGAAACAGCTCGTGGCCCTCGATCGGGGGGCCGTAGAGCGAGAGGTCGAGCTGGGCGAGCTCCTCGGGCTCCACCTCGATCGCGCACTGGGGGTTGCCGATCGACACGTGCTGGAACTGGAACTCCCGCCGCCCGGACTGGAGCGTGCCGACGCCGTCCGCCGGGCCGTCCGGAAAGTCCTTCGAGCTGAGGCTCGCGCGGCCCATGTCCACCCTGCACGTGCGCGGTCCGGTGATCTGCGGGCGGATCTCCCCGGCCGCGGTGATCAGCGAGAACTCGTCCAGGTCCGTCCAGCCCGCCCTGCGCAGGTAGAGGATCGCCTCGCGCGCGCCGTTGCCCGACAGCTCGGCCTCCGAGCCGTCCGGGTTGAAGATCCGCAGGCGCGCTACGTGCCCCTCGCCGGCCTCCGACAGCAGCAGCACGCCATCCGAGCCCACGCCGGTGTGCAGCGCGCAGAGGCGGCGGATGCGAGGCTCTGTGAGCTCGAAGGGGAGATCGGTCTCCTCGACGATGATGTAGTCATTACCGAGCGCCTGCCACTTCTCGAACTTCATTGGCCCCCTCGCTCGACCCCTGGCTCCCCGACTATCACGTGCGCTCGCAGCAGCGGCGGGTTTCCCGCGCGGATCCGGACAGCCTCTGGGAGGCCGCGGGGCGTGTCCGCATCAGCGATACGCGGATCCTGCGCCCGCTGATCGGCGCGCGGCTCGGCCCGCACGCGCCACCGGCGCAAACCACGTTCAGGGAGCTGTTCAGGTCGGGGGTATTCACGCTGCTGGAGGAGGGCGACCACTACTCGATCTCCGGAGTGGCGGGCTGCCTCTGGTTGCCAAGGGGCGAATACGCCAGCTTCGAGTCGGCGGCGGACTATAAGGAATACGAACCCCCCGGCCGAGCGAAGGCTGCCGTGATGACGGTCGTACGCGAGCACGACCGAGGCTCGGAGATCGTGACCGAGATACGGGTCTGGTGCACCGATCGCAGCGCCTGGCTGCGCTTTCGGCCGGTCTGGCTGCTGGTGGCGCCGTTCATGCGCTTCGTGCGCATGGATCTGCTGCGCACGGTGGCTAGGTCGGCCGAGCGCTGAGCTCGAAGATCTCCGCGGCCACCTCGGCGGGCTCGCGCCCGGTCACGTCGATCTGGCGCACCCCCGCCAGCTTCCGCATCCAGGTGAGCTGCCGTTTCGCGTACTGGCGCGTGCGCCGCTTCATCGCCTCCACGTCGCCGGCCAGCAGCTCCTCGTAGCCGAGCGCCTTGCGCGCGGTGCGTGACGCTCCCGCGGCCTCCACGCGCCTCACCTCCTCCTCCGCGCCGGCCGCGACCATCGCGTCCACGCGGGCGTCGATGCGCGCGTAGAGCTCCTCGCGTTCCATCGTCAGGCCGGCGAGCAGCGTCGGCCGCCGCGTGTCCTCGGTCCACAGCTGCGAGTCGCCACCCCCGGCCTGGCCGGGCTCGAGCTCCCCCATCTCCAGCAGCTCCAGGGTGCGCACGATGCGGCTGCGGTCGCCTGGGGCGATCCCCTCCACCGCCCAGGGCGCGCGCTCGAGCAGCTCCCGGTGCAGCTCCTCGGGCCCGCGCCGCTCCACCTCCTCGGTCCAGCGCGCCCTCACCGCCGCGGGAGGCGGCGGCTGCAGGTCGAGCTGCGTGAGTGCCGCGCGCAGATAGAGGCCGGTGCCACCCACCACGAGCGGCCGCCGCCCCTCGGCCAGGGCGGAGTCGATCTCCGCGTGCGCCAGCGGCATGAACTCACCCACCGAGAACGCGTTCGTGGCGCGCACGAAAGCGACCAGGCGGTGCTCCAGCCGCTCTTGCTCCTCGCGGGCCGGCCACACCGCTCAGGATCTCCAGGCCGCGGTAGACCTGGAGGGCGTCGGCCGAGATCGCCACCGGATCCTCGCCGCGGGCGCGCAGGAGGTCGGCCAGCCCGATCGCCACCGCCGTCTTGCCGATCCCGGTGGGACCGAAGATCGCGATTACTTCGGCGCTCAAGCGAGCGCCCGCGAGAGCAGCAGCTCCTCGCCGGCCAGCGTGGTGCTCGTCGCCGCGGTGATCTCCACCTGCGCGAGCTCGCCGGGCCGCGCGAGCCCGGGGAAGTTGACGGTCTTGTTGTGGCGGGTGCGACCGCGCAGCTTGTCCGGGTCGGTGCGCGACGGCCCCTCCACCAGCACCTCCATCGTGCGCCCGACGAAGCGCTGCGCGCGCTCGGACTGGATGCGCTGCACCAGCGGCACGAGGCGCTCCATGCGCTCGCGCTTCACCTCGTGCGGCACCTGCTCCCCCAGCTCGGCCGCCTCGGTGCCGCGCCGAGGCGAGTAGATGAACGTGAAGGCGCCGTCGTAGCGGGTCTCCTCCACCACCTCGAGCGTCTGCTCGAAGTCGTCCTCGGTCTCGCCGGGGAAGCCGACGATGATGTCGGTGGTGATCGCGCAGTCGGGCACCAGCTCGCGGATCATCGTCACCCGCTGCATGTAGCGCTCGCGATCGTAGGTGCGCCGCATCGCCTTGAGGATGCGGCTCGAGCCCGACTGGAGCGGCAGGTGGATGTGCTCGCAGAGGGCCGGCAGCTCGGCGTGCGCGCGGATCACGTCCTCGCGCATGTCCTTGGGGTGCGGGCTCGTGTAGCGGATGCGCTCGATCCCCTCCACCGCGTCGATCGCCCTCAGCAGCTCGGAGAAGCTCGTCCTGGTCTCCTTCGGCAGGTCGCGTCCGTAGGAGTTCACGTTCTGCCCGAGCAGCGTGACCTCGCGCACGCCGTCGGCGGCCACGCGCTCGATCTCGCGCAACAGGTCGTCGGGGTCGCGGCTGACCTCACGCCCGCGCGTGGAGGGCACGATGCAATAGGAGCACTTGCAGTTGCAGCCCACCGAGATCTGAACCCAGGCCTGGAACTCGCGCTCGCGCTTCATCGGCAGGTGGCCGGCGAAGCTCTCGAACTCGAAGAAGCCCTGCGCGGTGAGGCTGTCCGAGGTGAGGAACTCGGCGAGCTTCGGGATCTGCCCCGGCCCGAACGCCACGTCCACGAACGGGAACTGCTGGAACACCTCGTCCTTCACCGACTGCGCCCAGCAACCGCCGACCCCAACGACCTTCTCCGGATCCTCCGACTTGAGCCGCTTGGCCTCGCCCAGGTGGCCGAGGAAGCGACTGTCGGCCGTCTCGCGGATCGAGCAGGTGTTGAACAGGATCACGTCGGCCTCGTCGCGGGAACCCGCCTCGCTGTAGCCGAGCGACTCGAGCATGCCCTTCATGCGCTCGGAGTCGTGCTCGTTCATCTGACAGCCGAACGTGGTGACGTGGTAGCTCTTCACAGCGCCTGAAGATAGCCCTCGAACGGTCGCGACCCTACTTCGCGTAGTCGACGGCCCGGCTCTCCCGGATCACCGTGACCTTGATCTGGCCTGGGTACTCGAGCTCCTTCTCCACTTCGCGGGCGATCTGGTGCGAGAGCAGCGTGGCGGCATCGTCGTCGACGTCCCCCGGGCAGACGATCACGCGCACCTCGCGGCCCGCCTGCATAGCGTGCACCTTCTCCACTCCGGGGTGGCGCATCGCGATCTCCTCCAGATGGCGAAGGCGCGACACGTACTGCTCGAGCGACTCGCCGCGGGCGCCGGGCCGCGCTCCGGAGAGCGAGTCCACCACCTGCACGATCACCGCCTCCACGGTCTGCATCTCGACCTCGTTGTGGTGCGCCTCCATCGCGTGGGCGACGGCCTCCGACTCCTTGCACTTGCGCGCCAGCTCGCCGCCGACGAGCGCGTGCGGACCCTCCACCTCGTGCGTCACCGCCTTGCCCACGTCGTGGAGCAGTGCCGCGCGGCGCGCGGTCTTGGGGCTCGCGCCCAGCTCGCTCGCCAGGAGCGCGGCCAGCTGGGCGCACTCGATCGAGTGGGCCAGCACGTTCTGCCCGTAGCTCGTGCGGTAGCGGAGGCGGCCGAGGAGCTTCGTCAGGTCGGGGTGCACGGCGCCCACGCCGGCCTCGAACACGGCCTGCTCGCCCACCTCCATGATGTGCTGGTCGATGTCCGACTTGGCCTGGTAGTAGGCCTCCTCGATGCGAGCCGGGTGGATGCGCCCGTCCTGCAGCAGCTTCTCGAGCGTCAGGCGGGCGATCTCGCGGCGCACGCCGTCGAAGCCCGACAGGATCACCGCCCCGGGCGTGTCGTCGATGATGAAGTCGATCCCCGTCAGCGTCTCGAGCGCGCGGATGTTGCGTCCCTCGCGGCCGATGATGCGGCCCTTCAGATCGTCGGACTGGAGCGTGACCACCGAGACGGTGGTCTCCACCGCGTGGCCCGCCGCCATCCGCTGCATCACCGTGGCCAGGATGTTGCGGGCGCGGCGGTCCGCCTCCCGCTTGGCCTCCTCCTCGACCTGACGCACGAGGCGGGCGCTGTCGTGGCGAAGCGCGTCCTCGATCTCCTTCAGGAGGATCTGGCGCGCCTGGCCCGCACTGAGGCCGGCCACGCGCTCCAGCTCGCGCACGTGCTCCTGCCTCGACGCCTTCAGCCTCTCCGCCTCGCGATCGAGGTTGCGCGCGCGATCCTCGAGCGACTCCTCCTTGCGAGCGAGCTCGGCCAGGCGCAGGTCGAGCGCCTCCTGCTTGCTGAGAAGACGCTCCTCGATGCGCGCGATCTCGGCCCGTCTTGCCGGCAGCTCGACCTCGCCACCGTCGCTGCTCGCGACCCCGTCGTCCGCCGGCTCGCTCTCCCGCGTCGCGATCCGCGGGCCCACGGGCGCCAGGCGCTCGGTGCGGGTCCTCATCGTCAGCGCGACGACCGCCGCGGCCACAACTGCCGCCACAACCGCCGCCAGCAGGATCTCCATGTCTTGGTGCCTCTCCGTTGCGGCGCGCGCGACGCGCCGGCCTCACAGGTCGAGCGGTGCGTCTCGGCTCCGCAAGACACCAAGCGTGCTTCTTGGCGGGTGGCGCGCCTGCGGCGCGCCGGGGCGTACCACTAGGGACGCGCTCTGCAACTCCTTTCGAGCTCGTCCGCTGGTCGTATCCGGGTGCAGGAGGTCAAGTATCTGAAAAGGTCGGAAACCCGCGTCAAAAAAGCGTGTTTTGCTGGTTTTTTGTCTCACGGCGGCCGAGCCGGCCGCTGGCGAAAGGGTAAACCCGTGGCGGGGGTGGCGCAAGGGTGCGCTCGTCGCCGTGATTTGACAGACGAGCCGCCGCGTGGCCATATCCAGCACGTGAGCGACACGCTGCCCCCGCCCGTCGAAGCGATCCTGACGGCCGCGAATGCCGGCGACACTGCCGGCTTCCTCGCCTCCTTCACGCCCCACGGAGTGGTCGACGACTGGGGACGCGAGTTCCGCGGCGCCGAGGCGATCCAGGGCTGGAGCGGCGCGGAGTTCATCGGCGTGAACGTCACGCTCGCCGTGACCGCTGTGGAGACCAGCGGCGACACCACCACGGTCACCGCGGACGTGGGCGGTGACGGCTTCAACGGCCCGTCCCATTTCAGCTTCCAGGTTCAGGGGGATCTGGTCGCCCGGATGACGATCCGCGCCTGACCCTCCGGATCGCTTAGTGTCGGCAGGTCCAACGGAAAAGGAGCCGCCGATGTACGCACGGGTAGCCAAATGGGAGGGCGCGGAGGCCGATGCGATCCGCACCACCGCTGCGGAGATCGGCTCCCAGGCCGCATCGGGGCCGCCGGAGGGAGTGCCCGCCAGCGGATTCCTGCTGCTGATCGATCCGGACAACGGCCGCACGATCGCAGTGAGTCTCTACGAGACCGAGGAAGACCTCCGCAAGGGCAACGAGGCCCTGAACGCGATGACCCCACGCCAGGACGGGATGGGCCAGCGGGGAGCAGTCGAGATGTACGAGGTCGCCGTCGACATGAGGGTGTAGCCGCTCCCGCTCAGAGCCGGAGGCCGAAGCGCCTGCAGAGCGGACCGATGCTGTCGACGTCCATGCTCAGCCCGTACCGGGCCTGTACCGCGGCGAGGGCCTCGAAGTCAGGCGGGCCCCCACCGGCCAGGAGCGGGCTGAGCTCGGCGAAGTACTGCTCGAAGCCTCCCGGCGAGATGAGCTCCATCAGCCGCGCCTCCTCGTCGCCCGGGTTCCAGAACGCGTGCGGGATACCGCGCGGCTTGGTGACCAGCTCGCCTGGGCCGGCCTCGACGACCTCGCCCCCGACCATCGCCCCCATCCGCCCGCTGAGCACGTACGAGAACTCATCCTCGTCGCGGTGGGTGTGGATCGGCGCGGCCAGCGCATGTGGCGGAATCGTGTGCTCCACCAGCGCGAAGCGTCCGTCGGTCTCGGCGGCCCGGATCACGTAGCGGATGCCAAGCCCGGGGAGGTCGGCACGCTCGCCATCGCCCGGCGATGGACCGCCTGTCGCCTCCCCCGGCACGCCCTACGCCGCTTGCTCTGCCGGCTCCTCCACCGGAGCCTCCTCGACTGCCTCCACCGGCGCCTTCGGATCGATCTCGGCGACCTCGGCCGGAACCCCGGTCCCCGGGGTCATCCCGATCGCGTCGTAGATCTTCTTCTCGATCTCCTTCGCGGTCGATGGGTTCTCGCGCAGGTGGGCCTTGACGTTGTTGCGGCCCTGCCCCAGACGCTCGTCGCCGTAGGAGAAGAACGAGCCGGACTTCTGCACGATGTCGTGCTCGAGCCCGAGGTCGATCAGGCAGCCCTCGGCCGAGATGCCCTGGCCGTACTCGATGTCGAACTCGGCCTGGCGGAACGGCGCCGCCACCTTGTTCTTCACGACCTTGACCCGCACCCTGTTGCCGACCGCCTCGGTGCCCTCCTTGAGCGTCTCGATGCGGCGGATGTCGAGCCTCTGCGACGAGTAGAACTTGAGCGCCCGGCCACCCGGCTGCGTCTCGGGCGAGCCGAACATGACTCCGACCTTCTCGCGAATCTGGTTCGTGAACAGGCAGAGGGTGTTGGCGCGGTTGAGGTTGCCCGCCAGCTTGCGCATGGCCTGGCTCATCATGCGGGCCTGGAGGCCGACCGTCTGGTCGCCCATCGCGCCCTCGAGCTCGACCTTCGGGGTGAGCGCGGCGACCGAGTCGACCGCCACCACGTCGATCGCGCCGGAGCGGATCAGCAGGTCGGCGATCTCGAGCGCCTGCTCGCCGTGGTCCGGCTGTGAGACCAGCAGCTCGTCGACGTCCAGCCCGATGCGCTTCGCATACTCGGGATCCATGGCGTGCTCGGCGTCGATGAAGGCGCAGATGCCGCCCGTCTTCTGGGCCTCCGCCAGCACGTGGTAGACGAGCGTGGTCTTGCCCGATGACTCCGGGCCGAAGATCTCCACTATGCGCCCGCGCGGGAAGCCGCCCACGCCGAGCGCGATGTCCAGCGAGAGGGCGCCCGACGGGATGGCCGGAACCTTCACGGCCGCGTCCGCGTCGCCCATTCGCATGATCGATCCCTGCCCGAACTGGCGCTCGATCTGAGTGAGCGCGCTGTTCAGCGCGGAATCGCGGGCCTTGACGGCCTTTTCAGTGTCCGAATCCATCATGTCGGTGCTCCTCGCGTTCTTCGAGAGTGAAACGCAGGCTACGGACGCGATCGGACGGTTTTCCAGACCCTTCCGCAACGGGTTTGCAAGCGCTTCGCAACGTTGTCGTGATGGTTAATCACCAGGGGCCGGCCGCCGATACAGAACACAATGCCCACCCGCTTCGCCGCGGCCATCGCAATCGCCGTCTTCCTGGTCGCCTCAACCACCCTGCTCGCCCTGAATCGGGGCGTCGAGCGCCTTCCGCTGCCCGCGCGGGCCGCCGCCCAAGCAGCCCTTCGCGACGGCACGCTCGCGAGGGAGCTCGGGCGCAACGGCTACGACCACTACCGCGTGACGCGGCTCGACTCGACCAGCGACCGCGTGGCCTTCTTCGACGGCTCCCGCATCCGGGCCGTGGCTGCGGTGGACCGCGCCGGGCGCGTGGAGAACGTCCAGCTCTTCGACCCGGGCGCGCCCCGCTACGGCTCGCGCACGAGCGACAGCCCATGGGTGCTGGGCCTGCTCGCGCTCTGCTTCCTCCTTGCGACGCTCACGCTGCCGCTGATGTGCCTGCGCACGCTCGACGTGCTGGCGCTGCTCGCGTTCGGGCTGCCGATCGTGGCCGGCGACCACCAGCTGTTCGCCCTCAGCGTCCTGTCCGGCTACCCGCCGCTCGCCTACCTCTGCGGGCGCTGTGTCTGGCGCGCCGCACGAGGCGCACCGCCCCCAGCCCCATCGTCCACGCCCCTCTACGACCGCCTCACGGCCCGCCTCCCACTCCGGCAGGGCGCACGCTTCCTCACCTACGCGATCGCGGCCATGGTGTTGCTGCTGGGCGCGATCGCGGTGGGCTCAGCCGGGGCGATCGACGTGGGCTACGCCTCGAGCGCGGGCGCGACCCTGCTCCTGCACGGCACGCTTCCCTACGGGCACATGCCGACCGACGTCGTGCACGGCGACACCTACCCGCTCCTCAACTACATCGCGTACATCCCCGCCGCGGCGGTCTCCCCCGTCCGCGACGCCTTCGACGACACCAGCGGAGCCGTGCTGGTCGCGCTCGCCGCCGCGCTGCTCGTGGCAGCGACCCTGAGGCGCTCGGGTCCCCGCATGGTGCTCGCCTGGCTCTGCTTCCCGCCCGTGGCGATCGCTGTCGCCGCCGGAACGAACGACCTCCTACTGGCAGCCGCGGTGGCCGGTGGCCTCACCGTCGCGAGCCGCCCGGGCCGCTCCAGCCTGGCGCTGGCGGCGGGCGCCTGGATCAAGCTGGCGCCCCTCGCACTGCTTCCCGTCTGGCTCGCCGGCACCCGCGGCCGCCCGTTGCTGCGCTCGGCGTCGGCCGTCTGCGGTCTCAGCGCGCTGCTGGGCGCCTGGCTGCTCGTCATGGGTGGCTCGGGCGCGCCGGCGGAGATGGCCCACGCCGTCGGCTTTCAGCTCGGCCGCGGCACGCTCCAGTCGGCGTGGGACCTGCTCGGCGCCAACACGCTGGGTCATGTGTTCCAGGCCGCCACCGTGGCGGGCGTGGTCTGGGCGGCGTTGAACGCCCGCCGGCTGGCGGCCGAACCCGCGCGACTCGTCGCCGCGAGCGGCGCGATCCTCGCCGCCCTTCAGCTCGGGGCCAGCAACTGGACCTACCTCTACACGGTTTGGCTGTTCCCGGCCGTAGCGCTCGCGCTCCTCGCGGAGGAGCCGGTACGCAGGCTCGACCCGAAGCGAAGCGGCTAGACGCGGCCGCGCTGGGCGGCGGACACGAACTCGCCGGTGGCCCGCTGGCCGTTGGCCGCGACGAGCAGCTTGAAGTCGTGCGGCTGGCTTGCGGCCGCCATCGCATCGTCCATCGAGATGCGGCCGTTCTGGACGTGCGCGAGCAGCGCCTGATCGAAGGTCTGCATGCCGTAGTAGGCGCCCTCGGCGATGGCCTCGCTGAGGTGAGCGGTCTCCTCGGGCCTGATGATCATGTCCGCGACGCGGCCAGTCATGCGCATGATCTCGCACGAGACCACCCGGCCACGGCCGTCGGAGGTCGGCACGAGCCGCTGGGACACGATGCCCTTCAGGGTGCCGGCGAGCATCGCGCGCGCCTGCTGCTCCTCATGGCCCGGGAAGAGGTCGACGATCCGGTTCACGGTCTCCGCCGCGTCGAGCGTGTGGAGGGTCGAGAAGACGAGGTGACCGGTCTCGGCCGCGGACATCGCGGTCTGGACCGACTCCTCGTCGCGCATCTCGCCGATCACGATCACGTCCGGGTCCTGACGCAGCACCCGGCGCAGGGCGCGCCCGAACGAAGCGGTGTGGGTGCCGACCTCGCGCTGGTTGATCACCGAGCGGTTGTCGCGGTGCAGGTACTCGATCGGGTCCTCGATCGTCACGATGTGACGCGACTTGGTGGAGTTGATCAGGTCGATCATGGCCGCGATCGTGGTGGTCTTGCCCGAACCGGTGGTGCCGGTGACGAGCACGATGCCGCGCTCCTCCTGGGCGAGCTCCGCGATCACGGGCGGCAGCGCGAGCTCCTCGATCGAGCGGATGTGATCCGGGATGGCGCGGCACACGAGCGAGGTGCCGCCGAGCTGGCGGAAGGCGTTCACGCGGAAACGGGCACGGTGGTCGCCGCGATGCTCGTAGGAGAAATCGACCTCGCCCTCGCTGTCGAACTCCTGCAGCTTGGACGGCTCGGTGAGCATCTGCTCGAGCGCGCGCTCGGTCTCCTCGGGGGTGAGCTCGCTGGTGCTCGGAATCGGCTGGAGCTCCCCGTGGAGGCGGATCAGCGGCGGGCTCCCGTGCTTGAGATGGAGATCGGAGCCTCCCCATTCAGTGACGCGATCAAGCGCAGCCGACAGATCGAACATGCTTTTCCTCTTCGGGCCGCGCCGGACAACCGTCGCAGGGCCCTCTTCGGGTGCGGGCATGGGCTGCATCGGTCGCTGCGCACCGAACCTTGAGCGCGAGAACGCCCGCTTGCGACCGAGGTCAACCCAGTCGCAGACGCTCTTGAGGCTCGTAGAGGGCGCCCTGGGGGCGCAGGATCGAGCGATACAGGGTTACCTCGCAAGCGTCGAAGGGGTCGCCGGGCGGATCCGCGGAATTCAGCACCGGCGGGGGCTCCGCGCCCCGCTTGACGCGGGCGAAGGTCAGATGGGGCCAGAAGGGGCGCTTCTCGGGCTTGTAGAAGCGCGCGCTCGCAAGCGCCTGCGAGGCCGCCGAATGCAGCGCCGTGGCCCGCCCCTGCTCGTCCGCCAGGTCGAGCGCGAAGAGGCGCGGAGAGCGCGGCGGGAGCGCCTTCACACCGGTCACGGCGAGACGGGGCGGGGAGAGGCCCTCGAGCGCCTCGAAGGCCGTGCTCGCCACCCGCCCGATCTCCTTCTCCGGCAGGTAGCCGAGGAACACCAGCGTCACGTGCAGGGCCTCCGGCGCCACCGGCCGCAGGCCGGCTCGCCCCTCCAGAGCTCGCTCGCGCCACGCGACGAGGGCCTCACGCGTCGCCGCGGGCAGGTCCAGTGCCAGGAACAGCCGCGCCCGTGGCGAGCTCGGACGTCCACTGCCGCCCTCGTCAGAGGGGCGCTTCGTCACCCGTCAAGGCCCGGTGCAGGAGGTGCATCGCCACCGTGGTGGAGCGGTCGCGGATGTCCCCGCGATCCCCCGGAAGCCGCACGTCGCGGGCCAGTGTGGCCCCGTTCGACGACTTCACGCACCAGCAGACGTAGCCGACGGGCTTCGCCTCGGTGCCGCCATCGGGACCGGCGACCCCGGTGATCGACACCGCCACGTCTGCCCCGAAGCGCTCGAGGGCTCCGTCGGCCATCGCCTCCGCCACCTCGGGCGACACCGCGCCGTGGGTTTCGATCAGCTCGGGGTCCACTCCCAGCAGCTCGCTCTTCGCCTGGTTCGAGTACGACACGACCCCGCCCGCAACGTAGGCCGACGCCCCTGGCCGCTCGGTGAGCCGCGCCAGGAGCAGGCCGCCCGTGCACGACTCCGCGGCCGCCACCCAGCGCCCCGCGAGCAGCTCGGCCACCTGATCGTCGATCCGCGAGCCGTCGCGCGAGAAGAGCGCGCGCGGATGGCGCTCCGCGATCAGCTCCTCGATCGCGGCCCAGGCCTCCGCGCCGTCCGGCTCGTAGCGGGCGGTCACCTCCACCTCCCCGCGGCGCAGGCAGGTGGTGATCTCCACCTTCGCGAACGACTCCACCGCGTCCTCGGCCACCCTCAGCGTCTCGGCGATCTCGGACTCGGGGATCCCGAACAGCCGCAGCATCCGCTCCTCGTAGACGGTGCGTCCTGCCACCGCTGTCTCGAACGCCGCGGTCTCGACCGCCAGCGGCCACATCGAGTGCAGCTCGCGTGGAGGGCCCGGCATCACCACCACCGTGGGGCCGTCGCGGCCGTCCGGGGGCGGCACCACCAGGCCCGGCGCCGTGCCGGCCGGATCGATCGTCGTGGCGCCAATGGGCACCAGCGCCTGCTTGCGATTTGCCGCCATCACGGCGTCCGGGTCGAGGTGGTCGAAGCGGCGCATGAGCGGCTTCAGGATCTCGGCGATCTTCGCCTCCATGTCCGCGCTCAGCTCGAGCGGCCGCTCCTGAAAGCGGGCCACCACCTCGCCCGTGAGGTCGTCGGCGGTGGGGCCGAGACCCCCGGTCGTCACGATCAGCTCCACGCCCTGGTCGGCCATGAAGCGCAGCTGAGCCTCCATGTCCTCCGGTCGGTCCCCGACGATCGTGATGTGGGCCAGGTCGATCCCGAGCTCGAACAGCCGGTCGGCGAGCCAGGGACCGTTGCGATCGCTGACCTTGCCGCTCAGCACCTCCGTGCCGGTCACCACGATCCCCGCCCGGACGCTCATGCGCAGGGTCGCTTGCCGACCGGGATGTTCCTGTGCCCGTGCGGGGTGAAGTCGAGGCCCGCGGGGTCGGGACCCACCACCAGCGGCACGTGCCTGCCGTTGGCCGTCACCGTCACCGAGGTCTTCCCCAGGTTCATGCGGATGTGGCGCCCGCGCCAGCTCTTGCTGGAGGAGATCGTGCCCTCGAAGACCACCGGCGTGCCAGTCCCCCGGTCCACGCAGACGTAGGTGGGCACCGACGGGACCACGCGCACGGCCACCCTGGTGACGGCGGGCTTGGCGGGGGTGGTCTGCCCCGTCTTCGCGCTCTGGGTGGTCGTCCTCGTGGTCGTGGTGGCGGCTGTGGCCTTCTTGTCGTTGTTGCCCGAGGGGCTGAGGATCCCGACGATCACCAGCACCACGATCACCAGCGCCAGGCCGCCGAGGATCGCCAGCATCCGCCCCCGCCGCGGGCGGCGCTCGTAGCGGGCGTTGCGCCGCCGCGCGGCGCCAGCCTGAGAGCTGAGCGGCGGCAGGTCCGAGTCGTCACGCGGCTCGTACTGGGAGCGGTATTCCTCCACCAGCCGGTGCGCATCCAGCCCGAGTGCCTCCGCGTAGGTGCGCAGGAAGCTCTTGACGAACGTGGTGCCCGGGAGGAGGTCGAACTCCTCGTTTTCCATCGCACGCAGGTACTTCGCCCGGATCTTCGTCTTCGACTCGATCTCGGTGATGTCGATCTTCTGGCGCATTCGCGCCTCGCGAAGCGTGTCGCCTATGGCTTGCGGCATAGCTCGCACATTGTGTAGTACAAACGCCGAAGCACAGCACTGCCGCTGCTGTGAACGGCAGTTTGCAGTTTGCAGTTGGCGTTCCGGGCCCGGACGTCGTTGCCAACTGCAGCCGGCGCAGCCGGCGAACTGCCAACTGCCAGCTAGTCGCTGGGGGCGCCGACAGGCTCGTCGAGCGCTTCCAACACGCGCGACAAGTCACCTTCGGTGATCAACACCTGCCGCGCCTTGGAGCCCTCGTAGCCCGAGATCACGCCGCGGCGCTCCATCATGTCGATCAGCCTGCCGGCGCGGGTGTAGCCGATGCGCAGGCGGCGCTGGAGCATCGACGTGGAGGCGCTCCCGAGCTGGACGACCGTGGCGATCGCCTCGCCGAGCAGGTCGTCCGCGTCGGGGTCGAAGTCGCGATCGGTGTCGTCGCCCGCGCCCTCCACTGCCTCGAGCAGCTCCTCCTGGAGGTCCGGCTCACCCTGCTTGGCCCAGTGGGCGGTGATCTTCTCGATCTCCTCCTCGGTGATGTAGGCGCCCTGGATGCGCGCACCGCGCGACTCGGACGCGGGCCGGAACAGCATGTCGCCCTGCCCGAGCAGCGACTCGGCGCCGTTCTGGTCGAGGATCACGCGCGAGTCGGTCTGTGACGAGACTGCGAAGGCGATCCGTGCCGGCACGTTGGCCTTGATCATGCCGGTGATGATGTCCGCGCTCGGACGCTGGGTGGCCAGCAGCAGATGGATGCCGACCGCACGCGACTTCTGCGCCAGGCGGATGATCGAGTCCTCGACCTCGCCCGGGGCGACCATCATCAGGTCGGCCAGCTCGTCGATCACGCACAGGATGTAGGGCAGCGGCCGCTCGCCCTCCTTCACGCGCTGCTGGTTCAGCTCCACCAGGTTGCGCGTGCGGGCGCGGCTCATGATCGAGTAGCGCTCCTCCATCTCCTTGATCAGGTTGGAGAGCACGTTCGCGGCCAGCCTGGGGCTCGTGACCACCGGGGTGAGCAGGTGCGGGACGTTCTCGTAGTGGTTCAGCTCCACCTGCTTGGGATCCACGAGCACGAGCCGCACCTCGTTCGGGGTGGCGCGCAGCAGGATCGAGGACAGCATCGCGTTCACACAGCCGGACTTGCCCGAGCCGGTGGTGCCCGCGACCAGCACGTGCGGCTGCTTGGCCAGGTCGGTGCCGATCGCCTTGCCCGCGATGTCCTTGCCGAGCCAGACGGTGAGCGGCGACCAGCCCTTGGGTGCGTCCTGGAAGACGTCGCCGAGGTGCACGATGCGGCGCACCTCGTTCGGCACCTCCACGCCCACGGCCTGCTTGCCAGGGATCGGGGCGAGGATGCGCACGTCCGCGGCGGCGAGCGCGTAGGCCAGGTCGTCCTTCAGGGCGCTGACCTTCGACATCTTGATCCCAGGAGCAAGGCGAAGCTCGTAGCGAGTCACGTGCGGACCGGCGACGGTCCCCACCACCTGCGAGTCCACCCCGAAGTGCCCGAGCGCCTCCACGAGCTGGGCACCGACGCGCGCCTGAGCGCTCGTGTCCACCTTCGCGGCCCCGTTCGAGCGCTTCAGCAGGCTCGCGGGAGGAGCCGTGTACTCGAGGTCGTCCGCCTCGGTCACCGCCGAGCGGCGGTTGCCCTGCGGCGTCAGCTCATCCTGCTGCGGCGGGCGGGGCTGCTTCACCGCGGCCACGCCGGCGGCCACGTCGTCCTCGAGCTCGGCCTCGTCGTCCGCCGGCTGGTCGACCGTCTGGTCCTCGTCTCCATCGTGACCGTAGAGGTCCGGGTAGCGGCGCTCGCCGTCTAGCGCGGGAGCCTCCACGTGAGTGGCGCGCACCACCGGCTCCACCTCGGGCGGACCCTCGTCAATCGGCTCGTGGTGTGCCAGCGGCGGCTGTGTGAGCGGATCGGACTCGCCGGCCGGGCGGCCGGTCACGATCGCGGCGAACTCGCCGGTGGACTGCTTCACGCGGCGGGTGGTGTTCGTCAGGCTCTCGCCGGTTGCCCGCACGATGCCGGCGACGGAGGCCCCGGTCAGCAGCAGGAAGCCGCCCAACATCAGGAACAGGAAGATGATGTCGGTGCCGAACTGCTGGAACAGCGTGTGCGTGACCCAGTACCCGGTTTCGCCGACCAGGCCGCCGTGGTGGCGGAAGTAGGCGGCGTGGAAATAGCCCACGCGCGGGGGCACGGCGGGCCCGATACCGAATGAGCGCGCCGCCAGCCCGAGCATGAGCCCGCCGAGGATGCAGCCCGCGCCCGCCTTGAAGGGCTTCACCGACGGCAACATCGGCCGCAGGACCAGCACCGCGCCGGTGCCGAAGAGGACGAGCGGCGCCAGGTATGCCACGCCGCCGAAGAGGTAGATGAAGCCGTCGGCCATGTAGCCGCCGAGCTTCCCGCCGTCCCAGCCCAGGTAGAAGACGAAGGTGAAGAACGCCGCCAGCGCCACCAGCCCGAGCCCGATCAGATCCAGCTGGTGCTGCTCCAGCTGCGGCATGCGCGGCATCTGGAGGATCTCGCGCAGGTCGATCCCGCGCGCGGCACGAGCTCTCTTCTTGGGGCGTCGACGGCTGGCCATGGCTAGCGAGGTGACTCTTCGACAGAGAAACGCGTGACCCTCCCCGGCCGCAAAGACCGAATCGCACGGGGTAAAGCCGGGTTAAAGCTGCGCGAGCGGGCGGTCCGCTCCAAATACCATCCATTGAATGGCACAGAAGCCGCGGGTCCTGGTGGTGGAAGACGACGCCGAAATCGGCGGCGCTCTTCGCCGCTCGCTGCGGCTTGAGGGCTACGACGTGCGGCTCGCCGAAGACGGTGTCGCCGCGCTCGAGGAGTCGGCTCTGTTCGAGCCCGACGCCGTGGTGCTGGATCTCGGTCTCCCGCGTCTGGACGGCATCGAGGTCTGCCGGCGGCTGCGGGATACCAGCGACGTCCCGATCCTGATGCTCACCGCGCGCGACGGCTTGGACTCGCGCGTCGAGGGTCTCGACACCGGCGCCGACGACTACCTCGTCAAGCCCTTCGAGCGGCAGGAGCTGCTCGCCCGCCTGCGCGCGCTGCTGAGGCGGCGCCCGCCGCGGGGAAGTGCCTTCCTGGTCGTCGGGGATCTGCGCCTGAATCCCGACACGCGCGAGGTGCTGCGCATGGACCGCCCGCTCGAGCTCACGTCCCGAGAGTTCGAGCTGCTCGAGTACCTGATGCGAAACGAGCGGCTCGTGGTCACGAGGGAAGCGCTGCTGGAGCAGGTCTGGGGATACCAGGTCCTCGTGGAGACGAACACGGTCGACGTGTTCATCTCCAATCTGCGGCGCAAACTCGAGGCCGGCGGCGAACCCCGTGTCCTGCACACGGTTCGCGGCTCGGGGTACGTGTTGCGCGCTCCATGAGGCGGCTCGCCAAGCGCTTTGACCGCCTGCCCGTGCGCTGGCGGCTTGCGGTCACCTCAGCGGGCCTCACGTTCGTGATCCTGCTCCTGTTCGCGGTGATCGTCGAGGCGGTCACCGTGAGCCGCATGCGCTCCGACTTCGATCGCGACCTGCGCCTCACCGCCACCCAGCTCCAGAACCACCTCGCCCCGGACTACAACTCTGCCGGCGTCATCAGCTTCAACCGGCAGATCGCCGAGGCAGCCGCATCGGGCGGGGCGGTGATCAGGCTCCTCGACGGCTACGGGGCTCCGCTCATGTCCGTCCCGAAGGTGGTCGAGCTCGGGCCGCCGCGGACCGGTGTGCACGAGGTCGGGGGCTACCGCGTCACGTCGGTCCCGCTCGACGCCGACGGTCAGGTCATCGCCTACATCGAGCTCGGCAAGCCGCAATCGGACCTCGACCACACGATCAGCCGCGTGCGCTTCTTCCTCTTCCTGGGGGTGCTCGGCGGCACCGCGCTGGCGCTGCTCGCCGGGCTCGCCGTGGCTCGGCGCGCTATGGCGCCCGTCGCCCGTCTCACCACCGCGGCGAAGGACATCGCCCGCACCCGCGATCCCGGTGTGAGCCTGCCGAAGCCCGAGGCGGACGACGAGGTCGCGGACCTCGCGCGAACCCTCAGCGAGATGCTCGCGGCGCTGGACGCCGCGCAGGACGAGAGCGAGGCCGCCCTCAACCGCCAGCGTGAGTTCGTCGCCGACGCCTCGCACGAGCTCCGCACGCCGCTCACCAGCATCCTCACCAACCTCGAGCTGCTCGAGGCGGGCCTCGCCGGCGAGGACAGGGAGATCGCCGCCTCGGCGCTGCGCTCCTCGCACCGGATGCGCAGGCTGGTGGCCGACCTGCTGCTGCTCGCGCGGGCCGACGCGGGCCGCCAGTCGCGCCGCGAGCCGGTGGAGATGGGCTCAGTGGTGCGCGAGGCGGCGGCCGAGCTGGCGCCCACCGCCGCCGGGCACGAGCTCAGCGTCGACGTGGAGCCCGGCACCCTTACCGTCGACGGCGTGCCCGACGACCTGCACCGCCTCAGCCTCAACCTGATCGGCAACGCGGTCTCGCACACGCCGCCCGGCACGGACGTCCGCGCGGGAGTGCACCGCGAGGACGGCACCGTGGTCCTCACCGTGGAGGACGACGGGCCCGGCGTCCCACCCGACCTGGGCGACCGCATCTTCGAGCGCTTCGTCCGCGGCTCCGGCGACGCCGGAGCCAGCGCCGGCGGAGGCAGCGGCCTCGGCCTGGCGATCGTGCGGGCCGTGGCCGAGGGCCACGGCGGCTCGGTGACGCTGGAGAGCCCGGCGGGTGGTGGGGCGCAGATTCGTGGTCAGGTTGCCGGCAGCCGAAATGCCTGTTGCCGAGGAAGCGCAACTGCTGCATAGCTGAGGCAGTTGGCAGTTTGCAGTTGGCCCTCGGGGCCGAATCTCGGACCTGATCGTCTTAGCTCGGCATGGGCAGCAATTTCCGGCGACTGGCCGGCTATCGCCTCGCCGCCGAGCTTGCCGACGACGTGCACCGCATGGTGGGTGGATTTCCGCCGCTCGATCAGTGGACGCTCGGGGTCCAGCTGATTCGAGCAGCTGACTCTGTCGGCGCGAACATCGCAGAGTCGACCGGGCGCTGGCGGACACCGGACAGGCGTCGGCTGCTGCTCATTGCCCGAGGCTCGCTGCTCGAAGCAGAGCACTGGCTGATGCGTGCCGAAGCGAGAGGTCTGATCGAAGCGGGCACAAGCGACCGGATCCAAGAGATCGCGCGAGCCCTGAACGGATTAATCAAACGCCCGAACTAAGCGCATCTGCAAACTGCAGACTGCAAACTGCAAACTGCCAACCCGTCGATCTACACCTCGACGACAACCGGCAGCACCATCGGCCTCCGCCTCAACCGCCCGTAGACAAACTTCGCCACGTCATCGTGCAGATGGCTCTGCAGCAGTGAGATCTCGCGGATCTCCTCCTCGGCCGAGCGCTCGAGGGACTCCTCCACGGCCTCGCGGATCGCCTCGATCAGGCCGTCGTCGGCGTCGTCGGCGAACGGCACGCCGCGGAAGATGATCTCCGGTGGGGCCACCGAGCGCCCGTCCTGCTCGGAGATCGTCGCCACCACGATGAAGATGCCGTCGGCGGACAGCATGCGGCGGTCGCGCAGGGCCACGTCCTCGATGTCGCCCACGTCGACCCCGTCCACGAAGATCATGCCCGCCTGCTCGGGTTCGCCGAAACTGGCGCCGCGCTCGGTGATCTCGAGCGGCTGGCCGTTCTCACCGCGGAAGATGTCCTCGGGGTCCACGCCGACGGCCTCGGCCAGCTCCGCGTGGGCGCGCAGGCGGCGGAAGTCGCCGTGGACCGGCAGCACGTAGCGGGGCTGCGTGAGGTTGATCATGAGCTTGAGCTCCTCCGCGCAGCCGTGGCCGGTGGCGTGGATCGGAGCGTCCTGGGGCGTGATCACGTCGGCGCCGAGGTGGTAGATGCGGTCGATGGTCTCGTTCACGGCGCGCTCGTTGCCGGGGATCGGCGTGGCGGAGAACATGACCGTGTCGCCGGCGTGCAGCTCGACCTGCGGGTGGTCGCCGTGCGCCATCCGTCGCAGGGCCGACAGCGGCTCCCCCTGGCTGCCGGTGGAGATCACGACGAGCTTCTGCTCGGGGTAGTCCTCGATCTCGCGCACGGGCACGAGCATCCCCTCCGGAATGTGGATGTGGCCGAGCGTGCGCCCGATGTTCACGTTCTTGCGCATCGAGCGGCCCACCAGCGACACCTTGCGGCCGAGCGCGGCCGCCGCGTCCACCACCTGCTGGACCCGGTGGATGTTCGACGCGAAACAGGTCACGATCACGCGGCCGTCGCAGCGCGAGAGCGCCTGCTCGAGGTGCGGCCCGACGCTCGACTCCGAGTCGGCCACGCCGGGGCGGAGCACGTTGGTCGAGTCGCCGCAGAGAAGCAGCAGCCCCTCGCGGCCGAGCTCGGCAAGGCGCCCGACGTCCGCAGGGATCCCGTCCACCGGCGTCTGGTCGAACTTGTAGTCGCCGGTGACGAGCGTCGTACCCAGGTCGCAGGTCAGCGCGACCGCAAGCGAATCGGGGATCGAGTGGGCCATCTTCACCATCTCGATCCCGAACGGGCCGCACTCGAAGCTCTCCCCCGCCTCCACCTCGTAGAGCGGCATGTCGGTGAGCTTGTGCTCGTCGAGCTTGGAGCGGACCATCGCCACCGTCAGCGGGCCGCCGTAGATGTTCGGGACCGCCGTGGCGCCGATCTCCCGGAGCACGAACGGCAACGCGCCCACATGGTCCTCGTGTCCGTGGGTGAGCACGATGCCGTCGATGTCGGCCGCCCGCTCGCGCAGGTAGCTGAAGTCGGGCAGGACGAGGTCGATGCCGAGCTGGTCGGGCGTGGGGAACATCAGCCCGGTGTCCACGACCACGATGCGGCCGTCGTACTCGACGACCATCATGTTCTTGCCGATCTCGCCGAGTCCGCCCAGCGGCAGAACACGGAGGGTGCCGCTCAAACCGCGCTCAGCAACCCGTGCCGCTCCAGCACGCCGCGAACCACCGCGGCTTCGTCAGCGGACACTTCGACGAGCGGCAGCCGCGGGCCGCCGACCTCAACGCCCAGCATGTTCAGCGCCGCCTTCACGGGCGCCGGGCTGCTCGTGACGAACATCGCCTCGAAGACGTCCCTCAGCGACTCGTGGATCTCCTGGCGGGCGTCCGGCTCGTCGATCATGCGGCGCATCTCGGGCCCGACGACGTGCGACGCCACCAGGATCCCGCCGCTGCCGCCCATGTCGAGCACGGCCGCGAGCATGTCGTCATTGCCGGCCAGCAGGTCCATCCCGTCGATCGGCGTCACGTCCTCGAAGCGAGCCTGCTTCACGGCGGACACGTTGGGGATCGTCTGCGCCAGCTCCAGCAAGAGGTCGTTCGGCAGGTCGATCACGGCGCGCGAGGGGATGTTGTAGATCACCACCGGAAGGTCGGTGGCGCCCGACACCGCGCCGAAATGGGCGAGCAGGCCGCGCCTGTTGGGCTTGTTGTAGTAGGGCGTGACCAGCAGCACCGCGTCGACGCCGGCCGCGGTCGCCTTCTCGGTGAGATGGATCGAGTGCGCGGTGTCGTAGGTCCCGCTGCCGGCGATCACAAGCGCGTCGCCCGCCTCCGCGACGGCGAGCTCCCAGAGCCGGACCTTCTCGTCGTCGCTCAACGTCGGCGCCTCGCCGGTGGTCGCCGCGACCACCACGCCGTCGCTGCCGTGCTCGAGCAGATAGTGCAGCAGCGCGACGAACCCGTCCTCATCCACACGCCCGCGGGCGTCGAACGGGGTGACCATCGCCGTGAGGATTCCTCCGAGTTCCACGCGGGGATTATCCCAGGCGCATGGACGATCTGAGCGGTCGTGGCCTGCAACCGCCCAATTGACCCCTTTTGGGTGGCTTTGAACGCCCTATCCCCCATCGCACGGGCAGATTGGGGGCGTCCGGGCGACCTATCCTGTGGGACAGGCATAATTCAGCCGCCCCCCAGATGGCCCAAGCCACCAACTACAACCACCGCAGCACCGTTCAGAAGCTGGGCGTAAAGCCCTCAGAGCGCGTCGAGATCACCGGCGACGTGGGCTCTGGCCTGCGCAAGGACGTGAAGGACACGCTCGGGCGCGGGTTGGTGCGCTCAGGCGAGCTCGATGGGGCCATCGTCGCGGTCCAGTCGCTCGAGGAGGCCGAGGAGGCCTTCGAGAGCTATCGCCCGCGGCTGCGCGAGACCGGCTACCTCTGGTTCATCACGCCCAAGCGGGGTCAGGAGGGCTACGTCAACCAGATGCTGCTCGTCCCCGGTGCCAAGCAGCGCGGCCTGATCGACAACAAGACCTGCTCGATCGACGAGCAGCGCTCGGGCATACGCTTCGTCGTGCCGCGCTCCCTGCGCAACAGCGACGCCAAGCGCTCGGCGGCTTGACCAAGAAGGCACTAGGAGCGGCCCTCGCCGCGTCGCTTCTGCTCGCCGCCTGTGGCAGCACGAGCCATCGGACGCCGATCCCCCTGGGCCCGCCCACGCTCCGCCATCCCGCGTCGGACATCGAGGCGTCCCAGACCGCCGAGGAGATGCGCGCACAGCTCGTCGTCGCGTCGTCGCTGTACGGCGCCGGTCGGGTGGCCGACGCGCAGACGCACATGAACGCGGCGCAGGCCGGCTACACCACGCTCACCGGCCCGGTCAGCCGCCAGGACCCGATCCTCGACCGCGAGATCCACGCGGCCTTCCCCGTGATCGCCGGCCAGATCGCCGCCAAGGAGGCCCCGATGCAGGTCACCAACCGGATGGGCCTGGTCCAGGGCCAGCTGCTCAACGCGGCGATTGGCGACTCCGTGGACCTCGCGGCGCGCAACGACCCGACGGTTGCGGCACAGGTGGTCCTCGACCTGTCCGCAAAGGGCGAGGCCGCCTACGCGGCCGCGGCCCGCGCGACACCCGGTCCCCACCGGACGCAGGAGTTCCAGAACGCCTTCGGGCTGCTGACGCGCGCCCTCGCGCTGACCCGCAACCTCTCCCCCTCCCTCGGACCCGAGCGGAGGGCGGCCATCAACGCCATTGGCGCGGCCCACAACGACGGCTTCCCGCTCGGCGTGCTCGAGCCCGCCCAGCTCCAGCCGGTCAAGGTCGCGGCGGACGTGAAGCGGATGCAGGCTGCCGTCGCGCGGCGCTATCGCCTCGTCTAGGGTCCCGCCCCATGACCTATTCGATCAGCGGGAAGACGGTGTTCATCACGGGCGGGGCGCGCGGCATCGGCGCCGAGACCGCGCGGCGGCTGGCGGCGAAGGGCGCCCGGGTGGCGCTGGCAGGGCTCGAGCCCGAGGAGCTCGAGAAGGTGGCCGCTCAGTGCGGTCCTGACGCGATCTGGTTCGAGACCGACGTGACCGACTGGGACGCGCTCGAGCGTGCCGTATCCGGCACCGTGGAGCGCCTCGGCGGCATCGACGTGGTGCTGGCCAACGCGGGCATCGCCACTGGCGGGCTTGTCAGGTCGACCGATCCCGCCGCGTGGGAGCGCGTGATCGAGGTGAACCTCCTCGGCGTCTGGCGCACCGTGCGCACCTGCCTGCCCCACGTGATCGAGCGCAGGGGCTACATCCTGCCGGTGGCGTCCCTCGCCGCCGCGGCGCACGCGCCGGTGCTCTCGGCCTATGCAGCGAGCAAGGCCGGCGTGGAGGCGTTCGCCGACTCGCTGCGCGCCGAGGTGGCCCACCACGGCGTGGCGGTCGGGGTCGCCTACTTCTCGTGGATCGCCACGGAGATGGTCTCCGGCGCGGACGCCACCCCGGCCTCGGGGATGATGCGCGGCCGCATGCGGGGCCCGCTCGCGAAGACCTACCCGGTGTCGGCCGCGGTCGATGCGATCGAGAACGGGATCGAAAAGCGCGCCCGGCGCGTGCTCGCCCCCGGCTGGATCAAGCTGCTGCTGGCGATGCGCGACTTCATCCCGCAGTTCGTCGAACGAGACGTGGCCAAGACCATGCCCGAGGTGGAGCGCGCGTTCGACGCGGACATCGCCGCCCGGGGCGCCGCCGCGTCGGCTGCCGTTGGCGCCGGCGGGGCGGCCGACACCAAGGCGCGGGAACTACGGAGTACGGAAGTACGGAGTACGGAGAAAGTCAGCTCGTAACAGCCTGCGGTCCGTACTTCCGTACTTCCGTACCTCTAGAGCAAGTGCTCCAACCCAACCGTTGGCGAGCGCTCTAGCGACTCCACACGGCGGATGGCCAGCAGCACCCCGGGCATGAACGATTCGCGGGAGAGCGAGTCGTGGCGGATCGCGAGCGTCTGCCCGAGCCCGCCGAAGATAACCTCCTGATGGGCAACGAAGCCGGGTAGCCGCACCGAGTGGATCGGCTGGTGCACGTGGCCGCCGGCCGCCTCGATCAGCTCGGCCGTGCGCTTCGCGGTGCCGGACGGGGCGTCGATCTTGCCGTCGTGGTGGAGCTCGATGATCTCGCACTCGGGCATGTGCGGGGCGATCAGCTTGGCCGCCTCCATCATCAGCACCGCGCCGATCGCGAAGTTGGGCGCGATGAAGAGGTTGGCGCTGCCCACCCCCTCGAGCTCCGAGAAGTCGGCCCCGGTGGTGCCCATCACGCAGTGCACGCCCGCTTCGAGGCACAGCGCGCGCGTTGCGAAGCGCGGTATCCGGCTGCGAGAAGTCCACGACCACGTCCGCGTCCCCGAGCACGTCCTGAAGCTGCTGCTCGAGCAGCGGGTCCGCCCGCCCGACGAGCGCCATGTCCTCCGCGCGCTCGACCGCGTGGCACACGGTCTGCCCCATCCGTCCGGCCGCTCCGGACACGGCGACGTTGATCACGGACGCAATGCGGCCAGCAGCGCGGGATTGACCGCTTCGAGCGCGGAGAGGAAGGTGTCCTCGTCGCCGCCCACGCCGGCCGCCGACAGCCGCTCGGGCACGAACAGGTCCCTCGCGAGCGCCGTCACGTCGTCCAGGCTGACCGCGTCGATCGCCGCGACGATCTCGTCGAGCGACAGCAGCGGGACTCCCATCAGGACCGACGAGCCGAGCCGGTTCATGCGCGCCAGCGTGGACTCCATGGCGAGCACCGTGCGGCCCTTCACGTTCTCCTTGGCCCGCACCAGCTCGTCCTCGCTGACCGATGTGTCCTGAAGCTTGCGCAGCTCGTCGCCGATCACCTCCATCGCCTCGCCCACGCGATCGGGGCGGGTGCCGACGTAAAGCGCCACCTGACCCGAGTCCACGTACTGGCTGGCGTAGGAGTAGACCGAGTAGGCCAGCCCGCGCTTCTCGCGCACCTCCTGGAACAGCCGCGAGGAGCTCGAGCCGCCGAGGATGGTGTCCAGCACGCGCAGGGCGAAGCGCCGCTCGTCGGAGCGGGACAGGCCGGGCGCGCCGAGGCAGAGGTGGTACTGCTCGGTCTGCTTCTGGTGGAAGCGCACCGTCGGCTTCCCGTTGGCCTGCGCCGCAGCAGCGGCGTTCGGCTCACCGGGCTCGGCCGTGGAGGCCTTGCTCACCATCTCAACGAGCCGCTCGTGCTCCACGCTGCCCCGCGGCCGCGATGACCAGGTTCGGTCCCGTGTAGCGCCCGTCGTGGTAGGCGGCGATCTCCGGCACGGGCACGTTCGCGATCACGTCGGCGGTGCCGATGATCGGGCGGCCCAGCGGGTGATCGCCGAAGACGGCCGACGGAGAGCACGTCGTGCACCTTGTCCGACGGCTCGTCCTCGTACATCGCGATCTCCTCGATCACCACCTGCCGCTCGGACTCGATGTCCGGGTAGGTGGGGCGCAGCACCATGTCCGCCATCACGTCGAAGGCGCGGTCGAGGTGCTGATCGAGGAAGCGCGAGTAGACCGACGTGGTCTCCTTGCCGGTGCCGGCGTTGATCTCCGCGCCCAGCCCGTCGAAGATCTGATCGATCTCGGTCGAGCTGAAGCGCGTCGGTTCCCTTGAACAGCAGGTGCTCGAGGAAATGCGAGATCGCCGGCCTGCTCGATCGTCTCGTTGCGCGAGCCGACCCGCACCCAGAACCCGAGCGCGACGGACCGGACCGAGGAGGTCTCCTCGGTCACGATCCTCACACCCGAGTCGAGCTCGGTGAGCCTGTGCCCGTCAGCGGCCATCGGAGTGGTCCTTAGCGACGATCGCGGCGGTGATCTCCGCCGCCGCCACCGCCGCCGCCGCCGTTGCGCGGTCCGCGGTTGTCACGGTCGCGGCCGCCACGCGGGGGCCGGCGGTCGCCGCCCCTGTCTCCGCCACGGTCGCCGGTGCCCACCGCAGCGAGCTCCTCGGCCGTCTTGCCTGCGATGTCGGGATCGTCGGCGAGGCGCAGGCCGATGCGGCCGCGCTCCTTGTCGACCTCGACCACGCGCACGTTGACCTCGTCACCGCGGTTCATGACGTCCTCGACCGACTCGGCCCGCTGACCGGGCGAGATGTTCGAGATGTGGAGCAGGCCGTCGGTGCCCTTGGCGAGCTCGACGAACGCGCCGAAGGTCGTGGTCTTCACGACCTTGCCGGTGTACACGTCGCCGACCTCGACCTCCTTCGTCATCGTCCGGATGCGGTCGATGAGGGCGTCACCCAGCTCGCCGCTCGCGGCGTAGACCAGGATCGTGCCGTCGTCGGAGACGTCGATCTGGGCCTCGTACTCCTCGGACAGCGCGCGAATCGTCTCGCCGCCCTTGCCGATGACCATGCCGATCTTGTCGACCTCGATCTGGATCGAGGTGATGCGCGGCGCGTAGGGCGACAGCTCCACACGCGGCTCGGAGATCACCTCGGCCATCTTGCCGAGGATGAACGAGCGGCCGGTCTTGGCCTGCTCGAGCGCGTCGCGCAGGATGTCGAACGTGACGCCCGTGATCTTGATGTCCATCTGGAGCGCGGTGATGCCGTCCGCGGTACCGGCGACCTTGAAGTCCATGTCGCCGAGGTGATCCTCGACTCCGGCGATGTCGGACAGGACGATGTAGTCGTCGCCCTCCTTGATCAGCCCCATGGCGATGCCCGCCACCGGCTTGCGGATCGGCACGCCCGCGTCCATCAGCGACAGGCTCGAGCCGCACACGGACGCCATCGAGGACGACCCGTTCGACTCGAGGATGTCGGAGACGACCCGGATCGTGTACGGGAAGTCCTCCTGGCGACGGGATGACCGGCACGAGGGCCCGCTCCGCGAGCGCCCCGTGGCCGATGTCACGGCGCTTCGGGCCGCGCATGAAGCCGGCCTCGCCCACCGAGAACGGCGGGAAGTTGTAGTGGTGGAAGTAGCGCTTCGCGGTCTGGAGCCCGAGCGTGTCGAGCCTCATCTCCTCGCGCGTGGTGCCGAGCGCCGCGACCGACAGCGCCTGCGTCTGGCCGCGCGTGAACAGGGCCGAGCCGTGCGTGCGCGGGGCCACCTTCACCTCGATCGAGATCGGCCGGATCTCGTCGGCTGCGCGACCGTCGGGCCGCTTCTTGTCCACCGCGATGCGGCGGCGGATGATGTCCTTCTCGAGCTTGTCGAACGCCATCTGCGCGGCGGCGCGGGCCTCCGCGTAGTCCGGGGAGTCAGCCTCGGGCGTGAGCGCCTCGAGCACCTCTTCCTCGACCTGCTTGGTGGCGTCCTGGCGGGCGAGCTTGTCCTCGACCTGGGTGGCCGAGACGAGCGCCTCGCCAAAGCGATCCTGCACCTGACGGAGGACGTCGTCGTTCACCTGCGGGACCTCGACCTCCTGCTTCTCCTTGCCGGCGATCCGCTGTAGGTCGCGCTGCGCCTGGCAGATCTTCTTGATCTCGGCGTGGGCGATGTCGAGCGCGTCGAGGATCTCGGCCTCGGACACCTCGTTGGCGCCCGCCTCGACCATGAGGATGGCCTCCTCGGTGCCGGCCACGACCAGGTCAAGGTCGGTCTCGAGCAGCGACTCCTCCGCGGGGTTCACCACGAACCCGCCCTCCTCGTCCTTGCCGACGCGCACTGCGCCGACCGGCACGGGGAACGGGATGTCCGACACCATCAGCGCGGCGCTGGCGCCGTTCATCGCGAGGATGTCGTAGGGGTTGACGTGGTCGACCGACATGGGGAGCGACACAAGCTGTGTCTCGCGCCTCCAGCCCTTGGGGAAGAGCGGGCGCAGCGGACGGTCGATCATGCGGGCGGTGAGGGTTCCCTTCTCGCCCGCGCGACCCTCGCGCTTGAAAAAGCTGCCGGGGATCTTGCCCGCGGCGTACATGCGCTCCTCGACGTCCACCGTCAGCGGCAGGAAGTCGACATCGCGAAGGTTTCCTGCAGTGGCGGTGGAGAGAACCATCGTGTCCCCTGCCCGTACCACCACTGCCCCGCTCGCCTGCTTGGCGAGCTTCCCGGTCTCGAACGTAACCTCGGTGCCTCCGACCTCGACCGAGACGCGGTGCGCCTGAGCGCTTACTTCATTCATGCTGTTCCTTTCAGCGCCGCCTCCGGTTGGCGGCATGTCTCATTGGCTCTTTCGAAAGAGTCCTGCGGAGGTTAGCAATGGCTGGCAGACTCCCATTGATGGTTCGCGGGATCGCGCCGGTGGTCGTTTTTCTGTGCCTGCTCGTGGGCGCGGCGCCCGCCGCTGCGGCCCAGCGGCTCAGCATCCTGGCCTTTGACGTGCGCTCGGGAAACATGTCCGAGATGGTCTCCTTCCATGGCGACGGCGGTCCCGGCTGCGCACAAGCGGGCGTGTGCGACACCAGCGGGACGATCAGCTATTCGTTCGGCGGCGTCCGCGACGGCGGCGGCAGCGTGCTGGTCACGCGCAACGGGCGACGCTCCTCGGCGTTCGGCTTCGCGAACCTCCAGCTGGGCGCCCTGACCAGCGCGAACGTGAGCAGCGGGCCCGGCACGCCTGCCTGCACGGAGAAGATCCTCCATCAGTTCGACTCGCTCGTGCTGGAGGGGAACGCGAGGCGCCTGCGCGTGCTGTTCCACCCCGCGCTGGCCGCCCCGGACTTCCTCGAGACCTATTGCGCCGGACCGAGCGACAGCGACATCTCCCACGCCGGCGTTATCCCCACCCTCTCGATCCCCACGAACAGCCTGCGCAGGCGGCGCTTCACGCTGAGCGTGGCAAGCACGAAGCCGTTTCATTCCGGGCCGTTCACGGGCACGGTCAGCTTCAACGCCAGCTTCGTCCTATCCCGCGTGCGCATCCCGAGCGACCTGCTCGGCTTCTTCGCGCAGGCCGGCTAGCTGCCGCGCCCAAGGCGCTCGAGCAGCTCGGGCCCGGGCAGTCCGCCGAACAGCTGGCCGTCCACGAACAGGGTGGGCGTGGTCATCACCCCGGCGCGCACGCCTGAGCGGAAGTCTCGCGTGACCCGCTCGTCCACCGCCTGGGAGCGGCGATCCGCGTCGAAGCGCGCCAGGTCGAGCCCCAGCTCCTCGATGCGCCGCCACAGGTGAGGGTCGTCGAGGTGACCCTGGTCGGCGAACAGCGAGTCGTGCATCTCCCAGAAGCGGCCCTGGAGCCCCGCCGCCTCGGCGGCATGAGCGAGCGACGTGGCTCGCGGGTGCTTCGACGGCACGGGGAAGTGGCGGAAGATGCGCCGCACGGGCAGCTCCGCGAGCAGCATGTCGGTACGAGCGCAGTAGGGGCACTCGTAGTCGCCGTACTCGATCACGAGCGGCCCGCCCTCGCCGCGCACGTGGTCGTCGGGGCCGGGCGCCGGCGGCCCGGAGCTTCGAAGGTCGTTACCCCTACGCGGGGGCTGACTCAAGCGCGTCGAAGATCAGGTTGGCGCCTGGGATCTCGAGCACGCTGGGCGAGAGGTACGACCAGCCGACCGTGCCGTCGCCCTCGATCAGGAACAGTGCCCGGTTGGAGATCCCGTGCTCGTCGTTGTAGACGCCGAACGCCTTGGCCACGGCGCCCTTCGGCTCGAAGTCCGCGAGCAGCGGCATCGTGAGGTTGAGCTTGTCCTGGAAGGCCTTGTGGCAGAAGGCCGAGTCCACCGACACGCCGTAGAGCTTCACGCCCTTCGACTCGAAGTCGTCGATCAGCTCCTGGTAGATCGAGAGCTGGTCCGAGCAGACCGGGCTGAAGTCGAGCGGATAGAAGACGAGCAGCGTGCGCTGGCCCTTCAGATCCGCGAGCGTGACGTCGCTGCCGTCCTGATCGCGCAGCGTGAAGTCCGGCGCCGGCGAGCCAGCCTCGATCATCGCCGCAGGCCGAGCTCTTTGATGAGCTCGCGATATCCCTCGAGGTTGTTCTTCTGCATGTACTTGAGCAGCCGGCGGCGCTGGCCGACGAGCATCAGCAGCCCGCGGCGCGAGTGGTGGTCCTTCTTGTGCTCGCGCAGGTGCTCGGTGAGGTGGTTGATGCGGACGGTCAGCAGCGCGACCTGGACCTCGGTGGACCCGGTGTCGGCGTCGGACTTGCCGAACTTGGTGACGATCTCCTGCTTCGCTTCTGTGGTCAGGCTCATCGGCGGAAGACCGTAGCAGAACGGATCGCGAGCGCCCGCACGATCTCAGGCGGCGTCGGCCTGGCCCGCGCGCCTGCAGATCTCGCGCGCCTGCTCCACGTCGAGCTTCATCTGCTCGACCAGGGCCTCAGCCGAGTCGAAGCGCCGCTCGCCGCGCAGGCGCTCGACGAACGCCACGCGCAGCGTCTGCCCATACAGGTCACCGTCGAAGTCGATCAGGAACGCCTCGATCAGCGCGCCACGCCCCGTGACGAAGGTGGGCCGCACGCCCACGTTCACCGCCGCGGCCTTGCCGTGCGCCCACGCCGCGTAGATGCCGTGGCCGGGGTACGCCAGCCGGTCGTCGGGCACGATGTTGGCGGTCGGGAAGCCGAGCTCGCGTCCGCGCTTGTCGCCCTCCACCACCTCACCCTCGTATAGGAAAGGACCGCCGAGGAACTGCGTGGCCAGTCCGATCTCGCCGGCCGCCACCAGGCCGCGGATGTGGCTCGAGGAGACCGTTTCGCCCGCGACCTCCACCAGCGGCACGACGCGCGTCTCGAACTCGGGCCGCGAGCGGAGCAACTCGACGTTGCCCCCGGCCGCATGACCGAAGCGGAAGTTCTCGCCCACCGAGACGTGAGTGGCGCCCAGGCGATCGATCAGCACCGAGTCCACGAACTCGTCGGCCGTTTTCGCCGAGAAGTCGTGGTTGAACGGGATCACCACCAGCTCCTCCACCCCCAGTCCGGCGATCAGGTCGCGCTTGATCGGAAACGACTGGAGCAGCTTCGGCTGGGCGTCCGGCTTCAGGACCGCGAGCGGATGCGGATCGAACGTGAGCACCGTGTCATTTCCGCGAATGACCTCGCGATGCCCGAGGTGCACACCGTCGAACGTGCCGACCGCAACGCGCCGCGGCCGAGGCTCGACGTCATGTAGAGATGTGACCTTCACTTGAACACAACTATCGGTTTGAGCTGATCCGCGCGCGGTTCAGCGATGGCGACAAGGCGATCGTCGTACATGAGGCGCACATGATCAAAGCCCTGTGGTCTGTCGTCCGTGGACTGTGGACTGTGCACGGCCACGCCGTTCAATGCCAACCGCGCCTCGTCGTCCTCCAGGAGCCGTTCCGGCAGGAACTCAAGCGCGTCCTCGAGGGAGATCATCCGCTCCTCGGAGGCCTCATCCAGCCGGAACGGCCCGATGGCCGTCCTCTGAAGCTCCTCACAGTACGCGTCTCCCAGATCGGCGATCAGCTGGCGGACGTAGGTCCCGGACGAGCATTCGATCTCGAGCTCGGCGCGGTCGCCGTCACGGCGCATCAGGTCGAAGCGGTAGACGCTCACAGGCCGGGCGTCCACGTGCACGAACTCCCCGCGGCGGGCCTTCGCGTACAGGCGCTCCCCTCCCACCTTCACCGCCGAGTACGCGGGCGGCGTCTGAAGCATCTCGCCGGTGGGCAGCTCGAGCTCCTCCGGCACGCGGCCGGTGTGGATCAGCTCGCCCTCGGGATCGCCCGTGTCGGAAGTCCAGCCCAGTCGCGCGACGGTCCGGTAGGTCTTCGGCAGCGCCATCAGGAAGCGCTGCGCGCGCGTGGCGGCGCCCACCAGCACCAGCAGCAGGCCGGTGGCGAACGGGTCGAGCGTGCCCGCATGGCCGACCTTCACCCGCTGCCCCGTCTCCTCGCTGAGGCGGCGGCGGACGACCGCGACGACATCGTGCGACGTGACTCCCGCCGGCTTCGGATAGAGCAAGACGCCCGACAGGGCCACGGTCGCTCCTCAGAGCTGTTCGCGGACCTCCGCACGTAGCCGCTCCACGAGCTCCTCGAGCGGGAGCTCCGTGGAGAAGCCGGCGGCTTGGCGGTGCCCGCCGCCGCCGTGCGAGCGCGCGATCCTCGAGACGTCAACGCGGCCGTCGGTGGCGCGCAGGCTTACCTTGCGAACGCCGACCCGATCGGCGGACAGCAGCTCCCTGACGAGCGCGGCGACCTTGGTGCCCTCCACGGCGCGGATGTGGTCCACCACGCCCTCGGAGTCGGTCTCGAGCGTGTCCGTCTCCTCGTAGTCGGCGCGCGTGAGGTTGGTGACGGTGAGCGCGCCGTCGTCGTAGCGGCTGACGCGAGTAAGCGCGCGTGCAAGAAGCACAAGCCGGCCGAACGGCAGGTCCTCGTAGAGCCGCCGGTAGACGTCGTGGACGTCCACCCCGAGCTCGATCAGCTCGGCAGCCATCCTGTGGGCCGCGGCGGTGGTGTTCTCGTACATGAAGCGCCCGGTGTCGGTGACCAGCGCGACGTACAGCGCGTCGGCGATCTCGGGGCTGACCTCGACCCCCAGCTCCTTCGCGATCCCGAAGACGATCTCGGCCGTGCACGAGGCGTCGGGCACCACGAGGTTGACCGTGCCGAAGCGCGTGTTGTCGTGGTGGTGATCGATGTTGAGGATGTGCAGGTCGGCCTGCTGCAGGAAGTCGACGGGCATGCGGTCGATGTTGCCGCAGTCGAGGAAGACGACCGTGCGCTCGCTGAAGTCGTCGGGCGGCGCGTTCAGCACACCCTTGAAGTCCATGTGGCGGTACTCGTGCGGCAGCGGGAACTCGTCCGCCGCCATGAACATCACCGAGTCCTTGCCGAGCTCCGTGAGCATCTGGTGGGTGGCCAGCAGCGAGCCCAGCGCGTCGCCGTCGGGGTTCTCGTGGGTGGTGAGCAGGAGCTTGTCGGCGTGCCGCAGCTCCTCGATCACCTGATCGAGGTCGGTGGCTACTCCCACCCGCCCGACTCCTCCTTGTCGAGCAGCTCGGTGATCCTCATCCCGTGGTCGATCGACCCGTCGTAGCGGAACTCGAGCGTGGGCGTGTTCTTCATGTGCAGCTCGCGGCCGACCTGGGCCTGCAGGAAGCCGGCGGCCGACTGCAGGCCGACCAGCGCCTCCTGGCGCTCGTCCTCGGAGCCGAGCACGCTGACGTAAACGCGCGCATGGCGAAGGTCTGGACTCGTGTCTACCCCGGTCACTGTCACAAAGCCGATCCGCGGGTCCTTGAGATCGTCCGCGATATGGCCCGACAGGACCTCCCGAACCGCCTCATTCACCCGCCGCATCCTCGACGCAGCCATCCTAACCTAGGACCTCCTCCGCGGAAACCGTTCCGCGCTCGATCCAGACACCGTCCGGGCACTGCGACTCCACATAGCGGCTGAGCTTCGCGGCCGCCTCCTCGAGGCTGTGCACGTCGCGCCCCACCAGCGCGGCGGAAAGCGTGGAGCGCTGCCACAGCTCCTGATGATCGGTCTCGGCCACGCTCGCCCCGAAGCGCCGCTGTAGCTGTGCCTTGAGCGAGAGCAACTCCTTGCGCTTGCCCTTGAGACTCGCGTTGTCCGGGAAGTGCAGGTGGATTTCGAGGAGGCAAACGAAGGACATAGTTGACAGTTCACAGTTGACAGTTCCGAAAGCGCCCCGCAACTGTCAGCTGTCAGCTGTCAACTCGGGCGACTAAAGCTCTCGCTCCACCTGCCGCGTTTCGTAGACCTCGAGCACGTCTTCCTCTTTCACATCAGCGAAATTCTCCAGCACGATGCCGCACTCGAACCCGGTTTCGACCTCGCGCACGTCCTCCTGGAAGCGCTTCAGGGAGCCGATGCGGCCGTCGTAGATGATCGTGCCGCCGCGCACCAGCCGCACCTTGGCGCCGCGCCGGATCACGCCGTCGCGGACGTAGCAGCCAGCGATCGTGCCCACGCGCGAGGCGCGGAAGGTCTGGCGCACCTCGGCAACGCCGATGGTGGTCTCGACCTCCTCGGGCTCGAGCAGGCCCTCCATCGCGGCGCGCAGCTCCTCGATCACGCGATAGATCACGGTGTAGGTGCGGATCTCGACGCCCTCTCGCCTGGCGATCTCGGCGGCGTCCTGCACGGGGCGCACGTTGAAGCCGATCACGATCGCGTCGGAGGCCGAGGCGAGCATCACGTCGGACTCGTTGATGCCGCCGACGCCGTCGTGGATCACGCTGGCGGTGACCTGGTCGTGCGGCAGCTTCGCGATCTCGTCCTCGATCGCCTCGAGCGAACCGGCGACGTCGGCCTTCACGATCAGGTTGAGCTCCTTGAGCTCGCCCTTCTGCGCGCGGGCGAAGACGTCCTCGAGCGAGAGCTTCACGCCCTGGCGGCGGGCCAGCTGCTCGGTCTTCAGACGGTTGGCGCGATCGCCTGCGAGCTGGCGGGCCTTGCGGTCGTTCTCGACCACGCGGAAGTGCTCGCCGGCCTCCGGGCACGCCGTCGAAGCCGAGGATCTCGACCGGGTCGCCGGGGCGCGCAAGCTTGAGCCGCTCGCCGCGATAGTCATGCATCGCGCGCACCCGCGCCCAGTGGGCGCCGGCCACGAGGGCGTCGCCCACCTTCAGGGTGCCGCGCTGGATCAGCAGCGTCACCACCGGGCCGCGGCCGGGATCGAGCTGAGACTCGATCACGGTGCCGGAGGCATCGGTGTTCGGGTTGGACTTCAGCTCCTCGAGCTCGGCGATCGTGACGATGTTCTCGAGCAGCTCGTCGAGGCCGACCTTGGTCTTCGCCGAGACGTCGACGAACTCGGTGTCGCCGCCCCAGTCCGCCGGGGTGAGGGCGAGCTGCGCCAGCTCGCCGCGCACGCGATTGGGATCGGCTCCCTCGAGGTCGATCTTGTTGACCGCGATCATGATCGGCACGTCGGCGGCCTTGGCGTGGTCGATCGCCTCTTCGGTCTGGGGCATCACGCCGTCGTCGGCGGCCACGACGATCACGGCGATGTCGGTGACCTGGGCGCCGCGGGCGCGCATGGCGGTGAAGGCCTGGTGGCCGGGGGTGTCGAGGAAGGTGATCGACTTGCCGTTGTGGCGCACCTGGTAGGCGCCGATGTGCTGCGTGATGCCGCCGGCCTCGCCCGCGACCACCTCGGTCTCGCGGATCGCATCGAGCAGCGAGGTCTTCCCGTGGTCGACGTGGCCCATGATCGTGACGACCGGTGGTCGCTCCACGAGCTCGCCCTCCTCGTCGGCGTACTCCGGCGACTCCCCTACGTCGTCGGCCGCGTGGACGATCTCGATCTTCTTGTCGAACTCGTCGGCCAGCACCTGGATCGCGTCGTCAGACAGCGTCTGGGTGAGCGTGGCCATCTCACCGAGCTCCATCAGCTTCTTGATCACCTCGGGCGCGCCGAGGCCGAGCGACTCGCCGACCTCTTTCACGGTGGCGCCGGAGTTGATCTGCGTCGCCGGCTCCTCGCCCTGCGGCTCGGGCGCCGCCGTGAGGTCCGGCTCGACCCATGGAGTGCGGCGCCTGCGCCCGCGTCCGCGGCGGGGCGGCTGCTGCTGGACCGGTGGGCCACCCTGCTGGCGGCGAGATGCCTGCGAGTCGATTACGACGCGCCGGCGGCGTCCGCCACCGCCTCCGCCGCCGCCCTGATCGGGGCGCCGCTGGGGACGCTGCGCGCGCTGCTCGCCCTGTCCCGACTCCGAATCCTGATCTGGCTTCTGCTCGGCGGCGGGCGGCTGCTGCGCGCTCGGCTGGCCCTGCTTCGGCTTCTTCTGGCCGTCGCCGCCGGCCGCCTTCGGCTGCGCCTGTTCCGTGGCGGCGCCATCGTCGGCATTCGCGGCGTCGGCACCGTTCGAGAACGCGCGCTGGACGTCGCCCTCGTCGACGCTCGAGGCAGCGGCCTTCACGTCGAGGCCGGCCTTCTGAAGGATCGCGAGCACCTCCTTGCTGGAGATTCCGCGTTCCTTGGCTATCTCATGAACTCTCTTCTTTGCCATCAGCGAGTGAAGTCTATGGTCTCTTTCAGTACCCGGATCGGCCCTCGGAAGGACCGCTGGAATCCATTTGTGCCGAGCGCCCTCTCGGCGCACGGCGGGCGCGGACAAAGATAGGCGCCTCGGCCGGGACGCCGCGCCTCGGCGTCCCGCTCGATCCCGCTCGGCCCAAGCACGAAGCGAACCAGCTCCGGCTTCGGGAGCGAACGCCCGCAGCCGACGCAGCGCCTGTGCGGGACCGCCCCTACGACGCCCGTTCCTCCGCCGTCTCGCGGTCGGCGTCCGCCTCGGGCTCGGCGTCCGTCTCGGCAGCAGGCTCCCCGTCGACAGGCTCGGCCACAGGCTCCTCGTCGGCCACCTCGGCCACGGGCTCCTCCGCCTGCGACTCCGCGGCCACCTGCTCCCCTGCGACCTGCGGTTCTGCGACCTGCTCTTCTGCTTGCTCTGCTTCGGGCGCGTCGCCGTTCGCCTCGGCCACCTTGTCGGTGCCGGCGTCGACCAGCGCCTGGTGCGCCGGCAGGCCGCAGTAGCGCGAGCCCGGAAGCGCGGCGTTCGGGCAGCGGCGGCCGGTGGACATGATCGCCGCGCAGCGCCCGGCGACCTCCTCCTCCTGGTAGCCGTGCTCGGCCTCTTCCTTCGCGAACTCGGTCTCGGAGCGAATGTCCACCCGCCAGCCCGTCAGCCGCGCAGCGAGGCGGGCGTTCTGGCCCTCCTTGCCGATCGCGAGCGACAGCTGGTCGTCGGGGACGATCACCGTGGCCTGCTTGTTCTCGTCGTCGACGAGCACCTCGCGCACGCGCGCGGGCGAGAGGGCCTTGGCCACGAAGCGGGCCGGCTCCTCGTTGAAGGGGATGATGTCGATCTTCTCGCCGCGCAGCTCGGACACGACCATGCGCACGCGCGATCCGCGCGGCCCCACGCAGGCGCCGACCGGATCCACGCCGCCGGCGTGCGAGACCACCGCGATCTTCGAGCGGTAACCGGGCTCGCGGGCCACGTTCTGGATCTCGACCAGGCCGTCGGCGATCTCCGGCACCTCGAGCTCGAACAGCTTCCGGATCAGCTCCGGGGAGCGGCGCGAGACGATGATGCTCGGGCCCTTGGCCTGGGCCGAGACGTCGGTGATGATCGCCTTGATCCGCTGACCGTGGTCGTAGCGCTCGTTGTCGACCTGCTCGGACTTGGGCAGCAGCGCCTCGACGCGCTCGCGCAGCTGCACGAGCGTGTAGCGCGAGTCGGACTGCTGGACGATGCCCGTGATGAGCTCGCCGACGCGGTCCTGGTACTCCTCGAACATCATGTCGCGCTCTGCCTCGCGGATCCGCTGCAGGATCACCTGCTTGGCGGTCTGCGCGGCGATGCGGCCGAAGTCCTCGGGCGTGACGTCGCGCTCCTCGATCTGATCGCGGTACTGGGCGAGCATCTCGGGGTCGAGCTCCGGCTCCGGCGGCTCGCGCATCTCGCCCGTCTCGGGATCGACGGTGGGCTCCTCCGTCTCGACCTCGGAGAGCAGCCGCTCCTCGAGATCGGCCGGGATCATCAGCTCGTAGACCTTGAAGTCGCCGCTCTCGCGCGCCATGTCCACACGCGCGTACCTGGCCGCGCCGGGGGTCTTCTTGTAGGCGGACAGCAGAGCGTCCTCCAGAGCAGCCATCAGGCGCTCCGACGAGATCCCCTTCTCGCGCTCGAGGACGCGCACCGCCTCCAGAATCTCCTTGCTCATGCGCTCAGCCCTCCAGCAGGTTGCTTCTGTTGATGTCCGAGTACGGGATCGAGACGATCCCGTCGTCGGCCGCCACGGTCACCTCGCTGTCGCTCGCTCCCACGAGCTCGCCGGTGAACGTCCTGCGCCCACCGTGCGCCTCGCGCGTGCGTACCTTCGCGCGCTTCCCCACGAAGCGGCGGAAGTGCTGTGGCTTGGTCAGCGGGCGCTCCGGCCCGGGCGAGGACACCTCGAGGGAATACTCGGAAAGCAGGTCGCGCAAGTGGTTCGTCACGCGCTCGCAGAGCGCCAGATCGACCCCTGACGGGCTGTCGATCACGAGCGTCAGCTTCCCGCCGGGAATCTCCTCGGCGAGCAGCACTTCGACGTCCGGCTCGGCGCTGGCGAGCCTGCTCTCGATGTACTCCTGAGTGGGTGCGGTCAAGTCTCTCTCCGGGCGTAAAAAAGGTGGGCCTCCAAAGCCCACCCCAGGTGCGGCTCCAGGCCGCAAATGAAGTTCCAACGAAATCGAGTATAGCCCCGGTCAGCTGGCGGGCAACGCCCGATCAGGTGTCCAAGATCACGGTCACGGGACCGTCGTTCACGAGCTCGACGGCCATGTGCGCGCCGAACCGGCCGCCCTTCGCAGCGAGCCCTTCCAGGACCCGTTCATACAGGCGCTCGGCCTCCTCCGGAGGCGCTGCTGCGACGAAACTCGGCCGGTTTCCCTTGCTCGCGTCGCCGTAGACGGTGAAGTTCGAGACGCACAGCAGCTCGCCGCCGGCCTGCTCCAGAGAGAGGTTCATGCGCCCGCCTGCGTCTTCGAACACGCGCAGCGCGCGCAGCTTGCGGACGAGCCGGTCCGCCTCCTCTTCGCCGTCGCCGACGCGCACCCCGAGCAGCACCAGCAGGCCGGGCCCAATGGCGGCGAGGGTCTCGCCGTCCACGCTCACCGACGCCGAGCTGACCCTCTGCACCACCGCTCGCACGCCCGGCACCCTCCCATACAGTCCAGCGCGATGGCTGCCGTGGACGTGGTGGACGACTACATCGCCGGGCTCCCCGGCCAGACGCGGCGGCTCGGGCACGGCGAGTGGGGCATCACGGTGGCCGGCGAGGAGGCGGGCGGCTGGCCGCTCGAGGTTGGCGTGAGGGTGGCGGACGGGCTGCTGCGCGTCCAGGCGTTCGCGCTCGTGGCCTCGGAGGACCTCGACCCCTGGCAGCTCCTGCACTGGAACCGCCAGACCCGCCACGTGCGCTTCGCGTGTGCGCGCTCGGGCGACATCTGGGTGCACGGCGACCTGCCGGTGGCGGGACTCGACGAGCAGGCCGTGGACCGGCTGCTCGGGCTGGTGGTGGAGGGCGCGCTGGCCGCGCGCGACTACGCGGCCTCGATCCGGGCGCGGTAGACCCGGTAGTCGGCCCGGTCGGGCCGCAGGCTCGTGGCCAACGCGAGGTGGCGGCGGGCCTCCTTGATGCGGCCCGTCTTCTCCAGCGAGCGGCCGAGGCAGAAGTGCGCGAAGTCGTTCACCGGGTGGCGCTCGACCACCGCGGCGAACTCCTCGCCGGCCTGGGCGTAGCGGCCGGCGTGGAAGTAGGCGCGGCCCAGCGCCTCGCGGATCGAGCTCTTGTCAGGCTCGAGCGAGCGAGCCTGCTCCAGCGGGATGGCGGCGGCATTGAAGTCGCCCGACTCGAGCAGCGCGCTCCCGCGGGTGAACAGGTCATAGACCCTCTCCCCGCGCTCCTCCGGGGTCTGCTCGCGCTCGCTCACGTCTTCACCTCTCGATTCGCCTGCGAGTGGATCTTCTCCACCACCTCGATGATCGCCCGCGCCACGTCCGTCTTGAGGGCCCGCGGCACCTCCTGGACGCCTTCCCGGGTGACGATCGAGACCTCGTTCTCGGGCGAGTCGAAGCCGATTCCCGGCTGCGACACGTCGTTCAGGACGATAGCGTCGAGGCCCTTGCGCTCGAGCTTGTCGCGCGCGCGTTCGCGGCCCGCCCTCGCCGTGCTCGGCGGCGAAGCCGACGACCGTCTGCCCGGGCCGCCGCTCGGAGGCCAGCGCCGCGATCACGTCCTCCGTCGGCTCGAGCTCCACCGTGAGGCCGTCGCGGCCGCTCTTCGAGATCTTCGAGCTCTCCGGGTTCGCGGGCCTGAAGTCCGCCACGGCGGCGGCCATCAGCAGCACGTCGGCGTCCTTGAACGCCTCGCGGGCCGCGCGCTCGAGCTCCGCGGCCGTCTCCACCTCCACGTAGCGGACGCCCTCGCTGCGAGGCAGCGCGACGTTGGCGGCCACCACCGTGACCTCCGCGCCGCGGCGGGCCGCCTCGTCGGCCAGAGCGAAGCCCATGCGGCCCGAGGAACGGTTGCCCACGTAGCGGACGGCGTCGATCGGCTCGCGCGTACCGCCTGCGGTCACCAGCACGCGCAGGCCGTCGAGCGAGCGCGGGGCGTAGTCGGCGACGTTCAGCGCCTGCTCGATCACGGCGAGGATCTGCGCCGGCTCGGCCAGGCGCCCCACGCCCCACTCGCCCTTCGACGCGAGCGCGCCGGTGCCAGGGGCAACGATCCGCGCCCCGCGCTCGGCCAGCTTGGCCAGGTTCGCGCGCGTGGCGGGGTGCTCGTACATCTTGTCGTTCATCGCGGGCGCGACGACCAGCGGCGCGGTGCAGGCCAGGGCTGCGCTGGTGAGCATGTTGTCCGCCAGGCCGGCGGCGAGCTTGGCCAGCGTGTTGGCCGTGGCCGGCACGATCGCGTAGGCGTCCGCCCGGCGCACCAGCTCCAGATGGGAGATCGGCGCGTGCTCGGGCTGCGGGTCGCCGGGGTAGGCGCCGCGGGCGGGGTCGGGCTCGAACTCGTCCACCAGCACGGGCGCGCCGGTGATGCCCTCGAAGGTGGCGCGGCCCACGAAGTGCAGGCTGCCGGGCGTCTGGACCACCCGGACGGCGTGACCGGCCTTGGTGAGCAGGCGTACGAGTTCGACCGCCTTGTAGGCGGCGATGCCCCCGGAGACGCCTACGAGGATGCGCGCCATGCGCACATGGTGCCGATAAGAGCGCCCGAAAGCGACCGCTGCAACGCTAGGTGCGGTAGCGGTACTTCAGCTTCCCGGCTGCGATCTCCTCGAGGGAGATCTTGAGGTAGTTCTTCGAGCCGGTCTCGACCATCGGCGGCGGGTACTCGTCGAACGTCCCCTCCCCGAGGTTGTGGTAGTACGAGTTGATCTGACGGGCGCGCTTGGCGGCCACCAGAACACATGCGTAATGGGAGTCGACACGGTCAAGAAGCGTGTCGAGGCGGGGCTTGATCACTAAGAGGCTCCTCGGGTTGGCTCTTTCCAAAGGGTAGCGACGAGCTCAGCGAGCTGATCCACGGCGGCCTCGAGCCTGTCGTTCACGATCACGTGCTTCCACTCGTGCTCGGCCGCCAGCTCGTCCCTGGCGACCTGCAGGCGGCGGTCGATCTGCTCCGGCGATTCCGCTCCACGACCGACCAATCGCGGGCGCAGGGCCTCGATCGACGGCGGCTTGATGAACACCTGGTGGGCCTCCGGCAGCGTCTTCCGCACCTGACGCGCGCCCTGGAGCTCGATCTCCAGCACGAGGCCCCTGGGGCCGTCTCCGGCGGCCGGGTTCACACGATCGAGCTCCGAGCGCAGCGTGCCGTAGCGGTTGCCGGCGTACGTGGCGTGCTCGAGGAACTCCCCTGCCTCCAGCCGTCGCTCGAACTCCTCCGGGGACAGGAACCAGTAGTCGCGTCCCTCCTCCTCGCCCGGGCGCGGCGCGCGCGTGGTGGCCGACACCGACAGCTCGAGCCCGGGGAAGCGCTCGAGCAGGGCGCGGATCAGCGTGCCCTTTCCGACTCCGGAGGGCCCGGTGATGACGAGGACGTGAGCCGGAGTGCCTATCGGCGCAGGTACGAGACGAGCTCGTTGCGCTGGCGCTCGGACAGCCCGCCGATGGTCTTGCTCGGCGAGATGCGGCACTGGGTGAGGATTCGATTCACCTTCACGCGGCCGTACTTCGGCACCGCGAGCAGCAGGTCGAAGACCTTGGCGGTCTCCAGGTACTCCGGCGGATCGAGCAGCAGCCCGTGGATCTTCGTGCGGCCCGCCTTGAGATCGCGCTTCAGCCGCGCACGGCGGGTTCGGATCTCGTTGGCGCGCTTGAGCGCGTCCATTCGCTGGGTCAGCGAGCGCTCGGGAGCGTACCCCCGACGGCGCTTTCGGGGGCGACTGGGCGGCGGGCGGCATGGGCGGCGATGTTACACAGAAATGACCATGCCGCGCGGCTGAGATCCCGAATTTCGCGGAATTCAGCTAGACCTCAAGTTGAGCTTCAACTAGATTCGGGGAGGTTGAGCGTTTTGGCCAGGTTTGCAGGGGGTTTGCCCCTCTAGCCTGCCTAGGCCCGGGAAAAACCCCGCTCTTTACGAGAAATGAGATCCAGCTCAGCGGACACCCTGGCGCCCGCCGCCGGATCGCGGAAGCTCTCGGTGCCCACCGCGACGCATTTCGCGCCCGCGGCGAGGAAGTCGGCGGCGTCGCGACCGCTCGCGATCCCGCCCATGCCGATCACCGGCAGCCCGACCTCCCGCGCGACGGCGTGCGACCTGCTGCGAGGGCCACCGCCCGGACCGCCGGTCCGGACACCCCGCCGGTGCCCCCGCCGAGCCAGGGCTCGAGCGTGCGCGGATCGAGCGCCATCCCCTTGAGCGTGTTGATCAGCGAGACCGCGTCGGCGCCGGCGGCCTCGGCGGCCGCCGCCACGGCCGCCGGCTCCGTGGCGTTCGGCGTGAGCTTCACGATCAGCGGCTTCTCGGTCAGCGGGCGAAGGACCTCGACGGCGCGAGCGGTCTCGGCCGGGTCGGCGCCCATGATGAGGCCGGTCTCGACGTTCGGGCAGGAGAAATTCAGCTCGATCAGCGCGACCTCGTCGCGCGCTCCGACCTCGCCGACCAGCCGCGCGAGCTCGGCGTGGTCGAAGCCCATCACCGACACGATCAGCGGCACCGGCAGCTGCGCGAGCTGGGGCAGGTCCTCGGCCAGGAAGCCCTCGAGGCCCTTGTTCGGCAGCCCGATCGAGTTGATCAGCCCCGCCGGGGTCTCCCAGAGGCGCGGTGGCGGGTTGCCCTGCCGCGGCGCGAGCGTGATCGTCTTTGAGACGAAGGCATCGAACGGGAAGCTCTCGAGCAGGGCGTCGCCGAAGGCGCGCCTGGCCGCGATCGCGTCGTAGGTGCCCGAGCCGTTCAGCACCGGCCCGCGCAGCGACACGCCGCACAGCTCCAGCGGGCCGCTCAATGTCCCGCTCCTGCCACAAGCGCGGTCTCGAGCTCGGCGGCATCCAGCACCGGACCGTCCACGCAGAGGCGCACGTAGCCGTTTCGCGTCGGTACCACGCAGCCGTAGCAGGCGCCGAAGCCGCAGGCCATGCCGGACTCGAGCGCGAGCTGGGCGGGAACCTCACGTTCGGCGCACAGCGCCCGGACCGCCTCGAGCATCTGCGGAGGGCCGCAGGCGTACACAGTCGACAGTCGACAGTCGACAGTCGACAGGTCGAGCGCCTCGCGCAGCAATTCCGTCACGAGGCCCTCGCGGCCCAGCGAGCCGTCGTCGGTCGTCACGTTTGGCTCGCCGGCGAAGAGGCGCACGGCCTCGGCGTGGGCGGCCGAACGGAAGCCGAGCAGGACCTCGGTCCTGGGGCCGAGCTCGTCCTGCCAGCACAGGAGCGGGGCCGCGCCGATCCCGCCGCCGACGAGCAGCGGCCGCCTGCCGTCCTCGGGGGGCGCGAAGCCGATGCCGAGCGGACCGGTGAGCCACAGCTGTTCGCCGGGGTCCAGCCGCGCCAGGCGCTCGGTGCCTGGGCCCACGTCCTCGAGCAGGAACGCCAGCCGGGCGCCGCCGCCCTCGCGCGCACTCGCGCGCGCGAACGAGAAGGCACGCGGCAGGTAGGGCCGCTCGCCCTCCCCCGCGCCCCAGCCCTCGGCCGCGGCGAGCATGTAGAACTGGCCCGGGCGGGGATCGGCGGGGCCGTGGGCATCGTCGGTCGAGATCAGCCGGTAGGCGCCCAGCTGCTCGTTCGCCACGACGTTCGAGAGACGCCTGCCGAAGGGCGCCAGCGTGCGGCGCCCGGTGCTCACGCCGGGGTCCTCCCGACCGTGCGGCGCGCGGCGTGCAGCTCCTGAAGCGAGCGCACCTCGGGCTCGCCCTGTCGCAGCGCCCCGATCGCGCGCTGGGCGGCGGTGGCGCCCGTCATCGTGGTGATGCAGGGGATGCCGCGCGCCACGGCGGCGCGGCGGATCTCGTAGCCGTCGCTGCGGGCGCCCGAGCCCGTGGGCGTGTTGATGACGAGGTCGACCTCGCCCGACTCGATCCGGTCCACCACGTTCGGCGAGCCCTCGGAGATCTTCATCAGCCGCTCCACCGGCACGCCCATGCGGCGGATCGCCTGGGCCGTGCCGCCGGTGGCCACGATGTCGAAGCCGAGGTCGTGCAGGGAGGCGGCGAGCTGGGTCGCGGCGGGCTTGTCGCTGTCCGTGACCGTGATGAAGACCGTGCCCTCCGTGGGCAGCTCCGCACCGGCGGCCGCCTGGGCCTTGCCGAAGGCGGTCGGGTAGTCGGAGGCGATGCCCATCACCTCGCCGGTGGACTTCATCTCCGGGCCGAGCAGGGCGTCGGCGCTGGGGAAGCGGTCGAACGGCAGCACCGCCTCCTTGACCGAGACATGGCCGCTGGCGTAGCCGGCTACCGGCGGCAGGTCGAGCTCGAGATCGGGGAGCTTCTCCCCGAGCATCAGGCGGCAGGCCATCTTCGCGAGCGGCACGCCGACGGCCTTCGACACGAACGGCACGGTGCGGGAGGCGCGCGGGTTGGCCTCGATCACGTAGAGGTCCTCGTCGCCGTGGACGGCGAACTGGATGTTGATCAGGCCGATCACGCCCAGCGCAAGCGCCAGCTTCCGCGTGGCCGCCTCGACCTGGGCGAGCATCTCCGGCCCGAGCGACATCGCGGGAATCACGCAGGCCGAGTCCCCGGAGTGGATCCCGGCCTCTTCCACGTGCTGCATCACGCCGCCGATCGCGACCTGCTCGCCGTCGCAAAGCGCGTCCACGTCGATCTCGATCGCGTTCTCGAGGAAGCGGTCGAGGTAGATCGTGCCGTCGCCGTTGCGCTCGGTGCGCTCCAGGTAGTCGGCGAGCTGCTCCCGGGAGTAGCAGAGCTCCATCGCCCGGCCGCCGAGCACGTAGGAGGGGCGGACCAGCAATGGGTAGCCCACCTGCTCCGCAGCCTCGAGCGCGCCGTCCTCGTCGGCGGCGGTGGCGAACGGCGGGCTCTTCAGCCCCAGCTCGCGCATCAGGCCGCCGAACCGCGAGCGGTCCTCGGCCAGGTCGATCGAGTCGACGGGGGTGCCGAGCAGCGGCACGCCCGCGTCCACCAGGCCGCGCGCCAGCTTGAGCGGAGTCTGGCCGCCGAACTGGACGATCACGCCCTCCGGCTGCTCGACCTCGATCACGCCCAGGACGTCCTCCAGCGTGAGCGGCTCGAAGTAGAGGCGGTCGCTGGTGTCGTAGTCGGTCGAAACCGTCTCGGGGTTGCAGTTGATCATCACCGCGTCGCGGCCCGAGGCGCGCACGGTCATCGCGGCGTGCACGCAGCAGTAGTCGAACTCGATGCCCTGCCCGATGCGGTTCGGGCCGGCGCCGAGGATCACCACCGACGGCCGGTCGCCGCGGCGCACCTCGTGGCGCGCGCGGCCGTCCGGGCCCGGGCGCTCGTAGCCCGAGTAGTAGTAGGGCGTGGCGGCGGCGAACTCGGCCGCGCAGGTATCCACCGACTTGAAGCTGCGCACCAGGCCGGCCTCGGGATCCTCCCCGCGCGCGAGGGCGGCAAGCTCGGCCACGAACCAGGGGTCGACGTGCGTGAGCCGCTCGATCTCGGCCTCGCTGACCCCGCGGCGGACGGCCTCGAAGAGCAGCTCGAAGCGGTCGTAGGAGGGCACCTGCAGCCGCGCCTTCAGCTCCTCGGTGTCCTCGGGCAGCCGCACCCTCACGTCGATCTCGCGCGAGCGCATCGCCTTCACCAGCGCCTGCTTGAACGTGCGCCCGATCGCCATCGCCTCGCCGACCGACTGCATGTGGGTGGAGAGGTGGCCGTCGGTGCCGGGGAACTTCTCGAAGGCGAAGCGCGGCCACTTCACCACCACGTAGTCGATGGTGGGCTCGAAGCTGGCGGGGGTGACCTTCGTGATGTCGTTGTCGATCTCGTCGAGCGCGTAGCCCACCGCCAGGCGCGCAGCGATCTTGGCGATCGGGAAGCCGGTGGCCTTCGACGCGAGCGCGGACGAGCGCGAGACGCGCGGGTTCATCTCGATCACCACGATCTCGTCGGTCTGCGGGTTCACCGCGAACTGGATGTTCGAGCCGCCGGTCTCGACGCCCACCGCGCGGATGACCGCGATCGCCTGGTCGCGCAGCTTCTGGTACTGGCGGTCGGTGAGCGTCTGCTGCGGCGCCACGGTGACGCTGTCCCCTGTGTGGACCCCCATCGGGTCCACGTTCTCGATCGAGCAGACGATCACCACGTTGTCGTTCAGGTCGCGCATCACCTCGAGCTCGAACTCGCCCCAGCCGATCACGGATTCCTCCACCAGCACCTGGCCGATCGGGCTGGCCGCGAGACCCTCGCCGATGCGCTCGGCGTACTCGGCCTCGCTCCAGGCCACTCCCCCGCCCTGGCCACCCATCGTGAAGCCCGGGCGGATGATCGCCGGCAGGCCTATGTCGGGCAGGGCGCGGTCGGCCTCCGCGATGCTGGACACGATCGCCGAACGCGGCACGCGCAGACCGGCCTTCTCCATGGTCTGGCGGAACAGGTCGCGGTCCTCGGCGCGGCGGATCGCGTCGTAGTCGGCGCCGATCAGCTCCACGCCGAAGCGCTCCAGCGTGCCGTCCTCGCTCAGCGCGCGAGCGAGGTTCAGCGCGGTGCCGCCGCCCAGGGTGGGCAGCAGCGCGTCGGGCCGCTCGCGCTCGATCACGCGCGCCACCGAGTCCGGCGTTAGGGGCTCGATGTAGGTGGCGGTGGCGAACTCCGGGTCGGTCATGATCGTCGCGGGGTTGGAGTTGACGAGCACGACCTCGTAGCCCTCTTCGAGCAGGACCTTGCAGGCTTGGGCGCCCGAATAGTCGAACTCGGCCGCTTGGCCGATCACGATTGGGCCGCTGCCTAGGACGAGGATGCGGTCTATGTCGTTGCGCCGGGGCATATCAGTCGACAGTCGACAGTCGACAGTCCTTTTTCATGAGACGAGCTCCAAGAATCTGTCGAACAGGTAGAGCGAGTCGTGGGGGCCGGGGCCTGCTTCGGGGTGGTACTGCACTGTCGCTCCTGGCACGTCTCTGAGGGTCAGGCCCTCGACGGTGCGGTCGTAGAGGTTCAGCAGGCTCAATTCGGCGGTGCCGAAGTCGGTCTCCCAGCGGACGGGGTCGTCGGTGTCGATCGTCTGCTCGCCGCCCGGGCCGAGGACCGCGAAGCCGTGGTTCTGGCTCGTGATGTCGATGCGGCCGGTCTCCAGGTCCTTGACCGGGTGGTTGGCGCCGCGGTGGCCGAAGGGGAGCTTGAAGGTCTCGAGGCCCACCGCCCGGCACAGCAGCTGGTGACCGAGGCAGATCCCCCACACGGGCGTCTTGCCCACCAGCTCGCGCACGGTGTCCACCACATAGCCGAGCGCCGCGGGGTCGCCGGGACCGTTCGCCAGGAAGACGGCGTCCGGGGAGCGTGCGAGCAGGTCCTCCGCGCTGGTCGTGCAGGGATGGAGCTCCAGGCGGGCGCCGCGCTCGCGCAGGTTGCGCACGATCGAGGTCTTGATGCCGGTGTCGATCGCGACGATCAGCGGGCCGGGGTTGTCCGGATCGAGGATCAGCGGCTCCGCCGGGGTGACCTCTCGCGCCAGGTCGCAACCAGCCATCGGCGGCTCGGCCCGAACGATCTCCATCGCCTCGCGCTCGGCCAGCTCGGCTGGAAAGACGCCGCCGCGCATCGCGCCCTTGTCGCGGATGTGGAGCACCAGCGCGCGCGTGTCGATGCCGCTCAGCGCCGGCACGCCGCAGTCGCTGAGCCAGGTGAGCCACCCGCCCTCGGCGCTGGGAGCGTGCTCGCGGTCGATCCCCTCGCGCATCACCACCGCGCGCGCGTGGATGCGATCCGACTCCATCGCCTCCTCGGACACGCCGTAGTTCCCGATCAGCGGATACGTGAAGACGATGATCTGGCCGCGGTAGCTCGGGTCGCTGACCGACTCCTGGTAGCCCGACATCGAGGTGTTGAATACGACCTCGCCAGTCGCTGGCACCGGAGCGCCGACCGAATCCCCGTCAAAGCGAGTGCCGTCCTCGAGGAGCAGGTAGGCGCCGCTCACTTCACCAGCCTCTGGACGGCCTTGAACTCATCGGAACCGGCGGCACCCAGCAGCTCGAACAGCGCCATCTCGACCGAGGTCATGATCGCGCCGGAGCTCTCCATCTTCGTGAGGCCGAGCTCGTAGTTCTCCTTCGTGCGCGAGCTGACGGCGTCGCGGGCCACGTGCACCTCCACGCCCTGGTCGAGCAGGTCGTGCGCCGTCTGCGACACGCAGACGTGCGACTCGATGCCGCAGATCAGGGCCTGGTCGCGCCCGCCGAGGTCGAAGCCGTCTGCCTGGGCGGCCGAGAAGGCGAGCTTCTCGATCGCCTCGTCGCCCTCCGGCAGGTGCTCGGCCACCTCGGGCACGGTGACCCCGAGGCCGCGCGGGTACTGCTCGGTGACCACGATCGGCACCCCCAGCGCCTTGGCGCCCTCCACCAGCGTGGCCACGTTGGCGGTGACCCTGTCGAACTCGTTGACCGCCGGGCGGAACGCCTCCTGGACGTCAACCACGATCAACGCGGTGCGCTCCGGGTCGAGGAGGCGGCGGGCGCGCGGCACGCCTACACCGCCCCGATCGCGAACGAGCGCTCGCGGTAGGCCACCGAGCCGCCGGCCACCGTCATTCGCACCCGCCCGGTGAGCGTGCGGCCGGCGAAGCAGCAGTTGGCGGAGCGGCTCTCGTAGCCCGCCTCCCCCACCTCCCACTCGGCGTCGAGGTCGACGAGCACGACGTTCGCGGGCGAGCCGGGCGCCAGCGTGGGAATCGGCACCCCGAACGCCGCACCACCCGCGGTCATGCGCTCCACGAGCAGCTCGAGCGTGATCACGCCCGGCAGCACCAGCTCGCTGTGGACGGCGGCGAAGGCCGTCTCGAGCCCGGTGACGCCCATCGGGGCCAGCTCGAAGGGCTGCTCCTTCTCCTCGCGCGAGTGGGGAGCGTGATCGGTGGCGATGCAGTCGAGCACGCCGGTGCGCAGCGCCTCGATGATCGCCTGGCGGTCGTCCTCCGAGCGCAGCGGCGGGTTCATCTTGAAGTTCGAGTCGAGGCCGAGCACGGCCTGGTCGGTGAGCGTGAGGTGGTGGGGCGTGGCCTCCGCCGTGATCTGGACGCCCGCGGCCTTGGCCTGCTCGATGGCGGTGACGGTCTCGCGCGCGGAGACGTGCTGGATGTGCAGGCGCGCGTCCTCATAGAGGGCGATCGCGGCGTCCCGCGCCACCATCGTGGACTCGCTTATCGAGGGGATCCCTGCCAGCCCAAGCAGCGCCGAGGCGGCGCCCTCGTGCATCACGCCGGCACCCGAGAGGGTGGGATCCTCCTCGTGCAGCGCGAGCACCCGGCCGGCGAGGCGCTGGTAGCTGAGCGCGTGGCGCAGCAGCCCGGCCGAGCGCACCGGCAGGCCGTCGTCCGTGAAGCCCACGGCGCCCTCGTCGGCGAGCTCGGCCATCTCGGTGAGCTCATCGCCGGCCATCCCGCGCGTGATCGTGGCGAGGAAGCCGACCGGCACGCGCGCCTGCTCGCGGGCGCGCTGGCGCAGCGAGCGGAGCACGGGTGCGCTGTCCACCACAGGGTCGGTGTTCGGCATGGCGAGGATCGCGCAGAAGCCGCCGGCGGCAGCCGCGCGGGTGCCGGAGTCGATGTCCTCCTCGTCCTCCCGGCCGGGCGTGCGCAGATGCACGTGCGGGTCCACGAAGGCCGGGAAGGCGTGAAGCCCGGCGGCGTCCACCACCTCGGCCCCCTGCGGCGCGCTGAGCGAGCCCGTCTCCCCCACCTCGGCGATCTCGCCGTCGCGCAGCAGCAGGTCGCCCTCGCGGTCGAGCCCGGCGCGCGGATCGAGCAGACGTGCCCCGCGCAGGAGCACGTCGCCCGCGGGGGCGTGGGCGCGATCGAGCGGCACGCTCACGCCGGCTGGGGCTCCGTCTCCATCCCGGCCGACGAGGGAGCCCCCGCCGCCGCCCTGCCCGGGCCGCCGGCGAGCAGCTCGTACAGCACCGCCATGCGCACCACCACGCCGGACTCCACCTGGTCCACGATCAGCGCCTGGGGCGAGTCGATCACCTCGGCCGACAGCTCCACCCCGCGGTTCACCGGACCCGGGTGCATCAGCAGCTGGTGCGGCGAGAGCCGGCGCGAGTCGATCTGGTAGCGCGTGGCGTACTCCCGCAGCGACGGCACGTAGGAGCCGGTCATGCGCTCGTGCTGCATGCGCAGGGCGTAGACCACGTCGGCCTCCTCGAGGCCGTCGAGCGTGTAGCGGACCTCGCAGTGGAGCGACTCGACCTCCCGCGGGATCAGCGTGGGCGGCCCGCAGACAGTGACCTCGCAGCCCATGCGGGTGAAGGCGAGGATGTTCGAGCGGGCCACGCGGCTGTGGAGCACGTCGCCCACGATCCAGACCTTCAGCCCCTCGAGCGCGCCGCGCCGGCGCTCCAGCGTGTAGAGGTCGAGCAGCGCCTGGGTGGGGTGCTCGTGCTTGCCGTCGCCCGCGTTGATCACCGAGGCGGTGGTCCAGCGCGCCACCAGCGCGGCGGCACCGGCGTTCGGCGAGCGGATGACGATCGCGGCCGGGTCGTAGGCCGAGAGCGTCTGGATCGTGTCCTTGAGCGATTCGCCCTTGTCCACCGAGGAGCCCAGCGACTTGATGTTCACGAGGTCGGCGGAGAGGCGCTTGGCGGCCAGCTCGAACGACGAGCTGGTGCGCGTGGACGCCTCATAGAAGAGGTTGATGACGGTGCGGCCGCGCAGCGTCGGCACCTTCTTGATCTCACGCCCGGAGACCTCGGCGAAGCTCTGCGCGCGGCGGAGGATGCGCTCGATGTCCTCCCGCGAGAGGTCGTCGATGGAGAGCAGGTTCCTGATCGTCACGCCGCTACCTCCGCGTGCTCGCTGATGGTGACCTCGTCCACGCCGTCGATCTCCTCGACGCGTACGTTCACGCGCTCCGCGCGTGCTGTTGGCAGGTTCTTGCCCACGTAGTCGGGGCGGATCGGCAGCTCGCGGTGGCCGCGGTCGGCCAGCACGGCCAGCTGCACGCGGTCGGGGCGGCCGTAGTCGAACAGGGCGTCGATCGCGGCGCGGACCGTGCGGCCCGTGTAGAGCACGTCATCCACCAGCACGACGGTCATGCCGTCGAGGGGGAACTCGATGTGCGAGTCGAGCACCACCGGCTGGCGTTCGGGCCCGCGGGTCGAGACGTCGTCGCGGTAGAAGGAGATGTCGAGGTCGCCGAGCGGCACCGGGGCGTCGACGAGGCCCTCCACGCGCTTTCGCAGGCGCGCCGCTATGACCGCTCCTCGCCGGTGGATGCCCACCACGGCGATGCGTTCGCCACCCGTCTTCTCGACGATCTCGTGTGCGATGCGCACGAGCGTGCGGCGAATGTCCTCGCGGTCGAGTACGACCTTCTCGTTCAAAACTGCCCTTCCTGAGCTCACTGGCCCGGGTTAAAGGAGCGTCTGCGCAACCGTAGCAAGCGCTGCGTACGGAAGTGAAGAGGTACGGATGTACGGAAGTACGGAGTTACGGATTTTTCTGTACTCCGTACTTCCGTACTTCTAGCGAAGCTTCTCCGGCAGCAGGTCGACCGCCCAGGGCTCTTTCACCTCCGGCAAATCCATCGCCGCTGCCACGTTCAGCAGCATCCCGAAGGCGAAGAACTGCTGGACGCGCTCGGGCCCGGCGCCGGACTTCTCGGCCACGAACTTGACCAGCTCGCCGAAGCGCGCCTGCACCGCCGCGCGAATGTCCGGGTCGTCGCAGGCCGTGTAGGCCTGCATCTGCGAGAGCAGGATCGAGCGGTCGCTGAGCAGCTCCACGTAGGCCTCGCCCATCGCCTGCAGGCAGTCCTCCCCCGGCTCCATCCCCTCGGAGGCCTTCTTGAAGGCGGCGAGCGTGCGGTCGAAGCAGCCCTCGGTGGCCGCGATGAAGAGCTCCGTCTTGGTGGGGAAGAGCCGGAACAGGTAGGCGTGCGAGATGCCCGCCTTGCGGGCTATCTCGCTCGTCGGCGTGCCGTGCAGACCGCGGGCGGCGAACTCCTCGAGGGCGATCTTCGCGATCGCCTCGCGCCGCTCGTCCGCGGTCTGCCGTGTCTTGGTGGCGGTGGCCATGTCCATCGGAAGCTAGCGCTCACTCATTCGGCGGTCAACGCCTGCGCACCTGCCGGCACCGAGGCCGTCGCCGCCTGCCGACGCTTGCTCGGCACGAGCAACGCCACCAGCGCTCCGGCGAACAGCACCGCCGCCCCGACCCGCACCGCGGGCACGAGCCCGTCCACGTAGTCCTGCGGGGACGCGTATCCGCCGTGGGCCGTGAAGACCGTGGCGAGCACGCTCACGCCCAGCACTCCGCCGAGCTCGCGGATCGCGTTCGTGGCACCCGAGGCCTGGCCGGCCTGCTTCGGTCGCACGGCGTTCAGCACCGTGTTGGCGGCCGGTGCGAACACCAGGGCCATCCCCGCGCCCGCCATCGCGAAGGCCGGGACCAGCTGCGTGTAGGCCACCGTCGGGCTCGTGACCGCGGACAGCCAGGTCAGCGCGCCGCCCTGGAGGGCGAGGCCGACGGCCATCAGCGGGCGACCGCCGATGCGGTCGGACAGGATGCCGGCGATCGGAGCGACGAAGATCGGCATGACGGTCCAGGGCAGGATCCGCAGACCGGACTGCAGCGCCGTGTAGTGCTGTGCGACCTGGAAGAACTGCGCCAGCAGGAACACCGATCCGAAGCTGCCGAAGTACATCGCGAGCGACACGCCGTTGGTGGCCGTGAAGGCCCGGTTGCGGAAGAAGCTCATCGGCAGCATCGGCTCCGGGGTACGGAGCTCCCAGGCGACGAAGGCCGCAAGCAGCACCGCGCCGACCGCGAGCGGAACGAGCACCGTCGATGCCGTCCAGCCCGCCGACTGGGCGTGAACGATGCCGTAGACCAGCCCGCCGAGGCCGCCGCTGACGAGGGTGAGGCCGCGAACGTCGAACCCGCGCGACTCGCCGTGGCTCTCGGTCAGGCGCGACATGGCCAGCGGGATGGTGACCAAGCCGATCGGCACGTTCAGCCAGAAGATCCAGTGCCAGGAGATGCCGGTGACCACCGCGCCGCCCACCACGGGGCCGAGCGCGACCGCGAGGCCGCTGATGCCGGACCACGCTCCGAGGGCCAGCCCGCGCTTCTGCGGGGGGAAGGCCTCGCTGAGCAAGGTCAGGGTGAGCGGTGTGACGATGGCGGCCCCGAGGCCCTGAGCGGCGCGCGCCGCGATCAGGAAACCGGTGGTCGGCGCCACCGCGGCGGCTGCCGATGCGAGCGTGAATATCCCCAGGCCGAGCGAGAACATGCGCTTGCGGCCGAAGCGGTCCCCAAGCGCCGCGCCGGTGAGCAGCAGGACCGCGTAGGTCAGCGTGTACGCGTTCACCGTCCACTCGAGCTGCTGGATGGTGGCGCCGAGGTCCTCGCGGATGCTGGGCAGTGCGTTGGTGACGACCAGGTTGTCGAGCACCACCATGAAGAGTGCGACCGAGACGATCGCGAAGGTCCAACCGGAGCTTGCTGCGCGCTTCATGACTTCTCCTTTCATCGTTGTGAGTGGTCACTCACTCACTTGATGTTGGGAAGTTAGCGCTCACTCACTTAGTTGTCAACTCCGGCTCTGTGATGGATCGGCTCGCCCCGCTCGGGAAAGGGAATCTCGACGCGATCGAAGTCCCTCGGGACGATCGTGCGCTCAAACACCGCGCGTGCCTCGTCGCGTAGCTCGGGGCCCGCGTAGCGCTGCGAGACGTGGTTGAGCGCGAGCAGCTGCACCTCTGCCCGAGCCGCCAGCTCGGCGGCGGCGCGCGCCGTGGAGTGGCCGGTCTCCCGCGCCCGCGCGTCCTCCTCCTCGGCGAACGTGGCCTCGTGCACGAGCAGGTCGGCGCCGTGGGCCACCACGGCCGTCATCTCGCAGGGCGCGGTGTCGCCGGCCAGCACGACCTTGCGCCCGCGGCGGGCCTCCCCGAGCACCTGCTCGGGCAGCACCTCCCCGGACGCGCCGCTCACCGTCTCGCCCGCCTGGAGACGGCCGAAGTCGGGGCCGGGCGCGACGCCCAGTTCGCGCGCGCGAGCTTCGTCGAAGCGCCCGGGCCGCTCCTGCTCGATCAGCGCGTAGCCGTACGCGGTCACGCGATGGTCCACCGCGAAGGCGGCCACGGAATAGCCGTCGCGTGCGAGCTCCTCGTTCGGCTCGAGCTCCACGATCCTCACCTCGAAGCTCGTCCTCCCCATCACCGGGCGCATCGCCTCGAACAGGGCGCCGAGCCGCGGCGGCCCGTAGACGGTCAGCGGGATCTCGCGCCCGCGCAGGCTGAACGTCTTCAGCAGGCCCGGCAGCCCGAGGAAGTGGTCAGCGTGGAAGTGGCTGATGAAGATCTCCTCGAGGTCGAGCAGGCCCACCGAGCGCAGCAGCTGGCGCTGGGTTCCCTCACCGCAGTCGAACAGCAGGCGATCGCCCCCGCGGCGCACGAGGGTGGCGGGCAGACCGCGCCGGGCCGTCGGCGCGGAACCTGCGGTGCCGACGAACAGCACGTCGAGATCCATGGTCAGAGCAGGTTACGGCGCGGCTCAGTCGAGCGGAACGAGCTCGAAGCGCACATGTCCGTCCTCCACGCGCGCGAGGCCCATCGTGTGCCGCGGCTGGCGGCGACGGTCGGTGGGGCTGCCCGGGTTGAAGATCTGAAAGCCCTCGGAGGATTCGTGCAGCGGGATGTGCGAGTGGCCGAAGACCACCGCGCCGGCCTTCGGGAAGCGCTTTCGCATCCGCTCGAATCGACCGAGCGCGGGACCGGCGTCGTGAACCATCCCGATGCGCGCGCCCGCGGCCTCGACCACCCGCGCGGCGGGCAGGCGCCGCCGCAGCGCCGCGGTGTCCACGTTGCCGCTGACGCCGGCCAGCGGCGGGCCGATCCGCCCCAGCTCGTCGAGCACCTCCACGGCCACGAAGTCGCCCGCGTGGAGGATCAGATCGGCGCCGGCGAGCCGCTCCAGGCAGGCGTCCGGCAGCCGGCGCGCTCCGCGGGGCAGGTGGGTGTCCGAGATCACCGCGATCAGCACGCGGCGCAGATTACGACCGGCGCGCCCGGTGGTGGTGGTGCTTGCGGTGGTGGCGCTTCGCCTTCCGCTTTGCCACGGGCTTTCTCGTCTCCGTCTGGTCCGCTGTCCTGAGGCGCGAGTTCCAGCTCCGCAGCACGCTCTCGGCGGGCTTGTCGGTGGGCGTGTAGTCGCCGTTCCAGCCGCTCGCGGGCAGCGTGGCGGGCCAGCTCCACCAGTACATCCCGGCAAACCAGCTGCGGCCGGAGAAGGCCTGGAAGGCCGCCTGGTAGGCGTTCGCCTCCTCGTTCATGTCGTAGCTGCCGCCCGAGTCCCAGATGTTGGGGTGCGCGGTGGACCCGGCGATCGAGCGGTACCCGATCTCCGTGAACAGCACCTGCTTGCCGAACGCCCTCGACTCGCTCGCGAGCGCGTCAACGTAGCCGCGCGACGTCCAGGCGGCCAGCAGGCTCGTTGCCGTCGGCGAGCCCGACGCGGACAGCGGGTAGTAGGCGTCCACGCCGATGTAGTCGAGGTCGCCCCAGAACTGCACCTGCTGGTACTCGTTCCAGTTGGCCGCGTAGGTCAGCCGGCCGCCGAAGCGGCGGCGCACGCTCGCCACGATCTGCTCCCAGCGCCCGGTGTAGGCGGAGCCCGACATCGTCTTCAGCTCAGTGCCGATCACGAGCATCGTGGCGCCGCCCTGCCTGGCGAGGTCCGCGTAGTGATCGATCATCGCCTCGTAGCTCGTGAACCAGGTGCTCGGGACGGGCGGCTGGATCGCGCCGCGCCAGTCACCGCTGTTCAAATCGATCTGCGGCTTCAGCGTCACGCTCAGACCGAGCGAGCGGGCCGTCTGCATCGCGTGGAGGATCGACGCGTCCGTGGGCGTGGCGTCGCTCGGGGCGACCGAGGACGAGCGCGTGTTCTGCATGTACTGGGTGGCGACGATCGAGACGCTCCCGTTGCCATCGCCGGCCGCGCGCGCGAGGGAGCTGTCCGAGGCGCTGCTGGCGTAGCTGCCGGCGTCGTAGGTGGTGTAGTCCACGCCCCGCTGCCACTCCGCGTTGGCCGCGGCCGGGACGAGCAGCGCAATGAGCGCGAACAGGCATGCCTTGCGCGAGAGGCCCATGAGTTCAACCTCGGAGCGCCAGGACCAACCTTTAGCGTTCTGAGCCGAATGTTGCCTACGTCCAAGAGCCAGGCTACGGTGGTCCGAGTGAAGCTCGAGCAACCGCTCGGCCGGCGGCCGTCCCCGCCGACCGCCGTATGACCGAAAACGCCGTCCGCAGCGCACGGCTGCTCCTCGCGAACCCCTCTCCCGCCGACTCGGCGGTGCGGGCGTTCTCGGACGGCCGCGTGCCGCCCCTGCCCGTGCGCGTGGGGCAACGGGTGGCGATGAAGGCCGGGCGGATCACCTACGAGCAGAACGTGGTGGCGCCCCTGATGCGGGTGCGGCAGGAGGCCCTCGGCGACGCGGCGCCCGCTCCGCCGCGCTTCCTCGTGCGCGTGGACGAGTTCCCCCACTACCTCGCCTGGGACGAGCCCGAGCGCTACGGCACCGAGCCCTACAGGCGCTTCCACTCGATCATGGCCGAGGCCGGCGTGCCGTACCTGATCGCCGTGCCGCCGCGGGTGAGCCGCCGCCCGCTCGACCCCGAGACGCGCGACTGGCGACCCCTCGACGACGGCGAGCGAGCGATGCTCGAGGAGCTGCGCGCCGATCCGATCGTGGCCTTCGGGCTGCACGGCCGCGACCACCGTACGCGCCACGTCTCCCCACGCAGGCACAGCGAGCTCTGCGGGCTCTCGCTCGACGCGACCGAGGAGCTGCTCGACAGCGCGCTGGCGGAGCTGCGCGAGACCGGCATCGACACGGGGGTCTTCGTCCCGCCCTTCAACCGCTTCGACGCGCGCCAGTACGAGCCGCTGGCACGGCGCTTCGCGGTGGTGGGCGGCGGCCCAGAGTCGGTGCCGCTGATCGGCTTCCACCGCACTCCCGTGTGGCGTGGCGACGCGGTCTATCTCCCCTCCTACTTCCCGCTCTACGGGCGCGCTGCGGACGTGCTGCCAGCCGCCCAGAGCCTGATCGAGCGGCAGGCGGGACTGTGGACCCCGATCGTGTTGCATTGGGGCTGGGAGGCCGACGCCGACTGGGCCGATCTGCAGCGCCTGGCCGCGCTGATCGCCCCCTGCACGGCCCGCTGGGAAGAGTTTCTCGACGCGGTGCAGGCGAGCGCCACCTGATGCTGAGCGCAGACCTGATCGACGATCCCGCCGGGCTCGAGCCCTGGAGCGAGGCGTGGGACCGGCTGGCGGTGGAGCTGAGCCAGCCGTGCAGCTCGCCCAAGTGGATGCTGCCGTGGTGGCGGCATGCGGTGCCCGGCCATGCCGAGCTGCGCACGGTGGTGGTGCGCGACGGTGACGAGCTGGTGGGGCTGGCGCCGTACTTCGTCCAACTCGGTCCGCTCGGCCTGGCCGAGTACCGGGTGCTGAGCGCGGGCGCGGCGCACCGCATCGGCCCGCTGGCCAAGCCGGGACGCGAGGGCGAGGTGGCCGGCCTGGTGGCCGAGACGACGGCCGCCGCGTCGCCCCAGCCCTCGAGCTTCATCTTCGAGGGGATCAACGCCTCGTCGGATTGGCCCCAGCGCATCCGCGGCGCGTGGCCTGGCGGGCTCGGCTCGCGCATCTACACGCAGGTGACGATGGAGGCCCCCACCCTCAACCTGGATGACCCCGACTTTGACACCTGGTTCGCCGGGCGCAGCTCGAACTTCCGCCAGCAAATGCGGCGCAAGGGGCGCCAGATGGCCGATCGCGGCGGGACGATTCGCATGGCCACCACCCCGGAGCAGGCCAGCGCCGACCTGGAGGCGATGTTCCTCTACCACCGCGACCGCTGGGAGAAGCGCGGCGAGCAGGGCTCGATCAAGCACGGCACGGAGGACCATCTGCGCGAGTCCGTGAGCCTTCTGTTGCCGGACGAGCGTGCGCGGCTGTGGACGATCGAGGCGGACGGCAAGCCGGTCTGCGTCCAGTACTTCACGGTGGCCGGCGGGGAGCTCACCTACTGGGGCGGCGGCTTCGACCCGGACTGGGACGACCTGCAGCCCGCCCAGCTCACGATCCTCGCCGCGGTGGAGAACGCCTTCGAGCGCGGCGATCGCCGGGTGGACTTCGGCGGCGGCGAGCAGCGCTACAAGGGGCGTTTCGCAAACGACGGCGACCCGATCGCCTGGACCACGATCTTCCCCCGCAACAAGCGCTACCCGCTCACGCGCGCGCAGCTGTTCCCCAAGCAGGTCCGCTTCACGGCGCGGCGCCTGGCCCGGGGCCTTCCGGAGCCCTGGCAGGAGCGCGTGAAGGGACTACGGAACCGCGTTCGCCGCGGGTAGACTCGGCGGTTCCGCGCCCGTAGCTCAGTGGATAGAGCGCTGCCCTCCGGAGGCAGAAGTCGCTGGTTCGAATCCAGCCGGGCGCGCTCAGCCGGCCTCGAGTCGATAATCCGAGCGCGCGTCGCACGACCCTTCGCGGTCAACCGAGAACTCGACACCGGGAGGTGCCGGATGAAAGCAATCGTGGTGACGGACGAGGCTGCGGGAACGGCCGGGATGACGCTGGTGGAGAGGCCCGAGCCGCCGGCAGCGATAAACGACGTCATCGTTCAGATTCATGCGTCGGGATTCGTCCCGACTGAGATGGCGTGGCCCTCGACCTGGACCGACCGCCGCGACCGTGACCGAACACCGTCGGTCCCTGGGCACGAGCTGGCCGGAGTGGTCGCCGCCCTCGGCTACGGCACGACGGGGGTGTCGGTGGGACAGCGGGTGCTCGGCCTCGCGGACTGGCATCGCGACGGCACCCTGGCGGAATATGTCGCGATCGAGGCACGCAACCTCGCGCCGCTGCCGGGCGACGTCGACTTCACCGTGGGCGCGAGCCTGCCAATCTCGGGCCTGACCGCGTGGCAGGGACTGTTCGACCACGGCCACCTTCGCGCGGGGCAGAGCGTCCTCGCGCACGGTGCGGCCGGCGCAGTCGGGACGATGGTGACGCAACTCGCACGTGAGGCCGGCGCCTACGTCATCGGCACCGGGCGCGCCGCCGACCGCCAGAAGGCGCTCGACTTCGGCGCCCACGAGTTCGTTGACCTCGACAACGACGCCCTGGAAGACGTCGGCGGCGTCGACTTGGTCTTCGACGTCATCGGCGGAGACATCCAGAAGCGGTCCGTAAGCCTGATCCGGGCAGGAGGAACCCTGGTGACCGTCGTAGGGCCGCCCGAGGCGCGGCCCACCGACGGCCTGTCAGTCGACTTCGTCGTCGAGTCCGATCGTGCCCAACTGAGTGAGATCGTCCAGCGAGTGCGAGACGGACGACTGCGGACCAACATCGGCAACGTCGCGACCCTCGACGATGCCGTCGCCGCCCTCAACCCGACCGAGCGACAGAACGGGAAGACGATCATCCGCATTCGTCCATAGGCGACGGCGCCGGAGAGGTTGAACGCGACAACGCCGAACTTGGAGCCGTGAAGCCTGCCCACGCGACCAGAAAGCGGCGGAGCTCAGTCGGGTGGAGCGGGGAGAAGCCGTCCGATGCGCGCGAGGGCCTGCATGGGAAGCCGCTCGCGCCTCCGACCCGGAGCGAGCGTCTCGTCGAAGTCGAGCATGATCATCGAGAGATAGAGGGCGATGCGCGGATCGCGCTTTCGCGTCACTCCGGCCGCACTCAGGGTCTTATAGGTGCGCTCGATGAAGTCCTCGAAGCGCATTGCGGGTCTGTGCCAGTTGCGAACGCGGACCAGTCCTCCGGAACGGTTCCGGAACGTGTGAAGGGAACCGACCGGCACCGAGGCACGCTCGCCGGGCCCGAGCGTGCGCCAAGCGCCGTCGACCACAACGTCGAACTGCCCTTCCAAGACCTCGTATTCCTCCACCTGCTGCCGGTGTACGTGGGGCGGCGGGGGCACACACCCGGGCGGCAAGACGAACTCCATCTCGACGTACTCGCCGCCCGTCTCGGCGGCTGGGCGCCGCACCACGTAGACGCTGCCATCCGGCATGCGGAAGCGGTCACCAATCGAAGTCATCGCATCGCAGCCGACTTATGCGGCTGTGGGGACCGCAGCCGGCGGCCGTCGTTCGTGCCAGGGGGTGTGCTGTTGATACGCGTGGCCGATCCGCAGCACGGTGGTCTCGCGGAACGGTCGTCCGTAGATCTGTAGACCCGCCGGCAGCTCCGCTGACGTGAAGCCGCAGGGAACCGTCAGCGCGGGCAAGCCCGTGAGGTTCGCGGGGAACGTGTAGGGAATCAACTTCGCCCAATACGGCTCCTCGCCCGGGACTATCCGATCAAGAGGAAATGTCGTCTCGGGCAGGGTCGGCGTGACGATCGCGTCCAGGCGATGCTCCGCAAAGGCGTGGCCGATTTCGCTGCAAATCAGGGCGCGGGCGCGCCCGGCAGCTTCGACGGTCACCCAAGGGAGAAGTGCCCCGAGCTCCAGCGACTGCCGCGTTTCCGGGAAGTAGTCCGATGGGCGCTCGCGGAGCCAGCGAAGATGCGAAGCCGCAGCTTCCGCGAGTAGGAGAGTCACGCCCGTCGTCATCGTGAGGCTCAGCGAGGGCACGTCGACGGGGACCGTTGTCGCGCCGAGGCCTGTCAGCGTCGATATCGCGTCCTCGACGAGGCCTCGCACCTCGGCGTCGAGCTCTGGACCAAAGAAGTAAGGCACGATGCCGACCCGCATCCCGTCGATGCCGGCCGACAGTGACCCGAAATAGTCATCCACGGGGTGACGGATAACCGTGGGGTCGCTGAGCGGTGAGCTGCTCTCGTCCCGGTCCGCGAGACAGCCAAGAACGAGGGCACAATCCTCCACCGTGCGAGTGACGATGCCGACGTGATCCAGGGATCCGCTGGGCGGGATGATCCCGTATCGGCTGATCCGTCCCTGGGTGGGCTTGAGACCGACCACGCCGTTCAGGGAGGCCGGCTTGCGGACGGACCCGCCCGCGTCGGTGCCCAGCGCCGCCAGGCACGATCCGACCGCGACCGATGCGCCGGCACCGGCGCTCGACCCTCCTGCGAAGTGCCCGGGCTTCCATGCATTCTCGGTCGGCGGATCGCCGTATCCCATGGCGAACTCGTGGGTGTGGTGCTTGCCCACGAGGATCGCACCGGCAGATCGCATGCGCCGCACCGCCGTGGCGTCCTCTCCGGGGCGAAATCCCTTGAGGATGCGGGATCCGGCCTCGGACGGACTGTCCTTCGTCCAGAACACATCCTTGACGCCGAAGGGGATTCCGTGGAGCGGCCCGCGGCTCCGTCCTCCCGCTAGTTCTGCGTCGGCCTCCGCTGCAGCTGCTCGTGCTTCCTCTTCGAGCACGCGCGCGTAGGCGTGGACGCTCGGCTCGGTGGCTGCCACCTGCGCGAGCACGTGCTCCAACAACTCCGTCGCCGTCAACCCGCCGCTGCTCAGCAGGTCCCCGGCGGCCGTCAGCGTGAGGTCGTTAAGACTCGACATAGCGGCGCGGGTCGCATGCTGGCCCCGCCAGATCACGGTCCAGAGCTGGCTCGATCAGATCGCTGACCAGCGCCATCTGAGCCTGAAGGCCGGCCGCCACCAAAGGCTTATCCGCGCTCGGCACGGTCAGGCCGGCCAAACTGGCCAAGAGATCGAGGTCCTCCGTACTGATCGCCTCTGGCAACGTGACCCCCCAGGTAGATGGAGCGCAACACAGTACACAGCGCGATGCGGGGCGTTCGGGCTCGATCAGGGGTGCGCCGTGAAGACGTGAGCGACGGCTCCGGCGCTGAAGACGGTGGTGCTCATCGGCTCGATGGCCATTGGTGCCATGAAGAGCCGCTCGCCCGCGCCGAGCATGACCGGGTGGACGACGAGGCGGTACTCGTCGATCAAGCCGGTCTCGACCAGCGAGCGGGCGAACCGCACCCCGCCCTGGGCGAGCAGGTATCCGCCGGGGCGCTCCTGCTTGAGTCGCGTGACGGCGGTGGCCAGGTCCCCGGTGGCGATCGTCGTCTCGCCCCAGTCAGCGGACGCCAGCGAGTCAGAGAACACGACCTTCGGTATCTCGTTCATCGGCTTTGCGAACGGCCCGGAGGCGCTGGGCCAGTAGCCGGCCCATGCCGCATAGGTGGCGGCACCGATGAGGTGCGTGCCCGCGTTGCTCACGGTCTCGAGGACCCAACTGGCGCCGTCATCGGAGCGTCCCGCAGCGACCCAGTCGCTGCTCCCGTCGATTGGTGCGACGAAGCCGTCGAGCGAGACGGACATCTTCAGGACCAGTGAGGCCATGCCGGACACCGTACTGTCGAACCGTCCCCGAGGAGGACTTCTGATGCGCAGCGTGATCTATTCGATGAACGTCTCACTTGACGGCTACATCGTCGGGCCGGACGGCGACTTGGACTGGACGGCGCCCGACGACGAGCTCTTTCGCTTCGTCACCGACGAGATCCGAGAGGTCGGTGCCTACCTGTTGGGACGACGGCTGTACGAGACGATGCTGTACTGGGAGACGGCCGACCAGGATCCATCGCTCGACGACTCAAGGCTCGAGTGGGCCGCGCTCTGGAAGTCGCTCCCAAAGGTGGTGTTCGCCACCACGCTGTCGGCGGTGGAGGGCAATGCCCGCCTGGCCTCCGGCGGCCTGGCGGAGGAGATCGAGCGGTTGCGAGCCGAGCCGGGGGAAGGCGACATCGCGGTGGGCGGCGCGACTCTCGCCGCCGAGGCGGCCGCGTTGGGTCTGATCGACGAGTACCGGGCCAGGGTCTGCCCGCTGCTGGTTGGCGGTGGCATTCCCTTCTTTCCCCAGCGCGAGCGCCGGGTGGAGCTCGAACTCGTCGAGACCCGCACCTTCAGCTCGTCGAGGGTCGTCTACCTCCGCTACCGCGTGGCGCGCTAGCCGGCTCGTCCGCCGAGTCCGGCGATGTCGACTGTGGCCCCGGCTGCGAACCGCGCCAGCGAGCCGGGGTCGTGGGAGGGCAGGTAGACCGTGGGGTGCTGTGCGCAGTGAGACAGGATCGTCTCCAGCGTCGCGACGTGAACCTTGGGGTCTGGGCCGACTGCGTCGGGGCGTCGGGCGTGAAGCTGTTCGAGCGTGTAGGTCGCGTCACCGGCGAGCATCAGGTGGCGGCCCGAGTCATCGACGCAGATCACCGACAGGTGACCCGGCGTATGCCCGGGGGTCTCGACGGCAACGATCCGTCCGTCACCGCTGAGGTCCCGGCTTCGAGGGAACGCCCCGAATGGCGCGCCGTCAAGGAGGACGGGCTCCGGAGCGAACCCCGGCGGAAGTGGCTGACGCAAGACACGACGCATCACCCGCGGCATCGGCGAGCGGAGGAACCGCAGCTCAGCGTCGTTGATCAGAACCCGCCCGCGTAGGTGGACCAGCCCGTCGATGTGGTCGCCATGGGCGTGGGTGAGCACTACCTCGGAGACATCGTCGAGGTTCAGACCCGCTGCGGCCATGGCGGCTGGGAGTTCCTGCTCGTGCGCGACCTCCATCCGCGCGAATGGCACGTTCCGTGCCGACGCGGTCTCACCGGCATCGACGAGTCGCAACACTCCCGCGTGCTCGATCGCCCAGCAGTGGATCGGCAGCGGGTCCGAGAAGGGGCCCGGCATGAACAAGCCCAGCTGACGCCGCGGGCCCGGGCTGGGGAACAGGAAGCTGTGCTTGACACGCACTGCTCCGGTGGTGAGGGCGTGGAGTTTCAAGGTCACACCCAAGACGCCGACAAGGATCGTTTCCTTCGTCCCGACGGCAGATAATTGGACCTGACCAAACCGCGAAGGGAGCACCTGTGTCGAGTCAGACCTCTGCCAACGGAGGCGGTCAGAAGAGGCCGGTCCACGCCTTCTTTCACCGGATCGGGCCCTTCTTCGTTCCCAACCGGCTTCCGCCTCCCGTGAACCCGGCGCTGATGAAGCACGCTGAGAAGCGGGCCGAGAACGCCCAGAACCGGGTCGCGGACCACATCACGATGTTCTCGGGCTCGATGCTGTTCGTCTACATCCACATCGTCTGGTTCGGATGCTGGATCGGGTTCGGCGTCGAGAAGTACCCGTTCGGGCTGCTGACGATGATCGTCTCGCTCGAGGCGATCTTCCTGTCCACGTTCGTGATGATCAGCCAGAACCGGGCCGACGCGAAGCGCCAGGTGATCGCCGACGCGCAGTGGAAGACGGTGCAGGAGGAGGACTCCCAGAACAACGAGCTGCTGGACCTCTCGCAACAGATCCTGAAGCTGACGCAGGAGATCCGGTCGCTGACCGACGCCAAGGGAGCTCGGTAGATGCCGCTCAACCATGTGGCGTTGACGGTGGCCGATCGGGAGCGATCGGCCGCGTTCTACGGCGAGCACTTCGGCCTGACTCAGCGGGTCCATGAGGACGACCAGCGGCTGATCCTCGGGTCGGACGACGGATCGGAGCTGGCGCTCTCGCAGGGCGAGCCTGTCGCCGCCGGCCTTCCCGACACGAACCACTTCGGGTTCCGGGTCGCGGAGGAGGCGGTGCGAGCCGCTCGTGAGCGCTTCCGCGCGGCGGGCGTGACCGAGATCGAGTGGCAGGACGACGGGCGCTTCGTGCGAGTCCAGGTCGCCGATCCCGACGGCTATCTCGTCGAGTTCTACGCCCACTGAGACATCTGGAAAGCTTTCCGCGTGCCCTGGGTTCCCGAGCTGTTCTCCGCCCCCGTGCTGGCACGGCTGGAGGACGAGCAGCAGCGCGAACAGCGAGACCCGATTCCGTACTTCGCCGGCCTGATGACCGGGGAGATCGACGCGCTGGTCGAGTCGTTCGCCGGCGAGCCCGAGCTGCACCACCCGGTGCGGGGACGGATCAAGGGCGCGCGGGCGTTCGCCGCCTTTGCCGCCGAAACCAACCACTGGCTCGAGGAACGCAACATCTCGATTGAGAACGTCGAGCGCGTCGTCACCGACCCGCGCGGCTTCGAGGAGGTGATCCTCCATCTCGACGGTGAGGACGGGCGACTGGATCTGCCCGTCGCGGTCGTCGCCGACCGCCTGCCGGACGGTCTTGTCGGCGAGGTGAGGATCTACTTCAGCGGCTGGCAGCTGAGCGGTCGCCACCTGAACCGCCCGCCGCTGCTGCAGCCGGATCCGGAGCTGCGCGAGCCGGGGATCGTGGCCGAGTACCAGCGCGCGCTCGCGGCCGGCGACCTAGAGGCGATCCTGTCGGCGTTCGAGCCCGGCGGCTACGCCCGGGAGCCTGCGGGTGGCGAGCACATCCACCGAGGCCCCGACGGCCTGCGGGCGTTCTACGAGCTGCTGTTCTCGAACGGCGGCGGCATTCCATTGGAGCACTGCTCCTTGACCGACGACGGCCGGGCGTGCGCGCTGGAGTACAACGTGGTGCGCTGGGGCAGGACCGAGCTGCCGCCGGAAGCCGGCGTGGCCGTCTACGTGCGTGGCGAGAGCGGCAAGCTCGCCGCCGCGCGGATCTACGACGACGCCGACCCACCGCTCTAAAGCGCGCGCGTCAGTGCCCGGCGGCCTGCCCGCCGTCGATGTGCAGGATCTCGCCAGTGACGAACGTGGCCCCCTCGAGGTAGAGGATCCCGTCCACCACGTCGCTGACCTCGCCGAGCCGGCCGAGTGGGTGAAGGCCGGCCATGTCCCCGTAGGAGGCGGCGTCGTGCTCCGGGGTCTTGATGACCCCGAGCGCCACCGCGTTGACGCGCACGCCCCGCGACGCATACTCGATTGCCAGCGAGCGGGTGACGGCGGCCAGGCCGCCCTTGGTCAGCGACGTGAGCGCCGACGGCGACGCGCTGCTTGCCTGGTCCACAAGGCTGGAGCTGATGTTCACCACGTGGCCCCCGCCCTGGTCTGCCATCTGCCGGATCGCGAGCTGGGTGATGTGGAAGAAGCCGGCCAGATTGACCGCGGCGATCGCGGCGAAGTCCTCCGGCGTGTACTCGGTGAACGGCTTGCTGATGAAGATGCCGGCGTTGTTGACCAGGCTGTCGATCCGCCCGAAGCGGTCCAGCGCCTCCCCCACCACCCGCTGCGCGGTCTCGGCCTGGGTGATGTCGCCCCGCACCGTGACAAGGTCGGCGTCCTCGGAGGCGCCGATCGAGCGCGACGTGGCCACGACGGCGTATCCGGCATGACGGAAACCGGCCGCGAGGCCTGCGCCGATGCCCTGCGACGCGCCGGTCACGATCGCGACCTTCCGCGGCGTGGGGGCGATGTCAGCCGGCAAGCTCTCTACCAGGAGACGAGCTGCTGGCCGCCGTCGATGTCGTACGTCGCGCCCGTCAACGCCGTGTTGCTCATCAGGTGCACGGCGAGCGCGGCCACGTCCTCGGGTCCCACCACGCGTCCGATGGGGAGCTTGGCGCGCAGCTCGTCGCGGCGCTCGTCGAGCTGATCGCCGAGGAGCGAGGCCGACAGGGGCGTGTCCACGAAGCCGGGCGCGATCAGGTTGACCCGGATCGGGGCGAGCTCGACCGCCAGGCTGGCCACCAGAGCGGGGAGCGCGATCGTCACCGTCGACGCGATCACGCCGACGCTGGGACGGCGCCCGCCCGTACCGCCGATGAAGATCAGCGACCCTCCGGGTCGCACGTTGCCGCCGGCGTGGCGGCCGACCTCGAGCGCGAGCATGAGATGCCCGTTGAGGGCGTCGCGCGTCTGCTCATAGTCCATGTCAGCCAGGCGCCCGTAGTGGGGGCGGCCGGCCGTGCACATCACGTGGTCGATCGGCTGCGAGAGCTCCTGGAAGAAGCGTCCGAGCGCGGCCGGATCGCTCGCGTCGAACGCCGCGCTGCTGCGAGCCCCGAGGTCGGCCGCGGCACGTTCCAGTCGCTCGGGATCGCGGCCGGTGACGACCACCTCGGCGCCCTCGAGGCGCGCTCGCCGGGCGGTTTCGAGCCCTATGCCCGCGCTCCCGCCGAGCACCGCCACGGTCTGCCCGAGCAGCTCCGGCTCGCGGGTGCTCATGGGATCTCCACTCCGGCCCCCGGCGCGCGCCGCGCCGCTATCTCGCGACGGAGCGTCTTGAGTGCCTCCACGTAGATCTCGGAGAACGTCGGAAACGGCTGGATCGTGTCCCGCAGCACGTCGAGCGGCACGCGCGCGCGGATGGCGAGCGTGGCCTGCTGGAGCCACTCGCCGGCCTCGGGCCCGAGCGCGTAGGCGCCTGTCAGACGCTCGCCGTCGCTGACCAGGGTCAGGAAGCCGTTCTGGTCAGCGTAGGCGCGCGTGTAGGTCTCCGTCTTGGCCACGCCGGAAATCGCCACCATCGCGGTGAAGCGCCCGGCGGCAGCGCCGACCGCAGCCGCCTGGGGGTCGGTATAGACCACGCGCGGCACCGCGTCGTAGTTGGCCCTGCGTGGCTCCCCGAGGATGTTGGATGCCACCACCTCGCCCTGGTACTTGCCGACGTGGGTGAGCGGCCAGATGCCGTTCACGTCGCCGATCGCCCACAGGCCGTCGCCCGCGCGCAGGTGCGCGTCCACGGGAACCCCGTGCGCGTCTGGCTCGACGCCGACGCTCTCCAGGCCGATGCCACTCACGCGCGGGCGCCGGCCGGTGGCCACCAGCAGCTTGTCGCCGCGCAACTCGCGCCCGTCGTCCAGCTCGAGGACGAAATCGTCGCCGTCGCGCCGCGCGGCGTTCACGTTGACGGACAGAACGAGCTCGATTCCCTCGCGGCGGAGAACCTCGCCGAGCGCCTCTCCAAGCGGAGCGGGCTCGCGCCCGAGCACGTGCTCGGACATGTCGATGACCACCGCCTCACCGCCCAGCCGGCGCACTGCCTGCGCCATCTCGACACCGACCGGCCCGCCACCGAGGATCAGCAGCCGCCGCGGGATCGCCTTCATGGAGGTCACGTCCCGGCTGCCCCAGACGCCGTCGAGCTCGCGCAGGCCCGGGACCGGCGGCACGATCGGATCCGCGCCGTTCGCCAGCACCACGTGGTCCGCGGTGTGGCGCACACCGTCGACCTCCACCACGCCGGGGCCCGCAAGCCGGCCGCTGCCGCGCAGGAGATCGATCCCGTGATCGGCGAGCCAGCGCTCCTGGCCGGCGTCCGAGTAGTCCGAGACCATGAAGTCCCGCCAGGCGAGCGCCGCCTCGATGTCCACGTCCGCGGTGGCCGCCGCCTCGCGCGCGCCATGCACCGCCTCGCCTGGCCGCAGGAGCGTCTTGGACGGGATGCACGCCCAGTAGGAGCACTCGCCACCCACCAGCTCGCGCTCGACGATCGCGACGCGCAGGCCGCCCTCGGCGAGCGCGCCGGCGCAGTGCTCGCCCGGCGAGCCCCCGCCGAGCACGATCACGTCGTAGTCGCTGCTCATACCGTCTCCTCTCGAGGGAAAGTGCGGGTCAGCGTCCGGGCAGTCGCGTCTTTATCTCCTGCACCAGCCAGCCGTTGCCGTCCGGATCGCTGAACGAGGCGAACGAGCCGTAGTCGGCGTGCTCGGGCGCCGGCCCGGGCTCCCGCGCCGTGGTGCCCGCGTGGTGGAAGATGCCGGTCGCGTCGTGGAAGGGCTCGCTCACGTCGGCCCCACGACCGATGAGGTCGGCACGCGCCGCGTCGATGTCGTAGACGCTGAGCTGCAGACCCTGGCACGAGCCGGGTGCGACCGAGGTGACGCCCTCGCCGAAGATGATCGAACAGGTCGACCCCGGCGGCGTGAGCTGCACGACGCGGTAGCCGTCCTCGACGGTGAGGTCCGCGTCGAGCCGCCACCCCAGTCCCTCGTAGAAGCCCCTGGCCCGATCGACATCGGAGACCGGCAGCACCACGACCTCGAGCCTGAACTCTCCGGGTTTCACCGGCGGGGTTCCGGTGTCGCTGTGGCCGCTGGTCTCGACGCTGCTCATCTCGGGCCTCCATCGGTTGGTGTCGGGCGCGGACACTTTGTAGCTGAATCCGGCCGGCAGCCAAGGGCCCGCAGGTGCGACCCTGTTGGCCGCGACCCACCGACCACGAAGGAGCACAGGAATGCGCGCCGACATCGCGCCGGGCGGGATCTTCCCGGACTACGAGCTGACCGACCACACGAAGACCCGGCGCAAGCTGAGCGAGCTGCAGGGGAACGACCCGATGATCCTCGTGCTCGCGCGTGGTCAGTACTGCCCGAAGGACCACCAGCAGCACCTCCAGCTCGCGGCCTTTCAGACACAGATCGCGGTGGCCTACACACGGATCGTCACGATCTCGACCGACAGCATCATCGAGACCCGCGAGTTCCGCGATGCCGTGGGTGCCAACTGGACCTTCCTCTCGGACGCCGGTCGCAAGATCCAGAAGGAGCTCGACATCCAGGAGTACACCGACCCCACCCACGACCCGATGATCCCGTACACGCTGGTGCTGGCGCCCGGCCTCGTGATCCACAGCGTCTACAACGGCTACTGGTTCTGGGGCAGGCCCTCGACGGAGGACCTCCGCCGCGATCTGCGCGATGTGACGCGCGACGTCCGTCCCGACTGGGACCTGAGCACCACGGGGCTCCGCGAGGCCTGGGACGCCGGCGACCACTCGCAGTTCTACGACGGGCCCGTCCCGGCGCCGTAGGATCGGCACATGAACTCTCCCACCCGCATCACCCCCGTGGCGGCCGAGAACGAAGAGGCCACCGAAGCCTGGAGCGGCGTTCTGTTCGACCGCTTCGTCCAGTACCGCGAGGTCGTGGTGGCGGGCCTGGCCGCCTTCGGCGACGCGGCGATGCAGCTCCATCCTCCGCGCGCCGGCGCCCGCGTGCTCGACATCGGCTGCGGGTTTGGCGACACGACCCAGCAGCTCGCCCGCCTCGTCGGTCCCGCTGGGAGCGCGGTGGGCGTGGACGTGTCGGAGCCGTTCGTGGCGGCCGCCGTGCAAGAGGCGAGCGAGGCGGGCGCGAAGACCGTCGAGTTCCTGGCGGGCGACGTGCAGGTGATGGACCTGCCCGGCCCCTTCGATCACGCCTTCTCGCGGATGGGCGTGATGTTCTTCGCCAACCCGGTGGCCGCGTTTCGCAACATCCGCTCGGCGCTCGCGCCGGGCGCCCTGCTCTGCGCGGTGGTGTGGCGGCGCAAGATCGACAACGAGTGGCTGTATCGCGCCGAGCAGGTGGTGGACCGCTACCTCGAGGAGCCAGAGGAGACGGACGAGCCTCGCTGCGGACCAGGGCCGTTCTCGATGGCCGACGCCGACACGGTGAGCGAGCAGCTGTTGATAGCCGGGTTCGAGGAGCCGACCTTCACACGCTGCGACATCCCGCTGAAGGTCGGCAGCGACCTCGACCAGGCCGTGGCCGTGACCATGGCGCTCGGGCCCGCCGCAGAGCTGATCCGCCTGAGCGGCGAGAACGCGAACGAGATCAAGCCGACGCTGGAGCGTGAGATCCGTGAGGTGCTGGCGGACTTCGAGGGCGCCGACGGCGTCCGCGGTCCCGCCTCCACCTGGATCGTCACCGCCCGGAACCCTTAGACCGAGCGCTGCCGGCCGGCAGGTGCCGACCGGCAGCGGTACTGCCCGCGTTCTCCGTCGCGGCTACTGGATCGTGTAGACCCGCTCCGCGCTGTGGACGTGGCGGCGCTCGTTGTGGTTGATCCGGATGATGTCCCGGCCGGATCCGCCCTGGATCACGGACGCGGGGCCCGCCGTTGCGGCGTTGACGAGGTCGTTGCCGGCTCCGGCCCAGACGCGGTCACGGCCGTAGCCGGTGTTGATCGCGTCGTTGCCGTTGTTGCCCCACATCCGGTCGCTGCCCGAGCTGCCGTAGAGGTGGTCGTTGCCGGCCTCGCCGTAGAGGCGGTCGTTCCCCTCGCCGCCCGTGAGCAGGTCGGATCCCGTGCCGCCGTCCACGCAGTCGTTGCCGCGGCCGGCGTCGATCTGGTCCGCGGCGCCGAGCCCGAGGATGCGGTCGTTGTGGTTGGTCCCCGTGATGTGGTTGCGGTGGCCGGTCCCGAGGATCACGAACTTCGGTCCCTTCCCCTTGAGGCACGAGCTCTTGGGCAGCTTGCCGCTGCGCGCGAGCGAACGAGCCTCACCGAGCGACATCACGCTGCCGCCGCTCGGCCCGCTGTAGGGCCGCCCGACCACGATCAGCGATTCGCTGCCGCTGCCGCCACTACCCGAGCTGGAGACGATCACGCACTCGTTCGTCGGCACGTTGTAGGTCGAGCCGGGGGGACAGATCTGGGCGCCCCCGCCGTTCGAGCTGTCACCCACGGTCGAGCAGGCGTCGCCGCTTGCCGTGGCCTCGCCGAGCACGACCTCGGTGTCGCCCACGTCGAGCACGAGCGCCTGGCGCGTGGCTCCGCTGAGCTGGTTGGTACGCACGCGAACGCCCGCGATCGTCATGTCCACGCTTCTGCCCGCGATCAGGTTGATCGGGTTGCCGGCGATCGTCAGCCCGTCCACCGTGGACGAGCCGGAGCTGAGCGACTTGCCGCCCGCGCAGCTCACGGTCTGGCTGACGTCGACGTGCCCCACCGACACCGGCACGGCGCCGAGGTTGGCACTGTCCACGCTGGAGCTAGCCGCGATCACGCCGGCTGCGGTTCGGGTGTCGGCCTTCGGGTCGCTCAGGGTGAGTCCTCCCGCCGGCTGAACGGCAGCGACCTGCTGGCTGCCCGTCGCACACGGCGATCCCGGCGAGTTCGCGACGGCCGGCTCGGAGACGATCGACGAACCCACCGTGACCCTGGCGGCCGAGCCGCGGCACGCGTTGGTCGCGGCCTGCGCCCCCGATGCTCCGAGAACGGCCCACAGGGCCATGCAGCCGAGCGCGACTGCCACGCACCTCCGGGCGACCGACTTGCTTCCTTGCAATCCGGCATTGACGCCGGGTGTGCCGATAGCACGCATCCTGATGCTCCCCCTGCCCCGCGACGACGGGTGGCTCAGGCCCGCCGCCTCCCGCGGACCCTTCGACCTGAGCTGCCCCCTGCCGGGCGCTGTCTAGTGATTTGAAAACGAGCCGCGGCGAGCCGCGGCTTGGTTGGGATCTCGCCCGCCACCCCGGCGGGCTTTCCCCTTGTTATGACGGCTCTCTTGCAATACCCACTTCGGCGCGCGCCCACCAGCCGTTACAGAACTGCAGCGGTTCTCCGGCGCCCGGCGCTCGCGAGCCTGGAGGTTCAGGCGTGACGGCGGCGGAGCTCGGCGTCCAGCTCGTCCGTGGAGGTCACGTCCGCGTACTTCTGTGCCATGTCGAAGAGGTTGACCTTGTGCACGGTGGGGGTGCGGTCCCACACCGCGTCGTGTGGCACCACCACGCGGAAGTTGTAGGCGAACCCGTCCACCACGCTCGCGCGGATGCAGCCGCTCGTGGACGTGCCGGTGACCACCAGCGTGTCCGCTCCGCGCTCGATCAGATAGCTGGCGAGCGGGGTGCCGAAGAAGGCGCTGGGATGGCGCTTCGGGAGCAGCACGTCCTGCGGGCGTGGGGCGATCGAGTCCGGGATCACGTAGCCGCGCTCGGCCACCGTGAGGATCGACGGCACCTTCGCACCCAGCGTGCCGCGGTCGAACTCGAGCTTCGGGGCAACGTGTGGGTAGAGGATCGGCAGGTCGAGCTCCCTGAACGTGCCCACGAGCCGCTCGATCTGCGGGAGCGCCGCCCAGGCCACCTCGCCGCCCGCCGTGGGGTAGTCCTTCACCGCCTCCTCGAACGGCTTGGGCGAGTCCCCGAGCGTTCGGTACTGCACGTCGATCACGAGCAGCGCGGGTCGCTCGCCGAACCCCGACGGGCCGCCGAAGCCGGCCAGCTCGTACACGCGCTCGTCCTCCGGCCCGATCACCCCGGCCCAGGGCTTGTCGCTCATCGCGCCGCCCCCGGCGCCCCGGCGCCGCTCGAAGGGCGCTCGAGGAACTGGCCGCGCGCGCCCGGCACGATGCTGCCGTCCCTGAAGGCGAACTCCCCGCGCACGAGCGTGTCGCGGATCGTGACGCCCACCGGGTGACCGTCCCAGGGCGTGTACTCGGCGCCGCTGAGCTGCGTGGCCGCCTCGATGCGCGATGGCGCCGCGAGGTCCACCACCACCAGGTCGGCATCCGCGCCCGGCCTGATCGCCCCCTTGCGCTCGCCCAGGCCGAACAGCTCGGCCGGGCGCGTGGACACCAGGTCCACGATGCGCTCGAGCGCGATGCCGCGCTGGAGATGACCCTCGCTGAGCATCAGGGGCAGCAGGGTCTGAAGCCCGGGGAAGCCTGCCGAGGCCTTCATCAGCGGCTGCTCCTTGAACTGGCGGTGGCGAGGCACGTGATCCGAGCCGATCGTGTCCACGAGATCCGCGCGAATCGCCTCCCACAGCGCCTCGCGATCCGCTGGGCTGCGCAGCGGCGGGTTCACCTTGCCGTGGGTGCCGATCTCGCTGTCCGTGCCGAGCGTGAGGTAGTGCGGACAGGTCTCCACGTACACCCGCGGATAACGCTCGCGCGCCTGCTCGAGCAGGCGCAGCGAGTCGGCGTTGGTGGTGTGGACCGCGTACACGCTCGCCCCGGCCACCTGCGCGAGGTAGGCAACGCGGCCGAGCGCCTCGGCCTCCACGTACCCGGGACGCAGCCGGTCCCAGGCCTCGAGCGGCACGGCGTCGGCGTCCACGCCCGGCCCGCGCTCGCGCAGTCGCCAGACCAGCTCGATGTTCTCGGCGTGCGGGTCCACCATCGCGCCCTCCGCGGCGGCGGACTCGAGCAGGTCGAGCAGGAAGCCGTCGTCGGTGCCGGGCAGCTTCAGGTAGGCGCCCTCCTCGCCGCGGAAGTTCATGAAGTACTTGAACGAGCTCACGCCGTGGTCGCTCACGTACGCCGGCACCCGCTCGAGCTGCTCGCGCGTGGTGATGCAGTAGTGGAAGCCGTAGTCGATCGCCGCGTGGGCGTCCATCGCCGCCTTCGAGGGCTCGAGCAGCTCGTCGTAGGACCCTGGCGAGAGCAGGTAGACCAACATCGTGGTCACGCCGCCCGCCGCGGCCGCCTGCGTCTCCGGCTCCACATCCTCGCGCGTCTTCGGCGTGCTGATGTCCGGGCTGAGGTGCACGTGCGGGTCCACCGCGCCGGGCAGCACGTGCAGGCCGCTGCAGTCGAGGGTCTCCCTGGCCTCCGCCGGCTCGCCGGCGTCCACCACCGCGGCGATCAGGCCGTCCCTGACCAGCACGTCGGCCGCGCGCGCGCCCTCGCCGGGCAGCACGGCGATGCCGCCTGCCAGGCGGAGGTCGAACGCCTCGCTCACGACGAGTACCGCCGCTCCAGCTCGTCGTAGTCGCTCTTGCCCACCGCCTCCTGGCGCTCCTGCCAGGTGGCCATGCGGTCGAGCAGCCCGCTGGTGGTGCCCTCGCGCAGCAGCTGCTCGAGCGTGGCGCTGACCGCCTTCTGCGCCGAGCGCAGCGCGGCGTTGGCGAACAGCGCGATCGCGAAGCCCAGCTCCCCCAGCTCGGCGGCGCTGAGTATCGGCGTGGCGCCACCCTCCACCATGTTCGCCAGCTTCGGGCCGGGCACGCGCCGGCCCACCTCGCGCAGCTCGTCCACGCTGGTGGGGGCCTCCACGAAGGTCACGTCGGCGCCCGCGTCCCTGTAGGCGAGCGCGCGCGCGATGGCCGCGTCGAGCCCCTCCGCTGGCGCGGGCGTCGGTGCGTCCGACGATCAGCAGGTTCGGGTCGCGACGACTGTCCACGGCGGCGCGGATCTTGCTCACCATCTCCTCGCTGGAGACGAACGCCTTGCCCTCGAAGTGGCCGCAGCGCTTGGGGAACACCTGGTCCTCGAGCTGGATCGCCGCCGCCCCGGCCCGCTCCAGCAGGCGCACCGTGCGGGTGACGCTCACCGCGTTGCCGAAGCCGGTGTCGGCATCCACCACCAGCGGAACGTCCACCACGTCGGACAGCGCGGTGACGTGGTCGAGCAGCGTGTCGAAGCCCACCAGGCCGATGTCGGGCACGCCGAGGCGCGAGTTCGCCAGGCCGGCGCCGGTGACGTAGATGGCCTCGTAGCCCGCGTCCTGCGCCAGCCGGGCGCTGAGCGCGTCGTAGACGCCGGGCAGCAGGATCGCGCGCCCATCGCGATCCGCGGCGTCCACCGCCTGCCTGAGGCGGGCCCGTGCGCTGTCCCCGTCAGCCACCACGGGCCGCCACTTCAGCAGTGCGTCGGTGCGTTGTCAAAGCGCGCCCGGGGCCAGCAGAGCGTCGGTGGCGGCCGCCAGCACCTCGACTCCCGCCACGAGATCGTCGTCGGACGTGTTCTCGGTCACGTCGTGGCTGCGCCCACCGATGCTCGGCACGAACAGCATGCCCACGGGGATCTGCCAGCCCAGCACGCGCGCGTCGTGTCCCGCGCCGCTGGGCATGCGCATCACGGGGGCGGCGCAGTCCACGGCCGCGCTCTCGATGGTCGACACCACCCGCGGGTCGGTCGGCGTGGAGTCGCGCGAGGCCACCGTGGCTCCCACCACCTCCAGGCCGGTGTCGCTCGCCACCTCGGCGTCCAGTTCCACCATCAGCGCCTCGAGGCGCTCCATCACGGCGTTGTCGATGTCGCGCAGCTCCATCAAGAGCTCGCCGCGGCCCGGCACCACGTTGCTCGCTCCGGGCTCCAGCGACAGGCGCCCGATGTTCCACACCGTGTCGGGGCCGCCGTGCTCGCGCAGGCGCTCCACCGCCAGCGTGGCGTAGCGCACCAGCGCGGCGCCCGCGTCCAGGCGCAGCGCCATCGGCGTCGTTCCCGCGTGGTCGGCTCGCCCGATGAACGACACCACCCGGCGGCGCATGCCGGTGATGCCGGTGACCGCGCCGATGCGCTTGCCCTCGTCCTCGAGGCGCGGCCCCTGCTCGATGTGCATCTCCACGAACGCCAGATGGCGCGCCGGATCGAGCCGCGCGAGCGGACGACCGGCGTACCCGGCCGCGGCGATGGCCTCCTCCAGGCCCTGCCCGGCTCGGCTCTGGGCGGCGCCGGAACTCGTCGTCGGAGAGCACGCCGCAGAAGGAGGAGCTGCCCAGGGTGGACAGGAACGTGCCCTCCTCGTCGGCGAACGAGATCACGTCCACCCCGCTCTCGGAGCTCGACGAGCGCTCCGCGTGCGAGCGCGCCACCTCCAGCGCGCCGATCACGCCGAGTGCGCCGTCGAGCCAGCCGCCGCGCGGCACGCTGTCGCTGTGCGAACCCAGCAGCACGGTGCGCGTCGCACCGGGCCGGCGTCCGTAGACGTTGCCGATCCCGTCGATCTCGGTGTCGAGCCCGGCCTCGCGCATGCGGCCCGCGAGCCACTCCCGGGCGGCTTGGTCCGCGGCGCCGAAGGCCAGCCGCTCGACGCCGGGATCGAGCGCGCCGAACGTGGCCAGCTCGCGCAGATCGCGCAGGAACCTCTGGGGATCGATTCGGGTCGATTCGGTCATTGGATCGGCGAGCGCCGGCCCCGCCGGCTATGCGAATCTACGCGTTGCATGGACGCGCAGGCTCTCTGGATACCCGAGGCAGGCCACGCCGAGCTTCGTCCGGACCAGGCTCCGGACCCCCGCCCGCACGAGATCCGTGTGAAGGCGATCGCCTCCGGCATCAGCAGCGGCACCGAGATGGTGCTCTACCACGGGCTGGGCCCCGCGGGCCAGGCGATGACCCCCTCGACCTGCGAGGGGCGCTGGGACCTGCCGGTGAAGTACGGCTACCAGAGCGTCGGGCGGGTGATCGACGCGGGGAGCGAATCGGGCTACGCCGAGGGCGAGCTGGTCTTCTGCCGCTACCCGCATCAGGACCACTACACGATCGATGCCACCGACCCCGAGCTGGTGTTCCGGATCCCGGAGTTCGACCCGCCCGAGATCGGTGTGCTCGGCAACAACGCCGACGTGGCCCTCACCGCGCTGCTCGACGTGCCCGTTCGCCTGGGCGACGTCGTGGCGGTCACCGGTCTCGGCCTGGTGGGGATGTTCTGCATGCTGCTGGCTCGCCACACCGCCGGCAAGCTGGTCGCCATCGACCCGTACGAGTACCGGCGCGACATCGCGCTGAGGCTGGGCGCGGACGTGGCCGTCCACCCCGATGACGCCATCGCGGCCGTGCTCGAGGCCAGCGACGGCCGCGGCAGCGACGTGAGCATCGAGGCCAGCGGCGTGGCGTCCGGCCTCCAGCTCGCGATCGACTGCTGCGCGCTCGAGGCCACCGTGACGGTGGTGGGCTGGTACGGCGCGAAGCAGATCCCCCTGGTGCTCGCGCCTCAGTTCTACTCGCAGCGCCTGAAGCTGGTCAGCTCGAGCGTGCTCTACGCGGGCGGCGGCCTGCAGCCCCGCTGGGATCTGGGCCGCAAGCTGCGCACGGCGCTCGACCTGCTGCCGAGCATGCATCCGGAGGAGATGATCAGCCACCGGATCCCGTTCGCGAACGCCCCCGACGCGTTCAAGCTGCTCGACCAGACACCCGAGCAGACGCTCGCCGTGATCCTGACGTACCCGTGATCGTCGACGCCCACAGCCACCTCGACGCCTTCAGCGACGAAGAGCTGCCCATCGTCCTGGCCGGCGCGAGGGACGCCGGGGTGGAGCTGATCGTGACCGTGGGGATGGATCGCGACACCTCGGCCCGCGGCGTGGCCATCGCACGGGCGGAGGAGATGGTGTTCGCGGCGGTGGGCCTGCACCCCTGGATGGCACAGGACCATCCGGGCGGGGCGCCGCTGGAGGAGCTCGAGGCCCTCGCCGCCGACGGCAACGTGGTGGCGATCGGCGAGATCGGGCTCGACTACGTGGACAACCTCTGGCTGAAGCTCTCCTACGAGGACCCGGAGCTGCGCGCGATCCAGGAGCGTGTATTCCGCGACCAGCTGCGGCTGGCGAGGAGGCTCGAGCTGCCGGTGATCCTGCACAGCCGCGGCGCGCACCCGGCGTCACCCGGATCCTGCGCGAGGAGGGGATGGAGGCCGTCGGCGGCCTGATCCAGTTCCAGGACGGCACTCCGCGGCGACGTGGAGGACTACGCCGCGCTGGGCTTCGGCTTCACGGTCGGGGCGAGCGTGACCTACCCCGACCGTGACGAGGACTGGCACGACACCGTGCGCGCGGTGCCGGACAGCGCGCTGCTGCTCGAGACCGACGCCCCGTGGCTGCCCTACTTCGGCCGCGAGCCCGCGCGCAGCACGCCCGCCGACCTCTTGCCGATCGGCCAGGCGGTGGCGCGGGTGCGCGGGATCGAGCTCGCGGAGCTCTTCTCGCTGACCACGGCCAATGCCCTGCGAGCGCTGCCGGGCGTCGGGGCGGCTCGCTGACCATGTCCTACGACCTGATCGTGAAGGGCAACCTGGTGCTGGCGGACCGGGTCGTGAACGACGGCACGATCGGCGTGCGCGACGGGAAGATCGCGGCGGTGCTCGAGCCGGGCGCCACCGCCGAGGGCGCCGAGGTGCGCGACTACTCCGGCCGCTACGTGATGCCGGGGCTGGTGGACACCCACGTGCACGCCGGGAGCGCCGACACCGAGAGCATCGAGACCACCACGTCGGCCGCGGCGGCCGGAGGCGTGACGACCATCGTGGACATGCCCTACGACCTGGCCGCGCCGGTGATGGGCGCGGCCCGCCTCGAGGCCAAGATCCAGGAGGTGCGCGACCAGGCGGTGGTGGACGTCGGCCTCTACGGCACGATGCCGAAGACGGGCGGCGTCGGCGTGCTCGAGGAGCTGGTGGAGGGCGGCGTCTGCGCGTTCAAGTTCTCGCTCTTCGAATACGACGCCCGGCGCTTCCCGCGCATCGCCGACGGCGACCTGCTGGACGCGTTCGGGAGGCTCAGCGACAGCGGCATCACGATCGTGCTCCACAGCGAGCTTCAGGAGGTCGTGGAGTACGAGCTGGCGCGGATCCTCGCGAGCTCCGAGGGCAACGATCCCTACGAGCACGGGCGCTCGCATCCGCCCGTTTCCGAGACCGGCGCCACCGCGAAGGCGCTGGAGCTGGCGCTGTGGTCTGGGGCGCGCCTGCACGTCGCGCACTGCACCCTCCCCCACACCTTCCGCCTGATCGCGCTCTATCGCGAGATGGGCGCCAACGTGTCGGGCGAGACCTGCGCCCACTACCTCGGGCTGAGCGAGACCGACGTGGCCCGGCTCGGAACGATCGCGAAGGTGAACCCGCCGATCCGCGACGAGGAGTCGCAGCGCGGCCTCTGGGAGCAGCTGCGGGAGGGCAACATCGCGAGCATCTCCACCGACCACATCTCGTGGCCGTTCGAGAGCAAGCAGCGCACCATGCTGGACGCCTCCGCCGGCGCGCCCGGGCTCGAGACGCTGCTGCCGGTGGTCTTCACCGGCGGCGCGCGGCACGAGGTCGCCCTGCCCGAGCTGCTCGGGTACGTGACCTGGCGCCCGGCCGAGATCTTCGGCCTCGGCGACCGCAAGGGCCGGCTGGCGGAGGGCTACGACGCCGACCTGACGATCTTCGACGCGCGCGAGAAGCACACGTTCCGGGGCGCCGACTCCGTGACGAACGCCAAGTGGAGCCCGTTCGACGGGGCCGAGTTCGACGGCCGCGTGGAGGCGACCTTCGTCCGCGGGCGCCCCGTCTACGAGGACGGCCGGCGTCAGCGCCGCTCCCGGCAGCGGCTCGTGGCTGCCACGCGGCGCCTGACGCCCCCGTCTCGCTAGCCTGGCGGGGCGTGGAGGCAATCGTCGTTCGCCAGCCCGGCGGTCCCGAGGTGTTGACGCTCGAGGACCGCGAGATCCCGGCCGTGCGGCCGGGCTGGGTGCTGGTCCGCGTGCGCGCCTTCGGCCTCAACCGCGCGGAGCTGATCACGCGCAGCGGCGGATCCGGCGACAACGTGAAGTTCCCGCGCGTGATCGGGATCGAGTGCGTCGGAGAGGTCGCGGACCCAAGCGACGGCGACCTGAGCGCCGGTCAGACGGTGGTGGCGGCCATGGGCGAGATGGGCCGCGCCTACGACGGCGGCTATCAGCAGTACGCGCTGCTGCCGGCCACCCACGTGATCCCGATCGAGACCACGCTCGACTGGGCCACGCTCGGGGCGATCCCGGAGACGTTCGGCACGGCCTGGGGGTCGCTCGAGGAGCTGCAGCTCGCGTCCGGCGACTCGCTGCTCGTCCACGGCGGCAGCTCGTCGGTGGGAATGGCCGCGACCACGATCGCGAGGGACCGCGGCCAGACCGTGATCGCCACCACGCGTCAGGGGGCTAAGCGCGCGGCGCTCGAGGCAAACGGCGCCGATCACGTGGTGATCGACGACGGTGCCGTGGCCGCGCAGGTGCGCCAGATCGCGGCAGCCGGCGTGACCGGGCTCTACGAGCTGGTGGGAGCGGCCGCCCTGCTCGACTCGCTGCAAGCAGTGGGCGCCGGTGGCCGCGCCTGCGTGGCCGGCTACCTGCAGGACGAGTGGGACCTCGACCCGGCGCGCGCCGAGGCCGCGCGGGTCGGCGTGCCCCTGGCCGTCTACGGCAGCAACGTGATCAACCGCGCGAGCTACGGCCGGGTGTTCCAGGACATCGTGGACGCCGTGGAGGCCGGGCGCTATCGCGTGAACCTCGACCGCACGTTCACGATGAGCGAGATCGCCGACGCGCATCGCTACATGGAGGCGAACCGCGCGGTGGGCAAGCTCGTGGTGCTCACGCCGGACGACTGAGGCGCCGCCGGGGCGCGCTGTACGCTCGCGCGGTGCTACTCAGCCGCTCGGGGCTTCCAGCGATCGCAGCGGCCGTGGCGCTTACCCTGCCCGCCGCCGCCGGTGCCGCCACCACGGTGGGCAGCGCCCTGACGGCGACTCCCGAGAGCAGCGCCACCTGCGGGCTCGGAACGTTCACGAACACCGTGCTCGCCACGGGCATGCTGCACGCACCGTTCGACGGCGTGATCGTGCGCTGGCGGCTGAAGATGGCCGCCGCCGGCGGAAGCTTCGCCTACAAGCTGCGCGTGCTGCGCCCGGCGGGCGGCTCGAGCTACACGGGTGCCGGCACCGGCCCAGGGCAGACCGCGCCGTCGGTGGGCACGAACGTGATCACTCTGCCCACCCCAGTGCCGATCAAGAGCGGCGACATCGTCGGGGTCGATTGCCCGACCGGAGCTCCCGTGCCGTTCTCCAACACCGCGCCCGCCACCTCCACCTTCGGCTTCTTCAGCTCGCCGGTGCTGGCCGACGGCGGCACGCCGCGCTCGCCCACCAACCAGATCTCGAACGACGAGGAGCTGGTGAACGCCGACGTGGTCGGCGTTCCGGTGGTCACGTCCGTGACTCCCTCCTCCGGACCGTTCGCGGGCGGGACCACCGTGACGATCGCGGGATCGCGGCTGGCCGACGTGACCGGCGTGACCTTCGGGGGAACGGCGGCCAGCGCCCTGGCGGTGATATCGGACTCCCAGGTCCAGGCCACCGCGCCGGCGCACGCGCCGGGTCCGGTGGACGTGCAGGCCACCGACGTGGCGGGCACGAGCCCCAGCGTGGCGGGCGATGCGTTCACCTATCTGGCCCCGCCCGCGCCGGTCATGACCAGTCTGGCCCAGTCCCATCGCAGCTGGCGCGCGGGCAAGAAGCCGGCGACGATCGCCCGCAAGCGCCGGGCGCCGGTGGGCACCACCTTCTCGTTCGCGCTCGACGGAGCGGCCAGCGTCGGCCTCACCTTCACCCAGAAGCTCGCCGGGCGCAGCGTGAAGGGCCGCTGTGTGAAGCCGACCAAGCGCAACCGCAAGCAGGCGGCCTGCAAGCGCACGCTCACGCGCGGCACCCTCACGATGAGCGGGCACCCCGGCGCGAACAAGGTCTCCTTCCAGGGGCGCATCACGCGCTCGAAGAAGCTCGGGCCGGGCCGTTACACGTTGACGATCGGCGCCACCAGCGTCGCGGGGCTGCACTCCGCCCCCCAGACGCTCAGCTTCACGATCGTCCGCTAGCCGTCCGGCAGCTCGGCCATTCGCCGCTCGAACACGCGGCGCTCCGTGTCGTCGTGGACGAGGGCCAGGGCGCGGCGGTAAGCGTCGCGGGCCGCGGCGGTGCGACCCAGGCGGCGCAGCAACTCGGCGCGCGCGGAGTGCAGGTAGGGGTAGTCCTCGAGCGCCAGCCGATCGACGAGCTCGAGCCCCAACTCCGGTCCCTCCGCCTCCGCGATGGCCACCGCCCGGTTCAACTCCACCACCGGCGAGTCCGTGAGCAGCGCGAGCTGCCCGTAGAGGGCCGCGATCTCCGCCCAGTCGCGCGGCTGGTCGGCATGCAGGGAGGCGATCGCCGCCTGCACCACGTAGGGCCCGTGGCCGTGCTGGGCCAGCGCGCGGTCGAGCACCGCCCGCCCTTCGGCGATCTGCTCGCCGTTCCAGAGCGAGCGGTCCTGGTCCGCCAGCAGCACCATCTCGCCGTGCGCGGAAGCGCGCCTCGCGACGCGAGTCGTGCAGCAGCATCAGCGCCAGCAGGCCGTGCACCTCCGCCTCGTCCGGCATCAGCTCGGCCAGCGCCCGGCCCAGCCGCAGGGCCTCGCCGGTCAGCTCGTTGCGCCCGCCCCAGCCCTCGTTGAAGATCAGGTAGACGACGGCGAGCACGGCCACGAGGCGGTCGGGCAGCAGATGGTCGGGCGGCACGCGGAAGGGGATCCCGGCCGCCTTGATCTTGCGCTTGGCCCGCACCAGCCGCTGGGCCATCGTCGGCTCGCCGACGAGGAAGGCGCGCGCGATCTCGTCGGTGGTCAGGCCGCCGAGCGTTCGCAGCGTCAGCGCCACCTGCGCGTCGGTGGCCAGCGCCGGATGGCAGCAGGTGAAGACCAGCTCGAGCCGCTCGTCTGGAAATGTCGTCTCTTCCACGGTGTCCTCTGCCGCCTCGCGCACGTCGAGCAGGCGGAGCTTCCCGGCGAGTGCGCGGTCGCGGCGAATGCGGTCTATGGCCCGGCGACGGGCCGTGGTCATCAGCCAGGCGCCGGGGTTATCCGGGGTGCCGTCCCGCGGCCAGCGCTCCGCGGCTATCGCGAATGCCTCCTGGGTGGCCTCCTCGGCGAGCTCGAAGTCGCCGAGGAAGCCGATCAGCGCAGCGAGGACCCGTCCCCACTGGTCACGGAAGGTTGACTCGAGGCTGGCTACCACTCAGCGATCGGACGAATCTCGACCGCGCCGCCCATGCTGGCGGCGGGGATCCGCGACGCCATCTCGATCGCCGCGTCGAGGTCGTCGGCCTCGAACATGCAATAGCCGTCGAGCGCCTCCTTGGTCTCGACGAACGGGCCGTCGGTGGTCAGCGTCTTCCCGTCCTCGACCCGCACCGTGGTGGCGGTCTCGGGCGGCTGCAGCTGGTTGCCGGGGGTCAGGCCGGGCGTCTCGTTCACCGCCTGCCAGCCGGCGGCCACCCGCTGCCGCTCGTCCTCGGGCATGTTGGCCCAGTCGCGCGCCCTCGGACCCAGGTTGATCAGCATCATGTACTTCATCGCTTCCTCCTTGTCGGATGGTCCCCTTGAAGACGAACGGGGAGCGACGAAATCGACAGCTCGAAACAAAAAAGGGCCCGAGACGATAAACACGTCTCGGCATGGGCACTTTCGAAAGGAGCGGGTCATGACTGGCAAGGCCGATTTCACCGAGGAGGAGTGGGAGCTCGTACTGGGCGGACCGCCCAGCGCCGGCTTCATCGTCGTCACCGCGCAGCGCGGAGGGACCTTCCGCGAGTCGATCGCGATGGCGAAGGCGTACACCGAGACGCGCAAGGAGGCCGGCGGCACCGAGCTGGTGGACCAGATCGTGAGCCTGAAGCCGGAGCGCGATCACACGCACTACCACTCCGTGGAGGAGCTGAAGGCGGCCGGCCTCCAGCACCTGCGCGACGCGGTGGCGGTGCTCCAGCAGAAGGCGACGCCCGAGGAGGTCGAGGACTACAAGGGCTTCGTGGTGAAGCTCGCGGAGAAGGTGGCGAACGCGCATCGGGAGCACGGCCAGAGCGTGAGCGAAGCCGAGCAGGCCGCGATCGACGAGATCACCGCGGCCCTGGGCGGAGCGGCCGCCTGAGCAACGGCTCGGTCGAATTTGCTCAACGGTTGACTTTTAGCTACCGTTGGGCGGGATGCAGCCCGCGGGCGATCCCTTCAGTGCCCTCGGCGATCCGCACCGGCGCGCGATCGTCGAGCTGCTGCACGGCGGCGAGCGCTCGGTGCGCGAGATCGCCGACGAGCTGCCGATCTCGCGCCCGTCGGTCTCTCGCCACCTGCGCCTGCTGACCGAGGCGGGCCTCGTGGTGGCGGAGGCGCGCGGCACCCGGCGGCTCTACCGGCTTCACGACGAGGGCGCCGACGCCGTGCGCGCCTACCTCGAGCGGGTCTGGGGCGAGGCCGCGGCGCGCTTCCGGCTGGCCGCGGAGAACACGAAGTGACGGACCCGCTCCAGCTCTCGTTCGAGGTCGCCTGCCCAGCCGAGCACGCCTTCGACGTCTGGGCCCAGCGCACGTCGCTCTGGTGGCCGGCCGACCACACGGTCAGCGGCGAGGATGGCCTCGAGGTGGTGATCGAGCCGCGCGTGGGCGGCCGCATCTTCGAGCGCAGCGCGTCCGGCCACGAGGAGGACTGGGGGGAGGTGCTCGTCTGGGAGCCGCCGCGCCGCCTGGCGTACCTCTGGCACCTGCGCGCGGACCGGTCCGACGCCACCGAGGTGGAGATCCGTTTTGTGCCGCGCGGCGACGCCGCCACGGAGGTCCGCATCGACCATCGCGGCTGGGAGCGCCTGGGCGCCCGCGGCGAGGCCTGGCGCGAGCGCAACCGCAGCGGCTGGGACACCCTCTTCCCCTGGTTTGTCAACGCCTGCGAAGGAGCAGCCAATGCCTGACGGAACGCCCGATAGCCCCTGGCACCTGAAGACCCCGAGTGGCCAGTCCGAGTACGAGGCCTGGCGGGACGAGTCGCTCGACCCGCCCGCGCTGGTGGTCCAGGTCGGCAAGACCCAGCTGCGCTACCACCTGAGCGCGCTCGACGACCTGCAGGCGATGCTGACGGCCGAGGGCGACTGGGTGCCGCTGGGCAGCGCCGACGAGCAGAAGCCCGCCGCCGAGGGAACCGTGGAGGCGTGGGCTCGCTCCGAGAGCAACCCGGTGGGCGGCTGGTACGGGCTGAAGAAGGGCCTGCGCGGGCGCTTCGCCAACTACGTGCCGCCGGTGCTCGAGGAGCTGGGCCGCGCCGAGGTGGAGCACAACGCGCGCGGAAACCGGATGCGGGCGGTCTGAGGGCGCTAAGCTCAAACTCCTTGTCCCCTCAACGAAGGGCCCGCTCGTGCAAGTAGAGATCTGGTCTGACATCGCCTGCCCGTGGTGCTACGTCGGTAAGCGCCGCTTCGAGGCCGCCCTCGAGCGCTTCGAGCACCGCGACGAGGTTCAGGTGACCTGGCGCAGCTTCGAGCTCGACCCCACCGCGCCGCACGAGCGCGAGGGCGAGCGGGCGCAGCACCTGGCGGACAAGTACGGCATGAGCTTGGAGCAGGCTCGCGAGCGCGAGCAGCAGATGACCGACACCGCGGCCGGCGACGGCCTCGACTTCCGCTTCGACATCGCGCGCAGCGGCAACACGTTCGACGCCCACCGGATCATCCACCTGGCCGAGCAGCACGGGCTCCAGGACGCGATGAAGGAGCGCCTGCTGCGCGGCTACCTCACCGAGGGCGAGCTGATGAGCGACCACGATGCGCTGCGGCGTCTGGCGGTGGAGGTGGGACTCCCGGAGGACGAGGTCATCGACACGCTGGCGAGCGATCGCTTCGCGGAGCAGGTTCGCGACGACGAGCACACGGCCGGCCAGTTCGGCATCTCAGCGCGTGCCCACCTTCGTGGTGGATCGCGCGCTGGGCGCGTCCGGCGCCCACCCGCCCGACGCAATGCTGGAGCTGCTGCGCCAGGGCTGGGCGGCGCGCACCCCGGTGCCGATCGCCATGGGCGGCGACACCTGCGGCGTCGACGGCTGCTAGCGAGCCCGGGGCCTGAGCACGGGCCCCACCCACTTGCCCACGAAGCGCAGGATGTACGCGTCGCGTACGTAGTCGTAGCGGAAGACGAAGAACAGGACCCGGAGTAGCAGAGGACTCACCGGCCTTCGCGGCCGTGGAACGGCCCTCATGCTCTGCCTCCGTCCACCGGTCGCACCTCCGTTCGAGAGCGGCGGCCACCAGCCCCATCGGAGTGTAGGGAAGGCGCGGCCTATTTTCGAAGCGCCGCCTCGGCGTCGGCGCGCTCGTCGTAGCCGTCCTGCCGGAGCAGCTTTCCGTCCCGAACGGTGAAGACGTAATGCCACTCGCGCGTCACCGCGATCCCACTCCGGCGTCCCTCCAGCTCGAGCCGGGCGTGCATATGCACGCGGTCGTGCGCCGACCGCAGCTCGAGCGGCTCCCAGTGGAAGCGCGACCAGTGCGCGCCGAAGCGCTCCAGGTAGCGCCTGACGGCCTCGGGGCCGACCGCGGACACCGCTCCGGGCAGGGTGGTCGACTCGTGCAGCTCGAAGTCGGGATCAAGCTGCTCGAGCACGCCCTCGAGGTCGCCCGCGTTGGAGGCCGCGACGTACGCTCGCACCACAGCTTCGGAGTCGTGTGCCACGGTGCGATTGTCGACCACGGCGCCCGGCGGCGCTACGCCGTCAGCGCTCCGGCCACCGATCCGCCCAGGGTCGGGCGCGCTCGAACGACGCCGCGGCCTGGAGCACCTCGCGATCGGCGTGCAGGCCGCCGGCGATCTGGAGGCCCACCGGCCGGCCGTCCTCGGTCACGCCCGCGGGCACGGTGATCGCGGGGGTGCCGGTCATGTTGAACGGATAGGTGAGGAGCCAGCCCAGCAGCCGGCTGCGAAGGGGCGCGTCCTTCAGCGCCGGCGGGCAGAACTCGTCCACCGGGAACGCCGCATGGGACAGCGTCGGGCTGAGGAGCAGGTCGTGATCGACCATGAAGGCGCTGAACTGGTCCCACATGCCGCCGCGCCAGTCGTTCGCGAGCGATGCGCGCAGCACCGGCATCTCGGCGCCCTCGCGCAGCAGGTCGATCAGGTCGTCGTCCACCTGGCCGCGCCACTCCTCCCACTCGAACATGGGCCACTCGGACGCGAAGCCGGGCAGCCAGATGCCCTCCCACATTGCCTCCTCCGGGTCGTCCCAGCCCGGGTTGGCCTCCACCACCGTGCAGCCCAGCTCCTCGAACGCCAGCGCGGCGCGCTCGCAGATCGCGGCCACCTCGGGGTCGGGATCGCCGAAGCCGAGGTCGGGCGACCAGGCGATCCTCAGGCCCGAGACGTCCCGCCGGGTGGCCGCATGAAAGCCGCCGCTCGAGTCCGGCAGCGTCATCGGATCCTCGCGGTCGGGGCCCGCCACCACGTCCATCATCAGGCCGGCCTCGGCCACGGTGCGCGTGATCGGGCCGTGGAAGGCCCAGGTGTGGTGGCGGCCGGCAAGCACCGTCTGCGGGATGCGCCCCACTGACGGCTTCAGCCCCACCACGCCGTTCAGCGAGGCCGGAATTCGCACCGACCCGGCGCCGTCGCTGCCCTCGGCCAGCGGACCGAGGCCGGAGGCCACCGCGGCAGCCGCTCCACCGCTCGAGCCGCCGGCGGTGAGGCCCTGCGCCCAGGCGTTGTGCGTGGGCCCGAAGAGGTGGTTGTCGGTGCCGCCGTAGTAGCCGCTCTCGGGCGAGTTCGTCTTGCCGAGGAACAGCCCGCCGGCCTCGCGCATGCGCCGCGCCACCGCGGCGTCGCGGGTGCCAACGTTGTCCTTCAGCGGGATCATGCAGAAGGTCAGCGGGAGCCCGTCCATCGAGGTGAGCTCCTTGATCGAGTACGGCACCCCGTGGAGCGGGCCGAGCGGCTCGTCGCCCTCGAGCGCATCTGTGAGCGCCTGGGCGTCGGCGCGCACCTTGTCGGCGTCGTGGTAGACGAACGCGTTCAGCTCCGGGTTCACCCGCGCGATGCGGTCGAGGTGCGCGTCGGCGATCTCGAGCGGGGACACATCCCGCGCCCGCACGCGCTCCGCCAGCTCGAACGCGCCCGCGTGGCAGAGCTCGTCGGCGGCGCTCATGAGCGCTCCGGCAGCGGGCAGGCCACCGTCTCGAGCTGCAGCACCGCGAGCATCCGGCCGAAGCCGATGTACTGGCCCGCCATCATCGTGAGCTCGAGTATCTGGGCGTCGTCGAAGTGCTCGCGCAGCGTGGCCATGTCGGCATCGCCGATCTGGTCGTGCTGCAGCGCGAGCAGCTCGGCGAAGTGGATCGCGGCCTTCTCGTCCGCCGTGTAGTCGGCCGAGCCCTCGTAGCCGTCGATCCCCACGGCCTGGTCCTCCGGTATGTAGTCGGGCGCGAGCCGTGCGGCCTTGCAGGTCTTGCAGCCGTTGAGCGTGGCGATGCGGAGGCGCACCAGCTCCTTCAGTCGCGGCGACAGCCGGGCCACGGCCTCGGCCTCGCCCGTGCTCGTGTGCCAGGGGTAGTAGAAGCCCGTGAGGTACATCTCGAGCAGCTCCGGGGCCGGCGCGAACGCGCGGGCCACGTGCCGCGAGGACCAGTCCCGATCGAGAGCCCCGTCGTGTAGCTCGCTGAGGTATCCGCTCAGCTGCTCCGGCTCGGCCAACGGCAGACGCGACACATCGCTCCCTTCGCAGAGGTTCGCCGCCACGCTAGCCGGGCGTTCCCTCCCCCACCGCGCGCGCCCGCGGCGCGCGTGTGGCTTTCCACAAGCGCGGCGGTCAGCCCTTGATGTGGAGCACGTGGGACACGGTCTGCAGCTCGCCGTCGGTGCCCTTCACGTTGAGCCACAGCGTCAGCGTGCCGGAGTGGAAGCGGCTGACGATCCTCTGGGCCTTGCGGTTCAGCCTCAGGGTCAGCGTGCGGCTGCCGCTCCTCGACAGGCGGGCGGTCATGTGGCCGAGCCTCACGCCGCCGCGGCCGGTCAAGCTGAGACCCACCCGGCAGGCCTCCGAGCAATGGGCTCGCGCCCGCACCCCGCGGTCGACGAGGCTCTGGACGCTGACCAGCCGCAGCGCCTTCACCGCCGCCGTCAGCGCCGGCACCACCAGCTTCTTGCCCGAGCTCGTCGAGCCGCCGGTGGACGTGGTGGTCGTGGTGGTGACCGTGCTGGTGGTCTTGCCCGTCGTCGTGTTGGAGCTGCTCGTGGTGGTGGTCGTCGTGGTGGTGCCGGAGCCGCCAGGCACGACGGCGGTGGCCTCGGAGTCCTGCGGCGTGCCCTGCTCGCTGCTGCCGATGAAGTCGCCCGTCACCCGCGCCCGGATCGTGTGGCCGGCGTCGCCCGCGGTCGGCGCGTAGTTCTGTCCCGTGGCGCCGGGGATGTCCCCGCAGTTCCAGCCGGTCGCGTCGCAGCGACGCCACTGGTAGGTGAACTCGTTGGCCATCCGGTCGAGCCAGGAGCCGGCCACGGTGGAGAGCATGCCGCCCACCTGGGCGCTCCCGCTCACCACCGGCCGCACCGTTTCCGCGGGCAGGCACTTCTGTGCGTTGCTGAGACCCGCGTAGTAGTTGTTCCAGAGCGGCGTCTGGCTCGTGACCGTGACCGTCGGCGTGGCGGCGGTGGCGTTGATGTTCAGCACCGTGGCCCAGGTGTGTCCCGCGGGACCCGTGTCGGACAGCCGGCAGTCCGCGTTCACCCACTGGATGAACTCGTAGGTGCCGTTCAACCCCGTCACGTCGATGTACTGGCCGTCACGCGCCGGGTCGTAGATGTCGCTGAAGCCTGGGTTGATCGTCTCCGACACCGACAGCGCCGACGGGTTGTTGTGCTGGCAGTCGGTCGGATTGATCGCCGAGCTCTGCACCAGGCAGAAGCCCGTCTTCTGATCGCGCGCAACCTCCGTCAGCGACGAGTCGTGCGAGCGCAGGTCGTAGCGATCCAGAGCCAGGTAATGCCAGTGCTGATGGCTCGGGTCGAAGTTGTACTGAAGCGCCCCCACCACGCCGCTCACGCCGGCCTCGAAGGCATCCATCGTGTTCACCGTCGTGTCCTGGCGCGCGCCCGTGATCGTCAGCGGGCCCCCGTCGGTGGCGATGTCGATCTCGGCCGGGAACTGCAGCTGCACCTGGCTGCCGACCTTGACCATCGAAAAGCCGCCGTCCCACGTCGGCGCTGGGCCCTGCTTGATGTCCGGCACGGCCCCCACCGCGGAGCCGGCGAAGCCGAGCGTTGCGGCAAGCGTGACGAGGATCGCGGGCACCCACTTGGGCGCGAAGCTGGAGGACATATCGGAGGGTGAGGGGTTGGAGGGGTACTGCTCGCGATCACCCTCGCACGGGTGGCCGTGTCGCGCCAGCGATTCTTAACTGCCTTTAAAACTCCCGCTCAGAGCAGGCTTCCGCCGGGCGGCACGATCCAGAGCTTCTCCGCCCGCTCGACCACCGCCTCGGGGTCGAGCTCGACCCACCGTTGCCGCGCCCTCCGCCTGCATCAACCGCGCCAGCTCGTTCCAGGCCATCGCCACGGGGCCGACGCGGGCGGTGGGCCCCCAGCCGGCCGCCTGGCGCAGCTCTTCGCCGCGGGCCTTCACGTCCTCGACCGTCAGCTCGGAGAAAGGCTTGGAGCCGCCGTCGGCGTGCACCCGGGTGGCCAGCACCACATCGGCATCGGGGCGCGGCCTGGGCGCGGCGCCCGGGCTCATGCCGCCGCCTCCGCCGCCAGCCGTGCGGCCGCCACGGCGGTCTGGCCGTAGGCGATCCCGCCGTCGTTCGGGGGAAGCCGCTCCGGCACGAGCACGCGCAGGCCGGACTCGGTCAGGAAGCGGGCCATCGACTCGAGCAGCCGCCGGTTCTGGAACACGCCGCCCGACAGCACCACGTTCTTGACCCCGTGGCGCTCGGCGAGCAGCACGCAGGCGTGCGCGCCGGCGGCGGCCATCGTGTTGTGGAAGCGGGCCGCCACCACGTCGGCCAGCGCGCCGGCGTGGAGCTCCTCCACGAGCGCGCGCAGCGCCGGCCGCGGATCCAGCACCAGCGGACCCGACCCTGCGCTCAGCGGCAGCGGATAGGCGGCGCGCTCGTCCGGGTCGCAGGCGGCCTCGAGCTCGATTGCCGCCTGTCCCTCGTAGTTCACCTCCGCGCGGATGCCGCACAGCGCGGCTACTGCGTCGAACAGCCGTCCCGCGCTCGAGGTGAGCGGAGACGCCAGGCCGCTCTTCGCCAGCGCCGAGACCTGGCGCCAGTGATCGGGGTCCACGGAATCGGCCAGCGCCAGCGGGCGCTCGGGCGGGGAGTCGTAGGCGGCGGCGAGCCACGAGCACGCCATCCGCCACGGCTGCCGGATCGCCGCCTCGCCGCCCGGCATCCGCACCTGCAGCAGGTGGCCCACGCGCTCGAATTCCGTGAGATCGCCGAGCAGCAGCTCGCCGCCCCAGACGCTGCCGTCGCTGCCGAAGCCGGTGCCGTCGAAGATCGCCCCGACGGCGGTGCCGCTCTCGCCGTGCTCCGCGAGACAGGCCGCGAGGTGCGCGTGGTGGTGTTGCACGCCGATCAGGCGCACGCCCTCGAGCTCCTGGGCGTACTTCGTGGAGAGGTACTCGGGGTGCAGGTCGTGTGCCACCACCGCCGGGTCCACCGCGAACAGGCGCTTGAAGTGCTCGATGCCCTCCGTGAAGGAGCGGAGCGTCTCGTAGTTCGCGAGGTCCCCCACGTGGTGCCCCACCCAGGCCCGCTCGCCCTTCGCCACGCAGAAGGTGTTCTTCAGCTCGGCCCCGCAGGCCAGCAGGTGCTGCGGGGCCGGCACGGGGAGCTGCATGCTCGCGGGCACGTGGCCGCGTGAGCGGCGCAGCATCAGCGGCCTGCGCGTGCCCCCCACCCTCACGGCGCGGACGAGGGAGTCGTCGGTGCGGGTCTCGATCTCGCGGTCGTGGAGCAGGAACAGGTCGGCGATCCCCGCCAGGCGCTCGCGGGCCTCGCCGTCGCGGTAGGCGATCGGCTCATCCGAGACGTTGCCGCTCGTCATCACAAGCGTGCTGCCCGTGTCGGCGAGCAGCAGGTGGTGAAGCGGCGAGTAGGGCAGCATCACGCCGAGCTCGAGCGAGCGCGGCGCCACCGCCGCCGCCACGGCGGCCCCAGGGCGCCTCGCCATCAGCACGATCGGGCGCTCGCGCGAGACCAGCAGCGCCTCCTCCTCCGGCCTCGCGTCCACGAGCTCGCGGGCGGCCTCGACACTGGGCGCCATCAGCGCGAACGGCTTGTCCTCCCGGTGTTTGCGCGCCCGCAGCCGCGCCACCGCTTGCTCGTCATCCGCCCGGCAGGCCAGGTGGAAGCCGCCAAGCCCCTTCACGGCGACGATGGCGCCCGCCGCCAGCGCGCTCGCGGCGGCGGCGAGCGGATCTGGCTCGTCGGTACCGGCGAGCCAAACGTGCGGCCCGCACTCCGGACAGGCGTTCGGCTGGGCGTGGAAGCGGCGGTCGGCCGGATCCTCGTACTCGGCGCGACAGGCGGCGCACATCTCGAAGGCGGCCATCGTGGTGAACGGCCGGTCGTAGGGAACACCGCGAACGATCGTGAAGCGCGGCCCGCAGTTGGTGCAGTTGATGAACGGGTAGCGGTGGCGGCGATCGAGCGGGTCGAACAGCTCGGCCAGGCAGTCGTCGCAGGTCGCGCTGTCGGGGGAGACGGGCGCGCTGGGCTCCCCGGAGCGCGGGCTCTCCACGATCTCGAAGCCGCCGGCGCCGGTGGCCGGCAGCTCCTCCGCGGTGACGCGCTCCACGGCGGCCAGTGGAGGTGCCTCGGCCGGAAGACGCTCGAGGAAGCTCTCCACCGCGGCGGGATCGGCCTCCACCTCCATCAGCACGCCGCGCGCATCGTTCAGCACGTACCCGCTCAGCCCGAGCTCCGCGGCCAGGCGGTAGACGTATGGGCGAAAGCCCACGCCCTGCACGGTGCCCTCCACGCGCGCGCGCACTCGGCGCGCGCCGGCCGGCCGCGAGCCGCAGGCCACGGTCACGACTCTCCGGCAGTCAGCTCCACCAGCTCACGCAGCAGGTGGTAGGCGCTGGCCTGCGCCTCCTGGATACGAGGGATGTGCTCGGAGCGTGTGACCACCACATGATCCGCCAGGCGCTCCGAGGCCACCCGCCCGCCGTCGTAGCCCACCATCGCGATCGTGCGCAGGCCACGCCGCCGCGCCTCGGCCAGCGCCTCGATCACGTTGCGCGAGTTGCCGCTTGTGGACAGAGCCAGCAGCACGTCGCCGGAGCGCCCGTGGGCGATGATCTGGCGCGTGAAGATCGCGTCGGTGCCGATGTCGTTCGCGATGGCCGTGAGGATCGCGGGGTCCTCGGTGAGGTCGAGCGCGCGTCTGGGCGGCCAGTGGCCGCCGGGCGGCCAGCGGAAGTCCGCCACCGCGTCCATCGCGTCCGTGGCCGAGCCGCCGTTGCCGAGCGCCAGCAGCTTGCCGCCGCGGTCCAGATCCAGTCGCAGTCCGGCGGCGGCCTCGGCGAGCTCCTGCCGGTTCTCCTCCAGCGTCTGGGCGCGCAGCTCGCCGATCTCCTCGGCCTTGGCCAGCACGGAGCGGCGCACGTCCTCCAGCACCGCGTCGAGGTCGTGCTCGGCCTCGGCCAGGAACGGATAGAGGAAGCTCGAGGCGCCGGTGTCGTGCACCTTCCCCGCCTCGCGGCCCTCGAGCAGCCCGCGGTGCTCGAAGAACACATGCACCAGCTCCCAGAGCAGGTGGTACAGCGTCTCCACCAGCTCCTGGCGCACGGAGGGGTCAACGGCGGGCGGCAGGAACTCCCACTCCGCGCCGCCGGGCGCGAATGCGATCGTGAGGCAGCCGCGCTCGCGTGCGAGGGCCAGCGCCGCGGCCACCTCGCCGTCGTCGCCGAAGGCGATCGCGATGTCGTCCGGCTCCAGCGCCAGATCCACCTGCCGCTCGAGGCCGCCGCCCTCCGCGGCCAGCCCCAGCGCGGGCAGCGCCCGCTTGCCGACGATCACCGGATGCACGAACTCCACGGCGATGTGGCGGGCGTCGGAGCGCGCGGCGGGCGTGCAGCCGAACGCGATCAGCCGGCCGCCGCGAGCAAAGCGCTCCGCCATCAGGTGGCAGAGGCGGGCCAGCCGCTCGGCCTCGGCTTCAAAGAAGGCGCGATTCGCCTCAGTCCGCTCGGCCAGCGCCTCCTCGAGCCGGCGGCTCAGCGTGTCAGCGCCGAGGGCGCTCCTCACGCGTGGGCCTCCACCCGGGAGACGATCCCCGTGAGCCAGTCACGCCACTCGTCCAGGCCCTCGCCGCTGCGCGCGCTGACGAGGATGCGCTCCACGCCCGGGTGCACCACGTCGAGGTTGTAGAGCAGCTTGTCGAGGTCGAACTCCAGGTGCGGCAGCAGGTCGATCTTGTTGACGAGGACCAGCTCGCAGGTGCGGAACATCAGCGGGTACTTCAGGGGCTTGTCCTCGCCCTCCGTCACCGAGCACACCATCACCCGCACATCCTCCCCGACCTTGAACTCGGCCGGGCAGACGAGGTTGCCCACGTTCTCGATCACCAGCAGGTCGATCTCGTCGAGCGGCAGCGACGGCACCGCCGAGCGCACCATGTTCGCGTCGAGATGACACTCCCCGCCGAAGCTCGGGTCGGTGTTCAGCTGCGTGACCGGCACGTGCAGGCTGGCCAGCCGGTCGGCGTCCATGCTGCCCTGCACGTCGCCCTCGAGCACGCCGGCGCGGATCCCGCCCAGCTCGGGGAGCACGCGCTCGAGCAGGGTCGTCTTGCCGGCCCCCGGCGCGCTCATGAAGTTCACGACCGTCACCCCGGCGCGGTCGAAGTCCGCGCGGTTGGCCTGCGCGATCGTGTTGTTGGCGTCCAGCGCGTCCTCGACGACCCTCACCTTGGTGCGGTGCATTCGGCCTCCTCGACCTCGATTGACTCAACCTCGAACTCGTTGCCGCTGACTACCTCCACGTCCGTGCCGCCACACGTGGGACAGCGAAACGAGGGGAAGTCGATCTCCCATTCGCGCTCACAGCCCGCGCATGCGAGGCGCGCCGGGATCAGCTCCTGCTCCAGCCGCGCGCCCTCGCAGACGGTGCCCTCCGCGACGAAGCCGAAGTAGAACTCCAGCGTGTCCGGCACCACCTGGCGCAGGTTGCCCACGCGCATGTTCACCACCGTCACCTGACGGCCCGCGGCGTGCTTCACCACGGTGTTCACGATCGCGCTGGAGAGCGACAGCTCGTGCACGCCTCACTCCAGCTGGTAGGCCGCGTCGTGGCTGAGCTCCTCGATCGTGCTCAGCACGAGCTCCACCGCGCCGTCCAGCGCGCCGCGCACCTCGTCGCTCAGGCCGAACCCCATCTCCTCCACCACCGCCGGCTCGCAGGCGATCACCATCACCTTGCCCGGCCAGGCGCCCAGCGACTTGATGAAGCGCATCACCGTCTGGGGATCCATCCCGTGCGGATCGATCACCTGGCCGTCCTCGATGCCGGCCTCCACGTCCTCCTCGGCCGCCTCCATCACGTAGAGCGTGCCCGGCTCGCCGCCCTGGCGGCTGATGTCCACGAGGATCAGGGCGTCGTAGCCGCGCATCACCTCGTAGGCCAGGTCCAGGCCGCCGGTGCCGAAGTCGAACACGGCCGCCTCCGGCGGCAGCTGCCCCTCGTTCAGCCGCTTGGCCACCTCTCCGCCAAAGCCGTCGTCCCTCATCCAGGCGTTCCCGATTCCCGCCACCAGGATCTGTTTCACGCGATCACCTCCACCTCGGGTGCGAAGAAGAACAGGAAGCGGCCGGTCTCGCGCATCAGGTCCTGGCCGGGGTCGTCGTCCACGGTCACCGCAAGGTGAACCTTCCCGTCGTACTCGATGAAGATCCGCTCGATCGTCGCGCTGCGCCCGTCGAGCATGCGGGCGTGGAGATCGGCGTCCGGGCCGGGACGGATGACCACCTTTCCCCCGCGCCGGAAGATCCTGCCGTCCACCTCCGCCTCGCGCTCGCCCGCGCTCGGATCGCGCACGTCGGCCGACGGCGTCGGCGGCTCAGTGGTCACCGGATCGCGCACGGTCACCCGGCCGTGCAGCGCGAGCAGCTCCTCGGGCGTGGTGGCCGCGGCGCGCTCGATCATCTCCTTCACCACCGGGTCGTCGGCCTCGATCGAGGCCCGCTCCTCGTCGGTCAGCGTCTGGACGTGGAGCAGCAGCGCCTCCTCGATCTCGGTCGAGTCGAACAGGTTGCCCAGGCTCTCCGGGGCGAGCTGGGGGTGGTCCGGCAACACGATCGCCGCGCCCAGCAGCACGTCGTCCTCGGCGCTGGCCAGCACCGGCCAGGTGTTCACGCTCGTGCAGGCGGCGCCCGCGTCGAGCGGCGAGACGAAGCGGCCCTCCGACACGCGCAGGATCGGGTGCGTGGATAGGAACGACCTGCGCAGCGCGCCCGCACGGTCGAGGCTCTCCCCCGCCGCGCTGCGGTTCTCGGCCACCAGCGCCAGGCGCACGCGGCCGTCGTCGAGGCGGGCGGCCGACAGCGCCAGCCGCAGCTCGAGCGGCTCGTCGTCCTCGCAGTCGAACGAGAAGCGCTGCTCCTGCTCGCCCACGAGCAGCGCGTCGAGCGACGCCGCGGGAAGCTCGGCGCGCCGCGCGGCCGCCTGGTGCCGCGGCCCGCTCGGCTGCAGGAACCGCAGCTCGGCCCTCAGCTCGGCCGCGGGCGGGGCCTCCAGCAGGCACTCCATCCGCAGCTCGTCGAAGGTGCTGTCGCCGAGGCGCGCGTAGGCGGGCGGGTAGACGATCCCGAACGGCGTGGGCGTGGCGTTCTTCGTCGCTCCGGGGGTGTACGGGTAGAGCGCGTAGCCCTCGTAGAGGAGCGACTCCACCAGGCGCTCGAGCGCGTCGTTCACGGGCGCTCCTCCAGCAGCTGGGCCACGCAGGCGTCGAACGTCGGCAGCCCGCGACGCGCCTTCTCGGCCTGCAGCGCGTCCAGCGTGCCGGTGCTGAGCGGCACCCAGCCGCTGCTCGGGTAGTAGTGGTCGATCAGCTCGTGCCAGACCCCGAGCGGCAGCCTGTACTCGGCCGAGCAGCTCCACGGCACAAGCGCCATCTGCAGTCTGCCGTCGTCGCCCCGGTAATAGATCGTGCCGTTGAAGTTGAACGCCAGCGGCACCGCCCCGTCCCGTACGGCGTGGAAGTACTTGGCCGCCGCCAGCTCGAGCTCGTAGCTGCAGGCGATCGGCACGCGGAACGTGGTCGAGCCGGTGAAGGTGGGCACGAGCACGTCCACCTGCGTCCAGAGCAGGCTGCGCGTGGTGGTGGCCCAGCGCTCGGGCGGCCCGAACAGCTCCACCAGCCGCTCGCGCGTCTCAGCATCGTAGGAGCGCCGCGCGGCCTCGATCATCACCTGCGCGCTGAGCGCGATCAGGTACACCTGCCGGCCGCCCGGCTCGGACACCTGCAGGTCGAAGTCCAGGATCGGGACCGCCGCGTAGCGGCGCGCAGAGGCGCCGATCACCTCGATCTCCGGCTCGGGTGCCTCCGGGATGCTCGCGTCGGCGGGGATCTCGATCGCGTCGGTCATGCCGGAGCGGCCGCCGAGCGCAGCTCGTCGAAGTAGCCGGCCACCGCCTCGTCCACCCCGGCGCCGCCGGAGATGCCCTCCCAGCGCGATTTGACGAGCCCCACCAGCATGTAGGCGCGATCGATCGGAGCGATCGCATACGAGGGTGGGTCGGACAGCCGGTTCACTATCAGCGCCTCGGCATCCTGCTCCAGCTCGTCCAACACGGGGTTGAGCACGCGCAACTCGCGCCAGGTTTCGAAGTGCAGCTCGCTCTCGGTGGCGCCGGCCGGGCTCGGGTAGAGCGCCACCACGCAGTTGGTCACGCTGCTGTGCATGAAGAACGCGAGCCCGATCGGGATCCGGAAGGAGGCCCAGACCTCCTCCGGCAGCTCGAAGTCCTCGAGCCAGAGCGTGCGCCGCCCGACGGGGCGCAGATCGGGATCGCCCGAGCGGATCGCGTAACAGCTCTCGCACACACAGACGATCTGCCGCTCGACCAGGTTGAGCAGGTGACGGTGGTCGTCCGGCATCACCCCTTCGCAGAGGTCGCAGCGCTCCCCGGTCGCGACCTGGCTCGGCTCCTCCGCCGGCCGTGGCGGCGGGACGGTGCGGGAGAGCGTGCGCAGCCCGGACACCATCTCCGCGCGGCGGCGCCCGGCCGCCGCCTGCGACAGGTCCAGCCGGCGCGGGCTGTCGCCGTTCACGCTCACGCGGAGAGGGCCACGGTCACCGAGCCCTCGTCGCGCAGGAGCGGGACCGGCTCGAGCTGCAGCCGGTCGTCGTCCAGCGAACGGCCCGCGCGCGGCAGGTAGTAGCTGCGCCCGCAGGACGGGCAGGCGAGGGCCCCGGCCGTGAGCACGGCCGCGTCGAGGCGCTCGCCGCAGCCGGCGCACGCGTTGCGGTAGGCCAGCAGCGTGCCCTCCACGTTGGCCACCACGAGCGGAGTGCCGGCCACCTCGGTGGCCATCAGCTCCTCGGGCGGCAGCGCGCTCGCCCCGTCCAGGCTGAACCACGACGGCGCGGGCGCGGGTACGCCGTTCCCCGCCAGCGGCAGCGGGATGCCAAGCGGCTCCTCCGGCTCGAGCACGCCCTCCACGTCCATCCCGGCGAGATCCGGCGCGGCCTCCTCGAGCGCCTGCCTGACGGCCAGCTCGAGCGTGGCCGACGACGCCTTGCAGGAGCTGCAGCTGCCCTCCAGGCGCAGCCGGGCGATGCCGCCCTCCACGCCCAGCAGCTCCACGTTGCCGCCGTGCGACTCCATGTAGGGCCGCACGGTGTCGAGCGCCGCGATCACGCGCTCCTCGAGCGGGACGGGATAGAGGTCGTGGATCAGCAGCAGGCTGGCCACCACCGGGTCGTCGGCGAGGGCGTCGCGGATACCCTCGCCGGCCGGCCCGGCCTCGGCCACAGCCGAGACGATGCGCTCGAGCCCAGCGCCGTACATCTGCACGACGGCGGCCACCAGCTCCTCGGCCACCGTGCGCGCCCCACCCTCGGGCAGGGACTCGAGCCGAGCGCTGAGCTCCTGAACCCGATCGATCAGCCCCTCGTCGAGGACCGCCATTACGCGAATGCCGTCGGCGTATGAACGACCTTCCGCACCTTCCCGGTCCCGCCGTACATGTGCACTCCGCACGGCAGGCAGGGATCGAACGAGCGCACCGCCCGCATGATGTCGATCCCCTTGAAGTTCTCCGGCCCGTTCTCCTCGAAGATCGGCGTGTTCTGCACCGCGTCCTCGTAGGGGCCGGGCGTCCCGTAGACGTCCCGCGGGCTGGCGTTCCAGGGGGTCGGCGGATACGGCTGGTAGTTCGCGATCTTGCCGTCGCGGATCACCATGTGGTGCGACAGCACGCCGCGGGCGGCCTCGTGGAAGCCCACGCTGACCGCATCGTCCGGAACCTTGAACGAGTTCCAGCTCTTGGTGCGGCCGGCCTGCACCTCCTTCATCGCGCGCTCGAGGTTGTGCAGCGCGATCAGCGCCGAGTAGGCCTGGTGGTAGGTGCGGGCGCGATCGCGCTCGATCGCGTTCGACTTCTCCGGCACCATCCACTCCATCTCGGTCTCCGGCATGTTCGGCGACCGCGGCAGCACCATCTTGATGCTGTTCCCGGTGGCCTTGGCGTAGCCGAAGTCCACGAGGCCGGCCTTCGCCGTGCACCACTGGCGGGCAAACGGGCCGCCGCCGGTGTCGCAGCACACGTGCGTGTCGGTGCGCTTGTCGTAGATGCGCGGCGAGACCACCCACGTGTACTTGTCCGCGAAGTCGCGCTTCTGCGGCTTCGGGAGCGTGACCTTGTTCCAGGGGTGGTTCTTGTCCACCGGGTTGCCGAGCGGGTCGTGGGTGACCAGCGTCTGCTCGTTCTCCCAGCCGTCGAAGTACGAGCTGCCGAGCAGGATGCGGATCGCCAGGTTGATCTCCACCAGGTCGGTGGTGATCAGCTCACCGCCGATCGCGATGCCGGGGGTGATGTAGCGCTTCCGGCCCCACTCGGTCATGTTCTTGTAGCTGTAGTCGACGAAGTCCGGGTCGTCGAACGAGCCCCAGTTCACGAGGTTCGTCTCCCGGTAGCCGACCATGTCGTAGCCGGGCAGCGACTCCAGGAAGAAGTCGTAGAGGTCGTCGTGCATCGGCACGCTGCGCTTGACGTAGTCGAAGTAGCGCATCAGCCGCACGTAGTAGTCCGTGCAGGTCTGGTGCGTGATGTCGGCGCTGCAGCCGCCCGGCATGATCGTGGACGGGTGCGTGTGCCGCCCTCCGAAGAGGCAGTACATCTCGCGCGTGTAGCGCGCCACGTGCAGCGTCTCCAGATAGAACTCGCCGGTGAACGGGTTCAGCGCCCGCATGATGTCGGCGATCGTCTTGTAGCCGTGGATGTCCGACCCCGGCGCGGCCGTCGACTCCGCCTTCGCGAGCAGCGAGGGATTCGTCTCCTTCACCATCTGCTCGCAGAAGTCCACGTTCGCCATGCAGTCGTTGAAGATCGCGTGGTCGAAGATGTAGTCGGCGGACTCGGCCAGGTTGAACGCGAAGTCGCCGAGCGGCGGCGGCTTCACCCCGTAGGCCATGTTCTGGTTCAGGCACGAGCAGGTGCAGTGGTTGTCACCGCAGATGCCGCAGATCCGGCTCGTGATGAAGTGCGCGTCCCGAGGGTCGATGCCCTTCATGAAGATGTCGAATCCCCTGAACACCATCGAGGTGCTGTAGCACTTGAGCACCTGCTGGTTGGCGAAGTCGATCTCCGTGTGGATCCCGAGGCTCCCGACGATGCGGGTGATCGGGTCCCAGGACATCTCCTTGACCATGACCTTCTGGTCGCGGGGGCTCTCAACGGTCGCCATGTCTAGTTCTCCTCACTCGTTGTCTCGGGGCCCGCGCTACCAGCGCTTGGCATAGCCGGTCGTCAGCTCGTTGCGGTTGTGGCGCCAGACGGGTTCCTTGTCGAACTCGTTCTTGATGTGGCGCTTGCGGAAGCTGCGGACGATCGGCCCGTAGCTGAACTTCATGACGTTCGCCGCGGCCCCGCCCCAGCGGTCCTCGTCCATGAACGGCATGTACTTGTCGGGGAAGCCGGGCATCGTGCAGGCCATGCAGATGCCGCCGACGTTCGGGCAGCCCCCGATGCCGTTCACCCAGCCCCGGACCGGCACGTTGCACTTCACCACCGGGCCCTTGCAGCCCAGCTTCACCAGGCAGCGGTGATCGGAGCCGTACTCGGTGGCGAACTCGCCCTGCTCGGCGAAGCCGGCGCGGTTGCAGCCCTCGCGCACGGTGCGGCCGAACAGCCAGGTGGGACGCAGCTGCTCGTCGAGCTGCGGGGCGGGCGCCAGGCCGGCCAGGTGCAGCGCGAGGTAGAGCAGCGTCTCGGTCATGTTGTCCGGCTGTGCCGGGCAGCCGGGGATGCAGACCACCGGCAGGCCGGCCTTCGACTTCCAGCTCCAGCCGAGGTAGTCGGGCACGCCCATCGCGCCGGTGGGGTTGTTCTTCATCGCCGGGATCCCGCCATAGGTGGCGCAGGTGCCGATCGCGACCACCGCGGCGGCCTTGTTCGCGAGCCGGTCCACCCACGCGTTGGTGGTGATCGGCTGGCCGTCCTCGGGGTTCACGCCGAAGCCGGACCAGTGGCCCTCGCCGTTGATCTTCTCGTTGCCGAGCGAGCCCTCGATCACCAGCACGAACGGGTCGAGCTTGCCCTCCTCGGCGTCGTACCAGGCCTGGATGTACTCGTCGCCGACCTCGTACGCGATCACCTGGTTGTGCACCACCACCTTGGGCATCCCGGGGATGGCCTGGGTGATGATGTCCTCGAGGCTGGGGTTGGTCGCGGACGTCATCGCGACCGAGTCCCCCTCGCAGCTCAGACCCGTGGTCATCCACAGCACGTGGGCGGTGACCGCCTCTGTGCTCTTGTGTGCGGCGTACGCGTCGGTCGTCATCCGCGCTGCTCCTTCCTCGCTCAACAAATCCGCGGCAGCGGATCTCCCACCAGCTGGTCCATCACCCGCTTGCCGCCAAAGCTCGTCTCCACCAGCACCATCCCGGGCGGGTCCGTCCGCACCTCACCGATCTCGGCCGCGTCCTCGCAGCCCGGCACCGAGCGCAGCGCGGCCAGCGCCGCGTCGGCCTCGTCCGGGGCCACGAACGCCACCAGCTTGCCCTCGTTCGCCACGTACATCGGGTCGATCCCGAGGATCTCGGACGCCCCGGCCACGGCCGGGTGCACCGGTACGGCGGACTCGCGCACGATCATCGCCACGCCCGAGGCCCGCGCAAGCTCGTTCAGCACCGAGGCCACGCCCCCGCGGGTGGCGTCGCGCATGCAGTGAAGCGCCGGGCCCGCCGTCTCCAGCAGGGCATCCACCGCGGGCCAGAGGCAGCACGTGTCGGACTCGATCGCCGCGTCCAGCTCGAACTCGCCGCGCGCGAGCATGATCGCTGTGCCGTGCTCGCCGATCGAGCCGGACAGCAGCACGCGATCCCCGGGGCGCAGCGCGTCCGGCGACAGGCTGGCGCGCGGGTCGCGCCGGCCCACGCCGGTGGTGCAGATGTACATCGAGTCGGCGTGGCCGCGCTCCACCACCTTCGTGTCGCCGGCGATGATCTGCACGCCCGCCGCCGAGGCGGCGGCGGCGATCGCCGCCACCTCGCGGCGCAGATCCTCCGCCGCCAGCCCCTCCTCCAGGATCAGCGACAGGCTCAGCGCCAGCGGACGGGCGCCCGCCACGGCAAGGTCGTTCACCGTGCCGTTCACGGCCAGGTCCCCGATCGAGCCGCCGGGGAAGACGATCGGCTTCACCACGAACGAGTCGGTGGTCAGCGCCAGCTCCAGGCCGTCAACGGCGAACAGGCCGGCGTCGCCCATCGAGTCCAGGCCGGGCGACGCGAACGCGGGCACGAACAGCCCCTCGATCATGCCCTGCGTGGCCTTGCCGCCGGCCCCATGGGCCATCGTCACGTGCTCGTCGCGGAACTTGGCCCGCTTGCCACGGGCTGTTTCGATGATGCCCAGAATCCGCTCCTCGCGGTCGTGCAGAGCGGCGTCGGGGCTCACACGACCTCCCGTTCACGAGCGAAGCGGCCGTAGTTGTAATAGGCGGCGCAGGCGCCCTCCGAGGACACCATGCAGGTGCCGATCGGGCGCTCGGGGGTGCACGCGGTGCCGAACACCTTGCACTCCCACGGCTTGATCACGCCCTTCAGCACCTCGCCGCACTGGCACGCCTTGGGGTCGGCCACGCGCACGCCGGGCACGCTGAAGCGCAGCTCGGCGTCCAGGTCGGCGTAGGCCTCCGAGAGCTTCAGGCCGCTCTGCGAGATGAAGCCCAGGCCGCGCCACTCGAAGTGCGGGCGCAGCTCGAACACCTCGGCCATCACCTCCAGCGCGCGCACGTTCCCCTCCCACGGCACCACGCGGCTGTACTGGTTCTCCACCTCGCAGCGGCCGTCGGCGAGCTGCGCCAGGATCATCCGGACCGCGTGGAGGATGTCGAGCGGCTCGAAGCCGGCCACCACGATCGGCTTGCCGTAGTCGGCGGGGATGAACTCGAACGGGCGCGCGCCCACCACGGTGGCCACGTGACCCGGGCCCACGAAGCCGTCCAGGCGCAGGTCCGGCGAGTCGAGCAGCGCGCGCAGCGGCGGCACGATCGTCACGTGGTTGCACATACAGGAGAAGTTCCGAACGCCCTCGGCCTTCGCGCGCTTCAGCGTCAGGGCCGTGGACGGCGCCGTGGTCTCGAAGCCGATCGCGAAGAACACCACCTCGTTGCCCGGGTTCTCCTTCGCGATCCGGAGCGCGTCGAGCGGCGAGTAGACCATGCGGATGTCGGCGCCCTGCGCCTTCGCCTCGAGCAGGCTGCCGCGCGATCCCGGTATGCGCATCATGTCGCCGAAGCAGGTGAAGATCACCCCCGGCTCGTGCGCGATCGCGATGCCGTCGTCCACCCGCCCCATCGGGATCACGCAGACGGGACAGCCGGGCCCGTGGACCAGCTCCACGTTGGTGGGCAGCAGATCGTCGACCCCGTACTTGTAGATCGAGTGCGTGTGCCCGCCGCAGACCTCCATCACCTTGTAGTGACGGCCCGGCTCCACCGCGGCGAGGATCTCGCCGGCCACGGCACGCCCCAAGTCGGGGTCCCTGAACTCGTCCACGAACCTCATAGGCGCACCAATGCGACACCCGCATGCACGAGGACGGAGTCGCCGGGCTCCACCGGCGCCACCAGCTCCACCTCCACGGAGCTCTTCGACCCGTCCTCCGCCACGCACAGCGCGATGCCACGTGCGCCGTCCAGCCGCAGCACCTCCATCGGGATGCCCTCGTCGCTACAGGTGATGCAGTGATCGGAGTGGCAGTCGAGCGTCATTCGATCGCGCTCGCCTTCAAGTCCTCGAGCTCCTGCTCGTAGTCGGCCCCCATGCGCTCGAGCTGCTCGCGAGTGGCCCTCGCCTCCTCCTCATCGACCTTGGAGATCGCGAAGCCCACGTGTATGAGCACCCAGTCGCCGGGCCTTGCCCCGTCGCCCTCCGCATCCAGGAGGCCCACGTTGATCGTCCGGCGCACGCCCGCCACGTCCACCTGGGCCAACCGGTTGGGCTCGTCGACGAACTCGATGATCTGACCGGGAATAGCCAGACACATGGTTCCTCCCTAGATGCAGGACAACAGGGGTCTGCGGCGGCGACCTTACGCCCGTCCCGATGCCCCTACGAGCGCCGGGGTTGATTTCCAACGTCGTGTTTCAACCTCCCCCTTTGGTGGTAACGCTGCGACCAGGAGGAGGACACGCTTGGCCACAGGGCAGTTACCGTCGGTAAGGATCCTCGAGGTCGACACCGAGCTCGGCCGGCGGGTGCCCGTGAGCGAGATCCGGCAGGCGCGCGCGGCTCTGATCGCCCCCGTCCGCTGGCTCGACCGGGGCGTGTGGGAGGCCCCTGACGAGATGGACGCGCGCCACCTCGGCTTTCTGATGCTCGAGGGCCTGCTCGCCCGCGACGTGGTGCTGGCCGGCACCACCTGCACCGAGCTGCTCGGCCCGGGCGACGTGATCCATCCCTTCGCGGCGGTGCGCGACGAGACGCTCGTGCGCTACCACGTGCTCTGGCACGTGCTCGAGCCGGCCAGGTTCGCCGTGCTCGACGAGGACTTCTCGCGCGCGCTGGGCCAGTGGCCGCAGGTCATGCGCATCCTGCTCGAGCGCGCGCTCGGCCGCACGCTGCGCGTCTCGATCCACGCGGCCCTGCTCCAGCTCTCACCGGTGGAGACCCGCCTCCTGATCCTGTTCTGGTTCCTCGCCGAGCGCTGGGGCCGTGTCACGCCCGCCGGCGTGGCGTTGCGGCTGCGCCTCTCACATCAGATGCTGGGTCAGCTCGTGGGCTGCCAGCGCGCCTCGGTCACCACCGCCCTGCACCGGATCGAGGACAGCGGCCTGATCAGCCGGCGCGCCGATCGCACCTGGGTGCTTCACGGCTCGCCGCCGGATGAGCTCGCTCACGTCCAGTGGAAGGCACGCGCGGGCAACGGCGACGGGCTCGATCTGTCGCTGCCCGTCAGCGGACCGTGAACGAGACCCGCGCGGGGTTCGCGCCGCTTGCCGCGGCGGTGAGCCTGGCCTTGCCACGGAGAAGCTTGGAGAGACGCAGCGTGTAGGTGTTGGCGCCGGGCTTCGCCACGAAGCTGACCTGTTTCAGCGTCGCCCAGCGGCAGCTCTTCCCCTTGCAGCGCTTGGTTGCCAGCACCAGCTTCACGCGCGCCTTGCGAGAGGCAGAGAGCGTGACCTTCAGCTTGTGGCAGCTGCGCAGGCAGGCGCGCGGCGACTTCGCCCACAGCTTGAGCCTGGTCAGCTTCAGCCTGCCCGCGGCGCTCACGCCCGTCGCCGCCTCGCAGGCGTCCCCCGTGCCGTCGTGATCGGTGTCCTTCTGGTCCTTGTTCGCCACTGCGGGGCAGTTGTCGTAGAGGTCGGGGATCGCGTCGCCGTCCCTGTCGCTGTCGCAGGCATCGCCCACGCCATCGCGATCGCCGTCGGCCTGCGTCGGGTTCGCCACGCTGGGGCAGTTGTCGTGGGAGTTCGCCACCCCGTCGCCATCGCCGTCGAGCTGGTCGGGGTCGCAGGCGTCGCCGATGCCGTCGTGGTCGATGTCCGACTGGCTCGGGTTCTTCACCGTCAGGCAGTCGTCGCTCGAGTTGGGCACGCCGTCCGCGTCGATGTCGCCGTTGGGGGCGCCGCTGGTCACCGCCGAGAGCGCGTTCAGCCGGCCGCCGCTCACCGACATCGCCGCGGCCCAGGGAAGGTGGTCGGTGCTCCCGATCAGCACCTGCTTGAGCTGGGCCGTGGTCAGGCTCGGGTTCGCCGACAGCACCAGCGCTGCGGTGGCCGCCACCTCGGGGCTCGCCATCGAGGTGCCGTCCGCGATGCGGTAGGTCGAGTCGTCCCAGGTGGAGACGATCGTCACGCCCGGGGCGAACAGATCCACGGACTGGTGGCCGTAGTTCGAGAACAGGGCGCGCTGGTCGAGCTCGTCGCTGGCGCCCACGCAGAGCACGTTGGCCAGCGGCAGGACGCACGGATACGTGGGCGTGGTGTCGTTGTCGTCGCCCAGGTGGTCGTTGCCGCCGTTGCCGGCGGCCACCACGTAGAGGGTGTGCGGATGGGAGGAGATCGCGTCGCTGATCGCCTGGGAGAAGCCGGGGCTACCTAGGCTGGCGTTGACGATCGGGACGCCCTGATCGCCGGCGTAGTCGAAGCCGTCCGCCACCTGCGCCTCGGTGCCGGAGCCGTTCGCGTCCAGCACCCGCACCTCGAGCAGCTTCGCGCTGGGCGCGATGCCCGCGATCCCCTGGCCGTTGTCCTTCACAGCGGCGACGATCCCGGACACGTGGCTGCCGTGGCCGTTCTGGTCCTCGGGGGTGTTGTCCCCGTTCACGAAGTCCCAGCCGGCGGGGCTTGTGGACACCTGCGGAGCCAGCTCCGGGGAGGTCAGGTTCACGCCGGTGTCGGCGATGCCCACGGTCTCCCCCGCTCCGGTGCTCTCGGGCCACGCGTCCAGCGCGTCGATCCCGCCCGTGGCCAGCGTCGGTGCGGAGAGCGACCACTGGGACGACAGCAGCGGATCCGCGGCGAAGGCGTGCACCGGCGCGTTCGGCTCGGCCCAGACCACCCGCGGGTCCGCGTTCAGCTCGGTGAGCGCCTCCACCAGCTGGCCGTCCGGCACGCGCAGGACCTCGGTGTCCGGCAGCCGCGTCATGTCCACCAGCCGGCCGCCGGCGTCGGCGCGGATGTCGGAGCGCTCGGATGCCGGCAGGCCCTCGTCGCGCTTCACGATCAGCTCGGTCACGCCCTGGTTCTCCAGCGTCTGAGCGCTCGGCCCCGGGTCCGCGAACGCCGTGGCAGGAAACACCAGCGCCAGCGCGGCGAGCAGCGCCACGCGAGATTTGCTCACCATCCTTGGCATGCCTCCTAGGAGCATCGGCCGCGCCTCGCCCGGCCTTGACTTGCGGCGGTTAGATCCAGCCGCGGTCGGTGGCCACCAGCACGGCCTGAGCGCGGTCCGGCACGCCGAGCTTGCCGTAGGCCTTGTGCAGGTGCGAGCGCACGGTGCTGGTCGAAAGCCCCATGCCCTCCGCGATCTCCTTGTAGATCTGCCCCTGGGCCAGACCGCGAAGCGCCAGTGTCTCCTGGTGCGTCAGCGGCGAGGGATCGACGCTGCGCCGGTCCTTGTCGCCGCCCCCGGCGGACAGCTCGTACATGAGCGATCGCAGCGTCACCTCGTCGAGCTCGACCGCCTTGGCGGCGTCCACCAGCGTGCGCGGCGTGATGCCCGCGCCGTGGGCGAAGTGGGCAAGCAGATCGGCGAGGCGCAACAGCGCGGCCATGCCCTCGGCCTCCGGCATGTGATGGGCCTCCACGGCCCGCGCCACCGTCTCCGGCGCGCCCCAGCGGCGCAGCGCGATCGCGCCCACCGCCGCGTGATCCAGGCCCAGTGCCCTGCGCTCGATGCGCACGCGCTCGTCGGGCGCGTCGACCCCCGCGTGGTAGCGCTCGGGATAGCCGTCGTGCGCGTCGGCCAGCACGAGCTTGCCGATGTCGTGCACCATCGCCGCCGCCGCCAGCTCGTCGCGCTGGCCGAAGCCGGTGGCGCGCTCGAGCGCCAGCACGCTGTCGCGCACCGAGAGCGCGTGCAACCGGAAGCGATTCGGCGGGATCTTCCAGCCGGCGCGGCGCTCGAAGAAGTCGGTCACCCCCATGCCCGAGATCAGGATGTGCACGCCCTCGGGGCCAAGCGCGGCCACCCCCTGGGGCACGCTGCCGATCCGCCCCTTGGAGTCGCCGGCAGACGCGTTGGCCATGCGCAGCACGGCGGCGGTGAGCGCCACGTCGGCCTCCACCACCTCCACGATCCTGCCGCTGGCCGGCGTCGGCTCGCGCAGGAGCTCGAGCACGCGCTGGCGCGACTCGGCGAGCACCGGCAGGGAATCGAGTCGCCCGAGGGCGGCCCACAGCTTGCTGACCCCGTTGGACGTCTGATCCGCGCCGATCCTCGCCAGCGTCGCGCCGTCGCGCGCGCCGCGCACGGCGGTGACCCCTTCCGCGCCGAGCACGTCCACCAGGCAGTCCACCACTCCGGGATCGAACAGCGTGCCCGAGCCGGACTGGATCAGGGCGAGCGCGCGCCCCTGAGGGAGGGCGTGCCGGTATGGCCGGTCGCTGGACATCGCCCGGTAGGCGTCGCAGACAGCGATGATCCGGCTCTCGAGCGGGATCTCCTCGCCGCTCGCGCCGACGGGGTAGCCGAGGCCGTCCCAGCGCTCGTGATGCGAGCGCACGATCGCGGCCACCCGCTCGAGTCCCGGGAGTCGGGCCAGGGTCTGTGATCCCCAGAGCGCGTGGCGCTGCATCACCGTGCGCTCCTCGTCGTCGAGTGTGCCGCCCTTGTGAAGGATGTTGTCGGGCACGCCGATCTTGCCGATGTCGTGCACCCGCGCGGCGAAGGACAGCTCGTCGAGCAACGCGTCCGAGATGCCCAGTCGCTCGCCGATCGCGCTGGCGAGGCGAGCCACCTCCTTGGCGTCCGCGGCCACGTAGCCATCCCGCAGCTCTGCCAACTCGCTGAGCACGGTCACGGTCGCCTCCGCGGCGCCCGCGGCGCGGCGGTCGGCGGCCTCCTGGTCGAGGCTCGTGCCGGCCGCGTCGGCCGCGCACTCGAGCAGGGCCAGGTCACGCTCCTCGAACTCGCGCTCCGGATCGCTCAGCACCACGCAGATCGCGCCGTCGATCGCATCCCCGGAGCGGATCGGCACCGCTGCGGCGCGCAGCTGGTCGCGCGGCGCGTGCTCCACCACCAGATTGGCGTCCTCGTGATCGGTCACTACGGCCTCGCCGGTCGCGATCGCGCGTCCCGACACCCCGCCCTCGAGTGGGTACTGACGACCGAGGGCCGCCTTGCCGAGTCCCGCCTGGGCGATCAGCCGCGTCTTGCCGGCGTCAACGTCCACGAGCAGGATCGCCACGGAGGTGGCGTCGAGGCCAGAGTAGATCCGCGCCGCGAGGCCGTTCAGCCTGCCGTCGAGCGACCCCTGCCTGCCTACCGGCGTGTGCCGGCTTACCTCAACTGTCATCTGGCACCCCCGCCGGCGTTGGCCTCGAGCTCCCGACTCGAGGCTTCGGGTGAGGGGTTCCCCTCTTGAGGCACTCCCACCGGTGGGGTAGAGCAAATGCGCGGGTTCCGGCGGGGATTCCCGTGCCCACGCGCGGCCCGGCAGGGCGGTATTACCGTTGACGCATGCGCGCGCCCAGGACGGTGCTGGTCCTCGCCGCGGTGATCGTTGTAGCCGGGGCCGGCGCGGCCGCCCTCGGAGCGGGCGCGGGCAGCCGTCCCGTCAGCCACGACGGCGCGGGCGGCGGCGACCTGTCCTCCCGACTGCGCAACTACCACGACTCGGGTATGTACGAGCGAGACCTCGCCGCCGTGGGAGGGGCCGCGCAGGCCTACCTCGACGCGCGCCTGGCGAAGCGGGGCGCCACATCGGACTGCACGGTGAAGTTCCGTCGCACCGGCAGCGGCCTCTACAGGCGGGTGAAGAGCTGCCCGGCGCACAGGGGCAAGCCCGCGATCGTGCTCGACATCGACGAGACCTCGCTGTCGAACTACGCGGGGCTCGTGGCCAGCAACTTCGCAGCCTCGGGCACCGCGGCGACGGCGCTGACCGGCACGGGCACCGCGATCGCCCCGACGCTGTCGCTCTACCGCGACGCCCGCAGTCACAACGTGGCCGTCTTCTTCGTCACCGGGCGCCCGTCGGCCATCCAATCGATCACCGAGACCAACCTGCGCTCGGTCGGCTACGACAAGAGCTGGAACGGGATCTTCTTCAAGCCGAATGGCGACGGCGTCGAGGCGTTCAAGTCCTCCACGCGCGCGGAACTGGAGAAGAAGGGCTACGACATCGTGGTGAACCTCGGGGACCAGAAGTCGGACCTCGACGGCGGACACGCGGACCGCGCCTTCAAGCTGCCCAACCCGTTCTACTTCATCGCCGACTGAGCGCTTAACGGAACCGACACAAGTCGGCGGTCTGTCTCGCTAATCTGCCCGCGCAGTGGGGGATCTGCGGGATCCGAATGAGGCCGAGCGGCTCGCGTTCGAAGAGCCGGACGAGTACCTGCGCCGGCGCGATTTCCTCGGCCGCATTGCCGTGCTGGGCGGCCTCGGCGCCGGGATGGGCCTGCTGCTCGACCCGGACACGCTGATCGGCGCAGGCGGCCGCCGCGCAGCGGCGCGTGCCGCTGCCCAGCCCGCGCAACATGCCGATCGACACCTTCGTGGTGCTGATGATGGAGAACCGCTCGTTCGACCACTACCTGGGCTGGCTGCCGGGGGCCGACGGGCGCCAGGCGGGTCTGACCTTCACCGACGCCTCGGGCACCCAGCACCCCACCCACCGCCTCACCCCGGATTTCCAGGGCTGCGCGTTCCTCGACCCAGACCACTCCTGGGAGGGCGGCCGCACCGAGATGGACGGCGGCAGGATGGACGGCTTCCTCAAGGCCCAGAGCGACGTCTTCTCGATCGGCTACTACACCGAGCCGGACCTGCCCTTCATCCCGAGCGCGGCCCGGGCGTTCACCGCCTACGACCGCTTCTTCTGCTCGCTGCTGTCGTCGACCTACCCGAACCGCGAGTACATGCACGCGGCTCAGTCCTACGGGATGACCGACAACACGCTGCCGAAGACCGGCTTCCCGGACACGACGATCTTCAACGCGCTGAGCAAGAAGGGCGTGTCCAACCGCTACTTCTTCACCGACCTGCCCGTGGCGGCGCTGTGGGGCGCCCCCGGCGTGGCGCGCGCGGGCCACGTGCAGGAGTACTACCAGCGCTGCAAGGAGGGCAAGCTGCCCGCGCTCTCGTTCGTGGACCCCTCGTTCGAGGACGAGGACAGCGGCACCTCGGGCGACGAGCACCCGCACGGCGACGTTCGCACCGGCCAGGCGTTCATGGCCGACGTGGTGCACGCGTTCATGGAGTCGCCGCAGTGGAAGACCGGCGCGCTGTTCATCGTCTACGACGAGTGGGGCGGCTTCTTCGACCACGTGCGCCCGCCGCGCGTGCCGGACGACCGCTCGAGCTCTGACCTCACGAAGGACTTCGGGCAGATGGGCTTCCGCATACCCGCGGTCGCGATCTCCCCGTGGGCCCGGCGCAAGCACGTGGACCACACGATCTACGGCTTCGAGTCGATCCTGAAGATGATCGAGTACCGGTACGGGCTCTCCCCGCTGACGCGGCGGGACAAGTACGCGCGCAACATCGCGCGCTCGTTCGACTTCGAGTCGAAGCCGCGGCTCGACCTGCCGCACCTGCCCACCCCGGCCCACGTGATGTCCCACGCCTGCGCCGTGCCCGGCCTCGCGCTGCCCAACCCCGGCACGGCGCCGCAGGTGCAGCTGCCGCCGGTGCCCCTCACGCGCGCCCAGCCCCACGCACTGACGCGAGATGCGCACCAGCGGTTACCTCGAGCGGCTCGGGTTCAAGTACCGCCCCGCCACCGCTGCAACCACCTTCCGCCAGCCGTCGGAAATCACCTCGAGGTTGCGCTAGTGCTGCGCCGGGCGGGCGTGGCGGCCGTGCTGGTGCTGGCCCTCAGCCAGACGGCCCACGCCTCGGACGAGCCGGTCACGCTCACGGTCGCCGGCCCGTCCGTCGCGGCAGTCGGCGTGCCCTTCCGGCTGACCACCGAGGTGGCGGCGGACGCCGGCGCCCTCGACATCCGCACCGCTCCGCTGCGGATCCGGGTCCGGCTGGCCAGCGAGTGCGGCGGCACCTTCGACACCACGCCGGGCACCACCCTGATCGACGCGGAGCTGCAGCCCGCGCCGGCCAGCGGCAAGGCGTACGACCGGCGCTTCGCCCGCACGCTGACGCTGCCCAGCCTCGGCACGCTCACCGCCTGCGCGTTCCTCGAGCAGGAGGGCGACAACCGCATGTTCGGCTTCGACTCCTCCACCCAGATCGCGCTGACGAAGCGCTGCACCACCGCCTCCCGGCGCGTCTCCACCAGCTCGAAACACGTCACGAGCGACCGCCGCGCCCTCCGGCACGCCCACGGCACCCGCGCCAAGCAGCGCGACCGTCGGCGCCTGGCCCGCGCGCGGACCCAGCTCGCGCACGCAAAGGCGGGCCAGAAGACCGCCTGCGCCGGCTAGGGCTCGATCAGCCCGCGCCGGATCGCGTAGCGCGTGAGCTCCACGCGGTCGCGCATCCCGAGCTTGTCGAGGATGTTCGTGCGGTGGCGCTCGACGGTCTTCTCGCTGAGCACCAGCGTCTCTGCGATCTCGCGGCTGGTGTGCGCCTTCGGCGATCAGCTTCACGATCTCGGTCTCGCGCGGGCGTCAGCGGGTCGCCCACGCTTGTCGCCCGCGCCGCGCGCGCTCCAGGTAGTCGCGGATCAGCGCGGTGATCGCGCCCGGGTAGAGGAACGGCTCGCCGCGCATGGTGGCGCGGCAGGCCTCGACGAGATCGCGGTCGGCGACGGACTTGAGCACGTAGCCGGACGCGCCCGCCTTGCAGCGCCTCGAAGAGGTACTGCTCGTTGTCGTGCATCGAGAGGATCAGCACCCGCAGCTCGGGGCGCCGGCGGCCCAGCTCGCGCGCGGCGTGCAGCCCCGTCATCCGCGGCATCGTGACGTCGAGGATCGCCAGGTCCACGTCGTCGCTCAGCGCGCGCTCCACCGCCTCGGCGCCGTCGCCGACCTCGGCCACCACCTCCAGGTCGGGCTCCGCTCGAGCACCAGGCGCAGGCCGCGCCGGACCACCGCGTGGTCGTCGGCAAGCAGGATGCGCGTCTTCAGCGGCGTCATGCGGGCACCCCCGCCAGCGGCACCTCGAGCCTCACCTCGGTGCCGCCCTCCGGACGCGCGCGCACGCTCAACTCGGCCCCGACCAGCACCGCCCGCTCGCGCATGCCGCGCAGGCCTCCGCCGTCCTCGGCGTGGATCCCGCGCCCCTCGTCCAGCACCTGCAGGATCACCACGGAGTCGTCCACGTTCAGAGCCAGATCGACCGACTCGCTGCCGGAGTGCCTCGCCACGTTCGTCAGCGCCTCCTGGGCCACGCGGTAGATCACCAGCTCGGCCTCCTCGCCGAGCACGGGCAGGTCGCGGTCGAGGCGGCGCGTGACCGCCAGGCCCGTGCTCTGGGAGAAGCGCTCGCTGAGCGCCACCAGCGCGCTGCCCAGGCCCGAGGTCGTCGAGCGCCTCAGGCCGCAGCTCCAGCGAGATGCGCCGCACCTCCTCCAGCGTCTCGCGCGCCGTCTCCTGGGCCTCCGCCAGCTCCTTGGCCAGCTCGGGGCCGGCGTGCTTCGCGGTGCGCCCGAGCTGGAGCAGCACGGCCGTCAGGGTCTGCCCCACCTCGTCGTGCAGCTCGCGGGCGATGCGCAGGCGCTCCGACTCCTGAGCCGCGAGCACGCGGCGGGTGGAGTCCCGCCGCTCGCTCTCCAGGCGCTCCAGCATCTCGTTGAAGGTCTCGGCCAGCTCGCTGGCCTCCGACTCGTAGTCGCTCACCGGGCACGCGCTGCCCGGGCCTTGTGAGATCCACCTTCCGCGCCACCGCCGTGAGCGCCTCGAGCGGCGCGAGCGCGCGACGCAGCAGGTAGAGGTTGATCGCCACCACCACGATCAGCGCGGCCAGCAGCACCACGGCCTCGTCGGCCGCGAACGAGCTCAGCTTGTGCGGGGAGACCACGAGGATCGTGACCACGCAGGCGCTCACGAGCACGATCGCGTTCGTGGCGGCAACCCGCTGGAAGAGGGGCGTGTAGCGCCTCGTCGCGCCGCTGCGGATGCTCATGGTCACCCTCAGCTAAGCAGGCAGGCCGCCGCGAGCGGTGGTGGCGGCCTCGCGCCGTCCCGAGACGCGCCGCAGCCGCTCGACCATCGCCCAGCGCCTGGCGTCCAGCCAGTCCGGCGGAACGCCCAGCACGTCGGCGATCTCGCCGGGATCGGTGCCCGCCACGAGCATCGCGAGAATCGGCAGATCCTCGGGCTCCAGGCACTCCGCCACCATCGCGTGGGAGGCGGGGCTGATCGCGGGCACGGCCGAGCCTCCGGCCGCCACCACGCGGATGGCCTCACAGAGGTGCTCGGCCAGCGCCGCCTTGTGCACCACGCCGTCGGCGCCCGCGATCACCGCGGCCAGCGCCAGCGGACCGTCCGCGTACGCGGAGTAGAGCAACACGCGGGTCGGCGAGACGAGCTGCTTGAGCTGGCGGCAGAGGGTCAGCCCGTCGCGGTCGCCCAGCTGGAAGTCCACGATCGCCACGTGGGGCTGCAGGCGGCGAGCCAGCTCGAGGGCCTCCCTCGCGCCCGCGGCCGACCCCACCGGCTCGAGGTCCGGCTCGCCCGCCAGCAGTGCCCCGAGACCGCCGCGCACGGCGGCGTGGTCGTCCACCACGAGCAGCCTGTAGGGGCTCATGACCCACCCGCCAGCGTCGCCGCCACCACCAGCAGCGCCGTGACCACGCCGGCCACGAGCGCGGCGAGGGCCACGGCCCGCGGCCGCTCGCGCACCGAGCGGGCCTTGCCCGCCGCGGCCTCGCCATGGTGCACCATGCGGGCCACAAGGCGCTCGGCCCATACGAACTCGAGCGCCAGCATGGCCACGCCCAGAAGAATCAGCAGCATGCCGGGGCCGGGCAGGACGAGCATCGCCAGCCCCGCGCAGAGAACTCCCACCGCCAGCGCGCCGTAGCCCGCGCGCAAGAGGCGCGAGCGCTCCCTGTGGCGCGCCCGGCGATCCTCCAGCTCGTCCACGAACGCCCTGATGCGCGATCCGAGCGGCGGCCCCTGGCGCTCCGCCGCAAGCGACGCCGCGATGCCCACCAGCAGCACCGCCACCACCGCGGCCACGCTCACGGCCGGGCCGATGTGGATCAGGTCCTCCGTCAACAGCTTCACTGCCACGAGTCGCGAGCAGCGCGGCCAGCGTCTCCTCGAGGTAGCGCAGGCGGCCCAGGAGGCCGTCCGCGAGCACGAACAGCGGGCGCAGGCCGAGCAGCGCCATCGCGTTCGCCAGCCAGATCAGCAGCGGGTCGCGGGTCACGGCCATGGCCGCGGGCACCGAGTCGAGGGCGAAGGCGAGGTCGGCGAGCACGATCGCCGCCAGGCACAGCAAGAGCGGCGTTGCGTGCAGGCGGCCCCCGCGCCGGAGCATGAAGGCGCCCCGCGGCGCGTCCGTGGCCACCGGCACCACGCGACGCACGGCGCGAACGGCCAGCGAGCGCTCGGGATCCACCTCGTGCGTGCCGCCCTTCAGCATCCGCCAGGCCAGCACCAGCAGGAGCACCCCGAGCAGGTACAGCAGCGGCTCGAAGCGGTCGACCAGCGCCACGCCGCCGAGGATCGCCACGGCCCGCATCACGATCGCGGCCGCGATGCCCCACCACAACAGCCGCGCACGCTCTGGACCGCTCACGGCGAAGGCGACGAACAGCATCAGGAACACCACCACGTTGTCCAGCGACAGCGCGCGCTCGATCAGGTACGCGCCGGCGTATGAGCCGGCGTCGGCCGACCCTCGCGCGACCCAGATGACGACCCCGACGAGCGCCGCGGCAGCGAGCCAAGCCAGGGACCAGATGGCCGCCTTGAGGAGGGTTGGCTCATGCCGCGGCGCTTGGGATGCCGTGTCGGGGCCCTTCATCGCGCGACGGGGCTCGCGCGAAGGTCTGTGATCGAGCCGAGGGTGGCCAGCATCCCGCGGCGGCGAGAGTCGAGCGCGGCCGGCCCCAGCCCGAGCAGGCTTGAGATGTCGTCCTCGTCGATGTCCTCCAGGAGCATTCCGAGGATTGCCTGGTCGAGCGGGGCCAGCCGCTCCCGCATGGAGCCGGCGACGGACGGCGCGATCCGAGGGAGGACACGGCGTCCGTGTGCGAGCGCACGGATCGCCCAGCTCACCTCGGTGCCGAGCGAGCCCTTGCTCATCACGCCGTCGGCGCCGGCGACCAGGGCCATGACGGCCAGGGATGAGTCCGCATACGCGGAGTAGATGAGGACGCTGGGCGGGCGAGGGAGCTGCCGCAGCTCGCGGCACAGCGCGAGCCCGTCACCCTCTCCGTCGCCGAGTTGGTAGTCCACCACGGCCACGTCGGGGGCTGTCCGCGCGGCGTCCCTGCGCCCGTCCCGCGCTCCCGGGGAGAGGCCCACCAGCTCGATGCCGTCCTCCTCATCGAGCAGGCGGCCAAGCCCCAGGCGGACCGCGAGGTGATCGTCCACCACGAGCACGCGGACGGCGTCGGCGACGGCGTAGGGACCGTGGGCGCGGCGCGCCGCGCGCAGGTCGAAAGGGCGGATGGTGGTGTGCCTCCTTGCTCCGGTCATGTGCGGAGACTCGCCGCTGGGCGGCCCCGCGCCCATCCGGGGCGCCATGTATTCGAGTGCGGGGAGGACCCCATTCGCGAGCGCGGCGCGCGCCCGCCGGCGGCTAGATCGTCACGTGCCGCTCGTACCAGGCGTAGGTCGCGGCCAGGCCGCGATCCAGCTCCCAGCGCGGCTCCCAGCCCAGCTCGCCGCGAATCGCGGCCGAGTCGAGCCACTGCCGGTCGATCTCGCCGGCCTGCTTGCCCTCGCCGCGGATCTCTGGCTCCAGCTCGCGCCCAGAGGCGGCGATCAGGCGCGTGACCAGCTCGAGCACCGACACGGGCTGGCCGTTGCCCGCGTTCCACGCCCGCCCGTGCAGGTCCGGCCGCTCGAGCGAGTCCGCCACGGCCAGGTACACCTCCACCGCGTCCTCCACGTACAGGAAGTCGCGCTGGGGCGTGCCGTCCGAGCGGATCACGGGGCGCACTCCGCGCAGCAGGCGTGGACCGTATCCGGCACCACGCGCGAGAGGTTGAAGTCGCCGCCGCCGTAGACGTTGGCCAGGCGGGTGACCGCCACCGGCAGGCCGAAGTGGGTGGCGTAGGTGCGCGCGATGAGGTCCGCCGCCGCCTTCGAGACGTCGTACGGGTAGCGCGGCTGCAGCGCGAAGTCCTCGCGGTAGGGAAGCTCGTCGTGATCGCCGTAGGCCTTGTCGGAGGAGGCCACCACGATCCGCTCCACCGGGTCCCCCACCTCGCCCGTGGCCCGGCAGGCCTCGAGCAGGTTGTAGGTGCCGCGGATGTTCGTCTCGAAGGTGGACAGCGGCGAGCGGTTGGCGGTGCCGACGATCGTCTGGGCCCCCAGGTGGAACACCTCGCGCACGTCGTGCTCGTTGACGATCCGCAGCAGCGACTCGTAGTCGACCAGCTCGGCCTGCACGATCTCGCAGCGCTCCTCCAGCCCGGCCAGCCGGAAGTGCGACAGCGACGGCACGTCGCGCCGCAGCGCCACCACCCTGGCCCCCTCCCGCAAGAGCCGCTCGGTAAGCCAGGAGCCGATGAAGCCCTCCGCGCCGGTCACCAGCACGGAGCGGCCCCGGTAGCGCGTCCGCTCGCTCACGTCTCCACCAGCGGCCGCCAGGGCGCCTCGCCGCGCTCCCAGAGATCGTTCAGCAGCAGGGTGTCCTTGTAGGTGTCCATGCAGTCCCAGAACCCCTCGTGCCGGAACGCGTACAGCTCCCCCGCCGCGGCCAGCTGCTCGAGCGGGCGGCGCTCCAGCACGTCGTCGGGGCCGATCGAGTCGAGCGCCCGGGGGTCCATCGCCATGAAGCCGCCGTTCACCCAGCTGTCGAGCCGCGGCTTCTCCTGGAAGCCCTCCACGCGGTCCGCCTCGCCGAGCCGGGCCACGCCCCAAGGGTTCGAAGGGCGCACCACGGTGATCGTCGCCGCCCCGCCGCTGGAGTGGTGGAAGTCGAGCAGCGCCCGCAGGTCGATGTCGGCCACCCCGTCCGCGTAGGTCAGGCAGAAGGTGGCCGCCCTCGAGCAGCTCCCTGGCACGCTGGACGCGCCCGCCGGTGGGCGTGTCCGCCCCGGTGTCGAGGCAGGTCACGTCCCACTCGAGCCCGGCGGCGAACCGCTCCACCTGCCCCGCCCCGTTACCCGTGAGGAGCAGGAAGCGCCGGAAGCCCTGCGCGGCGTAGAGCGACATCACGTGCCACAGCACCGGGCGCCCGCCGATCTCCACGAGCGGCTTCGGCACCGTCTCGCCACCCTCGCGCATGCGCAACCCCTGACCGCCGCACAGAATCGCCACCACCGGAAGCACGGCGGCAGGGTATCCCGGCGAACTAGCCCCCGGCTACCGCGGGGAGGATCGTCACTTCGTCGCCGTCCTCAACCGCGGTCTCGAGGCCATCCAGGAAGCGGATGTCCTCGCCGTCCACGTAGACGTTGACGAAGCGGCGCAGGTCGCCGTCCTCGGCGATCCGCTCGCGCAGGCCCTCGAAGCGGTCGTAGAGCCCGTCGAGCACCTCGCCGACCGTCGAGACGTCCTCGACGCTCGCCTCGGACTCGCCGCCCGTGACGCTGCGCAACTGCGTTGGAATCTTGACCGTAACCGGCATGGGGGCGCGTATCTTAGACAGCCGCTACGCGGTCTTCACGGCGCCCCGCTCGAGGGTCCGCTCGAAGTCCTCGACGGTCGGGTCGATCTCGAACGCCTCGAAGCTCCCGCGCACCGCGTCGAGCGTCTTCAGCCCGTCGCCGGTGATCACGAGCACCACCCGCTCGTCGGGGTCGATGTCGCCCCGCTCGGCCAGCTTCGCCAGCACCGCGGTGGTCACGCCGCCGGCGGTCTCGGTGAAGATGCCGGTGGTCTCGGCGAGCAGGCGGATGCCCGCCCGGATCTCGTCATCGGTCACGGAGTCGATCGAGCCGCCGGTACGGCGGGCGAGGTCGAGCGCGTACGAGCCGTCGGCCGGGTTGCCGATCGCGAGCGACTTCGCGATGCCGGTGGCCTTCACGGGCCGGCAGAAGTCCTGGCCCGCATCGAACGCCTCCGCCACCGGGGCGCAACCCGCGCCCTGGGCGCCGTTGAACACCGGCACCGTGCCGTCGGGGATCAGCCCGACCTCGATCCACTCCTCGAGCCCGCGCGCGACCTTGGTGAACAGCGAGCCGGAGGCGATCGGCAGCACGAGCCGGTCGGGCAGCTTGAAGCTGAGCTGCTCGGCGATCTCGTAGCCGAGCGTCTTCGACCCCTCGGCGTAGTAGGGCCTCACGTTCACGTTCACGAACGCCCACTCGCGCTCGGCCGAGAGCTCCGTGCAGAGGCGGTTCACGTCGTCGTAGCTGCCCTTCACCTTCACCAGCTTGGTGCCGTACACCCCCGTGGCGAGCACCTTCTGCTCCTCCAGGTCGGACGGGATCAGCACGTAGGACTCGAGGCCGGCGGCCGCGGCGTGAGCCGCCACCGCGTTGGCCAGGTTGCCGGTGGACGCGCAGGCCACGGTCTTGAAGCCCAGCTCGATCGCCTTGGCGATCGCCACGCTGACCACGCGGTCCTTGAAGGAGTGCGTGGGGTTGGCGGTGTCGTTCTTGACGTACAGCTCGCGGATGCCGAGCCGCTCGGCCAGCCGGTCGGCCTTGATCAGCGGCGTGGTGCCCGTGGTGAGCGGGCTGGCCGGCTTACCGGAGTACGGCAGGAACTCCTGGTAGCGCCAGATCGAGCGCGGTCCGGCCTGGATCTTGCGCCGAACGGCCTCGGTCTCGAGCTCCGAGAAGTCGTAGAGAACCTCGAGTGGCCCGAAGCAGCGCTCGCAAACGTAGAGAGCCTCCAACGGGTACTGGTGATGACATTCCTTGCACTGAAGCGCCTGGGCGGACATCGTCCGAACCTCCTGAAATCGAAAACCTCCGTCGCCGCTTTCGCTTGTGACGGAGGCTGTTCAGGCGCCCCTGCCACATCTCCCGGACCACGTTGCTTCTTGGAGTCCGATGGAATTGGCACCGTTCCCGGCCGATTTATGGTCGGACCGAGTGGTTGCCGGGGTTTCTAAGGGCCATGTCCCTCCACCCCTCTGGATGCGAACGGCTATGTCTGGCTGGGAAGACTACAGCTTCGACCCGACAAAGCCAGCCCTAGCCAGGGGATCCGGTGCGAAAGTAGAATCCCCTGAGAAGGTTGACCGCGATGCTTGACGACCCGCTTAGACGCCATGCCGAACCTGCCAAAGCCACGGCTGCGCCGCGGGGCTCGCGCCCGCGGGGTCGAGACCTTCGCTCAGCCCAGCGCTGAGCCCAACGTCGAGGTCATCGAGCACGAAGGGCTGCGCTGGATCAACATCGAGCGCCCGGGCCCGCTCGATCGCGCCTGGCTCGAGGAGCACTTCGAGTTCCACCCGCTCGACTACGAGGACGTCGGCTCTCACAACCAGCGCCCGAAGATCGACGAGTACGACGCAGTACCTGTTCATCGTCCTGCACTTCCCGGTGTTCGACAAGAAGGTCGGGCGCCTCAACGCGGGCGAGCTGGACATGTTCGTCGGCGCCGACTTCCTGATCACGATCCCGAACGTGCGGCTGCAGCCGGTCGAGTACCTGTTCGAGAGCTGCCGCGCATCCGAGAGCCTGCGCGACGAGCTGTTCTCCAAGGGGCCGGGCTACCTGCTCTACAAGATCGTCGACGACTCCTTCGACTACTGCTTCCCGATGCTGAGGAAGGTGGGCAACAAGCTCGATCGCCTCGAGGAGGACATCTTCGAGGGCGGCGCCGAGGAGGTCGTGCGCGACATCTCGAACGCCAAGCAGGAGATCATCAACTTCCGCAAGATCATCCGCCCGCAGCGAAGCGTGCTGCGCGACCTGGAGCGCACCAAGCAGCGCTACCTGGCGCAGGACCTGGAGATCTACTTCGACGACATCGTCGACGCCTCCGAGCGCATCTGGGACATGCTCGAGAACTACAAGGAGGTCGTCGAGGCGCTCGAGGACACGAACGAATCGGTGATCACCCACCGCCTGAACAACGTGCTGCGCGTGCTCACCTCGGTGTCGGTGATCCTGCTGCCGCTGACCCTGATCGCGAGCATCTGGGGCATGAACGTGCACGTGCCGGGCGACGGCACCAAGGGCGCCTTCTGGATCATCATGGGCGTGATGCTCGGCGTACTCGTCGGCCTCGTCGGCTACTTCCGCCGCCGCGGTTGGCTGTAACTGCACCAGAAGTTCGTGCGTTTCGAGCCGCGCGCGCCGTCCTGGACGCGTATGACCTGCCCAGCGACGACGCGGTTGCACTGGGCGGAGGCAGCAACGTGCTGGTGCACCTGAAGCCGACACCGGTCGTCGCCCGCGTGATGACGGCGACAGCGCTCCTTCACGACGACCTGGAGAGCTGGCTCGCACGGGAGGTCGCGGTCGGGGCGTTCCTCGGGGAGCGTGGCCTGGCGGTCTCCCCGACTCGCCTGCTGCCGCCGGGGCCACATCAGCGCGACGGGCTCTGGATGACGATCTGGGACTACGTCCCGCACGACACCTCGGGCCGGTTGCCCGACCCCACGGAGCTGGGTCATTCGCTGCGCCGGTTGCACGCGGCGCTCGCGGAGTTCGCGGGCGAGCTGGAGCCCCTTCTGGGCGTGCGCCACGACCTCGAGCTGCTGCTCGACGAGCTGCGGCCGGCGCCCTCGCTCTCGTCCACCGACATCGAATCGCTTCGCACGCGCCTGGAGCAGCTGACCCCGCAGGTGTTCGACTCCTCACAGCCCGCGCAGGCCGTCCACGGCGACACGGGCATCAGCAACGTGCTCCTTACCGACACGGGGCTGCTGTGGAACGACCTCGAGGACGTCTGCACCGGGCCGGTCGCGTGGGACGTCGCGGGGCTTGTGTCCAGCGCCCGGGCACGGGGTCAAGACGAGGCGTTCGTGGCGGAGCTCCTTCACGCCTACGGAGGCCCGCAGCTCGAGGACCTGGTCGACTTCATCGCCGCGCATGAGCTCTACGCGACGATCTGGCACACGTACGCCGCGCAGCGCCGCCGCGGCGAGGGCTAGCTCGCCACGGAGAAGATCCCCACCGCGCAGAGGAACACCAGCAGCAGCGAGCCGCCCGTCGCGTACACGCGCAGGACGACCCCGAGGTCGCCGCGCAGCATGGCCAGGTAGGGGTGCTCGTCGGTCTCTGCTTCGTTGCGTCGCGGATCGAGCGACATGTGGGGCCTCCAGGGAGATGGGGACGCGCGCCAGGGCCAGCTGGGCACGTTGGAGGCGACTTTACCCGAGTTATGACCCGAAACAAAGCGGCGCCCGCTAGCCTGCCGGAGCCGTGGCCGAACAGAGGCTCTGGGCGCCCTGGCGCCTCGAGTACATAAAGGGGCCGAAGACCGGAGAGTGCATCTTCTGCTCGAAGCCCGAGCTGGGCGACGACGAGTCCGCGCTGATCGTCCATCGCGGCGAGCGCTGCTACGTGATCCTCAACGCCTATCCGTACAACAACGGGCACGTGATGGTCACGCCGTTCGAGCACAAGCCGTCGATCGAGGAGCTCGACGAGGCCACCCTGCTCGAGCTGATGACGCTGGCCAAGCGCTCGCTCGCGGTGCTGCGCGACGAGTACGCGCCCGAGGGCTTCAACCTCGGGATCAACCAGGGGAAGATCGCCGGGGCCGGCGTGGAAGATCACGTGCATCTTCACGTGGTGCCGCGCTGGGCGGCCGATAACAACTTCATGCCTGTGATCGCCGACACGCGGGTGCTCGCCCAGAGCCTGTCGGCCTCATGGAAGGCGCTCAGCCCGAGGTTCGCCGATGGCGGTTGACGCCGGCATCTTCAAGGCCTACGACGTTCGCGGCCTGTACGGGGAGCAGATCGACGCGGACGTGGCCTACCGGGTGGGCCGTGCCTTCGCCCAGGTGATCGCCGGCTTCGAGGGCGCACCCGCGTCGACCCTCCGGCTGGCGGTCGGCCGCGACATGCGGCTCACCGCCCCCGAGCTCGCCGAGCGCTACATCGAGGGCATCCGAGACGAGGGCGCGAGCGTGCTCGACGTCGGGATGGTGGGCACGGAGATGCTCTATTACACGGTCGGCTCGCACGACCTGGCGGGCGGGCTGATGTGCACGGCGTCGCACAACCCGAAGCCGTACACCGGCGCGAAGCTGGTCAGGCGCGGAGCGCTGGCCCTCTCGGGCGACGAGGGCATCGGCGAGATCCGCGAGATCGTGACGGCCGGCGAGCCCGGCGCACCGGCCGCCGAGCGCGGTGAGCTGGCGCACGAGGACGTCGCGCCGGGCTTCCGCGAGGCCACCCTGCGCTTCATCGACCCGTCCCGGGTGCGGCCGATGAGCGTGGTGCTGGACGGGGGCAACGGCATGGCCGGCCCGATGGCCGGCCCGATCCTCGACACGCTGCCGATCGAGCAGGTCCAGACCTACTGGGTGCCGGACGGGAACTTCCCGGACCACGAGCCGAACCCGCTGCTGCCCGAGAACCGCCAGTTCATCGTGAAGCAGGTGCTGTCGGAGGGCGCGGAGCTGGGCATCGCCTGGGATGGCGACGCCGACCGCTGCTTCTTCATCGACGACACGGGTCAGTTCGTGGACGGCGACTTCCTCACCGCGCTGCTCGCCGAGTCGATCCTGGCCAAGGATCCGGGGGCCACGATCCTCTACGACGTGCGAGCCAGCAGGGCCGTGCGCGACGTCGTGGAGCGTGCCGGCGGGCAGGCCGAGGTGAACCGCGTGGGACACGCCTTCTTCAAGACCCGCATGCGCCGGGAGGGCGCTGCCTTCGGCGGCGAGGTCTCAGGCCACTATTACTTCAGGGACTTTTATTGCGCAGATTCGGGAACAATCCCTGCGCTGCTGATCCTCGAGCTGCTGTCGGTGAAGGAACGCCGCATGAGCGAGCTGCTCGCGCCGCTGCGCGAGCGCTACTTCATCTCGGGGGAGATCAACTCCGAAGTGCTTGACCAGGACCTGAAGATGAACGAGATCGCCGAGCGCCACTCGGACGGCCAGATCAGCTGGCTGGACGGGGTCTCGGTGGACTACGACGACTGGCATTTCAACGTGAGACCCTCGAACACCGAGCCGCTCCTGCGGCTCAATCTCGAGTCTCTCGTGTCACGCGAACACATGGAGGTGAAGCGCGACGAGGTGCTGGGGTTCATTCGCAGTTAGCGGAACTCCTCACGCGCAAAGCTGTTGACGGCACAGATGCCCCCCATCTCCGGGCCGGTGAGCCCATGAAAGCTCGTCGTGCAGGCATCGCCGCGGCGCTCACGTTCGTCGTGGCCCTATGCGGGACGCAGACCGCTGGCGCGGCCGTGTCCGACTCCTTCTACGGCGTCAACGTGCAGTACCTGTTCGACAGCAGCTCGAGCTCGACGTGGTCGCCGCAGCTCGCGGCGGTCTCGGGCGCCGGCATCTCGCTGGCACGCGAGGACGCGCGCTGGCAGAACGTGGAGCCGAGGGCGCCCTCCGGCGGCCACCACAATTACAACTGGTCGCTGTACGACTCGTTCGTCACGGTGATGGCGCAGAACCACGTGCGCTGGTACCCGATCGTGGACTACTCGACCTCGTGGTCCGGCGTGATCTCGGGCGACAGCAATTCGATGGTCGCGCCGTCTCACTACGGCGACTTCGCCACCTACGCCAACGTCTTCGCGCAGCGCTACGGCCGCGGCGGCAGCTTCTGGAAGGCGCATCCCAACCTCCCGCAGCTCCCGGTCACGACGTACGAGATCTGGAACGAGGAGAACTCCACCGCCTTCCTGCGCCCGCAGTCGAACGCGCCCGAGGCCTACGCGGACCTCTACATGGCCGCGCGGGCGGCGATCAAGCCGGTGGACCCGCAGGCCCGCGTGGTGGTCGGCGGGCTGGCGCTCGGCAACAACGGCGGCGCGGACGAGATCCAGTTCCTCCAGCGCATGTACGCCCACCGGCCCGACCTCAAGGGCAACGTGGACGCGGTCGGGCTGCATCCGTACCAGCTCGCCGTGGCGGACGTGTACCGGCGGATCGCGCTGTTCCGCGCGGCGCTCGACAAGCTGGACGGCCCGAAGGTGCCGCTGGAGCTCACCGAGCTCGGCTGGTCCACCACCGCGGTCTCCGACGCGCAGCGCGCCGCGAACCTCGCCGCCCTCGCCAACCAGCTCCCGCGCAGCGACTGCAACGTCAGCCGCCTGATCGTCTACAGCTGGACGAGCGGCGAGCAGAGCAGCTCGAGGGCGGACGACTGGTTCGGCATCTACAACCACAACGCCACCCCGAAGAACTCAGGCAACGCGTTCGTCGGCACCGTGAGAACGATGCGCGGCCTGTCCACCGCGGCCGCTCCCGCCGGCCAGGTGAAGATCTGCCACCCGGGCAGCGCGCCCGCCGACCAGAGCGGGCCGCCGCTGATGCGACTGCACACCGCGCTCGGGCGCGGGCACTCCCGCCTGAGGGTGGTGGCGCGTTGCCCCAACGGCTGCACCTTTGCCCTCGTGCTGCTGGCGCCGCGACCCGGCGCCCCGGTGCGGGTGGCCCATCGGCACGCCCGCTTCTCGTCGAAGCGGAGGACGTTCAGGTTCCGCATCACCCATAAGTTGCGGCGCCGTCACCCGGTCGTTCAGCTCCAGGTCGTGGCGCTCAGCCGCGGCGGTGCGCAGACCACCCGCACCCGCTCGATCCGCATCCGCTGAGCCCCCACCCGCACGGGTTACAACATCCGTCCAACTGGCTCTGGACGGGGCCTGAAAGAGCGCGCCTACTGCCGATGCACTACCCGTGTCGAGGCGGGCGAACAGGCAGCATGCGCGCGCTCTGCGTCGCAGGGGCCGTCTGGCCGTGCTCGGGGCCGCATTCGCCCTCGTGGCCGCCGGAGGCGCCGGCGCCGCCCAGGCATCCGCGAACGTGGGCGATGGCGTCTACGGCGTGAACGTGCAACAGGTCTTCAGCGGCTCGAGCTCCTCCTGGCAGCCGCGGCTGTCCGCGATGGCGGCCGGCGGCGTGCAGCTCGGCCGCATCGACGCCCGCTGGTCCAACGTCGAACCGAACGCCCCGTCGAACGGGCAGCACAGCTACAACTGGTCGATGTACGACTCGATCGTCCAGGCGATGGCGCAGCACAACATCCGCTGGTACCCGATCGTGGACTACTCGACGGGCTGGTCGGGCGTGACCCCCGGTGACAGCAACTCCGCCGTTGCTCCGAACCACATCGCCGACTTCGCCGCGTACGCCAGCGCCTTTGCCAGGCGCTACGGTCGCGGCGGGACCTTCTGGCAGTCGCACCAGAGCCTCCCCCAGCTCCCGGTCCTGAGCTACGAGGTCTGGAACGAGGAGAACTCGACCGTCTTCTGGCACCCGCAGGACCAGGCGCCCGAGCAGTACGCCGACCTCTACATGGCCGCCCGCGCGGCCATCAAGACGGTCGACTCGGGCGCGGACGTCGTGGTCGGTGGGCTCGCGCTCGGCAACAACGGCGGCGCCGACGAGATCGAGTTCCTCCAGCGCATGTTCGCCCACCGCCCCGACCTCAAGGACCACATCGACGGCGTCGGCCTCCACCCCTACCAGGCGAACGTCGCCGACACCGAGATGCGCATCGCGCGCTTCCGCCAGGCGCTCGACCAGCTCGACGGGCCGGAGGTGCCGCTCGAGATCACCGAGGTCGGCTGGGCGACCACCGCCGTCTCCGACGCCGAGCGGGGCTCCGACCTCGCCACCCTCGCCGAGGACCTGCCGCGCTCGGACTGCAACATCGATCGCTTCCTGCCCTACACGTGGATGACCGAGGAGCAGGACCAGTCGGACTCCGAGGAGTGGTTCGGCATCGCCAACGCCGACGGCAGCGTGAAGGCGTCCGGCCAGGGCTACCTGAACGCGGTCAAGACCATGCGCGGCATGACCGCCACGGCGGCGCCCAGCTCCGCGGTCGCGATCTGCCACCAACCGGTCAACCCGGCACCGATCAGCACGCTGCCGCCGAGCACCGGGCCGCACCCACCGCGCGGTCCGAGGCTGCTCCTCAGCGTGCGCCACGACCCCGGTCGCGCCCAGCTCGAGGTGCGCGGCAAGTGCCCGAGCGGGTGCCGCCTGCGCATCGAGCTGCTGCGGGGCCGCGTGGAGACCGCCAGCTTCAAGCTCGCCAGCAAGCGCACGCGCTTCTCGGCGCGCCGCCAGGTGGTCCGCATCCGGCTCCCTCGCAAGCTCGGCGCCACCGCCAAGCTCGTGGTGGTCGCCACCGGCCGGACCGGCGGCAGCACCACTCGCACGCGCGGCCTGCGCATCGCCTGAGCCGACCTCCGCGGCCTGCCGACCGCTAGGCTCGCCGAAGTGGACGACCCGTTCGCTCCTGCGGCTGAGGCCGGCATCCACCGCCTCGCGATCCCGACTCCCTTCGCCGTGGGTCGCGTGAACGTCTATCTGATCGACGACGACCCGCTGACGCTCGTGGACGCGGGGCCGAACTCGGGCAGCTCGCTCGACGCGCTCGAGCGCGAGTTCGCGGCCCGCGGTCACAGCCTCGACGATGTCGGCCTGATCGTCCTCACGCACCAGCACATCGACCACCTGGGGCTGGTCGGCATCGTGGCGGATCGCTCGGGCGCGGAGGTGGCCGCGATCGAGGCGGCCGTGCCATTCGTCGAGAACTACTCGGAAGAGGCCGAAGCGAACGACGAGTTCGCCGCCACGCTGATGCTGCGCCACGGGATCCCGGAGGACGTGGTGCGGGTGCTGCGACTGGTCTCGGCCGCCTTCCGCGGCTGGGGTGGGTCGGCGTCGGTCACGCGCGTGCTCCACGACGGCGACACGATCCAGCTCCGCGACCGCTCGCTCGACGTCCTCTTCCGCCCGGGGCACAGCCCGACCGACACGATCTTCCTCGACCGCGACCGGCGCATGCTGCTATCGGCCGATCACCTGATCAAGCACATCTCTTCGAACCCGCTGATCTCGCGCCCGCGGGACGGGTCGGGCGAACGCCCGCACGCGCTGGTGACCTACCTCGAGTCGCTGCGCAAGACGCGCGAGCTCGACCTCGACCTCGTGCTGCCCGGGCATGGCGATCCGATCGAGGACCACCGCGCGCTGATCGACCAGCGCTTCGCAGGCCACGAACGCCGCGCGGACAAGCTCCACCGGCTCGTGGCAGAGCGGCCGATGAGCGCGCACGAGCTTGCGCAGTCGCTGTGGGGGAACATCGCCGTGACCCAGGCGTTCCTCACGCTCTCGGAGGTGCTCGGGCACATGGACATCCTCGTCGCCGACGGGCGCGTCCGCGAGGTCGAGCACGACGGCCTGGCGCGCTTCGAGTCGCTGAAGGCGCCGTCGTGACGAGCGGCTGAGCGCGCGGCATGACCCGCACGGCCGCCACCGAGACCGCCGTCCGCCGCGCCGAGGAGCTCGCCCAGCGCGTGCTCCCGGACCGCCGGGCGAAGAAGCGCATGCTCGTGATCGTGAACCCGTACGCCACCACGGTCTCGAACCGGCTGAAGAACCTCGTGGTGTACGCGCTGCAGGGCCGCTACGACGTGGAGGCGGTCGACACGAACGCGCCGGGCCACGCCACCGAGCTCTGCCGCGAGGCGGCGAAGGAGGGCTACGACGTGGTGGTGGCGTTCGGCGGCGACGGCACCGTGAACGAGGCCGCGAACGGGCTGGCCGGCTCGGACACGCCCGTGACCTGCCTGCCGGGCGGCGCCACGAACGTCTTCGCGCGCACGCTCGGGATCCCGAACGACGTGGTGGACGCCACCGAGCACCTGCTGCAGATCGCGGACGACTTCCGGCCGCGGCGGGTGGACACCGGCCTGGTGAACGGCCGCCACTTCGTGTTCGCATCGGGGGTCGGCCTGGACGCGAGCGTGGTGCAGCTGGTGGACTCCCATCCGCGCCGGAAGGCTCGCTTCGGCGAGTACTACTTCACCTACGCGGCGATCAGCAGCTTCACCCGCCACTACCTGCGCAACCCGCCGCAGATGCTCGTCGAGGCGGACGGGCGCTCCTCGGAGGGGGTCACGGTGATCGTGCAGAACTCGGACCCGTTCACCTACTTCGGCAACCGCCCGATCAAGGTCTGCCGGGGAGCGGGGCTCGAGACCGGGTCGCTCGGCCTCACCGTTCTACGGCGCGCCACGCTGCTCGAGATCCCCACGCTGATCCCGCGCATCTTCTCCGGGCGCGCCGACACGCTCCACCGCCACCGCCAGGTCGTCGGTTTCGAGCCGGTGCGCACGGCCGTGGTGACGACGCGTGACGGGCGGCCGTTCCCGATCGAGGCCGACGGCGACTATCTCGGCGACTACGAGCGGGTGGACTACGGCATCGCGCCGCGTTCGCTCGCCGTGGTGGCCTGAGCGGCCACGGCCTTCGCGTCGGCGGGAGCGAGCTGGAGCGACTCGCCCGGCAGCTGCCGGGCGGCCAGAAGGTTCTCGTAGAGACGCTCGTGGCGCAGCGCAGCCTGCTCCCAGGTGAACGCGGAGCGGGCGTGCTCGAGCACGGCCTGGGCGGCGTCGGCGCGCACCTCGCTGTCGCCCACCAGCGCCTCGAGGGTGCGTGCGATCGCGGCAGGCGCCGGCGGCACGAGGCGCACGCCGTTGCCCACGCCCTCGAGGTAGCGGGCGTACGAGGGGTCGTTGGTCATCACCACCGGCAGGCCGCTGGCCATGGCCTCCTGCACGGTGACGGGGAAGCCCTCGCCGCGCGAGGGCAGGAGCAGGGCGTCGGCGGCGCGGTAGAGCTGAGCCACGCGCTCCGACTCGAGCGGGCCGAGCACCCTCACGCCGGGGGACGACTCGGGCTGGAGCGGACCGGGTCCCGCCACGACCAGCTCGAACTTGCCGAGCGCCGCGGCGGCGGCGGCCAGCGCGGTGTCGAGGCCCTTCTTGGCCACCAGGCGCCCGACGAACAGGACTCGCGGCAGGTCGTCCCAGCCGAATTCCCGGCGCAGCGCCTCGCGCTCGCCGTTCTGGGCGGGGCGGAACAGCGAGGTGTCGATCCCGTTCGGGATCTGGAGGACGGGGCCGTTCGGCCCGAGCGCCTCAACCTCGGAGCCAACCTGGCGGTTCAGCACAACCACCGACTCGGCCGCCTTCACCGACAGCCGGCCGATCGTGCCGATGGCCATGCTCTCCATGCGGTCGAGCACCCCGGACTCGTAGGGCACGTGGCCGACGTGCTCTGTCAGCACGCGTACCGGCCCGCTCGGGCCGCGGTGACGCAGCTTCGCGTAGCGCAGCGCCCAGAACGAGCTCTGGTAGAGCAGCCCGTGGGCATGCACCACGTCGGCGCGCTTCAGCTCGCGGGCCAGGACCGCGTGCAGCTTCGGCGAGAAGATCGGGTACGGCACGCCGAGCCGGTTTTCCAGCACGTTCAGCGCCGGGACGCGGATCACGCCCTCGTCGGGCGGCAGCTCGTCGAGCGGGTAGTGGCTGGCATTGCACGCGACGTGGACCACCTCGTGCCCGCGGCTTTTCAGCTCACGGCGCAGCCAGTGAATGACCGACTCGATGCCACCGATGTGGGGCGTCGCGTAGTGGGAAACGAAAAGGATGCGCATGTCAGGCAGGGATGCGGCGACGATCCTGTCCGGCCTCGAGGATCCAATGCTGGATCTTCAAAACGGCCAGCGCATCCATCCCATCTATAGCCGGGGGCAACGTCCCAGTCAAGACCGCCCGATGGAAGCGCCGGAAGACCTCATCGTTTCCGTATCGGAGCGTTCCCCTCAGGTGCTTTAGACCTGAGCCCGCATAACCGCGCCAGTGATGCCAGCTGCTGGAGGCCGAGCTGCGCAGCACTTCGAGGGCCCCGTGGTCGCCGTCGTTGGGGGTGTAGACGGCGATGTCGCGGAACAGATCCACGGTGCCGATGCCGCGGTCGCCGATGGCCGCCACGTGCCATTCGGACACCGGCGCCTCGAAGTTCATCTGGATCGAGACGGGCACCTCCCCGGAGCGCATCTGGGCGTCGATCTGTGCCGGCGTGTTCTCCAGGCCGCGCGTGCTGGGGTGCACGGTCACGCTGACCGGCTCGAGGTCCCCGCCCGCGAGCGCCCTGGTCATGTAGATCAGGTGCGGCGACTCGTCGTAGAACAGCCCGAACGGCAGCTCGTCGAACCACGTGGGCAGCCGGCGAGCCGGGTTCGAGAGCTGGATCGCCCAGACGGCGCGCAGCTTGCCGATGCGCCCCTGCTCCATCCAGCGCCGCAGCCGCAGCACCGAGCGAGCGAACTGGAAGTTGTGCACGACGGCAAGCACGCGCCCCTGCTCCCGGGCGAGGGCCACGAGCTCCTCGCCCTCCTCGACGGTCATGGTGAACGGCTTCTCGGTCAGCACGTGCTTCCCCGCGCTGAGCGCGCCCGAGATCACGCGGTGGTGCGCGAACGGCGCGGTGCCGCAGGTGACCGCGTCGATCTCGTCGTGGAAGGACAGCTCCTCCACGCTCTCGGCTCCCGCGTGACGCGGCACCTCGAGCCGTTCGGCGGCCTCCCTGGCCCGCTCCGGGCGCCGGTCGACGATCGCCGCCACGTCGAAGCCGCCGTGCCGGCGCATCGTCGGGATGTGGCGGTGGGTGGTGACCCAGCCCGCCCCGAAGCATGCGACCGCGATTCTCTTGTCCTCTGCCTTGGCCAGAGGGGAAACGCTAGCCGGACGGGCGGTCGAGCCTCATCACGACGAGCTTGGAGCTCACGAACAGAGGGGTGCCGAGCTGCGGCGGGCGCGTCAGCCGCCCGTTGTCGTGGACGCAGGTGGGGTTGACCACCAGGTAGCGCACGTTGAACCGCTTCACCAGCGCCCGCCCGCGAGCGGTCCCCGCGAGTATCGAGCGAGCCTCCCCCGCCGGTCCCACCTCCGCCTTCGGCAGGATGTCCGCCGGGTCGAGCGCGGGCAGCGTCTGCGCGTGCAGCAGCCACTCCGCGAGGAAGCTCCAGCAGCGGTCGGTCACCACCACCTCGCCCGGCTTCAGCTGGGCGGAGACCGCGTCCAGCCCGCGCAGCGTGGTCGGGTTGGCGAAGTCGTAGAAGCGGTGCACGTCGCGCGCCTGCCCCCAGGCCGGCACGGCGATCGCCACGGCCAGTGCCAGCGCGGCGAGCGCCGCGAACCCCCGTCGCGGCAGGCGGGTGAGCACGAACGCCACGAGCGGCACCAGCGCGAGCGGCACGTAGTAGGCCATCCGCACGTACGACAGCGGGAAGTGGATCACCCACGAGTAGGCGAGCGCGAGCACCACGGCGAACGTGGCCAGGAACGGCAGCGTGGTCCTGTCGCGCCGCAGCCACACCAGCGCCACCAGCACGGCCAGCGCGCCGGCGATCGAGAAGGTCAGCGTGAGGTCGCTCAGGACGAGGTGCAGGTGGACCTTCGTGGACTTGTAGGCCGAGTAGCCCTGGGTCCCGTGGAAGCGATGCGACCTCGTGATCAGGTCGTACGCCACGCCGGGGCAGAGCACCAGTGCCGCCAGCCCGGTCCAGGCCGCGCGTTTCAGCACGAGCAGGCGCCCGCTGCCCAGGAGGCCGAGGGCCACGGTGAGCCCCACGGCCGCCAGCCCTACGAGGAACGACAGGCGGTGCGCGGCCGCCAGCGCCACCAGCAGCAGCCCGAGCGCACCCGCCTCCGGAAGGCCGAACTCGTCGGTGAGCAGGCAGGTCACGTACAGCAGCACGAGCGGCAGGAGCGCCAGCGCCGCGGCGTTCGCCAGCCCGTGCCAGCCGAGCAGGTCCTGGGCGATCGGCAGCACCGCCCACAGCGCGGCGCCGATCACGCCGGCGAGCTCGCCCCACAGCGATCGCACGAGCGAGTACACCGACAGGATGCCCATCACGGCGAAGACCCAGATGCCGTGCATGAGCACGCTGGCGGGCTGGCCGCCCAGCGTCAGATAGGAGCCGAACACGGCCGGCACGCCCGGGTCCTGGCGGAACGGCTGACCGAACATCCAGAACGGGTTCTGGATCAGCAGCGAGCCGTGGATCCGGATCTCGTCCGCGTAGATCACGTACTGCGCCCAGTCGTCGCCCGGCACCGGCGTGTGGCCGATCACGCGGTTCTGGAGCAGGATCCCGATCAGCAGCGCGCCCATCAGGCCGGCGGTCGCGTAGGCGTCCGAGGCGCTGAGCTCCTGGTCCGGCTCCCGCCCCGACGGCAGCGCCAGCCCGGCCACGATCAGCACGCCCAGGCCGAGGCGGATCGTGGTGCCGGTGAGCGTGATCCCGGCGCTGGCCATCGACACGAGCAGCACGCTCGAGGCCGCGTACCCGACGGCCGGCACAGCGGCCAGGGTGGCCGACCAGCTGCGGCGCGCCAGCGCCGGCAGGAGCGGCACGAGCGCGAGGCCCGGCGCCACGCAGAGCAGCAGCCCGGACAGCAGCGGGAAGCGTCCTCCGGCCGCGGCGATCAGGAACTCGAGCAGGGCCATGGCCGCCCCGAGCAGCCACAGCGGCCGGCCGCGCAGGCGCGCCGGGAATCTCAGCCGTCCCGTAACAGCGGGAACGGCTTGTATCGTCCTCAACCCCAAGTGAAGGTCTTTCGGATCTCCCTGGCGAGTCTCGCCGCGTGCGCGGTTTGCGCGGTGCCGGCGCACGCCAAGACGGGCAACGGATTGTACGAGCCGTTCCCGACGCCCGAGTCGGGCGGGCTGGCGCAGACCTTCATCGAGGGCCTCGGCGGCAGCGCCGGGCTGGCCGGGCTCACTGGCCAGGACCTCCAGCGCGGCGTGGTGTTGCAGCGCGGGCTGATCGACCGTCCCGGCCCGGCGAGCATCCGCGGCGGCGAGGGCGGCTCCGGCTTCGCCCCCTCGCTCGGCTGGCCGCTCGCGCTGGTGCTGCTCGCGCTCGCGCTGGGCACCGCCCGCGTCGTCACGGTGCGGCGCGCATGAGGCAGCCGCGGCCGATCTTCATCGTGCTGGGCTCGGTCGTCGCGCTGGCCGTGGCCGTCGCGCTGCTCGCGGTGGTCAGCAGCGGGAAGAGCGTCGGCAAGACCGAGGTCGGCGCCCTCCAGCCGATCGTCAGCGTGCCGGCCAGCGGCCGTCTGCCGCGCGACTTCTTCGGCATCGTGACCGAGGACGTGCTCGCGCACCCCGGGAGCTACCGGACGCGCACGCTCAACCAGCAGGCGAGCATGGGCATCGGGCTGGTGCGGCAGACGTTCGACTGGGCGACCATAGAGCGCAAGCCGGGCGTCTACGACCTGACCCCCTACGACGGCCTGGTGGCCGCGCTCGCCGCTCACCACATGCGCCTGCTGCCGGTGCTGCTCGACCCGCCCAAGTTCCGCTCGAGCGCGCCGGCCAAGGGCGCGAAGCCGGGCACCTACCCCCCGCGCGACTACAACGACATGGCCACCTTCGCGGGACTGCTGGTGCGCCGCTACGGGCCGCACGGCAGCTTCTGGCGCGACCGCCCCGGGATCCCCAAGGTGCCGATCCACTCCTGGCAGATCTGGAACGAGCCGAGCCTGCCCGCCTACTGGCCGACGGGTCCCGACCCGGCGGCGTACACGCGCCTTCTCAGCGTGGTCGGCTCGGCGATCAAGCGGAAGGACCCGACGGCGGAGATCGTCTCGGCCGGAATACCGCAGAGCCGGCTTGGCATTCCGTTCGCCGACTTCCTCAAGGGCATGTACGCCGCGGGAGCCCGGAGCGCGTTCGACACGCTCGCGATCCACCCGTATGCGAAGGACGACGCCGGCGTGGCCGCCGCCGTGCGCTCGGCCCGCCAGATCATGGATGACAACGGCGACCGCACGGCGCCGATCTGGGTCACCGAGGTGGGCTGGGCCAGCGCCGGGCCCGCCAGCCAGTTCACCGTCGGCGCGCGCGGGCAGGCCCAGCGCATCAGGTCCACCCTCACCACGCTGGTCGACATCCGCTCTCAGGAGCACCTGCGCGGGGTCGTCTACTTCGGCTGGCGCGACGGCGCGCCGTACGCGCCGCTGTTCAAGGACTTCTGGGGGCTCCACACGGGGCTCCTGACGATCCACGGCACGGCCAAGCCCGCCCTGGCCGCCTACGCCGACACGCTCGCCCGCCTTCGCGGGTAGACGCCAAGTCGTTCATCGGGACTTCAGTTCCGGGTACGAGCTTCCGATGTTTGGGGTGTGGCGCTCACGCGCCAGGCCCTGCTCGCACCGACCTCGGAGACCCAACGTTGAACCGCCTTCGCCTGCTCGTCGTCGCGCTCTGCCTGGGCGCCTGGTTGATCGGCGCCGTGCCCGCCAGGGCCGTCGTGCCCAAGGAGTTCTTCGGGGTCGTGAGCGAGGACGTGCTCGCGGGCGACGCCGCCTACCGGCAGGCGACCCTCACCGAGCAGTCGGCGGTCGGGATCGGCCTGATTCGCCAGACCTTCCATTGGAAGGACATCGAGACCTCGCCGGGCGTGTACGACTGGTCGCTGTACGACGGCTACATGGCCGCCACCGCCATGCACGGCATCAGCGTGCTGCCGATCCTCTTCGAGCCGCCGGCGTTCCGGGCCACCACCACGGCCCGCGGCACCTACCCGCCGCGCAACTACGCGGACATCGGCGTCTTCGGCGCCGCCGTGGCACGCCGCTACGGCCCCAACGGCACCTTCTGGGCGGAGAACCCGCTGGTCCCGCGCCACCCGATCACGGCCTACCAGATCTGGAACGAGCCCAACCTGCGCGCGTACTGGCCCAGCGGCCAGAACGCGAAGAGCTACGCCAAGCTCCTCAAGGCCGCGGCAAACGGCATCCGCTCGGTGGACCCCTACGCCAACATCGTCACCGCCGGCCTGCCGGACAGCAGCCTGTCGAAGCCGCTGAACGTCTACGACTACGTGAAGGCACTCCTGAAGGCGAAGGCGGCCTCGAGCTTCAACACGCTCGCGCTCAACCCCTACTCGAAGAACAAGAAGGACCTGCTCGCCAAGCTGACCAAGTTCCGTTCGATCCTGAACGCGGGGCACGCGAGCAGGGCCAGCCTCTGGATCACCGAGCTCGGCTGGTCCGACAGCGGCCCGGCCAGCCTGTTCCGGGCGGGCTCGGGCGGTCAGGCGGCGCAGATCGCCTCCGTCTACCCGGCGCTCGTCTCGGCGTCCAAGAAGCTCCGCCTGCGCGGCGTCGTCTACTACGCATGGCGCGACGGGGCGCCCTATCCGCCGCTGTTCAAGGACTTCTGGGGCCTCCACACGGGCCTCCTCAGCCTGACCGGCGGCGCTAAGCCCGCCTTTATGGCATTCCAAGATACGGTCGCTAGCCTGGACTGACCCGCTCCGTCCGGGTCACGTCCGTGTTCGTTCGGACGTACTGATCTCCATGACCGCCCGAATCCCACGCATTGCTGCGCTCGCCGCCACGCTCGGCGCCCTGGTCGCGTTCCCCGCCAGCGCCCCGGCCGCGGTGCACGGGCTGCGCACCGGCTTCACCGACGGCGCGGCGTTCGACTTCTCCTCGGGGGCCGACCGCCAGCTGGAGCTGCAGCGGGCCCGCGGCGCCGGCGCGTCGATCATCCGCATCGGCATGTCCTGGGCCGACACCTCGCCCACCAAGCCGCCCAGCATTGCGGTCGAGCGCGACCCCTCGTGGGCGGGCTACAACTGGACCGACACCGACTCCGAGGTCCGCGACACGGCCGCCGCCGGGCTGACGCCGCTGGTGCTGATCCTCGACGCGCCGGAGTGGGCCGAGGGCCCCAACCGGCCGTCGCTCTCGGTGGCGCCCGAGGGCAGCTGGCGCCCGTCGGCGAAGGACTTCGGCGCGATCTCCCAGGCCGCCGCCAAGCGCTACTCCGGCAGCTTCCCCGACCCGCTCAACCCGGGGCAGATGCTGCCGCGCGTGAAGTACTGGCAGGGCTGGAACGAGCCGAACCTGAGCCTCTACCTCACGCCACAGTGGACCAAGCGAAGCGGCAAGCTCACCGCCACGAGCCCCGACGTCTACCGCTCCCTGCTGAACGCCTTCTACAGCGGCGTGAAGGCCGTCTCGAAGACCAACTTCGTGATCACCGCCGGCACCTCGCCGTTCGGCGATCCCCCCGGCGGCCAGCGCATCCCGCCCGCCCTCTTCGACCGTGACCTGTTCTGCCTGAGCGGCCGCACCGCGCTGAAGCGCGTGCGCTGTTCCGGCTCGGCCGTCCACTTCGACGCGCTCGCCCACCATCCGTACCCGATCGGCCCGCCGCGCCGGCACGCGCCGAACCCCGACGACGTGGTGATCGCCGACATGGCCCGCCTCTCCAAGCCGCTCGCCGCGGCAGTGAAGGCGGGGAGCGTCCTGCCGCGCGGCCACAAGGAGCTGTGGGCCACCGAGCTGTCCTGGGACAGCAACCCGCCGGACCCGGGCGGCATCCCCGAGCACCTCCAGGCCACGTACATGGAGGGCGCCTTCAACGAGCTCTGGAGCGAGGGCGTCAACACGGTGATCTGGTTCAACATCCGCGACCAACTGCCGGTGCCGAACTTCCAGGCCACGCTCCAGTCGGGCATCTTCTTCGCCGGGGACACGTTCCAGGAGGACACCAAGAAGATCTCCTACACGTCCTTCAGCTTCCCGTTCACTGCCTATCTCAAGAAGGGCCGGGCGCAGCTCTGGGGCCTCGCCCCCGCCGCCGGGCCGGTCACCATCGAGGCCCTCCACGGCAGCACCTGGACCCCGGTGGCGCACGTGACGGCCCGCGGCGACCGCCTCTTCATCGGCAGCGTGCGGCTGAAGGCGAAGACGAAGGTCCGCGCCGTCCAGGGCGCCACGACCAGCCTCACCTGGTCGGTCTTCACGCCGTAGCGGCGTCCCACTGTCCGAAGACGCGTCGCCCATGCGTATTCGTAGGCGATGGACGAGCGCGTCGAGGAACTGCTGCGCCGCAGCCGCCCGGAGCCCGGCGGCGAGTTCGTCGAGGCGCTGGAGCGGCAGCTGTTCCCCCGCCCCACCCACTCCCGTCGCCCGCTGCTGGCGGGCGTGGCGGCCGCGCTGGGTCTGGCCTTCGCGCTGCTGGGGCTGAGCCTTGCCGGCGTCGGGCCGCTGGGCGGCACCGACCACGGCGTGCAGGCCGGCTCGAACTGCCGCTACGTGACCGTCATCCGGCACGAGCCGGCGCCGGTGATCGTCCAGCAGGCGTCGGGGCAGACCACGCTTCAGTTACAGGAGCGGACAGTGACGCGACGCATCAGGCGCTGCTCCTGAGCGCCGCCGCCTCGCGCAACCGCCGCAGCGACCGTGACAGGATCTGGTGCACGTTGGCGGAGGTCAGGCCCACGATCGTCGCTATCTCGGCCGCCGGCAAATCGGCGGCGTAGCGCAGGGCCAGGATCTGCCGCTCGCGCTCACCCAGCACGCTCAACCAGCCGCGCAGCTCGTCCGCGTCGAGCGCGCGCTCGAGCGGCTCCTCGTCCGTGGTCAGCCCCTCCAGCAGGGCGGGATGCTCGTCCGTCGAGACCGCGTCGCGGTGGCTCTGGCGCCTGTAGTGGTCCACGAGCAGGTTGCGGGCGATCGCGAGGATCCAGCCGCGCTCGCTGCCCTTGCGGGCGTCGTAGGCAGCCCACGAGCGCAGCACGCGCTCGAAGGTCGTCGAGGTCAGGTCCTCGGCCGCCGGGCCGCGCAGCGAGTAGGCGAAGAACCCGTAGACCGCACCGACGTGTTCGCGATACAGCCGCGACAGGTCGTCCGCTTGAGCGCGGCGGCGAATCACCTAGCCCAAGCTAGGGGAATGGGCGGCGGACCGCGTCAGCTGGTCTCGTGCCGGCGAGAGCGGTACGACAGCCAGGTCATCGCGCCGAGGATCAGCGCGATCCCGACGAGCACCCAGACGAACCCGGCGCTCATCGCGGAGCCCACCGAGACGGAGTTGCCGACAGCCGAGAACGGATCGTTCCCCGGCGCCGGCCCCTTGGGCCCGGCCACGGAGGGCTTGGGCGCGCTGGGCGGCGTCTGAGAGCCGCTCTGCGTAACGGCGGCCGCCTTGTGGCGCTTGTGCGTCTTGACCTTCGACGCCGGCGGCGGAGTCTGAGCCGCCGCCGGAGCGCCGCCCGACTGCGTGAGGGCGAGGATGGCCGCGCCGGCCGTGCCCTGGTGCTGCAGCATCTGGGTGGTCTTGGGAGACACGGGCGAGGCCGCCTTCTTCTTGTGGTGCCCGCTCGAGCCGCTGCCGCCGGCCCCGGGCAGGACCTCGCAGTACTGGTCGATCCCTGAGGTTCCGGCCGGCGCCTGGCAGTTCGTGCCGGCGGCCGAAGCGGCAGCCGGAACCAGCGCCAAAACGATGGCAGTGAGGAAGGCAATCTGGCCCATGTGTCTAAATGTCCTTCGTTGGCCCAAGAGTCCTCGCATTTCGTCCGACCGGGTCGTCTCTCCAGCGTAGTGGCTTTCGCGCTTCCCGCGATCCTCCTCCTCTACTACGCGCTGAGGGGTGGGTCTTATGACATCGTGCCGCTCCAGGAGGAGGCGCTCGCGATCTGGTGGGTGCTGGGGCTGGGCTGGGCCTTCGGCCTCCTCCCGCGCGCCAAGCCCACCCGCGGGGTGCTGGTGCCGTTCGTGGCCATCGTCCTGCTGGCGATCTGGACGGCGATAAGCCTCAGCTGGACCGCCAGCGACGAGCGCACGTTCGCGGAGCTCGCACGCTTCCTTCACTACACGGGCATCCTGCTTCTGGTCTGGAGCCTGGTGACGCGCGACAACTGGCGCGCGGTGGCGGCCGGGCTGCTCGCCGGCGGCGTGGCCGTGTCCGCCCTCGCCGTCGCGAGCCGGCTCGATCCCGGCGCCTTCCCGACGAACTACATCACCCTCCGCTTCCAGATCAACCGCCTGAGCTACCCGTTCAACTACTGGAACGCGGTGGGCGCCTGGACGGTGATGTCGATGGCGATGGCGCTCGCCTGGAGCGCCCACGTGCGCAACGTCGTGCTGCGGGCCGCCTGCCTTGCCGCCGTGCCCATCTGCGGCACCGCCGCCTACCTGACCTACTCTCGCGCGGCGGTGATCGACGCGGCCATCGCGCTCATCCTCGTGGTCGCGCTCAGCCGCAACCGCTGGGTGGCCTTCGTCCACGCGCTCGGGGCCGGGGTCGGGGCGGCGCTGGCCATCGGCGTCGTACGCAAGCACCACCAGATCGTCGAGGCCACCGGCAACAACGGCGCCGGGGCCGTCTTCCTGGCGCTGATCGGCGGGGTCGCGATCGCGGCGGCGGTGGCGGTCGCCACCAGCCTGCTGCGCGGCGACGAGCGCTGGCGGATGCCCAAGCGCCCGGCCCAGATCGCCGTCGTCGCCTCGGTGCTGATCGTCGCGATCGTGGTGCCCGCCGCGGCGCACAACACGATCTCGAGCCGCTGGCACGAGTTCCGCCACGAGGAGAACACGAGCGACACCGCCGACCCCGCAGCTCGCCTCTCGCATCTGAACGGCAACCGCTACTTCATCTGGCGCTCCGCATGGAAGGCGTTCAAGCACGAGCCGATCAAGGGCGTCGGCTCCGGCACGTTCGAGTTCTGGTGGGACCAGGACGGCGGCGCCGAGTTCATCAAGGACGCCCACTCGATCTACATCGAGGAGCTGGGCGAGCAGGGATTGCCCGGCGGCATCCTCACGCTGGTGATGCTCGGGGGGCTGCTGGTGGGGGCCTTGAGAGCCCGGCGGCGCGTCGAGGGAAACGACGTCGGCATCCAGGCCGGCCTGATCGCCGCGTTCGGCGTGTTCCTGTTCGCGGCCGGGGTCGACTGGATGTGGGAGTCCACCGCAGTCGGCATCCTCGCGGTCTCCACCGTGGCGGTCGCCGCCGGGGCCAGATCGGAACCGCTCGCGCGGGCCCCCAAGCTGCTCCTGCGCGCTCCGGTCGTCGCGTTCGCCGTCGTGGCTGCGCTCGTGCAGCTCCCGGGCCTCGTGTCCACGTCTGCCACCCGCAACAGCCAGGCTGAGTTCAACAAGGGGCAGACCGCGAAGGCGCTCGCCAGCGCCAACGACGCGATCCAGTCCGAGCCCTGGGCGGCCAGCCCGTACGTGCAGCGCGCGCTGGTCGAGGAGGGCAGCGACCAGCTGGACGCCGCACGGCTGGATCTGCTGCGCGCCCAGAAGCGCGAGCCGACCAACTGGCGGCAGCCGCTGCTGCTTTCCCGCGTCGACGCCGAGCGCGGCGACGCGGCTGCGGCCCTGGCGGATTACCGGCGAGCCAAGCAGCTGCGGCCCAGGTCGCTGTTCGTGAATCCGCAGTTTCCGTAGAGATTTCCACCGTGACGACGGGCGCGGCCGCTACCGTACCGGCCGATAATGCCCGTCCCCCTCTTCGCTACCTCCCATGAGCGATATATGCCCGCGCTCCACGAGCGGCTCGGCGCCGTGATCGCCGGCGGCCGCTACATCCTCGGCCCCGAGGTCGAGGCATTCGAGCGCGAGTTCGCGACCTACCTCGGCGCCGAGCACTGCATCGGGGTGGCCAACGGCACCGACGCGATCACGATCGCGCTGAAGGCACTGGGGGTCCAGCCCGGCGACGAGGTGGTGATGCCCTCGTTCACGTTCTACGCCACCGCCGAGGCGTCGGTCAACGCGGGCGCCAAGCCGATCTTCTGCGACATCGACCCGGACACCTACTGCATCACCGCGGAGACCGTGGAGCGCGCGATCACGCCGGCCACCAAGGCGATCATCGCCGTGCACCTGTTCGGCAACGTCGCGCCGGTGCCGGAGCTGCGTCGCTTCGGCGTGCCGATCCTCGAGGACTCCGCGCAGGCGGCCGGGGCCTCGCTGAACGGCACGATGGCGGGCGCGCTCGGCGACGCGGCCACGTTCTCGTTCTTCCCCTCGAAGAACCTCTTCTGCCTCGGCGACGGCGGTGCGGTCACCACGAACGACGCCGAGGTGGCCGCGCGGGTCAAGCGGCTGCGCTTCCACGGCTCCGAGGACAAGCAGACGTTCGTGGACGTGGGCTTCAACTCACGCCTCGACGAGCTCCAGGCGGCCGCGCTGCGCGTGTTTCTGCCCGAGCTCGACGGCTGGACCGCGGCGCGTCAGGCGGTGGCCAAGGGCTATGCGGACCAGGGGCTGGGCGATCTGTTGCAACTGCCCCGCCCGGTCGACGGCGCCGACCAGGTCTACCACCTCTACGTGGCGCGCTCCGATCGGGCCGAAGAGCTGCTCGCCGGTCTCGCCGACGAGGGGGTCGAGGCTCGTCCCTACTACCGCCAGCCGGTGCACCTCCAGCCCGCCATGAAGCCCTATGTGGACGGCTCGCTGGACCTTCCCGGCACCCAGCTCGCCTCAAGCCAGAACGTGGCGCTGCCGATGGGTACAGAGCTCGATGCGAACGCCGTCTCGGAGGTCGTCGAGGCCTGCAGGCGAGTGCTGGCGCGTTGACCCCCTGCATTTTCACCGGGACTTCACCGGATTCGCTTGCGCAAGCGGAAGTCCTGGGTTAGGAATAGTTCAACAAAGGTTTTCCTCTGGCCCACCCTTTTTCATGCGACCGCGAGCGCTAGACAAGTTCTGGCCGGCCGGTGTCGAAGAGCTGACGACCCTCGATGGCGAAGACGCCCCTGAGGTCACCGCTCACGCGCCCGCCGAGCTGACCGACCTGCCCCTCAGGCCCGTGCCTGTGCATCCCGACGAGCCCGCTCGTCGGCCGGAGTCCCCCTTCCGCCGTTGGGGCGCCCGCCGCACAGGCCAGCTCGATCGCGAGCCCAGCAAGCCGATCCCCGAGGGCGACATCGGTGCGATCGCCAAGCGCGACTTCACCTACCGCGTCGCGCTCATGTGCGCCGACCTGTTCGCCGCCGTTGTCGCGGTGGTGCTCGGGGTCGTCGTCATCGGGCACGACACGCTTCACCTCGCCGCGTTCCTGGTGCTCCCCATCGTCCCGTTCGTGAGCAAGGCGGTCGGCCTCTACGACCGCGACGAGAACCTTCTGCGCAAGACCACGCTCGACGAGGTCCCGGCGCTGTTCCAGGTCGCCACGCTCTACGCGCTGCTCCTGTGGCTCGCCGAGGGCGCGATCGTCGCCGGCCAGCTGCGTCACCGCCAGGTGATCGGCATCTGGGCGATGCTCTTCCTGCTGATCGCGATCTCGCGCGCCGTCGCGCGCCGCCTGGTGCGCATCGTGGCCCAGCCCGAGCGCTGCCTCGTCGTCGGTGACGCCGACAGCGCCGAGCCGGTTCGCCGCAAGCTGCGCAGCAACCTCGACCTGAACGCCCGCCTGATCGGCCGCGTGCCGCTCGAGCCCGAGGCGCCGATGCCGGACGTGCTCGGCAGCCTCGACAACCTGGGGATCATCCTCGCGGAGCACGACATCGATCGCGTGCTGATCGCGCCCGGCCCCTCGGACCCCGAGCTGATCCTGCACACGATCCGGATGATCAAGTCGATGGGCGTGAAGGTCAGCGTCCTGCCGCGCCTGTTCGAGGTGGTGGGCTCCTCGGTCGAGTTCGACGACCTCGACGGCATCCCGCTGCTCGGGCTGCGCCGTCAGGGCCTGCCGCTGTCCTCGCGCGTGCTCAAGCGCATGACCGACATCGTCTTCTCCTCGATCATGCTGCTGGCGCTCGCGCCGTTCCTGCTGATCATCTCGCTCCTGATCAAGATCGACTCGCCCGGCCCGGTGCTGTTCCGCCAGCGGCGGATCGGCCGCCACGGACAGGCGTTCAAGATCGTCAAGTTCCGCACGATGGTCGACGGCGCCGACGCGATGAAGCCGAAGCTGATGGAGCTGAACGAGGGCGCCGAGGGCTTCTTCAAGATGGCGGACGACCCCCGCGTCACCCGCGTGGGCAAGTTCTTGCGGAAGACCTACCTCGACGAGCTGCCCCAGTTGCTGAACGTTTTCGCCGGCGAGATGAGCCTCGTCGGGCCGCGTCCGCTGGTGGCGGATGAGGACCAGCGCATCAACGGCTGGCAGCGCGGTCGCCTCGACCTGGTGCCCGGTATCACTGGGTTCTGGCAGGTCCTGGGGTCCTCGCGAATCCCCCTCCACGAGATGGTCAAGATCGACTACCTCTACGCGACGAACTGGTCGCTGTGGCTGGACGTCAAGGTCATCTTGCGAACGGTTCCGTACGTGCTCGCGCGCCGCGGGCTGTAAAGCTGCGTAGGCTTCTAGCCGAGAAGTCCCACATGAGAGTGATTGATTCCGCCTGCATCAGGCCCGCGGGGGTGGCTCGATGAAGCGCGCTGTGGTTTTGGCCGGTGGCCAGGGCACGCGCCTTCGGCCCTACACCGCGGTGCTCCCGAAGCCACTCATGCCAGTGGGCGATCGACCCGTGCTCGACATCGTCGTGCGCCAGCTGAAGCGCGACGGGTTCGAGAAGATCACGATCGCCACCGGCTACCTGGCCGAGCTGATCGAGACCTTCTTCCGCGACGGCGAGAACTACGGCATCCCGATCGACTACTACCGCGAGAGCGAGCCGCTCGGCACCGTGGGCGCCCTCTCCCTGATCGACGGGCTCGACGACGACTTCCTGGTGATCAACGGCGACACGCTCACCGACATGAACTACGCGGAGCTGATCGCCCGCCACACGGCCAGCGGCGCCGCCGCCACGATCGCCACCACCACCCGCGAGGTTCAGATCTCGCTGGGCGTGCTCCACTTCGAGGAGAACGGCAGCCACGAGAGCCACAAGCTCACCGGCTACACCGAGAAGCCGAAGATCGAGTACCAGGCGAGCATGGGCGTCTATTGCTTCTCGCCGCGCGCGGTGAACTTCATCGAGTCGGGCGAGCGCCTCGACTTCCCGGATCTCATCCTGAGGCTGATCGCCGCGGGCGAGGAGGTTCGGGGCTGGATGTCCTCGGACTACTGGCTCGACATCGGTCGCCACGATGACTACGAGCAGGCCCAGGCGGAGTTCGAGCGCATGCGCGATCGCCTGATCCCGCACGAGTGAAGCTCCGCGACAGGGACATCGTCTGCGTCGGCTTCGCCGACTGGCAGACCGAGCTGAAGACCAATCAGCACCACCTGATGTCGCGGCTGGCGCGCGACAACCGCGTGCTGTTCGTCGAGTCGCTCGGGCTGCGCCAGCCGCAGCTCTCCTCGCGTGACCTCAAGCGCATCCTGCGGCGCCTGCGCCGCGGCGTTGCACCGCCGCGCGAGATCGACGGCGTCTACGTCCTCTCCCCGCTCGTGATCCCGCTGCACCGCTTCGCCGCCGTGCGCGCGCTCAATTCCCGCCTGCTGCCGTGGCTCGTGGGCCGTGCGGCCCGCCGGCTGGGCATGTCCTCCCCCATCCTCTGGTCGTACAACCCGCAGGCGGAGGCGCTGCTCGACGTGCTCTCGCCGTCGCTCGTCGTCTACCACTGCGTGGACGACGTGGCGGCCCAGAAGGGCGTCGACGCCGCCAGCTTCCGCGCCGCCGAGAAGCGCTTCGTGGAGCGCGCGGACGCGGTGCTCACCACCTCCGAGCCGCTGGCTGAGCGGCTGCGTCAGATCTCTGACAAGGTCACGGCGATGCCGAACGTGGCGGACACCGAGCTCTTCTCGCAGGCGCTCGACGACGGCCGCGTGGACCCCGAGCTGGAGGCGCTGCCGGGCCCGCGAATCGTCTTCACCGGCGCGATCGTGGCCACCAAGCTCGACGTGGGGCTGCTGGTGGCGCTGGCTCGCCGGCGACCCGACTGGACCTTCGCGCTGGTGGGACCCGTGGGCGCCGGCGATCCGAGCACGGACGTCTCGGTGCTGGGACGCGAGCCCAACGTGCACCTGCTCGGCCTGCGCGCCTACGACGCGCTCCCGGACGTGCTGCGCGGCGCGGACGCGGCGCTCATCCCCTACTCGCTCAACGAGCTCACCGCGAGCATCTTCCCGATGAAGGTCTACGAGTACCTGGCTGCCGGGCTGCCGGTGGTGGCCACGCCGCTGCCCTCGTTGCGGGGCGTCGAGGGGATCGTGACCGCGGCCGACGCCGAGTCCACCGCCGCGCGGCTCGAGGAGCTGCTCGCGGCCGACTCGCCCGACGCTCGCGCCGAGCGCTCCCGGCTCGCGGCGGGCCACTCCTGGGACGCGCGCATCGACGAGATCGCCGGCGCGCTGAACGGACATGGCTGACCTGCTCGTCGCATCGCAGCCTCCCACGCTCGGCGGCGGCATGCGCATGCGCACCTACGGGATCGTCCGCGCACTGGCGGCCAGCGGGCCCGTGGACTTCCTCTATCCCGACCTCGGCGAGGCGAAGCCCAGCCGCGAGTACGAGACGATGGCCAACCTCGTCCTGCACCCCGTCGAGCCCGCCCGCGGCTTCGGCCGGGCGCTCGCCTACGGCATGGCGATAGCGCGCGGGGTGCCGCCGTCCTTCGCCCGCGGCGTGTCCCAGGAGCTGATCGCCGCCGTGGAGGAGCTGGCCGACACGCCCGGCCGCGGACGGGTGATCGCCGACGGGCCGATAGCAGCCGCGACGGCCTCGCGACTCGCGCGCCGGCGCCCGGTGATCTACAACGCGCACAACCTCGAGTCCGCCTTCAGGCGCGAAGCGCGCGCCGCCGGCGACGCCGTGAGCGGCTGGACGCTGCCCCGCTTCGAGCGGCGCATCCTCCAGGGCGCCTCCGAGTCCTGGATGGTCAGCCGCAAGGACATGCAGGGAGCGCTCGAGCTGGCCCCCGACACGCCCGTGAGGCTGGTGCCGAACGTGGTGGACGTGGCCGCGATAACGCCCGTCGCGAAGACGCCCGGCGATCGCCGCATCCTCATGGTGGCGGACTTCCGCTGGCCGCCGAACACCGAGGGCGCGCAGTTCCTGGCCGACTCGGTGCTGCCGCTGGTGTGGGCCCGCATCGAGGACGCGCGGCTGACGCTGGTGGGCCGCGGCCTGCCGGACGACTTCGCGCGCGACGAGCGAATCGAGGTGCGCGGCTTCGTGGACGATCTCGCCGGCGCGTACGGGAGTGCCGACTGCGCGATCGTCCCGCTGCTCACGGGCGGCGGCTCGCCGCTCAAGTTCGTCGAGGCGCTCGCGTACGGTCTGCCGGTGGTGGCCACCCCCCACGCCGCCGCCGGCCTCGATGCCGTCGCCGGCGAGCACTACCTTGAGGGCTCCACTCCCGAGGAGCTCGCGGACGCCCTGGTGGCGGTGCTCACGGACGGCGCGCCCGAGCTCGCGGCACGTGGACGGGCGCTCGCCGCGTCGAGCTATTCGATCGAGGCGCTCGTGCGTATCCTCGCCCCCGAACCCGCCATGGAGGTCGCAAGTTGAAGATCGTCAGCGTCATGACGACGACGGCCGAGGGAGGTGCGGAGTTCGCTGCGATGGAGATGCTGTGGGCGCTCGAGCAGCGCGGCCATGAGACCGCGATGCTCACGGACCTCCCCGCGATCGGCCGCGAGACGGGCGTGTCCCTGCGCGCGGTCGAGCTCGGACCCAAGCTGTCCGGCCGCGACTGGCTGCGCGTCGGCGCCCGCTGGCCGCAGTACCTGATGCGCCTGCGGAAGGCACTCGAGGCCGAGTATCCCTACGACGTGCTGCTCGTTCACTACAAGAAGGAGCAGCTCATGGCGCGGCAGCTCCCGAAGCGGCTGCGCGCCGCGCTCGTGTGGGCCGAGTGGGGCCCCGTGCCGGTGCAGATGCGCCAGGGCCCGGGCGCCTGGCTCTATCGCGACGCCGCCCGCAAGGCCGGCAAGATCATGGCGATCTCGGCCGGCACCAAGGAGTCGGTCGTCGGCATGGGCGTCGAGCCCGAGAAGGTCGAGGTGATGCCCAACGTGATGCGCGGCGACGAGCTCGCGTACACCGAGGAGGGCCGCCGGCGCGTGCGCAGCGAGCTCGGCATCCCCGACGACGCGTTCGTGGTCGGCTGCATCTCGCGCTTCCATCCCAAGAAGCGCAACGACGTGGTCGTGGAGGCCGTCAAGCAGCTCGACGAGCGCGCCCACCTCCTGCTGGCCGGCGCCGGCGAGACCGAGGCCGACCTGCGCCAGCGCGCGGCCGCGCTGAACGGCCGCGGCCACATCGTGCCCACGCCCGGCGACGACGTTGCCGACTACACCTCCGCCTTCGACATCGGCGTGTTCGCGCCCAGTCCCGCGGAGGGCGCCCCTCGGGCGGTCATCCTGGCCTGGCTGGCCAGCCGGACCTGCGTCTCCACCGGCGCCATGGGAGTGGCCGACATGATCACCGGCGGCGTCGGCGAGATCATCACGCCCGAGAACGATCCGTCCGCCCTGGCGGCGACGCTTCGTGCGTACATGCAGGACCCGGATCGCCTGGCGCGCGAGGGCGCAGCAGCGCGTGAGCGCGCGGTTCAGACCTATGACGCTCCCGTCGTGGCCGAGCGCATAGAGCAGCTGTTTCGAGACGCCGGCGCGCGGTGACGGGTCCGAGCGCCGTCAGCGGGCGGCGCTTGACGGCCGACGTCGCGGTTCAGCTCGTCGGCCGGATCCTCAACCTCGTCCTCGGCGTGGCCGTGACCATCGTGGTCGTGCGCGCGCTCGGCGAGCACCGCTTCGGCCAGTGGAGCACGATCTTCGCGGTCAGCGACCTGCTCGGCTACCTCGGCCAGTTCGGGATCGACCAGGTCATCATCCGACAGGCAGCCGCAGAGCCGAAGCGGGAGCCGGAGCTGCTCGGAACGCTCGTCGCCCTCCGGTTGCTGCTCGCGATCCCGGTGACCCTCGCGTTCCTGGCGATCACGCTCGCCCTCTCGTCGGACGCGTCGATGCGGGTGTCCACCGTCGTCCTGGCCGTCCTGCTGCTCCTACCGCCCATCAGCAGCCTCAGCATCGTGTTCCAGCTTCGGATCCGCAACGACCTGAGCATGGCGTTTCTCACGCTCAACAGCCTGCTCTGGACCGCGTCGGCGGTGGTCGTCTCCGCTCTCGCCGGCGGCATCGTGGCCATGTCCATCGCCTTCGTCGGCGCCATGGTCCTCACCGTCGGCGTCCAGTGGGTGTTCATCCGCCGGCTCGCGACGGTTCGCATACGCGGCTCGCGCGCCCTGTGGGGCGAGGTCGCCCGCTTCGCCCTCCCAGTGGGGCTCGCTCTCACGCTGACGTTCGCCTACGGCCGCATCGATCAGATCCTGGTCTTCAAGATCGCCGGCTCGGACGCCGCCGGCATCTACGGCGCCATGTACCGGATCCTCAGCACGCTGACCTTCCTGCCGACGGCGGTGTTCACCACCCTCTTCCCGGTCCTCTCGTCGGCCGAGCCCGAGCGCATGCGAAGACTCCTCCAACTCGCGATGGAGTACCTGGCGATGATCTCGCTGCCCATCCTCGCCTTCGTGCTGGTGGCCGCCGAGCCGATCATCCGATTGCTGTTCGGCCCGGAGTTCGTCAGCGGAGCGGGAGCGCTCAGGGTGCTGATGGGGGCCTTCGTGATCATCTGCTTTGGCTACGTGGCGGGGTCGATGGTCATCGTGTTGCGCCTTCAGCGCGTGTTCGTCCGCTACGCGCTGATCGCGCTGGTGTTCAACATCGGGCTCAACCTGCTCCTCCTGCCCAAGCACGGCTACATCGCGGCGGCATGGATCACGCTGGCCACCGAGCTGCTCGTGGAAACGCTTGCCCTGCGCGCCGTGTTCCGAACGATCGAGATGACGCCCAAGGTCAACAAGTTCATCCGCATCATCGCCGCCGCGACCGCGATGGGTCTGGTCGTCTGGGGGCTGATGGCGGCCGGCGCGCCGCTCAGCGTCCTGGTGGTCGCCGCCGCAGCCACCTATCCCCCGCTGCTGTTCGTCCTGCGCGCCATGACCCCTGCGGATCTCGGCGTTTTGCTCCGGCGCGAGGCGCCGGAATAGCGTCAAGCCCGCATGCCAAACTTGCCCGCGTGAGAGCCACCCTGCTCCAGCTGAAGGTCTACGTCCTGAATCACCTGGTCAACCGGGTGCCCTTCGTCGCCCTCCGCCAACGCGCCTACGCAGCGCTGGGCGTTCAGCTCGAGGACCACGCCACCGGGATGATCATGCTGGGCACGATCATCAACGATCCAGGCGAGCTGCGGATCGGGTCCAGTTGCGTGATCGGACGCCACTGCGTGCTTGACGCCCGCGGCGGCATCGAGTTGGGCAGATCCGTGAACATCGGCTCGGGGGCGAGCCTGCAAACGGGGAAGCATCTGGTCGATTCGCCCGACTTTCGCGCAGAGTTCCTGCCCATCGTCGTGGGCGACCGGGCGTGGATCGCCGAGGGAGCACGCGTGCTCGCGGGCGTGACCATAGGAGAGGGAGCCGTTGTGGCCGCAGGGGCGGTGGTCAGCAAGAACGTCGCTCCCTACACGGTGGTGGGTGGCGTACCAGCCCGTTACATCAGGGATCGACCGCGAGACCTGCGCTACACCCTGGATTACCGCACCAACTTCGTCTAGGGCAGGGCCCTCGGCGGGGGACGTCGGGGTACACGGTTAAGGTCGGCCGCACCTGAGCCGATGAGGTTCTTGTGCCAACTCTTCGCCGCGAAAGACGTGACGCGGGATGCACATTCTCGTAATCAGCAACCTCTATCCACCCGCCATTCGCGGCGGCTACGAGGTCCTCTGCGCGGAGACCGTGAAGCGCCTCCGCCAGCACCACCGCGTGCGCGTGCTCACCTCACGCGCTCCTGAGGCGCCCGAGGAGCCGGACGTGGTGCGAGAGCTCGAGCTGGTGCCGCCCGGCAAGCGCAGCGCGCTGCGCGCCCCATTCGCGGCCCTGGCCGCCGCCCGCGCCACACGTCGGCTGATCCGCTCCTTCCGGCCCGACCTGATCTTCGTCTGGAACGGGGTGGAGATCCCCCATGCCGCGATCCGGGTGGCAGAGTCCTCGGGCGCCCCCGTGGCCTACAGCGTCGCCGAGCACTGGTTCGCGCGGCTATACCTCGCCGACCCCTTCATGCGCTACCTGCTCCCCGGCCAGCGGGGACTGCGGGCGCTCTGGGGGCGCGGCATCCGCCTCCTTAACCGCCATCGGGGCCTGCGACTCGAGCTGGACCGCAAGATGCCGGGCTCGCTCATGTGGGTCAGCGAGGCCCTGCGCGGCAGCGTGGAGGTGCCCAGCACCATCGACGCCCGTCGTCGAACGGGTGATCTACCCCGCGCCGGGCGACCCGGACCTCTGGCTCGGCCTGGAGCGCCGGCCACTCTCGCAACCGCCCACGATCGCGTTCGTTGGCCGACTCGAGGAGCAGAAGGGCCCCAGCGTCGCCTACCGCGCCCTCGCGGCCCTCAGAGACCGCCACGGCATCGACGCGCAGCTCAAGCTCGCGGGCCTCGCCGCGCCGGAGGAGCTGCTCGTGCTCGACCGGCTGGCGCGGGAGCTCGGCATCGAGGATCGCGTTGAGCTGCTCGGCCAAGTCGACCAGGGCGGCGTGGGATCGCTGCTCGCCGGCTCGTCGGCACTGCTCGTGCCGTCCACCTGGCAGGAGCCGTTCGGCCTCGTGCTGGTCGAGGGAGCCCTCGCTCGGGTACCTGTGGTCGGCTCGCGCAGCGGCGGCATGCCAGAGGCCCTCGAGGAGGACGCGCACGCCCTCTTCTTCCCGATTGGCGACGCAAAGGCCTGCGCAGACGCGCTCGCCCGCGTCCTCACCGACGCTGAGGAGACCAAGGCCCGCACCGCCCGCGCCCTCGAGCACGCCCAGAAGCTCAGCTTCGACAACTACATGGCCCAGGTCGACGACTTCATCAGGGCCGCGGTTGCCGCACCCCACAGGGGCGCGGCACACCAGGACGGCGAGGCCCGCCGGCACCTACGACGGCCCGTCGGCAGTCCCTCCAGCCGCTCGAAGTCCACAAGCTAGACCTCAGGTCGAGAATGAGGGTCGGGCCTCGCCTGGACGGCCCCGCAAACGCTGTTTGCGAGCGGGTTCCGGTTCCGGATAAGCTCAAAATCGAGCCCGACTCGATGAGCCTGGCGCAGCGTCGTCTCGCGTGCGCGCCCGTCACCCTATGCGCGTACTAGTCATCAGCAACTTCTACCCCCCGGTCGTGCGCGGCGGCTACGAGTTGCTCTGCGCCGATGTGGTGGACGGTCTGCGGGAGCGCGACGAGGTGCTCGTGCTCACCTCCCGGTCATCCGAGCCGGTTGCCACGGAGGCGCACGTGGTGCGCGAGCTCGAGCAGCTGGTGCCCGGGAAGCGCACCACGCTTACGGCGCCCTTGGCGACCCTCAGGGCCGTTCGGACCATGCGCCGCGTCCTGCGTGAATTCCGCCCGGAGCTGATCTTCCTGTGGAACGGAGTGGAGATCTCGCATGCCGCGATCCGGGTGGCAGAGACCGCAGGCGTGCCCGTCGTCTACAGCATCGCCGAGCACTGGTTCGCGCGGCTGTATCTCGCCGACCCCTTCATGCGCTACCTGCTCCCCGGTGAGCGGGGTGTGCGGGCCATCTGGGGTGCCGTGATCCGCCTGGTGAACCGCCATCCGAGCCTGCGGCTCGAGCTGGAGCGCAAGGTGCCCGCCTCGCTCATGTGGATCAGCGAGGCGCTGCGCCGCAGCGTGCAGGTGCCGAACACCATCGAGCCGCTCGTCGAGCGGGTGATCTACCCGGGGCCCGGCGATCCGGACCTCTGGCTAGGCCTGAAGCGCCGGCCGCCCTCGCAACCGCCCACGATCGCGTTCGTTGGCCGACTCGAGGAACAGAAGGGCCCCAGCGTCGCCTACCGCGCCCTCGCGGTCCTCAGAGACCGCCACGACATCGACGCCCAGCTCAAGCTGGCCGGGCGGGGCAGCCCCACGAAGCTGCTGCTGTTGGAGCGGCTCGCGAAGGAGCTTGGGATCGAGCAGCGCGTGGAGCTGCTCGGACACCTCGATCGCGCCGGCGTGGGGTCGCTCCTCGCCGGCTCCTCGGCACTGCTTGTCCCGTCCACCTGGCAGGAGCCGTACGGCCTCGTGCTGGTGGAGGCGGCGCTGGCTCGCGTGCCCGTGGTCGGCTCGCGCAGCGGCGGCATGCCCGAGGCCTTGGCGGAGGACGCGCACGCCCTCTTCTTCCCGATCGGCGACGCGGCGGCCTGCGCCGACGCGCTCGCCCGCGTCCTCAACGATGCGCCGGAGACCGAGGCCCGCACCGCCCGCGCCTTCGAGCACGCCCTGCGGCTCAGCTCGAACGGTTACGCGCGCCAGGCCGGCGAGCTCCTGTCCGCCGGCGTGGCCGCCCATGAACGCCGCCTGGAGGACCCCACGAGCAACGACGCGGTGCGCCCGGCGCGCAGGCGCTCCAGGGGCGCCGACGCGGGCGTGAACTTGGCGCTTCTGCTTATCCCGCGTTAACGCGATCCGTCATAGGGTGGATGTGTACGAACGCGCTTTGGTCCGCGCCGTGACGCGAGCCGGCCAGCACGGAAGCGAGAGCGGCACTCATGCGGATCCTGACCGTCAGCAACCTCTATCCACCGATCGTCGAAGGCGGCTACGAAGCCCGCTGTGCGGCGACGGTCGACGGCCTCCGCCAGCAGCACGAAATGCGGGTGCTCACCTCCACTCGCGGGCGCGACAGCTGCCCGCCGGACGCGAGCGTGATGCGCGAGCTCCCGTACCTGCCCCAGGGCATGCGGTCGATCCTGCGGGCGCCGCGCGCCACAGCCGAGGGCATGCGGGTGATGCGAACGGCGATGGAGGACTTCCGGCCAGACCTGATCATGATCTGGAACGGCATCGGCATCCCGCAGGCCGCGCTGCGGGTCGCCGAGCTGAGCGGTGTCCCGGTCGCCTACGTCGTTGGCGAGCAGTGGCTCGGGCGCATGTACAAGTCGGACCCGTTCGTCCGCTGCCTGCTGCCGGGCGAGCGAGGCCTGCACGCTGTCTGGGGCCGTGTCGCCCGAGGCCTCAACCATCTACCTTCACTTCAGGTTGACGCTTTCACCCGGACGGAAGCGGCGATCTGCTGGAACAGCGACGCGACGCGCAGGACGTCCGGCCTCCCGGACACGCTGATTCCGACCTTCGAGGCGACGGTCTACCCGGGCGTCCCGCAGCCACATCGCTGGACCAGCCTTGAGCGTCACCCCGGAGAGCAGCCCACGATCGCCTTCGTGGGGCGGGTCGAATGGGAGAAGGGCCCGGCGGTGGCCTACCGCGCGCTGGCGGAGCTCCGAGCCGCGCACGGTATACACGCGAGGCTCCTTCTAGCTGGGCCGTACCAGCCCACGATGCGTGCGGAGCTGGACGCGCTTGCGGCCGAGCTGGGGATCTCGGAACAGGTCGAGCTGCTCGGGGCGCTGGACAAGGCCGGCGTGGGCCGGCTCCTGGAGCGCTCCGACGTGCTGGTCGTACCCTCGACCTGGGAAGAACCGTTTGGCTTGGTGCTGCTCGAGGGCGCGCTCGCCAGGGTGCCCGTGGTGGCATCCAGGAGCGGGGGCATGCCCGAGGCGCTCCGAGAGCCGCAGGAAGCGCTCTTCTTCCCGATCGAAGATTCCGTTGCATGCGCAGAAGCATTGGCTGAAACCCTCCACCATTCGTCCAGCACCGAGGCCCGAATCGGGGCCGCATACCGCAGAGCCGAGGACCTCTCGTTTGACCGCTACATAGCGGAAATGGGGCAGTTCGTGGCACATGCCCACGCCTCCTTTAGCCCCATGAGCAGGCCAATCGGTTCCCCGGTTTAGGGCTCACCGCCAGCGGGGATAGTCGCCTAAAGCCGCACTGGGTCTAGGCCGAAGGTATTGGTGGGATGGCCGGCCAGCTGCGCACCAGCACGAAATCCCCAACGTAGGAACGGAGCCCTCCTTATGTCGCCTAGCGCGTACAGGCGCGCCTGCGCCTTGCTGCTTGCCCTGCTCGTGACCCCGACGGCCGGCTTCGCGTCTGCGTTCGCCGCCACCGGCTCGGCCTCGTCTGCCTCGGCCAGCAGCTCGTCGCACCGCGCCGCGGCCGCTAAGAAAAAGAAGAAGAAGGCGGTGAAGAGGACCGCCCTCTGCAGCAAGCGGTCGAAGAAGGCGACGACCCGCCGCAAGGCCAAGGCTCGCAAGAGCAGCCTGACGGTCCCGGTGGCCGGGATCACCACGGTCACGTTGCCAGTGCCCCCGCTCCCCGTCCCGCTCCCCGGTACGGGCAGCGGTTCCGGTAGCGGCTCAGGCTCAGGCTCAGGCTCAGGTAGCGGTTCAGGGTCTGGCTCCGGTTCCGGCAGCACCGGCGGTGGCACCACCACGGGCGGTGGCACCACGACGGGTGGCGGCGGCACCAGCACGAGCAGCGGCCAGCCGAGCACCGGCAGCGGCAGCTCGACCCCAAGCATGCCCAGCGGCAGCTCGACCACGACGAGCACCGGCGCCCCGGCCGGCCCGGCCGGTCCCTCGGCAGGCGCCCCGGCCGCGACGACCGATGCGAAGAAGCCTCTGACGGCCAAGCAGCGCGCCGCGGCGAAGAAGCGTGCCGCCGCCCGCAAGCGAGCGGCCGCGCGCAAGCGTGCACTGGCGAAGAAGCGTGCCGCCCGCAAGCGTGCCCGTGCCCATAAGCGTGCGTTGGCCAAGAAGCGCGCCCTCGCGAAGAAGCGTGCCGCCGCCAAGAAGCGTGCCGCTCACAAGAAGAGGAGCACCAAGAAGCACAGCTCGAAGAAGCACAGCACCAAGAAGCGCAAGTCCACGACGAAGAAGCGCAAGACCACCACGAAGCAGAAGTCCACGGTGATCCCGTGCACCCCCGCTCCGGCTCCGACCGGCCCTGCTGCTCCGACCGGATTCACGGTCGGGATGGTCTCGGGTCCCGCAGCTGGCTGGGAGGCCGGAATGACCTCTTCCGGCAACCTGCACCCGAAGGTCGTGCGCGTGCCGTTGCAGATCGGCGCTTCCGTCTCGTCGGTCCAGACTCAGGTCGCGGGCCTGGCGGCGAAGGGCGAGCAGGCGCTGCTGATGGCCGAGTTCTACGGCTCGATCCCGAGCACCTCGCAGGCGCAGAGCCTGGCCAGCTGGGCGCACGCGTTCGGTCCCGGTGGCACGTTCTGGCAGGGCCGCTCGGACGGCAACCTGGCGGTGCGCTACATCGAGTTCGGCAACGAGACCAACGAGAGCTACCAGTTCGGCGGCGTCGGCTCCGGGCCCAGCTACACCAGCCGCGCCCAGAACTACGCGCTGCGCGCCAAGGATGCCGTGGACGCGATCAACAGCCCCAGCAGCGGCAACCCGGGCGTCGGGCTGCTGGCCCAGGGCGACAACGGCGGCTGCGGCTGCTCGCAGTGGGTCGACGGCATGTTCAGCGCGGTGCCGGACCTGAACAAGCGCATCGCCGGCTGGACGATCCACCCTTACGGCCCGAAGAGCCGTTACGGGCCGATCATGGACCAGGCCGTGCGGGACACGGCGAAGCACGGCGACACCACGCTGCCGTTCTTCATCACCGAGTACGGCATCTCGACCAACAACGGCCAGTGCCTCGACTCCAACTACCAGTGGCCGACCTGCCTCACCTACCAGCAGGCCGCTGATTCGCTCCACGGGGCGATCGCCGACATGCACCAGACCTACGGCAAGCGCCTTGCCGAGCTGCTCATCTTCGAGCAGCGCGACATGGGCACTGACGGGAGCAGCCGCGAGGACAACTTCGGTGCGCTCAAGAGCGACGGCTCACCGAAGGGTGCGTTCACGACGGAGATCGCGAACGAGCTGAACACCTACCGCGGCTGAGCCCGCAGAACAGACTAAGCAGCAGCGTCGAGGAGGCCCGAAAGGGCCTCTTCGACGCTTTCTACGACTATGTCGACCTCTTCGGAGGAGAGGTGCGCCGACATCGGCAGCGCGCAGTGGCGCTCCGCGGCGGCCTCGACGTTCGGGAGCGACAGCTCGCCGAAGGTCTCGACGTAGTCGGTGAAGCGGTGGACCGCCGGGTACCAGGTGGTCTGGACCCCCAGGTCCGACAGGCGCTCGCGGAAGGCGTCGCGCGTGGGCTCGTCGCGAAGGACGATGGGGAAGGCGAAGTGCGAGGCGCGCTCCACGGCCTCGTCGTCCCAGACGAGCTCCAGGCCGCTCAGGCCCCCGAGGCGCCGGCGGTAGGTGCGCGCGAGCTCACGGCGGGACTCGAGATCGTCCTCGAGGCGCGGGAGCCGGCTGAGCGCGAGCGCGGCGCGCGGCTCGTCGAGGCGGTAGTTGAAGCCCACGTCGAGGACGTCGTAAGACTCGGCGTAGCCGCGATGGCGGTCCCAGGTCACGCTGGTCATCGCGTGCGAGCGCAGCGAGCGCACCTTCACCGCCAGCTCCTCGCTCGGGGTGGTGATCATGCCGCCCTCACCCACGCAGAGCTGGTTCTTGCTGAAGAGGCTGAAGCAGCCGAGGTCCCCGACGGTGCCCGCGCGCGTGCCGTCCGCGTCGACGCTGGCGCCGACCGCCTGGGCTGCGTCCTCGATCAGGACCAGGCCGCGCTCGTCGCAGAGCTTGCGCAGCTCGACGACCTTGGCGGGGTAGCCGCAGAAGTGCACGGCGATGATCGCCTTGGTGTTGGGGGTGATCCGGCGTTCGACGTCTTCCAGATCGATGTTCATGTCGTAGGGGCCGCCGACCTCGCACAGCACGGGCGTTGCGCCGGTGTAGCGGACGGCGTTGGCGGTGGACACGAAGCTCATGCCGGCCACGATGGCCTCGTCCCCCGGCCCGAGGCCGGCGGCGACGCAGGAGACGTGCAGCGCGGCGGTGCAGCTCGATACCGCCACGGCGTGCGGCGAGCTGACGAACTCGGCGAACTCCTCCTCGAACTGCCGCGTGCGCGGGCCCATCGTGAGCCAGCCGGAGCGCAGGCACTCGAGCACGGCCTGGACGTCGTCCTCGGGAATCGTGATGTGCGCCAGTGGCACTCGCCAGCTCATTGGCTCAACGCGTCCTCGATACCGGTCATCACGCGACCCTGCTCCTCCTCCGTCATGTGAGCGTAGAGAGGGATGGTCACCTCGGTCCGGGCCGCCAGCTCGGTGCGCGGCAGCGAGACGCCCGGGAAACGCTCCCGGTAGGCCGTGAACTCGTGGGTGGCCGGGTAGAAGATGCTGGTCTGCACGCCGTGCTGGTCACGCAGGTGGGCGCGGAAGTCGCCCTGGATGCCGGGCTCCGAGAGCATGATCGGCATCACGTACCCGGAGCCGGTGGCCACGTCCTCGTCGCGGAACGGCAGCGTGATCCCGTCGAGCTGAGACAGCCGCCGGCGGTAGTTCATGATCAGCTCGCGGCGGCGGGTGATGTCCTTGTCCAGGCGCGCGAGGCGCTGGAGCAGCATCGCCGAGCGCGGCTCGTCGAGCTTGTAGTTGTAACCGAGGCCCGTCACGTCGTAGGTGGTGGTGGCCTTGCTGTGGCGGGCCCAGGACCCGGAGGTCATGCCGTAGCAACGGAGCCTGCCGGCGCTCTCGGCCACGGCGTCGTCGTCGGTGGCGAGCATGCCGCCCTCGCCCACCGACAGGACCTTGTTGGAGAAGAAGCTGAACGCGCCGGCGAGCCCGAAGGTGCCGATCGCCTTCTCGTGGAGCATGCCTCCCGGGCCATGGGCGGCATCCTCGATCAGGGCGATGCCCTTCGAGTCGCAGAGCTCCTTCAGGATGTCCACCGGCGCCGGGTAGCCCGCGAAGTGCACCGCCGCGACGGCCTTCGTGCGCGGGGTGATCTTCCGCTCGACGTCCTCCGGGTCGATGCTCAGGTCGTGCTGGCCGATGATGTCGGCGAACACCGGCGTGCCGCCGCAGTAGATCACCGCGGCGGCCGTGGCCGCGAACGTGAAGGCCGGGACGATGACCTCGTCCCCGGGGCCCACGCCGGCCGCCAGGTACGCCAGGTGCAGCGCCGCGGTGCAACTCGACACCGCGACGGCGTGTTTGGCGCCCACGTACTCGGCGAAGGCCTGCTCGAACTTCTGCGTCCGCGGGCCCATGGTGAGCCAGCCGGAGCGCAGGGTCTCGGCGACCGCGTCGAGGTCCTCCTGCTCGACCCTCAGGTCGAAGAAGGGGATCTCAGGGAATGTTTCGGTAGCTGCGCTCAAAGGGATCAGGGAAGGCTCCGGCCGAAAGCGCTGCGGCGACCTCGGCGATGCCGTCGGGGACAGTCATCAGCGTCTCGTAGCCAAGGACCTCGCGGACCTTGTCGAAGCTGACCTTGTAGTCGCGAGGATCCTCGTCGCGCCGGACGTAGGTGACGTTGCCGGTGTCCATCTGCGACTGGATCACCTCGACGATGTCCAGCTTGCGGTAGTTCTCGCCCGAGCGGCCGACGTTGAACACCTCGCCGGCGACCTTGTCCTCCGGGGCGTCGAGCGCGGTGCGAACCGAGCGCGCGGCGTCGCGGACGTGGACGTAGGGACGCCAGAACTGCTCGCCGAAGACCTCGAGCTCCTTGTCGGCCCAGAGATCGCGAGTGAACTCGTTCACGGTGAGGTCGAAGCGCATGCGCGGGGCCACGCCGTAGACCGTGGCGAAGCGCAGGCAGGTGGGCTTGAGCCCGTTCATGTCGCCGCCCAACATCGCTGTCTCGATCCCGACCTTCTGCTCGGCGTAGAGAGACACGGGGCGCAGCTCACCTTGCTCGGTGATCGGCACCGTGGGGTCCTCCATGCGGCCGTAGTTCGAGCACGTGGAAGCGAACACCAGGCGCTCGACCCCCGCTGCCTTCGCGTCCTGCACCAGCCCCTGGCTGGCCACGACGTTCACCTCGTTCGAGAGCGCCGGGTCGAGAGCGCAGGCGGGATCGCCCACGATCGCGGCCAGGTGCACCACGGCCTCCGCGCCCTCGAGCGCGGCGCGGCGCGCCTCGGCGTCGCGGATGTCGGCGCGGATCAGCTCGGCGCCCTTCTCCTGAAGCGAGGCAGCGATCTCCTCCTGGCCGTGCAGCAGCACGTCCAGGATCCGCACCCGGCGACCGGACGCGAGGAGCTCCTCGGTGGTGGCGGCGCCGACGTAGCCGGCCCCACCCGTGACGACAGTGACGCCGCTCATACGGCTACCTCCCATGTACGGCGCGTCTCAGCGACGGCCGCACGCGATTGCGTGCAGTGCATTTTTTCCAGAACTCCTAAGGGGTACAACGCGAGCCCCTGCTCAGGACGGAACGGGGTTCAACCTCTTCGATCGTACCTCAGGTTCCGGCGCTTCGGAAAAAACTTTGGCCGCGGGAATGCGCCTATTCGTCCAGTGCGGGCCGACTACCTCTAAACGCACGGGCGGCAGTGCCGATCCCTTCCGTAGCCGTTGATGCGCCACAGCGCCTCCCTCCCATGCGGCCCAGATCCTTCCCGATCGTCGGCGGTGCCGATGCGGTTATCCGCCGGCGGGAGAGGTTCAACCCTTCATGTCGGCATCTCCCCTCCATCGCATCCTGGCAGTGGTGACCGCTGCGCTGATGGCCCTCACGCTGAGCGGCACCGCGCAGGCGGCTCACAGGCAGCAGCACCACAAGAAGCACCACGCGAAGAAGCATCACGCCAAGAAGAAGCACCACGCGAAGAAGAAGCACCACGCCAAGAAGCGCAAGCCGAAGGCGCGGACGCTGGTGCCCAGCGCCGGGACGATCCTGTCCACCTTCGAGGCCGAGTCAATGACCAGGCCGGCCGGCTCGTCCGTGCTCAGCGACTCGGCCGCCAGCGGCGGCAGGGCAGTCCTGCTCGACGCCAACGGCACCCTCAAGCGCAGCGTCGTGACCAGCGCCGCGAGCAACACGCTGATCGTCCGCGCCCGGGGAGACCAGTGCTCGGGGGCGCCGCGGATGGTGGTGAGTGCCGACGGCCACCGCCTTGCAACGGTCGCGGTCACCGCCACCGGCTGGACCGACTACCTCGTGCCCGGTCCCCTCACAGCGGGCAGCCACGTGATCGCGATCGCGTTCGACAACTACCTGCACAAGGGCGGGAAGTGCGACCGCACGCTGGGCCTCGACAGGGTGAGCTTCGCGCGGAGCGCGGCGCCCATCCCGGCGCCGGTGTCGCTGCCGATCCCCTCGCCAATGCCCACCCAGCCGGCTCCGGCGCCCGCGCCGGCTCCGTCCGGCCAGCTGGTCATCCAGCCTGGCCCAGGGAGACCCGACGAAGGTCGTGTTCAGCCTCCCGGCCGGCACCAGCAAGGTGCACATCTACCAGGGGGACCGCCCCGACTATCCGGCGGGCGGGCCGCCGGCCGGCACCTACCAGTACACCGACCTGTCAGCGGCATCGTCAACGTGGACGCCCACCCGGGCCAAGTCCACCGGCGAGGACGTCTACGTGGACGCCGTGGCGGTGAACTCCGCCGGCAAGCAGATCGGCACCTGGTACTCGTCCACGGACGGTGGGACCCGGGTGCATGTGGAGGCGGCCGTGCAGACCACCCCGCCGCCCCCGCCGGCGAGCACCACCACGACCACCAGCAGCACGACGTCGAGCTCCACGCCGGCCCCGACCACCACGACCACCACGACGTCGAGCTCCACCCCGACACCCGTGCCGACCACCACCACGACCACCACCACGAGCTCGACTCCGCTTCCCACGACGACGACGACCACCACCACGGGCGACCCCGACCAGAGTCCGCCGACCACCACCTCGACCACCACGAGCGAGACCCCCGCTCCCACGACCACCACCTCGACCGCGACGACCACCAGCTCGCCCCCGCCCCCGCCCCCGCCGCCCCCGTCCGGGTTCACGGTCGGCATGGTGTCCGGCCCGGCGGCGGCCTGGGAGGCCGGCCTGACCGATGCGGGGAACCTGCATCCCAAGGTGGTGCGCGTGCCGTTCCAGATCGGCACCTCCGTGTCGACCGTCGAGAGCGCCGTCGGCGCGCTGGCGGCGAAGGGCGAGCAGGCGCTGCTGATGGCCGAGTTCTACGGCACGATCCCCAGCACCTCGCAGGCGCAGAGCCTCGCGGACTGGGCTCACGCCGTCGGCCCGGGCGGCACCTTCTGGCTGGGTCGCTCCGACGGCGACATGGCCGTGCGCGACATCGAGTTCGGCAACGAGACCAACGAGAGCTACCAGTTCGGCGGCGTGGGCTCCGGGCCCAGCTACACCACCAGGGCCCAGAACTACGCGCTGCGCGCCAAGGACGCCACGGACGCGATCGCCAGCAGCCGAGGCAACCCGAATGTCGGCCTGGTCGTCCAGGGCGACAACGGCGGCTGCGGCTGCTCGCAGTGGCTGGACGGCATGTTCAGCGCGGTGCCGGACCTGAACAAGCGCATCGCCGGCTGGACGATCCACCCGTACGGGCCGAAGACCCGCTACGGGCCGATCATGGACCAGGCGGTCCGCGACACGGCGAAGCACGGCGACACCACGCTCCCGTTCTTCATCACCGAGTACGGCATCGCCACGAACAACGGCCAGTGCCTCGACTCCAACTACAACTGGCCGACCTGCCTGACCTACCAGCAGGCAGCCGACGATCTCCACGGGGTGATCGCCGACATGCACCAGACCTACGGCGGTCGCCTTGCCGAGTTCCTCGTGTTCGAGCAGCGCGACATGGGTACCGACGGCGGCAGCCGCGAGGACAACTTCGGTGCGCTCAAGAGCGATGGCTCCCAGAAGGGTGCCTTCACGAACGAGATCCGCAGCGAGCTGAGCACCTACCGCGGCTGATCCGGGCCGCATCGAGGGGGCCCTCCGGGGCCTCCTCGACGTGTTGGATGAGACGCACTACCTTGGGTAGATGAGGCGGCGAATGGGGCTTCGTAGATCCCTCAGCGGCCCTTGTGCTGGCGGGCGCCCTGGTGGCCCTGCTGCTCGGCGGCGTGCTGTCGCAGTCGAGCGGCTCGCCCGCCACCCGCGGGCCCTCGCACTGCGCGGACGTGCCGACCGGGGCCGCCCCGGCCCGTCACACGGCGCTCACCATCGGGCTCAACTCGATGTGGAACAACGACTGCAACCTCGACGCCGCGACCAGCGCCGGGGTGACGTTCGAGCGCCTCGAGGTCGACTGGTCGTCGATCGAGCCACGCGCCGGCGCACTGGAGCTTCGGCGCCTACGACAAGCTGTTCGCGATCGCCGCACGTCACGGCGTCACGATGCTTCCGTTGCTGATGAACGTCCCCGCCTGGGCCGGTCCCGCCTGGAACGCCCTGCCCGCGAACAGCGCGCGCCTACGCGAGCTACGTCGCACGCGTCGTGCGCCGCTACGGCCCCGCATGGGAGCTTCTGGCGGGCCCACCGTGACATCCCGGCCCGCCCGGCCACCTGGTTCGAGATCTGGAACGAGCCCTATCTCAGCCAGTTCTCCGCCGGCGGGGTGAACCCGGGGCGCTACGCGAGGCTGTTCAAGGCCGCGGCGATGGCGGGCCGCCGCGCCGATCCGTCGGCTCGCTTCCTGATCGAGGCCGACCTCAGCGGCCTGGCGAAGGACGGCTCCTCCTCTCCGTGGGTCGGCCCCATGTACGCGGCCGTGCCCGACCTCGGCCGCTGGGCCGACGGCGTGGCGGTGCATCCCTACAGCGGGACCGACTCGCCGGACAGCTACTCGGCGTCGAACCCTCGCGGGGACTTCAAGCGCATCGTGCTGATCCGGCGCCAGTTCGCCGCACACGGCGGTGGCTCGAAGCCCTTCTGGATCACGGAGGTGGGCTGGTCCACCTGTCCGGCCGACCCCACCAGCTGCGTGAGCGAACCCGACCAGGCCGCCTACCTGAAGCGCGTGTTCCAGCTCGTGAAGAGCGACTACCCGTGGGTGAAGGCCGTCTTCCCCTACAACTACCGCGACGGGCCCGAGGGCAACGGCACGTACACGGAAGCCTGGTTCGGGCTGATCCGCCGGGCGGGCCAGCCTAAGCCGGCCTGGAACGTGCTGAGGGCGGCCGCGCGGGGCTGAGCGCCGCTCAGCCGCCGGCCACGCCGGAGACGGCCAGCGCGAGCGCCACCGCCCCGCCGGCGACCATCGCCAGGGCGAGGGCGGTCACGCCCCAGCCCTTGTGCACCTTGACCCGCGTCAGCCCCGTCGACACCACGCGCCGCCCGGCCGCGATCGGCTGAGCCAGCCCGCTCTCCACGGTCCTGGTGGGCGCAGGATCGCCCATCGTGGCCTTCGCGGCCGCAAGCCATCCGAGCGCGGCGCCGACGATTATCGAGAAGCGGATGTCCACGCCCGTGAAGGACGCGGTCGTCTCCACCACGATCAGACCGGCGAAGCCCGCGAACAGGCCGAGGCCGATCGAGCGGTGGAGGCCGTCGGGGTGCTGGCGCCAGAGCGAGAAGCCCATGTACATCGCCGTCGCCATTAACCAGAAGTACGCGAACAGGCCGAGGATGCCCATCTTCATCCAGTACCAGAGCGGTAAGAAGTGGGTGTATTGCCGCGCCCCGCTGAAGTCGAGGGAGATCGCGCGGTTGGCCACCCATGGAACGCCGATCCCGAGCCCGAACACGGGCCGCTTCAGCACGTCGTGGAGGACGTTGCGGCGCTCCTCGATGCGGTAGCGGTCGTCCGCGCTGAGGGAGATCTGGGACGGCGACAGCGCCTTGCCGCGCGCGACGATCGGGTTCGACGAGTTGCTGGAGCCGGCGAGCACCAGGGTGATGACGCTGGCGATGGCGATGATGATCACCGTGGGCAGCAGCACCCGGCCGCCGCGGCGCCCGGTGGCGAAGAAGAGGATCAGCACGAAACCGAGCGCGGCCCCGATCCAGAAGCTGCGTCGGAAGGACAGGAGCAGCGCCGCAAACGCGAATGCCGATCCCCAGCGGATCCAGCGATCGGTGGGCACGCGGTGGATCGTGGTCACCGCCAGCGTGAGCAGGAGCACCATCATCAGCCAGTTCGCGGTCGGCTCTAGGTAGGTGAGCGTGGTGCCCTCGAAGGACATGCCCTGTCCCATCAGCCAGCCGACCGTGCCTATGAAGCCCTTGAGAATCGCCAGCACGGCGGCGCCCAGGGCGAAGTTCCGCACCGCTTCCCGCGTGGTGATCGCGTTGACCACGATGAACGGGGTCAGCACGAGCTCGGTGATCGTCTCCGCCTGGCTGACCAGGGAACCGCGGCTGGCCCCGCTGAAGTGGCCGTTCACGAGGCCGAGAATCTCCGCGCCGAACAGGAACAGCAGTGGATAGGTGAGCGGCCCCGGCGTTCTCAGCCTCTCGCCGCTTCGCACCAGCTCGAACAGCGTGGCCGCCACCACCAGCATGAACAGCAGGAACGGCAGGCCGATCTTGCCGCCCGTGGCGTAGAAGCGCGATCCGACGTTCAGGAAGCCATCGGGGTTCGCCTCGAGGACCACGATGATCACGAGCAGCGTGGACAGCGCCACCCACGGCGGCGCGAGCACGAGCGTGAGCACGAAGCCCAGCCCGAGGATGAAGAGCAGGACGATCGGGCCCTTGGACGCCCCCGCCAGCAGGCCTATCGCCGTTAGTGCAAAGAGGCCAGCGCCAAGGGCGCCAATAGCGCGCCCTGACCTGGCCGCGGTCAGGGGGCTACTCCCTGCTTCTTCAGCGGCAGCCGGGAGGAGCGCATGTCCTCCTGGTAGTACGGCGAGAAGGTCGTCTTCGAGCGGTTGAACACCATGCCGACCACCGGGGCGTTGATCGCGCGCAGCGTCTCGACGGCGCGTCGGGCCTGAACGCGGCTGGTGCGGCGAGCGTCGATGACGATCACCACGGCGCTGGCGTAGCGGACCAGCACGAGGGCGTCGGTGATGCCGAGCACCGGCGGGCTGTCGATCACGACCGCGCCGAAGGACTCCTCGAGCACCCTGAGGCCGTCGGCCATCACCTTGGAGGAGAGCGCCTCCGCCGGATCGTCCACGCGCCTGCCGACGGGCAGCGCGTGCAGCTCGCCACCGCGGCGGGCGGCCGAGGGCGGGAGGCGGACGGGCTGGATCAGCTCGGTGGCCAGGTTGGCCGCCTCGCCATGAAGCATGTCGCCGACGCCCGGAGTCGGGCGGATCTCGAGCTGCGTGGCCAGCGTGGGCCGGCGCAGGTCGCCCTCAACGGCCGCGACGCTGCGGCCCTCGGCGGCCAGCGCGCGCGCCAGGTTGGCGGCGACGTAGCTCTTGCCGGCGCCCAGGTTCGGGCTGGTGACGAGCAGGGCCCCGCTACCGCCGCTGCCGCCGTTCTGGAGCAGGGCGTTGGTGGGATCGAGCCGGTCTAGCGAGTCCGGCGCGTCGAAGGTGGCGTAGGCGATGCCCGTACGCAGGCCGCGGAAGGCCTCGACGGCCGCCTGATCGTCCGGGGCCGCGCGCGGAAGCTCGCCGATGATGGGCAGGCCAAGGTCGGTGGAGGCCTCCTCGGCCGAGGAGTAGCGGCCGGCCAGGAGCGACCAGAGCAGCGCCGCGCCGGAGCCGAGCAGGAGAGCCGCGATCAGCGCGAGCACCGCGTCGCGCTTGGGACGCGGCGAGGACGGCGTACCGGGCACCGCCGCCGCCTCGATCACCGAGATCTTGTCGTTCGTGTTGCCGGCGATGTTCGCGATCTGCGAGGTCAGCGCGGTGGCGAGCGCGTTCAACGTGTTGATCTGTGCCTTCGTCGCGGCGCTCGGGGCCGGTTGGTTCGACAACTGGGTGATCTTGTCCTGCGTGTCGTTCAGCTGGGTGTTGATCCCGGCCAGCGCGTCCTGGTGCTGCTTGGTCTGCTGGTCGTTGATCTGGCTGACGAAGCCCTGGGCATACGCGTTCGAGAGCTCGGCCGCCTGCGTCGGGCTGGCGGACTCACCGCTCAGGTCGATCAACCCCAGGTCGCCCTGCGTGGCGGCAGAGACCTTCTGCGAGAACGCGAAGGTCGACATCGGAGGCTTCATCAGGCGAGCGCCGCGGGCGAGGACCGGAGTGGTCTTCGCGAGCTCCAGGTAGACGTCGCTCAACTGGAGCAGCTGCTGGGGCGCGAGCGCTCCGCCGCCCACCTGCTCGCTCGGTATCACCTGCACGGTCGCGTCGCCTGTGTACTTGGGCGTCTGGGCCTTGCTGGCCACGTACGCGAGCACCGCCGCAGCGATCGCCACAATGGCGATTACGCGCTTATAGCTCCATATAACTCGAAGGGGATGAGTGGAAGGCATTGATCCACGGCCTCTATCGGCCGAAACGTCGCTGCGCGAGAGAGTGGACGGTCTCGACTATACGCAACCCCTGCACCGGGGCCCAATCGAAGATCGCACGACCACCACTGAATTGCAAGTGCCCTGTCGAACCGATTGGCATATTCGCGCCAGACTGGCCAATTCCTCTGTCCTGTGGCTAAATAGGAGCAGTTGTCCCGTCTCGCTTTTCAGCCCGAGAGCCCCGGGCATCCGCATGATCAAGGCATGACGTCGCGGATCTCCACGGGGCTCGTCCATGACTACCTGCTCGTGATGCGCGGCGGGGAACGGACCTTTGCCGCAATCGCCGATTGCTGGCCCAAGGCGTCGATCTACACGCTCCTTTTCGACGACGCCGGCACCGACGGCCGCTTCCACAGCCGCACGGTGCGCACCTCCTACCTTCAGCATCTGGGAATCCGTCAGAAGGGCTTCAGGCGGCTGCTCCCCCTATACCCGCGCGCCACAGCCAGGCTGCCGGTCCAGGACCACGATCTCGTGATCTCGAGCAGCAGCGCGTTCGCGCACGGGGTGCGACCCCGCCCGGGCGCCACGCACATCTGTTACTGCCACACGCCGTTCCGCTACGTGTGGCACGAGCAGGCGCGGGCCCTCGAGGAGGCGCCGCGCCTCGCGCGACCGCTGCTTCGCGGCGTGCTGAACCGCATGCGGGCGTGGGACGTCGAGGCCTCGACCCGCGTGACCCACTACGTGGCCAACTCGCAGATCACCCGTGAGCGGATCGAGCGCACCTGGGGTCGCGACTCGGTGATCGTGCACCCGCCGGTGGAGGTCAGCCGGTTCGAGATCGGCGTTCCTGAGGACTTCATGCTCGTGGTGATGGAGCTCGTCAGGCACAAGCGCGTGGAGCTGGCCCTCGAGGCTGCCAAGCGCGCGGGCCGGCCGATCAAGGTTGTGGGCACGGGCCCCGACCTCGAGCGGCTCCAGGCCCTGCACGGCGACCACGCCGAGTTCCTCGGCCGCGTGAACGACAGCGGCCTGACCGAGCTCTACTCGCGAGCGGCGGCGCTGATCGTGCCGAACGTCGAGGAGTTCGGCATCGCGGCCGTGGAAGCCCAGGCGGCGGGGCGCCCCGTGGTGGCGGTCAACGCCGGCGGCGTCCGCGAGACCGTGATCGACGGCACCACCGGCGTGCTCGTCCCCGTCGACGACCTGGACGCGCTCACCGAGGCCCTGCGCGAGACCGACTTCAGCCGCTTCTCCCCCGAGCGCACCCGCGCCCACGCCTACGGCTTCTCCACCGAGGCCTTCCAGCACCGCTTCAGGACCGAGGTGGAGCGCCTTTCGGGGCTCGACCTCGCCACGGCTGCCTGACCGGCGTTCACGGCCTCAATGAGGGCGGCCCGAGCGGTCGCGACTCATGGATTGCAGCATTTGCCGTGTTATGGCACGGAAAAGGCTGCAATCAGTCGCGTAGGGCAGCCGTTATTGCCGTCGTACGCGTCCCGACGAAAGTCACGCCGTCGGCGTGACGCGATACGCGTCGAACACCGACTCGATGTTCCGGAGCCGCTGCACGCAGTTCTTCAGCGCGGCGGTGTCCCCCACCTCGACGACGAAGCGGTTCTTCACCATCGGGTGGACCACGGTGCAGCGGGCCTCGAGGATGTTGATCCCGTTCTCGGAGAAGGTGCGCGAGAGGTCCTCGAGCAGCCGGTGGCGGTCCCAGGCGTCGACCTCGAGCTCGACGCGGAACGAGGTGGCTCCCGTCGCCCTCCCAGGACACCGGCGTGAAGCGCTCCGGGCTCTTCATCAGCGCCTTGGCGTTGGGGCAGTGCTCGTGGTGGATCGTGATGCCGCGGCCGAGCGAGATGTAGCCGACGATCGGGTCGCCGGGCACGGGGCGGCAGCACTTCGCCAGGCGCAGCGGCACGTCGTCGATGCCCTCGACCTTGATGCCGTAGCTGGATGAGGCGGCGGTGGGCTTCGGCTTCTCGCGCTTGGCCAGCAGGTCGTCCACGGGGCCGGCCGGCTCCACCGCGGCCTCGCCCTGCTTGAGCCGCTGCATGATCTTGTTGACGACGACCTTCGACGAGATCTTGGACTGGCCGAGCGCGATGTAGAACTCGTCGCCCTTCTTGAAGCCCATCTCGCGGATCACGTCCGCCAGCAGCGGCGAGCCGGCGAGACGCTGCGGCGGCAGGCCCTGGCGCTTGAGGCTCTCCTGGAGGATGTCGCGGCCGGCGCGCTCGGAGTCCTCGCGGCGCTCGCGCTTGAACCAGGCGCGGATCTTCGACTGCGCGCGGGTGGTCTTCGCGAGCGAGAGCCAGTCGCGCGACGGGCCCCGCTCCTGCTTCGAGGTGAGCACCTCGCAGATGTCGCCCGACTTGAGCTCGTAGTGGAGCGGCACGATCTTGCCGTTCACCTTGGCGCCCACGCAGCGGTGGCCGACGTCGGTGTGGACCTCGTACGCGAAGTCGAGCGGCGTGGCACCCGGCGGCGAGCGACTTCACCTCGCCCTTGGGCGTGAAGACGAAGACCTCGTCCTCGAAGAGGTCGACCTTCAGGCCCTCGACGAACTCCTGCGGGTCCTTCAGCTCGCGCTGCCAGTCGAGCAGGTGCTTGAGCCACTCGACCTTGTCCTCCACCCCGGTGGGTGGCGCGCTCTTGCCGTCGCGGTAGCTGCCGTCCTTGTAGATCCAGTGGGCCGCGATGCCGTACTCGGCCGTGTCGTGCATGTCCTGGGTGCGGATCTGGATCTCGAGCGGCCGGCCCTCGGGCCCGATCACGGTGGTGTGGAGGGCCTGGTACATGTTGAACTTGGGCATCGCCACGAAGTCCTTGAAGCGTCCCGGCAGCGGCTTCCAGAGCGAGTGGATGACGCCGATCGCCCCGTAGCAGTCCTTCACGGACTCGACCAGCACGCGCATGGCCGTGAGGTCGTAGATCTCGTTGAACTCGCGGCCCTTCTTGGTCATCTTCGAGTAGATCGAATAGAAGTGCTTGGCGCGGCCCGAGATGTGGGCCGTGATGCCGACGTCCTCGAGCTCCTTGCGCAGGTACTCGCCGGCGCGCGCGACGTAGCCCTCGCGCTCCTCCCGCTGCTGGTTGACCAGCGCCTTGATCTCCTTGTACTTGCGCGGGTGCAGCGTGGCGAACGCGAGGTCCTCGAGCTCCCACTTGATCGCGTGGATGCCGAGCCGGTGCGCCAGCGGCGCGAAGATCTCGAGCGTCTCCTTGGCCTTCTCCTGCTGCTTCTGCTTCGGCATCGGGCCGAGCGTGCGCATGTTGTGCAGACGGTCGGCGAGCTTGATCAGGATGACCCGCACGTCCGCGGCCATCGCGACGATCATCTTGCGGTAGTTCTCGGCCTGGCGCTCGTCGCGGCTCTGGAAGGTGATGCCGGTGAGCTTGGTCACGCCGTCGACCAGCGCCGCGATCTCCTCGCCGAACTCCTCGCGCACCTCGTCGAGCGAGGCGCTGGTGTCCTCCACCGTGTCGTGCAGCAATGCGGCGCACAGCGTCTCGGTGTCGAGCCGCATGCCCGCGCAGATCTTGGCCACGCCGACCGGGTGGATGATGAAGTCCTCGCCGGAGCGCCGCCGCTGGTCGGCGTGGTGCTCGCAGGCGAACACGAACGCGCGCTCAACGCTCTCGCGCCGGATCTCCTGGGCAGCGTCCGAGGAGTGCTCCTCGACCACAGCGAGCAGGTCGCCCAGCAGGCCACGCTCGAACTCGGTGAGGGCGTCCATCGGGCCCGCCGGGGCATGCGGCGCCGCGGTGTCCACGGGCTTGTGGTCGAACTGCAGTTCCGCGGTGGCGGCGGCTCCCGCTCGCTCGTCCGCGACTGCGGCGCCGGCCTTCTGGCGCGGGCGGGCGGCGCGCGGCTTGGTCGCGCGCGCCGGCGTGCCGTCCTTGGCCGGCGCGGGCTTGGCCGCCTTGCGCTCCGTGGTGGGGCCGGCGGAAGGCGTTTTCGGTGACTTCGCCATCAATCCGAGTTTAGACCCGCTTTGGGCGGCCTGACAGCCACCCGCTGGCTACACGGGGCGCCTACCCGCCGCCCGGCGGTAGCCCCGCGGTGACGTCCAGGCTTCGAACCGGCCCGGGTGGGCCCGGCGGCCGCAGCGCGGGTCGCGCGCCCTCTGCACGAGCAGCGCGGCTCGTTTGCGATAGGCCCTCGAGGCGCGCGCGAGCCGGTGCTCGTGCCAGCGCCAGCCGATCGCCGCGGTGACGAGCACGGCGGCCGGGATGCCGGCCAGCCAGACCACCAGGAGGATGAGCCACAGGGTCATAACTCCACCTTGGGTGTCGTCTACCAGCTGCACACATGATGCAACCGGCACATGACGGAAAGCAACGTGTGTTTCCGCACCGTGGGTGCAAAACCCTTTCCCCCGCAAGGCCCGGCCCAACGCTCGGGGCGTCAGGCGGCGGCGGGCAGCGCGACCGGCGCCGCCAGGTGGCGCCGGACGGCGGCGAGCCGCTGCTGGCAGCGCACGTAGCTGGCCGAGCGCTCGAGCTCGACCCGTCCCGCCTCGATCAGCGTGCAGCGGCGCCCGTCGAACGAGGCGAGGCCCAGCTCGCCCAGCACCGCGATCAGGCGTGCACAGAGCGCGGGCGAGCGCGGATACGCCCCGCGGCCGACCAGCAGCGCCTCGAGCTCGTCACCGGACGGGGCGCCGCCGGCATCGCGCAGCGCGCGGTAGAGCTCGGCGAGCGGCGGCCGCAGGTCGAGCTCGGCCTGCTCGTGCGCGAGCGCGAACGCGACCTCTGGCTCCCCCCACGCGAGATGCACCAAGCCCGCCGCCGGCAGCTGACAAAGGAGAGCCTGACCGCCGCCATAGGCCGGCGGGTCGAGCGCGACGAGGTGCTGGAACGGCTCCGCCAGCCCGGGCCGGCTCGCCAGTGCGCTCCACGACACCGCCGCCAGGTTGCCGAGACCGCCCAGCACGCGCCCCAGCCCCTGGCGCCGGCGCAACACGTCCGCGCAGACGACGAGCACCCCCTCCCCGCTCGAGAGCAGGTCGCCGGCGACACCCGCGAAGCCCTCGCCGCGGCGGTCGCGCAGCTCGCGGCAGGGCTCGCCGCCGAGCGGAACCGAGCCGTCCTCGCCGACGGCCAGCTCGCGCTCGACGCGCTCCCAGAATGGTTCGTCCTCCCCCAGCGCCGGGCAGTCGGCGGCCTCGCGCTCGCAGAGGGCGCTCAGCTCCACGCGGGCCTCGACGGCCCCGTTCCAGCGATTCAACTCGAGCCTGACGGCGGCGTCCCGCGGCTCGTCGCCAACGGCGCTCGTGAGCGCTCTGGGGGCGGTGCGGAACGCGACCCCGCGGGCGCGGGCTCCGCCGCTCGAGAGCGTGAAGCTGGAGTGCTGGGCCTCCTCGCCCATTCCCCGCACGTCACCCAGCCGCGCGGCGGGCACGAGCAGCGTGGGCTCGGGGTTGCCGTGGCCGAAGGGCGCGAGACGCTGCAGCTCCTCGGCCAGCCCGAGCCCCAGGGCCCCGCCCGGCACGAGCACGTCAACCGGCTGCTCCGGGATCAGGTCCTGCGGGGTGAGCACGGCGGCCGCGTGCCGGACAAACGCGCCGCGGAAGGCCTCGATCTCGCGCGTGTCGATCTCGAACCCGGCGGCGGCGCGATGGCCGCCGAAGCGCGACAGATGCTCCGAGCAGGCGGCCAGCGCCGCGTGCAGGTCGAACGCCCCGATGCTGCGTCCCGAGCCGCGGCCGCTGTCGCCGTCCAGGGCGACCATCAGGCAGGGCCGGTTGTGGCGCTCCACGAGGCGCGAGGCCACGATGCCGATCACACCGGGGTGCCAGCCCTCCCCCGCGAGCACGTACGCCGCCGCGCCCTCCTGCTCCGCCCGCGCGGCCTCGGCGGCGAACAGGATGCGCGTCTCGGTGTCGCGGCGCTCGCGATTCAGCAGGTCGAGCTCGTCGGCCACCTGCGCTGCGCGCTCGTCGTCCTCGGTGAGCAGCAACTCGAGCGCGGCGTCGGCCCGCTGGAGACGCCCAGCTGCGTTGATCCGCGGCGCGAGGCGGAAGCCGAGGGCCCTCGCATCGACCTCGCCGGGGTCGAGCGCCGCAACCCGCATCAGGGCCCGCAGCCCCGGCTTTGTGGTGCGCCGCATCGCCTCGAGCCCCGAGCGCACCAGGCGCCGGTTCTCGCCGTGGAGCGAGACGACGTCCGCCACCGTGGCCAGAGCCACCAGGTCGAGGTCCTCCTCCGCCAGCGCCGGGTCGAGACCGGCGGCCGCATAAAGGGCCTCGGCGAGCTTGTGGGCAACGCCCGCGGCACAGAGGTCCGGGAAGGGGTAGCCGAGCCCGGGATGCACCACCGGGCAGGGCGGCAGGCGCTCGCCGTACCGGTGGTGGTCGGTGACGACGACGTCGAGCCCCAGCTCGATGGCCCGTTCGACCTCCTCCACCGCGGTGACCGCGCAGTCGACGGTGACGAGCAGGCCCGCTCCCTGGGCGGCCAGTCGCTCGACCGTGTCGCGCGAGAGCCCATAGCCGTCGTCGACCCGGCTCGGCAGGTGCCAGCTCACCCGCGCACCGAGCCGCCGCAGCGCGCGCACGAGGATCGCGGTGGAGGACACGCCATCCACGTCGTAATCGCCGTGCACGACGATCGGCGAGTCCGACTGCGCGTGGCGCAGCAGGACGGCGCAGGCCTCGTCCATCTGGCCGAGGGTCAGCGGGTCGTGACGGTCCTCCGCCTGGAGGAAGCGCTGCGCCGCCTCAGGCGTGTCGTAGCCGCGCCGCACGAGGATCGTGGCGACCGTGGGCGACAGCCCGAGGGCGCGGCCCAAGCGATCCGCGGCGGCCACGGAATAGGGATTGATCGACCAGCGTGCGACCTCGGCCAGCATGCGCCGATTGTCGGCGGGCGCCAGGACGGAATGCCAGAAATGCCCCGGTTACCCATCATGTGCACGGGGTATGTTGCCGACATAAACCCGGGACCCTCCCCGGAACGATCGTTTGCTGCTCTTCCTTCTTCAGGTCACAAAGCAACCGGGCTCGCTGAAAGTCGAAGCCCTGCGCGAGTCGCTACTGCGCGCGGCCGCTCCCTTCCAGCAGCTCGACGAATCGACGCTCGTCAGCGCGGTGTCGGAGTCAGGCTGCCTGGCCTTCGCGGCCGTCGGCCAGCTGCCCGAGCGCGTCGCGCCGCGGAACTACGTGGCCATGCGCGAGGACGCGATCGCGGCCTTCGACGGCATGCCGCTCGACCCGCGCGGCGAGTTCTGCGCCTACGACGCCGACGCCCTGCTCGCGCGCTGGGGCGACTGCGACCGGCTCGACGGCCAGTTCACGGCCGTCCGGGCGGACCTCAGGACCGACACCTTCCAGTGCCTCACGGACGTGCTCTCGATGCACCCGATCTACTCGGAGCGCTCCGGCGACGGCTACCTGGTGGGCAACAGCGTGGAGGCGATCCGCGGGGTCAGCGGCGCGTCGGATCTCGACTCGCTGGGCGTGAGCACCTGGCTTGCGCTCGGATGGGCCGCGGGCTACCGGACGCTGCTCAGCTCCATCACCGCCCTGCCGCCGGGCTCGAGGGTCGAGTTCAGCGCGGGCGGGATGAAGACGCTCCACAGCGTGGGCACGCACTCGCTCGTGGCCTTGACGAACGGCCCCAAGGCCGGGCGCGAGGAGACGGACGCGATGGTGCAGGAGATGATCGAGCTCACGCGCTCCGCCACCGCCAACGGGATGCCCGTGAAGTGCGCGGTCACGGCGGGCCGCGACAGCCGCACCGTGCTCGCTCTATGCATCGGGGCGGGCGTGCATCCGCCCACCGGCACGATCGGGCCGCCGGACGACGTGGACGTGATCATCGGCCGCCAGGTCGCTGACTACCTGGGCCTCGAGCACACGCTGAACCAGCCGCTCCAGTCGGCGATGCTCGACGACCTGCCCACGGTGATCCCCACCTTCATCTCGATCACCGACGGGCTCGCGAGCCTGTCGCAGATCCAGGACATCCACGACCTCTACGACGAGCGCGACCGTGTGGGCGTGCTGGTCTGGGGAATGGGCGGCGAGATCGCCCGCTCGGGGGTCGGGCCGATCACGAAGTTCGCCGCCAACGGGCCGCTGATCAGCCACTCCGCCGCCTTCCAGGCCTTCATGCTGCGCGCCAAGATCCGCGACCAGGCCGGGGTACTGAAGCCGGACGCCGGCGCCGAGGCAAAGGCGTACGTGGATCGCTTCGCCAGGGAGCGCCTGGCCGAGGGCTGGCACCCCGCCCAGGTCGGGGAGGTCTTCTACACCTTCGAGCGGATCGGGCGCTGGGCCTCGGCGGGCTTCCGCCGCGCCACCGCCCACGACGATCTCTATGCGCCCTTCTGCACCCATGCGTTCGTGAACTACGCCTTCCGCATGAGCCCCGGCGAGCGCTACGCCGAGGAGGCACACCGGCGGATCCTCACCCACCTCGATCCCGGACTGCGCGATCTCCCGTATGCCACGCCCTGGCGCGCGGGGCGCCCGCGCCTGGCCCCAGTCCTGTCCACGGTGGACCTGATCGGTTTCATGGGGGAACGGTTCGGCCTCGGCGAGCGCCTGAAGCGATCTCACACGCGCGGCCCCGAGGGGCCGCCGCTGTACGCCTACCAGTGGCTCGAGCGTCATCGCGACGCGCACCGCGAGGTCTGCCTGTCGGATCCGAATTCGCCGCTGTTCGAGTGGGTCGACCGCGCGGCGCTGGAGCGCGCGTTCACCATCCCGACCTACGACGAGGCGACGGCCCTCGGCGTGCTGCGCGTGGTCACGCTCGCCCACTACCACGAGCACGTGCGGTCATCCGGCCGCGTGGCGGCCGCGAGCGTCTAGAGCGCCGGGCGCTGCGGCTCGGTGCGGTCGCCCCAGAAGTACGAGGCGGCCAGAGCGATCAGGGCGCCCGGAACCGCCTCGAAGGCGTCGGCGATGGTGGTGTCATGGCGGCCCGGGATCGAGAAGCCGTTGATGATCAGGGCCACAAGCACGGCCCCGAAGAGCGCAGCCAGGAAGGCGCCCACGATGCCGCCGCGGAAGCGATCGGGAAAGAAGATCGTGAAATGCCAGATGGCGATGCCCATCATGGCCCAGACGAGCAGGCTCATCGGCGACCGTGCCTCTTGCGCCGGCGCTGCTGCTGGCGCTTGCTAGGCGGCCGGTTGGGCCCGCTGGTGCTGGTGTAGGCCGACGGCTGATCCGCGCCGTCGGCGCCGTTCGCGTCATCCGTCTCGTCCGCGCCGTCGGCCTCGTCTGCGCCGTTCGCCCCGTCGCCCTGAGGCTCTGCCTGCGGCTGCTCCTCCTCGACGGCCGGCTGCTCGCTGACCGGAGCCTCGTCCACCACTGGCTCGTCCTCCGGCTCGATCGGCTGCGGCGCCTCCAGCTCGGGCGGCGCCTCCACGGCCGTGCCCGCGCGAGCGCCGTTGCCCGGGCCGTTCGTGCGGCTGGCCGCGCCCGCGCGGCGGCCCGCACGCGCTGGGCGGGTGGGTCGCGGACGGGCGGCCTGAGCCGGGACCTCGTCGACGGGCTCGCCGAACGTGCCCGGCGCGTAGGGCGGCACCACCCCGCCGAAGTCCTCGAGGGCCAGCTGGCGGCGACGGACGTAGACGGGCTCGCGCTCCTTCCAGTGCGTGAGCACCGGGGAGGCGATGAAGATCGATGAGTAGGCGCCCGATGCCACGCCCACCAGCAGCGCGAAGCCGAAGTCCTTCAGCGTCTGGCCGCCGAACAGCATCAGCGCGAGCACGGGCAAGAGCGTGGAGAAGCTGGTGGCGAGCGAGCGGGTGAGCACCTCCGCCATCGAGCGGTTCACGATCTGGCTGAACGTGGCCCGCGGCATGCGCGGCACGTTCTCGCGTATTCGGTCGAAGACGATGATCGTGTCGTAGAGCGAGAAGCCGAGAATGGTCAGCAGCGCCGCCACCGTGGAGGTGGTTACCTCGCGTTGGAACAGGGCGTAGACGCCCGCCGTGATCAGCAGGTCGTGCGCAAGGGCTATCAGCACGGGCACGGCGAACTTGAACTCGAATCTGAGCCCGATGTAGAGCGAGATCAGGGCTAGCGACGCGATGATCGCGATCAGCGCCGTCTTGGCGATCTGGGCGCCGAAGGTCGGCCCCACCGAGTTGGCCGTGAAGTTGGCCCGCGCGACGCCGAACTTCTGGTCGAGCGCGTCCTCCACGCGGCTGACCTTGTCCGGCGGCAGCTTCTTCACCGTGATCTGGAAGACGTGCTTGCCGAGCTTGTCGTCCTTGACCGTCTGGATCTTCGCGTCGCCGTAGCCGAGCGGCGCGAGCGCGTTGCGCACCTGGGCCACGCTGGCCGCCTGCTGCACCGGCGTGGTGATGCGCGTGCCGGACTCGAAGTCGATGCCGAAGTTCAAGCCGAGGCCCGCGATCGCGAGCGCGCCGGCCAGCAGGATCGTGCCCGACATCGCGAAGAACCACTTCGAGTTGCCCATGAAGTCGAAGTGCCAGCGGATGCGCTCCTTGCCCGCGGCCAGCATGTGGCGCGAGCGCATGATGCGCGTGCGCGCCATCGTGCCGAGGATCGCCGAGGTGGCGAGCACCGCGGTGAACAGCGAGACGAGCGTGCCGACCAGCAGCGTGAACGCGAAGCCCTTCACGCCCGCTGTCGCGAGCATGAACAGGATGAACGCCACGCCGAGCGTGACCACGTTCGCGTCGATGATCGTCCGCAGCGCCTTGCCGTAGCCGGCGGAGATCGCCCGCGGGATCGAGGCGCCTCCCCGCGCCTCTTCCTTTATTCGCTCGAAGATGACGATGTTCGCGTCAGCGGCCACCCCCAAGGTGAGGATCAGGCCCGCGATGCCAGGCAGCGTCACCGTGATCGGGATCAGCTTTACGACCGCGAACAGGATCACCGCGTAGATCACCAGCCCGAGCGCGGCCACCAGGCCGAGGATCCGGTAGAAGGCCAGCAGGAAGATCAGCGTCAGCATGAGACCCACCGCGCCGGCGACCAGGCCCTGGTGAAGCGCCTGCTTGCCGAGCGTCGAGGAGACCTGGGTCTTCGAGATCAGCTTGAGGTTGATCGGCAGCGCGCCGATGCGCAGGTTCTCCGCCAGATCGGAGGTCTCCTGGTAGCTGCCGATGTTGTCGATCTGCGCCCCCGTGCGGCCGTCGATGCCGTCCGGGTTCTGCTGGAAGTCGATCGTCGCCAGCGAGATGATCTGGTTGTCGAGCGTGATCGCAAAGCGCTGGAAGCGGTTGGCCGCCGGCCCCGTGCCGATCTGCCCGGCGCCGCGCTCGGCGATGCGCTTGGTGACCGCGGCGAACTGCCTGCGCCCCTTGCCGGTGAAGTCCATCGTCACCACCGGTGCGCCCGTCTGCGGGTCGGTGCCGACCTTCGGGTTCTTGATGTCCGAGCCCGAGAGCTCCGAGTCGTCCTCGATCACGAAGTAGCCCGGCGGCGGCGTGCCCGGCTTGGCGCCCTTGGTGGCCTCCTCGCCGATCACGACCACGCCCTGCGGCACCTTCAGGACCTTGCTGCCCACCGGCGGCCCGGCGGCCCCCAGCGCGGTGAGCTCCGGCGCGCACTCGGTGCCCGGCGTGACCTCCTGCGGCGCGGGCGCGGGCGCGCCGCGCGCGATCTTGTCGCTGTAGTCGGAGAGCAGCTCCTGGCAGCTCGACGCGGGCCCGGTGATCAGCGTCGGGTTCTGCCCCTTCGGAGCCGGGTTGAAGAGGTAGTACTGGTCGCCGGTGGTGTCGTTGCGCTTGTCGTAGTACTCGCGGATCTGCTGGACGTTGCCGTTGAACTTCTTGACGATGGCCGGATCCGGCCCGCCCGCGGGCACGTCCGTGGCCTCCGCGCGCGGCTTCGATTGCGACGCGCGCAACACCGCCTGGTAGATGCTGAAGATCGGGCTGTTCGGCGCCGGGTCCGAGGCGGCGGTGGTGGGGTCCACGAGCTCGTTCGGGCCCTTGAAGACGTTGGGCTCCCAGTCGTAGAACTGGAGCTGGGCGGTGCTGCCCACCTGCTGCTCGGCGCGCTCCACGTTCTTCACGTCGGGCAGGCCGATCGAGATCTCGTCGGAGCCAGAGCGCTGGATCTCCGGCTCGGAGACGCCGAGCGAGTCGGTGCGCTTGCGGATCGTGGTGATCGCGTCGTCGATCGCCTGCGGGGTGACCTTCGGCACCTGCGGCGTGGGCTCGCCCTGGTAGACCAGCTCGACGCCGCCCTTCAGGTCGAGCCCCAGGCGCGTCTTCTTGCTCGTGATGATGAGCACCGAGGCCACCAGCAGCCCGAGCACCGCCAGCAGCACCACCGCGTTTCGCTGCCGGCTCGTCACGCGATCACAGCTTCGGGGTCAGGACGAGCAGCAGCCCGCCGTCGTCGTCGTAGGCCGGGAAGATGTCCGCCGTCGCGGGCTCCGGGCGGTCGCCCTCGGCGTGCACCACAACGGGCTTGTCGAGCACGCGAACCCCCCACTCGAGCGCGGTGCCGATGTGGTCGTCGCCGTTCTGGAACTGGAGGCCCAGCACATCGCGGACCGGCCGCCCGATCACGTCGGTCTCCCCCAGGCCAGTGAGCTCGCGCAGGCCCCTGCCCGCGCCGATGACCCGCGCGTCGCGGTCGCAGACGATGAAGGCGGCGTTGGGCGCGGGGTAGTAATCGTCGAGAAGCTCGAACAGGAAAGCGAAGCCGCATTTGGAGCAGCCCTTGGCGCGGGTTGTGAAACCGGCGGTCCGCTCCCCTGACAGCGTGCGGTTCCCGCAGTTGGGACAGATGAAGTGAGGCATTCGATCGATAACAAGGGTAGGCGCTCGCTGGCACCTGGCCGGAAGCTCCAGCTTACCGGGCGCTCCGGCTCCCTCTTGCGGTTCCCGCCTCCATACGTACACTCGTGCAAATGGCACATTTTCCGGGGATCTCGCGTGCCCGCAGAGAGATTGAACAGCGCGTCAGCGCCCGCAGCCTGGAGCGAGGGCTTTCAGTGCAGCCGCGTGACGACCTCGCCTGGATCGGCAGCTCATACGGCGGCTGGCCCGTGCCGACGGGTGGGCTCTCGCCCGATTCGGTCTGCTACCTGGCGGGCCTCGGCACTGACGGCAGCTTCGACCTCGGCCTGATCGAGCGCTTCGGGTGCACGGTGCACAGCTTCGACCCCGTGCCGGAGGCGGCCGAGTACGCCAACACCCTCTGCGAGGACCAGCCCCGCTTCGTGTTCCACCAGGCCGGCCTCTGGTCGGCGGACGGCGCCCTGCGCTTCTACGACAACGCCGAACCCGGTTTCGTCTCGCGCTCCGCCACCAACATGCACGGCACGAGCACTTTCTGGGAGGCGAACGTGCGCGCAATCGACTCCCTGATGTCGGAGCTCGGGCACGACCACGTGGACCTGCTCAAGCTCAGCGTGGAGGGCTCGGAGTACGAGATCGTCGACGACGTGCTCCGCAAGCAGCTGCCGATCAGCGTGCTCTGCGTCGAGTTCGCCCAGCCGGCCCCGCTCGGGCCGATTCGCGGCGAGATCGAGAGGCTCGAGGCCGCCGGGTATCAGCTCGTCAACGTGTCGCTGAGGCCGCTCAACTGGCGGCTGACCTTCGTGTGCGAGGGCCACTGACCGCGCCCGCCGCCGGTCCGGACGATCACGTTCGGGTTGTGTTGGTCGAGCGGCAGCCGGTCGCGCGAGTCTGAGGCGAAGAAGTAGAGGTTGGTCCGCTCGGGGTCGGGCGTCTCCATCACCATCACGTGCTTGAAGGCGTGGCCGAGCAGGTCCGCCACGTCGCTCTTGTCGCGGAAGTCGACCTTGCGGTAGGCGTACTCGATGTCCTCGATCTCGGTGTAACCGGAGAGGATCGCCTCCGGCGCCATCCGCTCCTTCACGAGCGCAAGCACCTCGAGCGTCTCGGCCTTCGTGAAGTGGTGGAGCGCCGAGTCCCAGACCACGTTGTCGAAGGGCCCGTCGGGCAGCGTCTTGGTGATGTCGCATACCTCGTAGACCACGTTGTCCGCGGCGTTCGTGCGCCGCGCGTGACCGACTGCCTCGCGGTTGGCGTCGACGCCGACCACGCGCTCAGCGCGACTGGAGTAGAAGTGGCGGGTGTTGAAGCCGTCGCCCGAGCACAGCTCGAGCACGGACGCGCCGGGCTTGATCGTCATGCTGCTGAAGACGCCGCGCTCCAGGAAGGACGAGCGCCCGCTGGCCCCCCACTGCCAGTTGGCGTCGACGTGGTGGTCGAACCACTCGCCGTGCGGCCGCAGCACACCCTCGACCCGCAGCTGGAACAGGTGCGTGAACGAGCTGAGCCCCCGCACGAGGCGGTTGACCGCTCTCAGGACGGGCACCGTCAATCGGTAGGCGGCCTCCCGTACTGGGCGCAGTCGGGGTGCAGCAGGACGTGCCGGCGCAGGCTGGCCAGTCGGCATGCGGTTGTTCCTCCTTGAACTGCCGCTGCGATAGGCCGGAGGGCGGGCTCCGCGGCGGGGGGACGGTTGCGCGGCAGTCTAGGCGAGGTGCGCGGAAGTTGCTACGACGGAGGTAGGCAGGCCAGCGGCCTCGCAGTAGACCTCCTCCGTCAAGCGCGCAATTTCCGGCCAGGAGTAACGGTCGTCCGCAAGCTGGGCCCCGGCAGCCCCGCGCCGCGCGCACTCCGCGGCGCCCACGTCGACCGTGTTCTGCAGCGCCTCGGCGAGCGCGGAGACGTCCGGCCGCTCGCAGATCCAGCCGGTCTCGCCCTCCACCACAGCCTCGGGAAGGCCGCCGACCGGGTAGACGACGACCGGGCGCTCGAAGCCGTAGGAGAGCAGCAGCACGCCGCTCTGGCTCGCCATCTTGTAGGGCAGCGTGACCGTGTCTGTGGCCGCATACAGCTTCGCCGCCTCCGCCATGCTGAGGAAGCCCTCGCGGATGATCACCCGCCCCTGCAGCTCGGGCGTGGCCAGCAGGTCGGCCACGGCGGAGAGGCCGCCGGTGTCCTGGCCGCCGATCAGGAGATGCAGGTCGGGCACGCGGCGGACCGCTTCCACCAGGTCGCCGATGCCCTTGTCGTGGCGCAGCTGACCGAACATCAGCGTGGTGGCGGCGCCGTCGGGCAGGCCCAGCTCGGCGCGGGCCTCGGCGCGGTCCGCGCTGCCGCCGGTGCGCGCCAGGCCGCCGTACTCGCCGTGGGGGATCACGGCGGCGCGCTCGGACGCCGGTGGCTCGAGGTTCTCCACGTCCCACTCGGTGTGCACGATCGTGCGCACCGACATCGCTGCCTTCAGCTTGTGCGAGCGGCGGAACGACATGCCGCCGCGCTCGAACGTGTTGTGCTCGGTCTGGACGATCGTGACTCCCGCCAGGCGCAGTGCCGCCAACATCACCACGCCCAGCGGGGCGAGCTCCCAGCCCTGGGAGTGGACGAGGTCCACCCTGCGGCCGATGCGCACCACGCTCGGTATCGCGGCGAGGAAGCGCACGCCGTTGATCACCGCGCCGAGCTTCACCCGCCGTAGCGCGTCCCGCAGCCGTGAGCCGGCGCGCACGTACTTGAAGATGGGATGGACGGTGACGCCCGGATGGGACGGGTAGAGGTTGTCCGTGGCCGTGGCGATCTCCACGCGCCAACCCCGATCAGCCAGTCCAGCCGCCAGCGCCGCCGTGTAGTCGCTGACCCCGCCGCGCCCGCCCTGTTCCAGGATGAGGACGCTGCGCTGCGCCATCACCGGCCGCTCGATCTCGTGTGCCTCCTGCAAAAGCATTCCCCCGAGGGTAACCCGCGCCCTGCCGAATTCGCCAGTGCCAGTCCGGCTATACCCCGAGACCGCCGAAACTAGAGAAACCGGAGTACGGCATGTCTGCGATCACCCTGCCGTAGGCCAGGGCCACCGAGACCTTGGCCTCGGGCGGCGCCTCCGCGCGAATGCGCTCGGCGAGCTTCTCGGCGTCCTCTTCGCTCGGCATCGAGACGACGAGGAAGCGCCAGCGGCGTGCGACGTCCAGCCCCTCACCCCGCAGACGCTCGGCGAAGTCGTGGGTGGAGCTGTGGTCGGGCAGCACCACCTGCACCTCCCAATCGTCCACGCCGTCCTCCTTCGACTCCTGGCGTTCGAGCTCCGTGCGGCGCTGTTGCTCCACGGCGATTTCCTCGGGCGTCTCGGGCAGCGACTCCGAAGGGTCGGCCCAGCGCTGCTCGATGTCGTGCCAGCGCGTCAGCTCGACCTCGGCCTCGATCTCGTGCTCCGCGAGGAACTTGTCGACCACCTCGACCGCGGCCTCCGCCTGCTCGCGCGACTCGGCGTAGAGGAAGAAGTGGTCGTCGTCCTGGCTCACCACCACGCGGCCGCGCAGCCGTTCCGCCAGCTCGTCCTCGAGCTTGTGCCCGCGCAGGAACCCGGTGAACCGGCCGTGGTGCTCCTCGGGGAGGACGACCTTGACGCGCCAGTCTTCAGCCATTGTCAGAACAGGCTAGCCGTGTGGCCCGTGGGACGCTCGACGCCGAGGTGCTCGAACGCCGCGGCGGTGGCCACGCGGCCCCGGGGCGTGCGCTTGATGAAGCCCTGCTGGAGCAGGTACGGCTCGTACACGTCCTCGATCGTGTCGGCCTCCTCGCTGACGGCGACCGACAGCGTGGAGAGGCCCACCGGACCGCCCTCGAACTTCTCGCAGATCGTGCGGAGGATCTCCCGATCGAGGCGGTCGAGACCCGCGGCGTCCACCTCGAGCAGGTCGAGCGCCTCATCCGCCACCTCGGCGTCGATCCGGCCCGCGCCGCGCACCTCCGCGTAGTCCCGCACGCGTTTCAGCAGCCGGTTGGCCACCCGCGGGGTGCCGCGAGAGCGCGAGGCGATCAGCCTGGCCCCATGCTCGTCCACGTCCACGTCCAAGATGTCCGCGGAGCGCCGGACGATCCGCGCCAGGTCGTCCGGGTCGTAGAGGTCGAGCCGGTGGGTCACGCCGAAGCGATCGCGCAGAGGGGTGGTGAGCAGGCCCGCGCGGGTCGTGGCGCCGATCAGCGTGAAGGCGGGCAGGTCGAGCGTGACCACGCGGGCGCCCGCCCCTTGGCCGACGGTGATCGGCAGCCTGCGGTCCTCCATCGCCGGGTAGAAGGTCTCCTCCAGCGCCTTCGGCAGCCGGTGGATCTCGTCGACGAAGAAGACAGAGCCCGCCTCGAGGGCCGTGAGGAACGCGGCGACGTCGCCCTTTCGCTCGAGCGCCGGGCCGGCCGTCTGGACGAACGGCACGTCCAGCTCCGCCGCGACGATCTGCGCGAGCGAGGTCTTGCCGAGCCCGGGCGGGCCGGCCAGCAGCACGTGGTCGAGCGCCTCGCCGCGGCCCTTGGCCGCCTCGATGAACACCGACAGCTGGTCCTTCACCGCCTGCTGGCCGACGAAGTCCGCGAGCTTGCGCGGCCGCAGTGAGCGGTCGAGCTCCTCGTCGGCGCCGTAGGCGGGGGCCGCCTGGATGCGCTCGACGCCAGGCGTCCTGATGCCGCCCTGGTCCCTCACCGCGACGCCCTCAGGGCCTCGCCGATCAGGTCCTCGGGCGTCTCGCCGCCCGCCTCGGCGAGCAGCTCGTCGGCCTCCTGGGCGCTGAAGCCCAGGCCGACGAGGCCCTGGCGCGCGAGCGTGCGCGGGTCCTCGCTGCGCGTGATCACGATCTCGTCCGCGGCCTGGCCGGCGACCTTCTCGCGCAGCTCCACGATGATCCTGTCGGCGGTGCGCTTGCCGATGCCAGGCACCGCCTGGAAGCGCGCGCTGTCGCCGGCGGCGATCGCGCGCAGCAGCTCGCGCGTGTTGCCGCCCGAGAGCACCGCCAGTGCCACCTTCGGCCCCACTCCCTGCACTCCGATCAGGAGCAGGAACAGCTCGCGCTCCTCCTCGCTGCCGAAGCCGTAGAGGTGCATGCCGTCGTCGCGCATGACCAGGTGGCTCTGGAGCAGCGTCTCCTTCCCCACCGCCGGCACGGCCTTCAGCGTCTCGGCCGAGACCGCCAGCCGGTAGCCCACGCCGGCGCACTCGATCACCACGTGGTCGGGTCGGCGCACCGTGACGGTTCCCCTCACCGAGGCGATCATGCGAGCGCCTCTCGCAGGACCGAGCCGTTGGCGTGACAGATCGCCACCGCGAGCGCGTCCGCCGCGTGGTCCGGCTCGGGCGGTGCCTCGAGCGCCAGCAGCGCCCCGACCATGCGCTGGACCTGCTGCTTGTCCGCGCGGCCGTTCCCGCAGACCGCCTGCTTGATCGCCTGCGGCGTGTACGAGTAGCAGGGGATGCCGGCCTGGCCCGCGGCGAGCAGCATCGCGCCGCGCGCCTGCCCGACGGCGAATGCGCTGCGGGCGTTCTGCCCGAAGAAGAGGTCCTCCACCGCCATCGCCTCGGGCTCGTGCAGCTCGATCAGGTCGCTCACGCGCTCGTGGATCTGAGCCAGGCGGCGCTCGAGCGGCTCATCGCGCTGCGTGCGGAGCACGCCGCCGTCGAGGGCGGCGAGGGTGCTGCCGCGCGCGAGCACCACGCCGTAGCCGGTGTGCGCGGTGCCTGGATCGATGCCGAGAACGACCACCATGAGAGTGATTCTGCGTGGGGGCGCGGACGCCTTCGCGCTGGCGCTCGGCGTCGTCTTGTGGTTCGCTTCTGCCGGATGGACGAAGAAGACGGCTACGCCATCTCGTACCAAGCCCTGCGCCGCGGCACCAAGGTGCGCGCGGCCGACGGCACCGAAGTGGGCACCGTGCGGCGGGTGCAGGACAACGTGCGCGAGAACATCTTCGACGGCATCGTGATCGAGACCCGTTCCGGGCCACGCTTCGTGGACGCCCCCGAGGTGGGCCACATCGCCGAGCGCGCGGTGACGCTGACGATCTCGGCCGACGAGGTCCTCGCACTGTCCCCGCCGCGCTCGGCGACGCAGGAGAGCCTGCATCAGTCGAAGACGGTGCGGCGGATGAGGCGGTGGGGCAGGGATATGCGGCGGAAGTGGGATAACCGGTAGTACGGAAGTACGGAAGTACGGAAGTACGGATTACAGGCCTTTCCCGTACTCCGTACCTCCGTACTTCCGTCGCCCCTTCAGGCCAGCACGCGCTCCAGCACTGCCGCATCCACGTCGTAGTTCGCGTGCACCGCGGCCACGTCGTCGTGGTCCTCGAGCGTCTCTATCAGGCGCATCAGTTGGGCGACCTGGCCCTCCTCGACCTGCACGCGGTTGCTCGCTCGCATCGTCAGCTCGGAGTCCTGGATCTCGACCCCGGCCCCTTCGAGCGCCTCACGCACCGCGCTGAGGTCGGTGGGCTCGGCGATCACCTCGTAGACGTTGTCGTCGAGCGCCACGTCCTCGGCACCCGCGTCGATGGCGGGCATGAGGTCGTCCTCTGAGTAGCGGTCGGCGTCGACGAGCACGACGCCCTTCTTCACGAAGTTCCAGGCCACCGATCCGGGCTCGCCGAGGCTGCCGCCCGCCTTCGAGAAGGCATGGCGCACCTCGGAGCCGGTGCGGTTGCGGTTGTCGGTGAGCGCCTCCACCAGGATCGCGACGCCGCCGGGGCCGTAGCCCTCGTAGAGCACCTCGTCGATGGCCTCGCCGCTCGAGTCCGCCCCCGTTCCCTTCGCGATCGCGCGCTCGATGTTGTCCTTGGGCATGCGCGCTTCCTTGGCCTTCTGGATGGCCTGCGCGAGGGCCGCGTTACCGGCCGGATCGCCGCCGCCCTCCCGCGCCGCGACCTGGATCGCGCGGGCGAGCTTGGTGAAGAGATTGCCTCGTTTTGCGTCGGTCGCGCCCTTCTTGCGCTTGATTTGCGCCCATTTCGAATGTCCAGCCATGCAATTCCATCTTACGAGGGGAGGAGCGCAGCAACGGGCCGAGTAGTGGGTTTCGGGACCGATGCGGCTTCTGCCGGCGATAGTCATCGCCGCCCTTGTGGCGGCCTTTCCCGCCTTTTCGGCGGCTGCGACGAGCTACCACTCTGCGTGCGGAGTCGAGTTCTCCGTCGACGTCCCGAGCACGCCCGGAGGGCCCACCTGCGGCACCGACGAGGGTGACGACGCGGTCTTCTCCGGCGAGCCGCTGGCGGTCACGTTCTTCGGCGAGAACGGCCACGACACGGTCGATGGCTCGGCCTACGGCGACGTGATCCAGGGCGGACCAGGCAACGATGAGATCTACGGCGAGCGCGGGGCCGACTACCTGGACGGCGGCGACGACAACGACACGATCCTGGGCGGACTTGGCGACGACACGATCCGCGAGCGCCGCTTCGGCGTGAACGAGCACCTTTACGGGGGGCCCGGGAACGACATCGTGGCCGGCGGCCGGGGCGGCGACTACATCTTCGGCGGCACCGGCAACGACGTGCTGATCGGCGGGTCGGGCAGCGACCACCTCTACGGCGGCCCGGGCGACGACACGCTCTACGGCGGGCCGAATCGCGACACCTTCGACTGCGGGCCCGGCAACGACACGGTCTACCGCGTCCGCCACTCCTCGAGCGACGGCCTCTCCACCGGCCGTGCGGACGCCTCGATACCCGAGTCGGCGGGCTGCGAGCACATAGTGAACGTGGACCCCACGGGGGCCTTCCCGATGCGACAGATCCTCGGCCACAACGGCAATGACACGCTGGCGGGCGGGTCGGGCAACGACTTCATCGAAGGCAAGGGCGGCAACGACCGCCTGTTCGGCGGCGGCGGCCAGGACGAGCTCGAGGGCGATGGCGCCACGCCGGGCAACGACCTGCTGATGGGCGGCTCGGGCAACGACCGCCTCGCGGGCCGCTCCGGCAACGACAAGCTCTACGGCGACGCGCGCTCCCCCAGCGCCGGGCCGCCCGGAAACGACGAGCTGGCCGGGGGCTCGGGAGCAGACCTGCTGGTGGGCGGCCCCGGCGACGACCTGATCCAGGGCGCCTACGACGGCGACCGCATCCTGGCCGGCACCGGCAACGACGTGATCAACCTGCTGGGTGGGGACACCACTGACCCGAACGGCCGGGCCTACGTGGACTGCGGCCGCGGCTTCGACGTGGTCGCGATCAACCCGGCTCGGCGCGGCGTCTACCGCAACTGCGAGGCCTTCACGTCCCAGTTCCACGAGGCCGACTTCGGCCACTTCTACCACCCGTCGTCGGAGGTGTGGCCGCCGGGGGTGCCGAATGTCGTGCCGGGGGTGGCCGCTCGCGCGGCATCAGTCCACAGTCCACGGTCCACAGTCCACAGGGCGGTGTCCGAGCGCAGCCGGCGATCCGTTGCCGCGCCACTGTCCCCGTCTCCTCCGGATGGTGGCGCCAGTGCGCCGTCGATCAGCGCTGATGGGCGCTTCGTCGGGTTTTCCTCGGATGCGGACAACCTGGTGGCTACTGACTCGAATGGGGCCCGCACCGATCCGTTCGTGCGCGACATGGGCACCGGGAAGAACGTGCTCGCCGACGCCAAGCGCTCGGGGGCATCGGCCAGTCGCGGCGGCCGCTTCCGGCGTGGGCCGGCCGGCGACCTGAGCGGCGACGGTCGCTACGCCGTCTTCACCAGCAACACTCCCGACCTCACCGGCGGCGTGCCGGCCTACACGATCTTCCGCCGCGACCTCTTCAGCGGCCAGAACCAGCGCGCCTGCCGGGCGGGCGACGGCGACGCCGGCAACCCGGTGATCAGCGCGGACGGCCAGCACGTGGCATTCGAGTCGCGCGCCGACACGCTCGCCGGGCGCGACCGGGACCTGCAGCCCGACGTGTACTGGTGCGACATCCCGAGCGGCACGCTCCAGCGCGTGTCGACCCCGATCAGCGATTCGGTGAACACCGTGGGCAGCTCAGGCCAGCCCTCGATCAGCGCCGACGGCCGCTACGTGGCGTTCACCAGCGACGCCGGCGGGCTGGTGCCGGGTGACGGCGACCGTGCCGGCATCTACCGCAAGGACATGATCAGCGGCGAGATCACGCTGGTGGATGTGCCCGCCGGCGCCACCAGCTCGGACGGCAACGGCCAGAACCCGAAGATCTCGGCGGACGGCCGCTACGTGCTGTTCGACTCGGACGCCACCGACCTCCCCGGCGGCAGCCTCAACGGCCGCACGATCGACGTCTTCCGCAAGGACATGGCCACCGGCGAGGTCACGCTCGTCAGCCAGGGCAAGGACGGCTCAGGCGCGAACGGCGACTCGACCGCGGACTCGATCTCCGCCGACGGCTCGCTGGCGGTGTTCACGTCGAACGCCTCGAACCTGGTCCTCGGTGACTCGAACGGCACGGCGGACGTGTTCGCCCGCACCGTCGCCACCGGCACGACGGTCATGGTCTCCGCCCACCCCGACGGCACGGGCCTGGCCGGCCCGAGCACCCAGGGAGCGGTCAGCGCCGACGGCCACTTCGTCGCCTTCTCCTCGCGCGCCGCGAACGTGGTTGCCGGCGAGACGCCCACCTCCCAGGGCCGCATCTACCGCCGCGACCTCGCAACGGGCGCCCTCGCAGAGGTCAGCGCGGGCCTCGACCTACCCCCCACCTCGCTGATCGGCGAGCCGTTCGGCACGAACCTGCGTCGCAAGGTGCACCTCGTGGCCGGAACGAGCGAGGACAACGGCAGGGTCGTGCAGGTACGCGTGGCCGTGTCGCGCAGCGTGGGGCACGGCAGGTGCGTCTGGCTGACGCGCGGGGCCCATCTGGTGAAGAAGCGCTGCTCCCAGCCGCAGTACCTGAACGCCCGCGTGACCGACGGCCTGCGCTGGACGCTACGAATCCCCCACCTGCTGCCGCGAGGCACCTACACGGTGCGGTCGCAGGCAATAGACGACAGCGGGCTTGCGGAGGGCTCCGCACGCCGGCAGGAACGTCACGAGTTTCCGGTTGAACTGAGTTGACAGTTGACAGCTGACAGCTCCGTTCGCGCCGGAGAACTGTCAACTGTCAGCTCTCAACTGACTACAAACTGCCCGTTCTCCTGCAGCAACTCCCCATCGACCGTGATCGTTCCTCCGGCCCGCAGGTCACACACCATGTCCCAGTGGACCGCGGAGCTCGTTCTGGCCGCCGGTCTCCGGGTAGCTCATGCCGATCGCCATGTGCACGCGTGCCGCCGATCTTCTCGTCGAGCAGGATCTCCTTGGTGCCGGTGGCGATGCCGTAGTTGGTGCCGATGCCGAGCTCGCCGAGGCGGCGGGCGCCGTCGTCGGTGTCGAGCATCTCGATCAGGAAGTCCTCGCCGCGCTCGGCCGAGGCGTCGACGACCTTGCCGGCCTCGAAGCGCAAGCTGCACGCCCGACGACCTCGCGGCCGCCGTAGACGGCCGGGAACGAGAAGGCGACCTCGCCCTCGACCGAGTCCTCGACGCGGGCCGGTGAAGAACTCGCCGTCGGGCATGTTGTGCGATCGCCGACGCAGGGGATCCAGCGTGCGGCCCGCCACGTCCAGCTTGATGTCGGTGCCCGGGCGCGGTGATGTGGACCTCCTCGCTTGCCCTCGATCCACTCGGCGAGCCGCTGCACCTGGTCGGACTGGCGCTGCCACGCGGTGAGCGGGTCGGCGTCGTCGACCAGGCACGCCTCGTAGTAGAAGTCCTCGTACGTCGCACAGCGACATGCCCGCCTCGGTGGCGTAGGCGTGGGTCGGGAAGAGCGTCAGCGCCCAGCGGTGCTCGCCCGCGGCGCTGCGGCTTCATCGACGCGTCCATCAGCGGCTTGCGCGCCTTCTGCGCGCGCGCCTGCTTCTTCGGGTCGGACCTGCGAGAGCGCGCGCGTGTTGGTGTCCGCCATGAGCACGATGCGGACGTCGGCCTCCTCGACCGCCCAGGCGGCGATGGGCGCGCACCCAGTCGAGCTGCTCGTCGCTGGCCAGCTCGTAGAACGCCGCGGAGGCGCCCTCGGGCGTGATGCTGCAGCGACCGGGTGGCCGCCGGCGCGCAGCACCTCCTCGTAGACGGCCTGCACCAGCGGCTCGGCGGTGCGTGGTCGACTGGATCACGCAGACGTCGCCCTTCTGCACCTTCGTCGAGTAGCTGGACGAGTATCTGCGCGAGCGCCGTGGCGCGCTGGTCCTTCATGCGTGCTGCCTTTCGGTCGAGGTCTCGCGGATCCGCTCCACCAGCCAGGCGTGGATGCGGCCGTCGTCGGTCGAGCTCGGGATGGAAGGCCACCGCGAGGATGTTGCCCTGGCGGACCGCCACCGGGTGGCCGTCGATCTCGGCCAGCACCTCGACGTCCGTCCCCGTGCTCCTCCACCCACGGAGCGCGGATGAAGACCGCCCGCAGCGGGCCGCCCTCGAGGCCGTCCACCTCGAGGTCGGCCTCGAAGCTGTTCACCTGGCGGCCGAAGGCGTTGCGGCGAGCGAGGACGTCGAGCAGGTCGAGGTGGTCGCGGTCGAGCATGATCAGCCCGGCGCAGGTGCCGAGGGTCGGGGTGCCAGCGCGCACGAGCTCGCGCAGCGGCTCGGCGAGGCCCTCGCGCTCGATGCCGAGCGTCATCGTGGTCGACTCGCCGCCGGGGATGACGAGCCCGTCGAGCCCGTCGAGGTCGGCCGGCACGCGCACTATCCGCGCCTCGGCGCCCAGCCGAACGAGCATGCGCCGCGTGGGCCTCGAAGTCGCCCTGAAGGGCGAGCACGCCTACGACCACCGAGCTACCAACCGCGGTGCTGGATGAGGCCCGACTCGCCGAGCTCCGAGATCTCGATCCCGGCCATGGCTGCCCCGAGGTTGCGCGAGGCCGCGGCCAGGCGCTCGGGGTCGTCGTAGTGCGTGGTGGCCTCGACGATCGCCGCGGCCGTGCGCTCCGGGTCCTCGGACTTGAAGATGCCCGAGCCCACGAACACGCCCTCGGCGCCGAGCTGCATCATCAGCGCGGCGTCCGCCGGGGTGGCGATGCCTCCGGCCGAGAAGTTCACGACCGGCAGGCTGCCCTTCTCGGCGACCATCCTGACGAGCTCGATCGGCGACTGGAGCTCCTTGGCGGCGGTGGGCAGCTCGGCCTCGTCGAGCGAGCTGAGACGGCGGATCTCGCCCTGGATCGCGCGCATGTGGCGCACCGCCTCGACCACGTTGCCCGTGCCGGCCTCGCCCTTGGTGCGGATCATCGCGGCGCCCTCGGCGATTCGCCGCAGCGCCTCGCCCAGGTTCGTGGCGCCGCAGACGAACGGCGCCTTGAACTTCCACTTGTCGATGTGGTTGGCCTCGTCGGCGGGCGTCAGGACCTCGGACTCGTCGATGTAGTCGATCTCGAGCGCCTCGAGCACCTGCGCCTCGACGAAGTGGCCGATGCGCGCCTTCGCCATCACCGGCACGCTTACGACAGCCTGGATGCCCTCGATCATCGAGGGATCGGACATGCGCGCCACGCCGCCGTGTGCGCGGATGTCGGCCGGGACGCGCTCGAGCGCCATCACGGCGGCGGCGCCCGCCGCCTCGGCGATGGCGGCGTGCTCGGGGGTGACCACGTCCATGATCACGCCCCCCTTGAGCATCTCGGCGAGGCCCGACTTGACGCGGAATGTGGCTTGATCGGTCACGGGGCCCATGTTATCCACCCGGCTGCGCCGGGGAAGGGCCCGGCTGGCTAACGAGCGGCCTGGGCCGTGCGCCGCGGTGGAGCAGCGCGCGACAGCATCCGGCGCAGCGCCCTGCGCTGCAGCCAGCGCGAGCACGCTGCGCCCACGTAGATGCTCACCGTCGCAAAGGGGCCGACGATCACGAGCGCCACCACCCCGCCCGCGAAACCCGCCTGCGGCGGGTCGAGCGCGACGAGCAGCGTCAGCGGCAGGAGCGCCGCCCAGCGGCGGTGCAGAACCAGCCCGAAGGGGAAGCTGAGCACGGTGGCGAGGACCACCGGCCGGGTCTGTGGGAACGGCATCAGCGGCCAGGCGCCCGGGAGCACCACCGACATCAGCGCCCCGTAGGCCACCGCCGACACGACGGCGAGCCGCACCTCACGCCAGCGGAAGCTGAGCGCGTGCGGTCGGGCCAGTGACCGTCGGCCCTTCCTTTCCGACGGCCTCGCGCCCGACCTCGTCCGGCTACTTGAGCCGGAAGGCTTTGATGCGGTCTGCATAGGCCGACTCGTCGAGGGCGTACACCCCGTACGCCAGTGCCTGGATCAGGCTCAGGAGTGCCGTGTGCGAGCGCACGTAGGCCGGTCCGTTCGACGAGTAGTAGAGACGTTGCCCGGCAAGCTTTGCGACCTCGGAGAGGGTGGCGTCCGCGATCGCGATGGTCGAGGCCTTGCGGTGGCGGGCGAGCTTCATCGCGCGCACCACAAGCGGGTGCGGGCGCCCGGCCGAGAAGCCGATCACGAGCGTGTTCTCGTCGATGCGCCCGAGCCGCGCCAGGCCCTCCTGGCTTGGGCTGGCCACGACCTCGCAGCGGAGGTCGAGCAGCATCAGCAGGTGGCGCAGGTAGCTGGCGAAGAAGGCCATCTGATCCGTGCCGCAGAGCACGATCCGCTCCGCACGTGAGATCAGCTCCACCGCGGCGGCCACCTCGTCGCGGTCGATCTTGCGTGCGGTGTCCTCAAGATTCGTGTGGTCGGCTGCGAGCGACGCCTCGAAGTCGGTCTGGTCGATCGGGAACAGCGGCGGCGCGAGCATGTCCGACCCGCCGTTCGACGGCGCCGACTCGCGCACTCGCCTGTACTCGTCGCGCGCGGAGGCCTGGAGCTCGGGGAAGCCCTCGAATCCCAGTGCCTGAGCGAAGCGCACGACGGTCGAGCTCGACGTGGATGCCCTGCGCGCCAGCTCCTCCGCAGTCTGGAAGGCGGCCTCGTCGAGGTGATCGACGATGTACTGGCCGACGTCCTTCTGCGAGCGCGAGAACTCGTCGAAGCGCTGACGTATCTCGGCAGACAGGGTCAGCGCACTTGTGCCTGCACGGCTCACGCGCAATTGATTCGTGCGCAGTAGAGAAGTTCCTTCCGAGGTCGCGGGTGTCGGGTCTCGGGTTCGGGGCTTTCAACCCGACCTTGCGTCGAGAAGACCGGCGCGGTCTACGTAAGAGCCGTTCGACCGCGGTCCCGACACCCGCGCACCCGCACCCGAGACCTCAGATGAACTTCGGGTACAGCGTCATGCCCCCATCAACGAACAGCGTGCTTCCGACCACATACTCAGCTTCGGGCCCCGCCACCCACGCGATCGCCGCTGCGACCTCCTCGGGAAGGCCGGTGCGGCCGAGGGGGATCTCCTCCTCCACGGCCGCGAGCTTCGCTGGGTCGTCTATCAGCACCTGGTTGATCGGCGTGAGGATGGCTCCCGGCGCGACATTCACCACGCGGATGCCGCTCGGCGCGAGCTCCCGCGCGATCGTCTGCGCAAACAGCTTCAGGCCGCCCTTCGACGCGCAGTAGTGGCCGAAGGCCGGCCAGGGGATCACCTCGTGCACGCTCGAGACGTTCACGATCGCGCCAGTGACGCCCGCCGCCAGCATTCCCCGCGCGGCCTCGCGAGAGCAGAGGAAGCCGCCCGTGAGGTTCACAGCGATCACCTTGTTCCACTCGTCGAGCGGCATGTCGACGAGCGCGAACGGCTTCTCGATCCCGGCGTTGTTCACGAGCAGGTCGACCGGCCCGCCCAGCTCGGCCGCAGCCCGCTCGAACATCGCCACGACCTGCTCCTCGTTCGACACGTCGGCGGCGATCGCGAAAGCGCGATTGCCGGCCGCGTCGATCTCGCTCACGGCGCTGTCGGCCGCTTCCGCGTCGCCCACGTAGTTCACGACCACGGTGGCCCCGTCGGCCGCCAGCCGGACCGCGGTGGCGCGACCGATGCCGGTGGCCCCGCCGGTCACGAGTGCCCGCCGGCCCGCGAGCGGCTGCTGATCCGTGTGCACGCCCGTGACCCTACCCAGCCGGGAGCGAGAACGGTCGCGGCGAGGCGCCCCAGCCAGAGGGCGACGGACCCATGTCGAGCCGCAGCACACCCCCACGGGCCACCTCGGCCTGGGTGAGCCAGGCGCGCTCGAGCGGGCGGCCGTCGAGCGTCGCGCCCACCACGTAGCGGTTGGCGTCCGAGCTGGCCGGGGCCGAGATCGTGAACGTGCGCTGCCCCGGCAGCGCGATGCGCGTGCGCGTGAAGAGCGGTGACCCTATGTAGTAGTAGGGCTGGCCGGCGTTCGGGTACAGGCCGATCGCGTTCCACACGTACCAGCTCGACAGCGCGCCGGAGTCGTCGTTGCCGGGCAGCCCCGCGCGGCCGCCGGAGTAGGCGCTCGCCATGAGGTCGCGCACCACGTCGTCGGTGCGGTCCGGCCTCCCCGCGTGGATATAGAGATAGGGAGCGAGCAGATCCGGCTCGTTGGCGGGGTCGTAGGCGCCGTTCGAGAACAGCGAGTCGAGCCAGCCGACCGCCGCCGGGTCGCCGCCGAGGAGGTCGATCAGCCCCTGAGCGTCGTGGGGCACGAAGGTCGAGTACTCGAGCGCCGAGCCCTCGTACAGCGGCTGGCCGAATCCGAACAGCCGCTGCGCCGGGTCGAACGGCGTTAGAAAGCCGCCGCCGGCCGCGCGCGGGCGGATCGAGCGCGTGGATGGATCCCACAACCGCCTCCAGCTGCGCGAGCGGGCGAACCAGCGGGCGGCGTCGCGTTGGCGCCCGAGACGCTGCGCCACCTCGCCCACCGCAAAGTCGTCGTAGGAGTACTCCATCGTGCGCGAGGCCGAGCGCGGCTCCGACAGGCTCACGTACCCGAGCCGCGTGTAGTCGCGCAGATCGCGACCCTCGATGGCCGGATGCTTCGGCTGCACCGACGCGTCCTTTAGGAGCGCCCGGTAGGCCAGCCGCCGATCGATGCCGGGCAGGCCCTTCACGATGGCGTCTGCGACCACGATGTCCGCGTCCGACCCAACCTGCGTCACGCCGGGGGCGCCGGCCACGCGCGCGTCGGGAAGCCAGCCGGTGTGCCGGTAGGTGTCGAGCAGCGAGCGCACGATCGCGGTCTCGCGCTCCGGATACACCAGCCCGAGCAGCGGGTTCTGAGTGCGGAACGTGTCCCAGAGCGCCAGCAGATCCTCGTAGTGCGGCTCGCTGGAGCGCCACCAGGCGTTGTCGCCCGTGAGGTCGTGGGGCATCAGCAGCGAGTGGTAGAGCGCCGTCGCGAAGACGCCGCGCTGCTCGCGGCTGCCGCCCGTGATCGCGATGCGACCGAGCGCGCGCTCCCAGGCCGTCCGCGCCGCACGGCTCGTGCGTGCGTAGCCCCCAGGCGGGAGGTTCCGCCGTGCGGCGGCCCGCGAGCGGAACGACAGGCCGATCGACAGCTCAACCGCGCGCCGCCCGCGCGTGTCGAACACCCAGCGTGGCGCCGTGCGCGAGCCGCGCCCGCGGGGCGCGGTTGAAGCGAACGGCGAACCAGAGGGTGTAGCTGCCCGGGTTCCAGCCGCCCGAGAAGGTGCCGCCGCCCTCGAGCGTCCGAGTCCCCGTGATGTGCAGCGACGAGCGCACCACCCGCTGCGCGAACCGTCCTGTGTCGATCACCGAGGCGGGGTCGATCGTGACCCTCGCCCGGCGGCTGGCGGGAAACACGTAGCGGTGTACGGCGCCCATGCGCGTGGCGGTGAGCCGGGCCGTGATCCGGTCCCCATCCAGACGCGCCCCGTAGCTGCCGGGAAGGCCGAACTCGGAGTCGAGCGTGGTGGCCGTGGCGCCCAGCGACGGCGTGACCCGGAAGTTGCCGTACTTGCCGGCCCCACCCGTGCCGGAGAGGTGCGTCTGGCTGAAGCCGAGCAGCGGCTGGCCCGGCGAGTACCCGGAGCTGGGCGCCGTCACGGTGTCCGGTCCCGGCTGCGCGAATCCGAAGGGAACGGCGGCCGCCGGCGTGGTGTTCCCGCCACCGAGGGTGCCGACGAACACGTTCACGCCGGTCGGCCTGACGGCGCCTGCCGACGAGGTTGCGAGCAGAGAGAACGCCAGCGCAAGGCCAACGCTAATCTGCTCGGGCAGGGAATTGCGCAGCCGCTTCAGAGGACGCAGAGGATCGCACGACCAGCCCCCAGCTTCCGCGGCGGCGACGGAGAATGACGTGGCCGACACAGAAGATCGTCAGACGCTCAGCTCGCTAGGCGAGCGCTCTGGCATCCGCCCCCTCGCGCTCACCGACGCGCGAGCCATGGCCGACCTCTACACCGAGAATCGCGAGTTCCTCGCTCCGCTCGAGCCCCTGCGCCCGGAGGTCTTCTACACGTACGAGGGGCAGCGCCGGCACATCGCCCAGCTCACCGACCGCCGCACGGCGGGCAGCGCCTATCCGTTCGTGGTCGTGCTGAACGGGCAACCGGCGGGCGCCATCAACCTCTCCAACGTGGTGCGGGGCGCGTTCCAGAGCGCGAACGTCGGCTACTGGGTGGCCGAGCAGCACAACGGCCGCGGGATCGCCACGCGCGCGCTCGGGCTCGTGTGCGACCACGCCTTCGGCGAGCTCGGCCTACATCGCATCGAGGCGGGCACCCTGCTCGACAACTACGGCTCGCAGCGAGTGATCGAGAAGAACGGCTTCGTGAGGATCGGGGTCGCGCCCAGGTACCTCCAGATCGCCGGGATCTGGAGCGATCACGTGCTGTTCCAGCGCACCGCCTGACCGCGGCGCCGCGGACCTAGCCGGCGTCCGAGTAGACCGGCTCGCGGTGTGCGTGCTCGGCCTCGGGCTCGGGCTCCGCGGCGGGCGCGGCCTGAGGCTGCTTCACCGGCTCGATGACCAGGGCCGCGACGACGATGCCGACCACCACGAGCGCCGCGCCGATCAGGAACGCCAGGTGATAACCGCTCGTCAACGCCGAGGCCTGGGACTCTCCGGCGCCCAGGAGGTGGGTCGTGCGGGTGGCCGAGACGGTGGCGAGGACCGCCAGGCCCAGCGCGCCGCCCACCTGGGCGGAGGTGTTCACGAGCCCGGACGCCAGACCGGCGTTCTCCGGCGTCGCCCCGGACATCGCGAGGGACATCAGCGCCGGGAAGGCCACCCCGATGCCGGCCGCGAGGACCAGCATCGTGGGCAGCACGTCGCGCAGGTACGTGCCGTCCACGGGCGCGCGGGCGAACAGCAGCAGGCCGATCACCACGCACACCATGCCGGGAAGCAGGACGTTCTTCGCGCCGAAGCGCATCACGAGCCTCTCCGAGTAGCGCAGGGAGATCGTGCCCATCACGAGCGTGCAGGGCAGGAAGGCGAAGCCGATCTGGAGCGGGTCGTAGCCGAGCACCCGCTGCATGTAGAGCGATCCGAGGAAGAACAGGCCGAACATGCCGGCCACCGTGAGCGCCTGCACGAGGTTCGCCCCCGATATGTTGCGCGAGCGGAAGATGCCCAGCGGCACCAGCGGGTTGCGCGCGGTGGCCTCGCGGGCGATGAACGCGGCGAGCAGCAGCAGCGAGACCGCGGCGAAGAGCAGGGTCCGACCCGCGCCCCAGCCGTCCTCGGCGGCGGGCTTGACGATCGTGTACACGCCCAGCATCAGGGCGCTGGTGATGAGCACGGCGCCCGGGATGTCGGCCCCGTCGCCCATGCCGATGCCCTTGTCGCGCTCGATCAGTCGGGTGGCCATCACTGCCGTGACAATGCCGATCGGGATGTTGATGAAGAAGATCCAGTGCCAGTTGATCGACTGCGTGAGCACGCCGCCGGCCAGCAGGCCGACCGAGCCGCCGGCCGACGCCACGAAGCCGTACGCGCCGATCGCCTTCGCCCGGTCCCGCGGCTCCGGGAACATCGTCACGATCATCCCCAGGATCACCGCCGAGGTCATCGCCCCGCCGATGCCCTGAATGAAGCGGGCCGCCACGAGCAGGCCCTGGCTCTGCGCCAGGCCACAGAGCACGGACGCCATTGTGAACACGGCCAGCCCCGCCAGGAAGACGTCCTTGCGGCCCAGGATGTCGCCGAAGCGCCCGGCCAGGAGCAGCAGCCCGCCGAAGGAGATCAGATATGCGTTGACCACCCACGCGAGGGTCGACTGAGAGAAGCCGAGGTCCTTCTGGATCGATGGCAGCGCGACGTTCACGACGGTCACGTCGAGAACGATCATCAACATTCCCGTGCAGAGCACGTAGAGGGCGATCCAGCGGTTTCGGTCAGTCATCGGTCGGCGGCCTCCTCAGGATCTGGGATCTTGGCAGGGTAACACATAGTCCTGATTTAGGACTAGATGAGTCGCTATCAGGATCTCTCGGGTACACTCCGCGGGTGGCCGGCAAGCGCACATATGGAGAAGGCTGCGCTGCCGCCCACGCGCTCGACCTGGTCGGCGAGCGCTGGGCGCTGCTCGTGGTGCGCGAGCTGTTGCTCGGACCCAAGCGCTTCACGGACCTGCGAGCCGGCATCGCCCACGCCAGTCCGAACGTCCTCGCTCAGCGGCTGCGCGACCTGGAGCGCTCGGGCGTCGTGCGGCGGCGGACGCTGCCCCCGCCCGCGGCCTCGCGGATCTACGAGCTCACCGACTGGGGCCGTGACCTCGAGCCGGTGATCGTCGCCCTCGGCCGCTTCGGCGCCCAGTCGCCGTCACTGCCGCGCGAGCTGGGGATGAGCGTCGACTCCCAGGTGCTCGCACTGAAGACGGTCTTCGACCCCGAGGCGGCCGGCGATCTGGACGCGACCTACGAGCTCCGCTTCGGCGATCATCGCTTCACGATCGCGATCGCGGACGGCCGCATTGAGGCAGCGCGCGGGATCCCCGAGCAGCCCGACGCGATCATCGACACCGACCTGCCGACGCTCGCCGAGGTGGTCTGGGAGGGCCGCCCGCTCGATGACGCGCTGCACAGCGGCGACATGCGCATCGAGGGCGACCGCAAGGCCGTCAAGCGCTTCGTCCGGGCGTTCCCCTTGCCCGCCCCCGCAGCCGTCTAGTGCGCCGGCACGAGCGCGGGATCGGTCTCGTGCTCGCGGAAGAACTTCACGATCGGCCCCACGTACTCCTCCAGGCGCGGGCAGCGCAGGCCGTGGCGGGCGAGGAGGTCGTCCGCGCGACGGGTGTCGAAGCGGACGGGGTGGTTCAGGTAGCGGATCGCCTCGTGAGGGGCGCCGCCGAAGGCCTCACGCACCCGCTTCACGCGTAGCGCGTTCTCGATCAGCCCCGGCGGCACGCGGTAGCGCGGCTTGCGCCCGGCGTACTCCTGGCTGAACAGCTCGCCCAGCTCCGCGGCGGAGATCGGCATCGGATCCACGAGATGCAGCGTCTCCCCCACGGCGTCTGGATCGCCGGCCGCGGCCGCGATCGCGTCGACGATGAAGTCCACCGGGACGCAGTTGAAGGGCGCCTCGGAGCGCCCGAACTGGAGGATCGGGGTGCCGTCGTGCGACGCCCGCGCGATCGTGCGCAGCATGTAATAGGGGCCGTCGAACTTCTGTGTCTCCCCCGTGCGCGAGTCGCCCACCACGATCGCCGGCCGGTAGATCGTGGTGGGCACGCGCTGCATCGCCTGGCGCACCCACAGCTCCGCCTGGAACTTGGTGGACTCGTAGTGATTCTTGAAGCCCTGGCCGAGCGACAGCTCGTGCTCGTAGACCACTCCGGTGCGGTCGCCCGCCACGTACGCGGTGCTCACGTAGTTGAGCCGTTCGAAGCGAGTGCAGCGCGCGCAGAGGTCGAGCACGTTGCCGGTGCCCTCCACGTTCACGCGCTGTGCCAGCTCGAGCGGCACCGCCAGGTCGTAGATGGCCGCCAGGTGGTGCGCGCTGGTGACCTCCGCTGTCAGGCGCGCGTAGGTCGCCTCGTCAAGCCCGAGGCGGCGGTCACCGATGTCGCCCGGCAGGATCTCGATCCGGTCCGAGTCGAGCTCCGCGGCCGCCGCGCGAGCCTGCTCCGCAAAGCGCGGCTCGACCAGCGCCGCGATGCGGACCTTGCGCCCCTCCTCGAGCAGGCGCGCCACCAGGCGACGCCCGATGAAGCCCGGGAAGCCGGTGAAGAAGACGACTCGGTCTGCCATGGGCGCGGCAGTGTAAGGGACCGCCCGACCCGGGTCAGGCGCTGGCGATCGCGGCGATCAGCGCGACCACCTCGTCCGGCACCATCAGGAACGGTGAGTGGTCGGCGTCGAGGCGGCGCACGTCGCCTGCCCGCTGGGACATCTGCTCCTGGGCGAAGACCGGAATCGCGGCATCCTGCTCGCAGATCACGTAGGTGGTGGGAGCGTCCCTCCACCCCACCGCCCGGACCGGCTGCTCGAAGGATGGGATCGACTGCGGCTCGAGCCGCCCGGCGGCGTCGGCCGCCAGCTCGGGTGGACAGGCGTTGTAGAAGATCGCCTCGGGGTGGTCGACCGTGACCGTGCGGCCGTCGTCGGCCAGGATCCACCAGTCCGGCGCCACGCTCCCCACGGTGGCGAACAGCGATTCGCCCTCGTCCAGCATGAACGCCGTGAGGTAGACGATGTGGGCGACGTTGGCGGCGCCGGCGGTGCCCTCCGTGGTGGGGACCCCGCCGTAGGAGTGCGCCACCACCACGACCGGCCCGTCGGCCGCCGCGATTGCGCGCCGCACCACCTCGACGTCGTCGTAGAGGTCGCCGGGGTCCGGCCCGTGGCTCGCCAGGTCGACGGCCGTGACGTCGAAGCCGCGCTCGCGCAGCGGCCCGGCCACGTGCTCCCAGCCCCAGGAGCCGTGCCAGGCGCCGTGTACGAGGACGATCGTGGGCGAGTCCGCCATGGCGGCGTGCAGCCTAGCCGCCCGAGGGGCGGTTGGTCGAGACCTAGCTCCAGTCCGTCAGCGCCCGCCTGGCCGCGGCCTCGGTGGGGTAGCCGAAGACGGCGAGGATCCGGCCCTCCCTGACCCTGAACAGCCACGCGACCGCGGACGCGAAGCGGCCGCCCACCTGCCCGCGCTCCGAGATGACCCCGACGGCCAGTACCAGCTCGTCGTCGACGACCTCGATCGTGCGGGGCACGACCACCGGGGCGCTGCCGCCTCGCTCGAGCTCCTCCAACAGCACGCGCAGCGCCTGCCGCCCGTACCCGGTGCCGCCGATCAGGCCGAAGGCGTCCACCGGCCTGAACTCCACGTCCGGATCCAGCACGGCGAAGAAGGCGTCGAGGTCGTGCCGTCCGAACGCGTCGAAGAGAGAGCGGACAAGTTCGTCCGGTGCCAAGGCCGCGTACCGGTGGCCGGGCTCGAGATCGCGATCTCTCCCCACTCCGCCCTCCTCCGCCGGTCCGGAACCAGGAGAGCCGACGGCTTCCATGCCGGTCCAGCGTGTTTTCCACCTTACCGCGCCTGGCTACCCCAAGTGATGGATTCCGCGCCAGGTATCGGTCCCCGCCGCGACGCGAACGATCAGCCCGGCTCGACCGTGAAGCGGACCTCGTCGCCGTCCAACTCGGCGTCGAGAAGCTTGTCGTCGAGCAGCGGCACGACGTCGGGCTCGAGGAAGACCTGGACCCCACGCTCCTCGACCACCTCGTCCGCCTCGCCCGGCTCGGGGGCGGGATAGAAGTCGAACACGGCGACCGGGCCGCTTCCGTTGGTCGATGCCTGAGGCATCGTCGTGATTCGCACCCCGGCGCTGCCGGGAACCGACAATGTGATTGCGGTGATCGCCTGTGCGGCCGCCGACGTGATCTGGAGCACTCTCGCCACCTCCTGCAATGCGGCTACCCGAGGGCAGCCCGAGGGAAACTCGGCGCGCGGGGACTCGACTGGGCTTGCACGCTGCGTCACACTTTCTGGAAGGGAGGCTCGGCACGCAAACCGCTCGTCGAAGGAGCAGCGATGTCCTCCATCAGCCACCAGACCGTCCGCCTCACGCGGGGCCGTCACCAGGGGCCTGACCAGGGAGCCTGCGTGATGGAGCTCGCCTCGATGCTCGCGGGTGAACCGTTCAGCGACCACCCCAGCTCGACCTGTCCAGTCATCGGCGCGTTCTTACGCGCGTATAACGACGGCCTGCCCGACGACCGTCGCCAGGATCTCTACGAATACGCGGCGAAGGTGGTCGGCACGAGCGGGTGCCGCCGGGTCCGCCGCGCACGGGCGCGAATGTGCCTCGAATGGCTCGCCGAGCAGACCCCCGAGCGTGCCCGCCCCTCCCGGCTGTCGCTCATGATGGCCGGCTGGTCGCTCGGCTCGGTCGGCCGGGCCGCGGCCCGGGCGGCGCGCACGAGCTCGGAGTCGCACAGGAGCGTGCTCGGGCTGGTGGACGCGATGATCGAGGTCGGGCGGCCTGTCGGCGCGCTCGCCGTCGAGACGCACCCGCCGGCCCAGTCCCCGCGCGAACCCGCTCGCTGACCGGCTGCCCCGCGCCGTAGGATCCGCCGGCGATGCCGGATCCCCGCAAGTCGAGAGCGACCGCTTGAGCGGCCTGATCGTCACCAGCCTGCGCCGCCGGCTGGCGCGGACGATCCTGACCGCGACGGGGATCGGCGTGGGTGTGGCCGCGATCGTGGCGCTGATCGCCCTGGGTGACGGGCTGAAGCACAGCGCCAGCGGTTTCATCCACCTCGGCCGGGCGGACATCGGCCTGTTCCAGAAGGGCGTGTCCGACCCGACGGCGTCGGTGCTGCCCACCTCGATGGTCACCGAGCTCGAGCAGCAGCCCGGCATTGCCGAGGCCACCCCGATCCAGCTCGTGATCGAGTCGATCCTGCATCAGCCGTCGGCGATCGTGTTCGGCATCGACCCGACCAGCTTCGCCGGGCAGCGACTCGTGATCACCGCGGGCACACGAGCGACCGCCCCCCGGACCGTGATCGTCGGCGACCAGTTCGCCAAGCAGGCGCACCTGCAGCCGGGCTCCCCGCTGAAGATCAAGGGGAAGCCCTACACGGTGTCCGGCATCTTCCACTCGGGCGTGACGTTCGAGGACTCGGGCGTGGTGATGGGGTTGCGCCAGGCGCAGGCGATCGCGGGGCATCTGGGTGGCGCAACCACGATCGCGATCGCTCTCAAGCGCAACGCCCGGGCGGGGCCCACCACCAAGCTGATCGAACGCCGCTTCCCCGGCACACTGGCGATCAACGACCCAGGCGAGGCCGCGCGCGCCGACGCCAACAGCCTGCTCATCAGCAAGGCCGTGCTCGTGATCGTCGTCCTCGCGCTGGCCCTCGGCGGCATCGGCGTGACGAACACGATGGCGATGGCCGTGCTGGAGCGCGAGCGCGAGCTCGCCCTCATGTCCGCCGTGGGCTGGAGCCAGGGACGGGTGGCGTCGCTGATCCTCGGCGAGGGCGTGGCGGTCAGTTTGCTGGGCGCCGGCATCGGCCTTGCGCTGGGGCTGGCCGCCGCGCAGATCGCGGTGAGCGCGCTGGGCGCGCAGGCGTTCGTGTCGCCCGACATCACCGCCTGGGGCCTAGGCCGCGGCGTGCTCGTCGGAGTCGCGATCGGGGTGCTGGGCGGCCTCTACCCCGCCTGGCGCGTCACGCGGCTGATGCCGGCCGAATCGCTCGCCAGGGCCTAGCCGACGATCTGACCGTCGCGCATCCGCACGGTGCGGTCAGCGTGGCGGCCGACCTCGGGGTCGTAGCTCACCACGAGCATCGTCATGCCGTAACGCTGCCGGAGCCCGGCGAGCAGGTCGAGCACGCGCAGGCTGCTGGTGGAGTCGAGCGCGCCGGTGGGCTCGTCGGCGAGCAGCAGGCGCGGCCGGTTCGCCAGCGCGCGGGCCACGGCCACGCGCTGGCGCTCGCCGCCCGACAGCTGCGAGGGCAGATGGTCCACGCGCTCGGCCAGGCCCACCTCCGCGAGCAGCTCCCGCGCACGCTCCCGGCGTTCCTTGCGGCCGACCCGTGCGCCGATCAGCGGCACCTCCACGTTGCCCCCGGCGGTGAGCATTGGGAGCAGGTGGTGGAGCTGGAAGACGAAGCCGACGGTGGCTCGACGGTAGGCCGCGGTGGAGTCCACGCTGGCGATCGATTGGCCGTCCACCGAGATCGTGCCGGAGTCGGGCAGCGCCAGGCTGCCGATCATGTTGAGCAGCGTGCTCTTGCCGCAGCCGGACGGGCCGTTCAACGCCACGAACTCGCCGGGCTCGAGACGCAGCGAGGCCTCGCTGACGGCCACCACGCGGCCGAACCGCTTCGACACGTGGTCGACCACCACCTCGGCTCCGCCACTGGCTCGCTGCGCGACGACCTGGGCTTCGGCCTCTAGCACGGGTCAGATCCTATTTGGGGTCAGGACGGGACGAGCCTGGCGGCTGCCGGAGGGTGACGGCGGATACGGTGGGCGCCATGGCGAGCGCGCCCTCGAAGCCGCCCGGCACCGAGAAGCCACGCCGCTTCCGTCCCAAGCTGCACTGGGAGCTGATCGTCTGCGGGTCCTCGGGGCACGAGCTGATCGGAATCGGCGCGGCCGACCTGCGGCCGGAGGACGCGCTGGTTGCGCGGGAGGGCCCGGACGGGCTGCGCTGGCACCGCTGCGTGCGCTGCGACAGCTGGCTGCTGCTGGAGAGGCCTTCCGACCCCACCCGGCCCCACCCGCCCGACCGCGACGAGATCGAGCTTCCGCTGCGCGGGAAGGCGCTGCGCGACAAGGTCGTGCTGCGGCTGATCGCGATCGACCGCGCCTTCCACTTCGTGGTGCTCGCCGCCCTCGCGGTGGTGATCCTGCTGTTCGCCGCCAACGCGGCTCACCTTCGCGAGCCGGTCTTCCGCGCGCTGTCGGACCTCGAGAGCGGGCTCGGCGGTCCGGCCCACCGCCACCACGGCGTGATCGACGAGCTGCGACACGTGTTCTCGATCGAGCGCGGCACGCTGACCAAGATCGGCATCGTGGTCGCGATCTACGCGGCGATCGAGGGCGTCGAGGCCGTCGGGCTCTGGTTCCAGAAGCGCTGGGCCGAGTACCTGACCTTCATCGCCACCACAGCCTTCATCCCCTTCGAGGTCTACGAGATCGTGACGAAGGGATCCGTGCTCAAGGTCCTCACGCTGATCATCAACGTCGCCGTCGTCCTCTACCTGCTGCGGGCCAAGCGCCTCTTCGGCTTCCGCGGCGGCGCCGCCGCCGAGCAGGAGGAGCGCGAGCGCGACATAGGCTGGGAGGCGCTCGAGCGCGCCACTCCCGCGCTGGCTGTGGCGATGCCGCATAGGGCGGAAGACGGAGGTACGGAAGTACGGATTACGGAAACCACCTGATCCGTTACTTCCGTACTTCCGTACCTCCGTACTTCCGTCCTTCCCAGGGCGCACACTGACCCGGTGGCGGCTCGTCACAGCTTTCTCTTCCGCTCGCTCGCCGCGTGCGCCCTATCGGCAGTCCTCGTTGCCATCTGCGGCGGCGGCTCCGGCTTCTGGCTCTCGGTCCCCATCGTGCTGCTGCTCGCGGCCTCCGCCGGGACGCTGGCCCAGGCCTCGCTGGGAGCGTCGGCGGTCACAATCGCCGGGATCGCGGTGGCCGGCTCCGCGGCGCCACCGCTGCTCCTGATCCTGCTCGTGAGCGGCGGCTGCGTGGCGGTGGTCAGGGTCCAGCACGAGCGCTTCGAGCGCGAGCGGCGCAGCCTGCAGTCCTCCGCCATGAAGGACGCCCTCACGGGCGCCGCCAACCGGCGGGCGTTCGGCGAGCGCATCCGCTACGAGGTCGCGCGCCACGCGCGCCAGGAGCACGAGTTCGCCGTGGTCGCGCTCGACCTGGACGGCTTCAAGGCGGTGAACGACCGCTTCGGCCACCAGGCCGGCGACGACCTCCTGCGCCAGGTCGCCGAGGCGCTGGCGCTGGCCGTGCGCGAGCAGGACACGGTCGCGCGGGTGGGCGGCGACGAGTTCTACGTGCTCGCCCCCGAGACCGACCGCGTGGGCGGCGAGCGCCTCGAGCTGCGCGTGCGCCAGGCGATCGCAAGCGTGACCACCGGCGTCGAGTCCCTCAGCGCGAGCGTGGGACTGGCGCTCTTCCCCGACGACGCAACGAGCGCGACGATCCTGGTCGAAGTTGCTGATGCAGCGGCGATGGCAGCCAAGCGCCTCGCTCGGGAGCCTGCAAGCGAGATGGCTGCGGCTTAGGCTTCAGCGCCGGTGGTGGCGGTCGTCTGTCAATCGGGCATCCAGGCCGCCGGCTCACGCCGACGGGAGCTCCTGGCTACCCGATTGACAGACGACCGCTCCGAACAGTCGGCAGCGCCCGCATCCAACTCGGTCACCCAACCTCGCTCATGAGCGACCGGCGTGGCGTTCCTCGTCCAGGAGCTCCCGACGGCGCCAGCCGTCGGCCTGGACGAGGAATGCCACGCCGGTGGCTCCTGCCACTGCTGGCCATGGCCATGGCCCTGACATCTGCGCCCGCCGCCGACGCCACGATCGGGCACGCCGGCCGCTGGATCACCGACTCCCAGGGCCGCGTCCTGATCCCCCACGGCGTGAACATGGTCAACAAGGTCCGGCCGTACTCTCCCGCGACCACCGGCTTCGGCGCCGACGACGCCAGCTTCCTCGCTCGCAACGGCCTCAACGTGGTCCGCCTCGGCGTGATCTACGCCGCCGTCGAGCCCCAGCCGGGCAGCTATGACGACGCCTACCTCGCGGGAATCGCGCGCACCGTCGCCGCGCTCGGCCGCCGCGGCGTCTACTCGCTGCTCGACTTCCACCAGGACCAGTACAACGAGCGCTTCGCGGGCGAGGGCTTCCCGGACTGGGCGGTTCAGGACGACGGCCTGCCGAACACGCCGAGCATCGGCTTCCCGGGCAACTACGTGTCGATGCCGGCGCTTCAGCACGCGTTCGATCACCTCTGGGCGAACTCGCCGGGGCCGGGCGGCGTGGGCCTGGCCGCGCGCTACGCGGCGGCATGGCGGCACGTGGCGGGCCGCTTCGCGGACAACCCCTACGTGCTGGGCTACGACCTGCTGAACGAGCCGTGGCCCGGCACCGAGTTCGCTCCCTGCGCCACGGCCGCCGGCTGCCCGGCGTTCGACAAGAAGCTGGCGGCCTTCGAGAGGCGCTCGATCGCGGCCATACGCCGGGCGGACCGGCGCCATCTCGTCTGGTACGAGCCGAACGTGCTGTTCGACTTCGGCGGCCCGACTCACCTGCCGGACCTCGGCGACGCTCGCGCGGGCCTCTCCTTCCACGACTACTGCTCGGCCGAAACCTCCCCCACCTGCCCGCCGCTCGAGCGCAAGGGCATGTCCAACGCGGTAGCCCATTCGCGAAAGACCGGCGACGCCCTGCTCCTCAGCGAGTTCGGCTCGACCGACAACCTCACCACGCTCGCACGCGTGGAGAACGAGGCCGACGCCCAGCTGATCCCGTGGACGGAGTGGGCCTACTGCGGCTGCGCCGATCCCACCGGCAGCATCCCGCCCGCCACCGAGGGGCTGGTGCTCGACCCGCGCTCGGCGCCGACCGGAGCGAACGTGAAGTCGGCGAAGCTCGCGGTGCTCGCGCGCCCGCATCCGGCGGCGGTGGCGGGCACGCCGTTGCGCCTGCGCTTCGACGCCTCCACGAGGAAGCTCAGCTTCTCCTGGTCCAGCAGCCGCGCCGCGGGCCGCGGCAGCTACAGGGCGGGCTCGTGTACGTCGCTGTTCCTTCCGGCGGCCGTCTACCCGAAGGGCTACCGCGTGTCGGTGCGCGGGGCGCGCGTGGCCTCCGCGCCCTCGGCCGGCCTGCTCGAGCTGGACTCGCTGGCGGGGGCGACCCGGCTCACCGTCACCGTCAGCGCCGACCGGCCACGGGCACACGAGCGCGCCCGGCTCCGCGAGCGGCTGTCGCGCGGTCACGTGATCTCACATCCTGGAGAGGCGCGGCGTTGATAGGGCATGGAAATTGAATTCGACGACTGCTACCAGGCGATGGAGACTCGCGACGCGAGCTTCGACGGCCGCTTCTACGTCGGCGTGACCTCGACCGGCATCTACTGCCGCCCGAGCTGCCCGTCGCGGCTTCCGAAGCGCGAGAACGTGACGATCCATCCCACGGCCGACGCCGCCAGGGCCGCCGGGTTCCGCGCCTGCAAGCGCTGCAAGCCGGACACCGCGGCCGCGTGACGCGCGGGCGCGGGCGACGCGCTCTCGCTGCGGCTCACCTACCGGGAGCCGCTCGATGCCGAGTCGTTGCTCGCGTTCTTCGCCAGGCGCGCGGTGCCGGGTGTGGAGGAGCTGGACGGCGGCGTCTATCGCCGCAGCCTGCGCCTCCCACACGGAGCGGGGGTCGCGGAGGTCCGGGCCGCGGAGGCAGAGCTCCCGCTCACGCTCTGGCTCGACGACGAGCGCGACGCCGACGCCGGGGCGCGGCTCTGCCGCGACCTGCTCGACCTCGACACCGACCCGGTCCCGATTGCCCGGCAACTCGGATCCGATCCCCTGATCGGGTCGCTCGTGCGCGCATCGCCCGGGCGGCGCGTGCCAGGTCACGTGGACGGCTCGGAACTGGCGATCAGGGCCGTGCTCGGCCAGCAGGTGTCGCTCGCCGGCGCGGCGACGCTCGCGGGCAGGCTGGTGACGGATTACGGCGAGCCGCTGGCCCGACCGGTCGGCGCGGTCACCCACCTGTTCCCTACCGCCGGGGCGCTGGCGAGCGCAGACCCCGAGCGCCTTGCGATGCCGGGCTCTCGCCGGCGGGCACTGCTGGGCCTGGCGGCGGCGCTGGCGAGCGGCCAGGTCACCCTCGACCCTGGAGCGGATCGCGCGGCGGCTGAGGAGGCCCTGCTCGCGCTGCCGGGCATCGGCCCCTGGACCGTCTCCTACATCTCGATGCGCGTGCTGCGCGACCCGGACGCGTTCATCCCCACCGACCTGGGCGTACGCCGGGCGCTCGAGCGCCTCGGCCAGGACGGCAGCCCGGCCTCCGCCGAACGCATCGCCGAGCGCTGGCGCCCGTACCGCGCCTACGCCCTGCAGCACCTCTGGTCAGCGCTGGCCGGGTAGCTCTAGTGGACGGCTTCGCCGGCCGTGGCGCTCCTGGCCACCGCCGCGCTGGCGGTGGACAGCATCGCCCGCGTGGCGCCCGCAAGCTCGATCACCGCGTCGCGCCCGATCCTGCTCACGCCCACCGCGTTCACGAAGCCGTGGATCTCGCCGGCGAACCGTCGCAGCACCACCGGCGTTCCGGCCGCGCGCAGGGCCTCGGCGTAGGCCTCGCCCTCGTCGCGCAGCGGGTCGAAGCCGGCCGTGACGATGAACGCGGGCGCAAGCCCCGACAGGTCGTCGGCCCGCAGCGGGGAGATGCGCGGATCGGCGGGATCCACCTCCTGCGACCCGACGTACTGCGCGGCGAACCAGTCCATCAAGGCCTTCGTGAGGAAGAACCCCTCCGCGAACAGCTCGCGCGAGCGCCTGATCTCCACCGAGTCGGTGGCCGGGTAGATCAAGAGCTGGAACGCCGGCGCGGGCCCGCCGTCGCGAGCGGCAACCTGGCAGACAACCGTGGCGAGGTTGCCGCCGGCGCTGTCGCCGCCCACGGCGATCAGCTCCGGATCGGCACCCAGCGATTCCGCGTTCTCGTAGGCCCAGCGCAACGCCGCGCGGGCGTCGTCGATGGCGGCCGGGAACGGATGCTCCGGCGCGAGCCGGTAGTCCACCGCCAGCACCTGCACTCCCGCGTGCTTGCAGATCAGCCGGCACAGGGCATCGTGGGTGTCGAGGTCGCAGATGACCCAGCCGCCGCCGTGGTAGTAGACGAGCAGCGGGTGCGGCCCGCCGTCCTCGTCGGGGACGTAGTGGCGAGCGGCGAGGGGTCCGTCGGCGCCGTCGATCGTGATGTCGCGCACGCTGCCCACCTCCACCCCGGGCCCCCCGTAGAGGAGGCCCTGAGCGCGGGTGATCTCGCGAACCTGCTCGACCGGGAGCGTCTCGAGCGCCACCAGGCCCTGGCGCTCCATCATCGCCAGGCTGAGCTGCACCTCGGGGTCGAGCGTGAGGCCGTCAACCCGGACGGGCGGCTTGCGGGACAACTTCACCTGGGCCTTCGGGGGCAGCGCGGACATCGCGCGGGCGACCCTGTACTCGAAGCGCTCCCGCGCCTTGCGCGAGGAGCGAGAAGACGATCCGTTCCCGGGCGAGCTCATCCCGCTCCTTCGTAGCGCTCCTGCTCCGCCGCCGTCCTCTCCGCCCATGGAATCGCCTCCAGTCGTCCGTCGGGGATCGGCTCCCCGCTCTCCACCGACAACCCGTAGGTGCCGTCATCCAGGCGCTTCTCGGCGCGCTCGATGGCCGCGAGCTCCGCGCGCAGGCGATCGGCGATGCCCTCGCCCAGCTCCTCGTCGAACAGGTCGGCGGCGTCGTCCGAGGCATCGCGTGGCCCGTCGTCCGGCTTCTCGGGGATGGCCTCGGCCAGCGCCTCCTCGATCCGGGCGCGCTCGCGCGACAGCAACTCCCGTGCGTATCCCTCCTCCATCGGCGCATCGTACTCGCGCATCCGGGCTAGTGTGCGGAGCGATGACGATTGCGGCGGTGATCTTCGACCTCGACGGCGTGCTGCTCGACTCGGAGCCCGTGTGGAACGAGGCGCGCGAGACGCTCACGCGCGACAGCGGCGGACGCTGGTCCCCAGAGGCCGTGCGCGACATGATGGGCATGAGCTCGCCGGAGTGGTCGCGCTACATGCACGACGAGCTGGGGGTGCCGCTCGCACCCGAGGAGATCTCGCGGGACGTGGTCGCACGCGTGCGCGAGCGCTACGGCGCCGGGCTGCCCCTGATCGAGGGCGCCGTGGACGCCGTGCGGGCGCTGGCGGCGCACTGGCCGCTCGGGCTGGCGTCGTCGGCCAACCGGGAGATCATCGACCTCGCGCTCGGGCTGAGCGGGCTCGCGGCGCTGTTCGCGACGAGCGTCTCGTCGGAGGAGGTGGCCGCGGGCAAGCCGGCGCCGGACGTCTACCTCGAGGCCGCCTCGCGGCTGGCCGTGAGCCCCGCCGCCGCCGCGGCGGTTGAGGACTCCACGAACGGGTTGCTCTCGGCGCGGGCGGCGGGCATGGCCGTGATCGCGGTCCCGAATCGCGACTACCCGCCGGCGCCCGAGGCCCTGGCGGCCGCCGACCTCGTGCTCGGATCCCTCCGCGAGCTCACGCCCGCGGCCGTCGAGCGGGTCGAGCACGGAGCGGCGGTATGACCGACGTCGTCTTCCTGCTCGATGTGGACAACACGCTGCTCGACAACGACTCCGTCTCGGCCGACCTGCGCCGTCACCTGTTGGAGGCCTTCGGCGAGGAGCGGGAGGAGCGCTACTGGACCTACTTCGAAGAGCTGCGCTCAGAGCTCGGCTACGCGGACTACCTGGGCGCGCTCCAGCGCTTCCGGCTCGCCTACCCGCACGAGACCGGCCTGCTGCAGATGTCGAGCTACCTGATCGACTACCCGTTCGCCGAGCGCCTCTTCCCACACGCGCTCGACGTGATCGCGCACCTGCGCGGGTTCGGGCGGGCAGTGGTCCTCACCGACGGCGACGTGGTGTTCCAGCCGCGCAAGATCCAGCGCTCGGGGATCCTCGACGCGGTGTCGGGCGAGGTGCTGTTGTACGTGCACAAGGAGCAGGAGCTCGCCGAGGTCGAGCGGCGCCAGCCCGCGGAGCACTACGTGCTGGTCGACGACAAGCTGCGGATCCTCGCCGCCGTGAAGGAGAGCTGGGGCGATCGCGTGACCACGGTTTTCCCACGCCAGGGGCACTACGCGTTCGACCCCGAGGCGCTGGCGACGTACCCGCCCGCGGACATCGCCGTCGACGCGATCGGCGACCTGCTGGGGCTCGCCCTGGAGGATTTCCTCAACGTTTGTTGAGTCGTCGTCTGAGACGGCTTGGCGACCGCTGCTGACGGGTATAGGGGGCGCAGTACCCCAATTCGCGAGCCCGCGGGGCAGACAGCCCGCCGGTTCGAGCCCGAAGCGCAAGGAGGTGTTTCATGGGCTTCCGGAACACCTAGGCAGATCGGCTTTGCACGCTGAACCGAGCCGGCCATCCCGAGTCGTGGACGCGGGGCCCAGACTTGGGATGGCCCGGGTCAGGTGGAGCGGACCGGAGGCGGACCGGGGCGTGACACGTACTCGTGCACGCGCCGCTCGAACGCCAGCTCGGCGTCGAAGTCCGCGTCCTCGCCGTGCTGGTAGCGCAGGTTCTTGCCGGCCAGCACCTCCACCAGCAGCTCCACGAAGTGGCTGTCCAGCTGGGTGCCCGCCACGCGGCGCAGCTCGCTGATGGCCTCGGGCGAGGAGCCGGGCGTGCGGTAGGAGTCGCGCGCGGTCATCACGTCGTAGGTGTCGGCAACGGCGATGATGCGGGCCAGCGCGGGGATCTCGTCGCCCCTCAGGCCGCGCGGGTAGCCCAGGCCGTCCACGCGCTCGTGGTGGGCCAGGATCAGCTCGCTCACCGGGCCGTAGCCCTCCACCTTCTCCACGATCTTCGCCCCCTCGGCCGGATGGGCGCGGATGATGTCCCAGTCGTCCTCGGTCAGCTGGGTGCCGCCCTTCAGGATCCGGTCGGGGAAGGCGAACTTGCCCACGTCGTGCAGCAGCGCGGCGGTGTGCACCAGCTCCTGCTCGCGCTCGGAGTAACCGGCCGCGCGCGCGATCTCGCGCGAGTAGCGGCTCACCGCCGCGCTGTGCCTGGCGGTCATTCGATCGCGCAGGTCGAGCGTGTGGAGCAGCGCGCTGATCAGGCCCAGCTGGAAGCTCGCCAGCTGGCTGGTTCGCCGCTCGAGCTCCGCCGCGCGCTCCTCGGACACGAGCAGCTTCCCGAGCAGGTACTGCACGTAGAAGAGCATCAGCGCGAACAGCGCGATCGCCCGGATCCCGAGCCTGTCATAGAGGTAGGCGACGCCCACCGCCAGGCCCGCCGCGGCCACCTCGGTGGGCAGCACCGGCACGAGCACCGAGCGCACCTTCGACAGGAACGAGCTGCCATCGAGCGCGCAGTTGTAGATCGCGATCATCGTGAAGTTGAGGATCAGCGAGACCACGAAGACCCCGAACACCGCGAAGTAGAAGGCGCTGTCAGCGGGGGTCAGATGCGCGCTGTCGCTGAGCGCGTGGAAGCCGATGCCCACCGCGAGCGGGAACGAGGCGTAGGTGGCGAGGTTGTTGAGAAACGCCTGCCGCGGCTCGTGCCAGCGCAGCCGCCCGATCAGGATCGTGGCCACGGCGATCAGCGCCGCCGGCGTGCCGCCGAGGAACACCATCGCCAGCACCAGAGCGAGGAAGCTGCCCGAGATCCGGATCCGGCCGCGCACGGCCAGCGCGAGCACGTCGCTCGTCACCGAGAGCGCCAGCAGCACGGCGAGCAGCTCCGAGATTCCAGTTGGCGCTCCCGGCGCTGAGGGCGGCCACGATCGCGGACGCCGATAAAAGCGCGACCTCGACTGCCACGAACGATGCTCTTGGTCGACCCACGAACTGCACCCCTTGCCTACACCAGGCGGGGTAGACGCTCCTTCCTAGAGCGACTAAACCCTGCTAGGTGCAGCAAAAAGGCTAACGACTCTGGTGCGAAGCGGCTACACCCGTCGCGCAGTTTTCGAGCGCGGCGGCGATCGCCTCGGCGATCATCTGGAGCTGCTCGACGTCGACCACGAGCGGCGGCGACAGGGCGAGCCCGGCCGCAAACGGCCTGACGAGCACACCCTCGGCGCGCGCCAGCCTGGCCACCTCCGCGGCGGCCTGCGCGAGATCGGGGAACGCCCCCGCGTCGAGCTCCACGGCCGCCATCAGGCCCGTGCCGCCCCGCACCTCGCTCACGCCCGGGTGGGCGAGCAGCGGCTCGAGCGCGTCCATCAGCGGCCGCTCGAGCTCACGGGCCCGCTCGAGCAGGCCCTCGCTCTCGAGCAGGTCGATGTTCGCCAGCGCCGCGGCGCAGCAGACCGGATGGCCGGAGTACGTCGGCCCGTGGCGGAGCATCGGCGCGGGCGCGTCCCAGAACGGCTCCGCCACCGTGTCGGAGACGATCACGCCGCCCAGCGGCAGATAGCCGCTGGTCACGCCCTTGGCGAAGACGATCATGTCCGGCACCACGTCCCAGCGCTCGATGGCGTACCAGGTGCCGAGCCGGCCGAAGCCGCAGATCACCGCGTCCACCACCAGCAGGACCCCGTTCTCGCGGCAGACCTCCGCCACGCCCTCGATGTAGCCGTCGACGGGCGGGTGGACGCCGCCGGCGCCGATCACCGGCTCCACGAAGAAGGCCGCCACTCGCTCCGCGCCGAGCGTGTCGATCGCAGCGCGCAGCGCGTCGACCGAATCGTGCGCAACCTGTGCCGACTCGAGCTGTGGGCCGAAGCCGAGCCGGTTGGCGTCGATGCCGCCGATCGAGGTGCCGAATCCGTGCGTGCCGTGATACCCCGCCGTGCGGCTGAGGATCACCGTGCGGTCGCGCTGCCCGAGCTCGTACCAGTAGCGGCGGGCCAGCTTCGCGGCCGTGTCGATCGAGTCGCCGCCCCCGGACGTGAGGAACACGCGCGAGGACATCGGCGCCAGCGAGGTGAGGCGCTCCGCCAGCTCGAGCGCGGGGCGGTTGGCCAGGTCGCCGAAGATCGAGTAGGCCTCGAGCTTCGCGAGCTGCGCCGCCACGGCATCCGCGATCTCGCGGCGGCCATGGCCGACGTTGGCGTACCAGAGGCTCGCGGTCGCGTCGAGGTAGCGGTTGCCGTCCTCGTCGAACACCCAGACGCCCTCGCCGCGATCGATCACGAGCTCGGCATGCCGCACCGCGCTCATGTCGCTGAACGGGTGCCAGAGCCTCGTGTCGTTGTGCTGTGCGCTCATCGGCGAGTCGCCGCAAGGCTATCCGGCCGCGCTAGCGCGCGGAAGGACGGGCGGGCGAATCAGCCAGGAACGAGCACGGCGCGCCCGGTGACCTCGCCCTCACGGAGCTTGGCCAGCACGTCGTTCACGGCGCTCAGCGGGTGGGTCTCCGTGCGCAACACGAGCTTCCCGGCGGCATGGAGCTGCACCAGCTCCCAGAGATCGGTCCAGCTGCCCACGAGGTTGCCCACCACGCTCTGCTCGTTGGCGATCAGCATCAGCGAGGGCAGCGTGATCGTGCCTCCGTACCCCACCACCGAGTACGTGCCGGCGGGCGCGAGCATCGCCAGCCCGGCGGCGTGCGTTGCGTCCGTGCCCACGAAGTCGATCACCACGTCCGGGCCGCGCCCGTCGGTGAGCTCGCGCAGCGCGGCCTCCGCCCCGTCTCCGCCCTCCACCACCTCGTCGGCGCCCACCTCGCGCGCGAGCGCCCGCCGGCGCTCGTCGGTCTCGATGGCCACGACCCTGCTCGAGCCGAGCTCGTGCAGGAGCTGCACGGCGATGTGGCCCACGCCGCCGATGCCGATCACGGCGGTGGTGGTGCCGGGCTGCATCAGGTGCGCCATGCGCCGAACCGCGTGGTAGGCGGTGATCCCGGCGTCCGCGTGCGGTGCCACGTCAGCGGGCTCGAGGCCCGGCGGCAGCTTGATGATCGAGCGCTCGCTGACCCGCACGTACTCGGCGAAACCGCCGTCCACCGACAGGCCCGTGAACTCGTGCCGCTCGCAGTGCATGTCCCGCCCGCGCCTGCACGGCACGCACAGCCCGCAGCTGTAGGGCGGGTACAGGATCACCGCGTCGCCCACCTCGACGGTGGAGACGAAGTCGCCCACGGCCTCCACCCAGCCGGCGTTCTCGTGACCGAGCACGCGCGGCAGCGACACGCCGGCCGGCTCCATGTGGCCGTCCATGGCGTGCAGGTCCGTGGCGCACACGCCCGCGCCGCCGACCCTCACGAGCACGTGATCGGGATGGGTGAGCTCCGGCGTCGGGAGCTCCACGAACTCGAGCGGGCGCCCGTATTCGGTCATCTGCGCGGCTTTCACGCGCGACAGAGTACAGCCTGCGACCACGGTCCAGCGGCCTGTATACAAACAAGCGCTCAACCTCTATATTCCGACCCTGAGGAGAGGTCGTGTGAGGGTGCTCTGTATACAGTCGTTTTCCAGGCAGCGAGCGCGTAGCTGATGGCCGTGCCGTCGCGCAGCCGCGCCGAGACGATCGCCCGCAGCGGCGGCGTGCCGCGCCATCACTCTCCCGCCTACAGCCGCATCGAGCAGCTCCTCTCCCGTGAGCAGTGCGTGGTGCTCGACGGGGGCATGGCCACCGAGCTCGAGGAGATCGAGACCCCCGGCTACGAGCTCCGCGACGACGCGATGTGGGGCACCTGGGCGCTGCTGAACGCGCCCGACGTGGTCACGCGCGTGCACCGCAGCTACGCAGAGGTGGGCTGCGACGTGATCTCGACCGACACTTGGGGCATCCAGAACGCCATGAACGGCGACGCACGGTTCGACGGGCACCCCGCCGGCCGATTGGATGCAACTGGCGCGCCGGGCGATAGGCCTGGCCCGGAAGGCCACCGCCGACGTCGGTAGGTCGGGAGACACGGCGGTGGCCTTCAGCCTTCACGGCGAGGTCACGGACGAGCAGGGCCTGGAGCGCTTCGAGCTCCTCGCGCGTGTATTCGAGGACGAGCCGCCCGACTTCGTCCTGCTCGAGACGATGTCGCTGATCCACGAGCTCACGTTCCAGGCGGTGCAGACGCTGGTGGACAGCGGCTACCCGGTCTGGCTCAGCTTCCGCCGCTGCCGGCACGGTCTCTGCGGCGTGTTCGGCGAGCACTGGGGCGGCCCCGAGGGCGACCTCTTCGGCCGCGCCGCCCGCCGCTTCGAGGAGATGGGCGTGTCGGCGCTGCTCATCAACTGCATCCCGCCCGACCACGTCGCGGGAATGCTGCCCTGGCTGCGGGACTTCACCGACCTGCCGCTGGGCGTCTACCCGAACCTCGGCTACTACACCGAGTCGGGCTGGGCGTTCGACCACCGCATCGGCGGCGACGAGTTCGCCGAGCTGGCCGCCACGCTGGCGCGACGACGGCGCCGACATCATCGGCGGTTGCTGCGGCGTCCGGCCCGCACCACATCGGCGCGGCCAAGACGCGCCTCGCCGGCACCCGGCCCGGGCGCAGGCACGCCAGCGCCGACGACGGCTGCGACCGATCAGGCCGGCGCCTCCGCGCTGGGCGAGCGCGTACAGCTCGAGCCGTGGCTCGACCAGCGCGGCCGGCGCCTGTATCCGCTGTCGATGCCCGAGCTGATCGTCGAGCCCGACGTGTTCGTGCCGACCGCCGGGCAGCTTCCTGATCTGGAAGCACCTGTACACCCACGGGATCGGCGAGGGCGCGCGCTGCCTCGACGTCGGCTGCGGCACGGGTCTGCTCGCCACGCAGCTCGCCCTGAACGGCGCCTCCCAGGTGCACGCGATCGACATCGACAAGCGCGCTGTGGCCAACACGCTCAGCAACGCGTTCCGCAACGGCGTGGCCGACCGCGTGTCGGGCGAGCAGGTCGACCTCTACCCGTGGGACCCGAGAGCACCGCTACGACGTCGTCGTCGCGAGCCTCTACCAGATGCCCAACGACCCGTTCCAGCAGCTCACGAGCCACCGCCCGCTCGACTACTGGGGCCGCGGCCTGTTCGACCACCTGCTCAGCCTGCTGCCGAGCCTGCTCGAGCCGGACGGGCGCGCGTACCTGATGCAGCTCTCGATCCTCAGCCAGCGCGAGACGCTCAAGCAGCTGCAGGCGAAGGGCCTGTCCGGGCGAGTGGTCGACTTCAGCTTCTTCGAGTTCAGCCCGCTGTTCGGTGAATACGCTGAACAGATCCGCCGCGTCGAGGAGCTCTCCGACGCCTACCACCTTCGTTTTGGAGACGTGAACAGATGATCGCCTACCTGATCGAGATCACCCGGGAGAACGGCTCGACGCCGCGCGAGCGGCGGGTGGCCAGCTGATGGCGGGCGGCGGCCACTACCTGGGCCAGCTGCCGCTCTCGCGCGCGTATGAGCGGATCGAGGGCGCGCTCGCCGCGGGCGGCCCCGTGCTGCTCGACGGCGGCGTGGCCACCGAGCTCCAGCAGGTCCAGTCGGAGGACCGCGCCCGCAGGCGCGAGCCGTGGGGCACTTGGACCCTGTTCCAGGGGCCGGTGGAGGTGCTCGAGGTGCATCGCCGCTACGTGGCCGCGGGCTGCGACGTGATCTCCACCAACACCTGGTCGGTGCTCGAGGCAGCGGAGGTGGCCGGCACCGACCCCGCCGGGCCGAGCCGTAGCTCGCTCTGGCTCGACGCCGCCCGGCTGGGCGTGCGGCTGGCGCGACAGGCGATCGACGAGGCGGGGCGCGCTGGCGAATGCGCCACGGCCTTCTGCATCAACTCCAGCCTGCTCGACGAGCGCGCCACGGGGCGGCTCGAGCTGCTCTCGTGGCTGTGGCACGACGAGCCGCCGGATCTCGTGATCCTCGAGACGCTCGAGGCGATCCCCGATGGCCTGGCGCTCCAGGCGATCGAGATGGTGTGCGACACGGGCCTGCCGGTCTGGACCAGCTTCCGCCGCCGCCCCGAGGGCATGTCCGACGCGGACGGCAACGTGACCCCGGACACCGATCCGGCCGACTTCCGCCACGGAGCCGAGCGGCTGGAGGCCCTGGGCGTGAAGGCGATCCTGGTGAACTGCGTGCCCGCGGACGAGCTCGAGGAGACCGTCGGCTGGTTGCGAAGCCAGACCTCACTGCCGATCGGCTGCTACCCCAACCTCGGCCACGGTGCCGGCGCGCACTGGGAGTTCGACACCTCGGTCGGCGCGCAGGACTACGCCGGCCTCGCCTCCAGCTGGATCGACGCCGGAGCCCAGATCGTAGGCGGCTGCTGCGGCGTCACCGCGGCGCAGATCGCCGGAGTGCGCGCGGCGCTGGGGCAGGCTGCCAGGGCTTAGCTCGGCTCGGCCGCGGCGGTCGTCCGGGACGGTGCTGGACTAGCAATAAGAGCGGCCCGAAGGGGGGCTGCTCGTTCAGTGCAGCTTTTTCCGTGCAATGGCACGGAGAAAGCTGCAATCGATGCCGCTCTCGCTCGGGCCGCCCTCATTGCTAACGGGCTGAGCGCCGCCCCGCTAGCGGTCGCGAGCCGCCAGCAGGTGCTGCAGCGCGTCCGAGCCCACGTACGCCAGGCCGAACGGCGCCCCCGCTTCGGACAGCGCGTGCCACAGCTCGGCGGCGTCCGCGGCCGGGGCGACCAGCAGCCAGCGCTGCTCGTCCTCGTGCAGCACCAGCGTGGGTATGCCCTCCACCGACTCGGCGCGGACCGTGCCCGGAAGCAGCGCCTGCGCGCCCGCGCGCGAGAGCACCTCGCGCGCTGCGGGGCCCAGGAGGCAGACGGCCACGCGGTCGGAGGTGACGTCGACCACCCGCACGTCCCGTCCCGCGGCGAGCTCCTCCACCTCCTGGCTCACCCTCGCCTTCGCGCCCGGTAGGGCCAGCACCAGCAGAAGCTCGGGTGACAGCGGGCACCACCACGCGTCGCGCGCCCGCACGCCGCGCCGGGAGGCGAGCGAGCGCTCCGAGGGGTGGATCGCGGCCAGCTCGTGCTCGCTGCCGCGCAGCTCGAACTTGGCGATGCTCGAAACGTCGGCGAGCCCGGCCGCCGCCCGGCTGACCGCGAGCTCGGCGGCCAGCGAGCCGAAGTCGGCGGCCACCAGCCAGCCCTGGCGCTCGGCCATGTGCGCCCCGGCGCGCTTCAGCACCTGGTCGAGCGGGCTGAGCGCGAGCGGGAGGCTGAGGCCGGAGCTCATCTCAACTCGCGGGCGGGCTGGCCGCCGTCTCCGTCTCCGCCTCTGCCTGGGACCTGTCGGGCAGCCTGATCAGCGAGGCCTCGGGCATGCGCTCGAGCACGTCGTGGTTCCTCATCGCGATCTCGAGGTTGCGGCGCGCCAGCCGGGCGTGCTCACGCGCGAGGCCCTCCGCCCGCGCGCCCTCCCGACCCTGGATCGCGTCGACGATGGCGCGGTGATGGTCCTGCGCGACCAGCAGGATCCGCCTGGACTCCGGCAGCTCGGCCTCGGCGAGCACGAACGCGCTGGAGGAGGCGAAGGGAAGCGCGACGATGTCCGCGATCGCGCGCTCCAGCATGGGGCTGCGCGCGGCCTCGACCAAGAGCACGTGAAAGCTCTCGTTGAGTCCCATGTAACTGACGAAGGAGCCGTAGTCGGCCTTGTGCACCTCCACGTCCATGCGGTCGATCAGCCCCGACATCCGAGTCAGCTCACGGCGCGTGACACCGCGCTCCGCGGCCCACCTCGCGGCCGTGCCCTCGAGCACGCCGCGCAGCTCGATCGCGTCGCTCACGTCGGCCTGGCTGAACTGCCGGGTGGCATACCCGCCGCCCGGCAGCAACTCGAGCAGCCCCTCGTGCTCGAGCGTGGCGAGCGCGAGCCGCAACGGCGTGCGGGAGACCCCGAGCCGCTCGACCAGCGGCAGCTCCGACATGCGCGTGCCCGGCTCGAGCTCTCCGCTCAGAAGCAGCTCGCGCAGCCGCAGGAGTGCGCGGGTCGACTGCGAGGTTCCTTCGCTTTTGCTGCTCAAGAGCTCATTCTCGGGGGCGCGGCCGGGCCAGCGTACAGCCCGCAATCGCTGTATGCAAGAGCCCTCGCAACGGGCGCTTAATCTGCGCTAAACAAGGGGCAACACCCCCTTGGCCACACCCTAACGCGGAGCGGTTGCATACAGACGATGCGCTGTGATAGCTTCGCCGCGCTCTACCCCTGCACCACCAAGCAGCACCCCAATTGGTGATTGAGGCCACAGGAGAGTCTCCACGGAGACGGCAGTGATCGACCTCGCCGCCGTGGAGGCCATCGACGTGCACGTGCACACCGAGGTCTCGCGGGAGGGGCACGACCCCATGCCGCCGGAGCTGCGCGCTGCGGCCAAGAAGTACTTCCGCGACGGCGGCGGGGAGCCGACCGTCGACGACGTGGTGGCCCGCTACCGCGAGCTCAATATGGCCTGCGTGGTGTTCACCGTGGACTGGGGTCCGGGCCATCGGGACCCGGTCCCGAACGAGGAGATCGCCGCGGCCGCCGCCGCCAACCCCGACGTGCTGATCCCGTTCGCGAGCGTCCACCCCGCGCGCCCGGGCGCCGCCGAGGAGGCGCGCCGGCTGATTCGCGACCACAACGTGAAGGGTTTCAAGTTCCACCCCAACATCCAGGAGTTCTTCCCGGACGACCGGATGGCCTATCCGCTCTACGAGGTGATCGCCGAGGCCGGCCTACCGGCCCTCTTCCATACGGGGCACAGCGGCATCGGCTCCGGCCTCCCCGGGGGCGGCGGGATACGCCTCAAGTACTCGAACCCGATGCACGTGGACGACGTGGCCGTCGACTTCCCCGAGATGCCGATCGTGCTGGCCCACCCGTCGTTCCCCTGGCAGGACGAGGCGATCTCGATCGCGATGCACAAGCCGGAGGTCTACATCGACCTCTCCGGCTGGTCGCCGAAGTACTTCCCGCCGCAGCTTGTGCACTATGCGAACACGCTCCTCAAGCACCAGGTGCTGTTCGGATCCGACTACCCGATGATCACGCCCGACCGCTGGCTGCGCGACTTCGAGAAGCTCGAGATCAACCCCGACGTGCGGCCCCTGATCCTCAAGGAGAACGCCGTGCGGCTGCTCGGCCTGGGCGACGGAGCGGAGAAGCCTTGAGCGGCCCCGACGGAGTCGAAACGTGTGCCGGCCGCCCACCTCTGATGTGGACTCGGCATGCGCCCGCATGGTCTCCGTCAAACCGAGCGAAGGGTCCGGAGACCGCTTGAACACGCTGTTTCAGCGCCCCCGCGACGAGGGTGGTGAGCGCGCCGCCGGGGCTCGCGAACGGTCGCATCCGGGCCCGCTAATAAATTGTCAGGGGCATTTGAAATTGTCAGTTGCATACCCAGATATAGCTGTGATAGCTTCGCGCCTCCACCCGGACCGCAACCGGCGCCAATCGACGGTGACCGAGGCCAAAGCAGAGTCGCTCCCACTCGACCTCCAGCCTTTTCTGCGCTCTCCCCACCTCAGCTGGGCGGCGCGCGCGAGGTTTTGCGGCAGCAAGGACAGCGGGCCAAGGAGGGTTCGGTGAAGGAGGTCTCGCCTGCGCGCTGCGCACGCGCGCGCGACGAGGCCACGAAACACAAGCTTGATGCGTCGTCGAGAAGCTCGTACGGCCATTCAGGGGTCCGCAGCGCAGGTTCTGCGCGCAGCGGGCGTTAGGTCAAATAGAGGAGGAGGGGCACCAGTGCGTAGAAAGTTTGGGCTCGGAAAGACCTGGACGGTTGCGTTGGTCGTCGTACTCGCAGCCGGCCTCGCCGTGACGCTTTCCGCGTGCGGCAGCAGTAACAAGAGCAGCACCACCGCGGCCACCGGGGCGGCCCCCGCGGCCACCACCGGTGCCAGCACACCGGCGCCGGCAGCAGGCGACGTCACCAAGTGCGGGACCAAGCCCGGTGTGAAGGCAACCGGCACGCCGATCAAGCTCGGGGCAATCGTGACCAAGCAGCCCGGCACCGACTTCACCGACGGGGCCAACATGGCGCAGGCGTACTTCAACTGCGTCAACGACAACGGCGGGATCAACGGTCACCCGATCGCCTACACGATCGAGACCGAGCAGACCGATCCGGCTCAGATCGCCGGTCTCGCCCACAAGCTGATCCAGACCGACAAGGTGGTCGGGATCGTCGGGCGGGTTCAGCATCATCGAGTGCGCGGTCGATCACAAGTACTGGGAGTCGCTCGGCATCAACGAGATCGACGCCGGCATCGCACCGGAGTGCTACGGCACGCCGAACAGCGCCGCCCCGAACATGGGTCCGCGCTACAGCTCGGACGGTGCCGTGCAGGCAGTTGTTCGCGCGGGCGCGAAGAAGATCGCGTTCGACCAGTCCAACGTCCCTGGCACCGGCTACATCGCGGCAGGCCCGACGGCCGTCGCCAAGAGCCTCAACGTGCCGATTCAGCAGTTCAAGGACAACGTGCCGATTCAGGACGCCAACTCCGTCGCCCTCAAGCTCGTGCAGGCTGCGGGCGCCGACGGTGGCGTGGTCCTGAACTTCACGCCGCCTGAGGCGCTGAAGATCCTCCAGGCCGCACAGCAGCAGGGCCTGCAGGACCGGGTCAAGGCCTGGGGTTGCTCGACGCCGTGCAACACCGACTTCGTCGCCAAGGCACTGGGGACGCAGTGGGACGGCAAGCTGCTCGTGAACGCGGAGCTGAACGTGACGGACGCTCCGGGTCCGCAGAGCACGCTCTACCGGGCGGTCTTCGCCAAGTACGGCAAGAACGTCAGCGGCGGCCTCGGCAGCTTCAGCCAGATGGGATTCAGCATGGGGCAGTTCACGGTCAAGGCGCTGGAGTCGATCACTAACGACGACTACTCGACGAAGAGCGTGAACACGGCCATCAAGGCCCTCAAGGGAGTCAAGACCGACATCCTGTGCAAGCCCTGGTACTACGGCGACGCTGCCGCTCCACATCCCGAACAACGTGGACTGGACCACGACGCCGAATCACGGCAAGATGGTGATCAAGGAGCAGTGCTTCAACATCTCGCCGGCTGATCCCGTCGATCGCGCAGGTGCGCAAGATCGAGAGCTCGGATCCCAGCCTCCAGGCGGCCAGCACGGACCTGCCGCCTACTGGTTAGTGATAGGTAGCTAGAGACAAAGTCAGGTAATTCAGGAGAAGAGGGCGTCCAAGGTTCCAAATGCCAAGCTGGGAGGACTTCAAGCCGTTCATCATCACCGGGCTGGCCCTGGGTGGCGTGTACTCGCTGTCCGGGGTCGGCATGGTGGTCCTCTACAGGGCAACCGGCGTACTGAACCTCGCGTTCGGCGCCGTCGGAGCCATGGGCGCCCTCATCGCCTGGCAGCTCATCAACCACAGCGGCTGGGCGTCGGGTCCCGCCTATGTCGTATGCGTCCTCTTCGGAGGAGCTGCTGACGCTGCTCTACGGCATCCTCTTCGGGCCGCCGCTGTCGGCCCGTGACCCACTCGTCAAAGCCACCGCCACGCTCGGCCTGGCGCTGATCCTGCTCGGCGTCATGGACTTGATCTGGAGCGACAAGGCCAGGTCGATGGTCCTGCCCACTTCCAATCACGGGTTCGAGGTCAGCAACGTGCTGGTCAACTACACCCAGGTGATTTGCGTCGGGTTCGGCATCCTGGTGACGGTCGTCACCGCCGCCTTCCTGCGCTTCTCCAAACTCGGCACCGCGATGCGGGCGCTTGCCAACGATCGCGAGATCACCGCCACGCTGGGCGTGCCGGTGCGGCGCGTCGAGGCGGCCGCCTGGCTCGGCTCCGGGCCTGCTCTCCGGCGCGGCCGGCCTGCTGCTCTCCAGCCTCGTGGCGCTCGACGCCGTCACGCTCACCTTCCTCGTGATCTCCTCGCTCGCGGCCACGCTGATCGCCCGCCTGAGGTCGATCACGGTGACCTTCGTCGCCGCCATGGTGGTCGGGCTCATCAACGCCCTGGTCACCCCGATCCTGTCGATCTCGCAGTACCGCGACGTGACTCCCTTCGTGCTCGCCACCATCGCCCTGCTGGTGCTCTCGGGTAGGCGCGGAAGCGCCCTCACCGGACGGGCCGGCTAGCCGATGGAGGGGGCCACGACCACAGAAGAAGCTACGCGCGAGAAGGGGGGCCGGAACTGGGTGCCGTTCCGGCTCAGCTCGGGCGACCGCGTGCGGGCGCTCATCATCACGGGACTCCTGCTGTTCGTCCTCTTCGGACTCGAGCCGCTGCTCAGCGGCTACTGGACCAACGTGGTCACGGCGGTCGCGATCTACTCGATCGTGGCCCTCGGCCTCGGCATCCTGATGGGACGCACGGGGCTCGTGTCGCTCGGCCAGGTCGCGATCCTCGCGCTGGGCAGCTGGGTCGCGGCGCGGCTGTTCTTCGCCACCGGGCTGCCGTTCCCGTTGGTGCTGCTGGGGTCTGGCCTGATCACGATGGTGCTGGGCACGATCGTCGGGCCTGCCGGCACTGCGTCTGAGCGGGCTGTACCTCGCGCTGATCACGCTGATGCTCGCCGGCGCGCATCACCGTGGCGCTCAGGACCACGAACTTCCCGAACGGCGGCCACGGCTTCCTCGGTCACACCGAGTCGGACCGCGGGGCCTCCGACATCCGCCGGCCCACACATCGCGCACAGCGATGCCGCCTTCTACCGCTACGCGATCATCGTCGCGGCCCTGATGTTCCTGCTCGCACTCATACACGTGCGCGCGAAACCGGGACGTGCGTGGGCCGCGATTCGCCAGAGCGAGCCCGCGGCGCTCGCCGCCGGGGTGAACATCACGCTCTACAAGCTCTGGGCGTTCGCGCTGGCGTCCTTCCTGACCGGCGTGGCGGGCGGGCTGCTGGCGGCCGACTCCGGGCAGCTGTTCACGCTCACCTTCCCGATTCAGGACTCGATCATCCTGCTTGCCGTCGTTCTGATGGGCGGCATCTACAGCCTGTGGGGCGCGGTGATCGCGGGCGTCCTGATCAAGCTGTTCCCCGCGTTGCTCAACAACTGGGGCGTTGAACGACGACTGGCTGACGATCCTCTTCGGCATCGGCGTGCTTCAGGTGCTGCTCACCGCCCCGCAGGGGATCGTGTACCAGTTCCCGAGGGACATGGCGAAGCTGGGACGGCTGTCTGGCCGGCCTGGTCCGAAGAGCCATGCCCGCACGGGGGGAGGCAAGTTGATCGAGATCGACAACCTCACCGTGCGCTTCGGCGGGGTCACGCCGCTCGACGACATGTCCGTGAAGTTCGAGGCCGGCACCTGCGGGCTGATCGGGCCGAACGGGGCGGGCAAGACCACGTTCTTCAACGTGCTCAGCGGGTTCGTGAGCCCGGCGGCCGGCACGGTGCGGGCGTTCGGTGAGGACCTGCTGTCGATGGCCCACTACAAGCGCGCGCGCTGGGGCCTGAGGCGGACGTTCCAGACCGAGCAGGCGATCGAGGAGCTCTCGATCTTCGACAACGTCGCGATGGTCCACGAGCACTCGAAGCTCTCCCGCGCCAACCGGCAGTCCGACGTGACCGGCGCGATCGACTTCGTGGGGCTGGAGATGAGCCCTGACACCAAGGTCGGCACGCTCGGGGCCCGCGAGCGGCGGCTCGTGGAGGTCGCCCGCGCGGTGGTCGGCAAGCCACGCGTCGTGCTGCTGGACGAGCCGGCCGCCGGACTTCCCGACGAGGAGACCGAGCACCTCGGCCGGGTGATCAGGCAGATCCCCGAGCACATGGACGCCCAGGTGATCCTCGTGGACCACGACATGAGCCTCGTGTCCGCGTGCTGCGACATGACGGGGGTGCTCGACTTCGGCAAGCTCATCGCCGCCGGCCCCACCGCTGAGGTGCTGCGCGACGAGCAGGTCGTCCGCGCCTACCTCGGCACGGAGGATGTGGCATGAGCGACTCGGTGGTGACCAAGGAGGTCCTCAGGATCGACACCGTCACCGTGTCACGTGGCTCGCGGCCAGTCGTTCGCGAGGTGACGATCGACATCCCATCCGGAGAGGTCACCGCGCTGCTCGGGCCAAACGGCGCCGGCAAGTCCAGCCTGGTGCTCGCTGTCGGCGGGGTGCTGCACTTCGAGGCCGGGTCGCTCCTCCTCGGCGACCAAAATCTGACCTCCTGGCGGCCGGAGCGAATCCGCCAGGCCGGCGTGGCGATCGTGCCCGAGGGGCGCCGCCTGTTGTCCGAACTCACCGTGCAGGACAACCTCAACGTGGCCACCTACTCGCTCTCGCGCGAGGAGGCCACCGAGGGCACTGCCTACGCGCTGCAACTCTTCCCCGAGCTCGAGAAGCGCATGGACGTCTCCGCCCGGTCGCTCTCGGGCGGCGAGCAGCAGATGCTCGTGCTCGCCCAGGCGCTCGTCTCGAAGCCGCGCTTCATCCTGATCGACGAGCTGTCGCTCGGCCTGGCGCCGGTGGTGGTGCAGCGGCTCATACCCACGGTCAGAACCGTGGCGGAGTCGGGCGTGGGCGTGCTGCTCATCGAGCAGTTCGCCACGGTCGCGCTCGGCCTGGCCAACCGCGCCTACGTGATCGAGCGCGGGCGGATCCGCTTCTCGGGGCTCGCCAGCGAGCTGAAGGAGCGCCCGGACCTGCTGCAGACCGCGTACCTCCCCGGGGGCAACAGCGAGAGCCCCGGCGGGGTCACCACCGGCTGACAAGCGCGTGGCGCTCACGGCGATCCAGCACGTGCTGGTCCTGACCGACGACATCGACGCGACGCGCGACTTCTACCGCGACGTGGTGGGCCTCGAGCAGGGCGCGCGGCCGCCGCTCGAGTTCCCGGGCTACTGGCTCTACGCCCAGGGCACGCCCTGCGTGCATGTGGCCGACCGGGCCATCTTCAGCGCGCACGCGGCCACGATGGGGCTCGCCACCTCGGAGGTGATGCACGGCAGCGGCGTGGTGGACCACGTGGCGTTCAACGCCGACGACTACGACGAGCTGGTGGCCCGGCTCGGCCGCCACGGGATCGAGCCGGTGGCCAACACCGTGCCCGGGATCGGGATGCGCCAGCTGTTCTTCAGCGACCCGAACGGCGTCCGGCTCGAGATCAACGTGATGCCGCACTAGCGTCCGGCGAACCGGGACATGTACAGCCAGGTGGGCTTGAAGCCGCGGCGGCGGTAGAGCTCGACAGCGCCCTCGTTGCCGGGCAGCACGCCCACGATCACGTCCTCGATGCCGCGCCTGGCCAGCTCCTCATCCACAGCGTCGAGCAGCGCGGAGCCGATCCCCGTCCCTCGGTGTTCCGGCAGCACCGACAGCGACTCGAGCTCCGCGAGGCGAGGGGCTGTGACCCAGGTGTCGGCGACCCAGGTCTCCCCCGTCTTCAGCTCGTGGGCGAGCGCGTAGCCCACCAGCTCACCGTCGAGGCGCGCCAGCAGCAGCAGCGCGTCGGGCCTGGACAGCAGGTCGGCGTAGAGCTCACGCCGCGCCGCCCAGCTGTCAGCGTCGCCGTAGTACGGAGCCAGCTCGGGCATGGACTGGGCGTGCGCATGGTGCAGCGCCAGCCACAGCGGCTCGAGGTCGTCGAGGTCGCTCGCCGAGCCCTTGGTGATCTCCACCGCAGCTAGGCCGCGCCGGCGGTTGCCCCGGCGGCCGTGCCTTGCCTGATCAGGTCCGCGGCCTTCTCGGCGATCATGATCGTCGGGCGCGTTCGTGTTGCCGCGGGTGATCGTCGGCATCACCGAGGCGTCCACGACGCGCAGGCCCTCGACGCCGTGGACGCGCAGCTCCGAGTCGACCACCGGCCCGATCGAGCAGGTCGAGGTCGGGTGGTAGACGGTCTGGCCGGCGACGCCGGACGAAGTCCATGATGTCCTCGTCGGAGTCGGACGCCGGCACCGCTGAACGGCGCGCGCTCCACCGCCTTCAGCGCGGACTGCTGCGCGCGATCTCCAGCGCCATCCGCACGCCGGCGATCATGCTCTGGCGATCCTCCTCGGTCGTGAGGAAGTTGCACAGGACGCGCGGCTTCGAGTCCGGCAGCGGCGCGCGCAGCGATCACCCGCCCGCGGCTCGTCGGCTTGATCACCACGGGCCCGAAGCAGTAGCCGTGGTCCGACGGCGCCGTCAGCCCCTCGTCGAAGAACAGCGACGGGGCGAAGTGGAACTCGATGTCGGGCGCGTCGAGCCCCGGGCGCGTGCGGAGGAACGCCGCCGCCTCGGGGATGTTCGAGGTCAGCGGGCCGCGTCCCTCGCTCTCCAGCAGCGCGATGTTCTCCGGCGTCGAGCGCGCCGAACAGCGCTCGGCTCGTCGGTCAGGTAGTTCAGCTGGGCCATGCAGTGGTCCTGCAGGTTGTCGCCGACCGGGAGGTCCTGCGCGCACCTCGATCGCCATCGGCGCGAGGTCCTCGGCGGGCCCGATCCCGGACAGCATCAGCAGCACGGGCGACTGGTAGGCTGCCGGCCGAGAGGATCACCTCGCGCTCGGCGCGCACCTCGCTCGACCTCGCCGTCGCGCGCGATCTCGACGCCGACGGCGCGGTCGCCCTCGAACAGGATCCGGCTGCGCCATCGCGCCGGTGATCACGTCGAGGTTGGGGCGGTCCTTGGCCGGGTGCAGGTAGGCGACGGCGGCAGCTGCAGCGCAGGCCGTCGCGCTGGGTCAGCTGGAAGCGGCCGACGCCCTCCTGGCGGGCGCCGTTGAAGTCCGGGTTGTGCTCGTGCCCGGCCTGCTGCGCGGCCTCGAGCATCGTGTCGACGAGCGGATGCATCGAGCGGCTGTCGGTCACCGCTCAGCGGCCCGCCGACGCCGTGGAAGGCGTCCTCGCCGCGCTCGTTGTCCTCGGCGCGCTTGAAGTAGGGCAGCACGTCGTCGTAGCCCCAGCCGTCGAAGCCCAGCGCCGCCCACTCGTCGTAGTCGGCGCGGTTGCCGCGGATGTAGATCATCGCGTTGATCGAGCTGCGAGCCGCCGAGCACCTTGCCCGCGCGGCAGATACAGGCGACGGCCGCCGAGCCCCGGCTCGGGCTCGCCGAGCAGGTCCCAGTCGAGGCTCGACTTGAACACCGCCGGGAAGGCCGACGGGCGTCTGGATCTCGGGCTGGCGTGTCGCGGCCGCCCGCCTCGAGCAGCGCGACCGTCACGTCCGGGTCCTCGCTCAGCCGCGCCGCGAGCACGCAGCCCGCCGATCCGGCGCCGACGATCACGTAGTCGTAGACCGTGCTAGCCGGCGCGTCAGGCGCCGCGGATCACCACCTTCATCACCTCCGCGGGATTCTCCATCGCGAAGGCCATCGCGCTCGGGCGCCTCCTCGAGCGGAGAACTCGTGGCTGATCAGCCGTCGCGAGCATGTCGCCGTTGCGCTCGACGGCCGCGACCGCCTCGCCGAACTCGCCGCCGCCGCAGCAGCAGACGCCGAGCATGTCGAGCTCCTTCTCGGTGAAGCTGCCGACCCGCAGCGACGACCTCCGCGCCCGACATCCCGACCTGCACGACGCGGCCCGCCGACGCGACCATGTCGACCATCGCGCGCACCGCGTCCGGCACGCCGGTCGCGTCGAACACGACCGGCGGTCCCACGCCGCCCGGCCAGTCGCGCGCGGCCTTCACCACCTCGTCGCGCGTCGTCCAGACGAGCGTCTCGGCGCCCATCTCGCGCGCTCAGCCCGAGCCGGCTCTCCTGCGGGTCGACCACCAGCACCTCCGCCCCGCGCTCGCGCGCGAGCAGGCAGATCGCACTGGCCGATCGGGCCGGCGCCGAGGATCACCGACGGGCTCGCCCGCCGCGAGCCGCGCCCGGTGCACGGCCCGCACCGCGATCGACACCGGCTCGGCCATCGCGGCCAGCGCCGAATCCGCCGCGCTCGATCGGCGAACACCTGGTCCTGCGGCGATGCGCAGCAGCTCCTGCAGGCCGCCGTCCACGTGGATCCCGATCAGCGTTGAAGTTCGGCGCAGACGTTGGGCCGCCCGACGCTGCACGGGTAGCACTGCCCGCACGCGCTGCAGCGGCCAGAGCGCCACGGCGCCGCCCACCTCCAGCTCCGCGCGGCAGTCCGGGCCGACGGCCGCGATCGTGCCCGCCACCTCGTGCCCCTGGATCTTGCGGGAACGCCGAGTCGCCGCCCGCCGCCGCATCGGTCAGCTCGACCGGAGAAGAAGTGGTAGTCCGAGCCGCAGATGCCAACCGACATCGAGCCGACGACGACCTCTCCCGGCCCCGGCTCAGCGGGTTCCGGCAGGTCCACAACCTCCATCGTGCCGACCGCTTGCGTTACGGCAGCACGCATGACACCGGTGACTTCGTCGACCCTCTCTTCCGTCGGGCCCAGCGGAAGCCGGGGGTGTCAAATCATATAGGTCGTTTGGTGACCGGCGAGTTCGGGCGCGGGTTGCGGACGAGGTCGGGGCGGCGCGCTCCACGGCCGGCCAAATGAGAGCTCCCGGACTGCTTCCGAGCGTCCTCAGCCCGCGCCACACCAGGGCCCACGAAGGTCAACTTCCAGTTCCAGGTGCGTACGCTCGCGGCCGCCAGCTCGTACCCCGCGTGCTGGAGCGACGCCACGGAGGCCTCGACCCGCTCGGTCGGCGCCGGCTGGGCGTACTCGACGCACAGGACCCTGACGTCGACCCCGCTCTTGACCACATGGTCGACGATCTCGTACTCCGATCCCTCGGCGCTGATCTTGAGCAGATCGACGTGGTCATGACCGTGCTCGGCCATCAGCGACTCGACCGACCGCGCCGGGGCGCTGAAGTCCACCGGCGTGTCGTGCAGGTTCACCGCTGACTGCGACACGTACCCGTCCTCGCGCGGGGCGTGGAAGGTCAGCGTCTCGTCGCGCGACCAGAGGGCCACGGGCTGGAAGACCAGGCGCGGCTCGTGCGCCGCCGCGACCGCGACGTGCTGCGCCGCCCGCGGCACCGGATCCAGGGCGTAGACCCTGCATCCGAAGCGAGCGATCACGCCCAGGTCGAAAGAGATGTCCTCGCCCGTGCCGGCGAGGTAGCAGATGCTGTCCTCTCCGAGCAGGGACTCGGGCAGCATGTAGCCGCCGTAGTTGAGATCGCCGAGGCAGATCAAATCCTCACGGGGCCGGCTGTCCAGGCTGGCGGCGAAGCCTGCGGCCCGCCGCCGCTGGGCGATATGGGCGCGGCCACGCCGGATGACAGTGGGCAAATTGGGCATCAGGGTCGTCTCCGACGTCGAATTACGGGCGATCTACGAAACGTAGACTCCACACGATGTAGAGATACCAGAGGTTGGGCGTTTTCGCCAATCCCCGAAGTTCGATTTCTGACTTAGACTGGAGCGCATGCCGAACCGACGTGGGAGGCCTTCGGCCCAGAAAGGCGACCTTCAGGCCGAGGTGATGGCGGCGGTTTGGCGCCTCGGAGAGGCCAAGGTCGAGGACGTGCGGGCACAGCTGTCGCGCCCGGATCTGGCCTACACGACCGTCCACACCGTGCTGAAGCGTCTGATGGACCGTGGCCTGGTGGATCGCAGCACCGACGAGCGCGGCATCGTCTACCGACCCAGGCTCGAAGAGGCCGAGTACCTCGCCGCCACCTTCAGCGACCGGCTGACGGCCACGTCGGCCAAGGTCCGCAAGGAGGCGCTCGTGAACCTGGTCGACCGGCTCGACGCCGGCGAGGTCGAGGATCTCGCCCGCTACACGAACCGCATCCATCGCGAGCGGGAGAACGGGACGGGCTGATGGCGTTCGGGCTCGCGCTGGGTGGGTCCGTTGCTGCCCTCATCGTGGTGCCTCACCTGCTTCCGCTGCAGCGCGCGCGCCCCACCAGCGCGGCGACCGTGTGGCTGCTCGCGCTCTGCCTGCGCGCGCTGGTCGCCACGGCTGCGGCCGTGTACATGCTGCTCTACCTGCCCGGCACGCCCCTGTTCGCGAAGGTCGCCGACTGGTGCTGGCAGGCGATCTTGCCGGGCGCCTCGGTGCACATCCCCGGGCTTCCGTTTGCCGACGCGCTGTCCCTCACCCCCGCGCTGGTGCTCGGCGCTTCACTGATCTGGGCCGCGTGCACGCTCGTGCGCGCGAGGCTTCTTACTCGCCGGCTGGTGCGCGGGCTCGCGATCGGCGACGGCCCGCTCGGCAGCACGGTGCTGGCCAGCGACGGCATCCTCGTGGCGGTCACGCGCACCGGCCCCGCGCGACTGCTCGTCTCGGGAGCGGCGCTCGCCGCATTCGATCGCGAAGAGCTGGCGGCGGGCCTCCAGCACGAGCTCGGGCACCTGCACCACGCCCACCGCCCGATCCTGCTGGCCTCCTCGCTGCTGCGGGCGGTCGCCCGCTGGCTCCCCGGTACGAACGCCGCCCACCGCGAGCTCGCCTTCAACCTCGAGCGCGACGCCGACGAGTACGCGCTCAGCCAGACGCGCGACCCGCTCGCCCTCGCAAGCGCGATCTGCAAGGCCGCCGCCGGCCAGGCCACGGCGGCCCCCCTTATGGGCCTGAGGGGACAGAGCCGCTTGAACCTGCGGCTCGAGTACCTTCTGGACGGCGGGCGCCAGCGTGGCAGCCGCCAGCTCGAGCGCACCGCCCGCGCTCTCGCCACCGTGATGCTCGCCCTCACGATCTTCCTCGCCATCTCGGCGCCGAGCTGGGCGCTTACGCGGCCGGACAGCCTGCCGCCGCTGCCGGGCTCAGCCGCCTGGCACTGCTAGACGGGCCAGTGCGGCAGGCCCAGCGCGTGCTCCTGCAGGTCGATCGCGACCTGCGTCACGATCGTCTCGCCTCCCCTCGGCGCCACCACCGACACGCTGACCGGCATCGGGCCCGTGTCCGCCACCGGTAGCGCGGCCACCGGGAAGCCCACCATGTCCCACAGCACGGTCAGCGCGATCAGCGGGTCGCCGGCGCCGGCGGTCTGGTCCTCGTCGTAGCCCGGGCCTCGCACGGGGGCGCCGATCGGCAGCGTGGCCTCCAGCACCACGTCCACCCCGTGTTCGGCGAACCACGCCTCCCACTGCGCGGCGGCCCATGCGCGGCGCGCCTGCACGGCCATGTACGCCTGGGCGTCGCTGAAGTTGCGGCTGACCTCCACCACCTTGCGCACCGACGGACGGTAGAGCGGCAGGCTGTCGCCGTACTGAGCGTGGCCTGCCCAGATCTCGGCCAGGAAGATCGCGCTGAGGTCGTCCCAGTCGAGCAGCTGCGGGGCATCGAGCTGGACCACCCGCGCGCCGAGCGACTCACAGGCCTGCCGCGCGCTGTCGAGGCCCGCCATCACGCGCGCCTCGGACTCCGCGTTGGCCGGGCGGTCGGTAAGGGCGATCGTCAACCCGGCGAGCGGCTTGGGGCCGGGCCGGGCGCTCGTGGGAAGCGTGCCGAGCGGCTGCGGGGGCGGCATGTGGGCGGTGGGCTCGGCCCCGTCCTCGGCCAGCGCCGTGAGCAGCGCGGCGCAGTCGGCCACCGTTCGCGCCATCGGCCCGACGTGGTCGAGGGTCGGCGCCAGCGGGAACACTCCGGCGATCGGGATCCGGCCATGTGTGGGCTTGATCGTGCTGATGCCGCAGAAGGTGGCCGGAATGCGCAGCGAGCCGCAGGTGTCACTGCCCAGCGTCGCCGGCGTCATGCAGGCCGCGAGGGCCGCTCCGGAGCCCCCGCTCGATCCCCCCGCCACGCGATCGAGCGCCCAGGGGTTGCCCACCTGGTCCGTGGTGCCCCCGCAGGCGAACTCATGCGTGTGCGTGTGGCCGAGCAGCACCATGCCGCGCTCGCGCAGACGGCGCCAGGCCTCGCAGTCCTCACCGGCAACGTTGCCCTCGAGCACCCGACTCGAAGCCGTGAGCGGCAGCCCCGCCACCGCGTAGAGGTCCTTCAGGCCGATCGGGATGCCGCACACTAGGGGCGCGTCGTCGGGATTCGCCGCCAGGCGCTCATCCGCGGCACGCGCCTGCTCGGCGGCCAGCTCCGGGTATAGGCGCACCCAGGCGTTGATCGCGTCGGGAGCCCCATCGAAGCTCGGCTCGCCACCGTTACGTTCGTCGATCCGCCGCTGGCAGGCCTGGAGCAGCTCCACGGCAGACAGGCGCCGGGCGCGCAGCTCGGCCGCGGCCTGGAGCAGGGTCAGGTCAGCCGGATCGCCGATGGCGCGCAACCTACAGGGCGAGCGCGCGGACGCGCTCGATCAGCTTCGAGTCGAGGTCGAGAGCGCGCGCATTCTCGGCGATCTGCGCGGGCGAGGTGGCTCCGAACAGGACGCTCGTCACGGCGGGGTTGGCGAGCGCGAAGCCCAGCGCCAGCGTGGCCGGGCTCTCCCCCACCTCGTCCGCGAGCGCCCTCAGCGCGCGGCCCGTCTCGCGGGCCTCGGCGAAGGTCGCAGAGTCGAACTCGGCCGAGGCTCGGCCGCTCCCGCCGGCGTCGTACTTGCCGGTGAGCACGCCGCCCGCCAGCGAGTAGGACGCCACCACGCCGGCGCCCGATGCCGCCAGGGCCTCGGCCATCTCCGGGCCCTCGACCCAGTGCGTGCTCACCAGGCTGTACGGCAGCTGTGCCGCACACGGGGACGGCACGCCCTGCTGCTCCGCCGCCTGGGTCGCCTCGAGGAACGGCCCGGCCTCCCAATTGACGATCCCCCATGCGCGCGCCTTGCCGGACTCGAGCAGCCCCGCTACGGCAGCCACCATCTCCGGCACCGGCAGACCGTCGGGCGGTGGGTTGGCGTAGATCAGGTCGATCTGGTCGAGCCCCATGCGGCCCAGCGAGCCGTCGAGCTCCTGAGCGGCGCTCTCCCCCGGCCAGAACTCCCACCAGAGCTTGTTCGACACGACGGTCTCGTCGCGCTGCCAGCCCGCCTCGCGAAACAGCTCGCCGAAAAGCACCTCGGAGTAGCCGGTGGGGATCGGCGCGTTGCCCGTCTCGTCGTTGTAGCGGGCGTCGTCGAGGAAGCTGATTCCGTGCTCGCGCGCCGCGGTCATCACGGCGAGTCCGTCCTCGCGCGCGATGCGCTCGAACGTGCGCCAGGAGCCGAGCGCGAGGCGCGACACGTCGAGTCGGGAGCTGCCGAGAGCGCGTTTCTCCACCGCGCGGCATTATCGTCGCCGAGCGGTGACCTGGTGATCTTGAGAAAGGGACGTCGATGATCGTCGAGCGAGCGGAGTTCAACGTCGAGCCGGGCCGTGAGGAGGAGTTCGAGGCCGTGTACGAGCGAGAGGCGCGGGACGTGATCGCGGAGGCCGGCGGCTTCATCTCCGTACGGCTCGCGCGCGGTGTCGAGCGCCCGAGCGCGTACCTCCTGCTCGTGGAGTGGGAGCGCGTGGAGGACCACACGGAGGGGTTCCGCGGCTCGGAGCTGTACGAGCGCTGGCGCTCGCTGCTCCATCCGTTCTTCGCCGAGCCGGCCGCGGTCGAGCACTTCGCCCCGACGTCGAGCTGAACCATGCGGGCGCTAATCCCATACGACTATGGGCTCAATCTGCTCGGCAAGCTGCCTGAGGGCGTGTCAGTCGGCGTTTGGGACACCTACTCGGAGCCGCCGGAGGGCGCGGCCGAGGCCACCTTCTGGGTGCCGCCCTGGGAGACGCTCGACAGCTACTCGGACGCGATCGCCAAGCTGCCGGCGCTCCAGGTGCTCCAGTCGATGTCCGCGGGCTACGACCACGTGCTGCCGCAGGTGCCGCCTGATGTGACGTTCTGCAACGCGCGCGGTGTGCACGATGTCGCCGTTGCCGAGTGGATCCTGGCGGCGATCCTGGCAATGGTGCGCGACCTGCCCGAGTTCGTCCGCCGCCAGGCCGAGCGGCGCGTGGAGCACACCGAGTCGGACTCGCTCGCGGGCAAGACGGCGTTGATCCTCGGCTACGGATCGATCGGTCAGGCGGTGGAGCAGCGCCTCGTGCCATTCGAGGTGACGATCCTGCGCGTGGCCAGCCGGGCGCGCGAGGGCCTGCACGGCCCGTCCGAGCTGCCTCAGCTGTTGCCCCGGGCGGACATCGTGATCTGCCTCGTGCCTCGCAGCGACGCCACCGTGGGCCTGATTGACGCCGCCTTCCTCGCGGCGCTGCCGGACGGCGCGCTGGTGGTGAACGCCTCGCGTGGCGCCCTGGTGGACCAGGACGCGCTGCTTGCCGAGCTGCGCTCGGGGCGGCTGCGCGCCGCGCTGGACGTGTCAGATCCCGATCCGCTGACCCCCGACCATCCGCTGCTCGCGGCGCCCGGGCTGCTCTATACGCCGCACGTGGCGGGCGCCATCCCGCAGACCCAGGAGAGGGCGTTCGCGTTCGTGGGCGATCAGCTCCGCCACCACGTTCGCGGCGAGCCGCTGCTGAACGTCATCCCGCACTGAGCGACGGCTTCAGCCCTCGCTCGCGAGCGTGCTCCAGCGGTCGGTCACCGGCGTGATGCCGTCGTCCACGACCGGATTGCGCAGCGTCCCGATTCCCTCGATCTCCACCTCGATCAGGTCGCCGCCCTTCATCCATCAGCGGGGGCTTGCGGGCCGCCCCCACCCCACCCGGCGTCCCCGTGGCGATCAGATCGCCCGGCTCGAGCGTGGTCCAGCTCGAGATGTACTCGATCAGCTCGGGCACGCTGAAGATCAGCTGCGACGTGTTCGCCGACTGCATCACCTCGCCGTTGAGGCGGCTTTCCAGGTGCAGATTGCCCACGTCGAGCTCATCCCCGGTCACCAGCTCCGGGCCGACGGGCAGCGTGCCGTCGAAGTTCTTGCCGGGCGTCCACTGCTGCCCCCGCTTCTGCCAGTCGCGAATGCTCACGTCGTTCACCACCGTGTAGCCGAAGATCGCCTGCCCGGCGTCCTTGGCGGCGATATTCCGCCCACCCCGCCCGATGACGATCGCGAGCTCGGCCTCGAAGTCGACGCACTCGGACACCGCGGGCGCCTGGACGTCGTCGGTGGGCCCGATGACCGTGCTGGGCATGCGCAGGAACGTCTCCGGCCAGGTGGGCAGGTCCCCACCCATCTCCTCGGCGTGGTCCTTGTAGTTGCGGCCCACGCAGATGATGCGGCGCGGATCGTCCACGACGGGGCCGAGCTCGACGTCGTCGGCCTGTCCGCGGCCGCCGGCGGCGGAGGCGGCCTTCTCGATGCCGGCATCGCCCTGGGCGAGCAGGCCGGAGAGGGTGGCGAGCTGGTCGTCCCCGGTGGCGTCGGCCAGGTCGACCCAGCCTTCGTCGCTTTTCAGGGCGAGGCGGAGCTTTCCATTACGCCGCAGATGCGCGAGTCTCAATTTTCTCTGTCCTTCCTTGGAGTCAGGTCAGGGCGAAACCTACCCGGCGCATCCTCCCAAGGGACCGTCGGAGACCCAAATCTGAAGCTAAGCTCAATCCATGCCAATCAAGCGAGCTTGTTGGCTCGCAGAGGGGTCCTCACGGTCGTCCGATCGTCCCGCATTCCTCGTTGGCGCGGTTGGCTCTCGGCCGACCGACCACACTTGAAAGGACCGCCATGCCTCTCTTCTTTTTCACGGTGGACCAGCAGGAGCGCGCCATCGTCGAGCGCTTCGGCAAGTTCGTCCGCGTCGCCAGTCCCGGGCCTTCAGAAGAAGTCGCCGTTTGTGGAGCGCGTCGCCGGCTCGATGAGCCTGCAGGTCGAGCAGCTGAACACCGACATCGAGACGAAGACCAAGGACAACGTGTTCGTGGTCGTCAAGCTCGCGATCCAGTACATGGTCGGCGCCGAGGACGCGAAGGTGAAGGACGCCTTCTACAAGCTCGACAACCCCGAGGTGCAGATGACGTCGTTCGCCCTCGACGTTGTGCGCTCGCACATCCCGACGATGAACCTCGACGAGGCATACGCCGACGCGGACACGATCGCCAAGCACATCCAGACCACGCTCCAGCAGCAGATGGCCGACCTACGGCTACGAGATCATCAAGGCGCTGGTCACGAACATCGAGCCCGACCAGAAGGTCAAGGACGCGATGAACAACATCAACGCCGCCAGCCGCGACCGCGAGGCCGCGAACCAGCGCAGGTGAGGCCGAGAAGATCCTGGCGATCAAGCGCGCCGAGGCCGACAAGGAGAGCATGCGGCTGCACGGCGAGGGCGTCGCGGCAGCAGCGGAAGGCGATCGCGCGTGGACTCAAGGATTCGCTCGCGCTGATCGCCGACCAGGACGGGCTGAACGCGAAGGAGGCAATGGGCCTCGTCGCGCTGACCCAGTACATGGACACGCTGCGGGCGGTCGGGGAGAACGGCAACATGACCACGCTGCTCCTGCCCCACTCGCCGGCGTCGGTCGGCTCCCTGATGGAGCAGGTCCGTGAGGGCATGCTCACCGGCAACCTGGCCGCCGACGCCGCGGCAGGTGTGGGGAACGGCGCAGATCGCCAGCGCCAGCACCAGGCGCGACCGGCGGTGCCCCCGGCCGGCCAGTCATAGGGCCACGGCAATGCCCGCTGGATCCGGCGAGGAGTTGGTCGCGTTCCTGGGGGTCGCCCCCGACCCCCGGCTGCTCGACGCCGACCTGATCCAGCTCCCTGAGGCCGAACAGCGGCGGGAGCCTGCTGTCTTCTCAAGCAGCACGCATAACCGCTTGGTGGCGGCGGGGTCCTTCCTCACCGGCGCGACCCTGATCGGCGGCAGCGCGCTCGCGGTGTACGCCGCCTGGCGGCTGCTGTTCCACTCGGGCGGGGCGCTCGACGTGGTCCTGCTCCTGCTCGGGCTGATCCTGGCGGCGACGCACTGGGGCTGGGTGCACGTGGCGGAGTACGTGGGCGTGACCATCGACCAGCGCCACACGCGCGCTGCCGACCAGCTCAGGCAGGACTGGCTTGCCGGCATCCAGCCGTACCCGCGCTTCAGCGTGACCACCAGCGTGCTTGCCGACGCCTCCACACGCATCGATCGGGTGCTCCACCGGCCGCTGCTCACCGACCGGGGCACGTTCACGTTCGCGCGGGAGACCGTGGCCGAGCAGACCTATGACGCCAGCACCTCGGCCGCGGTTATCGCCGACAGCGTGGAGACGATGCGGCGCGACGCTCGCCTGGAGACCGACCGCATGCGTGACGCATGGGAGGCGGCGTCGAGCTCCTACGACGCGGCGGCGCTCAGCGCCCGCGACGACGACGAGCGGCTGGCCGCCCAGCGGGCCGCCGCCGCGGCGCTGTCCGAGCACATCAACTCGTCGCTGCGCGAACCGCCGCTGGTCGAGTAGCGCCTCAGAGCCGGTACACGCGCCGCAGGTTCTCCCGCAGGAGCAGCGCCTGGGTGTCGTCATCGAGACCCAGCTCGGCCACTTCCGCCAGCGACTCCGAGTGGTCGATCACCGGATGGTTGGTGCCCCACATGACCTTCTCGCGGCCGCGGTCGCGGATGAACTCGATCAGCTCCGGCGCCCAGTCGCGCGGCAGCCAGCAATCGGCGCCGATGTAGACGTTCGGGTGCTTCCAGGCCACGGACACCATCTCGCGATCCCACGGGTAGGCCGTGTGGATGCAGACGATCTTCAGATCCGGCAGCTCCACGGCGATCTCGTCGATCGCGCCAGGGCGCCCGACGTTGTAGAGCCCGGCCTGGAACGCCTGCCCGACCTGGATCTGCACCGGCACGTCGAGCTCGATGCACTTCCAATAGAACGGGTAGTAACGGCGATCCGCCGGCGAAATTCCGAACCAGTGCGGATAGCTGTGCGCGCCGACGAACCCCAGCTCGGTGACCGCGTGCTCGAGCTTGCGCACCCCGCCCGCCACGTCCCGGGGGTCGATCCCGGCATTGGGCAGGATTCGCCCCGGGACTTCGTCCCGCATCTGCGCGATGTAGTCGTAGGGCGTCTCCCAGCCCGTGCCCACGTTCGCGCACACCATCGCCGCCTCGACCCCCGCCGCGTCCATCCGCTCCACCAGGCCGGCCGCCGTCCACTCGTCGTCCCATATACCCAGGTGCTGGAGGCTCTCCCTCAGCACCTTCGTCTGCCCGAAGGAACCCACCTTGGTCTCCGGAGTGAATGGGAACACCGATACGTCGATCGCTCCGTCTACAGCCATCGGATCCCTCCTAGACGCTGCGGTTTTCGGGACCTGCCGGGGCCCCGCGAAACAACTCCTGACCTTCCACGCCAAGCTCAACGCACCATAGGCGCCCATTGGGCGCGGTGCTCCCCGCCGTGCCGCTGACGTCGCCGCCATCGGTGATGAACAGGCGGTCGCCGGCGAAGCAGCAGTTGCTCGGCACCGCCCCCACGTCGACCGTGCCCCGGTCGCTGCCGTCGGCTCCCACGATTCGCAGGCCGCCCGCGGTGAGAGCCGTCACGTACAGGTCGCCGTCGGCGGCGATCGCCAGGCCGTCGGGCACGGCCAGCGGATCCTCGAACGTGGCCAGATCCTCGATCTTCCCGTCTGAGAGCAGGCGACGAACGCGCCGCGTATAGGACTCGACCCACACGACCGAGCCGTCGCGCTCCACCACCACGCCGTTCGGATAGACCGGATCGAGCTCGGCCAGGACCTCTCCCTGCCCGGTCTGCACGTCCAGGGCGACGATGTAACCGGGATCGGGCCGCTCTCCGTCCGGGTCCCACAGCCCGGGATCGCTGAAGTACAGCCGCCCGTCGGGCCCGAACGCCAGATCGTTCGGCATCCGCAGCGTCAGCGAGTCGACCTCGGTGGCGAAGACCTCCACGCTGCCGTCGGCGATCGACACGCGCTGGATGCAGCCCGGCTGCATCCGCTCGGCGCGCCATGCGCCGACCAGGCCGCTGTTCTGGGTCACGTAGAGATAGCCGCCGTCGCCGAGGCAGGCGGCGTTGGGTCCCCCGCCCGTGTCGGCCAGTAGCTGCACACCCTCGTCGGGCGACCACACCGACACCTTGCTCGCGTAGGTCTCGACGAACGCGATCCTCCCGTCGTCGAGCAGCGCGGGACCCTCGGGCCAGATCAGGCCTTCGGCGACGATCCGCGCGTCGGGAGCCGTCAGAGCCGCTCCAGCTGCTCGATGACCGACGCCAGCGGATCCACGTCTCCGTACTTCGCGTTCATGTCGAAGAGGTTCGCCCGGTGCGGCTCCAGCGCGCGGTCGGCGACGCACTCAGCGGGCACCACCACGCGGTAGTCGTACGACACGGCATCCAGCGCGGTCGCGCGGATGCAGCCGGAGGTGGAGCAGCCGGTGACGATCAGGGTGTCGACACCTCGCTCGCCCAGCAGGTCGTTCAGCGGAGTGCCGAAGAACGCCGACGAGCGCTTCTTGATGATCACCGTCTCCCCGGCCTCGGGGGCGATGCGTGGATGGACCGTCGTCACGTTGGGGTCCGAGTCCACGAGCTCGAGCAACGCGGGCACCTTCTGCCCCCACACGCCGGCGTCCGCCACTGGATCGGCGGCGTCGAAGGCCATCACGAGGTAGAAGACGGGGACGCCTCGACGCCGCGCCTCCGCCAGCAGTTGCGCGATCGCGTCCAGCGTCGGCCCCACCTCGTCGCCCGCCTTGTAGCGGGTGTCGCAGAAGGCCTTCGACATGTCGACGACGACCACGGCCGGACGGCTGCCCATGCCGGTGCGATCGCCGATGCTGCGCTCGGCGTAGAGCTGGGCAGCGTCGGACTGCTCCGGGTCGGGGTTCTGCGAGGCCACGAACCCGGAGCAGATTATCCGCTCAGGACTGTGCCCGGACCTCGTCAGGCGACGGCACTTCGATCGGACCCTCCGCCGGCTGGGTGATAGCGGATCGGATTGCCGAAGGGATCGCGCAGCGCGCAGTCGATTCCGTAGAAGCGCTCGGTGGGCTCCTGCGTGAACTCGACGCCCGCCGCCCGCAGGCTCTCGTAGGTGCCGCGGCAGTCGTCGGTCTCGAAGATCACGCCGCCGCCCGCTCCGCCCTTCGCCACGAGCTCGCGGATCTCCGCGGTGGTCGCGTCGTCGTGGACGGGCGGCCCCGGGACCATCAGCACCAGCTCGACGTCGGGCTGGTCGCGGGAAGGTCACCGTCAGGAAGCGCATCACGCCCATGTCGGCGTCGGTGTGGACGACCATTCCGAGCTTGCCGACGTAGAAGTCGAGCGCCTCGTCCTGGTCGAGGACGTGGATGAAGGTGTGGCTGATTCGTTTGAGCATGGCTCGCCACGTTAGAGCGCCGGCGTCGCCGTCCGCTTCTCCGAAACTGCTCTATCCCGCCGGGCCGCGGTCCACGCCATCGCCCAGCAGGCGGGCACCCGCAGGGCGGCGCCGGCGCCGGCGAAACGCGCCCGGTAGGCCGACGGCGATTCGCCCACGATCTCGCGGAAGGTGCGGCTGAACGTGCCCAGGCTGTTGAAGCCGACGTCGAGGCAGATCTCGGTGACCGGACGCTCCGTCTCGCGCAGCAGCTCCATCGCGCGCTCGACCCGGCGGCGCTGCAGGTAGCGGTGCGGCGTCTCGCCGAACGTCGCGCGGAACTGGCGGCTGAAGTGCGCCGGCGAGACGTGGGCGACGCGAGCGAGGGCCGGCACGTCGAGCGGCCGCGCGAACTCGCGGTCCATCGTGTCGCGCGTCCGCAGCATGCGCCGGTTGCGGTCCTCGGTCGCGCGCGACATGGGTCAGAGCCTAGGAGAGCCCCACTTCTGCGAGGGCTTCGTCCACGCTCGCGTACATCTCCATCCTGATCGCCTGTCCGTCCCGGAACGACCAGACCTGCGCGAAGCGCATATCGACGGGAATCTGCGTCGTCTTCGAACGCCCCCGCTGGTTCACGATCGCGACGACGTAGTCCCCGGCGTCCACGAAATTCTCGACCTCGAGCTCCCAGTCATCCCATGCCTCGGCCCACTCGGCGTTGAACTGGTTCGCGCCCGCGGCTCCTGAATAGATCTGCTGGCCAGGCCAGCCGAGTTTGGTCACATCCCAGACGAAATCGGGATGGGCGCGGACCTCACCGCTGGCGCTGAAGTGCTCAAAGCCGCGTGTGATGATTTCGACGTTCTCCTGGGACATCGCGTGCCGAGTATCCCTCTCTCCGCAAGACTTGGTGTGTGCATATCCCGGAACCGCTGATCGACCCCGCGCCCCGAACGTTCTTCGGGGTCCCGAGCTCTCGCGCGATCTCGATCTGCTCGATGCGCAGGTGGCGTTCCTCGGCGTCCCCTACGACGGCGGCACGCCGCGAGCCGGGAATTCCGACCGGCCAGCGCGCTGGGCCCGCGGCGGTCCGCGAGGCGAGCGTGGCGCAGTTCGACTATCCGCGGCCGCCTGACGACGGGGTCGACCAGGGCGCGACGGGCTGGTACGACGTCGAGGCCGATCGCGACTACCTGGCCGGAGTGACGATGGCCGACGTCGGCGACGTGGCGATCCAGGGCTCTGACACCGAGGCGAACTACGGGCGCATCAGCGGCGCCGCGCGCGGGATCGCCGAGCGCGGAGCGCTGATGGTCGCAATCGGCGGCGACCACTCGATCAGCTACCCGCTGGGACGGGGAATGGAGCCGCTGGGCGAGTTCGACGTCGTTCACGTCGACGCGCACACCGACTTCCTCGACGAGCTGAACGGCGCACGCCTCACCGGGGCAAGCCAGCTGCGGCGCCTGGCAGAGCTGCCGTTCGTCCGGCACCGTCACCGCGCTTGGAGTCCGGAACGTGGAACGCGCGGAGGTCGACGGGCTGCGAGAGCTTGGCGGGCGCTGGGCGACCACCCTCGACGTGCTCGAGCGCGGCGCGAGCGACGTCGTGCGTGACACCGTCCCGGACGCGGAGGCGCTGTACGTCTCGATCGACCTCGACGTGCTCGACTCCTCGGTCGCGCCTGGGCACTCACTCCAGGAACCGGGCGGGCTCAGCTACCGCCAGCTGCGGGAGATCCTGGTCGAGCTGGCGCGACGAGCGCGCGTGATCGGCTTCGACGTGGTGGAGTTGAATCCGACGCGGGATCCGACCGGAGCGACCTCGCGAGTGGCCGCATGGATCGTGACGCACTTTCTCAGCGAGATCTTCGATCAGCCACGCTGAGCCCGCTCGGTAGCGGGCGGTAGCGCGGGCGCCTCTCTGATTACATTCGAGGGCGCCGGCGCCGGGCGCCCGAAATCGAAGGAGACGCGGAATGGACTCCCCCGTAGACGACCCTCGTACCGAGCCGCTGCGCGGCGTCCTGGCCGCTGTGCTCACGCCGATGACGCGGGACCTCGACGTGGACCGGGCGGCTCTCTCGACTCACTGCCAGCGCCTCCTCGACGCCGGCTGTCACGCGCTCGGGCTGTTCGGGACCACCGGCGAGGCCAACTCGCTCTCGGTTGACGAGCGACTCGAGAGCCTCGAGGCCGTCGTGGCCGACGGCATCCCCCCTCATGCTCTCCTCCCCGGCACCGGCGCGTGCGCGCTTCCAGACGCCGTCCGCCTCACCCGCGGGGCGCTGGAGCTCGGCGTGCGCGACGTCCTCGTGCTTCCGCCCTTCTATTACAAGGACGTGAGCGATGACGGGCTGTTCCGCTTCTTCGCAGAGCTGCTCGAGCGAGTGGGAGACGACCGCCTGCAGCTGTTCCTCTACAACTTCGTGAGGATGGCCGGCGTCGGCTTCAGCCTCGCGCTGATCGAGAGGCTGGTCGGCGCCTTCCCCTCCGCCGTCGCCGGGACCAAGGACAGCGACGGCGACCCGGCCCGCATCGAGCGCGTCTGTCGCGAGTTCCCCCAGCTCGCCGTCTTCACCGGGGCTGAGGACTTGCTCCTCGACACGCTGCAGATGGGGCGGCGCCGGGTGTATCTCGGCGACCTGCAACGTCACGGCCCCACTCGCGCGAGACGTCTACGACCTGCATGCGGCCGGCGACGAAGCGCGGGCCGAGCAAAGGCAGCAACAACTCACGCGAGCTCGCGCTGCGTTCGATCAGCAACCGCTCATCCCCACGCTCAAGGGCATGATGCGCGAGCTCGACGGCCGCGACGACTGGCAGTACCTGCGCCCGCCTCTGGCACCGCCGGACGCCGATGTCGCGGAGCGGCTGGTGTCCGAGCTCTCGCTTCCCGTCAGTCGCGGCAGCTAGCTCGGCTCCGCAGCGGGGCAGTAGTGTCGTGAGGACTCGCGATGTCGCTACCCGTCCTCCTCGTAATCGACCGAGATCTGGCCGCCCTCGGAGAGGTCAAGGCCCAGCTCGTCCAGCGCTACGCCCACGACTATCGGGTCGAGAGCGCGAGCACTCGGGAGGACGCGCTACGAGAGCTGGCTGAGCTTGCCGATGCGGGTGCCGAGCTGGCACTGGTGCTGGCGGCCGAGTGCGTGAACGACGGTGGAGTGCTCGACCGAGCGCGGCAGCTTCATCCGCACGCCAAGCGCGGGCTGATGGTTGCGTGGGACGCCCTCGCAGACCCCGAGACCGCCGAGGCGATGCTCGACGCGATCGCGCTGGGCCGCATCCACTACTACGTGCCGATGCCTGCGCGCTGGCCGGACGAGGTGTTCCACCACACGATCGCGACCTTCCTGCTCGAGTGGGCGACGGAGCGGCGGAAGGTTCCGCACACCGTCCACATCGTCGGCGAGGAGTGGTCGGGCAGGGCCCACGAGCTGCGGGAGACCTTCGAGAGCTGTGCGGCTCCGCACACCTTCTGCCTTGCCGACTCCGACGAGGGACGCGAGCTGCTCGCGAAGACGGGTCCCGACGTGAAGCTCCCGGTGATGATCCTCCCGGACGGGCGCGCGCTCAGTGACCCGTCGAACGCCGAGATCGCTGCGGCTGCCGGAGCCCCGACCGACTTCGACGCGCGCGACTACGACCTCGTGATCGTGGGTGCCGGCCCTGCAGGGCTGTCCGCGGCGGTCTACGGCGCCTCCGAAGGCCTGGCCACGCTCGTCATCGACGAGGGCGGGATCGGGGGACAGGCCCGGTCCAGCTCGCTGATCCGCAACTACCTGGGCTTCCCACGCGGCGTGAGCGGGAGTCGGCTCGCTGAGCAGGCGTACGAGCAGGCCTCCGTCTTCGGCGCGAGCTTCGTGTTCATGCATCGAGCGGCCACGCTCGAGCGGGAGGGCGAGCAGCTCATCCTCTCGCTTGCGGACGGCCGCCGCATCGGGGCGGCCGTCGTGATTCTCGCCACCGGAGCAAGCTATCGCCGCCTGGGCGTGCCTTCCCTCGAGGCGCTGAACGGCGCCGGCGTCTTCTACGGTGGCTCGACCTCGGAGGCCCACGCGCTCGGCGGGCGGGACGTTTTCGTCGCGGGTGGCGGCAACTCGGCGGGGCAAGCCGCGTTGCACCTTGCGCGCTATGCGCGTCGCGTCACCCTCGTCGTGCGCGGTGCAAGTCTCGAGGCCGGGATGTCGCATTACCTCATCCAAGAGCTCCATGCCACGCCGAACATCGACGTGCGCACCGGCACCACGATCATCGACGGAGGAGGCGACGGCCACCTGCGGGAGCTCGTGCTCCGCGAGGCCTCCACCGGCGAGGAGGAGACCGTCGCCGCCGATGCGCTCTTCGTGCTGATCGGGGCACACCCGCACACCGACTGGCTGCCTGCCGACATCGTGCGCGACAGCCACGGGTTCCTCTGCACCGGCGAGGATCTTCCGGACGACCTCCCCTGGCCGCTCGAGCGTCGGCCCTTGGCGCTCGAGACGAGCATGCCCGGAGTGCTGGCGGCGGGCGACGTTCGACATGGCTCGGTGAAACGGGTGGCGTCGGCCGTTGGAGAGGGGTCCGTCGCGGTGCAACTGGTGCACAACCTCGTCGACGCCGAGCCGACGCGGTCCAAGGTGCGCTAGGCGGGAAATCCGAGCTGGCCAGGCACCGGCTGCAGTGGACACCCAGATGCCAGAGCAGCTGATTCGAGTCAACGGGGTCGAGTTGTGCGCCGAGGGTTTCGGCGGCCCGAGCGACCCGCTCCTCCTGCTGATTCACGGGACGGGGAGCTCGATGCTGTCGTGGGACGAGGAGCTGTGCGAACGGCTCGCCGGTGGGCAACGCTTCGTGATTCGCTACGACGGCCGCGACGCCGGACGGTCGATGACCTCGCCGCTCGGCGCGCCGGCCTACGGGTTGCGCGATCTTGTCGCGGACGCCATCGGCCTGCTCGACCACTTCGGCGCGTCACACGGACACATCGTGGGGATGTCGGGCGGCGCGGCGGTGGCGCAGCTTGCGGCGCTCGAGCATCCGGCGCGTGTCGCCTCGCTCACGCTCACGGCCTCCACTCCTGGAATACCGGGCCTGGAGACACCCGATCTGCCACCCCCAACCGTTCGATTCCCCGAAGCTCGGGAGCTCGACTGGTCCGATCGAGCGGCCGTTGCCGAGTACCTCGTCGAGCTCGAGCGGCCCTACGCCGCCCACTTCGACGCGGCCGGCGCGCGAGCGCTGGCGGAACGCGTCGTGGCTCGCACCGCCGATCTGGAAGCCAGCGCGACGAACCCGTTCGCGGTCGACCCCGGCGAGCCCTGGCGCCAACGCCTCGGCGAGATCGCCGCGCCGACGCTCGTCGTTCACGGCAGGCAGGATCCGATGTTCCCACCCGACCACGGACGCGCGCTGGCTGAGGAGATCCCCGACGCCCAGTTGCTCTTGCTCGACGGTATGGGCCATGAGCACCTCCCGCCGCGCATCCTGGACATCGCCGTACCGGCCATCCTCCGACACACGGGCTAATCAGACGCGCAGCGTCTCGCGTTCGATAATCGAGGAGGCCGGGTAACGGCTGACCAACCCGGGCCGATCGACCGCCCAACACCGCGGGTCGCGCGCCCCGCATGAGCAAGTTCACGGCGAAGGTCAAGTCGGGTGGGCGTTCGGTGAGCTTCGTGCTGCGCTCCGACCAGAACTGCAGGGGAGTGGTGAGCGGCAGAACCGTGAAGGCGTACGCCGCGGCCAAGAAGCGGCGCGTCTCGCTCGGCTCGGTCTGCTTCAAGCTGACCGCCGGCGAGTCCAAGAAGACGGTCGTCCTGAAGCTCTCCCGGAAGGCGCGCAAGCTGTTGGGCGGCCGCCACTCGCTGCGGGCGCAATTCACGGTCACCTTGACCAATTCGGGCAAGCAGCGCCACGTGAGCCGGCGCATGCTCACGCTCCGGTCGAAGTAGCCAGAACGGGGGTGCTGGCACAGTGCTGCCAGTGCCTAGTGAGGGGCTTTGCCAGTCGTGTAGCCTGGCCGCCATGCCAGTCGATCCGTCTTTCGCCGGCCGGGTGTACCCGCCGACCCAGCCGTATGAGGTCGGCCGGGAGAAGATCCGCGAGTTCGCCGACGCAGTCAACGACCCCAACCCCGTCTACCGCGACCCGGAGGCGGCGCGCGCGCTCGGTTACGACGACGTCATCGCCCCGCCGACCTTTGCGATCGTGGTGACGCGGGAGGCCGGCAATCAGGCGATCCACGACCACGAGCTCGGCATCGACTACTCGCGGCTCGTGCACGGGGAGCAGCGTTTCGTGCACAGCCGGCCCGTTTGCGCGGGGGATCGCCTGCAGGTCGCCCTCACGATCGAGGACATCCGGGCCGCCGCCGGGAACGACATCGTCACCACGCGCGCCGACGTCTCGACGGTCGCCGGCGAGCCGGTGCTGACGGCCTACACGACACTCGTCGCGAGGGGAACGGCCGCATGAACGCCTTCCGAAGAGCTTCGGCGCGCTGAGCGTTCCGCGAGGACCCGCATGGACATTTCACGTGTGCAGGTGGGCGACGAGCTGCCGGCGCGGGACTTCCCTGTCCGGCGCGCCGACCTGGTGCGCTACGCCGGCGCGTCCGGCGACTTCAACCCGATCCACTGGAACGAGCGAGTCGCGACCTCGGTGGGCTTGCCGAATGTCATCGCGCACGGCATGTTCACGATGGCCGAGGCGATCCGCGTGGTCACGGATTGGACCGGGGATCCGGGCGCCGTGGTGGAGTACGGGATCCGCTTCACCCGTCCGGTCGTCGTGCCCGATCCGGGCGGCAGCACGCTTCACGTCACCGGCTCGGTGGGGACGATCCGGGACGACGGGCTGATCGAGATCGATCTCACCGCCACCGTCGACGGCCAGCCCGTCGTTGCCAAGGCGCGTGCGGTCGTTCGACTGCGCGAGCCGTAGAGATGCCGCAAGTCAGGGCTGGCGGCCGGCTCAGAAGCCACTGACCATGCCCCCGTCGACGCGCAGCTGCTCGCCGGTGATGAACGACGCCGGCGCTCCGCACAGGAAGGCGACCGCGGCGGCGAGCTCGCTTGGCCGTCCGTAGCGACCGGCGGGGATCGTGGCCTGGCTGGCCCGTCGTACGGCAGCGGCGTCGGTGCCCTCTCTGGCCGCGCGTCCGGCGTCCAGCTCGGCGACCCGCTCGGTGTCGATGCGGCCTGGGAGCACCACGTTCACGGTGACCCCAGCGGCCGCTACCTCGCGGGCGAGCAACTTGAGGTATGAAGCGAGCGCCGTCCGGTACATCGCCGAGGTCGCGAGCCCCGGGATGGGCGCCTGTATCGCGCTTGAACCGATCGCGACGATGCGACCCCAGGACCGGTCACGCATCGCCGGCAGACATCCGGCGACGAGTTGCAGCGGGCCGTCCAGCAGCAGCGCGGCCGGGCCGGCGAGGTCCTCGGGGCGCAGTTCGGCGGCGGCGGAGGGCGGCGGCCCGCCGCCGTTGACGATCAGGATGTCGATCTCGCCCAACTGGGTGCGGGTCTGGGCCAGCGCCTCGACGATGCTGGCCGGGTCCGTGACGTCGAGGGGGATGCCGATCGCCGCGTCGGCCCCGCCGAGCTCGCGCGCCTGCTGCTCGGCCAGCTCGCCGCGCCGGCCGGCCAGCGCGACCCGGACGCCTTCGGCCCCCAACGCCCGGGCCACCGCCTGCCCGATGCCGCCGGTCGCGCCCGCCACGAATGCGACCTTGCCGGAGATGGCGAGGTCCATCAGGCGCTCAGCTCCTCGACGCCGCGCTGATGAGCGTCGCTCAGAGGCGTCATCGCCTCGGGGTACGGCAGCGCCGGCGGCCGGACCGCGGCGCTGCCGAGCACCCCACGGCGGCGCAGGTTCTCCTTCCGGATCGCCAGGCCCACCAGAACCTGGGCCTCGAAGTTGATCAGCGGGCAGCCAGGGTTCGATCGCCGCGCGGGCGGCGTCGTAGCCTCCATCGCGCCAGGCCGCCACCACGCTGACGAGGGCCTCGGGGTAGGAGAAGCCGGTCATGGCCCCGGCCGCGCCGGCCTGGAGCTCGTCGAGCAGCCCGATCCCGCCGAGCCCGCCGAAGAGCGCCGCCTCGGTCTCCCCGGCCAGCGCGGCGATGGCCAGGGAGGTCGGCGGGCTCTCGCACTTGACGGCAGAGATGCAGCCGGTGCGATCGAGCACGTCGACGATCGTCTCGGCGGGTACGCGGATGCCGCTGGCGACCGGGTAGTCCTGCAGCACGACCGGCAGCCCGGTCTGGTCGTGCACCGCCTGCACGTTCGCGGCGACCGCGGCCGCGGACGTCGCGTTGATCTGCACCATGAGCGCGGCGAGGGGGGTCTCGGCGGCGGCCACGGCCGCCCGCGCCTCGTCGAGCACTTCGGCGGGGTCGACGGAGGTCAGGCCGACGACGACCCGCCCCGGCCCGGCGAGCGAGCTCGCCCGCGCCACGACGAGCGCCCGTTCGGCCGCCGTCAGCTGCGCCGCCTCGCCGAAGACGCCGAGCGCCAGGACGCCGGTCACTCCGGCGCGGAGGAACAGCTCAAGCGTCGCAACGAGCGAGGCCTCGTCGACCTCGAGTCGCTCCGCCGTGAACGGCGTAGGCAGCACTCCCCAGACTCCGGCTTCGAGCGGACGCATCACAAGAAGCGCAGGTCGGCGCCCTCGTTCGCCTGTAGCACGCACTCCGCGTGCAGCCGGCGCCAGCCACGGGCGGGCAGCTCGTAGGGACGCAGCTCGCCGCGTCGGCGGGTCAGCTCGGCCTCGTCGACGACCAGGTCGATGCGCCGATTCGTCACGTCGAGCCGGATGCGGTCGCCGTCGCGGACCAGCGCGAGCGGCCCGGCGGCCGCGCTCTCGGGCGCACAATGCAGCACCACGGTGCCGAACGAGGTGCCGCTCATCCGAGCGTCGGAGACTCGCACCATGTCGCGGACGCCGGCTGCGGCCAGCTTGCGCGGGATCGCCAGCGATCCGGCCTCGGGCATACCGGCGGCGATCGGACCGGCGTTGCGGAGAACGAGGACGTGGTCGGCGGTGATGTCGAGCCCCGGGTCGTCCAGGCGCGCGGCCGCGTCCTCGGGCGACTCGAAGACGAGCGCGGGGCCCTCGTGGTGCAGCAGCTCGGGAGTCGCGGCCGAGGTCTTGATGACGGCGCCGTCCGGCGCGAGCGAGCCGTGAAGCACGGCAAGCGCGGCGACGTCGCCGAGCGGCGCGTCCAGGGTCCGGACGACGTCCTGCCAGTGCTCCGGCGGGCGGACCGACGCCAAACGCTCCCCCAGCGTCTTGCCGTCCACGCCGATGGTCGACAGGTCGAGGACGTCGGTCGAGTGCCTTGAGGAGCACCGGGACGCCTCCGGCGTTGTGGAAGTCCTGCATGTAGCCCGCGCCGGAGGGCTTGACGTCGACCAGCAGCGGCACGGTGCGGGCGATGCGGTCGAAGTCGTCGAGTCGCAGGCCGACGCCGGCTCGCCGGGCCACGGCCAGCAGGTGCACGACCGCGTTGGTCGACCCGCCGAGCGCTAGCGAGTACCCGCAGCGCGTTCTCGAAGGCGCTCGGCGTGAGGATCTCGCGCGCCGTGATCGGGGTCGTTCGCCAGGGCGACCGCTCGGCGCCCGCTGGCGGTGGCGTGCCGCAGCCGGGCCCCGCTTGGCGCCGGCGGGGAGGCGCCGCCGGGCAGCATCAGCCCCAGGGTCTCCGTGAGGCAGGCCATGGTCGACGCGGTGCCCATGACCATGCACGTGCCCGCCGTCGTGACCAGCTCGCTCTCGACCTCCGCGATCTCGGGCTCGCCGAGCTCACCGGCGCGGTGACGGGCCCAGAACCGTCGGCAGTCGGTGCAGGCGCCGAGCCGCTCGCCGCGCCAGGATCCGGCCAGCATCGGCCCAACGACGTCGATGATCACCGGGATGTCGGTGACCGCGGCCGCCATCAACTGCGCGGGCACGGTCTTGTCGCAACCGCCCAGCAGCACGACCGCATCCATCGGCTGAGCCCGGATCAGCTCCTCGGTGTCGATCGCCAGCAGGTTGCGGAACAGCATCGACGTCGGGTGGGTGAACGCCTCGCCCAGGCTGATCGTCGGGAACACGAACGGCACGCCTCCGGCCTCCGTCACTCCCCGCTTGACGTTGGCGACCAGCCCGGGCATGAGCCGGTGGCACGGGTTGTAGTCCGAGCTGAGGTCGGCGATGCCGACGATCGGGCGGTCCAGATCCTCCGCGTCGAACCCGGCGCCGGCGAGAAAGGCCGCGCGCAGGTAGCGCGAGAACCCGGCGTCGCCGTAGGAGGTCAGGCTCCTGTCGATGCCAGACGCCACGAGGGTCTCACCTCCGACGCGAGACGGTTATCCCTGAGCACCGCCTGGACCATATTTCAGCGCGTCGGGATGGAGGTGGCTGAACTCCGCGTCGCGCACGGAATAGCCGCGCTCCGAGTAGGGGTACCCATCCAGCTCGGTGTCGTAGGGGTGCATCTGGTGGTAGGACCGGATCTCGTGGATGAGCCCGTCCCGGCACGTGAACCACTCTGCTCCCCGGGTGACCACGCGCGGGCCGTCGGGGAGCTCCCTCCACCACATGCTCCACTCGATGACCGCCTGACCGGGCTCGGCACAGATCGCGTCGACGACCCAGCGCGCCTCTCTCATACCGGCGACCTTTGCCCAGTAGCGCGCCAGGTGCAGGTTCCCGGCCACCATCCTCGAGCCGACGTTCGGGGCGAGGAACCAGTGCACGACGTCCGGGTGGAGCGTGGACAACATCAACTCGACATCGCCGGCCGAGCAGCCGTTGTAGTAGCGCCTGATGAGCGCAGACCAGGCTCCGGCGGGGTCCGCCGCCAGACGCGGATCGGTCAGAGCGCCGTCAGACGGAGTCACGTTCCGGTCCAATTCGGCTTCCTTCTCTCCCTCCAGGCCGCCACACCTTCGATGCGATCGTTGCTCGCGTACGGGTTCGGAGCCGGATCCAATCGAAGCGCGCTCGCCACGCTCAGATCGCGGCCCTTGGTCAGCATCGCCTTGTAGCGCTGCTGCGTGAGCGGAGCGAGCTCGCACAGCGACAGGGCGTAGCGAAGCGCGTCGTCGTACAGCCGCTCGTCGGTCGTGACCGAGTTCACGAGGCCGATGCGGTGTGCCTCGGCGCTGTCGATGCGGCGAGCGGAATACAGCAGGTCGAGGGCGATCCCCGGGGGTATCAACCGCGGCAGCAGGACGGAGGCGAAGTTGGCTCCCATGCCCACCGTCGCCTCTGGAAAGCCGAACTGGAGGGTCTCCGCGGCGATCCGGATGTCGCACGCCAGAGAGAGCTCGGCGCCGCCTCCCAATGTATGGCCGAAGATCGCCGCGATCGTCGGCTTCCGGCACTCGAGGATCACCTCGAACACGTTGCGGAGGGGCCCCCGCATCGGTCGGTCGATCGCGGCCTGACCGCTGCCGCCGACCTCCGACAGGTCGCGACCGGCACAGAAGCCACGGCTGCCGGCCGCGGTCAGGAGGAACACCCTGACCGAGTCGTCCTCACTCAGCGAGTCGAACACCTCGACGAGCTCGGTCATCATCGCCTGCGAGAGAGCGTTGAGCTTGTCCGGTCGATTCAGCCGGACGATCGCGACGCCGTCGACCGACTCACTCAGGACCCACTCGGACGGGCTCATGATGCGCTCGGGGCGTCCTCGGCGCGCTTGCCGGCCACGCCAACCGCCTGCTCGGCGACCATGTCCTCGATCTCCGTTGCGCCGAATCCCAGGCTGCTCAGAAGCGCCTCCGAGTGCTCGCCGAAGCCGGGAGACGACCTCTCAGGTGCGAACGGGCTCTCGCTGAGCCTGATGGGAGCCCCTAATGCCAGATAGCTGCCGAGCTGCGGGTGATCGAACTCCTGGACCAGCCCCTCGGCCCGGAAGTGCTCGTCGAAGAGCGCCTCGTCGATGTGATTCACCTCGGACACCGGCACGGACTCGGCGCGCAGGAGCGCGAGCCACTCGGCCGTCGAGCGAGTGCGCAGCTTCGCTTCGACGGCGTCTCGGCGAGCGTCGGGCGAGTCCTCAGGTCCCCCGTCGCCGGGTTCGGGCAGACCGACCAGCTTCAAGAAGCTCCGTCGTGCGGACGGGCTTCCAGCACCCACGGAGATGATGCCGTCGCTCGTGCGGAAGACGCGGTAGTAGGTCGTGTCGCGCGGGTCGGGTCGCATCGATCCGCGTTTCTCGGCGAGCTCCGCGGGGGACCATCCCTCGACCCGAGCGCTCGGAAGGACCTGCCCCAGGAACTCCTCGCGCCACGCGTCATGGTCGAAGAAGTGCATGAAGACGTTGTTCTGAAGGGTCAGGGCGCCTCCGAGCAGCGAGACGCTCACCTCCTGGCCCCTGCCCGTCACGCTGCGCCGGTGCAAAGCCGCCCCGATTCCCGCCAACAGCAGCAGTGCGGTGGCATAGTCGGCCACCTGCACCTCACTGTGGTAGGGCAGGCCGTCCTGCTCGGCACCCAGGGCCAGCATGACTCCGCTGCGCGCCTGCGCGACGACGTCCATGCCGCCGTACCCCGCATCCGGGCCCACGGTCCCGAACCCGGACGCAAGCGCGTAGACGATCCGCGGATTCCGCTTCGAGACATCGGCATAGCTGATTCCGTGGCGCTGAAGGGTGTCCATGCGGGCGTTCACGATCACCACGTCCGCGATGTCGAAGAGCCTGTTGAGGACCTCCGCCGCCCGAGGGTGGCCGAGCTTGAGCGGCAGGCTTTCCTTCCCCCGGTTCTTGATCGTGAACTGCCGGCTCTCCATGGGCGCGAGCGTGTCCTCCCGCCGATAGGGGTCACCGGCGAGCGCCTCGACCTTGATCACCTTCGCGCCCCCGTCGGCGAGGAACTGCGCGCAGAACGGCCCGACGACGAACTGGCCGATCTCGACGACCACGAGATCCGAGAACGGCCCTTCGCTCACCTGATTCACCGCGCCGTCTCGGTCGAGAGACCCAGCATCCGCCGCCGCAGTGACCACATCTGCATCGCGCGCTCGGTTTGCAGAGCGGCTTCCCACGACAATGCCGGCGGCCCGAGGACCAGCCTGAAGCTCGCGACCGCGGCACGGGACAGCTCCGGATCGCCGGCGGGACCCGAGGCGAGGGCGAGCGCACGCTCGATCACCTCAGCCTCCGGAACGCATTCCCACGCGATCCCCGCCTCCTTCGCGGCCGGGCCGTCCAGGGTCTGGCTGAACAGGCTCGCCGCGGCCGTCGCCTCACGACCCGCGCCACGTCCCATGAGCGCGAAGTGCCCACCCCCGGGGTGTATGCCGATGCGCAGGAAGCCGGCCATGATCCGCGCGTCCTCCGCGACGACGCGGAGATCCGTGGCCATCATCAGGTTCATCCCGGCACCCACGGCCGAACCCTGAACCGCGGCGACGGTCGGCACCGCGAGCTTGCCGACGCGCATGAACGACGCGTAGACGACGTTGTTGTCCTCGAACGAGTCCGGATGGGTCGGATCCTGCCCGGCTACCTCCAGCACGGCCCTGTGTGCACCGGCGCAGAAGTGCCCACCCTCGCCGTAGACGACCGCCGCGCCGATGCTGGTGTCGGCATCGATGGCGTCGCACGCGGAGATCAGATCGCGCGCCATCTCAGGCGTCAGGGCATTGCGCCGCTCCGGCGCGTTCAGCCGCACGATCGCCACCCCGTCGCCGTGTGTCACCGAAATCTCGCTCATTTCCTCAGCTCCTGATTCATCTCGCGCCGCGGACGCGGCCTCTCTCAACCGGGTGATGTCGGCTCGGGCGTCAGCGACGCTTGAGTGGAAGAGCCAGTGGACGCATGGGTGAACCCGTGGCGCCGCGGAGCTTCAGACATGCACCTATGAACGCGAACTCGTACAGCTCGTCCGCGGCCAGCCCTTCCAGGTCCACGATCTCCATGATCGGCACGCCGGCTTCGGCGAGCAGGTAGGTGTGTACTGGCTGCCAGTTCTCCGGGTCGACGGAGGGAAACTGCTCGAGGGCGGAATTGTCGCCACCGATGATGATCGCTCCGAGCTTCGCGAGGTACTCGGCACCCTCGCGAGTGAGACCCGGCTCGTCCATCTGGTACGCGTCTCCGTTCGGCCAAACGCGCATGCGGCCGGTTCGCACCATGACCACGTCGCCGGGCCGTACATCGCAGTGCTGACGGCTCAGGGCGGCTCGCAGGTCGTCTTCGCCGATCCCGTAGCTGTCGGGCAGGACGTCGACCCCGTGCGCCGCGGCCACGTCGATCAGGATCCCGCGCGCGATGACCGGTGGCTGCTTGTCGGCGCCGGCGACGGTCCACGCTCGGCTGCCCAGATGGGTGTCCGCGCTGAAGCCGTTCCAGATCTTGCCGTAGTAGCCGAAGTGGTTGAGGGCGTCGATGTGGGTGCCGGAGTGGGTGTACATCAACATGCAGTCACCGGAGTAGCCAACCCGCTCAGCCATGTCGGTGCCTATCCCCACGTTGTCGTGGTTGACCTGGCCCGACGGGGTGTGGGACATCCAGATCTGAAACGGCGGATCCGCTGTTAGAGATGTCCACGCCGGCATCTCGTTGAAGTAGTCGACGCTCAGGTCGTATGACTTGTGGAGATCGACCGACTCGATCACGCTGCGCATGCTCTCCGTCGTGATCAGGTTCGTCATTCCGATCTCGTCACTCGGACCGAAGGGGCTCGTCGAGACCTCATGGCGTTTTGCGTTGTGTGCGGCAATCTGCCTCTTGGTCGCCTCGTCGATGAACACCGGTCCGCACATGGTTCTTCCTTTCGAATGAGGGTCTATCGGCTGATACGGGACATCCCCCCGTCACGCAGATGCTCGCGCGCCAGGAGAATCGATCGCACCTTCTCGCCCCCCGCTCGCCGGTGCGCGTCGAATGCCGCCACGATTTCGTCGACAGATCCCGCCCGCGCGGCAGCGACGATCCGCTCGTGCTCTTCCAGAACTCGGAAGCGAGAGTCGAAGTCGTGGACGTGGACCGTTCTGTAGATCTCTGCGAGATGCCACAGCCGAGTCACCTGACGCAGGATCAGGTCTTTTCCGGGCATCCGGAAGAAGAGGAAGTGGAGCTCGTCGTTGTGTGTGTGGTAGCCGTTGATGTCACCGCTTGCCGCGGCGTCGCAGACGGCCTGATGCTCCGCCTCGACACGGCTCAGCACGTCCGCGGGCAGCGGCGTGATCTGACTGAGCAACTCGGTCTCGAGCAGCTCACGCATCCGGTAGACCTGATCGAGCTCGTCGATGTCGAGCTGAGCGACCCTGAAGCCCGAGTTCGGCGTGTGCGCGACGACACCGTCGGCTGACAGCCTGCTGAGCGCGTCCCGGATCGGAATTCGGCTGACACCGAGGCTTTCAGCGATGGCCGCCTGCTTGATGTGCTCGCCAGGCATCAGCACACCGACACGGATCGCGTTTCGGATCTCCTCGACGCACAGCTCCACGGCGGTGCCGTGCCCGGGAGACAGCTTCGTAGCGGTCACGAAAGCGCCTTTTGGAGGTAAATGATCCGTGCTAGAGGATTGAATGCACAATAGTATGCAATCGTGGATCTAGTTTGTCAAAGTGCGTTGGCCCGATGGGCGCCGCCGGGCGGTATCTGTCACTCCATGGTCGAGAACGTCCAGAGGCCCATCGGGCACCTTGATCGGCCCGTACTGAGCCTGCGCCACTCGCAGGAACTCCGCCTGGCCGCCCGGCACCTGGCCGTAAAGCTTCGTGTAGCCGAGCAGCGCCGCTCCCATGCCTTGGTCGCGCGTCTGGGTGGTCTCGCACTGCGACTGAAGGCCCTTCCCGCACATGTAGCAGTGGCCACACGAAATGTTGAACGGCACCACCACCCTGTCGCCCGGGGCGATCCCCGTGACATCTGAGCCGACGTCCTCGACGATCCCCATTGGCTCGTGGCCGAGGATGTCCCCCTCGTCGAGAAACGGGCCAAGGACCGTGTAGAGGTGCAGGTCGGATCCGCAGATGCCCGACGAAGTAACGCGGATGATCGCGTCGGTCGGATGCTCGATCGCTGGGTCCGGGACGGTGTCCACACGTACGTCCCCCGTTCCGTGCCACGTCAATGCCTTCATCAAGCTCCTTCGTCACTCGTGTGCTTAGCGGTGGTCTAGTCCTCGATCTCGTCTGGGTCGTCCTGCGCGGCGAGCTGGAGCGACCCTTCGAGGACCGCCTTGAGGTGGTCTTCCTGGATCGGTAGTGCCCACTCTGCGAGTTCCGCGACGGCGACATTTCCGGCCTTCTGGTTGAGCTTCTTCACGATTGCCCAGTGGCCGACCTCTCCTGCCTCGGCCATCGTCAGGAACTCGAACCCGTCGAGAGCGTCGTCCTCGCCTTCCAGGTAGGTCTCCATCATCTCGGTGGCCTCCTGCTTCACCTCTTTGCCCTTGGCGACGATCGCAGTCTTCTTGCCGTTGAACTGCCCGGCGACGTCGGTGCACCGTTCCTCGGTCTCGCTCCCCTGTTCGCCCATGCGTTCGAGCGGGCCGGCGAGGAACTGCTCGTCGTCGGTGAGCATCCCTTTGACCTTCGTGGTGGCCACCTGCGCGGCCATCGCGAGGCCCAGCACCTCGCCGAGCTTGCTCTCCAACTTCGTGAGTTCAGCCATTGGGTCTCCTTGCGTTCGAGGGTCGTTAGCTGACGGCGTCCTTGACCTTCTTCATGACGCGGTCGGCGCCATTTGACCCGTTGCCCGATCCGTTGTTGGCCACCACGCCGGTGGGCTCCTTCGGCAGGCCGGCCGCCTGCGCGGAGCTTGGCCGCGACCTCCGCGATCAGCTCCGGCTCGGGACCGGGCGCGAAGACCGCCGCCTGGCTCGGGAGGTCGAACGGCGGGGCGCCCTCGGGATGACTCTCCTCGGCGACCATGAGTTCCTCGCCGGTCTCCGGATGCGAGCCGTTGAACACGGCGGCGATCTCCTTGAAGTCGTTCTCGGAGAAGCGGTAGAGCTTCAGGTGCTCGCCGCGCTTGATGTGCGGCTGGCACTCCGGGATCTTGTCGGTCGGGATCCGCGGCGAGGGGAACAGCTTCGTCAGGTCGGCGCCGGTGAGGTTCTCGAGCGCGCGTGCGTAGGCGACCTGATGCACGCCACCGCGGACGAGCAGGTAGCCGGTCAGCGCGCGGGCCGCCGGATGGTCGACCATCTCGTAGACCTTGAGCTTGTTGTTGCGCGCGCCGGTCTCGAGGAAGAAGTTGTGCGTCAGATCCTCGATCAGGTCCCCGGAGGAGAAGACGTAGTCGCCGTTCCAGGGCTTGCCGTTCGAGTCCTGAACCAGCGTGGCGGCGCCGCCGGCGATGAACTGCTGGGTGTTGCGGGTGCCCTTCACCGAGGCGAGTGCACCGTTTTGCCCCGGGTCGCCCTCCGCTGCGCCGGTGAGCATCGTGTTGATCGCGCTCGAGACGAGCTCGATGTGCCCGAACTCCTCGGCGGCGATGCTGGCGACCAAGTCGTAGAACGGGCGCGCACCCTGGCGATTGCGGAAGTTGAACGACTGGTAGGTGTAGTTCATGAAGGTCGACATCTCGCCGAACTTGCCGCCCAGCAGCTCCTGCACGGCGGCTGCTCCGACCGGATCCGGATCGGACGGCGGCGGCAACTCGGTCTGCAGGCGATCGATACGCAGAATCATGAAAGTTCTCCTAGATAAGACAATGTTCTGATAGGTACCGGGTGCCCGTAATGCGGAGGCGTAAACCACGAACCAGCTGCCTCGTCGCCTCGGGCCGCCACAATGCAGGCGATGGCGGAACTTCCCGAGGACGTGGGCGAGGTGCTGAGAGACCTCGGCTTGCGCAGCACCCCCCAGCGGCGCGCGATCATCGGCGCGTTCCGTGGCGGGGCCGGCGAGCACCTGTCGGCGGACGAGATCCACGCGCTCGCATCGCAGGCGCTCCCGGACCTCGGCCGCGGCACCGTCTACTCCACGCTCGCAGAGTTCACCGAGCTCGGCCTGCTGGCGGCAGTCGGAGCCGCCGAGCCCGTGCGCTACGAGACGAACACCACCAGCCATCACCACTTCCGCTGCCGACTGTGCCTGCGTCTGTTCGACATCGAGGGAGCCGAGGGAGACGAGCCTCGCGACCTGACAATGCCCACGGGCTTCACGGTCGAACGGGTCGAGACCCGAGCTGAAGGTGTCTGCGCAGACTGCGCCGCCTACGAGAAGGGCCTGCGACGGGGAACCCGGCGGATCGCCGCCAAGGGCGCTCTGCCCAACCCCCTACCCGGTGGTCTCGCGTGCCTGGAGATAGACGGTCCGCTCGGAGCGCTGCTGCTCGCCGCAGGCGCCGAGGGACTTCTGCGTGTCGCGTTCGATCATCACGGCGACGCGGAAGAGCTCAGGGCACGCAGCAAGGCCGGCCGCGGCAGCCAGGCCGCCCGCAAGCACCTGGGACGCGCCGCCGATGGACTTCGGGGCTATCTGGCAGGCTCCACGAGCGAGGTGGACTGCGCGTTCGACTGGAATGGCCTCGGCCCCGGAGAGGCCGCCGCGCTGCTGGCTACGAGGACGATTCCGTACGGGCGCCACCGCTCCTACACGGCAGTCGACAGCGACCTGACCCCCTATGACATCGGGGTGATCATGGGCGCGAACCCCGTGCCGATTGCCACTCCCTGCCACCGTGTGACCCGCGGCGTCGAAACGCCGCTCGCCTTCGTTGGTGGCACCGATCGCCGCATGTGGCTCGACGCCCATGAGCGCGCGCATGCTGTGTCGCCGGAAACATCCTCTCGTGGCCGTTGAAACGGCACAGCTACTAGCGGGACATCCCCCGGTTTGGGTGAGGTTGGCCGACCGTTTGGGCCATTAGGCTGGCCGAGCCCTCGTCAGCGCCACGTCTAGCAAGGCCTGGCCGAAACGACTGGGGCTCCGTTAAGGGTAGGCCCCTGGGTGCCCACCACCCGGGGGTCTCCCTTCAAGCGTCTCTTACTTGTATCGGCAACAGGATCGTGCCGATCGCAGGGATGCATGGCGTCTTGCTCGCCGTTCGACCGCACCAAAGACGCCTTCGGTCGTTTCGGCCATCCGCCGTTGGGTAATTCGCCGGTCGCCGTGGTCCGCTATGCCCCCGGATCGTCGGTGGCATGCCAAGTGAGCGGCGGCGGCTCAGGGACGGCGCCGCTCACCGCTAAGCCGCGAATCCGCTTAGCGCCTGGCGAGCCGGCGACCGCTCTCGGTGTCGGGCGGGGTGTAGTTGAGCTCGTAGTGGTGGTAGAGAGCTGACTCGTCGGCCTGCGAGAGCTCGTCGCCGTGCTGCTCGATGTTGGGAGCCGACTTCACCTGGTCCTTGCTCACAGGCACCTGCAGCTCATCGGGGCCAACGGTGATCCCGCCGAGGGGCACGAACGTCAGGTGGCGCCCGATGAGGCCCTCTTTGACGGTGCCGAACTGCGGCTGGTCGTTCTCCACATCGACGTAGACGTCTTGCAGCTTGCCGATCTTCTCGCCGTCCCGGTCGATCAGCTGCTTCCCGTGCCACTCCGCCACGTTCCATTCTGCGTCCTGCGGCTGGTCTGTCATGCAAAGCCTTTCCTAGCGAGATGGGGCAGGTCGGGGTCGACTCTAGGCCGGCCCCGACCAGGCACTCACTTCTTCTCGTGTGCCAGACCTGGATCCTCTGAATCGGATTCGAGCTCGGGCACCTGCATCTCGTCCCGATCGCCCTCCTTCAGCTTCTCCACGTCCCCCTCGACGTCTTCCTCACGCCCGTCCTTGTAGGCGTGCAGAGACGTCTTTGGCAGCGTCTCCTCGTCGGCGCTGGTCTTGTCGTCTTCGTCCGGCATCTCCGCTCCTTCCGATCGCGGTCAATCTCTGGCTGCCCGTGTTGTTGAGACTGAAACCGCCGGGGACGAGCGCGCCGGGTCGCGCCCGCTTCTGCCTAGCTGCCTTCACGCAGCTCGTGCCGGCTAGGCCGCTTCGTCGAAGCGTCGGCGGCCCGAATGCTCCGGCGCGACGTCAGACCGATCGCCGACATCTCCCCTCGGCGATATGTCGTCCACCAGAACGCGCATCCGCTCAAGCGCGAGTCGGATCAGGCGGGAGACGTGCATCTGTGAGATTCCGAGACGCTCAGCGATCTCAGTCTGCGTCAGGTCCTTCACAAAACGCAGGTAGACAATCGAGCGCTCGCGCTCAGGCAACGCGTTCAGCGCATCGGTGATCGCCGGTCGATGCTCAGCAAGCTCGAACCGCTCGTCAATCTCGCCGAGCGAATCAGCGACGGTGATGTCCTGATCGATGCGCAGGGGCGAGTCGAGGGAGACGGCGGTGTACGCATCACCAGCCTGCATCGCTTCGAGCACCTCCTCGAGCGGACGCCCAACGTCGCTGGCCACTTGCCCTGGCGTGGGAGAGCGGCCCAGTTCACCGGACAGGCGCTCGACCGTTCCTCTGATCTCGAGCACGCGCTCCTGCATGCTTCGCGGCATGTGTAGTGCCCAACTCGAGTCGCGAAAATGCCGTCTGAGCTCGCCGACCACTGTCGGGACCGCGTAACTCGTAAAGGCTGCGCCACGATCAGGTTCGAAGCGGTCGATGGCCTTCACCAGGCCGACGCATGCCACCTGGACCAGGTCGTCGAGCGGCACGCCGGCTCCGGCGTAGCGACGCGCGAGGTTCCTCGCCAGAGGCAAGAAGCGACTGATGAGTTGCTCCCGTGCTGCCAGTTCGCCGTCGCGCTGGTAGCGCTGGAACAGCTTCGACACCTGGACGGCATCGCTTTGGGCGTCCAAGTCGCCGGGCACTGCGACAAGGCGCGAATTGAGCTGGTGCGTGCGGCCGGCGGCTGTCCACTCTCCCCGCCCGAGGCGAAGGGGAGTCTCGGGAGCGTCTTGTTCGCGGGCCTGCCCATGGCGTCGGGCGGTCTCAGCTGGCATCTCTGGGGAGCTCCTGTCGTCTCGTGTTCGACCGTGGAGTGGTGGCGCGGGACCGTCGGCCCCGCGCCACCTCGCTTCAGGACGAGCTGATCTGCTCCTTGGCCTGCTCAGCGTGCTGCTGGAGGTCGGACTTGGCCTCTTCCGCGTGTTGCTGGCCGGTCTCCTTGACGGCCTCGACCGCGGCCTGGGCCGCATCCTTTCCGTGGTCGACCGCCGTTTCAGCGGCCTCCTTAGCCTGGTCCTTGACCTGGTCTGCGACAGGGCCGATCTTCCGGTTCTCGATGTTCGTCGAGGGCACAAGCATCCCGGCGATGAAGCCCACCGCGACCGCGCCTATGGCGAGGCCGAGCGGGTTCTCCTGCGCGACGCCGGCGGCGGTACGCGTGGAGTGCTTGATGTCGCCGGCGCTGGGGGTTGCGTCGGCGACCGATCCGGCCGCACCGGTGACCTTCTCCTTCACCGCGTCGACCTTCCCGGTCACCGAGTCCTTGGCCCGGCTCTTGATGTCGGTCTTGTACGCGAGCGCGTCGACGGTGTCGCCCATTCGCTCGCGGGTTTGCTCTATGTCCTCGCGGATCGTGCTCGGGTCTTCGCCCATGCCACGTCCTCCTTAACACTCTCTTGGGTTTGCTCGGGCACCGGCGGTGTTGCGTTCTTGAGGCGGCTCTTCCCGACCAGGGCAAGGGCTCCGGCGATCAGGCCGTAGACCGCGGTCACGATGAGCGCCGACAGCCACGTGGAAGTCGCGGTCGCCAGTGCGGCTATCAGGCAGGCCGTGAGGGCACCCAGGGCTAGGAGCCCAAACAGGCCCGCGCCTCCCAGCATTCCGGCACCTAGGCCGGCCTGCTTGCTCTTGGCGGCCATCTCGGCCTTGGCCAAGTCCAATTCCTGCCGCACGAGCGTGGCGGTTTCCTCGGCCAGCTGCTTGAGCAGCTCGCCTACGGGACGCTCGCGCAACTCGTCGGGTGAGGCCTCTTCGCCGGGCATCAGGTCGCCGCCTTGCCACTGGGCTGCACGCCCGTGACGACGCTCGCGCTCGGGCTGTTGCCGTGCCCGTTTTCCACCTGGGGCGGCGAGAGCTCGCGCGGTGCCATGGAGCCAACCGCGGCGGCGGAGCGGTAGCGCTCGCTACTCGACGCCTTCAGGAACCGCGACGCGACAAAGCCAAGCGCGACGCCGCCCGCCACGACGACCCAGGGCTGGCGTCGCGCCGTGCCTTCGATGTCACCGAGGATGCGATCGGCATCGGACCGCGACAGGTATCCGCCGAGCTTTTCGGCGCGCTCTGCTGCCTGGTCAGCCAGCTTCGCCGGCTGCTCCTTGCCCTGGCTGCGAAGGTGCTCGCCGACCGAGCGGATGTCATTGGCGGTCGCGCTGACCTTCTCGCCGGCGTCGTTGGACCGCCGGTCAAGCTGGTCTCGCAGTTGGCTTTTGGCCTGCTGTTTGGCGTCCTGGGCCTTCTCCTGCGCCTGGCCCGCCACTTCGGAGGCCTTCTCCTTGACCTGTTCGGTGCCCGACGGGCTCCCGATTTCTGGGGCTGCGCTCGTGCTCTGCGCCATAGCTCCTCCGTGCGTAGTGTTATCCCACTTAGGGAGTTAAGTAGGACATGTCCTACCTAGCCTGGGCAGTTCTAAACCACTTCGGTCCACGAATTGGCACATTCGTCCCCAAAAACTGGGACAAGTGACCCGCTACGCCGCGTGACCGGGTAGCGTGGGATCACACATGGCGGAGTTCGAAGCACAGCCGGAAGCTGAGGCGACCCGGAACAACGCGTCGGCTTCTGCACGGGCGGACGCGCTCGCCAGCCGTCAACGGATCATCGAGGCGGCCGCGTCGCTGGCCGGAGAGCGGCGTGTGTCGATGGCACAGATCGCTGCCGCCGCCGGCGTGGGTCGCTCGACGCTCTACCGGCACTTTCCGACCCGCAAGGACCTCGAGCACGCGCTCGAGTCGGTGGCATCACCCGTGAGCGGCAGGGTGGAGACCATTCCATTCCAGCCGACGGGGCGACTGGGACGAGACGTTCCGCTCCGCCTGGAGGTCACGCGCGTCCTCGACGAAGTCCCGCCGCACTTGGTGGCGGATCAACTCGTCGCCGAAGCCAGGCGTGCCGGAGGCGTACCCGTCGCCCTATACGTCGTCGACATCGACGGTTCACAGCTCATGCGGATAGCCGGCTCGGAGGAGTTCCCGGCGACTCTGGGGGGACCGCCTGCGCTCGGCCCTGAAATCGTTCCCGAGGGGCTGCCGCAGTTCTACGCCCGCCTGCAGGACGAACTCCCAGGCTGCGTGACTGAGCCACTCTGGCTGCGTGGTCGGGTCATCGGCCTGCTGCTCTGCGTCGGGACTCCGGTCGGAACGTTGACCGACATCGCCACACAGGGAGCGGCGGCCCTGGAGTTGTCCAACGACTACACCGATTTCATCGAAGCCGCCCGCCGCCGCAAGCCGACCACCGCCGCCGCGGAGATCCAACAGAACCTTCTACCGCCCCGGGTCGCCCGGGTCACCGGTGCCCAGCTGGCCGGCGCGCTGCTACCCAGCTACGAAGTGGGTGGAGACTGGTTCGACTATGCCGAGAACCACGACGGCTCCTGGCTGGCGATCGCAGACGCGTCCGGCACCGGCCCTACCGCGGCCGGGCTCGGAGCGGCGGCCCTCGGCGCGCTCCGCGCCGCGCGGCGCAGCGGCGAGGACCTCCAGGGAGCGCTCGCCACGATGGACGAGACCGTCCGCCAGCTCGGAAACCCGAGCTTCTACGTCTCCCTTCTAGCGGCCCGCTGGCGGCCCGCGACCGGCGTGCTGCGGTGGGTCAACTGCGGCCATCCCGCTGGCTATACGGTCGATGTCGACGGGAACCTGCAGGAGCTGCAGGGGCCCGAGCATCCCGCGCTCGGCGTTCGCGAGTCTGGGCTGGACCACACGATCACCGAGCGCCAGTTGCGCTCCGGTGAGCTGCTCATCCTCTTGACAGACGGGATCATCGAACGGCGCGTAGAAGAGGGAGGCCGCTTCGGGGTCGACGGTGTGAGACAAGCGCTGGCGGCTGCTGAGAGCAGGAGCGCGGCTTCTACCGCTCTTGCGATCCAGCGGGCCATTACGAACAGCTGGGATGAGCCGCTCGATGACGACGCAACCGTCCTCGTAATGGCGGTCGACTAGCGGTAGCAGCGCGATCGCCCAGACAGCAGCTGAGAGGGGGGCCGCTTCGGCCCCCCTCTCTGAGTTCGAACGATCCTTACGCGTTGCTGAGCTCGCGCTCGGTCGCCTGGATCACTCCGGTACGGGCCTTGTGCTTGCGCTCGTAGGCGCGCACATCCTTGATCCGCTGCTCGTCGCCCTCGGAGAGCACGGCGCGCACTTCATTGACACTTAGCTCGTCGTAGCCGGGCCACGGCTCGTCGCCCTGCAGGGATCCGATTCGGCTGGTGACCGTGGAGCGATTCTGGTTCTTGCGCTCATAGGCGTTGACCTTGGCGAGGTCGACCTGGGACAGCTCGGAGAGCTTGTCCTGAACCTCGTCCGCGCTGAGCGAATCGTAGTTCGAGATCGGCAGGTCCGACGCAGACGCTACGGCCCCTTTGACCGTGCCCTCTGCACGCGCGACCCCCGGTACCTTGCGGGCTTGGCGGGCCGTCCGCTTGGCCCGTCCACCCACCTCACGCAACGTGTCGGCGGCGCCCGTCTCGGTCACGTCGTAGGAGCCCTCACCATCGAACTCCGCCCGCGCCACAGCGTCGGTCAGGCGCGGTATCTCAGTCAACAGCCGGTCGAGCATCCGCCGCTCTTCTGCCAACACCGAATTGGCCAGCTGCTCTGTCTTGCCGTCACCAGTCGTCCGCCCGAGCCGGGCCAGCGCGGTGTAGGTGGCGATCTCCTCCGCCTCAGCCGCGCATGAGTCCTTGGCGTTCTTGAGCACCTTCTCTTCGCCACCACTTCCCCGAACCAGATCGAGAGGGGTCTTCGTCAGCGCCAGGACCTGCCCGATGACGGACTCGACCGCGCCCAGCCCGATCTGCAGCGGGTTGTTGCCATGCCCCAGCTCGCGCAGGCGGTTTTCGAGACGTTCGGCGTGCCGGCGCGTCTCCTGCAGATGGGTTTCCAGCCCGTCCCGATAGCTGCCCCTGGGGGTCATCGCGATCTGCGCCTGCAGCTGACGCACCAACGCCACCTCCGAGCCGTGCGCCTCGTTCAAATACTGGACGATCTTCTGCTTTTGCTTACTCACAACAAGTCACTCCAGTCAGGGATGTCGAAATGTCCCGGTCCACCAGACCGGCCCCCGACAGAACGCTGCCGCTGAGCCAGCCTCACGTTGGTATCGGGGTACTAGGCGCCGCTACGCCAGAGGCGCGGTGCCGGCGCACTTCACAAGACCAGGCACCTGCCGCTCTGGGTACTTCGCGCTCTACAAGGCATGCCCACCAAGGTGGGACCTAAACAACCGCGAGGGGCGCACCGGAACCCGGCTATCAGCCGGCTGCCCCCGAAGGGGTGCGCTCGTGACCGTCCTCCACGTAGGCCGCAAGCCGGGAGTGCGCCGCCCCCGTGCTCCATGCGCGGCGGGCGGTGAGCTCTTCGGCCGCCCTCCGAATCGGCTCTCCGCCCCCCTCGCGCAGGGCGGTCTCGGTCAGGCGGCGCATGCGCACGAGGGTGCTGCCCAGAAACGCGAGCTGCTCGCGGCGTCCGAACAGCCGGAAGCCGAGGCGCACGATTGGGTTGCGGTCGGGAGCGGCGCGCGAGTACGAGTGGATGCGGAACTCCACCTGACCGGTGTCGAGCCACTTCCACACCTGCCAGTCCATCTGCCCCATCTCCAGATGGCCCTCGAGCGTCTGGTAGGCCCAGCCCCACACCCTTGCCGTGCGTCCGGCGCGTTTTCGCTCATCGTCGTAGACCTCGCTGACGCGGACGCCGCCGTGGAAGCGCAGTCCGTGGAAGCGCAACTGGAGCAGCATCGTGCGACCCTCCAACGCCTCGTCGGGGTCGTAGACGGCGCGGACGATCGAGGGGTCGGCGAACTCGTAGCCGCGCATCAGGCGCCGTGCGATCTCCCAGCTTCCACCATCGACGGGCGGTCCGGGGGGCTCCGAGGGCAGCCGCTCACACAGGTCGTCGACGTGCCAGCCGTTCTCCGGAACGTGCTCGTGGCAGCGCTCGGGGTCAAAGTTCAACCTACGGTCGCGCAACCGGGCGATGGTCCGGTCAACCGCGAGGTCGACCCGGCGAGTGTCGATGCTGATCCCGCCCGTCAAACGGCCGCCAGCGATCTCTACGACGCGCTCCAGGAAAGACGTCCACATATGCAGCTGAATCTCCTTGGCCATCCGTAAATGCTGGTAGAGGAGATCCGCGAGGCGATCCGCGCTGCGCGCCCAGGACTCGATGCAGAACGCCACCCCACCGTCGACGTCCGCCGCGGTGAACTCGATCTGACCGGCCTCCAAATGGCCGGCGAGGGTTACCAGCCGGAAGGAGGCGTCGGTCACGTCGACGACGCGCACGGGCCCGTCCCACGGACCGGCCATACGAACCACGAACTCATCGCCCACGCGCATGGCTCCCTCGCCCCCGCGCACCTTCACGAAAGTGGCGAACTCGCCGGGAGCCGCGGCATCCGGGTCGGCCTGTAGCTGCGCCATGAGCTCGCTCGCGGACATGCGCGGGTCGCGGATGCGCACGCGATAACTGCGATGAAACAGGGGACCGAAGCCGTCGTCCGGGCCCTGGATCTCGTCTCGCGACAGGCCCGCCGGAAGCGGCGGCGCAACGTCGTCCGTCGGCGAGCCCGCTCGCTCGCCTCGATGGAACGGCGTCGTGCGCCACATGTAGCGCCACGAGGTCAGTCCGATACCGACCGGCCAGCGCGCGGCGGTGGCCAAGCGTCGCGAAAGCGGGAGTCCGGGCACGCCAACGTCATACCCGGCACCAAAGGCGCGACACGCGTCGCCGGTTCGACCCGAGACTTACCGGGTACACGACGTTCGTGCTGAAGCGGAGGCTCTACGCGGTGGGGATGCGAGGCTGGCACCTCCACCTGGCGTCGCTGTCATCGGTTGGTTTGTGCATCGTCCTCTGGATCCGCGCCAAGACCGTGGACCAGGACGAACGCGGCAACGCGGAGCGCCGGGCGCTCTTCGTCGGGCTATGGCCGCCGACGCTCTATCTGATCGGCGACTCGCTCGAGCGCCAAGAGCGCCGCCCGCGGCGGCTGCGCGGGTAAGGGGCAGCACCACTGGGGTACCGGACTCATGGCGGAGCGGCCCAGACGAACAGGGTCAGCTGAGGGCCGTGAGGCCAAGCGCCTCCCTTCCCGCCGATCTAGCAAGTCTCGCGAGCGCCACGGAAGTCCTGAGCCTGCTCGCCGGACCAGACGAACCTGGCGCTCGGTTGTTGACACCTACGTTGACACCCCCTCCGAATCGGCTGATCTTCGAGGCAGACGCGCAGCCGATAAAGCGCTCTAACAAGGCCAAAACTGACGATGGGCCAGGTAGGACTCGAACCTACGACCCACGGATTATGAGTCCGCTGCTCTAACCAACTGAGCTACTGGCCCGGTGGGTGGCCAAGCTAGCAGTGGGGGCGGCCGCCCGCTAGTAGGTTTCGCACGTGAGCTTTCCCTGGCCCGAGAGCGCGCCCACCGCGGAGCAGAGGGCCGCCTTCCGAGACGCCGATCCGGTCCCCTTCTGGCTCGCCACGCTCCCGCAGCGCGAGCCCCACCCCGCCCTCGAGGGCCCCACCGCGACCGATCTCTGCATCGTCGGCGGCGGCTTCACCGGATTGTGGGCGGCGCTCCATGCCAAGCGAGAGGACTCCAGTCGCGACATCGTCGTGCTCGAGGCCGCCACGATCGGCTACGGCGCCAGCGGGCGCAACGGGGGCTTCTGCATCGCGTCCCTCACCCACGGCACGGGCAACGGCATCGCCAGGTTCGAGGACGAGGTGCCCACCCTCGAGCGCCTCGCGGTGGAGAACTTCAGGGGAATGAAGGCCGATCTGGCCAGCCACGGGATCGACTGCGACTTCGAGGAGACCGGCGACATCCTGGTGTGGCTCGAGCCCTATCAGGAGGAGTCGGTCGAGGAGGAGGTCGAGCTGATGCGGCGCTTCGGCCATGAGGTCGAGATCTTCGACCGCGACCAGATGCAGAGCGAGGTCGCCTCTCCCCTCTACCGCGGCGGGATCTGGGACAAGACGAACTCGGCGGTGCTCGATCCCGGCAAGCTCGCGGACGGCCTGCGACGGGCGGCGATCGCGCTCGGCGTGCGGATTCACGAGCACACCCCCGCCACCGGGCTGAGCGCGGGCCTGGTCCGGACCCCAAACGGCAGCGTGAGCGCCAACAGGACCCTCCTCGCCACCAGCGCCTACAAGCCGCTCCTGCGCGAGATGCGCCGCTACGTCGCACCGGTCTACGACTACGCGCTGATGACCGAGCCGCTGACCAGCGAGCAGAAGGCCTCGATCGGCTGGAACCGGCGCCAGGGGGTCGGCGACAGCGCCAACCAGTTCCACTACTACAGGCTCACGAGCGACAACCGCATCCTGTTCGGCGGCTACGACGCCGTCTACCGCTACGGCGGCCCCGTCAGACCCGACCTGGACGACGACGAGCACAGCTTCGCCATGCTCTCGCAGCACTTCTTCACCACCTTCCCCCAGCTCGCGGGCCTCAGGTTCAGCCACCGCTGGGGTGGGGCGATCGACACCTGCAGCCGCTTCTCCGCCTTCTTCGGCACCGCGCACGGGGGCAGGACGGCCTACGCGCTCGGCTACACCGGCCTGGGAGTCGCGTCAACCCGCTTCGGAGCCCAGACCGCTCTCGACCTGCTGGACAAGCGGGAAACCGAGGCGACGAGGCTCAAGTACGTGCAGACCAAGCCCGTCCCCTTCCCCCCGGAGCCGCTCCGCTACGCGGTGATCCAGCTGACGAGAAACCGCCTCGACGCCGCGGACAAGAACCAGGGCAAACGCGGGCTCTGGCTGAAGACGCTGGACCGCTTCGGCCTCGGGTTTGACAGCTAGCGCAGTGGCGCGCCGGGCCCGCATCTAGCATTGTTGGGGCAGATGGGGAAGGCGCCTGAGCACCTGAGGACGCTGGTCGACCGTTTCGACCCGGCGGTGTTCGACGCCCCGGCAGGCAAGGCGACGATCCGCCTCGAGACTCGCGACCAGCCGGCCTGGGACGCCCGCATCGACGGCCGGCGGGCCAAGCTCGTGCCCGCAGGCGACGACCGGCCCGACGCCCTGCTCTCGGCCGACGAGGCCACCTGGCGGGCGATCACTGAGGACGTCCGGGGCGGGATGGGGGCCTACCGCAAGGGCAAGCTCAGCATCCGCCACAACATGCACCTCGGCGTGGGCCTGCTGGCGGCCACGAGCGGGAACACGCAGGCGGGCCGGCTCGAGTTCAAGCGAGCGAAGACGAGCAAGGGCACCTTCTCCTACCTCGAGGCGGGCCAGGGCGAGCCGATCCTGCTGCTGCACGGCCTCGGCGGCACCAAGGCCTCCTTCCTCCCCACCGTGTCGGCGATGGCCGACGAGTACCGGCTGATCGCTCCCGACCACCTCGGCTTCGGCGAGTCCGACAAGCCAATCGCCGCCCCCTACGACGCCAGGTACTTCGCCGCGGGGATCACGGCCCTGATGGACGAGCTGGACATCGACCGGGCCCATGTGGTCGGCAACAGCATGGGCGGCCGGGTGGCGCTCGAGCTCGGCTTCAGCAACCCGGACCGCGTCCGCAAGCTGGTCCTGCTCTGCCCCTCGCTCGCCTGGAGGCGCGACCGTCGCTGGCTGCCGCTCGTAAAGGTCTCCCGACCGGAGCTCGGACTGCTTCAGATCGCCCCGCGCGCCGCGGTCGAGGGCATCGTCCGCCGCCTCCTCCCCAGCGGCATGGACGACTGGGCGCGCGTGGGCATCGACGAGTTCGTGCGCTCCTACTGCACCCCGCGCGGTCGCGCCGCCTTCTACGCAGCGGCACGGCAGATCTACCTGGAGGAGCCCCACGGCCCGAACGGCTTCTGGACCCGGCTGGAGGGCCTGGAGGCCGAATCGCTGTTCGTGTGGGGCAAGCGAGACAAGATCGTGCCGATCCAGTTCGCCCGCTACGTGGAGAACGCCGTTCCACACGCACGCCACCGTGCGATCGACTGCGGGCACGTGCCTCAGGTGGAGCGGCCCGGGGAGACCCACCGGGCGATGAGGAGCTTCCTGGCGAAGACATCCGCCTCGGAGCGCCCACCGCAGCGCGCTGCTACTGCTTGACCGCCTTGACCGGCTTGAGACCGGCCCGGATCGCCGCCTGGAGCTCGTTGACGCTGTAAGCGCCCTCCATCCGCGCCGCGATCCGGCCCTCCTTGTTGATCACGAACACCCACGGCTCCGTCGGCAGCCGGAACGCCGCCACCTGGGGCCGGTAGCCGTCGATCACCTTGTTGTTGTTGTAGATCTCGTTGTGGATGAACGCGAACTGCTTCGCGGCGGGCATCGTGTGCTCCACCTGCTCGGCGATGTCCACCACCGGGCCGCAGACGCGGCTGACGCACAGGAGCGGCGTGGCGAACACGAGCACGACGGGCTTCTTGCCGAGCACGTCCTTCAGGCTGTACTTGTGCATGTCGTCGGGGGGCGTGCGGGTGTCGATCTTGGTGACGTCGCCGCCGACCGACGCGGTGGTCGGGGTCTCGATCGGCGGCGGCTTCTCGCCGACCGCGGGCACCGGATCGTGGGCCTGCACGCGCACGGCCGGCCCCGCAAGGGTGGCGGCCACCAGGCGGCCGTCGAGGCGCGCCACGCCGAGAATGCGGTAGTCGCCCGGGGTGTTGAACCTGACGTTGGCCACGTAGACAGACTGGGCGGCGTTCGGGTCCGCCTTCACCGTGTCGCTCTTGAAGTCGGGTTGAACGGCGAGCGACTCGTCGTGCGCGACGAAGGGCCCGAGCACCGGGCCCCCCGAGACGGACTGGGCGTAGATCGCGACGGGCGCCTCCTGGATCTGCTTGCGCGAGCGGTCGAAGAGCCCGAAGCCGAAGCGATTCGTGCCCGGCGTGAGGTCAGAGACCGCCGGGGCGAGCACCGGACCGGGTCCGAGCTTCTTCTGGAGCTCAGCCAGCGTCTGCACGTCCGCCCGCGGGAAGACCGCAGGGGTCGACGCACCGGGCTTTTGCCCGGTTACTGCGGTGGTGCTGCTGCCTCCACCGCCGCAAGAGGAGAGCGCCAGGGCCGCGACAAGGGCCACGGCGCCTGCCGCGCGTCCGAAACTCATCACTCGTAAGCGTAGGGAACGTATGCGGACAGATATGCCGGTCAAGTGTTAAGCGCCCTATAAGGTCTCGCGTCCACGCCGAGTACTGGAGGGATCGATGGAGGGACGTGCTGCCTTGGTTACGGGCGGATCGAGCGGGATCGGCCTTGCCATCGCGCGCGCGCTGGGAGAGGACGGCTACGGGATCACCCTATCGGCGCGACGGCCCGAGAAGCTCGAGGACGCGGCTCGCGGGCTCTCCGAGGAGGGCATCGAGGTTCTGGCCGTGCCCGCGAACATGGCCAACGAGGACGAGGTGAAGGCGGTCGCGGCTGCCCACCGGGAGCGCTACGGCCGCCTCGACGTGCTCATCAACAACGCCGGGCTGGGCGTGGGCGGGGCCATTGAGGACGCCGACACCAAGAAGCTCGACATGCAGCTCGACGTGAACCTCCGCGGCGTCTACCTGATGCTGCGGGAGACGATCCCGATGCTCAAGGAGGCGGGCGCCGAGCACGGGAAGGCGCTGGCGGTGAACACCGCCTCGATCGCGGCCAAGTTCCCCGCTGGTTGGCTGGCCGCCTACTCGGCGACGAAGGCCGCGGTGGTGGCCCTCAGCAATGCGGCGCACGGGGAGCTGGCCGAGTCCGGCGTGCAGGTGACCGCCCTCTGCCCCGCCTTCGTGGACACGCCGATGACCTCGTGGATCGAGGGCCAGGTGCCGCGCGACCAGATGATCCGGCCCGAGGACCTCGCCGAGGCAGTGCGCTTCCTGCTGCGCACCTCGCGCGCATGCATGGTCCCCGAGATGCAGTTCGTCCGGCCCAGCGACAAGCTGGGCCCGCAGGGCTAGACGCGCTCGAGCTCGCGCTCGGAGCGATCTCTGCGCCAGAGCTGCGGAAGCCAGCCCTGGTCCGAACGGCGGGCCTCACGAGCGGCCTCGTCGCGCCTCGCCGCCTTCACGTCGTCTACGACCTCGGACAGCAGGTAGCCGTCCTCCACCAGGCTCGTCTCCAGCATCGCTCGCAGTGTGCGCAGCTCGCGCTCGGTGGCGGGGCGCGGGCGCCCGCCGGCCTTCGTGTAGCGGTCCCAGGCGCGGGCGAAGCTGGCGAGGTTGGTGCGCCCGCCGCAGCGGTGGGCGGCCAGCATCGGGCAGATGCCGCCCCGCGCGTCCGTGTAGGCGCCCACGATGATCCGGTTCGCGTCGATCCCGTCCAGCATCGCGAGACGCGTGCGATCGGGCAGGCAGTCGATCGCGATGCGCAGCTCTTCCGCGGGCCGGCGGGGTCTCCTCAGGACGCTCACCTCACTTAGGATTGCGGGCCGTTTTGATCCGCCTACGGAATCTAAGGGCTCGCCCGGACCGTTGCAAACCCTCTGAACGGGGGATTTCATGCGGCTCGGCCTGAGCGTGGGCTATTGGGGCCTCGGGCTCACGAACGAGGACCAGCTCGCGCTGGTGCGCGAGGCGGAGTCGCTCGGCTACGACTCGGTCTGGGCCGCTGAGGCCTACGGCTCGGACGCGGCGACGGTGCTCGCCTGGCTGGCGGGGCAGACCGAGCGGATCAAGCTCGGCTCGGCGATCTTCCAGATGCCGGCGCGCACGCCCGCCATGACCGCGATGACCGCCGCCACGCTCGACGTGATCTCGAACGGCCGCATGCTGCTCGGGATCGGCTCGTCGGGCCCGCAGGTGGCGGAGGGCTGGCACGGCCAGCGCTTCGGCGGCCAGCTGGCTCGCACGCGCGAGTACGTCGCGATCCTGCGCAAGGCCTTCAGCCACGAGCGGGTCGAGTTCGACGGCGAGACCTACACGCTGCCGTTGCCCGACGGCCCGGGCAAGGCGCTCAAGCTGATGATCTACCCGGTGCAGGAGCGGATCCCGATCTACCTGGCGGCGATCGGCCCGAAGAACACGCAGCTCGCGGGCGAGATCGCCGACGGCTGGCTCCCCACGTTCTTCTCGCCCGAGCACGTGGGCGAGTTCCGCGCCCTGCTCGAGGAGGGTGCCGGTCGGGCGGGACGCACGATCGACGACTCCTTCGACATCGCTCCCAACGTGATGATGTCGATCGACGACGACGTGGAGCGCGCACGCGATGCGCTGCGGCCGATCCTCGCCCTCTACGTGGGCGGCATGGGCTCGCGCAAGCAGAACTTCTACAACGCGCTGGTGCGCCGCTACGGCTTCGAGGAGGCTGCCGACGAGGTGCAGGAGCTGTACCTGTCCGGCAAGAAGGACGAGGCCGGAGCCGCGCTGCCCGACGAGCTGATCGACATCACCTCGCTCTGCGGCCCGCGCGAGCGGATCGCCGAGCGGCTCAGGACCTACGACGAGGCGGGCGTGGGCACGCTGATCGTCACCCCGCTGGCCGCGACCGGCGAGGAGCGCGCCGTGATGATGCGCACGCTCGCGGAACTCGTCTGAGCGCCACGGGCGAACGCCGGCGCTTCCTGCTCGCCGCGTTCGGCGAGCCGGGCCATGCGTTCCCGATGATCGCGCTGGGGCGCGAGCTGGCCGCTCGCGGGCATTCGGTCTGCCTCCAGACGTGGGATCGCTGGCAGGAGCACGTCGAGCGCGAGGGGATGCGCTTCGAGCGTGCCCCCGAGTACGCGGTCTTCCCCACCTCCCCCGCGCTCAAGCCGTATCAGGCGGCAGTACGGGCGGCGGAGGAGACCGTGCCGCTCGTGCGCGAGCTCGACCCGCACGCCGTGGTGGCGGACATCCTCACGCTCGCGGCCGCGCTGGCGGCGCAGATGGACGGGCGGCCGTGGGCAACGCTCGTGCCCCACGTTCTGCCCGCGGGCGAGCCCGGCTTCCCGCTCTACTCGAGCGGGGCCCGGCTGCCGCGGACGCCTGTGGGGCGCGCGCTCTGGCGCCTGCTCGACCCGCTCGCCGCCCACGGCGCCAAGCGCGGGCGCGATGAGCTGAACGAGGCGCGCAGGCGGGTCGGCCTCCCTCCGCACGAGCATCTTCACGGCGGCACCTCGCGCCAGCTTGCCCTGATCGCCACCTTCCCGCAGCTCGAGTACCCGCGGACGTGGGAGCCCTGGATGAAGGTCACCGGGCCGCTGTTGTGGGAGCAGCCGTTCGGGGACGTGGAGCTTCCGCCTGGAGACGATCCGCTGGTGCTGGTGGCGCCGAGCACGTCGCAGGACCCGGAGCAGCGGATGCTGCGGGCGGCGCTGGAGGGACTTGCGGGCGAGCCGCTGCGGGTGCTGGCCAGCACCAATCAGCGCTCATCCGCCCGGGAGCTGCACCCGCCGGCGAATGCCCGGCTCGTGGACTGGCTCTCCTACACGCGCACGATGCCGCTCTGCGACGCCGTGGTGTGCCACGCGGGCCACGGCACCGTGGCGCGGGCGCTGACCTGCGGGACGCCGCTCGTGGCCTGCCCCGCGGCGGGCGACATGGCCGAGAACGCTGCGCGCGTGGCCTGGGCGGGCGTGGGCGTGTCGCTGCCCCGGCGCCTGACCACCCCGCGGGGGATCAGGCTGGCTGTCCGGCAGCTGCTCGACGAGCCGGGCTATGCCGCGCGGGCGGGGGAGCTGGCGCGCTGGGCGGAGGTCCACAGCGGGCCGGCCACCGCGGCCGACGAGGTCGAGCGGTTCGCGGCGGGCTGACTCAGATGACGGCTTCGGCGGTGAGGACCAGCGACTGCTCGCGCTCGAGCGCCTCCACGAACGCGTGCACCACGTTGCGGTCGAACTGCGTGCCGCAGCAGCGCAGCAGCTCGGTGCGGGCGTCCATCTGGCTCATGCCGGGCCGATAGATGCGGTCCGCGGTCATCGCCTCGTAGGAGTCCGCGACCGCGAGGATCTTCGCCTCGAGCGGGATCTTGGCGTCGATCAGGCCGAGCGGGTAGCCGCGGCCGTCGGGGCGCTCGTGGTGGGCGCGCACCCAGAAGCTGATGTCCTGCAGGTTCGCGCCGTCGAGGATGCGCGAGCCGAGCTCCGGGTGCTTGCGCATCTCCTCCCACTCGGCCTGGTTCAGGCTGCCGGGCTTCTGCAGGATGTTGTCGGAGATCCCGATCTTGCCGATGTCGTGCAGCATGCCCGCGAGGTGGATCCGCTCCACGTCCTTGGGCGGCAGGCCGAGCTCGGTGGCGATCGTCTTCGCGTAGCGGGCGACGGTCTCGGAGTGGCGCGCGGTGCTCGTGTCGCGCATGTCGAGGGTCTCGGCGAGGATGAGCACGGCGGCGAGGTGCTCCTCGGCCTGCATCCCGTCGCGCGTGGCGGCCGAGCGCAGGTTGGCCGTGATCTCGGGGTTGTAGATCACCGAGCGGTCGCGGCCGAGCTCCTTGGCGGCGAAGACTGCCTGGGTGGCGGCCCCGTAGAGCTCCTCAAAGCTGCTGCCGTGCTTGGGGAAGCTGACCACGCCGAAGCTGGCGGTGATCGGGTTGGCGTCGTCCGCGAAGCCATCGCGCACCGCGCGGCGGAGACGGTCCGAGAGGACATAGGCACCGTGCTCGTCGCTGTCGGGCAGAAGGATGCCGAACACCTGGCCGCTGAGGCGAGCGACCACGTCGATGCGGCGCTTGGTGTGGTCGAGCACGTCGGCCACGCCGCGGATACGCTCGTCGGCGCCCTTGCGGCCCAGATCCTCGTTCACGCTCTGGAAGCGGTCGATGTCGCAGACGATCACGCTCAGGCGTCCCTCGTTGCGCTGGGCGCGCTCGAGCTCGCGCTCGAGCAGCTCCTCGAATCCGGGGGCGTTCAGGAAGCCGGTGCCCGGGTCGCGCTTGACCGTTTCCACGAGGTCGACCGCCAGGCGGTCGATGCGGTGCTTCAGGAGGGCCACGGTCACGCCGGCGAGCGTTGTCGTGCCCACCGCCATCAGCCAGCGCTGCACGCCGACCTCGACCGGCGCGTTGGTGAACCGCAGGTAGATCGCGTACGCCACCGCGACGAAGCCGATCTGGATCACCGCCCGGCGCCACGGGAGGATGTAGAAGGCCGTGAGGATGACCCAGTTGTAGAACTGGGCGTAGGGCTGGTGACCGTTGTGCGGGGTCCAGAAAAGGACCAGCGTGGCCAGCACGGTGCCGAACGCCACGGCGACGTCGATCACCGCCACCGGGAGCCGGTCGTGGGCGGCCACGAGGACGATTCCGATGGCCGCGGCGGACGCCGGCAGGGTCAGAAGCTTGAGGACCTGGAAGGTCGACGGGTGCGGCGCCAGCAGCATGAGGAGGCCGAAGGCAGACGCGCCGATATAGACCCAGCCGAGCGCTCTGAGCCGCGCGGCGTCGCTGGGGGTCGACAACCAGCCGCCGCGAGCGGCGCGCGCGTCATCGGCATCCAGTCGCGCCTCCAGACGCAGCCCTGCAAGGGCGGAACGGACGGATCGGTGCATCCCGCAAATTCATCGACCCATGGTGCACGGCCCTTTAGCATCGAAGGGGCGTTTTCCGTGCGTAATACCCCCTTTTGCGCGCCCTCGGCCGCGTGCGCCATGCCACGAGAAGAAGGAGCTCGGGGGGTGGGATTCGAACCCACAACCTAACGGTTAACAGCCGTTCGCTCTGCCGTTGAGCTACCCCCGACTGTGCAAATGCGCTACGTCGGATTGTCGTCCGTTGAGCGCAGAGCTTGACCCTCGGGAACTCTAGCGGGGAGCACCGTCGCGCCGGCCTCCACCTCGGCGTGGCAGTTGCCGCACAACAGAACGCACTTTCGGGCCTCCTGGCGCATTCGCTGCAAGGACCATGTGTTGCCCGAGCCGATCGTGAAGACCTTCGTGGCGGGATCGAGGTGGTGAAACTCCAGCGCTGCCGTGCAGCGGTCGTAGCCGCAGAGCGCGCAGCGGCCTCCCGCCTCCTTCACGATCGTCTCTCGAACCTTGCGCCGCCGCCGGCCAACCGCCTCCCAGCGGCACCGGATGCAGCGGTAGGTGCCGCCGGAGAAGAGGGCGAAATCGGTGTCGCCGTGCTGGTGGCAGGTCCTCTGGATGACGAGACGACCCTCCTGCTTTCCCGTCCGGGACTGTTCGAGCTGGACGGCGCGGCGAGTCTCCAGCCCGAACTTCCTCAGCCAGTGGCGAACCGTTGCCGCACTGACGCCCAGTTCGGCCGCGATCGTCCGGTGCGATCCCCCGGTCCGAACGAGCGCCTCGAGCTGCCCGCGCTCGAGACCTCCCCTGGCGGCATGTCTCTGCGCATGGGCCGCCGAGAGGCCGTGCTTGCGAACCCAATACCCCACCGTGGAGGGGTGAAGCCCGAACCGGCCCGCGATGCTCTCAAGCGATAGACCTCGCCCGAGCAGCTTCTCCAAAGCGTCACGATCCACGCACCGATCATCTCGCCCGACTCGGACGGAAAAAGCGAACGTGTGTTCGTACGCGCGCTAGCTGCCCTCGACGACGTCGGCCGTGCCTTCGAGGCGGCCGGCTTCGCCGGAGTTCTTCAGCTTGAGGAGGGTCTTCGACTCGATCTGGCGCACGCGCTCGCGCGTGACTCCCACCTGGGTGCCGATCTCCTCGAGGGTCATCGGCCCCTCGCCGGCGAGGCCGTAGCGCAGCTCGAGCACGCGGCGCTCGCGCCAGGGCAGGGATTCGAGTGCGGCCTGGACGTCGGCCTCGCGCAGGCGGTTGGCGACGATCTCGAGCGGACGGTCGATGCTCGCGTCCGGGATGAAGTCGGCCAGCGAGGCGTCGCCCTCCTCGGATCCGACGGGGGTCTCGAGCGATACCGGCTCCTGCCCCACCTTCAGCGCCTCCTCGACGCGGGCGGCGGGCATCTCGAGCTCCTCGCCGATCTCCTCGGGCGTGGGCTCGCGGCCGTTCTTCTGGATCAGGGCACGGCGCACGCGCGCCACGCGATTCATCCGCTCCACCATGTGCACGGGGATGCGTATCGTGCGCGACTGATCGGCCAGCGCGCGGGTGATGGCCTGGCGGATCCACCACGTCGCGTAGGTGGAGAACTTGAAGCCGCGGCGCCAGTCGAACTTCTCTACGGCGCGGATCAGGCCGAGGTTGCCCTCCTGGATCAGGTCGAGCAGGGTCAGGCCACGACCCGTGTAACGCTTGGCGATCGAGACGACGAGACGCAGGTTGGCCTCCACCAGCGCGTTCTTCGCGCTCATGTCGTTGCGTCTCGGCGCGCTGTGCAAGACGAACCTCGTCCTCGCGCGTGAGAAGGCGGACCTTGCCGATCTTCTTCAGATACGAGGCGGACGCTGTCCTCGGGACCACCCTCGGGAGGCGCGACCGGGAGACCAGCGGTGACGACACCACCCTCGTCGAAGAGGTCCTGAATCTCCTTCTCGTCTTCCTCTTCCTCCTCGACGGGCTCGACCTTCTCGAGTTCGGCGTCTTCCACTTTCTCGTGCTGATCGGTCACGGCGCTTCTCCCATCAAATGTGAGATCCCCTGCCTCACGGTTTCCCGCTCGGACCACAGCTGCCGCTGGCGATCGAAGTCATCGTCCTTCTCCGCGTGCCTCAGGTCCCTCTCGATCCGACGTAGCTCCAGCTGCTGGAAACCCAATCGCAGCGCGGGCTCGGAGGACGGCTCCTCGTCGGCCAGCATCACAACCCCCGTGATGGTAGCCACGATGGCAGGATCGTCGTCAGGAAGCTGCGCAAGGGGGTCATCGAAGTGCTCCAGGAGGTGATCGCGGACCCGCCGCAGCGCTTCGGATGAGAGATGCGAATCACCGGTCTTGCGGAGATATTCGCGCCCGACCTCGCCCTGAGCCAGGCACATCGCGAGGAACGTGCGCTCGGCGCGTACGAGCACGTCGATCGACGCCGTCGGCGCCCTGCGCGGGGCACCGTCGCGCGCGACGGGTGCGGCTTCTGCCGCAGCGCGCGGGCCAGTGGCGAGCTGGGTTTTCAAGTAGGAGGGCGGGACGTCGAGCCTGTCTGCGACAAAACGCACGAGCTCATCCCTGGTTGCGGTGTTTTCGGCAATGGTGTCGATCAACGGGCGCACCTCCTCCAAAGCTCGATCGCGCCCGCGGGGGGTTCCAAGGTCAGAATCGGCAAGTACCCGGCGAACCTGAAACTCAATTACCGACGATGCGGAATCGAGCAGACCGGTGAAGGCCTCCGCACCCTGCGCGGCTACCAACTCCGCCGGGTCGGTGCCCTCGGGCATGTCGATCACCCGCAGTTCGACGCCCTGCGATGCGGCTTGACGGGAGGCGCGAAGCATTGCGTCCTGCCCGGACGGATCGGCATCGAGAGCGAGAAAGACGGACCTCGCCATCTTCGACAGCTGCGCGAGCTGCTCCGAGGTGAGGGCGGTGCCCATGATCGCCACCGTCTCGCTGATTCCCGCCTGATGTAGGGCCAGCACGTCCGTGTAGCCCTCCACGACCACCACCCGCCCCGCCTTGGCGGCCTGCCCGCGCGCACGGTCGACGCCGAACAGCTGGCGGCTCTTCTGGTAGAGCTCGCCCTCCGCGGTGTTCACGTACTTCGGCCTCTGGTCCTCGCGCACGGCGCGGCCGCCGAAGCCCACGAGCTTCCCGCGGAAGTCCACCACCGGGAACATGATGCGGGCGCGGAAGCTGTCGTAGAAGCCCGAGCCACCGCGGCCACGCTGCCCGAGCCCAGCGGCCGCGATCTCCTCGCGCGTGAAGCCGTCGCGCTGAGCGGCGACCGTGACCTTGTCCCAGGCGCTGGGCGCGTACCCCACGCGGAAGTCGCGCAGGATCTGCTCCTCGAGCCCGCGTCCCTCCAGGTACTCCCGCGCGCGCTTCGCCTCGCCCGACTCCCAGAGATAGCGCTCGTAGTAGGTCGCGACGCGCTCGACGAGCTTCAGGAGCCGCTCCCGGCGCTGGCGCTTGCGCTCCGCGGCCGGATCCTCCTTCTCGAGCTTCAGGTCGACGTTGTAGCGCTCGCCCAGCAGCTCCACCGACTGCTTGAAATCGAGCCCCTCGGTCTCCTGCACGAAGCTGATCGCGTCACCCGAGGCCCCGCAGCCGAAGCAGTGGTAGAGCTTGTGCTCGGCGTTCACCGAGAACGACGGCGTGCGCTCGTCGTGGAACGGGACACAGCCCCGTGAAGCGCGTGCCGACGCGCCGCAGATCCGTCCGCGCCCCCACCAGCTCGACCATGTCCACGGCTTCCTTCACGTGGTCGATGGTGTCTTTTGTGTAGAGCGACACGGCTACTTGGCAGTTGGCAGTTGGCAGTTAGCAGCGCTCGAGCCGTTCTGCAAACTGCAAACTGCAAACTGCATCAGAAGCCCCGCGGCAGCCACAGATCGGCAAACGTCTTGATCGCAAACCGGTCCGTCATCCCCGAAACGTAATCGGCCACGCGCTCCGCCTCGCTCGCGCCGGCCGTGACCGCCGCGGGGGGGTTCTCTGCCAGGTGGTCGAACAGGGCTCTGCAGCATGCGCTCGATGCGCGGCTGCTCGCTCTGCGCTCCCGGGCCGAGGTAGACGCGCTCGAACATGAAGGTGCGCAGCCGGTCCATCGCACCCCCCACCTCGTCGCTCTGCACGATGTCGCCGGCCTCCGACGAGCGCTCCACCAGGTCGCGCACGAGCGTGTCGATGCGCAGCGACCCGGTCTCGCCCAGCACCTCGATCTCCGCGGTGGGCAGCTCGCCGGGATGGAGCGTGCCGGCGCGCAGGGCGTCGTCGATGTCGTGGTTGATGTAGGCGATGCGGTCCACGAGCCGCACGATCCGGCCCTCCAGCGTGGCCGGCGCTCGTCGCGGGTGTGATGCAGGATGCCGTCGCGCACCTGCTCGGTGAGGTTCAGCCCGTCCCCGTCGCGCTCCAGCCGCTCGACGATGCGCAGCGACTGCTCGTTGTGGCGGAAGCGCGTCCCATAGCGCTCGCTCAGGCACGAGTCGAGCACCGTCCTCGCCGATGTGGCCGAACGGCGCGTGGCCGAGGTCGTGCCCCATGCCGATCGCCTCGGTCAGGTCCTCGTTCAGCCCCAGCGCGCGGGCCACCGTGCGGGCGATGCCGCTCGTCTCGAGCGTGTGGGTGAGCCGCGTGCGGTAGTGGTCGCCCTCGGGGGCGATGTACACCTGCGTCTTGTGCTTGAGGCGGCGGAAGGCCTTGCAGTGGACGATGCGGTCGCGGTCGCGCTGGAAGGGCGTGCGGACGGGCGAGTCGGGCTCCGGCTGCGCGCGGATCGCGGGGTACGAGCGCTGCGCCAGCGGGGACAGGAACGCGTCCTCGAGAGCGGCGGTGCGCTCCTCGAAACTGCGACTCGTCGTCCCCGTCTGAGGCATGGGCCGATTCTGGCAGGGTGAGCGGCAGTCGCCGGCCCGCGCGGCTACCTCCGAGGCCGCTGCGAGCGGCGTTGTCTGCGCCGCTCGCGCCAGTCCCCGAGCTTGAACCACGCGATCAGCAGGAACACCGGGCCGCCGTAGATCGGGATCTCCAGCAGATGCGCCGCGTGGGCGAATGGGACGGTCACGTGTTCACCGCCGACAACAGCCACAGCCCGAGGCTCGTGAAGCCGACCATCACGACCAGCATCCAGTACTGGGATCTGACCGCGTCCTGGACCTGGCGGTACATCGCCACCGCCCGGTCGTGCGCGAGCGTGAGGCCGGCCACGTGGCCGACCACCAGCGCACCCACCTGCACGTACCAGATGCCCTTCGAGGAGATCACGTTGTAGTTGATCCCCACCCCCGAGGTGCCGAACAGGTCGTCCCCGTGCCCGAGCGGATCGGAGATCAGGTGCACGGCGCCCTGGCCCTGGAAGACGAGCAGCGAGAAGTAGTGGGCGAACGCGTACGCGAACGCGATCGGGATCAGGGTGTGGGCGAAGCGCTGGGCCAGCTCGGAGGAGGTGTGACCCTCCCCCACGCCCACCATGCCCCGGATCCCCAGCCGGTAGAAGCCGCCGATGATCAGCACGCACGCGACCAGGCCCACGAGCGAGGCCCACTGCAGCTGGCTCTCGGGCCCTGCGCCGAGATGGCTGAAGACCGACTCGATGTGGGGCGCGAGCGACTGCCAGACGGGGCCGTTCGACGCGCCGTCGAAGGTGGTGGAGCCGATCGCCACAGCGAGCAGGGCGATCGTGCCCGGCCAGAGCTCGAGCGGCGGGGCGCCGGACAGGAGCGGGCGCCGCTGGAGCTTGCCGTCGCGACGCGTGAACACCGAGAGCCGTGCGAAGAGGCCGAAGTAGACGCCGAACGGATCGGCCCGCTCACTCCAGGTGTCGACGCCGAACCAGGCCATGCCGCCGAGCATCACCACGGCGTAGATGAGCGCCATGATCGCGAGCTGCGAGGGGTCGTCGCGGTTGCGGTAGGCAAGCTCGACGAAGGCGAAGCCGAGGATGCCGATGGCCGCAGGCCAGCGACCGAGCCAGGTCGGGTACTCGAGCACGGGCGGGGGCTCGCGTTTCGAGACCTTGCGGAAGGTCCAGGAGGTGCCCCTGGCGATCGCGCGCCACGGGCTGAGCAGCCTGAAGACGTTCCCGAACAGCGCGCTCGCCACCACGAGGCCGACCCAGAAGATCACGTAGATGACGGTCGGCGCCAGGTTGCCGAACGCATCCTGCACGCCGGCCAGGCCGCTGTAGACGACGGCGCCGAAGGCCACGATCCCGACGATCCCGAGCACGACGTCCACTCCGACCGGGAGCCGGAACAGCGGCCGCAGCGTGACCTCCTGCAGCCGGGGCGTGGGCCAGAGCGAGCCGAGCGCGACGAAGGAGACGATCAAGACGACCGCCGCGGCCCAGCCGAACAGCCAGACCGGGATCGGCAGGTCGGTGCGGCCGACGAGGCCGTGGGCCAGGGCGGGCGTTGGGAACAACAGCGCCGCGGCCGGTCCTGCCAGCAGGGCGCAGGTCAGCGCCCGCCGCTTCACGATTTCACCTCCAGTGAGGCGATCTGCTCGCCGCGGCTCTCCAGCTCGATGACGAACTCCCCGCTGATCGTCGCGGGGAAGTCGAAGCTCACGCTGCCGCCCTTCTCGACGTCCTTGTGGAAGTTGTAGCCGTGGACGTGGATCTCGTCAGCGGTGTCGGACTTGACCGTGAAGGTCACGCGGCCGCCCTTCTTCACCGTGAGCTTCTGGACGCCGCCCACCGGCTTCGCATTGGTGATCGTGATCACCTTGTTGCCCGTGGTGCTCGGAGCGCTGTCGCTCGAGCCCGAGTGGGCTATCAGGAACGCGGCCACCACGGCCACGATCCCGACAACGCCTATCAGCAGGCGTCTGTTCCCAGACATCGATACCTCCGTTCGAGTTCGCTGGGCGCGCCTCAGCGCGCGCAAGGCTCAGACGGAGCGGAGTGGGGGGCCGCGCGGGGCGAGGCGGCGCGCGAGCGTGCCGCCCCGGGACGGGCGCCACACCGAGGGCGCCACGAGCGCGACCCCGGGTCGGGGCCGCAGCCAGGACCGCGGGCGCGGTGCCGCCGCGAGCGCGATCGCTCGCTCGGCGCCCCGCAGCGCCAGCGCGATCAGAAGTCCGATGCCGATGGCCAGCGGGACGGCCACCCAGCCGCCCTCCCCCAGTACGCCGGCCACACCGGCGGGGTGACCCGAGGCCACCATGCCCTCGATCCACTCCTGGCAGACGTAGATCGTCACGAGGACGAGCGTGATGACCGCCCACATCCTTCGCAGCGAGGGCAGCTTCGGCTCGGCGCTGCGCAGCAGCAGGCGCACGGCGAAATTCGCGAGCGCGAGCACCAGCACTCCGACCAGCAGCGGGGTCACGCCCTTCAGGTAGCCGTGGCCGGTTGCCGACAGCTCGTGCGCCGCGCTGCCGTGGTAGGCGATCACGTAGCGCAGGTCGTGCACGCCGAGGGCGCCGACCGAGATCAACGCCGCCGCGCGGATCCTCCTTGGGAGCGACCGCATCAGCCGGTGATTCTAGGGCTGGTTGAGCGCCGCCTGTGCCGCTGCCACCCGGGCGATCGGCACGCGGAAGGGGGAGCAGCTCACGTAGTCGAGCCCCGCCATCGCGAAGAAGGCGATCGAGTCGGGATCTCCCCCGTGCTCGCCGCAGATGCCCAGCTTGAGGCTCGGCTTGGCCTCACGGCCCGTCCAGGCGGCCAGGCGCACCAGCCAGCCGACGCCCGGCTTGTCGATCGTCTCAAAGGGGCTGCGGTCCACGATCCGGCGCTGCAGGTACTTGGTGAGGAAGCGGCCCTCCACGTCGTCGCGCGAGAAGCCGAGCGCGGTCTGCGTGAGGTCGTTGGTGCCGAACGAGAAGAAGTCTGCAACCCCGGCGATGCGGTCGGCCACGAAGCAGGCCCGCGGCAGCTCGATCATCGTGCCGACGGTCAGCTCCAGCCCGTCGCGGCCCTCGCCGTCGGCCACGCGCTCGACCAGCTCCCGCATCAGGGTCAGCTCGGTCTCGTAGGCCACGAGCGGGATCATGATCTCGAGCTCCGGCGCCTTGCCCGAGCGGTCCAGCACCGCGCGCGCCGCCCGGATGATCGCCGCCACCTGCATCTCGTAGATCTCGGGATGGAGGATCCCGAGCCGGCAGCCGCGGGTGCCGAGCATCGGGTTGGTCTCCTGAAGCTGGTGCACGCGCTCGAGGGTCTTCTCGAGCTCGTCGAGATCCGGCGTGCGCTCGATGCGCGCCCGCTCGGTCTCCTGCGCCACCTCCTCGAGGCCCGGCAGGAACTCGTGCAGCGGGGGGTCGAGCAGGCGGATCGTGACCGGCAGTCCCGCCATCTCCTCGAACAGGCCCTCGAAGTCGTGCTGCTGGAGCGGGAGCAGATCCGCGAGCGCGGCGCGGCGGTCCTCCTCGGTGTCGGCCATGATCATCGCCCGCATCTTCAGCACGCGGTCCTCGGCCATGAACATGTGCTCGGTGCGGCAGAGGCCGATGCCCTCGGCACCGAACCCCCGCGCCTTGCGGGCATCCTCCGGGGCATCGGCGTTGGCTCGCACGCCGAGCGTGCGGATCTCGTCGCACCAGGCCAACACCTGCTCGAAGTTGGGATCCACGTCGGGGTCCACGAGCTGCACGTCGTCGGTGGTGACGATGCCGCTGGAGCCGTCGATGGCGATCAGGTCGCCCTCGTGCAGCACGGTGCCGTTCACGCGCAGCTCCTGGGCCGTCAGGTCCACGTCGAGGCCCGCGGCGCCCGACACGCACGGCACGCCCATGCCGCGCGCCACCAGCGCCGCGTGGCTGGCCTTTCCGCCCTCGGAGGTGAGAATCCCGCGCGCCGCGTGGAAGCCGGCCACGTCGTCTGCCTCGGTGAACGGCCGCACCAGGATCACGTCGCGCCCGTTCTCCGCCGCCGCCACGGCCTCCTCGGCGGTGAACACGATCTCGCCCTTGGCGGCGCCGGGCGAGGCCGCCACGCCCTTGGCGAGCACGTGGTACTCGGCGTTGCGGTCGAAGGTGGCGTGAAGGAGCGCGTCCAGGCGATCGGCGTCGATCGTGGCCAGCGCCTCCTCGCGGGTGAGCAAGCCCTCGTTCACCGCGTCGACCGCGAACCGCACCGCCGCCTGCGCCGGGCGCTTGGCGTTGCGGGTCTGGAGCATGTAGAGGTGCCCGTCCTCCACCGTGAACTCCACGTCCTGCATGTCCTTGTAGTGGCCCTCCAGCTCGCGCATGATCTCGAGCAGCTGGGAGTGCGTCTCGGGCATCAGCTCCTTCATCCGTGAGATGTCGAGCGGGGTGCGCACGCCCGACACCACGTCCTCGCCCTGGGCGTTCACCAGGAAGTCGCCGGACGGCTGAGGGGCGCCGGTGATCTCGTCGCGGGAGAAGGCCACGCCGGTGGCCGAGGTGTCGCCCTTGTTGCCGAACACCATCTGCTGCACGTTCACCGCGGTGCCCCAGTCGTCCGGCAGCGAGTTGATCCGCCGGTACTCCACCGCGCGCGAGCCCATCCAGGAGTCGAACACGGCGCGGATGGCCTGGCGCAGCTGCTCCTCCGGATCGCGCGGGAACTCCTCGCCCGTGTGCTCGCTGTAGATCTCCTCGAAGCTCTCCGTGAGCGCCCTCAGGTCGTCCACCGTGAGCTCGGTGTCGTCCTTCACGCCGCTCTCGCGCTTGCGGGCCTTGATCGCGTCCTCGAACAGCTCGCCCGGCACGCCGCGGCAGACGTTGCCGAACATCTGCACGAAGCGCCGGTAGGAGTCCCAGGCGAAGCGCTCGTTGTCGGTCTTCTCAGCCAGCCCCGCCACGGACTCCGGGTTCAGGCCCAGGTTGAGGACCGTGTCCATCATCCCCGGCATCGACTCGCGCGCGCCCGAGCGCACCGACACGAGCAGCGGATCCGCGGGATCCCCGAGCCTCTTGCCGGCTCGCTCCTCCAAACGACTGAGGGCCTCGGCAACCTGCTGCTCGAGGCCCTCGGGCTCCTCGCGGCCTGCGTTCATGTAGGCGACGCAGGCCTCGGTGGTGATCGTGAAGCCCGCGGGTACTCGCTCCGCGCCGAGGATGCGCGTCATCTCGGCCACGCCCGCGCCCTTGCCGCCAAGTAGCTCGCGCATGTCCCGCGAGCCCTCGGCGAAGTCGTACACGTACTTCGTGCCGGTGGCGGTGCCGCTCAAGCTCGCGATTGTATTGACAGGCCCGGCTAAACCCCCCTCCACATGGGCCACATGGGCGGTCCCTTGGGCAATCGGATCTCCGAGGTCACCCGGAATCCGTGCCGCGAGTAGAAGTCCACGTTGCTCTCCTTCGACGACTCCAGGTACGCCGGCAGGCCCTCCCTGTCGCACAGCTCGAGCACCGGCTGCAGCAGCGCGGAGCCGACCCCACGCCCCTGCTCGGCCGGGTCGGTGCCCAGAACGGCGAGGTAGAAATGGGGCGGCTTGTGAGGATGCTCGGTCTCCAGCCGCTGGAAGCCGCTGAAGAGGAGCGGCAGGCGCCGGGTCAGCAGCAGCCGGGCAAGCGCGAGCGAGTCCCGCAGCCCGACCTCCCAGCGATCCGGCAGCGCCCAGATCGCGGCGCCGGCGAGGTCGTCGGTCGTGTAGATCTGCTCCTGCCCGATCAGCTGCCTCAGCCGGATGTCGAAGATCCGCAACGCGTTGCGCCTGCGGCGGTCGTCGCCGGGGAACAGCCAATCCATCACCGGGTCGTCGTCGAACGCCCGGGCGAGGGCCGCTGCGAGCGCTGGGAAGTCGGCGGGGGTGGCCTTGCGGACGGCGGGCACGCGCCCGGCTACCTCGGCGCTGTTCCCTTGTGGTCCGGCGCGGTGCCGTGGAACACGGCCTCGATGTTGTTGCCGTTCGGGTCCAGCACGTAGGCGGCGTAGTAGGTCTCGCTGTACTCGGGGCGCAGACCGGGAGCGCCGTTGTCGCGCCCACCGGCCTCGAGCGCCGCCGCGTGGAAGCCGTCCACCTGGTCGCTCGACTCGGCCGCGAACGCCAGGTGCACTCGGCCGAGCGGGCGGCCCTCGTGGATCCAGAAGTCGTCGCGGCCCGCGCGCCCGAAGCCGGCCGCGCGGTTGTCCGCGTCGATCTCCGCCACGAGCTCCATCCCCAGCGGGGCGAGCGCCCGCTCGTAGAAGCTCCTGCTCTCGCCGTAGTCGCGCACGCCTACGCCGATGTGGTCGATCACGAACTGCTTGTCCGCCATGGGCGGCAGTACGTTACTGCGCCGGCGGCGGCCCGCCCGGTCCGGTCGTGCCGCGCCCGAAGCTGAGCAGGCTCTGGCACTTCTGCGCCGCCTTCACGAACTTCGGGTCCTTGCGGTTGACCTTGCTCGCGTCGAACACCGGGCCGTTGCCCGACAGGTTCGGCGACGGCAGGTCGTAGCCGTTCTTGCGCACGCAGGCCACGAACTTCTCGAGCGACTTCTTGAACTGTGGGTTCGAGGTCGGATTGAAGCGGCGCCCGGCGCCGTTCCCGCCTCTGTTGAAGGTCAGGCCGCACTTCTTCGCCGCCGCCTGGAACTTGGGGTTGTTGAACTGACCCTGGCGCCCGCCCTGCTGGCCTCCGCCGCCGCCGCCGAACAGGAAGCCGCCCGCGCCGCCGCCCGCGCGCGGACCGCCAGGACCCGTCGCGCCGCCGGGGCGCCCGGCGCCGGCCGGCCGGCTCGGCAGGGTCACCCCCTGCTTGCGCATGCAGGCCGCGATGGCGGCGCGGTTGTTGGCCGCGGTCGTGGTGGTGGCGGACGCGCCGGTCGAGGCGGACGACGAGCTGCCGCACGCCGTGACCGCCAGGGAGGCCAGCACCACGCCGACCGCCGGAATCGCCATTCGCCTGTTCAAGGTCCCGCTCATGTGCCTGCTCGCTTTCATTTACCCGCCGCTTCCAAAGAGTTGGTTCAGCACGCTGCCACCGCCGCCAGCTCCGCCGCCGCCGCCCGCTGCCGCGCCACCGCCGCTCGCGGCCTGGCTCGTGGCCCGGACGGAGCTGGCGCTGATGCTGCCGTCGCTTCGCTTGGTGCCCTGGACGATCACGCTCTCGCCCGGGTGCACGTTCTTCACGCTGCTGCTGGTCGTCCTCGTGACCGTCGCGCCCTCCGGGACGCTGACCTTCACCGTGTTGCCCTGCGTGGTCGTCACGTACAGCGTCTTGCCCTGGACGTTCGTCACCTGGCCGATCGTGGGGGTCGCACCGCCGGGAGCGCCGCGGAAGCCGCCCGCCGCCCCAGCGCCTCCGGCGCCGCCGGCCTGGCGGCCCGCCGCTGCCGCTGCGAAGGCGCGCGCGGCATTCGCCCCGAGCCCCCCACCGCCGCCGCTCGAGCTCTGTCCCTTCTGCACGAGCACGCCTCCGATGAAGCCCCCCGCGACCAGGAGGATCGCCAGCAGAGCGCCCGTCACGGGAGTGATCAGGCGCCGCCGGGGGCGCGGGGGCAGCTCGTCGATGTCCTCGACCCAGTGGTCCTGCTCGGGGTCGTGAAGCACGGTCGTTTGCTCCGACATCGCGTCTCGCTCCTCTCGTTCTGTCTCACTCAAAGCGCAGCGCCTCGATCGGTCGCATGCGGGCGGCGCGGCTGGCGGGGTAGGTGCCGAAGAAGAGGCCGGTGGCCACCGCCGCGCCGAACGCCAGGAAGATCGAATAGGGGGCGATCGCGGGCTGGACGCCGGCGATCTTGAACTGGCTGCCGACCACCCCCAGCAACACCCCGGTGATGCCCCCGAGCAGCGACACCAGCACCGCCTCGGAGAGGAACTGGGTGAGCACGTCGCTGCGGCGCGCGCCCACGGCCTTGCGGATGCCGATCTCGCGTGTGCGCTCGGTGACGCTGACCAGCATGATGTTCATCACCCCGATGCCGCCCACCAGCAGGGAGATGGCCGCGACCTCGCCGAGCAGAGTCGTGAACACGCTGCTGGTGGAGGTCGAGGCGGCCAGGATCGAGCCCTGGTTGATCACGCGGAAGTCGGCGTTCAGCGGGCTGGCGATGTCGTGCCGCTGATCCAGGATCGAGGTGACCTCGCTCTCGGCGGGATTCAGCGCGCCGCGCGACTTCGCCTGCACCGTGATCGAGTCGAGGTCTCCGTAGCCCGCCAGCGTGTCCTGAACGGCGGTGATCGGGGCCATCACGATGTCGTCCTGATCCTGGAGGCCGTTCGAGCCCTTGGGCGCGGTCACGCCGATGACCTGGTAGTCGCTCCCTCCCACCTGGATCGTCTGGCCGATCGGGTCCTGGCCGCTGAACAGGTTGCTGACCACGGTCGGGCCGATTACGACCACTCGGGTGTGGTTCTTCACGTCGGCCGAGCTGAAGAAGCTGCCGGCCGCCACCTGGTAGTCGCGCGCCTTCGCGTAGGGCGGGGTGGTACCCACGAACTGGGACGGCGAGTAGCTCACCCCGCCATGCACGAGCGTGGGGCTGGCGTTCACCACGGGCGAGGCGCTCTCCACATCCGGCGCGCTCGGCGAGTTGTTCAGCGCGTCCGCGTCGGCCATCGTCAGCGGCTGCTCGGCCGCGTTGCTCGCGCCGGAGCCGCCGGGCGTCCCGCCGCGGGTGATCAGCAGCACGTTCGATCCGAGCGCCTCGATCCGCTGCTGCACCGCCCGCGAGGATCCGTTCCCCACCGCGATCAGCACGATCACCGAGGCCACGCCGATCGTCAGGCCGAGGATCGTGAGGCTGGAGCGCAGCTTGTTGGCCAGTACGCCGCGGAGGGCGATGCTGAGCGTCTCCGTGCGGATCACGCCGGCACCTCCGCCTGCTCCCCCGCATTGCTGCGGTCCTCGACGATCTCGCCGTCTGAGAGCCTGATCACGCGCTGCGCGATCGCGGCCACCTCCGGCTCGTGCGTGATCAGGACGAGCGTGCTGCCGCGCGCGTTGAGCGTGCGCAGGATCCGCAGGACCTCCTCGGTGGAGTGGGAGTCGAGGTTGCCGGTGGGTTCGTCGGCCAGGATCAGCGCGGGGTTGGTCACGAGCGCGCGCGCCATCGCCACCCGCTGCTGCTGACCGCCGGACAGCTCCGAGGGCAGGTGCCGTGCGCGATCCGCGAGCCCCACGGCGTCGAGCGCCCTCAGTGCCCTCCGGCGCCGTTCGGCGCGCGGCAGGCCCGCGTAGGACAGCGGCAGCTCGACGTTGGCCACCGCGCTGGTCCTCGGCACGAGGTTGAAGCTCTGGAAGACGAAGCCGAGCTTGCGGTTGCGGATGTCCGACAGCTCGTCCTCGTCGAGGTGGCGCACGTCGATCCCGTCGAGCCGGTAGCTGCCGGACGTGGGCAGGTCGAGGCAGCCGAGGATGTTCAGCATCGTGCTCTTGCCGCTGCCCGAGCTGCCCATCACAGCCACCAGCTCGCCGCGCTCGATGGTCATCGAGACGCCGTTCAGCGCCCTCACCTCGATGTCGCCCAGCTGGTAGACGCGGCTGACATCACGCACGTCGATCACGGGCCCGTCGGCTGGCCTGCGCGGGGGCGGCGGACTCCAATCGCGCGCGCCCGACCAGAGCCCGCGCGGGCGCAGCGAGGGCACTAGCCCCCGCCTCCGCCGCCACCACCGCCGCCGGCGCGACGAAAGCCGCCGCCGCCAAACCCTCCACCGCCGCCGAAGCCGCCACCGCCCAGCACGGCTCCGCCGCCGCCCCCGAGGCCACCGCCGGTCCTGCCGCTGGTGCTGCCCGCCACCGCCCCGGTGGTCACGATCGGAACCTGCACCTCGTCGCCGGCGTTGAGCCCGCTGAGAATCTGGGTGGTGCTGTCGCCGACGATGCCGGTGGTGACCGGCTGCGTGACCGTCTTGCCGCCCTTGACCAGCGTCACCGTGGACCCGGCACCGCGGCGCGAGATCGCCGAGCTGGTCACGTTCACAGCGTCGTCCACCCGCGAGATCACGACCGATGCGGAGGCGGTCATGCCCGGCTTGAGCCCCGAGGTGAGCTGGTCGAGGTGGAGGGTCACGTTGTAGCTCACCACCCCGCTGTTGGTGGTGGGCAGCGTGTCGATCGCCGTGACGTGAGCAGCCAGCTCGACGCCCGGCAGCGCGTTGACGGTGACCGTGGCCGGCTGGTGCAGCTTGACCTTGTGGATGTCCGACTCGCTGAACGGCACCACGAGATCGACGCGGTGCATGTTCACGATCACGATGAAGGCGGAGCTGCTGCTCCCGGACCCCGAGCTGGAGCTGGAGCTGCTGCTGGACGAACCGTTGCCGCCGCCGCTCCCGCCGCCACCGTTTCCGCTGCCGCTGTTCGAGCCCGAGCCGGAGGACGAGCTGCTCGATCCCGTGCCGCTCGAGCCGCCGCCCGACACGAAGTCGCCCACGCCGGCGTTGACCGACGCCACGGTGCCGCTCACGGGTGCGGTCAGCTCGGTGGCCGAGAGCGCCTGCTGGGCGCTGTCCACGGCCGCCTGAGCGCTGTCCACGCCCGCCTGGGCCGAGGCGATGTTCGCCTCGTTGGCGGCCTGGGTGGCGGCGGAGTTCGCCGCGGAGGACTGGTTCTGGCCGCTGCTGGAGTTGCCGCTGCTGGAGTTGCCGCTGCCCGAGTTACCCCCGCCGCCCGAGCCCGAGGGCCCGGTCGTACCCGTGGGGCCCTGCTTGGCGCTGGCCGTGGCCACGGCGCTCGTCTGGGTCGTGGTGGAGGCGGACGCCGAGGCCTCCGCCTGCCTGAGCTTCGCCTCCGCGGAGGTGAGGTTCGCCTCCGCCTGGTCGAGCGCGAGCCGCTGGTCGTTCGACTTGATCCGCGCCAGCACCTGACCCTCCACCACGTGCTGGCCGGGCTTCACCTTGACCTCCACGAGCTGCCCGCTGTCGGCGAAGTTCACGTCGGTCTCCTGCACCTGCAGGCTCCCGCTGCCGGAGACGGTGGACTGGACCACCCCCTTCTCGGCCGTGACGGTGCGCGCGCGGCTGGCCTGCGAGGAGCTCGTCGGGCCCACCACGAGTACCGCCGCCACGATGGCGCCCACGCATAGAAGGGCCAGCACGACCCATGACCAGCGCAGACTGGAGATCCCCTCGCGGCGCATCCACCACGGTCCTACCGTCCCAACAGAAACTTCGTCTTAGAACAAATGAAGAGTTTCTGAAGACGCCGCTACGCGACTCGGGCGAGCTTCACATGAGCGTGGTGTTCCAAGGTCTCCGCGATGGCCCGGTCCGCCTGCCTCAGCGCGCCCTCCGGGGCCGCCGGCGCCTCCGCCAGCGGGCGTCCCAGGGCGCCCACCAGGAACGCGTGCGCCTCGGGGTCGAGCGGGAAGGAGCCGGCCTCGCAGCCCGCGCACACCACGCCCCCGGCGCTGGCCGAGAACGCGCCGAGGTCCTCCCGCTCGCCGCAGCTCGCGCAGGCCGCCAGCTCGGGCAGGAAGCCCGCCGCCAGCAGCAGCTTCAGCCGGAAGGCGAGCGCCTGCGCGCGGTTGGCGGCCGCCGGCTCCGTGTCGAGCAGCATCAGCTCGTGGCAGAGCAGGTTGTAGGCGGCGGTGTTCGGCTCCTGCGAGTCGAACAGGCGCAGCACGGCGTCGCAGGCCTGGGTGGCGCGCTGCAGCGAGTCGCGGCGATCGCGCAGGGTCGCGTGGGCGTTGACCGTGGAGGCGGAGGTGACCGTGCACAGCTCGCCCCTCCCCTCGTGCATCACGAGGTCGACCCGGAAGAGCGGCTCGAGCCGCCCGCCGAAGCGCGAGCGGACCCGCCTCACGCCCTTCGCCACGGCGCCCACGCGTCCCCTCTCACGGGTATACAGGTGCAGCACTCGGTCGGCTTCGCCGTAGCGAATCGAGCGCAGAACGATGGCCTCAACCTTGATTAGTCCCGGCACTTCCTAGACTCTGGCTTCGATGGCGGACGTGAAGAGGGTCGTCCTCTACACCACTGAGCCCTGCGGCTTCTGCAGGCAGGCCAAGGCGCTGCTGCAAAGCCGTGGGATCGTCTACGAGGAAATCAACCTCGCGAAAGACCCTGAGGGCCGTGCCGACCTTGTCGCCCTCACCGGTCAGATGACCTTCCCACAGGTGTTGATCGGCGACCTCCCGCTGGGCGGCTTCCGCGAGCTGCTCGAAGCGGACCGCGACGGCGTGCTCGAAGACCTGCTCGCTGCCTGACGGCGGCGGTCCGCATGAACGCGGACACCCATAGAGCGCGTAACACCGTCATGGGCACGGCCGTCGTCGGCGCGCTCGGCGTGGTCTTCGGCGACATCGGCACGAGCCCGCTGTACACGGTTCAGACGGTCTTCAACCCGAGCGACCCCCACCCGGTGGACGCCACGAAGACGAACGTCTTCGGAGTCACCTCGCTGATCTTCTGGTCGGTGATGATCATCGTGACGGTGACCTACGTGCTCCTCGTCATGCGCGCCGACAACGACGGGGAGGGCGGGATCATGGCCCTCATCACCCTGCTTCGGCGCGCGCGGACCACGGGTGGGCGCCGGACCAAGCTGTGGTTGGCGGGGCTCGGGATCTTCGGGGCCTCGCTGTTCCTGGGCGACAGCATGATCACGCCGGCGATCTCCGTGCTCTCGGCGGTCGAGGGCGTGAAGGTGGCGGCGCCGTCGCTGGGACACCTGGTCGTCCCGATCACGGTGGTGATCATCATCGTGCTGTTCACGCTCCAGAGCCTGGGAACGGGCGCCGTCGGGCGCCTGTTCGGCCCGGTGATGATCGTCTGGTTCATCACGATCGGCGCCTGCGGCCTGAACGGCATCAGCGACCACACGGAGATCCTCAAGGCGCTGTCGCCGAGCTACGCGGTCGAGTTCCTGTTCGGCCACTTCGGCATCGCGTTCTTCGCGCTGGCGGCCATCGTGCTCGCCGTGACCGGGGCGGAGGCCCTCTACGCCGACATGGGCCACTTCGGGCGCGCCCCGATCACGCGCGCGTGGCTGTTCCTCGTGTTCCCGGCGTGCACGCTGAGCTACCTGGGTCAGGGCGCGCTCATCCTCGCCAACCCCGCCAACATCCACAGCCCGTTCTTCCTGCTCGCGCCCCACTGGGGCCGCTGGCCGATCGTGATCCTGGCCACCGCCGCCACGGTGATCGCCTCGCAGGCCGTGATCACCGGCGCGTTCTCGGTCGCGTACCAGGCGGTCCAGCTCGGCTACCTCCCGCGCCTGCGGATCACCCACACCTCCGACGAGACGGTCGGGCAGATCTACGTGCCGTGGATCAACTGGCTCCTGATGATCTCCGTGGTCACGCTCGTCATCACCTTCAAGAGCTCGACCGCCCTGGCGTTCGCCTTCGGCCTGGCGGTGACCGGCACGATCACGATCACCACGCTCCTGTTCCTGTACATCGCCCGCCACCAGTGGGGGAGGCCGCTGTGGCTCGTCGGCATCGGCGGGGGCTTCCTGCTCGCGTTCGATCTCCTGTTCCTGGCCGCGAACCTGACCAAGATCACCCACGGAGCGTGGCTGCCGCTCGTGATCGCGCTGATCGCGTTCACGGTTCTGACGACCTGGCAGCGCGGCCGCCAGATCGTCACGGCACGGCGGGAGCGCGACGAGGGGCCGCTGCGCCAGTTCATCGAGGGGCTCCACGAGCACAAGCCCCCGGTGCAGCGCGTCTCCGGCACCGCGGTGTTCCTCAACCGCAACAACCTCACCGCCCCGCTGGCGATGCGCGCCTGCGTGGACCACCTGCACGCGCTGCACGAGCACGTGGTGCTGCTCACGATCGAGACGCAGCCCGTCCCGCACGTGCCTCTGGCGGATCGGCTCCTGATCGACGACCTGGGCTACACCGACGACGGCATCACCCACGTGACCGCGCGCTTCGGCTACATGGACGCCTCCGACGTGCCGGAGGTGCTCCGTCTCATCGAGAAGGCCGAGATCGAATGCCCGCTGGAGGTCGACGACGCGTCGTACTTCCTCTCCACGATCGATCTCGTGCTGGGCGACTCCCCGGACATGAGCCGTTGGCGCAAGCGACTGTTCCTCGCCACCTCGCGGATCACGGCCGACGCGGCGGAGTTCTTCCACCTCCCGCGCGATCGCACGGTGATCCTGGGCTCGCTCATCGAGCTCTAGCGACGCTGCGCTTGACTTAGAGCGCGCTCCAAGTACTAACGTGCTGGGCATGGCAACGGTCGAGCGAACCCAGGCGGAGACGCTCAGCATCTCCGACGCCGCCCGCGTGACGGGCCTCAGCGCGCACACGCTGCGCTACTACGAGCGCACCGGCCTCATGCTCGACCGCGTGAGCCGCGCCGAGTCCACCCACCGGCGCTACTCGGAGGACGACATCCGCTGGATCGTCCTGCTCACGAAGATGCGTGGCACTGGGATGCCGATCCGCCTCATGCGCGAGTACGCCGAGCTCGTCCGGGCTGGCGAGGGCAACGAGGCCGAGCGGCTCGAGCTGCTGGAGACACACCGCCGGGAGGTGCTCGAGCAGCTCCACGAGGTCACCCGGAACCTCGAGGCGATCGACTACAAGATCCGCTTCTACCGCGAGCAGATCGGCCGCTGACGGTCAGCCCGTCGCGACTCGCGGCCTGCGACCAGCGACCCTGGCGCGGGGCTTGCGCTGATCGTGGGGGCAGAGGTACGTGCCCCGGCCCGCCGCGCGGATCTTGATGATCGTGTGGCCGCAGCGGGGGCACGGCTCGCCGGCGCGCAGGTGCACCTGGAAGCGGTCCTGGAACGAGCCCGAGGCGCCGTCGGGATGGCGGAAGTCGTCGATCGTCGCGCCCCGGGCGTCGATGCCCGCCTCGAGCGACTCCACCACGGCGTCGCGCAGCGCCTCGATCTGTGGGCGCTTGAGCGTGCCCACGGGTCGCAGCGGATGGATCTTCGCGCGCCACAGCGCCTCGTCGGCGTAGATGTTCCCCACGCCGGCGATCCGCTCCTGCGAGAGGAGGAACGCCTTCACCGGGGCGCGCCGCCCGGCCGCGAGGGCCCTGAGGGCGTCGGCGGTGAACTCCGGGCTGAGCGGCTCCACGCCAAGGCGCTCGTCGAAGTAGTCGTGGAGGGCGTCGTCGCCCAGCAGCACGATGCCGGTGCCGAAGCGGCGGACGTCCACGAACAGCACGCGCTGGCCCGAGTCGAACACGAGGCGGGCCCGGAGGTGCTTGCGCTCGTCCAGGTCCTCGTCGGCGGGGACCACCAGCAGGTTGCCGGTCATGCGCAGGTGCATCACCAGATGCACCTCGTCCTCGAGCTCCCAGATCAGGTACTTGCCGCGCCTGGACAGCCGCTCCACGCGCCGCCCGGCCACCGCGTCGGCCACCTCCGCGGGCGCGGCTGGCTCGCACCAGCGCGCGTCGAGCACCTCGAGGCGCTCCAGCGTGCGCCCCTCCACGGCGGGCGCGAGCTGGCGGCGGATCGTCTCGACCTCGGGTAGCTCCGGCATGCTCCGAGCTTAGTATTCGGCCGTGATCCGAATCGCGGCGGAGCCGTTCGAAAGCCCCGCTGCGACGGCCCTCCGCGAGCGGCACCAGGCCGAGCTGATCGAGCGTTACGGCTGGGACACCGAGCCTGGTCACAAGCCCACCGCGGCGGACGTGCCCGTCTTCCTCGTGGCCCGCGAGGACGGCGGCGAGGCGGTGGGCTGCGGCGGGCTGCGGCCGATCGAGCCGGGCCTGGTGGAGATCAAGCGCATGTACGTGCTGCCGGACCACCGTGGCAGCGGCATCGGGAAGCTGCTGCTGGCCGCGCTGGAGGACGAGGCGCGCGCGCTCGGGGCCGAGCGCGTGGTGCTGGAGACCGGGTCGGCCCAGCACGAGGCGGTCGGCCTGTACGAGACGCAACGGCTACCGGCCGATCCCCTGCTACGGCGCCTACGCCGCCTCCGCCATCTCGCTCTGTTACGAGCGGGTGCTCGGCTCTACGCCGTCGCCCGCGGGTGAGCCTTGAAGTAGACGTCCTTCAGCCGCTGGCTCGTGAGGTGCGTGTAGAGCTGGGTGGTGGCCACGTCGGCGTGGCCGAGCATCTCCTGGACCGAGCGCAGGTCGCAGCCGCCGGCCAGCAGGTGCGTGGCGAAGGTGTGGCGCAGGGTGTGCGGGCTCATGCGGTCCTCGAGCCCCGCGCGCAGGGCGTGGCGGCGCACGATCTTGTAGAGCCCCTGACGCGTGAGCTGGCCGCCGCGGAAGTTCACGAACACATGCGGCTCCACCCCGCCGCTGACCAGCACGGGGCGTCCGCGCGTGAGGTAGAGCCTCAGCGCCTCCACGGCCTGGCGGCCGATCGGCACCACGCGCTCCTTCGAGCCCTTGCCGCGCGCGCGCAGCACCTGCTCGTCCAGATCCACGTCCGCCAGCTCGAGCCCGATCGTCTCCGAGGCTCGCAGGCCGCAGGCGTACATGGTCTCCAGTAGCGCGCGGTCGCGCAGCGGCGGCGGATCGGTGCCCTGCGGCTGGCTCAGGAGCCTCATCACCTCGTCGCGCGTGAGCACGTGCGGAAGCTTGCGGCCCCTGCGCGGCGCGGTGAGCGCGGCAGTGGGGTCGGAGTCGAGCATGCCCTCGCGGCGCAGGTGGCGGTAGAACGAGCGCAGGCAGGCGGCCTTGCGGTGGATCGTGGCCGTGGAGGCGGCGGGCCGCTCGTTGTCCTGCGCGAGGTCGGCGAGGAAGTCGGCGATGTCGGCCCCGCTGGCCGCCAGTGCGGACACCGAGCGCGCGTCGAGGAAGCGCCCGTACTGGAGCAGGTCCGAGCGGTAGGCCTCCAGGGTGTTGCGCGACAGGCCTCGCTCGAACTCGAGATAGGCGAGGAAGTCGAGCATCAGGTGCTCGAACGGCTGCAGCTCCGTGGGTGTCTCGATTGTGGCCACGAAGCAGGATTCGCCCGCCCGCCTCGCTTCCCTTGGCGCTGCAAGCCTGCCGTCAGCGCGTGCTGAGCACCCTGAAGGTTCGGTAGGGCGCGTCGTCGGTCGCATTGCCGACGGCGTCGGTCTCCACGATCTCGACGACGTAGCGCCCAGCGCGCAGCCGCTTCCTGTTCAGGACGCCGCTCCACTTCACGTGCTGGACCCCTCCGGTCCTGAGCCGCTTCACGAACGTGCCGGCCCGCCGGCTGCTGCTCGAGTAGATCGAGAACACGGCCCTGCCGGGCTCACTGGTGGTGAAGGTGATCGTCACGCCGGGGTGGCGGCAGCTGCGCGTCTTCACCAGGCAGAACCTGCTGGGCTTGACGGACAGGCCGGTGAGCAGCGGCGGCTCGAAGTCGCCGGGCGCAGCTCCCACCGGGATCGAGGTGGTGGAGCTGCTGAGGTTGCCGGCGGCGTCGCTCACCGCGCCCGGCGCGGCGAAGGCGAGCGAGCCCGCCTCCCCCGGCCGCCACGGCTGCGAGGAGATCAGGTAGATGCGGGAGCCGCCCGGCTCGATGCCTCCCTGCACGAGCTTGCGCGGCGTGCCCGCCATCGTGAGCGCGAAGTCGCTGAGGCCCACGCTGCTGCCCACGAGCGGCTCGCTGGGGGTGACCACCAGCTCGTTGGTGGACATCGCGCGCGCCGCCAGCAGGGTGGGCGAGGTCACGTCGCTAGGCACCGCGACGGGCGCGGAGTACTCCGAGGTGGCGCCGTTCGCGGCCGTCAGGGTCGCGCGGACGGTGCCGCCCGCGGTCGGGTTCCCGGCCAGCGGCACGGTGAACGCGCCGGCCGACACGGCCCCGCCGCCGACGAAGGTGGTGGGCGTGCTGCCGGCGGGATCCCCGTCGTAGGCGTCGATCGTGCCGCCGGCGCTGCCGGTGCCGCTGAGCGGCAGCGTGCCGTCCGCCTGGCGGTGGCCGATGCTGAGCAGCGTCGGGGCCGACGCGAGCGGCGTCACCAGGTCGATCGGCTGCCCCACGACGTCGTAGATCGGGCTGCGCTGGATCGCGACGTGCTGGCCGGTCTCCACCTTCACGCCCTCGCCGCCGGGGTTGGTGAAGTTCACCCCGCCCACGGTCGAGGTGTCCGAGCCACCCTGGAAGTCGAGCAGCGGCCCCGCCCCCGCGAACGCCCCGGAGCGTCCGACCGTGACGTCGCCCTCAGGGTCGAAGATCGTGACCTTGCTGGTCACGGCGATCGTGCTGTCGAGGGCGATCGGCCCGAGGCCGGGCATGAAGGTCACGGTGCCGCCGCCCGCCAGCGCCTGACGCAGCGACCCGGTACCCATGTCCGCCGAGTTCTGCACCACTCCCGCCGCCAGCGCCGTCCCGGGCGCGGCTGCGAACGCCGCCGCGGCGGCGAGCACGAGGGCGGCGCGCGTCAAGCGCCGTCCCCGAACGCCTTCAGCCAGAGCAGCCCGACGATGGTCTTCGAGTCGCGGCAGCGCCGGATAATCAGGTCATCGAGCTCGGAGAGCGGCACCGTCTCGATCTCGATGCGCTCGTTCTCGTGGCTCTCGGCGTGCTGTTCGTACAGGTCTGTGGCCAGGTACACGTGGATCTCCTCGTCCGAGAAACCCGGCGAGGCGTAGAAAGTTGTGAGGTGCCGCCAGGAGTGCGCGCCCTTGCCGATCTCCTCGGCCAGCTCGCGCTTGGCCGTGTCGAGCACGCTCTCGCCCTCCTCGTCGAGCTTGCCCGCCGGCAGCTCGAGCAGCCTCGGCTCACCCACCGCCTCGCGTGGCTGGGTGACCAGATAGAGCCGCTCGCCGTCGTGGGCCACCACTCCTACGGCGCCCGGGTGGCCGACCACCTCGCGCTCGACCTCCTCGCCGTCCTCCGTGCGCCAGCGCTCCACTCGCGCCTCGAGGATGCGGCCCTTCCAGACTCGGTCCGCAGCTATGCGCTCAAAGCCCATTGATCTCCCTTGCGAGTGCCTCCCCGCCCGCAAGCGCGGCCCTGAAGAAGAGCTCGTCCTCCTCGCTCGAGCGGCCCATCGTCCGGATTGGCAGACCCGAGGCAGCGTAGCCAGGCAGGTCGACGTCATATTCGGCGCTCTCGTGCGGCTCGGGCACGGGCGCGAGCTCGCTGTCGGCGCCCCGCGGGAGCGGCACGAGCACCGGCGCGAGCAGCAGCTCGAGAACGCAGGCCGTGTGGTGCGAGAGGCCGCGGTGGCGCGGACGCGGGTCCCCCTCGCTCATGCGCGGGACCAGCAGGGTGCGGGAGCTGAGCGCGAGGGCCGCGTGGGCGGAGTCGAGCGCGGCGAGCCCGCCGTGGCCGAGCGTGGTGGCCGAGCCGAGGATGCCCGGCCCAGGCCCGGCGATCGCGGCATCCCAGCCCTCGCCGGCGAAGCCGGCGTGGAGGGCCCCGGCCACCGTGATCGCGTCCTCCTCTCCCCCAAACGCCTGGCCGGCCGTGACGTGCCCTGCCAGGAGGCCGCGCGCTCGTAGCTCACGCACGACATCCGACAGCGGCCCGGGCAACGCTCCGCCGCTGGTCTGCACGTAGCCGATCCGCACGTCCTCGTGCGCGCGCGACGCGGCCCAGGCCACGCACGGGAGCTGCCCGTGGAGCCCGATCACCGCCACCGGCCCGCCGCCCCGCAGCGGCGCACCCTCCGGGGCGCGCTCCTCGAACGGCCGCACGGCGTGCTGGAGCGGCGTGTAGTTCAGCTTCATCACGTGCGCGCCGGGCTCTCCCTCGGCGTCCAGGCCGCGGGTCAGGTTCACGTGCACCACGTCGAAGCCGCCGCTCCCCAGGCCGAGGTCGAGCGCCGCGCAGTTCACCACCACCTCGTCGCCCGGCTCGATCGGCCCGGTGAGACCGGTGTATGCGATCGCCGGACGCAGCTCACCCGCGATCTCCACCTGGATGCGAGCCAGCGGGCCTGGGCGATCGACGGAGGCAACGGCCCCGCGCCTGAGCACCAGGCGCGTCACGCGCTCAGCGCGACGAGGCCGAGCGCCACATCGAGCATCGACTCGAGCGCGTCAACGGTGACGCTCTCGTCGGGCTGATGGTTGCGCTCGGTGCCGTTCGCCATGTTCAGGCTGGGGATGCCCGCCGCCTGGAAGATGTGCGCGTCGCTCGCGCCGCCGGTGGTGATGTAGCGCGGCTCGAAGCCCAGCGCCTCGAGCGCGCCGGCCGCCACGACCACCGGTGGCGAGCTGCGCTGAAGCCGGTAGCCCCGGAACTGCTGCTGGACCGTGGTCTCCACGTCGCACTCGGCGTCGCTGGCGGCCTCGGTCAGGGTGTCCACCATCCCGGTGACCACCAGCGCGGCACGCTCGTGGTCGAGGCTGCGCGCCTCGAGCTCGACGTCGCAGCGCTCCGCCACCACGTTCGGCGCCGTGCCGCCCGCGATCGTGCCCACGTTGGCCGTGGTCTCCGCATCGAGGCGGCCGAGCTCGAGCCGAGCGATAGCCGCCGCGGCCGCAGCGATGGCATTGCGCCCGTCCTCCGGCCGGATCCCGGCGTGCGCGGCCTTGCCGCGGAAGTTCGCCGCCACCCGGTAGTAGGTCGGCGCGGCCACCACGAGCTCGCCGATGGGCGACGCGTGGTCGAACACGAACCCATACTCGGAGCGCAGCAGCTCACGATTGAAGGCCTTGGCCCCGCGCAGCGAGATCTCCTCGCAGGTGGTGAACGCCAGCTCCACTCCCACCGGCGAGCCCTCGCCGGCCAGCCGCCTGGCCAGCGCGAGCATCACGGCCACGGCCGCCTTGTTGTCGGCGCCCAGGATCGCGTCGTTGCGGTTCTGGAAGATGCCGTCCTCGCACACCACCTCCACCGGCACGTCGTGCGGCACGGTGTCCAGGTGGGCACACATGAGCACGGTGCGCGCGCCGTCGGGGCCCTCCACGCGGGCGAAGACGTTGCCGGCGTCCGACCCGGTCTGTGACCCGCTGTCGTCTTCGATCGGCTCGAGACCGCAGGCGCGCAGCTCGGCGGCCACGGCGTCGGCCATCGGGCGCTCCCGGCGCGAGGGGCTCTCGATCTCGCAGAAGCGCACGAACTCCTCGAGCATGCGGTCCTTCTCCTCGCGCGATGCGCGCGGCGGGGCGGCGACGGTCACGGACCTAGGGTAGCCACGGGCATCCGGGGCGCCGGTTGACTGCGAGGGCCGAGGTCTGATTCGCTTGGCCCTCATGACGCACGTCGCTCGGCCACACCTGGAGGAGGTCGACCTCTCCTCGCAGACCTTCTGGCGGCGACCCGAGCCGGAGCGTGATGCCGCGTTCGCGCTGCTGCGCCGGGAACACCCGCTTTCCTGGCAGCGGCCGCCCGAGAGCGTCCTGCTGCCCACAGATCCCGAGGACCCGGGCTACTGGGCCGTGGTGCGCTACGGCGACGTGCGCACGATCAGCCGGGATCCGAAGACCTTCTGCTCGGGCGAGGGCGTGATGTTCGAGGACGCCGAGCCGGAGCTCCTCGAGGCCTCGATGTCGTTCCTCGCCCTCGACGCCCCGCGGCACACCAAGCTCCGCGGCCTGGTGAGCGCCGCGTTCACCCCGCGTCAGATGGCCCGCATCGAGGAGACGATCCGGGAGCTGGCCCGCGAGGTCGTGGACGAGCTGCTCGAGAGCGGCGACTGCGATTTCGTGGAGCACGTGTCCCGCCGCCTGCCGATGACCACGATCGCCGCGCTCATGGGCGTATCGGACGCGGACCGCGAGACGGTCACGGCCGCCGCCGACGAGCTGGTGGGCTGGAACGACCCGGACGTGCTGGCCGGACGCGAGCCGCTCGAGATGAACTTCGCCGCGCTCCTCACGCTCACCGGCATCGCGCTGGAGATGGCGGACCACCGCGCCGAGCACCCGGCCGAGGACCTGATGACCGCGCTGGTGCAGGCGGAGGTGGACGGCGAGCGGCTGTTGCCCGAGGAGATCGGCGCCTTCTTCGTGCTGCTATCGGTGGCGGGCAACGACACGACGCGCCACACCACGAGCCACACGATGCGCGCGCTCACCGAGTTCCCCGACCAGCGCCGGCTCCTGCTCGAGGACATCGACGGGCGACTGCCGGTCGCGGTCGAGGAGTTCGTGCGCTGGGCGTCCGCCGTGATGACGTTCCGCCGCACCGCCACACGGGACACGCGAGCTCTCCGGCCAGCCGGTCGCGGCCGGCGAGAAGGTGGTGATGTTCTACGGCTCCGCGAACCGCGACGAGGCGGCGTTCGAACATCCCTGAGCGCTTCGACGTCCTGCGCTCCCCGAACCACCACGTCGGGTTCGGCGGCGGCGGCCCGCACTACTGCCTGGGCGCCTCGCTCGCGCGCACGCAGCTGCGCTGCATCTTCTCCGAGTTGCTCTCGCGCGTGCCCGAGCTGCAGGCGGGCGAGCCCGAGCTGCTCACGGGCAACTTCATCAACGGCATCAAGCGGATGCCGTGCACGCTCCGCGGTGCCTAGTGCCTAGTGCCTGGAGCTGAAGCGGCCCGTCTGCTCCACGGTCGGCTCGCCGTCCGCCGCTGCGCTGGTCTCGGGCTCGCCCTGACGCCCGCGCGCGCGCTCCAGTGCCGCCCCCACGAAGTCGCGGAACAGCGGCTGCGGGCGCAGCGGGCGCGACTTGAACTCGGGGTGGAACTGGGAGGCGACGAAGAACGGATGCTGGGGCAGCTCGACGATCTCCACCAGGCGGTCGTCGGGTGACGTGCCGCTGCAGACGAGGCCAGCTTGCTCCAGATGCTTGCGCAGGTGGTTGTTGACCTCGTAGCGGTGCCGGTGGCGCTCGTAGATCACGGGCTCGTCGTAGATCTCGCGGGCCCGGGTGCCCTCGTGGAGCTTCACGGGGTCGGCGCCCAGGCGCATCGTGCCACCCATGTCGCGGACCTCCTTCTGCTCCGGCAGAAGGTCGATCACCGGGTACGGGGTCTCGGGGTCGAACTCGGTGGAGTTCGCTCCGTCCATGTCCACCACGTGACGGGCGAACTCGGACACGGCCACCTGCATCCCGAGGCAGATGCCGAGATACGGGACCTCCTGCTCGCGTGCGAAGCGGGCGGCACGGATCTTGCCCTCCACCCCGCGCACGCCGAAGCCGCCAGGGATCAGGATCCCGTCGCACTCGTCGAGCTGGCGCTGGGCCTCGAGCTTGTCGAGCCCCTCGGCGTCGACCCAGCGCACCTCGATGCGCGCGCCGTGGTGGTAGCCGCCGTGCTTCAGGGCCTCGATCACCGACAGGTAGGCGTCCTCTAGTTGGATGTACTTGCCGACGAGGCCGATGCGCACCACCTCGTTGAGCTGCGTCCCCGCGCTTGACGAGCGCCTCCCAGTCGGACATGTCCGGCGGCTCGGCCTCGATCTTGAAGTGCTCGAGGATCTGGTGGTCCACGCCCTCGGCGCGGAAGTAGAGCGGCACCTTGTAGATCGAGTCGACGTCGCGGGCGGAGATGATCGCCTCCACCGGCAGGTTCGCGAACAGGGAGATCTTCTCCCGGATGTCGCGGTCGAGCGGGCCCTCGGAACGGCACATGATCATGTCCGGCTGGATGCCGATGCGGCGCAGCTCCTGCACCGAGTGCTGCGTGGGCTTGGTCTTCAGCTCGCCGGCGTGGCCCAGGAACGGCACGAGCGTGAGGTGGATGAACATGCAACGGTCGCGGCCCTGGTCCACCTGGAACTGGCGCAGCGCCTCGAGGAACGGCAGCGACTCGATGTCGCCCACCGTGCCGCCGATCTCGGTGATCACGATGTCCACGTCCTCGGCCTCGGCCACGAGCCGGATGCGCTGCTTGATCTCGTCGGTGATGTGCGGGATCACCTGGACGGTGCCGCCCAGGTAGTCGCCGCGCCGCTCCCGGCGGATGACCGTGTGGTAGATCGCGCCGGTGGTCACGTTCGAGCCGCGCGTGGTGTTCACGTCCGTGAAGCGCTCGTAGTGCCCCAGGTCGAGGTCGGTCTCGGCGCCGTCCTCGGTGACGAACACCTCGCCGTGCTGGAACGGGCTCATCGTGCCCGGGTCCACGTTGATGTAGGGGTCGAACTTCTGGATCGTGACGCGCAGGCCACGCGATACGAGCAGCCGGCCTATCGAGGCTGCGGCGATGCCCTTACCGAGCGCCGATACGACGCCCCCTGTGACAAAGATGAAGCGGGTCTCCCGCAGGCGATCAGGCATGCGTTGCTCTCCCAAGTGAGTCTAGTTGGCGAAGAAGAGGGGTCCGCTCGATCAGCTCGGACAGCGAGCGGAACTCCCCGTAGACGGTTACGACGGCGATCACTCCCAGCGCGATCCCCTGTGCCAGCGTGGACAGCGCGAGCACGAGCCAGAGGCCCGCGATCGCGCCGATCACGTTGGAGCCGGTGTCCCCGAGCATCGCCCGCTCGCGCAGGTCGAGCGGCAGGAAGACCAGTACGGGGCCGATGAACAGCCCCAGGGTCCATAGCGGGTGCACGTCCCTCGTCCCGATCGTGACCCCCGCCCCCAGCAGGATCAGCGCCTTCGCCGAGCGACCCGGGCGCAGATCCAGCAGGTTGAACAGGTTGGTGGCGAGCACGAGCAGCGCGGTGGCGAGCAGGTACTCGCCGGTGTCGATCCCGCGCCCACGCAGAACGAAGAGCGCGATGCCGAGCGAGCCGGCGGCCTTCAGCGTGCCCGTGGAGAACCTGCCGTGGAGGGTGGCGCGAGCATGTCCTCGCCAGCCCCTCGGCGCGGGCGGCCCGTCCTGGTCCGAGAGCGCGCTGCCCACCACGTCGTCGATCAGCCCCAGGAGCGCGACCCCGAGGACGTACGTGACCACCGCCCCGGCCTCCGACCGGAACACCTTCCCGTCGTCGAGTTGGTCGACCAGCGCCAGCGGCACGAGCGCGACCAACGACGCTGCGATCAGGGCGATGCCCGCCGGGAACGCCACCAATCGTCCGCGGTAGTTCTCCCGCACGAACCCCTGGTTGAGGAGACCCCTGACGGCGGTCGGTACCACCGCCGCCGCCACGCCTACCGAGACCAAGAGCGGCAAGGACTGCACTGATGCACCCTACCGCCGGGCGCGGACGATTCAGCCGCCCAGCGAGCCGGCGACGCCGACCGGCAGCTTGGGCAGTGGAGCGTCGGCAGTGTCCTTGATTCCGTAGCTCCCCTTCTGGCCGTCGAGCGTGAACACGAGCGCGACCTGACCGCCCGGGAGGTCGACGCTGTCCACGCTCGACATCTGCTTGTCCTTGTACCAGGGCACCTGCGAGGGGTCGGTGCTCTGCTCCTCGACGCCGACCGTGGTCACGCCGGCCGACTGGAGGCCGCCGATCAGGCCCTCCTCGAACGCCTCGCGCAGCGCCTTGTCCTGCGGCGTCTCGTCGTCGGGAGGCGGGGTCCGGTAGTAGGCCACCGCCGAGGCCCCCTGGAAGTCGCCGCGCAGAGCATCAGGGAACGCCTTGTGGAGCTGCGCGGTCAGCGGCCCGGCGTTCACCAGGGAACGTCCGATACGCCGCGCGAACTGCTTCACGAGGACCGGGTTGGTGCCGGCAGCTTGCGCCGACCCCCCCGCGGCCGCCTCGAGCGCGCTCAGCTGGCTCGGCACGTCGAAGCTCGACACCGAGTCGACCGCCCCGCCCGCGACCTCCACCGCCTGGCGCACCTCGGACTCCACGCTGTTCGGCACCGAGCCGGTGCCCACGAGCGCGATCCGCTGCCCCGTCAGCACGTTCTGAACCACCGTCGGGAACTCCTCGGAGATGATCTTGTCCCGCTGGCTGAGCTGCGCCTGGGCGTCGCGGGCGTCCTGGCGTGCGTGGACGACGTCGTTGTGCAGCGACGAGCTGAGTCCCTTGCCCGCCTCGGAGACGAGGGAGTCGCCGATCGTGGCGCCGAGCAGGATCCCGATCGCCAGCGCAAGGAAGACCGCCACGAGCGACAGCGCGTGGTAGCGGAAGTCGAACATGGCTCTACTTGAGTCCGAGCAGGATCTGGAGCTTCAACCAGAGCAGGTCCAGCAGCGGCCCGAGGCTCGGCGAGGCGATGACGATCACGATCAGCGTGAACAGCGCTGCCAGCGAGACGAACAGCATCGGCCCGCGCCCGGCCGACGGGCGGTAGAGCCGGCTCACGCCCTTGGCGTCCACCAGGATCTCCCCGATCCGCATGCGGGTGAGGAAGGTGGACGACATTCCCGCGCGGTTCTTCTCGAGGAACTCCACGAGGTTGAAGTGCGATCCGACCGTCACGATCAGCTCGGCGCCCTTCTCGGAGGCGATCAACATCGCCACGTCCTCGCTCGTGGCCGGCGCCGGCACGAGCTTGTACTTGAGCCCCAGCTTGTCGAGGCGCTCGCGCCCGGGCGCCCTGCCGTCCGGGAAGGCGTGGACGACCAGCTCGGCTCCGCAGCGCAGCGCGGCGTCGGTGGCCGAGTCCATGTCGCCGACGATCATCGCCGGCTTGAAGCCCGCCTCCAGGATCGCGTCCGCCCCGCCGTCCACCGCGACCAGCACCGGCCGCACGTCGCGCACGTACGGTCGCAGCATCCGCAGGTCCTTCTGGTGGTCCACCCCGCGGACCACGACGAGCGCCGGGCGGTCGCGGAAGCGCGTGTCGAAGTCCGGCATCTCCATGCGCCCTGCGAGCAGGTCGCGCTCCTCGCGGATGTGGGTCATCGTGTTCTCGGCGAAGGCCTCGATCGCCTCGCCGATCTGGCGCCGCCCGTGCTCGTGGGCGCGGCCGACCGTCTCGAGGTCCTGCACCTCGCCCTCGGCCAGCAGCAGGCCGTCGCCGGTCGTCACGCGGCCGCCCCGCACGCGGACGTGATCGCCGTCCTTCACGGTCTCGAACAGGGGCGAGCCGGGCACGTCGACTAGGTGCACGCCGGCCTCCGCGAGGATCAGCGGCCCGCTGTTCGGATAGCTGGGCGAGCAGGACGCAGCGACGTTGATCACGCAGCGCACCCCGGTCTCCACCAGGTCGTCGGCCGAGACACGGTCGATGCCCTCGTGATCGACGATCGCGATATCGCCCGCCTCGAGGCGCTTCACGAGGCGCTTCGTGCGCTTCCCGAGTCGAGCGGTGCCCTCGTATTCCGGCGCGGGAAGATGGCGTCCATTCCCGGACACCCGTGACGCGCCGGCTCTCGGCGCACGGCGTGTGATGCGTGGGGCGGCCATGAAGAGGGCAGGCGGCGCTCGCCCGCAGTCTACGCCAGGCCGGTGGCAACCGGGCGTGCACGGGCCGTTTCAGGCCGCCGCGAGCAATTCCTCCGCGTGCCTCCTCGCGCCGCTGTCCGAGGTATCTGCGCCGAGCATGCGGCACAGCTCCTCGATCACCCCCTCGCCCTCGAGCCGCTCCACGAGCGCCCGCGCCACCTTCCCGTCCTGTTCCTTCTCGATCGAGAAGTGGCGCTCCGCGAGCGACGCGATCTGCGGCAGATGGGTGATGCAGAGCACCTGGCGGCTGTCCGCGAGGCCGCGCAGCTTCTCCCCCACCACCCGCGCGGTCTGACCTCCGATGCCGGCGTCGACCTCATCGAACACCAGCGTGGCCTGGCCGCCGGCGTTCGCCACGCTCATCAGCGCGAGCATCACGCGTGAGCTTTCGCCCCCCGAAGCGGTCTCGCGCAGCGGCTGTGGGGCCACGCCGGCGTTCGGGGAGATCAGGAACTCCACGCGCTCGTCGCCCGAGCGCGAGCGGCTCTCGCGCGGCTCCAGCCTGACCTCGAACGCGGCGCCCTCCATCGCCAGCTCGTCGAGCTCGGCGAGAACGCGCCTTGGCGAGACGTGGCGCCGCCTTCGCCCGCGCGGCGCTGAGCGACTTGGCCCGCGAGTCCGCGTCCGCCCTCGTCTTGGCGAGCTCGGCCTCGACCCGACCCAGCGCCGCGCCGGTGTCCTCGAGCAGCGTCAGCTCGGCGCGGCAGTGCTCGGCGTGCGCCAGCACCTGCTGCACGCTGCCGCCGTGCTTGCGCTCGAGACGGTCGTACAGGTCGAGCCGCTCCTCCGCCTCCTCGAGCCGGCCCGGCTCCGCCTCGAGGCCCGACTCGTAGCGGCGCAGCTCCACGCCGAGCTCCTCGGCGTCGATGCGCAGCGTGCGCATCCGCGCCGCGAGCGCGTCGAGCTGGGGATCGGCGCCCTGCACCGCCTCGGCCAGGCGCTCGGCGTCGGCCAGCAGCGCGGACACCCCGGGCTCGCCGCCATCCGGCGCCACCGCCTCGGCTCCGGCACCGGCCGCCGCGCGCAGCCCCTCAAGCGCACGCAGGCGCTCGCGCACGGCGAGCAGCTCATCCTTCTCCTCGACGCTCGGCCCGAGCGTCTCGATCTCCTCTAGTTCGTAGGCGAGCAGGTCGCGCTCGCGCTCGCTCGCCCCCGCCCGCGCACGCAGCTCCTCCAGGCGGCGCTCGAGCGCCAGCACCTGCCCCTGGGCCACGCCGAACTCCTCGCGCGCGGCGAGGTGCTTCGGACCGCAGAAGCCGTCGAGCGTCTCGAGCTGGGTGGAGGAGACCGCGAGCCGCCGGTGCTCGTGCTGGCCGTAGAAGGAGAGGAGCCTGCCGCCCAGCTCGCGCAGGTCCGCGGCGCTGGCGGAGCGCCCCTGAACGTATGCACGCGAGGGCCCCTCGGCGGCCACGCGCCGGGCGAGCACGATCTCCTCGTCTTCCTCCGGCAGGCGCTCGCGCAGCTCGTCGAGACCGGGATCGTCGAGCAGCCCGGGCGGAAGCGCGAACACCCCCTCCACGTACGCCTCCGAGGCGCCGGGGCGCACGATCCCGGGCCGCGGCTTGCCCCCCAGCAGGAGGTCGAGAGCGTGCGCGAGCATGGTCTTGCCGGCCCCGGTCTCGCCCGTGATGGCGTTCAGGCCGGGCCCGAGCCTGAGCTCGGCCCGCTCGATCAGCAGAAGGTTCTCCACTCGCAGCTCAAGGAGCATGTGCCCTGTCTAGCAGCGGGGTCCGACGGAGCCGGGCCGTGACGCGCCTTCTGATCGCGAGCTTGTCACGCGGGCGCTCGAAGAATTCACACGAGCGCTCAGTACGCCAGCTTGCCGAACTTCTCCCGCAGCCGGTGGTAATAGCTCGAGCCGGGCTTCTGCGCGAGCTGGACCTTGTCGTGCTCGAAGCGGATCGGCATCTCGCTGCCGGGCGCGAGCGCGCACAGGATCCGGCCGTCGATCATCACGTCCACGGGCTCGTTGTCCGAGCGGTTCTGCACGCTCAGGACGGCGTTGGTGGCGACGACCAGCGTGCGAGCGGTGAGCGTGTGGGGCGCTATGAACGACACGACATAGCCCTCCACCCCCCACGCGAGCACGGGACCGCTATTGGCGAGGTTGTAGCCCGTCGAGCCAACCGGGGTCGATGCCACGAGACCGTCGCAGCGCACCTCGCCGAGCTCGTCCCCCTCCACCGAGTACGCGAGCTCCGCCACGCGGTTGTTGGCGCGCCGGTGGAATGACACGTCGTTCACGGCCAGGTGGGTGGTCCCGTTCACCGCGACGGCGAGCGCGGGCAGCCTCAGCACGTCGAAGTTGCCCTCGATCACCCGCTGGATGCCGTCCTCGAGCTCGCTCATCTCAACCGTGGACAGGAAGCCGATCGTCCCGAAGTTGAAGGAGAAGACCGGCACGTCGCGCCCCGCGAAGATGCGCATCGCGGCCAGCGCCGTGCCGTCGCCGCCCAGCACCACGGCGAGATCGCTGCCGTTGTCCTCCGGGTGAGAGCCGAGCACAACGCCGTCGCGCGGCTCAATGCCATGCTTCTCGACCTCGTCGGGCGGCAGCCGGACCTCCACCCCGGCGTCCACCAGCCGGTCGATCGCCACGTGCAGGCCCTCGGTCGTCTCCCCGGGGGTCTGGTGGGTGAGGATCGTGACGGCCCTCGGGGGATTCACGGCTCCACCTCGCGCGCCGCGGCCTCGACGTCGGCGAGTGCTCCGGCCCTGCCCGGCTCCGCGATCCACGCGAAGCTCTCACGGTTGCCGGCCGGGCCGGGCAGGCCCGACGAGGCGTAACCGAGCAGCGACCTGCCGAGCTCTACGACCTTGTCGCCCACGGCCACCAGCGCCGAACGGCGGTCGTCGGGGGAGCGCACCACGCCCCCCTTCCCCACCCGCTCGCGGCCGACCTCGAACTGGGGCTTCACGAGCGCCAGGCAGTCGAAGCGCTCGGCGGCGCAGTCGAGCACGGCGGGAAGCACCTTCTCGAGCGAGATGAACGACACGTCCACCACGATCAGGTCGGGCCGGTAGGGCAGGAGCGAGGGCTCGAGAGCGCGCGCATTGGCCCGCTCGACGACGGTCACGCGCGGATCGGTGCGTATCCGCCAGTGGAGCTCGCCGTACGCCACGTCGAGCGCCACCACGTGCTCGGCCCCGCGCTGGAGCAGGCAGTCGGTGAAGCCGCCGGTGGAGGCGCCCACGTCGAGGCAGCTGCGCCCCCGCGGGTCGATCGCGAGCCGGTCGAGCGCGTTCGCGAGCTTCTGCCCACCCCGGGACACGAACCCCGGGCTCGCCTTAACGATCAGGGGGGCGTCGCTCTGCACCAGCCGGCCCGGCTTGTCCGCCCGCGGACCGTCCTCGCCGAGCCTGACCTCGCCCGCCATCACCGCCGCGGCCGCTCTCGAGCGCGATTCGAATAGGCCGCGCTCAACCAGAAGCGCGTCGAGCCTGGTCCTCGCCATCTGGCGGAGCGTATACGGCGCGTCGCCTGGGCCCCCCAAACGTGAAGTTGCTCACACACGCACACGCGTTCGCCTCTTACCTTCAAATCATGACCCGTAGCAGACAGCTTTCGATCGACCTTCACAGCGCGATCGAGCTCATGATCGGAGCAGTCCTCATCGTCGTGCCCTTCGTTATCGGCCTGCCGACCGCCGCCGTCGCGTTCTCCATCCCCGTCGGCGCCCTCATCCTCGGCCTGGCGCTCACCGCGTCCGAGCCCGGCACGCGCGGCAGCCTCCCGCTCAGCGCGCACGCCGCCTACGACCGCGGCTTCGGCGTAGGCCTCGTGGCTGCGGGCATCGCCTTCGGCCTGGTCGACGGCCTCGGCTCCTTCGCCTTCTTCCTCATCGCCGGCGGGCTGGAGCTCGTCCTGGCGCTGACCACCCGCTACACCCCGAGCCGCATCTAAGACCTCCCTCAACGATCACATACGCATCACTCCTCCCTGAGCGGCCCGCTTCCCCGAGCGGGCCGTTCCCTTTGCGGCGGTCTTACAGCAGCAATGAGGGTGAGTTAGCTGGGCGCTGAAGGCAGCGAAGGGACCTGGCTGCACTTCCCCGTCACATAGATGAACAAGTGCAGCCACCCCTCCGGGATCGAGGTCGTACGCGCAGCTCGGGGCGACCGGCTCGCGCGTTGCTCATCCAGGAGCTCCCGGCGGCGCAAGCCGCCGGCCTGGATGGGCAATGCGCGAGACGGGCGTACCGCCCGAAACTAAGCGCCCAGCAACACGTCGCGCGGGTCCAGCACCGTGCGCAGCACTCGTTCTGCGATCGCCTCGGGCGTCAGCCCGACCTCCTCGCGAAGAAGCGCCGGTTTGCCGTGGGTCACATACCGATCAGGCAACCCAAGCCGCAGCAGCCGCACATCCCCGGTCAGCCCATGGTCGAGCAGATGCTCGCCCACGGCAGAGCCCGAAGCCTCCGGGAAGCACGCCGTCCTCGATCGTGACGAGCAGGTCGTGCTCGGCGGCGAGGCGCTCCACCAGCTCGGTGTCGATCGGCTTGGCGAAGCAGGCATCAGCCACGGTCACGTCGAGATCGTGGGTCCCCAGGTGGGCCGCGGCGCCGAGCGCCAGCGAAACGCCGAACCCGTAGCCGAGCAGCGCCACGCGCTCGCCCTCGCGCAGCACCTCGCCGCGGCCGATCTCGACCGGCTTGGGCCGCGCCGGAATCGGCACGCCCTCGCCCTCGCCGCGCGGGTAGCGCAGCGCGATCGGGCCGTCGTGGAGCGTGGCGGTGCGCAGCATGCGAACGAGCATCGCCTCGTCGCGCGGCGCCATCAGCACGATGTGCGGCAGCGGCCGCAGGTAGGCGATGTCGAACGCGCCGTGGTGCGTGGGCCCGTCGTCGCCGACGAGGCCGGCGCGGTCCATCGCGAACACCACATCGAGGTTCTGGAGGCAGACGTCGTGGACGATCTGGTCGAAGCCGCGCTGGAGGAAGGTCGAGTAGATCGCGGCCACCGGCTTCATGCCCTGTAGCGCGAGCCCGGCCGCGAACAGCACCGCGTGCTGCTCGGCGATGCCGACGTCGTAGTAGCGCTCGGGCATCTCCTTCTGGAGGATGTTCAGCCCGGTGCCCGAGTTCATCGCGGCGGTGATGCCGCAGATGCGCTCGTCGCGCTTGCACTCGTCCACCATGGCCTCGCCGAACACGGTCGTGTACTGCGGCGCCGGCTTCGGGCCGTTGAAGCGCGCGCCATTGGTCTTCGGCTTGGCCGGGGCCGCTGCTCCGTTGACGATCGAGGCCGGCTTGGCGGCGTGCCACTTCTCCATGCCCTCGAGCCCGCCGTCCTCCGCGGGTGCGAAGCCCTTGCCCTTCACGGTCTTGGCGTGGACGACGACCGGGCGGTCCGCCTCGAGCGCCTCGCCGATGGCCTCGCGCAGCGCGCGCACGTCGTGTCCGTCGATCACGCCGACGTAGGCGAGGTCGAGCTCCTCGAAGAAGAGGCCCGGCGCCCAGAGCGCCTTGATCGACTCCTTGAGCTGCGGGCCGAGGCGCTCGATGCGATCGCCGATGCCCCCCGGGATGCGGGTGAGGCCGGTCTCGACGCCCTCGCGGGCGCGATGCAGCTTCGGGTTGAGGCGCACGCGGTTGAAGTAGCGCGAGAGGGCGCCGACGTTCGGCGCGATCGACATGCCGTTGTCGTTCACGACGATCACGATCGGGATGTCCAGGCCGCCGGCGTTGTGGAGCGCCTCGAAGGCGACGCCGCCGGTCAGCGCGCCGTCGCCGATCACCGCGACCACCTTGCCGTCCTCGCCGATGCCGCGGCGCATCGCCTCCTTGATGCCGACCGCGTACGAGACCGAGGTGGAGGCGTGGCCCGCGCCCATGATGTCGTGCTCCGACTCGAAGATCGAGCAGAACGGGGCGAGGCCGCCGTACTGGCGGATCGTGTGGAGCTGGTCGCGACGGCCCGTCAGGACCTTGTGCGGGTAGGCCTGGTGGCCCACGTCCCAGATGACCTTGTCCTTGGGCGAGTCGAGCAGGCTGTGGAGCGCCACCGCGATCTCGCAGGCGCCGAGGTTGGCGCCGAAGTGGCCGCCGATCTCACCGATCGTGTCGATGATCTGCTCGCGTACCTCCTGGGCGAGCTGCTGGAGCTGCTCGTCGTTAAGCCGGTGGAGGTCGTGCGGACCGTTTATCTCGTCGAGGAGGCTCATGTGTCTCTGGTGAGGATGTAATCGGCGATCTGCTCGAGCGTGCCCGTGGGGCCGCCTACTTCGGCGAGCGCTCCCCGCGCCTTCCCGTGGGATTCGCGAGCAAGCTCTCGGGCCCTCTCCAATCCGAAAACGCTCACATAGGTGCTCTTGCCGTGCCGTTGGTCTGAGCCCTGAGGCTTGCCGAGGGCGGCATCGTCACCCGTCACGTCAAGTATGTCATCCACGATCTGAAAGAGCACGCCCAGCTCTGCCGCGAAGCGGCGAAAGCCCATTGTGTCAGCTTCGTCGGCCCCCAGAAGCAAGATTGGACACTCGATGGAGGCGGCGATCAGCGCGCCGGTCTTGAGCGCGTGCAGATGGCGCAGACCGGCCTCGTCGAAGTCGCCGGTGGCGGTCACGTCCACGTACTGCCCGCCGACCATCCCGCTGACCGATATCGCCGCCACCAGGTGGCGCAGCGACGCCAGCACGCGCGCCGGTTCCCCCTCCTGGCTGTCGAGCACGAGTCGCACCGCCTCGGCGAACAGGCCGTCGCCCGCGAGGATCGCGACGTCCTCCCCGTAGGCCACGTGGCAGGTGGGGCGCCCGCGACGCAGGTCGTCGTCGTCCATCGCCGGCAGGTCGTCGTGGATCAGCGAGTAGGTGTGGATCAGCTCGAGCGCGCCCGCGAGCGGCATCACGTCGTCGGTGTCGTGCTCGAGGGCCTCGGCGGTGGCCAGGGCCAGGACCGGTCGGATGCGCTTGCCGCCGGCGAGCAGCGAGTAGCGCATCGCCTCCTCGAGGCCGACCGTGGCTGGGCTCTCCGGAGAAACGCAGCTCGGCCAGGTAGGCATCGACCTTGCGCTGAAGCGCGACCGGGTATCCGACCTCGCGCGCCTGTGCGCTCAGAGGAGCTTCTCCTGTCCCGGGGGCGTGTCCGCCGAGGCGCTCGCGCGCCTGCGTGTCGAGCTCGCTGCCGAGACGGGAGGCCAGCTCGGCACAGCGCTCGACGGCAAGCGCGGCCTCGTCCCCGTCGAGCTCGCCGGAGCGCAGCCGCACCGCGGTCTCCTCGAGCTCGTCCACGAGGGTTTCCAGGCGGGCGGCCGCTGTGGGCTCGCTGGTCATCGCGACGCCACGCTGCCCTCCCGCTGGACCGCGCCCAGGATGCCGTTGACGAACCCGGGCGCGTCCGCGCCGCAGAGCTCCTTGGCGGCCTCGACCGCCTCGTCGATCGCCACCTCCGTGGGCACGTCCTCGCGGTCGCGAGCATCTCGTAGAGCGCCACCCGCAGGATGTTGCGCTCGAGCGGGGCGATGCGGTCCAGCGTCCAGCCCACCGAATGGCGCTCGATCAGGGCGTCGAGCTCCGGCTGCTCGGCATCGACGCCCTCGACCAGCTCGCGCGTGAAGGAGGTGGCGCGCGGGTCGATCAGGAGCGACAGCGGACGGCCGGTGACGTCGCGCTGGTAGAGAGCGACGACGGCGGCGCGGCGCTGATCGGTGCGCCGCACTAGCTCACGCCCGCGACACGTATTCGCCGGTGCGGGTGTCCACGCGCACTCGATCGCCGATGTTGACGAACAGCGGCACGCGCACGCTGACGCCGGACTCGAGCACCGCGGGCTTGTCGCCGCCGCCCGAGGCGGTGTCGCCGCGCAGGCCCGGCTCGGTCTCGGTCACCGCCATCTCGACCGCGCGTCGGCACCTGCAGGTCGGCCGGCTCCTGGTCCACGTAGAGCACGTCCACCTCCTCGTTCGGGAGGATCCACTGGAGCGCCTCGCTCACCGACGCCTCGGGGACCGTGATCTGCTCGAAGTTCTCGAGATCCATGAGGTGGGCGTCGCTGCCGTCCGAGTACAGGAACTGCATCTTGCGGTTCTCGGTGCGGATCGGGCGGAACTTCTCGCCCGCCCGGAAGGTCTTGTCGATCACCGCGCCGTCGGAGGCCCGCTTCAGCTTGGTGCGCACGAAGGCGCCGCCCTTGCCGGGCTTCACGTGCTGGAACTCGACGATCTTGAAGATCGTCCCCTCCACCTCGATATGGGTGCCGTTCTTGAACTGGTTGGTTGAAATCACTACATGCCTTTTTTCGACCTGAACGGCGAACGCCGTTCAAGCTCGGGCTTGGCAGGCCAAGGCTAGCGATGCTCGCCGCCGCCTTCACCGCTCGTCGCAACGAGGCGTGCGGGCATCTGGCGGTCAGCGAGCGAGCTTCAGGGTGAGCCGCTTGGTGGTGGGGTTGCCCGCTGCGTCGTGGGCCGCCAGCGTGATCTTCGCCTTCAGCTGAGAATGTCGCCTGAGCGCGCGGCGCACCCTCGCGGCGTTCTTCTTGGAGAGCTTCAGCTTGATCGTCGCGGCCCGGTTGGCCGTCAACCTCACGTTGGCACGCTTGAAGCGGACCACCTTGGCGCCCTTCGGCAGGTTGATCGTGCCCGTCGCGGTGCCTGTGGCGTTCTCGGTGGAGGTCAGCCGGAACGCGATAGCGCCGCTCCTGGAGAACTTCGAGCTGTGGGCGGTTGCCGAGAGCGTGGGCGACGTCTTGTCAGACGTGGTGCCGGTGCCGGGCGTCGTCCCTGGGCTGAGATTGGGCGGCGCGATCGGGCAGGGCGCCACGTGCGCTGTGGCATCGGCGGGGCAGGCGTCCTGGGACTGGTCGCCGTAGACGTCCCGGTCTGCGTCCGGCTCGAGAACGGCGGACAGGAGGAGGCGCTCCTTGGTCAGGCGATCGGGGAAGTGGATCGTCGATTGGATCGCGGGATCGGTGGCCGCGTTCAGATCCAGGCCAACAGCGTCGTCCTCGCTCGTCATCACCGGCACAGCCAGCGAGCCGTTGTCCCCGGTCCATATGCCGAGCAGCTCCCCGCCCGACGCGCCGATGCGCGTGGGCACCGTGCTGCCCACGGCCGAGTCATCAGCCGAAGTCGTGATCTGTTGCGTATCCCGTCCGCTGACGGAGTAGTCGCCGCCGGGTGCGGGGGTGAGCAGCTCAAGCGTGTAGGGGGCGGTCGTCTGCACCTCGCTCTTCTTGGTCCAAACGGTCCACGACGTGATCACGCCGCCGCCCGGCGGCACCCGATAGCTCAGTGCAGGGTCCGACGTGGACAGCTGGGCAAGTGCGGCGGGTCCGGCGATGGTGGTCATCACTTGGCCCTGCGCGGGGAGCGACAGCCCGATCGTGGTCGAACCGCTCGCGAGCGCCGGGAATGCGAGAGCTGCCGCGGCCATCACAACCGCCAGTGTGCGAGTCCAGCGCATTGCGCGCCGACTTTACAGCGAGCGGGAACCCCCAAACAAGGGGTGCGCACGCGCGCGCTGATCACGGCTGTGAAGGCTGGACGGAGCGAACGCGGATCATCGTCCCGGCGCCAGCCAGTCCTCCACCTGCGCCACGAACATCGCCGGGTCGGCCTCCATCGCGGTGTGGCCGTGGCCGGGGAGGTCAACCAGCTCGCTGCCGGGCGTGGCCTCGTGGGCGGCGCGGGTCGAGCGCTGGAGGGGCGGTGCGGTCTCGGTGCCGAGCAGGAAGCGGGTCGGGGCGGAGATCGTGGCCAGGCGCTCGGGATCGAGGCGGTAGGCGTTCGCCGCGGTTGCCTCGCGGCCGAGCGTGTCCGCCGCCGCCAGGCGCGCCTTCCAGATCGGGCTGGCGCGCAGGTGGTCGATCGTGTCCTCGTCGAGCTCGAGGGCGTGGCGGTAGAAGATCGTGACCGCCGCCTCGCGGTCGTCGCGGCCGAGCGCCTCGATCACGTCCGCGAGAGGCTCGCGCGGGAAGACCGGGATGTCGCCCGTGGCGAACGCGGGCTCGTAGACGAGCAGGCGCGAGATGCCGTCGAACGACGGCGCCGCCTCCAGCGAGCAGGTGCCGCCGTAGGAGTGCGAGAGCACGAGCGTCGGCTCGCCGATCCCCTCGATCAGCGCCTGGATGTCCTCGCCCTCGCGCTCCAGCGCGTAAGGCAGGACCTCCGCCGCGCTGAGCCCGCGGCCGCGCCGGTCCATCAGGTGGAGCCGAAAGCGGGCGGCCAGCTCGTCGCGGACCGAGAACCAGCGCCCGCGGTCGGAGATGGTGCCGTGGATCACGAGCAGCGGCGGCCCCTCCCCCAGCACCTCGCAGCCGATCTCGCTGCCGTCCGCGGAGCGGACGCGCAGGACCTCCCCTATCGCCCCGCTCACCGGCGGATTCCGGACAGAGCCACGTGCGCGAAGACGTCCGGCCTGAACAGGTTGGCCGGTGACTTGCGCCGGCTGCCGACGCCCTCGAACACGCGCAGGATCGTCTCGTCGTGCGTCGCGCCCCGGTACATCGCGCGCTCGAGCGGGTTGGCGGGCCGGGCGCTCGCCAGGTCCGCGATCACGAAGTGGTGCGGCCCGAGCCGGCGGCGGTGGATGCGGTGGTAGCGCTCGAGCGCGCCGTCCACGTGGTCGGCACCCCGCAGCGCGGGGCCGAGCTGCTCCGCCAGCCACTCCGCGCTCTGGAAGGCCCAGCCGCAGCCGACACCCCAGAGCGGGTCGCTTGCCATCGCGGCGTCGCCGACGAACGCCAGCCCCGGCCGTGCGGCCGGGCGCTGCACGTTCGGGAGCTTGAGCTTGCCGATCAGCTTCGACTCGCGGGTGGCCTCGCTGAGGTCCGGCGCGTCGGGCAGCGCGGCGACCATGCGCTCGTAGGCGCCCTCGAGGTCGGCCTTGAACTCGGGCAGGCGGTTCACGTGCGGCGCGACCAGGACGATCGTCAGCCCGTCCTCGTTCGGGAACGTGTAGGCGCAGTCGGGCTCCATGAACCACATGCGCGAACGCGTGCCGCCGGGCCGCACGCCGCGCCAGTAGGCCCAGTAGAAGAAGCGGTTGTGGGGCCGCACCCGGCCGGGCACGCCGGCCATCTGCGCCACGCTGGAGTCGCGGCCGTCGGCTGCGACCACCACGCGCGACGTGAGCCGCCGCCTCGCGCGCGAGGAGTCCTCGACCTCCACGCCGCCCACGCGCCCGTTGTGGATCAGGCCGACCACCGTCTGGCCGGGCAGGTAGTCCACGCCGGGGGTGTTCGCCGCGAGCTCGCGCAGGATCGGGTCGAGCGTGCGGCGGGTGACGTTGTAGCCGTGGGGCGCGTCGTCGACCGTCTTGATCCACCCGCCGTACGGCGTCCAGACGTCGATGCCGTTGCGGACGGCGCCGCGCTCCTCGATCAGCGGGGCGAGGCCGAGCCGCACGATCGTCGGCGTCGCGCTGGACTGGATGTAGTGGGTGCAGACGGTCTTGTAGGCGTCGGGGTCGGGCCTGCGCTCGACCATCGCCACCCGCGCGCCCCCGAGGCCGAGCAGGCGCGCGGCAGTGCAGCCGGCGGTGCTGCCGCCCACGACTACGACGTCGTAGTCGTCCGCCATCAGCGGCGCTGGAGGCGGGCCTGGAGCTTCTGAAGGGCGACCGTCGCCTGTTCGGCACGGCTGCCCACCGCGGGCAGGATGCCGAGCTGCCGGGTGAGGTCCGTCAGGTCGTAGAAGGCGCGGTAGATCGCGATCCGGCCGTCGCGCATGATCCAGAGGTCCACGCCGTCGACCGTCATCTCGCGGCCCGTGGGCGCGAACCCCGGCGGCTCGATCGGACCGGTCATCGTGCCGTGCATGCGCCAGGCCCACGCCACGTTCGCGCCGTTGATCGACATGTGCGGCGGCTCCGGCTCCTCGAAGTGGAGGTCCGGGAACGCCTGCCAGCTCGCCCGCATGAACTCCTGGACCGCCGGGAGCCCGCGCGCCGGCTCGGGCAGGGCCGGGTCGGTCCAGACGATGTCCTCGGTGACGAGCGGCGCCATCCGGTTCGGGTCGCGCTCGTTCCAGGCCTCGAGGTAGCGGTCGGCGAACTCGCGGATCGACTCGGGGGTGACGAGCGTCGTGTCCGAATCGAGCGAGGCCATCGCTGAACAGTACGCCCGTCGGGGGCTTCGGTGCAACCCGGCGAGGGGGCTGGCCGACGGAGCGTGGCACCATGACCCGTCGTGGGCCGTCTCGACGACGTCGATCTCAGCAAGAAGCTCTCCAAGGAGGAGGGCGAGGAGAAGCTCGCGACGGCCCAGAACCGGCTGCTCGCGCTGCGGCTGACGCTCGGCGGCCTACTGGGAGACGGCCGGCTCGGACCGCCCGTGGCCGTGATGTTCGAGGGCTGGGACGCCTCCGGCAAGGGCGGCGCGATCAAGCGCCTGGTGGCCCCCCTCGATCCGCGTCACGTGCGCGTGGCGCAGTTCGCCGCCCCCGACGCGACCGAGAAGCGTCACCACTTCCTCTGGCGCTTCTGGCCCGCGCTCCCGGGCTGGGGCGGGGTGACGGTGTTCGACCGCTCCTGGTACGGGCGCGTGCTCGTGGAGCGCGTGGAGGGCTTCGCCACCAAGGAGGAGTGGATGCGCGCCTACGGCGAGATCAACGACTTCGAGCGGATGCTGGTGGAGGAGGGCACGCTGCTCATCAAGTTCTGGATGCACGTCTCGAGCGACGAGCAGCTGAAGCGCTTCGAGGAGCGCTCCGGAGACCCACTGAAGCAGTGGAAGCTGACCGACGACGACTGGGAGAACCGCAAGCGCCGCGACGACTACACCAAGGCGATCGAGGCGATGTTCGAGCACACCGACTCGAAGCACGCGCCCTGGCACATCGTCCCCGGAGATTCAAAGCACTACGCGCGCGTGAAGGTGGTCGAGACGGTCAACGAGCAGATCGAGAAAGCCATGCGGCTCCATGGCATCGATCCGCCGTCCTGACGCGGTACTCTGCCGCCCTCTCCAATCGCCGACCAAGGGGACCCTTCAAATGGACTTGTGGCAGAGACTCGACGACGTCGCCGACCGCTGGAACGTGCTGCGCCATCCCTTCTACCAGCGCTGGTCCGAAGGCGACCTCACGCCCTCCGAGCTGGCCTTCTACGCGGGCCAGTACGGGCACGCGGTGGACGCGCTCGCGTCGGCCTCCCGGCACGCCGCGGACATCGCCCCTCGGGCGTTCGCCGGCGAGCTCGGCGAGCACGCGGCCGAGGAGGAGGCTCACAGGGGTTTGTGGCGGAGCTTCGCCGAGGCCGCCGGTGGCGAGGCCAAGGCCACGCCGCTCTCGGAGACCGCCGACTGCAGCTTCGCGTGGTCTGACCCCGACCGTGAGTTCCTGCCCTCGCTCGTGGCGCTGTACGCGATCGAGTCCGCCCAGCCGGCGATCTCGGACACCAAGCGCAGCGGCCTGATCGAGCACTACGGCTTCAGCCCCGGAGCGGGCACGGAGTACTTCGACGTGCACACGGTGCGCGACGTCGAGCACGCCGAGGCCGGCCGGGCGATGATCGAGCGCGAGCTCGACGGCGCCGACGTGGACGCGCTGATCGCCGAGGCCGAGCGCGTGCTCGAGGCCAACTGGCGGCTGCTCGACGGCGTGGAGCGCTCGGGCCGCGAGCAGCGCTAGCGCAGGTTCGCTACTGGGACGAGGGCACGCCGTCGGGCAGGCGGCCCTCGTCGCGGAGCTTGTCGAGATAGGCGTCGAGCGTCAGGCCGGCGGCGTGGCGCAGGTACGGCCCCGCGCTCCAGTCGACGTCGTCCCACGCGGCATCGAGCAGGCCGTCACGGTCGCGGATGCCGCTGTCGAGCGCAGCGACCACCTTGCGCTCGCGGTCGAGCCGGTGCTCGATGTACTCGTCGATCTTGGCGCGGGGGTCGTGCACGAACGGCCCGTGGCCCGGGCAGAGCACGTCGAGGTCGAGGTCGCGCAGGCGCCGCAGGCCATCGAGGTAGGCCGCCAGACCGCCGCCGTCGGCGGCGATGAAGCTGCTCCCCCTGCCCGCCACCGCGTCGCCGCTGAAGCAGACCTTCCCGTACAGCAGCGCCACGTGGTCCGGCGAGTGGCCCGGGGTCGCGATCGCCACCAGCGGGCCCACCTGGTCGCCGTCCGCGGGCCGCACGATCGGCACCCCGCCCGCGCGCTCGGCCAGCGCCGCCGCCCCGGCATCGTGGTCGGCGTGCCCGTGGGTGATCACGATGCCCTGGATGTCGCCTCCCGCCGCATCGAGCACGGCGGCGAGATGTGCGTCGTCGTCCGGGCCCGGGTCGATCACCCAGCGCCCGACGATGTAGGTGTTCGTGCCATCGAGCGTCATCGCCGAGGGGTTGTCGGCGCGCACGCGGATCACGCCCTCGGGTGCGCGGTCGTCTGCGTCCACTCCGGCATCTTCTCGGACTTGGCGCCGACGGGTAGGCTGGCGCGATGCCGAACGACCTGATGTTCAAGTCCGCAGCCGAGCAGGCCGAGCTGGTTCGCTCCGGCGAGCTGTCCGCGCGCGAGCTCGTCGAGGCGTCGCTCGCCTCGATCGACCGCCTGAACGGCGAGCTGAACGCCGTGGTGACGCTCTCTGCCGAGCGCGCCCTCGCCGAGGCCGACGCTGTGGGGCCCGGCGACGATCGCCCGCTCGCCGGCGTGCCGATCCTGGTGAAGGACCTGGTGGCGTTCACCGAAGGCATCCGCACCACGTGGGGCATGGCCGCGCTCGACGACTGGGTGCCGTCGTTCGACTCCGCCCTGGTGCGGAGGCTGCGCGGCGCCGGGGCGATCATCGTCGGCAAGACGAACCTCCCCGAGATGGGCATCCTCCCCGTGAGCGAGCCCGATCGCTTCGGCCCGGCGCGCAACCCGTGGGACACCACGCGCACTCCCGGCGGCTCGTCCGGCGGCAGCGCCGCCGCGGTGGCCGCGGGCATGGTGGCGTTCGCGCACGCCAACGACGGCGGCGGCTCGATCCGCATCCCCGCCTCATGCTGCGGGCTCGTGGGGCTGAAGCCCTCGCGCGGCCGCATCTCGCTCGGCCCGGAGCTCGCCGAGCTGGTCTCGGGCTTCGTGATCGAGGGCGTGGTCACGCGCGACCTGCACGGCACGGCCCTCGGCCTCGACATCCTGGCCGGGTACGAGCCGGGCGACCCCTACTGGGCGCCCTCACCCTCCGCCCCGTTCGTGGACGCCCTCGGGCGGGAGCCGGGCACGCTTCGGATCGCGTTCACCACCGCCTCGCCCAACGGCGTTCCCGTCGATCCGGACTGCGTGGCGGCCGCGCGCGAGACGGCCGAGCTGCTCGAGTCGATGGGCCACCAGGTGCAGGAGGTGGCGATCGAGGCGGACGAGGGCTACATCGAGAACTTCGTGAAGGTCTGGATCGGGGGCATCGAGAGCGAGCTGAACACGATCGGCAGGATCACCGGCATCGAGATCGATCCCGAGCGGCTCGAGCCGCTCAGCCGCCAGATGTACGACGTCGCGAAGACGCTGACAGCCACCGATTACCTCGGCGCGCTCGAGTGGCTCCATCAATACGCCCGCGAGATCGTCTCGATGTGGTCCGGCATCGACGTGCTGCTGACCCCCACGCTGGCGCTGCCGCCGATCGAGATCGGGGCGCTGCGGCCGGCCGAGGGCGAGCCGCCGATCCAGATGCTGATGAACTCGGCGAACTTCGTGCCCTTCACCCCGGTCTGGAACGTGACCGGCCAGCCGGCGATCTCGCTGCCGCTGCACCACTCCGAGGGCGGCCTGCCCATCGGAGTGCAGCTGGTCGGGCCGCCGGCGGGCGAGGAGCTGCTGCTGTCGCTGTCGGCGCAGCTCGAGCAGGCGCGGCCGTGGGCGGACCGCCGCCCCGCGCTCGCGTTCGTCTAGTTCGCGAAGACCGCCAGCGTGGCGGTGAAGCCGTGCACGAAGCTGCGCTGACCCACGGGGCCGATCTCGCCGGCGCAGAAGAAGCCCGCGGTGGGCACCTGGCCGAACGCGTGCTGGAGCGCGGCGGCGTCGTGGTTCGGGGCGGCGAACATGTTCGAGCCGCGGCCGTTGCAGGTGAACAGGAGGGCGCCGGCGGGCGGCCCTGGCAGGTCGCCCATGAGGCCGGCCAGCACCTCACGCAGGTCCTCGTCGGCCGAGGCTCCGTCGCGCACGTGCATGCGCACGGTCTGGCCCACGCGCACGTGCTCGCCCACGGTGATCGAGCCCGTCTCCTCGTCCGCGCCGAGCAGGCCGCGAACCAGGAAGTCGCCGCGCAGGTACTCGGGCCGGTTCTCGTCGATCACGATGCCGATCAGCAGACCCTGGACCGCCAGCGCCCGCTCCAGCTCGTCGAGATCGACGATCGCCGTCTTCAGGCGCTCCAGCGCGGGCCGGCTCGCCAGCTCGTGGATCACGTTGTCCTCTGCGGCGGTGATCGTCATCTCGGCACCGATCGGCCGCGCGCCCTGCGACACGCATGGGCGCACGTCCACGCCGGTGAGCGTCACGCCCACGGCGCCCGACTCGCACAGCTCCTCGTCGCACATCAGCACCCCGCCGCCCGGGCCGCTGCCCGCGCTTGCCAGGCCGCCCAGCACGGGCAGTCCGGGATGGTCCTGCGCGAGCTGGTCGAGCAGCGCCTCGGCCGGGAACGAGTACGGGTCCACGAGCATGATCGCCGCGTCCGCGTCGTCCAGCTCGGGCATCCCCGTCACGGCCACCGTGTCGGCCGTGGACAGCGCCTCCAGGTGAAACGCCTCCAGCTCGCCTCCGGGAAGCGACGCCGCCCAGACCACCACTCCCCCGTGCTCGAGCTCGCGGCCCTCGGCCACCACTCCCTGGGCGCCGCAGCCCACCAGCGCCTGCGGCCGCAGTCGCTCCTGCACCGCCGCAAGCCCATCCTCGACGTGGTCGAGGTTGTCCATGCCCGCGAACACGAGCGCGAGGTCCACGGGCGCGCCCCCGAGGCCGAGCGCGGCGCGGGACGCGGCCTCGGCGAACGAGTCCACCCCGGCGTCTTGGGTGGCGAGCCCGGTGGCGATTACGGAGTCCATCGGCGTATGTTCCCGTAACCGCGCGCTCAGACCAGCCGCAGCTGCGACTCCTCCGCCGGCGGGCCCGGGTCCTGTCCCATCAGCGCCGCGAACGTGCGCGCCGCGGTGGGCGCGTCGTCGCCGCGGTTGTTGTTGAACAACACGTGCACCTCGCCCGCCTGCTCGGCCAGGCCGCGCACGCGCTCGGCCACCTGCTCGAGCTCCTCGTCGGAGTAGCGCCAGCCGAAGCGCTCGGCCACGCTCTTGCCGTGCAGGTAGCCCTCGGCGTTGCGGCCGTGGAGGCGCAGGTAGGCCAGGTCGTCGCGGGTGACCGCGTCGATCGCCGGCATGATCGGGATGTGGTCCTCCTGCGGCGCGTCCACGCCGACGAACGCCGCGCGGTGCTCGGACAGGTACGACAGCGTCTGCTCGGCGCGGTCGCCGCGCACCCAGCCCCGGTGGCGGAACTCCACGGCCACGGGGTGCGGCGCCAGGCGCTCCAGCAACGCGTCGAGCTCGCCCAGCTCGTTCTTGCCGGGGGCGAACGCGGGCGTGAGCTGGAGCAGGAACGCGCGCAGCTTGCCGGCCTGGTCGAGCGGCTCCACGGCGTGCTTCAGCTCGTCGATCACCGCCGCCTCCAGCTCGTCGGTGAGCTTCACGCGCCCGCGCGGGCTCACCTCCACGCCGTCACGGAGGTCGGGCGGCAGCTCCTGCAGCTTGGCGGCGTGGCGCGAGAGCAGCCGGTGCAGCTTCACGTCGAAGACGAAGTGGTCCGGCGTCTGGCCCACCCAGCGACCGACGGTGGTGCGCTCGGGCACCGCGTAGAAGCTCGAGTTCACCTCCACCACCGGGAAGCGCTCCGAGTACCAGTGGAGGCGGTCGCGGGCGGGCAGGCCCTTCGGGTACCACTCCTCGACGAACCCGGGGTCCGCCCAGGACGAGGTGCCGATCAGGATCTTCGAAGTCACGGCCCCGACGGTATCTGAGAGGATCGTCGGCAGTGTCGGAGTGTCGTCGCCATGCGCTGATCCACGCCCCGATCGAGCGGATCTGGGAGCTCGTGGGCAACCCGGCGCGCCATCCGGAGTGGTTCCCGCGCGTGATCGAGGTCCGCGGCGAGCGCTTCGACACCGGCGACGTCTTCATGCAGGTCACCCGCGGCCCGCTCGGCAGTAAGACCACAGCGCTCCAGATCGACGCTCTCGAGGAGCTGCACGCACTCCAGTTCCACTGCACCGCCACGGGGATGTACTCGAACTGGGCCCTCACCGCGGCGCAGGACGACACGTTCGTCGAGGCCGAGTTCGGGATGAATCCGATCGGGCTTGGCAACCGCATGTTCGACGTCGCGGTGGGCCGCGTGTACTTCCAGCGCTGGCTCGACGCGGCGTTCCGCTCACTCGCCGACGCCGTGGGCGTGCCCCGCTAGCGCCCCCTCCGCCCGAAGCTGTGCGCGACCGGAGCCACCGCGCGCAGCTCGTCGGCGTCGTCGGTGCTCCAGGTACGCCGCGGCTCGATGTGGCGCACCTCGGCCTCCGGCAGGTCGGGGCGCTCGAGCCTGCTCACCACGTCCACCAGCACGTTGGTGTTCCCCCCGCGCAGCTCGAGGCGGCCCTCGGCGGTGATCAGCGGCTCGCTGCGGATGATCAGCCGGAAGCGGTCGTAGACCGCTACCGGCACGATCAGGTTGATCGTGCCGAACTCGTCCTCCAGCAGCATGAACGTGATGCCGTTCGCGGTGGACGGCCGCTGGCGCGCCACCACGAGCCCGGCGAGCCGCACCCGGCTGCCCGACCGCCCCCGCTCCAGCTCGACGCTGGTGAGCATGTCCTCCGGCAGGCGCGGGCGCAGCAGCTCGAGCGGATGCTCCTTCAGGGTCACGTGCGTGGAGCCGTAGTCGGCCAGCATCCGCTCCCACGGCGTTAGCTGGGCCAGCTCGGGCGCGTCGCCGGTCTCGAGCGGCAGCGCCAGCTGGGTGCCGCCGCGCACCGGCACGCCGGGCACCGAGACGCCCAACAGCCACAGCGCCTCCCGCCGCCCCGAGCAGAGCGAGTCGCACGCCCCGGCCCAGGCCAGCTTCTCGAGCGCGTCGCCCTGCGCGCCGCAGCGCGCCGCGAGATCCGCCGGCGACTTGAACGGGCCGCCCCGCTCGCGCTCCTCCACGATCCCGCGCACGTCCGCCTCGCGCACGCCGAGCACATAGCCGAGGCCCATGCGAACGGCGAGGTCGTCACCGTGGCGCTCCGCCGCGCACAGCACGCCGCTTGCGAGCACGTCGGGCGGCAGCACCTCGATCCCGCGCCGCTGCGCCTCGTGCACCAGCGAGTCGGGCGGGTAGAAGCCCATCGGCTGCTCGTTGAGCAGGCCGCAGAGGAACTCCGGCGCGTAGTGCTCGCGCAGCCAGGTGGACTGGTAGGCGAGCAGGCCGAACGCCGCCGAGTGGGCCTTGGGGAAGCCGAAGCCCGAGAAGCCGACGATCTGCGCGTACACCCGCTCGGCCGACTCGCGCGAGGCCCCGCGCTCCACCGCTCCCTCCACGAACTTGCGCTCATAGGCCCGCATCGCCTCCTCCGAGCGGCGCCGGCTCATCGCCCGCCGCAGCCCCTCTGCCTCGCCCGCCGAGAAGCCGGCGAACGCCATCGCGATCTCGATCACCTGGTCCTGGAAGACGATCGTGCCGAGCGTGTCGCGCAGCGCCGGCTCGAGCGACGGGTGCTCGTAGGGCACCTGGTAGTCCGGATCGGCGCGCAGCTTCTTGCGCCGCTCGATGTAGGGGTGCACCGCTCCGCCGAGGATCGGCCCGGGACGCACCAGCGCGACCTGCACGGTGAGGTCGTCGAGCGAGGCGGGCAGCGTCTGCCTGAGCATCTGCATCTGCGCGCGGCTCTCGATCTGGAACACGCCGGTGGTCTCCGCGCGCTGGATCGAGCGGTACACGGCCGGGTCGTCGAAGGGGATGCGCGAGAGGTCGATCCGCTCACCGCGCATGTGCGCGATCTCCACCACGCAGCGCTCGACCGCCGAGAGCATCCCCAGCCCGAGCAGGTCGATCTTCAGGAAGCCGGCGTCCGAGCACGAGTCCTTGTCCCACTGCACCAGCTGGCGACCGGTCCATCGCCGCGGGCTGGATCGGGCAGATCTCGCAGAGCGGCTCGGTGGAGATGACCATCCCGCCCGGGTGCTGCGAGACGTGCCGCGGCAGCCCGTGCGCCTCCCGCACCAGCGCGACGAGCGCCCGCCAGCGCGGCGAGCTCTCGATCCGCCGCTTGCCGACGCCGCCGCTGATCGCCTTCTCCATGTCGCGCTCGATCTCGTCCGAGCTCCACGGATCCACCGAGCGCGCGGCGCGCTCCACCTCGCCCGGGCGGCAGCCCCAGCGCCTTGGCGAAGTCCCGCACCGCGCCGCGCGTCCGGTAGCAGGCGAAGGTGGAGACGAGCGCCGGCGCGATCCTCGCCGTAGCGCTCGATCACGCGCGGGATCAGCACCTCGCGGATGTCGCGCGGGAAGTCGAGGTCGATGTCCGGCATGGCCGAGATCTCCTCGTTGAGGAAGCGGCCCATCAGGAGGCGGTTCTCGATCGGGTCGATGTGCGAGAGGCCGGTGAGGTAACAGACGATCGAGGAGACGCTCGAGCCGCGCCCGCGTCCCGGCGGCAGCAGCGCGCGCGCCGACTCGTTCCCGCGCACCTCGACGGCCACCTCGCGCGCCAGCTCGAGCATGTCGCGGTGAAGCAGGAAGAAGCCGGACAGCCCGAGCTTGCGGATGATCCGCAGCTCCTCCTCGAGCCGCGACTCCGACTCCGCCCGGTGGCCGTTCGGGTAGCGCTCCTCGAGCCGCTCCCGGCAGATCTCCGCCAGGCGGCGGTCCGCCGTGCCGTCGTCCGAGCCCGGGTAGCGATAGCCGAGGTCGCGGGTCAGGTCGAAGCTCGAGCCGCTCCGCCAGCCGGCCGGACTCGTGCACCGCCTCCGGGTACTCGGGGAAGCGCTCGGCGAGCGCCTGCGGCGGGGCCAGCACGTGCGAGGTGTTGCCGCGCCGCTGCGGCTCCGACTCGTCGAGCGTGCGGCCGAGCCGGGCGGCCACGAACGCGTCCTGCAGCGGGATGCGCGAGCGAGCGTGCACGTGGACGTTGCCGGTGGCCACGCACGCCACCCCCAGCCGCTCGGCCAGCTCGCTCAGCAGGCGGTTGCGGCGCCGGTCGTGCCGGGCGAACGGGCGCTGCAGCTCGACCCGAAAGCGCTCGGGCCCGAAGGCGTGCAGAAGCCGCCGCCCCAGCTCGGCCGCCGCGCCGTGCTCGCGTCGCTCGATACGGCCGGCGAGCGCGCCGTCGCGCGCGCAGCCCGAGAGGCAGACGAGCCCCTCGGCGTGGCGCTCCACGTCATCGAGCGAGACCGACGGCGGCAGCGGCTCGGCCGGGCGCTCGCGCGTGCCCTCGTGCGCGCGCGTGATCAGGCGGCAGAGGTTGCGATAGCCCTCGCGGTCCTCGCACAGCAGCGTGAGGTGCGAGCCGTCGTCGAGCGTCAGCTCGGCGCCCGTGATCGCCCTCAGGCCGAGCGGCTTCGCCGCCTGGGCGAACTCCATCGCCCCGTGCAGCCCGTCGTGATCGGTGAGAGCAAGCGCCGGATAGCCCTGCTCCGCCGCCACCGCCACCAGCTCCACCGGCAGCGAGGCGCCGTCGAGGAAGGAGTAGGCGGAGTGGCAGTGGAGCTCGACGTAGGGCACGCGAACGTATGTTCGCATAGTCCCGCACAGGGGTACGGAAGTACGGATTGGTCTCCGTACTCCGTACCTCCGTGCGGCGCGTGCCTAGTGCCGCCTGGCCTTTATCTCACCCAGCAGGCCGTGATTCTCATTGTCGATCCCCGCGCTGAACAGCAGCGTCTGGGGAGTGCCGGTGACGCCGTTGCCGAAGCGCAGGCCCCACAGACCGTTGATGGTGATCGGGCCGAACTTGCTCTGGAGCGCGCCCAGGAAGTTCCCCGTCTTCGGGTTGTAGGCGTTGATGCGCCCGTCGCCGAAGTTGCCGACGAGCAACGCGTGGCTGAACGCCCCGAAGCCCTTCGGCGCCACGACGAGGCCCCACGGCGAGTTCAGCGCGCCGTTTGAGATCAGCCGCTTCACCAGCGAGCCGCTCGGGGTGTAGACGTCCACGAAGCCGTTGCCCGGTCCCGCCACGTCGTCGTGCTTGGCGGCGTCCTGCATGGCGTAGGTGACCACCAGGAAGCCGTCAATCTCCTGGATCCCGAAGGGGGCGAACCCCGCCGGGATGTTCGGATCGGTGAACCCGCCCGGCATCGCCGCCGGCGTGAACGTCGAGTCGAACACGTCGACCTTGCCGTTGTGGAAATCGGTCGCGTACAGGAACGGCTGGCCCTTCACGAACGCCATCGCCAGGCCCTTGTAGACCGCGCCGTCGGGGCTCGAGAACCCGTTCTGGGCGCTCGGCGACGGTGCCGGCGGCGGCACCGCGGGGCTCCAGCCGGTGATGTTCCCGGACTCCGAGGAAAACAGGAACAGGGCCGCTCCGGAGTGCCCGGCGCCGTCGTTCACGACGAAATCCGAAGTCGGGTTGAACACCTGACCGGTGGGCTCGCCGCCGGGGATCGCGACCACGAGCGGCGCGATCGAGACCAGCGCGCTCTTGGTGCCGCCCGGATAGAGGGTGGCCTGGTCGGTGCCGTTGTCCGCTACCCAGAGCGGGGTCTGCGGGCCCGCGGCGAGGCCCCACGGGTTGACCAGGTTCGGGTCGGTGATGTCGGCGACGCCGGCGATGTCCGACACGAGGTTGTTCTGCCGGTAGGTCCCCGGATGGCTCTGTTTGCCGCCGGCCTGCGCGGCCGCGGGAAGCGCGAGCGCGGCGAGCGCGGCGATCAGAGCCGCGCGGCGAGCCACCCTGCCGAGCCCATCACCCTCTCCGAACCAGCGGACGCGGGACGAACGACGAGCAGACATGGGAGCCTCCCCATGGGACCAGCGCCTCCCAGCCCTTTCAACCTAGGACGCCTGCGGGCTCGCGATCGTTCCCTCGGCGAGTCGGCTTGCTTCTCAGGTCGCGACCAGCACTGCGGCCGCCGCGAGCTCGATCAGCTGCAGCACGTCGTCCGGGTGGGAGACCATCGCCACGTGGTTCGACGCCACCTCCACGGTGGTCGCGCCCATGCGCGCGGCGAACTGGCGCTCGGCGTCGGGTGGGATCGCCTGGTCGCCGTCGGCCACCAGGAACCACGACGGCAGCGACTTCCAGGCGGGAACGCCCATCACCTCTTCGAGGGATGACGCGTGCAGGGGCTGCTGCGCGGCGTACATGACCCTCGCCTTCGCCGGCTCGACGTCCGCCGCGAAGTGGTTCACGAAGTCGTCCTCCGGCAGCCAGGCGTAGCCCAGGTCGTCGATGTCGAGATGCGCCAGGGCCGGGGTGGGCGGCCCCTGCGCGAGCAGCGCGCCGATCGACTCGCCCTCGTCGAGCCCGAAGGCAGCGATGTAGGCGAGTCCGACGACGTTCGGCGCGTCGGCACCGAGCGAGGTCATGATCTGGCCGCCGTAGGAGTGGCCGGCCACGACGGTGGGACCGTCCTGGCGGCTGAGCACGTGGCGCAGCCGTGCGGTGTCGTCGGCAAGCTTGGTGAGCCCGAACTGTGGCGCGGTGACGTTGTAGCCGTCCGCCTGGAGTCGCTCGATGACGGCGCTCCAACTGGAGCCGTCGGCCCACGCGCCGTGGACGAGCACGATGTTCGGCGAGTCGCTCATGTGAGTCCTTCCTGCTGGGAGGGCGAGTCCGCGTGACCCGCCGTAGTAGCCGTTTCTCCACCCGCGCTGGACGAACCAGCGCCTCGTGCTCAGGTCGAAGAACACGACCGTGTTGCGCCCGTCCACCAGCACCAGCTCGAAGTAGCGCCGGCGCAGCGGCCTCCCGGTCCACCAGCGGTCCTCCACCACCCAGTCCTCGTTGACCGCGTCCACGTCCTTGCGGGCCACGGCCGTGGGCACGCCGCCCGGGCCCGCCACCACGGCGGCGCGGCGCGGGACGCCAAGCCGGCGCACGCCGGCCATCAGCGCTTCCTCTCCCGCTCGCCGGGCTCGGCCGGGAAGGGAGCGAGCACGGCGCGGCGCTCGGGCAGCCGCGAGTCCGGGTCGATCGGCAGCACGCGCAGCGCGGCCTCGGCGCCCGCGGCCTGGCGTGCCTGGCGCACCGCCTCCCCGATGCGCGTGCGACGGTCTTCCGGCGAGCCTCGCTCGTCCACGAGCCGCGCCTGCTCGCGCGCGGGTGGACCGAACGCCTCCACCTCCACTCCCAGCGTCTCGGCGGGCGCCGGGAGCTCGCTCAGCTTGGGCACGAGCACGAGCTTGAGGCGGCCCGGGTCGGCGCTGGCCTGGCGCAGCGTGATCGAGGTGCGCCAGGTGCCTCCCTCCACGAAGCGCGCCGACAACGCCAGCGAGCGCAGCGAGCGCCCGCGCCGCTCGGGCCGAGCCAGGAGGCGGGCGATCAGCAGCTCGAGCGCGTGCTCGAGCTGCGGGCCGGACGTGGCCTCCGGCAGCGCCAGCCGCTCCACCACCGGCTCGGCGGGACGGCGCGGCTCGAGCGGGGTGTCGCGCCCGCGTGCGAGATCGAGGGCCAGCAGGCCGGGGTGCCCGAAGCGCTCGGACATCGCGGAGACGGGCAGCGCGGCGAGCTCGCCCAGCGTGCGGATGCCGAGCCGCTCGAGCGTCTCGGGCAGCCCGGCAAGCTCCGCCCGCGAGCGCAGCAGCCTGACCGGCAGGGGCGCGAGGAACGCCCTCACCATCCCGGCGCCCGACCACCTCGGCCGGCCGCCGCGGGCGCGCTCGCAGGGCCGCCGCGTAGGAGCTGAAGCGGCTGGGCGCGGCCCCGATCCGCGAGCCGCGGCCGGCGCCGCCGCCGTCACGTCCCGCAAGTGCCCGCCTGGCGGCGGTGAGCACGCCCTCCAGGTGGCCGCCGTGGATGCCCATCAACCCGCCCGCCTCGAAGAAGGCCTGCCCCGGCCGATCCGACTCGACCGCCGCGCCGATGCCCTCGAGCCGGTCGAGCAGCACGTTCCAGAGCTCGCGCACGCCGTCGGGGTCTGGCGGGACGAGCCTCAACCCGGGACAGCGCGTGAGCGCCTCCCCCAGCCTCATGCCGGCCAGCACCCCGAACGCCTCCGCCGCCGCGGACACCTCTCCCACCACCTGCAATCCCCCCGCCTCGGGCGCGAGAGCCACCGGCTCGGCCAAGAGCGCCCGCCTGTCGCCCAGGGCTGCAACGAGGGCGAAGCGGGAGAGAAGTACACAAACGATCATGGCGAACGTATGTTCGCATATCAGTCCACAGTCCACAGTCGACAGTCGACAGAACGGAAGACCGACCGCTCTTCGAGCAAACACGGGGCTGGCGGGCCAACTGCAGACTGCCAACTGCCGTCTGCCACCGGCAGTTCGGCGTTTCTCAAACTTCTTAAGCCAGCTTTAACAAAGACCGTAAAGCTGCCCTCGTTCTCTCCTCCCGCCCGCGGCTCGGATATGGCCTCCTTCCGGGTCGCGGGCGGCCCCTCTTTCCCCTCAACTTCGCGCGGTGTAATGCCGATCAAGCAGGAGTGAGGGCCAAACTAGAGACCGTTTGCCTGTGCCTGGTCGCCGTGGCGGCCAGCGCCTACCTCGCCCTCCTCCCGTCCTTCGTGGGCGACTACGCCGTCGACGGCGGCCCGACGATCGCGGCGCTGATCCACGGGGACTTCCACACGGCCCTCGCCAACCAGCCCGCGATGGGCCCGGTGTCGATCCTGCTGCGCCTGCCGTTCGCCTGGCTCGTGCGCGGGGACGGCCAGCTGAGCCAGTTCAGCGCGGGCGCGTTCCCGTGCCTGCTCGTGGCCGGCGCCGTCGCCGTCTACCTGGCGCGCCGCATGCGCGCCCAGGGCCGCTCCTTCTGGCTCGGCGCCGGGATCGTGGCCTTCAGCATCCTCAACCCCGCCAACCTGCACGCGATCGGCGACGGGCACCCCGAGGAGATCCTCGGCGCGGCGCTCTGCGTGGCGGCGCTGATCTCGGCGAGTGAGGACCGCTCCCTGCTCGTCACCGGCACGCTGCTCGGCCTCGCCGTCGGGACCAAGCAGTGGGCCCTGCTGGCCATCGGCCCCGTGCTGCTCGCCGCCCCGCGAGGGCGGTTCCGGATCGGCCTCCTGGGGGTGGGCATCGCCGTGCTGCTCACGGTCCCGCTCGCGCTCGGCAACCCCGGCGGCTTCACGACGAAGACCCGGGCCGCTGCCGACGCCTCGGTCGCGCTGATGCCCGACAACATCTGGTACCCGGTCGCCCACGTGCGCCACGTGCGGATCTTCGACGGCGTGGCCCCGAGGGTGATCGAGAAGCGCTACCTGCCGCGCTCGATCTCCACCCACGCCAAGCCCTTCGTGGTGCTGCTCGGTCTGCTGCTGCCGCTCGCCGTCTACGTGCGGCGCCGCTACCGGCCGGCGCGGCCCGAGGAGGCGCTGCTGCTCCTGGCGCTGCTGTTCGCGCTGCGCTGCGCGCTCGACCCGATCTCCGTGGCCTACTACCACGCCCCCCTGCTCTTCGCCCTGATCGCCTACGAGGCGCTGTACAAGCGCGGGCCGCCGCTGCTCTCCATGGTCGGCGCCCTGGTGCTCTGGTACCTCACCGTGAAGGTGGTCTGGGTGATCCAGCCGCAGACCGTGATGACGATCTACCTGGCCTGGATGATCCCGCTGCTGGCCTACCTCGGCGGGAAGCTCTACGCGCCGAGCGTGATCAGCGGCTTGGGGAAGTGGCTCAGCACCTCGGTGCCGTCGTCCCTGACGATGACGAGGTCCTCGATCCGCACGCCGAACGCGCCGGGCAGGTAGACGCCCGGCTCCACGGTCACCACGTTCCCGCTTACGAGCGGGGCCTCGGCGGTCTGCGCCAGGCGCGGCGCCTCGTGTATCTCGAGGCCCACGCCGTGTCCCAATCCGTGGCCGAAGTGCTCGCCGTGCCCGGCGGCGTCGATCCGATTGCCGCGCCACCTCGTCCACCGCCCGGCCCTCCACGCCGGCGCGAATCGCGGCCAGCGACTCCTCCTGCGCGGCGAGCACCAGCTCGTAGACCTCGATGGCCTCGTCCTCCAGGTCGCCCGTGGCGAAGGTGCGCGTGCAGTCCGAGCAGTAGCCGTCCACGCGGCAGCCCATGTCCACGATCACGAGCGTGTCGGCCGCGATGCGCTCGTTGCGGGGGTCGGCGTGCGGCAGCGCTCCGTGCGCCCCGCTCGCCACGATCGAGGGGAACGAGGGGTCCTCGGCCCCGCGCTCGCGCATCTCGCGCTCCACGTCGAGCGCCACCTCGCGCTCGGTGCGCCCCACGAGCCCGCGTGACTGGATGTACTCGTACATGTCGTCGGCCAGGTCCGCGGCCTCCCTGATCGACTGGAGCTCGCCCGGCTCCTTCACCGCGCGCAGGTCCTCCACGAGGCCGCCGGCCGGGACAAGCTCCACCTCGTCGCCCACCAGCTCCTGCAGGCGCTTGTGCTGGCGGACCGTGAGGTGCTGGTCCTCGAAGCCGACGCGGCCGGCCTTGATCCGCTCGACCGCGTCGCCGAACAGGTCCTGCTTGCCGCGCAGCCGCTCGAAGTCGGGCACCTCGATCTGCGCGCGCTCGACGTAGCGGAAGTCGGTCAGGAAGAGGCGCTCGTCCGGGCCGACGAGGCAGCAGCCCGTTGGTGCCGGTGAAGCCGCTCAGGTAGCGGACGTTCACGAGGTTCGTGACGAGCAGCAGGTCGAGCTCGCGCTCGGCGAGCCGCTCCACCAGCCGGTCGGCGCGCGCGGCGCTCAACTCTCGAAGGCTCCCTTCAGCATCTCGAGGGCCTCACGGTAGCCGTCCATGCCCTTGCCCTGCACGTTCCCGATGCAGACGTCGCGGATCACCGAGTGGCGGCGCCACTCCTCGCGGGAGTCCACCTCGGAGATGTGCACCTCGACGGCCGGCAGCCCGGTGAGCTCGATCGCGTCCCGGATCGCGTAGGAGTAGTGCGTCCACGCGCCGGGGTTGAGCACCAGCCCGTCGGCGGTCCCCCGCGCGCGGTGCAGGTTCTCGCAGAACTCGCCCTCGTGGTTGGTCTGCGAGAAGCTCGCCTCCAGCCCGAGCTCCTGCGCGAAGCCCTTCACGCGCACCTCGAGCTCCATCAGCGTGAAGCCGCCGTAGACCGCCGGGTCGCGCACCTCGAGCACGTCGAAGTTCACCCCGTGCATGATCTCGACCCGGTTCTCGTTCACGCCGCGAGCTCCTCAAGCGCCGCGCGCAACGCCCCCTCGTCCACGTCGTGGCCCGGCGTGACCTCGCCCGGCGCCTCCAGCAACACGAAGGGCACCCGCTCCCCCACGCGCTTCTTGTCGCGTCCGATCAACGCCACGACCTCGTCCACGCTCGCGCCCTCGAAGCGTCCGGGCAGCCCGCGGGCGGCGAGCAGCTCGGCCACCTCGGCACGCAGCGTCTCGCGGCCCGACAGCCGCAGGGAGGCGAGCAGGCCGAGACCGACCGCCTCGCCGTGCCGGTAGCGGGAGTAGCCGGTGGCGGCCTCGATCGCGTGGCCCACCGTGTGGCCCAGGTTCAGCACCTGCCGCTGGCCGCCGTCGCGCTCGTCCTGGGCGACGATGCCGCAGCTTCGTCCGCAGGCAGCCGAGTATCGCCTCGTCGTCCGGGTCGCCGCCGGCGCGCACGTGCGCCCACAGCCGTCCGCCTGCGATCAGCGCGGTCTTCACGACCTCCACGTAGCCGGCCGCGGCCTCCTCGCGCGGCAACGTTGCGAGCACCTCCGGATCCACGATCACCGCCGAGGGCTGGTGGTAGGCGCCCGCGTAGTTCTTGCCCTCCGGCAGGTCCACGCCGGTCTTGCCGCCGAAGGCGGAGTCGACCTGCGCGACGAGCGTGGTCGGCACCTGCACGTGGCGCATCCCGCGCTGGTACACGGCCGCGCAGAAGCCGGCCAGGTCGCCCACCACGCCGCCGCCCACCGCCACCACCAGGTCTGCCCGCGTGGCTCCGGCGCGCGCCAGCTCCTGCAGCACCTGCTCGGCGCGGGCGAGGGTCTTCTCGGACTCTCCGGGCGGGATCTCGACCGTCGCCTCGCCCTGCAGGGAGTGGTGGGCGGCCACGTTGGGGTCGGTGACCACGAAGCGGCGCGGCCCGGCCGGGTAGAAGAAGCCCTCCGCCACCAGGCCGTGGCCGAAGAACACCGGGTACTCGGCGGACGCCGCCGAGGCCCAGACCAGGCGTGTGCCCTGCGGCGCGGAGCGCAGCGCTCGCAGCGCATCGAGCGCCCGCCGCGGCAGGTTGCGGTCGGCCGCCGGCAGGGAGGCGTCGGCCATCGACTCGTACACGGCGAGGCGCTCGCGGTGGAGCTGCTCGAAGCGGCCGCGGTCGCGCGCCAGCGGGCGCGCGCGGTTGGAGGCGCGCCGCCAGGCCTCGTCGGGCTCGACCTCGAGGTGGACGACCAGGTGGCGGCCCAGGGCCTCGCGCACGCGCTCGGACCCGAGCGAGCCGCCGCCGAGCGCCACCACCCGCTCGTGGTCGTCGGAGAGCAGCCGCAGCACGACCTCCTCCTCCCGAGCGCGGAACGCCTGCTCGCCCTGTCGGTCGTAGAACGAGTCGATCGGCTCGCCAAGCTCGCGCTCCAGCTCGCGGTCGGAGTCGATCGACTCCACCCCCAGCTCGGCCGCGAGCATGCGCGCGGTGGTGGACTTGCCGGCGCCCATGAAGCCCACCAGCACGAGCGCCCCGCGCTCACGGGGCCCGGGGGCGGCCGCCGCCTCGCCGCTCGCGCGACCTAGCGCTTCCACCCGATCCTCCGCTTGTAGGAGTCGAGCGCGGCCAGCGCGTCGTCGATGTGGTCGCCGCCCAGCTTCTCGCCGTAGGCCTGGGCGAGCGTGAGGGCCACCATCGCCTCCCCCACCACGCCCGCGGCCGGCACCGTGCAGGAGTCGGTGCGCTCGCGCAGCGCCTGGGCCGGCTCGTGGGTGTCGATGTCGACCGAGCGGAGCGGCTTCGTAAGGGTCGGCAGCGGCTTCATCGCGCCGCGCACCACCAGCGGCTCGCCGGTGGTCATCCCGCCCTCGAGCCCGCCCGCGCGGTTGGTCTCGCGGTAGTAGCCGCGCGCCTCGGTCCAGAAGATCTCGTCGTGCGCCTGGGAGCCGACCTTCCCGGCCACGTCGAAGCCGTTGCCGATCGAGACGCCCTTCATGGCCTGGATCGACATGATCGCCTGGCCCAGCCGCCCGTCGAGGCGGGTGTCCCACGAGATGTGCGACCCGAGCCCCGGGACCAGCCCGAACGCCGTCACCTCGAACACGCCGCCCAGCGACTCGTTGGCCTTCCGCGCCTGGTCGATCTCGGCCACCATCGCGCCGGTGGCGTCGGCGTCGAGGCAGCGCACGGGCGACTCGTCGACGCCCGTGAAGGCGTCCGGCCCCAGATCGTCCGGCGCCGGCGCATGCACGCTGCCGATCTGGATCACGTGGCTGAAGACCGTCACGCCGAGCGCGCGCAGGTAGACCTTCGCGAGCGCGCCGCAGGCCACGCGCGCCGCCGTCTCACGCGCGCTCGCCCGCTCGAGCACGTTGCGGACGTCGGTGAAGCCGTACTTCTGGACGCCGGCCAGGTCGGCGTGACCGGGACGGGGCAGATGGACCTCCTCCACCGCCGCATCGACCGGCCACGGGTTCATCCGCTCTTCCCAGTTGGCGAAGTCGCGATTCACCACGGTGAGGGCGATCGGGCTGCCGAGCGTGCGGCCGTGCCGCAGGCCGGCGGTGACCTGCGCGCGGTCCTTCTCGATCTTCATCCGGCCGCCGCGGCCATGCCCGAGCTGGCGCCGCGCGAGGTCGCGGTCGATGTCGTCCGGGGTGAGCTCGAGGCCGGCTGGAAGTCCCTCAACCACCGCGGTCAAACCGGGGCCGTGCGACTCGCCGGCGGTTGTGAACCGCAGCGCCATGTAGGGCCGAAACCCTACTGGCCGTCTCGCGGAGCCAGGCTGACGGGCTAGCCGTCGACCTGGTCAGGCAGCTGCGACGGCTTGAAGAAGAAGTGGAACGGCGAGCCGGCCTTGTCGCCCAGACGGCGGGCGTCGGCGGCCTGCTGCTTCGCCTGCTTTGCCGAGGCGTCGTCCGCCTTGCTCACAGCCAGCTTGTTGATGTCGAGCAGCTTGAGCGTGTACTCGGTGCCGGTGCCGTCGGCGTTCTCGGCGAGCAGATCCTCGGTGTCGTGCTGGGCATCGAGCTTCAGGTAGAGGAAGGAGCAGACGTCCGGGCTCGGCTTGCAGTCGCCCTCGCCGCTGGCCTTCAGGCTCGTGTCGACCAGGAAGACGGCGGTGTCGCCATCGCTGGTCACGCCCATGAAGACGAGCAGCGGGGTCCTGGCGTTCGGCAGCACGTCGAGCTTCTGCACGTTGTGGTGGGTGCGCGTCGCGTCGCGCTTGCCGAACTTCACGTTCACCGTGTAGACGTAGGCGGTCTTCGTCGGGGTCTTCGGCGTGCTGCCGCCCGTGTCCGAGCCGCCGCTGCCGGAGCCGTTGTCGGAGCCGCCGCTCGAGCCACTCGAGCCACTCGAGCCGCTTGAGCCGCTCGAACTGCTCGGGGGGTTGCTCGTGGTCGGGCCGGTCGTGCCGGTGCTCGCCGACTTGGCCTTGGGCAGGTTGGGCTTGAAGGGGTTCTTGGAGCTGAAGACGCGCAGGGTCGACGAGCCCGTCACCGTGTCGGTGGCGGCCACGACGACCGACTTCTGATCGGCGGGCGTGCTCGTGTTCGTCGGCAGCGGGGCGGCCTCCGAGTGCGGGGACTTCTTCAGCACCACGGGCACCGCGACGAGCGCGACGACGAGGACGAGGGCCACCGGCCACAGCCGGCGGCTGCGCAGGTCGTGCCAGAGATCTCGGATGAACTTGTTCATTGCGTTCCGCTGTTGCTACCGGTCGTGGTGGGCGTGGTGACCGCGGCGATCGCCGCGCTCTGCGCACCCTGAGGCCCGGACGAGGTCGCGCCGGCGGTCGTGCCCCCGCTCCTGGGCGAGAGGTAGACCGTGGCCGTCACGTCGGCCTCGAGGCTCGGGTAGGTGGTGCTCGCGAACTTGAGGCTGTCGATCGTGATCAGACGCCCCTGGACGTTGATGTTGGCGTTCGCGACGCGCACGAAGCGCTTGAGGTGGTGGAAGAAGTCGGCGAGGTCGAAGAACTCGCCGCCGAACTTGAAGGTCAGCGGCACCTCGTCCAGGCCCGGGGCCGTGGAGGCCGTCGTGCCGGCGGCGCCCGTGGGGCCGGTCGCGCCGGTCGCGCCGGTCGCGCCCGCGGCGGTCGCTGCCGTGTTCGACTGGTTGGCCGCGGTCGTCTCAGCGGCCTGAGCGGTGTTCGCGTTCTGCACGGCCTGGCCGAAGCTCGTCTGCGCCTTGGCCTTCGGCAGCGTGATCGGCGTGAGCGGGGGGGCAACCGCGCGCGGGCCCACGTGGATGTCGCCGAACTCGATGTGAGTCCCCTTGGCGGCCTGGTTCAGCTGCACGAGGAGGCTGGCCATGTCGACGTTGGTCGGCAGGGCCTTGCCGAGCTTGACCATCTGCGCGTACTCGCTCGCGAAGCGCGACTTGGCCTGCTCGAGCGTCGCGGCCTGCGCCACCGCGGCGTCGCGCGACTGCTCGGCCGTGGTCACCTGGGTGGACAGCGTCTTCGCCTCGTGCCGCTTGGGCGAGAGGAGCAGGAACCAGTAGGCCAGGATGACGACCACCGGCAGCAGCAGGAACACGATCTTCCTGTCGCGATCGGTGAGGCTCATGAGCCACCTCCGAGCGCGACCGGAACCTTCTGGCCGGCGTCGCCGAGACCGGTGACGGTGACCGGTGCGAGGTTCACTGTGATGTCAAAGACGTAGCCCGTGCCGCAGCCGGAGCTGGCGTCGCCGCCTGAGGCCTGGCCGAGGGTCTTGCTCGAGGAGGCCAGGTCGACCTCATCGGAGCCGTGGATCGCGCGCAGGCGGACCAGCGTGGTTGCAACCTGGTCCTGGGTCTTGGCGCAGCCGAGCAGGTGCACGGTCGGTACGGCGTTGGTCGCCCCGGTGGAGGCCGCGGCCGCAGTCGGGGCCGCCGCGTCGAGGCCGCTGCCGGCCTCGGCGTCGAAGCCCGTCAGCCACACGTCCGTGGGGAGCACCTTGGCGGTCTCGCGCATCAGGCGCTCGTAGTCGATGCGGCCGATCGCGAGCGTGCCCACCGTGGCGATGCGGGTCTGGGCGACGGTGCTGAAGGTGCCGTAGCTCTGGAGCGCGGAGACCTTCGCCTCGGCCTGGGTCTGCTCGGCCTTGGCGGTCTGGATCTGGTCGTTGCGCGAGGAGATCTGGTTCGTGGTGAGCACGTATGCCGCCACGGCGATCACCAGCGCGGCAAGCACGCCGAGCACGATGTAGGAGATGTTGCTCTTGGCGCCCGATGCCACGTAGGGGCGGGCGCTCGACGGAAGAAGGTTGACGGGCCTCATGCCGCTGCTCCCAGAGCAAGCCCGGTCGCGACGGTGTGGCGGTGCGGGTCCTCACCCACGAGGGCACCGTTGGTGTCGAGGCCACCGAGCGGGTCGGCGACGCTGACGGGAAGATGGATGAGGCCGGACAGCTCCTCGGCGAGCCCCTCGATGGTCGAGCCGGGACCGGAGAGCTGCACCTCGCCGACCGGGCGCACGTCGGGCTGCGCCATGTAGAAGTCGATCGAGAGCCGGATCTCCTCGGCGAGCGCGGAAGCGACGAGGTCGCCCTCCTCGCGCCAATCGGTCGAGAGCGGGCGGGTGAAGAGGCAGTTGGTGCCGACGGCGACCGCGAGGTTGGTCACTCCGCCGAGGTGGCAGTAGACGCAGGCGGCCTGGTCGGGAGCCGGCACGCCGTCGAGCGACTCGATGGCGGGCTTGGCGAGCGCGCGCACGAGCGCGAAGGCGTTCAGGTCGATCCCCTCGGGCTTGAGGCCGGCGCCGCGGACGCTCTCCACGAAGCGCTCGATCATCGCCTTGCGGGCGGCCACCACGACCACGCGCAGGCGAGGGCCGCCCTCGCGGCCGGGGTGCTGGCCGACGACCTGGTAGTCGAGCACCGCCTCGTCGAGCGGCATGGCGATCGCCTCGGCCGCCTGGAAGCGCACGGCGGCGGCAAGCTCGGAGGCGTCCTCGATCAGCGGCAGCTCGAGGTGGCGCACGACGATCTGCTGGTTCGAGACGCCGAGGCGGACGCGAGTCGGAAGGGCGTTCTGCTTGAAGAAGGTCTTGAGGCTCTGGCTCAGGCCCTCGACGTCCGTGACCTCGCCGTCGGTGATCACGCCGTCGGGCAGCTCGGTGCTGGCCGCGCGCGAGATGCGCCCGCCGCCGGCCTGGACGGCCGCCAGGAAGGCGCCGTCGAGGTCAAGCCCGACGGTTCCGCGAGGGTTCTTCTTTGAAAGGGTTAGAGCCATGGGGAGGAGCCTGCCTTTCCCGTATCGACCGTTGCCCCGTCAGCCTTTAGAGCCGATTAGTGGAGCCCGTCGAGATACAGATCGATCAGCTGCTGACCCGCCAGGAGCGCGACCAGGCCGCCCAGTGCCAGGAAGGGCGCGAAGGGCACTCCGACCTTGCGTGAGCGGGCGCCGTGGCGCGCGATCAGGCCAAGGCCGACCACCGTCCCGACGAGGAATGCAACCAGCAGTGCAGGGACGATCAAACGTCCAAGGTAGAGGCCCATCACTCCGGCGAGCTTCACGTCGCCCATGCCCATGCCCTTCGGGTGGATGAGCGCCGCGAGGAGGAAGAAGGCGAACGCGCCCGCGCCCGCGATGAGCAGCTCGGGCGCGATGTCGGTCCGGAAGGCGAGCGCCGTCGCGAGCCCCCAGATGGCCGCCGGCAGCATGATCTTGTTGGGCACGATCTTGTACTGGAGGTCGATGAACGCGACGGCGATCAGCATCGCCGTGAACGGGATCAGGGCAACGAGCTCGATGTGGATCCCGCGCGCGAGTACCACCGCCACGAAGGCGATCGCCGTGAGCAGCTCCACCGCCGGATAGCGCGCCGGGATCGACTCGCCGCAATGGCGGCAGTGCCCCCGCAGCCAGAGCCACGAGAGCACCGGCACGTTGTCGCGCGGGGAGACCGGCTCCTCGCACTTCGGGCAGTGCGAGCGTGGCTTCACGAGCGACTGCCCGAGGGGCAGGCGGTAGACCACCACATTGAGGAAGCTGCCGATCAGGGCGCCTGAGATGCCTGCGAAAGCGGTTTCCATCGTTCCTCGGACCTCTTCGGCGCGCGGGGCGCCGGGCTTGAGCGGGGCGTGCCCGAAGGCCCGCCCCGCCCGACGGCCCGGAGGCTGTCTCGCTACCAGTTGCCGCTTGCGGGGCAACCGCCGTTGCCCGTGGGCGTGCAGGTGCGCGTGACCACGCCGGAGCTGCCCTTCACCATCAGGAAGGAGTTCCCCGACTGCGAGTGGGCGGTCACCGTGTAGCCGCCGCTGGGCGTGTCGGCCACCACCTCGACCTTGCCTGCGGTGTTGCCGATGTTGAGGCCGGTCGAGGAGCCCAGGCAGCTGCCGCCGCTGCCCGTGCCGGTGTAGGTGTTGGCGTCCGTGTAGCAGGACTCCATCTGGCTGACCATGTTGCGAGCATCAGACTTCGCGCTCGCGTCCTGGCCCTTGCTCCGCTGGCCGAGGAAGTTCGGCAAAGCGATGGCGGCGAGGATCCCGATGATAAGGATCACCACGAGGAGCTCGATCAGCGTGAAGCCGGTCTCCTCGGATTGAATACGCGCGTGGGTTAGGCGCAGCATTCTGCGTCCTCCTCTCGGAGGGTTGTTGGGTCTTGGGCGCCAGCCGGCCGCGCTTTCTGCGCGACCCCTGGCTTTGCGCCCTTATCGCCCATAAGCAGGGGAAACCTTTACGCCCGCCCCTGAAAAGCGGACGGGCGGGCCGCAAGGCCCGCCCGATCCGACGCTGCTCGGTTGCTGAACGTGCTTACCAGGTACCAGCGGAGGGGCAACCGCCGCTCCCGGTGGTGGTGCAGCTACGAGCGAGAACGCCCGAGCTGTTCTTCGTGATGATGAAGTCGTTGCCGGACTGCGACTTGGCATCGACGGTGTAGGTGCCGGCGCCAACCGCAGACACCTGGACCTGGCCCTGACCGGTGCCGTACGTCAGACCGGTGTTCGAGCTCAGGCAGGTGCCGCCGCTGCCGCTGCCCACGTACGTGTTGCTGTCCGTGTAGCAGGACTCCAGCTGGCTGACCATGTTGCGAGCGTCCGACTTGGCGCTCGAGTCCTGGGCCTTGGTGCGCTGACCGAGGAAGTTCGGCAGAGCGATCGCGGCAAGGATGCCGATGATCAGAATGACGACAAGGAGCTCGATCAACGTGAAACCGCTCTCCTCTGACTGAATACGCGCGCGGAGCTTCCGCAGCATGTTGTCCTCCTTGAAGGAAACGATTGGGTCCCGGCGCGTATCGGCCGTCATCCTGGTGACCTTGAGAGTTGATCGGGAAACTGGACGGGGCGGGCCCGAGGCCCGCCCGCCCATTTCCCGTCTGTGAAGCGCCTCCCTACCAGGTGTTGTTCGTGCAGCCACCGCCCGAGCCCGTGCAGCTGCGGGTGGTCCCGGCGGCCGTCTTGGTGATCGTGAAGGTGTTGCTCGAGTTCGACGTCGCGGTGACGACGTAGCCGTTGCCGTCCGCGGACGTCACGTTGACCTTGCCCTGCCCGGTGCCGATATCGGCGTAACGAGAGGCCCCTTGATGTCAGCCAGATGACCGCGATGCACCGCCCCCAAAAGCACGAAATGCCCGGCTGGGCCGGGCACTTCGCGAGTCCATGCGGCGCGAGCGCCGCGGCTGGGCGGCTACCAGACGCCGCCGCTGGGGCAGCCGCCGCCGGCGGGGGTGCAGGAGCGGCTGATCACGCCCGCCGTGCTCTTGACGATCGTGAAGTTCGTGCCCGAGTTGGAATGGGCGACGACCGTGTAGCTCGAGGCGGCCGCGGCCGTCACGTCCACCTTCCCGGCCGTGGTCCCGATCGTGAGACCGGTGTTCGACGACAGGCAGGTGCTGACGCTCGTGCCCGAGGACGTGCCGCCGACGTAGGTGTTGTTGTCCGTGGAGCAGGACTCCAGCTGGCTGACCATGTTGCGAGCATCAGACTTGGCGCTCGAGTCCTGGGCCTTGGTGCGCTGGCCGAGGAAGTTCGGCAAAGCGATCGCGGCCAGCACGCCGATTATGAGAATCACGACGAGGAGCTCGATCAGCGTGAAACCGCTCTCCTCTGATTGCATTTTTGCGCGGGTCCTCCGCAGCATCCTTGACTCCTTTTGGAGGGAATGTCTTGGGTCTACGCGCCCTATCGGTTCACCCAAACGGGATCTTTAAGGCCGGTTAGGAATACCCCTCGGCCCAGGGCCTCCGGCCGCGGTCGCTAAGGTCCCGCGCGAGGTGAGACGCTGAGCCCGGCCCAGCCGTCCGAGCACGTCCCGCGCGAATTCGACGCGTGGCAGATCGAGCTGCACGGCCATCGCGTGATCTACCGCGTGGCCGGCAGCGGGCCGCCGGTCGTGCTGATCCACGGGATGGTGAACTCCTCGCGCCACTGGGAGCAGGTTGCGCTGCAGCTGGCCGAGCATCACACCGTGATCGCCCCGGACCTGCTTGGACACGGCGACTCCGCGGCGGTGCGCGGCGACTACTCCCTCGGCGCCCACGCCGCCAGCATCCGCGACCTGCTCGCGGTGATCGGGATCGACCGCGCGACGATCGTCGGCCACTCGCTCGGCGGCGGGGTGGCGATGCAGTTCTTCTACCAGTTCCCTCAGCGGGTCGAGCGGCTCGTGCTCGTGTCCAGCGGCGGCCTGGGACACGAGGTCAGCCCGCTCCTGCGCAGCGCGGCGCTGCCCGGCGTGTCGGCCGCGCTGTGGGTGGCCGCGCACCCGCGCGTGCTGGACACGCTCTGGGAGACCGGGAAGCGGATGCGGGCCCGCGGACACGGCAAGGGGCTGGCACTCCAGGCCGTCGCGCGGGCGTTGCGCCCGCTCGAGGATCCCGGCGCGCGCAAGGCCTTCGTGCATACCCTGCGGGCGGTGATCGATGTCCACGGCCAGCGGGTCAGCGCCCAGGATCGTCTCTACCTGCTCAGCACGATGCCCACCCTGATCGTCTGGGGTGAGCAGGACCACACGATCCCGCTCGCGCACGGCCTGCAGGCGCACCGCGCAACCCCCAACAGCCGCTTCGAGGTGCTCCCCGGCGCGGCCCACTTCCCCCACCTGGAGGACCCGGACGCGCTCGCGGCGGTGCTCCGGGAGTTCATCGACACCACCGAGCCGGGCGTGATCGAGGATGCCGACTGGGGCGCGATCATCGAGCCGCACTCGCCGCGCAGCCGCCGTGAGCGGAGCGCACTGGCCTAGCGATGGCACGCCTCCCCTACGTCGACCCGAACGACGCCCCGGAGCCCGTGCGCACGGCGCTCGAGGGGTTGCCGCCGCTCAACATCTTCCGCATGATCGCCAACGCCGACACGGCGCTGCGGCCGTTCCTGCGCTACGGCAACACGCTGCTCGCGCACCTCGCGCTCGACCCGCTGCTGCGCGAGCTGGCGATCCTGCAGGTGTCGCGGCTCACCCCGCACGCCGAGTACGAGTGGGTGCAGCACGTGCCGATCGCGAAGGCGGTGGGCGCCGGGGACGAGCAGATCGCCGCACTCGAGCGCGACCAGCCGGACGCGGACTGCTTCGACACGACCCAGCTCGCCACCCTGCGCTTCACCACAGAGGTCGTGCGCGACGCGCGGGCCTCGGACGAGACGTTCGCGGCGCTCGCCGAGCAGCTGCCCCCGCGCGAGATCGTCGAGCTGCTGCTGGTGATCGGGCAGTACATGGGTCTCGCGCGCGTGATGGCCACGCTCGAGATCGAGCTCGACGAGCCAGCCGCTCCCGGCTCGATCCCGTTCAGCGGCTGACGCTCGCAGGGGCAAGGCGCCCGCCGCGCCGCCCCGGGCGCCCGGACCGTCCTGGCCGAGCGGCGCGCCGCCTGCCGAGCTCGGTGAGCACCACCGCCAGGGCCACCGGCACAGTGGCGGGCAGCAGGTCCACCGCGAAGAACAACAGGTCGAACAGGATCGCCAGGAGGAACGTCAGCCTCGCCGCCGCGCCCTGGCGTCCACGCTCCGCCGCGACGATCGCGCCGAACACGCCGGCCACGAACAGGTCCCCGTAGCCCATCACCGCCGAGCCGAACAGCTCGCGCTGGAGCTGAGGCAGGCCGAGCCCGGGCGCGGCGGCATTCAGCACGTCGTTGGCGGGCTGGAGCAGCTGCGCGATCACGAGCGTGCTGTCGGCGATCGAGAACACCACGATGCCGAGCTTCAGCCAGCCGAGCGGCGCCACCTGCACGATCAGCACGCCGAGTGTGACGCAGCTGAGCGCCGTGAGCGCGACCCCGGCCGCCTCGCCGGCCAGGCCCTTGCGGTCGGCCCACGCGAGGATGAACAGCGGCACGGCAAGCAGTGCCAGCCGCGGATCGGCGCGGCGCATCAGCCAGCCGAGCGCCACGGCTGCGAGCGGCGGCACCGCGATCAGTGCCAGGTAGGTCAGCCCGTTCGCGCTGTCGCTGGCCGCCCGGATGCCGAACACCACGGCGACGATCGTCGCGAGCGGCAGCAGCGCCCACCAGCTGCTGCGCAGACGGCTGAGGGCCGGAATCGGGCGCCGCGCGGGCAGCGCCACGGTGCCGGCCTGCACGGCCAGGAGGCAGCCATCCGAGAACCAGAACGGCAGGCTCACATGTCGAGAGTAGGCGTCAGGCGGCGCTGGGTGCCGCGGCGGGCGCTCCCACGGCGTCCGCGTCATAGCCCACGAGCTGCGGGAACGCCATCACGATCACCGCCAGCCCGGCCACGCAGACCAGGCCGCCGGACACCACCGAGAAGCGCGGGCTGGCCACCGACGCGACCGCCCCGGCCTCCACGTCGCCCAGGCGCGGACCGCTGTTCACCACGAGCATGAACACCGACGACATGCGCCCGCGCATGTGATCGGGGGTCAGCGTCTGCGAGATCGTGCTGCGGCAGACCGCGCTGATGCTGTCGGCGGCGCCGGCGACGGCGAAGAGGAGCGCAGCCACGAGCAACGTTGTGCTGAGGCCAGCGCCCGCGATCGCCAGCCCCCACACCGCCACGGCGCCCACGGTTATCCGGCCCAGGAAGCGCGCGCGGGTGAGCCAGCCGGTGGTGAGTGCGGCCACGGTCGCCCCGAACGCCACCGACGCGTACAGCGCCCCCGTGCCGGCGGCGCCGGCGTGGAAGACGGAGAGCGAGAGCACCGGGAACAGCGCGCGCGGCATCCCGAACGTCATCGCCAGCAGGTCGATAGCGAAGCTCCCGACCAGGGCTCGCTTGCCGCCCACGAAGCGCAGGCCGGAGGCGATCGAGCGCAGCACAGGCTCGTGCTCGTCGACGTGCAGCGGGCGCTGGGGCGACATCAGCGCCGCCGCCAGCACCATGCCGAGACAGCTTGCCGCGTCAACCGTGTAGGCCGCCCCCACGCCGAACGCCGCGATCAGCAGGCCGCCGATCCCCGGGCCCACGACCATCGTCAGCTGGGAGATGCCGAAGCTGGTGGCGATCGCCGTGCGGACCGATTCCGGCCGCACCACGTTCGGCACGATCGACGAACGGCTGACGCGCTCGAGCGCCCCGGCCGCGGCCAGCGCGGCGGCGAGCAGGTAGAGCAGCCAGAGGGGCGGACTGCCGTGAAACGCGGCCGCCGCCAGCCCGCCCGACACCGCCACGAGCGCGACCTGGCAGAGCAGCAGGAGCTTCCTGCGGTCCACCCGGTCGGCGTAGGCCCCGCCCACGAGCGAGGCGGCGATCAGCGGGCCCAGCTCCACCAGCCCGATCAGGCCAACCAGCACCGGCTCGTGGGTGGTCACGTAGACCTGGTAGGGCAGAGCGACCAGCGCCGCCTGGGTCCCCAGGCCGGTCACGGCCATTCCGATGATCAGCAGGCGGTAGTCGCGCGACTCGCGCAGCGGCGCCAGGTCCGGCGTTATCGATCGGAGCAGGCGGCCCAGGTTCAATCGTCGCCGGTCCAGGCCCGGCCGAGCACCCACGCGTGCCACTCCTCGACCTCGATCCAGGCGCTGAAGCGTGCCCGCTCGCGATTTGCGTACGGCCGCCCGAAGTAGAGGTTGGAGAGGCGGTCGATGTCCACGAGCCCCTCGTCCGCCTCGAGCGAGATCGCCCGTCCGCTCAGGCTCACGTGGTAGTACCAGTTCTCCTGCCCCATCACCGTGATCGAGGCGCGCGGGTCGCTGCGCAGATAGTGGAGGCGCTTGCGGCTCGCGTCCATGTTCACCAGCACCCGGCCCCCCTCCCACAGGTACCAGGTGGCCGCGGTGTGGGGGCTGCCGTCGGGCCGCAGCGTGGCGATCACCGCCGGGTTCGGCTGTGCCAGGAACTGGTCGAGCTCGGGCGGGAGCGGAGGCTTGGGCATGCGGCAGCTATACCCGAGAAGGCGCCCGCCATGCGTTCTCGTCCGCGTTCAGCCGGCAGGCGCGAGCGTCGCGAAGTCGATCGCGGCCTGCAGGCTTGGGAACAACTGGAAGCGGACGACCTTGCCGTCGGCCGGGCGGAGCGTGTAGAGGCTGGCGAAGCGCTGGTCGATCTCGACTCCGCTGAGATTGCCCCTCCCCCACAGCCGCAGGTCCACCACGTAGCGTCCGCGACCGGCGTCGAGGACCTCGATCGGATCCATCCTGAGGCCGGCCCAGGTCTCCGCCATCTTGTCCCACTGGCGGCGCATGCTGGCGCGGCCGCTGATGGGGCTCATGTCGGTTAAGACGGCGGAGAGGTCGAACTCGGTGTCCTCTGCGTAGCGGTCCTGCATGAGGTCGATCTCACCGCAGTTCCACCACTCGAAGCCCTCCCGGAACTGCTCGATGATCTCCGGCGACGCCGCCTGAGGCATGTGCGGATCCTAACCCCGATCCCGCGGCCTTCAGTGACAATGCACGGCATGTCCCTCGACGAATCCGCGCTGCGCGCCCGCCGCGCATATGACTCGGCGGCGGACCACTTCGACGATCCGGCGCTGGCGTTCTGGGCGCGCCACGGCGAGCAGACGGTCGAGCGGCTGGGGCTGCCCCCTGGCGCCGCGGTGCTCGACGCGGCCTGCGGCAGCGGCGCATCGGCCCTCCCGGCGGCACGCGCCGTGGGCCCCGGCGGATCGGTGGTGGGAGCCGACCTGTCCACCGCGCTCGTGGAGCTGGCGCGGGCGAAGGCGACGCGCGCCGGGCTCAGCAACGTCACGTTCCGGATCGCGGACATGCGCGAGCTCGGTTACCCGGACGATGCGTTCGACGCGGTGGTGTGCGTCTTCGGGATCTTCTTCGTGGACGACATGCCCGCGCTGGCCCGCGAGCTGTGGCGCATGGTCCGACCCGGCGGCGTGCTCGCCGTGACCACCTGGGGCCCGGAGGCGTTCGAGCCCGGGGCGACGGCGTTCTGGGATGCGGTCGGGCAGGTGCGCCCGGACCTCGTGCGCTCGTTCAACCCGTGGGACAAGCTCACCACGCCGGCGCTGCTCGTTGACCTGTTCACCGCGGCGGGCATCGCCGGCGCCACGGCCGAGGCGGAGGCCGGCCACCATCCCGTGGTGGGCCCGGGCGACTGGTGGGCGATCATCCTCGGAACGGGCTACCGCGCCACGGTCGACGCGCTCGAGCCCGACGAGCGTGCCCACGTGGAGGATCGGGTGCTGGCGGCGATGGCCGACGCGCCGCCGATGAACAGCCCTGCGGTGTTCGCCAGCGCGCGCAAGCCGGGCAGTCCTTAGACGCCGACGGCCACCGCGGGCTCGGGGCGTCGCGCCATCATCGGCACCGAATCGTCGAGCATCGTGCCCGCAACGAGTCGGCCGGACTGAAAGACCCCCGATAGGGCATCTGATCGCATGAGAACGCGAATGTCCTCCAGTGGGCTCTCATCGAAAACGAGAAGGTCTGCGATGTGACCAGTGGCAAGGGTGCCGACCTTGTCCGCGATGCCCATGACCTCCGCGGCGTTCTTCGTCGCGGAGCGGATGGCGGCGACAGGAGTCATGCCGATGAGCTCGACGTACAGGCAGATCTCCTCGTGATTCTCACCGTGCGGAAAACTGGTCGCTCCCGCATCACTGCCGGCGATGATGGGAACGCCGGCCTCGTATGCCGACCGGATCGCCTGAACGTGCTGGTCGTGGGCTCGCTTGTGCTCCTCGACCACGACGTCTGCCCAACCTTGCGCGGCGCCCTTGACGGCGAAGTTCCGGTAGCACGCCAGCGTGGGACAGATCGCAACGTTGTTCTTCAGGACCGCCTCGAGACCTTCCTCGTCCATGAACACGGCGTGCTCGATGGTTCGTGCGCCTGCCGTGGCAGCCTTCACGACGCTGTTCCGGGATTCGGCGTGACAGAGGACGGGCCTGTTCTTGTCCGTCGCCTCGGCGATCACAGCCGAGAGCTCCTCGAAGGACATGGTGTCGCGGTGTCCCGGGCAGTAGGGATTTGCGCCGGTCCCGCTGGCCTCTACCTTGATCCAGTCGGCCCCGTCCTTGACCTGCTCACGCACCACATCGCGCGCCTGCCACGGGCCGGAGATGATCGCGCCGAGGCCCGTCTCGTTCCTCTGCTGTCCGAAGATGTGTGTCGGATGCCAGTCAACCAGTCCGCCCCGGACCGAGATGATCTGCTTCGACGCCTGCACGCGAGGGCCTGGCACGATCCCGTCACGGATCGCATCGCGCATGAGGACGGCAATGTTCGCGCGCGTGCCGGGGTCCCGGATCGTCGTTATTCCCAGACGCAGAAGCTTTTGGGCGTTTGCGACCGCGTCTAGCGTGGCCTGCTCGAGCGGCTTCCCGAGATCGATGTCGTAGGTGCTTGTCAGCTCGTGATAAACGAGATGCGCGTGGGCATCGATGATGCCTGGCGTGATCGTCTTGCCGCTGCAGTCGACAACGGTGGCATCGGGTCCGTACTCGCGCGGAGTGCCGTCGTCGACGCTCGCAATGAGCCCGTCCTCGATGACCACGGTGCCACCTGAGATAACACCGTCATCGAGGCCGGTAAAAACAGTTGCGTCCTGCAGCACGATGGCCATCGTCGTCTCCTCTTTCACGCGATCCGCTCAGTGAGCGAGAACCGTATCGGCGCGACCGCGCGGGATCAGGGATCGGTGTCGCTGCTCGACCGGGGCGCCTCATCCCCGCCGTGTTTGCGTAATGCGCCCAACTGGCTGAACAAGCTGAGCGAGGGACCGCCGATCAGCTCCCAAGAGCGAGCGATGCCAATGAGGAAGCACACGATGACGAGCACCGACAGGTCCTGGAGAGGGCCAAATGCCTCCTTGTGGCGAATCAGGCGGATGCCGTAGAGCAGCTGCAGCGCGAAGACGACCACAAGGCCCACCAAGAAGGCGGCATCGCGGAGCTCGCCCGGCTGCGAACGGCGGACTCGCAAGAGCGAGACGAGCGACCCCGCGACGAACAGCAAGCCCACGATTGCGACGCTGGTCGCCGGCCAACCGAGGTGCATCCTCGGCACCAATGCGAACAGCGAAACCACGAGCGCGTTCGTGAACGACGTCAGCGCCGCGGAGGCCCGCACGCGATGCGACTGGGCGGCCGTTTCGGACAGCAGTCGTTCAGGGGCCACCGAGATCGCAACGAACAGCAGACCCATCAAGACACCAGCCACCCCCGCCGACGCGACGAAGAAGTCGTGGAAACGGTCGAGGGTCACGGGCGCATTGTGCCTGTGTCATTTCACGACCGAGTTGACGACGGTTTGATGCCGGCCGAGGAAGTAGATGCCGGGGTCGGTCTGGAAGCCGTCGCTGGGGTTGTCCTGCAGCGTCGAGGAGCGGATCTCGAGGACGCCGCTGCGATCGTTGCTGACGTAGAAGATCGCGCCGCCGCCCTCGCGCGCATGGTTGCCGGTCATCTTGGTGCCGGCGATCAGCACGTGGTAGTTGTTGCCGTCCGTGTACACGGCGCCGCCCGAGCCGCCGCCCGGCGTCCCCGGCCCGCGCGGGGTTGGCGCCGCGGCCGATCGCGCGGTTGTCGGTGAAGACGCTGTTGTAGATCGACCACGAGACGCCGATGCTGCTCAGCGCCGCGCCGTTGCTGCAGACCCCGTGGCTGAAGGTGCTGCGAAGAACCGTCACCGGCTGCCCGTGGTACTGCGACAGCGCCCGCACGGCGCCGCCGCCGAGGTCGGGGCCGGTCGGCGTCGCAGCGATTGCGGGCGAAGCGTCGATCCGACGATCTTCAGCTGACCGCCGCGGGCGAAGATCGCGCCGCCACCGCCGCCGTCATACGTCGAGCCGGTGGCGTTGCCGTCCGCGAAGCTCAGGTTCTGCACCACCAGACGAGGCGTGGCCTGGTCGTCGCAGTGCGACGTGGTCCAGATCTGGCGCCGGTCGCAGGTGTCCTGATAGAGGATGCGGCGCTTCCCGCCGCCGCTGAGCGTGACCAGGCCGCCGCCGTCGAGGACGACCCGACGGCTGGTGTTGACCACCTTGGCGGTCTGTCTCATCACGATCCGCACCGGGCGCCGGCCCGCAGCGGAACCTGATCACCCCGCCCGCGCGACCGCTCGCACCACCGCCCGCGACGTGCAGCTCCGCGGCGTGCCGGTCCCGACCCAACGGTCTGGGTGCGAGGTGTCGACCGCCTGCGCGTCGCGCGGCACGTTGACCGCGGCCGCCGTGCCCACCAGTGGCCCGGCGAGGCCCAGCGCCAGCGTCGTGAGAACGAGAGGAAACGTGACGCTCAGTTTGCCTGAGCGGCGAGTCCGGCTACTTGATCGCGTCGTAGACCTTGAACAGCGGCATGTACATCGAGATCACGATGAACCCGACCATGGCGCCCACGACGATGATCATCAGCGGCTCGAGGATGGAGGTCAGGGCCTTGACGGCCGCGGCCACCTCGTCCTCGTAGAAGTCGGCGATCTTCGAGAGCATCGTGTCCATGGCGCCGGTTTCCTCACCGACGCTGATCATCTGGACGACCATCGACGGGAACGCCTCGGGTCGCCAGCCGCATCGGGGCCGAGACCGTGCCACCGCCCGTCACCGAGTCCTTCACGGCGACCATCGCGTTCTCGACCACCTTGTTGCCGGAGGTGCGGCCGGTGATGTCGATCGCCTCGAGCATCGGCACGCCGGCGGAGACGAGCGCGGAGAAGGTGCGTGAGAAGCGCGCGAGCGCGATCTTCTGCACCGTGTCGCCGATCTTCCACGGGATCTTCAGCTTGAAGCGGTCCCACTGCTCGCGGCCGCGCTTGCTGCCCTTCCAGCGCCGGAACGTGTAGACGACGGCCCAGATGCCGAGGATGCAGAGGTACCACCTGCCGGTGGCGAAGTGAGAGATGTTGACCGTGACCTGGGTGATCGCGGGCAGCTTGCCGCCGAAGTCCTTGAAGACCTTCGCGAACACCGGCACGATGAAGACGACGAGCGCGACCATGACGAGGCCCGCGAAGCTCGCGATCATCGTCGGGTACATCATCGCGGACTTCACCTGGCGCCTCAGCGAGTCGTCCTTCTCGAGCTGGTCGGCGACGCGGTGGAGGGTCTCCTCCAGGATGCCGCCCGACTCGCCGGCGGCCACCATGGCCACGAACAGGTCGTTGAAGATGTCAGGGTGGCGCGAGAGCGCCTCGGACAGCGCGATGCCGGCCTCCACGTCCTTGCGGATGCCGACAAAGGCCTCCTTCAGCTTCTCGTTCTCGGCCTGGTCCTCGAGCACGTAGAGCGCCCGCAGGAGCGACATGCCCGACGAGATCATCGTCGAGAGCTGCCGCGTGGCCACCGTCAGCTCGGCGGCCTTGACCTTCTTGAAGCGGGAGAGGATGTCGCCCACGTCGGTGGGCTTCTGCTCCTCGATGTCCAGGACGATCAGCCCCTTGGCGCGGAGCTGAGATGCGACGGTCTGCTTGTCTTCGGCCTCGATCTCGCCGCGCGTGGCGGCGCCCGTCAGGTCGAGTGCCTTGAAGGCGAAGGTCGACATCGTCTAGGCCACCCGCACCGTGCCCATCAGGCGCCGCAGCTCCTCGGGCGTCGAGGAACGCGACTCGGCGAGCTCGCGGGAGATCTTCTGGCGCCGAACGAGGTCGGCCAGCGCGGCATCCATCGTCTGCATGCCGTGCGAGCCACCGGTCTGGAGCACCGAGTAGATCTGGTGGGTCTTGCCCTCGCGGATCAGGTTTCGCACCGCCGGGGTCGGGACGAGCACCTCGGTGGCGACGCAGCGGCCCTGGCCGTCGGCCGTGGGCAGCAGCTGCTGGGTGACGATCCCCTGGAGCGCCACCGACAGCTGCACGCGAACCTGGTGCTGCTGGGCGGGCGGGAACACGTCCACGATGCGGTCCACGGTCTGGGCCGTGTCCTGCGTGTGCAGGGTGGCGAAGACGAGGTGGCCGGTCTCAGCCGCGGTCAGCGCGGTGGCGATCGTGTCGAGGTCTCTCATCTCGCCGACGAGGATCACGTCCGGGTCCTGACGCAGCGCGGCCTTCAGGCCGAGCGCGAAGCTCTGCGCGTCCGAGCCCAGCTCGCGCTGGTTCACGATGCAGTTCTGGTGGTGGTGGAGGAACTCGATCGGATCCTCGATGGTCATGATGTGCTCGTGGCGCTCCTTGTTGATCAGGTCGAGCATCGCCGCCAGCGTTGTTGACTTGCCGGAGCCGGTCGGGCCGGTGACGAGCACGAAGCCACGCGGCTTCTTGGTGAGGTCGCGGATCGTGGGAGGCAGCCCCAGCGAGTCGAAGTGCGGCATCTCGTTGGGGATCAGACGGAACGCGGCTCCAAGCGACGCGCGCTGGAAGTAGGCGTTCACACGGAAACGGGCCTTGCTTGGGATCGAGTAGGCGAAGTCGATCTGCCACTCGTTCTCCAGCTTCTTGCGCTGGTCGTTGGTGAGGATCGAGTAGATGATCTCGCGGGTCATCTGCGAGGTCAGCGCCGGGTAGTCCAGCGAGCGCAGACGGCCCTTCTCACGCACCATCGGAGGGGACCCCGCGGTGATGTGCAGGTCCGATGCGTTGAGGGCGAGAACCTCGAGTAGAACGTCAGCAAAGTCGAACATCACACTCCTTATCGGCAGGACCTTTAGATCACGTGACCCTTGAGACCTCTGCGATCGAGGTAATCCCCAATCGCACCTTCTCCAGGCCGTCCTGACGGAGCAGTCGCATGCCGTCTTCAACGGCCGCCTGGCGGATCACATCGCTCGATGCGCGCTCGATCGTCATGGCGCGGATCGAGTCGGTGAGCGTCATCACTTCGTAGATGCCTGTGCGTCCCTTGTAGCCCGTGTGGTTGCAGCGCGCGCAACCCGCCGGCTCGTAGGCCTCGATGTCGAAGACGGCCTCGAATCCGGCCCCCTTGAGGGCGTCCACGCTCAGCACGGTGCGCCGCTTGCAATGGCGGCAGAGCGTGCGCGCCAGGCGCTGCGCGAGCACGCAGTCGACCGCCGAGGCCGTGAGGAAGGGCTCGATGCCCATCTCGGTCAGGCGGGTGAGCGCCGAGGGCGCGTCGTTGGTGTGCAGCGTGGAGAGGACGAGGTGGCCCGTGAGGGCGGACTCGATCGCGATCTTCGCGGTCTCGGCGTCCCGGATCTCGCCGACCATGATCACGTCGGGGTCGGCTCGCAGCATCGAGCGCAGGCCCTGCGGAAAGGTCAGCCCGGCACGCACGTTCACCTGGATCTGGTTGATGCCGGGGAGCTGGTACTCGACCGGATCCTCGATCGTGATGATGTTCTTCTCCGGCGAGTTGATCGAGTTCAGCGCCGCGTAGAGCGTGGTGGACTTGCCCGAGCCGGTCGGGCCGGTCACGAGGACGGCGCCGTAGGACTGGTGGAACGCCCCCTCGAAGTGCTCGCGCGCCTCGTCGCGCATGCCGAGCGTGTCCAGCGTCAGGAGCACCTGCTCCTTGTCGAGGATGCGCATGACGATGCCCTCGCCGTGCACGGACGGCAGCGTGACGATGCGGACGTCGATCGGGTGGCCGTCGATGTTCAGCGACACGCGGCCGTCCTGCGGCATGCGGCGCTCCGCGATGTCCAGGTTGGCCATGATCTTCACGCGCGAGATCACGCCGGCCACCATGCGCCGCGGGATCGTGGTGCTCTCGCTGAGCACGCCGTCCACGCGGAAGCGCACGCGCATCTCCTTGCCGTCGGGCTCGAAGTGGAGGTCCGAGGCGCCGTCCTGCACGCCCTGGGCGATGATCGAGTTGACCAGCTTGATCACCGGCGCGTCGTCCGCGCTCTCGCGGATGTCGGAGACCAGCGCGAGGTCCTCGCTCACGTCCTCCTGCACAGCCTCGGCGATCGCGTCGTCGAGGCGGTTCATGCGCGAGATCAGGGCGGTTACGTCCTCCGCGGTCGCCACCACCGGCCGCAGCTCGTGCCCGGTGAGCAGCTTGAGGTCGTCGAGCGCGAGCACGTTCGACGGGTCCGCCATCGCCACGAGCAGCACGCCGTCGTCGAAGCCGATCGGCACCGCGTTGTAGCGGCGGGCGGCCTGCGCGTTGACGAGGTTGAGAGCGCCCAGGTCCGGCTTGAAGACGCTGAGGTCGACGTGCTCGAGGCCGAAGCGCTCGGCCGTGGCGCGGGCCAGCTGCTCGGAGGTAAGCGCGCCCCACTGCATCAGGACCTGCTCGGGGGTGCGCCCGCTGGACTTGGCGTCCTCGACCGCGGCCTGCACCCGCTCCTCGGGAGCGAAGCCGAGCTCGATGATCACGTCAGAGATGAAACGGCCGCCCGCGCCGCGACGGCGGGGCGGCGTTATGCCGTTACCTGGCTCCTCGAACTCGTGCGCGGCGGCGGCAGCGGCCTCGGAGCCGCTGGACACTGGACGCAGATGTGACGACGGTTGCCAGTCCGTCATCTAGCCACGTCCGCCACAGCCTGGCGGAGTGACCCTGCGTCGATGTAGCCCTCGAGGAGCGTGCCCTTGCGGGAGCGGTCCACGATGACGATCGACGGTGCCTGTGAGACATCCAGTCCCTGCACGACACGGCGGTAGTCCGCCAGATTGGTGATGTGATCCATGAACACGGCCACCCCGCTTCCGGTGGAAGCCTTGAGCTCCTTGACCGAAGCCGCGGTAGCACTGTCATCAGCACCCGTGGCGCCGAAGTAGAGGACGACGATCTGGTGCTTCGAGAAGGCCTTGGCCACGCTCAGCGGGAGGCCGACGGCCGCACCCGTGCTCGGCGCCTTGGCCTTCACGCTGGTGCCCTGCTTGCCCACCGAGGTGGCGGTCACATGCGTCGCCTTGGCGGGCGTGGTGGCCGTCTTGGCCGGCGCCGCCGTGGTCGTCGCGTGCTGAGGCGTGGTCTGTACCGGAGTCTGCCCGGAGCCTGATCCCCTGCCGATTCCGTGAATGGCGAGGAACGTGGCGAGGATCAGTGCGAGGCCGACAAGACCGAGGAAAGCTGGACGAGGGAGAGCCATCAAGGCCCCCTATCGGCACGGACCGGACGGATATTTAGAGCAACCTGGTCATTGATCGAACACGGCGGCCGCGCGCATGGCATCGAGTGGCGCCTCGCGGCCCGTCCAGCGCTGAAAGCTGAGCGCTCCCTGCCGCACCAGCACCTCCAGGCCGTCCACCGTGGTCGATCCCGCCCGTTCGGCCCACTCGAGCAGCGCGCTGCGGCGCGCCGAGTAGACCAGATCCACCACCACGGGTGGCGGCTCGAGCGATTCGAGCCCCAGCGCGGCCAGGGCCTCCTCGCCCTCCAGCGGCGGCTTGAGCCCCACCGAGGTGGCGTTCACAAGCAGGTCGCAGGGCCCAGGCCGCTCGACATGGCGCACGCCCAGCTCGGCCGCCAGCTCCGCTGCACGCTCGGGAGTGCGGTTCCAGACGCCCACCTCGGCCGCCCCGGCCTCGCGCAGCGCCCAGGCCACGGCGCGCCCGGCGCCGCCGGCGCCCAGCACGAGGGCCCGCAGTCCCGCTGGATCGGCGTCCAGGGCCGCCAGAAAGCCAGGCGCGTCGGTGTTGTCGGCCTCGATCGCTCCCCGCTCGAAGCTGAGCGTGTTCGCGGCGCCGATCGCCACCGCCGCCGGGGTGCGCTCGTCGGCCAGGGCCAGCGCGGCGCGCTTGTGCGGGATCGTCACGTTCGCCCCGCGGTAGCCCGAGCCGGGCAGCGCCCTCACGGTCTCCGCGAACAACTCGGGCGGCACCGGCAGCTTCACGTAGCGCCAGTCCAGGCCGAGCGCCCGGAAGGCGGCGTTCTGGATGTCCGGCGAGCGGCTGTGCCCGACGGGGAAGCCAGAGAACGCCCGCCATCTGCTGCGGCTAGCACTTCGTCGGCGCGTTGCCGTGATTCTTGGCCCGCGCGCGTTGTAGCGCGCCACGTCCTGCTCGAACTGCGCGCTGGTCGTGGCGAAGGCGAGCTTGCCGCATGTGTTCGGCTTCACCACGTAGAAGAGGAAGCCCGTCCGGGCCGGATGCGCGGCGGCCCGGATCGAGGCCATGCCCGGGTTGCCGATCGGACCCGGCGGCAGGCCGGGGCGGTTGCGCGTGTTGTAGGCCGTGCGCGAGTCGAGCTGGGACTGGGTGAGCGGCTTGTCCCAGTCGTGCAGCGCGAAGCGGAGCGTCGCGTCGATCTGGAGGTCCATCCCCAGGTGCAGCCGGTTGTAGATCACGGACGCCACCAGCGCCCGGTCGCCCGGCACCTGTGCCTCGCGCTCCACCATCGAGGCGATCGTGAGCACGTCGTACTTGGAGAGGTTCTTCTTGCGTGCGTAGCTCATGTCCACGGTGGCGAAGTTCGGCTTGAACGCGTCGAGCTGCTTGCTCACGAGGTCGCCCGCTGTCTGCCCCTTCTTCAGCTCATAGCTGGCCGGGAACAGGAACCCCTCCAGGTTGCGGGCGTGCTTGGCGCCGTAGAGGCGCGGGTTGAGGTCGGGTGACTTGATGCTCGCGGCGAGGTAGCTGCCCTTCAGCCCGGCCTGTCTCACCACTGGGGCGATCTGCGAGCGATCCTGGCCCTCGGGAAGGGTGATGTGCACGAGGTTCGGTGCCACACCCTTCGTGAGCGCGTCCAGCGCCGACCCGTAGCTCATCCCGTGCTTGAGCGTGTAGGCACCCGGCTTGAGATCGCCGCTCTTCCCAGCCATACGCGCCCGCAGCTCGAAGAAGAACGAGCTGGACACCACGCCGCGGCTGTGCAGGATGTCGCCGATCTGGCTCACGCTCGAGCCGCTCGGGATCGTGACGGACACGCTGCCGCTCCCCCCGCCCTTGCCCGGCTGGAACAGGGAGATGACGAACCAGGCCACCGCCGCCAGCGCAACCAGCAGGATCAGCGCCACGAAACGGCGCGCGGCCACGTGCCCACGGCTCGGGCGCGAGCCGCCGGGAGGGCCGGGCGCCCGCGGCGGGCTCGGGGCCTGGGCGACGTAGTGGCCGTCGTCTCCGTCGCGGCCGGAGCGCCGCGCCTCGCGCTCGAGCATCGCGCGCTGGCGCTCCTCCTCCGAGCGACCGCCCGGGACCGGCGGCGGGCCCTGCTCGCTCAAGACGCGCGCCCCGCCGCCGCCAGGTAGCTCACGAGCAGGTGCGCGGCCGCGCGCGAGTCGGCGTCGGCGCCGCCTCCGATGCGCTCGGCCTGCCTGGTGGTCAGCCGCTCGTCGTGCAGCTCCACGGGCACGTCCAGCAGCTCCGCCAGCCGCACCGCGAACTCGCGCGTGGCGCGCGCCTGCGCGCCCTCCTCGCCCGCGAGTGTCAGCGGCAGCCCCACCACCACGCGCTCGACCTCGCGCTCCCGCGCCAGCTCGGCGATCGTGTTGAGGCCCCGGCGCGTGCCAGGCTGGCTCACCGACTCGAGTGGGGTGGCGAGCGTGCCCGTAGGGTCCGAGATCGCGCAGCCGCAGCGCGCATCGCCGAAGTCGAGGGCGAGGATGCGGCTCATCCGAGCGCGCCCTCCATCGCCAGCCGGGCCGCCGCGATCGCCTCCGGCAGCTTGTCGGGGTCGCGGCCGCCCGCCTGCGCCATGGTGTCGCGGCCGCCTCCGCCTCCGCCGGTGACCTTGGCCGCCACGCTCACCACGTCGCCCGCCTTGAGTCCCCGCTCGACCGCCGCCTGCGCGAAGTTCGCCACCAGGTGCACGCGGCCGTCCACGGCCGTGCCCAGCACCACGGCGGCGTCGCCCAGCGACTGCTTCACCCGGTCGGACAGCTCGAGCAGCGCCTTCGCGTCGGGCGCGTCGACCACCTCGGCCACGATCCGGATCCCCGCCAGCTCGGTGGCGCCGGCCACGAGCGAGTCCGCCAGGGCGCGATCGTCCTCGCGCGGGCGCTTGGCGGCGTCGCGCAGCTGCGCCTGCAGCTTCTCGACGGCGTGCAGCACGTCCGTCTCCGGCACCCTCAGCATCGCCGCGATGTCATGCAGCTCACGCGTGCGCTTGCGGAACAGCTCGATCCCCTCCGGGCCGGTGACGGCCTCCACGCGGCGCACGTTGGAGGCGCTCGAGGTCTCGGTGATGAGGTGGAAGAGCCCGATCTCCGCCGTGGTGGCCACGTGCGTGCCGCCGCACAGCTCGCGCGAGACCCCCTCGATCTCGACCATCCGCACTATGTCGCCGTACTTCTCGCCGAACAGCGCCATCGCGCCGAGTCGCTGGGCCTCGTCCTTGGTGGTCTGCACCGCTCGGACGGCGTGGCTCTGCACGATCCAGGCGTTCACGGCCTGCTCGACCGCGGCCTGCTGGTCCGTGGTGAGCCGCTCGCCGTGGGTGAAGTCGAAGCGCAGCTTGTCCGGGCCCACGTACGAGCCCGCCTGGCGCACGTGCGTGCCGAGCTCCGCCCGCAGCGCGGCGTGAAGCAGGTGGGTGGCGGTGTGGTTGGCCATCGTCGCCAGGCGCGTCTCGCGGTCCACGATCGCCGTGGCCGGCTCGCCCACCGCAAGCTCGCCCTCTGTGACCGCCAGCGCCACGGCCTGATCGTCTCCCACGCGGTAGACGTCCTCCACGCGCGCGCGGCCCGGACGGCGTCTGGACCACGCCCGAGTCGGACACCTGGCCGCCGCCCTCCGCGTAGAAGGGGCTCTCGTCGAGCTTCGCCAGGAAGCGCCCGTTCTCCCGCTCGAGCGCCCCGATCCTGGTCTCCGCCTCCGTTGCCTCGTAGCCCACGAAGCGGCTCTGGAAGCCCGCGGAGCGCGCGAACTCGATCACCTTGTCGTGGCCCTCGCCCGCGCCGCGGCGCCCCCCGGCGCGGGCGGTCTCGCGCGCGCGGTCCATCAGCTCGGAGAAGCCCTCGTCGTCCACCGCCAGGCCCTCCTCGGCGAGCAGCTCCTTGGTCAGCTCGTAGGGGAAGCCGTAGGTGTCGTGCAGCTTGAAGGCGTCCTCGGCCGAGACCCAGGAGGTCTCATCCTCCTTCGCGCGGGCGATCACGTCCTCGAGCAGGCGCTGACCCTGAACGAGCGTACGGCCGAAGTTCTCCTCCTCCGTCGCCGCCCACTTGAGGATCGTGTCGCGCTCGTCGTTCAGCTCCTGGTAGGCCCCGCCCATGACCTCGATCACGCGCTCGCACAGCCGCGGCAGGAACGCGCCCTCGATGCCGAGCATGCGGCCCTGCTGGATCGCGCGGCGCATGATGCGGCGCAGCACGTAGCCGCGCTCCTCGTTCGACGGCACCACGCCGTCCGCCACCAGGAACGTCATGCCGCGACCGTGGTCGGCGAGGATCCGCAGCGCGCGGGTGGTGGGCTCGTCCTGGCCGTAGCTGCGCCCCGACAGCTCCTCCCCGAGCTCGATCAGCGGCCTGAAGTGGTCGGTCTCGTAGACCGACGGCACGTCCTGCAGGATCGCCGCCATGCGGTCGAGCCCGAGACCGGTGTCGATGTTCTGCTTGGGCAGCTCGGTCAGCGAGCCGTCCTCGTGCAGGTCGTACTGCATGAACACGAGGTTCCAGAACTCGAGGAAGCGCTCCGTGTCGTCGCCCGGCAGGTCCTTCTCCCCGCCGAAGTCGAGGCCGCGGTCGAGGTAGAGCTCCGAGCAGGGGCCGCAGGGGCCGGTCGGCCCGAGCTGCCAGAAGTTGTCCTCGCGACCGAGCAGCACGATGCGCTCGTCCGGGACCCCGACCGAGCGCCAGCACTCGATCGCCTCGTCGTCGGGCCCGAGCCCGAGCTCCTCGTCGCCGCCGAACACCGTGACCCAGATCTGCTCCGGCGCGAAGCCGAAGCCCTGCGTGGAGAGCTCCTGCGCGTACTCGACCGCGCCCTGCTTGAAGTAGTCGCCGAACGAGAAGTTGCCGAGCATCTCGAAGAAGGTCAGGTGGCGGGCCGTGATGCCCACGTTCTCGATGTCCACCGTGCGGAAGACCTTCTGGCACGAGGTCAGCCGCGGGTGCGGCGGCGGCTGCTCGCCGAGGAAGTAGGGCTTGAACGGCTGCATCCCGGCCGTGGTGAGCAGCACGGAGGGATCGTCGACCGATGGCACGAGCGACCCCGACGGCATGCGTCGATGGTCGCGCTGCTCGAAGAAGGAGAGGAAGGTCTCCCGGATCTCGGCGGCCTTCACGGCCCGTCAGTGTAGATGCAGCGACCCCGGGTCAAACGCAGGCGAACCTCACAGCCGCGGGTGCGGCTTCGGGGGGAGATGTTGTGCATTCGCTGGGGCTTTCTCACCCACGCGGCCATAAACACCGACTACTTCCCCAATGGACGCAGTCGAGAGACTGGTCGGAGACCTTCGTGCGCGTCAACCGCGGCCGATGGAGCCGCGCGAGCGGACCATCGTCTGGGCCCTCGCCCTCGCCTATGTAGCGGCCGCGACGACGATCGCCGTGCTGATGCCGTGGAACCGCCCGATCCACGTCTGGGTGGCGGTCGTCCTGCTCGCGATGTTCGTCGCGATCGACCGCGTGCAATTCGAGATCGGCAGCATCACCGCGGTCGCCACGCCCCTCGTGGTGGTCCCGATGCTGTTCCTCTTGCCGCTGCCGCTCGTCCCGATGCTGGTGCCGCTCGGCTACCTCATCTCGACCCTGCCCGACTACATCAGCCGCAAGAAGCACCACGACCGCTGGATCTACTCCTTCTCTGACGCCTGGTTCATCATCGGCCCCGTGGTGGTGCTCGGCCTGCTCGACGGCGGCCCGCCGCGCGTTGCAGCCGGCGGCGTCTACCTGCTCGCCTTCCTCGCCCAGGCGGTGACCGACGAGGTGCCGCACGCGATCCGGGAGCGCCTCGCGCGCGGCGTGAGCCTGCGGGAGAACCTGATGGCGTCGCTCTGGATCTACCGCGTCGACGCGGTGCTGTGGCCGATCGGCCTGATGACCGCGATCGTGGCGTATGACCATCCGATCGTCGTCGTGTTCGTCGGCCCGCTGGTCTGGCTGCTCGGAACCTTCGCCCGCGAGCGCCGCGAGCGCTACAGCGCGGCCCTCGAGCTGAACCGCGCCTACCGTGGCACGGTGATGCTGCTCTCCGACGTGGTCGAGGCCGACGACAACTACACCGCCGACCACTGCCGCGGCGTGGTGAGTCTGGTGACCACCGTCGCCGACGAGCTGGAGATCGACGAGGACTCGCGCCAGGAGCTCGAGTTCGTGGCCCTCCTGCACGACGTCGGCAAGATCGTGATCCCGAAGGACATCCTCAACAAGCCGGGCGCGCTCAGCGACGACGAGTTCGAGCTGATGAAGACCCACACGATCGAGGGTCAGGTGCTGCTCGATCGCGTGGGCGGCCTGCTCGGCCGCGTGGGCGCCGTCGTGCGTTCGTGCCACGAGCGCTGGGACGGCCACGGCTATCCGGACGGCCTCGCCGGCTACGAGATCCCGCTGCCCGCCCGCATCGTCTTCGCCTGCGACGCCTACAACGCCATGACGACTGACCGCCCCTACCGGGCGGCCATGAGCCAGGAGACTGCGGTCGAGGAGCTGTGGGCCAATGCGGGCACCCAGTTCGACCCGCGCATCGTGGCCGCGCTGGCCTCTGTGATCAAGCGCGGCGGCGGGGGGGAGCTCTCCCCCGCGCACGCCGTACGCACCGTGCTCGCGGGCACGGGCGTGGCCGAGGAGCTACCGGCCGAGATCCGGGCCGCTCAGGGCTAGCGGCTCGCTCAGCTGCTGCATCTCGTCCTCGTCATCCGCATCGCCCGCCACGCGCTGGGGCACGTACGGGTGCGCCCTGAGCGAGCGGTACGCCACCAGCGCCACCACGGCTGAAACGGCGCCGGCCACGGCGAACAGGGGCCGCGGGCTGACCACCGACAGGATCGCTCCGGTGAACACGAACGCCGCCGCGAACGCGGCGCCGTCGGAGGCGGCCTGCATCCCGAACACCCGCCCGAGCAGGCCCTCGGCCACCACCCGCTGGAGGATCAGGCGCTGGTAGACGATCACCATGCCGTTGCCGATGCCACCGAACCCGAAGGCGATCACCACGCCGGCGAGCACGGGCGAGGCGCTGGCGGCCAACAGGCCGAGCGCGAACAGCGACACGCCCAGCAGGTAGCGCCGCTGCAGCTTCCCCAGGTCCCCACCCGACTTGCCCACCATCGAGCCGATGGCGATGCCGATGCCGGACACCGTGACAAGGATCGCGTAGGCCACGTGCCCGCCGTGCAGGCGATTGACCAGGATCAGCTCCGACACGTTGATGATGCCGGCGGTGAAGATCATGGCGCTGGTGCAGAAGATCACCGTGCGCACGGTGGGGATGCGCAGCACCACGCCGATACCGTCGCGCGCCTCGCGCAGCAGCGAGGCGCGGTGCATCGGCCCGCCCTCCTCAGCGGTCTGGTGACCGCCGAAGCTGAGCGTGGCCAGCAGCGCCGCTGAGATGGCGAACGTCACGCCGTTCGCGGCCAACAGGGGACCGGGCCCGGCGAACAGCAGGAACACAGCGGCGATTGCGGGGCCGACCGTGTAGCCGACCTCCGTCAGCGCCCCGTAGAGCGCCGTGGCCTGGGACAGCCGCGCACGCTGGACGAGGCTCGGCAGGCCGGCCATGATCGCCGGCTTGAACAGCGCGGTGCCGGTGCCGGCCAGCAGCGCGAAGGCGACCGTGGGCACGAAGCTGTGCACCAGCGCGATGCCGATGAACGCGACCGCCCGCATGATGTCCGCGAGCACCGCGCAGCGGCGGCGCGACCAGCGGTCCGCGGCGGCGCCGAACAGGGGCGACAGGAGCATCGGCGGCACGTAGTCCGCCAGCAAGACCAGGGCGAGCGCCCACGGCGAATGGAAGCGCTGGTAGGCGATGAGGAGCAGGGCAACGTACGCGACCCCGGTTCCGAGAGCCGACTGGCCGTAGGCCAGGAAAAAGCGCCGTGCCTGGGGCTCGGCCCGGAGGAATCGCACTACCCATGCCATCTGCCCAGAACGCTAGCCGACCCGGCCGGACGTCACAAAAAGAAGAAGGACCGCGAAATTCGCGGTCCTCCCCTTCGTTTCCTCTGGGCTGAATGATCAGCCAGCGCGACCGGACATGGAGGGCTCCTTCGTTCGTACTGGGGTACCCGAGTCGTTTGCACGGGTTCGAGGCGCCGAACCTGTGCAAGACCACGGTCGCACGGTTTTTTCCTGCTGTCAAGGTGCCAGATTCACTGCATCAACCCGTGCAATACCTCCCTTGTAGGAGGAAAAGCAGAGGGCCCCGCCGAAGCGGGGCCCTCTGGTGCTCTCCTGAGGCGTTGAAGCGGCTACTTCAGGGACGTGAAGGCGAGGTCCCAGGAGGCGTTCTCCTGGTTCAGAACCCCGTTCACGTTCTTCGACTCGAGCGACGGGCCCTTGTCCCACAGCCAGAGGATTCCTGGCGCGGCGGCCGTGACCATGTCGTCGATCTTGCCCCAGGCGTCTGCCCGCTGGCTCGGGTCGATGATCGTCTCGGCCTTGTCCATCGCCGCGTTGATCGCCGGGTCGTCGAGCTGCGGCCAGTTCGAGTTGTTCGCCGGGATGATGTTCTTCCCGTTGAACGTCGGGTCGAGCACCGTCTGAGCGTCGGCGAAGTCCTTCAGCCAGCCGACGCTCGGGCAGATCGCCACGTTCGACTTGGGCACGCTGCAGTACTTCGCGTACATCGTCGCCCTCTCGACGGCGATCAGCCGCACCTTGAACCCGAGCGACTGGAACGTCGTCAGCGCCGTCTCGGCCACCTTCTTCTGCGCCGCGGCGCTGTCGGTGACCATCTGGAGCGTCTCACCCCCGGTGTACTTCCCGCTCGGGAAGCCCGCCTTCTTCATGTACGACGTTGCCAGCGCCATGTCGCCGTTGGGCGTGTGCATGAAGTCGAGGTTGGGGCCGTTCTGGCCGCCGGCCTGCTGGAAGCCGGCGAGGCCCGGGGACAGGAAGTGCGTCGGGATACCGCCCACGAGCGGTCCGCCGAACGCGAGCCGCAGCGCGTTCTTGTTCATCGCCGCGATGACCGCCTTGCGCACGTTGATGTTGTCGAACGGCTTCACCTTCGTGTTCAGGGCGATGTAGCGGAAGCGCCCGGTGAACGGGCCCTGGCTGTACTGCGACTTGTACTGGGTCGTCGCGAGCTTGAGGATCGCCGGCGGCGCCTGCAGGTCGGCCTGGTTGCCCACCATGCTCTGGCCCTGCAGGACCTTCCGGTTCGCGACGGTGATGTCGTTGCCCTCGTTCACCACGATCTTGTCGAGGTAGGCGGGGCGGAAGTCAGTCGACTTGTCCCAGTTCGGGTTGCGCACCAGCGTGATCGACCGCCCGGGCTGGTAGCCCGTGATCTTGCCGCTGCTGTCGCTCGGGATCATGTACGGGCCGGTGAAGACCACGTGCTGCCCGTAGGTCGACTTCTTGCCGGCGTCGTACTTCGCCGCGTACTCCTCCGGCACGGGAGCGCTGCCGGGCAGCGCCATCGCGCCGATCACGATCGCGGCCGTGGGCCGGTCGAGATGGATCACGATCGTCTGCGGGTCCGGGGTCTCGATCCCGGTGATCTCCTTGGCCTTGCCCGCGGCGTAGGCCTTCGAGCCCGTGATGTCGCCCCAGTAGGCGCTCGCGTAGCCGTTTGCCACCTGCGGCAGGAAGTCGCGCTCCAACGCGTACTTCACGTCCGCCGAGGTCACCGCGCGGTTCACCGGCGGGCTGAACTTCACGCCGGTCTTGATCTTCACGGTCACGGTCTTCCCGCCGTCGGAGATCTGCGCCGGGCCAGCGGCGAGATCCGGCGAGGGCGTCGTCGTGTCCGTCGGCTTGTACGTGAACAGCGAGCGGTGCAGGGCGTTGTCCAGCACGAAGTCGAACTGGTAGTACGAGTAGCCCGGATCCAGCGCGTCGTCGACGTCGCCGCTCGACAGCAGCGTGAGCGTGCCGCCCGACTTCGCGTTTGCTGCCGGCTTCGCGGCGGTCGTCGATGACGACGACTTGCTGCCGCTACCGCAGGCCGTTACGACGATCGCCACCACGGCAACCGCCAACGTGGCGAGGACGCCTCGCCACGTTTTCCTCCTCGAGAAGCTGAGCACTTTGCCAGCCACCTCCCCCAATATGTACGGCACCCGGAAGGGTGCTCACTAGACGGAAAACGGCCGCGAACCCTACTACGGAAGCGGGCCTACCTCGGATGGTGTAACCGCTACGAGGTAGGGCTCAGGCGAGCTCTGCGGCACCCACCAGCTCGGCGGCTTCGCTGTCCGTGAGCGGGAAATGACACGCCGCGAGGCCGCCACCGTCCTTCGGCGCGAGCAGCGGCTCCTCCTCGCGGCAGAGGTTCTGGACCTTGGGGCAGCGCGGGTTGAAGCGGCACGCGGGCGGCGGGTTGGTGGGGCTTGGAAGGTCGCCGCCGGGAATCTGGTGGCGACGCGCGGCGGCGAGGACCGGGTCGGGTATGGGCACCGCTGAAAGCAGCGCGCCGGTGTACGGGTGGCGCGGGTGCCTGTAGAGCGTGTCGCTGTCGGCGATCTCCACGATCTTGCCGAGGTACATCACGGCCACGCGGTCGCACATGTGCTTGACCACCGACAGGTCGTGGGCGATCAGCACCAGCGTGAGCCCCAGGTCCCGGCGCAGGTCGTTCAGCAGGTTGAGGATCTGAGCCTGGATCGAGACATCCAGAGCGGAGACGGGCTCGTCCGCGATGATCAGCTTCGGCTGCAGCGCGAGCGCCCGGGCCACCCCGATGCGCTGGCGCTGGCCACCCGAGAACTCGTGCGGGTAGCGGTTGTAGTGCTCTGGGTTCAGGCCCACCTGCTCCATCAGGTCCTGCACCCCCCGCTTGCGCTCCCCCCTGCCCCCCTTGATGCCGTGGATCTTGTACGGCTCGGCGATGATCGAGCCCACCGTCTTGCGCGGGTTGAGCGAGGAGTACGGGTCCTGGAAGATCATCTGGATGTCGCGGCGGAACGGCTTGAACTTGCGCCGCGGGATCGAGCTGACGTCCTGCCCGTCGAAGCGGATCGTGCCGCTCGTGGGCTCGAGCAGGCGGGTGATCAAGCGCGCCGTGGTGCTCTTGCCGCAGCCGGTCTCCCCCACGATGCCGAGCGCCTCGCCCTTCAGCACGTCGAACGAGATGTGATCGACGGCGTGTACGGCGGCCACCTGCTTCTGGAACAGGATTCCCTTCGTGATCGGGAAGTACTTGACCAGGTCGCGCACCTCCACGAGCGGCTCGCTCACGTGAGACCCCCTTCCACGACCTCGGCCCGCGCCTCGTCGGGCTGCTTGCCGGCGCTCAGCTCCTGCCAGAGGCGCTTGCGGGTCTCGCTCTCCAATAGGCAGGCGACCTTGTGCCCGGGATCGTCAGGCACGGGCTCGAGCCGCGGATCGATCGTCTTGTGGCTCTCCTCCACATACGGGCAGCGCGGGTGGAACGAGCAGCCGCCGGGGAGGTTGATCAGGCTGGGCGGACGCCCAGGGATCGGCACGAGCGGCTCGTCGCGTGGGCGGTCGAGCCGCGGAATCGACTTGAGCAGGCCCCAGGTATAGGGGTGCTCGGGCGCCCTGAAGACGTCCATCTTGTCGGCGTGCTCCACGATCCTGCCCGCGTACATCACGGCGATCGTGTCAGTGACCTCGGCCACCACGCCCAGGTCGTGGGTGATCAGGATCACGGCCATGTCGAGCTCATGCTGGAGGCGAGCAAGCAGATCGAGGATCTGAGCCTGCACCGTCACGTCGAGCGCGGTGGTGGGCTCGTCGGCGATCAGGAGCCGCGGCTCGTTCACCAGGGCCATCGCGATCATCGCGCGCTGGCGCATGCCGCCCGAGAACTCGTGCGGATAGGAGTCGAAGCGGCGCGGCGGGTCCGGGATGCCCACCAGGCCGAGGAACTCGATCGCGCGCTGACGCGCCTGGGCCTTCGACATGTACTGGTGGGCGAGGATCGCCTCGGTGATCTGCTTGCCCACCTTGTAGAAGGGGTGGAGCGACGACAGCGGGTCCTGGAAGATCATCGCCACGTCGTTGCCGCGTATGCCGCGCAGATCGTCGCTGGAGGTCTGGATCAGGTCCTGGCCGTCGAAGCGCGCCACGCCGGTGATGGTCGCGTTGTCGGCGCGGCTGAGCCCCATGACGGTGAGCATCGAGACGCTCTTGCCGCTGCCCGACTCGCCCACGATGCCCAGCACCTTGCCGCGATCCACCGAGAACGAGACCCCGTCGACGGCCTTGACGATGCCGTCCTCGGTGCGGAAGTGGACCTTGAGGTCCTCGACCTCGAGCAGCGGGCTCACGTGTACCTCACCCGTGGGTCGATGAACGCGTAGAGGATGTCGACGATCAGGTTCATGATCACGATGAAGAACGCGCCCAGCAGCACGGTGCCCTGGATCATCGGAAGGTCGCTGTTCTGGATCGACTCGAAGGCGAGGCGGCCCACGCCGGGGATGTTGAACACGGATTCGATCAGGATCGTGCCACCCAGCAGGATCCCGATGTCAAGGCCGGCGGCCGTGACGAACGGCGTGATCGCGCTCCGGATTCCGTGCTTCCACACGACCCGCCGCTCGGTCAGCCCCTTGGCTCTTGCGGTGCGGATGTAGTCCTCCCCCATCACCTCGATCAGGTTCGAGCGTAGTAACCGGGCGTAGAAGGCGGCAAACCCCGCGGCCAGGACGAACCACGGCAGGATCAGCGACGTGAACCACTTGGTCGGGATCCTGGGTCAGCGGCACGTAGCTGCCGGCTCCGGGGAAGATCTTGATCTTGCCGATGTCGTTCGAGAACAGATAGAGCGCCAGCAGGCCGAGCCAGTACGGCGGCGCCGAGATGCCGATCAGCGAGCCGCCCATCGCCGCCCGGTCGAACTTCGAGCGGCTCCGGACGGCGGACAGCGTGCCGATGGCGATGCCGATGACCAGCCAGACCACGGCGGCGCCGACCGCCACCGAGATGCTCGCCGGCAGGCGGTCGAAGATCTGGGTCTTCACCGGGATGTTGTTCTGGTAGCTGTAGCCGAAGTCCCAGTGGAACACGAGTCGCTGCATGTAATGCCAGTACTGCTGCGTACCACGGGTCGTCGAGCCCCAGGTTGTGCCGGATCTGCGCGACGAGCTGTGGGTTTGGCTGGCGACCGGCGCGCAGGGTCGCCGGGTCCGCCGACGGCAGGATGTAGAAGATCACGAAGGTGAGCAGGCTCACCAGGAACAGCAGCACGACCACCCATAGAAGTCGGCGGATGATGTAGGTCAACATGGCTGTCAGAGGGGCGTCAGCCCCGCCGGCCGGCTGGCCGGCGGGGCGTTCGCCGTTGTTCGATCAGGGTCGGTGATTCCTCACTTGAGTGAGCTGAACGTGAGGTCCCATGCAGAGCCGTTGAAGCTGCTCTGAACCCCGTTCACGTTCTTCGACGTGGAAGTTCACCTCGTTGTCCCAGAGCCAGACGATGTAATAGACCTGACCGGTCAGGTCCTTGTCGAGCTGACCCCACGCCTGGGCGCGCTGCTTCGCGTCCGTGAGCGGTCTCCGCGTCGTCCATCTGGGCGTTGAACTTCTTGTCGTTCGCCTGCGCCGAGTTGACGTTCCCCGACTGCGTGATGTTCTTCCCGTTGAAGATCGGGTCGATCATCGACTGTGAGTCGTCGAAGTCCTTGCCCCAGCCCAGCGTCGGGCAGATGGCCACGTTCGCCTTCGGCGTGCCGCAGAACTTCCCGATCAACGTCGCGTGCGGCACCTCGCGGAGATTCAGCTTGACGCCGATCTTCGAGAGCTGCTGCTGGAGCGCCTCGGCGGTCTCCTTGGCAGGCGACAGGTTGTCGGCCACCGTGAGCAGAGGCGGACCGGTGTACTTGCCGCTCGGGTAGCCGGCCTTCTTCAGGTACGACGCCGCAAGCGCCAGGTCACCGTTGGGGTTCTTGTAGAAGTCGTACCCCGGACCCGCGTTTCCGCCCGCCTCTTCGAAGCCCGGCAGTTCGGGCGGGATGAAATGGGTGGCGATGGTCCCGACCGCCGGGCCGCCGCGCGTCTGCCGCAGGGCGTTGCGGTCGGTTGCCGCCGCCAGCGCCTTGCGGAAATTGACGTTGTCGAGCGGCTTGACCGTGGTGTTGAGCGCTATGTAGCGGTTGCCGCCGCTCGGCGAGATCTGGAACTGGGACTTCTGTGTCGTCAGTCCCTGCTTCAGAATCGCCGGCGGTGGGACCGCCGAGTCGCCGCTCATGAAGCCGGTGCCGGTCAGCACCTGGCGTGCGGCGATGTTCACGTCGCTGCCGTTCTTGATGATGATCTTGTCGAAGTACGCCGGCTTGAAGTCGGTCGACTTGTCCCAACTCGGGTTGCGCACCAGCGAGATGAGCTTCCCGGGCTGGTAACCCGCCTTCGGCACCGTGCCGGTCCCCGCGCCCTCGATCATGTAGGGACCCGTGAAGACCTGGTGCTGGCCGTACGTCGACGTCTTACCGGCGTCGTACTTGGCCGCGTAGGCCTTGGGCACCGGCGCCGTGCACGGCAGTGCCAGCGCGTTCGCGTCCGCCAGCACGCCCGACGGCCTGCTGAGCTTGATGACGAGCGTCGTGTCATCCGGCGCCTCGATGCCGGTGATCACCTTGGCCTTGCCGGCCGCATAGTCGCTCGCACCGACGATGTCGCTGTAGTAGGCGCCCGCGTACCCGTTGCCCACCTGGGGCAGGAAGCAGCGCTCCATGGCGTACTTGACGTCCGCGGCCTTGACCGTCTGGTTGGCAAGCGGCGCGCTGTACTTGATGCCCGGCCTGATCTTGATCGTCAGCGTCTTGCCGCCGTCTGAGACCTGGGGCAGGCCCGTAGCGACGTCCGGCGTCGGCGCGTTGGAGTCGGGCTTCCACGAGTACAGCCAGCGCTGCGTGGTCTGCCCGAGCTCCTCGTAGTCGGTCTGGTAGTACCAGTAGCCCGGATCGAGGCTGTCCACGCTCCCGGCGGAGTCGAGGATCGTGACCGTGCCGCCGGGCTTACCCGACGTGCTCTGGGTTGTGCTGCTCCCGCTGGTGCTGCTCTTGCTCCCGCTGCCGCCACATCCGGCCACCACGAGGGCGAGCACGCCGATAGCGGCGAGCGGCAAAAGCCTCCATAGCTTCTGCATTGTCGTCCTTTCCGTTGTTGACTCTCTCCCTTGTTCCCTCATGCGTTCCTTCCTGCCTTCGGGTTGAGCGCGTCCTGCAGACCGTCGCCCAAGAGGTTGAAGGCGAGCACCGTGAGCAGCAGAGCCGCTCCCGGGAAGACCATGTACCACCACGCCGTGTCGAAGATCTCGGTGGCGTCCGCGATCATTGCCCCCCAGCTCGCGTTGGGCGGCTGGACGCCAACCCCGAGGAACGACAGCGCCGCCTCGAAGAGGATGTTCAGCGGGATGATCAGCGTGCTGTAGACGATGATCGGCGCCACCAGGTTCGGCAGGATCTCGCGGAAGATGATGCGCCGGTTCGAGGCGCCCAGCGAGCGGGCGGCCTCGACGAACTCCTTCTCGCGCATCGATAAGACCTGGCCGCGGATGATGCGCGCTATGTAGGTCCAGTTCGACGAACGTGATCACGAAGATCACGACCGTGAGGCCCGGCTGGATCAGCCCGTGGACGCAGCCCTTCAGCGAGCAGGCAGCCGCGAGCCCGATGGCCAGCAGCAGGATCGGGAACGCGAGCAGAACGTCGATCAGGCGCGAGATCAGCGAGTCGACCGCACCGCGGTAGAAGCCGGCGACCATGCCGGTGACCACGCCGATCAGCACCGACAGCGCCGTGGCCACGATCGCCACCTCGAGCGACACGCGGGCGCCGTAGAGCACGCGACTGAAGACGTCACGGCCCAGCGGGTCGACGCCGAAGATGTTGTCCTTGCTCGGGCCCGTCGGCGTGCCGAACGAATCGAGGTACTTGGTGGACTGCGCGTTCGGCGGGCGCGCGCCGACGAGCTTGATGATCAGCGGCGCGCAGACCGCGCACAGCACCATGAAGACGATGAAGCCGAGCGATGCGATCGCTACGCGGTCTTCCCTCAACCGGCGCCAAAACAGCTCCAGCGGGGTACGCGCCTCGATCTCCGCGGCGGCGGGCGCCTCAGCGCTGGCCTCGCGCGCGAGATCGACTGTGCCTGTCAAGAGACTCCGTCCTTGAGCTTCGTCATGCCCAGGGTTCCCCTCGGGGCACCATGGCTAATGCGTTGTTTGACGATCTCCCCGGTACTCCTCTGTTCCCACCTACAGCGGCGCCGCCGGAACGGTGGCAGCGCCCGGGAAAGTTACACCCCTTGTCGACACCTGCGCGTGGGTTCCATATTGACCCTCGGTTAAGCCGGGCCGCTACGAAAGCTCTGCTCGCATGCGCGCGAGTGACTTTCGGATGAGACGCGAAACGTGCATCTGGGAGACCCCGATCTGCTCTGCGATCTGCGTTTGGGTCAGACCGTCCTCGAAGCGCATCCGCAGGATTTCGCGCTCTCTGTGGGGCAACATCTCGAGTGCCGGCTCCAGCGACGCACGCTGCTCTGTGCGCTCGAAATTGGTGTCCTCGGAGCCGATCGTCTCCATCGGATCGAGATCGCCGTCGGCGCTCGGCCCGGCCGACAGGGAGACCGGCGAGTACGCGGATCCGGCCTCCAGAGCCTCGAGCACCTGCTCCGGCGTGGTCGAGAGCTTCTGTGCGATCTCGGCGATGCTCGGAGAGCGCCCGAGCTCGGCGGTGAGCCGCTCGATGGTCGACGACATCTTCCCGTTCAGTTCCTGCAGCCCGCGCGGGATCCGGATCGCCCAGCCCTTGTCGCGGAAGTGGCGCTTGATCTCGCCCACCACGTTCGGCGTGGCGTAGGTGGTCAGCGCCACCTCGCGGGACAGCTCGTAGCGGTCGATCGCCTTGATCAGGCCGATCGCGCCCACCTGCTCGATGTCGTCGAGCGCCTCGCCGCGGCCGGCGTAGCGGCGGGCGAGCGCGCGCACCAGCGGCAGGTGGCGCTGCACGAGCGCCTCGCGAGCGGAGCGGTCGCCCTCCTCGTGATAGCGGCGCAGCAGCTCGCGGTCCTCGGCCTGCGAGCTAGGTGAGGCAGGGGCCATCCCTAGGACCCCCGGACCACCTTCTCGAGCCGCACGATCAGCTGCTCGTCGTCGGCCACCTGCTCGACCCCGAAGGAGTCCACAACGGTCTCCAGGATCCGTCTCAGCGTCAACTCGCCGGGCGCCGGAGGCGGCCCCTGGAGCGCCTCGGCGAGCGGTGCGGCCCGCAGCGGGCCGATCCGGGTGCGCACGCCGTTCTCCGAGATCTCGAAGGAGAGCTTCACCGAATCCTGGGAGCCGGCCTCGAGCAACAGGCGCTCGACGGCCAGCTGGAGGTCGTCCAGCTCCTCGAAACCCAGGTTCAGACGATCGGCGATCCCGCCCAGCACCAGCCGCACCACCGGGTCCCAGTCACGGCCCGAGGGGGTGGTGAGCTCAATCGTGTCAGGCGGCATCTACGGCCTCCAAGCGGGCCCCGGCGACGGCCGCCGGCGGCTCTTCAGGTTCGCGGATCGTGGCCCAGCCGACCACGCTCTGGCCGCGCATCAGGCAGGCCGTCTGGCCTGGCGCGGCTCCATCGACCGGCTCTTCGAGCGAGAGAATGAGCCGCTCGTGGCTCCCCGCGGCGGGATCGCCCTGCACGCTGCAGGCGATCGGCTCGGAGCGGTAGCGCAGCTTCACGCGGTCCACAGCGCCGCCCGGGCGCAGCAGCGTGGCGCCGCTCAGCCCCACCGTGCTGGTCGCAAGCTCCCGGCGCGGGCCGACCAGCACGCGGCCCGAGCGCGGGTCCTTGTGGAGCACGTACAGCGGCTCCGCGGCGGCCACGCCGATGCCGCGGCGCTGGCCCACGGTGAAGGCCTGCTGCCCGCGGTGGCTGCCCAGCAGGCGGCCGCGAAGGTCCACGATCTCGCCCGGCTCCTCGGGCATGGGATCTGCGGCGTGACGGATCAGGAAGTCTGAGCGCCGTGTGCCGGCCAGGAAGCAGAGGTCCTGGCTCTCGGGCTTCTCGGCCACGGACAGCCCGGCGGCGCGCGCAAGCTCCCGCACGCGGGGCTTCTCCAGCTCCCCGAGCGGGAACCAGAGCCGCGCGAGCTGGTCCGCGTCCAGCCGGGCCAGCATGTAGGTCTGGTCCTTCAGCGGGTCGGCCGCGGCGCGCAGCAGCGGGCCGTCCCCGTCGTCGTCGATCCGGGCGTAGTGCCCCGTGGCGAGCCGGGCCGCGCCGAGCCGGTCGGCCAGCTCCAGCATCGCGTCGAAGCGCACCAGGCCGTTGCAGCGAACGCACGGGTTGGGAGTGCGACCCGCCGCGTGCTCGGACACGAAGTCGTCCACCACCTCCCTGCGGAAGGGCTCGCGCAGGTCGAGCGTGACGTGCGGGAGGCCCATGCGGTGAGCCAGGGCCCGGGCGCCCGTGACCGCCTGCGGAGAGCAGCAGCTGCGCTCGCCGTCGTTGGCCGGGTCCGCCCACAGCTCGAGCGTGACCGCCACCACCTCGTGACCCGCGTCCAGCGCGAGCCTGGCGGCCACGGCGCTGTCCACGCCGCCGCTCATCGCCACGAGCGTGCGGTCGGAGCTCGGCGCGAGGGCCGGAGCGCCGTCGCGCGCGGCCGCGCCCAGCGCACGGTGAAGTGCGTCTGCGGCCAGCTCGGCGGCATGCCGCTTCGGCGGCACGAGCCCGCCCAGCGCGTTCGACAGATCGTCCGCGGTCACGCGGGCGGCCTCGAGGAAGGGCGCGCCCTCGACCAGCTCCACGGCTGCGCTCGCAGCGGCGGTTGTGGCGCCACAGCCGCTGGCGGAGAAGCCCGCCTCCACCACGCGCTCGCCCTCCACGCGCACCGCGAGGCGCACGAGATCGCCACAGGCCGCGCCGCCCGCCGCGCCGGCGTGCGGCCAGCCAGCTAGGCGCCCGCTGCCCCGGGGCGCGTTCAGGTGGTCGTGGAAATCTGTTCCTCGCACAATCTCCCCGTGTTGGGACAGGGTCTCAGAAAGCGCCGACCGCTAAATAAATCGGCCCCAGCTTGCCGTTGCCGCCTCGGGAGTTGAACCTTGCTCAGAACAAGCTTGGGTGTCCTCCGGGACGGGCCTCGACCCAATCCCGAGCCGGACTCCCGACTCCCATGATGTTGGCTCAAACATTGAGACGGCTGGCGTACAAGCTCGGGCCGGAAGGAAAGCTAGCGCAAACGGAGCTGGGCCACGGGTTAGCAGTTGGCAGTTTGCAGTTGGCCCGTGAGCCGGCAGCGTGACTCAGCGGCCGGCGGCCTTCTCGGCTAACTGCTAACTGCAAACTGCTAACTCACTGCGGCGGAGCGAGGCGAATGCCGAGCTCCTTCAGCTGCTCCTCATCCACAGAGGCCGGCGCGCCCGTCAGCGGATCCGCCCCGCTTGCCGCCTTCGGAAACGCGATCACGTCGCGGATCGAGTCCGTGCCTCGTAGGAGGGCGATTATGCGGTCGATGCCGAAGGCGATGCCTCCGTGGGGCGGGGCGCCGTACTGGAGCGCGTCGAGCAGGAAGCCGAAGCGGGCCTGGGCGTCCTCGGGCGTGAGGCCGATGGCGTCGAACACCTTGCGCTGCACGTCGAGGCGGTTGATGCGGATCGAGCCGCCGCCGATCTCGTTGCCGTTCCAGACGACGTCGTAGGCCCGGCTCATCCAGGTGCTCGGATCGGCGTCGAGGTCCCCCAGCGGCGAGGTGAACGGGTGGTGGAGCGCGTCGAAGCGCTGCTCGTCCTCGTTCCACTCGAACATCGGGAAGTCGACCACCCAGAGCAGGTCGTCGCCCTCCACCGGGCGGCGCCAGCTCGACCCGCAGGTGGCCCAGCACGCGCGCCGCGATCTCGGCGCTGTCGGCCACCGCCAGGATCGCGTCGCCCTCCACGGCGCCCAGCAGCCCGGCCGCGGCCGACATCTCCTCGGGCCTCAGGAACTTCGCCACCGGCGAGCGCCACGCGCCGTCCTGCTCGACCACCGCCCACACGAGCCCCTTCGCGCCCAGCGACTGCGCCTGCAGGGTGAGCTCGTCGAAGCGCTTGCGCGTGAGCTCGGCGGCGCTCGTCTTGAAGCCGCGCACCACCCCGCCGCCCTCCAGCGCGCCGGAGAACACCTTGAACTCCGAGCCCGCGAAGGCGTCGCCCAGCTCGTGGATCTCCATCCCCAGGCGCCGGTCGGGGCGGTCGGTGCCGTAGCGGAGCATCGCCTCGGCGTACGTGACCCGGTCGAAGGGCGGCTCCACCTGCACGCCGCCCGGCGCGAGGAAGGAGGGAATCAGCCCCTCGCAGACTGAGATCACGTCCTCCTCCTCGATGAAGGACATCTCCATGTCGAGCTGTGTGAACTCGGGCAGGCGGTCCGCCCGCGCGGCCTCGTCGCGGAAGCAGCGAACGATCTGGTAGTAGCGCTCGAAGCCGGCGACCATCAACAGCTGCTTGAACAGCTGGGGCGACTGCGGAAGCGCGTAGAAGGCCCCCGCCTGCAGCCGGCTCGGCACCAGGAAGTCGCGCGCGCCCTCGGGAGTCGAGCGCGTGAGGAAGGGCGTCTCCACCTCGAGGAAGCCCTCCTCGTTCAGGTGCCGCCGGATCGCGTCGATCACGTTGTGGCGCAGCTCGATCGAGTCGCGCATGCGGTCGCGGCGCAGGTCGAGGTAGCGGTACTTCAGCCGCAGCGTCTCGTCCACCGCCTTGTCGCTGTCGATCTCGAACGGCGGCGTCTCGGCGTCGGCCAGCACCTCGAGCTCCTCCACGGCAAGCTCGATCTCGCCGGTGGGCAGCTGCGGGTTGATCGTGCCCTCCTCGCGGCGCACGATCCGGCCGCGTGCCGTGAGCACGTCCTCGGCGCGCAGGCCGTGTGCGGCTGCGTGCGCCTCGGGCGCCTCCTCGGGGCGGAAGACGAGCTGCAGCAGGCCCGTGCGGTCGCGCAGGTCGATGAAGATCAGCCCGCCGTGGTCGCGCCGGCGGTGCACCCAGCCGGCCACGCGCGTCTCGCGGTCCACGTCGCCGGCCCGCAGCGTGCCGGCCCAGGCGGTGCGGTAGAGGTTCTCGCGCGGGGCCTTCACTTCGGGGCCCTGAGCGCGCTCAGCGCCTCGTCGAAGCTGTCGAAGTCGCGCTGCTCGCCGCTGTCCATGTCGCGCGCGCGCAGGCCCTCGTCGCCCACGATCAGGACCGAGCGGGCGCCGATGCGGTCCGCGTGCTTCAACTGGCCCTTCAGCGAGCGGCCGGCCTGCTCCAGCTGCGCTCGCAGGCCCGCCGTGCGCAAATCCCTGACGAGCCTGAACGCGGTGCGCGAGTCGCCGCCGTCCAGCGCCACGTACACGTCGGGTGCCTGCCCCTCGGCCTCACCGTCGGACACCAGCAGGATCCGCTCGATGCCGGCCGCCCAGCCCACGCCGGGGGTCGGCGGGCCGCCCAGCTGCTCGACCAGGCCGTCGTAGCGGCCGCCGCCGCCGACGCCGCTCTGCGCGCCCAGCGCGTCGCTCGTGAACTCGAACACGGTGCGCGTGTAGTAGTCGATGCCGCGGACGAGCGCCGGGTCGATGTCGTACGCCTGGCCGGCGTCGTCGAGCAGCGCCTTCACCGCCTCGAAGTGCTCGGCGTCCTCGGGCGCGAGTCGCTCGAGCAGCTTCGGGGCGTTGACCATCACCGCCTGGGTGCCGGGGTCGTCGGCGTCGAACGCCCGCAGCGGGTTGGCATCCATGCGCCCGCGAACCTCCTCGGAGACCTCTCCCTCGTGAGCGCGCAGGTAGGCGCGCAGCTCGTCGGAGTAGGCGCGCCGCGTCTCGGGCGTGCCGAGGCTCGACAGGCGCAGGCGCACGCCCTTCGCCCCCGCCCTGCCAAGGAGCTCGGACAGCAGCAGGATCGCCTCCGCGTCGAGCGACGGCTCGTCCGAGCCGACGGCCTCGATCCCGACCTGGGTGAACTGCCGGTAGCGGCCCGCCTGCGGCCGCTCGTGGCGGAAGAACGGTCCCCAGTACCAGAGCTTCACGGGCTGCGGCAGCTTGTGCATGCCGTGCTCGAGGTAGGCGCGGCAGACGCCGGCCGTGCCCTCGGGCCTCAGCGTCAGCGAGGCTCCGCCCTGGTCCTCGAAGGTGAACATCTCCTTCTGCACGATGTCGGTGGTCTCCCCCACCCCGCGCGCGAACAGCTCGGTGTTCTCGAAGATGGGCGTCTCGACCGGGCCGTAGCCCGCGGCCTCGAACAGCTCCTCACACGCGGCGCGCAGCGCCGCACGGCGCCGGCCGTCCTCGGGCAGCACGTCGAACGTGCCCCTGGGGGCCTGCAGCTTCCCGCCGGCCATCCTCAGCGGTCCCGCGCCAGCTCGGTCAGGAACGGGTTGGTGGCCCGCTCGGCCCCGAGCGTGGTGATGCCCATGTGACCCGGGTGGACCGTCGTGTCGTCGGGCAGCGAGTCGAGCAGCAAGCCGATCGACTCGAGCAGCGTCGGCCCGTCCGCCCCCGGCAGGTCGGTGCGGCCGACGGAGCCCTGGAACAGCACGTCGCCGGAGAAGATCGCCTGCTCGTCCGGGATCGAGAAGGTCACGTGGCCGGGGCTGTGCCCGGGCGTGGGCAGCACGTCGATCTCGAACCCGGCCAGCTCGAGCCGCTCTCCCCCGTTCAGGGTGTGCTCCGCGTCCCAGCTCTCGAACGGCCCGAATCCTTCCCACGGCACGTAGCTCATGATGTCGGCCAGCACGGGCTTCTCGAGCTCCGGAACCCAGACCTCGGCGCCGGTCGCCTTCGCCACCGGAGCGACCGCGCCCACGTGGTCGAAGTGCGTGTGGGTGATGAGGATGCCGTCGAGCGTCACGCCGAGCGCGTCGATCGCGTGGAGCAGCTTGTCGGGCTCGTCGCCGGGGTCGACGATCAGCGCGCGGTCGGAGCCGTCGCGCCGCAGCAGGAAGCAGTTCTCCTGCACGGGGCCCACGGTGAACATGCGGACGTCCATGGGCTCATCAGCCTACTTCCCGGCTTGCGCCTTGGCCTGGCGGCGCCTGTATGTCGCCTTGTCGGTCCAGTAGGCGACCGGGAGGTAGATCGCGAACACGAACAGCACCGTCACCGCGATCGAGCCCACCCCGCCCTTGTGGCTGAACAGCGTGGCGGACAGCACGGCGAAGATGGCTGCCGCCGCCGCGGCCTTCATCGCCGCGCCGCGCAGGGTCGGTGGCTTCAGCGGGCGCCGCGCGCGCGGCGTCTTCCCGCCGCTGGACGTGCGCGCCGTCTTGGTGCTGCGATGCGACGGCGTCTCGATGTTCCCCGCCTGGGTCCCGCGGTGCTTGCGACGGCGCCTCTTCCTGGTCTGAGCCATCAGGGAAGGGAGCGTAACGCGTTCTCGATCAGGTGCCGCTGGGGATCGAAGCCGCGCAGGGGCACATCCTCGGGGAAGCCCTCGAACGCCGCCTCGGGGGCGAGGCCGACCAGCTCCGCCTCCGCCACCGGCGCATCCCGACTGACCTCCTCCACCAGCACCCGCAGCGGCACCGCCCGGTGGTCGTGCACGTTGAACGACACCTGCGCGCGGCCGCGCGCCGGGAGGAACAGCCCGAGCGCCCTGACGCCCTCGAGCCCGCCGCCCGACTCGCGCAGGCGGGCCGCGATCCGCTGGGCCAGCTCCAGGTCGTCGCTGTCCAGATCGAGGTTGAACGCGATCAGCGGCGGACGCGCCGTGACCAGCACCGCGCCCCCGCTCAGGTGGGCGTGGCGCGGGCCGTAGTCGGGGTGCAGCTCGCCGTCCGTCATTCGCTCGGCCAGGCGGGTAGGGCCGCCCGCCCGTATCGCCGCACGCTCCCTGCGGCCCTCCGCCGTGGCCAGCTGGCCGTAGAGGAAGACCGGCAGCGCGAGCACCTCGCCGATCAGCGCCGCCGCCGTGAGCGCCTCCGCGCAGGCGGCGCCGCGCCGCTCCTCGTCGAGATAGACGACGGGCACGACGTCGATCGCCCCCACGTGCGGATGGATGCCCTCGTGACCGCGCAGATCGATGTGGACCATCGCCTCGCGCGCGCCGTAGAGCAGGGCCCGCGCGAGCTCGCCCTGCGGCGCCGCGAGCGTGTAGACGCTGCGCCCGTGATCGGCGTCGCTGTGCACGTCGAGCAGGCGCGCCGGGGCGAACGCGGCGCCGATCGCCTCGATCGCGCGGGGGTCCCCACCCTCGCTAACGTTGGGCACGGAGAGCAGCAGAGGAGCGGACGACACGGCTTACACTCTCCTACACGCAGGGCTCCGTAGCTCAGCTGGTTAGAGCGCACCACTCATAATGGTGAGGTCGGTGGTTCGAGTCCACCCGGAGCTATTCGGCCTCAGGAGCGCGGGACTTCACTAAGTAAAGTAGGTACGCGGTGAAGGTCTTCTGGCGCCTACTCGTCTTCCTGCGTCCGTATCGCTCGGGCGTCATCTGGTCGTTCGTGCTCGCGGGTCTCGCGATGGTCATGACCGTTGCGATCCCGTACCTGGTGGGTCGCACGTGTCGACGACATCCGCGACGGCCACGCGAACCTCTGGCCGCTCGTCGGGGCGATCCTGGCGGCCGCCGCGCTCCGCTTCGTGCTGAGCGCATTCCGCCGGCTCGTGGCCGGGCGCGTGTCGCTCGGGGTCGAGTACGACCTGCGCAACCGCATGTACGGGCACCTGCAGTCGCTCGAGCTCGCCTTCTTCGACGGGCAGCAGACGGGGCAGCTCATGTCGCGCGCGACCGTCGACCTCCAGGCCGTCCGCTTCTTCCTCGGCTACGGGCTGATCTTCATCGCGCAGTCGGGGCTCACGATCCTGATCGCGGCCGCGGTGATGCTCGCCGTCAACCCCGGCCTCGCCGCGATCACCCTCGCGCCCACGCCGTTCGTCGTGTGGCTCGCGTTCGTCTACGGCATCAAGAACCGGCCCGGCCACGCAGGAGGTGCAGCAGCGGATCGCGGAGCTCACCGCCGAGACCGAGGAGAACGTGTCGGGCGTGCGGGTGGTCAAGGCATTCGCCCAGGAGGAGCGCCAGCTCGCGCGCTTCCGCGTGTCCGTGAAGCGCGTGTTCGACCAGTCGATGATCTCCACGCGGCTGAGCGCCTTCTACAGCCCGCTGATCGGCTTCCTGCCGAACCTCGGGCTCGCCGCGCTGCTGTTCGTCGGCGGCCGCGAGGCGATCACACGGCTCGATCACCGTCGGCGAGTTCGTCGCGTTCTTCGGCTACGTGGTGATGCTCACCGGGCCGATGCGGATGCTCGGCGTCGCGCTCGGCCTGGCCCAGCGCGCGGTGGCTTCCGGCACGCGCGTGTTCGAGATGCTCGATCGCGAGCCGCAGCTGACCTCCGCCCCCGACGCTCCGCCGCTGCCCGAGGGCAACGGGCGCGTCGAGCTGCGTGACGTCAGCTTCGCCTACGACGGCGGCCGTCCCGTGCTGCGCGACATCGACCTGACCGTCGAGGCGGGCCGCACCGTCGCCCTCGTCGGCGCCACGGGAGCCGGCAAGTCCACGCTGGTGATGCTGCTGCCGCGGCTCTACGACGTCAACGAGGGCCAGCTGCTGGTGGACGGCGCGGACGTGACGCAGCGTCGACTGTCGCATCGCTGCGGCGCCAGGTCGCGTTCGTCTCCGACGACCCGTTCCTGTTCTCGGCGAGCGTGCGCGACAACATCGCCTACGCCCGGCCGGAGGCGCAGCGACGAGGAGGTCGCGCGAGGCCGCGAGCCGCGCCGGCACCGACGAGTTCATCGACGAGCTGCCCAGGGGCTACGACACGCGCATCGGCGAGCGCGGGCTACACGCTTTCCGGTGGCCAGCGCCAGCGGATCGCGATCGCGCGGGCGCTGCTCAAGGACCCGCGCATCCTGATCCTCGACGACGCCACCTCGAGCGTGGACGCCACCACCGAGAGCCGCATCACGCGCGCCCTGAACGAGCTCACCGCGGGCCGCACCACCTTCATCATCGCCCACCGGCTGTCCACGATCGCGCTCGCCGACGAGATCGTCGTGCTCGAGGGCGGGCGCATCGCCGCCCACGGCACGCACGAGGAGCTGCTCGAGGAGTCCGACCTCTACCGCGAGATCGCGGAGAAGGGGCTGCCCGACCAGGTGTTCCTCAACCGCAACCCCGTGGAGCGCTCGGCGGAGGCCGCGCTGTGAGCCGGCTCAGGGCGCTCTGGCAGCTGATCCGCCGCCAGGAGGACCAGCGCGCGCGCAAGCTGCGCGGCCTGCTCGACCTGCTGCGGCCGTACCGCAGCGGGTCGTGCTGATGCTGGTCGTCGCTCGCTCGCGGCGCACCGCCGCCGGGCTCGCGCCTCCCTACCTCGCCGGCCGGCGATCGACGTCCGGCATCAAGGAGCAGGACATCGGCGCGCTCGACGTGATCGTGGTGCCTGTTCCTGGCGTCGCGCCGTGATCAACTGGGGCGCCACCTAGGCGCAGACCTACCTCGTCGACTGGGTCGGCGCAGCGCGCGCTGCAGGACCTGCGCCTGCAGCATCTTCACCCACCTGCAGCGGCTGTCGATCGGCTTCTACTCGCGCAACAAGGCGGGCGTCCTGATCTCGCGGATGACGAACGACGTCGAGGCGCTCGACCAGCTCGTCACCGACGGCGTCGTCACGCTGTTCTCAGCTCGTCGCTGACGCTGATCGGCACGGCGGTGATCCTGCTGCTGCTCGACGCGCAGCTCGCGCTGGTCACGTTCCTGACCTTCCCGATCCTGCTGGTCGGGTCGGTCTCGTGTTCCGCATCGTGTCGGCCGAGCGCCTACCGGCTCACGCGCGAGAAGATCGCGCTCGATCACCGCCTACCTGCAGGAGACGCTGTCGGGCATCCGGATGGTGCGGGCGTTCGGCCAGGAGGAGCGCCACAAGGACGCGTTCGCGCGAGCTGCAACGACGAGAACCGCGAGGCCAACATGCGCACGGTCTACCTGAACGCCGCGTACTTCCCGGCGGTCGAGTTGCTGTCCGCCGTCGCGACCGTCGTGATCCTGCGTCTACGGCGGCAACCAGGTGCTGCACGGCTGAGCGACGTGACGATCGGCGTGCTCGCCTCGTTCGTCTTCTACCTGCAGAGCTTCTTCGACCCGATCCAGCAGCTCTCGCAGCTCTACACGACCTACCAGTCGGGCATGGCGGCGCTCGACAAGATCTTCGAGCTGCTCGACGAGGAGCCCGACCTGGTCGACGCCGACGACGCCATCGAGCTGCCCCCGTCCGCGGCGAGATCCGCTTCGACGACGTCTCCTTCTCCTACGGGACCGGCGACGATACGGCGCTCGCGCCGACATCGACCTCACGATGCCGCCCGGCCAGACCGTCGCGCTGGTCGGCGAGACCGGCGCCGGCAAGTCAACCTTCGCCAAGCTCGTCGCCCGCTTCTACGACCCGACCGAGGGACGCGTCGCCGTCGACGGCCACGACCTGCGCGACATCACGCGAACGCTCGCTGCGCTCGCAGCTCGGCGTGGTGCCCCAGGAGGGCTTCCTGTTCTCGGGACGATCGCGCGACAACATCGCCTTCGGCCGCCCCGACGCCACCGACGAGGAGGTGCGCGACGCCGCCCGCGCCGTCGGCGCCGACGAGTTCATCGAGCGGCTGCCGACGGGTACGACACCGAGGTGGGCGAGCGCGGCGGCCACCTCTCGGCCGGGCAGCGGCAGCTGGTCGCCTTCGCCCGCGCGGCCGTGGCCGATCCCCGCATCCTGATCCTCGACGAGGCGACCTCGAACGTGGACGTGCACACCGAGGCCCGGATCGAGCACGGGCTCCGCCGGCTGACTGGCCGGCCGCACGGCCATCGTGATCGCCCACCGCCTCTCGACCATCCGCGGCGCCGGGCGCATCGTGGTGATGGAGCACGGCCAGATCGTGGAGCACGGGCACCCACGACGAGCTGCTGGCGGCCGATGGCGCCTACGCCCGGCTGTACTCGCGACTGGGCGGAGCAGGCGGCAGCCTAGGCCTGCGAACGGCCCGGGCGCGTGGCTACAATCGGCGGTTGTTCGGTGCTCGGTACGTCAGCCGAGCCGCGATGGGGAATGGTGTAATCGGCAGCACGGCACGCTCTGGACGTGTTAGTTCAGGTTCGAGTCCTGATTCCCCAGTTGGCAGCGCTTGGCCCTACAGCTCGGCCAGGTCAGTGCTCTCGTCCGCCAGCGCAGCCGGGTCCGGCTTCGCCTTCTCCTTGATGAAGCGCCCGGCGGGCTCCAGATCGTCGGACCGTCCGACCGTGAGCGCGGCCGTCACCGCCCCGTCGTCGCCGAGATAGAACGCGGTGAAGTCGCCGTCCGACGAGCGAGCCGCGGATCACGACGTCGCCCGAGCCTGGGCCCACGTACTCGTAGCCGGTCCAGTCCGCCAGGTCGGAGAAGAAGTAGGGCACGACCTCGTGTGGCGTGTTGCGGCCGAGCATGTTCAGCGCCGCCGTCTTGCCGTGGTTGAAGGCCACGTCCCAGTGCTCGATCCGTATCGGGCGGCCGTGAACCGGGCTGTCGTACTCGCAGATGTCCCCGGCGGCGTAGATGCCGGGCACCGAGCTCTCGAGCATGGCCGAGCACCTCACCCCGCCGGCCTCCCCCAGCTCGAGACCGGCCGCCTTCGCCAGCGTCACGTCCGGGTGCACGCCGGCGCCGATCACCACGCATTCGCAGGGCAGCGTCTTGCCCGACTTGGTGACCACCGCGGTGACGCGGCCGTCGGAGCCCTCGAAGCGCTCCAGCTCGTCGGCGCCGTGCACCTCGATGCCGTGCTCCTCGAGCACGCCCTGGAAGAAGCCGCCGACCTCGCTGCCGTAGAAGCGCTCGAGCGTGACGTTCTCCATCATCACGAGCGAGCACTTCTTGCCGCGCAGCGTCAGCGACGCCGCCACCTCGGTGGCGATGTAGCTGCCGCCGATCAACACGATCCGCTCGGCTCGATCCGCGTCCTCCTGGATTGCGTCCGAGTTCGCGAGCGTGCGCAGATAGTGGATGCCGTCGAACTCGTCGCCGTCGACGCGCAGGCGGCGCACGTTCGCGCCCGTGGCCAGCAGCGCCTTGTCGAAGCGCACCTGGTCGCGGTTCGACAGCGTCGCCACGCGCTCGCTCGCGTCGAGCTTGGTCACGCTCGTGCGGGTCAGCAGGTCGATCTGCTGCTCCTGCCACCACTCGTCGGGCCTGAAGAGGATGTCCTCCCTCGACTCCTTGCCCTGGAGGTGTCCCTTCGAGAGCGGCGGCCGGTTGTAGGGCGGGTCGTTCTCGCGCCCGACCAGCATGATCGAGCCGTCCGCGCCCTCCTCGCGCAGCCAGCGGGCGCAGTTGGCAGACGCAAGCCCCCCGCCGATCAGCAGGTAGTCGACGGAGTGCTCGGCCATCAGGCTGCCTCGGGCTGAGGCCGGAAGCGCTCGGTGATCTTCGCCTCGAGCCCTGTGTCGAGGACGATCAGCACCTCGTCGCCGGCCTCGATCACGGAATCCGCGAGCGGCACGAAGCCGGTGCCCTGGCGCAGGATCGCGATCGCGAGCGAGCCGTCCGGCAGCCCCAGGTCCGCGATCTGCGCGCCGTCGGCGGGCGACTTCTCGGCCACCTCGATCTCGATGATCTCGAGACGCTCCTGGGGCAGGTCGAGCAGGTGCAGGAAGCCGTAGCGCGGCACCTCGTGCTCGATCAGGCGCAGGATCAGGTCGGTGGCGGACACCGCCGGCTTGATCCCCAGCAGCTCGAAGTGCTGCAGGTTGCGCGGGTTGTTGCAGCGCGCGATCACGCGCTCGACCCCGTACTTCTCGCGCGCGACCTGGCAGATCAGGATGTTGTCCTCGTCGTCTCCGGTGACCGCGATGACCATGTCCGCGCGGCCCACGCCGGCGCGCTCCAGCACCCACAGCTCGGACCCGTCGCCGTAGTGGACGGCGTGCTCGAGCTCCTCCTCGACCATCGCGAAGCGCGAGGCGTCGGACTCGATCACGGTGACCTCGTTGTTCTTGCCGATCAGCTCCCTGGCGAGGTTCCAGCCCACCTTCCCTGCGCCGACCACGACGATGTACATCGCTACGGCTTCACCGCCGCGCGGACCGCGTCCTGGAGCATGTCGATCGCGACGGCCGTGGGGCAGACGGTGGAGAGCCCCTGCTCCTCGTACCACTGCGCGCGCGCCGGGTCGAGTACGCGCACCACCACTGTCGGCACGTTGAAGCGCCGCTTGGCGATCTGCGCGATGACGAGGTTGGTGTTGTCCCCGTCGGTGGCGGCGACGAACGCGTCGGCCTGCTCGACGCCGGCCTCGATCAGCGCGTCGATCTCGAGCGCCGTGCCGACCGTGAACGACCCGCCGAGGTCCTCCCAGCCCTGGTCCTGGTTGCGTTCGAGCATGGCCAGAGCCTCCGCATCCTCGTCGAGGACGGAGACCTGGTGCCCCTCGTTCAGCATCGCTCTCGCGACCGTCGAGCCAACGCGGCCAGAGCCCACGATCAAGACAAACATCCGCGCTCACAATAGCGTTGCCAGGGCGCCACCGGAAGCGAGGGCTGGGTTGGCAGTCGGCAGTTTGCAGTTGGCCCGTCAACCGCCGGTAACTCCGAAGGCCAGCTCTCCACTCGCAAACTGCCAACTGCCAACTGCCAACTCGCTACGGCGCGACGCCTTCCCTGACACCTTCCTCGCCCGCCGGAGCCGCGGTGAGGATCACTCGGCACGGCGCCTTCTCCACCACGTAGCGGGTCATCTCGCCGACGAAGCGGTCGCGGGGGCCGCCGCGGCCGCCCAGCGTCGCGCCTCCGCGGACGCGGGTGGGCTGCTCCGCGGCCGAGCACGATCGCGTCGACGCCACGGCGGCGTGGCCTCGTCCACGATGCCGGCCCCGACCGAGCGGGCCCGGACCACGGCGGTCGCCACCTCCACGCCCTCGTACTCCTCCCCCACCTCCTTGGCGCGCGCGAGCGCGCGGCGGGCGCCCGCGATGCGATCGTCCGGCACGCGCGCGTCGAGCGGGAGCGACATCGGGACCTCGAGCACGTAGAGCGCCTCGATGACGGTGCCGCCCTCGCCCGGGTCGCCGTCCTCGGATGCGAGCCGGCCGGCGGTGCCGACGATGTCGTCGTCAAGCGGGCTGCCGAACACCGGCACGAGGATGCTGCCGTACTCCACCTCGGGCGCCTCGTGCAGCGCTGCGGCCGGGATCGTGAAGCGGCGCGTGAGCGACTTGCCCTGGCTCTTGCGGTAGATCACGTACAGCGTCAGGCCGCCGACGATCCAGCCCAACCCCACATAGCGCGCGCCCGAGTGCAGCACGAGCACGCTGATCCAGGCGAGGAAGGACACCACGGCGCCGACCAGCGACGGCAGCGGCACAGAGCGGTTCCTGAAGCGGAACGACAGCGGGACGGTGAACGCGCGCGCGTAGTCGGGCTCGCGGAAGCGCAGCACCACGATCGAGAGGTGCGCGAGCGTGAACGCCAGCATCGCCCCGAACGCGAACAGGCCGGCCAGGAACTTCACGTCGCCGCTGAGGCTCAGGCCGAAGGCGAGGATCGCGGCGCCGGTGATGGCGACGAACGGCGTTGAGCGTTCCCCGTGAAGCTTGCCCACCGCGCTGGGTATCTGGCGGTTGGTGGCCAGCGAGTAGGAGAGCCGCGAGAGGCCCAGCATCTGGCCGTTGAGCGCGGACACGAGCACGACCGCAGCGACGCCCCCGACCACGTAACGGAGCGTGTCGTGAAGCCAGGCGGGCTCGTACGCCGAGACCACCCCCAGCACCGGGGCGTCGAGCCACTGGTCGCCCAGCGCCGTGTGGGTCCCGTGGACCGGCTGTGCCATCAGGGCGATGATCGAGATGGCCACGAACCAGACCAGGATCGTGATCGTGCCCAGCACCACCAGGCGCTTGAGCGCGGGCTTGTCCAGCCGGATCTCGCCGGCCAGCCCCGAGGCCGCCTCGATGCCGGTGAGCGCGACGGTGGCCACGACGAGGCCGAAGATCAGCTCCTTCCAGGTGGGCGCGGTGCCGAGGTGGATCGAGTCGGTGATCGCGTGGACGTCCCAGACCTTCACCGCGCCCACAGCCACGATCACGAAGGCGAGGGTGAGGTTGAGCAGCCCGAGGCGAAGCACGAAGCGGTAGCGGTCCGCCGAGATGCCGCGGATGTTCGACACGGCCACGTACGCGAGCGCCGCGCCCGCGATCACGTGCTGGATCACCCTCTGGTCGGCCACGTGCCAGAAGGCCGCCAGGTAGTGCGAGACCGCGAACGACCCGATCGCGAGCACGATCAGGTAGTCGAGCAGGATGGCCCAGCCGGCCACGAAGCTCCACAGCTCGTTGAAGGCGTAGCGCGCGAATGTGGAGGCGCCGCCGCGCTCGGGATGGAGGGAGTTCCCCTCCAGGTAGGTCATCATCGTGATGACGAAGAAGACCGCCGCGAGCAGGAATGCGATCGGCGTCAGGCCAAGCGCGTCACCCGCAACCACGCCGAGGATGAAGTAGATCGAGGAGCCCGCCGCGCCCAGCGCGATGGCGAAGATGGCAGGGGCGCCGAGGCCGCGGTCGGGTCTCACTTGGGTCCGCGCGGCGGCCGCCGCGCGCCCGCGAGGTACACCCTTGCCGCGCCGAGGACGGCGAATAGCACGCCGAGCACCACGCCCAGCGCGAGTGGCCCGGCGCCGCGCGCCAGCGAACTGGCGATCAACACGATGCCGAGCACGCAGATGAGCGCGCCCATGACGCGGGTGGAGTGCCTGTAGGCACGCTGCACGAGGCGGAATGTTAGACCGGGTCCGGGCGGCCGCCGACGGGTGTCAGGCGGCGGCCGCCGGGCGGGCCTGTGATGTGCCGGGCGGGGTGGCGTCCTCGGGGCTCGACTCGATGATCACGCGACAGGGACGCTCGGCGAGGACGGTCTCGAGCGTGCGCCCGAACAGCGACGACGTGCTGCGCCGCTTGGGGGCGGACATGACTATCGCGCGGGCCCGGATCTCGCGGGCCTCGTCCACGATCCGCCTGCCCGCCTCACCGGCTCGGGCCTTCTCCCAGTGGCCCGTCACGCGCCGGCCGCCGATCACGCGCGCCGAGTCGATGATCGCCTCCGCTCGGCTCTCCTGCTCGGGCATGCTCGCGTCGATCGGCGAGCTCGAGGGCACCGTGATGATCACCAGCAGATGGATGCCCCGGCGACGGCGGGCGGCGAGCTTGGCGGCGGTGGCCACCGCGTCGGGCGAGTAGTCGTCCCCCTCGAACGCCACCAGCACCGACTCGTACTCCACCTCCCGCTCCACGATCGGCTTCGGCATGACCACCTTGGTGGTCTCCGTCAGCGATCAGGCCCTGGCTGCGGCGGTAGAGGACGTACGTGCCGATCCCCAGCAGCAGCCAGGCCGTGCCGAAGATGAGCGTGGAGAAGTTGAGGATCGTGACGACGACCCAGGCGATCCCGGTGCCGAGGCCGCCGAACACGGCGAACAGCGGCAGCTCGTGGCCGCGGATGGTCAGCGTCCCCGGACCGCGGTAGGGGCGCTCGCGGTCTGGTTCCTTCGCCCGCAGCTTGATCACCGCCAGGTGGGCGATCGTGAACGAGAGCATCGCCCCGAACGCGTACATCTTGCCGAGGAAGTCGGCCTCGCCAGGGATGATCGTGATGATCGCGATCAGGCCGAACACGATGATCGCGATGTACGGCGTGCGGAACTTCGGGTGCAGCTGCCGCAGTTTCTCGGGCAGCTGGCGGTGCTGGCCCATCGAGTAGGTGAGCCGCGACACCCCGATCACGCCGGCATTGGTCGCGATGAACAGGATCGTGGCGGCCAGGATCCCGACGTAGATCTCCGCCGGCCGCTGCAGCGACCCCAGGTTGATGTTCTTCACCACGCCGAGGATCGGATCGCCCGCGTACGTGGTCGCCAGCTCGGTGTGGCCGTTCACCACGGGCATGGCCGACAGCGCCACCGAGGGCAGGAAGGCGTAGATCGCAATCACCGCAATCACCACGCCCGGCGATCGAGCGCGGGATCGTGTGGCCGTAGTCGCGAGCCTCCTCGGCCATGTTCGAGATCGTCTCGATTCCCGTGTACGCGACCATCCCCACCGGGATCGCGATCAGGAAGTTGCGTGACCGTGGGGAACGTGCCCAGGTGGATGTTGTGCACCAGGGTGGAGGGCGAGAACACGAGCACCAGCCCGATGATCACGAGCACGCAGCTGAGTCGCGAAGTCGGCGAGCGCCAGGAAGATGTTGAGCCCGGCGGCCTCCTTCACGCCGATGATGTTGATCGCGCCGAGCACCACGCACCACGACGATGCCGCCGATGATGTCGCCCGGCGAGTGGCGCAGCGGCTCCCAGAACACGCTCAGGTAGTGCGGCACGAAGAACGCCGAGATCGCGACCGTGATGATGTAGTTGAGCATCTGGCCCCAGGCCGCGAAGAAGGACCAGAACTCGTTGAACGCGTGGCGCGCGAACGACGACGAGCCGCCCGCCTCCGGGTACATCGAGGTGGCCTCCGCGTAGGTTGCCGCGGTCGCAGCGAAGATCAGCGCCGGAGATCAGGAACACCACCGGCGTCATGCCGAGGGCGAGCACCGCCACCAGCCCGAGCGCGTAGTAGATCGAGCTGCCGACGTTGCCGTAGGCCGTGCTGAAGAGCGCGCCCGTGCCGAGCACGCGCTCGAGCCCCTGATGTTTTGGTCGGCGTTCGGCCATTCCCTACGGCGAACGCTAGTGCCGGTCGCCTAGGTGCCGGGTGCCTAGGGAGTCGAAGTTCTAGGCACCTGGGCACCCGGCACCTGAGGCACTCGACTTCAGATGATGAATTGAATGATCAACAGCGCGACGATGTTCGCGACCTTGATCATCGGGTTGATCGCCGGGCCGGCCGTGTCCTTGTAGGGATCGCCGACGGTGTCGCCCGTGACGGCCGCGGCATGGGCCTCCGAGCCCTTGCCCCCGAACTCGCCGTCCTCGATCAGCTTCTTGGCGTTGTCCCAGGCGCCACCACCGGACGTCATCGAGACCGCCATGAAGAAGCCCACCACGATCACGCCGATCAGCAGGCCGCCGAGCGCCTGGTAGGAGATCAGGCCGACCACCAATGGAACGACGATCGGTATCAGCGCCGGCGCGATCATCTCCTTCTGCGCGGCGGCGGTGACGATGCTCACGGCCTGGGCGTAGTCGGGTCTCTCGGTGCCCTCCATGATCCCGGGCTTCTCCCGGAACTGACGGCGCACCTCTTCCACCACGCCGCCACCCGCGCGGCCCACCGCCTCGATCGCCAGCGAGGCGAACAGGTAGACCATCATGCCGCCGATCAATAACCCGATCAGCACCGGTGGTTGGGAGATGTCGAAGCTCTTGACGGCCTTGCTGCCGGCCTCGTCGTGCAACCCCTCGATGAACGCCGCGAACAGCACGAGAGCGGCGAGCACGGCCGAGCCGATGGCGTAGCCCTTCGTCACGGCCTTGGTGGTGTTGCCGACCGCGTCGAGCGGGTCGGTGATGTCGCGCACCTCCTGCGGCAGGTCCGCCATCTCGGCGATGCCGCCGGCGTTGTCGGTGATCGGGCCGAAGGCGTCCAGCGCGACGATCAGACCGCAGAGCGACAGCTGAGCCATCACGGCCACGCCGATGCCGTAGATGCCGGCGAGCTGGTTCGCGCCGAGGATGCCGAGCGCGATCAGGATCGCCGGGGCGGCCGTGGACTGAAGCCCCTGCGCGATGCCCTGGATGATGTTCGTGGCGTGACCCGTCTGGGACGCCCTGGCCGTGGTGCGCACCGGGCGGAAGCGGGTCGACGTGTAGTAGTCAGTGATCACGAAGAGGCCTGCGGTGATGCCGATGCCGATCAGGCTGCAGAGCCAGAAGTCCACGCCGGTGGCGCCCCTGGCGCCCGAGAGCAGTGCGGGCACGTCCGCCTTCACCGTGAGCCCGTCCATCATCCAGTGCGTGATCGGGTAGAAGGCGGCGGCCGCGATGAGGCCGGACACGATCAGCCCCTTGTAGAGAGCGCCCTCCACGTTGCCCGACTTCGTGCGCACGGCGTAGGTTCCGATGATCGAGGCGATGATCGAGACGCCGCCGATCACCAGCGGGAAGACCGCCACCTCGCGCGTGTTCTGGAACGTGAGCACGCCGAGCAGCATCACCGCGACGGCGGTGACCGCGTAGGTCTCGAACAGGTCGGCCGCCATGCCGGCGCAGTCGCCCACGTTGTCGCCCACGTTGTCGGCGATCACCGCCGGGTTGCGCGGATCGTCCTCCGGGATGCCGGCCTCGATCTTGCCCACGAGGTCGGCGCCCACGTCGGCAGCCTTCGTGAAGATGCCGCCGCCGAGTCGCGCGAAGACCGAGATCAGCGAGCCGCCGAAGCCGAGGCCCACGAGCGCATTGACCGCGTCCTTGTCGCTGACGTTGGCGAGCACGAGGATGCCGTAGTAGCCGGCGACGCCGATCAGGGCGAGCCCTGCCACGAGCATGCCGGTGATCGCGCCGCCCTTGAAGGCCACGTCGAGCGCCGCGGGGATGCCGCTGCGGGCGCTCTCCGCCACGCGGGCGTTGGCCCGCACGGAGACGTTCATGCCGATGAAGCCCGCGGCGCCGGAGAAGATGCCCCCGATCGCGAAGCCGATCGCCGTGTCGATGTTGAGCGCGACGGCCAGCACGACGAACAGCACCACCGCGACACCCGCGATGATCTGGTACTGCCGGGTGAGGTAGGCCTTCGCGCCCTCCTGCACAGCGGCGGAGATGCGCTGCATCTCCTCGTTGCCGGGCGACTTGGCAAGCAGCCAGCGGGTGGTGAGGGCACCGTAGAGCACGGCGCAGCCACCGCACGCGAGCGCGATGACGACTCCCCAATCGGTCAAAAATTTGCTCAAGGAAAGGTCCCTCCGAAAGTACGTTCGCCGGCTACAAACCGGCGCTGTGGGTCAGCTAGTGCACGATCGCGCTGGTGAGAGCGCTGGCGCAGATATCTTCGGGCTGGGGCCCGATCTTGGGCACGGCCCGGAACAAGAGGGCGCGCAGTCTATCGAGGTTCTCGGCGAATACCCCGAATGCGGCCTCCGCCGACACCGGCTCGACCCCGGGAACCCCCTGCAGGCCCACGTCGTAGTCCGTGACAAGCGATACGTTCGCGTAGCAGAGCTCCAGCTCACGGGCGAGCCAGGCCTCGGGGTATTGGGTCATGTTCACCACGTCCCAACCCGCGGCGCTGAACCAGCGCGACTCCGCCTTCGTGGAGAAGCGCGGGCCCTGGATCACCACCACGGTGCCGCCGTCGACGACCGGGATCTCGAGTTCCCTGGCCGCCTCCACCAGCACCTCGCGCAGGCTGGGGCAATAAGGCTCCGCAGCCGCGACGTGGGTGGTCTGCGGCCCGTCGTAGAAGGTGTCCTCGCGGCCGCGGGTGCGGTCCACGAACTGGTCGGCCACCACGAACGTGCCCGGGCTGAGGTCCGCCTTGAGCGAGCCGCAGGCGCACGGGCCGAGGATCCGTGTCACGCCCAGCTCGCGCATCGCCCAGACGTTGGCCCGGTAGTTGATCCGGTGCGGCGGCAGCTCGTGTTCGTCGCCGTGGCGGGGCATGAAGGCCACGCGCGTGCCCTCGACCTCCCCCATGCGCACGTGCGCCGACGGCGGCCCGTATGGGGTCGCGACCGCGATTTCCTCCACGTCGTCGAGGAAGCGATAGAAGCCGGAGCCCCCGAACACGCCAACCGTGTGCGGCGCCCCACTCACGTCCCCGGCGGCGTCCAGATCTTCGCGCGCGCCTTGGCCCGCTCAGCCTCGTCGGAGGGAGAAGGCTGAGGAGTGGTCCCTTCAGGAGCAGCGGCTGGAGCCTCATCCCCTGCGACCTGCGACCCGCGACCTGCCTCCTGAGCTCCACCACCGGCTTCTTGGACGTACGCCATCTGAATCTGCGACAGCGCATCACGAACAGGCGCCAGATCCTGATCCGGCAACAGGGGCATGAGCGCTCGCGCTCCCTCGATCCCCAGCTTCGCCTGCTCGAGGTCCTTCTCCTCGCCCTCCGCCATGCCGAGCTTGCGCGCCGACAGGTTGATCAGCGTGACCACCGTCTGGAGCAGCACGTCCTTCACGGTGATGCGGCGCATCTGCTCCTCGAGCGCTGCGCGCATCTCCTCCTCGCTGGGCTCCCTCGGCTCCTCGGTCATGTCCGTACCCCCTCGCCTGCGTAGCTTCGCCGGGTGGCCGCCACCCCAGCCTTGAACACGGCCTCGAGCGTCGCGCCATCCGCCAGCGCCTGACGCTGCCGCTGGGCTCCGTTCTGCGGCGCCAGCGCCAGGTCGATGCCGAGCGCCGCGCGCGCGGGCGCGGTCCAGGCCAGGAGCCGGTCCCCCAGCGCGGCGGCCGGGTACTCCTCCGCCCGCTCCAGGTCGATCATGCGGCCGTCGAGCCCGTAGCGGATCGCGCGCCAGAAGTTCTCCTCGATCAGCCGGCCCGCGGGCGGCTCGGGCAGGCTGCCCTCGTCGTACTCGAGCGCGGCCTGAGCCACGCAGGAGACGATCAGGCCGACCAGCGCGTTCGACTCCTCGGCGGTCGATTGCGCGTCGCAGATGCGCACCTCCACGGTGCCGAACGAGTGGTGCGGCCGGACGCTCCACCAGAGCTGGGTGTGCTCCACGATCGAGTTCGTGCTGAGCAGGAAGTCCACGTAGTCCGTGTATGCCGCGAAGCTCCCGAAAGGCTCAGGGATGCCGCAGCGCGGGAAGCTCTTCGTGAAGATCTGCGAGCGCATCGAGTGGAGGCCGCAGTCGCGGCCGTCCAGGAACGGCGAGTTGGCGGAGATCGCCAGGAGCTCCGGCAGCACCGGCCGCAGCCGGTCGCACACGGCCACGGCCCGATCGGCACCCCGAACGCCCACGTGCACGTGCGCGCTGAAGGTGTTGTTTCGCCACGCGACGTACTTCAGGCCCTCCTCCACGCGGCGGTAGTGCTCGGTGTCGATGATGTGCTGCTCCTGCCAGGGGCTCCACGGATGGGTGCCCGTGGCCGCCAGCAGCACGCCCCGCTCGGCCGCGAGGCGGAACAGCTTGGTCCGGTAGTCGCGCTGGCGGGCAAGCGCCTCCGCCAGGTTCGCGCCGCGGCCGGAGCGGATCTCGATCTCCGACGAGATCAGCTCACCGGCGATCGACTCGCCGAGCTGCTCGTCAGCGGCAGTCGCGCAGCTCCTCGAAGCGCTGGGCGAGCGAGTACGTCTCCGGGTCGAGGATCCCGAACTCCTCCTCGATCCCAACGGTGAAGTCCTCGGAAGCCTCGAAGACCTCTCTGGCGCTGGCCGTGTCCACGGCTATCAGGTCAAGTAGAAGTAGAGCGCGTAGAGCAGGTCGACCGCCGGGCTGGACGTGTGGACCGTCACGTCCGGGGGCACCTGAAGTAGCGACTCGGAGTAGTTGAAGATGATCTTCACGCCGGCCTCCACGAGGTCGTCCGCCACCTTCTGCGCCGCCTCGGTGGGCACCGCCAGCACGCCCACGACGATGTCCTCCTCCTCCACCACGCGGTCGAGGTCCGCGTAGGACCGGACGCTGAGCCTGCCCGTCTTGCCCGCGGGACCGATGGGCTTGCCGATCTTGCTCTGATCGGTGTCGAAGATCGCCACGACGCGGAAGCCGTGGTCGGCGAAGATGTCCGAGCTGGCGATGGCCTGGCCGAGGTGGCCGGCCCCGAAGAGCGCGATGTTGTGCTGGCCGGCGGTGCGCAGGATCTTGCGGATCTGCGACACCAGCGAGTCCACGTTGTAGCCCACTCCGCGCTTCCCGAACTTCCCGAACCCGGACAGGTCGCGCCGGATCTGGGTGGAGTTGACGTGCGTGTAGTCGGCGAGCTCCTGAGACGAGATCGTCTCCTTGCCCATCTTCTTCGCCTGGGTCAGTACCTGGAGGTAGCGCGACAGCCGCGCGGCGACGCCAAGGGACAAGCGCTCCGCACCCCGCTCTGCCACGTCCAACCCTGGGTGGAACGCGTCGTTGAAGCTCACGCGCCCACTCTATCGAGTGACCTCGCCAGCGCCGCGGGATCGACGAAGTACTCGAAGCGCTCCACGCCGTCGATCGCGACCACCGGGATGCGCTCGCCGTACTCGCGGTTGAGGCCAGGATCGATGCTCACGTCGACCTCCTGGAGATCGAACGGATGCTCAGCCCGGACCCGCTCGATGACGGCCTTGGCGTCCTCGCAGAGGTGGCAGCCCGGCTTGCCGTAGAGGGTGACCGTTCGGGTGTCGGGTGTCGGGTGTCGGGTCACGGAGTGGGCCGCGCCGATGCGTCGAGCGCCAGGTAGTCCGGGTAGGCCAGCGGCTGCTGAAACCGGGCCGCCCCCGCGATCATCGCCGCGTTGTCCGTGCAGAGCTCTCGATCCGGCACCCAAAGACGCACGTCCATCTCGCGGCAGAGCTCAGTTATTCGTTCGCGCCACTCCGAGTTCGCCGCCACGCCGCCGCCGATCGCGAAGCGCTCTGCCTCGCGCTGCTCGATCGCTCGGCGGGCGCGCGCCGCGAGGATGTCCACGATCGCGCGCTGATAGGAGGCGGCGAGATCCGCCAGGCGGCGCGCCGCCTCGTCCTCGCCGAGGTCGCGCACGCGGTAGAGCAGGGCGGTCTTCAGCCCGCTGAAGCTGAAGTCGAGCCCGCTGCCCGGGAGCGAGCGGGGGAAGTCGAACGCATTCGGATCGCCCTCGCGCGACAGCCTGTCGATCAGCGGGCCGCCCGGGTACTCCAGGCCGAGGATGCGCGCCCCCTTGTCGAACGCCTCCCCGGCGGCGTCGTCGAGCGTCTGCCCGAGCACGGTGTGGGAGGCGGCGTCGTCGACCTGAGCGACGAAGGTGTGGCCGCCGCTGGCCACCAGGCAGAGGAAGGGCGGCTCGATCGGATCGGGCCCCGAGCGTGCTGGCCACCACGTGGCCGTGCAGATGGTTGACGGGCGCCAGCGGCAGCCCGCGTGCGGCGGCCAGCGCCTTGGCGCTCGACACCCCCACGAGCAGCGCGCCGATCAGGCCCGGCCCGCGGGTCACTGCCACCGTCCCGACGTCGTCGAGCGATGCGCTGGCGCGCTCGAGCGCGTCGGCGGTCACCGCGTCGACCAGCTCGAGATGGCGGCGGGATGCGATCTCCGGCACCACCCCGCCGTAGCGTTCGTGCAGCAGCCCCTGTGAGGCGACCACGTTGGACAGCACCTCACCGCCCGGGCTCACGAGCGCGGCGCAGGTGTCGTCGCAGCTCGTCTCGATCCCGAGGATCACGCGTGGGCCGGGCGAGCGCCTTCCGCGGGGTCCACGGCCTCACCGGAGGTCGCTGTGCGCCACATGATCACCGCGTCCTCCTTGTTGTCGTGGTAGTAGCCGGGACGCAGTCCCGCGGAGCGGAAGCCGAAGCGCTCGTAGAGGGTGATCGCGCCGCTGTTGGAGGCCCTGACCTCGAGCGTGTACTGCTCGCCGGGCTGATCGGCGGTGTCGAACAGCCGGCCAAGGAGCGCGGTCGCGATGCCCCGGCGCAGGTGGTTGTCGTCCACGGCCACGTTCATCACGTGCCAGACGCGGTCGTAGCGCGAGCAGACCATGTAGCCCACCACCCGTCTCCCCGAGCGTCGCCGCCAGGCAGATCCCGGACGGCTTCGAGAGCTCGAGCACGAACATCGCGAGCGACCAGGGCGTGGGGAACGCACGCCGCTCGATCGAGATCACCTGCGGAAGATCGGCGTAGCTGAGGCGGCGGATATCGAGCTGGTCGCTCATCTCTGTGGCTTGGCGTCTGGTTCTCTGCAGGTAGTCGGGCAGAACGGAGTCGGGGGGTGTTGCCGCCACGCTTCCGGCCAGGCGGCACACGTGGAGGGCGCGGACCACGTGCGCCTGAGAGTCGGATATGGCGATCCCGCCGGCCTCGAGCGTCTCCCGAAATCGTAGCGACCCGTCTCCGGCAGCCAAGAGCCTGGGCGAGCGCTCCCAGCCCGCCTCCCGCACGCGTCGCGCAACGTCATCGGGTGAGGCCGCGAACGGCGGCCACAGCTCCGCATCGCCCTCGTAGAGCGCGGCGAACAGCTCGCCCCGCTTGGCGTCGATCAGCGGCAGCCGCAGCTCGGCCTCGATCCCCGCAGCGAGCGCCGCCAGCGACGACACCGGGCGCAGCTCCAGGTCGCGCGCGTGCGCCAGCGCGCGAGCCGTGGTCACGCCGATGCGCAGCCCGGTGAACGTCCCCGGCCCCACGCCCACCGCGATGGCGTCCAGGTCGTCCCAGCCGAGCCCGGCCTCTCCCATCACGCGCGCCAGCGCCGGCATCAGCTCGCGCGCGTGGGCGGGCGGGGCGCTCAGGGCCGCCTCGTCCGGGAGCACCTCGAAGGCCTCGCCGTCGGCGCGCAGGGCGCACGCGCTGGTGACCGCGGTGGAGGTGTCGAAGCCGAGGACGTTCAATCGATCTCCAGCACGCGCCGGTCGCCGCCGCCGTGCTCGATCGAGACTCGCACCGCCACCCGCTCGAGCCGTGGGGCGGCCGCCTCGGGCCACTCCACGAATCCGATTCGCTCGGGCGTCAGATAGTCGTCGAGCAGAGCCGGGTCCTCGCCCGCCAGCGAGCGCAGGCGGTAGAGGTCGAGGTGCGCGATCTCCGCCGGGCCGCCGCCGTAGATCTGTCCGATCGTGAAGGTCGGGCTGGTCACCGGGTCGGTGACGCCGAGGGCGCGGGAGGCGCCGCGGACGAACGTGGTCTTGCCGCTTCCGAGCTCCCCGCTGACCAGCACCACGTCGCCGGGCCGCAGCCGCCCGGCAAGCTCGGCCCCGGCGGCCTCGGTCTCCTCTGGGCGGGTGGTCTCGACGCGCACCCGCGGAGTACTAGCCGAACAGCCCGAGCTGCGCCGCGGCCACCGGCTCCGCTGGCTCGCCCTCGGGCTCCTCCTCCTCGGGTTGCGGCGCGCGCCGCCGCCAGCAGCTCCGGCAGGCGCGCGAAGTCCTCGCGCAGGCCCGCGAGCATCTGCGTGCTGCGCAGGCCCGCGGCCGGGTGGTAGATCGGGTAGATCATCAGGCTCAGGCCGGCGACCGTGTGCTCCTGCGGCTTACCGTGCACGCGCGTGATGCCGTCCTGACGGCGCGGTGAGCAGCTTCGTGGAGAAGTTGCCGAGCGTGCAGATCACAATCGGCTCGATCAGCTCGATCTGCCTGATCAGGTACGGCTTGCAGGACTCGATCTCCTCGGGCTCGGGGTCGCGGTTGCCCGGAGGCCGGCACTTGAGCACGTTGGCGATGAAGACGTCGTCGCGCTGGAGCTCGATCTCCGCCAGCAGCTTGTCGAGCAGCTTGCCCGCCGCGCCGACGAACGGCATGCCCTGCTGGTCCTCGTGGAAGCCGGGTGCCTCGCCGACGAACATCAGGTCGGCGTCGGCGTTGCCGGAGCCGAACACGACGTTGGTGCGGGTGGCCGCGAGCGGGCACTTGTGACAGTCGCGCACCTCGCGGTAGAGGGCGACGAGCTCCTCGCGGCGATCTGCGGCGGTGCTCCCCATCTGGGGTTGGAAGCCTATGCCAATGCGGTAGATGGAACCGGGAATCGAGCTATCCTTCGGACTGGCCGTTACCCCCGTGGAACGGACCAGATTTCGCCGGCACACCGCCGGCATTCGGCTGAGATGCTGAACGACACGATGTCGCGTATCGGAGTGGTTGGACGCGGGCGCCTCGGCAGCGCTCTGGCCTCCGCCTTGCGTGCCGCCGGCTACGAGGTGGGCGAGCCCGCTGGGCCGCGGCGAGGTGCCGGCCGGCGACGGCGATCCTCCTGTGCGTGCCCGACTCGGAGATCGGGGCCGCCGCGGCGACCGTCGCCGGCGCCGCGCGCTTCGTCGGCCACACGAGCGGCGCCACGCCGCTCACGCGCGCTCGACGCCGGCGGGCGAGCGTCGAGCGCTTCGGCCTCCACCCGCTCCAGACCTTCAGCGGCTCCGACGCCGACGCCACCCGCTTCGCCGGCTGCCGATGTGCCGTGGCCGGTTCCACGCCGCGCGCGCGGCGGCCACCGCCGCCCAGCTCGCGCGCGCGCTCGGCATGGAGCCGTTCGCGTCGCCGAGCGACGAGCGCGGCCCGCCTACCACGCCGCGGCCTCGATCGCCTCCAACTTCCTGGTGACGCTCGAGGCGGCGGCGGAGCGAGGTGGCCGCGGCGGCCGGCCTGGACGCCGAGGAGGCGCGAGCGGCGCTCGCACCGCTCGTGCGCACCACGGTCGAGAACTGGGCCGCGCTCGGCCCGCGACGGGCGCTCACCGGGCCGGTCGCGCGCGGCGACGAGCTGACGGTGGCCGCCCAGCGCGCCGCCGTGCGCGAGGCCGCCCCGCAGCTCGAGGCCCTCTTCGACGTGATGGTGGAGCGCGCCCGCGCGCTCGTGGAGACGGTGCCCGCATGAGGACGGTGCGCAACACGGCCGAGCTGCGCGCCGCGCTCGCCCCGCTCCCCGCGCCGCGCTCGGCCTGGTGCCCACGATGGGCGCCTTCCACGACGGCCACCTGTCGCTGATGCGCCGCGCGCGCGAGGAGAACGCCACCGTGGTGGTGTCGCTGTTCGTGAACCCGGCGCAGTTCGGCGCCTAACGAGGACTTCGACGCCTACCCGCGCGACGAGGGGCGCGACGCCGAGCTGGCGGAGGCCGAGGGCGTCGACTTCCTGTTCGCTCCTCCGGTCGACGAGGTCTACCCCGGGGACTTCGACACGACCGTCGAGGTCGGCGGGACTGACGAGCGTGCTGGAGGGTGACCCCCGCCACCGCGGCCGGAGCACTTCCGCGGCGTCACCACCGTGGTGACCAAGCTCTTCAACATGGTCGGGCCGGACGCGCGCCTACTTCGGCCAGAAGGACGCGCAGCAGGCGCTCGTGATCCGCAAGCTGGTGCGCGACCTGAACATGCCGGTGCGAGATCCGCAGGTCTGCCCCACGGTGCGCGAGCCGAGCGGCCTCGCGATGAGCTCCCGCAACGCCTATCTGAGCGCGGAGGAGCGCGAGCGGGCGGCGGCGATCGACCGCGCGCTCGTGGCGCCGCCGAGGACGCCGTCGCGCGCGGGCGAGCGCGATCCCGAGCGCGTGCTCGCGGTGGCCCGCGCGGTGCTGGACTCGGCCGGGCATCGAGCCCGAGTACCTGGAGCTGCGCTCCACGGAAGACCTTTCACCGGTCGAGCGCGTGAACGGCTCGACCCTGCTTGCCGTGGCCGCCCGCGTGGGGCGTGCCCGGCTGATCGACAACGCGATTCTGACCACGAACCAAAGCGAGGTGCCGTGATGAGCTCCGGTCAACGCCCAGTCTCCGCCGCGCCCCCCGCCAGGCGTCCGCGGGTCACGCTCAGCACGCTCGGCGAGAAGAAGGCGCTCGGCGAGCCGATCGTGATGATCACCGCCTACGACTACCCCAGCGCCCAGGTCGCCGAGGAGGCCGGCGTCGACGTGGTGCTGGTCGGCGACTCGGGCGCGATGACGGTGCTCGGCTATCCCAGCACGGTGCCGGTGACGATCGACGAGATGCTGATGCTCTGTTCCGCCGTGCGGCGCGGGTCTGCACACCCCGCTGCTGGTCGGCGATCTGCCGTTCGGCTCCTACGAGGCATCGAACGAGCAGGCCGTGCGCACCGCGCAGCGCTTCGTGAAGGAGGCCGGCTGCGACGCCGTGAAGCTCGAGCGCGGCGGCAGCTCGGTGGAGCGCGCCCGCGCGATCGTCGACGCCGGCATCCCGGTGATGGGCCACGTGGGCCTGACGCCGCAGACGGCGACCGCCCTCGGCGGCTACCGCTCGCAGGGCCGCACCGCCGAGCGGGCGCTCGAGGTCGCCCGGGACGGCGCTGGCCCTCCAGGAGGCGGGCTGCTTCTCGATCGTGTTCGAGGCCGTGCCATCGGAGTTCACCGAGGCGGTGCATGCTCGCGCCTGGACATCCCGATCATCGGCATCGGCGCCGGCCCCGCGGCCGACGGCCAGGTGCTCGTGTTCCACGACCTGCTCGGCATCTACGACGGTCACGCGGCGCGCTTCGTGAAGCGCTACGCGGACATCCGCGCCGAGATGATCGGGGGCGTGTCGAGCTTCGCTGATGACGTGCGCAAGCGGCGTTACCCGGAGCCGGAGCACGGCTACACGATGGCCCCTGACGAGGCGGCTCGCCTGAACGAGCTGCTCGAGGGACTGGAGGTACGGGAGCCCTTCACAGGCGACTGGGGCATGTAACAGGGGCGGCCAGGGGTCGGGCCGTGTCCGGACGGGCCCATGCCTATGCTGAGGCCCCCCGGTGCGCGAGCTCGACCCGAACAGCCTCGGAGACCACCTCGATCGGCTCTACCGGGCCGCGTGGGCCCTGTGCGGCTCGCGCGAGGACGCCGAGGACCTGGTGCAGGACACCTTCGCCAAGATCCTGACCCGGCCCCGCTTCCTGCGCGGCGAGGACGACCTCTGGTATCTGATGCGCACGCTCAAGAACGTGTTCCTGAGCCAGCGCCGCACGCTCGCCCGCCGCTCGCCCCCGGTGCCACTCGACGAGGACGTCGACCCCGTGGAGGCGCCGGCGTCGGACCGTCCCGACGAGGCGGCACAGAACCGCGAGGTGTACACCGCGATCGCGGACCTGCCGGACGGGTTGCGCGAGGCGTTGGTGGCGATCGATGTGGCCGGCCTCTCCTACGAGGAGGCCTCCAAGGCGCTCGGCGTGCGTCAGGGCACGATCACGAGCCGCTTGTTCCGGGCGCGCGCGCGAGTTGCGAAGACCCTCTCGGGCCAAGAGGCCCCGCAGGCCGCGTCCGAGGACTAGCTAGTTGGTCGGGACGGTGTAGGGCAGCGCGCCCTTGTCCCGCCAGCCCGCGAGCTTGAGCAGGTCGTCGCGGCTGACGCCGCGGCCGGAGAGGATGCAGGTGTGGCCCTTGCGCTGCCAGGTGACCACGGTGGTCTCGCCGAGCTTCAGGCTGCGGATGTTCACCCCGTTGCGCAGCGTCGAAACGCTGCTCGAGGGCACCGAGAGGCCCTTGCCGCTGACGATCGTGTAGCCCACTCGCTTGTCGCCCTTGGCGTAGAAGACGGTGGTGGCCGTGCGTCCGCCGACCTTGTCCACTCGCGTGCCGACGGCGTTCCAGCCGAGGCCGTCCTCCCAGTAGGGATAGGGCACCCCGTCCACAGTGAGCGCGAGGGCGCCGTCGAAGTCGTGCCGCGGGGGCGGACTCGCCGGTGCCCCGAGGGTGTAGACCGCCGCCTCCGAGAGGCTGGGCCCACCGGCGCCCGAGGGGAGGATCGCGACCAGGGCTATCGCGAGCGCCGCGGCCACCGCCACGAACCCGCCCGCGATGCCGAAGCGGCGCGCACGAACGGCCGGCGCCGGGCGTCGGCGCGCGCCCTCCACGCGCGTCCGCAGCCCGGCAGGCGCCGGCTCGGACAGCCCTCGCACTGCCGTGAGCGCAACGCGCTGCTCGTCAAGCATCGCGCGCAGCTCTGGCGAGCCGGCGACGCGTGCCTCGAGCTCGCGCGCGCGTTCAGCACTGAGCGTGCCGTCGGCAAGGCGGGCGATGTCCCTCTCGATGTCCGCTTGAGACCGCATTTCCCCTACTGAGCAAGACGCTGCGAGGTGCCCGTTTCATCCACGGCGGCATCACCTTGCAGCGATGATCTTAGGCGCAGCGCCAGATCCCGCGATCAGGCGCGCCAAGGAGTAAGGAAATGTGTGGCGAAAAGTGCCTAACCCGTGCTACGTTCGGCGGGTGAGGGGGACGCCTCTGGTCCGGCGCTCTGCCCCTCTGAAATCTTGAAGATCGAGGGCTTTGTGAAGTCGACCTCATACGTGAGGACAAAGCTGACCCGCGCAGCACGGATGGGTGTGAAGGGCGCCCCCCGGCTGTGGGTCGAGCTGGTCGTGGACGACGTGGACGGCGTCGGGAACGCGACCAAGGCACCGAGGACGGCGACCGTCTAGTCAGAGGGACGCTGGCCCCGAGCCACCGCGGGGGGCGTCCGGGCGCTACGGCCGGACGCTCCCCGCACCTTTTCGGAACTCGATCTCCCTCAGCACGCGGGCCGGCGCGCCCGCGGCGACCACGCCCGCGGGCAGATCCTTCGTCACCACCGAGTTCGAGCCGATCACGCAGCGGTCGCCGATCGTCACTCCGCTGGTGACCACGCAGTTCACCCCGAACCAGCAGTTCGAGCCGATCTTCACCGGCCCGCGCGACTCGAACCCCTGCCAGGTGACCGGCTGCTCCGGGTCGTCGTAGCGATGGTCGGCGTCGCCCACGAAGCAGTGGTTGGCGAACATCACGTGGTCGCCGATCTCGATCCGGTTCATCGCCGCCAGCATCGTGCCGAGGTTCAGGAAGCAGCCCTCGCCGATCGTGACCCGTGCCCTCGTCGGCGATCGTGATCCAGCAGCCGGGCTCCAGCAGCGTGTTCGCGCCGATCTCGAGACGCCCGTCATCGAGGCACTCGAGCACGTTCCCCTGCACGGGGAAGCGAATGAAACAGCGGCGCCGCGCGGCATGTAGATGAATCCTCGCTCGGTTCCACGGAACCGAGTTGCGCTCATACCAGCGCCACTTCTGAGCCCAGAGCCGGAGGTCGGAGACCGGGATCACGGAAGTACGGAGGTACGGAGGTACGGATGGGCCGCAGTCAGTACTCCGTACTTCCGTACTTCCGTACTCGGCATCAGGCCGCCGCTGGAACCTTCTTCGGCCTGCTGCGCTTCGCGCGCGGCGCCTTCGGCGTGACCAACCCCGCCAAATGGCGGCCCGTGTACGACCCCTCGACTCCCGGCGACCTCCTCGGGCGTTCCCGTCGCCACGATCCGGCCGCCCTCCTCGCCGCCCTCCGGGCCGAGGTCGATGATGCGGTCGGCGGTCTTGATCACGTCCAGGTTGTGCTCGATCACCACCACCGTGTTGCCCGTGTCCACCAGCCGCTGGAGCATCTCGAGCAGGCGCTCCACGTCGGCGAAGTGGAGCCCGGTGGTGGGCTCGTCGAGGATGTAGAGCGTGCGCCCGGTGGCGACCTTCTGACAGCTCGGTGGCCAGCTTCACGCGCTGCGCCTCGCCGCCGGACAGCGTGGTCGCCGGCTGGCCGAGGCGGATGTAGTCGAGCCCGACGTCGTGCAGCGCCTGCAGGCGGCGCTTGATCTTGGGGATGTGCTTGAAGAACTCGAGCGCGTCCTCGACCGGCATCTCGAGCACGTCCGCGATCGTCTTGCCCTTGAAGCGCACCTCGAGCGTCTCGCGGTTGTAGCGCTTGCCGTTGCACTGCTCGCAGGGCACGTAGACGTCGGGCAGGAAGTGCATCTCGATCTTGATCTGGCCGTCGCCGCGGCAGACCTCGCAGCGGCCGCCCTTCACGTTGAAGCTGAAGCGGCCGGGCTTGTAGCCGCGCGCCCGCGCCTCCTGGGTGCGGCTGAACAGGTCCCTGATCTGGTCGAACACGCCCGTGTACGTGGCCGGGTTCGAGCGCGGCGTGCGCCCGATCGGCGACTGGTCGATGTTGATGATCTTGTCGACCTGATCGAGGCCCCGCACGCGCCTGTGCGCGCCCGGGCGCAGCTTGGCCCGGTGCAGGCGGTTGGCCACCGCGCGGTAGAGCACCTCGTTGACCAGCGTGGACTTGCCCGAGCCGGACACACCGGTCACGCAGGCGAACACGCCGAGCGGGATCTTCGCGTCGATCGACTGGAGGTTGTGCTGGCTCGCGCCCTCGATCTCGATGTAGCCGCTCGGGCGGCGGCGCTTGCGAGGCACCGGGATCGTGCGCGTGCCCGCGAGGAACTGGCCGGTGGCCGAGTCCTCGACGGCCATCACCTCCTCGGGCGTGCCCTGGGCCACCACGTGGCCGCCGTGCTCGCCGGCGCCCGGGCCGAGGTCCACGATGTGGTCGGCCGCGCGCATCGTGCCCTCGTCGTGCTCGACCACGATCACGGTGTTGCCGAGGTCGCGCAGCCGCTCCAGGGTCGCGATCAGCCGTTCGTTGTCGCGCTGGTGCAGCCCGATCGACGGCTCGTCGAGGATGTAGAGCACGCCCACCAGGCTCGAGCCGATCTGCGTGGCCAGCCGGATGCGCTGCGCCTCGCCGCCTGAGAGCGTGCCGCGGCGCGCTCGAGCGACAGGTAGCCCACCCCGACGTTGTCGAGGAAGCGCAGCCGCTCGTCGATCTCGCGCAGCACCAGCCGCGCGATCTGCGCGCTCGGTGTCGGTCAGCTCCAGCGCCTCGAACCACTCGATCGCCCGCTTCGCGGACATGCGGCGTGAGCTCGTGGATGCCGAGGCCGCCGACCTTCACCGCCAGGCTCTCCGGCCGCAGCCGCGCGCCCTTGCACTCCGGGCACGGCCGCACCGACATGTACTCCTCGATCTTCTCCCGCGAGTAGTCGGAGTCGGTCTCCTTGTAGCGGCGCTCGAGGTTGTGGACGATGCCCTCGAAGCTCGTCGTGTAGGAGCGCCGCCGCCCGTAACGGTTGCGGTAGGAGATGTAGATGCGGTCGCCGTTGGTGCCGTAGAGGAAGCAGTCCTGCGACCTCCTCCGGCAGCTCCTCCCAGGGCGTCTCCATGTCGATCTCGTAGCGCTCGGCGATCGCCTGGGTCATCTGCTCGTAGTAGTTCGACGCGCTCGTCGACCAGGGCAGGATCGCCCCCTCGCCCAGCGACAGGCTCGGGTCGGGCACCACCAGCTCCGGGTCGATCTCCATCTGCGAGCCGAGCCCCGTGCAGCGCGGGCAGGCGCCGTGCGGCGAGTTGAAGCGAACATGCGCGGCTCGAGCTCGGGCATCGAGGTGCCGCAGTTGCAGGCACGCGAAGCGCTCGGAGTAGGTGCGCACCTCGCCCCCATCCACCAGCTCCACCTCGACGATCCCCTCCGCCAGCCCCACGGCGGTCTCGACCGAGTCGGCCAGCCGCTTGCGGAGGTCGGGACGCATCACCAGCCGGTCCACCACCACCGCGATGTCGTGCTTGAACTTCTTGTCGAGCACGATCTCCTCCTCGAGGCGGCGCAGCTCGCCGTCCACCTTCACGCGCGTGAAGCCCTCGGCGCGCAGCTCCTCGAAGAGCTTGCCGTACTCGCCCTTGCGGCTCCGCACCATCGGCGCCAGGACCATGAAGCGCGTGTCCTCCGCGAGCGTCATCACCTGGTCGACGATCTGCTCGGCGGACTGGGCGGCGATGGGCTGGCCGCAGTTGTAGCAGTGCGGATGCCCGATCCTGGCCCAGAGGAGGCGCAGGTAGTCGTAGATCTCGGTGACCGTCCCGACCGTCGAGCGCGGGTTGCGCGAGGTCGTCTTCTGGTCGATCGAGATGGCCGGTGACAGCCCCTCGATCGAGTCCACGTCCGGCTTGTCCATCTGGCCGAGGAACTGGCGCGCGTAGGCGGACAGCGACTCCACGTAGCGGCGCTGGCCCTCGGCGTAGATCGTGTCGAACGCGAGGCTCGACTTGCCGGAGCCCGACAGCCCGGTGATGACGACCAGCGCGTGGCGAGGAATCCTCAGGTGCAGGTCCTTGAGGTTGTGCTCGCGAGCGCCGGCGATGATGAGTTCGCCCTGCGGCTTCACATAATCGATTCTAGGTAGCGGGTCGGCTACCGGTCCTGGAGGGTCCCGCTCTTTGCGGCGAAGGGTACGGCCAGCCGCACCACGCCTGGACGGCTAGCGCCATTTTGCCCGTCCCTGCGCAGCGGGAGGATCCAGCCGCACCCGTCCGATTGGAGAGCCGATGTCGCAGGAGCTGCCTGGAATTCCTCGCCTGCGCGCGGGCGACCTGATCGAGAACAGCGTCACCGGTGAGCGCGTGGTCGTGCTGATCGGCAGTGGGGAGTCGCCGGACGGCAGCATCGCGGGCCATCTCTTCGTGCGGCCCGGCGGAGCGGCGGCACTCGAGCATGTGCATCCGACCGTCAGCGAGCGCTTCCGCGTGATCGAGGGCCGGCTCGGCTTCCGCATCGGCGGACGGGAGAGCGTGCTCGAGAAGGGCGCCGACGTGACGATCGCGCCCGGCGTGGTTCACGACTGGTGGAACCCGGGACCCGGCGAGGCCCAGGTGTTGGTCGAAGTCGCACCGGGGCGGCGCTTCGAACTGATGCTCCCCACCCTCTTCGGCTTGGCAAACGACCGTCTCACGAACTCGAAGGGCGTGCCGCATCTGCTGCAGCTGGCGGTGATCGCCCGCGAGTTCCGCGATGTGATGGAGCTCGTGAAGCCGCCGCGCATACTGCAGCGGCTGCTGTTCGCGCTCCTGGCTCCGATCGGACAGGCGCTGGGCTACCAGCCCTACTACGTGCGCTATCTGCGTCCCCACGGCCGCGTCCAGCCGGATCCAGCCGTCATCGCCCTGCTCGGCGAGCGCGGTCGCCCCGCCGCCGCGGCGTGAGCTAGCCGACCTTGGAGTACACGTCGTCCAGGATCGCGTCCTGGTCGGCGAGCTGGAAGTTGTCGGCGAGGTAGCGGGCGGCCTCCTCGCGCGGCGTGCCGTTCAGCGCCATGTTGAGCGCAACCAGCCTCGCGCCCTCGGGGCCGCCGCTCGCGGCGGGCGATGGCGCGGGGACCGGCTCGGGGGCCGCAGCCTCCTCCGACGCGCCGTTGGCCACCGGCTGCGGCTCGGCCGCCACGGGCTCCGGTTCGGGCTCTGGCTCCGGCTCCGGCTCCGGTTCCGGGTCGGGCACCAGCTCCAACTCGGGCGCCGGTGCGGCGGCGCTCGGCAGATCTGCGACGGACGCGCCGGGCCGTACGGCTCCCAGCTCTCCCCGGATCGAGTCGAGCTCGTCCTCGACCTCGCCACCGGCCTCGCGCATCTGCTGCACCAGTCCACCGGCCGACTCGTGGATGCCCGCCACAAGGCCCTCGAGCTCAGTCTCGAGCGCGGTCGCGCGGGCGAGCATCTTCGCCACGGTCTCCTGCACGCGCGAGAGCTGCTCAGCGGACTCGCTGTCCGCGCGCTCGCGGGTCTCGCGGGCCCGCCGCGACGCGTCCTCGGTCACGCGCGCGGCCTCCTCGGTGGCGTGCTGCTCGATCTGGGCCGCGCTCTCCTCGGCGACCTCCACGATCTGCCGCACCTGCTCGGCGGCGGCGCCCGCCACCCCGGCCGGCGTGGCCTTCAGCTGCGCCCGCAGCTCGGCGATCGCGTCGGCGAGCTCGCGCAGGTGGAGGTCCACCTCCTCCTGCTCGTAGCCACGGCGGGCGACCGTGAAGTCCTTGCGCTCGATGTTGTGTCGATCCAGCTCCATAGCTCCTCCGCTCCGCAGTCTGCTGGGCAGGGTAGCGGAGGTGCCCCCGCGCTCGGGACGGATGCGCTCCAGAACCGCGCTTATCAGCGAACGCAGGGAGATTGCCCGAAGCTAGCTCGCGGCCCGGCCGGAAAGCAGGTCTCTGCTTACTGCCCCTGGTTGTCGCGAGCGGCAAGTGCCGCCGGGGGCTGCGAGGGAGTCGGCAGCGGGCGGTCGAAGCCGGCGGCGGCGTAGGCCTCGCGCTCGTCGAGCGTCTCGTGCTCGAGCAGCGCCTTGGCCAGCGAATCGAGGCGGTGGCGGTTCTCGCGCAGCCCGTCGAGGGCCCGGCCGTAGCACTCCTCGATGATGCGGCGCACCTCCGAGTCCACGAGCTCGCGCGTGGACTCCGCCGGCCCGTTGCCGTCCACGCCCGGGAACAGGGCCGATCCGTCGCCGGGGCGCGGCAGCACCGAGACAAGGCCTATCGCCTCGGACATGCCCCAGCGCCCAACCATCTGGCGGGCGATCGAGGTGACCTGCTCGAGGTCGGACTCGGCACCCGTCGTCACGTCGCCATACACGAGCTGCTCGGCCGCACGGCCGCCGAGGGCGCCCACGATGCGGCCCTTCAGGTAGTTGACGCCGTAGCCATAGCGGTCCGCCTCGGGGCTCTGGAAGGTCACGCCCAGCGCCTGGCCGCGCGGAATGATCGAGACCTTGCGGACTGGGTCCGCACCAGGCTCGAGCATCCCGAGCACGGCGTGCCCCGACTCGTGGTACGCGGTGCGCTCGCGCTCCTCGGGCGAGAGCGTGATCCTGCGCTCGGTGCCGAGGATGATCTTCTCCAGCGAGTCGGTGAAGTCCGCGAGCGTCACCTTGGCGTGATCGCGGCGCGCGGCGGTCAGGGCCGCCTCGTTCACCAGGTTGCGCAGGTCCGCCCCCACCATGCCCGGCGTGCTGGAGGCGATCGCCTTCAGGTCCACGTCGTCGGCGAGCGGCACCGAGCGCGTGTGGACCTCGAGGATCTTCGCGCGCCCATCCTTGTCCGGCGGCTGCACGAACACGCGCCGGTCGAAGCGGCCCGGGCGCAGCAGGGCCTGGTCGAGGATCTCGACCCGGTTGGTGGCCGCGAGCACGATCACGCCCTCGGTGCCGGTGAACCCGTCCATCTCGGTGAGGATCTGGTTGAGCGTCTGCTCACGCTCGTCGTTCCCGCCGAACGAGCCGCTGCCCCCGCGCGCACGCCCGATCGCGTCCAGCTCGTCGATGAAGATGATCGCGGGCGCCGCCTCCTTGGCCTGGCTGAACAGGTCACGCACGCGGCTGGCGCCGACGCCGACGATCGCCTCGATGAACTCCGAGGCGGCGATCGAGAAGAACGGCACGTCTGCCTCGCCGGCCACGGCGCGCGCGAGCAGCGTCTTGCCGGTGCCCGGAGGCCCGGCCAGCAGGACGCCCTTCGGGATCACCCCGCCTAACTTGCGGTAGCGGTCGGGGTTGCGCAGGAAGTCGACGACCTCGATCAGCTCCTCCTCGGCCTCGTCGATGCCGGCCACGTCCTTGAACGTGGTGCGTTGCGAAGAGTGCTCGTAGCGCCGCGCGCCGGAGCGCCCGAACGCCCCCAGCACGCCGCCGGCGGAGCTGCGTCTGGCCAGCGCGACGAACAGGAAGACCAGTAAGAGCGTGGGTCCGAAGCCGAAGATGATCGTCTGCCAGAGCGGCGTGCCGCTGTCCACCTTGTGGGCGTTCGTGGTCACGTTCTTGGCGATCAGGAGCTTCGCCAGGCCGTCGTCGCCGAACGCTGGGCGTACCGTCTGGAACTTGTCGATCGACTTCGCGTCCTTGCCCGGCGGGTAGGAGATCGCCTTCTTGAAGTCGCCCTGGATCTCCTCGCCCTTCGAGCTGATCTCGCTGACGTTGCCCGCCTCGACCTGCTGGTAGAAGGTCGTGTAGGGGACCTTCGTGCGTGCCGGCTTGCCCGAGAGCGCGAAGCTCAGGATGAAGTTGAGCGCGAAGAGCGCGATGATGATCCACCAGAAGCGCCGCATCGTCGGCGGCAGCATTCCGCTCCGCTTCTGCGGTTCCCCGGGCTTGTCCCCCTCGGGATGGCCCTCGACGCGCCACGGGGTCCGGTGCGGCGCGGGGGGCGTCTTGTCTGACGTGGGTCTGCCGGGCAGGTCGGGCATCGAGTCCTCGTTCGATGCTAGTGGGTCGACTACGACGCCTCGGCCTGAACCCGCTCCAGCTCGCGGCGCAGTTCCTTGATCTCGTCGCGCAGCTTAGCCGCGTACTCGAAGCGCAGTTCGTCGGATGCGAGGAGCATCTCCTCCTCGAGCTCGACCATCGTCTTCGAGATCTCCTCGGGGCTCATCTGCTGCTCCTCGCGGCGCGCGCCTGCGCTTGCCCTTCGGGCACCTTCGACTCGATGGCGAGGAAGTCGGTGATGTCGGAGATGCCCTTGACGATCGTCGCGGGCGTGATGCCGTGCTCCTCGTTGTAGGCCACCTGGATCGCGCGGCGGCGATCGGTCTCCCCGATCGCGTTGCGCATGGCCTGCGACTCCTTGTCGGCGTACATGATCACCTTGCCGCGGACGTTGCGGGCGGCGCGGCCGATGGTCTGGATCAGCGACGTCTCGCCGCGGAGGAAGCCCTCCTTGTCGGCGTCGATGATCGCGACCAGCGACACCTCCGGCAGGTCGAGGCCCTCGCGCAGCAGGTTCACCCCGACCAGCACGTCGAACTCGCCGAGGCGCAGGTCGCGGATGATCTGGATCCGCTCCAGCGTGTCGATCTCCGAGTGCAGGTAGCGGACCCTGAAGCCGTACTCCATCAGGTAGTCCGTGAGGTCCTCGGCCATCTTCTTGGTGAGCGTCGTGACCAGCGAGCGCTCGCCGTCCTCGGTGCGCGCGCGGATCTCGTTCATCAGATCGTCGATCTGGTTCTTGGTCTCGCGCACCTCGACCTCGGGATCGACGATGCCCGTCGGCCGGATGATCTGCTCGACCATGCGCGAGGAGTGGTTGCGCTCGAACTCGCCCGGCGTGGCCGACACGAACACGATCTGCTTCGTGATGTCCATGAACTCGTCGAACGTCTGGGGACGGTTGTCCAGTGCGCTCGGCAGCCGGAAGCCGTAGTCCACGAGCGTCTGCTTGCGCGAGCGGTCGCCCTCGTACATGCCGCCGATCTGGGGCACCGTCTGGTGCGACTCGTCGATGAACACCACGAAGTCGTCCGGGAAGAAGTCGAGCAGGCAGTAGGGCCTGTCGCCCGCCGAGCGACCGTCGAGGATGCGCGAGTAGTTCTCGATCCCGTTGCAGAAGCCGAGCTCGCGCATCATCTCCATGTCGAACTGGGTGCGCTGGCGCAGGCGGTGGGACTCGAGCAGCTTGCCCTGCTCCTCGAGCTCCTTGCAGCGGGCCTCCAGCTCGTCGCGGATCTCCACGACGGCGCGCTCGATCGTCGGGCGGTCGGTGGCGTAGTGGGTGGCCGGCCAGATCCCGACGTGCTCGATCTCGGCGATCACCTCGCCGGTGAGCGGGTCGAAGTGCTGGAGCTGCTCGATCTCGTCGCCGAAGAAGACGGCGCGGTAGGCGCTCTCCGCGTAGGCCGGGAAGACCTCGAGCGTCTCGCCGCGGACCCGGAAGCTGCCGCGGCCGAGCGCGGTGTCGTTGCGCGTGTACTGGTTGTCGACGAGCTTGCGCAGCGTCGCGTCGCGATCCACCATCTCGCCCTTCTTGAGCATCACCACCTGGGCGTCGTAGCGTCTCGGGCGAGCCGAGGCCGTAGATGCAGGACACGCTGGCCACGACCACCACGTCGCGGCGCGCCGAGCAGCGCGGCCGTGGCCGAGTGCCGCAGGCGGTCGATCTCCTCGTTGATCGAGGAGTCCTTCTCGATGTAGAGGTCCTGCTGCCGGGACGTAGGCCTCGGGCTGGTAGTAGTCGTAGTAGGAGACGAAGTACTCGACCGCGTTGTTGGGGAAGAACTCCCGGAACTCGTTGCAGAGCTGGGCCGCGAGCGTCTTGTTGTGGGCGATCACGAGCGCCGGCCGCTGGACCTGCTCGATCGTGAACGCCATCGTGGCCGTCTTGCCCGAGCCGGTGACGCCCAGCAGGGTCTGAAACCGCTCCCCGGAGTCCAGCCCAGCGGCGAGCTCGTCGCGGGCCTTGGGCTGGGCTGCGACCGCGGTATACGCCGGGTTTATCTCGAACGGAGGCACTCTGCCGTCGACGCTAGCAGTGCCTGCGGAAGTACGGAGGGACGGAAGTACGGAGTACGGAGACCCACCAATCCGTACCTCCGTACCTCCGTACTTCCGTACTTCTACTCGCCCCCGCTGACCAACCCGACAATGTGCCCCTCTGGATCTGCGAACAGCGCTATCCGGCCGCCGCCGGGGATCTCCATCGGCTCGAGGGCGGTGCTGCCTCCCAGCGACTTTGCCTGCTCGAGGGCCGCCTCCAGGTCGTCGACCTGGACGTAGAAGGTCACGTGGCCGCCCTGGCCGTTCGGGTCGGCGCCGATGCCGCCGGCCGGGTCGGAGCCGGTGCTCACGATCCCGTAGTCGATGCCCTCGACCGTGCTGATCTCCCAGTCGAACAGGTCGCCGTAGAACTTCCTCATGGCGGCCCCGTCGTTACCTAGCACCTCGACGTGGACGATTGGGTTCCCCACGGGAGCCTCCTCTATTCGAGCCCGAGTTCCTTCGGGTATGTCTTGCGGTACGCCTGCCTGTGGGACATGACGCTCAGGACATAGTGGCGCGTCTCTGGGAACGGGATGTCACGGCCGGCGTCGAAGTTGCCCGCCCCGCCGACGCGCCGTACCCACTTGTCGACGTTGGCCTCGCCCGCGTTGTAGGCGGCGACAGCCAGCGTGGAGTTGCCGTGGTAGCGGTCCATCAGGTAGCGCAGGTACCACGACCCGTAGGCGATGTTCACCTGCGGCGTGCCGAGGTCCTTGACCTGGAAGCTCGTGCCGCCCGACTTCTTGGCGATGAAGTTCGCGGTGCTCGGCAAGAGCTGCATCAAACCCTTTGCGCCGGCGCTCGAGGTGCGGTCGCGGAACTTCGACTCCTGGTAGATCACGGCGGCGATCAGCGCGGGGTCGAGCTTCTTGTCGCTGGCCTGCTGGCGGATGATCTGCTCGTGGTTGAGCGGCAGCGTGAAGTGGCGCACGGCCGTGGGTCCGAGGCGAACTGCGAGCACCACCGCCACAACGATCCCGGCGGCGAGCAGGAGCACGCCGAAGCGCCGCCGGCGCACCACCGAGCGGGAGCGAGACCTGCTGCGCGAGCGCCCGCGGCGGCGCGGAGCCGCCCTCTCGAGAACCGTCGTACGCCCCGGTGCGGTCCGGTAGCTCAAGGCCCTATGTTCTCAAGTAGGGCCGACAGCTTCCGCTCGAGCTCGGCCAGATCCCCGTCGTTTGCGATCACGAACTCCGCTCGCTCCGCTTTTTCCGTCTGTGTGAGCTGCCTGGCGGTGCGCTCGTCCAAGCCCGCGTGTCCGCGCGCTGCCGCCCGCTCGCGGCGCAGCTCCTCGTCCGCGACGACGGCGATCGTGTGGTCGAAGCCGTGGTCCATTCCGGCCTCGAACAGCAGCGGCACCTCCACCACCGCCGCCCGGGGTTGCGGCTCCCGGCGGCCGACTTCCTCGCGCCAGCGAGCCACGCGCTCCCCCACGCGCGGCCACAGCACGCCCTCCAGCCAGCTGCGCTGATCGGGATCGGCGAACACGACCTCGGCCACCGCGCCCCGGTCGATGCGCCCGTCGGGGGCCACGCGATCGCCGAAGCGCTCCACCAGCAGGTCCCTCACCTCGTCTCCCTGCAGCAGCTCGTGCACCACCGCGTCACTGGACAGCGTCGCGGCGCCGAGCCGCTCCAGTGCTGCCAGCGCCTCGGACTTGCCGGCGCCGATCCCTCCGGTCAGCCCCACGAAGGCGGGCGCGCCCTCGGTCGGGGCGGACATCGCCTACTCGTCGGGCGGGGGCGCGTCTTCGGCGGCCGGAGCCTCGGGCTCGGGCTCTTCCTCCGCCTCGGGCTCGGGGGCCGCCTCGGCCTCAGGGGCCGCCTCGGCCTCGGGCTCAGCGGGCCGCCTCGGCCTCGGGCCTCGGCGCTCGCCTCCGCCTCCGGCCTCCGCCGCGACCTCGGCTGCCGGCTCGGCGCTCGGGCTCCACGACCGGGACGCGATCGTCCTCGATCGTGACCTCGGCGCCCGCGAACACGTCGTCGGAGAGACCGAGCTCCGGCACGTTGTCGAGCTGCTTGTCGATCTCGGCCGACGGCCCACCGTCGCCGGTGGCGCGGCTCGGCAGCACCTGGTCCTCCACGCGCTTGACGCTGAGGGACAGGCGGCGGCGCTCGGAGTCGATCTCGAGGATCTTGACCTTCACCGTGTCGCCCTGGTTGACGATCTCGCGCGGGTTCTCCACGTGGTGCTGGGCCAGCTCGGAGATGTGGACGAGGCCTTCGACCCCATCCAGGATCTCGACGAACGCGCCGAAGCTCACGACCTTGGTGACCTTGCCCTCGAGCACGTCCCCCACGTTGTAGGTGTCCATGACCCGCTGCCACGGGTCCTCCTGGGTCTGCTTGAGACCAAGCGAGATGCGCTGGCGCTCGCGGTCGATGTCGAGCACCTTGACCGGCACCACGTCGCCGATGTTGAGGATCTCGGAGGGGTGGTTCACATGGCTCCAGGAGAGCTCGGAGATGTGGATCAGGCCGTCGATCCCGTCGAGGTCCACGAAGGCGCCGAAGTCCACGATGTTCGAGATCGCGCCCTCCACGACCTGGCCGGGCTGCAGCCGGTCGAGGATCTGCTGGCGGACCTCCTTGCGCTCCTCCTCGAGCACCGCGCGGCGGCTGAGCACCACGTTGTTGCGCGAGCGGTTGAGCTCGATCACCTTGCACTCGATCTTCTGACCGAGGAAGTCGTCGAGGTTCTGGACGCGGCGGATGTCCACCAGCGATGCAGGCAGGAAGCCGCGCACCCCGAGGTCGATGATCAGGCCGCCCTTCACGACCTCGATCACGGTGCCCTCCACGGGCTCGCCGGACTCGGCCGCGGCCTCGATGCGCCGCCACGCCTTCTCGAAGCGGGCGCGCTTCTTGGACAGGATCAGCCGGCCGTCCTGGTCCTCCTTGGTGAGCACCAGCGCGTCGACCTCTTCGCCGAGCTCGACCTCCTCGGAGGCGTCCACGGACTTGCGGATCGAGAGCTCGTGCGCCGGAATGACGCCCTCGGACTTGTAGCCGATGTCGACCAGGACCTCGTCCTTGTCGATCCGGACCACCTTGCCGGTGACGACATCGCCCTCCTCGAAGGGCACCATGGTCGCGTCGTAGTTGGGGACTATCTGGCCGTCGATCTCGAGGAGCAGTCCGTTCGACCCCTCGACAGGCCGTGCTTCCGTCAAAGTTTCAGTATCTGTCACGAATTGGGTAGGTTAGCGGGCGCGTTGCCACCGCGCTGGCGGAGCAACGCCTTGTAGGCTGGGCCGGGATGCCCAGGAGACGGACGAAACGCGGGGCGGAGCGAACACCCCTCTCTCACGACGCGGACGTCCTGGTCTGCGGCGCTAGCTTCGCAGGTCTGGCGGTGGCGCGCGAGCTTGCCGGTTCCGGAGCGCGGGTGCTGATCGTCGACCGATACGAGGTCGGGGAGCGCCAGACCTCGGCCTGCGCCGCGCCCACGGGCTGGCTCGAGGCCCTCGGCCTCCAAGCGTCGATGCGCCAGACCTTCCCCGAGCTGGTCATCCACACCCCCCACGCGACCGCGCGCTACGAGCTGCCGTGGACCTTCTCGACGTTCGACTACCGCACTCTCTGCGAGCTGCTGGATGACCAGAACGACGCGATGTTCGAGATCGCAAAGGTCGACGGGCGGAGCGGCGACACCGTTCACACCGACCGCGGCGACCTCAGCGCGCCGCTGATCGTGGACGGCCTCGGCTGGAGGCGCATACTCGGCCGCTCGGGCTTTCAGCCCCCCGACGCGCCGCTCTCGCGCGGCCTCGAGGTGCACCCCCACGGTGAGAGCTCGGACCTCGAGATCTGGATCGATCGCCGCTACGTGCCCGCCGGCTACGGCTGGAGCTTCCCGGCCCGTGACGAGATCCGCATCGGGGTGGGCTCGTTCGACCCCCGCTTCCACGTCAAGGACACCACGGTGGCGCTGGCCTCCGACCTGGAGCGCGACGCGGTCCGCTACCAGGGCAACTGGATCCCCCACCGGCTTCGCCCCGCCGCGGAGGACGACCTCTTCTTCGTAGGCGACTCGGCGGGTCATTGCCTGCCGCTCACCGCTGAGGGCATCCGCACCGCCTTCTACTTCGGCATCGCCTGCGGGCGTGAGCTGCGGGCGGTGGTCGAGGGCCGCTCGACCCGGGCCGAGGCGCTGCGGCGCTACGCCGAGTTCAGCGCGGCGCACCGCTGGAAGTTCGAGGCGATGCTGCGCGTCCAGCGGCTGATCCCGCGCGTGCCGCCGCGCGTACTGGGTCCCGCGATTCGCGCGATGAGCTCACAGCGGTTCGTGGACTGGTCGTTCACGCACTACCTGCAGATCGCGCCACCGTCGTTTGCCGCCGCGGGGCCGGCTCCGCGCTCCGCTGGCGAGCGCGTGCCGGCGGCCGCTTAGGGCGCTCGGCGTTTACTGCTTGCAATGAGGGCGGCCTCGGCGTGGGCCGGAAGCTCGACCATCTACCGGCTCGGACCGCCCTTATTGCTGACGGACCACGCCGGTCCGCCAAACACACCAGGAGCTGACCGCCCCATGGCTCAGACCGAGCCGAAGGGCAGGTTGCCACCGAGCCCGGGGCGGGGGTCTGGTGGGTCTTCGGGCCGGGGCCGCGACTCGATGCTGGTCTTCAACGGGTCGAGCCCCGCGCCAGCCGGCACCTTGATCTTCACCGCCCGCCACTCGCCGTCGGCGGCGTGCTGGGCGAACCAGTGCCAGCCGCTCCCGTGATCGCGCTCGTTCAGTTCCTTGCAGCGAGCTTCAGCCTCGTCGCGGGTCATTTCGCCGCGAGCCAGTTCTCCCCCACGCCGGCGTCCACCGCCAGCGGCGGGTCCAGGTCGTAGGCCCGGGCCATCTCCCGGACGACGATCTCCGTGGCCTCCTCGATCTCGGTCGTCGGGGGCCTCGAACAGCAGCTCGTCGTGGATCTGCAGCACCAGGCGGGTGGACAGGCCGGCGTCGCGGAGCGCCTTCCAGCAGCGGACCATCGCGACCTTGATGATGTCCGCGGCGCGTGCCCTGGACCACGGTGCTGACGGCGAGACGCTCGCCCAGCTGGCGCGTCTGGCGCTGACGGGCGCGCAGCTCCGGGATCCGGCGCATGCGACCGAAGAGCGTGGTGACGTAGCCCTGGTCGCTCGCGCTGGTGATCGTCTGAGTCGATGAACTCCTGCACCTTCGGGAAGCGGTTCAGGTAGCGCTCGATGAACTCGCCCGCCTCCTCCTGCGGGATCTGGAGCCGGTCCGCCAGGCCGTAGGCCGACAGCCCGTAGACGATCCCGAAGTTGATCATCTTGGCCTTCGAGCGCGTGCCGTGGTCGACCTGGTCGGGCGCCAGCCCGAACATCTCCCCGGCCGTGGCCGTGTGCACGTCCTCGCCCCGCTCGAAGATCTCCTTGAGTACGTCCTCGCCGGCCAGGTGTGCGAGCACCCGCAGCTCGACCTGCGAGTAGTCGGCCGAGATCAGCTTGTAGCCCTCCTCGGCGATGAAGCAGGCGCGGATCTCGCGCCCCTGCTCGCTGCGGATCGGGATGTTCTGGAGGTTCGGGTTGGTGCTCGACAGGCGGCCCGTGGTGGTGGCCGTCTGGTTGAAGGTGGTGTGTAGGCGGCCGGTGCTGGGCCGGATCAGCTCGGGCAGCGCGTCGAGATACGTGCTCTTCAGCTTGGAGAGCTCCCGCCAGGTCTCGACCTTGCCGATGATCTCGTGCTCCTCACGGATCGCGGCGAGTACCCGCGCGTCGGTGGAGAAGCCGGTCTTGCCGCGCCGCTTCTTCGACAGGCCGAGCTTCTCGAACAGCACCTGGCCCGAGCTGCTGCGGCGAGCCGATCGTGAACTCCTCCCCCGCGAGCTCCCAGATCTCGCTCTCGAGCGTGGCGATGCGCTCGCCGAAGCTCGCGCCGATCTCGGCGAGCCGGGCGGTGTCGATCTTCATGCCGGCCCGCTCGACGTCGATCAGAACCTCGACGAGAGGCAGCTCGACCTCGCGCAGCAGGCGCGTGAGCCCCTGCTCCTCGATCACGTCGAGCTGGCGGTCCACCAGCGCCCGCGTGCCCACCGCGCGTGCGGCCAGCCCGTTCGCGCCTTGGACCGCGGCCGTGATGCTCTCGTCCTCCAGCAGCTCGTCGAGCGGGTACTTCCGCCGTGCCGGGTCGATCAGGTACGCGGCGACCATCGTGTCGTGCTCGAGCGGCGGCTGCTCGAGGGATCCTCCGACGCCGCGAGCGTCTTCCAGTCGTGCGCCACGAGCGGGCGCTGGCCCCAGGCGAGCGTGAGCGCCGCCAGCGTCTCCGCGTCCCCCACGAACACCTCCTCACCGCCCGCGTAGGCGGCGAAGTGGAGCGGCCCGGTGGGCAACTCGTCCTCGCCAAGGCTCCGCTCGGCCGGCCAGCGTGGCGTGCTCGCCCTCGAGGCTGCCCAGATCGGCGGCGGGCACCTCCACGGCGCGCGCCGAGAGCTCGAGCGACGCCGCCTGCCGCGGCGCGGCCGTCTCCTCGTCACCCATCGCCTCCTCGAGGCGCCGCAGCGGATCGCGCAGCTCGAACTCGCGGAAGTACTCGCGCAGCCGCGAGCGGTCCGGCTCCTGGGCCACGACCTGGTCGAGATCCACATCCACGGGCACGTCGCGAATCGCGGTGGCGAGCTGCTTCGACACGCGGGCGTCATCGGCGTGGTTGATCGAGGTTCTCCTTGCGCTTGGCGCCGGAGATCTTGTCCACGTTCGCCAGCACCTCCTCGAGCGTGCCGAACTCCTGGAGCAGCTGGGCGGCGGTCTTGTCGCCGATCCCGGGGACGCCCGGGATGTTGTCCGAGGTGTCGCCCTTCAGGCCGTAGAAGTCGGTGATCTTGTCCGGCGGAATGCCGTAGCGGTCGAGCACCGCCTGCTCGGTCGTAGACCATCGTGTCGGTGATCCCGCGGCTGGTGGCCATCACGCGCGACGCCCGGCTGGACAGCTGGAACATGTCGCGGTCGCCGGTGACCACCATCACGTCGATCCCCTTCTCGTGAGCCTGGGTCGGCGAGGGTGGCGATCACGTCGTCGGCCTCGAAGCCCTCGACCTTCACGTTCTGGTAGCCGAATGGCATCGACCAGCGGACTCGAGGTGCGGCCACTGCTCCGAGAGCAGGTCGGGTCGCTTGCGCCGCTCGGCCTTGTACTCCTCGTATTGGACCTCGCGGCCCGACATGCCGGCGTCCCAGACCACCAGCGTGGGCTTCACGCCGTAGTCGGTGAGGATCTTCACCAGCATCGAGGCGAAGCCGAAGATCGCGTTGGTGGGAACCCCGCGCGAGGTGGCGATCGTCTCGGGCAGGGCGAAGAAGGCCCGGTAGGCGAGGCTGTTTCCGTCGATCAGGAAGAGCTCGCGCCCGTTGTCCGCCACCGTTGGATCTTATGAACACTCCTGGTCGCCTCAGATTTGCCTGCAAGCGGCGGGAGATTGGCGTGCCGTCTATATGATGGGCGCCCTTTCGCGGCTCTCCAGCGGGCCGCGATGGCCCTAGGAGAGACCCGATTTCTATGCCTGTCAGGCCCAGCGCCCAGTTCTCGCTGACGCTCCGGGTCGAGCTCGACCGTCGCCCGGGACAGCTCGGCATGGTCGCCTCCGCGATCGGCGAGGCGGGCGGATCGATCGGCGCGATCGACACGGTCGAGACCGGCGAGGTCAAGGCCATCCGCGAGATCACGGTGATGTCCGGCGACCAGGACCACGCCGAGGCGATCGTCGCGGCGGTGCGAGCTGGTCGAGGGCTGCCACCTGATCGAGGTGACCGACCGCACCTTCGAGCTGCATCGCGGCGGCAAGATCTTCACCGGCCTGACCGCGCCGATCGCCACCCGCGACGACCTCTCGATGGCCTACACGCCGGGCGTCGGCCGCGTCTGCATGGCGATCGCACGACGACCCCGAGAAGGCGTTCGAGTACACGATCAAGTCGAACACGGTGGCCGTCGTGTCCGACGGCAGCGCCGTGCTCGGCCTCGGCGACATCGGCGCCGAGGCCGCCATGCCCGTGATGGAGGGCAAGGCGATGCTGTTCAAGGAGTTCGCCGACGTGGACGCCTTCCCGATCTGCCTCGACACCAAGGACCCGGACGAGATCGTCCAGACCGTGAAGCTGCTCGCCCCCACCTTCGGCGGCATCAACCTCGAGGACATCTCCTCGCCGCGCTGCTTCGAGATCGAGAGCCGGCTGCAGCAGGAGCTCGACATCCCGGTCTTCCACGACGACCAGCACGGCACCGCGATCGTGGTGCTGGCGGCGCTGCTCAACGCGTGCCGCCTGACGGGCCGCAGGCTCGAGGACCTCCAGGTGGCGATGGTGGGCGCGGGCGCGGCGGGAGTGGCCGTGGCCAAGATCCTGATGAACTCGGGGGTGCGCGACGATCGTGGCCTGCGACCGCGAGGGCGCCATCCACACCGACCGGCCCGACTACCACGACGGCTCGATGAACGTGCCGAAGACCTGGCTCGCCGAGCACACGAACGGCGAGCGCCGCGACGGCAGCCCGGCCGAGGTGCTCGAGGGCGCGGACCTGTTCGTCGGCCTCTCGGGCCCCGGAATCATCCAGGCACGGGATCTCGCCGCGTATGAACGACGACCCGTTCGTGTTCGCGATGGCCAACCCGACGCCCGAGGTGCGCCCCGAGGAGGCCGCGCCCTACGTGCGGGTGATGGCCACCGGCCGCTCCGACTACCCGAACCAGATCAACAACGTGCTGGCCTTCCCGGGCATCTTCCGCGGCGCCCTCGACGTGCGCGCGCGCCAGATCACCGAGGAGATGAAGATCGCGGCTGCCCACGGCATCGCCGACGTGGTGACCGACGACGAGCTGTCGGAGGACTACATCATCCCGAGCGTGTTCAACCGCGACGTGAGCCGTGCGTGGCCAGCGCCGTCGCTCACGAGGCCCAGCGCAGCGGCGCCACCAGGGCCAGCGGCGAGCGCGTAAGCGCCTAGCGTGCGCGTCGCGGTCACAGGCGCCACCGGGACGATCGGCCAGGCCGTGGTGGGCGAGCTGCTCGCCCGCGGCGACGAGGTCACCGTGCTGTCGCGCGACGAGGCCTACGCGGCCGAGCAGCTGAGGGGCGCGATCCCGTTCGGCTGGCGCGACCCGCTGCGTGAGCCCGCGCCCTCGGCGGCGTTCGAGGGTCGCGACGCCGTCGTGCACCTGGCGGGCGAGCCGATCGCGCAGCGCTGGAGCGACGACGTGAAGCGCCGCATCCGCGGCCTCGCGGGAGCTCGGCACCCGCAACCTCGTGGCCGGGATGATGGGCGCCGAGCAGCGCCCGCGCGTGCTGGTCTCCCAGTCCGCGGTCGGCTACTACGGGCCCCACGGCGACGAGCGGCTCGACGAATCCGACCCCGCCGGCCACCGGCGACTTCCTGGCCGACGCGGTGGTGGCCTGGGAGCACGAGGCGCGCGCGGCCGAGGAGCTCGGCATGCGCGTGGTGACCACCCGCACCGGAGTCGTGCTGTCCGAGAGCGGCGGCGCGCTGGCCAAGATGTTGCCGCCCTTCAAGCTGGGCGTCGGCGGACCCGTGGCCGGCGGCAAGCAGTACATGCCCTGGATCCATCTGGACGACGTCGTCGGCGTGATGCTGCGCGCGCTTGGCGACGAAGAGCTGAGCGGGGCGGTGAACGTCACGGCCCCCGAGCCGGTGACCAACAACGAGCTCTCGACGCACCCTCGGTCGCGTGCTGCACCGGCCGGCGATCACCCCCGTGCCCGCCTTCGCCCTGCGCCTGCTCTACGGCGAGATGGCCGAGATAGTCACGACCGGGCAGCGCGCGGTGCCGGCGCGCCTTACCGAGCTCGGCCACGAGTTCGCCTACCCGACGCTCGAGCCCGCGCTGCGCGCGGCGGTGCTCCCCTAGCTATCGAGCAGGCCCTCGTCCTCGACGAGGGTGCTGCGCCTGCGGCGGCGGCGTAGGCGCGCCCAGCCGCTCTCGATAAGCGCGGCAAGCCCGATCAGGATCAGGCCCCAGCCGACCACCTCGAGCAGGATCAACAGCGCGGTGCCCATGGCTCAGCCTTCGCCCCGCTCCTTCTCCTGGCGCTCCGCGCGCGCCTCGGCGACCGTCGGGGCGCCCCGCCTCGGGATCGCGCCCTGGACCTTCCAGCGCGAGTCGGCGCGCGCAGGCCACAACAGCCAGATCACCACCCCGATGGCGCTCAGGAGCAGGCCCGTGGCCAGGCCTGGCTTCTCGCCGTAGCCCTTGCGGTCCGACAGCCACGACGACGCGATCGCCGAGGCCAGCCAGAGGTAGGTGAGCCAGAGGGCCTTCGCCCCGAGCAGCGCGAAGACGGTCATGTGCCCAGGTACGCCTTCTGGACCTCGGGGTTCTCGCGCAGCGTGGCGGACTCGTCGGACAGCGCGACCGTGCCGGTCTCGAGCACGTAGCCGCGGTTGGAGACGTCGAGCGCGAAGTTGGCGTTCTGCTCGACGAGCAGGATCGTCATGCCCTGGCGGTTGATCTCCGCGATCGTCTCGTAGATGCGCTCGACGAGCACCGGCGCGATGCCCATCGACGGGCTCGTCGAGCAGCAGCAGCTTCGGGTTCGCCATCAGCGCGCGGCCGATGGCGAGCATCTGCTGCTCGCCGCCGGACATCGTGCCGGCCTTCTGCTTCTCGCGCTCCTTGAGGCGCGGGAAGAGCTCGAAGACGCGCTCGAGGTCGTCGGCGATGTCGCGCGTCGCGGCGCAGGTAGGCGCCCAGCTCGAGGTTCTCGCGCACGGTCATGCGCGGGAAGCAGCGTGCGGCCCTCGGGCGACTGGGAGATGCCGAGCCGGACGATGTCCTGCGGCGCGGTCTCGCCGATCTCCTTGCCGTCGAAGCGGATCGAGCCCGTGCGCGGCGGCGTCAGGCCGGAGATCGAGCGCAGCGTCGTCGACTTGCCGGCGCCGTTGGAGCCGATCAGCGTGACGATCTCGCCCTCGTCGACGGTCAGCGAGATGCCCTTCAGCGCCTCGATGTTGCCGTAGTAGGTGTGGATGTCGTTGACCTCGAGCAGCGCCATGGCGGCTAGTCCCCCGTCTGCTTGCCGAGGTAGGCCTCGACGACGCGCGGGTTGGCGCGCACCTCGGCGGGCTCGCCCTCGGCGATCTTCTCGCCGTGGTCGAGCACCGTGATGCGCTCGGAGACGCCCATGACGACCTTCATGTCGTGCTCGATCAGCAGGATCGTGAGGCCGAGCTCGTCGCGCAGCGGCTGCATGAACTCCGTGAGCTGTGCCGACTCCTGCGGGTTCATGCCGGCCGTCGGCTCGTCGAGCAGCAGCAGCTTCGGGTCCGAGGCGAGCGCGCGGGCGATCTCGACGCGGCGCTGGTCGCCGTAGGAGAGGTTGATCGCGAGCTGGTCGTGACGGTCGCGGCGGAGGCCGACGTACTCGAGCATCTCGCGCGCCTTCTCGCGCGCCCGCTGCTCCTCGCGCCGCACCGACGGCGGGCGGAGGATCGAGCCGAACAGGCCGGCCTGCATGCGCGCGTGCTGGCCGACCATCACGTTCTCGACCGCGGTCATCGTCGCGAACAGGCGGATGTTCTGGAACGTCCGCGCGATCCCCGCGCGCCAGTGATCTGGTCGGGCCGCGCGCCGGTGATGTCGCGGCCGTCGAAGGTGATCCGCCGCCGCGTCGGCTTGTAGAGGCCGGTGAGCATGTTGAAGAACGTCGTCTTGCCGGCGCCGTTGGGGCCGATGATCGAGACGATCGAGCGCGGCGGGATCGAGAAGCGAGACGTCGTTGACCGCGACGAGGCCGCCGAAGAGCTTGGAGACGTTCGCCGAGTCGAGGATGGCGGCGTCCGTCGCCGGCGGAGCGGCGGGCGGCTGCGGGCTCGAGGCTGGACGCGTCGCGCTCATACGTTCGCCTCGAAGATCGTCTCGTCGCCGGTCCGATGCCCTCGGTGAGCTCCATCTTCCGCCGGCGTTCGGGTAGCAGGCCCTGCGGGCGCAGCACCATCATGATCACGAGCAGGAAGCCGAAGATCCCGAAGCTGAGCTCGGTGAGGTCGAAGTTGCAGGCCGAGCTTGCGCGGCAGCGTCGTTGAACACGTCCGGGGATGAAGTAGGTGTTGATGAAGGACAGGACGACCGCGCCGAGCACGACGCCCCAGATCGAGCCGAGGCCGCCGAGGATGACCATCGCGAGGACGAAGATCGAGAACGAGAACTGGAACTGGTCGGCGTTGACCGTGTTGAGGTAGGAGCCGAGGAAGGCGCCCGCCATGCCGCCGAAGGCGGCGCCGGTGGCGTACGCCATCAGCTTCGTCTTGCACCAGCGGCACGCCCATGCTGACCGCCGCGACCTCGTCCTCGCGCATCGCGATCCAGGCGCGGCCGAGGCGCGAGTCGCGCAGCCGGAAGTTCACGAACAGCACGAGCAGCGACCATGCCGAGCGCCGATCCAGTACCACGGCCTGCAGGTTCAGGCGGGTCGAACGGGTCGAGGCCCGGGAGGTCGAGCGGAGTCGACCGGCGTGATGCCCTGGCGGCCGGTGGTGAGCGCGTAGCCGCCGACGTGGATCGCGTCGCCGTTGATCGCGACGCGGCCGATGATCTCGCCGAACGCGAGCGTGACGATCGCGATGTAGTCGCCGCGCAGGCGCAGCGTCGGCAGGCCGATGAGCACGCCGGCGACCGCGGCGACGATCACCGCCGCGAGCAGCACGAAGCAGGAAGTTGAGGTGGATGCCCGGCAGCTTGGCGACCACGCCGGTGACGCCGACGTGGATGCCCTTCTCATGGTTCGCGTCGGCGAAGAAGCCGGAGCCGAACCAGCCGATCGTGAAGGCGCCGATCGCGTAGAAGGCGACGTAGCCGAGGTCGAGCAGGCCGGCGAAGCCGACGACGATGTTCAGCCCGAGCGCCATCACGACGTAGGCGAGCGCCAGCGTGGCGTTGTCGTTGAACGCGCCGCCGGCCGAGTTGAAGAACGGCAGCACGATCATGAAGATCAGCGAGCGCGATGGCGACCGCCGCGCTTCGCGTTCTTCGGCAGCGCATCCCAGCGCTGGCGGAGCGCGGACATGGTCTCGCGGATGGTGCTCATCCGGCCTCCCTCGTCTCCTCGCCGAGCAGGCCCTGCGGCCGGAAGACCATGATCAGGATCAGGTAGCCGAACACGACGGCGGGCGTCCACGTCGGTGGCCGATGCGGTTGTCGGAGATCTGCTGGATGCAGCCGATGATGAGGCCGCCGAGCACCGCGCCCTTGAGGTTGCCGATGCCGCCCATGACCGCCGCGGTGAACGCGATCAGGCCGGCCTCGAAGCCCTGGAAGTACCAGATCGTCGTCTGGTAGAGCGCGTAGATCAGGCCGGCGGCGCCGGCCATCAGGCCGCCGAGCAGGAACGTCAGCGAGATCGTCGTGTCGACGTTGATGCCCATCAGCCGGGCGGCCTCGGGATCCTGCGCGGTGGCGCGCATCGCCTTGCCGAGCCGGCTGCGCTGACGAACGACGTCAGCAGCAACACGAGCGGGACGGTGACGCCGATCGCGAGCACGTCGGCGTGCGTGATCGTGGACGCCGGCGATCGTGAAGAAGTCCTTCTGCGCGTGGATCAGGTCGTCGCACGCCGTGCTGCGAGCCGCCGAGCCACAGCAGGCCGACGTTCTGGAGGATGAAGGAGAAGCCGACCGCGGTGATCAGCGGCGCGAGCTTGGGCGCGTTGCGCAGGGGTCTGTACGCGACCCGCTCGATCATCACGTTCAGCACCCCGCAGGCGACCATCGCGACGAGCCCGGCGACGATCAGCCCGCCCAGGATCCCGATGCCCGAGGTGGCGAGCCCGACGCCCAGCGTGCTCCAGATGCCGAACGACGACGAACGAGCCGATCATGAACACGTCGCCGTGGGCGAAGTTGATCAGCTCGATGATCCCGTAGACGAGCGTGTAGCCGATCGCGACCAGGGCCCAGATCGCCCCGTTGGAGAGCCCGTCCTTCAGGTTCTTCGCGATGTGCGTGAGGCTGTCGTCGACGCGAAGGTCGTGTATCGCGAAGGCGACCGGCAGCGCCAGGAGGACGATGATCAGCCCGTAGCGCGAGAAGAAGGTCCGCAGCGCTGCGACTACGGGCGAGGTGCCGCTCGCGGGCTTGCCGGGAATGCTTGCGGCTTCCAAGTGGGGTCGAGTCTAAGCGAATAAGGCTCGAGAGGAGCGGGCCGAAATGGCCGGCCCGCTCCCCCCGAATGACTGGCGTCTAGGACGCCGCCTTGATGACCTTGTCGAACGCGAGCTCGCCGTTCACGACCTTGTAGAGGCCGTAATCGGTGATCGACGTATCGCCGTTCTGGTCGATGGAGTACGTGCCGAGGACGACTTGCGCGGTCCTTGGTCGCGAACAGCTGCTGCGACGACTGCTGCGCGATCGTTGCCCTTGTCGCCCGCGCGCTTGATCGCGTCGAGGGCCAGCGCCATCGACTCGTAGCCGTAGATGCGCGTACGGATCCGGGTTCGCGGTGCCGTAGGCGGCCTTGTAGTCCTTGAAGAACTTCTGGCCCGCCGGCGGGTACTTGTCCGGCGACAGCGTGGCGACCGTGCACTGCACGTGGCTGTCGAGGCTCGCCGGGATGCCACCCTTCTTCGGGTCGACCAGCCCGACTCGCAGACGCCGTCAGGCCCGTACAGCTTGGCGCTCGGGCAGCGCGGCCGCGACGTCCTTGGTCAGCTGCACGCCGTTGTTGTCGACGATGCCGCTCGAGCAGGAAGCAGTCCACGCCCTTGCTGGCTTGATCTTCGACGCGACGGAGCGGTAGTTCGGCGCCTTCGAGTCCCAGCCGTCGTTGCCGAGCGACGGGATTCCGGCCGTCTTGAGCGCGGCCACGGTGTTCGTGGCCAGGCCCTGCGCCGTACACCTCCTTGTCGTTCACGATGTACGGCTTGGCGCAGCCGTGCTGCTTCATGACCGTCGCGAGAGCGGCGGCCTGGATCGTGTCCTTCGGGACGACACGCACGTAGGTGCGCTTGCCCGTCGGGTAGTACTTCTGAGGCTCGCCAGGCTCGGCGCCCGGCAACGTTCGAGGTCAGGCCGACCGCGGTGTTGGTCGGGCTGATCTGGCCGATGCCGGCCTGGTTCAGGATCGGGATCGAGATCGCGCTCGCCCCCGAGTTGAACTCACCGATGTAGGCGATGGTCGACTTGTCCTGCGCGGCCTTCCGGGCGTCGGTGGAGACCTGGCCTGGGTCCCACTTGCCCGCCGTCGCGGTCGAGTCGTCGAGCGACACGTACTTGATCGTGTACTTCCCGACCTTGCCGTTCACCGCCTTGAGGGCGAGCTTCGCCCCGTTGATCGCCGACTGAGAGTTCGGCCCCGTTGAACCCTGCAGCGGCAGGCTCGAGTAGATCGTGAGCGTGCTTCCGCTCACGTTCGCCGAGGTGCTGCCTCCGCCGCCGCCGCCACCGCAGGCAGTTACGCCCACCGCAGCCACGCCGACAAGGCAGCTGGATGCAATTGCAAACCAACGTCCTCGCACTGACATTCCCTCCTCTAAGACAATGGGTGAGAGTGGTGGCGCATCCTACTCATCCCTGCAAACCCCGCAAGAAGCACGCAAGGATGATTGCGTTAAGCCTCTGTTGCGCGGCCGCCTGTCGGTATGTTGACGCCGATGCGGATCGGAATCCTCACGGGGGGCGGTGACTGCCCGGGCCTGAACGCGGTGATCCGGGCGATCGTCCGCAAGGGAATCGATCGCTACGGACACGCGATCATCGGCTTCCGCGACGGCTGGCGCGGTCCGCTCGAGAACGCCTACACGGAACTCACGATCGAGTCCACGCGCGGGATCCTGCCGCGCGGCGGCACGATCCTCGGCTCCTCGCGCACCAACCCGTTCAAGCGCGAGGACGGCGTCGATCGCATCAAGGAGACCATGCAGAGCCTTAACATCGACGGTCTGATCGCGATCGGCGGCGAGGACACGCTCGGCGCCGCCGCGAGGCTGGCTGACGGGGGCCTGCCGGTGCTCGGCGTGCCCAAGACGATCGACAACGATCTCGGCGCGACCGACATGACGTTCGGCTTCGACACCGCCGTGCAGGTGGCCACCGACGCGATCGACCGCCTCCACACCACGGCCGAGAGCCACCACCGGATCCTGATCGTGGAGGTGATGGGCCGCCACGCCGGCTGGATCGCCCTCCACTCGGGCCTGGCCGGCGGCGCCGACGTGATCCTGATCCCCGAGCGGCCGTTCGACATCGACGAGGTCTGCCGCCTGATCCGCCGGCGCCACGGCCGCGGACGCTACTTCTCGATCGTCGTCGTGGCCGAGGGCGCGCTGCCGGTGGAGGGCACGATCGAGGTCCTCGACGGCGAGATCGACGAGTTCGGCCACGCCCGCCTGGGCGGCATCGGCCAGGTGCTCGAGCGCGAGATCGAGCAGCGCACCGGCTTCGAGTCGCGCGCCACGGTGCTCGGCCACATCCAGCGCGGCGGCACGCCGACCGCCTTCGACCGCGTGCTGGCCACGCGCCTCGGCGTGGCCGCCATCGACGCCGCCAGCGAGGGCAGGTGGGGCATGATGCCCGCGCTGCGATCCACGCGTATCGAGCTGGTGCCGCTCAGGGACGCCGTGGAGCAGCTCCACACCGTCTCGAACGAGGACTACGAGGCGGCCGAGGCGTTCTTCGGCTGAAGCGTGCAGCGCACGGTGCGCACCGCGGCCTCCGCGAACGCGCGCGCCGACTCCGCCGCGTCGTACTGGCGGTCCTCGATCACGCGTGCCGGGAGCTCGATGCTGAGCTGCGACGGGGCGAACGGCCACGGGTCGACCTCCACCACGCCCGCCGCCACCACGTCGAGCCTGATGTCGACGTGCTCGTCGCCATGGCCAGTGGGCACCCTCGGAGCGATGCGGCCGCCCGGCGGCTGGTCCACCGGCTTCAGCGTGAGCGCGACCGGGACCGGGTCCACCGACGCGTCGCTGGGGGTGCTCAGATCGATGAGGCAGAGCGCCAGCGAGAGGAAGTCGAAGGTCTGAAGCAGCTCGTAGTTGCGCCACAGCCCGGCCTCGAAGGCGCTGCGCAGCCCGTCGAATCCCCACAGCTCGAGCGCCGCGGCGCGCCACCGGCGCTCCTGCTCCTCCACCACGGCGACCGCCATCGGCATGTCGAGCGCGGCTCCATCCTGAACGCCCCAGCGGGCCGAGTAGAGGCCGGTCCAGTGCATCGACGCGAGGATCCCGGCGTAGGGGTCGCGCTCGTAGACCGAGTCGACGCCCGGCCCGTAGTTGGGCACCGTCGTGGTCAGCGGGACCTCGAGCAGCGCGGCGGGACGGCGCTCCTCCTCGTTGTACGTGGGCCCGGCGTCCATCGCGTACCAACCGTCGTCGTGATGGGCCGCCGCGATCACCGCGCCCTCGCGCGGCTCGAGCTGCGCGAAGCGGTCGTTCCCCCAGGCTTCGGCGAGCACTCCGGAGAGCGTGCCGTGATCGGGCTGCCTGACGAGCCAGAGCTCAGAGCCTCGCCGCGAGATGAGCATCCGTGCTCCGACCTCCCTCTCTACGCGTTGCCGGTCAGCTTCGCGATGAAGGGGCGTACCGCCCGCACCGTGATCGCGATGACCAGCAGCAGCACCGTTACCAGGAACGGGTCGACCGGCTTCCAGCCGAGGGAGAAGCCGACCATCCAGAAAGCCAGCCCGGCAGTCAGCGTGATCAGGAGACCCATGCGGTGCGGGAGCTTATCGCGACTGGGGCGACGAGAAGCGGCCGCGCACCTTGGTGACGGCGTTGAAAGCGGCCAGCATCGCCTTCTCTCCGCCCGAGTCGCGCTGCGGGAGCAGCCCGAGGCCGCGGGCGAACGCCGCGCCGTCGTAATAAGCCGTGTTGCGCAGCAGCTTGCCCTCGTCGACGTCGATCTCCAGGCAGTCGCAGCCGCGCATCTCGATCCTGCGGCCGTTCGGCTCGACCCCCTGGAACGGGGCGCCGCGGAACGTCCCCCGGGCGCGCCACTGGACCGCGGCCACCCCGGCCGAGGCCACGACCTGCTCGATCTCGAACTCCCAATCCGGGAAGGCCGCGAACAACTCGACGAAGAACTCGCGTATCTCGGCGGGTCCCCGGAAGATGCCCACCGGCACCAGATCGCCGATCCCCTCCCCGGTCCAGAACGCCGCCATCGCGTTCGGGTCGCGCGCCGCGACCGCTTCGAAGTAGGCGCGCGCTATGTCCTCGGTTATCTGCGCTTTGGTGCGTCTTTTCTGCGTTTGGGCTGCCATAACGGCAACCTAGCAGCGGCACCGGCGGTCAGGCGAGGGCGGCGGCAAGCTCGCCCACGGCGGCGCGCACGGCCTCGGGGCCGCCCTCGCCGGCGGCGCGCACGATGCGGCTGCCGACGATCACCCCGTCGGCGATCTCCGCGACGCTGCGCGCCTGCTCACCGGTCGAGATGCCAAATCCGACCGCGACGGGCACGCTCGCGGCCGCTTTGACCCGCTCCACCATCTCGCCGAGCTCGGGCGACAGAGCGCTGCGCTCCCCGGTGGTGCCGGTGAGCGACACGGCGTAGACGAAGCCGCGGGCGTCCGCCCCGATCGCCGCGAGGCGCTCCGGCGGGGTGTTCGGAGCCACGAGCGCGACCAGCGCGAGCCCGCGCTCGTCGCAGACGGCGCGCAGGCCGGTGGCCTCGTCATGAGGCAGGTCGGGCACGATCAGGCCGGCGGCCCCCGCGGCGGCCGCGCGGTCCGCGAACGCCTCGGCGCCGCGTGACAGCACCGAGTTCGCGTAGACCATCAGCACCACCGGCACACGCCCAGCCAACGTCTCGCAGACGCCCAGCACGCCGTCGAGCGTGGCACCGGCGGCCAGCGCCTGGGTGGCGGCGGCGTGGATCACGGGGCCGTCCGACAGTGGATCAGAGAAGGGGATGCCCAGCTCGAGCAGGTCCGCGCCGGCGTCGATGCACGCCTCCCCCACGGCCCGCGACGCCTCGAGGTCGGGGAAGCCGCCCATCAGGTACGGCATCAGCGCCGCCCTGCGCCCGTGGGACGCGAAGGCGGCGGCGATCCGGTCAGCCAAGCGAGAGCACCTCGTCGAGGTCCTTGTCGCCGCGGCCCGAGAGCGTGACCAGCTCGGGGCCGGCCCCGGGGTTGGCGAACACCCACGCGAGCGCGTGGGACGACTCGAGCGCCGGGATGATCCCCTCGAGCCGGGACACGCGCTTGAAGGCCTCGACGGCCTCCGAGTCGGTGACCGCGACGTAGGTCGCCCGGCCCGTGTCGCGCAGCTGGGCGTGCTGGGGGCCGGAGCCCGGGTAGTCGAGCCCGGCCGAGATCGAGTGCGCTTCCAGGATCTGGCCCTCCTCGTCCTGGAGCACCGCCGACATCGACCCGTGCAGCACGCCGCGGGCGTTCGTGGTGAGCGGGGCGCCGTGGCGACCGGTCTCGAGCCCCTCCCCGGCGGCCTCGACGCCGATCAGCTCCACGCCGTCGTCCTCGAGGAAGGCGACGAAGGTGCCGATCGCGTTGGACCCGCCGCCCACGCAGGCGATCACGCGCGCCGGCAGCCGCCCGGTGACCTCGAGGAACTGGGCCCTGGCCTCGTCACCGATCACGCGCTGCAGGTCGCGCACGAGCGACGGGAACGGCGACGGCCCCACCGCCGAGCCGATCACGTAGTGGGTGTCGGCCACGTTGGCGACCCAGTCGCGGATCGCCGCGCTGACGGCCTCCTTGAGCGTGCGCGCCCCAGCGTCGACCGCGGAAACCGTGGCGCCCAGGAGGCGCATGCGCTCGCACGTTGGGCCGCTGGCGTCGCATGTCCTCGGTGCCCATGTAGACGACGCACTCGGTGTCGAGCAGCGCGCACGCGGTGGCCGTGGCCACGCCGTGCTGGCCCGCGCCGGTCTCGGCGATGATGCGCGTCTTCCCCATCCGGCGCGCCAGCAGGACCTGGCCGAGCGCGTTGTTGATCTTGTGAGCGCCGGTGTGGAGCAGGTCCTCGCGCTTCAGGTAGACGTCGCGCCCGGCCACCTCGGAGATGCGGCGCGCGTGGTAGAGCGGGCTGGGCCTGCCGACGTAGTCGCGCGCCAGCGAGGACAGCTCGAGCTGGAAGCCCGGGTCCGAGCTCGCCGACAGCCATGCCCGCTCGAGCTCGTCGAGCACCGGGATCAGCGTCTCGGGCACGTAGCGGCCGCCGTAGGGGCCGAAGCGCTGCTCGACCGCGCTCACGCGGCGGCCTTCGGGGGCGCTGAGTCCACCTGCGCCACCGCGCGGAAGAGCGCCTCCAGGCGGGCGGGATCCTTGCGCCCCGGGGCGGCCTCGGTGCCGCTCGCGGAGTCGACGGCGAACGGGTGCGTGGCGGCGATCGCGTCGGCCACGTTGTCGGGCGTGAGGCCGCCCGAGAGCACGATCGGCACGTGACGGTCGTGCTCCTCGCACGAGCTCCCACTGGAAGGTCTCCCCGGTGCCGCCCCTGTGCCCCGGGACATAGGCGTCGAGCAGGTTGTAGTCCACCTCGTACGAGGTCGAGCGCGCGGACGCTGCCCGCGTCCTTCACGCGCACGGCCTTCATCACGCGGCAGCCGGTGCGGCGGGCGGCCTCGCGGCAGAAGGCCGGTCCCTCGTCACCGTGCAGCTGGAGGATGCCCAGCGCGCAGCGGTCGGCCAGCTCGGTCAGCTCGTCGAGCGTGGGGTTCACGAACACCCCGACCACTTCCAGCCGCCGCCTCAGCTCGGCGCCGATCTGCTCGCCCACCTCGCGGATCGCAGGCCCGCGGGCTGCCCGGCCAGAAGATCATGCCCACGGCCCACGCGCCAAGATCGGCCGCCAGGCGGGCGTCCTCGAGGCTGGTGGTGCCGCAGCTCTTGATCTCGGTCATCGCGCCACCAATGGTGGCAGCTGGCCGGGACCTACGGGAACGGGAAGGTCTGCTGGGACTGGCCGCTGTCCACGGACGCGGGCCGGTTGCCGAGCGTGACCGTCGTGCTCTTCAGCTTGCCGCCGCGGTAGAACTGGACGACGACCTTCTGGCCCGGCTTCATCGTCCCGATCGCGCCGCTGATGTCGTCGGGCTTCGTGATCGCCTTGGTGCCGACCTTCACGATCAGGTCACCGCCGATCACGAGCGTGGCGGTCTGCTGGTTGCCCGCCTTGATGCCGGACTTGGCCGCGGGGCTGCCGGAGGTCACGTCCTGCACCAGGGCGCCCTTGCTCGTGGGCAGGTTGAGCGTCTTCGCGTCCTGGGCCGTGATGCGGCGCGGTGGTGACGCCGAGGAAGGCGTGCGCCACGCGGCCGCTCTTCTCGAGCTGCGGGATCGCCGCCCGCGCGGTGTTGATCGGGATCGCGAAGCCGATCCCCACGCTGCCGTTGCCGCCGGTGCCGGTGGCGATCTGAGACGTGATGCCGATCACCTTGCCCGTGGCGTCGAGCAGCGGGCCGCCCGAGTTGCCGGGGTTGATCGCCGCGTCGGTCTGGATCACGTTGTTGATCGTGAAGCTGTTGGGAGCCTGGATCTGGCGCTGGAGCGCGGAGACGATCCCGGTCGTGACCGTGCGGTCGAAGCCGAACGGGTTGCCGATCGCGATCGCCGGATCGCCCACCCTCACGGTGCTGGAGTCGCCCAGGGTGAGCGGGTGCAGGGCCGCGGACTTGGGGTTCACGTGCAGCAGCGCGAGGTCCGTGGACGGGTCCTTGCCCACCACCGTCGCCTTGATCAGGTCGCTGTCGCCGAAGCGCACACCGATCTGGCTGGCGCCCTCGACCACGTGGTTGTTCGTGAGGATGTCGCCCCTCTTGTCGATCACGAAGCCCGAGCCGGTGGCCGTGCCCTGCTGGGGGTCGGAGAAGCCGAAGGGCGAGTTCGACTGCTGGGTGACCTTGGCCTGGATGAACACGACGCCGGGGCTGTCGGCCTCGTAGATCTCCTCGACGGTCGGCATGGTCTTGGTCTTGCTGCTCGAGCTCGAGCCCGAGCCCTCGACGCTCTCGCTGGGAATCGCGACCGGCGTCTGGCGCACGATCTGCTCGGTCTTGCCGGTGTCGATCACCCCGGTGCCGATCAGGAGCGCGCCGAGTCCGAGCACCACGACTCCGCCGAGAACGCTCGAAAGGAAGTAGTTGCGAGTGGACGGGTGCATCAATTTGTTTGTAGGCCGCTGAACTTAACTCGGTCTAAAGATCGGCTTCTGGAGCGGAATCTCTAGCGCCGCCACGGTACGTGCGGCGCCGGCGGGAGGGCCCTGATGGCCTTTATCCGCCCCAGCGGACCCGCCGAGCGCGCGAGCGCCCGGCGCAGGGCGCGGCGGTCGCGGCGGCTCGGTAGCGTCGCCCCCTCTGGCCCGTAACGGTATTCCCGCAGGCGCGTGACGTAGTTCATCGCGTCCGGGCCGGCCGAGGTCCTCAGGCGCCGCTCGAGCGCCGCGAGCGTGGTGCCGGGCGCCACCGCCATGCCGATCCGCACAACGGCCGTGCGCAGCTCGTCGAGCGCCATCTCCGCGGCGTCCCCGCCCGCGCGGCGGTGGAGCAGCCAGGTACGAAGCCAGAGCCCCACCAGCACGAGCAGCCCGAGCCCGGCGAGCACGACGCCGGCCACCCACAGCCCGCTGCCGCCGTGGCTGGTCGCCGCCGGCGTGAACCCGGTTGCCGCGCCGGGCGCCGCCGGAGCCTGCGACTGGCCCAGCGCCGCGCGGCGTGCGGCCTCCCACCAGCGCGCCGACGCCCTGGTCGTCGAGCTGCGAAGAGGCCGGCGAGGACGACGGCGTCGGGTCGAACGTGACCCAGCCGATCCCGCTGAAGTAGACCTCGACCCACGAGTGGGCGTCGAGGTCGCGCACGCGGTACTCGCCCGGTCGCCTCCGTTCCGGTGATGCCGGGCGCGAAGCCGCTGGCCACGCGGGCGGGGATGCCGTCCATCCGCAGCATCAGCGCCATCGCGCCGGAGAACTGCTGGCAGTAGCCGATGCTGGTCGGTGGAACAGGAACGACTCGAGCGGGTAGCGCCGGACCGGCGGCCTCTCGCTGTACGCGAACCTCGAGCTGCGCAGGTAGTTCTCGATCGAGTTGCGCCACGTCGTAGGAGGTCGCCTTGTCGGCGGCGAGGCTCTGGGCCAGGCGATACATGCCCGAGTAGGGCGACGTGAGGAGCTCGTCCGCGCGCGTTCGGGTCGCCGCTGTCGGGCACCCCGCGCAGGCCGTATCGTCACGGGCTGCGGCGCCCCGGGCGTGAGGCCGGGGAGGTCGAACGTCGTGTAGCGCTGGTAGTAGCCCTCGGGGGAGCCGGCGCAGCTCGCATCTCGGCCGCCGTGGGCTCGGGCAGGTACGTGCTCACCGTGTAGTGCTCGCCGCTGTGCAGCTCGTGCCCGACGGAGATGGTGGTGCCGTCCGCCGAGGTGTTCGTGTCGCCCGCGTCCGGGCTGATGCGGTAGGGCGTTCCGGCGCCGACCACGAGGTTTCCGCGCAGTCCGGAGATGTTCACCTCGAGCTGCTTCAGCCACTTGCGCTTCGGCGCGATCGGGATCTCCGAGGCCGCGCTGGTCCCGTCGTTGCCGGTCGACCCGATCCAGCGCGTGCCGTCGAAGGAGTTGAGCGTCTCGGCCTTCCAGTAGTAGGGCCGATCCGACTTGACGAACAGGAGCGTGGTGCCGCGGCGCGGCCAGTTGATCGGGCCGTAGGTCTGATCCCAGCTGTACGTGACCCCGCCCTTGGCGGAGAAGAGGCGCCAGTTGCGGTAGTCGAACCAGCCTCCGGACTTGTCGAGGGCTCCGGCCAGCGGCAGCGCCACCACCGCGGCGACCGCCAGGGCCGCGGCCGCCGCCACCGCGTCGTTGCCTCGCAGTCGGGGCAGCCACAGCCACGCGGCGATCAGGACCAGCAGGCCCAGCCCGCGGCCGACCTGGGCGCTGGGCGTGCGCTCGGCGAGCGCCATGCCGAAGAGGCCGATGAGCAGCACGAGGGAGGCGGCGCGCAACACGCCGCCCGCACGCGGCGCCGGCCAGAAGGCGAGCGCAGCTGCCGGCACCAGGAACAGCGGCCCGAGGAGCATGAGCGTGAGCCGCACCCACGGGTCGCCGCCCGTGTAGGGGTAGATGGTGGCCTGGGCGCCGAGCAGGCCGCGGTTGAGGCCCGGGCCGAGCCGGTGCCAGCCGTGCGGGAACAGGAAGTGCAGCGCCAGACCGGCGGCAAGCAGCGACAGCACCGCCATCGCCAGCACGATCAGCGGGCGCGCGATCTGCGCGAGCCGCGTTGGCACCGGCGACAGCCCCGTGGCCCAGAGGGCGGCGCCGCCGAGCGTGCAGACCAGCACCACGAGCAGGCCGCGCCCCACCGGCGGGTTCTCGATCACGCTCAGCCAGTGGGCGAGCGAGAAGGTCGCGAACGCGGCGAAGACCCCGAGCCGGAGCAGACCGGCGACGTTCTCGTCGACCCGGGTCGCGGGCGCGGCGCCCGCCTTGCCGGAGCCGGTTCGCAGCGGCGTATCGAGGCGTGCGGCGGCGCCGCTCACGCCGCCGCCCTCTTGCGCATGCCGCTGAGCCGGTAGCCCCTGCAGCCGGCCACGGCGAAGGTGGCGAGGCGGCCCTCGATCGGACTTGGGGTGATGAAGTACGAGCCGGCCGCCGCGCTTGACGGTCGGCGGGAGGGCGCTGCCGCCTGCGCTTACCCAGAAGACGGGCCCGCTGCGCTCGAGCCGGCGGGCGTTCGGGCCGCCGTCGGTCGCCTCGAGCAGGGCGAGGCGCGCGTGCAGGGCCGGCCAGCCGCGCAGGTCGTGCTGGAGGCTGGTGGCGCGGCGGTCCCCCGGCAGGAGCAGCGAGCAGCCGCCGGCGCGCCGCGCCAGGTACACCGCCAGCGACGCCGCGGCGCGCACGGCGCTGTCGAGCGCCTCGGGGGTCGGCGGATCACGGGGGTCGAGCACCACCAGCGGGCGGGCGTCGGCGTCCGCCACCAGCCGGCGCTCGACCATCTCCCCGCGTGCGGGCCACGGTGGGCCAGTGGATGCGCGACGCGGGCGAGCCGATGCGGTAGGGCCTGCAGCGAGTGCAGCTCGAGCTCGGCGGCCGCCTCGGTCGAGCGCCCCGCTGGCGGTCTCCATTCCGGCGGCGGAGCCTGCCGCCTGCCCCAGCTCCACGGGATCGATCCGCGGCAGCACGAGCAGCTCGCTGGTGCCGCTGAGCACCTCGCGCCTTGCCAGCGAGAGCGGGTCGCGAATCACGAGCCGGGCCGGCTCGAGCGTGCGCCTGCCTCGGCGGGAGAAGCGCACGTCCACCCGCACGCGCTTCGAGCGCGGGTCGGTGGCCGGGAGCGGGTGGCCGAGCAGCGGCTCGATCGAGCTCGCCGCCGGGGCCGGCAGCACGCCGCGCGTGCTGCGCAGCCGCAGCGGATAGGGCTCGTCCTCCTCGACGGTGGCCGGCGCCGGGCTCGCGGATCACGGCGGCGCCCTGGGCGGCCAGCCAGACCCACGCGATGGCGCCGAGGCCGAGCACGATCAGCGCGACTCCCGGCACGTACAGCGCCGAGAGGTCGAACGCGCCGGCCACGACGCAGAGCAGCACCCCGAACACGGCGCGTCCGGAGCGCCCGCGTCATAGCGCCGGTACTCGCTCGAGCGCGTCGCGCACCACGTCGGCGCGCTCGACGCCGACGGCGTCGGGAGCGAGCAGGAGCCGATGCGTGAGCACCGTGGGCGCGAGCGCCTGCACGTCGTCGGGCAGCGCGTGGTCGCGCCCCTCGAGCGCGGCGAGCGCCTTGGCGGCCTTCAGCAGCATCAGGCCGGCGCGCGGGCTCGCGCCGAGCTCGGTGCGCGGGTCGGTGCGGGTCCGCTCGAGCAGCGCCGACCACGTAGCGGCGCAGGGCGTCGCTCGCGTGCACGGCGGCCGCGGCGGCCTGCGCGGCGAGGATCTCGCCGACGTCGGTGACCGGCTCCAGGTCGAGCACCCGGTCGCTCGTCGCGTGGTCCGCGAGCATCTCGGCCTCGTCGTTCGGCCGACGGGTAGCCGAGCCGCAGCGCGCACCATGAAGCGGTCGAGCTGCGCCTCGGGCAGCGGGTAGGTGCCCTCGTACTCGATCGGGTTCTGCGTCGCGATCACGATGAACGGGCCGCGCGAGCTCGTGCGTGTGGACGTCGACCGTCACGTGCCGCTCCTGCATGCACTCGAGCAGGCCGGACTGGGTCTTCGGCGAGGCGCGGTTGATCTCGTCGACGAGCACGACGTTCGCGAACACCGGGCCGGGGCGGAACTCGAAGCGGTTCTCGCGCTGGTTGAAGACGTTCGTGCCGACGACGTCGCCGGGCAGCAGGTCGGCGGTGCACTGCACGCGCGCGTACTCCGCGTCGATCGAGCGCGACGAGCGCCCGCGCCAGCGCCGTCTTGCCGACGCCGGGGTAGTCCTCGATCAGCACGTGACCCTCGGCGAGCAGGGCGACGACGACGTTCCGCAGCGCGCCCTCGGGCACCTTCACGGCACGTGAGATGTTCTCCGACAACCGCTGGGCCAGGGCGGCGACGGCCGGGGGGTCTAGCTCGGGGACGCTGGCCATCCGTAGACGATCTTACGACGAGTGGCTAAGAGTCCGTCAGCCGTGTGCCGAATCAGCTCTCGGCGCCCGCGTCGTTCGCGCCCGTGAGATCACGGCAGGCGACCTCGGGATCGGTCGCCCGCATCAGCGTCTCGCCCACGAGCACGGCGTCCACTCCGACCCGCTCGAGCTCGTCGACCTGCTCGCGATAGACGATGCCCGACTCCGACACCACGGTCTTCCCGGCCGGCACGTCCGCCAGCAGGTCGAACGTGCGCGAGAGGTCCACGGTGAAGTCCGTGAGGTCGCGGTTGTTGATGCCGATCACGTCGACGTCGATCTCCAGCGCGCGATCCAGCTCCTCCTCGTCGTGGATCTCCACCAGGGCGTCGAGGTCGAGCGCTTGGGTCTCGAAGTAGAGGCGCGCCAGCTCGGCGTCCGTGAGCGAGCCGACCACCAGCAGCACGGCGTCCGCGCCGGCTGCGCGTGGCCTCGTAGAGCTGGTAGGGGTCGACGGTGAAGTCCTTGCGAAGGATCGGCAACCCGCTGGCCGCGCGCGCCTCGTGCAGATCGGCGAGCGAACCGCCGAAGTGGTCCTCCTCGGTGAGGATCGACAGGGCGGCGGCACCGCCGCGCTCGTAGGCGTGGACCACCTCGGTGACGGTCGCGTTCTCGCGGATGATGCCCGCCGAGGGCGAGCGGCGCTTGTACTCGGCCACGAGCGACGTGCCGGGGTGCGCCAGCGCCTCGTGGAACGGGCGGCCCTCCTCGCGCGCGGCGACCTCCCGCTCGAGCTCCGCGAGCGGGCGTTCCCGCTTGCGCCTCGCGACCCGCTCGCGTGTGGCGCTGACCAGATCTTCGAGCCGTACGGCCATCAGGCGGTGGCGAGCTCCCGGGTGCGTGCCACGTAGCGATCGAGCACTTCCTGCGCCGCGCCCTCGTCGATCGACTCGGCCGCCGTCGACACGCCCTCGGCAATCGAGTCCGCGCGGCCGCCGACGTAGATCGCGGCGCCGGCGTTCAACAGCGTCAGCGACGCGCTCGGGCCCGGGCGCGCCGGCCAGAACGTCGCGCGCCACCTCGGCGCTGCGCTCGGGCGACCCGGAGCGCAGGGAGTCGAGCGGCGCGGGCTCCACGCCAAGCTCCTCGGGAGTCACGGAGAAGGCCTCAACTCGGCCCTCTCTGACCTCCATCACGCGAGTCTCCCCCGACACGCTGATCTCGTCGAGCCCATCCACGCTCGACACTACCAAGCCGCTCCGGCACCCGAGGGCCGCCAGCGCCGAGGCGACGGTCTCGAGCTTGGTGCCGTCGGAGACGCCGATCACCTGGCGGGTGGCGCCGGCGGGGTTGGTCAACGGCCCGAGGAAGTTGAACAGCGTGCGTACCGCCAGCTCCTTGCGGACCGGCACGACGTGCCTCATGGCCGCGTGGTGCAGCGGCGCGAACATGAAGCCGAAGCCGATCTCCTCGATGCACTCGGCGATCGCTGCCGGCTCCAGCTCGAGCTGCGCGCCGAGCGCCTCCAGCAGGTCGGCCGACCCGGACTGGCCGGTGTTGGAACGGCCGCCGTGCTTGGCCACGGCGCAGCCGGCGCCGGCCGCCACGATGGCGGCCGTGGTGGACACGTTGAACGTCGGGAGGCCGCCTCCTGTGCCGCAGGTGTCGAGCAGGTCGTCGCGCTCCACGACCACGCTCCGCGACAGGTCGCGCATCGTGCGGGCAAAGCCGGTCAGCTCCTCCACGGTCTCGCCCTTGGCGCGCAGCGCGATCAGGAAGGCAGCGATCTGGACCTCGGACGCCCGTCCCTCCATCACCTCGCGCATGACCTCGGCGGCGTCGTCGACCGAGAGATCGATCCCCGAGGCGAGCCTGTCCACCGCCTCGGTGAGAACCGGGTTCGGCATCAGCTCGTTCCCTCGAGGAAGTTCTGCAGCAGGCGCTTGCCCGATTCGGTGAGGATCGACTCCGGGTGGAACTGCACGCCCTCGGCCGGCAGCTCGCGGTGGCGGATCCCCATCAGCACACCGCCGCCGTGGGCCGATGCCTCGAGGCAGTCGGGCAGGTCGGGGTCGACCACCAGCGAGTGGTAGCGGCCCGCCACCAGCGGGCTCTCGAGGCCCCTGAAGATGGTCCTGCCGTCGTGCTCCACCTCGGCGGTCTTGCCGTGCACCGGCTCGTGGCGCACCACGCTGCCGCCGAACGCCTCGGCCAGCCCCTGGTGCCCGAGGCAGACGCCGAGCAGCGGCGTGCCGTCCTCAGCGATCTTCCGGATCGCGGCCACCGACACCCCCGCCTCGGCCGGCGTGCACGGCCCGGGCGACACGATCGCCCGCCCACCCCGCGCGCGCTCCACCAGCTCATCGACGCTGGCGGCGTCGTTGCGCACGACGTCTAGCTCGGCGCCGAGTTCGCCCAAATATTGGACGAGGTTGTAGGTGAAGCTGTCGTAGTTGTCTATTACGAGGACGTGCACGTGCTTCCCGTCCAATAAACAGTTGGCAGTTGGCAGTTGGCAGGGCCGGAAGACCAGCCGCGACGGCGGGGAACGACCCGGGCGGCGGGCCAACTGCAAACTGCCAACTGCAAACTCACTACGCCCACTCCCTCTGCTCACAAGCCAACTTCACGGCATCCATAACCGCCCCCGCCTTCGCCTCCGTCTCCCGCACCTCGTATGGCGCCTCTGAATCCGCGACTATCCCGCCGCCCGCCTGCACGTGGATGCGGCCGTCCTTGATCACGGCGCTGCGGATGTAGATGCAGGTGTCGAGCTCGCCGGTGTAGGACAGGTAGCCGATCGCGCCGCCGTATGGGCCGCGCTTCACGGGCTCGAGCTCGTCGATGATCTGCATCGCCCGGATCTTCGGCGCGCCCGACAGCGTGCCCGCGGGGAGCGACGCGCGCAGGGCGTCCATCGCGGTCACGCCCTCGCGCAGCGTGCCGGACACCGACGAGACGATGTGCATCACGTGCGAGTACGACTCGACGGTCATCAGCTCGTCCACCTGCACCGACCCGTACTCGCTGACGCGGCCGAGGTCGTTGCGGCCGAGGTCGACGAGCATCACGTGCTCCGCGCGCTCCTTCTCGTCGGCCAGCAGCTCCTTGGCGCGCTGGAAGTCCTCCTCCACGCTGTCGGCGCGCGGCCGGGTGCCCGCGATCGGCCGCTGCTCGGCCCGGCGGCCGCTGACCTTCACGAGCGACTCGGGCGAGGCGCCGGCCAGCTCGAAGTCCTCGAAGTCGAGGAAGTACATGTAAGGGCTCGGGTTGATCGTGCGCAGGCCGCGATAGACCGAGAAGGCCTCCACCGGGGCGTCGGCGCTCCAGCGCTGGCTCGGCACCACCTGGTAGATGTCGCCCGCGCGGATGTACTCCTTGGCCTTCTCCACCGCGGCCGCGAACCCCTCCGAGCCGATGTTGGAGGTGAAGACCGGTGGTTCGCGCACGCCCGCCGCGGCGCGCGGGATCGGCGCCGCCAGCCGCTCGCGGACGTCCACGATCGCGGCGACCGCCTCGTCGTAGCTGGTCTCCAGGTCGCCGCCGTCGACGAACACGTTGGCCAGCACGGTGACCTCGTGGCGCAGGTGGTCGAACGCGAGCAGCACGTCGGACACCATCAGCGCGAGGTCGGGCAGGCCGAGATCGTCCTCGCTCGGCTCCCCCACGCTGGGCTCGAACGAGCGCACGAGGTCGTACCCGAACATGCCCACGGCGCCGCCCGCGAACGGCGGCAGGTCCGCGAGCGGAGGAACGCTGTAGCGCGCCAGCTCCTCGGCGACCGCGGCGTAGGGGTCGTCGAACTCGCGCGGCTCGCCGCCGATCGTGAGCACCCCGGCCTCGAGGCGGATCACCGTGCGCGGCTGGACGCCGAGGAACGACCAGCGTCCGAAGCGCTGACCGCGCTCGGCCGACTCGAGCAGGAACGACGGTCCCTCGCCGCGCAGGCGCAGATAGGCCGACACGGGCGTCTCGGTGTCGCTGATGAACGTGTGGCGCAGCGGCACCACGGTGTGACCCGCGGCCAGCGCCCGCACCTCGTCGAGGCTGGGCTGTACCTCCAGGTCAGCGGCGACGGGCATTGAGCTCCTCGAAGGCGTCGGCCAGCGAGAGGTCGCGAGAGGCGAGCAGCACGGTGAGGTGGTAGAGCACGTCGGCCGCCTCCTCGCGCACGCGCTGATCGGACTCCGAGGCGGCGGCGCGGGCCACCTCCTCGGCTTCCTCCTGCACCTTCTCCCCGATCCGCGCCGGATCTGCGAGGAGCTCGGCCGTGTAGCTGCCGGCGCCGCCACTCGCCTTGCGCTCGGCGATCGTGCGCTCGAGGGCGGGCAGCGCCTCCGAGGGCGTGGGCTCGAGCTCGCCGTCGTGGAAGCAGCTGCGCTCGCCGGTGTGGCAAGCGGGGCCGGTGGGCACCACCAGCGCGACGATCGCGTCGGCATCGCAGTCGTAGCGCAGCCGCTGGACGTGCTGCACGTTTCCGGAGGTCTCGCCCTTGTGCCACAGCGCCTGACGCGAACGGCTCCAGAAGTGCATCTCGCCGGTCTTGCGCGTGAGCGCGAGCGCCTCCCCGTTCATGTACGCGACCGTGAGCACCTCGCCGCTGCGGGCATCCTGCACGACGCACGGCACGAGCCCATTTTCGTCGAAGCGAATCTCGGTCAAGAGCAGGAGTTTATTTGCGCCCGGCAGGACGAAGGCTGTCGATCATGCGGCCCAGCACCTGCTCGACCTCCGCGCGCGCGGAGACCTCGTCGTCGGCCTCGGCGATGTAGAGCGCCGCCTCGTCGAGCGCGCCCATCAGGACATGTGCCAGGGCGGACACGGGCTGCGGGTCGATCGCGCCGGCCTCCATGGACCCGGCGAGCACGGCCTCGATCTGATCGAGGGCCCGGCTGCCGGCCTCGCGCCACTCCTCCCAGCCGAGCACGGCCGGCGCGTCGAGCAGGCAGATCCTCTGGACCTCCGGGTCGCTACAGGCCTCGAGCCAGTAGCTCGCGCCGGCACGCAACGCCGCCAGCGGATCGGTCTCCGCCATCGCCCGCTCGGCGGACGCGAGCGCCATCTCCTCCTCGATCTGCACGAAGACCGCGCGGAACAGGTCCTTCTTGTCGGCGAACTGGTGGTAGAGCGCCCCGCGCGTGACGCCGGCTCGGCGCACCACCTCCTCGGTGCCCACGTGCGCGTAGCCGTGCTTCGCGAACAAGCGCCGCGCGGCCTTGATCAGCTTGGCGCGTGTGGCGGCCGACTGAGAGGCCTTGCTTACCTTCTTGACATTCGTACTGTCTGTATGCATAATCCGTGCAGCCTGTATGTCAATACTAGATGGGAGTTGGGATGTCAGCAACGCGTGAGATCGATCTGTCGGCCGGAACGATCGAGTACGCCGACACTGGAACGGGCGAGCCGATCGTCTTCGTACACGGCCTCCTCGCCAACGACGTGCTGTGGAGCCGGCTCGTCCCACAGCTCGAGCCCGACTTCCGCTGCATCGTGCCGGTGCTGCCGCTGGGCGCCCACCGGCGGCCCATGAAGCGGGACGCCGACGTGAGCCCGCGCGGCGTGGCTCGCCTGCTGGCCGAGCTGATCGAGAAGCTCGACCTCGAAGATGTGACGATCGTCGGCAACGACACCGGCGGCGCCATCAGCCAGCTGCTCGTCACCGAGCACCCCGCGCGCATCGCCCGGCTCGTGCTGACCCCCTCGGACTCGTTCGAGCACTTCTTCCCGCCGCAGCTGCGCCCGATGCAGTGGATCTCGCACATCCCCGGCGCGATAACGCTGACGCTGCAGCCCGTTCGCAGCCGGCGCCTACGCCAGTCCACGCTCGGCTTCGGCGGCGTGTCCAAGCGCGGCATCCCCGATGACGAGATGGTGGCGATGATGCGCCCGTACCTCACGAATCGCGCCATCCGTCGCGACATGGAGAAGTTCGTGCGCAAGGTGTCGAACAAGGACACGCTCGCGGCCGCCGAGCGGCTGCGCGATTTCGACCGCCCCACGCTGCTGGCGTGGGCGACCGAGGACCGCTTCTTCCCGGTCTCGCTCGCGGAGCGGCTGATGGAGCGGCTGCCGCAGGGAAGGCTCGAGCTGATCGAGGACAGCTACACATTCGTGCCGATCGACCAGCCGCAGCGGTTCGCCCAGCTGATGCGCGAGTTCATGCGCTCGACGGTCGCCGTGGAGGCCCACGATGGGTAGGGCATACTCGGCGGCCATGGCCCAGGAGCAGGTCGATGCGGTGACGCGGTCGCTGGCCGGCTGGAACAGCGGCGACCTCGACGCGGTGGTGGCGGATTTCCGGCCCGACACCGAGTACGTCGTCGCCGAGAACTTCGTGAACGCCCGCACCCTGCGCGGCCCGGAGGAGGTCACCGCCTACCTGAGCGACTGGCGCGAGACCGTGCGCCAGCTGCGCTTCGAGGTCCGCGAGCTGGTGGAGGGCGACGAGCTGGTGGTCACGATCGGCAAGGTGATCGGCCGCGCCGGGTCGGACGACGGGCCGGAGATCACGGCCGACCTCTGCTTCGTCACCCACTTCGACGGCACCCGGATGGTGCGCGTCGAGGAGTACCTCGAGCAGCGCCAGGCACTCGCCGCCGCCGGGCTGGGCTGACGAGGGCCGGAACGCCCGGCGCGCGGGCGGTGTAGAAGCTCCAGTGGTGGTCCGGCCGCTGAACGATGCCGAGTTTGCCGAGAGCGAGCTGGTGGAGCGCGCGAGGCGCGGTGACGTGAGCGCATACGAGCAGATCGTCGAGCGGTACCAGGAGCCGGTCTTCCGCGCCGCCTATCTCGTCACGCGCTCGGCCGCGGACGCGCAGGAGGCGGCACAGGACGCGTTCGTGAAGGCGCACGCCGCGCTCGGCCGCTTCAGGGCGGGATCCCCGCTCCGGCCCTGGCTGATGCGGATCGCGGTGAACGAGTCGCGCAACCGGCTGCGCGCGGCCGGACGGCGCGACGCGCTGGCGCTGCGGGCGGCGGCGGAGCGACCTCAGGAGGACGCGGACCCGTCCCCCGAGGCCGCGCTGCTGGCCGCCGAGCGCCGGCGCGCGCTGCTCGCCGCCATCGACGGGCTGCGCGAGGAGGACCGGCTCGTGATCTCCTGCCGCTTCTTCCTCGACCTATCCGAGCGCGAGACCGCCGACGTGCTCGGCCTGCGGCTCGGCACGGTGAAGTCGCGGCTGTCGCGCTCCCTGGAGCGCCTGCGGGACGAGCTCGGGGAGGAGGCGCGATGAGCGAGCTCGAGCGCGCCCTCAGCGCCATCGGTGGCGAGCTGGACTACCCGCCCACCCCGGCTCTCACGCCGGCCGTTCGCGCTCGCGTAGTCGCGGCCCCCTCCCCGCGGCGGGGGTTGCGCCCGCGGGAGGCGATCGCGCTGGCGTTCGCCGTACTGCTGATCGGCGCGGGCAGCGCGTTCGCCGCGTCGCCGAGGCTGCGCCACTCCGTGCTCGACTGGCTTGGGCTGCGCAGCGTCGAGATCGTGCGGGTACCGAGGCTGCCGGCAACGGCGGCCGGCGACCAGCTTGCGCTTGGAACGCGGACCACGCTGCAGGGCGCTGCCCGCGCCGCATCGTTCACCCCAGTCGTGCCGGCCGGGGAGCCGCCGGACGAGGTGTACTTCTCGGAGGAGCCGCCGGGCGGCCAGGTGGGACTCGTCTACACGAGGCCAGGCGGCGTGCGGATGCTGATCACCGAGTTCCGCGGCCAGCAGCAGTCCGTGTTCATCCAGAAGACGCTTGGGCCGGGCACGACGGCGGAGGCCGTGTCGGTGAGCGGCCAGCCCGGCATCTGGATCGCCGGCATGCCGCACGTGCTCATGTACAAGGATCGCAGCGGTCAGGTGCAGGGGTACACGCCCCGGCTTGCCACGAATACGTTGCTGTGGCGGCAGGGCGATCTTCTCTTACGACTCGAGGCGCACATCTCGAAGGCTGCGGCGCTGAAGATCGCCGGCTCGATGCGCTAGGTCGCGCCGCTACTCGATGCCGAGCCGGTCGAGGAGGCCCTCGTCGCGGCGCCAGCCCTTCCGCACGCGCACGCTCAGATCGAGATGCACGTGACGGCCCAGCAGCGCCTCGATCTCCTTGCGGGCGGCCGTGCCGATGGCGCGCACCATGGCGCCCCCCGACCCGATCAGGATCGCCTTCTGGGACTCGGTCTCCGCCCACAACCGGGCCACCACAAGCACAAGGCCGTCCTCGCGCTCCTCGAGCTCGTCCACCTCCACCTCCGCGGCGTGCGGCAGCTCCTCGCGCGTGCGCCGCAGCACCTGCTCGCGGATCAGCTCGGCGAGCTGGACGGTCTCCGACATGTCCGTGTGCTCCTCGGGCGGATACATGAACGGCCCCTCGGGCAGGAGCGACACCAGGTGCTCCACCAGCTCCCCCACCCCCGCGCCCCGGCGGGCGCTGATCGGGAAGATCTCGCCCGGCAGGTCAAGCTCCACGGCCGCGGTCAGCGCCTCGGCGGTGCGGGCGCGGTTCAGGCGGTCGATCTTGTTGAGCGCCGTGACGGTGGGCCGGCCGGCCGCCTTGATCGCGCGGGCGATGAAGCGGTCACCTGGGCCGATCGCCTGCTCCCCGTTCAGCACGAACAGCGCCACGTCGGACTCCGCCAGCTCGTGCCGCATGCGCTGCTGCATCCGCTCGGTGAGCGGATCGCGCGGGCGCTGCGCGCCGGGCAGGTCCACCAACACGAGCTGCCAGCCATCGCGCGTCGCCACGCCCCGGATCGCGCGCCGCGTGGTCTGCGGCTTGTCGGAGACGATCGCCACCTTCTCCCCCACCACACGGTTCACGAGCGTGGACTTGCCGACGTTCGGTCGCCCGGCGAGGGCCACGAAGCCGCTGCGGCCAATCATCGCGCCAGCCCGGCGACGATCCGGTCCTGGAGCGCGAGCATCTCGCCGGAGTCGGTCTCGTGGTCGTGCCCGCAGAGATGGAGCACGCCGTGCACGACGGCCTCGACCACGTCGGTCGTGTGCTCGCGGCAGATCACGACGTCGCCCAGCTCGCGCGGCCCGGCCGTGAGCGGACCCGCGCCGTCGACGGGGAAGGAGAGCACGTCGGTGGGGGCATCGCGCCCGCGATGATCGCGGTTCAGCCCCCGGATCTGGTCCTCGGCCACGAACACGACCGCCACGTGCCCGTCGCTGACGCCCGCGGCGTCAAGCGCAGCGAGCGCGGCCTCCCGCACAGCGGGGGACTCGTCCCCGTGAATCTCGAGCTCGATGCTCACCAGGGCTGGAGCGTCAGCGCTGATCGGCGTGGCGGGCGGCGGGGCGGATCCCCGGCGTCTGCTGCTCGGCGTAGTCGCTGTAGGCCGCGACGATCCGCTGCACGAGCTTGTGGCGCACCACGTCCTCGCCACCGAAGCGCACGAACTCGATGCCCTCCACGTCGCGCAGGATGTCGCCGATGATCACGAGCCCGGAGCGCTGGTCGCGCGGCAGGTCGACCTGGGTGACGTCCCCGGTGACCACCATCTTCGAGTTGAAGCCGAGCCGGGTGAGGAACATCTTCATCTGCTCGGGGCTCGTGTTCTGGGCCTCGTCGAGGATGATGAACGAGTCGTTGAGGGTGCGGCCGCGCATGAACGCGAGCGGCGCCACCTCGATCACGCCGCGCTCCAGGTGCTGGTTGACCCGCTCGGGCTCGAGCATGTCGTAGAGGGCGTCGAACAGCGGCCGCAGGTAGGGATCCACCTTCGCCATCACGTCCCCGGGCAGGAAGCCGAGGCGCTCGCCCGCCTCCACCGCCGGGCGGGTGAGCACGATGCGGTTGACCTCGCGGCGCGCGAGCGCCGCCACGGCCATCGCCACGGCGAGGAAGGACTTGCCGGTGCCCGCCGGGCCGATGCCGATCGTGATCGTCTGCTCGCGGATGGCGTCGACGTAGCGCTTCTGGTTCACGGTCTTGGGCGCGACCTTCAGGCCGCGGTGGCGCCAGACGACGTCCTCGAAGATGCGGCTCGGGCTCTCGTGGTGGTCGAGCGCGCCGGTGATCGCCTCGATCGTGCCCGGCGCGATGTCGTGGCCCTGGCGGATCAGGTCGGACAGCTCGCGCACCACGGTCTCGGCGAGCTGCACCTCGGCCGGCTCGCCCTCGAGGGTGAGCACGTTGCCGCGCAGGAAGACGGCGGCGTCGAGGTGACCCTCGAGCGTGCGCATGATCGCGTCACCCGGGCCCGCCAACTCCGTGGCGACCTCGTTGGTTAGCTCGACCTGTGTCCGCACCACTTACGAGGCCAGCTTCTCACGAACCACGGCGGAGACGCGCTTACCGTCCGCGCGGCCCTGGACCTTCGGCATCACCATCGACATGATCTTCCCCATCTCCTGGGGGGACGAGGCGCCGAGCTCGGCCACCACGTCGCCGACGATCGCGTGCAGCTCCTCGTCGGAGAGCTGCTCGGGCATGTACTCCTCGATGATCGTCGCCTCGCGCCGCTCGGACTCGGCGAGGTCGTCGCGCCCGGCGTCGGCGTAGGCGTCCGCGGCCTCGAGCCGACGCTTGCGCTCGCGCTGGAGCACCGCCGTCTCGTCCCCGTCTGAGGTCTCCTTGGCCGCCTTCTGGAGCTCGCTCGAGATCAGGCGCAGGGCCTGCACGCGCTCCTTGTCACCGGCCTTCAGGGCGGTGTTCGTATCGGATCTGACCTGCTCGATGAGGGACACATTTCAAGTGTAGGCTGCGAGCGCAATGCGTCCGCTGCCCGAGCTGCCCGGGGTCGAGCATCGCTTCCTAGACGCCGGCGGCGTGCGCCTGCACGTGGCTGAGGCGGGCGACGGAGAGCCGGTGGTGCTGCTTCACGGCTGGCCGGAGCACTGGTGGACCTGGCGGCATCTGATTCCCGGCCTGGCCGAGCGCTACCGCGTGATCTGCCCCGATCTGCGCGGCTTTGGCTGGTCGGACGCCCCCAGGCGCGGCTATGAGAAGGAGCAGTTCGCGGCCGACGTGGCGGAGCTGCTGGACTCGCTGGGACTCCACGACGTGCGGCTGGTGGGCCACGATTGGGGCGGCGTGGCCGGCTTCATCCTCTGCGTGCGGAGGCCGGACCTGGTGGGCCGCTATCTCGCCCTGAACACCGGGCACCTGTGGCCACGCGTTGAACGCAGCGGCGCGCGCAACCTGCACCGCTTCGCCTACCAGTGGGTGCTCGCGGCCCCCGGCGTGGGGCGCCTGGCGGCGGGGCAGCTCGGCCGGCTTCCCGCCGAGCGCGGGCACGTGATCGCGGGGCGCCGCGGAGCGTGGTCGCCCGAGGACACGCGCATCATGCTCGACCAGTTCCAGGAGCCCGAGCGCGCCTGGGCGAGCGTGCAGACCTACCGCAGCTTCCTGCTGCGCGAGATCGGGCCGATGCTGCGCGGGCGCTACCGCTCGCTGCGGCTGCACACGCCCACGCTCTGGCTGCACGGGTTGAGCGACGTGGTGATCCGGCCGGAGATGCTGCGCGGCTACGAGCCCTACGCAGACGAGATCGGGGTGGAGCTGGTGAAGGGTGCCGGCCACTTCATCCACGAGGAGCGCCCCGAGTTCGTTCTCGAGCGCGCCCTGAAGTTCTTCGCCTGACGAGGCTCAGGACAGCAGCAGCGCCGACCAGCCCTGCAGCGAGAGCCGCCGCCGCTCCACGAGCGGGGCGAAAGCCGCCGCCAGCTCGTCGGCCTCCTCGTCGAGCAGCCCGGAGACGATCAGCACCCTTGGGCGGGGCTGCATCAGCTCCGCAAGGCGCAGGAGCAGGGGGCGCATCAGGTTGGCGGCCACCGTGTCGGCGCGGGGCGGTGGGGTGCCGCGCAGGTCGAAGCGCTCCACCCGATCCAGGAACACGGCGTTGTCGCGCGCGTTCAGCAGGGTGGCCTGGACCGCGAGTCGATCCGAGTCGACTGCGATCACCGGCTCGAAGCCGAGCTTTGCCGCCGCTATCGCCAGGACCCCGGATCCGCAGCCGAGGTCGGCGAACGAGCCGCCCGCGTCCAGATCCAGCATCAGCTCGAGGCTGAGCCGGGTGGTGGCGTGGCTGCCCGTGCCGAAGGCACGGCCGGGATCGATCACGACCTCGGTGACACCCGGGCGGACCGCCGCCTGCTCCCACGGGGGTCGCACGTAGAGCGAACCCGCGATCAGCACCGGCGCGTGGAAGCGCTTCCAGCGTTCCTCCCAGTCGTCCGGCACCTCCTCGCCGCGAACGCTCACCCGCACTCCGCCCACGTCGGCGTCGCCCTCGGGCAGCGACGGCAGCTCTCCCGGCGCGCCGTAGAGGGCGTACTCCACGAAGCCCTCGCCGTCGACCTGCTCCACGCCACTCGGGGCCAGCTCGAGGAGCGCGGCGAGCACGATCTCAGCCGCCTCCGCCGGCGCCCTCACCGCGAGGCGTATCAGCTCAGTGCCCGCTTCACACGCGAAAACAGCGACTCGTCGCCGTCCTCCCGCAGGTTCTCGTCGTCCAGCGTGGCGGCGAACGCCTTCAGCATCTGGCGCTGCTCGGCACTGAGCTTGCGCGGGATCACCACGTTCACCACCACGCGCTGGTCCCCTCGGCGGCCGCGCCGCAGCGACGGCATGCCCTTGCCGCGCAGCGTGAGCACCGTGCCGGGCTGCGTGCCGGGCTCAACCTCGAGCTCCTCCTCGCCGTCGAGCGTGGGCACGGTGATCTTGCTGCCGAGCGCCGCAGCGGGTGCCGGCAGATCCACCACGGTCACGAGGTCGTTGCCGTCGCGCACGAAGCGCTCGTCGGGAGCGACGCGCACCAGCACGTAGAGGTCGCCAGGGCGTCCGGCCCGCTCGCCCGCGTGGCCACGCCCGGTGAGCCGGATTCGCTGCTCGTCGGCGATCCCGGGCGGGATCTGCACGGTGAGCGCCACCCGGCCGGCCACGCGGCCGCGCCCCGCGCACTCGGCGCAGGGGGTACGCGGGATCTTGCCCTCCCCGCCGCAGGCGTCGCAGGCGTGGGAGCGCACGAGCTGGCCGAAGGCGGTGCGGGAGACGCTGCGCAGGGCGCCGGCGCCGCCGCAGCGCTCGCAGGTGTCGATCGGCGTGCCCGGCTCGGCACCGTTGCCGTGGCAGTGCTCGCAGGTGGCCACCGCGTCGTATTCGACCTCCACGTCGGCGCCGCGGGCCGCGTCGGCGAGCGAAACCTCGACCGACACCGCCACGTCGCCGCCTTGTACGCCGCCGCCGCGGCCGCCGAAGGACGAGCCGAACGGGTCGCCGCCGCCGAAGAAGGCGTCAAAGATGTCGGCGAACGAGCCAAAGCCCGCGAAGCCCGACTCGAAGCCGCGCGCGCCGAGCCCCTCGTGCCCATAGCGGTCGTAGACCGAGCGGCGCTCCGAGTCCGAGAGGATCTCGTAGGCCCCGGCCGCCTCCTTGAACTTCTCCTCGGCCTCCGGATCGTGGCTGTTCACGTCCGGATGCAGCTCGCGGGCGAGCTTGCGGAAGGCCTTCTTTATCTGGGTGTCGTCGGCGTCCCGGGGGACGCCCAGCACCTCGTACGGATCTCGCTTCATGCCTCGAAAAGGTGTGTCGGCGCCAAGACCCGCCGAGCTTAGTAGTTCGCGTGCGTCAGCCGGCGATGCGGAAGCCGCTGTGGCCCAGCAAACCGCCGTAGCGGTGGGCCGAACGAGCGCCATAGCCGGGCCACACGTACCAGCGGTATTTCCCGGTGGCGAGGCGCCGATGATGCCCCCGGTAGCGCCATGTCAGGGGCAGCTGGAGGTGCGGGCCGTGGGGCCAGGCGCTGAGGATCTTCTTCCTGCCCTTGAGCAGCTGCACGTTGTAGTAGGTGGCGCGCTTTGCGGAGCGCCAGGTGAGCCTCGGCGGGGCGCTCGCCAGGGTGCCGTCCAGGGGACGCAGGGTCGAGGCTGTGGGTACCGCGCTGGTGGTCGTCCTGGTCGCGTTGTTCGCCTGGTCGATCACCGTGACGGTGTAGCTGTAGCGAACGCCGTTCCGGAGGCCGCGATCGGTCACGTCGTCACCGCTGCCCTTGTAGATCGTCTTCGGAGCGGCCGCGGCGCCCGTCGCGCGGGCAACGTGAACGGTGGCGGCGTCGGCCGGCGCTACCCAGCTCAGCTTGATCGAGTCGTTGCCCGGCTCGGCGGCCACCTGGGCCGGAGCCGGCGGGGTCGCGTCGTAGAGGATCGGGAACGAGGCCACGCCCCTGTTGCCGGCAACGTCGCGGCAGCCGCCAGCCACCGCGGCGCCCGTCCCGCCGGGCCCGGAGTAGTCCACGCTGTCGCAGGAAGCGAGCCCGGAAAGCGCGTCCGAGCCGCTGAAGCTGAAGACGACCGGGTGGTTGTACCAGCCGTCATGATCGGGCGGCCGGGCCGGGGCGGCCCCGGCGACGGAGGGTGGCGTCTTGTCCACCTTCACGATCGCGGTGGAGCCTGCGAAGTCCGTGCCCCAGAAGACCGTGCAGGGCACGCTGAGGCCCGCCGGCGGGGTGTCGCCGCTGATCGTGGTGGTTCCGCAGCCCGTGGTGCTGGTCTCCCCTCCCGGGGTCCAGGTCCAGCGCAGCGTGACGCTGCTCGAGTGCCAGTTCGAGCAGTCCACGTGCGTCAGGTTCGAGAGCGTGCAGGAGGGATCGACCTCGTTCGCGTGCGCCGGCGCCGAGGCCCAGCCGAGGGCCGAGAGCAGGAGAGCGGAGACGATCGCCGTGCGCAGCCGCATGTCAGGCGCCCCGGGCCGATCTGATCTGGGTCAGCGCCAGCCCCAGCAGCGAGCCGCCGAGGACCACCAGCAGGAGCAGCGCGGAGGCGGCAAGCAGAAGAAGATGGCTGTCCAGCCCTCCCGAGGAGGCGGTACGCCCCGGAAGCGGCACGCCGACCCTGAGCGAGTCGAACACCGGCGACGGCGCGGCGCGCGGCACGCTGACCGACGCGGCCGGCTTGGGCCGATGAACCACCCGCGCGTGTCTGCGCGCACGGGTGTGGTGCGGCGCCACCTTGACGACGGTGACCCTGGGCGTGACTCGAACCGGAGCACGCGTGACCGGGGTGACCGGAGTCACGGGCGTGACCGACGTGCCATGACCGCCCGATGGGTCGGGCTGGAGCCCCCCGTGTCCCGGGGAACCGTCAGGCGAGAGCCCGCTGGCCGCCCCTGCGGGCGCAGCCCAGACGCACAACAGCACTGCTATCACTGCCGTCAGAGCGGCTGCCGCTGGTGGTGGCGAAAATCTGGGGGTCGCCGGCTCCAGTGGGGCCCACCTTCCTTGACGAAGAGCTGCGACGTCCAAAACCGTACACCGATCGCGGTAGCGCGACCACTCTTGGGCGGCCCGTGCCGGCCGGGAGCTCGCGCTCCCGGCCGGCGGCTCGATGTGCGGGCCGCTGTGACTCACGTTCGGATTGCCTCACCTCCCGGCACGCCCTGGAGCTGCTGCAGCTGCTGCCACAGCCAGTTGAGGTTCAGCGCCTTCGACTCAGCCGACGAGTTGTTCGACTGGTTCACGTCGCCATCCGAACCGTCGCTGTGCTTGACGCGCAACGGGTCGTTCTGGTTCTCGGGCTTGATCTGCTCGGACTTGCCCGAGGACATGGCGTCCTGCATGTTCGCTGCGTCCTGACCTGCCGCCTGGATTCCGGTCGACTGGCCGCTGCAGCACTGCTGTAGCCCGCGAACGAGCACCGGCGGCTGGCACGAGCAGGATCCTCCGCCCTGGATCTGGCTCAGGGCCTGCATCGTGTGGTTCACGTTGCCGGCAAACGACTCGGCGTCAGAGTTGTTGCTCTGATCGACGGAGCCGCCCCCGCCCGAGCTCAGCACCCGGGTCGGGATGTTCTCGTTCGACGGCGCGATCTGCTTGGAGGTCGCGTCCGACGTGGCGTCCTGCTTGTTGGCCGCGTCTTGGCCACCAGCCTGGATCGCCTTCGAGCCCGAGTCGCAACCGCACGAGGAACCGCCGTCAGAGACGACGCCCTTGATCGGCTTGGTCACAACCGGGTCGCAGCCACAGGAGCCGCCCGAGCTGCCCTTGCTCGAGTTCGAGCCACCCTGGCTCTGCTCCGTCTGCTGCTGGGTCTGGTTCTTGTTGCCCGCGAACGACTTGGCCTCAGAGTTGTTGCTCTGATCGACCGCACCGTCATCGCCGCCGCTCAGCACCCGCACCGAGATGTTCTCGTTGCTGGGGTGCTTCTGCGTCGAGTCGGCGTTTGAGGTCGCCGACTGGTCATTGCCCGCCCACTGGGCGGCTTCCTGCAGCGCCTTGGCGGCGGCGCCGCCCGACGACTGGATCTGGCTCGCGGCCTGCTGGGTCGCGTTTTGGTTCAGAGCGCCCGACTTGGCGCTCGAGTTGTTGCTCTGAGTGACCGGGCCGTTGTTGCCCGGGCTCAGCACCCGCACCGAGATGTTCTCGTTGCTGGGGTCTATCTGGGTTGATGTCGCGCCTGACGTAGCCGACTGAGTGCTGTCGGCTGACTGACCCGCCGATTGACTGCCGAACGTGTCGGCAGCGGCGGGTGCCACTCCTACGAGCAGCACCAGCATGACCGTCAGCGCGAGAAGACGACCTTTCACGATCTGTCCTCCTTCGAGCTTGAGTGCGCACCGGGCGGGCGCCCGGCACACCGGTCCTTGACTTGCGCTCGGGAGGACTAACCGGGGCGTTCGAGCCTCGATGCGAACAACCGTGACCGACGTCTCCGGTGGGCATCCCAGAGACTGGCAACGAGCATCGAGGCGCCTAAACAGGCCGCGGCGAGCAGTACCGCGAAGAGCGCCGGTGGCGGTGTCGACGTACCGCCGGATGAACCGGCGCCCGTGGCCTGGTCTTGTGAAACTGGTGGAAGTTGGAACGGCACCCGAGCCGGAGCCTGGGCGACGGCGTGTCGAGGCCGGTGCCGGACGGCGCGCGCCTGCGACCGTGGTGGTGGCGATGGCGGCTTGGGCAGCGCCCGGGCGGGCACGAAGGTCGCCACCGCCGCGGCCGCCGGACGCCGGGGCAGCGCCCGGCGGCGGTCGACGGTGTGCTTCCGGGGGGCACCGGTAGCGGGTTTGGAGGGCGCCACGGTCGCCGAAGGGAACTTCGGCATGGCCGGCATCTTGGGCATCGCCGGCATCTTGGGCATGGCGGGCATCTTCGGCATCGGCGGCATGTCCGACAGGTCGGACATGTCCGGCATCGTCGACGAGTCGGAGACCCCCTCGACGCCTCCATTCGGGAGCGACCGCGGCTGCGCGCCGGCGCCACTGTTCCAGTTGTCCTGCGCCACCGGGCCGTCGTCACCGGGGCTGTTCACGCGAATCGTGATGTAGGTGTTCGATTGGGCGGGCGGCGCCGCCTTCTCGGCCGGAGCCGGGGTGGCGGCGGTCCAGCTCTTCTTGGCCGGCCCAGGGGCCGCGGGCGGCGTCGCCGCCGGCGCCGCCGCGGCCCCGGGCGCGGGTTTTTGTGCCTGCCGCATCGTGGCCGGTGCGGAGGGCGCGGCAGCGGCTCCGTTCATCGAGGCACTCAGCTCCTGCGAGGCCTCCTGAAGCGCTGCCTGGGCGTCGTCAAAGGCGTCCGCGTGAGCACTGCCCGTGTGGGCGAGCAGGGTCACGATCGCCGTCGCGAGGACGACAAGCAAGAGGGACACGCGATTTCGAGGCCAGAAGGTTGCGAGCACACCGAGCTCCGGAGTTGCACTCTTTGGCCATTCAGGTACCCGCCGGGGCGCGTGCGCGGCCAAAAAACGCGGTCACACGCCCGATACCACGTTAAGGTGAGAGTGGTATCAACCCCCCGCAACGCCAAGATGGCCGTGGACAAACTCGCTGATAGCAGCGAAATCAGCTCAGCAGCCGACGCGACCCCTCGACTCCTCCGTGCTTACCACGTGCACGGCGACGCCAAGGCCCGCGAGCGCCTGATCGAGCTCCATCTGCCCCTCGTGGAGTCGCTCGCACGCCGTCACGCACGCCGCGGCGAGGGTTACGAGGACCTCGTGCAGGTCGGGTCGATCGGACTGATCAACGCCATCGATCGCTTCGATCTCGAGCGCGGCTTCGACCTGCCGGCCTTCGCCGTGCCGCACATCACCGGCGAGATCAAGCGTCACCTGCGCGACCGCGGCGAGAGCATGCGACTGCCACGTGGTCTCGCCGAGCTGCGCGCCAGGCTGGCGGGGGCGCGCCACGAGCTCAGGGGCCGGCTGGGCCGCGAGCCGACCCCGGCCGAGCTCGCGGCCGAGCTGGGCGTGGACGAGGCGGCCGTGTCCAGCGCGCTCAGCGCCACGCGGCCGGTGGCCTCGAACGCGGACGAGCAGGACTCCGGCGAGGAGATCGGCTCGCGACTCGCCGACAGCCTCGGCCTGGCCGACGACCGCATCGCCCTGTCCGAGGCATTCGAGAGCCTCGACGAGCGCGAGCGGCGCATCGTCTACCTGCGCTTTGTCCGCGACCTCGACCAAGAGCACGTCGCACGCGAGCTCGGAATCTCAAAGCGGCACCTGTCGAGGCAGACGCAGGCCGCCCTGGCGAAGCTGCGGCGCGGCCTCGAGACCGAGGCCGCCGAGCCGTTGCCGCTCCCTCAGAGCCGACCTAACATGGCCTCGATGGAGTCGAGCACCGTCAGCGCGCCGTATCTGGACCGTCCGTACCACATCGTGCTCGTGCGCGATGAGGGCGACGACGCCGCGGGCTGGACCGCGAAGGTGGAGGAGCTGCCGGGCTGCGAGGCGCACGCGGAGACCGCCGACGAGGCCACGCGCGCCATCCGCGACTCGATGGAGGCGTGGATCGCCGAGGCGCTGGCCAACAACCGCGAGGTTCCGGAGCCAAGGGGCGCAGCCTCCTACAGCGGCCGCCTCATGCTGCGCATGCCGCACTCGCTCCACGCCGAGCTTGCTCGTGCGGCCGAGCGCGACGACGTGAGCCTCAACCAGTTCATCACCAGCTCGCTGGCCAGCTCGGTCGGCTGGCGCCAGCAGAACGGCGACGCGCCCGCCGAGCCGGAAGCGGTCGAGGAGCCCAGCGACGACAAGACGACCGGCGGCTGGCTCAGCCGCGCGATGGTGATCAACGCGGTGCTGCTCGGGCTGGCGGGCATTGCGGCCGTGGTGCTGCTGGTGGTCGCGCTCAGCCAGGGCTCCTAGAGCGGCGGGTCGGGCGAGGCGGCCGGGAGGGGGCCAACCGCCTCGCCCTAGCCGATCAGGAAACCGTCAGCGTGCCCTGCATTCCGGCCTCGCGGTGGCCGGGCACGGGGCAGAAGAACGTGTAGGTGCCGGGCTTGAGCGTCGCGGTGACAGTCGAGGTGCCGCCGTTCCCGACGATGTTGCCGCCCTTGGTCACGCCGTTGCCCTCGATCGAGACGCCGTGCTGGATCATGGACGGGTTGCTCATCTTCAACGTGACCGTGCCGGCCTTCGCCGTGAGCTTCGTCGTATTGAACGCGAGCTTGCCACTGGCGTCCGCCGCAAGGGGGACCGTTTCCGCGCCCGAGCTGGACGGCGTGGTGGCCGCCGGAGCCGGAGTGGTGGCAGCCGGCGTGCTCGCGGCTGGAGCGGGCGTGCTCGCCGCTGTGCTGCTCTTGCTGGACCCGCCGCAGCCTGCGACGAGGACTAGTGCCGCGGCAACGGCGCCAAGAAGGAGCACTTTCGGGGTGCGTAACACTGGGACCTCCGCGCCTTGGCGCATTCGGGTTCACCTGACGGGCTTCAGTGACTGAAGACGCCCCTTGGGGCGCGCTTCTTCCCTCTGGCTCTACTCGTCGTAGAGACGCTCGACGAAGCGTGACAGCTCCGCTGCCGCCTGGCGCACCGAGCCGATGGCGTTGCCGTAGTCCATCCGCACCGGTCCCACCACGCTCACGGAGCCGAGGTTGCGGCCGGCGAGCCCGTAGTTGGCCGCCACGATGCTCAGCGAGTGGAACACGGGCGAGACGTTCTCGTGCCCGATGCGCAGATACACGCTCGGCTCGCTCAGCGCCTCGCGCAGCAGGCCGAGCAGCACCATGCGGCGCTCGAGCAGCTGGAGCAGGTCGTCGATCTGCGTCAGCTCCTGAAAGCGGTCCTCCGACAGCAGCCGGGCGGCGCCCTCCACGTAGAGGGTGTCCTCGGCCGTCTCCTCCAGATCGATGATCGCCGGGGCGAGCGTGGCGAGGAACTCGAGCTCGCGAGGGGACAGTCCGGTGGCGACGAGCTTGGAGTGGATCATCCGCGCGCCGAGCGCCATCCCGCCCAGCGCCTCGTTCAGGTACTCGGCGGACCACTCGATCAGGCCCGAGTCGACGGGATGGTCGTAGCTGATCACCCGCTTGGTCACGCCGCCGGTGGAGGTGATCACGACCACCATCGCCACCTGCGGCTGGAGCAGCAGGACCTCGATGTGGCGGATCGTGGTGGTGGCGATCGGCGGCGCGGAGACGATCGCGAGCAGGTTCGTGACCTGGGACAGCTGCTCCGTGGTGGCGCGCAGGGTCTCCTCCACCTCGCGTCGCATGTCGGTGAGCTGGAACACCTGGCGCGGCACCGGCAGCGTGCCCTTCTCGAGCAGCTCGTCCACGTAGTAGCGGTAGCCGCTGTCGGTGGGCACGCGACCCGCCGAGGTGTGCGGGTGCTGGAGCAGTCCGAGCTCCTCGAGCTTCGCCAGTTCCGCGCGGATCGTGGACGGCCGCCAGGGCAGCTGGGCCTGCTCGGCAAGCCATTTGGAACCCACCGGCTGGCCGTGGCTGACGTGCGTCTCCACGAGCCTCTTGAGCACCTCGGCCTGTCGCGTGGTTATCTCCATTCCCTACATTGTGATGGCTCGATAGGGGAAGGGCGGGTCGATGGAACGCAAGTGGTGGACGCTGATCGTCGTATGCGTGGCGACGTTCATGCTGCTGCTGGACATCACGATCGTGAACGTGGCGCTGCCGTCGATCCAGACGGCGCTGCACTCCAACTTCCAGGATCTCCAGTGGGTCGTGGACGCGTACTCGCTCACGCTGGCGGCCCTGCTCCTCACCGCGGGCTCGCTCGCCGATCTGCTCGGACGCAGGCTGGTGTTCACCGTCGGGCTGGCGATCTTCACCGGCGCCTCGCTGATCTGCGGCCTCTCCACCACGCCCCTGATGCTCAACCTCGCGCGCGGCGTGCAGGGCATCGGCGGCGCGGCGATGCTGGCCACCTCGCTGGCTTTGATCGCGCAGGAGTTCCAGGGGCGCGAGCGCGGCACTGCGTATGGCATCTGGGGCGCCACGGTCAGCGCCGCCGCGGCGATCGGGCCGATGATCGGCGGCCTGCTCACCCAGGGGCTCGGCTGGGAGTACATCTTCTTCATCAACCTGCCGATCGGCGTGGCGGCGATCTTCCTCTCGATCACGCAGTTGCGCGACACCAGGGACCCGGACGCCACGGGCGTGGATTGGGCCGGGCTGGTCACGTTCTCCAGCGGGCTGTTCCTGCTGGTGCTCGCGCTGATCCGCGGCAACGACGCGGGCTGGGGCAGCACCCAGATCGTGGTCGAGCTGGTGGCAGCCGGCGTGCTGCTGCTGCTGTTCGTGGTGGTCGAGGTGCGCCAGAAGCGGCCCATGCTGGACATCACCCTGTTCCGCAAGCCCACCTTCAGCGGCGCCGTCATCGCGGCATTCGCCGTGTCGGCCTCGCTGTTCGCCTCGTTCCTCTACCTCACGCTCTACTTCCAGAACGTGCTGGGCTACACGCCGGTGCAGACCGGCTTGCGCTTCCTGCCGCTGACCGTGGTCGCGTTCTTCATCGCGCCGCTTGCCGGGAGGCTGTCGGGACGGTTCCCGGCGCGCGCCCTCATGGGCACGGGGCTGGCTCTCGTAGCGGTGGCCCTGCTGTTGATGCACGGCATCACGGTCGGCTCCACCTGGACCGAGCTGCTCGCCGGGTTCGTGGTGGCCGGGGTCGGCCTCGGCATCCTCAACCCCATCCTGGCCCAGACCGCGGTGGGGGTCGTGCCCCCCGCCCGCAGCGGCATGGCCTCGGGAATCAACAACACCGGCCGCCAGGTGGGCGTGGCCACGGGGATCGCCGCCCTCGGGGCGCTGTTCCAGCACCAGGTGCAGTCCAAGGCCGGCGAACTGGTGGCCGGCACGCCGGCGGCACAGTTCGTCGCGGGACACGGCGCGGCGGTGGCTCAGCAGCTGGCCTCGGGCGGCGGCGCGCCCGGATCGACACCGCCGGCCATCCGGCAGCAGCTCGTGAGCGTCGGCCAGCAGGCGTTCATCAGCGGGTTCAACGAGATCCTGATCGTCGGCGCGATCATCGCGGGGGTCGGCGCGCTGCTCGCGTTCCTCCTGGTCCGCCAGTCCGACTTCGTGGCGAGCGCGCCGCCTGCTCAGGCTGCCGCTGAAGCGGCAGCCTGAGCAGTCCACAGTCCACAGTCGACAGAACTGCTACTACGGGGTGTTCTTGATCAGCCGGAGCGCGCCCACGAACTCCGGCTGCGACCTCAGGCGACCGTAGCGCTCGTCCCAGGCTCCGCTCTCGATGTCGGCGCGCAGCCGCTCCAGCCCGCGCTCCGCCTCGGCCGCGTCGAAGAAGTTCCAGGCGGATTGGGAGCGCCGCACCTCGGGATCGAGGATCCGTTCCGGGCGGGCGTAGAACGCCTCGGTGAAGCCGTCCACGCAGTCGATCGGGATCGGGATCTCCTGCACCTCGGTCGTGCCGCCAAGCGTCTCCCCTATCTCCGCGATCGAGGGGTAGCGGCGCCGTTCAGCGCTCACCAGGCCCGGCACGTAGTCGTCCAGCCACAGGCGATCGAGCGCGTCGCCGTCGAAGGTCAGGATCGCGATCGGACCCCGAGCCACGCGGCGCAGCTCCGCCAGACCCTTGGCGGTGTCGGTCCACTGGTGCACGGTGACCATCGCCATCGCGGCGTCGAAGCTCTGGTCGTCGAACGGCAGCCTCTCCGCCGTGGCGTCGATCGCGGGCGCGAGATCCGCGGGCCGCTGGGCCCGCATCGCGGCCGAGGGCTCGACGGCCACCACGTAGCGGTCGCGCGGCTCGTAGGAGCCGGCGCCGGCGCCCACGTTCAGCACCGTTCGCGCCGGGCCGAGCGCCGCGTGCACGTAGGCGGCGATGCGCGGGTCGGTACGGCGGACGCCGGCGTAGCCGTCGCCGCCCTGCTCGTAGTCGAAGTCCCCGGCGGGCCGTGCCCTCACGTGCCGCAGAACTGCGACTGCGCCTCGTTCACCGCCACGATGCCCACCAGCGTGCCGCTCTCGTCCACCACTGCCACGCGGCGGCTCGGATGGGAGAGCGCCAGCTCGCGGGCGTCTGCCGCCGACGCCTTGGGACCCAGGGTGGGACCAGGAGTGGCGTGGGAGGCGGCCGGCTCGGCGGGATCCACGTCCGCCGCCAGCTCGGGCGCCGGGATCGAGCCCACGTAGCGCTCGCCGTCCACCAGCACGGCGAGCTGGCGGGATGCGCTCCCGGCGAAGTAGTCGCGAACCTCGCCCACCGTTACGGACGCCGGCAGCGTGCTCATGTGCCTGTGCACCACGTCGGAGGCCCTGAGGTTCTCTGCCTGGCGCAGGTCGGTGATCGCGACGTTGACCGTGTTGCAGCGGCCGCAGCGGACGCGCACGCGCTTGGTCATCTGCACCGCCTGCATCTTGGCGGCGAGCACGTTGCCGCACTCCACGCAGACGTAGTCGTCGGGGCCGTTGCCGTTGAACACGGGGCGGTCCGGGTTCTCCTGGACCGCAGTCGCGCCGTCGCGGGGCACCTCGCCCTCGCGCGTCTTCCTCATCTTGATCGCGCTCATGGAGCGACCATCACATGTTGGTGAGCTTGCCGGTGAAGTCCTTGATGAGCGCGTCGAGCACCCCCACCACCACGCCCTCCCCCATCGAGGCGGCCTTGCCGGTGATCTGCGCGTTCGTGTGGATCGTGCCGCCGCTGTCGTTCAGCGCGAAGTCCACGGTCGCGTTCGCGTGGCCCTGACCGCCCGCCTCGCGTGACTTCACGACCATCGTGACCGTATGGGCCGCGGGGTCCTTCGCGGTGATCTCGACCGTGCCGGTGAACGTCATCGACATCGCGCCCATCTTGATCTTGATCTGCGCGTTCACGGAGTCGTCCCCGGTCTTCTCGACCACGCTGCCGCCCTCCACGCACGGCACGACGCGCTCGAGGTCGGTGATCGCGGCGTAGCTCTCGTCGATCGGCTTGGCCGTCGAGAAGGGATGGTCCAGCTCTACCGCCATATGCAAGCTCTCCTCGGTCGAACTTTGGGTACGCGCAATATAGGCTCCGCGCGATGTCGTTCCAGGGCACGCACACGCTCGGACCGGCCGACGGCACGCTGTCGGTGAAGACCGCGCGGAGCGGAGCGGCTGCCAAGGCCGGGCACGATCTCGTGCTCGAGGTGACCTCCTGGCAGGCCACGCTCGAGCTCGGCCAGGACGCGAGCGTGGCGCTCACGGCCGACCCCAGCTCGCTGCGCGTGGTGCAGGGCACCGGCGGCATGCAGGCGCTCGACGACGGCGACAAGGACAACATCCGCCAGACGATCGACGACGAGGTGCTGAACCGCCAGCCGATCGAGTTCCGCTCGACCGCCGTCGAGCCCGACGGCGGGCGCATCTCCGTGAGGGGGGACCTGACGCTGGCCGGCGCCACCAACCCGATCGCCTTCGACGTGACGCTGGGCGACGACGGGAGGCTCAGCGCCAGCGCGACGCTGAAGCAGTCCGACTGGGGCATGAAGCCCTACTCCGCGCTGTTCGGCGCCCTGAAGGTGGCCGACGAGGTCGAGATAGTGCTCGACGCCGGCCCGCCGTCCGGCTGACTCAGTCGCGGTAGACCGTCTGGGCGTCGAGCCCGCCCTCGACGCCGGGAGGCAGCTCGCCGCTGCCGTGGGCGTAGAGGGCCAGATCCTCGATCGTCTTGACCTGGCCGGAGTCGCCGCTCGTCACCCACGCGCCGTTCGACCATTGGAGGCTCTCGGCGGGCGCCTGCAACGCCGCACCGGCCAGCAGCTGGGCCTTGTCGCGGATCTTCGCGCTCGCGCTCGAGACCGCCGCGACCGTGCCGTCGGACGGGCTGGTGTTGAAGCCGTGCCCCTCGCCGAAGCGATCGGTGTCCGCGGGGACCACCTTCACGTCGAGCGGCGGCACGCCGAGCTCCTCGGCGACGGTCTGGGCGTACTCGGCCTCCCTGCCGTCGGACTCGGTGGTCAGGCTGAGCACCATCTTGCCGGTGGGGTGCACGCGCAGAAAGACCGCGCGATAGGCCTCGTTAGCCACTGCTAGCTCTCCTCCTCGTCGGTCTGCGGATCATGACTGGTATCGCCCTGCGCTGCCAGACGCTGACGCTCCTGGTGAGCCGTCAGCGCGTTGTGCTCCTCGAGGTCGCAGAACGATGGCTGGGGGCCTCCCAGCGGATGGGGCGGCACCGCGGGCCGCTCGCAGCCCGGATAGATGCACCGCTTCTCGCTCATTCGCCGAGGCTCCAGCCCGGGGTGGTCTTGCCCCTGCTCGGGCCATAGCCGCTGGGCATCGCCACGGAGCTGCCGGGCACCGGCGTAGCGGACGCCCAGTCCTCCTCGAATTCCGGCTCGACCGAGCCCAAGTCCTGCGACCTGCGACCTGCGACCTGCGACCTGTCCGAGCCGATCGCCTCCACCACCTCGTGCAGCGCCTCAAAGCTGTGCCCGCTGACGAGCGCGTCGCAGTGAGGCAGCGCCGCCACCATGCCGCCCGCCCGCACCGAGAACGAGTCGGCGCCGGCGCGTGGGTTCACCCACACGATCCGGTGGGCGAGCCGTGCCAGGCGGTCCATCTGGCGCCCGACCAGCTCCGGGTCTCCGCGCTCCCAGCCGTCGGAGAGGATCACCACCACCGCGCCGCGCGCCATCCCGCGGCGACCGTGGCGGTCGTTGAACGTCTTCAGCGCGTCGCCGATGCGCGTGCCGCTCGACCAGTCGGGCGCCGCGGCGGCGGCACGCTGGATCGCGCGCTCGGGGTGTCGCGAGCCCAGCGCCCGGGTGAGGCGCGTGAGCCGCGTGGCGAACACGAACGCCTCCGCGTTCGGACCCGTGCGGGCGGCGCAGGTGAGGAACTGAAGGTACGCCCGCGCGTACGGCTCCATCGAGCCCGAGATGTCGCAGAGCATCACCAGGCGCCGCGGCGTGACGCGCCGGCGGCGGCGGGCCAGGCGGATCGGGTCGCCGCCGGTGCGCAGGCTGGCGCGCAGGGTGCGGCGCAGGTCGATGCGCGAACCGTGGCGCCCCCGCTCGTGGCGGCGCGTGCGCCTCAGCGGCGTGGCCAGCTCGAGCTCTGTCATCAGCCGGTAGAGCTGCGCCAGCTCGTGCGGGGCCAGCGCGTCGAAGCTCTTCTGCCCCAGCACCTCCTCGTCGCTGGCCATCGCCAGCGGCACCTCCACCTCGCTCGCCTCCTCGTCCTCGTCGCCCGGAGCGGGCGCGCTCGACGACGACTCGGCCTGCCGGTCCGCGCCCTCCGACTCCCGCGGCGAGCTGTCGTGCGGAGCCGCAGGCCGATCGTCGGGCGGAGCGGGGACGATCTCCGGGTTCTCGGGGTCGAACGGCGCATCGCTATCGCCCTGACCGAAGACGGAGAAGAAGACCGCGTCGAACGCCTTCACCTGCGCCCGGTCGGTCACGAACACGCCGCGGGCGGTCCAGTAAAGCCGCCGGCGGGTGAGCGGCTTCACGAGCGTGAGCGCCCGCGCGAAGTCCGCCGAGCGGGCGGGCGTGATCGGCACCCCGGCGTCATGCAGGCGCCTGCTCAGCGCGCCCACGACCGGCGGCAGGTCGAGCTCGATGGTCTCGACCGCGTAGACCGGGCGTCCGTCAGTCACCGCTGCGCACGAGCTGGTCGAGGCCGGCCGCACGGATCACGTCCTGGTCCTCGCTGTACTTGAGCACCGAGCCGAGCGTGCGATCCGCGGAGTCCGCGTCGAGGGTCTCCACGCCCAGCAGGCTGAGCGCCGCCACCCAGTCGATCGCCTCGGCCACCCCCGGGGGCTTCTGCACGTCGCTGTCGCGCATGCGCGAGACGGCCTTTGCCACCTGCACCGCCAGCGTCTCGGAGGCGCCCTTCACCCGGCGGCGCACGATCTCCACCTCGCGCTCGGGAGTGGGATACGGGATCCACTGGTAGATGCAGCGGCGCTTCACTGCGTCGTGGAGGTCGCGCGTGCGGTTGGAGGTGAGCACGATCACCGGCGGGTGCGTGGCGCGGATCGTGCCCAACTCGGGGATCGTCACGCTCGCCTCGGCGAGCAGCTCGAGCAGGAACGCCTCGAAGTCGTCGTCCGCGCGGTCGATCTCGTCGATCAGCAGCACGGCCGGGCGCGGACCGGGGTGCTCGAGCGCGCGCAGGAGCGGGCGGCGAATCAGGTAGTCGGGGCCGAACAGCTCCTCCTCGCCCAGCGACCTGCCGCCGGAGTCGGCAAGGCGGATGCTGAGCAGCTGGCGCGGGTAGTTCCACTCGTACAGCGCCTCCGCGGCGTCGATCCCCTCGTAGCACTGGAGGCGGATCAGCGGCGTGTCGAGCACCAAGGCGAGCGACTTGGCGGCCTCGGTCTTGCCCACGCCCGCCTCGCCCTCCAGCAGCAGCGGCTGGGGCAGCCTGAGGCTGAGGAACATCGACGTGGCCAGGCCCTCGTCCACCAGGTAGTCCACCGCGGCCAGCCGCTGGGCGAGCATCTCGACGTCGGGCACGAGGCGGCGGATCTCACCCTCCGCCTCCCCCGTCACCTCGCCGGGGCTCATCGGCGGGCCGCGGCGTGCTCGCGCTGGGACAGGAAGGTGGTCCTGCACCCCTCGCAGCAGAAGTACACCGTCTCGCCCTCGTGCTCCAGCGACGGCGTGCCGGGCGCGGCCGCCACCGTCATGCCGCAGATCGGGTCTACGGCGGTGGTGGGAAGCGCCGCGGCGGTGACCCGGAACCACGGCGCGGGCAGCACCGGCTCGAGGAAGACCTCGATCGCCCCGCCCGACAGGCACGGGTTCTGGACCGTCACGGCGCCCTGTTCCCCGCCGATCTCCTCGCCTTCGTCCCCCGCGTGGCCGTCCGCGTCCGGCAGGATGCGCAGCAGTACCGGCTCGCCGCTCTCGAGCACCCGCAGCGAGTACGCGCGCACGCTCTGCTCGGCGCAGACGCCGCCGACGAAGCCCTCGATGGTGCCGTCGGCCAGCACGATCGCGGAGTTGCCCGCACGGGCGCTGGCCGGCCGCTGCGCGCGCACCACCGTGGCCGTCACGAAAGCCACGCCCTGCCCGGAGAGCTCGTCCGCCCGCCGCGACACAGCGTCGCTCATCATTGCGGTGGCTCGGGGCGCCCCTGCATCGCGGCCCAGACGCGCGCCGGGGTGCATGGCATGTCGATGTGGTCCACGCCGTGTGTCTCGTACAGCGCGTCGATCACCGCGTTCACGATCGCGGGCGGCGAGCCCACGTTCGGCGATTCGCCCACGCCCTTCGCGCCGAGCGGGTGGTGCGGGCACGGGGTGACGGTCTCGCCCAGCTCGAAGTCCGGGCACTCGAGGGCAGTCGGGATCAGGTAGTCCATGAACGACGAGTTGAGGCAGTTGCCCTCCTCGTCGAAGCTGATCAGCTCCATCAGCGCGATGCCGACCCCCTCGGCGAGGCCGCCGTGGATCTGGCCGTCCACCACCATCGGGTTGATGCGCACGCCGCAGTCATCCACGGCGATGAAGCGCCGCACGGTGACCTGGGCGGTGTCGGGATCGATGTCCACCACCGCGATGTAGGCGCCGTAGGGGTAGGTGAGGTTCGGCGGGTCGTAGATCACCTGCGCGTCGAGCCCGCCCTCCATGCCCTCGGGCATCGACTCGCCGCTGTATGCCCGCTGCGCGATGTCCTCGATCAGCGCGCCCTTCTCCGGGTCGCCCTTCACGTACCAGCGGCCCTTCTCCCAGGCGAGGTCCTCGGGCCTGGTCTCGAGGATCTCGGCCGCGATCAGGCGCGCCTTGTCGCGCACCTTGCGCGACACGACCGCCACGGCCGCGCCGGACACCGGCGTGGAGCGGCTGCCGTAGGTGCCGAGCCCGTAGGGCGACTTGTCGGTGTCGCCGTGGCGCACCTCCACGTCCTCCGGCGGGATGCCCAGCTCCTCGGCCACGATCTGCGCGAACGTGGTCTCGTGGCCCTGGCCCTGCGTCTGGGCGCTGATGCTCACCACCGCCTTGCCGGACGGGTGCACACGCAGGTCGGCGCCGTCGTTCATCGACAGGCCGAGGATGTCCATGTGCTTGCGGGGGCCCGCCCCCACGCCCTCGGTGAAGAACGACACGCCGATGCCCATCAGCTCGCCACGGGCGCGCTTCTCGGCCTGCTCGCGACGCAGGTCCTCGTAGCCGGCGATGTCCATCGCCACGCGCATCGTCTCCGCGTAGTTGCCGGAGTCGTAGGTCCAGCCCGTGGTGGTCTCGTACGGGAACTGCTCGGGCGCGATGAAGCTCTTCATGCGCAGCTCGATCGGATCGGCCTTCATCTCGAGCGCAAGCGCGTCCACCATGCGCTCGACCAGGTACACGGCCTCGGTGATGCGGAACGAGCAGCGATAGGCCACGCCTCCGGGCGCCTTGTTCGTGTAGACGGCCTTGACCTTCACGTGCGAGGCCTCGAGGTCGTAGGAGCCGCAGACGATGTGGAAGAACCCGGCCGGGAACTTGGTGGGCTGGGCGGTGGAGTCGAACGCGCCGTGGTCGGCGATCACGTCCACTCGCAGGCCGGTGATCTTGCCGTCCTTGGAGCACATCTCGGAGCGCATGATGTAGTCGCGGGCGAAGCCCGTGGACATCAGGTTCTCGGAGCGGTTCTCGACCCACTTCACCGGCACGCCGGCAACGATCGAGCCGGCGATCGCGCAGACGTAGCCCGGGTAGACGGGGACCTTGTTGCCGAAGCCGCCGCCGATGTCCTGGCAGCGGATGCGGATCATGTGCTCGGCGAGCCCGGCCACGTGCGCGTACACCGTGCGGTGGGCGTGCGGGGCCTGGTTGCCGTTGTAGATGTCGAGCTGACCGGTCTTCGGGTTGAAGTCCGCGATCATGCCGCAGGTCTCGAGCGGCGCCGGGTGGCAGCGCGGGTAGATGATGTCGCGCTTAACGATCGTGTCGGCCTCCGCGAAGGCGCGATCGGTGGCCTCCTGATCGCCCGCCTCCCAGGTGGGGCTCGCGAGGTTGTCGATCTGGCCGGCCTTGTCGTCGCGGATCAGCGGCGCGTCATCGTCGAGCGCCTTGCGGGCGTTCACCACGGCCGGCAGCGGCTCGTACTCCACGTCGATCAGCGTGAGCGCATCGTTGGCGGAGTACTCGTCGGTGGCGATCACGAACGCCACCTCCTGGCCCTGGAAGCGCACCTTGTCGCCCGCCAGCACGGCCTGGGTGTCGTAGGAGATCGTGGGCATCCATGCCAACCCGAGCGTCTCGAGGTCCTTGGCGGTGACCACGGCGGCCACGTTGGGATGCGCCAGCGCCCGCGAGGTGTCGATCGAGACGATCTTCGCGTGGGCGTACGGGCTGCGCAGCAGCGCGCCGTAGACCATGCCCGGCAGCCTGATGTCGTCGAGGTACGTGCCCTTGCCGCGGATGAAGCGCGCGTCCTCCTTGCGCTTCAGCCGGCCGAAGCCGATCGGACGCTCGGTCTGGGGGCTGGGAAGGTTCTCTACGGTTGCCATGTTCAGACCTCCTGCTTGGCGGCTGCCTCGTGGGCGGCTGCCCACTGGACGGCGGCGACGATGTTCTTGTAGCCGGTGCAGCGGCAGATGCCGCCCGATATTGCCGTGCGAATCTCGTGGTCGGTCGGCTGGGGGTTCTCATCCAGCAGCGCGCGGCCGGTCATCAGCATCCCCGGCGTGCAGAAACCGCACTGGAGCGCGTGCATCTCGTGGAACCCCTGCTGGATCGGGTCGAGCTTGCCGTCCACCTCGAGCGACTCGACCGTGCGGATCTCGTGCCCCTCGCACATCACGGCCAGGGTGGTGCACGACTTCACCGGCTTGCCGTCCATCAGCACCACACAGGCGCCGCAGTTGGAGGTGTCGCAGCCCCAGTGGGTGCCGGTCAGGCCCGGCGTCTCGCGGATGAAGTGCACGAGCAGCATGCGCGGCTCGACGTCGCGGGAGACCTGCTCGCCATTGATCGTGATCGAGACTTGCATCGTCAGGCCTCCTGGTGCAGGGCGCGTGCCGTCGCGCGGCCGAGGGCGCGTTTGGTGAGTACGCCGGCGAGGTGGCGCTTGTAGTCCACGGGCCCGCGCCCGTCGGCCATCGGGGAGCAGTCCTCGGACGCGATCTGGGCCGCCTGCTCGAACAGCGCCTCCGACGGCGCCGTGCCGCGCAGCAGCTCCTCGGCGCGGGTGAGGTGGATCGTGGTGAGGCCGACCGCGCTCAGCGCGATGCCGACGTCGGAGATCGTGCCGCCGTCGACCCACACGGCCGCCGACGCAGCCGCGATCGCCCAGTCGCCCGCGCGGCGCTCCACCTTCTCGTGGGCGCTGCCGCCGCCGGGACGCACCGGCAGGCGAATCTCCGTGAGCAGCTCGCCGTCGCCCACCGCGGTCATGTACGGGCCCACGTGGAAGCCGTCCATGCCCACCGTGCGCTGGCCGTCGGCGCCGCGGATCACTACCTGAGCCTTGGCCGCGGTGCAAACCGCCGACAGATCCTCGGCGGCGTCCGCCTGACAGAGCGAGCCGCCGATCGTGCCGCGGTTGCGCACCACCGGGTCGGCGATCACGTTCTCGGCATCTCGGAAGAGCGGGAATTCGCGCGCGAGCAGATCGGACTTGAGCAGGTCCACGTGCCGCGTCAGCGTGCCGATCACGATCTCATTCCCCTGCTGCCGAATATAGGAGAGCTCGCTGAGGTCGTTGATGTCGATCAGGTGCTCGGGGTTCGCGAGGCGCAGCTTCATCATCGGCAGCAGGCTGTGGCCGCCGGCGATCACGCGCGCGTCGGAGCCGAGCCTCTGGAGCGACGCCAGTGCGCCCTCCACGCTGGTTGCGCGCTCGTACTCGAATGGCGCGGGAGTCTGCAAGTCGTCGCTCCTTTCGTCTCGGCCGGGGCCGGTCGATCAGTCCTGGCCCGCGGGCATGCGCTTGCGCGGCTTGCCGATGTCTTCCCGCTGCTCGTACTGCTCTGGCGAGTCGGTGCCGATCACCGGCGAGCGCGGCAGGTTCTCGGGCCGCGTCTGGCGGATCTCGGGATACAGCTGGCGGGCGGCCAGGCTGCCGCCCTCCACGTTCCTGAGCACAGGGCCCTCCGGACTCGCCGCAGCCACCGGCGCTTCGCGCCCGAGCCGCGCCAAGGTGAGCGTGCCCTTCGTGTAGACCTCGCCGATGCGCGGTGCCTTCACGTCCTTGCTCTCCGGGATGTTGCGGAAGCCCGCCGCGGCCGCGCCCGGGTAGAGGCCGTCGACCAGCCCGACTGCATCCGTCAGGCCCGCCTTCTGCACGAGCAGCCCCTCGAGCAGGTCCACGCCCGCGTCGAGCTGCTCGTTGATCGAGGTCACGATCTCGTTCACCGGCGCGCTCTTCTCGACGATCTCCACCACGCCCGAGATCACGACGTCCAGTCCCTTGGTGATCTTCTGCAGCTGCACGATCGTGAAGACCAGGTAGTAGACGAGCGCGAGCACGATCAGGACGACGGCGACGATCATGACCACTGCTGCTCCTGACATCGCTCCTCCTAACCCGCGTCGTCGATGATCACGTCGAGGGAGCCGCCGTAGTTGGCGACGCCCGCGACCGTTTGGGCAACCTGGTCCTTCGTGGTGAGCAGCAGCGGCGCGGCGTCGAGATCCTTCGACCCGGCCGCGGCCACCCTCGCGATCTCGTCGACGCTGGGCACGATGCTCTTGGCGGCGGCAAGCACGCGCGCGAGGAGCAGGATCACCACGGGCAGGATCACGACGAGCAGCAGCACGTCTCCGATCCACCAGAGCGTCATCGCGGCCTCCTCTCGGCCACGACCGCCGCCTTGCGGGCGATCCCCGGCAGGGCGCTCAAGATGATGTCGAACTGGGCGTTGATCGCCTTGACGGCCGGCTCGAGCGGGCGCAGGTGCTCTTCCTCCACTCCCTGGAGGGCGCCGGCGAGCGTCGCCAGGCCGGTGGAGATGCGCGCCAGCCTGCGCTGGACCTCGATCAGGGCGAGCGCGAGCACGGCGACGACCACCACCGCGAGGATCACGCTCAGCAGGATCAGCAGGTGGGTGGTGCTCATGTGGCATCACCGAACCCGTCGGTGAGCGCGTTCATGTAGCCGTCCTGCACCACGGCCTCGTCCACGATTTGAGCGAGCACCGGCGCGGTGGCCTGGAGCTGAGGGATGTAGGCGGTGTTCGCGGCAACCGCTCCGGCGGCGCCCAGCAGGCCGTCCACCGAGTTCTCGATGCTTGCCACCGCCCGCAGCAGGAGCACCAGCAGCACCGTGACGATCAGGGCCGCCGCCACACCGATCACGAGCGCGATCGTCCAGTAGGTGTGCGCCGAGGTTGCGATGACGGTCATTTGCCCACCGCCACCTTCCGCAGCGCGCGCGCCGCGTGCAGGATGCGCACGCCGGAGTCGTTGATGCGGGCGACGCCGGGAAGCTCGGCCGTCTGGTCGCGGACGGTCTCGACGGCCGGCACCGCCGCCTTGGCCTGACCCGCGATCCGGTTTGCGAGCAGGACGATGGTGATCACGATCACGGCGGCCACGAGTATCACCACCACCCCGAGGACGATCCCGATCGTCCAGCCGGTGGACGAGGCGGTCACGGTCAGCACGGGGCACCTCGCGAATCCACGGCGCAGCCATACGCCCAAACGGTCATCTGGTTCTCCTCCATTCCGGCACCCGCCGACTGAGACGGGGTACGAAGGCCTGCCCATCCACTGGGCGAGCGCGACGATACTGCGCCCGCCGGGCGCTGTCCAGCGCTGCTTACCGCAGCTCAGCCCGAGGGCTCGAGCTCGGCTTCCGCGTTGCGGATGATGCGGTTCTCCCCCTGGTGCGCCTCGGCGTCCACCACTGTCCGCCCGTCGCGCTCCTCGCGCACCGTGCCGGTAACGGTGATCTCCTGCTCGGGGATCCCCATGCCGCGGAACTGCACCGACAGGCGCTTGAGCGAGCGCGGGTCGCCGCCCGCTGCCTGCACGGTCGCCCGCGCAACCTGGGCCATGCCGTAGAGGCCGTGCAGGATGTTGCGGGGCAGGCCGACTGCCTGGGCGAACTCGGTGTCGATGTGGATCGGGTTGAAGTCGCCCGACGCGCCGGCGTAGCGGTGCGGCAGGTACTTGTCGGGAGTGACCTTCAGCTCCGGGATCTGGTCGCCCGGCGAGAGCTTCGCCACGGTCACCCTCCTCTGACGATGTTGGTCCAGGTGCCGCGCGCCACCTCGGCGCCGTCCTGGTTCGTGGACACCGACTGGAACACGTAGAACTCCATGCCCGCCCGCTCGTAGAGGTTCTCGAGCGTGGCCTGGGTGGTGATCGTGTCGCCGGAGCAGACGGGCTCGCCCCAGACGAACTCCTGGCCGCCGTGGAGCATGCGCGCGAAGTTGATGCCCACCTCGGGGTCGAGGATGCCGGGGGCGACGGCCGCTGCGGAGTAGACAACCGCGAACATCGGCGGCGCCACCACGTCGCGGAAGCCGGCTCCCTTCGCCGCCTCGCGGTCGTGGTGCACCGGGTTGTGCTCTCCAACAGCGTTCGCGTACTCGCGGATCTTCTCGCGACCGACCTCGTACTCGAGCGGTGGGTAGGTCTTGCCCTTCTTGCTCTCGTCCACTGCCTGGGTGCTCCTTCGGTCGCTAGTCCCGGCCGTCGGCGGCGCCGTAGTAGACGGCTGCCATGTCCTCGTCCCCGTGGCCCAGCTCCACAGCGCGCTCCAACAGCGCCGCGGTCGCCTCGGTCAGCGCCAGCTCCGCGCCGTGGCGCTCCGCCGCGTCGAGCACGAGGTTCGCGTCCTTCAACGCGAGCTCGAGCGGGAACGAGGTCGGGAACTGCCCCTTGATCATCGCGTCGCCCTTGATCCGCGCGTAGCCCGAGCCGACGGCGCTGCCCTCGATCACGTCGAGGAAGCTGCCGGGGTCCACGCCGATGGCCTGCGCGAACACGATCGTCTCGGCCAGGTCCGCGAGCATCGACACGATCCAGTTGTTCACCACCAGCTTCAGCCGCGTCCCGCTCCCCGCCTCGCCCACCCAGACGGTGCGTGACCCGACGGCGTCGAAGATCGGCGCGCAAGCCTCGTGGGCGTCCTCGGGTCCGGAGGCAAGCACGGTGAGTGCCCCGTCCTCGGCCGGCTTCTTGGTGCCGAGCACCGGCGAGTCGACGAACGTCAGCCCGCGCTCCTCCGCGAGCGCCAGCAGGCGCTCTGTGGCTTCGATGCCGATCGTGCTCGCCTGGATCCAGATGGCGTCGGCGCTCATGGCCTCGAGCGCGCCGCCCTCCGTCATCACCTGGTCCACCGCGTAGCCGTCGGCGAGCATGGTCACCACCACGTCGGCGCCGCTCACGGCGTCGGCCGGCGTGTCCGCCACGGTCACCCCGTGCTCGGCGAGCGGGTCGCACTTCTCGCGGGTGCGGTTCCAGGCGCGCGTCTCGAGGCCGGAGGTCGCGATGTTGCGGGCCATCGGCCCACCCATGATGCCTGTGCCGAGGACGGCGACGGTCGGGCTCACGCCCGGATCATTAACAGGAACGGCCGCGGGTCGCTAGCGCTAGACCGCTTCGTGGATGCGTCCGCGAGAGTCGATCAGCCGCCCGCCCTGGCGGCCGTTTCGCACGGCCACGACCTCGCCCATGATGGACAGGGCGGTCTCCTCAGAGCCGAGCGCCCCGATGTCGAGGCCGATCGGCGCCGAGATCCGCTCGAGCTGCTCGTCGGTGAAGCCGGCCGCAACGAGGCGCTCGCGCCGCTTGGCCTGGGCGCGGCGGCTGCCCATCGCCCCGATGTAGGGCGCGTCCGAGGCGAGCGCGACGGCCAGAGCGGCGTCGTCCAGCTTCGGGTCGTGCGTGAGTATCGCGAGGTAAGTGGCGCGATCGATTCCGCCGAGGTGCGCGATCGCGTCGGCGGGCCAGCCGGCGACCACCTCCTCGGCCTCGGGGAAGCGCTCGGGCGTGGCGAAGCGCGAGCGCGGGTCGACCACATAGGGGCGCCAGCTGGTCACGCGGGCGGTGCGGCAGAGCGCCGCCGCAAAGTCCACCGCGCCGAAGATGATGATCCGGGGCTGCGGGGCGGTGACGTCCACGAACAGACCGACGTCGCCCTCCTCGCGCAGCTCGGAGCGCTCGGAGCCCCACATCAGCTCGTCCGCGTGGGCGCGTGCGGCCTCGTCCAGCGAGGCGTCGCCGAGCGTTCCCTGGGGCTCGCCCACCGCCGGGATCAGGATGCGTGTGCCCACCTCCGGTCCGGCCTCGGCGCTGACCACGGTTACGAGCGCGGCCCGACCGCCCTCGCGCGTGAGCTGCGCGAACTCGGACTGCAGGCTCACTGCTCGTATCGCTCCACGAAGACGTCGATCTCGCCGCCGCAGGGCAGTCCGACCTCCCAGGCGTCGGAGTCCGCGATCCCGAAATGAAGCAGCCGTGCGTCGGCGCCGGCGATGATCTCCTCGGCCACCTCGACCACGGCGCCCTCCACACAGCCTCCGGAGACGGCGCCCACCACGTCGCCGGAGTCGCTCATCGCCATCTTCGAGCCCGGCGGCAGCGGCGCCGACTTGCGCGTGGCCACCACGGTGGCGACCGCGACGCGCTTGCCGCTCGAAGCCCACTCGTCGGCCTGAATGAGAACGTCGCTCAAGCAGATCCCTCCTTCAGAATGGCCCCCGAAGGTGCCCGAACCGGTCGTGCAGAGGCTGAGTCTCGGCCGATCGCTCGAGAGACCCTTGACCCCACAATCGTAGCGTGGGACCCTGTATACAGGGCGCGCTGTTTTGCCCGTCCCTCGCAGGAGGAGAAGCTTCGGATGCAGGTTCCGGCTGAGCCCGGCACGAGCGCGTGATGACGAACGGGCCACCCCTGTGATGAGTCCTGAGCTGGCGCGGCGAGTCGAGGCGCTCACCGCCCAGCGAATTCCATTCGTCTCGGCAATCGTGGTGCGCGCACAGGACCCCACCAGCGTGCGCGCCGGGGACACGGCGATCGTGCTCGGAGACGGCAGCATGGAGGGCTTCGTGGGCGGCGCCTGCGCCGAGTCGTCGGTGCGCCTGCAGGCCCTGCGGGTGCTCGAGACCGGCGAGCCGCTCCTGCTGCGGATCGTCCCCGACGAGGACGATACCGAGGCCGCGGCAGCGGAGGGTGCGCTCGTGGTCGCCAATCCCTGCCTCAGCGGAGGCGCGCTGGAGATCTTCCTGGAGCCGCGACTGCCGGCCCCGCGCATCACCGTCGTCGGGGAGACGCCGATCGGCCTGGCGCTCGCCTCGCTGGGGGATCGCCTCGGGTTCGAGGTGGCACTCAGCACGGGCGACCCGGAGCTCGCCGACGATGCCGCGCTGGTGGTGGCCTCACACGGCCGTGCAGAGGAGAGCGCGCTTGCCGCCGCGCTCCAGGCCGGCGTCCCCTACGTCGGACTGGTGGCCAGCCGCAAGCGCGGTGCCGCGGTGCTCGACACCCTGCGCGCCGACGGCGTTCCCGAGGAGCTCATCAAGCGCCTGCGCACGCCCGCCGGGCTCGACATCGGTGCGGTCACACCCGAGGAGATCGCGCTGTCGATCCTCGCCGAGATCGTGGCGACGCGACGCGAGTCGCCCCAGATCACGCCGGCCGCGCGGGCAGCGGCCGTCGATCCGGTGTGCGGCATGACCGTCGCGGTCGCCGCGGACACGCCGCAGGCTGAGCACGCGGGCGCGACCGTCTACTTCTGCAGGGAGGGCTGTCGCCAGGCGTTCCTGGACGATCCCGCCCGCTACACGGCCGCGGTGGGCGACGAGCCGAGGTGAGCGAGGCCTTCGTAACCGGGCTCGTGCTCGCGGCCGGGGGCTCGCTCCGGCTGGGACGTCCCAAGCAGCTGTTGCCGTTTGGCGACCGCACGTTGCTCGAACACGTGGTGGCCACGGCCTGCGACTCCTGCCCCTTCGACCAGCTCGTGGTCGCGCTCGGGGGCAGCGCCGATGACGTGATGGCCGCGCTGGACCTGCGCGGCGCCGATGTGGTGCGCAACGAGCAGTACGGCACGGGCTGCTCCTCCTCGGTCGCAGCTTCGCTCGAGGTCGTCGACCCGCGCTGCGACAGGCTGGTGGTGATGCTCGGCGACCAGCCGGGCGTCAGCGGCCGGAGCGTGCTCTCGCTGCTCGCGGGCATCGGTGACGCGCCGCTCGCCGTCTGTCGCTATGACGACGGTCGCGGCCACCCGTTCGCCTTCGCCCGCGAGATGTTCCCCGAGCTGGGCCTGCTTCACGGGGACAAGGGCATGTGGAAGCTGCTCGATCGCCACAGCCACGAGGTGGCCGAGGTGCCCGTGCCGGGTCGCGTGCCGCTCGACGTGGATACCTGGGAGGAATACGAGGCGGTGCTCGCCGAGGCGGGCCTGCCCGCCCCCGTGCCCGTCCCCTGAACGCGCCCTAGCGGGTGGTGCGGGCGATTCGCGGCAGGTAGATGTGCTGCAGCAACACCTTGAGGCGCACCGAGGTGTGCGGATGGCGACGCAGCCCGGCGCGCTGGCTCGCGGTGAGCGGCAGGCGGACTACCGTGCGTCCGCCCGCCCGCAGGCTGAAGGGCACGAACGGCGTGTACCGGGTCACGCCGCGCGACTTCCCGACCACGTGCAGCCAGTGGGGCGAGATCAGCTGCATCCCCTGCAGCCTCCCGCCGCCCGGCACCGGCCGGCAACCGTTCGTGCAGGACACCGCCACGTGGAGCGTGCCGTCGCGCGACCGGCGCGGGGCGCCGACGTGCACCGGACAGGTCGGCGCCGCGTCCGGCGCGGAGGTGTCGGTCGCGGCGCGCCGCAGGATCACATTGTCGAGGCAGCGCTCCTGACTCCAGGCCACGTGTGCGCCGTCGAAGTCGAACGCCGAGATGGCGTCGATGTGGGCGACGGGCTGAATGGCGGTCCCGTCGAGGTTGGCCAGGGCGAGCTCGTCGGTCCCGTCCGAGAGGCGCCGTACGAACGCGATCCTCCCGCCCGCGAGCGCGACCTGCTCCCGGCACGTGGTGACCGGGACCGAGTGCAGGGTCGGGTCGGCCACCGTGTAGTACGCGACCCGGCTCGGATAGTCGTGGCCGCAGGCGCCGTGCCCGTGAAACACGTCCGTGGGCGCGACGAGCGCGGTGCCGTCGGAGTTCAGCTGGACCGTCTGGATGTCGGGCACGACCACGGTGTAGGCGACGCTCCCGGCCTGGGCGTCGTAGACCGTGAGGCGCCGGGTCGCGACCGTCGTGTTCGCGTTCGGGTCCGCGTCCACCCAGGCCACGAACCGGCCGGCGGCGGCGAGCGGGCCCGGGCGGCCTGACGCATCGACGATGCGGGACAGGGACCCGAACTGGATCTTCAACCGGCTCGGGACGCAGCCCTCACCACTCCAGATCGACGTGTCGCCATCGAGCGCCGGCCCGGGCGGAAACACGAGCTGTGAGCTCTGCGGGCACGATTCGAGCTTTGTGAGTGGGCCGGCCAGCGGACCGCTGTAGAGGTCGCTCGCCCCGCCCTCCGAGGACGTGCGCAGCAGCACCCGGTTGCCGGACGCGGCCACGGGCACCGAGAACTCCCCCGCGATGTGGAAGAGGCGGACGGGTCGAGCGCCCGGCGTCGCGCTGAGCACGTCGACGCTGCCCGGTTTGTAGGCGTCGGCCACCACGGCATCCCCCGCCAGCACTGGCGTAGCCAGCGTGCTGGTGGTGCTGCGCAGCACCTGCGTCGACGCCGCTGACGCGGCTGCCGGCAGCAGAAGGGCGAGCGCGGCGAAGACGAATGTTGTGACGAATTTCTTCATTTTTTCCAACCGGTAGAACCTGGTACACCGAAGCTAGTTGCGCATTGCGATCTCCCCGAGGAGATCCCCCAAATGAATTAGGCTCGTGACCCTGTCGTTGCACCGGACGCGTGCGGCACCACAAGCTGCGTCCGGGCAGCTACAAGCTCAGCGCCACGCCGCTGGCGAACGGGACCAAGGGCACGACCCGCACCACCCGCTTCAGCGTGGTGAGCTAGGCAACCGGCTGAGCCGGCTGCGGCGCCGCGCTCAGCACGGCGTCGAGCAGGCCCGGGAAGCGGAACTCCACGTCGTCGCGGCGAAGGGTGGTGATCTTCGTCGTGCCGTCGTGGCGCTGGGCGATCACCCCCGCCTCGCGCAGCACCCGGAAGTGGTGGGTGAGCGTGGACTTGGTCACCGGCACCTGGAAGCTGCCGCAGGGCCGCCCCTCCCCGGACTCGGCGAGCGCACGGACTATCTCCAGCCGCACGGGATCGCTGAGGGCGTGCAGCACCGACACGAGCTCAAGCTCTTCGGTGTGCGGTTGTGGTGCCTGACGCAGGTCTGCCGTCATCTGTGGTCTCCCCACGAGTTCCGTATGTACGACGATCTTCGTACTTTTGATACGATACTCGTCGAACTTTCTTACGAAACCCACGGGAAGGGTACCGATGAACAAGGACAAGAAGCAAGTCGCCGAAGATGCGGCCCGAGTAGATCAGCCGTCCTCCGACGCCAAGAAGCAGAAGAATCCATCACGGCGCAGTCGGCGCCGCGGTCTCCGGGCCGCAGCCGCCACCGAGGCCAGCTACCTGTTGAGCCTGCGCCGCTAACCCTCCTCAGCGCTCCGCGAACGTGATCTCGCGTTCGCGGTCCACCGACCACTCGCCCCGCCGCCAGCGGATGCGAGTGCCGTCGGCCAGCCGGACTCCGGCGGCGCCCAGCTTGGGCTCGCCCCAGAGGGTGGCCTCGAGCGGGCGCTCGGCCTCGGGCGTGGTCGCCGAGGCCCGCGGCGACGTGCTCGGCGGGGTAGGTGACGAGGATCGAGCCCGAGCGCACCCACACCGGGATCCGCCCGAGCGGCGCAGAGGCCATCAGCTCGCGGCCGCCACGGACGCGCTCCCGCGTCCAGAAGTCGATCCAGTCGCCGCGCGGCAGCTCCACGCGGCGCTGCCGAGCGCCCGCCTCGAGCACCGGCGCGACCCACAGCGCAGGGCCGTAGCCGTAGGCGTCGGGGAGCCCCCAGGCGCGGCGGTCGGCTGGATCCACCAGACACAGCGGTCGCGATGATCGGCAGCCCGGAGCGGGCTGCGGTCGCCGCCGCTGCCCGGACGTACGGCACCAGCCGCTCGTGCAGCAGCACGTACTCGCGGTAGAGCTCGAGCGTCTGCTCGTCGTAGGTCCAGGCCTCCTGCGGGAAGCGCCCGTGTGACTGCATCAGCGGCGTGAAGCAGCCGAACTGGAGCCAGCGCAGGAGCAGCTCCGTGCGGGCAGCGCTCGACCAGCCGCTCGCCCAGGTAGCCGCCGACGTCGTGCGACCAGTTCGAGAAGCCGCTGGCCGCGGCCGTCAGCGTGGCCGCGACGAGCACCCGCAGCGACCAGAAGTCGGAGGCCTGGTCGCCGCCCCAGAGCACGCCCAGTCGCTGCTGGCCTGACCAGCCGGAGCGCCCGAACAGCACGCCGCTGCCGCGGGTGGACCTCGTCGAGCGCGCGCTGCATCGAGTCCCGGTAGCAGATCGCCGTAGCTCCCACGCCAGCCTCGGCGCCGCTGCGGCCGTCGGCGAAGCGCACGTCGTCCGGGAAGTAGTAGCCCTCGCCGTCGTCGGCCTTGATCCCCTCGACGCCCAGGTCGAGCGACCCGCTTGGCCTGCTCGCGCCACCAGCGCTCGGCCGTCAGCCGAGGTGAAGTCGATCGGCGAGCCGGTGCCCATCCACCACCGCGCGACGAACGGCGTCGCCGTCCGCGTTCTTGCACGAAGTGCCCGGCCTCGCGCCGCCGGCGCGTAGTTGGGAGCCGGCTCGCGGTGCAGGCGCTCGGACTCGCCGTCGCGGCGGGCGCTGCCCGTCGCTCGAGTCGATGTTCACCCACGGCGTGCACCCAGAGCACCGTGCGCACCCCGTCGTCGCGCATCCGCCTCATCAGCCCGCGCGCATCGGGGAACTGGTGCGGGTTGAACTCCCAGGTGTTGTACTGCGTCTCCCAGGGCGAGTCGATCACGATCGCGTCGAGCGGCAGCTCGTGGCGCAGGTAGCCCTCGAAGTCGTCCACCACGTCGTCGCTGCGTGCTCGTAGACGTCGCGGCTCTTCCAGTGCCCGTAGCCCCACTCGGGCAGCACGCGCTGGGAAGCCCGGTCAGGCGGCAGTAGGCGCGCAGCCGCGCCGCGGGCGTGGGATCGGTGACAGAGGTGCAGGCGCAGCGGTCCCGCCGCCGACGCGCGTGGACACCGCGATGCGGCTCGGGTCCAGCTCGAAGTCGGCGCCCGTTGGCCGTCCGTCTCGAGCCAGACGCGCGTAGCCGCGCTCGAGAGCAGCCACGGCACCGGCGCGTAGTCGCCCTGCGGGATCCCGCCCTGCGTCGAGCATCTCGGGCGGGCAGTCGGGGCCGGTGTAGCGGCGGTCGGCGCCGAGCTGGACGCGGCGCCCGCATCTGGTCGAAGGCGGTGCCGTGCCGGGCGCCGAGGCCGGTCAGATGCTCGCCGCGGACCGGCGCCCCAGCGCGCGCCCAGCCGCAGCGGCGCGCGCTCCACGGTCAGCTCGATCACGAGCCGGTCGCGGTGAAGGCCCAGCTCGAGGCGGCCCGGGCTCCCGTCCGATAGGGCGACGGTGAGCGCGAGCGAGTCGCTCACTCGCGCTCGCGACCTCCGCGCGCACGAGCCCGCAAGGGGCGCCCCAGCTCCTCGCGCGCGATCACGCCCTCGGTCATCTGGATGAAGTGGTCGTGCACCGTGCCGTCGGCCGCCCACAGCTCGAGGCCGGCGAGCAGGCTGCGCGCCTCCCGGTCGATATCGGATGGTCAGCGGGTCGGGATCGACCCGCACGCGACAGGCCGCCCAGCGCGAGCCGCCCGGCGGCGCCCACCCGAGCGCTGGTTTCGAACGCGGCCGCGATGCAGGGAGTTTCGGCATCGCGGCCGCAACCACGTTGCATTCCTGTGAACGACGACTTCACAGGCTGGTCACCGCTCGTTCTCGGACCGGTAACGAAATGTCGCACTTTGCGGGCGAACCTATCTCTGGAAAAGAACGACGAGAGGAGCGGGATGGCGTCCAGCAGGGTGGACATGCACTGTCACTCGACGGCCTCGCAGCTCGTCGAAGCTCGGGATACAGCGGCGCTCGGCCTGCCGGAGTGCGCAACGGCGCCCGAGGAGGTCTACGAGCTGGCCAAGCGGCGGGGGATGGACTTCGTGACGATCACCGATCACGACACGATCGACGGCGTGCTGCAGCTCGCCGACCGGCCCGACGTGTTCGTATCGGAGGAGCTGACGGTCTGGTTCAGGAACGAGCCGCAGGCCGTGCACGTGCTCTGCTACGGGATCATCCGCGGCCGACCACGACTGGCTGCAGAGTCACAACGGCAGACGTCGAGGCGTGCGCCGAGTACCTCCACTCGAACGAGATCGCGTGCGCGCTCGCGCACCCGTTCTTCGCCGTCGAGGCGCCGCTGACGCCGCGCCACCGCCGGCGTCTGGCCGAGCTGTTCCCGGTCTGGGAGACGCGCAACGGCTCGCGCGCGCCGGAGCTGAACATGCCGGCGGTCGATCTACATCGAGACGCACGGCGGCACCGGCATCGCCGGCTCCGACGATCACGCCGGCATCGACATCGGGCGCACCTTCACCGAGCACGCCGCGCGCCGCGACGCCCGAGGAGTTCCTTGCTCACCTGCGCGCGGGACATGCCGAGGCCCACGGCGACCAGGGCAGCGCGGCCAAGTGGGCGCACTCGGCGATGGCGCTGGCGGCGCGCGTGGTGGGTTGCGGCGACGGCGATCCCGATCCCCGCGCCGTGCTGGCCCTGGCCGAGCGGATCGTCAGCGACGGCGACATCCGCGGCGGCGCGAAGGGCTCCGACCTCGGTCCGTCAGACGCCCGCAGCCTGCTGCGTGCCTGGCTCGAGTCGGTGGACCTGCACCTGGAGATGGACGAGCTGATCGAGCTGCTCCAGGACGAGGAGTTCAGCCACGCCGACCTCTACCGCCGCGCGCGGCGCGCCCACGAGCGGCGGCTGCGCGACGCGGTGCAGACCGTCGTGGAAGCGGCCAAGCCGGGCGGCGACTTCGGGGCGGCGACCCACGGCCTCTTCCAGGCCTGCACCGCCGCGATCCCCTACGCCCCGGCGGCCGCGTTCCTCGCGCGCGAGAAGGCGAAGCTGGTGCAGCGCGGCGACGAGCCGATCCGGGTCGGTCTCGTGGCCGACGGGGTCGGCGGCATGCACGGCGTGACCCACACGCTCGATGAGATCCGCCAGCGTGGCGTGCCCGGATTCGAGGTCGAGGTGATCGGCACCGACCCGAACGTGGACCGCCGGCTGTCCTCGGTGGCGGACGTGGACATCCCCTACTACGCCGACCTCCAGGTGGGCGTGCCGAGCCTCCCGACGATCGTCGAGACGCTCGCCGAGGGGCGCTACGAGCTGCTCCACCTCTGCTCGCCCGGCCCCGCCGGTGTCGGCGCGGCGCTGCTCGCACGGATCATGGGGCTGCCCACGGTCGGCAGCTACCACACCGAGCTCGGCGCCTACACCCGCCTGCGCAGCTCGGACCCGCGGCTCGAGGCCGGAATGCGGATGGCCCTGTCGGCCTTCTACGGCCACTGCAACGTCGTCCTCTCCCCCAGCTCGGCCTCGGACGAGTCGCTGGTCGAGATCGGGATCGAGGAGCGGCGGATCGGCCGCTGGGACCGCGGCGTGGACCTCACCCGCTTCAGCCCGCGCAAGCGGGTGCCGGGGCTCCTGCCGGGCGAGCTGAACGTGCTCTACGTCGGGCGCCAGACCAAGGAGAAGGGCGCCGACCTGCTCGCCGACGCCTTCCTCGAGGCTCACCGGCGCGACCCGCGGCTGCGGCTCGTGCTGGCCGGCGGCGGCCCGGAGCAGCAGCACCTCTGGGAGCGGCTCGGCGACACCGCTGCCTTCCTCGGCTGGCTTGACGGCGACGCCCTGGCCCGCGTGTACGCCAGCGCCGACGTGTTCCTGTTCGCCAGCCGCACCGACACCTTCGGCCAGGTGATCCTCGAGGCCCAGGCCTCGGGCCTGCCGGTGGTCGCGGTGGACGAGGGCGGACCGTCGAGCCTGATCGCCGACGGCGTGACCGGCCTGCTCTGCCCGCCCGACGCAGGCTCGCTGGCCTCCGCGGTGGAGCTGCTGGCGTCCTCGCCCGAGATCCGGCGCCGGATCGCCACCGCGGCCGTCGAGGCCGTGGGCGTGCGCAGCTGGGGCCGCTCGCTGGGCCAGCTCGCCGACGGTTACCGGCGCGCGCTCGACACGCTCAGCGCCGGCGCTGCCGCACGCCGCGCCGCTTAAATCCGGTCGACCGCCACGGTCACGCTGGCGTGCCGTGCCCGCGGCCGGCGGCTCAGCACCGCCGCCAGAGCGAGGGTGGCCAGCGCCACCCCCAACGCCGCGAGGCCCAGGTGCGTCAGCGGCCAGCGTCCCCAGGGCAGATGCAGCGCCTTGGCGTCGCCGGAGCGATAGGTGTTCTCGAGCGCCCGGTGGTCGATGCCGAGCCCGGTCGGCACGAGGATGGCCACGGCGGCCCAGGCGGCCGCCAGCGCCGCGCCCGCGCCCAGGCCGGCAACCGACAGCGACAGCCGCGGCGTGGCGCGGACGGCCAGCACGATCGCCGCAACTGCGAAGACCAGAAACGGCAGCGGCGCCGCCCAGCCACGCGTGCCGTTGAAGAGGCTGACGATCGACGGCTGGAAGAGATGGCTCGCCAGATAGCGGGTCCAGGTCACAGTCTCGGTCTCGTAGCCGATCAGCGGGTGGGTCAGGGTGGCGAGCACGAACACCACCACGGAGATGCCCGCGAGCGCCAGCGTCTGCGCCGGGAAGCGCCGCCAAGCGAGCGCCAGCGGAACCGCAAGGAACGGCAACATCGTGGTGAGGAAGCGCGGCCCGGGCGTGCCGCCCCCGAACGGCAGGTAGTAGCCGGCGTTGTAGCCGAGGTAGGCCAGCACGATCGCCGCGATCGTCAGCGCCTCGGCGCGGCGGCCGCGCCGGTAGAGCAGCACGGTGCCGACCGCTCCCATGATCAGAACCGGCGAGAGTGTGAGCAGCCCGCGCGAGGAGAACAGGAGCGTGACCGCCGTCGCGAGGCTGGGCGGCCGGATCCCGAAGAAGCCGGACTGGTGCTGGGGCAGGTCGGCATAGGCCACGTGGGTGAACGAGCCGTACGCCCATTTGTCGTAGAGCGCCAGCGGCACGGCCCCCAGCGCCGCGCCCGCTGCGTACACCAGCCCGCGCTCCACGCGCCGCCACTGGCGCGAGAGACCGTAGACGCCGATCACGATGCCCGCGAACAGCAGCGGATACTCGGCGGTGATCGCCAGGCCGATCAAGAGCCCGGCCACGAACAGCCGCAGCAGGCTGGCCGGCCCCTCCCGCTCACGCACCAGCAGCGCGAAGGCCCCGAAGCCGAGGCAGGCCGTGAACACGTGCGAGAACAGCAGCGTGGACAGCGGCAGCACCAGCGTGCCGAGCCCGAGCGTCAGCGCCGCCGCCGTGCCGTAGCCCGGCTCGAAGCGCTCGCCCATCCAGCGCACCAGCAGCAGCAGCACGAGGCCCGGCAGCACCGCGCCCCAGAGGGTCAGCGCCCACACCATCTCGTCCGCCCCGCGCTCGGCCTTCGCGTGGCGGGCGAGTGCCGGCGCGTGAATCGCCGTGAGCGCGCCGTACGCGGGCAGCGTGAACAGCGCCAGGCCCGGCGCCCTGCTCGAGTACCAATGACCGCGGAAGCGCGCCTTGTCGCCCGTCTCCGACGCGTAGCGATCGATGTGCGGCGTGCCGTGCGCGATCGAGCGGACCAGCGCGTAGTGCGAGGTCTGGTTCCAGCTGAACGTCTGCACGATGGTCGCCCCCGCGAGCGCCACGCACACGAGCGCGGCAATGCCGGCGCGGCGGCTGCTCATGGCTTCCTCCTGATCTCGTAGATGACCACTCCGGGCGCGCGCTTGACCTTCACGCCGAAGCCGGCCACGGGCTTCGCGGCGGCCTGGCGCGGGTCGGCGGGCTCGCGGGCGGTCGTCTCGGGGGGCGGCAGCGGCACGCGGTCGAGGTCCGTGTGGAGCACCACCGTGCGGATGCCGAGCGCGCGCAGCTCGGAGATCGACCTGCGACTGGGGAACAGCCGCATCATCCGCCGGACGCGATCCTGCGTGGGCAGGTCGAACGTGCTCACGCCGTTGAAGATCTTCGGGAAGCCCTGCACCGACCAGAGCTGGTAGAGCCGGTCGTTCGAGGGGTGGATCGGGAGGTGCAGCTGCGGTGAGCGAAGGCCGATCTGCGCCTTCGGCACCGGCGGCACGCGCGGCTTCCAGAGCGTCCACGAGCCCTCGGCGAGCACCACGAGCGGCAGCGCCACGCCAGCCGCGAGCGCAAGCTCGCGCCCGCGCAGCGCCCGCACGACACGCTGCGCCCCCGCCCCCGCGAGCAGCGCCAGCCCGAGCGAGGTGAGCGTGACGATCCTCCCGGGCGTGCGCACGCCGTCCCAGCCCGGCGCGTAGTCGAACAGCAGCCGGTAGCTGAAGCGGCCCCCCGCGATCCCGAGGCCGAGCGACAGCACCGCGCACACCAGCACGCCGACGCCGAGGCCGACTCGCAGCCCGCGCGTGTAGACCGCCGAGGTCACGCCCAGCAGCGCCAGGATCACGATCGCGACGCCGGGGAACAGCGAGCTCTCGTCCGGAGAGCTCAGGCTGTTGCGAACCCGGGCGGTGGCGCCCGACCAGACCCGGTTCTGCCGCGTGGCGGCCAGGAACGCCTTGGGCGGAGCAGAGTAGTGCCGCACCTGATCGATGCTCCGCCGGGCTGCCGCGTGGGCGCGCGACACCTCCAGATACGGACGCGCCTGATAGACGCCGACCACCGCGAACAGGGCGAGCCCCGCCACCGTGGCGGTCACCAGCACGCGCGAAGGCGCCGGGTGACCACGCCGCCACCAGACCCCGGCCACGATCACACCCAGCACCGCCAGCAGGTACGCCAGCTGGAGGCCGAGCGTGAAGCCCAGGCTGAGCTGCCAGGCGGCCACCACCCAGCCGGCGAACGCGACCCCCGGGCGCCCCCTCCGGTAGCCGCGCAGCAGCAGAAACAGCGACAGCGGGATGCCGCCGCTCGAGATCACGTGCAGGTGCCCGTTCATCGTGGAGCGAAACGGCGCGTAGGCGAACGCCATCCCCACCACAGCCGCCGCGAGCGGTCTCAGCCCGAGTTCCCGCCCGAGCAGATAGGCGCCCGCGAACGCCAGCGCGTAGGCGAGCACGAAGAGCAGGTTGTAGCGGGCGAGCGCCGCCACCTCGCCATGCCCGATCAACCCGGCCGGCGCGTAGCCCAGCAGCGAGTCGGAGAACGCGAGGCTGTTGCCGAGCGGCCAGAACGAGTTCGACTGCCAGAGGTGGAGCGGGTGGTGGAGCAGCGCGTGCCCCGTCCAGGCCAGCTGCCAGGCGGTGCGAATCGGATCGCCCAGGTCCTGTGCGATGCGATGGCCCGGATGGAGCACCAGCGGCCAGCTCATCGCCACGGCGAGCAGCGTCGATCCCAGCGCGAGCAGCAACAGCTCCCGGCGCGGACCGGCCGGTAGGTGCGCGCGCATCGAGACGCCCAGCGCGGCCGGGCGCGCCGGCTCTTCGAGTACGGTCATGCTGGCCGCGGCCAAAATAGCGCCGTAATGGGCCCGCTTATACGACTCTTAACGCACCTTCATCTGCTGCTAAGTGCGCGCTGGTGCAATCCTCGTTCGTGGTGAGATTCCCAAGGCACCTCTGGACGGGCGACTGGCGCCTTGACGCGGACGCATCGCGCGCGGCGGCCGAAGAGGCCGCAGCGCGGCATCGCGAGGCTCTGCGCCGGGCTGCGCTCGAGCGCGAGGCCGCGGTTCCCCCGCCCGCGCCCCGGCGCGGGCGCACGCTTCTGGTGACGGCACTGGCCCTCGCCGTGGCCGCCATTGCCGCGGCCTTCACCGTCGGTCTGCTCGTGTCGCCCAGGTCCGACAACACCAAGCCGCTCCCCGCGGTCGCCGAGAACCCGATCCAGCCCAAGGGCGGCCGCAGCGTGGCGGGCTCCGTCTACGCGGCCGCGAGTCCCGCGGTGGTGTCCGTCAAGACCAGCGCGGGCTCCGGCACAGGCTTCCTCATCGGCAGCGACGGCAAGCTCGTGACCAACGCGCACGTGGTGAACGGCAACAGCCGCGTGGTGGTGCGCTTCGGACCGGACGGCAATTCGCTCGATGCCGCCGTGATCGGCACCGACGTCTCGAGCGACCTGGCCGTGCTCAGCATCGACCCCGGCAGCGTGCCGCAGGGCGTGAAGCCGCTCCAGTTCGCCGACTCGCGCAACGTGCAGATCGGCGACCCGGCGATCGCGATCGGCAACCCATTCGGGCTCGACCGGACCGCGACCGAGGGCATCGTGTCCGGACTCGGCCGCCACATCCAGGCGCCCAACGGCTTCGAGATCGACTCGGTGATCCAGACCGACGCCCCGATCAACCCGGGCAACTCTGGCGGCCCGCTGCTCGACAGCTCCGCGCACGTGATCGGCGTGAACTCTCAGATCGCCACGGCCGGCTCGTCGGGCAACGTGGGCATTGGCTTCGCCGTGCCCTCGAACACGGTCCGCCAGGTCGTCCCCAGGCTCGAGCGCGGCGAGACGGTGCGGCACGCGTATCTCGGGCTCTCCACGCTGGCTGACAACGCCCTCGGGGCGAGTGGCGCGCAGGTGGAGAACGTGGTGCCCGGCGGACCGGCCGACAAGGCCGGGCTCCAGCAGGGCGACGTGATCACCAAGGTTGGCAGTACGCAGGTCGTCGACTCCTCCGACGTGTCCGCGGCCATCGCGGGCCGGCAGCCGGGCGAGGAGATCACCATGCAGGTCGAACGGGGTGGCGCCACGGTGACCCTCCACGTCAAGCTCGGCAACCAGCCGAAGACGCCGTGACCTTCGCCGCCCCACTGGTCCTGCTCGCGCTCGTGGCCCTGCCACTGCTCGCGCTGGCGTACCTCAACCAGCAGCGCGCGCGGCGGGCGGCCGCCGCCACGTTCTCGTCCCCCGCGCTCCAGGCCGCCGTCGCGCCGAAGCGCCCGGGCCCCCGCCGTCACCTGCCGATGCTTGCCTTCCTGCTCGCGATCGCCGTGCTGATCCTGGCGGCCGCGCGGCCCCAGCGCACGATCGCGGTGCCGGTGGAGCGGGCCTCGATCATGCTCGCGAACGACGTCTCCGGCTCGATGACCGCAACCGACCTGCAGCCCAGCCGCCTCGTGGCGGCCAAGCGCGCCGCCAAGCAGTTCCTCGCGAAGGTGCCGCCGAAGGTGAACGTGGGCCTGCTGGCCTTCAACGACAGCGCGCGCGTGCTCCAGAGCCCCACCCAGGACCGCCAGGCCGTGACGGCCGCCATCGACAGCATGACCCCCAGCGGCGGCACGGCCACCGGCAACGCCATCGCCACGGCCACCAGCGTGCTCAGCAAGGCGCCCGGCGTGGGCAAGCAGCGCCCGCCGGCCGCGATCGTGCTGCTCTCCGACGGAGGCTCCACCCGCGGCCAGGATCCAGTGGCCGCCGCCCAGGCCGCGCGCAAGCTCCACATCCCCGTCTACACCGTCGTGCTCGGCACGAGCCAGGGCACGATCACGGTCAAGACCCGCACCGGCGGGACCCGCACCGTGCCCGTGCCGCCCGACCCGCAGTCGCTCGCGCAGATCGCGCGGGCCTCGGGCGCGGCGACCTTCACGGCGCCCACGGCGGCCGGCCTCAAGCAGGTCTACGAAAAGCTCGGCTCACAACTCGGCCACAAGAAGGAGAAGCACCAGGTCACGTCCGCGTTCGCGGGCGGAGGACTGGTGCTGCTGCTCGCCGGCGCCGCCATGTCCCTGGCCTGGTTCGGCCGCCTCATCTGACACGAAAAGGAGAACCGCAAGTGACCGCAGACCCCAGAGACCGCATCGCCCAGCGCGAGGAGGCAGGAGCCGCCCTCGAGGAGGCGTTGCACGAGATCAAGCGCGTCATCGTCGGACAGGACGCGATGCTCGAGCGGTTGCTGGTGGCCCTTGTGGCACGCGGGCACGTGCTGCTCGAGGGCGTGCCGGGGCTGGCCAAGACGCTCACGGTGAAGACGCTCGCCCAGGTGCTGGGCGGCACCTTCCGCCGCATCCAGTTCACGCCCGACCTGGTGCCCGCCGACCTGGTCGGCACGCGCGTCTACCGCCCTGACAGCGGCACGTTCGAGGTCGAGCTCGGCCCCGTGTTCGGCAACTTCCTCCTGGCCGACGAGATCAACCGTGCTCCGGCAAAGGTGCAGTCCGCGCTGCTCGAGGTCATGCAGGAGCAGCAGGTCACGATCGGCGGCGAGACCTTCCCGGTCCCCCACCCCTTCCTCGTGATGGCCACCCAGAACCCGATCGAGGCCGAGGGCACCTACCCGCTGCCCGAGGCGCAGGTGGACCGCTTCCTGATGAAGGTGGTCGTGGACTACCCGAGCCTCGGCGAGGAGGCCGCCGTGGTGGGCCGCTCGCTGGAGGCCGCCGCTGAGGTGCGCGAGTGCCTCTCGCTCCAGGATCTCGAGCGCTTCGCGCGGGCGTCGCACTCGGTGCTCGTGGACCGCGAGGTGATCGGCTACGCAGTCGGGCTCGCGGACGCCACGCGCAACCCGGCCAAGTACGGGCTCGAGGAGATCGACAGCTTCATCGACTACGGGGCGAGCCCGCGCGGGCCGATCGGCCTGGTGCAGGCCGCGCGCGCCCTCGCGCTGCTGCGCGGGCGCGGACACGTGTCGGTGGCCGACGTGCGCGACCTCGCGCCGGACGTGCTGCGCCACCGCATCGTGCTCTCCTACGACGCCCTGGCCGAGAACGTCAGCGCGGACGACCTGCTCGAGAAGGTGCTCGGCGCCGTGAACGAGCCGCCGGTGGACAACTTCCGCCGCACGGTGGCCGCGTGACACAGCTGGTGCTTCAGCCGCCCGCCGGGCGTCAGGGCCCCGGGGCGATGCCCCAGGGCCTCGTCGACGAGCTCGACCTGATCGTGTCCCGCCGCGTGGCGGGAGCGCTGCCGGGCGACCGGCGCGCCGCCGGCCTCGGGGCAGGCACCGAGCTGGCTCAGCTGCGTCCCTACGTGGTGGGCGACGACGTCCGCCAGATCGACGCCGCCGCCACGGCTCGCACCGGCGAGCCGCACGTCCGGCTGCAGGTGCCCGAGCGCACGCTCACCACCTGGCTCGTGCTGGACGTGTCCGCCTCGCTGGCGTTCGGCACCGCCGTGCGCCTGAAGAGCGACGTGGCCGAGGGCGCCGCGCTGGTGCTCGCGCGCCTGGCCATCCGCCGTGCCGGTCGCGTCGCGCTGGTCCGCTTCGGCGGTGGCGACGTGAAGCTGCTGCCCCCGCGCGCGTCCCGCCGCGGCCTCGTGGCGGTCCGCCGTGCGCTGGACGACGGCTCGGCGCCGGACGGCAACCCCGATCCGCTCGCGCTGAGCCACGCCCTCATGAGGGTCGGCAAGATCGCGCGCCAGCCCGGCCTGGTGACGGTGATCTCAGACTTTCGCGACCAGGAGGAATGGACGCGCCCACTCGGCGCGCTGCGGACCCGTCACTCGGTGCTCGCCATCGAGGTGCGCGATCCGCGCGAGGGACACCTTCCCGCCGTCGGCCACCTGTCACTGGTGGACCCCGAGACGGGTGAGCACATCGAGGTCGATACCTCACGGCGCTCGGTGCGCGAGCGCTTCGAGGAGATCGAGCGGGAGGAGCGCGAGGCGGTGGCCAGGGAGCTGCGGCGCCTGCGCGTGAACCACGTGGTGCTCTCAACCGAGGGTGACTGGCTGCGTGAGCTCGGACGGCGGCTGAGTTGAGCTTCGGGGCACCCGTCTTTCTCGCCGGCCTGGCGCTGATCCCGCTTGCGATCGCCGCGCTGGTGGCCCGGCGCCGCCGCGCGAAGCGCTACGCGGTGCGCTTCACGGGCGTCCGCACTCTCAAGCTCGCCTCCGCGGGCGTGCCGCTCTGGCGCAAGCACCTGCCCGCCGCGCTGGCGCTGTGCGCGCTGGCCGCGCTCGTGCTGGCGCTGGCCAAGCCGCAGCGTTCGGTGGCGGTGCCCACCGGCCGCGGCTCGATCATGCTGGTCACCGACCACTCGCTGTCGATGGTGGCCACGGACGTGCGACCCAGCCGCCTGGCGGCGGCCCAGGCCGCCGCGCACGCGTTCCTCGACCGCGTGCCGAGCCAGGTCGGGGTCGGCGTGGTGGCCTACTCGAGCGCGCCCGACGCGGTGCGCTCGCCGAGCACCGACCACTCGCAGGCACGCGACGTGATCGACAGCGAGCAGGCCGACGGCGCGACCGACACCGGCGACGCCCTCCAGGTGGCCATCGACACCCTCGTGCCCGCGGGCAGCAAGACCAAGCGCCTGCCGTCCTCGATCCTGCTGCTCTCCGACGGCCGCACCACGATCGGCCGCGATCCCGTGCCGGTGGCCCGCGAGGCCGGTCGCCTGCACATCCCGATCTACACGGTGAGCGTCGGCACCGAGGACGCGCTGATCCCGAACCCGGGCTTCGGGCCGCCACTTCCGGTCCCGCCCGACCCGGCCACGCTCGGCAGGATCGCGCAGGTTTCCGGCGGCAAGGCCTACACGGCCGAGGATGAGGACCAGCTGTCGTCGATCTACAAGAGCCTCGGCTCGCAGCTCGTCACCAAGAAGGTGCAGCACCAGGTGACGTACGTGTTCGCGATCGGCGGTCTCGCGCTGCTGCTGGGTGCGGCCGCGGGCTCGTTGCGCTGGACCGGCCGGCTGCCCTAGCTGCTGCTCGGTAGCGGCGCCAGCTCCAGCGCCTTGCCCATCCGCTCTATCGCCTGAAGCAGAGCGCCCAGGGGGCGCAGCATGAGCGTCAGCTCCACGGTCTGGCCGGCGTCGTCGCGGCGCTCGTCGAGCACGCCGTCGAGCGGGCGCTCGCCCGCGCCGGTGCTGACGAACGCCACCGTCTCGCCGGGCGCGTCGACAAGCCTCGTCACCCGCAGGTCGGCGAGCAGGCCGCCGATCAGCTCGAGCAGGTGCGCGACGTCGTCGCGGCCGTGGTAGGAGCGCACGGGGCTGTTGAAGGTCACGTCCGCGGCGAGCTGCTCGCGCAGCGCGGCGCCGTCGCGCTCTGTCAGTGCGGTGAGGATCGGCGTGCTCATCGATCTGGCTCCTCTCTCGTTTTGCTTCGATTTTAGAAGCAGTACGATATCGCTTCGATAACAGAAGCGCAATGGCGACTCTCCCAACACCAGGACGGCCGGCACGAGGCTCCACCAGCGGCGAGCCGATCATGGCGCTGCTCGACCTGCTCGGGCGTCGCTGGGCGCTGCGCGTGATCTGGGAGCTGCGGGAGTCCAGCCTCTCGTTCCGGGAGCTGCAGGCCGCCTGCGGCGGCATCTCCTCCTCGGTGCTGAATCAGCGGCTGGCCGAGCTCCGCCACGCCGGCATCGTCGAGCCGGGAGACGGCGGGGGTTTCCGCCTCAGCGATGAGGGCAGGACGTTGATCGAGGCGTACGGCCCGCTCGCGGCCTGGGCGGAGCGCTGGGCGCGCCGCTCCGGCTCACGGCGGAGCTCCAAAGGCGATTGAATCGAGACGGCGATGGACCAGACGGACCCAGACCCGACGCGATCGGAGAGCGCGGAGGAGCGCCTCGACCGCAATCTCAACGAGCTGCTCCAGGAGCTGCGCGTGGCCGAGACCGGGGTGCAGATCCTGTTCGCCTTCCTGCTCACGCTTCCGTTCACCCAGCGCTTCGGCGACGTGACGCACTTCGAGCGCGACGTCTACTTCGCCACCCTGCTGTGCGCCGGCAGCGCGTCGGCGTTCTTCATCGGCCCGGTCTCCTACCACCGGGTGTTGTTTCGCCAGCGCGACAAGCAGCAGGTGGTGTTCGCCGCGAACTGGATGGCGGTGGCGGGCCTGGCCTGCCTGGCGGTGGCGATCGTGGGCGTGATCCTGCTGATCTCACACTTCCTGTTCGGCGGCGTGGCGGCAGCCATCGCCGCCGGGCTGCATGGCGATCCTGATCGGGTTCCTCTGGTACACCCTTCCGCTGGCGCGCCTGCGCCAGATCAACAAGTCGAACGCTGCCGGCGAGCGGTCCTAACCCGTGGAGATCGAGCGCAAGTTCCTCGTCGAGCGCCCGCCCGCTGACCTCGATCCCGCGGCAGCGCGCCACATCGAACAGGGCTACCTCGCGCTTGACGAGCAGTCCGGCGCCGAGGTGAGGCTGCGCCGCCGCGGCGACGAGCTTTCGCTGACGGTCAAGGGCGCCGGCCAGCTCGCGCGCGTCGAGGAGGAGTTCGAGCCGAGCGCGGAGCAGTTCGAGTCGCTCTGGCCGCTCACCGAGGGCCGGCGCATCCAGAAGCTCCGCCACGAGCTGCCGGCCGGCGAGCTGACGATCGAGCTGGACATCTACGAGGGCGCGCTGGAGGGCCTGGCGGTGGCCGAGGTGGAGTTCCCATCCGAGGACGCCAGCCGGGCGTTCGACCCGCCCTCCTGGTTCGGGCGCGAGCTGACCGACGACCCCCGCTACCGGAACCGGGCCCTGGCGGTGGACGGGCGCCCGAGCGACTGACGCCGCGCTAGCGGCGTGAGCGGCGGGCGTGCTTATGGAGGCGCGCCGCCAGCTTGCGCGGGCGCTCGGCGTAGAGGCTGGACCCCAGCCGGTCCGCCGCCCGCTGAAGCTTCTTGCGGCGCCTGCGAACCGCGCGCTCCAGCACGCGGCGCTCCTCCTTCGTCAGCGCACTGCGGTGCTCGCGCGCCGTTTGGGCCAGCACCGCGAGGTCGTGGTCCTCGCCAAGCAGGTCGGACAGGTCGTGGGCCGCGTCGGCCATCGCCCTCATGCGCTTGGGCCACAGCGGGGTGAGCACCTGACACTGGTGCCAGAGGTCCTTCACCCGCTTGCGCCACTCGTGGAGCGCCTCGGTGTCGTGCTTCCTGCGCGCCTTCTTCGCTGCCGAGCGACCGTCGCGGTAGGTGCGCCGCAGCCCGGCGATCAGAGGGCCGTAGTCCCTGCGCTCGAGCGGGAGCGCAGGGATCGCCGCGCGGGCCGCGGCCAGCCGCTCGAGGGCGTCGGCGCGGGCGTCGTCGTTCTCCACCAGCCCGGCGCGTCGGGCATCCCGGTCGGCCAGGAGGATCTCGCGCAGGCCGGCGAACGCGCCCTCCCTCCCTGCGCGAGTGGCGATGCCGTCGAGGGTCGCGATCAGCACGTCCGCGTCGCGCGCCCCCGCCAGCTCCCGGCCGAGATCGCGGTAGCGGCGGTTCTCGCGCGCGAACGCCTCGGGCCCGAGCTCGCTGCGAGCAAGCCGCAGGGTCGCGCGCGAGCGCTTGAAGCTCTTGCGCGCCTCGTGCACGGCCTCGTCGGGCGGCTCGCCCTCCCTGCCTTCGAGGTGACCCATCGCCCGTTCGACCTGGCCGTCGAGCACGCCCCGGATCCCCTCCGGCGTTCGCTCGCCCTGCTTGAGGCGGAAGGGGTGCGGCGAGCACCGGTCCGAGCGCGAGGAGTAGCGCTCCCAGCCAGCCTTCCCGGCCGCCGCCACCGCGCCGGCCGCCGCGACCAGCGCCGCGCCCCTGGCAACCCGCCAGAAGCTAGACGACGGCCCAGGCACGCCGCAGGAGCCGCAGCTCGTCCTCGAGGCGACTGAGGAACGGAGGCGGCGGGTCCTGCCGCTCGAGCAGCAGGAGCGCGGACTCGTAGTGCTCCAGCTTGTCGGGCAGCAGCCTGCCCATCCGGCGCCGCACCCTCCGCTCGCCGTCGCGGTCCACGGCGGCCCGCAGCGTGGCTGCCTTGGCCAGCTTGTCGGCCATGAAGATCGCCTCGGCGTCTGGGCCGGAGTTCACCACCTGCTCGAGCAGCGCGTCCTTGCGGGCTGCGAACGGCTCGATCCCTGCCGGCTCACTCATGGCCTGCACCAGCTCGGCAACGCGCGGGCCGAAGCGCAGGCGGATCTCGGCGATGCCGACGCCGCTGTGCTCCACGACGTCGTGCAGCAGGCCGGCGGCGACGATCTCGTCGGGCATCCCGGCCTCGCGCAGCAGCTGCGCGACCGCCAACGCGTGCTCGATGTACGGGCTGCGATCGGCGTCCTGGCGCTGACCCGCGTGCGCCCGCGAGGCGAACGCGTAGGCGCGTGCCAGCAACGGTGACGCGTTCGTCATCTCTTCACGCGCTTCTGCTTCTGTCGTCACGCTCATCCTCCGGGGGGCCCCGCGATCGAGCAGGAGCACGAAAGCGGCACTCGGGCTGATCGGACTGACCACAGCGTAGCGCCCGCTCTCGTGCTCCGCGACGCGTGAATGCTCCGTTGCTAACCCTGCTCGAGGGCCAGCTCGCCGGTGGGTTCCACCGCTCGGACGGCGCGCTGGGACCGCAGCAGCCACGCGGTGCCGATTGCGCCGATGGCCGCCACGCCCGCGCCCACGATCAGCGCGTTGTGAAGGCCATCCACGAACGCCTGTGGCGAGCCGTGGCCGAGGGCTGCCTGGGCCGGTATCAGCGCGCCCAGCGCGGCGATCCCGACGGCTATGCCCGCCTGGCGGAACGTGTCGTTCGCGCCTGCGGCGAGGCCGCTCTGGCGCTCGGGCAGGGACCCGAGGGCCACCCCGCTGATGGCGGGGTTGAACATGCCGGTGCCGATCATCGCGACGATCTCGCCCGGGAGGAAGACCAGCCACGAGGAGTGCGTGCCGGCCACCGTGAACAGCAGCATGCCGATGGTCACCAGTGCCAGGCCTCCGCTGACCATGACGCGGGCAGAGACGCGCTCGCCTAGCTGCGCGCTGGCGGCGGAGACGAAGAACGCGATCACCGTGCCGGGCATGTAGACGAGGCCGGCCTCGACGGCGGACATGTGCCGCACGTTCTGGAGGTAGAGCGTGGTGTACAGGAACACCGCGAAGAACGATGCCGAGATGGCGAACGCGCCGAGCTGCGCGCCCGCGAAGCCGCGGTTCTTGAACAGCCCGAGCGACAGCATGGGCTCGCGGACGCGACTCTCGATCAGCGCGAACAGGGCCAGCAGCGCCACGGCGCCGCCGAGCTCGAGAAGGATCGCGGTGCTGCCCCAGCCCTGATCGTTGCCGCGCAGGAGGGCGAGCACGAGCAGGAACAGGCCGCCGCCGAGGGCGAGCTGTCCGGCCCAGTCGATCGAGCGAGCCTCGGGGTCGCGCGACTCCTGGACGTAGGCCACGGTGGCGATCGATCGCCAGGATGCCCAGCGGCACGTTGATCAGGAAGATCGAGCGCCAGCCGATGCCGCTCGTCAGCGCGCCGCCGACCAGCGGGCCGACGGCGAACGAGGCGCCGATGGTCGCGCCGTACGCGGCGAGTGCACCCGCACGCTCGCGAGCGACCGGGAAGGCGTTGGCGAGCAGGGCCAGCGAGACGGCGAACATCACCGCGGCACCGACGCCCTGAACCGCGCGGGCGACGTCGAGCACAACGATGTCGCCTGCGAGCGCGCAGGCAAGCGAGGCCGCAGTGAACAGCGCCAGGCCGCCGATGAACAGGCGCCGGCGCCCGAGGCGGTCGGCCAGCGAGCCGGCGGTGAGCACCACGCTGGCGAGCGCGAGGGTGTAGGCGTCGACGACCCATTGCAGACCGCTGAGGTCCGTGTCCAGGTCGCGAGCGATGTTGGGAAGGGCGGTGTTCACCACCGCGATGTCGAGCATCAGCATCGCGGTCGCGAGGCAGACCACGGCAAGGGTCACACGGCGAGTCATAGACATTGAGCGAGTCCTTCGATCTTGGGTTCCATGTGCGATCCCAAGCCTGCCGGGTCGTTGATCTCGCAAACATACGGCTGTCAGGCGGAGCGGCCTACGGTTAGCCGCACACCCCATTCGGGTGGCCGCTGATCCCAGCCGCTAGGCGTGAGCGCCGGCCGCCAGCGCCTCGCGCGCCGCGCGCTGCCCGCTCCGCAGCGCGCCCTCCATCAGGCCGTGCCAATCCCCTGCCGTGTGCTCGCCGGCGAATGCAAGGCAGCCGAGCGGGCGGGCCAGCTCCTCGTCGTCCATCGGCGAGGCGAGTGAGCGGGCGGAGTAGGCGCCCAGCGCCCAGCGATCGTCGTGCCAGGTCACGACCATCGCCCGCTCCGCGTCGAGCCGCAGGTCGGGGCGCAGCTCGGCCAGCGCGGCGGTCCAGCGCTCCGGGCCCTGCTCGGCGGCGAGTGCGTCGATGGCCGCCTGGGTGCCGGCGAATGACCCGGCGATGGGAAGCGGCCGCCCATCCGGCCCGAGCTGCGTGTAACACCAGAAGCGCCCGGGCACGGACAGCGTGGCGCTGGGTGGCACTGGCGACTCGAGGGGGACGAAGAGCTTCGCGGCCTGCCCGTAGACCAGCGCCTCGAGCGCCGCGCGCTTGCGATCAGGCAGCGGCGGGTCGAAGACCACATCGCTCGTCTGCCGCGCGGGCAGCGCGAGCACCACGGCGTCGGCCTCCACCTCCCCGACGTCGCTCGTCACGCGGGCGCCCGTGTCCGACCACTCGATCCGGCGCGCGGGGGCGGAGAGCAGCAGCGAGTCGTGAAGCGTCGCCGCCAGGCAGTCTGCGATCCGCTGGTTGCCGCCCTCCACGGTGTGGCTGTCGAAGCGCCCGAAGGCGGCGCCGCCCTCGGCCAGGCCGGCGGCCTCGAGATCGTCGGCGGGGTGGGCGGCGCTCACGTCGAGCCGCGCCCTCAGCGCCTCGTGGACGGCGGGCGACAGCCCCAGCTCGCGCAGGCTGTCCTCGATGCTCCCGCCGGCAGCGTGCGGCAGGGCACGGATGCGGGCCACGGCCTCGTCGAGCTCCGCCCGTGACACGGGCGCCCCACCCCGCGGCTCGCGGTCGCCGTAGTGGGTTCCCTTCAGCACGAGCCGCAGGCCGAAGCGCTCCACGAGGCCGTAGATCGTGGTGTGCGCGGGCAGCACCCACTCCGCCCCGCGCTCCATCACCGCGCCGGCGAACGGCACCGAATGCACCCGGCCGCCCACCCGGTCGCGCGCCTCCAGCACGCGCACGTCCGCGCCCGCTCGCGCGAGCTCGTCGGCTGCGGCCAGGCCGGCGAAGCCGGCGCCCACGACGGCGATCCTCATCCGCGCATTCTCCCCGGATGCGCCGCCGTCGTCCCGCGCGAGTAGGTTCGCCTGCGCGATGAGCTTCGGCACCCTCGCCCTGATCTGCGCCTGCGGCCTGGTGGGACCGCTGCTGTCCACCGTCGCGCGCGGCACGGTGCCGGTCGTGATCGGCGAGATCGTCGCCGGCCTGGTGATCGGGAGGACGGGCTTCAACTGGATCCATCCCGCCGACCCCACGCTCTCCTTTCTCAGCGACGTGGGCTTCGCGATGCTGATGTTCGCCGTCGGGCTGAACGTGCCGCTGCACGACCGCCGGCTGCGCCCTGCCCTCGGCATCGGCGCCACCGCGGCCCTGTTCACGGGCGTGCTCGGGATCGGGGCGGGCCTGCTCGCGGCGGGTATCGGGTCGGGACACCCCGCCATCTATGCGGTGATCCTCGCTTCGGGCTCGGCGGCGGTGGTGCTGCCGATCATCGAGGACGACAACCTGAGCGGCCCGGCCGTGCTGGCGGTCATCGCCTGGGTCACCGTGATCGACATCCTCGCCACGGTGGCGATCCCGTTCGTGCTGAGACCCTCGCACGCGGCGCACACCGCGCTCGGCACCCTGCTCGTGGCGCTCTGCGTGGGCGCGGTGTTCGCCGCCGGCAAGCTGCTGCGCAAGCTGGACGCCGTGCAGGCCATGCGCCGGCTCGGCAAGAAGCGCCGCTGGGCGTTCGACCTCCGCGTGGCGCTGGTGGTGCTGATCGGGCTCTGCTGGATCGCCGAGAAGGCCGGAGCCAGCCTGCTGATCGCCGGCTTCGGCACGGGGCTGGTGGTGGCGGCGATCGGCGGTCCGAAGCGGCTCGGCACGGAGGTGCTGGGGATCGGGCAGGGGTTCTTCATCCCGCTGTTCTTCGTGGTGCTGGGCGCGCGGCTCAATCTGCGCGCGCTGGTGCACTCGACAAGCGCCATCGAGCTCGCCTTGGCGCTGGCCGTGCTCAACGTGGCGGTACACGTGCTCGCCGGCAAGCTGGCACGGCAGCCGTGGACCTCGGGCCTGCTCACCTGCGCCCAGCTCGGAGTCCCCGCGGCGGTGATCGCGCTGGGCCTCCCCGTGGGGGCCGTGACCCCTGCTCAGGCAGCGGCTATCTTCAGCGCCTCGCTGGTGAGCATCGGGGTCTGCTCGACGGGCGCCTGGCTGGTCGCGCGCTCCGCGCCCGCCTGAGCGCTCAGCGCCTGTCGGAGATGCGTCTCGAGCCGCTGTACGTGGTGCCGCCCGGCGCGCTGACCTGCACGCGCAACGTCACCTGCCTGTGGCGGGCGGCGAGCAGAGCCTGCCGGGTGGCCCCCGAGCGCAGCCGCACCACGAGCTTCACGGTGCCCGCGTGCAGGCCGCGCACGACCCTCGTGGCGAGGGTCCGGCTGCGGTGAGCGGAGCCGAGGGAGAGCGACGCGTGGATCGTGGACTGGTTCTTCGCAAGGCCCAGGTAGGCCACCACGTAGCCCTTCTTGAACGACTGATGAGTGGTCACGCGGAGCCACTCCACCACGGTGGTGCTGTGGGGCTGCGGCGCGCCCCCACCCGGCAGCGGCTGCGTGACCGGAGCGGCGGGCGCGGGCTGCGGAGGATCCTGCGCCGGGGGATCGTCGGGCGGCGGCGGGTCGTCCGGGGGCGGATTGCCGGGATCCGACACGCCGTAGTCGCCGAGATGGAGCCAGGTGGCCACGGACGGCACCCCGTCGGCGTTCACCACGAACAGCATGTACCAGCCCCGTGGGGCGATGTTCTCGTCGGCGGGCGCGATCAGGTTCAGCCCGTCGCCGGTGGGGCTGGACCTGAGCGGGACGATCCTCGGGTTCGGATTCGTGCTGTGCGTCACCGCCGCGGGCGGGATCAGGACCGCGTGCGCCTGTGTGGTGTCGACGTCGCCCAGCGTGACGTGGAACGGCGAGTTGTAGGCCGACGCGTCGGGGGCGGAGACGATCTTGGGCCGAGTGCCCCTGAACAGATAGGGCGGCGAGTAGATCTCGGCCGAGTTGTGATCGGAGCCCTCGTAGGGCCTGCCCTGCACGTATGGGTTGTCGTCCCCCGCGGAGAGCACGCGGCCGTCGGGGAGCAACATGGCGGTGGAGTGGTAGGCGCGGCTGATCTGCTGGGCTGGACCGAGAGTCCAGCTGCCGGTGGACGGGTTGAACAGCTCGACCTGGTGCTCGGGCTGGCCCGGCTGGAGCTCGTACGTGCTGCCGTTCAGCAAGCCGTCGCCGCCCCCGATCGTCAGCGCCGTGCCGTCCGGCAGCCAGAGCGTGTTGTGGTTGGCGCGGGCGACGTTCATGGTGGGCCCGGGGGTCCACTGCGGGCTGGCCAGCCCCACGTCCAGGATCTGGCTCGTGGCGGTGGGCGGATAGCTGGTCTGTCCCGCCGGCGTGTCGTTCGGGAAGCCGCCGATCTCGGTCACCGTGGTTGACGGGCCGCTGCCGTTCGGATCCAGCAATTCGCTGCCGTAGGTGCGCCGCGGGCCGTGCGCGGGAGCGGAGCTCCAGGTCAGCGTGGAGGGGTCGAGCAGCCCGGAGTCGCTCGGCCCGGGGCCCGCGAGCAGGACCTTGCCGTTGCCGAGCAGGACCATGTGCGGGTAAAGGTCGGTGGCTCGGTTGCCCTGAGGCGCGTACTGCCAGCTTCCGACCCCGGCCGGGTCGGCCGTGGGCGAGAAGATCTCGAGCTGGTAGTTGTCCGCCTTGCCGGTCTCGTCGAGGCCGGCGAGCACCGCGGTGCGGCCATCAGGCAGCTGGACGTTGGACGGATACCAGCGTCCGTGCTGCATGTCCGGCTGCTGGATCCACGCCTCGGTCCAGGGATCGAAGGTGTAGGCGCGCTTCAGTCCGAAGTGGTACGGCGAGGTCGTGGTCGGGAAGCGCAGGGTGCCGCCGGTGACGAACACGTCGCCGTTCGGCAACAGCGACAGGCCCGCGCAGAAGAGCGACGCCGTCCCGCCGGTCTCCGGGTCGAACGGTGGCGGCACGTGGGTGAACGCGTCGGGTTCGTCGGCCGGGTCCGCCGTGGTGCTGTCGTCCGGCGTGCTCGACGGGTCCCAGATCCAGGCGTCCCCGGTCGTGGTCGCGTTGTTCGGCGGATTCGCCTCCGGATAGAAGGGGAACGCGAAGAAGAGCACCTTGCCGGTGGGCAGGAGCGCAGCGTGGATCGCGTGCACCGGGATCCGGAACGGGCCCTCCGTCCACTTGCCGTAGGTCGCTGGATCGAGCGTGGCCGACGCGCGAGCCCGGGCTCGCAGCAGCCGTCGCTGGCTGCGGACGGCGCGCCGCCGCTGCGCGGGGGTCATGCGCTTCCAGGCACGCGCCTGCGCCTTCGCGAGCCAGCGGATGCCGGCGTGCTCGGCGGCATGCTCGGGCCCAAGGATCAGGCGCTCCACGCGGCTGATCGAGCGGCTGCGGCCGGTCTCGCCTAGCGCGGGCGCGGCAAGGGCGCCGGTGAGGAGTACGACGCACGCCGCGACGAGCGCTCTGCGTGGTGTGTGGAATGGGTGACTCAAGACTCCGCCATGGGACCAGGAGCGGAGGGCGTTCACCCAACGTAATACGGGTTGGTCAGGAGCGCAAGAACGGGTACTTCGTGCCTGCGACAGCGGTCAGGCGACCTTTTGCAGCGAGGTCCTCGTCAGGCTCGGGTCCTGCGGATTGGCCATGAACGCCGGATCGAGCGTCCGGGGGATGAAGCGCCCCGACGTCTTGGAGCCGACGTAGTTCTCGTTCTCCACCAGGAGCTCGCCGCGCAGCATCACGTCGCGCGCCTTGCCGGCCATCTCAAAGCCGTCCCAGCACGAGTAGGGCACGCTCATGTGCAGCTCCCGCCAGTCCACGGTCCATTTGCGGTTCGGGTCGAACACCACCACGTCGGCATCAGCGCCCACGGCGATCTCGCCCTTGGCGGGAGCGAGCCCCATGATCCGGGCCGGGTTGGTGGAGATCAGCTCGACCCAGCGCGACGCAGAGGCCTTGCCGCTCGCGACGAGGGTCGTGTAGAGGTGCGGTACCCGGATCTCGGCGGCCGACTGGCCGGCCTGCATGCTGTCCATCGTCCGGCCCATCACCTCCATGCGGTCCTTGAGCGTGGTGCTGCAGTGATCCGTGCCCACGACCTGGAGGCGGTCATCGATGATCCCCTCCCAGAGGTGGTCCCGGTCCTCCTTGAACTTGGGCGTGGGGAAGTTGTTGTAGAGCAGGCCGCGCGGACCCCACTCCTCGCCGTCCACCATCAGCGGCGTGTCGTCCCACATGTTGTCCTGATAGAAGCTGAGGTAGACCGTGAGCGTCTCGCCGTACACCGGCAGACCCCGCGAGCGGTGCTCGGTGACCGCGTCCATCGCGGCCCCCGCCGCGATGTGAATGATGTACGCCGGCGAGCCCGCGCGCTCCGCCAGGAACAGCACCCGGCGCGTCGCGGCCTCCTCGACCAGCGGCCCGCGCGTCTCGGACACGTAGGCGCCGTGGGTCTTGCCCTCGCGCTGGTACTTGCCCGTGAGCCAGTTCGCGATCGCGTCGTCCTCGCAGTGCGCGAGGCTCATCCCGCCGTGCTCGGCGACCTCGCACATGGCGCCGTAGCGGCGGCCGTCGTCGCTCATCCAGCCGTAGGTGGTCAGCGTCTTGATCGTCGGGACGCCGGAACGGATCACGTCGCCGATCTCCTCGATGTGCTCGAACGTGAACTCACGCGTGAGCGCGGCGTGCAGCGACCAGTCGATGGCCATCCGCCCCTCGAGCACCGAGCGCCGGTGCGCCACGGTGTCGGCCAGGCCGAGCTGCTCCTGGAAGGCGAAGTCGATCAGCGTGGTGGTGCCGCCGTGCACCGCCGCGTGCGTGTAGTCGGCGGACTCCGTGGTGAGCAGGCCCTGGAAGTCGAGGTCGTAGTGCACGTGCGGGTCGATCCCGCCCGGGATGACCAGGCAGTCGGTCGCATCGATCACGCGGCGGGCCTGGCCGCCCTCGCCCGGCTCGTGCAGGCCGGCGATCTTCTCGCCGTCGATCGACACGTCGAGCTTGCTCTCACCGTGTGCTGAAACGACGGTGCCGCCGGTGATCAGCACGTCATGTACGCCGCCGCCGTTCTCACTCATCCTCTTGCTCCTTGATCGCGCTGGTCGGTGCCGCCGGGCAGCGATCGTACCTCAGGCGGCTGGGAGCGACCGGTACGCGCCGCGCTCCTCCAGCGGAGCCACCACCGCGGGGAACAGCTCGCGCAGCCAGCCCGCCGGATCGGTCGCCAGCGGGATGAGCACGAACTTGGTCGCGCCCTGCTCGATGAACCGCTCCAGCAGCTCTCGCGTGGCGTCTGCGCCGAAGGCGACGTGCTCGTCCTCGGCCAGCTCGCGCCGGAAGCGCAGCAGCGAGTCGGCGCCGCCGGGGAGGTCGTCCCGTGAGGGTCCGCTGAAGACGGTCGCGCCGTAGTGATCCTCATCGATCGAGCGCCCGTTCTCGGCGGCGGAGGCCCGGATCACGTCGACCATGCCGCCGAACTCCTCGGGGCTGACGAACGACCCGAGCCAGCCGTCCGCGATGCGGCCGATCCGCTGCAGAGCCGGCGTCGCGCGACCTCCGAGCCAGAACTCGAGCTTGCGCCGGCGCGGCAGCGGGGTCAGCTCGATGTCGGTCAGCGACCAGAAGCGGCCGCGGTGGGTCACCGGCTCGCCGGTCCAGAGCGCCTTCAGGATCGCGACCGACTCCTCGAGCCGCTCGGCCCGCTCACCGCGCGCGACCCCGAGCGCCTCGAGCTCGCCCGGCGCGTACACGCCCAGCCCGCCGGCCGGGAGCAGCCGCCCGTTCGAGAGCACGTCCACGCTGGCCAGCTCGCGCGCGAGCAGCAGCGGGTTGCGCGGCGGCATCACGAGCACGTTCGTGCCGAGCTTGAGCCGCTCGGTCCGGGCGGCCACTGCGGCGAGAACGGGCAGCGGCGCGAGCCCGCCGCGCCGAGCGCTGTCGCTCAGCCAGAGCGAGTCGTAGCCGACCTCCTCGAGCGTGTCGACCACCCGCCAGAAGCTGCCGTCGGCGACCGCCTCGGCACCGAGGCCGATCAGCCCGACGCCGACCCTGACGCTGAGACGAACCTCGCCCGTCAGCGTCCCTGGGCGGCGCGGAACTCCGCCGCCACGGTCGAGCAGGTGGCGAAGCGCACGCCGTCGTGGTTGAGGCAGTGCTTGATGAAGCGCTCGAGCATCGCCACACGCAGCCCCCAGCCGATCGACTGCGGGTGCATCGTCACGTTCAGCACGCCACCCGGCACGTTCTCGTACATGTAGTTGAACTGCTCGGTCCAGATCTCCTCGACCTGGCTCGGCGCGCTGCGGCCCTGGAATGCCGACACCGCGAAATCCGCCTCGAAGTAGACGAGGTCCTGCATCATCAGGCTGAGCGGGACCTCGACGAGGTCGATGTCCGCGCCGAACACGTTCGGCCCCTCGTCGTTCAGCGTGTCCTGGCCCCGGGCCCAGTAGAGCTCGAACTCGCCGTCCCAGCGGCTCGAGTCGTAGGCGAACCCCTCCTCCAGCAGGAACTCCTGGAGCCGGTGGTCGAAGTCGCCGGCCGGGGCGCGCATGCCCTGAGGCCGGGTGCCGGTCACGCGCTCGATCGCGTCGCTGCCCTTCACGATCACCCGCTTGACCTCGTCGAAGGGAATCGTGTCGAAGATCTCGTGCAGGTAGCCGTGGTTGCCCATCTCGTGGCCGCGCTCGACGATGTCGCGGCTCACCTCGGGGAAGGTCTCCGCCGTGTGACCGGGCGTGAACCAGGTGGTCTTGATGTCGTAGCGGTCGAGCAGCTCCAGCAGGCGCGGCGCGCCCACGCGGGCGCCGAACTCGCCGCGCGACAGCGCGCGGGCGCCCCGGGCACCGAAGACCATCCAAAGCGACACGGCATCGAAATCGAACGTCAGGCAGATGGTTGCGCGCGGATCGTCGCTCATGCCGTCACCTCCGCCTTGCCGAGCAGCTCATCCACGGCCTCGGGACCCTCCATCAGCGCGCCCCAGCCATGCACCGGGGTGTCGACGCCGGCCAGCTCCATGCCCCGCCTCACCGTCACGGCGATGCTGTCGAACACGGGCTTGCCGAGCTCCGCCTCCAGCTCCTCGACGAGCAGCGTGGCCGGGAGGCCGGTGCAGACCACCGCGATCGCCTGTGCGTCCGCGGCGTCGGCGTCCCGTACGAGCTGGGCGATCTTCAAGCGAGGAACGTTCGCCATGTCCCTGCCCACGCTGAGGCCGAGGTTGGAGTGGCGCACCACCTCGAACCCCTCGTTCGCGTAGACCTCGTCGATCTTCTCGCTGACGTCGTCCGTGTATGGGGTCGCAATCGCTACGCGCTCGACGCCGTGGCGGCGCAGGATGTCGAGCTGCGCGAGCGTGGAGGTGGTCGTCGGCAGGCCGGTCGCCTCGCTGATCGCCTCGGAGAGCCTGCGATCGGCCTCGGGGCCGGTCCAGCTCCCGGACGTCCCGTTCCAGGCGATCGCGTGCATCGGAGCCTCGGCCAGCAGCTCGGCGGCCTCCACCATCGGCCGCACGTCGAACTGGTCCAGGTCGTCGTCGGAGAGCGAGATGCTCGTCACGGGGATGCGCGTGAAGTGGTTCGAGACCTGCGTGGCGATCGAGCTGGTGAGCATCGCGGACAGCGGCTCGAGCGCACTGTTGCACGAGGGCGTGATGTGCCCTAGCTTGCGGACCGCCTCCAGGGTCTCGATGTTTGCGGGGGCTCCGTTTTCGGGTGCGGCCTGGGACATACGCGCTCCTTGCGTAACGCCTCTTGGTGTCTGGTACGACGAACGGACAAGAGCCTATCCGGCGTGACGGGGCCTTCGGCGGCTTCGAGAGCGCAGAGGCTCTCCAAAGCGTCATCGGGGCGCCTTCAGGCGCCGCGATTTCAGATGAAGCTGGGCGTCGCTGACAAGGAGCGACGCGGGGGACAGTGCTTTAGCACGGCCCCCGCGGCAGCGACGCCGTCAGCGGCGTCCAGATTCCATGAAATCGGGGCGCCCGGATTTGAACCGGGGACCTCACCGACCCGAACGGTGCGCGCTACCAGGCTGCGCCACGCCCCGAAGACGGACCCAGTCTAGCCGCGGCGGGCCGCGGCCAGGGCTCAGCCCTTGCCGTCCTCGCCGATCTGGAGCACGGACAGGAAGGCCTCCTGGGGCACCTCGATGCGGCCGACCTGCTTCATCCGCTTCTTGCCCTTCTTCTGCTGCTCGAGCAGCTTCTTCTTGCGCGTGATGTCGCCGCCGTAGCACTTGGCGATCACGTCCTTGCGCACGGCCTTCACCGACTCGCGGGCGATGATCTTCGAGCCGATCGACGCCTGGATCGCCACCTCGAACTGCTGGCGGGGGATCTGCTTGCGCAGGCGCTCCGCCATGGCCTTGCCCGCGTCGTAGGCCCGGTCCTTGTGCACGACCATCGAGAGGGCGTCGACCATGTCGCCCGCGAGCAGGATGTCCAGCTTCACGAGATCTGACGGGCTGCATCCCGATCAGCTCGTAGTCGAGCGACGCGTAGCCCTTGGTGCGCGACTTCAGCTGGTCGAAGAAGTCGAGCACGATCTCGGCCAGCGGCAGGTCGTACTGGATCTGCACCCGCTCCGACGACAGGAAGGTCATGTCCACGTGCGTGCCGCGGCGCTCCTGGCAGAGCTCCATCACCGCCCCGACGTACTCCTTCGGGCAGAGGATCGTGGCTCGGATGTAGGGCTCGCGGATCTCGACGATGCGGGCGCGGTCGGGCATGTCCGTGGGCGAGTGCACGGCCACCACGCTGCCGTCGGTGAGCTCCACCTCGTACTCCACCGTCGGCGTCGTGGCCAGCAGCTCGAGGTCGTACTCGCGCTCCAGGCGCTCGCGCACGATGTCCATGTGCAGCAGGCCGAGGAAGCCGCAGCGGAAGCCGAATCCGAGCGCCTGGCTCGATCTCGGGCTCGTACGACAGCGCCGCGTCGTTCAGCGCCAGCTTCTCCAGCGCGTCGCGAAGGTCGGTGAACTGGTCGGTGTCCACGGGGAACAGCCCGCAGAACACCATCGGCTTCACCTCGCGGTAGCCCGGCAGCGGCTCGCTCGCCGGACGGGCGCGGGTGGTGAGCGTGTCGCCCACGCGCAGCTGAGAGACGTCCTTCACGCCCGTGATCACGTAGCCGACCTCGCCCGCGCGCAGCCCGGCGACGGGGTGCAGCTCGGGATCGAAGAAGCCGATGTCGTCGATGTCGGCCTGCGTGCCGGTCTGCATCGCCACGATCTGGTCGCCCTTGTTCAGCTCGCCGTCGACCACGCGGACGTAGGCCACGACGCCGCGGTACTGGTCGAACTCCGAGTCGAAGATCAGCGCCCGCGCGGGAGCGTCGGCGTCGCCGTCGGGCGGCGGGATCCGCTGGACGATCGCCTCGAGCATCTCCTCCACCCCCACCCCGGTCTTCGCGGAGATGCGCAGGATGTCCTCGGCCGGGTCGCCGAGCAGCTCGTGGATCTCGCCCGCCACGCGCTCGGGCTCGGCGCCGGGAAGGTCGATCTTGTTGAGCACGGGAATCAGCTCGAGGCCGGCGTCCACCGCCAGGTAGGTGTTGGCGAGCGTCTGCGCCTCCACCCCCTGGGCGGCGTCCACCACGAGCAGCGCGCCGTCGCAGGCCGCGAGCGAGCGCGAGACCTCGTAGGTGAAGTCCACGTGGCCCGGCGTGTCGATCAGATGCAGGCGATAGGTCTGCCCGTCGCGGGCCTTGTACTCCACGCGCACGGCCTGGGCCTTGATCGTGATCCCGCGCTCGCGCTCGAGCTCCATCTTGTCCAGGAGCTGCGGGCGGTGCTTGCGGGCGTCCACGGCGCCGGTGATCTCGAGGATGCGGTCGGCCAACGTCGACTTGCCGTGGTCGATGTGCGCGATGATCGAGAAGTTGCGGATGTTGCGGGCGGGAGCGCTCACGCTTCAGATGCTAGGCGGAGCGCGTTCGACGCTGGCGCCCGAACAGCAGGTTCCGGATCTGGTGCGCCTCCGTGACGCGCATGGTCAGCACCAGCCGCACGTACACGTAGATCCCGGCGCTGATCCCGGCGCCCACGCTCACGATCTGCCCGATCAGCGAGTGCCCCAGCAGCTTGTCGAGCCCCAGCCAGACGAAGTAGCTGACCGCGCCCAGGAACACGGATGCCACCGAGATCCTGGCCGCAATCATGAGCGTGCGCGAGCCCTCGATGCCGCCCAGCGGCGCGCGCAGCAGGAATCCCTGCGAGACGGCCATCACCAGCGTGCCCGCCACCGAGCCCACCACCACCCCACCCAGTCCGAAGGGCTTGTATAGGAGCAGCGAGACCAGCGCGTTCACGGCCATGTTCGCGAAGGCGAGCGCGGTGGTGATCCACGGCCGCTGGAGGCTGAAGAAGGTGCGCGAGAACATCAGGCTCGCCCCCTGAGCCGGCAGCGACAGCGCCCACCAGAACATGCCCGTGGCGACGAGGTGCGTGGCCCCGGGCCCGAACTCGCCGCGCTGGTAGACGAGCCGCGTGATCGGCGTCGCGAGCACCATCATGATCACCGCGGCCGGGATCAGCGTGAGCAGGATCTGGCGGACGCCGCTGGCCATCGTCCTCCTGAGCCCCGCGATGTCGCCGCGGGCGGCGAGCCGCGACATTGTCGGGAACACCACCGTGGCGATCGCCACCGAGAACAGCCCCTGCGGCAGCTGGTAGATGCGGAAGGCCTTGTCGATCGCGGCCGGCACCTGGTTGTTCACGAGCGTGCCGAAGAACGAGTTGATCAGGGCATCGAAGTTGATCATGCCGAGCGCGATCGTCACCGGGAACATCAGCTTCAGGATCCTGATCACGTGCGGGTTGCCCCACTCGAACTTGATCGCGAACGGCACCCCTGCCTTGAACAGGAACGGCAGCGGCAGCAGGAACTGAACGATCGTGCCGGCGAGGACGCCGATCGCGTACGCGTAGACCCGATCGCCGGCCTGGAACAGCGGCGTGAGGAAGACCAGCGAGGCGATGATGATCAGGTTCCAGATCACCGGCGTGAGCGCCGGAATGCTGAAGTGCTCGAGCGAGTTCAACATCCCGACGATCACCCCCGACAGCGCCAGGAGCAGCACCACCGGGAACATGATCCGAGCGAGCTGGATCGTCAGGTGTCGCAGCTCGGGGTTGTCGTGGAAACCCGGGGTGACGAGCGACATGATCGGGCCGGCCGCGAGCATGAAGAAGAGCGTCAACGCGCCCAGCACCGCGAGCATCAGCGAGAAGATGCTCCAGGCCACGGTGAGCGCCTCGCGCTTGCGGCCCTTCTCGAGCAGCTCGGTGAAAACCGGCACGAAGGCGGCCTGCAGCGCGGCGTCGGCGAACAGCGCGCGCATCAGGTTGGGGACCTGGAACGCGATGGTGAACGCCGACATCGGCCCGGTCACGCCGAAGTAGCTCGCGGCGACTATCTCGCGGACCAGCCCAGCGATCCGCGAGACTCCCGTGGCGGCCGAGAAGAAGAGCGTGCTGAGGGCCAGACGGCGCCTGCGAGCCGCGGGCGCCTCGGTCGCGCCGGCGGGCCGCTCGGGCGTCGTCACGTCGCTTCTTCGAGCCGGCACGAGGTCGCTATAGTAGGCCGCCGTCGCGGGGATAAGCCGCGGCTTCTGTCTCTTATGGCCAACATCGCCTCACAAGAAAAGCGCATCCACCGGGCGGAGCGAGAGCGGCTCGAGAATCGTCGCTACACGTCTGCGATCAAGACCTACTTCCGCCGTCTCGAGGCCGCGGTCGAGGCCGGCGACGCCGACCTGGCCGGGACCGAGCACCGCGAGCTGGTCTCGCGCGTGGACCGCGCCGTGAAGCGCCACGCGCTGCATCGCAACAACGGTGCGCGCAAGAAGGCGCGCGCCGCGCACCTGCTCTCCCGCCTGAGCTAGCCGGGCGCACCCCGCCGCCCGCGGCCGCGTGGCCGTGCTCTAACCCGCCGCTCGCGTGAGTGCCAGCGAGAAGGCCGTGTCCTCGTCGAGGCCGCCCGTGCCGCCGCCGCGCAGATCCACCTCGAGGTCGGCGAACGTGCACAGCGCTCGTTCGAGCAGCTCGCGGTCGGCGCCCTTCGCCCGGGCGATCGTCTTCTTCGCGGCCCATGGCGGTCCGCCGAGCGCCGAGGCCACCTGCGCCTCCGCCACGCCCTGCTCCAGCAGTGCGGACGCCTTGTGCACCTCGCGCAGGCGGCGCGTGATCGCGAACATCAGCTTCGAGCCGTGGTCGCCGCGCTCCAGCAGCTGCTCGGAGATCGACAGCGCCGCGGCCGCCTCGCCGGCCACGAGGGCATCGGCCAGGTCGAACACGTGCCGGGTGGACTCGAGCGGGGCGAGCTCCTCGATCTGCTCTGCGCTGAGCGTGCCCTCGGGGTACGCGGCGATCGCGAGCTTCTCCACCTCGCGGGCCAGTCGCTGCTGTCCCGTGCCGATGCTCGCCACCAGCGCCTTGGCAGCCTCGGAGTCGAGCCGCAGGCCCTCTTCCCGGGCCCGCTCGACAACCCACTTCGGCATCTCCCAAGGCTTCGGCGAGTCGTAGGAGCGAACCTCTCCCCCGGCCTTCTCGGCGGCCTTGACCAGCCTCTGCGGCGGCTTGCCGCGCGCGATGAGCACCAGCACGGTGTCAGGCGGCATGTCGGCGAGCGCGCGCTCGAGCGGCTCGAGCTCGCCCGCCTTCCACGACTGCACGGAGTCGGCCAGCAGGTAGCGGGTGCCGGTGGCGAAGGTGAGCGTGGCGAGCGCGGCGCCGACCTGCTCGGGGCTCGACTCGGCGGCGTCGAAGGTCTCGAGCGCCCCTGGGCCACCCTCCTCCTCCGCGCGCCGTCTCAGCCGCCCGCGCCAGGCGTCGATCTTCGCGTCGTCGTCCCCTGCGACGACGTAGATGGGCTTGAGATCCGCCACCGCGGCGAGTCTAGGAGATCGCCCGGCAGACGCTCATCTCGATCTGCGGATGCTCATCCGCCCGTCATCCACGATCAGCCGAATCGTTCCGTCGCGATCCGTGCGGTAGACATGAGGCACGGCAGCGCGCAGCGCCGCGAGCGTCTCGGGGCGCGGGTGGCCGTAGAGGTTGTGCCGCCCCACCTCGATGGCCGCGACCTGCGGACGCAACCGCCCGAGCACCTGTGGCAACCCTGGATCGGCGCTGCCGTGATGCGGGACCTTCATCGCGCTGACGTGCGGCAGGGCCAACGGGAGGAGCGCTGGGCTTTCCGCGTCGGCGGAGAGGAAGAGGCTGAAGCCGCCCTCGCTGACCACGGCCACGACCGCGCGCAGGTTCGGGTCGCCCGCGGACGTGCCGGCGGGCCGGGGCGAACGGCGCGAGGACCCGGATCGTGAGACCGCCGACCCGCAGCGTGTCGCCCGCCAGCGCCTGGACCCGTCTCACGTGCCTGGCGTCCGCCTGCGCCTCCAGGGCGCGAAAGGCGTGGTCGCGCGTGCCGTCGCCGCCGTCGAGGAAGAGACCCACTGGGAAGCGCGCGAGCACCTCCGGCAGGCCGCCCTGGTGATCGCGCGACTGATGCGTGGCCACCACCACGCTCAGCCGCTTCACGCCCAGGTTGCGAATCAGGCGGGCCACCCGTGCCTCCGGCGGGCCGCCGTCGAACAGCACGGCGGCCCCGCTCGAGTCCTGGATCAGCGTGGAGTCGCCCTGGCCGACGTCGAGAAACGAGACCGTGAGTGCCAGGGGAGCGGCCGGCGGACCGGTGAGACGCCACAGCGCGAATGCGGCCATCAAAGCTCCGCAGGCCCCGAGCGCGAGCCTGCGCTCTCCCGGCAGCCGCCGCCAGGCGGCCGCGCCGGCGAGCCGCCGCGGGGAGCTCGTCCGCATGACCTCCCGCAGCGCGAGCACGCCGAGCGCCACGACCCCATACGCGATCGCGAGCTGGAGCGGGGAGCGCAGCGGAAGCGCTAGCTGACCGTGAGGCGCGTCGCCGAACCAGCCGGCCACGCCCCTCAGGTAGGTGAGCAGCAGCCCGTCGATCCAGCCGAGCGGAACGGCGAGCGCCAAAGCCGGCCCGCCGAGACCGCCGAGCGCCGCCTGCAGCATCCCGAGCCACATGATCGGCGCCACGGCGGGGAGCGCCAGCAGGTTGGCCGGCAGCGCGACCAGCTGGACCGTGCCGAACTGGAACGCCAGCAGCGGCGCGGTGGCGAGCAGAGCGGCGACCGTGACGGCCACGCCCTCGGCGAGCATCCGCGGCAGGCCGCCGAGCTGGCGGCGGATCCCTCCGGCCAGCAGCGCGATGCCGGCCACCGCCGCGAACGAGAGCTGCCAGCCCGGGTCGCCCGACACGCGCGGGTTCACGATCAGCGTGGCCGCGCCCGCCAGCAGCAGCGCGTACCAACGGGAGGCGGGCCGGCCCGCGGCGGCGGCTGCCAGCCCCGCGGCGCCCATGGCGCCGGCGCGCTGCAGCGACGGCCCGGCACCGGCCAGCGGCACGTACAACGCCACGAGCGCGCCCACGCCCGCCAGCCGCGCCCGCACGCCCAGTCCTGCGAGCGACAGGAGCGGCAGCGCGAGCGCCCCGAGCAGCATCACGTTCTGCCCGCTTACCGCCAGCAGGTGGGCAAGTCCCGAGCGCCGGAAGTCGTCCTTGACGTCATCGCCGATGCGCTGGTCCTCGCCGAGCACCATTCCGCTGAGGAGGTCGCCGTTGCGCGTCGACAGGCCGGCCGCGAGCCCGCGCTCGGCGCGCAGCCTCAGCGAGTCGACCATTCCGGTGAGGCCGCCGCGCCGCGCTCCCGTGGCCTGCAGGCGCTTGAGGGCCAGCTCGAAGCGGATCCCCCGGCGACGCAGGTACGCGGGGTAGTCGAACGAGTCGCCCGCGCTCTTCCTGGGGCGCTCGAGCAGCCCCGCGAGGTCGAGCTCAGCGCCCGGCGCGACGGCGTATGGCCAGCGGAGCGTCGTCGGCACGCGCGCGAGCACGTGCGCGCCGCGCGCGGCCCCCGACACGAGCTGCACCTCCGCGGATGAGCCGAAGCGGGCGAAGCGCGGCCGCTCCAGGAGATACGCGCGGGCCGAGAGCGAGGCTCCGGCGTGCAGCGAGCGCTGCGGTGCGTCGATCGAGTGGAGCCGCCAGCCGCCGACGAGCGAGCCGCAGATCACCAGGGCCGCCGCGACCAGACCGAGCCCCGGTGCCCTCAGAAGTGCGAGACCGATGCCCACCACGAGGGCGGCGAGCGCCGTGGCGGGTTGCTGTGCCCCGCAACACAGCAACCCCCCTACGAACGCCGCCAGCCCTACGTGGTATGGCTTCCTGCGCGCTCCCACCCGCGCAGCTTGCGCCCCCCAGCGCGACGCTTCCAGACGGGCTTCCCACCGAAGCGCGTCAGGTGCGTCGAAAAGTCTTTACACGTCTCCCCTACGCAGCCCGGAGAAGAACGGGCCGCTGTGCCACTGCCCGCGTGATAGCGCACGAGTGCGCGTGGATCGCACGGGGCTCACCCTGCTTATAGGTCAGAAGGATGCGGTCGCCAGGTCGAATAGACGCGTGACAAGCGCCGCAACACAAACCCGCAAAGCGACTACCCCGCTCAACCAAGAGCATCCTGTCTCTCCTTATTCGATCCGCCCGGACCACCATCCGGGCGTAGGTTGTTGAGCCGCTGGGAGACCTCCTTGCCCCCCTGACGGCGACTTCCCTGCCGTCCTACTGCCATCCCTAGTTTGAGGTACTCGCGTTATCCCCTATCGATCGCGCGACTAAACCACCCTTGACCATCACGGCCGCAGGGCCTTCGCGAGCGTCTCGAAGCGCTTGTCGCCGATGCCCGAGACCTCTCTCAGCTCGTCGAGCGAGCGGAAGCCCCCGTGCGCCTCGCGGTATTGGATGATCCGCCCGGCCAGCGCCGGGCCGATCCCGTCGATCCCCTCGAGCTGGGCCTCGCTTGCCTGCGAGAGGCTGATCGGCCCAGGGGCGCTCGCCCCATGCGCCGAGCCGCCGGCGGCTGCCGGGGCCGCGCCCCGCGCCGGCACGATCACCTGCTGGCCGTCCTGAAGCGGCGCCGCGAGGTTGACCCCCGTCGAGTCGCCACGCCGGGTGAGCCCTCCGGCGCGCTCGACCGCCACGGCCACGCGCGACCCGGCGGGCAGGCGGTAGAGGCCGGGATGGCGCACCGCGCCGGCCACGTCGACGTACAGCTGCCGGGCGGGCGCAGGCGCCGCGGCAGGCTGCGCGGGCGCCGCCCGCGCGGGCACGTCGACCGCCACGGCCGGGCCCGCACGCGACCCGTGCGCGTGCAGCCGCAGCACCAGCGCCAGCACGACCAGGCCGACCGCCGCGTAGGTCACGAGCCGCCCTTTGTCGATCCCGTCGAACACGTTCGCCACGCTACGGCGTGGCCCGTGAGGCGTGGGCGCGCCCGGGTGACGATTCCGGAGCGCGATCGCGACAATCTCCACACGTGTCCACTCACCGCTACAGGACCCGCTGCCACTGGAGCGGCGACACCGGGCTCGGCTGGGAGGGCTATGACCGCGCTCACACCGCCGAGGCGCCGCCGGCCGAGCAGCCGCTGACGCTCACCACCGGCGAGGCGCTCGGCGACCCCACCCAGCTCAACCCGGAGCAGCTACTGGTGATGGCCGCGTCCTCCTGCCAGCTGCTGTGGTTCCTCCACGTGGCCGCGAAGGCCCGCCTCGAGGTGATCGAGTACGAGGACCAGGCCGAGGGCGAGATGCCCGAGGACGACCCGCCGGTGAGGGTCACCCGCATCGTGCTGCGCCCGCGCATCGTGCTGAGGCCGGGGCCGAGCGAGGAGCGCGTCCGCCAGCTTGTCGAGCTCGCCCACCAGCACTGCTACATCGCCAACAGCCTGACGACCGAAGTGGCGCTCGAGCCGACGGTCGAGTTCGCCGCGTCCACCCCGCCGCGCTGAAATTCCAGCGGCGACTTGGCCGGGCCGATGAAGTCCGTGCCCATGCGCCCTAGGGTCACTTTGCCGTTCCTTGCCGCCGCCTGCGCACTCGCGTTCGGGGTCGCCCCTGCTCAGGCGCACCGCCTCGCGCTCGAGCCCCTGCGCCCGGTGGCGGTGCAGAGCACCGCCCAGGTGTTCGCACCGAACGTGCGCGACGCGGTGATCGGCGCGCCGGCCAGCCCCGCTGCCGCCAGGACCATCAGGGCCCGCGCCGCGAGCGCCCGCTTCAGCACGCGCGACGGCATCTCGATCCCCGTCGACGTGTCATCCGCCTACAAGGTGAGCGCCTCGGTGGAGCAGGGCTACGTGACCTTCCTCGGCAGCCTCATGCACGGTCCCGAGTTGAGGACCCTGCGGGTGTTCATCGCCACGCCCAAGCAGATCCAGGGCAGCCTCTGCGGGAGCGGCGCGCTGGCGTGCTACGACGGGAACAACCAGACGATGTACGTACCCGGCACGAGCGGCAACAGCAACCCGCCGCTCCAGTTCCTGATCGCCCACGAGTACGGCCATCACATCGAGCTCAGCCGTTCGAACGCTCCCTGGGACGCGTACGACACCGGCCCGAAGAACTGGTTCACATACGAGCAGGTGTGCACGCGCACACGCGACCGGCGCGTGGCCACGAACTACTGGAACGATCCGAGCGAGGCCTTCGCCGAGTCATACGCGGACTCGCAGTACCCGGGTGTCCCGTTCCCCTACGGCGCGCTGATGTTCCCCGACCAGGGCGCCTACCTGGCGATCCGCCAGGACGTGCTCCAGCCCTGGACCGGACCGCACGCGGTCCCGCTGAGCGGGACGCTGGGCGGCCGGGCGCCGTCGACGCAGAGCTTCCAGGTGTTCACCCCGCTCGACGGCAGCGTGAGCTTCACGCTGACGCCTCCCGCGAAGGCCGACTACCGCCTGCAGGTCCTGTCGGGAAACAAGACGCTCGCACGGGGCGCACGCGGCACCACCAGCATCCGCACGCTGTGCGGCGTCCGCGCGCTCACCCTGCAGGTGACGCGCGTGTCGGGTAGCGGCCAGTTCAGCCTCACGGCCAACCTGCCCTAGCGGATCTCGAACCCGCTGAGCCCCTCGGGCTGCTCCTCGGTCACGTCGATCTGCTCGACCTCGGCCCCGCGCGGGCCCTCGCGAGAGAAGTCCACGAGCGCGGCGACCGCGTCCTGGTCGCCCTCGAAGACGGCCTCCACCGCGCCGTCGCGGCGGTTGGTCACCCAGCCGGACACCCCGCGCGTGCCAGCCTGGCGGCGCACGCTGTCGCGGAAGAAGACGCCCTGCACGCGGCCGCGGACGACCACCCTGCTGCGCACCATCGCTACTCCACCACCACGCGGATCGTCTCGAGCTTGCGATCGCTCGCGCCGCGCAGGCTGCCACCCTGCTCGAGCGTGCGCTGGATGTAGTCGAGCGTCGGTCCGGTGAGCCGCTCGCCGGGGAGCACGTTCGGGATGCCGGGCGGGTAGGCGGCGAGCGATTCCGCGGCGATGCGCCCCACGGCGGCGCGGAACGGGACCACCTCCTGGTCGCCGAGGAAGGCCTCGCGCGGGCTCATCGCCAGCTCGCCCCAGGGCGGCGGCGGCGCGAACGGCGCGCCCGAGCGCTCGCGCTCCGCCGGCAGCTGGTCGACCACGTGCCGCAGCGCCGTGACCAGGCGCGCCCCCTGCTCGGCGGCCGGCTCCGCCATCCCGAATACGGCGACGATCACGTTCTCCGCGAACAGCTCCAGGTTCACGTCGTCGAGCTCCACCAGGAGAGGCGCGATCTCGTAGCCGGTGGCGCCGGTGCCGCGCACGTCGATCGACAGCCGCAGCGGGTCGTAGGCGAAGACACCAGGGCGACCCGCCAGCCGCTCGTCGAGCACGTCGAGGCCCGGGATCTCGCGGATCGCGGCCCGGGTGGCGGCCAGCGCCTGCAGCGTGTGGGTGAGCAGCTCCTCGCCGGAAACCGCGGCGTACCGGCGGGCGGCGTCCAGCGATCCGCCGAGGAGCGAGTTGGGACTGGTCGACTCGACGAGGGTCACGCAGCGGTCGATCACCGCCTCGTCGAGCCGGTCGCCGTGACCGAGGTGGAGCATCGCGGATTGGGTGAGGCTGCCCACGATCTTGTGCGTGCTCGAGATCACCAGGTCGGCGCCCAGCGCGAGCGCGTGAGTCGGCAGGTCGTGGTGGAAGGCGAGGTGGGCGCCCCAGGCCTCGTCCACCACCAGCGGCACGCCGTGGGAGTGGGCGACCTCGGCCAGCGCGGCCACGTCGGCGACCGCGCCGAAGTAGGTGGGCGAGACCACCTGCGCCGCCACGGCTCCCGGTGTGTCGCCGAGCGCGCGGTCGAGCGCCTCGGGGGCGAGTGAGTGGGCGATCAACAGCTCCGGGTCCAGCTCGGGCGCGACGAAGGTGGGCCGGAGCCCGGCCAGCACGAAGCCGTCGATCGTGCTCGAGTGGACGTTGCGCTGGACCACCACCTCCTCCCCCATGTGCGCAAGCGCGAGACAGGTCACGTGGTTGCCCTGCGAGGCGCCGTTGATCAGGAACCAGCTGCGCCTGGCCCCCCACGCCTCGGCGGCCAGCTGCTGCGCCCGCTGGAACGGGGTCGGCTCGGGGCCCGCGTCGATGCCCGGCATGAGTGCCGGGATGTCGATCGCGAGCGCTCGGCCGAGGGCCCCTCTCAGGGCGGGATCGGCGCCGGGCCCGCCCTTGTGGCCGGGCACGTGGAAGCGACCGGGGTTGCGGGCGGCGTAGGCCCGCAGGGCGTCGAAGTAGGGCGCCTCCTCCTGGGAACGGTCAGGGCGGGGCATCCCGGCGAGTCTAGAGAGCCCTATCCGGCCGCCCGCTCGAGCGCCAGCCGGACTGCCTCGCGCGCATCGCCGGCCTCCACCAGCGCGCCCTCGGCCACCCCTCCGCGGCTCAGCTCCCAGCTCCCGATGCCGATGACCGGCTTGCCGGTCTTCAGCCCCAGCGCGATCTCGGACAGCGTGCCGAAGCCGCCGCCCACCGCTATAAGCGCGTCGGCGGCCCTCACCACAAGCGCGTTACGGGCCTCGCCCAGGCCGGTCGTGATGGCCACGTCCACATGGAGGTTCGCGACGGCACGGTCGATCCCCGGGAGGATCCCCACGGTCGTCCCGCCGGCCCCCTTCGCGCCGCGGCAGGCGGCCTCCATCGCGCCGCCGAGTCCGCCGCAGACGAGCACGGCGCCCGCCTCCGCGAGCAGCCGCCCCACCTCCTCGGCCGTGGAGAGCTCCTGCCCGGTCGCCTCACCGGGCCCGATCACCGCCACGTACCGGTGAGCGCTCAACGCCCGGTAGTCCTAGCCGAGCACGAAGTTCACGAGCTTGCCGGGCACCACGATCGTCTTGACCACCGGCTTGCCGTCGAAGTGGGCGGCCACCTTGGCCGACTCGCGCGCGAGCTGTGCGTGCTCGTCATCCGACGCGCCCGCGGGCACCGGCACGCGGTCGCGCAGCTTGCCGTTCACCTGCACGACGACCACGTTCACGTCGCTGGTCAGGAGCCCCGGATCCGCCTGCGGCCAGGGCTCCTCCCACACGCGCCGGCCGGTCAAGAGCTCGTAGACCTCTGAACCCAGGTGGGGCGCGAACGGGAAGATCAGCGAGCCGGCCATGGCCGTGGCGAAGCGCAGCTGTGAGCGGCCCTCGGCGGACTCGAGCAGCTCCTGCTTGTCCCTGTAGGCGTCGTTCACCAGCTCGATCACCGCCGCTATCGCGGTGTTGAACGCGAACCGGTCGCGCAGGTCGCCGGTGACCTTGTCGATCGCCCAGTGGGTCTTTCGCAGCAGATCGCTGGGCTCGCCGCTGGGACCGTCTGACGGCTCGGTGGCCTCCGCGACCTCGTCGGCGAGGCGCCACAGCCGGCCCAGGAAGCGGTGGATGCCGCCCACGCCCTTGTCGGACCAGTCGGCGTCCTGATCGGCGGGCCCGACGTAGAGGATGTAGCTGCGCGCGGTGTCGGCGCCGTAGCGCTCCACGTAGTCGCGCGGGCTGATCACGTTGCCGCGCGACTTGGACATCTTCGCGCCGTCGCGGGTGATCATGCCCTGGGTGAACAGCCGCGCGAACGGCTCCTGGAAGCCCACCAGGCCGAGGTCGGCGAGCGCCTTCGAGAAGAAGCGCGCGTACATCAGGTGCAGGATCGCGTGCTCGATGCCGCCGATGTACTGGTCGACCGGCATCCAGTAGTCGAGCGCCGCACGATCCCAGGGCGCCTTGTCGTTGCGCGCGTCGCAGTAGCGCATGAAGTACCAGGAGGAATCGACGAACGTGTCCATCGTGTCGGTCTCGCGCAGTCCGGGCCCGCCGCACTTCGGGCACTCCACGTGCACCCAGTCCTCCGCGGCCGCCAGCGGCGACTTGCCCTTCGGCTTGTAATCCTCGATCTCGGGCAGCTCCACCGGGAGCTGGTCGTCCGGCACCGGCACGAGCCCGCAGTCGCCGCTGCAGTGGACGATCGGGATCGGGCAGCCCCAGTAGCGCTGGCGCGAGAGCAGCCAGTCGCGCAGCTTGTAGTTCACGGTCGGCATGCCGCGGCTGTCGGCCTCCAGCCAGTCCACGATCTGCTTGAACGCCTCGCGGTTGTGCACGCCGTCGAAGCGGCCCGAGTTGACCATCGCCCCGTCGCCGGTGTAGGGCAGCTCGCCGCCCTCGATCACGCGCGGGATCGGCAGCTGAAACGCCCGCGCGAACTCATAGTCGCGCTCGTCGTGGGCCGGCACCGCCATGATCGCGCCGGTGCCGTACTCCATCAGCACGTAGTCGGCCACGTACATCGGGATCTGCTCGCCGTTGACGGGGTTCGTGACCGTGTGGCCGAGCGCGACGCCGGTCTTCTCCTTTGCCTCCGCGCGCTCCGCCAGCGGCTCGGTGATCGCGCGATTCACGTACGCGCGCACCTCCTCGGAGTCGTTCAGCCTGAGCACGTCCGGGTGCTCGGGCGCCATCACGAAGAACGTGGCGCCGAACAGCGTGTCGGGCCGGGTGGTGAAGACCGGGTAGTCGATGCCCAGCTCCTCACAGCGGAAGATCACCTCGGCGCCCTCCGAGCGGCCGATCCAGTTGCGCTGCATCGTGACCACGTGCGGGGGCCACTCGATCGTCGCGAGGTCGTCGAGCAGCCGATCCGCGTAGTCGGTGATGCGGAAGAACCACTGCTCGAGCTGGCGCACCTCCACGAGATGGCCGCAGCGCTCGCAGCGGCCGTCGATCACCTGCTCGTTGGCCAGCACGGTCTGGTCGTGGGGGCACCACTTGACCGCGGCCTCCTTGCGGTAGGCGAGGCCGCTCTCGAACAGGCGCAGGAAGATCCACTGGGTCCAGCGGTAGTACTCGGGCTCGTGCGTGGCGAGCTCGCGCGACCAGTCGATCGAGATGCCCCACGACAGGAACTGGCTGCGGAACTCCTTGATCGAGTTCTCCGTGGAGATGCGCGGGTGCTGCCCGGTGTTGATCGCGTGGTTCTCGGCAGGCAGCCCGAAGGCGTCGTAGCCCATCGGCTGCAGCACCTTCTCGCCGTTGCGGCGGCGGAAGTGCGCGATCGCATCGCCCACGCTGTAGACCTTCAGATGGCCGATGTGCGGCTCGCCCGAGGGGTACGGGAGCATGACGAGCACGTAACTCTTGGGCAGATCACCGGTCTCGTCGTTCGAGACCTCCCAGGTGTGCTCGTCGGCCCAGATGCGCTGCCATTTGGGCTCGATCGTGGATGGGTCGTACCGGTCGCTCATCGGGGTTGGAGGTTAGTCAACACTGCCGAGTGGACAGGGCTGGTAGAAGACGCTCGTGAGCAAACGCCAGTCCAGCGCAGGCGCCATCGCCGCGGAGCAGGTGGAGGCGATCGTCTCGGCGGCGCACGACGCCGCGGAGCAGATCAGGGAGGAGGCGCGCGCCGCCGCTCGCAGCGAGGCGTCGGCCATCGCCGCCGAGGCCGGCGCCACCGCTCAGCGCCTCCGCAGCGAGGCCGACGCGCTGCGCCGACAGGCCCAGGCGGAGCTGACCGAGGCACAGCAGCAGGCCGACGAGCTGCGCGTGGAGGCGAAGGACGCTCTCGACCACGGTCGCGCCGAGGCCCAGCGCGTGACAGCGCACGCCCGCGCCGAGGCCGACGCCATGCGCAGCGAGGCCCAGGCCGCGGCGGTGCGGCTGGCGGAAGAGGCGCGCGCCCAGGCCACCGAGGCCGCGACCAAGTCGCAGGCCGAGGCCGAGCGCCTGCGCGCGGAGGCCGAGACGCTGCGCGCCCGTGCCGAGGAGACCGCCGCCCGCGTGACAAGCGAGGCGGAGGAGAAGGCGCGCCTCCTGACCGCCGCCGCCGAGCAGGCCGCGGAGCAGCTGCGGGCCAAGGCGAAGCAGGACGCCGACGCCCTGACCGCCCAGGCGGAGCAGAATGCGGAAACGCTGCGCGCCGAGGCGGTGAAGGAGGCCGACGGCGTGCTCCAGTCCGCGCGCACCGAGGCCGTGCGGCTCGGCGAGGAGGGCCGGCGCCACGCCGCGGAGCGCGTGACGGAAGCGGAGCGGCTGGCGGACGAGATGCTCTCCGACGCGCGCGCCGTCAGCGCCGGCCTGCGGCAGCTCGGCAAGTCCCTCGGCGAGCAGGCCGAGACGATCCTGCGCGAGGTCCAGGCCGGTCAGCGGAAGATGCGAGCCGACCTGCGCGCGGTGGCCGGCACGCCGCCTGCGGCCGACGAGGACGAGCCGGAGCCGCGCTCGCGGCGCGGCTCGGGCGGCGTGTTCGACGATCTCGACGTGCCGAGCTGGGCCGAGCCGAAGGACGAGCGCTAGCGCCCCAGCGCGCCCGTGGTGGTCTGCGCACGGACAACTTCAGTGGAGCTAGCCGGGCTCGAACCGGCGACCTCGTGACTGCCAGTCACGCGCTCTCCCAACTGAGCTATAGCCCCAGGAACGGAACAGTCTAGCCCGTCGAAAACGGGCTTTCAGCCCACGGAACGGGCGGGCACCTCGCCCCACAGCTGCTCGAGGCGGTAGAACGCGCGCGCCTCCGGGGTGAAGATGTGCACGACGCAGTCGAGGTAATCCATCAGGATCCAGCGGGCCTGGCGCTCGCCCTCCACGCGCCGCGGGAGGAGGCCCTGAGAGTCCTTCAGCTCGAGATGGATCCCGTCGTGGATCGCCTTCGTCTGGCGCTCGGTATTGCCGGAGCAGACGAGGAAGTAGTCGGTGTAGCCAACCGCGCCGCGCAGATCGAGCAGGCGGACGTCGATCGCCTTCTTGTCCGCCGCGATCTCGGCGATCCGCTCGGCGAGCGCGAGGCCGGACTGAGTGTCGGAGCTCATGCCTGGGTCGTCTCCACCGGCGCGGGCGCCGGAACGGCGGCGGGTGCGGGCGTCGATGCTGCGTAGAGGCTGCCCGCCCCGATGTAGTGCGCCACCTTGTCAGCCACGAGGTAGCGGATCGGCTGCCCCGCCCCGGCCCGGCGCCGGATCAGCGACGACGACACGTCCACGCGCGGCATCTCGAAGAAGCGCACTCGGTCGCCCCCGCGCAGGCTGAACAGCTTCAGGCCCACGGCGGGACGGTGCCAGCCCGTCCGCTCCGCCACGGCGACCGTGGCCAGGCGCAGCACCTCCTCCGGCTCGTGCCACTGCGGCAGCGACGCCGCCTGGTCCCCGCCCAGGATGAGGAACAGCTCGTCGTCGGGCGAGCGCGAGTGCAGCTCGGCGAGTGTGTCCGACATGAACGACGGGCCCTCGCGGTCGAGCTCGACACGCGAGACCGCAAAGCGGTCGTCGCCGGCCACGGTCAGCTCGCACATCTCGTAGCGAGCCTCGGCGCCCGGATCCTGCTCGATCTCACGGTGCGGCGGCCTGGCCGCCGGGATCCAGACGACAGTGGACAGCCCAAGTTGCACGAATGCCTCCTGGGCACAGACGAGGTGACCTATGTGGGGCGGGTTGAACGTGCCGCCGAGGATTCCTACGCGCGAGCCGGCTACTACAACCTCACCTGACCCGAGCCCTCGACCACGTACTTGTAGGTGCACAGCTCGCGCAGCCCGATCGGCCCGCGCGCATGAAGCTTCTGGGTGGAGTTGCCGATCTCGGCGCCCATGCCGAACTCGCCGCCGTCGGTGAAGCGCGTGGACGCGTTCACGTAGACGCAGGCGGTGTCCACCCCCTGCGTGAAGGCGCGGGCCACGTCCACCGACCCGGTGACGATCGCGTCGGAGTGGCCGCTCGTGTAGCGGTTCACGTGCTCGATCGCCTCGTCCGCCGAGTCCACCAGCTTCACGGCCAGGATCAGCGCGTGGTACTCGGTGGCCCAGTCCTCCTCGGTGGCGTCGTTGAGCGACCCGGCAAGCTCGCCCGAGAGGGCGCGCGTGCGCTCGTCCACCCGCAGCTCGACGCCGGACTCGCGCAGCTCTCGCAGGGCGCGCGGCAGGAACTCGGGCGCGGCGGCCGAGTGCACGAGCAACGTCTCGGCGGCGTTGCAGACGCCCGGGCGCTGCACCTTGGCGTTGAGCGTGATGGCCACGGCGTCGTCCAGGTTCGCGGTCTCGTCCACGTAGACGTGGCAGTTCCCGGAGGCCGCGTAGATCACGGGCACCTTGGCGTGCTCCTTGAGCGAGGCCTTCAGGCCCTCGCCGCCGCGCGGGATGATCAGATCCACGAGCCCCTCCTGCTGGGCCAGCTCGCGCAGCTCCTCGCGCCCGCCGCCGGCCACCAGGGACACGCTGCCCTCCGGCAGCCCGGCCCCCTGAGCCGCCTCGGAGGCGATCGCGGCGAGTACCCCGTTCGAGTGGGCGGCCGTGGAGGAGCCGCGCAGCACGATCGCGTTGCCGGACTTGATGCAGAGAGCGGTGCAGTCGATCGTCACGTTCGGCCGCGCCTCGTACACCACGGCGACGACCCCCAGCGGGACCCGCACCCTGCGCAGGTCGAGCCCGTTGTAGAGACGGTGGCCGTCGATCAGCTCGCCCACCGGATCGGGCAGCGCGACGATGCGCCGCGCGTCGCGGGCGATGCCGGCCACGCGCTCGGGCGTGAGCAGCAGGCGATCGAGCAGCGCAGCGTCGAGACCGGCCTCGCGGCCGGCGTCCATGTCGCGCGCGTTCGCCTCGAGGATCTCGTCGACGCGCGCCTCGAGCGCATCGGCCATGGCCGACAGCGCGGCGTTGCGCGTATCGGTGTCGAGCTGCGCCAGCGTGCGCGAGGCCCGCTTCGCGGCGGCGCAGATCTCGGTTACGGATGCCGTGGTGGTGGCCACAGGAGAAGGGTACCTGGCGGCGTAACGACCTCGCCGTCGCTGAGACTGCCTCGAATGACGCTTCCCCGCCTTGAATCCGTGAACGTGGGCCGGCCCCGCCCGATCGAGCACCCCCACGGCCCCACCACCAGTGCGATCTGGAAGGAGCCCGTCGAGGGACGCGTGGCCGTACGAGGCGTGAACGTGGAGGGCGACGACCAGGCCGATCGCACCGTCCATGGCGGCCCGGACCAGGCCGTCTACGCCTATGCGGCCGAGGACATCGAGTGGTGGGAGACAGAGCTCGGGAGGCCGCTCGGGCCCGGCGCGTTCGGCGAGAACCTGACCGTACGCGGCCTGGATGTGACCGGCGCGGTGATCGGCGAGCGCTGGGCGATCGGCGGCGTGCTGCTCGAGGTCACCGCTCCGCGCATCCCCTGCTGGAAGCTGGCCAAGCGCATGGAGGACCCTCAGTTCGTGAGGCGGTTCGCCAAGGCCGGCCGGCCGGGCGCCTACCTGCGCATCATCGAGGAGGGCGAGCTTGGTGCCGGGGACTCGATCGAGGTCGTGGCGCGGCCCGCGCACGGGGTGACCGTGGGTCTGGTGGCGCACGCACTGCTGAGCGACCACTCGGAGGCGGCACGTCTCCTCGAGGCGCCGCAGCTGGCAGCGACCTGGCGCAACTGGGCCGTCGAGCAGACGGGCGCCTACTCCAGCACGAAGTAGTCGCGGTGCACGGCCTCCTGGCTGGCGTGCGGGAGCAGCTCGCGCACCTCGGCGGTCTTGAGGCCCTTGATGCGCCGCAGCTCCTCGGCCGAGTAGTTCACGATCCCCTTTCCGATCGCGCGCCCGCCCGCATCGGTGGCCGCCACCTCCACGGCGTCGCCCGCCTGGAACTCGCCCCGCACCTCGACAACGCCCACCGGCAGCAGGCTGGTGCCGCGCTCGCGCAGAGCGTGCTCGGCGCCGGCGTCCACCACGATGCGGCCGTGGCTCGGCTTCGCGTACTTGAGCCAGAGCTTGAAGCTCGACACGCGGCCCTGCTGCGGATGGAAGCGGGTGCCGAGCGGCTCGCCGCGCAGCGCCGCGCCGATCACCCCCTCGCGCGTGCCGCTCGCGATCACCGCGGGTATGCCGGCGGCGGTGGCCATCTCCGAGGCCACGACCTTCGAGCGCATGCCGCCTGAGCCGAGCGGCGAGGTGGACACCGCGATGTCGATCTTGTCGAGCTCGGCGAAGTCGCTGACCTCGTCGATGTGCCGGGCGTTGAGGTCGCGGCGGGGGTCGGTGGTGAAGAGGCCGTCGGTGTCGGTCAGGAGCAGCAGGAGCTGGGCGTCCAGCAGGATCGCCACCTGCGCCGCCAGAAAGTCGTTGTCGCCGAACGAGATCTCGTCGGTGGTGGTGGTGTCGTTCTCGTTGATCACCGGCACCACCCGCCAGTCGAGCAGCTTGCGCAGCGTCTGGCGGGCGTTCAGGTAGTGGCTGCGGGCGGAGATGTCGAAGAACGTGAGCAGGACCTGCGCGCTGGGCACGCCGCGGGCCTGGAGCAGCTCGTCGTAGACGCGGAACAGCTTGCCCTGCCCCACCGCCGAGGCAGCCTGCAGCTCATCCACCGCGCGCGGGCGCAGGGCCAGCCCCATCACGTCAATGCCCCGGGCGATCGCGCCCGAGGTGACGATCACGACCTGCTGGCCGGAGGCATGCAGCTCAGCCGTCTCGGCACAGATGCGATCGACGGCGTCGCGGCGAACCGCTCCGTTGTCGTCGGCAACGATGCTCGACCCCACCTTTACGACCGCAACGCTCACAGTCGCAAGGTTATGGGCCAGGTGCCGCCAGGGCGAGAGACGTCAGCCGGCGAAGGCAGCAAGCGCCACGGGGATGGCGACGAGCACTGCCGAGAGGCCGACGAAGAAGTATGTGAGTGAGCGAACGGTCATGGTCGGGCGAAGTTATCCACGCCGATCCGCGGCTCCCAGGGGGCTGCCAGGGGGCAGCCGGTACGGCTAACCCGTGCCTACGCCTCGATGGCGGCGCGGACGTCGGCCTCGGACGCGGTGCGCTCGAGACCGGTCAGGCACCAGGTCGCGCCCGCCGCCTCCCAGGGCGCCGGATCGGTGTCCGGACCGTTCTCCACGACGATCTCAAACGGCGCGCCACCGTCCCCGCGCAGCTCCCGCACCTCCGCCACCAGCTCCGCGAGCTGCTCCGGACCGTCCAGGTCGATCGGGAACAGGCCGTCCCAGCGCGCGGCTCGGCGAACCGGGCGGCGGTTCGGCCAGCGCGCCGCCACCCACACCGGGATGCGCGGGCGCTGTACGGGCGGGGGCTCGAACTCACCGTCCCAGAGTGAGGTCAGGCGCTCCAGCCCGTCGTCGAGCAGCCGCGCGCGCTCGCGCGGGTCGGTGACCTCGCCGAACGGCTCCAGCTCGCCGTTGTTGTCGCTGCCGAGGCCCACGCCCAGCACCAGGCGGCCCCGGCTGAGGTGATCGAGCGTGACCGTCTCGCGGGCGAGCTTCTGCACGCGGCGCCGGGAGAGTGGCGTGACGAGCGGGCCGATGCGGATCCGCTCCGTGGCGCACGCGATCGCGCTCAGCGCCACCCATGGGTCAGCCACCAACCGGGTCGGGGCTCGATACCTCACGTGGTCCCAGAGGAAGAAGCCGTCGAAGCCGCGGGCCTCGGCCCGGGCGGCCAGCTCGGCGAGCAGTCTCGGCTCGAACAGCTCGTCGAAGGGAGCGATGAACATCCCTCGCTTCGCGCTCACGGCCCCGAGCCTAGCTGCTGAACGGCGCGCCCGGATCGAGCTCGAAGACGATGCCCGCGATCTCCACGTCGTCGCCCGGCTCGAAGCCTGCGGAGCCGAGGGCGCGGATCACGCCCATCGTCCGGAGCCGATCCTCGACGTAGCGCAGGGCGTCGTCGTTGCCCATGTCGTGGCGCGCGATCAGGCGCTCCACCCGTCCCCCGCTGACCCGGAAGGCCCCCTCGCCGGTGCGCTCCACGCGGAAGCCGTCGTCACCAGGGCGGTAGATGCGGTGCTCCGCCGGCGGTTCCTCCGGCGCGGGCAGCGGGCCGGCCTCGGCGGGCACGCCCAGGAAGATCGCGTCCACCAGCTCGTCGAGACCCTGTCGGGTGGCCGAGGAGGTGACCAGAACGTCCATGGTCTCCTCCCCCAGCCGCGCGCGCCACTCCTCGCGGGCGGCGGCCGCCACCTCCGCCGGGACGAGATCGGCCTTCGAGAGGCAGAGCAGGCGCGGCAGGCGCTCGAGCCCGGCGCCGTAGCTCGCCAGCTCGGCCTCCACGGCGGCGTGGTTTGTCACCGGATCCGAGCCGTCGAGCGGGCTCAGGTCGAGGACGTGCACAAGCAGGCGAGTGCGCTCCACGTGGGCGAGGAACTCCAGCCCGAGGCCGGCGCCCTCGCCGGCGCCCTCGATCAGCCCCGGGATGTCCGCCACCACGAGCTGGCGATCGTCGCGCTGGATCGTGCCGAGCACCGGTTCGAGCGTGGTGAACGGATAGTCGGCAACCTTCGGCTGCGCGCGGGTGATGCGAGCGAGGAGCGACGACTTGCCGGCGTTCGGGAGCCCGACCAGGCCGGCGTCCGCCAGCAGCTTCAGCCGCAGCTCCAGCGTGCGCTCCATGCCAGGCAGGCCGCGCTCGGCGAAGCGCGGTGCCTGGCGCGTGGAGGTGGTGAAGTGGCGGTTGCCGCGACCCCCGAGGCCGCCGCGCGCCACCACGGCGCGCTGGCCGGGCTGCGTCAGGTCGTAGCTGAGCTGGCCCTCGGCGTCCTCCACCACGGTGCCCGGCGGTACCCGGATCTCGAGCGCGTCCGGGCTCGCGCCGTGACGGTTCGAGCCCTCGCCGTGGCCGCCGCGGGTGGCCTTGTGGTGCGGCTTCAGCTTGAAGGTCTGGAGGTCGCGCAGCGACGGGTCACACACCAGCACGACGTCCGCGCCGCGACCCCCGTCGCCGCCATCGGGTCCGCCGCGCGGCACGTGGGCCTCGCGCCGGAAGGAGACGCAGCCGTTCCCGCCGGCGCCGCCCTGCACGAAGATCTTGGCGCGGTCGTAGAGCACCGGCCGATCGTAGTGCGGTCTACGGCATCTCCGTGACCGAGAGCGTGTTGCCGTCGGGATCGCGGAACCACGCCACGCGCGCCCCGCTCGGAGCGCTCCAGGTGCCGAGCGCGTCCTGCTGCATGCCATCGAAGCGCTCGAACTTCACCCCGCGCAGCGACAGCTCGCCGATGGCCGTCTCGATGTCCGCCACCCTCCATCCGAGCACCGTGTAGCGCGGCGCGGCGACCTCCTCCACGCGCGTCACGCGCAGCTGCGTGCCACCCACCCGGAAGACGCAGGCGAACGCATCCTGGCGCTCGAGCTGAAGCCCCAGCACCCCGGAGTAGAACTCGCGAGCCCGATCCAGATCCGTCGTGCCGGCGAACGCGACCAGCTCTGCCGAGCCGAGCGTCATCGCAGCGGCGGCTCCTACTCGGCGGGCTGTACCGAGATGACGCGGCCGCGGCGGCCGGTCTTGAACTCGACCTTGCCGGCGCGCTTGGCGAAGATCGTGTCGTCCTTGCCGATGCCTACCCCGTCGCCGGGGTGGAAGCGGGTGCCGCGCTGGCGCACGATGATCTCGCCGCCGGTGACCACCTGGCCGGCGAAGATCTTCACGCCGAGGCGCTGCGCGTTCGAGTCGCGCCCGTTGCGGCTCGATCCGAGCCCCTTCTTATGAGCCATCCTCGGCCTCCTTCTTGGGCGTGCGCGGCGCGCGCGGCTTGGCCGGCGGCTTCTTCGCGGCGGTGGTGGGCTTCGGCTTCGCCGGCGCCTTGGCGGCGGGCTCGGTCTGAGCCTCTGCCTGGGCCTCGGCCTTGGGCGTCTCCTCGGCCTCCTTGGCTTCCTTCACCGCGGTCGAGCGCCGCTGGAGCAGCTTGATGTCCTTGATCTCGAGCCTGGTCAGGTCGGCTCGGAAGCCCGTGCGGCGCTTGTAGCCGCGCTTGGGCTTGTACTTGAGCACGTGGATCTTCTTGCCGCGCTCGTGACCGGTGACGACCGCCTCGATCTTGATCTTCTCGAGCTCGCCACCGTCGAAGACGGTGTTCCCGCCGTCGGCGAACAGCAGCGGATCGAGCGTGACCTTGTCACCCTCGCTGGCCTGCATCCGATCGACGAGAAGGGACTCGCCCTTTTCGACTCGGTATTGCTTGCCGCCTACTTTGACTACTGCGTACATGGCTGAGAAATGAGCGCCGCTTGGGCGCCGAGTCGGAGTGTAGCGAGCGAGGTCGCAGGCGGCAGGTCGCAGGTCGCAGGAAAAGCCCTGCCTCCTGCGACCTGCAGCCGGCGAAGCCGGCGTCCTGCGACTCTCTACTCTGCTGCCGCCTTAGGCCGCCGCCCACGCCCGCCGCGCCTGCCGCGGCTGCGCTTCGGCGCCGCCTCCTCTGCCGGATCCGCTCCGTCAGCCTCGGCCTCGGCCTCGGCCTCAATCCCGACGATGCTGGCCGCCGCTGAGCTGCGGCCCACGCTCTCGATGCGGACCAGGTGCTTCTCGCCGAGGTACTTCACGCCCTTGGCCACCGAGATCACGTAGCCGTCGATCTTCGCGACGGCGTCGTCCTCGTTGTACATGTGGGGCTCCTCGATCGTGACGAGCACCTCCTCGCCCTCCCGGAAGGGCAGTGCGCGCTCCTCGACATCCTCGCGCGAGCCCTCGAGCACGACCGCGAAGTGGTCGATCGGCAGGCCCTCGCTGCCTTCGAAGTGGAAGTGCTTGTTCACGGCCGCCTCGATCTCCAGCAGCGGCCGCCCGGGGCTGCCGATCAGCCAGCCGGACACGCGCGGGTGCACCTGGATCAGGAACGCCTCGGCGTCCGGGCGCTCAACGGCGAGGTCGCGGAGCTTGCGCTCCACCTCGATCGCCACGGTCTCCTCGGACAGCACCACGCCCTCGCCGTTGCAGGTGGGGCACGGCTTGGTGAGGATCTCCCGCACGCCGTCGGTCACGTTCTGGCGCGTCATCTCCACCAGCCCGAGCGGCGAGATCTCCATCACGTAGGTCTTCGTCCGGTCCTCGTCGAGCGCCTTGCGCAGCACCTTCAGCACGGCGTCGCGGTTGCGCGCCCGCGCCATGTCGATGAAGTCGATGACGATGATGCCTCCGATGTCGCGCAGTCGCAGCTGGCGCACCACCTCGTCGGCCGCCTCGAGGTTGGTCTTCGTGATCGTGTCCTCCAGCCGGGCGCCCTTGCCGCGGCCGATGAACGAGCCGGAGTTGATGTCGATGATCGTCATCGCCTCGGCGTAGTCGATGATGAGGTAGCCGCCAGAGGGCAGATCCACTCGACGGTTGATCGTCCCCTTCAGCACCTTCTCGATGCCGAAGCGCTCGAACAGCGGCTGGTCGTCCGTGTAGAGCTTCACGCGGTCCACCAGCTCCGGCGCGGTGCGCGTGAGGAAGGACGTGAGGCGCTGGTGCTGCTTCTCGTCGTCCACCAGAGCGCCCTCGAAGCTGTCCGAGAAGATGTCGCGCACCACTCGCACGGAGAGGTCCGCCTCCTGGAACACCATCGCCGGCGCGACCGTCTCCTTGGCGCGCTTCTCCAGCACCTCGTGCAGCTTGTGGAGGTACTTCACCTCGCGCTCGAAGTCCGCGCGCGTGGCTCCGCGAGCGGCGGTGCGGATGATCGCCCCTCCGTCTCCCAACTCGAGCTTGGCGGCCTCCTTGCGGAGGCGATCGCGCTCCTTGTCGTCGAGCCGGCGCGAGACGCCGACTCCCTCGCCGTGGGGCACGTAGACGAGGTAGCGGCCCGCGATCGAGAGCTGCATCGTGAGGCGCGCGCCCTTCGACTTGAGCGGGTCCTTCATGACCTGCACGACGATCTCCTGGCCGGGCTTGAGCAGCTCGGTGATGCGCTGGCCCTTGCCACCGCGCCCACGACGAGCGACCTCCACTCCAGGCATCACGATGTCGTCCGCGTGCAGGAAGCCGTTCTTGTCGAGGCCGATGTCCACGAAGGCGGCCTCGAGCCCGGGCAGGACGTTGTCGACCTTGCCCTTGTAGATGTTTCCGACTATCGAGCGGTTTCCTCGCCGCTCTATGTACAGCTCGGCGACATGCTCGCCGGTTAGCTCCTCCTGCTTCGGAGGCGCCTTTGCGCCGCGGCGGCGGTTGCCGCCGGTGGGCTTGTTCTCAGCGTCGCCGTTCTGGGGGGCGGGGTCCCCCTCCGCCTCCAAGATGGCGACTCGGGTTTCGCCACGGTCCACCGTGACGAGGACTCGTTTTCTCAAAGTTTCCTCTCATAGAAGTGTCTGACGGCCCTTGGCCAGCGCGATCTCACGTGCTTGCACGTGGACCGACTGCAATAGCCCGAGAGCCAGCAGGGTTACTATCACCGAGGAGCCGCCATAGCTCATTAGCGGGAGCGGCACTCCGGTGATGGGCATGATTCCCACGGTCATGCCCACATTCACGAAGACCTGGAACATCAGCATCGCGATGATGCCTGCAGCCACGAGGCTGCCGTACAAGTTCTTCGCCATTGTCAGGATACGAAGCCCACGCCAGATCACTAAGGCGTAGAGCGAAAGAACGATCGCGGCGCCGACGAACCCGAACTCCTCCCCGACCACCGAGAACACGAAATCCGTGTGGTGCTCGGGGATGAAGTCGAGCTTGGTCTGGGTGGCGCCATTCGCGCCACGGCCGACCTTCTCGCCGGAGCCGATCGCAGTGATCGACTGCTTGAGCTGATAACCCTGATCGCGCGGGTTGTCGCTCGGGTGCACGAACGCCGTGAGGCGCTGCACCTGGTAGTCCTTCAGCACGTGCGTGCCCAGCGCCGGGCCGACGACCAGAACGGCCGTCACCGCCCCGACCATGAGCACGCCGAGCAGGGCGAAGTGGGTCCACTTCGTCCCCACGATGAAGAGCAGCGCGAGAGCGATCGTCACGTACACGAATCCGCTCCCGAGGTCGGGCTGGACGATCACCAACATCGCCGGCAGCACCGCCAGCAGCATGATGCGCGCGGTGGTCTCGCGTTCTCCGAGACGCCGCGTTCGATCCACCAGGAACCCGGCAAGCGCAAGCGTGAGCAGCACCTTGCCGAGCTCGGACGGCTGGAAGTTGAAGAAGGGGAAGTTGATCCAGCGCTTCGACCCGCGCGTGGCGGTGCCAAGTCCCAGCGTGAGCAGGATCGTCGCGATCATCACGCCGTATAGGGGGAGCCGCCATTCGCGGAACCGCGAGTAGTCGAAGCGCGCGGCCAGGAACATCAACACGAGCCCCACCCCGCCGTACACGCCCTGGCGGATCACGTAGTAATCCGGACTGCCCGGAATGTCCGTGTTGGTGGCTGTGCCGATCGTGTAGATCCCGCAGGCCACCAGCCCCAGCGTGCCCAGCAGCAGGAGGGGATCGATCCTGAAGATCCCCAGCCTCGGCCGCTGGTCGTCCCGGAACTCCTGGACGGACGCCCCGTATGGAGTCGAGTGCATCAGCGCCTCACCCTAACGGCCTCGCGTCATCGGGTTTCGCTTGTGCCCTTCACGACCTTGTTCTCCAGGCCCTTGATCCCGTAAAGAGCGGCCAGGATACGTCGCGCGTCGGGCGCTGCGGTGGCGGCGCCGAACCCGCCCGTCTCGTCGGTGACCGCGATCACGTACTTGGGGTTCGGGCATGGGGCGAGCAGGACGTACCAGGATTGGTCGGGCCTGCCGATGCCCTTCTCCGCGGTGCCGGTCTTGCCGCACACCTTGATCGGGAAGTCCTTGAAGACGTCGTAGGACGTGCCCTTCGGGTTGTTGGCCGCGCCGTAGAGGCCGTCCATGATCACCTGGCGGAACGGTGGCGGAATGCCGAGTGGGGTGCGGCTGGGCGTGGAGAACTCCTGGATCGCTCGCCCCTGGGAGTCGTCGACCCGCATCGCGAGGTGAGGCTTGACCTTGTAGTTCGTGGCGATGCCCGCGTAGGCCACCGCCATCTGCAGCGGGCTTGCCTCCAGGTAGCCCTGTCCCACCGCGAGGTTCACCGCGTCGCCAGTGGTCCACGGCTTGCCGAAGCGGCCCGGGTCCTTCTTGTAGACCTCGTTGATGTAGGCGGGCGTGGGCAGGAAGCCCTGGCCCGCCGAGTTCTCACCCGGGATGTCGATGCCGGTCGGGCGCGTGATGCCGAGCTTGCGGCCCCACTTCTGGAGCGCCGTGCCGCCGCAGGAGCCGTCCAGCGCCTGGCCCACCTTGTAGAAGTAGACGTCGCTCGAGACCGTGAGTGCCTGCACCAGGTTGAGTGCGCCATAGGCGGCGTTGCCGGCGTTGTGCAGGTTGAGCGCGCCGATCTTGAAGCTGCCGCCGTCGAACAGGATCTGGCCGGGCGTGAGCACGCCGCACGAGAGCGCGGCCAGCGCTGTGATCGGCTTGAACGTGGAGCCGGTCGGATAGAGGCCCTGTGTGGCCCGGTTGGCCAGCGGCGCGCCGTTCGCGGTGTCGGTGAGCCGCTTGTAGGTGGACTGGAGCACGCCCTTCGAGAACACGTTCGGGTCGAACGAGGGCGCGCTGCCGAGCGCGTACACCGAGCCGTCGCGCACGTCCATCGCCACGAACCCGCCCTTGCGGCCGGCCAGCGTCTCCTCGCCCACCTTCTGGGCCTCCGAGTTGAGCGTGAGTCGCAACTGGTGGCCAGGGACCGGCTGCTTCGTGGTGAGCTCTCCGCGGAGCGCGCCGGAGGCGTCCACCTGCACGCGGCTGGCGCCGTCGATGCCGCGCAGGAAACGGTCGTAGGACGACTCGATGCCGGCCTGGCCGACGCGATCGTTCAGGTTCACGCCCTTGTACTCGGGCTGCTTGAGCTCCTCGGCTGTCACCTGGCCGACCCAGCCGACCATCTGCGCGGCCAGGTCGTGATGGGGGTAGAAGCGCAGGTAGACGGGATTCACGGAGACGCCCGGGAAGTCGGCCTGGCGCTCGCGGATGTAGGAGTAGACGTCCTGGCCGACGTCGCTCTTCACCGTCGCGTTGGCGAACGGCAGCGCCCTCAGTTGCGTGCGCACCGTGGCCCGGATCTGCGCCTTGTCCATCTTGAGCACGCCTGCCAGGCGCTCGTAGAGGGCCGTCTTCGCGGCCTGCGACTTCGGCAGCTTGTCCGGGCTGATCGTGACCGCGTAGCCGGTGCGATTGTCCACCAGCACGTTGCCGTTGCGGTCCACGATCTTGCCCCGCGGGGCCTGGACCAGGATGTCCCGGACCTGGTTGTTGCGGGCCTGGGCGAGGTAGTGGTCACCCGACAGGATCTGCAGGTACCAGAGCCTGAAGAACACGATGGCGAACAGAACCAGTGCGACGCCGCCGAATATCGCCACCCGCAGCGCGAGCTGCGGCGTGATGGCGGGGCGGTTTTCGTTGTCGCGGTACAGGCTGGGCCTCTCAGATCTCCAGGCCGCGCAGGCCGATCGGGCCGGACTCGATGGGCGGGCGCCTACGACGCCGGCGATCCGTCGGGTCCACCTTCAGCACCGGCCGCATGATGCGGCGGATCAGCCAGAAGACCGGGAGCGCGATGAGCGTGTTGGCGATCACCGTCACGAACATGTCGCGGAAGGCGTAGATGCTCACCTCGGCATCGAAGGCGAGCAGGAAGCTGAGGATCGTCGTGCCGGCCAGGTAGACCGCGGTCACGGCCGCCGCGACCGGGATCGGCAGCAGGCCGTGCGAGGGCTCGTTCAGCTCGCCGTAGCGCCCGACCCAGTAGCCGATCGGCGTGAGCACGAGCGAGGAGGCCCCCACGTCCTGCCCGAGCACGAGGTCCACCAGCAGGCCGATCGAAAAGCCGACGGCCGCCCCGACGATGCTGCCGCCCCAGAGCGCGACGGCCCCCACGACCAGCGGCACGAGATCGGCCGTGGCACCTAGGAAGCGGACGCCGGACACCCCCGAGACCTCCAGCACGACGGTCAGCAGCGTGATGAGGACCAGCCGCACGATGGCTCCGGGCGTGACGATCATGGTGTGAGCTGTGCCCTCAACTCGGCGGCGCGGCCTGTCAGGACCTGGACGTAGTCGAGCCGGCGGAAGTCGGCGTACGGCTGGATGTGCACCCGCCGGTAGAGCTCGAGCTCACTCGGCTGGACCCGCTTCACACGGCCGATCGGGATGCCGCGCGGGAAGAGAGAGTCGCCTGTGGAGGAGCGGAAGCCGGAGGTCACGACGGTCTGCCCGACCTGGAGCTTCGCGCCCTTCTGGACGTAGTCCAGCAGCAGGTCGTCGGGGTTGCCGACCTGCGGCTCGACGAGGCCCGCCGAGCCGTCCGGCATCACCTCGGCCGAGACGGAGCTCGACTCGTCGGTGATCAGGGTGACCTGGGAGGTGCCGCCAGTCACGGAGGAGATTCTCCCGGCAAGTCCGTTGGCCGCGATGACGGGCTCGTTAAGGGCGATGCCGTCGGAGCTCCCCTTGTTGATGCCGATGGTCGAGTACCAGACCGTGGGCGAGCGGGTGATCACGCGAGCGGTGACCAGCGTCGCGCCGGCGGTGAAGCTGGCGTCCTTGGTGAGCCCCACGAGGGCCTGTAGCTGGGCGGAGTCGCGCTCGGCGGTCTGGCCCTGGGCGGCCTGAAGCCGCAGCAGCGCGACCTGCTTCTTGAGCTCCTTGTTCTCCTTCTTGGCGTTGAAGACGTCGCCGGTCCAGCCGGCCAGGTTGCGGATCGGCTTGAAGGCGAGGCTTACGCCCTTCTCGAGCGGCGAGAAGGCCGTCTCCGTGCCGCGCGAGAACGCGTGCAGCGAGCCGCTGCCGGACTCACCGAAGTAGACGGTGAGCAGCGCAAGCGAAAGCACAACCAGTACGGCGAGCACGGCCCGCCGCCTGCGGACAACCTTCTTGTCGTACACCTAGGGTGTACCTCCGGCGCGCTTAGTAGCGCCGTCGCTGTCGGGAATTCCTGTTGCTGCGGTGGATGGCCTCGAACTCCTCGAGGGAGCGGCCAGAACCCACCGCCACGCAGGTTAGGGGAGATTCCGCCAGATGGGCGGGCATTTGAGTCTCATCGCGTAGGCGTTCGTCGAGGCCCTGGAGCAGCGAGCCTCCGCCCGCCAGCATGATGCCTCGATCCATGATGTCTGCGGCCAGCTCGGGCGGCGTGCGGTCGAGCGTCTCCTTCACGGCGTCGATGATCGCTTGCAGCGGCTCCTCGAGCGCCAGTCGGACCTCTTCGCTGGTGAGCACGACCGTCTTGGGCAGGCCCGAGACGAGGTCGCGGCCGCGGATCTCGGCCTGCACCTCCTCGTCGAGCGGGAAGGCCGAGCCGATCTCGAGCTTGACCTCCTCTGCCGTCTGCTGCCCGATCATCAGCTTGTACTCGCGCTTGACGTAGTTGATGATCGCCTCGTCCAGCTCGTCGCCGCCGATGCGGATCGACTGCGACACGACGATGCCGCCCAGCGAGATCACCGCCACCTCGCTGGTGCCGCCGCCGATGTCCACGACCATGTTGCCGGTGGGCTCACCGACCGGCAGGCCCGCGCCGATTGCGGCGGCCATCGGCTCCTCGATCAGGTAGGCCTGGCGCGCGCCGGCCGACAGGCACGCCTCTTCCACCGCGCGCTTCTCGACGCCGGTCACCCCTGAGGGCACGCAGACGACGACCCGCGGATGGGCCCAGCGGTTCTGATGCACCTTCTGGATGAAGTGCCGCAGCATCTGCTCGGTCACGTCGAAGTCGGCGATCACGCCGTCCTTCAGGGGCCGGATCGCCGAGATCGTCCCCGGCGTGCGGCCGAGCATGCGCTTGGCCTCGATTCCGACCGCATGGACCTCGCCCGTGCGCGAGTCGATCGCGACCACGGACGGCTCCGACAGCACGATTCCACGCCCTCGCACATAGACGAGCGTGTTGGCAGTACCGAGATCGACGGCCATGTCGCGGCCCCCGAACCCGGTCAAGTAGGAGAAGAAGCCCATTGACTAGTCGAAGAGTAGGCGGCCCGGCGGCAGCCCGCAGTGGCTGGGCGACCCGCAAAGAATCCTGCAGAGAGCGGCGTCGCCCGATGGCCGCGCCTAGTGTAGCCAACGCCCTTGGATTTAGGGAAGGCGTTTTTTCTCAGTCGACAGTCGACAGTCGACAGTCCACAGAGGGGGCGAGGGCGCCGGCGCCGGTGCTTACCCATGTGTGCCAGGCAGCGATTTTCGGGATCTCGTCGCCTATCGGTTGGCCGCAGCGGTCGGGAACGACATCTATGAGGAGGTCGTCCGGTGGGAGAAGTTCCCGCGCTGGACGCTCGGTATCCAACTCGTCCGCTCCCTCGACTCCGTCGCGGCGAACATCGCCGAAGCGGAAGGGCGAGGACGCCAGCACCCGGCCGATCGCCGCCGCCTCCTCCTCGTCGCCCGCGGTTCCCTGTATGAGGCCGAGCACTGGATGCTGCAGGCGGAGGCACGGGGACTGCTTCCAGAAGACTCGTCCAAGAGGTTGAACGAGCTTGCCCGCACCCTGAACGGATTAGTGAGACGCCCCGCCTGAACCAAAGGACTGTCGACTGTCGACTGTCGACTGTGGACTGAGCAGCCCCGGCGCCAGCCGCCTCAACTCGGCGACAGGCAGCCCAACCACGTTCCAGAAATCCCCCTCGATCCGCTCCACCAGCACCGCCCCCCTCCCCTGGATCGCGTAGCCGCCCGCTCGGCCCTGCCATTCGCCCGTGCCCAGGTACCAGGTCAGGTCCCGCTCGTCGAGCGGGCTGAAGTGGACGGTGGTGACCGCGTGCGGCGGTGCGCTCCTCGCCGTCCGCGCGCAGCGCGATGCCGCCCCAGACCTCGTGACTGCGGCCGCTCAGCCGGCGCAGGAAGCGCTCGGCCTCGGCCTCGTCGGCCGGTTTGCCGAGCACGTCGCCGTCAACGACCACGACCGTGTCGGCCGCGAGCACCGTCGGCCCCGTCACCGCGCGCGCCTTGCGCAGCGCGTTCTCGATGACGGTCGTGCGGGGATCGCCGCCGGCGAGCTCCTCCACCTCCGGGACGACGACCTCGAACGTGATGCCGAGCTGCTCCAGGATGGCGCGCCTCTGCGGGGACCCGGAGGCGAGGATCAGCACGTCAGGCGAGGTCGGGGAAGAACAGCCCTATCTCGCGGGCGGAGGACTCGGGACCGTCCGAGCCGTGGACGAGGTTGGTCTGGACCTCGAGCGCGTAGTCGCCCCTGATCGATCCGGGCGAGGCCTCGAGCGGGTTGGTCGCGCCGATCGCCTGGCGGGCGGCCACGATCGCCTCGTGGCCCTCGAGCACCATCGCCACCAGCGGGCCGCCGGTGATGAAGTCCACCAGGTCGCCGAAGAACGGCTTCTCGCTGTGCTCGGCGTAGTGCTGCTCGGCCAGGGCGCGGTCGGCCTGCATGTGCCTCAGCGCGACGATGCGCAGGCCCTTGCGCTCGAAGCGAGCGATCACCTCTCCGGTCAGGCCGCGGGCGAAGGCGTCCGGCTTTACCAGGATCAGGGTCCTCTGCAAGGTGGTTCTCTCCTTGGGTCCGGGGGTCAGCCGCTGGGCGGGCGCTGGCGCGTGCTCGCGCCGGCTTCACCCCGCGGGGGCTGCTCGGGAGCCGGCCTCGAACGGGTGGCCGGCGGTGGGTCTGCGGCGTAGGGGCCGTTTGCGGCAGCCGCCGCGGCCCTCCGAGCCGAGCGCCGCCTGGACGGCGGCGGTGGCTCCTGGGCGGTCTGAGCTCCGGGCACCTCGGCCTCGCAGTAGGGGCAGATCTTCCAGAGCGGATCGAGCGGCTTGCCGCAGGTCTGGCAGGGCTCCTTGAGCCGCCGCAGGCAGCTCGGGCAGCGCAGGAAGGTCTTCTCCACCTTGAAGCCGCAGTAGGGGCAGCCCTGTTCGAGCTGCGCCAGCCTGGCCTCGGCGGCGGCCATCTCGAGCTCGCGCTCGCGTACGTCGTCGAGGTACTCGTGCGGGCGCACGATCATGTAGATGATCGTGCCGAGGAAGGGGAACAGCGACGCCGCGGTGGCGCAGGCCACCAGCATGGGGTCCGCGATCCGCTTGCGCGCGTCCGCGTAGGTCCAGTAGATCAGCGCCAGCCAGATCACGACCAGGAACAGGATGATCAGGCTGACGACCCGGTTCAGCGTGTCGTTGTGGATGCCAAAGATGGCGATCAGGCCCATGACTGGGCGGAGTGTACTTGGCGGACAGGCGGCTCCAGGCCGCTTAAAGGACGATGCGTCCGATCAGGTAGCCGATCCCGAAGAAGACCAGGATCACGGCCGCAACCACGAGAGCGACGATCCCGATCGTGGTCAGCAGGCTTGGATATTCGCGTTCGTTCACAGGGTCGAGGCGCGCGCAGCGGCGTCTTCGCGCACCAGATCGGCGACGAGGTATATCGACCCCGTGGCGAGCACCGCGCCGTCCGGGCCGGCCAGCTCGCGAGCCCTCGCCAGCGCCGCGCGAGGGTCGGCGACCGTCTCCGACGGCGGTCCGCCGAGCTGCGAGGCCAGGCTCTCGAGCGTGGCGGGCGGGAGCGAGCGGGGATTGGCGCAGCGGGTGAACACGGCCCGCTCGCAGTGCGGCAACAGTGCCTCGAGCATCGCCGAGGCGTCCTTGTCGTCCAGCACCGCGAAGACGCCGACCAGCGGGCGCCCGTCGAACACCCCGGGCAGCGCCTCGGCCACCGCTCGCGCCCCAGAGGGGTTGTGGGCGCCATCGACCACGGTCAGCGGCCGATCGCCGACCTGCTGCATCCGCCCGGGCACGCGCAGCTCGGCTGCCGCGCGCCGCACAGCATCCTCGTCCAGCTCGCCGAGGAACGCCTCGGCCGCCGCGCGGGCCAGCGCGAAGTTGCTCCGCTGGAACGAGCCGCGGGCGGCGAGCGGGAAGTCCACCGCCGCGGGCGGCTCGATCCGCCGCGCGCCCTGCTCGGCCGTGACCCGGCGTGCCACGGCCTCCGCCTCGGGGTCGAGCTCGCCGGTGATCAGGGCGCCGTGGCGCGGCACCACCGCCAGCTTCTCCTCCGCGATGTCGGTGATCGTCGGCCCCAGCCAGCGCGTGTGCTCGAGCCCGACGTTGGTCAGCACCTGGACCTTCGAGGGGATGACGTTCGTCGCGTCGTAACGGCCGCCGAGACCGGCCTCGATCACGGCCACCTCCACCCCGCGCCGCGCCAGCTCGTGGTAGGCGGCGGCGGTGAGCGCCTCGAACTGGGTCACGGTGTCACCGGTGTCCTGGGTGTGGTTCACCAGCTCGGCGGCGTGCGCCGCCCGCGTGACCGCCGCGGCGAAGTCGGCAGCCGACACCGGCTGCTCGCCGATCTCGACGCGCTCGGTGAAGGAGGCCAGGTGGGGCGAGGTGTAGCTGCCCGTACGCAGCCCGTGGCGCTCCAGGATCGCGGCGATCATGCGCACGGTGGAGGACTTGCCGTTGGTGCCCACCACGTGGATCGACGCGAAGCGCCTCTGCGGCATGCCGAGAGCGGTCATCAGCTTGTGCATGCGGTCGAGCCCGAAGCGCATGCCGAACAGCTCGAGGTCGAGCAGGTACTCCTCGGCCTGGCGCAGGTTCACTCGCCCAGCTCCTCGAGCTCCCGCCGCAGCCGGTCCAGCTTCTCGCGCTCGGCCTGCACCACCTGAGGCGGTGCCTTCTGCACGAACTGGTCGTTGGCCAGCTTGCCCTCCGCCCGGGCGATCTCCTGCTCGAGCTGTCCGCGCCGCGCCTCGCTTCGGCGCTTGGCCTCGTCGGTGTCGATCTCGTCGGTGGTGAGCACCTGAACGGCGCCGCCCGGGATCGCAATCGAGGCCTCCACGTCGCCGTTCGACTCGCCCCCGGGCACCAGCTCGAGTCGCGCGAGCCGCTCGAGGTGCTCCGAGGTCTGCTGATAGCCGTCGGCAGCGAGGTGCGCCCGCACGCGCGTGGCGGCCTTCACCCCCACGTCGTCGCGCCAGCGGCGCACGGCGGACACCGCCTCGATCAGGTTCCCCACCAGCAGCTCGGCCTCGTCGTCGGCGGGGTCCGGCGCCGGCCAGCTCGACGCCGCCAACAGGCCTCGCTCGCCGGGCAGGAACGACCAGATCTCCTCGGTGACGAACGGCATCAGCGGGTGCAGCAGCTTCAGCACCTGCTCGAGGACGTGCAGCAGGTTGGCCGACAGCGCCGCCTTGTCCGCGCCCTCCTCGTAGAGGCGCGGCTTGACCAGCTCGAGGTACCAGTCGCAGACCTCGCCCCAGAGCACGTCGTAGAGCGCGAGCGCCGCGCGTGAGAACTGATAGCTCTCGAGCAGCGCCGTGATCTCCTCCGTGGCCCGCCCGATGCGCGACAGGATCCACCGATCCTCCACCGTCTCGGGGCGTGCCTGCGCCGGCACGTCGTCCACGTTCAGCATCACGAAGCGCGAGGCGTTCCAGAGCTTGTTGGCCAGGTCGAGCCCCTGCTTCACGCGCTTCTCGGAGTAGCGCACGTCCTGGGTCGAAGACATCGCCAGGAGGCCGAACCGCACGGCATCCGCGCCGTACTTCTCGATCTCGTCGAGCGGGTCGATGCCCGTGCCGAGCGACTTCGACATGCGGCGACCGTCGGGAGCCTGGATCACGGAGGTGATCGGCACGTCGGTGAACGGGAGCTGCCCGGTGAACTCGACGCCCATCATCACCATCCGGGCGACCCAGAGGAAGATGATGTCGCGGGCGGTGACGAGCACGTCGGTGGGATAGAAGGCGCGCAGCTGCGCGGTCTCCTCAGGCCAGCCGAGCGTGGCGAACGGCCACAGGGCGGATGAGAACCAGGTGTCGAGCACGTCGGGATCGCGCCGCAGAGTGCCGCCGCAGCCGCAGCGGTCGGGCGCCTCACGCGCAACGTAGGTCTCCTCGCACTCGTCGCAGTACCAGACCGGGATCTGGTGCCCCCACCAGAGCTGGCGGGAGATGCACCAGGGCCGGATGTTCTCGAGCCAGCCCAGGTAGACGTTCGTCGACGGGCGCTCGGGGTGGAAGCGCAGGCTGCCGTCCTTGGCCGCCGCGATGGCTGGCTCGGCCAGCTTGTCCATGTCGCAGAACCACTGCAGCGAGATCAGCGGCTCGATGCGGCGGCCGCTGCGATGCGAGTGCGGAACGTCGTGGACGTGGGGCTCGGCGCCGGACAGAAGCTCCTGCTCGCGCAGCGCGGCCACCACCGCCGTGGACGCCTCCTCGGTGGTCATGCCCGCGTACTCGCCGGCGGCCTCGGTCATGCGGCCGTCCTCGCCGATCACGCTGACCACCTCGAGCCCGTGGCGGCGCCCGATGTCGAAGTCGTTGGGATCGTGGCCCGGCGTGATCTTCAGCGCGCCGGTGCCGAACTCGGGATCCACGTAGTCGTCGGCGATGATCTTCAGCCGGCGGCCCACCAGCGGGAGCGTGGCGGTCTCGCCGATCAGGCGGGTGTAGCGCTCGTCGGCCGGGTTCACCGCGATCGCAGTGTCCGCCAGCATCGTCTCGGGACGCACGGTGGCCACCGTGATCGAGCCCGATCCGGACTCCAGCGGGTAGTCGATCATGTAGAGCGTGTCTTCGACCCGGCGCTGCTCCACCTCCAGGTCGGAGATCGCCGAGCGCAGGCCCGGGTCCCAATTGACCATGTAGTTGTCGCGGTAGATCAGGCCCTTGTCGTAGAGGCGCACGAACACCTCGATCACCGCGCGCACGTACGCCTCGTCCATCGTGAAGCGCTCGTCCGCGTAGTCCGCGGACGCGCCCAAGCGCTTGAACTGCTCGACGATCGTCGAGCCGTACTGCTCACGCCACTCCCAGACCCGCTCGACGAACGCCTCGCGGCCGATCTCCTCGCGGCTGGTGCCCTGCTCGACCAGCAGCTTCTCCACCTGGACCTGCGTGGCGATGCCGGCATGGTCGGTGCCGAAGATCCACTTGCTGCGCCGCCCCTGCATCCGCTTCAGGCGGATCAGAGCGTCCTGGATCGAGCCGTTCAGCGCGTGCCCCATGTGGAGCGCGCCGGTCACGTTCGGCGGCGGGATCGCTATCGAGAAGTTCTCGTCCGCGCTGCCCTCGGGCGCCGGGTTGAAGATCCCGGACTCCTCCCAGCGCGCGAACACGCCTCCCTCCACCTCTGCGGGCGTGTAACGGGTGCGTTGCCTCAGGTGCTCTAGCCGGTCCTCTTCAGGCACCCGGCGAAGTCTATGGACCGCCGCTCAGACAGCCGCGGCGTCGTGCTCGCCGTCCGGCGTGCAGCGGCCCTGCGCCAGCACGTGGCCGACCTCCTCGGCCGACACCGGCTTGGCGAACAGGAAGCCCTGGGCGAGATCGCAGCCAAGGTCGCGAATCGACTGGAGCTGGCCGGTCGACTCGATCCCCTCGGCGATCGCGACCAGGCCGAGAGCGTGCGCGAGCGTGACCAGGTTGGCCGTGATCGCCGCGTCCTTGGGGTCGTGCTCGACCCCCTGCACGAAGGAGCGGTCGACCTTGATCATGTCGATCGGGAAGCGGCGCAGCTGGCCGAGCGAGGAGAAGCCGGTGCCGAAGTCGTCGATCGCGATGCGCACGCCCAGGTCGTGGAGGTGCTGCAGGTCGGCCCGGGCGCGCTCGCCCGTGGCGCCGTCGGGCACGATCGCGGTCTCGGTGACCTCGAGGCCGAGGTACTCGGCCGGCAGCCCGGCGGAGTCGAGCGCCTGCTCCACCGCGGTACTGACGCGCCCCGCGGCGAGCTGCTTGCCCGAGATGTTCACCCAGGTGACGAACGACCCGCCGATGAGCCCATCGCGCAACCAGGCGGCCGTCTGGCGGCAGGCCTCGCGCAGCACGAAGTCGCCGAGCGGCAGGATCAGGCCGGTGGCCTCGGCGATAGGGATGAAGTCGCTCGGCGCGATGAAGCCGCGCGTCGTTCGACTCCCAGCGCAGCAGCGCCTCCACGCCGACGATCTGCCGGCTGTCGACGTCGATCTCGGGCTGGTAGTGGAGCTCGAAGTCCTCGTTCTCGAGCGCGGAGCGCAGCTCGCCCTCGAGCGCCAGCAGCTCGCCGAACTCGAGCGCCATGTCGTACTTGAAGACCTGGTGATGGCCGCGGCCGGCGTCCTTGGCGGCGTACATCGCGATGTCCGCGTTGCGAATGAGGTCGTCGCTGTCGGCCGGCCCGCCAGGATGCACAACGACGCCGATGCTCGCCCCGACGGTCAGCTCGCGTCCCGAGATCGTCACCGGCTCTCCCAGCTTCTCGTTCAACCGGTTGGCCACCTCGATGGCCTCCTCCTCGCCCGCGGAGTCGAGCAGCACGGCGAACTCGTCGCCGCCGAGCCGCGCCAGCGTGTCGCTGGGGCGCACGGCCGCGGAGAAGCGCTCGGCCACGGCCCGCAGCAGCTGGTCGCCGGCGTCGTGGCCCAGGCTGTCGTTCACCTGCTTGAAGCCGTCGAGGTCCACGAGCAGCACCGCCAGCGGCGACCGGGTGCGCTCGGAGCGCGCCACGGCCTGGTCGAGCCGGTCGCGGAACAGGGCGCGGTTCGCCAGGGAGGTGAGGCCGTCGTGGAACGCCTGCCGGATCAGCTCCTCCTCGAGCCTCATCCGCTCGGTCACGTCGCGCGCGTTCAGCACCACGCCGCGCAGCTGCCTGTCGTGGCGCAGGTCGGCCACGTGGGCGTCGAGGTGCCGCCACTCCCCGAAGCGGTTCAGCATGCGGAACACGATCTCGCCCGGCTCGCCGCCCGTGCAGGTGGCCTCGAGCATGGCCTGGTCCTCCGGGTGGACGAACTGCATGAACTTGTCGCCCAGCAGCTCCGGCTCGGTCCGATCGAGCGTCCTCAGCACCGACTGGCTGGCGTAGCGCAGGCCGCCGGCGCCGAACACGAGCACGAGATCCGTGGAGAAGGTCACGAGGCTGCGGAAGTGGGCACTCTGGCGACGCGTGGCCGCGATCAGGGCCCAGGCGAGGAGCAGCGAGGTGAGCAGCCCGAGCACGCCGAGCACCACCTGGATCGTGATCTGATGGGAGACCCCGCGCTCGTCGGAGCTTGCGATCGTCCGCGACGCGTTGAGGGAGGTGTTGGCGGTGAGCGCGGCGAGCACCCGCAGTCGCTCGACCGGGTCCGCCGTGGTCACGTGCTCGCCCGCGGTGAGCGGAACGGAGGCGACGGGCTTCTTGGCGAGGAACGCGGAGCCCACGTCGGTGAGGTCCTTCGCCAGCCGGCGCTCCTGCTTGAGCTGATCACGGATCACCTTGCCGTGCTGGGCCGGCAGGGACGCGTCGTCGTCGTCCCCGGGCACCGCCGGCGCCGTGCCGCCGTCCAGGAGCGCGTCAGCGCTGTCGGCCAGCAACGTCCCGGTGCCCCCCGGGTCGGCGGCGTTGCCCGCGGAGACGAGCAGCACCTCGCTCACGTAGCGCTCGGCCAGCGTGCGCTGGCGGGCCGCCACCTCGAGCACCGCCGCGCGGTGCTGGGCGTGTTGAGTGGTGCGGATCGATAGGGCGACGCTGAGCGCGGAGAAGACCGCGAAGGTCACGAGGATCGCGGCGATCTTCCGTCGCCCGCGCGACGAGAACGGCGTGAACGCCCGGCCCTCGCGCACGGCTAGTGCACCTCCAGGTCGGTGTGCATGCCGCCCATGAAGTGACCGGACATGTTGCAGAAGAGGACGTAGCGGCCCGGGCTGAGCTGGACATCCAGGTTGCGGGTTCCGCCTGGCTGTCCGGGCTCGAGGGAGCCGGCTTTGAAGCGGTCGAGTGCCTCCTCGCTGACGGTCAAGCCGTCGGAGCGCATCGGCAGCCGTGAGTAGATCTCCTTGACGACGATGAACTCATGCGCGTCGGGGCCACGGTTCGAGACGACGAAGTCGACCTTGCCCGCCGTCAGGTCGTGGCGCTTCGCCGTGATCTTGAAGTCACGCTCGCTGACCGGCACGACCGTCGCACTCGGCTTCGCGGCTTGCCCGGAGGACACGCAGCCGCTCACCACCACGACCGTGGTTACCAAAGCCGCCGCGGTAGCGAGCCGAGCGGAACAGGACCGGGGCACCCGGACGAACCGCATGCCTTCCCAATCGTCGGGTCCGGGCCAAACCTTTACCGGCGCCGAGCGCCCACGCGCCCAGTGTTCAAGCGCCCGATGTGGGCCAACGTGCCAGGTCGATGACGAGCGGGCCGCAGCGCGGGCTTGACCGGGGAACCCGTCCGGTTGGTCTAGCTGCCCGCGCCGCGGCGGTGTCGGGTGCAGCGTGCGTGGAAGAGAAGTCCGTGCAGCCGCACCCAGCGCTCGTCGGGATGGACGCTCGTCCCGCACCCGAGGCAACGCCCCATGCTCGGCTCGCCGAACGAAACGTCCCTCACCAGGCGGCCGAGCTTTGGCAGACCGAGCGTCATCACATAACGACTGTGCACCGACCCACTAAAGCCCAGCTAACGGGGACGTTAGGAGTTCACAAGCAAAGCGAGGAAACAACACGGGCGGACCCCACCACGGTCCGAACCTGGCACAGAAGACAGCCCACGCCTCCTCGGGCCGCCGGTGACGGTGGTCACTTCGCGACCGAGCGTTGAGCGAGGACGCGAAGGGACTACCGGAACGCAAGGCGCCCCGCCAGCACCCTTACGCGGACTGCGCTTCCGACGAAGAATCCGACTCAGGTGGGCTCCTCCGCCGCCGCCACCGTGACGAGCGTCGGTTTGAGGCCCTTCTCAATCGTCTCCTTCGTAACCACGCACTTCTTCACGTCACGCCGCGAGGGCAGCTCGAACTGCACATCGAGGAGCGTCTCCTCGAGAATCGAGCGCAGCCCGCGGGCGCCCGTCTCGCGCTCGAGCGCCTTGTCGGCGATCGACGTGAGCGAGTCCTCGGCGAACACCAGCTCGATCCCGTCGAACTGGAAGAAGCGCTGGAACTGCTTGACGAGCGCGTTGCGCGGCTCGTTGAGGATGCGGACGAGATCGTCGCGCGAGAGCTGGTGGATCACCGAGATCACCGGCAGGCGGCCGATGAACTCGGGGATCAGCCCGTACTCCACGAGATCCTCGGGGAGCACCTGCTCGAACAGCTCGCCGGTGTCCTTGTTCGTCTTGGAGCGCACCGCGGCGCCGAAGCCCACGCCCTTGTGGCCTATGCGGCGCTCGATCACCCGGTCGAGGTTCGCGAAGGCGCCGCCGCAGATGAAGAGGATGTTCGTGGTGTCGATCGTGAGGAACTCCTGGTGCGGGTGCTTGCGCCCGCCCTGGGGTGGCACGGAGGCCACGGTGCCCTCGAGGATCTTCAGAAGCGCCTGCTGGACGCCCTCGCCGGAGACGTCGCGCGTGATCGACGGGTTGTCGGCCTTGCGCGCGATCTTGTCGACCTCGTCGATGTAGATGATCCCGGTCTCGGCCTTCTTCACATCGAAGTCGGCGGCCTGGATCAGCTTGAGAAGGATGTTCTCGACGTCCTCGCCCACGTAGCCCGCCTCGGTGAGCGCCGTGGCGTCGGCGATCGCGAAGGGCACGTTGAGGATCTTGGCGAGCGTCTGGGCGAGGAGGGTCTTACCGCAGCCGGTGGGACCGAGCAGCAGGATGTTCGACTTCTGCAGCTCGAGGTCGTTGTCGTCCGACTGCATCATCTGCACGCGCTTGTAGTGGTTGTAGACCGCTACCGAGAGCGTGCGCTTGGCCGGCTCCTGGCCCACCACGTACTCCTGGAGGACCGAGTAGATCTCCTTGGGCTTGGGGAGATTCTCGAGGTTGAACGAGGCCGGCCCGGTCAGCTCCTCGTCGATGATCTCGTTGCAGAGATCGATGCACTCATCGCAGATGTAGACGCCGGGGCCTGCGATCAGCTTCTTGACCTGTCGCTGGGACTTGCCGCAGAAGCTGCACAGGAGCTGTTCGTTTGAGTCAGTTGGGCGGGCCATGCCTCTCCTCCCCGGGGAGGCTGGTGATCACGCTAGTGGTGCGTGATCACCCGATCGATCAGGTGATAGTCCTTCGCCTCTTCTGCACTCATAAAGTAGTCGCGCTCGGTGTCCCTGGCCACTTTCTCTAGATCCTGGCCCGTGTGCTTGGCCAGAATCTCGTCCAGACGGCGCCGCACGTCGATGATCTCCTTGGCGTGGATCTCGATGTCCGTGGCCTGTCCCTGGAAGCTCGAGGAGACCTGGTGGATGAGGATCTTCGCGTTCGGGAGCGCCATGCGCTTGCCCTCCGCGCCGCCCGACAGGAGCAGCGCCCCCATCGACATCGCGATGCCGACGCAGATCGTCTGGACCTGCGGCTTGATGAACTGCATCGTGTCGTAGATCGCGAGCCCGGCGTAGACGGATCCGCCGGGGGAGTTGATGTAGATCGAGATGTCCTTGTCCGGATCCTCGGACTCGAGATGGAGCAGCTGGGCGACGATCAGGTTGGCGATCTCGTCGGTGACCGGCGTGCCGAGGAACACGATGCGTTCGTTGAGCAGGCGCGAGTAGATGTCAAACGCGCGCTCGCCGCGAGACGTCTGCTCTACGACCATCGGGACAAGGGGGCTCATAGCTCTCGCTTCTCTTTGCGGTGGTGCGGCGGAATCCTGCAGACCGCCCCTGGACGGCGAACGCGGGCCAGTCTAGCAATGGCCCCCTGGCGCTCCCGCACCCTCAGGAGCCCGGGGTCCAGATCTCGGAGGTGCGCTCCTCGGACTCCTTGTCGGGCGTCCAGAGCTTGTCGCGGGCCTGCGCCTGATCGACGCTGATCGGCTTCGCGGTCTCCACCAGCAGGTCGATGGCCTTGCGCATCGCGATGTCCTCTCGCAGCGCCTCGTCCCGGCCCTGCTCCTTGGCGCGCTCGAACGAGCGCCGCAGCGCCTCCTCGTCCGGCGTCTCGCCCCCACTGCGCTCGGCGGCCGCGCGCAGGGCCTCGTAGACCTCGTCGTCGCTCGCCTCGATCTGCTCGGCCTCGACGATCGCGGCCAGCACCGCCTCGCGCTTCAGCGCGCGCTCGGCCTCGGGCTCGGCCTCGACGGCGAGCTCCTCCTCGGTCTTGTTGACGAGCTCGAGGTAGCGCTGCGGGTCGATGCCCTGGTGCTGGAGCCGGTGCGCGGTCTCGTGCCACATCTCGTGGGCCTTCGAGTGGATGAGCTCCTTGGGGAGATCGATCTTCGAGGCGCCCGCCGCGGCGTCCACGACCGCCTCGCGGAACTCCGCCTCGATCGCCCGCTCCTCGGCCTTCGACAGCTTGGACTCGATGTCGGTGCGCAGCTCGTCGAGCGAGTCGAAGCCTCCGGCCTCGCTCGCGAAGTCGTCGTCGGCGTCCGGCAGGCGCTTCTCCTTGACCTCCTTGACGGTGGAGGCGAACACTGCCTCCTTGCCCGCGAGCTGCTCGGCCGGGTAGTCGTCCGGGAAGGTGATCTGGACCTCGCGCTCCTCACCGGCGCTCGCGCCCGTGAGCTGCTCCTCGAAGCCCGGCACGAGGCGACCCGAGCCGAGCTCCAGCAGGTTTCCGCGCCCCTCGCCGCCCTCGAACGGCTCGCCGTCGATGCTGCCGACGTAGTCCAGCACCACGAAGTCGCCACTCTGGGCCGGCCGCTCGACCGTGTCGAGCGAGGCGAGCGAGTCGCGCAGGCGCTCCACCTCGGCGTCCACGTCCTCCTTGGCCACCTCCGGCTCGCGCCGGCCGACCTCGAGGCCCTTGTAGTCGCCGAGCTTGGCGGGCGGGCGGATGCCCACCTCGATCGAGAACGTCAGCGGCGAGCCCTTGTCCGGCAGGTCGCCGAGGTCGAGCTTGGGGTCGCCGACGGTGGCCAGGCGCGCGTCGTTCAGCGCCTTCTCGTACCAGTTGGGCAGCGCGCGGCGCACTGCGTCGTCGAGCACCGCCTCGCGGCCCACCCGCTGCAGCACCACCTGCGGGGGCACATGCCCCTTGCGGAAGCCGGCGATCTTGAGATCGCGGCCGAGCTGGCGCGCGGCGTTCTCCACCTCCCGCTCCACGGCGGCGGGGGCGACCTCAACGTCCACGCGCACGCGTGAGTCGCCGAGCTCGGTGGTCGTCGTGGTGACGGCTTCAGGCATGGGCGAGCCACGATAGCGTGACCCGCATGACGCCTTCCGCCCGACCGGACGGCTCGCGGGCGCTGTCGCCGCCGCGCGGCCCGCTCGAGCGCTTCGTGGCGTGGCTGTTCACCGGACCGCTCGGCCACCTCTACGGACTGCTGGCCGACCTCTCGGTGCTGTGGGCGCGCTACCTGCGCTCGCGCCTCGGCGCGCGCCTTCGCCGCGGCTGAGGCGCTACTGGCCGGGGTTGGCGGGCGCCGTGGTGGTGGTGACCGGGGCTCCGCCGAGCGGGGCCGGCGCCGCGGGCGCGGGCGTGGTGCTCGTCTGAGTGCTGGTCTGCTGCGTCTGGGCAGGGGCCGTGACGGTCTTGGTCGCCGTGGTGGCGGTCGCGGTGGAGGAATGGCCGCTCGTGGTGGTCGTGACGGTGTGGGTCGAGCTGTGGTGTGTGCTGCCCCCGAAGAAGCTGGTCCGCGCGTGCGAGGCCAGCGAGCCGCCGAAGATCAGCTCCGGCAACGTGAGCGCCGCGATCGCGATCGCGAAAGCCACCAGGGCGGTGGCGAGCACGATCCTGATGTGCAGCCGGCGGTCCGGTTGCTGGCGGTAGACGCGCACCGGTCCCGAGCCGAACTCCGGCACGTCCAGCCGCGGCTCGTCGGGCGGGCCCCCGTTGGGCGCCCAGTCGTCGAGGTGGGCGGCCGGCGGCCCCGCCGTCACGCGGTCGCGCGCGGCGACACTGCCGCGCACCCTTGTGGAGGAGGCGGCGCGGCTGCTCAGCCTGGTGATGCGCTCGGCGGGGCGGCGGTAGATCTCGCTGGCCAGGGCAACCAGCACGGGCGTGAGGGCAGCGGTGATCGGCGTCCCGCCGCGCCAGAAGTGCGAGGTGACGATGGCGGCCGTGAGCGAGGCGAGGCTCGCGACGATGAGGGTCTGGGGCGACAGCCTGCTGCCCCCACCCCCGCCTTGTGGGGCCCTGTCGGACACGCGAACGAGGGTAGCGATGGGGCGTTCGCGGGTGTCGGGTGTCGGTGATCCGCAGCTCACCACGCCGCGTAGAAGTGCGTGGACAAGCGTTTTTGAACCAAAGGAGCCGGCCCGATGGCAGTCGTCATGAGCATGCAGTGGCGGGGGTTGACCCCGGATCAGTACGAGCAGGTGCGCTCCCTGGCCAACTGGGAGGGCGACCGCCCCGAAGGTGGGAACTTTCACGTCGCCGGCTTCGACGGCGACACCCTCCGCATAGTCGACATCTGGGAGTCCCCCGAGCTCTTCCAGCGCTTCCAGGAGGGGCGGCTCGCGGCCGCTCTCCAGGAGGTCGGCGTGGAGGGTCAGCCTGAGGTCGACTTCTACCCGGTGCACGCGGTGTACGCCCCGATGTTCGAGGGCGCCGCGACCGGCTGACAAAGCGGTGCGGAGCGGCGAGGCGAGTCGCCGCTTCCGTCCGGTTACGCCGTGGCCGAGGCGAGCGGGCGACTGCCCCGCTCGCCGGTCGCGGTCATGCGCCCGGCGGCTCCTAGAAGACGACGGTGCGGGTGCCGTAGACGAGGACGCGGTCCTCGAGGTGCCACTTCACCGCGCGCGCGAGCACCGTTCGCTCGATGTCCCGCCCCATCCCCACGAGCGTCTCGACGCTATCGCGATGGGTCACGCGCGCCACGTCCTGCTCGATGATCGGGCCGGCGTCGAGCTCCTCGGTGACGTAGTGGGCGGTGGCGCCGATCAGCTTGACCCCGCGCTCGCGCGCACGCGCGTACGGGTCCGCGCCCGCGAAGGCGGGTAGGAACGAGTGGTGGATGTTGATCACCGGCGTCTTCACCGAGTCGAGGAAGTTGCCGCTCAGGATCTGCATGTAGCGGGCCAGCACGAGCAGGTCGAAGCGCTGGCTGAAGAGACCGAGCAGGCGCGCTTCGGCGTCGGCCTTCTTGTCCTTCTCGACCGGCACGTGGACGTAGGGCACGTCGAAGGCGGCGACGTCACGTTCGAGGTCGGGGTGGTTCGACACCACGAGGCCGATGTCGCAGTCCAGCTCGCCTCGGCGCCAGCGCCAGAGCAGGTCGAGCAGGCAGTGGTCGTAGCGCGAGACGAGCACCGCGATGCGTTTGCGCTGAGTGGTGTAGCTGATCCGCCATTCCATCCCCAGCTGGCCGGCCACGTCGGCGAAGCCGGCCTCGAAGGCGTCGCGGTTCTCGTCGATCCCCTCGAGGTGGAACTCCACGCGCATGAAGAACGCCCCGCCCTCGGGGTCGGTCGAGTACTGATCCGACTGGAAGATGTTCGCGCCCTGGCGCTCGAGGAAGCTCGACACCGCGGCCACGATGCCCGGCCGATCGGCACAGGACAGGAGCAGGCGCGCGCTGGCGGGGGGCCCCGTGGGGGGCCCGTCAGGCTTGGCCGGGGGGCTCAACAGGCTCGCGTGCGCCGCGGGGCCGGGCTGCTCACAACACGCCCCGGATCTCGGCTTCGAAGGTGGCCACGTGCTCGGCCGCGATCGCGCGGGCGCGCTCGGCGTCGCCATCCTCGATCGCCTGGAGCATCTCGCGGTGCTCGTGAACGCGGTCGAAGAGATGTGGGAGCCGGTCGAGCACGAGGTACCAGATTCTCATAGACAGGTTCAGATAGCGCTCGAGCGTCTCCTGCAGGTAGGCATTGGCCGCGCAGTCGTAGATGAAGCGGTGCACCTTCGCGTCGAGCCGCATCAGCTCGCCGGGATCGCCGCTGCCCTCGCTTTCGTCGATCTCGGCAACCAGCGTCTCGAGCTGCTCGCGCTGCGCCGGGGTAAGGCGCTGAGCCGCGCGGTACGCGGCGTGCCCCTCGAGCTGCACGCGGACGTCCGAGATGTGCGCGAGGTCGGTGATGTTGATCTCGGAGGCGAACGTGCCCCGGCGCGGGAACACCACCACGAGGTTCTCGAGAGCCAGGCGCTTGATCGCCTCGCGGACGGGAGTGCGGCCCATCTGGAGCTCGCGCCCGAGCAGATCCTCGTTGATCGGGGCGCCGGGCGGGATGGCGAGCGTGACGATGCGGTCGCGCAGCTCGGAGTAGGCGCGATCCGCCAGCAGGTCGCCGGACACGGGCGCCGTGGCTGGGCGCATCGTGGCGTCTGACCTATGACTCATATATTTGTAGTCTGTCAGGCGTGACGGCTCGATGACGCAACGGGTGGACGCAATCATCATCGGCGCCGGGGTGATCGGCGCCGCGATCGCGTTCGAGCTCGCGAAGCGCGGCTACAAGACGCTCAACATCGACAAGCTGCCGAGCGCCGGCTACGGCCCCACGAGTAACTCCTGCGCGATCGTGCGCGCTCATTACTCCTCGCGGGAGGGCGTGGCGATGGCGTACGAGGGCTTCTTCTACTGGAAGGACTGGGAGAACTACCTCGGCGTGGTGGACGACCAGGGCATGGCCAGGTACGTGAACTGCGGCACCGTTCTCCTGAAGAGCGCCACCGGCCACCACGAGAAGGTGCTGCACCACTACCGGGACCTCGGCGTGGAGTACGAGGAGTGGACCAACTCACAGCTCGTCGAGCGGATCCCGGTCTACGACACGCACGCGTTCTGGCCACCCAAGCGCCCCGACGACCCGCACTTCTGGGACGAGCCCGAGAGCGAGCTCGACGGTGCGATCTTCACCCCCGGGTCCGGCTACGTGAACGACCCGCAGTTGTCGACGCACAACCTCCAGCGGGCCGCCGAGTCGAAGGGCGGCGAGTTCCTGTTCCGCGCCGAGGTGGCGGAGATACGCCGCGAGGACAACCGCATCCAGGGCGTGACGCTCACCGATGGGCTCGAGATCGACGCGCCGATCGTGGTGAACGTCGCCGGCCCGCACTCGTTCATGATCAACCGCATGGCCGGCGCCGAGGAGGGCATGAAGGTGAAGACGCGCGCGCTGCGCCACGAGGTGCACCACGTGCCCGCGCCGCCCGACTTCGACTTCGAGACCGACGGCTTCCACACCTCGGACGGCGACACGGGCATCTACTTCCGTCCCGAGAGCGGAAACAACATCCTGATCGGCTCCGAGGACCCCGAGTGCGACCCGCGCGTGTGGGTCGACGACCCGGACAACTACGAGCGCGGGATCACCGAGAAGCAGTGGGAGGCTCAGGTCTACCGGCTCGCCCGCCGCATCCCCTCGTTGCGAATCCCCACAGAGCGCAAGGGAATTGTGGACCTCTATGACGTGTCAGACGACTGGATCCCTATCTACGATCGCTCGGACGTGGACGGCTTCTACATGGCGATCGGCACGAGCGGCAACCAGTTCAAGAACGCCCCGGTGGTGGGCCACCTGATGGCCGAGCTGATCGATCGCGTCGAGCACGGCCACGACCAGGACAACGATCCGCTCAAGGTGCGGAGCGTCTACACCGGCGTCGGAACTGGACAGCGGCTTCTACTCGCGCCTGCGCGAAGTGAACCCCGACTCGAGCTTCTCGGTGAACGGCTAGGAGGGCCGATGTCGTTTCTACTTCCCTGCCCCACCTGCGGGCCGCGTCCGGTCGAGGAGTACAGCGCGGGCGGCGAGCTGACCACGCGGCCGGTTCCGGGCTGCGACGCCCACGAGCTGGGGCGCGCGCTCTACATGCGCCGCAACGTGGCCGGGCCGCAGCTCGAGTGGTGGCACCACACGCTCGGCTGCCGCGACTGGTTCCAGGCGGAGCGCGACACGCGCACGAACGAGGTGCTGCGCGTCGGTCGCCCGGGCGAGCTGACCGCAGCCGAGGTGGGCGCGTGACGCGACTGCCCGAGGCCGACGGCGAGCTGATCCAGCGCGCCAAGGTCATCAGCTTCAGCTTCGACGGCAAGCCGGTGGAGGCGCACGAGGGCGACACGATCGCCTCCGCGCTGTTCGCCGCTGGGAGGCGCGTCTTCTCCCGCTCGTTCAAGTACCACCGCCCGCGCGGCCTCCTGTGCTGCTCGGGCCGCTGTCCGAACTGCCTCGTGCAGGTGGGCGACCAGCCGGCCGTGCGCGCGTGCATGACGCCGGTGAGCGAGGGCCTGAAGGTCGAGCACGTGAACGCCTGGCCCTCGCTGAGGGTCGACGCGCTCTCGCTCGGCGACCGCTTCGGCGGTCGCTTCATGCAGGTGGGCTTCTACTACAAGACCTTCATCCGCCCGCGCAGCCTCTGGCCGCTCTACGAGAAGGTGCTGCGGCGCGCCGCGGGGCTCGGCCGCATCGACGAGTCGGACCGCCGCACGGGGCGCTTCGACAAGGTCCACCGGCACGTGGACGTGCTGGTGGTCGGCGGCGGACGCGCGGGGCTCGAGGCAGCCGCGGCGGCGGCCCGCGAGGGCAACGACACCATGCTCGTGGACGAGAGCCTCTCACTCGGCGGCCGCCTCGCGCACGGCGGCCCGGAGAGCACCGCGCGGGCGCGCGAGCTTGTGGACGCGGCCCGGACGGCTGGGGTCGAGATCGTGCAACCGGCGGTCGCGGCCGGGCTCTACGAGGGCGGACTCGTGCCGGTCTATGTGGGCAACGACATGCTGCGCGTGCGGGCAGGCGAGGTGGTGCTGGCCCCCGGGCGGATCGAGCAGCCGCTGGTGTTCTCGGGCAACGACCTGCCCGGCGTGATGCTGGCCGAGGGGGCCCGCCGCCTCCTGCACCAGTTCCGTCTGGCGCCCGGTCGCAGCGCCGTGGTGGTGGGCGTGGACGACGACTCGCTGGCCATCGCGGACGAGCTCACGGCCGCGGGCATCGAGGTGCTGGCGACGGTGGATCTGCGCAACGGCGACAAGATCCTTCGCGCAAGCGGGGGGCGCGGTGTGAGCGCGGTCCTGATCGAGCGGGGCGGCCAGCAGCACCGGCTCAAGTGCGACCTCGTGGTCGCCTCGGGCGGCCACGTGGCCGACACCGCCCTGCTGCGACAGGCGGGCGGCACCGTGCGCTACGACGTGGACCGCGGCGCGTTCGTGCCGGACCGGCTGCCGGCCGGCGTGCGCCTCGCCGGCAGCGAGCTGGCGGCCGCCACGCGCGTGCCCTGCAAGGCCGCGGGCCAGAGCGGCAAGCAGTTCGTCTGCTTCTGCGAGGACGTGACCACCAAGGACATGGCCCAGTCGGCCGACGAGGGCTTCGACTCGCTGGAGCTGGCCAAGCGCTACACGACCCTCACGATGGGGCCGTGCCAGGGACGGATGTGCCAGCGCAACGGCGCGCTCGTGCTGGCCGAGGAGGTCGACACCGACCCGGACGATCGCCAGATCGGCATCACCACCGCCCGCCCGCCGCACTCCCCCTCGCGCTTCGCCGCCCTGGCGGGACCCGGTCACCAGCCGGAGCGCCGCACCCCGATGCACGACTGGAACGTGGCCAACGGCGGCGACATGGCCTGGGCCGGCGACTGGAAGCGCGCCTACCACTACGGCGACGCCGCCGCCGAGGTCGAGGCGATCCACGAGCGCCTGGGGATGATCGACGTCTCGCCGCTCGGCAAGCTGCTGGTGCGCGGCCCCGAGGCGGGCGAGCTGCTCGAGCGCATCTACCCGAACCGCTTCGCCAATCTCGGGCAGGGCCGGGTGCGCTACGGCGTGGTGTGCGGCGAAGACGGTTCGATCCTCGACGACGGCACGGTGGTGCGGTTGAGCGACGAGGAGTTCTACGTCACCACCACCTCCAGCGGCTCATCCGGGATGGACCAGTGGTTCACCTGGTGGAACGCCGTCTGGAAGCTCGACTGCGAGATCGTGAACGTCACCCCGGCGCTCGCCGCGGTGAACCTCGCCGGCCCCGCGAGCCGCGAGGTGCTGGGCGCGCTGAGCGACATCGACGTGTCGAACGAGGCCTTCCCCTACCTCGGCGCCCGCACCGGCATGGTCGCGGGCGTGCCCTCGATGGTGATGCGGATCGGCTTCGTTGGCGAGCTCGGCTACGAGATCCATCACCCTGCCGCCGCCGCCGAGGAGATGTGGACCGCGCTGCTCGAGGCGGGCGCGGCGCACGACCCGCGCGCGGCCGGGCTCGAGGCTCAGCGCCGGCTGCGGCTCGAGAAGCTGCACGTGATCGTGAGCCAGGACACCGACGCGGAGTCGAACCCGCTCGAGGCCGCGATGCCGTGGATCGTGAAGCTCGACAAGGAGCAGGACTGGGTGGGGCGCCACGCGATCCAGCACGTGGCCGAGCGCGGGCTGCGCGACGCGCTCGTGGGCTTCACCGGCATGAACGGCGCGGTGCCGCTCGAGGGCGCGGCCGTGGTGGATTCGCGCGGGGAGCCCGCCGGGCGCGTGACCAGCTCGCGCTGGTCGCCGCGGCTCGGGCGAGCGATCGGCATCGCCTGGGTGAAGGCCGACCGCGCCGAGGAGGGCACCGAGTTCGCGATCTCCTCCCCCAGCGGTTCGCTGATCCCGGCCATCGTGACCCACCGCGCCTTCCACGATCCCGACGGAGAGAGGCTGCGCTCATGAGCGACGGCGGGCTGGCGTTCCTCTCCCCCACGCGCGCGACCGTGCCGCTGCGCACGCCGATGGCGGGCGAGCACACCGCACCCCTGCGCCAGCAGGACGGCTGGCTGCTGCCCGACTACCCGCCGCCGGGCGACGCGCCGGTGTGGATCTCCGATGCCTCGCACCTCGGCAAGATCGAGCTGCGCGGCTCGGCCGCGGAGCTCGACGCCTCCACCGGGCTCGAGCGGACCGGCACCACGCGCCGCGACGGGGAGGCGTGGGTCTGCCGCCTGACCCCCACTCGCGCGCTCGTCCTCTGCCCGTGCGACGAGCTGGAGGCGCGCCTCGCGGCTCACGGGCAGCCGGCCATCGACCTCACGTGCGGCTACGCGGCCGTGCGCCTCGGCGGCCCGCAGCGGGTGGAGCTGTTCGCGCGCGTGAGCGAGCTCGACCCGCGGCCCCGGTCGCTGCCCGAGGCGGCAGTGGTGTCGGGCGCGGTGGCGGAATGCGCCGGGATCGTGCTCAACGAGGGCGACTCGCTGCTCCTGCTCGTGAACTGGGAGTACGGCGCCTACCTGTGGGAGACCGCGCTCGACTGCGGCGAGCCGCTCGGGGTGGTGGCGGCGTGATCGGCCTCCTGAAGAAGCACCGTTACCTGCGCGCGCACGACCTGAAGGACAACTACGACTTCGTGATCATCGGCGGCGGCGCGCACGGCATGGCCACGGCCTACTACCTCGCCCAGGAGTTCGGGGCAAAGCGGGTCGCGGTGATCGAGAAGGACTACATCGGGGCCGGCGCCTCGGGCCGCAACACCACGATCATCCGCGCCAACTACCGCACCGCGGAGGGCGTGCGCTTCTACGGCGAGTCGCTGCGCATGTACGAGACGCTGTCGCAGGACGTCAACTTCAACATGCTCTTCTCGCAGCACGGCCACCTGACGCTCGCGCACTCGGACCGCTCGCTGCAGACGATGGTGGAGCGCGCCGAGGTGAACCGCCTGCTGGGCGTGAACTCCAGCGTGGTCACGCCCGAGGAGGTCGGCGAGCTGTGCCCGCAGCTGGACGTGTCGAAGCGCCCCACGTTCCCGATCCTGGGGGCGCTCTATCACCCGCCCGGCGGGATCATCCGCCACGACGCGGTGGTCTGGGGCTACGCCAAGGAGGCGCTGAAGGCGGGCGTGGAGATCCACCCCTACACCGAGGTCACCGGCATCACACGCGACAACGGGCGCGTGACGGGAGTCGACACCTCGCGCGGCCACATCGCCGCCGACACCGTGATCTCGTGCGTGGCCGGCTGGAGCACGCTGGTCTGCGACCTGGCCGGCGTCGAGCTGCCGCTGACCACCCACATCCTCCAGGCCTTCGTCACGGAGCCGATCAAGCCGCTGCTCGACAAGATCATCGTGTCGGGCACGCTCCACGTGTACGTGAGCCAGTCCGACCGCGGCGAGCTGGTCATCGGCTCCGAGATCGAGCCCTACTCCGGCTACTCCACGAAGGGCACGTTCCGCTTCATCGAACATGCCGCGCGCGACATGTGCGAGCTGCTGCCGATGCTGGGCGAGGCGCGCGTGCTGCGTCAGTGGACCGGCCTCTGCGACGTGACGCCGGACTACGCGCCGATCATGGGCGTGACCGAGGTCGAGGGCTTCCTGGTGGACGCCGGCTGGGGCACCTACGGCTTCAAGGCATCACCGGTCGTCGGCCGCACGATGGCCCAGTTGGCCACGACCGGCAGGACGCCCAACCTGATCGAGCCGTTCAAGCTCGAGCGCTTCTACACGGGCGACCTCGTGTCGGAGCGCGGCGCAGCCGCTGTGAGCCACTAGCGCCCGTCAGGGCGTGGCGTCGGCGAGCTTGCGAGCCACCCAGCCGGCCATTCGCGGCGAGACGCGGGTGATTCCCCAGGCCACCCACGACTCCGGCGTGATCGGCGCCACGGGGCGGTCGCGCTCCACGGCGCGCAGGATGTTCGTGGCCACCTTGTCGGGCCCGTAGCCGCGGCGCTCGTACATCTTGATGATGCGCTCGCGCTTACCCGGCTCGGCGGCCGCGCCGCGCATCGGGCTCGAGCTGGTGATGGGCGTGGCGACGATGCCCGGGCAGACCGCGGTCACGCCGATGCGGTGCGGGTGGAGCTCCTGCCGCAGCGCCTGCGACAGCCCGAGCACCGCGAACTTCGTGGCCGTGTAGGCCACCAGCACCGGGCTGGCGTGGAAGCCGACCATCGAAGAGAGGTTCACCACGTGGCCGCCGCGGCCGCGCTCGACCATCGGCGGCACGAAGAAATGGCAGCCGTGGACGACGCCCTTGATGTTGATGCCGATGATCCAGTCCCAGTCGTCGAGCGTCGTGTCGAGCAGGCCGGCGCCGAGGCCGACCCCGGCGTTGTTCACCAGCAGGTCGACCGCCCCGGTCTGCTCATGCACGGCGTCGGCGAAGGCGCTCATCTGCTCGCGGTCGGCCACGTCCACCTGGCGGGCGAGCACGTTGCGCCCCAGCAGGCGCGCATCGGACTCGGTGGCGGCCAGGCCCTCCGCGTTCAGGTCGCAGATAACCAGGTCGGCGCCGCGTCGCGCGCAGAGCAGCGCGGTCTCCCTGCCGATGCCGCTGCCGGCGCCCGTGACAAGCACCGTCTTGCCCTCGAGCCGCGAAACGTCCATGGCGTTAGCTGACCGTCCCGCCGATGGCGTTGACGAGGCCCTGGGCCGTCTTCTTCGCCGCCTTCGGAATGTCGAACTCCCAGGTCACGCCATCTGAAAAGGCGATTGTCAGGTGCGACAGCAGCCTGCCCTCGTCGAGATCGGCAGAGGCGATTGCCGCGCGCGGCGCGCGGGCCAGCACCTCGTCGGTGACCTTCATCTTCAGGGCGCCGGTCTTCGTCTTCACGAGCGCGATCTCCCCGTCGCTGAGCGCGACGAATCCCACCCTGCCGAACGCGGGCACGTCCGGCGCGCCGGCGTACTGGTCGCCCGTGGCCGTCTTCGCCGCGAGCGTTCCCGCGAGTCCGGCGGCCACCTGCCCCGCCGCGACGGTTGTGACCTTCTTCGTCAAGCCCTTCGGGTTGACGAGGGTGCCGGCTACCTGCGGCGCTCCCAGAGCCTGTGAAGCATCGTCAGCCATCCAATTCTCCTTCGTCGTTCCCGAGCGGTGTGACCCTACCAACCGCATAATGCACGCCATGGCGAGCGCGACCCAGCCCTGGGACATCGACGAGTTCGAGCGCGCGGTGGAGCTGGCCCTGGCCACGCTGGGCGACTACGTGGGGCGCAGCCAGCGCGGCGAGGGCCCGGCGGTGACCACGCCTCCGCTCGACGAGGTCGAGCGAGCCCTCGATGTACGCCGGCTGTTGCGCGAGGGCGGCATGGATCCGGAGCGCTTCGGCGCCTTCCTGACCGGCTACCTCGACGCCAGCACGCGCCTACATCATCCGGGCTCGCTGGCCCACCAGGTGCCGGCACCGGACGTGCCCGAGCGCGCTCGCGCGACCTCGTCCACGGCGTGATCAACAACCCGATGGCGATCTACGAGATGGGCGCGGCCGCGCTGGCGATCGAGCTCGCCACGGTGGAGTGGATGCTCGAGAAGGTCGGGCTGGAGCGCGGCCGAGAGCGGCGGCGTGCTGACTCACGGCGGCTCGCTCGCCAACCTCACCGCGATGCTGGCGGCCCGGCGCACGGCCGGTGCCCGGGGCCTGGGTAGAGGGCGTTCCCGGCGACCTGGCCGTGCTCGCCCCCGCGGCGGCGCACTACTCCGTGGCGCGCAGCGTGGGGATCGCCGGCCTCGGCGAGGACGCGATCGTGGCCGCTCGACGACCGACGAGCTCGGGCGGATCGTGCCGGAGCGGCTCGAGCACGCGTTCGAGCGAGCGCGCGAGGCGGGAAGGCGGCCGATCGCCCTCGTGGCATCCGCCTGCGCGACCGGCACCGGCCTCTACGACGACCTGCGCGCGATCGGCGCCTTCTGCCGCGAGCGCGAGCTGTGGTTCCACGTCGACGGCGCCCACGGCGCCTCGGCCCTCCTGTCCGATCGCCACCGCGGCCTGCTCGACGGGATCGACCAGGCGGACTCGATGGTCTGGGACGCGCACAAGATGCTGCGCACGTCGAGCCTCTGCGCCGCGGTGCTGGTCCGCCGCGCCCGCGACCTTCCCGGCGCCTTCCGCCAGGACGCCAGCTACCTCTTCTACGAGGACTCGGGCGAGCTGGACATCATCGACCGCGCGGTGGAGTGCACGAAGGCGCCCCTCGGGGTGAAGCTGTTCCTCAACCTGGCCTGGCGCGGCGAGCGCGGCCTGGGCGACTACGTGGCAGACCAGTACGACAAGGCGCTGCGCTTCTGGGAGCTGATCGGCGAGCGGCCGGGGTTCGAGTGCCCGTACCGGCCGGAGAGCAACATCCTCTGCTTCCGTTTCGGCCGCGACTCCGACCTGCAGGTGGCGATCCGCGAGCGGCTGATCGCGAGCGGCGAGTTCCACCTCAGCTCGGTGGAGCTCGGCGGCGAGCGCTACCTGCGCATCGTCGTGATGAACCCGGCCACGGACGACGCGACGATCGAGCGGCTGCTCGAGGCGATCGAGCGCGTGGCCTAGTCGTCCAGCTCGGCGCGCCTGCGCACCACGCACTCCTCGAGCTCCGCGCGCACCGCCGGGTCCATCGGCGGCCCCTCATCTAATTCCGATACGGTAATGTACCGTTACGAGTATGTACCGTAATGCGATGAAAGGCCGACAGATGAGCGAGCACCAAGAGCTTGCGGTCGAGGTGACCGGGCTGCGCAAGACCTACCCCGGCGGCGTGGAGGCCGTGAAGGGCATCGACTTCCATGTGCTGCGCGGCGAGGTCTTCGGCCTGCTCGGCCCCAACGGCGCCGGCAAGTCCACCACCATCGGGATGCTCACCACGACGATCGCCCCCACCAGCGGAACCGCTCGCCTGGCGGGACACGACGTTGCTTCCGAGCCGCTGCTGGCCAGAGGCGCCAGCAGCGTCGTGTTCCAGGAGGCGGTGGTGGATCGAGGTCTGACTGGCCGTGCCAACCTCGACCTCCACGCACGCCTGTGGGGCATGGCGGCGGTCGACGCACGGGCCCAGATCTCCGAGCTGGCGGACACGCTCCAGCTGAGCGAGCTGCTCGACCGGCCGGTCGGGAGCTACAGCGGAGGCGAGCGCCGCCGCCTCGAGATCGCGCGCGCCCTGGTCTCTCAGCCCGAGGTGCTGTTCCTCGACGAGCCCACGGTCGGCCTCGACCCGAGGATCCGCCACGAGCTGCTGGACGCGATCGCCGCGCTGCGCGCCCGCGAGGACATGACGATCCTCCTCACCACCCACTACCTCGACGAGGCCCAGCGCCTCTGCGACCGGGTGGCGATCATCCACAGTGGCGAGATCGTCGCGCTCGACACCCCGGCGGCTCTGCTGGCCGGCATGGGCAGCGAGCTGATGGAGCTGCGCGTGGAGGGCGACGTTCCGGCGGCGCTGTCGGCGCTCCGCGCGCGCGGGGTGATGGGCGATGACGGCTTCGCCGTCGGCTCCACCCTGACCCTCCCGCTCCAGCAGCACACGGCCGCCGAGGTTCTCTCGGCCGTCGACGACGCCCGGCTGTCGGTCGCCGGCGTGAGCACCCGCACGCCCAGCCTCGACGACGTCTACCTGCGCCTGACCGGTGCTCGCATCGAGCAGGCCGCCTGACCCCCCGTCCACCGGACTTCACCGAAAGGATCCCAATGTCAACCGCCGCACAGACCATCGTCCGCCCCCTACCACGCGTGCGCGTGCGCGCGGGCACTCGCTGGCTCTCAGCGCTCCTGACGCTGGCCCGCCGTCGCGCCGCCCTCACCGCGCACAACCCGCGGCAGATCGCGGTGCCGCTGCTCACCCCGATCCTGTTCGCGGTGGTGATCGCGCCGGCGCTGAACACGGCGCTCGGGGGCCTCAGCTCCCACATCGACTACACGGCGTTCGTGGCGGTCGGAACCGTCGGCCTCCTGGTTCCGCTCGCGGCCACGTTCGCAGGCCTGAGCGTGATCGTGGATCGCGACAGCGGAGCGCAGCGCGAGCTGCTGTCGGCGCCGATACCTCGCCCGCTGCTCGTGCTGGGGAACCTGCTGGTGGTGCTTTCACTGTGCGCCTTCCAGGTGGCCGTGCTGATCGGCGTGGCCGCACTGCGAGGGGCGAACTTCAGCATCAGCGCCTCGGGCATCGCCTGGTTCATCGCCGCCGCGGTGCTCTTCACCGTGCTGATGTACGGAATCGCGGAGGCGCTCGCTGCCCGCATCGGACAGCAGGAGGAGTACATCGGCGCCACGCCAGTGATCGCGATCCTGCCGTGGTTCTTCGCCGGCGCGCTGTTTCCGATCGGCTCCCTGCCCGGAGCGCTTACCGTGTTCGCGAAGTTCCTCCCGCTCACGCACGTGATGGCGCTGATGCGCTACGGGCTGGTGGACCGGCGCGGCACCGGGCTCCACGACATCTGGGGAATGAGCAACCCCGCCACCGAGGCCTGGCTCAGCCTGGCCGTGGTGGTGTTGTTCGCGGCCGCCATCTTCACGCTGGCGATCCGCGCTTTCTCGCGCTCAGCGGTGCGCTGATGCATGAGCGCGGATCCTCTACCGAGCGGTCGCCGGATGGGCCCCGGGTGGTCTGGCAAACTGGGCGCGATGGCGCGCCACACCAGCCCGGAGGCGGAACCGGCGACCGCACGCGAGGCGCGCGCGGCGGGCCGGCCTCTCGACGAAGCCGTGGATGAGGCGATCCTGAAGGCCGCGGTGCGTCTGCTCCACGAACAGGGCTACGCCCGCATGTCGATAGCCGGTGTGGCGGAGGAGGCAGGCGTCGGGCGCCCGGCCATCTATCGCCGCTACAAGAGCAAGGCCGAGCTCGTGCTGGCCGCGATCGCCTTCATGCGCGCCCAGGTTCCGGCGCCCGACACCGGCGACACGCGCAAGGACCTCGTCACGCACCTCGAGCTGGCCCGGCGGAAGTTCGACATGTCGCTGGTCGGGACCCTGCTCGTTGAGGAGGGCAAGCACCCGGAACTCCTTCAGGGCTTCCGGGAGCGCATGATCGCTCCCCAGTGGGACCAGGTGGCAGCGGCACTCGAGCGCGGAAAGGAGCGCGGCGACGTGCGCTCCGACCTCGACTCGCACATGGCCGCCAACGCCCTGATGGGGAGCTTCGTGCATCGCTATCTGTCCACAGGGCGCCCCCCGCGCGGCTGGGCGGAGGCGGTGGTGGACACGCTCTGGCCGGCTTTCGCCGCCTGAATCGGCGGCGAATGCGCCAATGTGCGGCGTTACCCAGGATGGGCGGTTAACCGAACCCCACGCGCGCCGCGCGTCCCTGTAGCGTTTCGCCACCAAACTGGCCCCCCTACCCCATTGACACACACGCGGTCTGCCTGGGCTCGCACCGAAGCCGGCCGCGGAGAGGAGAGCAGATGCCTCGTCGCAGGTTGTTCCGCGTACTCGCGCTCGCCCCGGTGGTCGGCGCGATCGTCGCTGTGCCCGCCATCGCGGCTTCGAGCGCCCCGAACAAGGCGTCGATCAACACGCTCGGCGGAGTGAAGGTCAAGATCAACCAGTACATCCAGGACGAGTCGCGCTTCAGCAAGGACACCGTGCTGATCAAGTCCGGGGGAACGCTCACGATCTCGGACAAGAGCGGGGAGCCGCACACGTTCTCGCTCGTGGCGAAGAAGGACCTCCCCAAGACGGCGGGTCAGGTCAACAACTGCAAGGTCTGCAACACGATCGGCGCGGAGCACCAGCTGGATGCGAACGGCAACCCGACCGTGCTCAGCTTCAACGCCGGTAACCCCGGCTACGACACAAAGGGTGACTCGGAGGTCATCCTGCCCAAGAAGCACGTCCGGGTGAAGGTCACGGCCAAGAAGGGCACGACCCTCTACTTCATGTGCGCCATCCATCCGTGGATGCAAGGCCAGATCAAGGTCGGCTAGCACACGCTGCTTCGAGCTGGAGGGTCCCGGCGCTCGCCGGGGCCCTCTTGCTTGTTGTCGCGTTGCTGTGGACCCTCGGCGCGGGTAGCGCCAGCGCGGCGACCCGCGAGTACTGGGTGGCCGCCGTTCCGACGAGCTGGAACATCGTGCCCAACGAGAAGGACGCGATCATGGGCATGGAGTACACGCCGGCGCAGACCGTGATCCAGACGGTCGTCTACCGGCGCTTACACCGCGGGTTGGAAGCGGCCGCTTCCCAACGCCCCGCGCTCGGTCACCGACGGCGGAACGATCCCCGGCCCGTTTCTGCAGGCGCGTGTCGGCGATCTGATCGTCGTCCACTTCAAGAACGAGGACACGCTCAGGCACGACCCGCACTCGATGCACTTCCACGGCGTGCAGATACCGGCCCAGCTCCGACGGCGCGTACGTGCCGGGCTTCTCCGGCGGGGACGCGAACGTGAAGGTCGGGCCGGACCTGGACCTATCGCCTCACGGCCGTGAGCGATTCCGCGGGGGTCTGGCCCTACCACGACCACTCGCCGTCGATGGACGCCTCGCTCGACGGCGGCATGTACGGCGATGCTGTCGATCCTCGGCAAACACGAGCGCGCGCCGGACCGCGAGTTCGTCGTGTTCTTCGCCTCGCTGGGCGACTTCATGACGATCGACGGCCGGGCGTTCGTGGGCAATACGCCCATCTTCCGCGCGCGGGTCGGCGAGACCGTGCAATGGGACGTGCTCGCGATCGGCGACGACTTCCACACCTTCCACGTGCACGGCCACCGCTGGGTGAACCCGGACGGCACGCCGCAGGACACGAAGACGATCGGGCCCGCGGAGAGCTTCCGCGTGCGCTGGCGCGAGGACGCGCCGGGCACCTGGCTCTACCACTGCCATGTGGAGACCCACATGAACATGGGCATGATCGGCCTCTACAGGGTCAGCCGGTGAGGGTCCGCCGGCTGCTGCCGGCGGCCGCGCTGGTCGCGGCCGCCTTCGCGGTCCCAGCCGGGGCGAGCGCCGAGACCGACTCGGTGTCGATCGAGCAGTCGGCGTTCACGCCGCCCCAGATCGCCGCGTTGGTGGGCGACACGGTGAGCTGGCGCAACGGCAGCCTGCGCGACCACACCGTGACCACCGCCGACGACAGCTTCGGCTCGCTCAACCACATCGCGCCCGGCGGCTTCTACTCGGCGTCGTTCGCGAGCGCCGGCGCCTTTCCCTACTACTGCACGATCCACCCTGGGATGAAGGGCGAGGTCGACGTCTTCCCCGTGCTGCTGGACGGGCCGTCCCATGCGGTCTCGCCGGGCGACCAGATCCCGCTGACCGGCCGGGCGATGGCGGGCACCAGCACGGTGTCGATCGAGCGCGACTCCGGGGCCGGCTTCGCCCAGGTGGCGACCGCCGCGGTGGACGGGATGGGCATGTACAAGGCGGACGTTCCGGCCACCACCACGGCGGTCTACCGAGCCGTGGGCGCAGCCGGCGCCAGCCAGACCGTGCAGGTGGTGGTGGTCGACAGGCAGATCCGGCTCGGCGCGGCGCGCGGGCTCGCGCGCGTGCACGTGTCGCCGCTCGACCCTGGCGCGACCGTGGTGCTTCAGGTGTGGCTGCGCGAGCGCTTCGGCTGGTTCCCCGTGGCGCAGCGCAAGCTCGACCGTCACTCGAACGCGGACTTCCCCATCCGCCATCCGGGCCGGCGCGCACGAGCCGTGCTCGTGCTGCCGGACGGCTACACGCCGGTGGCGATGAGCAACGCGCTGCGGCTGCCGCGACGGCGCCTCGCACCATAGGATCCGCGATCGGCCCACAGTAGGGTTGGCCCCAGGGAAGCAACGGAGAGAGGAATCTGGCTATGGCGTCGTCTGGGGCTTTTCCCAGCCCGTACTCGATCGAGACCCCGCCCGGCTGCGAGGGCTGGGAGGAGATGTACCCCTACCACGCCTTCTTCGCCGAGGCGCGGCGCGAGACCGACGAGAACCGCTTCTGGTTCTGGAACTCGATGCACTTCCCGGTGCCGATGCCGGCGTTCGACGTGCAGTGCATCGACAGCCCCTACCAGGCCGTGGGTGCCTGGCAGAACCGCGTCTTCGCGGTGCCGCCCGCGATGGGCATCGACTACCGCGTGGTGAACGGCTACATCTACATCTCCGGCAACCCCGTCACCGATCCGGAGAAGATCGCCGAGCGCGCGGAGTTCTTCCAGCGGCGCGCGGGCTACTACTTCGAGAACTGGCCCGAGCTGTACGCCAAGTGGCGCGTGAAGGTCGAGGCGCTGATCGAGGAGGTCACGAACCTGCGCGTGCCCGACCTGCCGGAGTACGAGCCGGACGAGGTGATGTTCGAGGACGGCCGCAACACCGCGTTCATCGACGTGCTCGACGCCTACCAGCGCACCCTGCGCCTCGGCGACATGATGTGGCAGCGGCACTTCGAGTTCCTGCTGCTCGGCTACGGCGCGTACTCGACCTTCGTCGACTACTGCAAGGCGCACCTGCCCGACATTCCCGACCAGCACATCGCCCAGATGGTGGCCGGGATCGACGTGCTCCTCTTCAGGCCGGACGCGGAGCTGCGCCGCCTGGCGCGGCTGGCGCTCGAGACCGGCGTGGACTCCGCCTTCGTGGAGGGCCGCACGCCCGCCGAGATCGAGGCCGAGCTGGACGAAGAGCGACGAGGGCAAGCGCTGGCTGGTCGAGCTCGAGGGGATCAAGGACCCCTGGTTCAACATGGCCACGGGCGACGGGCTCTACCACTACTACCGCAGCTGGCTCGACGATCCGAGCATCCCGTACGCCGTCGCTGGTCGGCCACATCGCCGCCCTGCGCAAGGGCGAGCAGATCGACCGGCCCACCGAGGAGATCCAGCGCGAGCGCGAGCGCCTCGCGGAGGAGTACGGCTCGCTGCTCGACGCCGAGGCGCGCAAGGGCTTCGACGAGCTGCTCGGCCTCTCGCGCATGGTCTTCCCGTACGTCGAGGAGCACAAGTTCTTCTGCGACTACTGGTTCCTGACGCGCTGGTGGAACAAGCTGCGCGAGTTCGGCGCGCTGCTGGCCAGGCACGGCTACCTCGAGGACGAGGAGGACGTGTTCCAGCTCAGCCGCCACGAGGTGGCGTCGGCGCTCGACGAGCTCGTGCTGACTGTGGGCCACCGGCGGCCAGTCGCTCGGCCCGCACCACTGGCCTCCGATCGTGGCGCGGCGCAAGGAGCTGCTCGCGCAAGCTCGCGCGACTGGACGCCCCCGCCGGCGCTCGGCGTGACCCCCGAGGCGGTCACCGACCCGATGACGATCATGCTCTGGGGCGTGACCACCCACCGCGTGCAGGAGTGGGCGCGCGCGGCCGACGGTCCGACCGACGAGCTGATCGGGGCCGCGGCTTCGCCGGGCACGGTGGAGGGTCCCGCGCGCGTGGTGAAGACCGTCGATCAGATCGCCGACGTGCGCGAGGGCGAGATCCTCATCTGCACGATCACCTCGCCCGCCTGGGCGCCGATCTTCTCGAAGATCAAGGCCGCGGTGACCGACATCGGCGGCGTGATGTCGCACGCGGCGATCGTCTGCCGCGAGTACGGGCTGCCGGCTGTTGTGGGCACCGGGCGTGCCACCTCCCAGATCCGCACCGGCGACATGGTCCGGGTGGACGGCACCGCGGGCGTCGTGACCATCGTCGGCGGCGGCTAGGCGTGGCCGGGGCCCACAGCCGTCCGCTCGCGGAGCTGCGACACGCGGACGGCGCGCTGTTCGGCGGCAAGAGCGCCAGCCTGGGCGAGCTGATCGCCGCCGAGATCCCCGTGCCGCCGGGCTTCGCGCTCTCCACCAGCGCCTTCCACGCCTTCGTGGACGAGGCGGGCGCGCGTGACGAGATCGAGGCGGCGCTGGCTCGGATCTCTCCCGGCGACGTGGACAGCGTGAACGCGGCGTCCGGCGCGATCGGCGAGCTGCTGCGCTCGGCCCCGGTGCCGGAATCGGTTCGCGAGGAGGTCGAGCGCCACTACGGCGAGCTGGGCGCCGAGCCCGAGCCGCCGGTGGCCGTTCGCTCGAGCGCGCTCGGCGAGGACAGCGAGGAGGCGACCTTCGCGGGCCAGCAGGAGACCTTCCTCTGGGTGCGCGGCGTGGACGGCGTCTGCGACGCGGTGCGGGACTGCTGGGTGAGCCTCTACAGCCCGGAGGCGCTGAGCTACCGCGCCCGGCTCGGCGGGGACGAGGCGCCCGCGATGGGAGTCACGATCCAGCTCATGGCCGACGCCCGCATCTCCGGCGTGATGTTCACCTGCAACCCCGTCAGCGGCGACCCCAGCATGGTGGCGATCAACGCCAGCTGGGGCCTGGGGCTGGCGGTGGTGGGCGGCGAGGTGACGCCCGACGACTACCTGGTGAGCAAGGTCACGCGCGAGGTGGTGCGCCGGACGATCGCCGCCAAGGACGTCGAGTACGTGCCGGGCGAGGGCGGTCGCGGGGCCGTGCGGGTGGAGGTGCCCGCCGAGCGCCGCGCCGCTCCCTGCCTCGACGACGAGCGGCTGGCGGAGCTGGCCGCGGTGGCGCGGCGGGTGGAGGGCCACTTCGGCGGCCACCAGGACATCGAGTGGGCGATCGCGCACGATGGCGAGCTGTTCATCGTGCAGTCGCGGCCGGTCACGGCCGTGGCCAAGCCGGCCGCGGAGGCGGGCAGCGTCGGCCATCTCGCTGGTGATGAGCAAGTTCGGCGCGGGGAAGTCCTGAGCGATGCTCACAGATGACGACGTGAGGGACATCCTGCGGTTGATTGACGAGTCCGAGTTCGACGAGCTGCTCATCGAGACTGCTGACTTTCGACTGCACGTGCTGCGTGAAGGGGCCGCGCCTTCGGCGGGGTCGCAGGTCGCGGGTCGCGGGTCGCAGGCTGTTGCTCCGGCCGCTCCGTCTTCCCCGTCGCCTGCCCCTTCCTCTTCCTCCGATGGCCTTTCCATCGACGCGCCGATGCTCGGGACCTTCTATCGAGCCGAGGCTCCAGGCGCGGCGCCCTTCGTCGAGGTCGGGGCCAGGGTGGAGCCGGACACGGTGGTGTGTCTGATCGAGGTCATGAAGATGATGAACTCGGTGGCGGCCGGGGTGTCGGGGACGGTGGTGGAGGTCTGCGCGCAGAACGGCGAGGTGGTGGAGAACGGTGACCCGCTGTTCAGGGTCGAACCGTGATCGAGATCGTCGACACCACCACGCGCGACGGCAACCAGAGCCTCTGGAGCGCGACCGGGCTGACCACGCCCGACGTGCTGGCGATCGCGCCGACGATGGACCGCGTGGGCTTCCGCGCGCTCGACTTCACGTCGAGCACCCACATGGCTGTGTCGGTGCGCTTCCACCGCGAGGACCCGTGGGAGCGGATCCGGCTGGTCAGCGCAGGCGATGCCGAACACGCCGCTCGGCATGATCACCACCGGCATGCGCTTCATCGCGTGGACGCCCGCGAACGAGGAGGTCATGCAGCTCGTGTTCGCGCTGCGTGGTGCGCAACGGCATCCGCCGCTTCCAGATCGTCGACCCCTCCAACGAGCCGGAGCGGCTGCTCCGGCTCGCGCACATCGCCCGCCAGGCCGGCTTCGACGAGGTGGTGATCGGGCTGACCTACTCGATCAGCCCGGCCCACACCACGGAGTACTACGCCGAGCGCGCCGAGGGCGCTGGCGGACTGCGCCGAGATGGACACGCTCTACCTGAAGGACCCCGGCGGGCTGCTGACGCCGGACACCGTCCGCGAGCTCGCGCCCGCACTTCCTGGCGGCGGCGGGCGAGCGCCCGCTGGAGCTGCACAGCCACTGCACGATCGGCCTGGCGCCGCTCGTCTACATGGAGGGCGTGAAGGCGGGCTTCCAGGTGCTGCACACCGCCATCGGCGCGGTTGCGCAGCGGCACCTCCAACCCCGAGACCGAGTCCACGGTTAGCAACCTCGAGGCCGAGGGCTTCTCGCACCGGCTCGACCGCCGACGCGCTGGCCGCGGTGTCCGACTACTTCGGCGAGCTCGCGCGCGAGAAGGGGCTGCCGCCCGGCACCGCGCGCGAGTTCGACTCCGCCTACTACCGCCACCAGCTGCCCGGCGGCATGGTCACCACCACCAAGCGCATGCTCGAGGAGCGGCGCCGCCCGGAGCTGTTCGACGCCACGCTGGAGGAGGTCGAGCGCGTCCGCGCGGAGATGGGCTATCCGATCGTGGTCACGCCGGTCTCCCAGCTGATGGTCACCCAGGCCGTGATGAACGTGACCGACCACGAGCGCTGGCGCACCGTCTCCGACGAGACGCTCCGCTACTTCCTCGGCCACTACTCGGCCGCCGCGGCGCCGCTCGACCCGGACATCGCCGACCTCGTGCTCTCGCGCCCGCGCGCGAAGGAGCTGGCGGCGCTGGAGCCGCTCAGCCTCGACGGCGCGCGCGAGAAGTTCCGCCCGGGCATCTCCGACGAGGAGCTGCTGCTGCGGCTGACGATGCCCGCCGAGCAGGTGGACGCGATGCTCAGCTCGCCGCCGGCGAGCGAGCTGGCGCCATCCATCACGCGGCCGGGGCAGGATCCGCTGGTGCGCCTCCTCAAGGAGGTCGGCAAGCGCCGCTCGATCACCTACATGCGCCTCGAGAAGGGCGACGACGTGGTGGTGTGGCGCCGTGCGGCTTGACGACGCCCGCGGCTTCGTCTTCGACGTCGACGGCACGCTGATCCACCGCGACGGCAAGCAGGCTGTGGTGGTGCCGGGCGCGCGCGAGGTGCTGGAGCGGATCCGCCACCAGCGGCCGCCCCTACGCCGTCTTCACCAACGGCAGCCACGTGCCGCCTGAGGGCTTCGCCGACGATCTGCGCGAGGTGGGGCTGCCGGTGGCCGATGAGCGGATGCTCACCCCGCTGCGGAGCTTCCTCTACTACCTCGAGCGCCGCCACCCGGGCGCCAAGGTGCGCCTGTTCGGCACGCCGTCGGTGGAGGAGTACATGACGGCGCGGGGCGTCCACCTGGTGGACGGCGAGGACGCCCGCACGGCCGACGTGGTGTTCGTCACGCACGTGGACCAGGTGGACCTCGACGACATCGAGCGCGCCGCGCGCGCCGTGCTGGCCGGGGGCAAGCTGCTCACCGGCAGCTTCGTGCCCGCGTACGCCGGCCACAACGGCACGATCCTCAGCCGCGGCGCGATGGTGGCGGCCGCGCTGGCCAAGTCGTCGGGCGTGCGCCCGACGATCGTCGGCAAGCCGTCGAAGGCCGCGGTGGCGGTGATCCGCGAGTGCCTGGGCGTGCCCACCGAGGACGTGGTGGTGGTGGGCGACGACCTGGGCATGGACATCGCCCTCGGGCACCTCGGCGGCTCGCGCACCGTGCTCGTGCGCAGCGGGATCAGCGGCGAGATCGACCTCGAGCGCGTACCCGAGCGGCGCCGGCCGCATGCGGTGGTGGGCGGTGTGGACGAGCTGATGGAGTGGCTGTGAGCGGTGCTCGTCCGCGTCAGCTGCGATAGCGCCGGAGCACGGCGTCGTCCACCACTGCGATCGCGCACACGTAGGCGGCGTGCGTGCCCAGGCTGGTGGCCAGCACGTCGGGGGACCAGCGCCAGGGCGGCGGGGTCCGGCCCAGCAGCGGGAACAGCGAGAACGTGGCGGTCATCAGCGTGCTGCCGAACGCGACGCTGGCCCACGGCTCCGGGAGCTGGCGCCGCAGCAGCCCGTGCCACAGCCCGAACGCAGAGCCGTAGCCCCAGCGCAGGATCAGGCCGAGGTCCTGCTCCTCACGGGCCGTGACGTGCGGGAGGTGCATCACGCTCGCCACGATCTGGCCCGGAACCAGCGAATCGTCGTAGTCGAGCTGGGCGGGGTGGTTGCGCCGGAGACGCCGCTCTGCCGCGTACGCCAGCGTCAACGCCGCGGTGCCCACGGTGCCCGCGATAACGCTGCGAAGCGGCCAGGGTGCAGGCGATCGAGCCATCCATGCCAGCGAACCAGCAGCGGGCCGGCCGCGCGTCACCCGGACCGGGTGACGCGGCCTCTATGCGGCGCGCCCCGGCGGACGCTCGGCGCGGCCGTCGTGCGCGACGATCCGGCCGCGGTCCAGGGTCACGATCTCGTCCACGAGCGCCAGGCCCTCCTGGCGGTGAGTGATCAGGAGCAGCGTGCGCTCGCCGGCCGCCGCGAAGACGTCACGCATCAGCTCGGCGGCGGTGGCCGGGTCGAGGTGCGCCGTGGGCTCGTCGAGCACCAGCACCGGGGCGCCGGCCAGCAGCGCGCGGGCGAGCGCCACGCGCTGGCGCTGTCCGCCCGAGAGCTCGCGGCCGTGCTCGCCCACGGGGGTGTGCCAGCCCTCGGGCAGCCGGCGGATCCAGTCCCAGCTCTGGGCCTGGCGGAGGGCGTCCTCGATCTCGGCGTCGGCGGCGTCGGGGCGCGCCAGGCGAACGTTCTCGTAGATGCTCGTGGAGAACAGGTACGAGTCCTGACCGGCGACGGCGATCGCCCGCCGCACGTCCTCCTGGGAGTAATCGCGCAGGTCGCGACCCGCGAGCGTCACCCGACCCGCCTCCGGGTCGATGAAGCGGAGCAGCAGGTTGGCCACGGTGGTCTTGCCCGCGCCGCTGGGCCCCACGAGCGCGATGCGGCGCCCCGGCTCGAGCCGCAGGCTGACCGAGTCGAGCGCCGGCCGCTCGCCGGCCGCGTAGCGCACCCGCACGTCCTCGAGCGCCACGCTGAACGGCCACGCGGGCGGCGGCGCCGGCTGCGGCGGATCCACGACCGCCGCGTCGCGATCCACCAGCTCCAGCACGCGGCTCCCGGCCGCGACGGTGGCTCCCAGCTCGCGCGCCGCTGCCGACAGCGGCTGGATCGCCTCGAACGAGGCGAGCGCGAGCAGCCCGAGCATCGCGATCAGCACGCGGTCGAGGCGCCCGGCGGCCGTCGCGTCCACGGCCACCGCCAGCACCCCGCAGACCGTCGCGCCGGTGATGACCAGACAGAGGCCGTCGGCCACCCCGCCGGCCAGCGCGTCACGGCGGGCCACCCCAACTAGCCGCGCGTCGCTCTCGGCCACGCGGGCGAATCGGGCCTCGCCCGCGCCGTTCACCGCCAGCTCGGGTGCCGCGTCGAGCAGCTCCACCAGCTCTGCCGCAAGCCTGCCGCGTGCCGCCGCCTGCCTGCGCACCGCGCGGCGACCCACCGCGCTCGCGACCAGCGGCACCGCCACGCCTCCGAGTAGCAGTCCGCCCGCGAGCACCAATGCCGCGGCGGGCAGGAACGCGGCAGCCACGCCCACGATGGCCGCGCCGGAGAGCAGCGCCACGAGCGGCGGCCCCACGCCGCGGAGGTAGAGGTTCTGGAAGGCGTCCACGTCAGCGACCATTCGCGAGAGCAGGTCCCCGCTGCGGTAGCCCTCGAGCCCCGCGGGCGCGAGCGGCTCGATGCGCCGCCAGACCTGCACCCGCACCCTGGCGAGCGAGCGCAGCGCCAGATCGTGGGAGGCCAGGCGCTCGAGGTAGCGCGCGATCGGTCGTCCGATGCCGAAGAAGCGCACCGCCACGATCGCAACTGTCAGCGACAGGATCGCCGGGCGCTCGGCCGCTCGTGAGATGAGATAGCCGGCCGTGGCCATCAGCCCCGCGCCGAACACCACGGTGACGGCGCCGAGCCCCAGCGAGAGGACGAGGCGCCCGCGCGGAGCATCCGAGATGACGAGCAGCCGCCGCAGCGTCGCGATCATGCCGCCTCCACCACCGGGGCCGCGACCGCGATGCCGCGCTCGAGGCGCACGACCCGGTCGGCTCGCCGCACCAGCTCGCCGCGATGCGCGATCAGGAGCATCGTCCGTCCCGCGCGCAGACGCCCCACCGCGCCGGCCACGCGTTCCACGCTCGCGGGGTCCAGGTCCGCGGTGGGCTCGTCGAGGATCACCAGCGGTGCGTCGCGCAGGAACGCCCGCGCGAGCCCGATCCTGCGGCGCTCCCCGGGCGAGAGCGGACGGCCCGCGTCGCCCACCACTGTGTCGTAGCCGGCGGGCAACCTGGCGATGAACCCGTCCGCGCCGGCCAGGGTGGCGGCCCGCCGCACGTCGAGCTCCGGGGCGCCGGGCCGGCCCAGCAGGATGTTCTCCGCCACCGTGCCGTGCAGCAGGGCCGGGCGCTGAGGCACCCACGCCAGGTGTTGCCGCCACGCCTCCGGCCGGCAGTCGCCGAGGTCGATGCCGCCCACGGTCACCCGGCCCTGGGTCGGCTCGAGCAGGCCCAGCAGCAGTGCGGCGGCGGTGCTCTTGCCGGCGCCGCTGTCGCCCACGAGCGCCACCGCCTCGCCGGGCAGTAGCTCCAGGTCGAAGCCCTCGAGCACGAGCCCGGGGCGCGCCGGATAGGCGAACGACACCGCCTCGAAGCGCACCGGCGCGAGCGCGGGACTGGGCGGAGCCACGGTCCCGCCCCCGGTGGTGGACGGAGGGGCGTCGAGCAGCTCGAACATCCGCCCGGCCACGGCCAGCCCGTCCGCGCTGGCGTGATACTCGGCGCCCAGCCGCCGGAAGGGCAGGTACAGCTCGGGGGCCAGCACGAGCACGGTGAGCCCGGCCTGCAGCCCGAGACCTCCGTCCACCAGCCGCACCCCCACCGTCACGGCCACCAGCGCCACCCCCAGCGTGGCGGCCAGCTCGAGCGCCGCGCCCGACAGAAAGCTCACGCGCAGCGTGCCCATGGTCGCGCTCCGGTAGCGCTCGCTGACGCTGCCGATCGAGACCGCCTGGGCTTCGCCGCGATTGAAGGCGCGCAGCGTGGGCAGGCCGCGCACCACATCGAGGAAGTGGGTGGAGAGCCCGCGCAGCGCCTCCCAGCGCTCCCGCGTCCGCTGCTCGGTGTGGCGGCCGATGAGCCACATGAACACCGGCACCAGCGGCAGCGTGAGCAGCATGATCAGCGCCGATTCGAGATCGACGTGCGCCACCCAGGCCACCACGGCCAGCGGGATCACCGACGCCAGCACCACCTGTGGGAGGTAGCGGGCGAAGTAGGCCTCGAGCGCGTCGATGCCCTGCACCGCCGCCGCGGCGATCTCGCCGCCCTCGACCCCGTCCGTTGCGAGCGGCTGGTGGCGGAGCCGCCCGCGCAGCACGTCGAGCCGCAGCTCGGAGAGCACGTTCCACGCGCCCCGCCGGCCGGCCACCTCCATCGACCACGCGAGCACCCCGCGGGCGGCGAAGGCGAGCGCGAGCAACGCGATCTCCCAGCGGAGCGAGGCCAGCGAGGCACCGTCGAACGCCCGGGCGACGATGCGCGCCAGCAGCGTGGCCTGGAGCAGCACCGGCACGACGGTGGCCAGGCCGAGCGCCCCATCGAGCGCCAGCAACGGCCGCGCGGACCGCGTCCGCTCCAGCAGGCGAGGGTCGAGGGCGCGCATGGGCCTCAGCCGGCCGACGAGTCGCCGGCTCGGCGGGCGGCAAGGGCGTCCAGCGGCGTGCCCGCCGGGCGGCCGCCCACGCGCGCGCGAAAGACGTGGTACGTCCAGCCCTGGTAGAGCAGCACGAGCGGGGTGAAGATCGCCGCCACGACCGTGATCACGACGAGCGCGTAGTGATCGGAGGCGGCGTTCGAGACCGTCAGGCTGTTGGAGAAGCCGGGCTGGGAGACCATCACCCGCGGATATAGGCCGGTGAAGATCGTGGCGACCAGGGCCAGCACGCCGAGCGCGGTCATCGCGAATGCGGGCAGGCTTCTGCGGCGCGTGACGAGCACCACCGCCATCAGGAGCGCGGCGATCCCGATCGCGGCCGGCACGGCCACCGGCAGCACCCCGCGCTGATTGCGATCGTGCGCGACGGCCACCGTCCAGACGAGGAACGCGGCGGCCACCAGGGCAACGGGAAGGGCGAGGCGCCGTGCGGCTGCGGCCGCTCGCTCGCACAGCTCGCCGCTGGTGCGCAGCGTGAGGAACGTGGCACCGTGGAACGCGAACAGCAGCACGGTCGCGATGCCCGCGAGCACCGTGTAGCCGCTGAAGAGGTCGCCGAAATTGCCGGCGAACCCGCCGCCCGAGTCGAGCGGCACGCCGTGCAGGAGGTTGGCCAGCGCGATCCCCCAGATGAGCGGGGCCCCGACGCTGCCGATCGTGTTGGCCCATCGCCACGTGGCGCGCCAGCGCGGGCTCTCGCTCTTCTCGCGCCACTCGAACGAGACGACCCGGATCATCAGGCAGACCAGCACGATCAGCAGGGCGAGGTAGAAGCCCGAGAACATCGTCGCGTACCAGGCGGGGAAGGCCGCGAAGATGGACGCTCCTGCCACCACGAGCCAGACCTCGTTGCCGTCCCACACTGGACCGACGGTCTGGAACATCTCGCTGCGGTCGCGCTCGTCACGACCCAGGAAAGGGAGCAGGATGCCCACGCCGAAGTCGAACCCCTCGAGCACGAAGTAGCCGCCCCAGAGGAGCGCGATCAGCCAGAACCAGACGATCTCGAGACCCATTCGCTAGTAGCCCATCGCCGGCTGTGAGGTGGTCAGCTCGTCGCGGAGCTCGGGCGGGTCGAGCCGCGCATAGCGGCGCATGAGCACGAAGTCGAGCGTGCCAAGCCCGGCGTACAACGCGCCGAACACGCCCAGGCTGACGGCGATCGTCGCGGTCGAGACGCTTGGCGAGTTCGCGTCGGAGGTCCGCAACAGGCCCTGGACGATCCACGGCTGACGCCCCACCTCGGTGAGCACCCAGCCGGCGAGCGCGGCGCCGAACGGGAACGCGACGGTGACCACCGACGTCCACAGGAACCATTTCTTCGACTCGAGCCGGCGGGTGCGGTACAGCCACGCGCCGATCGCGGCCACCAGGAACACCAGCGTCCCCAGGTACGCCATCACGCGCATGCTCCAGTAGATCGCCCGCACGGGCGGGATGTAGTTGCCCTTGCCGTACTGCTGCTGCTCCTGCTGCTGGAGCTGGTTCAGCCCGAGGACCTTGCCGTTGAAGGAGCCCGTGGACAGGAACGAGAGCAGGCCGGGGATCGCGATCTGGAACTTCGCGTCGGGATGCTGCTGCGAGAAGCCACCGATCTGGAACAGCGAGAAGGCGGCCGGCTGCTCGGTGTTCCAGAGCGCCTCGGCTGCCGAGATCTTCATCGGTTGAAGCTCCGTTGTGATCACGCCGAAGCGGCTGCCGAGCCCCAGGTTGAGGAACGAGAACGGCACCAGCACCACGAGCGAGAGCGCGGCGGCGCGGCGGAAGACCGCGACGTTGCGCCCGCGCACGAAGTGCCAGCAGGCGATGCCGAACACCACCATCGCGCCCATCGTCAGCGACGCGAACAGCGTGTGCACGAGTGCGTACAGCGCGAACTTGTTCCCCAACAGCGCCCCCACGCTGGTGAGGTGCGCGGCGCCCGAGCTGACCTTGTAGCCGACGGGGTGCTGCATCCACGAGTTGGCGACCAGGATGAAGTAGGCCGACAGCCAGGTGCCGAGCACCGCGAGCCAGATCGTGGCCAGGTGGACGCGGGGCGAGAGCCTGTTCCAGCCGAAGACCCACAGCCCGAGGAAGGTCGACTCGAGGAAGAAGGCGGCCAGGCCCTCGATCGCGAGCGGGGCGCCGAACACACCGCCGACGTACTTCGAGTACACGGACCAGTTCATCCCGAACTGGAACTCCTGCACCAGGCCGGTGGCCACGCCGACCGCGAAGTTGATCAGGAACAACGTGCCGAAGAAGCGCGTGAGCCTCAGCCACGAGCGGTTCTCGGTGCGATGCCAGATCGTCTGCATGATCGCCACGAGCGGCCCCAGCCCGAGCGTCAGCGGGACGAACAGGAAGTGGTACAGGGACGTCATCGCGAACTGGATGCGCGCGAGGTCGACCGTGGTGCTGGCCAGGGAGATCACACGTGGCGAGGATCGGGCCGCTCGTGGGGTCACGCATCATCCGGATCGGGTGAACCGCCCCGCCGCCCGGCCACCTAGGCTGGCGCGTGCCATGGACGAGGCCGCCCCACCCTCGCCGGACCCTCTCGCCATCCTGCGCAGCAGACGCTTCATCGGGCTGCTGCTCATAGCGGGGCTCGTGGGACTGGTCGTGTCGTTCGCGGCCTGGGGGTTCCTCGAGCTCATACACCAGATCCAGGTGGGCGTGTTCCAGGGTCTCCCCAGCGACCTCGGTTACGACAGCACCCCTCTTTGGTGGTCGCTGCCGGTGCTGGCGATCGCCGGCGCGGTGACCGCCTTTGCAATCGTGCGCCTGCCGGGCAACGGGGGTCACGTGCCCGCCAACGGGCTCAAGGCCACGCCCACGCTCCCCGTCGACCTGCCGGGCGTCATGCTGGCGGCCTTTGCCTCGATCGGCCTCGGGCTCGTGATCGGCCCCGAGGCGCCCCTGATCGCTCTCGGCGGGGGGCTTGGCGCGTTGTCGGTCAGCCTGCTCCGCAGGGATGTGCCCGACGAGGTGGGCGCGGTGCTCGCGGCCGCCGGGATGTTCGCGGCGCTCTCGCTGATCTTCAGCTCACCGCTGATCGCGGCGGTGCTCCTGATCGAGGCTGCGGGCATCGCCGGGGGCGCGGCTGCCCCTCATTCTGATCCCCGGCATGCTGGCGGCGGCGATCGGGTCGCTGATCTCCACCGGGATGGGCTCCTGGACCGGCCTCAGCAGCAGCGCGTATGCCCTCGGATCACTCTCGCTCCCCCACTTCGCGCGCCCGGATCTTGTGGACTTCGCGTGGACGATCCCGTTCGGCGCCGCCGTCGCCGTGGTCACGGTGATCGTGTTCACGCTCGCGAAGGCGACCCTGCGCGTGGTGGAAGCGCATCGCTTTGTGCTCATTCCGATCGCGGGACTCGTCGTCGCCGGACTGGCCATCGCGTTCTCCCAGACAACGGACAAGGGAGTGAACGAGGTGCTGTTCTCCGGGCAGGAAGCCCTGCCCGGGTTGGTCTCGGGAGCCAGCACCTGGTCGATGGGTGCGCTCGCGCTGCTGATCGTCTTCAAGGGGCTCGGGTGGGCGGTGACGCTCGGGAGCTTCAGAGGCGGCCCCACCTTCCCGGCGATGTTCCTCGGTGCGGCCGGCGGCCTGCTGGCCGCGCACCTGCCGGGCTTCGACGTAACGCCGGCGGTGGCCGTCGGCATCGGCGCGGCGGTGGCCTCGGTGCTCAGGCTGCCGCTGTCGGCGGTCGTGCTCGCCGTGGTGCTCACCTCGGAGACGGGAGCCGGATCCACGCCGCTCATCATCGTCGGCGTGGTGGTGGCATACCTCGTGACGATCGGCCTGTCCGGGCGGCAGTCCTCGCCGGCGGCCGATCCGCCCACGAGCCCGGACACGGCTCCCACGAGCGCGCCGGCACCGCCGCCAGCCCTCCCCGCATCGCCGTGAGTCAGCTGTAAAACGATCTACCCCGCATCATCCGATAGGGATGAGGGCGAGGCGGCCCCCCGGCGCTACAAGGATGCGACTATTCCGGGGTTCCGCGCTAGAGAGGGGTTTTCGGGGGGTGTCGGTCGGGGAGTCGGCCAATGGGACGGAGTCCGACGTGCGTGCGGACCCTGTTTCGATCCTTGTCGTTGACGATCACGAGACCTTTCGCAAGGCCCTGTGCGACATCGTGGACGCCACGAGCGGGTTTGACCTGGTCGGCGAGGCCCCATCGGGCGAGGCCGCGCTCGAGGCGGCCGCCGAGCTGGAGCCCCGCATGGTGATCATCGACAACCGCATGCCCGGCATGAGCGGCATCCAGGCCACGCGGATGCTCACCAACCGCCATGCCGAGCTGGTCGTGCTCCTCGTCTCGATCGAGGCGTTCGACGATCCGGACGCGCGGAGCTGCGGAGCCGCGGCCTTCGCGTGCAAGCACGAGCTCTCGCCGGGGTTCCTGCGCGAGGTCTGGCGCGCCCACGGCGACTGACGGCTACTCGCCCAGCACCGTCGCGGGAATCGCGGCCGCAATTCGGGTCCCAGCTCCGGGCGGGCTGGCGATCTCGAAGGTGCCGCCGAGACCCTCCACCCGATCCCGGAGACCCTGGAGGCCGTAGCCGCCGCTCTCGGTGGCCCCGCCGATGCCGTCGTCGATGACCTCCACCTCGAGGAAGCCTGGGGTCACCGATGCGCGCACGTCGATCAGCGAGGCGCGTGCGTGCTTCTCCGCGTTGGCCACGGTCTCGACGATCAGGTAGTAGGCGGCCGCCTCGGCCGTCTCGTCGAGGCGAGCGCAGGTCATCTCGAGCACCCGGATCGGGATGGTGCTGCGGCCCGCGAGCTCACTGATGGCTCCCGCGAGCCCGAACTCGGTGAGGAGCGGAGGCTGTAGGCCGTGTGACAGCTCGCGCAGCTCGTCGATCGCGAGCGACAGCTCGGAGCCGGCCTTCCTGAAGACGGCGGTGGCGCCCTCGGGCCTCTCGACCGCGTCGTCGGCCGCGAGCCCGAGCCTGACCACGAGCGCGGTGAGGCGCTGCTGGGCGCCGTCGTGGAGGTTGTGCTCGATCCTGCGGCGCTCGCTCGCGCGTGCCTCGATCAGGCGCGCTCGCTCCCCGCGAAGCTGCCGCGTGAGCCGCTCCCGCTCGGACACGACAGCCGCCAGGCAGAGCGTGGACACGGCGACCACCCCCAGATACAGCTGGGCGGCGAGGGTGCTGCGGCCGATCGAATCCAGCTCGAAGGGACCCGTGTAGTGCCTGATCTGCCACACGGTGAACGTGGCCGCGACCGCGATGGCAAGCGTCGCGCCTCGTTGCTCGAAGCGCAGGGTGGCCCAGATCAAGGCCGGGAAGATCAGCGGCAGCAGCGGCCAGTGCCCGTGCAACCCGAGCTCGCCGAGCCCGAGGACCACCGCCAGCAGGAGCGCCCCTTCGAGGGCTCGCCGGCGAAACCAGGCCGGCAGGCTCGGCGGGTACCAGGCGATCGCAAGCGGCACGAGTATCAGCGCCCCTGAGAAGTCGCCGAGCCACCAGGTGCGCCACACGGTGGGAAGCGCGCCGCCGGATACGACGTCGCCGAGCCTGAGCGAAAGCGATCCGATCGTGGCACTGACCGTCGTTCCGATGGCGAGCCCTGCGAGCAGTCCCACAAGGCCGGGGACGCTCCCGAGCGGCGAGCCGTCCGGCACAAGCCGCCGGATCAGCAGCGTGGCGATCACGATCTCCAACACGTTCCCGCAGGTCTGCCCGAGGGCCGAGCCGAGCGGGAGCCCCGTGTAGTTGTTGACCAAGAGGTCGCCGAGCAGCACTCCCGGCCAGAAGCGAAGCCCGGCCAGGTAGAGGAAGGCGATGCCCACTCCGGCGGGCAGCCAGACGATGGCCGCGACGGCTCCGGAGAAGTCGAGCGCGAAGCCGAGCTGCGCCGCCCCGTAGTACAGGCCCGCCAGCGCGCACACGCCGAGCGGATACGCGCCACCGAGGTCGATGGCCGTGCCAAGGGGCCGCAACGCTCCCGAACTGATGCGGGGTGCGAAGCGCACAGCGAGACCGCGCGCGGACATCGTGGTGGCGATCATAGGTCACGACCGGCCGAGCAATCGGGGTCTTGGCGCGTCAGCGATGTAGCTCGAGCTGCTCGCCGGGCACCAGCACGCGCGCCTGCACCGGCGGCGCCTTCCGGGCCGCGAACGCGGCGAACTCGCGGGCGGGCCAGGCGGGATCCGCGCGGCGTCTGAAAGCGCGCGGAAGGGCGAACGTGCCCCAGTGGATCGGGACGGCGAGGCCGGGCGCGATCAACGCGGCCGCGGCGGCCGCGCGCTCTGGATCCAGGTGGCCCGGGCCGACGCTCGGTCCCCAGCCCCACACCGGTAGCAGCGCCACGTCGATGGCGGGCGCGAGGTCCGCCATCTCTGGGAAGAGGTCCGTGTCACCCGCGAAGTACACGGCATGCGACCCCGCGACCATGAACCCGATCGACTCGGTCCGGGGCCCGAAGGGAGCCCGGCGCCCCTCGTGCACCGCCGGCGTGGCGACCACTCGCAGCGCTCCCACGTCGAGGCTCTCGTGCGGCCGCAGCTCGTGGACGTCGCCGAAGCCCCCGGGCGTGCAGCCAGCCGGCCGACCCGGCCGGGGCGATGATCGGCGTCCCAGCGGGGAGCATCCGCAGCGAGGGAAGGTCGGCGTGGTCGGCGTGCAGGTGCGAGAGCAGCACCGCGTCGAGGCCCTCGGCCACGCCGGGTTGCGGAGCGCCTGCGATGCGCACCAGCGGTCCGGCGCGCCGAGCCAGCAGCGGATCGGTGAGCAGCGTCGTGCCGTCGAGCTCGAGGCGCACGGTCGAGTGACCGACCCAGGTCACCGACAGCGAGCCCGGAGCCGTCAACGTGAGACAAGCGAGGCGTCGCCCGCGCGCGGCTCGTCGGTCCCGTAGGAGGGGTGACCGAGATCGACCAGCCAGCGCCGCATCAGGCGATGCATCGCTACTGCTCCGACGATCGGCTCGCTGGGCAGCGCGAACTCCACGGGCGCCAGCGCGAACGGATAGCACTGCGCGCCGCCCATCCCGCCGTGCGAGCCCACCAGTTCCTCGAACGCGGCGACCTCGCCGCTGTCCTCCCAGTAGGTGCTGTTCACCATGATGTCGGCGCAGTGCGGGAAGCCGTCGGTGCGCGCGACGTGCTGCGCGGCGTTGGGCCCGAATGGTGCGAGCGGGTCGTCTCCCTCCACTCGCCCGCTGTGGAGCTCGTGCGTGCCCGCACGGCCGATCACCAGCGGACCGCGCTCCGCCGAGCGGACCAGCAGGAAGCCGATCCCCTCGTGGTCGCGCAGCGCCGGTATCAGCCTCGGATGCTCGGTTTCGATCCACTCGAGCGTGACGCGCCCGGGCTCGCGGGGGAAAGTGATCAGCCCGAGGCAGCCCGACGCCATGACGGACAGGTCGGGCAGCTCCCCGTCGGCGGAGCGGCGGTCGTCCAGGTCCCCCCTGCCGACCGAGGCCTTCGCACGGCCAGTGGCCACGTCGCTCTCGTCGGTGGCCACCTGCACGTCGCCCGCCTCGGACGAGCTGGTCACCAGGTCCTCGAGCGAGATCCCGTAGCGGTCGAGGAAGGTGGTGCCCTGGGACTGGCCGTGATCCGAGAGCACCACGAACTTGTACGGGCGCGATCCGTGGCGCGCGGCCGCCTCGATGCGGGCGATGTGATGATCGAGCTTGCGCAGCGTGGCCAGAGCATCGACCCGCTCGATGCCGGAGTGGTGAGCCACCTCGTCGTAGGCGAGGAAGGTGGTGTACGCCACCGGCCTGCCGGCGTAGAGGTCGCCGATTATCGCCTCGACCTGGAGGTCACGCTGGAACACCGTGGCCCATGCGCGCATCAGCGCGTACATGCGGCTGCGATGGATGCGCGGTCGCTCGTCGTGACGGCGTTGCTGGCCGGCGAGCCAGCGCTCCTGCGCGATGTCTGCGATGCACAGCAGGAAGGTGCGAGTGAAGTTGTACGGGTTGGCGAAGTACGAGTAGTAGGCGCGGCTGAGATGCCTGGGTCGGTCGCGATCACCCACCACGCTCATCGTCAACAGCGTGTGGGGGGCATCACCCGACAGGATGTTGGCCCGGCTGGCGCCGTCCTCGTGGAGCAGGCCCCTGCCGTTGGAGAGGCGGTGCTCGAGCTCGGCGGCGTCGCGCGGGTGGTTGGTGACGATCGGCCGTCCGCGGTCCTTCTCCCACCAGCGGAAGGCCGGGTAGTCGAAGTCGTTGCCATGGAGCAGACCCGCCTGACAGGCACCGGTCTGGGAGGACCAGCCCGTCTCCCACCCGAGCAGGCGGTGGCTGCCGTCGCTCAACCAGCCGGCCAGCGTGGGAGCGTGCCCGTCGCGAATCGCGCGCTGCAGCACCTCGTGCCCGAGGCCGTCGATCTCCAGGAAGAAGAGGCCGGGCACGTCCGTCGGCTCGGTACCGGCGTTGCGCCGGGCGCTGCGCCTCACAACGTTGCGGGTCCACACGCTCTCGTCGTCGATCGAGAGCAGCGAGGTCACCAGCGTTGTGATGAGCGTCAGGCCGAGCGCCACGATGATCGCGGTGCCCAGCCCATCGATGCGCAGGCCGACATCGATCGATGAGGCCAAGAGGATCACGAGCCCGTTGAGCACGAGCGACCCGAACCCGAGCGTCAGCACCGCCACGGGGAGCGCAAAGCGGATCACGAGCGGCCACACCAGCCCGTTCACCAGGCCGATCACCCCCGCGACGACCACCGCCACGCCGAAGTCCGTCACGCTGACCCCGGGCAGGATCTCGCTCAGCAGGAACAGCGCGACGGCGTCGAGCAGCCAGACGAGCACGATCCGCAGGACGAAGTGCGGGAAGCCTCTGAGCGCGTTCACGAGACCGTCCGAGCCGCGGGACGCGAGTGGCGCGCGAGCTGCCGCTGGACGAGCAGGGTGATCGTGCCGGCCACCAACAGCATCGACACGTTGACCGACAGCACGCCGAGAGCACCCCAGGCCTTGTCGATCTCCCCCACTCCGGCGGCCACCCCGAGATAGGCCGCGGCAGGGATCGTGGTGACCGAGATGGCAACGCCCACGGCCGCGCTAGCCCTGGTCTCGAGCGACAGGATGCCGGCCACGCCGGCGGCGAGGGCAACCCCGATGGTTGCCGAGTTGATGCTCACGAGCCCCACGAGCGCCTCCTCCCCGACGTGGAAGTCGCTCGGCAGGCCACCCGCCAGGTTGAGGAAGAAGGTGAGCAGCGCGGCCGTGAGAGCGGTCGTCCCGAGGCCGATCACGACCGTGAGGAAGGCGCGCACCGCGAGGCGCCAGCGGCGGGTCACGATCGCGATGCAGGCGGCCGTGACCGGCAGGATGTCCGGGCTGACCGCCATGGCTCCGACGATCAGCGTCTGGCTGCCGTCGATCACGCCGAAGGCGGCGATCACGCCCGCCACGATCATGAACACGAGGAAGCGCGCGACCGGTCGGGAGTTCTGCCTGGCCTGCCCGAGGACGTCCGCCCAGATCAGCGACGCCACCGGATGAGATTGAGACAGCGTCCCCACGTCGTCGAGGCGCGTCAGGGCGATGTCTTCGTCGGCGAGCCCACGTCCCGACAGATACTGAAGCACCCAATCGGCGGAACCCCCGTCGACCTCCGCCGTGAGCAGCACGTACCCCTCGCGCACCCCCTGGGACAGCGCCACATGGCGGGCCCGCCCGTCAGCCTCGAGACCCTCGCCGACCTCGGTGAGCTCGTCGGAAGAGCCGTAGACGCGTAGATGGAGCATGGCGCCGCCTCAGAAGATCGCGATCGGGTTGACGGGCGACCCGGTGCCGTGCTGGATGCGCAGCGGCGCGGCGACGAACAGGAACTCCCAGCGCATCGTCTCCTCGCACAGCGGCACCAAGGCCTCGAACTGAAGGTAGTCGAGCAGGTGGACGCCCATCGCGTTCAGAGCGAGCACGTGCATCGGGAAGTCGACGCCCTCGATCACGCTCGGAGCGGTGTCGTTGTTGCCGTCGGACCCCAGGGCGGTGACCGAGCGCTCCTTCAGGAACGTGGCGGTGTCGGGGTGAAGCCCGGCCTTCGACTCGCTGGTCTTCCACGGGCCGCACTCGGCGAGCCGGCGCGCGTGGCCGGTGCGCACGAGCAGGATGTCACCCGCCCTGACCGTGACCCGCTGAGCGCGCTCAGCGGCCTCGAGGTCCGCCCGGAACACGTACTCGCCGGGTTCGAGCCAGTCGACTCCGCGTGAGCGGGGAATGTCAAGCAGCACGCCGCGGCCCACCAGGCCGTCCTCGAGCAGGTTGATCGCACCCGCGCCGGCGCCGCGGTTCGTCACCGACTCCGCGGACACGCCGCCATAGAGCCGGCCGTCGAAGGCGACGTGGCAGTACGCGTCGATGTGACTGTGGCCCTCGTTGTGGTAATCGGCGCCCACGTAGTCCTTTGCGAAGCGCAGGCCGCCCGGCCCCACGCCCGCGTCGGGGAGCATCGTCATGTGGTGGTCTGCGGGGGCAGGGTTGTCGATGCTCGCGTGGCTGTCGAGTGGCCGGCTCAACGTGACCGTGATCCCACTCTGAACGAGCTCGGCCGCCGCCGCCACGCGAGCGGGGGTCAGGTGGTTGAGCGCGCCACGCTCCGGGCGGTCCCCGGAGCTGCCCCAGTTCGAGACGGCGTGGAAGAGCTCCCGGAACTCGGCGTTGGTCAAGTCGGCCCGCTCCTTGCGTGGAACCGCCCGCAACGCGGGTCCCTCACACGGCGGACTTGGTGAGCAGCGGCTCCGCCGCTTCGTCCGCGTCGTCGCCCCAGTCGATGCGCGCCACGTCCGAACGGTCGAGCACCTGAGGCCCGCGTCCCTTCGAGAAGTAGTCCCAACCCCAGGTGATGAAGGCGTTGATGCGGTTGCGCACGCCGGTCATCAGCATGGCGTGCACTCCCAGCCAGGCCGAGAAGGCCACCACGCCGTGGAGCTCGTGACGGTGCGCGCCGACCTCGGCGACGGCCGAGCCGCGACCGATCATCGCCATGATCCCCTTGTCCTTGTAGTGGAACGGCTTGCGGTCCTTGCCCGCGAAGTCGGCGAGCAGGTTTTGAGCGGCCGAGTCGCCGCTCTGCGCCGCCACCGATCCGAGCTGCGGATGGGTCTCGCCATCGGGGCTCGGGATGTTGGCGGCGTCGCCGATCGCGTAGACGCCCGGGAAGTCCTGCACCGTCAGGTCGGGCAGCACGTCGATGCGTCCGCCGCGGCCCTGCGGCAGGCTCGCCTGCGAGGCAACCGGGGGCGCCTGGATGCCGCCACCCCAGACCACGCAGCGCGTCTTGATCGTCGTACCGTCGGCGAGCGTCACATGGCCGGGTCCGATCTCCGTCACCGCGGTGCCCAGATGCATCCGCACGCCCTTGCGCTGGAGGATCTTCGACACGTAGTCGTGCGCCGAATCGGAGAACGGCGCCAGCAGCGTGTGTCCGAGATCGACGATGTGCACCTGAGCGGACGAGACCGCCAGGTCGCGGAACTCGTACGTCATCGTGTCGTGGATCATGTCCGCGAGCGCGCCCGCCATCTCCACCCCGGTCGGGCCGCCGCCCACGATCACGAAGTTGAGCGCCCCCTGCTCGACGAGCTCCGGGTCGCGATCGGCGTCCTCGAACACGCTGATGATCCGAGAGCGAAGATCCTGCGCCTGCTCGAGCGAATAGAGAGGGAAGGCGTGGTCGTCGGCACCCTTTGTGCCGAAGAAGTTGGGCTGCGATCCCGCGGCCAGCACCAGCGCATCGCCTGAGTAGCTCTCCCCGTCGCTCGTCAGCACGGTCTTCGTCGCAGGGTCGATCGAGGTGACCTCGCCAAGCTTCACGTCGACGTTCGCCGACTCGGCGAACATCTTGCGGAGCGAGTAGGCGATGTCGCTCGACGCGAGCTGGGAGGTCGCCACCTGGTACAGGAGCGGCTGGAACTGGTGGTAGTTGTTGCGGTCGATGAGCGTGACGCGCACCTCGTCACCGCCGTCGTCGGCCAGCCGGCGGGCGCATGCCACGCCTGCGAAGCCGCCGCCGACGATCACGACGTGGTGCTCGTGCCGCTCGTCCTCACCGCTCACGCGCTCGCCCCGACGGAGGAGGTCACGCCCAGCCGTTCCTTGAGATGGTCGCCGACGCGAACCGCGTTGGCCATCGCGGTGAGGGCCGGGTTCACCGCTCCGATGCTCGGGAAGAAGCTCGTGTCGACCACGTAGAGGTTGTCCAGCTCGTGCGCCCGGCAGTCGCTGTTCAGCACCGAGGTGGCGGGGTCGCTGCCGAAGCGACACGTCCCGGCCTGGTGCGCGCAGCCGGCCACGGGGATGTCGTTCTTCAGGTATGCGTGACGCGGGAACAGGTGGTGCTCGTGCATGCCGATGTCGGCCAGCATCGACCTGAGCTGGTGGTAGAGCTGCTTCTTCGGCAGCTCGTTCGTGGGCTCGTAGTTGATCCGGATGTTCGTGTCGGGTCCGATCGTCACCCGGTTCTCGGCCCGCGGCAGGTCCTCGGTGGAGAGCCAGAAGTCCACCGCGTGCTTCGCCACGTCCTCGAGAGTCCAGTTCGGGGCGAACTTGGTCTCGCCCGGCTTCTCGCCGCGGAACATGGGCGCCTGCGACTTGCCGACCATCTGGATGTTGCCCATCGGAAACTCGAACTCGCTGGTGCCGAAGTAGAAGTCGTTCAGCCCGAGCGTCTTCTGGAACACCGTCGGGTTCTCTTCCTTCGACAGCGCGAGCACCGCGGAGCTGTTGTGGAACATGTAGTTGCGTCCCACCTGGTCCGAGCCGTTGGCCAGCCCGTTCGGGTGGGCGTCGGTCGCCGAGGCCAGGAGCAGGCGCGCCGAGTTCGCGGCCCCGCACGAGACCACCACGATGTCGGCGGTCAGCGTCTCGCTGCCCGCCTCGTTCTCGACGACCACTCCGGTGATCGTGCGGCCCGTGTTGTCGGTCTCGAGGCGCACCGCCTTGGTGTTGGTCAACAGCGTGACGTTGGCGTGCTCAAGCGCCGGCCGTATGCCCAGCACGTCGGCGTCCGACTTCGCGTGCACGAGGCAGGGGAAGCCGTCGCAGTCCGAGCAGCGCACGCAGCGGCTGTACGGCATGTTGGTCTCGTCGAGCAGGATCCCGCAGGGCGCATGGAACGGATGGTGTCCGAGCGCGGCCAGGTCGTCGGACAGCTTCTGGATACGCGGCTCGTGCGAGACGGCCGGGTGCGGATAGGGGCGGCTCGCAGGCGGATCGGTCGGATCCTCACCGTGCTCGCCGTGCACCTCGTAGAGCTGCTCCGCGGCGGAGTAGTACGGCTCCATCTGGTCGTATGAGATGGGCCACGCCGGCGAGATGCCGTCGTGGTGGCGCAGCTCGCCGAAGTCCTCCTGGCGCAGTCGGTAGAGCGCCGCGCCGTAGAGCTTCGTCGCGCCTCCCACGAAGTAGTGCACCTGGGGCTGGAAGGGCTTTCCCTTCGCGTCGTACCAGGTGTCCGGCGACACGTAGCGGTTGTCCACGAAGACGTCCTGCGCCTGCCAGTTCTGCGGCTCCCGCGGCAGCCAGTCGCCGCGCTCCAGCACGGCGATGCGCTTGCCGCTCGGGGCGAGGTGCCGGGCCAGCGTGCCCCCGCCCGCGCCGGTCCCGATCACGATGACGTCGTAGTGCTCCATCAGTCGAACTCGTCCAGTCGCTCGTCGACGATGATCCGCGCGCCGGCCTCGATCAGGGCCAGGTGCGAGAACGCCTGTGGGAAGTTCCCGAGGTGCCGGCCCGTGTCGGCGTCGAACTCCTCGGCGAACAGCCCGAGCGGCGAGGCCTGGCGCAGCAGCCGCTCCATCAGGTCGCGGGCGCGCTGCATGTCGTCGATGATCGCGAGCGCTGACACGAGCCAGAACGAGCAGATCAGGAACGTGCCCTCCTTGCCCGAGAGGCCGTCGTCGGTCTCGTCGGTGCGGTAGCGCAGCACGAAGCCCTGATCGGTCAGGTCGTTGGCTATCGCCAGCACACTTGCCCGTAGGCGCTCGTCGTCTCCAGGCAGGAAGCCGAAGATCGCGGCCAGCAGCGTGGATGCGTCGAGCGCGTCAGTGTCGTAGTGCTGGCGCAGCACGTTGTCGCGCACGCCGTGCTCGAGGATGTCGGCGCGGATCTCCTCCGCGGTCGCCCGCCAGGTCCCGGCAAGCTCGCCATCGGCGCGGATCTCGGCAAGCTTCGCGGCGCGATCCATCGCCACCCAGCACATCAGCTTGGACGAGACGTAGTGCTGCGGCTTCCCGCGCGCCTCCCAGATGCCCTGGTCCGGCTTGCGCCAGACGCGCGTGGCGCCCTCGGCCTGCGCTTGGATCACTGGCCACAGCCGCCGCGGCAGCCGCTGGCTGCGACGGGTGTGGAGCAGGATCGAGTCGAGCGCCGCGCCGTAGACGTCGTTCTGGCGCTGGTCGAAGGCGCCGTTGCCGATCCTCACCGGCCGCGCGCCGGCGTAGCCCGACAGGTCGTCGCGGGTCGACTCCGTGAGATCCCGACGTCCGTCGATGCCGTACATGATCTGCAGCGACCCGTCGTCGTTCGGCTCGAGGTCCGCGATGAACTGCATGAACTCGTCGGCCTCCCAGTCCAGGTTCAGCATGTGCAGCGCCTGAAGGGTGAACGTGGAGTCGCGCAGCCAGGTGTAGCGGTAGTCCCAGTTGCGCTCGCCGCCCGGGGTCTCCGGAAGCGAGGTGGTGAGCGCCGCGACGGTCGCGCCGGTGGGCATGTATGTGAGGCCCTTGATCGTCAGCGCCGAGCGCTGGATCGGCTCGCGAAAGCGGTGGTCGGGGAAGCGGGCCCGTCCCAGCCATGAGCGCCAGAAGGTCGTGGTCGCGGCCAGGCGGGCGTTGGCCTCGTCCACCGTGGCCGGCGACTCGAGGTCCTCTGCCCAGGAGAGGGAGCAGAACATCTGCTCCCCCGCCTTCAGCACGTGTCTCGCCCGCACGCGGTTGCCCTCGATCCCCAGCTGCACGTCGGTCTGCAGCCTCAGCGTCTGACCTGCCGCGCTGGCGTCCGCCACGTGGCGCTCGCCGTCCCCGGCCAGCTTCCATTCGGCCGGTTCGCGGCCGTAGTCGAACACCGGCTCGCATACGACCTCGATCTCCACCGCGCCCTCGAGGCAGAGGACGGTGCGCACGAGCATGTGGTCGCCGTCATCGTCGGCCGGCGGACGCGTGTGCGGCGTGATCGTGTCCTCGCTGCGACGCGGTCCCATCGTCAGCGCCTCGCGCACCAGCACCCAGCCGCTCGGCGTATGCCAGGTCGTCAGCATCGTGTTGGTTCCGGGCTCGTAGGCGCGGGCCGCCGGCTCGTTGATGCCGAACGGCCCCACCCGGAAGTAGCCCGCGCCGCGGTCGAGCAGCGTGCCGAACACGCTCGGCGAGTCGAAGCTCGGCACGCAGAGCCAGCCGACGGCCCCGTCGGGGGCCACGAGGGCGCCCGTGTGGCAGTTGGACAGGAACGCGTACTCGGCGATCGGCGGGAACGGAGACGGCGCCGCCGCGCTCTGGGGGGCGGAAGCCGCGGCGGGCTTCGCGTTGGTCTTTGCCTTGGCCACCGTCACGACACCCACGGCTCGTGCCAGCGGCCGTAGCCCGCCAGCAGCTTGTCGGCCGCCTCGGGACCCCAGCAGCCCTTCGCGTATGGCTGGATGGGCGGCGGCGAGTCGAGCAGCGGCTGCATCACGCGCCACGCCTCCTCCACCCCGTCCTGCCTGGTGAAGCGCGTGCTGTCCCCCTGCATGGCGGCGTGGAGAAGCACCTCGTAGGGCGCCGCGCCCTCACCGCCCTCCTGCGCGAACTCCATGTCCAGGTTGATCTGCTCGGGCCCGGCGACGTCGTTGCGCTGGGCCTCCACCAGCAACCTCACACCGGTCGTGGGATCGAGCCTCACCACCAGCTGGTCGGGCTCGGGGAGGCGCGCCCCCTTCGGAAGGAAGCCGAGCCGCGGCGGGCGCTCGAACACCAGGCGCAGCTCGGTCTGCGTGATCGGCAGGTGCTTGCCCGTGCGCAGGAAGATCGGGACTCCCGACCAGCGCCAGTTGTCGATCTCGAGGCGCATCGCCGCGTAGGTCTCGGTGGTGGAGTCATTCGCCACACCCTCGATGTCGCAGAAGCCGTCGCATTGACCGCGCACGTAGTGCTCCGGGTCGGCCGCGGGCATCGCTCGGAACACGTTCACCAGTGCGCCCCTCAGCGTGTCCGGATCGCCGCCGGAGGGAGCCTCCATCGCCATCGCGCCAACCACCTGCATCATGTGGTTCACCACCACGTCGCGCAGCGCACCCACGGGGTCGTAGAAGTGGCCGCGGTCCTCCACGCCGAACGCCTCGGCCATCGTGATCTGCACCGAGGAGATGTGATGGCGGTTCCAGAGCGGCTCGAACATCGCGTTCGCGAACCGCAGGTAGAGGATCTCGACCAGCCCCATCTTTCCCAGGAAGTGATCGATCCGGTAGAGCTGGGACTCGTCGATGTACTCGTGGATCTCCGCGGCGAGCTCCCGGGCGGAGGCCAGGTCGTGACCGAACGGCTTCTCGATCACCACGCGCGCCGTCTTCGTGAGCCCGGCCTCCGCCAGTCCCTTCACCACGGTGGCGAACAGGAACGGGGGGATCTCCAGGTAGAAGACGGGACTGCGCGCGCCGGCGATGGCCTTCCCGAGGCGCTGGAAGGTGTCCGGGTCGCCGAAGTCGCCCGCGATGTACGACAGTCGGTTGGCGAAACGGGCGAACACCTCGTCATCCACCGTGCTCGCCACAGTCCTCGATGCAACGGCGCGCGTGGGCGCGCAGCTCGTCCACCGTCCAGTCGTCCACGGCCACTCCCACGATCGGGCAGTCGAGCAGCCCGCGCCGCTCCAGCCGGTAGAGGGACATGAAGGTCATCACCTTGGCGAGATCGCCGGTGATGCCGAAGGCCACGAACACGTCGGCCGGGAGGGTCTGTGCGGCCGCGTCGCCGGTTGCCGTGCTGCGCGGGGCCTTTACCGCTGTGGCCATTTTTCGTTCGTCCTCTCGCAGTGGAAGCGGGTCCGCCTGCGGAGATGCTGTCCATGGGGCCTTGAAACTGCATCACCTGATCCGGGTGAACTTGGGCACCCGTCACCTGATCGGGGTGATGAAGGCGGCCCGCGGCGGGAGCAGGATTCGCCAATCTTCGGTCGCAGAAAACGACGCTCCAGGACCGACGCGCAGGCCAGCCAGCTACGCGATTGGCGCAGTTCCGCTCAGAGGGTCAATCGAGCCTGGAACGCGTGGCTCGCGGCGGACGGCGCGGAGCGCGCACTGCGCTACCGCGCCTACGTCGCCGCCCTGGACGCCGAGGAGGGTGCCGCCGCGGAGGTCGAGCGGATGCTCCAGCAGCGCGGACTGTGCGAGACTGACAGCCTCACTCGAACGTAGGACCCGACGAGCGTGCCGATCCCCGGCGCGACCGGAGGTCGGGCGGGCGAGAGGCGGCGTTCATTGGCGGGAACCCTCGAGAGATCTGTGCCGCTCGACGAACGGGACGACCGTATTCGCGTGGTGATCGGCGAGGACGGGTTCCTGATGCGCGAGGCCCTCGAGGAGCTGCTTGCCCGGGCGGCTCAACTGGTTGTGGTTCGCACCTGCGAGGACCGCGATTCGCTGCTGCGGGCCGTCGATGAGGAGCAGCCGCACGCGGTGATCACCGACATCCGGATGCCGCCCAGCGGCAGCGACGAGGGGATCCAGGTCGCCCACAGCCTCAGAGAGACGCACCCGGAGATCGGGGTCGTCGTCCTCAGTCAGTTCGCCGAGCCACGCTACCCGTTGGCGCTGCTCGAATCGGGCTCGGCCAGACGTGCCTACCTGCTGAAGCAGAACGTGCAGCACGGCGACCAGCTGGTGGCGGCCATCGAGGCGGTGGTGGCCGGCGGCTCGTTCATCGACCCGAAGATCGTCGACGTGCTGGTGGCGGCGCAGACCCGTCGCACGAGCTCACCCCTATCCGAGCTCACGACTCGCGAGCACGAGGTGCTCGAGCTGATCGCCCAGGGTCAGAGCAACGCGGCGATCGCCGACTCGCTCTTCCTCACCAAACGGGCGGTGGAGAAGCACATCAACTCGATCTTCATGAAGCTGAACCTCTCCAACGACGACGACGTGAGCCGCCGCGTGAAGGCCACGCTGATGTTCCTCGCCGGCGAGGCGTAGATCACCCCGACCGGATGACGCGGGGCGCCCGTGGCGGCGCGAGCATCAAAGCCGAATGACGATCGCCGGGGACACCCTGGAGGGCCTCTCGGTGATCACGCTGGGGAGCGCAGAAGACGGCGTCGGGGTCGAGGCGAGCTTCGTCCCCGGCGCCGGCATGATCGGGTGCTCGCTCCGGCATCGCGGCGAGGAGCTGCTGGGCCAGCGCGGAGGTCTGCGCCGCTACATCGACAAGCACTCCACGATGGGCATACCACTGCTGTACCCGTGGGCCAACCGGCTGTCGTCCTGGCGCTTTCCGGTCGCGGGGCGGGAGGTGGTGCTCGACGCGGGCCCGCCGGCGCCGTCGCTGGACGACAACGGCCTGCCCATCCACGGCCTGCTGGCCGCCGACGGCGGCTGGCAGCTCGACGAGCTTCGCACGGGCGAGGCGGGCGGCGACGTGCTGGGCGCGAGCCTCGACTTGGCTGCCCGCCCGGATCTGATGGCGGCGTTCCCCTTCCCCCATCTCCTCCGCATCGAGGCGGCGGTGACGGGCTCGCGGCTGACGATCGCCACCAGCGTGATCGCCACGGGTGATCGGCCGGTGCCGATCGCCTTCGGCTTCCATCCCTACCTCTGCCTGCCGGGCGTCGACCGCCGCGACTGGGAGATCGAGGTGCCGGTGCGCGAGCGCCTCGTGCTCGACGATCGCATGCTGCCCACGGCCCAGCGGGCGGAGGTGCACGTGGCCACCGGACGGCTTGGGTCGCGCACCTTCGACGACGGCTACGTGGCCCCCGAGAACTCGGCCCCGTTCGTGCTGACCGGAGGCGGCCGGCGGATCTCGCTCTGGTTCGAGTCCGGCTACCCCTACGCCCAGGTCTTCGCGCCCCCGGACGACGACGTGATCGCGTTCGAGCCGATGACCGCACCGACGAACGCGCTCGTGACCGGCGGGCCAGAGCTGCGCCTGCTGGCTCCGGGGGAGCGCTACGACGCGACGTTCGCGATCGAGGTCGGCTGAGTCAGCCGCGGTGCTTCGGCAGCGGCTTGAGCTTGCCGACCTGATCGGCGGAGAGGCTCAGCTCAACCTCGTCCGTCTGGATGCGCGCCACGTCGGCGAGTGGAATCGCGAAGTGGTGCTTTCCCCAGAGGTGCCCGTGTTCGAGGATCACATCGGCGATCTGCTCTCCCGGACCGAGCACGACGCCCACGAGACGGCCGAGGTAGTCGCCTTCCGACGAGTTCACGGCGCTCTCGCGACGCACCTCCACGGTGCCCTTCGGGATCCGGTCATAGCCGACCGTGACGTGGGGGTCGTAGTCGATCGGCGGGGCGCCCCCGAACCCATCGAGGCCCATGCCGGCCTCGTAGGGGAGGGCCGAGCTCTCCTCGATTCCGATGTCGGAATCGCCATCGCCGTCGGGTAGCTCCCCGAGCTCGAGGTACTCCCGCTTCTGCAACGGCTGGAGCCGCTCGATCTCGGCGACCGAGTGGCTCAGCGAGATGCCGCCGTCCGGCCCCTCGGACGCGCGGTCCAGGGGCACGAGCCGCGCGAGGTCGTGCCGCCCGTGCGGCTGGACGACCACATGCGTCACGCGCTGGGCGCCCGGGTCGATCACGAGGTCGGCCAACTCACCGGCCGGGCCATCGGTGCACTGCACCGGGCTACCCAGTTCGAGTCGCATCGTTGTCTTCGTAGCTGTGGCTAGCTAGCGACGCCGTGCTGTACGGCGGCTGGTCCGTCGTGCCACCCTGCGTGCTCCAAACACATCAACCTCCTGTCTTCGTGGCCTGAGCCGTTTCCAATTCGTGAAGCTCCTGCGCTTCCTCGGCGGTGACCAGGCCGATCGCGATGAGATCGAGCGGGCTGATGAATCCGTCCGCCAGGCGGAAGCCGTTCGCGCGCATCACTGCGTCGCGCAGTGGGACCGCCCACTGGTGCTCGAGCAGGATGAGCGCGGCGGCCGAGTCGTTGGGTATGTCGGCCAGAACATCCCATTCGTCGGCGTCCGAGAATACGTTGATTCCATCCTCCGCGGCCTCGGCGCCCGCCAGCGCGCCGGCTTCTGCGCCTTCCTCGCCGTCGATCCCGAGGCCGACGAGGGCGCCGACCACCGTTCCGAGCTCGATCGCCTCGTCCTTCGTCAGGTTGCTCAGGTGTGCGACCTCGAGCTCCCCTTCGGAGTCCTTGTGTACGGCCAGCGCGTCGATCACGCGAACCGTATCGCTCTCACGCAACTTCTCCAGCTCGGCGATGATCTCGCCGTGGAAGTCCGGGTGGTCGAAGCCCAGCACGATCAACTGGACGGGTCCGATTGCCATGTCGCTCACCTCCAAAAGTTCGGGGTGGATCGCCGAGCGCGACGTGAGGCCTGCGGCGTCCAGAACAGACGGTCGCAGGCGCGGACCGCCGGAGCATCACCTAGATCGGGTGATTCGGCGACTAGCAGCCCGGGATCCAGCTGGTGCCCGCCAGCGGCACCCGCGCCATCGCCGCGGCCTCCACGGTGAGCGCCACCAGATCCTCGGGCTCCAGGTTGTGCACGTGTGACTTGCCGCAGGCGCGGGCCAGCGTCTGCGTCTCGAGCGTCATCGTGCGCAGGTAGTTCGCCAGGCGGCGGCCGCCGAGCACCGGGTCGAAGCGGGCCGCCAGCTCGTCCTCCTGCGTGGAGATTCCCACCGGGTCGCGCCCCGCCTGCCAGTCGTCGTAGTAGCCGGCCGCGGAGCCGAGCTCGCGGTATTCGGCGTCGTGCTCGGGCGCGTTGTCGCCAAGCGCGATCAGCGCGGCCACGCCGATCGAGACGGCGTCGGCGCCGAGCGCCAGCGCCTTCGCCACGTCGGCTCCTGAGCGGATCCCGCCGGACACGATCAGCTGGACCTTGCGGTGCATGCCGAGCTCCTGGAGCGCCTCCACGGCGTTGGGGATCGCGGCCAGGATCGGGATGCCCACGTGCTCGATGAACACGTCCTGCGTGGCGGCCGTGCCGCCCTGCATCCCGTCGAGCACGATCACGTCGGCGCCCGCCTTCACCGCCAGCGCGCAGTCGTAGTAGGTGCGCGTCGCGCCCACCTTGACGAAGATCGGCTTCTCCCAATCGGTGATCTCGCGCAGCTCGCCGATCTTGATCTCGAGGTCGTCGGGGCCGGTCCAATCCGGATGGCGGCAGGCGCTCCGCTGGTCGATGCCCTCGGGCAGGTCGCGCATCTCGGCCACCCGCGCGGAGATCTTGTGGCCGAGCAGCATGCCGCCACCGCCCGGCTTGGCCCCCTGCCCCACCACCACCTCGATCGCGTCGGCGGCACGCAGGTCGTCCGGGTTCATGCCGTAGCGCGAGGGCAGGAGCTGGTAGACGAGCGTCTTCGAGGACTGGCGCTCCTCCTGGGTCATGCCGCCGTCCCCGGTCGTCGTGGAGGTGCCGACCTCCGACGCGCCGCGACCGAGGGCCTCCTTGGCCTGCGCGCTCAGCGCACCGAAGCTCATGCCGGCGATCGTGATCGGGATCGAGAGCTCGAGCGGCTTGCGCGCGAAGCGGTCGCCCAGCACCACCTCGGTGCCGCAGCGCTCGCGGTAGCCCTCGAGCGGGTAGCGCGACATCGACGCGCCGAGGAACAGCAGGTCGTCGAAGTGCGGCACCCGCCGCTTGGCGCCGAAGCCGCGGATGTCGTAGATGCCCTCGCGCGCGGCGCGCTGGATCTCGGCGATCGCGTTGCGGTCGAAGGTGGCCGACTCGCGCAGGCCCGGATGCCAGCCGTTGTGGCCCATCAGTACGCGCCCGCGTTGTCCACGCTGAAGTTGTAGAGCTGGCGCGCCGAGCCGTAACGGCGGAAGTCTCCGGGAGCCGCGTCGGCCAGGCCGGCACGCTCGAGCAGCTCGCGCAGCTCCGCCACGTGCTCGTCGCGCAGCTCCTTCTCCACGCAGTCGGCGCCCAGTTCCGTCACCGCACCGCGCACGTACAGGCGCGCCTCGTAGATCGAGTCGCCGAGGCCGTCGCCGGCGTCGCCGCAGACCACCAGTCGGCCCTTCTGGGCCATGAAGGCGCTCATGTGGCCCACCGAACCGTGTACGACGATGTCCACGCCCTTCATCGAGATCCCGCAGCGCGAGGACGCGTCCCCGTGGACCACCACGAGACCGCCGCGTCCGGTCGCCCCGGCGGACTGGCTGGCGTTGCCGTCCACCACCACCGTGCCCGACATGATGTTCTCGGCCAGGCCGACGCCGCAGTTGCCGTGCACGCGTACCGTCGCGCGCTTGTTCATGCCGGCGCAGTAGTAGCCCACGTGGCCGTCCACGTCGACCTCGATGTCCGAGTCAAGCCCCACGGCGATGGCGTGCCGGCCGCCGGGGTTCGCCACCCGCCAGAGCCGTTGCGGCGGCGTCTCCCCGAGGTCGTGCAGCCGCTGGTTCAGCTCGCGCAGGGAGATTGCGTCCAGGTCCACGGTCTCCACCGTGACCTGGCCCGGGGCCGTCGCCATCAGGCTGGCTGCCTCTCCCAGCTGTAGACGGTCGCCGGCGCCGGCTCCCATACGGTCGCATCCACGGCGCCCGGCAGCACCGCGATGGCGCGGTACTCGGAGGCCATCGCCACCCAGTCGTCGCACTCGGCCATCACGGCCGGCTTGCAGGCGATCGGGTCGCGCAGCACGGCGAAGCCGTCGGCGGTGCCGACCGCGAAGGTGTAGAAGCCGTCGAGCGCGTCGAGGCAGCTCTCGAGCGCCTGGTCCAGGCTGTCGCCCTCGGCCAGGCGCCAGGTGAGGTAGCCGGCGGCCACCTCGGAGTCGTTCTCGGTCTGGAACTCGAGCCCCTCGCGCCGCAGGCTGGTGCGCAGCCAGTTGTGGTTGGAGAGCGAGCCGTTGTGCACGAGGCAGAGGTCGAGGCCCGTCCAGAAGGGGTGCGAGCCGTCGGTGGTCACGGCGCTCTCGGTGGCCATGCGGGTGTGACCCAGGCCGTGGCTGGCCTGGATGTCGTGCAGCGCGAAGCGCTCGACGAAGGCGGTCGGCAGGCCGGCCTCCTTGTAGATCTCGAGCGACTGCCCGGCGCTCATCACGCGCAGCTCGGGATGGTTGTCTCGCAGCCAGTCCTGCGTCTCCCGCGCCTCGGCGTCCACAACCACCACGGCGTGACTGGCGCGGACGTCCGTCTCCCCCGCGCCGAACTCGGCGGCCAGCTCGGCGTGGACCGAGGCCCAGTCGTAGCGAGGCTCGGGCGAGTGCAGCGAGACCTTCGTGGCGCCCACCGGCGCCGGGTCGCGGTAGAGGGCGACGCCCGCGCTGTCGGGACCACGGTCGGACAGCTGCACGAGCATGTCCCCGAGGTGTTCGCCCAGCCGCTCGCTGACCGCCGGCGACTTGCTGAAGAGACCGACGATTCCGCACATGGTCGCTTCTGATCTACACAGGTGGGCGAGCGACGTCAAGGGTCCACACCCACAAAGCCCTCATCGGGGTCCAACTGTGGATGGCAGTCACACCTGAGCGTCCCCAAGCGTGGGTCGCGGCTACATTGCCCCCTGGCACGTCCAGCGGCTATATCTCCGCTTCAGCGGCGTTCCGCGCGCTGGCCGCTGCCTGCGCAGGACGCGCCTCCATTCACTCCCGATAGGAAGGCCCGCCATGACTGCAACGAGGGCACTGGGTGGGGCCGGATCGGCACCCCCCTTCACGGCGCCCACCTCCGTGGACGAGGTTCGCGCGTACATCCGCAACAACAACGTCGAGTTCCTCTTCGCGCAGTTCGTGGACATGCACGCGAAGCCGAACGCAAAGCTCATCCCCGCTGGGCACATCGACGACCTGTTGACGGACGGCGCGGGCTTCGCCGGCTTCGCGGCCGGCGACATCGGCCAGCGGCCGAACGATCCCGACATGCTCGCCATCCCCGACATCCGCAGCTTCACGCCGCTGCCCTGGCGGCCCGACCGTGGCTCGCTTCGCGTGCGACGTGACGGTGGAGGGCGAGGAATGGCCCTACTGCCCGCGCACGATCCTGCGCCGCCAGCTCGAGCGCGCGGCGGCGCTCGGGTTCGAGTTCAAGATCGGGGCCGAGCTCGAGTACTTCCTCGTGCGCAAGAAGGAGGACGGCTCGATCGAGCTCGCCGATCCGCTCGACACCCTCGCGCAGCCCTGTTACGACATGCGCGCGCTGACCCGCAACTTCGACTTCGTGAGCGAGGTCGCCAAGAACGTCTCCTGGCTCGGCTGGGACAACTACGCCACCGACCACGAGGACGCCAACGGCCAGTTCGAGCAGAACTTCGAGTTCGCCGACGCGCTGACCACCTGCGACCGGGCGATCTTCTTCCGCTACATGGTGGAGGCCATGGCGCAGGATCGCGGGCTGATCGCCACCTTCATGCCGAAGCCGTTCGGGCACCTGACCGGCAACGGCTGCCACTTCCACATGAGCCTCTGGCGCGACGGCGAGAACGTCTTTGACGCACCGCAGGCCGATGACCCGCGCGGGATGGGCCTGTCGCCCACCGCGTACAACTTCATCGGCGGGCTGAAGGCGCACGCGAAGGCCTACATCGCGCTGACCGCGCCCACGGTCACGTCCTACAAGCGCCTGGTCATCGGTGCCCGCAGCGGCTCGGCGTGGGCTCCCGTGTACATCAGCTACGGCTGGAACAACCGCACGCAGATGTTGCGCATCCCCGACTCGGGGCGGATCGAGGACCGCACCGTGGACGGCTCGTGCAACCCCTACCTGGCCGCCACCGCGGTGCTCGCGGCGGGGCTCGACGGCATCGAGCGCGGCCTCGACCCAGGCGAGCCCACCAGCGCCCTCAACCTCCACGAGCTCACGGAGGACGACCGCACGGCACTCGGCGTGGACGTGCTCCCGGCGAACCTGCTGGACGCCACGCGGGCGCTCGAACAGGACGACGTGCTGAGGGCGGCCCTCGGCAATACCGGGCGCGAGGACTACATCGATTACTACGTGAAGGTCAAGCAGCGCGAGTGGTCGGAGGCCCACGAGCAGATCACGCAGTGGGAGCTCGACCGCTACCTGCAGCTGTATTGAGCTGACCCGCCGCCGCGGGCACGTTCTTGCAAATGCCTCATCCGGGGTATCGGAAGAGGCGCCGATCGGGGAACAACCGAGAGAGTGCAGGATTCCTGAGTGCAGGCGGGGGGCGTAAGCAGCGGTGGAGGCAGACCTGGAGTCGACGGTCCAGGAGCGATCGGAGCTTGTCGGAGCGCTTAGCCGGCTGATCGATCTCAGGGACGGCTATCTCGGCGGGGACGCTCAGGAGGTCGTGCGCCTGGCCACGGCGGTCGGGGAGCGCCTCGAGCTCCCCGCTCACGACGAGGCCGACCTCGCGCTGGCCGCCCGGGTACACGACATCGGCAAGATCGGCGTGCCCGACGAGATCCTGCAGAAGCCCGGCCGCCTCGACGACGAGGAGCGGGCGATAGTGCAGCGCCACGTGATCTGGGGCGCCGAGACGCTCGAGCGGATCCCCGGACTGGGTCGGGTCGCGAGGATCGTTCGCGCTCATCACGAGCGCTGGGACGGTGGGGGCTACCCGGCCGGCATCAGCGGCGAGGAGATCCCCACCGAGAGCCAGATCATCGGGATCTGCGAGGCGTACAGGGCGATGACGAGCGACCGGCCGTACCGGCCCGCACTGCCCGCGGCCCACGCCCTCGGGCTGATCCGGGCCGCGCAGGGCACCGCCTTCGACCCGGCGGTGGTGGCGTCGCTGATCGAGGTGCTCGAGTCCGACGGGGTCTTCCCGGAGTCGCCGCCCGAGGCCAACGGCCATCGCGCCGGCTCCGCCGACCGCCGAGCCGGCCAGCGGGCCGGGTGCCGGATCGAGGCTCGCAAACGCGCTGCGACGGCTCGACGGGCTGCCCGCGCTGGTGGAGTCGCGTCACCGGCTGATCGAGCTGCTCGGCGACGGGCAGCCGTCGCTGGCCCGGATGGTCGCCGTGATCGAGTCCGACGTTGCGCTCACCGTGGCGGTGCTGCGGCTGGCGAACCGCTCACAGAGGCGCACCGGCACGGCCGTCGGCGGCGTGCCCGACGCCGTGGCACTGCTCACTCCCCAGGGCGTGGAGCTGCTGGTCTCGCGCATGATGGTCACGGACTTCTTCGACTCCCGCTCGGGCTGGACGGTGCCGCCCAACAGGTTCCGCCGCCACGCGATCACGGTGCGGGAGACCTGCCTGAGCGTGGCGAGGACGATCGACTACCAGCAGCGGGACGAGCTGGTGGTCGCGGCTCTCCTGCACGACATCGGCAAGCTGGTGCTGGCGGACATGCACGTGGGCTATCCCGACCGCTACTACTCCGATGGCGACTCGCCGGAGAAGCGCCTCGCCGTCGAGCGCCACGAATTCGGGCTCGACCACGCCGCCGTCGGCGCGATGGTGGCGCGTCGCTGGGGCCTGCCGGAGGGGCTCGCGGAGGCGATCGAGCAGCACCACATGCGCGACGGCAGCAGGCTGTCCGCCGTGCTGAGGCTGGGCGATCTGCTGGCCCACTTCTCCCTCGGCGGCGACGTGCCCGGGCACCTCATCGCCGAGGCCGGGGAGCAGCTCGAGCTGTCCGAGACCGCGATGCGCGGGCTGCTCTACGACGTCTCGGCCAGCGCGGAGCGCGACGATCGCCCGATCCACGAGCCCTCGCCCCTCAGCCGCCAGGAGACCGCCTCGCTGCGCTGCCTCGCGGCCGGGAAGACGTACAAGCAGGCGGCGCTGGAGCTGGGCCTGTCGGTGAGCACGGTCCGCTCCCATCTGCACCGCGCGTACGTGAAGCTCGACGTGGTGGACCGGGCGCAGGCGGTGCTGACCGCGAAGGATCGCGGCTGGATCTGATCCTGCACCGCGCAGTGAATCTCCCGTAACCACCCGGGTGCCGGCACCCCCCGGGGACGCAGGCGCGCCATATTGCCTCCCGCGCCCGACCCTGAGAGCCTGAGCGTGCCATCGCGACGACTCCCGACCCGTTCGTGCTACCGCACGATCCGAGCGCCGTGCTGAACTTCGACGTTCCCGCGTGCGCCAACCCCGGGGCGCGCGCGCGTGACGAGCTCGACTCGCTCGCCGGCCGGGTGGATCACGCCACGCTCGCCAAGTTGCGGCTACTGGTCAGCGAGCTGGTGAACCGGGCCGCCGGCGGTCCGGCGCAGGGCTCCGTCCCCGTGCGCGTCACCGTGTCGGAGAAGAGCGTCCGCGCCACCGTGGGAGAGGACGGCACGCCAGAGCCGCGAGCGGTCGACTGGGCGCTCCTCCTCGTTCGCCGGATGGCGGACCGCTGGGGCCTGGCGGGCGGTGTGTGGTTCGAGCTTGACCGGCCGCAGCGCCGCGCCGGGCGGTGATCAGCTGGCCGCGCGGTCAGCGCGCGACTGCGCCCGCAGCACCAGACCCTCGGCGATCTGGCCCGCCCCCTCCAGGCACAGTGCGATGCCCGTAAGGAGCGCGAGGGTCTTGACCCTGATCTCCGGCGATGCCGTGATCGCTATGCCCGCAGCGAGCAACACGACTGCGCGGGCGAGGTGCACCAGGCGCCGCGGCCCGGTGATCGCCTGCGCCAGGTCCAGCGCTCCGGTGACGATGAAGTAGAGCCCCAGCGCAAGCGCGACGGCCACGATGCTCTGCCCGGGGTGCCGGATGACCACCACGCCGGCGATCAGGGTCAGGATCCCGAGCAGCAGCCCGGTCGCGCCTCGCTCCTGATCGGAGACGGTCCGGACCATCACGAACACGCCCGCCACCAGCAGGTAGATGCCGAGAATCACGGCGAGCGTGGGCAGCGAGCGACTCGGGTTGACGAGCACGACCACGCCCACGGCCATCCCGATCAACCCGGAGATCACGAGCAGGTACCACTCGCCCTGGCGCAGGGTGGCGACCGGAAGCGGCTGGGAGTTTGCGGGGTCGGGCATGGCCTCCACGTGGAGAGGGCCTGCGGTCGGCAGGTGAACGCCAGGGGAGGCTCGCACGACCCCCGGACGCACTTCCCCGCGCCAGGATCACCCGGTTCGGATGATGCTGCATTCATGCGTCCCTCTTAGCTTGCGAGACGGCGTCCCGCGGCCCGCGGCGGCGTGACCCAGCTTCGAGTTAGGAGGATCCAATGGCGGATCTCGTCGCCATCGGCTACCCAGACGAAACGACCGGCGCGCTGGCTGCGGAAGAGGTCGCCCGGCTTTCGGACGACCTCATCATCGAGCCCGACGCGGTCGCCGTGATCGTGCGGGACAAGGAAGGCAAGTACCACGTCAACACCTCCCACCATCCGGTTGGCGGCGGGGCGACGTGGGGCATGTTCTGGGGGCTGTTGTTCGGCCTGTTGTTCTTCGTGCCCGTGTTCGGCATGGCAGTCGGTGCCGGCCTCGGCGCGCTGATGGGCAAGATCGAGAAGACCGGGATCGACAAGCAGTTCCAGGATCAGGTGCGGGACATGCTCAAGCCCGGCACCTCCGCGTTGTTCGTGGTCGTGGAGAAGGTGACGCCCGACAAGGCAGTCGAGGCGCTCAGCCAGTACGGCGGGACGGTCCTGAAGTCATCGCTGTCCAAGGACGCCGAGAAGGAGCTCCAGGAAGCCCTGCACGGCGACGCCGTCGCCGCCTAGCAGCGATCCCGATCCTCTCGGCCGGGCTGGTTCCCCAGCCGGCCCGGCCGGGCTGGTTCCCCAGCCGGCCCGGCCCGAGGATCGTCACGCCCGCCGCTTGCGGCCGCTCTCGAGAGCTAGGGCCGCCTGCTCCTCGCGCGCGAGCGCCTCGACGTAGACCTCATGGGCCCAGTCTCGCTCGGCCGGATCGGACGCCAGCCAGAGATCCCACGCCTGCGCCACTCGGCGGGCGGCCGTCCGCCAGCGCTCGAGTTGCTCCGACGGCGCGTGGCCGTCGTCCTCGACGATCGAACCGGATGAACGCTGCGAGCGTGACATTCCTGCGGCTCCCCAAGGCGGCTTCAGGCCACCCTACGAACGCCTCCCAGCGCCCGCATCGTTCGGATGGGGTGAGATTCGGCGGCGAACTCGCTAGAGCGAGTCGCTGCCGCTCTCGGCGGACGCGCCGGCTCGCACATGAGTCGCCTGATCCAGCAGGCCGGCCTCGCGTGCCCGCGCGACCGCCTCCCCTCGGGATGAGGCGTCGAGCTTCCGGTAGACGGAGCGCGCATGGGTCTTGACGGTGTTCGCGGATACGCAGAGCCGGACGGCCACCTCGGGGAACGAGAGGTGAGTTGGCAGGAACTGGAGGATCCGCAGCTCCGCCGTGGTGAGGTGCCACCGTTCACCCGCCGATGCCGAGGACAGCTCCGCCTGCGCCCGACACGTCTCGATCCAGCTCAGCACCACCCTCGAGTCGGGTGACCGCTGGAGTGCCCGCGCTGCATCGGACAGCAGCGCCTGCGCGCGCGGCAGATCGCCGAGCCGGAGCGCGGCGCGCGCCAGCGCGGTGCGGCTCTCGCCCTCGTACCAGGGGCTGAAGTCCACGAGCTCGCCGAGCAGCTCGCCCGCGGCGGTCGAGTCCGCCTGACACGCCTCCACCCGCCCGACGTGCGCCTGCACGTCCGCGGACACCGCGTAGACGAGCGCGGAGATGGGGTAACGGCCGACACCGCTGCGTTCAACCTGCGCCTTGGCGCGTGCGGAGAGCGACTCCGCAGCCGGCCAGTCTCCGCGTTCGATCGCCAGCAGGCACAGCTGCGCCAGGCAGAGCGACTGCATGCTCGGGAATCCGGCCGCGGCGTGCCGCGCGCCCTCTTCGAGCAAGCCGCGCGCGGGCTCTCGCTCCCCCGTGAGGTGGTGGCCGACCCCTCGGAGGAGATATCCAAGGGCAAGCCAGGGCGAGTCCTGTGGCACGCCGGCGCAAGCCTCCTGCGCCAGCTCGCCCGTGCCAGCGACGCTGTCGTCCGCCACCGCTGCGCGGATCAGCAGGATCTCGCTCCTGAGCGGCAGCGCGTCATCGCCCTCGAGGCCGCGCAGGGCGGCAGCGGTCCAGCGGTCGACGAGGCTCCTGTCGCCGGCCATGAGGCTGCAGGCCGCCGCGGTCAGCGCGAGCGTCGGCTCCCCCGCCAGCTGCTCGTCGCTGAACCTGCCGAGCCACCCCCTGAGCTTGGTCAGCCGCCCCCAGCCGAGCAGGCCGGCCGAGTGGGTCCAGAGACGCTCGCCGGCAAGCTTGGTGTCGCCCGTGGCGATGGCGTGCTCGATCGAGCGCTCCACGTCTCCGTGCTCGCGGTACCAGACGCTTGCGCGCTCGTGGAGCTGCGCCTCCGCACCGGGCTCTCGGCGCCCGAGCTCCCCGCGCAGCGCCTGGGCGAACAGCCGGTGGTAGCGATACTCGGTGTCGACGCGGTCCAGGGGCACGAGCATCAGGCTCGTGCGCGAGAGCGTCTTGAGCAGTCGAGCCGAGTCGCCTCGGTCCAGCACGAAGTCGCACACCGGCCCCGAGACCCTGTCCAGCACCGACGTGCGCGCGAGGAACGTGACCACGCCCGGCGCAAGCGACGCGAGCAGCTCGTCACCGATGTAGTCGGCCATGAAACGGTCGTCGCCCGCGAAGCCTGCCAGCGCCCGCGCGGGATGCGGCTCCTCGCGGGCCGCCAGGGCGGCGAGGTAGAGGCCCGCCGGCCAGCCCTCGGTGCGGTGCACGAGCAGCTCGAGCGTGGAGCGGTCGAGCTCGAGGCCCTGCGTCTTCAGCAGCGCGGCAGCCTCGGGGACGCTCATCGCGAGGTCTGCCGAGCGCAGCTCCAACAGCTCCCGCAGCGCCCGCCGGCCGCCCAGTCCCAGCCGCGGCTCCGTGCGCGAGGCGAGTACGACCTGGCCGCCTGCGCCGAGGAGCTCGAGCAGTTGGGACACCAGCTCCAGGCACTCGGCACGGCTGAGCAGGTGAGCACCATCCAGAACGAACACGACACCGTCCTTGCGAGTCGCGGCAGCCGCGCAGATCTTCTTCAGCGACTCCGGGGAAGATCCCGCTGGGTCGAGCTTCCCGAGGGCGTCCGCCCCCAGTAGCTCCGCCTCGACCAGCGCCATCCCAAGCGAGAGCAGAAGCTCGTGTGGCTCGTTGTCCGCCTCACGCAGCGCGACCCACGCGAAGGGACGCCGATCTCGTGCCGACCACTCCCCGAGGAGGGTCGTCTTGCCGTATCCGGCGGGGGCGGCGAGCACGACCAGGGGCGTGTCGCGAGCCGCCATCAGGCGCTGAACCAGCCGTGTGCGGGGTACCAGGCCCGGGCCCACACGGGAATCGAGATCACCCGCGGCCGTGCGCGGGTTCCGTGTCCTCTCGATGACCCCGTGGGTCACCGCGGGCGACCTCGTACGGCGCGGTCGCAGGTTCGCCGACGCAGCATGCGCAGAGCATCCCGAGGCGGACCGCCGACGCCAAGGGCGCTCGCCCCCCGGTTGCAGTAGGTGCGCACCACCACTTGCCAGGGGCGGATACCCGCGCCCGGCAAGACGAGAGCGGCCTGGTGGTGCAGCCGCCGTCTCGAAATGGGGGGCCTGCCAGTGCCCCCGGACGCCTGGGTGCATCATGGCGGGGGGCTCGCCCGGATGGGATAGTCGGTGCTCCCGACCGGAAGGCCCCGGCGCTCGAACATGATGGCGTCACTTAGGCGCACAGCCACAGCTGAGGCTGGCGCTCGGTCGGGCGAGGAGGTCAGAACTCTCGTCGCGGACGACCACGCGTCATTTCGCGAGGTGCTCCACGAGCTGGTCGAGGCCGCTCCCGGCTTCAGCCTCGTCGGTGAGGCCAGCTGCGCGGAGGAGCTGCTCCCGCTCGTCGAGGAGTTGTCGCCCCAGCTCGTGGTGATGGACGTCTGCATGCCCGGCATGGGCGGCGTCGAGGCAGCCCGGCGGCTCTCTCGCCTGCACCCGGAGATCATGGTCGTGCTGATCTCGGTCCATGGTCCCGACCTGCTGCCCCCCGCGCTCCTGGCCGAGGCGGATGCGGCCGTGTTCGTGCCCAAGGAGGAACTTCATCCGCGGCTACTGAGCGAGCTCTGGCGGGAGCATCAAGCGGCCTGACGGCCCTTCTGCGAAGCTCGCATCACGATGACGCCGTCCGGTCCCCTGCGCCTCGACCTCGGAACACGGGTCCAGTGCAGCGACCAGGAGCTCGGCGATCTCACCGACGTGGTGATCGACCCGATCAAGAAGCACATCACGCATCTGGTGGTGCGCAGCAAGCACATGGTGGGACCGGCACGGCTGGTCCCGATCGCCCTCGTGGAGACGGCCGACAAGCGAGCGGTCTCGCTGCGTTGCTCGGTGGACGAGGCGAATCGCCTCCAACCGGTTCAGGAGTTCGCCTATCTGCGGCTCGACCAGTTCCCCGTCGACGACCCCGACTGGGACGTGGGCATCGAGCATCCGCTGGCGATGCCCTACTACCAGAGTGGTGATCTGGGCGAGCTGGCCGGCGTCTACGAGGACCACGTGGGCGTGGCGTATGACCGCGTGCCGAAGGGCGAGGTCGAGATCCGCCGCTCGAGCACCGTGGCCTGCGCGGAGGGACGGGTCGTGGGACGCGTGGACGGCTTCCTGGTGGACGCCGAGGACCACATCACCCACATCGTCCTCGAGCGCGGTCACCTGTGGAAGCGGCGCGAGCTCACGATCCCGATCGGGACGGTGACGAAGGTCGAGACCGACAGCGTGACCATCGGGCTGACCACGCGGCAGCTGGGGAAGCTTCCCTCAGTGCCGGTGCACCGCTGGTTCGGCTGAGCGCTCGCCGCGCCTAGTCGGCGGACGGCACGTGGTAGCCCTGCTCGAGCGTCAGCAGCCGATCGAAGTCGAGCAGGTTGTGGTACTCGCTGAGCGACAGCATCCGGTCAAGCTCGCCGTCGGCGCGGCCCGCCTCGTGTAGCTCCGCCAGCACGGCGCGCACTCCTCCGGTCGCCGCCAGAAAGCCGATCGAGGGGTAGATGGCGATCTTGAAGCCGAGCTGCTCGAGCGTTCGCCATGAGAGGTACGGGCTGCGCCCGGTCTCGACCATGTTCGCGAGCGCGGGCCCGGGGATCTGCTCGGCCACGATCTTGAACTCGTCCTCCGACTCCGGAGACTCGACGAAGATCACATCGGCTCCGGCGTCGAGGTAGGCGCGGCCGCGCCGGATCGCCTCGTCCAGCCCATGCGTGGTGCGCGCGTCCGTGCGGGCGATCACCAGCGTCTCGTCGCTCGTGCGGGCGTCGACCGCGGCGCGCAGCCGCATCGCCATGTCCTCCGTCGAGACGATCTCGCGACCGAGCTCGTGGCCGCACTTCTTGGGGCTCTCCTGATCCTCGATCTGGATTGCCGCCGCGCCGGCGGCCTCGAACTCCCTCACCGCGCGTCCGAGCGCCAGCAGGCTGCCGTAGCCCACGTCCGCGTCAGCAATCAGCGGCAGGGTGGTCCGGTCCGCGGTGTGCCGGATGCGGTCGGCCATCTCGGACTGGGTGATGAGGCCCAGGTCCGGAAGCCCGAGCGTGGAGGCAGCCTGGCCGTTCCCGGTCATGTAGATGCACGAGAAGCCGCTGCTCTCGACCATCATCGCCGACAGCACGTCGTACGCGCCGGGGGCGACGGTGATCCCGGGTTGTGCGAGGAGATCGCGCAGGGAGGCTCGCCCGGACGCGGTCACGAGCCCACCGTGGCCGCGCCGTCCACGGGCTCGGGCTCCTCGGTGAAGCGGTTGTAGAAGCTGTTGATGTGGCTGAGCATCAGGTCCCTCGCCTCCGTTCCCTTACCTGCCTTGATTGCGCCGAAGATCTGCTCATGCTCGGCGTTGAGCGTGTGCATCGCCGCCGCGGGATCCGGCATCACCTTGAGCGCGTCGAAGAGCCTGCGCGTGACCGTCTCGCGCAGGGCCTGCATCACGAGCAGCATGACCTCGTTGGCGGAGGCGCGGCTGAGCGCGACGTGAAAGCGGATGTCCGCAGCTTCGAAGGTGTCCACGTTGCCCTCGTGCAGGAGGCAGTCCTCGAGCGCACGCTCGGCATCGGCGATCAGGGCCGCGTCCCGGCGCTCGGCGGCCCGCTCCACGGCGGCGCCCTCGAGCACGCAGCGGAACTCGACCAGGTCGGGCATGCTGACCCGGGAGAGCCTGAGCAGCTGCGCGATCGACTCCCGGAAGTGACCCGTGGGCGCGTTGGTCGTGACGATGCGGGGCTGTGTGGGGTTGCCGTCGTCCGGGATCAGCAGGCCCTGCGCCTCGAGTGCCCTGAGCGCTTCTCGGATCGAGGCCCGGCTGGCCCCGAAGCGATCTCCCAGCTCGCGCTCGGTGGGCAGCGGCTCGCCCGGTGTGAGTTCGCCGCTCAGGATCGCGTCGGTGATCTGATCGGCGATCTGCCGCCACACCGCGACCCGCTGGACGGGCTTAAAGCTCATTGGTGGATGCCTCTTGTCTCAATTGCGTTCTCCTGACCGCTAACGGTGATGTGGGGTCAAATATGACCGTCATCGCGGCGGCGCGCCAGCCCACAGGACTGCCTGCTTGACAGTTGGTCTGACAAGCATATAGGCTGCCCGCCGTTCGGCTCATCTGGCAAGTGCCTCGGCCAGATGCAGCCGAACCGATGAGGGAACCGACCACGGAGGAGAGCCGATGGGGGTTGTTGTCGCACTCCAGGACGCTGCGCTGGAGCTGCTGGCGCACGACGCGGAGCTGGAGCTCCTCGGGACCGACTTCCACTTCACGGAGGGCCCGGTCTGGCATCCGGTCGAGGAATGCGTCTTCTTCACGGACATCCCGGGCGACGTGATCCGTCGCTGGGACGAGCGCAGCGGCGTGACCGAGTGGCGGCGGCCGAGCCACATGGCGAACGGGCTGACGCTCGACGCCGAGTTCCGGCTGATCGCCTGCGAGGCGGCCACGAGCCTCGTCACGCGCACCGGCAGGGACGGCAACGTCGAGACGATCGCCTCGCACTACGAGGGCAAGGAGATCAACAGCCCGAACGACGTCGTGGTCCGCTCCGACGGGTCGATCTACTTCAGCGACCCGCCCTCGGGCCGCGCCCTCCCCCATGGCCTGCCTCGCGAGCGGCAGCTCGACTTCCAGGGCGTGTTCCGGATCCCGCCGGACGGCGGCGAGCTCCACCTGGTGCTCGACGACATGGACACGCCGAACGGCCTCTGCTTCTCGCCCGACGAGTCGCTGCTCTACATCAACGACTCCCTGCGGATGCACATCCGCGTGTTCGAGGTGGCGCCCGACGGGTCGCTGAGCGGAGGCGACGTCTTCTTCACACAGGAGGGCTACACCCCGGACCGGGAGCAGATCACGCGCACGCTCATCGAGACGGGGAAGCTGGACCACGGCGTACCCGACGGCATGAAGTGCGACCAGCAGGGCAACGTCTGGTGCACCGGACACGGAGGCGTCTGGATCATCAGCCCGAGCGGCGAGCAACTGGGGCTCCTCGAGACCCCCGAGATCCCGGCGAACCTGGCCTGGGGCGGCAGCTCGTTCAACACGCTCTTCATCTGCGCAACCCGCTCGCTTTACCGCATCGAAACGAAGGTCCGCGGCTGTGCGCCCGGGAGCTTCGACCACCAACTGATGGGTCGGCCGGACGCCGACCGAGGAGAGAGAGATGCCAGAACCTAGGTCACCCCATACGAAGGGCCGGATCTTGCGAGTGCTAGCGGTTGCGCTGACGCTCGCAGTGGCCGGCATAGTCGTAACCGCCTGCGGCTCCTCCAGCTCGTCCAGCACCAGCGGGAGCACCGGCGCGTCCACCGGCGGCAAGCACCGGCGCCGCCGCGGCCGGCGACTGCCAGAAGACGGCCCAGGCGAACGTCGACAAGGCCACGGCCGACCTCAAGCCGCCGTCGCCGGCCCGAAGATCGACGTCACGCCGGCCGCCAACAAGGCCGTGTGGCTGATCCTCCCGCTCGTCAACCCGCTGACCAGCGCCGTCGAGGAAGGCTTCAAGGCGGGCAGCAAGCTCGCCGGGGTGAAGGGCGTTGTGTTCGAGGGCAAGGGCACCACCACCTCGTGGACCACCGGGCATCTCTCAGGCCGCTTCCCAGCACGCCGCGATCGTGATCCTCTACGGCATCGACGAGTCGCTCGTGTCGGGCGCCCTGAAGCAGGCCAAGGCGGCCGGGGTGAAGGTCATCGACGCCGTGACGGGCGATCCGACCGACCCGCTCCCGGACAACGTCTTCGCGCACGTGTCGGCCAACTTCACGAAGGACGGCGCGATCGACGCCGACTACATCCTGGCTCAGTCGGGTTGCAAGGCCAACGTCGGCATCTTCTACGGCCCGGTGTTCCAGGTTCACAAGAACCTCAACTCCGGAGCCACGAAGGAGATCGCGGCGCTCTGCCCGAGCTGCTCCAGCACCAGCCAGACCGTCGATATCACCACCGCCGCCACCAAGGTGGCGCCTCAGGTGGCCACGCTGCTCCGGTCGCATCCGAACATCAACTACCTGTTCCCGGTGTACGACCAGATCGTGCCCTACACGAACAGCGCCATCAAGCAGGTCCGCCCGTCGGTGAAGGTGGTCAGCCACGACGGCGTGTACGCGCAGCTCGATGCCGTGCGTGCCGGCAACACCCCGCAGATCGCCGACATCTCGTTCCCGCCCATCCAGTGGATCGGCTGGGAGCTCGTGAACGCGTCGGTGAGGGTGATCCTCAACCAGCCGCCTGGCAACACGGAGATTCCCGCGCGGCTGATCACCAAGGAGAACGCGGGCGCCAGCAACGACACGCTGTTCCCGGCGTTCAGTGACCTGCCCGGGATCTTCGGGCCCGCCTGGGGCAAGTAGGCCCGGCTGGCTCGGCCTGGAGGGAAACGGCATGAGCTCAGCAGGAGAAAGCACGCCATCGAGCCCGCCGCCCAGCGGCGGCGGGCTCCCCTCCACCCAGGTGACCGCAGGGGACGGTGAGCCGGCAGCGCGCGTCGGCCGCGGGCGGGGCCGTGCGGCAGTTCGGGCGCTTCGGCCTGATCGGCAGTCCTGCTGATCCTGGCTGGTGTGCGTTCTCGCATCGCTCTCCCGAGCACGTTCTTCACCGCGGGCAACTTCCGCGTGATGCTCAACTCGCAGGCGGTGCTGCTGCTGCTTGCGCTCGCGGAGACCATCCCCCTGCGCTCGGCGACTTCGACCTCTCGATCGCCGGCGTGATGGGCGTCAGCGCGGCGGTGGCGGGCGAGCTCCTGCTGCATGGCACGCCGCCTTCGCTGTCGGCGTCCTGGTCGTGCTCGGGATCGGCGCTCGTGATCGGCCTCATCAACGCCACGCTGATCGTGCGCCTCGGGATGAACGCCTTCGTCACCACGCTCGGAGCGCTGACGGCCCTCGAGGGGGCGGCATACGGGATCACCAACAACCAGGTGATCACCAAGTTCCCCGAAGCCGATCCTCTGAAGCTGACCCAGACGACCATCGGAGGCGGCCTGTTCCTGGCCACGATCTACGGCTGGGTGCTGGTGATCATCCTCGTACTACATCTTCGAGCTGACGCCCGTCGGCAGGCAGCTCCTGTTCGTGCGGCGGCAACCGCACCGCGGCGCGTCTCGCGCGGCGTGCCGGTGAACCGCGTTCGCGGCGGCGCGTTCGTGGCCTCCTCGATGATCACGCGCCGTCACCGGGCTGGTCCTGGTCGGCGTGATCGGCTCGCTTCGACCCGAGCAGCGTCGCCGCAGTACCTGCTGCAGCCGTTCGCGGCCGCCTTCCTCGGCGCCGGCACCATCTACATCGGCCGCTTCAACGCCATCGGCACGATCGATCGGCCTGTACCTGCTGATCGTCGGCGTGACCGGCCTCGAGCTGCTCGGCGCGGCCTCGTGGGTCGCCGACATCTTCAACGGCATCGCCCTCGTCGTTGCCATCGGCGCGGCTCGCGCGGTCGATCCGGAGAAGCGGCGTGACTGAGCGCGCCGCGAGCGGGAGATAGCGGCCTCAGCCTCCGCGCAGCTCGGCAAGCGGTTCGGGCCGGTCGTGGCGCTCGACTCGCTGGACCTCGACCTCTATCGCGGCGAGATCCACGGCGTGCTCGGCGAGAACGGGTCCGGCAAGTCGACGCTCGTGAAGCTGTTGACCGGCTTCCACTCCCCCGAGCCCGGCGCCGTCTGCGAGATCGGCGGCGAGGAGGTGCTCGCTCCCGATCCGCCGACCGGAGCTGCAGGGGATCGCAGTGATCCACCAGGACCTCGGGCTCGGTCGAGTCGCTCACCGTGATGGAGAACGTGGGCATCGGGCTGCGCTACGAGCAAGCGCAGCTTCGAGCTGTGCAGCTGGCGCTCGGAGCGGCGCGCGTGCCGGGCGCTGCTGCGGGAGTTCGATCTCGACGTGGACCCGCGCATGCGCGTATCCGACCTGAGCCCGGCCGAGCGGGCGGTCGTCGCCGTGGCCCGCGCGGTGCGGTTGCTGCGAAAGCAGGAGCGCGTGCACGCCTTCCTGCTCGACGAGCCCACCGCGTACATGCCCGCCGCCGAGGCCGACAAGGTGCTCGCGGTGATGCGAAACGTCGCGAGGCTCGGCGCCGCCGTGGTCTTCGTGAGCCACCGCCTGGACGAGGTCCTCGGCGTGACGCACCGCATCACGGTGCTGCGCGACGGGCGCAAGGTCGGCACGGTCGAGACCCCGTCGGCCACGCGCGAGCAACTGGTCCAGATGATGCTCGGCGAGCGCCAGCGGCAGACGTCGCCGAAGAGCGCTCCCCGCCAGCCCCGCTCCGCCGAGCGCGAGCGGGTCCCGCGCTCAGGGTCGAGGGTCTCTCCGGCGACGTCGCCCGGGACGTGAGCTTCGCGCTCCCGAAGGGCGAGATCCTCGGGCTGGCTGGACTGACCGGCATGGGCCACCAGGAGGTCCCCTACCTGATCGCCGGCGCCGGCCGCCGGAGCGCGGGCCGCGTCGTCACCGAGGACGGCTCGGAGCTCGGCGAGTCCATCACGGACGCGTTCGACAGCGGGGTCGTGCTCGTTCCGAACGATCGCCACAGCGAGGGCGTCTGGCTCGGGCCAGCGCCAGCGAGAACGTCACGCTGCCGGTGCTCGGCAGGTACTACCGCGGCTGGCTGCGCCGGCGCGAGGAGATCCGCCGGACGGAGGAGCTGATGAAGCGCTTCCACGTGCGCCCGGCCACGCCGTCGCGGGTCATGACCCAGTTCAGCGGCGGTAACCAGCAGAAGATCCTGCTCGCGAAGTGGCTCCAGGAGGACCCTCGCGTGCTCCTGCTGGCGGAGCCCACGCAGGGGGTCGACGTGGGCGCGAGGTACGAGATCCACGAGCTCGTGCGCGGACTGGCCGAGCGCGGCGCCGGCGTGCTCGTGTCGTCGTCGGACCAGGAGGAGCTCGCGCTCCTGTGCGCCCGCGTTCTGGTGTTCCGCGACGGACGCGGTCAGGCGCTGCTCGAGGGCGGCGACGTGACCCAGGAAAACATCGTCGCGGCGTGTCAGGCAGCAAGCCCGGCCGCCGCCTAACCAGCGACCAAGGAGCAGTATGCAGAAGACGCTCGATGGGATCTTCACGCCACGCAGCGTGGCCGTCGTGGGAGCCTCGCCGAACCCATCCCGGTTCGGCGGCCGCATCGTCCACAGCCTCGTGGTGAACGAGTTCCCCGGCACGATCTTCCCGGTCAACCCGAAGTACGAGGAGATCGCCGGCAACCGCTGCTACCCGAGCGTGGCCGCGATCGAGGAGCAGGTGGACCTCGCGATCCTCACCGTCTCCGAGAAGCAGGTCATGCCCACGCTCGAGGACTGCGCCGCGAAGGGCGTGAAGCTGGCGGTGCTGTTCGGAGCGGGCTACGCCGAGACCGGCGAGCAGGGCGAGCTCGCCCAGGAGGAGCTCAGGGAGATCTCCGAGCGGACCGGCCTGCGCCTCCTCGGGCCGAACTGCGTCGGCTTCCTGAACGTCTGGGATCGCGTGCCCGCCACGCCCGCCGGAGCGGTTGACCCGCCGCGGCACCGCAAGGGCGGGATCTCGATCATCGCCCAGAGCGGCTTCGTGGGGATGGAGACCATCTTCGGGCGCGGATACGACGCGGGCTACGGCTTCCGCTACGTGCATCACCACCGGCAACGAGGCCGACCTCGAGGCCGGCGAGCTGATCGACTGGCTGGCCGAGGACGAGGGCGCCGAGGTGATCGTGGCCTACCTCGAGGGCTCCGCGATCCGGAGCGCTTCCGCGAGGCCGCGAGGCTGGCGCGCGAGGCCGGCAAGCCGATCGTGATCCTCAAGGGCGGGCGCTCGCCCGGCGGCGAGCGCTCGGCGCGCAGCCACACGGCGGCCCTGGCCGTCTCCGACTCCGTGCTCGACGCGGTCTGCGAGGCCGAGGGCATCATCCGCGTGACGGACCTCGACGACCTCTGGGACGTGGCCGGCAAGCTCGCGGACGGGCTGCGGCTGGCAGGCCCGCGCGTGGCGGTTGTGGGCACCTCGGGCGGGATCAACACGATCTTCGCCGACGACCTGCTGCGACGTCGGGCTGGAGATGCCGCAGCTGCAGCGAGAGCACGGTGGCGAAGCTCGCCGAGATCCTGCCCTGGTACGGCAGCACTGCCAACCCGGTGGACCTCACCGGCTACTTCACCGGGCGCCGGCCAGCAGGACGTCTACCCGCAGCTGGCCACGCTGATCGCCTCGGACCCGGGCATCGACGTGGTGGTGTTCGCCGTGCAGGTGGACCGCCCCACGCCGTGGGGCGAGGTGATCCCCGGCCTGGTGGAGCAGCTCACGCAGGCCGAGAGCCCCGTGGTGATCCTCTCCGGCGGCGCGAGCGCCTCGGAGGAGGCGCTCGAGTCGCTGCACGGCACGGGCATCTCCGTCTACTGGTCGCCCGCCCGCTGCGCTCGCGGCCTCAAGCTGATCAGCGACTACGGCCTGCGCACGCGAGCGGCCGGCGACGCGGCGGCGTCGAACGGCCACAAGGCGCCGGCCGCGCTCTCCGAGCGCCTCGGCCACGGCAGCGCGCGCTGGCAGAGCGAGCGCGACCTGCTCGCGTCCTACGGGATCAAGACGGTCGAGACGCGCGCCGTCGGCAGCGAGGCGGAGGCGGTCGAGACGGCCGCTGCAGCTCGGCTACCCGTGCGTGATGAAGGGTCTCGCGCCGGGCCTCTCGCACAAGTCCGACCTCGGGCTCGTGCGGGTCGGGCTCGCCGACGCCGACGCCGTGAAGGCCGCCTACCGCGCGATCGAATCCGCGCTCAGCCAGCCCGGCTCGAGCATCGTGGTCCAGCAGATGCTGCAGGGCGGCCTCGAGCTGATCGCCGGGGTGCAGAACGACCCGACCTTCGGCCCGGTGGTGATGGCGGGCGCCGGCGGCGTGCTCGTGGAGCTGCTGGAGGACCGCCGCGCTGGCGATGCCGCCGCTGTCCCAGGACGCGGCGCGGGAGCTGCTCGGGTCGCTGAGGTCGGCTCCGCTCTTCAGCGGCTTCCGCGGGGGCGCCTCGTACGACCTCGACGCCGCCGCGGGACTGCTGGCGAACCTGGCGTCGCTGGCGGGTGACCTGGACCCAGCCATAGCTGGGATCGATCTCAATCCGATCATCGTGCTGCCGTCCGGCCAGGGGGCGATGGCAGTCGACTGGGTGGTCCACACGGAGGTGGAGCAATGAGCACTGTTGACCGCAGTCTGCGCGACAAGGCGGCCGTCGTCGGGATCGGCGAGACGGAGTACTCGAAGGACTCCGGCCGCACGGAGCTCGCGCTGGCGTGCGAGGCGATCTCCGAAGGCCGCCGACGACGCGGGCATCCCGGTGTCCGAGATCGACGGGCTGGTGCGTTACGACATGGACAGCGTCGACGAGGTCGCGCTGACGTCGCACCTGGGGTTGAAGAACCTGGGCTGGATGAGCCACACCGGCTACGGCGGCACGGGCGGCAACGCCGTGATCGTCCACGCCGCCGCGGCGATCGCCGCGGGCCTGGCGAAGACCGTCGTCTGCTACCGGGCGCTGAACGAACGCTCGGGGCGCCGCTACGGCCAGGCGTCGACCTGGATGCAGGACGCGATGAGCGGCTTCGAGGCGTTCCAGATGCCGTGGGGGATGCTCACCGCCGGCGCACATGTTCGGCCAGTTCGCGCGCCGTCACATGGTCGAGTACGGCACCACGAGCGAGCAGTTCGGCCACGTGGCCGGTGGCGCTGCGCAAGCACGGCTCGATGAACCCGCGCGCGATGATGCGCAAGCCGATCACGCTCGGAGGACCACCAGGCGTCGCGCATGATCGCCGACCCGCTGCATCTGCTGGACTGCTGCATCGAGAGCGACGGCGCCTGCGCCGTGATCGTCACCGCGGCGGAGCGGGCGAAGGACACCAAGCACGCCCCGGTCACACCCGGATCGCATCGCCGCCGTGGTCGCATGCAACACCCCCTTCAACGGGGCCAACCTCTCCGAGACGGTCGGCAAATTCGACCAGCTGTACCGGCGCGAGGGCCAACAGGGGCTCGCCGGCTTCGACTACATGCTGCCCCTGCTCGGACTCGAGGGCGCCTCCGCGGATTTGGCCGACGACGTGAGGCGGACCTACGAGCGCTGCGACATGGACGTGGTCCTGCGGGATGCGGGCATCTGGGGGCGCACCGACCTCACGCCGGACCTGCCCGAGATCGGCTGTCCGGTGCTGATCCTCGCCCCCGGGGCGAGCCCGCTGATCTCCACAGAGTCGAGCATCGAGCTCGCAGGGCTGCTGCCGAACTCGATCCTGGTCATCTTCCAGCAGAGCGGCTCGTACCTGGCCTACGCCGAGTCGCCCCTCGCCTCACGGGCGGCGAGGTGGTTCCTGGAGTACCAGGAGGCAGCGCCCGGCTAGGCCTCGGACTCGTCGAGCGCCGTCAGCGCCTCGTCGGCCGTCCGGAACGCCTCCATCGCGGCGGGCACGCCGCAGTAGATCGCCGCCTGCAGCAGCGCCTCCTGGATCTCCTCCTTGGTGCAGCCGTTGCGCACGGCGCCGCGCACGTGGATGCTCAGCTCGTGCATCTTGCCCAGCGAGGTGAGCATGGCCACGTTCAGCAGGCTGCGCGTGCGCCGGTCGAGCCCCGGGCGCGCCCAGACGGCGCCCCAGCAGTACTCGGTCACGAGCTGCTGCATCGGGCGCGAGAAGTCGCTGGCTCGCTCCAGTGAGCGCTGCACGTACTCGGGTCCGAGCACCGCGCTGCGTACCTCGAGCCCCTCGTCATAGCGGCTGTTGTCAGTCATCCGTTGTCCGCCCTCTCTCGGGTTGTGGCGTTCGATTTGGTTCCGGCTAGCGCCGCTTGCCAGTGGTCGTGCCGAGCACGATCAGCGTCTTCGTGCCGGTGACCTTGCCGCTGCGGCGGATGCGGTCGACCACGCGCTTCAGGTGGTCGAGGTCCGTAACCCTAAGGCGCACGAGCGCGTCGGGGTCGCCCGCCACCGTGAACGACTCCACCAGCTCGGGAAGGTCGGCGACGGTGCCGTCGATGTCGTCGACCTGCGTCTTGCCCGCGAAGCTCAGCTCCGTGAACGCCTCGATGTCGCTGCCCAGCTTGGCGTGGTCGAGCAGCGCCGTGTAGCCCTTGATGATGCCGAGCGTCTCCAGCCGGTCGATCCGGCGCTTGGCCGCCGCGGGCGACAACCCGACCTGGCGGCCGACCTCGCTCGCCGAGCGCCGTCCGTCGTCCACCAGGAGGCGGAGAATCTCCTCGTCGGTGGCGTCAAGATCGGCACGTGGCACGCGCTGATCCTAACGCCTGAGCGGCTCGCGACGCAAAGAATCGTCGCCGTTTCGGACAGGAGGTCCAGAGAGGTGGAAAAAACAGGCGCCGGACGGGAAAATCCCCGCGTGACCAGCACGACGACGCCGTCCGCCGTTGATCTCCGCACGCTCGAGGCGGTGCAGGACCGCGTCCTGTGGCTCGCGATGAGCATCGTCCACCACGCCAACCGGGTGCGGAAGACCGCCGTCGGGCGTGAAGGTGGGCGGCCATCAGGCCTCGTCGGCCTCGATGGTCTCGATCATGACCGCGCTCTGGTTCGAGCACCTGCGCGCCGCCGACCGCGTGTCGGTGAAGCCGCACGCGTCGCCGGTGCTGCACGCGATCGAGTACATCCTGGGCCAGCTCGACCGCCGCTACCTCACCACGCTGCGCGAGTTCGGCGGGCTGCAGAGCTACCCGAGCCGCCTCAAGGACCCCGTGCCGGCGGACTTCTCGACCGGCTCCGTGGGCATCGGCGCCACCGCGCCGGTCTGGAGCGCGATCGCGCACCGCTACGTGGCCGGCCACTTCGACGTGCCGCGCGGCGGCCGGCAGGTGGCGCTGCTGGGCGACGCCGAGCTGGACGAGGGCGCCTGCTGGGAGGCGATCGTCGACCCGGTGGTGCCGCACCTCGGCGAGGTGCTCTGGATCGTCGACCTCAACCGCCAGTCGCTCGACCGCATCGTGCCCGACATCGCCGCCGGCCGGATCGCCTCGATGTTCGAGGCCGCCGGCTGGCACACGATCACGGTCAAGTACGGGCGCAGGCTGCGCGAGCTGTTCGCGCGCGAGGGCGGCGACGCGCTGCGCCGGCGGATCGACCAGATGCCGAACGAGGAGTACCAGCGCCTGCTGCGCGCCAACGCCGCCGAGCTGCGCGAGCGGCTGCCCGGCGAGGGCCGCGGCGGCAGGGACGTCGGCGGCCTGATCGCCGATCTCGACGACGACGAGCTGTTGCTCGCCGTGCGCGACCTCGGCGGCCACGACCTCGCACGACCTGCTGGCGGCGTTCGCCGAGGCCGACGCTGTGAGCGACCGCCCCACGGTGATCTTCGCCTACACGATCAAGGCCTGGCGGCTGGCCACGCAGGGCCACCCCGGCAACCACTCCGCGCTGCTCACGGCCGAGCAGTGGGAGGAGCTCGCCGAGGAGCTGGGCGCCGACCCGAACGACCCGTGGGCGCTGTTCGAGCCCGAGTCGCCCGAGGCCGAGCTGTCGCGCCGCGCGGCCGAGCGGTTGGAGCGGCCCGAGGTCGAGCTCGCCCCGGCGCCGCCCGTGCCCGCCGACGTCGGTCGCTCCCACACGGGCCGCGCGTCCACCCAGCAGGCGTTCGGGCGCTTCTTCGTGGACCTCGCCCACGACGCGCCGGAGGTCGCCAAGCACGTGGTCACGGTCAGCCCCGACGTGGCCTCCTCGACCAACCTCGGCGGCTGGATCAACCGCGTCGGGCGTCTGGCAGCTGGGCGACCGCATCGACTGGTTCGCCGACGACACCGACACGCTGGTGCGCTGGCGCGAGAGCGGGCACGGGCAGCACATCGAGCTCGGCATCGCCGAGGGCAACCTCGTCGGGCTGCTCGGCGAGCTGGGCGCTGACCTGGTCGCGCGACGGCCAGGCGCTGCTGCCGATCGGCACGCTCTACGACCCGTTCGTCAACCGCGCGCTCGAGCCGTGGTCGTTCGGCATGTACGCGGGCGCGCAGTCGATCCTGATCGGCACCCCCTCGGGCGTCACGCTGGCACCGGAGGGCGGGGCGCACCAGTCGATCACCACGCCGTCGGTCGGGCATCGAGCAGCCGCGCTGCATCGCCTGGGAGCCGGCCTTCGGCCAGGACCTCGAGTGGACGCTGCTGCACGCGCTCTCGCTGCTCGGCCAGCCGGACGGCACGTCGTCCTACTTCCGGCTCAGCACGCGCCCGATCGAGCAGGCCCTGGCCGCCGTGCCCGAAGAGGGCGAGGCGCGCGAGCAGCGGCGCCGGCTAGCGCTGTCGGGCGGCTACCCGCTGCGTACGGCGTCCGGCACGCCCGAGGTCACCCTGGTCGGCATGGGCGCGATCATGACCGAGGTGCTGGAGGCGGCCGGCGAGCTGGCCGAGGAGGGCGTGACCTGCGACGTGATCTGCCTCACCTCCCCCGACCTCGTGTTCCGCGCGCTCCAGGCCCGGCAGGGACTGGGTACCGGGGACGACGCGATCCTCGAGGAGCTGTTCCCGGCCGCGCGCGCCGCCCCGATCGTGAGCGTGCTCGACGGCCACCCCCACACGCTCAGCTTCCTGTCGGCGATCAACCAGACCACGATCGCCTGCCTCGGCGTGAGCGACTTCGGCCAGTCCGGGGACGTGGACGACCTCTACCGGGCCTTCGGGATCGACGCCGACACGATCGTCGGCGCCGCGGCGGACCTGCTGGAGGCGGCTGCCGGGTAGACCGCGTTCCGGCTATCGGAACGCACTTGCGGTTTGTTCCCGGCGCGCGATAGCGTCCGCGTGCGCAATGCCCACGGTCGATCGCACAGCTCGCGTCCTGCTCGCCTTCACCGGGACGAGCCCCGACCTGGGCGTCAGCGAGATCGCCGCCGAGACCGGCCTGGTGAAGAGCACGGTGCACCGCACGCTCACCGCGCTGGTGGACTCCGGGCTGGTGGCCCGCGACGGGCGTAGCGCGCGCTACCGGCTCGGCCCACGCGCCACCGAGCTCGGCATGGCGGCGCTCGGCACGGGCGACATCCGCCACCTCGCCCTCCCCACGCTGCTCGAGCTGCGCGACGCCACCGGCGAGACCGCCACCGCGTCCCTGCTCGTGGGGCGCCAGCGCGTCTACGTGGCCCAGGTGGAGAGCCACGCCTCGGTGCGGATGACCGTGGAGATCGGCGCGCGCTTCCCGCTCTACGCCGGCGCCTCCGGGCGCGCGATCCTCGCCGGCTTCAGCGACGCCGAGCTGGACGATTACCTCGCCGAGGTCTCGCTCGACCGGCTCACCGAGCGCACGCTGGTGGACGCCGAGGCCCAGCGCGCCGCCGCACGCGCGGCGCGCACGAAGGGCTACGCCTTCAGTAGCGCCGAGCGCGATCCCTGGGCCGCGTCGATTGCGTCCCCGCTGCACAGCGGCGGCCACGTGATCGGCTCGATCTCGGTCTGCGGGCCGGTGGCCCGCTTCACCCCGGCGCTTGCAAAGCGGATCGGTCCCGAACTTCGCAGGGCCACAGCCGCCCTGTCCACATGAACACTCGACTCACAGGAGGTCGCGCGTGAACCGTCTAGACACGATCGTCACCGGAGGGGAGGTCGTGCTCCCCGGCCAGGGGGTGGTGAGCTGCGCGATCGGCATCAAGGACGGCCGCATCGCCGCGCTCGCAGAGGATTTCTCGGCCTCGGACGCCGACGAGCAGGTCGACGCGAGCGGGCTCCTGGTCGTGCCCGGCGCGGTGGACTCCCACTACCACATGGGCATCTACCGCACGCTCGCCGAGGACGCCGCGAGCGAGACCGAGTCCTCGCTGGTGGGCGGCGCCACCACGATCGTGTCGTACTTCCGCACCGGTCACCACTACCTGGACAAGACCGGCCCCTACCGGGAGATCTTCCCGCAGCTGCTCTCCGAGGTGGAGGGCCTCTGCCACACCGACTACGGCTTCCACATCGCGCCGATGGACGCCGGCCACGTGGACGAGATTCCCTGGCTGGTGTCGGAGGCCGGGGTGGCGAGCTTCAAGTACTACTTCTTCTACAAGGGCCTCAACCTCGCCGCCGATTCCACGGACGCCGCCTCGTACACGATGTCCGGCGAGTACGACTTCGGCCACCTCTACCGGATCATGGAGGCGGTGGCCGCGGCGAGCGACGACCACCCCGATGCCCGGCTCTCGCTCAGCCTCCATTGCGAGGACGCCGAGCTGATCAAGCTCTTCATGAGCAGGGCGCGCGACCTCGGGCTGCCACCGCTGGAGGAGTACAGCAAGGGCCGCCCGCCGCTCGCCGAGCGGCTGTCGATCCACGAGGCGGGCGTGCTGGCCGACGCCACGAAGGTGCGCGTGAACCTGCTCCACCTGTCGAGTGGCGAGGCGGTGCTGGCGTGCCGGCAGATCCGCTCGCTGTACCCGCAGCTGGACATCCGGCTCGAGACCACCGTGCACCACCTCGCGCTCACCTACGGGATGCTCGAGGGCAAGGGAATCGGCGGCAAGGTGAACCCGCCGATCCGCGGCGAGGACGACGTGGAGGCGCTCTGGGAGGCGGTGCACGCGGGCGAGCTGCAATGGGTGGCGAGCGATCACGCCTGCTGCATGGAGGACGCCAAGGGCGACGACCTCTGGCCGGCGCTGCCCGGCTTCGGCGGCACCGCGCTGCTCTACCCGGTGATGATCTCCGAGGGCCACCACCGCCGCGGCCTGTCCCTCGAGCGGGTCGTGGACTTGGTGAGCACGGCCCCCGCGAAGGCCTACGGCTGCCACCCGCGCAAGGGCACGATCTCGATCGGCGCCGACGCCGACCTCGCCCTGATCGACCTCGAGCGCGAGCAGACGGTCACGCCCGAGGTGCTGCACTCGGCCCAGGACCACACGCCGTTCAACGGCATCGCCGTGAAGGGCTGGCCGGTCCGGACGATGCTGCGCGGGCGCACCGTCTTCCTCGACGGTGAGGTGACCGCCCCGGCCAGCGGCGAGTACCTCCACCGCCCGGTGACGCGCTCGTGAGCGCGTTGATCGAAGCCCTGGCCGGCGCCCGCGTCTACGACCTGGCGCAGCCGTTGCGAACCGGCATCCCGTCCTCGCCCAACCACCCCGGTTTCCGCTCCGCGCTGATCCGCCGCCACGGTGACATGGTGCGGGAGGACGGCGGCTCCGCCGCGAACGAGCTGATCGTGATGGGCGGCCATGTGGGCACGCACGTGGATGCACTCGCGCACGTCTCGCAGGACGGCCGGCTGCACGGCGACGTGGAGGTGGCGGACGCGATGGCCGGCGGCAAGTTCACGACCCACGGAATCGACAAGCTCGAGCCGTTCGCCTGCCCGGGCATGCTGCTCGACGTGGCGGGCTCGAAGGGCGTCGACCAGCTCGAGCCGGCCACCCCGATCAGCCCGTCCGACCTCGCCGACGCCGCCGCGTGGGCGGAGGTGGAGCCGAGGGCGGGCGACGCTCTGCTCGTGCGCACCGGCTGGGCCACGCGCTGGGAGGACCCGGTGGGCTTCGTGAGCCACGACGGGGGCGTGCCCGGCCCCACCGCCGAGGCGTCGCGCTGGCTCGCGTCGCAGGGCGCGCGCGTGGTGGGCTCTGACACCACCGCGTTCGAGCACATCGGGGCCGGGATGGGCCACAGCCTGCTGCCCGCCCACCGGGTCCTGCTCGTGGAGAACGGGATCCCGATCATCGAGATGCTCAACCTGGAGCGCCTGGCCGCCGACCGCGTGTACCGCTTCGCCTTCGTGCTCGCCCCGCTGAACATCGAGGGCGGCACAGGCTCGCCGGTGCGCCCGCTGGCCCTCGTCGACGGATGAGCGACAGGGATCCGCTGGTCGTCCAGCTGGCGCGGTTCGCGGCAGCGGAGCCCGACCCGGCGCTGCGGGAGGCGATCGAGCGCAACGTGTCCGAGCGCGTGCTCGACACGATCGGCGTGGCGCTGGCCGCGCGTGACTCCGCCGCCGCGGCGGACCCGGTCGCGACCGTGGTCGAGGCCTGGGGCGGCGCGCCCCAGGCCAGCCTGTTCGGCAGGTCGCTGCGGCTGCCAGCGGCCGCCGCAGCGCTTCACAACGGCACGCTCGCCCACGCGCTGGACTTCGACGACACCCACCTGCCGTCGGTCCTCCACCCCAGCGCCTCCGTGGTGCCGGCGGCGCTGGCGGCCGCTCAGGCGTGCGCGGCGACCGGGCGGCGGCTGGCACACGCGGTCGCGGTCGGCGACGAGATCTGCGTCCGGCTGGGCATGGCGGGCTACGACCCGGAGCTGGGGAACTCGGTGTTCTTCGAGCGCGGCCTCCACGCCACCTCCATCTGCGGCGCGGTGGGCGCCGCGGCAGCCGTGGGCGTGGTTCTGGATCTCGACGAGGAGCGGCTCGCCCACGCCATGGCGGTCGCGGCCAGCATGGGCGCGGGGCTGCTCGAGGCCAACCGCAGCGGGGGCACGGTGAAGCAGGCCCACTGCGGCTGGGCCGCCCACGCCGGGGTCAGCGCGGCGGAGCTGGCGCGGGCCGGGCTCACGGGCCCGCCGACCGTGTTCGAGGGCCGCTTCGGCTTCCTCCAGGCCTACGTGGGCGAGAAGGCCGACCCCGACGCGCTGGTGCGCGGGCTGGGCTCGGATTGGGAGCTCCTGAAGCTGCTCTACAAGCCGTACCCGACCAACCACTTCACCCACGCCGGGATCGATGCCGCCCTGGCGTTCCGCGCCGACGGCGTGCGGCCCGAGGACGTGGAGGCCGTGACGCTCGGCGTGGCCACCCCCACGCTGCGCACGATCGCCGAGCCCGCCGAGGCAAAGGCGCGACCGCCGTCGGGCTACGCGGCCAAGTTCAGCGGCCCGTTCACCTTCGCCGTCGCGCTGGCGGGCGGCGGGGGGCTGGGCGTGTCGCTGGAGGACTTCACGGACGATCGTGCCCGCGAGCCCGAGCTGCTCGCCCTCGCCGAGCGCGTGAAGTGCGTGGCGGATGCCGACTGCGACGCGATCTTCCCCCACGCGCTCCCGGCGGTCGTGCAGGTGCGCTTGAAGGACGGCTCGGTGCGCGAGCAGCGCGTGATGGAGAACCGCGGCGGCCCTGGCCGGCCCCTCAGCGAGGACGAGCTGCGGCTGAAGTTCTCACTGAACGCGCGCGGCCGGCTGGACGAGGAGCGCGCGGCGGAGCTGATGGAGGCCGCGGCGTCGCTGGTCGAGCTCGATTCGGTGGAGGAGCTCGTCGCGCTTACTGAAGCCGGGTAGGGCGGCGTTTTTCTCGTCCGTTGCAGCTTTTGGTCCCCTATAGGGGCTAGAAAGCTGCACTCGAATGCGAAACCGCGCTCGAGCCGCCCTTATTGCAGGCAGTAAGCGCTAGGGCTCTTGAGGCTCCGGGCGGAGCCCCAGCTCCCCCAGCACCGCATCCGTATCCGCACCCACCTCGGTCGGCCCGTTGAAGCGGATCCGCCCCGGGGTCCGGCTCAGCCGCGGCACGATGCCCGGCATCGTGATCTCGCCCAGGTCCGGGTCCGGGCGGGTGACGAAGCTCTCGCGCGCGAGGTAATGCGGGTCCTCCGAGATCTGGGCGGTGTCGTAAGCAGGAGCGATCGGTGCGCTGACAGCCTCGAACGCGGCGAGCACCTCGTCGAGCGTGTGCGCGGCGATCCAGTCGGCCACGATCGCGTCGATCTCGTCCGCGTTCGCGCGCCGCGCGGCGGAGTCGCTGAAGCGCGGGTCCTCGGCCAGCTCCGGGCCGCTCGATCGCCTCCAGCATGCGGTTCACGATCTGCTGCGTGCCGCCTGACAGCGCCACCCAGCGGCCGTCGGAGGTCTGGTACGCGTTGCGCGGGGCGGTGCGCGGCGAGCGGTTGCCCTGCCGGCCCTGCACCACGCCCAGCTCGCTGAACTCCGTGATCTGCGGGCCGAGCACGCTGAACAGCGGCTCGAACAGGCTGAGGTCGATCACCTGGCCCTCCCCACCGCCGGCGGCGTCGCGCCAGTAGAGGGCGATCATCGTGGCGTAGGTGCCCGCCAGCCCGCAGACCGCGTCCGCGAGGCCGAACGGCGGCAGCGTGGGCGGGCCGTCGGCCAGCCCGGTCATGTGGGCGAAGCCGGAGAACGCCTCGGCCAGGGTGCCGAAGCCGGGCCGGTCCGAGTAGGGCCCGGTCTGCCCGAAGCCGGTCACGCGCACGATCACGAGCCGCGGGTTGAGCGCGTGCAGCTCCTCGGGGCCGAGGCCCCACTTCTCGAGCCGGCCGGGGCGGAAGTTCTCGATCAGCACGTCCGAGTCGGCCGCGAGGCGGCGCACCACGTCGCGCCCCTCCTCGCTGTTGAGGTCGAGCTCGATCACGCGCTTGTTGCGCGAGATGGTCTTCCACCACAGCGGCACGCCGTCCTTGGAGAGGCCCCAGCGGCGCGCGTCGTCGCCGCGCGGGTGCTCGACCTTGATCACCGTGGCGCCGAAGTCGCCCAGGTTGGCGGAGATCAGCGGCGCGGCGTAGAGGCTCGAGATGTCGAGCACGCGCAGGCCCTCCAGCGGCAGCGGGCTGGGCAGCTCCTCGCCGCTCTCGGCAAGGACGCGCCGGGCGCGCTCCGCCACCGGGTAGTCGATGAAGCGGCCGTCGATGTGCACGCCGCCGATGCCGTCCTCGAGCCCGCGCTCGTAGGCCTCGAGCGTGGCGCGCGCCTCGGCCACGTCGGCCTCGCTCGGGCCGTACACGTCGAGGATCACCGGCACCTGGTCGGGATGGATCGCGTGCTTGCCGTGGAAGCCGAGCGCGCGCGACTGCTCGGCCTCCTCGCGCAGCACCTCCGGCTTGCGGAAGTTCGGGTAGACGCCATCGTGCGGCGGCTCGAGCCCGGCCTTGCGCGAGGCCAGCACGAGCTGCGCCTTGGCGCCGATCACGGTCGGGCTGAGCTGTCCGCTCGCGGGCGGCCAATCGAGCCCCACGTCCAGGCTGAAGTCGCCGGCGCCGAAGCCGAGGCAGACGGTGCGCGGGCTGGCCGCGGCGATCTCGTCCACGTTGGAGAGCCCGGCCACGGTCTCGATCGTGGGCATCAGCCGCACGCTGCCGGCGCGCATGCCGCTGCGACCCTCGAACAGCGCGATCAGCGAGTCCACCGCCAAGCAGCTGCTGGGCGCTCTCCGCCATCGGCAGCACGATCCCCGCGAGGCCGGGACCCACGACTGCCTCCAGGTCCGCCGCCGTCAGGCCGGTGCCGGTGGAGTTCACGCGCACCCAGATGTTCGCGTCGGCGCCGCGCTCGCGCAGCGTCTGGGCGGCGAGCACGCGGGCCGCGGGCTTGGCGGACTCGGCCACCGCGTCCTCCAGGTCCACGATGTAGGCGGACGCCCCCACGCTGCCGATCTTGGACAGCATCCGCTCGCTGGAGCCCGGCACGTAGAGCATTGCCGTGAGGTCCGAGCTCATGCCGCCTCCGCCCCGACCTCGGACGACAGCGTGTGCGCTGCGGCGAGCAACGAGGGCGCGAAGCCGGCCATGCGCTCTCCGGTCCAGCGCTCGGCCGGGCCGGCGGCGGTGAGCGAGCCCACCACGCCGTGCTGATCGAACACCGGCACCGACAGCGCCGCCACGCCTGGGGTGCGATCCCCCACCGTGCTGAGCCAGCCCGCCTCGCGGGCGCGGCGCAGATGCGTGTCGAGCGGCTCGGCCGCGATCCCGGCCGCGCGTGCGCGCCGGCGCAGCGCCGCACGCTCGTCGTCGGGGAGGAAGGCGAAGATGATCTTGCTGGTGGGCCCGCTCCAGAGCGGCACCGGCTCGCCGATCGTGAGCACACGCCGCAGCGGCTGCGGGCTCTCGGCCCCGGCCACGCATACGCGCTCGTCGCCCGTGCGGACGTGGAGGCTGACTGTCTCGTCGCTTGCGTCGCGCAGCCTCGTGAGGTGCGGCTGGGCGAGATGCGGAAGGTCGGAACCGCGGATGACCACGGCCGCGAACGACACGAGCGCAGGGCCCACCGAGTAGCGCTTGCTCGCGGCGTCGCGCGTGAGGAGGCCGCGCTCCTCCAGGTAGGCGAGCAGCCGCGCGGCCGTGCTCTTGTCGAGCTCCGCCCGCGATGCCAGCTCCACCAGGCCGCACGGCTCGTCGGCCCGGGCGACCTGGTCCATCAGCGTGAGTGTGCGTTCAGCCGTCTTGCTCATGTTCTCACTGATTGATACTGTTTCCCGTCCAGCGAGAGTGTACCCCGATCCTTCATCCGCCGCCGCAGAGCCGCCCTGGGCCAGGCTCCTGAGCGACTCCGACCGCGAGCTGGTCGAGCGCGCTCGCTTCGGTCGCCGCGTCGGCTTCGGCAGCCGGCCCGCCCTGCTCGTGATCGACGTGCAGAACTACATGGTGGGGCCGCCCCCAGGCTCTTCCCACAGCTACCCGTCCGCGTGCCCGGACGCTCGCGACGCCCTGCCGCGCATCGCGGAGCTGGCCAGCGCGGTGCGTGCCGCTGGCGGCCCCGTCGTCTACACGCAGAACCAATTCCGCCGCGACGGCGCCGACATGGGCGTGTACGCGCGCAAGCGCGACCTGATCGACAGCGAGGGCTGGTGCCTCGAGGGCTCGGAGGGCGCGGCCATCCACGACGCGGTGGCCCCCGCCCCGGAGGACATCGTGCTCGTGAAGCACAAGCCCAGCGCCTTCCTCGGCACGCCGCTGCTCGGGCTGCTCGTGGATCGCGCGGTGGACACCGTGCTGGTGGTGGGCGGCTCCACCTCGAACTGCGTGCGGGCCACTGCGGTCGACGCCGCCTCCTATAACTTCCGCACGATCGTGGTGCAGGAGTGCGTGTTCGATCGCTTCGAGGTCTCGCACCTCACGGCCCTGTTCGACCTGGACCGCCAGTACGCCGACGTCGTGTCGCTCGAGGACGCGCTCGCTGGGGTCCGCGCCGGGTGAGCTACCCGAGCTTCGCCGAGCTGCCCCTGCGCGCGGGCGCGCCTCCGGGCTCGTCGTGGGGCGTGTTCGGCGACGACGACGAGCTGGGCACGCTCAACTTCATCGGTTCGGACCAGGTGCGGGCCGCAGCCGCGCTCGTCCGGCGGGGCGTGGCGTTTCCGCTCGACCTGGAGATCGCACACCTGCGGCCGGCGCTGCTCCACCGCTCGGACTCCTCCCACGTGCTCGAGCACTGGGACGTGGGCGTCGACGTGACCCAGGACGACCACCTCGACGGCTTCTGGCTCCAGGGCGCGACCCAGTGGGACGCTCTGCGCCACTACGGCGAGGGCGGCCGCGGCTTCTACAACGGGCGCGCGCTGGAGGAGGTCACGGGGGCGGGCCGCGGCCTGCTCGGCGTGGACGCCTTCGCCCGCCGCGGCATCGCGGGGCGCGCCGTGCTGCTCGACGTGGCGCGCGGGGCCGAGCAGCTCGGCAGCCCGATCGAGCCGCTAGAGCCGAGCCCGATCGACGTGGACATGCTCCGCCGGGTGGCCGAGCTCCAGGGCACCGAGCTGCGCCAGGGCGATGTGCTGCTGGTGCGCACCGGCTGGCTGGCGGGCTACGACGCGCTTTCCGACGACGAGCGCACGGCACTCGGCGAGGCCGAGATGCCCGGCTCGGCGGGGCTCGTGGCGGCCGGACTGCCCGAGTTCCTGTGGAATACGCGCATCGCCGCGATCGCCACCGACAATCCCGCGCTGGAGGTGCTCCCCACCAGCGAGTTCGAGCTCCATCGCCTGCTGATCGCGCGGCTGGGCATGCCGATCGGGGAGCTGTGGGACCTGGAGCGCCTGGCGGCCGACTGCGCCGAGGACGGCGTCTACGAGGGCCTCATCACGTCCTCCCCGCTGAACGTCGCGGGTGGCGCGGGCAGCCCGGCGAACGCGATGGTCCTGAAGTGACCGGACGCGCCGACGACGCCGTGAGCATCTTCAAGGCCGCGGCCGGCGAATACGACGCCCTGCGCCGCCGCGCCGTGCCGGTGTTCGACCCCTTCTACGGCCACGTGGTGCGCATGCTGACGAACCAGCCGAGGCGCATCCTCGACCTCGGCGCGGGCACGGGCCTGCTCACGCGCATGGTGCTCGAGGCCCACCCGGAGGCGCGCGCGGTGGTGGTGGACGGCGCGGCCGAGATGCTCACCCAGGCCGAGGTGGCGCTGGGCGACCGGATCGAGGCCGCTCACGTGCAGGACCTGGCCGACCCGCTGCCCGAGGGCCCGTTCGACGCCGTGGTCTCCACGTTCGCGATCCACCACCTCGACGACCCCGGCAAGGCCGACCTCTACGCCCGCATCTTCCACGTGCTGGCCCCCGGCGGACCGTTCGTGAACGGCGAGCAGGTGGCCGGGCCCACGCCCGCCCTCGACGCCATGTACCGGCGCTGGCACGAGGAGGACTCGCGCGCCCTGGGCGCCGACGACGTCGAGTGGGCGGCCACGCTGGAGCGCATGCGGCTCGACATCTCGGCGCCGGTGGAGCCGCAGCTCCAGTGGCTCCGCGACGCCGGCTTCGTGGACGTGGACTGTCCCTGGCGCTCCGGCCGCTTCGCGGTGCTCGCCGGCCGCCGCCCCTGAACCCCAGACAACCAGGAGAACGATGACCATGGCCGACATTCGGGAGATCCACCAGGAGGGTCCGCACCACTACGTCTTCTCGCCCTACCCCGACCCGATCGCCAGCGTGGACCCGGGCGAGACGGTGGCGATGCACACCCAGGACGCCTTCGAGGGGCGGATCACGACCGAGGACGACCTGCCGAGCAAGGTGCTCGGCTCGTTCCTCAACCCGCAGACCGGGCCGATCTACGTGAACGGCGCCGAGCCGGGCGACACGCTGGCAGTGAAGATCGAGTCGATCGAGCCCACGCGCGACTGGGCCGTGAGCGCGTTCGTGCCCTACTTCGGCGGCCTCACCGCCACCGCGGCCACGCGCCTGCTGCACGACCCGCTGCCCGAGAAGCTCTACTTCTACAAGCTCGAGGACGGCATGTTCCGTCATGGCGAGCGGCTGGCATTCCCGTGGCGCCCGTTCCTCGGCACGATCGGCACGGCCCCCGAGCTGGAATCGATCTCGTCGCTCACGCCGCACAACCACGGCGGCAACATGGACTGCCGCGACACCTGCCCCGGCAACATCGTCTACCTGCCCGTGCGCGTGCCCGGCGCGCTCTTCTACACGGGCGACGCCCACGGCAACCAGGGCGACGGCGAGCTGTGCGGCGTCGCGCTCGAGATCAGCGCGCGCTCGGTGCTCACGTTCGACCTGATCAAGGGCCAGAAGATCGAGTGGCCGCGGATCGAGTCACCCGACAAGCTGATGGTGGTGGGTAGCGCGCGGCCGATGGAGGACGCCGCCCGCATCGCCTACACCGAGCTGGTGGACTGGCTGGCGGCCGACCACGGCTTCGACCGCCTGGACGCCTACCAGCTGCTCACGCAGGCGGGCGAGATGTACGTGGGCAACATGGTGGACACCAACTACTCGCTGGTCGCGGGGATCGCCAAGAACTACCTCTGATGGCTGATTCGAGCCCTGGCGGGCCTCCCCGCCCGCTAGGGTCGTCCGGGTGAGGGGAAGAACGTTGTTCTCGGGGATGGTCGCTGGGCTTGCGCTGGCCGCCGCTGCGCTGCCCGCCGGCGCCGTCGCCAAGTCGCCGCGCGTCAGCGTCATGACTCGCAACCTCTACCTGGGGGCGGACCTCACCCCGGGCGTCCAGGCCGCCAACCTCCAGGGCCTGGTGGACGCGGCGGGCGGGATCCTGGGGCAGGTGGACCAGAACAACTTCCCGGTGCGGGCCAAGGGACTCGCGGCGGAGATCCTGAAGAACCGTCCCGACCTCGTGGGGCTGCAGGAGGTCGCTCTCTGGCGCACCGCGCCCTGCACCGAGAACCCGATTCCGCCGAAGGCCACGCAGGTTCGCTACGACTACCTGGCGCTACTCCTAAAGCAGCTCAACAAGGGCAAGAAGCTCTATCGCGCGGTGATCACCCAGCCCGAGTTCGACTTCGAGGTCTACGCGAACACCGACGCCAACGAGTCCACCGCGGCCGCCGGCTGCCCGCTGGGCAGCGAGCTCAACGGCCGGCTCACGATGCGTGACGTGATTCTCGCCCGCAGCGGCGTGAAGACCTCGAAGGCAAAGGGCGCGCACTTCGCCACCCAGCTTCAGGTCCGACCCGCCGGCGTGTCGCTGAACGTCACTCGCGGGTGGACGCGGGTGGACGCGCAGGTGGGAACCGGGCCGAAGTTCCGCTTCGTGAACACCCACCTAGAGGCCTTCGACAACCAGCCCACCAACCACACCAACAAGGGCGCCGACGCGACCAACGGCCAGGTGCGCGAGGCGCAGGCCCGCGAGCTGTTCAAGCGCGGCGGTCCGGCCACCGGCCGCCTGCCGGTCATTCTGGTTGGCGACCTCAACTCGGATCAGAAGACCGAGGTGAAGCCCGGTGATGCGCTCGCCTACAAGGCGCTGCTGAAGGCGGGCTTCGCGGAGCGCAGCACCAGCAAGCCACTCGGCTGCTGCCTGAACGCGGACGTGCTCACGAGCCCGGGTGCCGGCAAGGTCAGCGACTTCGACCACAAGGTCGATCACGTGATGACCAATGCGCCGAAGACGGTGAAGCTGGTGAGCTCGTCGGTGACCGGGCGGCAGCCCGCGAACGGCTTCTGGGACTCAGATCACGCCGGGCTGTTCAGCACCCTCAGCTTCCGCTGAGCCGCTACTAGGCGTACCCCGCCGCCCGCTCCCTCGCCAGGATCAGGCCGGTCACGGTCTCGTTCACCGGCGCGCTGAGGCCCAGCTCGCGCGCCAGCGGCGGGATCGAGCCGTTGATCACGCTCACCTCGCTGCGCCTGCCGGCCAGCATGTCGAGCAGGAGCGACGGCCGGGCGCCCGTGATCTTCGAGCCGAAGTCGCGCACGTACTGAACGGGCTCGTCGAAGTCGAGCGAGACGCCAAGCCCGCGCGCCACGGCGAACGCCTCCTCGGCGCAGTGCGCGGAGATCGACGACGCCTCGGAATCCTCCAGCACCTGGCCGATCGTCATGCCGGTGAGCCCGCAGGGGCCGCTGTAGGCGATGTTGCAGATCAGCTTCTCCCACACCAGCTTCTGGGCGTCGTCGAAGGCGCGCACGTTGAAGCCGGCGTCGCGCCAGACCTGGGCGATGCGCTCCACGCGCTCGCTCACGGGCGCGCTCCGCTCGCCGAGTCGCAACAGCTCCATACCGTGATGGTGCCCGTGCCCCGGCGCCACGATCGACGCGCCGAAGCCGCCGACAACGCCCACGATCACGCGCTCCTCGCCGACGATCGCGGCCACGCGGTCCACGCTGCCAAGGCCGTTCTGGATCGAGAGCACCACGGTGTCCGCCCCGATCAGCGGCGCCGCGGCACGCGCGGCCTCCTCCACGTTGTAGGCCTTCGTGGCGAGCACGACCAGGTCCACCTCGCCCGCGTCAGCCGGGTCCGTGGTGGCGTTCACGCGCACCACGCGGTCCCCGCTCGCGCCCTCCAGGCGCAGCCCGTTCGCGCGGATCGCGTCCACGTGCTCGGCCCAGCTGTCGATCGCCCACACCTCGTTGTCGGCAGAGCCGAGCAGGCCCGCGTAGACCGAGCCCATGGCTCCGGTTCCGAGAATCGCGATTTTCATGCGAGGAAGTACGAGCGGTTGAGTGGAAGCTCCTCGGCGGCCTCGAGCCGCACGGGAGCGCCGTCGATCGTCACCTGTTCCTGTTCGCCGTCCACCATCACCTCCGGGGTAGCACCATTACGGGGAAGATCCTGCTTGCGCAGCGCGCGCGTGCCGCTCACCACGGACACCGGGCCCGGGCCACATCGAGCGCGCCCGCTCGGCGCCTGCGGCCGAGCTGAAGATGGTGGCCAGCTGCGCCGGCGCGGCGCCGGTCCCGCCCCAGAGCAGACCCTGCACAAGCGGCTGGCCGATGCGCGTGGAGCCGCTGCCAGAGGCAAGCTGCGTCCAGACCGGGGAGCCGCTCTTCAGCACCAGCTGGGGTTTCGCGCCGAAAAACGCTGGGCGCCAGAGCACGATGTCGGCGAGCTTGCCTGGTTCGAGCGAGCCGACGTCGTGGGCCATCCCGTGCACCAGCGCCGGGTTGATCGTGAGCTTGGCGAGGTAGCGCAGGATGCGCTCGTTGCCCTGGTCGCCAGTGGCCTGGTGCATCACGTGCGCGAGCTGCCAGGTGCGCCGGGTGACCTCGCCCATGCGCCCCATTCCCATCGAGTCCGAGCTGACCATGCTGATCGCGCCCAGGTCGTGCAGCACGGACTCGGCGGCCATGGTCCAGGGGCGGATGCGCGCCCGACCCGCAACGGTGTCGTTGGGGAACAGCGGGCTCAGGCGGTGCACGGTGCGGATCATCTCCTCGTGCTCGGCCGCGGCGTTCACGCCGAACGGAACCGTTGGCGTGGTGGAGGACGGCAGCACGTTCGGGTGCGAGACCGCCTCCAGCAGGTTCACGGGGCCGCCCCCGGCGCCCTCCACGTGGTAGGCGTGCACCGCGCGGCCGTCGATCGCCGCCAGCGTCTCCTCCAGCGTGGCGGACTCGCCCAGCCCGTCGGCGTGCAGAGCCACCTGCACGTCGTGGCGCTCCGCGGCGGCCAGCGCTCCGTCGACCACCCACGGGAAGGCGCCCACGTCCTCGTGCACCTTGAACGCGCCCGCGCCGAGCGCCAGCAGGTCGTCGAGGAAGTCGGGGTTGGCCGTGCTGGCGCGCGCGATCGGCAGCAGGTTGAGCGGCACTCCCTGCCAGGCGCGCAGCAGGTTGTCGAAGTTGCCGCGCGGGTTGATGCCGAGGTCGAAGGCTCCCGAGTAGCTCATCGCGGCGAACGACGTGGTGCCGCCCGCCAGCGCCGTGGGCACGAGCTGAGGGCCGATCAGGTGCACGTGGGTGTCGATCGCCCCGGGGGTGGCGATCATCCCCTCCCCCGTGACGATTCCCGTGGCCGCGCTGAGCGGCACCGTCACCTCGGGATCGGCGTGCGGATCGCCGGCGCGGCCGATCGCCACCACGCGGCCGTCGCGGATGCCGATCGAGGTCTTGCGCACACCCAGCACCGGATCCACCAGCACCACGTTCGTCACGCAGATGTCGAGCGCCTCGGCCAGCGGCAGCTCGCCGGTGGCCAGCAGCCCGTCGCGCACGGTCTTGCCGAAGCCCACCAGCGGCTCGTGGCCGGGACGCGTGTCGTCGGCCTCCACCGTCAGCAGCAGATCGGTGTCGCCCAGCCGCACCCGATCGCCAACCGTGGGCCCGTAGAGCGACGCGTACTCGGAGCGGCTCAGTCCCAAATCAGCCTGAGCTCCACGGTCTCGCCCGCCGGGATCTGCACGCTCCCGCCGGCGGGCAGGTCAGGGCGCGCGCCCTCGAGCCCGTCGCGCGGGAACTCCAGCGTCGCGCTCGCGCGCGCGAGCGGGAAGTGCGAGGTGAGGAAGGCGTCGAAGCGGCCGTTGTTCGTCACGCTCACGCTGCCGGTGCGACCCGATGCGGCCGGCACCGGGCCGTCGCCGGCGATCAGCTCCCCCGGCCTCACGCAGCCACCAGCCGCTCCAGGGCGACCAGGCGGCTGCCGTCGCCGAAGGTGGCCTCCACCTGCAGCGGCTCCTCCAGCAACTCGGGTACGCCCGGCTCGAGCTGGTCGCGGGTGAACAGCCCGTTCACGGACGCGCGCACGTCGTCGTAGCTCGCACCCGCCCGCGCCCGCTCCATCGCCACGTCGCACGCCAGCGCGACGCAATCCGGATGGCTGAGCAGGATCCCCTCGCGCAGGCGGCGCCGCGCAAGCTCGGCGGCGGTGAAGATCAACAGCCGCTCGACCTCTCGCGGCGCCAGCTGCATCAGGCGGCTACCTTCGCCTCCACCGACGACAGGTAGCGGCCGTCGCCGGGCTCGCCGAGCACGTTGCCCTCGGCGTAGATCAGCTTGCCGCGGAGCACCGTGTACACCGGGAAGACCTTCAGCTCGACGCCGTCGAACGGGGACCACTTCTGCTGGTCGTGGTACTCGAGCTCCTGAGCGTCGACCACCTTGCTGCCGTTGGTCTCGACGATCGCGAAGTCGGCGTCGGCGCCGATCGCGATCTCGCCCTTGCCGGCGAGGTTGAAGATCTTCGCCGGGTTGCTGGACACGAGCTCGCGAGATGTGGGTGATCGGCACGTCGCGCCGGTGGAGCGCCTCCGTGGCGAACACCGGGAAGAACACCTCCACGCCGTTGCCGGCGCCCGGCGACTGCTCCCAGATGTCGTCCGAGGTGGCCTTCGGCAGCGGGGCGTGGTCGCTGGCCACCGAGTGCACCTGACCCTCGCGCACCAGCTTCCAGAGCCAGTCCACCGAGGCGCTCTCGCGCGTCGGCGGATTCCACTTCAGCCGCATGTCCTTGAGCGCCTGCTCCTTGGTGGTGCAGAGGTAGTGGTGGCAGGTCTCGGCCCAGACGTCCCCGCCGCGCGCCCGGGAGGCAGTGATCGCCTCCACCGTCTGGGGCGAGCTGGCGTGGGCGATGATCGCCCGCGCGCCGGTGACCTCGGCGATCAGCGCCACGCTCTGCGCGGCGACGACCTCGCTGTACCAGGGCCGGGCGTCGTCCCAGGCTGCCATGTCCTTGCGGCCCTCGCCCATCAGGCGCGCCGTCTCCCAGTCAACGATCTGGGCGTTCTCGCAGTGCACGGTGGTCGGCAGGCCGAGGGCGGCGGCGCGACGGAAGGCGTCGAGGTTCTCGCCCTCGTCCACGCCCGGGTACATGCCGGGAGGCGCCACGCCGCCCGTGAACAGCTTGAAGGCCGCGACGCCCAGCTCCGCCATCGCCGCCATCTGGTCGGGGTCCTCCGCGAAGTAGCCGCCGAACAGCGCGTAGTCCACGTGGGAGGAGCCCGAGAGCGTCTCGAGCTTGCTCCGCAGCAGGTCGGCGGTGAGCGTCGCCGGCTTGTCGAGCGGCATGTCGATCACGCTCGTCACGCCGCCCTTGGCGGCACCACGCGTGGAGTTCTCGTACGTCTCCCAGCCGTAGCCGCCGAAGCAGTGGTAGTGCTCGTCGATCACCCCGGGCATGACGGTCAGGCCCGTGGCGTCGATCGTCTCGGCGGCATCGATGGGCTGGTCGCTGATCACGCTGATGCGTCCGTCGCGGACGCCGACGTTGAGCTTGGCGACGTCGTCGCCGATGACTACGTCGCCGCCTGTGATGGCCAGGTCGTGTTGCTTCATGCGAGCCTCCGAGGGGTTGGGTCCGGTTGGCGGACCAATTCGATTTGACGGCCGTCGCAGAACGCCAGGATGGCGTCCGTCATTCCAGCGAACTGACGGTCGAGCGTCTCATCCGTGAGCCACGCGATGTGCGGCGTGAGAATCAGATTTGGCACGGCGGCGAGCTGGCGCGCGCGCTCGGGCTCGAGCGGCTCGCCCTCCACCACGTCGAGGCAGGCGCCGCCGAGGTGGCCGGACTCGAGCAGCGCGCAGAGGGCGTCGGTGTCGACGATCTCGCCGCGCGCGGTGTTCACGAGCCACGCGCCTGGGCGCATCGAGCCGAGGCGCTCGGCGTCGAGCAGCCGGTGGGTCTCCGGGGTCAGCGCCACGTTCACCGAGACCATGTCGGAGCGCTCGAGCAGCTCGTCGAGCGTCACCCGCTCCACGCCGGGCGGGCGGCGGTCGCTCCTGGACCAGCCCAGCACGTTCATCCCGAGCGCCAGGCCGAGCTCGGCCACGCGGGTGCCTATCCCTCCCAGGCCGATCACGCCGAGCGTGCCGCCGGCGAGATCGCGGCCCTTGAACCCGGTGAAGTCCCAGTTGCCTGCCGCGGTGGAGTCCGCGGCCTCGGCCAGGCGGCGGCGGCCCATCATCAGGATGCCGATCGTGTACTCAGCCACCGCCATCGAGGGCGCGTTCGGCACCGTCGCCACGCCGACGCCGCGCGCGGCCGCCGCGTCCACGGCGATGTGCGAGTAGCCGGCCGTGCGCGTGGCCACGAGCTGCAGGTCCGGCAGCCGCTCGATCACGTCCTCGCCGATCGGGGTGTACGTGTAGAGCGTTGCCAGCACGGTGGCGCCCTCGGCCCGGTCCACCACCTGGTCGGCGGTCGGGCGCCCGTTCGACACGCGCGTGGCCACGTTGGCGCTGAGCCTGCCGAGTCGCGGCTCGTCCACGTCCAGGCAGTCCACCACGGCCACCAGGTGCTCGCTCACGTCTTCTTCCCGGGATTGAGGAGGTTCTTGGGGTCGAACGCGTGCTTCACCGCGCGGTGAAGCCGCATGCCGTCGCTGCCCAGCTGGGACTCGAGCCGGCCGCGCTTCACCCAGCCCACGCCGTGCTCCCCGGAGATCGAGCCGCCAAGCGCCAGCGCCAGGTCGGCCAGGTCCGCGCCTGCGGCCGCCGCCTGCTCGCGGCCGGCCTCGTCCTCGCGGCCGACCAGGAAGCTGCCGTGGATGTTGCCGTCGCCGGCGTGGCCCCAGCTGCAGGCGGGCAGGCCGTGACGCGCGCCGATCTCGAGCACGCCGGCGATCACCTCGGCCAGCCGGTCGAGCGGCACCGACACGTCCTCGCTCGACTTGCCGCCCGCCACGGCCGTGACCGCGGCCGACATGCCGTCGCGCCAGCGCCAGAGCGCGCGGATCGCGGCCGGATCCTCGGGGGCGAACAGCGCCGTGGAGCCTTCGGTGAGCAGCTCGAGCGCCTCGGCCCTGATCCGCGCGGCCTCCACCTCCGAGCCGTCCACCTCGAGCAGCACCAGGAAGCCCGGGTCCGGCCCGAGCGGGACCGGGAAGCTGTCCGAGGCGGCGGCCAGCGCGCCCTCGTCCACGTACTCCAGCGCCGCGGGCACCAGCCCGTTGCCCACCACCTGCTCGATCGCGGCGCAGCCGGTGGCGGCGTCGGGGTAGACGAACGCGAGCGGCGTCGAGACCTCGGGCGCGGGCACGAAGCTGCAGCCAGACCGACGTGATGATCCCCAGCGTGCCCTCCGAGCCGATCAGCAGCGAGCGCAGGTCGTAGCCGGCCACGTCCTTGCGCAGCGGGCCGCCCACGCGGATGAGCTCTCCGGGCGCCACCACGGCCTCTATGCCGCTGACCCAGCGCCCGGTCACGCCGTACTTGAAGGCCCGCGGGCCGCCCGCGTTGGTGGCCACGTTGCCGCCGATCTGCGACTGCTCGGCGGCGCCGGGATTGGGCGGGAACAGCAGCCCCGACTCGCGCGCGAGGCGAGCCACGGTGCCGGTGGTGACGCCCGCCTCCACCTCGCCGCGCCAGTAGCGCGCCGTCGAGCGAGCGCACGGAGCGCAACCGCTCCATGGCCACCACCACGCCGCCCTCCACCGGAACGGCGCCGCCGGCGTAGCCGGTGCCGCCGCCGCGCGGGACGATCGGCAGCTCGTGCTCGTAGCACCAGGCCACCAGCTCGCGTACCTCCTCCGGCGAGCCCGGCAGCACGATCGCGTCGGGCGTGGCGCTCAGCCCGGTCGTCTCGCGGGTGGCGTCCTCGCCGTAGGGGCGCGTGTCGGGGCGAGCACCCCTGAGTCGCCGACGATGCGCGCCAGGTCCCGCGAGAGGCCGGCGCTGACCATCGCCTCGCTCAACCGTCGACGCCGACCGGCACGAACGGCCCTGCGCGGTGACAGCAGTCCAGGCAGCTCGTGATGAAGCTCTCCGGCCAGCCACTCGGAGACGGAGATCAGGGCGTCCAGATCGACCCCCGTGTCCACTCCCTCCCCGTCGAGCAGGTAGATCAGGTCCTCGGTGGCGATGTTGCCGGTGGCGTTCGGCGCGAACGGGCAGCCGCCGATGCCGCCGATCGAGGCGTCGAACATCGTGGCGCCGTGCTCCAGCCCCTCGAGTGCGTTGGCGTAGCCGGTGTTGCGGGTGTTGTGCAGGTGGAGCCCGACGGGCTTGCCGCCCGCGGCCTCGAGTGCCGCGGGCATGAGCTGGCGCACCTGCTTGGGCACGCCCACGCCGATCGTGTCGGCGAGCATGATCTCGTTGGCGCCCGCGTCCGCCATGCGGCCGCACGTGCTCGATCACCACGCCGGGATCGACCGGGCCCTCGAACGGGCAGCCGAACGACGCGCCCAGCGTGGCGGTCACGCGTATGCCGGCGGCGATCGCAGTTCGCGATCATCTGCTCGGTGCCGCTCGCGGCCTCCTCGAGCGTCATGCCCTGGTTGCGCTCCGCGAACGTGTCGGTGACCGGATAGGCGAGGTGGATCTCCTCCACGCCCGTCGCCAGCGCGCGCTCCAGGCCGCGCCCGTTCAGCGCGAGCGCGGAGAACGTGACGTCCGGCACCCGCTCGATGCCCTCGAAGACCTCCTCGGGCCCGGCCATCTGGGGCACCCGCTTGGGGTTCACGAAGCTGCCGGCCTCCACGCGCCTCAGGCCGCTTTCGGCCAGCCGCACGCAGAGATCCGCCCGGGTCTCGGGGGACAGCGTCGTGCTGTCGTTCTGGAGCCCATCGCGGGGCCCGACGTCGCAGATTGCGATCTCCATTGCCACGTCTCCTCTTAGGTCAGTCCACGGTAGCGCCGCCCGCGGCGCGGGTCTCGTCAGTCATCCATGCGTCGAAGTTGCGCCGCTCTTCGGCGATCCGGTCGGTCAGCGCGGCCCTCTCCGGCAGCGGTCCGAAGTCGAACTCGGGCACCTCGCCACGGCCGGATTCGATCTGCCCGCGGGCGGCGGTCGTGGCGCTTTCGTCCACCTCGCCGCGCGCGGAAACCACCACGCCGTACTGCTCCTTGGCGGCCTCGACGGTCACGAGGCCGGAGCGCACGTCATAGGCCACGCGCTCGACCTCGCGCGTGAGCGGGTCGCCCAGCCCGCCGGCGCCGGCCGTCTCGAAGATCAGCTGGTCGCCCTGGTACACGGGCACGTTCTCGACCTTCGACGGCAGGCGGATCTCCTCGCCGTCGGCGCGGATCAGGGTCTTCTGCGACGGCTCGCCGTGACGACCGCCCTGGAGTCCCCAGGGGAAGGTCTGAGCGCGGTCGTCCTGGTAGGTGATCAGGCCGTCCTCCAGGAAGCGGTAGGTCTTGGCCACGCCGTGGCCGCCGCGGTGGTAGCCGGCTCCGCCCGAGTTCGACCGCGCCTTGTAGGACTCCACGCGCAGCGGGTAGTACTTCTCGAGGTACTCGGTGGGCACGGCCTTGAACAGCGGCCACCACGAGTGGCCGTCGAGGCCGTCGCGCGAACGGGCGGGCGGGGATGCCCCCGTAGAGGATCTCGAGGATCTGGTACGGGTTGCCGTCGGCTGTCCGTGCCCGAGTAGACGAAGTTCGGGCTGGTGCCGTAGCTGCCCGACACCGCGAACTGCTCGAGCGCCTTCGAGAAGACCGCGTCCACCACGTCGAACTGGCGCGCCATCAGGCTCAGCCGGTTGCCCAGCGGCGCCGGGAACTGCGGCCGCAGCACCGACCCCTCGGGGATCGTCGACCTCGATCAGGTCGTAGTAGCCGTCGTTGAAGACCAGATCGGGCGCGAAGGCCATGATCAGGAACACCCCGGCGAACATCTTGAACATCTCCGGGTTGAGCAGGAAGTTGACCGAGCCGGGCACCTCCGGGTCGCTGCCCGTCCAGTCGAGGTGCAGGCGGTCGCCGTCGCGCCAGAGCGCCAGCTTCAGCTTGATCGGGCCGTGCCCGAGGCCGTCGTCGTCGGCGAGGTCCTCGAACTCGAAGCGCTCGCCATCCGGCAGGTGGGTGCGGATCAGCTCGATCAGACCGCCGCGCGTGCGATCGAGGATCGCGTCGCAGGCCTCGAGGTAGGTGTCCCGGCCGAAGCGGTCGCAGAGCTCGATCACGCGAGCCTCGCCGGCCGCGGTGCCGGCGGCGATGGCCTTGATGTCGGCCTCCACCTGCTTGGGCATGCGCGTGTTGTGGCAGAAGAGCCGCAGCGCCTCCTCGTTGAGCACGCCCTGGTCGTAGAGCTTGAGCGGCGGCATGCGCACGCCCTCGTAGTAGATGCTGCGCGCGCTGATCGGCATCGAGCCGGCGGCCGTGCCGCCCACGTCCATCAGGTTGCCCCACTGCGACGAGTAGCCCACGTGCTCGCCGCCGTGGAAGATCGGCCGCAGGATCATGAAGTCCGGCGTGTGGGAGATCGAGCCGTCGCACATGTACGGGTCGTTCAGCGCGATCACGTCGCCGTCGCGCAGGTCCGCCTCCGTCGTAGGGCGAGTGCTCGAGGATCGTGGTGATCGCGCTGCCGAACTGGCCGATGACCATGCGCCCGTGACGGTCGGCGATCAGCGGGAACTGATCCGACTGCTCGCGGATCACCGGGCTGACCGCGGTCGTCTCGAGCACGCGGTCCATCTCGAAGCGGGTGTTCGAGAGCGTGTTCTCGATGATGTCGAGCGTGATCGTGGTCGATGTCGTGCTCGCGCACGAAGTCGGGCAGCACTTCGTTCTGGACGCTTGTCATCGGTTGCCCTCCAGCTTGCGGATGATCAGGTTGCCGTAGTCGTCGACCGTCCCGGCGTAGCCCGGCTCGATCACGGTCGTGGTGTCCTGCTGAACGACGATCGCCGGCCCCGACGACCGTGTCACCGGAGCCGAGCGCGTCGCGGTCGTAGATCGGCGGTGCCGTGCCACTCGCCGTCGAAGAACACCTGCTCGTCGCGCTCGAGGGCGGCCTCCGAGCCGCCCTTGCCGGCAGCCGGCTCGACCACCTCTTCGGTGGTCGGTGCCCGGCGCCGACCACGCGCAGCGTGGCGATCTCGATCGGTGCGTCCAGGTCGAAGCCGTAGCGGCGCCGGTGCTCGTCCTCGAACTGCGCGCGGAGCCGCTTGGCGTAGCCGTCGTCGATCGTCCTCGACCCGCAGCTCGCACGGCAGCTGGATGTCCTGCATCGCTAGTAGCGGCAGTCGGCGTAGAAGTCGGTACGTTCGCTTGTCCTCGTCCACGTCCTCGCGCGTCGAGCCACTCGCCGGCCTCGTCGCGCAGGGAGGTCGAGCACGCCGCGCAGGTCGTCCGCGGGCGTGTCCTCGGCGATCGCAGGTACGTGCGCGCGAACTCGTTCTGCACCTCGGCCGCCTGGAAGCCGAAGGCGCTGAGCACGCCCGGGGCGGTCGGGATCACGACCGGCTCGGCGTCGATGAGCCGGCCGAGCGCGTTGGCGTGCAGCGGGCCGGCGCCGCCGAAGGCGATCAGCCCGAAGTCGCGCGGGTCGAAGCCGCGCTCGACGCTGACCACGCGCAGGGCGGCGTGCATGTTCTCGTTGGCGATGTCGATGATCGCCTGTGCCGCCTGCGATCAGCGTCCACGCCGAGGCCGTCGGCGATCGTCGCCGACCGCCCGCTTGGCGGCCTCCTCGTCGATGCTCGAGCGTGCCGGCCGAGCTTGGAGCCCGGCGGGATGCGGTCCAGCACGACGTTGGCGTCGGTCACCGTGGGCTGGTCGCCGCCGCGGCCGTAGCGGCGGGCCCGGGCTCGGCGCCCGCGCTGCTGCGGACCCGACGCGCAGCGCGCCGACGAGGTGTGAGGTAGGCGATCGAGCCGCCGCCGGCGCCGACGCTGTGGATGTCGACCCCGCGGGACTGGAACTGGTAGTAGCCGAGCTGCGCCGTCGCGCTTGATCGTCACGGCGCCGTCCACGCACAGCGACGACGTCGGTGGAGGTGCCGCCCATGTCGAGCGTGAGCACGTTCGGGACGCCGATGCGGCGCGCCAGGTAGGCCGCGCCCACCACGCCGCCGGACGGTCCGGAGAAGGCGATGTCGACCGGGCGCTCCTTGGTGGAGAGCGCGCTCATCGTGCCGCCGTCGGAGCGCACGATCTCCGAGCCGGCCGGCGAAGCCGACGTCGCGCGAGCAGGCGACTCGAGCCCGTCGACGTAGCGGATCACCTCGGCTGCGCGTAGGAGTTCAGCACCGCGGTGAGCGTGCGCTCGTACTCGCGGTACTCGGACACGAGGTCCGAGGAGATCGAGATCGGCAGCTCGGGATGGGCCTCGCGGGCGATGTCGCGCGCGCGGCGCTCGTGCTCGGGGTTCACGTACGAGTTGAGGAAGCGCGATCGGTCACGCGACTGCGACGCCGTCGGCGACCAGCTCGTCCACCGCCGCGCGGACCTCCGCCTCGTCGAGCTCCTCGACGATCGAGCCGTCGGCCGCGATGCCGGCCGCGGATGCCGCGCGTGTGCCACAGCTGCACGAGCGGCGGCGGCTTGATCATGCCCATCCAGCCGTACAGCGGGCCGGGCGTCCACGCGCGCGCGAGATGAAGGATCTGCTCGTTGCCCTTGGTCGTGAGCAGGCCGCCCTTGGCGCCCTTGCTCTCGAGGATGAGGTTGGTTACGACCGTGCTCCCGTGGAGGATCAGGTCGAGGTCCTTCGGCGTGGCGCCCGCGCGCTGACACGCCTCCTCGATCCCGGCGAGCACCCCGACCGACTGGTCTTCGGGCGTCGACAGCACCTTGACGAGCGTGAGCTCGCCCGAAGCGGTGTCCTGCATCTGGACATCAGTGAACGTCCCCCCGACGTCCACACCCAATCGGTATCCCATCGCTCTCCTCTCAGTGCTTGGCAGTTAGACGCGAGGCCGGCGCCCGAGGATGGGTGCGCAACTCCGTCAGGTTCACACTATCCCGTCGTCGCGCAAGCGCTGCAGACCGGCCTCGTCGACGCCGAGAGGCTCGAGCACCTCGGCGTTGTCCGCGCCGAGGGTCCAGCGTGCGGCGCGGCGGACGCTGCCCGGCGTGGAGGTGAGCCTGGGAACCACTCCCGGCCCCGTCACGGTGCCGTGCACCTCGTCCTCGTACTCGATCAGGAGCCCGCGCTCCCTGAAGTAGGGATCCTTGTAGATGTCCTCCGCCGTGTAGACCGGGGCGCAGACCACGCCTGCTCCGTTCACGAGCTCGTCGAGCTCGCTGGCGGTGTACTGGATCGCCCACGCGCCGATGATCTCGTCGAGCAGATCCTCGTTCTCGCCGCGGGTGAGGTGCGAGTCGAAGCGCGGGTCCTCGCCCAGCTCGGGCCGGCCCATCAGCGCCGCGAGCCGCCGCCAGAGCGTGTCGTGGTTGGCGGCGATCACGACCCAGCGGTCGTCCTTGGACTTGTAGACGTTGGACGGAGCGATGCGCGGCAGCCGCGGGCCGGTGGGCTCGCGGATCACGCCGGCCTTCTCGTACTCGAGCACCGACGACTCCGTCATCGCGAAGCAGGCGTCGGTGATCGACGCGTCCACCACCTGACCGTCGGCCCCGCGCGCGTCGCGCGCGTAGAGCGCCAGCAGGATCCCTTGAAAGGCCGATTGGGCGGCGAGCGTGTCACCGAGCGAGATGCCGTAGCGCGGCGGCGCCTGTCCCGGGTAGCCGTTGAAGTAGCGCAGCCCCGAGATCGCCTCGCTGGCCGAGGCGAAGCCAGGTCGGTCGCGGTATCGGCCGATCTGGCCGTAGCCGGTCACGCGCGCGTATATGGCGCGCGGGTTGATCGCGTGGACGTCCTCGGGTCCGAGGCCCCACTTCTCCATCGTGCCCGGGCGGAAGTTCTCGAGCACCACGTCCGCGTCCTTCACGAGGCCGAGCGCCAGGCGCTGACCCTCCTCGGTGCGCAGGTTGAGCGTGACCGAGCGCTTGTTGCGAGCCAGAATCGACCACCACAGCGAGTGGTCGTTGTGGCGCAGCCGGCCCCAGTCGCGCATCGCGTCGCCCTTCGGGGGCGGCTCGACCTTGATCACCTCGGCGCCGAAGTCGCCGAGCAGCGTGCCCACGTAGGGTCCGGCCAGAAGCTGGCCGAACTCCACCACGCGCAGGCCCTGCAGCGGACCGTCGCTCAGATCGTCGCCGCGCCCCTGCGGGCCGGTCACCTCACTCTCAACCCTGGTCATCGCGCTCCTCCGTTGATGCACCGGTAGGGAGCGCGGCCGCGAGTGCATACCTCGCGTACCACCGCGCTCCCGTCGTCCTAAGCCCCAGGGCTAGACCGTCCTTCGAGCCGCCTGCCGGCGCGCGAGCGTCGACAGCGTGACCGCGATGACCAGCGCTCCGCCGTAGAACAGCTGCTGCACGAAGTTCTCCACTCCGAGCAGCTGGAGGCCCGTGATGCCCGACACCAGGAAGTACACGGCGATGAACGTGCCGATCGGGTTGAAGCGACCGGGGTAGATCGCCGTGGCCCCCAGGAACGAGGCCGCGAAGGCGGGCAGCAGGAAGGTCTGTCCCGAGACCGGGTCGGCGCCGCCGAGGCTGCCGGCGTACATGACGCCGGCGAGCCCGGCGAACAGGCCACAGACGATGAACGAGCCCCAGCGGATGCGGTTCGACATGCAGGCCGCTCAGCCGCGACACGCTGCGCCCACGGCCCACGAACAGGAGCCTTCGTCCCAATGGCGTGAACTCGAAGACGTAGAACAGCAACAGGGTCGCGGCCACGCCGTAGTAGAAGATCAGGGAGATGCCGACGAACCGGTGGCCGATCGTCCAGGTCGTCAGGACCGCGGCCGTGCCGGTGACGTTGTTGCCGTTGCTGATCCACTGGACCACGCCGAGCGCGATCGTGCCCATGCCCAGCGTGACGATGAACGAGTCGACCCCCATCAGCACCACCAGGCCCCCGTTGATCACGCCGATCATCACGGAGATGAAGACCGCGAACAGGATCGCCGGGAGGATCGCCCAGTCGTGCTGGATGTTCAGCACCGCGATGATCATCGCGCTGAGCGACATGTTGGAGGCGATCGAGAGGTCGAAGTCACCGGTGGTCAGCACGATGATCAGACCCAGCGCCAGCACGAGCAGCACCGCCTGCGAGCCGAAGATCGTCTGGAAGTTGCCCGACGTCGGAGTAGATGCTTCGGCTTGTCGAGGCTGAAGAAGAGGACGACCACGGCCCAGGCGAGCAACAGCGCCCAGCGCTCGAAGTTGAGCGACCGCAGGCGGCGACGACTTCTTGGTCGGCTCGGCGGCCTCGGGCGGCGCCGGCTCCGCGGCTCTCCGACGGGCGGCGCGGTGGTTACGTTCTCCGTGTCCATTTAGCTGGCGGCCTCCATCGTCGATTCGCGCAAGGTCACGCTGTTGTAGACCTGCTCCCCGATACGTTCCTTCGTGACCTCGTCGCCCGATACCTCAGACGCGATCTTCCCGCGGGCGAGCACGATCACGCGGTCGCAGATCGCGGCCAGCTGCTCGTAGTCCGAGCTCGCGACCAGGATCGCAGGCGCCGTGCTCGTGAGCCGCATCGCCCAGCATCCCGAAGATCTGCGCGCGCGCGCCGACGTCGACGCCCTGGGTCGGCTCGTGCAGGAAGATCAGCTTCGGCTTGGTCTGAAGCCACTTCGCGAGCAGCGCCTTCTGCTGGTTGCCGCCGCTGAGCGACTCGTAGGAGCGCTTCGGCTCTGGCGGCCTGCACGTCGAACTCGTGGAGCAGCTCGTCGGCCTTGGCGCTCATCTCGCGGCGCTTGAGCCCCATGGGTCCGGTGTAGTCCGACAGCACCTGGAGCATCAGGTTCTCGCCCACCGGGAGGTCGGGCACGCTGCCGTCGCGCTGGCGGTCCGCGGGCAGCAGCGCGAAGCCGTTCGCCACCGCGCGGTCGGGCGACATCAGCTTCAGATCGAAGGTCACGCCGTGCGCGCTCAGCGAGCCTTCCGTGCAGTTGCGCGCGCCGAACAGGAAGTAGGGAACCTCGTCGAAGCCCGACCCCATCAGGCCCGTTATGCCGAGGATCTCGCCGCGCCTGACGTCGATGTCGAGCCCCTGCAGGACCCCGCCGGTGAGTCCGCGCACCGTCACGTCCACCTCGGTGCCGCTCAGCTGCTCGGGCGCGAGCGCCAGGCTCTCGAAGCGCCGGCCGATGATCATCTCGACCAGCTGCGCCTCGCTGGTGGTCTTCGTGTCGACCGTGCCCTGGAGGTTGCCGTCGCGCAGGACCGTCACGCGATCGGTGACCTGGAGCACCTCGTCGAGGTCGTGGGAGACGAACAGCACGCTCGCGTCGCCGCTCTTCACGATGTCACGCACGATCTGGAACAGCCGCTCGGTGCCCTCCAGCGGGAGGAACACCGTCGGCTCGTCGAGGATCAGCAGGCCGTGCTCGTCTCCGTGACTGCGCTGCGTCTCGCGGATCTCCTCGACCGCCCGGACGATCGCGAGCAGCGCGCGCTCGGTCGGGGTGAGCTCGTTGACCAGCTTGCGGGGGTCGAGGTCGACGTTGTAGCGGGCGAACAGCTCGCGCGCGCGAGCGCGCTCCTTCCGCCACGAGATCCAGACGCCGCGGCTGGCGATCAGCTCGCCGACGCGCAGGTTCTCGAGCACGGTGAGCTCGAGCACGAGCCCGAGGTCCTGGTGCACGAACGAGAGGCCGAGCTCGCGGAACTGACCCGGAGCCAGCGGCAGGGAGACATCCACGCCGCTTACCGTGAGGGCTGCCCCCGGGTCGGGGGCGTGGAAGCCGTTGAGGATCTTGATCAGGGTCGACTTGCCCGAGCCGTTCTCGCCGAGCAGGCCGTGTACCTCGCCCGGCAGGATCGTGAGGTCGACGCCCTTGAGCGCCTGCGACCCTCCGAAGGTCTTCGAGAGATTGCGCAGTTCGACGACCGGCACGCCTGAGCGTGCCGGAGTGGCGGGCCCGGGAGCGGCCTCTGCTCCCGGGCCCACCGCCGACTGCGTGTTGTCGTTGCGGTCGGCTGACTCCGTCATCTTGTTACTGACCGCCTCCCCACAGCTTCCCGTAGCCGGTCACGTAAGCGGTGCCGTAGCCCTGGGTCGCGCCCGGGGGGTCACCAGCCTCGGCGATGTTCGCCTTGGTGAACACGCGGAGCGGCGTCTGCTCGTTGCCGTCGGCGACGATCGGCGCGCCGGTGAGCAGGCGTCCTGCCTGGTCGACCGTGGCGTAGGCGAGCCACTGGATGTTCTCGCCTGCGTCCATCGCCATGATGTCGCCGTTCTTGATCAGCTCCATCACGGCGGGCGTGCCGTTGTAGGAGGCGATCTTCACGGTTGCCTGCTTGCCGGCCGCCTTGATGCCCTGCTGTGCGAACAGCGACATCGAGTCGTAGATCGGCGTCATGTAGTTGATCCCCGGATCCTGCTGGATCGCCGACTGCGTCTCAGAGGCGATCTTCGTGCGCCCACTCGGAGAGCGGCACGTTGATCGACTTGAACTTGCAGTTCGGGCAGTGGTCGGCGAACTCCTTCTTCATCGCGGCCGTGATGCCGGTTGACGGCGGCACGTCCGGCGACGAGAAGCTGAGCACGTCGGCCTTGCCGTTGGTCTGCGCGATGGCCCAGTCGGCCTCGAGACGGGCGGCCTCCCAGAACGGAACGGTGACGAAAGCAGCGGTAAGCGCCTTCGCCTGTGCGCCCGGGCCGTTCGGCGGCGGGCTGTCGATCTCACCGTTCTGGAAGTCGTGGGTCACCAGAATCGGGATCCCGGCGGCCTTGGCCTTCTGCATCGCCGGAATGATCAGCGACAGTGCCGTGCCCTGAGCGAGGATGATCACGTCAGCCTTCTGCGCGATCGCCTGGTTGATGCCCGCCGTCCACTCGTTCGGCGTGCCCTGGTTGGTGTACTCGACCCACTTCGCGCCGTACTTCTGCACGACAGCCGCGGCTGCCTTGTCGACGGAGATCACGTACGGCACAGCGCTGGTCACCGGGATGTTGAAGATGACCTTGCCCTTGATCTTGGTCATGTCGAACGCCGGCGCGTTCAGCTTGAAGGTCGGTACGGCGGTCGACGCCGCGATCTGCTGCTTGGCGTATGCCACCCCGGCGGCGGTGGGATCAGATGCAGCCGCCGTGGATGCGCCACCCGTGGAGGCGCCGCGGTGCTCGCCGCGGTGGTGCTGGACTTGTTGCTGCTACCGCAGGCCGCTACTGCGACCGCAGCAACGAGTCCCACGAGGCCAAATGCAACAGCCCTGAGACGACGTGGATAACGCAATGTGCCTCTCCTCTGAGATTCTGGCCGCCCTTCGAGTCCATAGGGCTACCGTGAATGTATACCGCGGTACGCAACCGCGCACTGCGAAGATCGCAGCCTAGTCCCGCTGTCGGAGGGTTGTCAAGCACCGATGGTCGGTACTTAACCTGTGCTTTATGTACAGAAAGTAGATCCGGCCGTTCGTATGTCGGACTTCTGGGCGGGGTCCGCTCACGCAGCGTTAGTGCTGCATCTGCGCCCGATTCCGACGTCGCTGAAATCAAATGTCGGACCATAACTCCGGTCAAATTACCGCTAGCGGTGCGGAAGAGGCGTCCGGCAGGGCCCCCGGGATCGGCCTCAGCGACCTGCAATTCGCAGATCGTGCGACGAAACACAAGCAGGCCGCCCGGACGGGCAGACGACGCAGACCGCTCAAGGGCCGGGGACGGCACGGCCCGCCGAGACCTGACACGCGGCGCGCCCGCGCGTAGCGGACTTCTCAGTTCTTAACGCTGCTTCAAGGAGTCCGGCGGGGACGATGCACGAAGTGGCCGCTGCCCTCCGGGCCGACGAACGCGCCGTCGCGAACCATCGGCACGCCGCGCAGGATCGTCGTCTGGGGCAGCCCCTCATACTCGTACCCGTCCCAGATGCTGTAGTCGACCGTGTGCAGCTCGTCGAGGCGGTAGGTGCCGCGGCGCTCGGGATCGAACACCACCAGGTCGGCGTCGGCGCCGGGCATGAGGCTCCCCTTGCGCGGCCAGAGCCCGAGCTTGCGCGCGATTCCGGCGCCGGCGATCTCGACGAAGCGCTCGAGCGGCCAGCCGCGCTTCACGACGGCCTCCGTGTACAGGACGGCGAGCCGCGTCTCCATGCCGTTGTGGCCGGCGGGTGGGGTCGGCAGGTCGAGCCCGGCCGCGTTGCGGTTCGACAGCGGACCCGTGTAGTCGTCCGTGCTCACGTGCTCGATCACACGCTCGTCGAGCGCGCGCCAGAGCTCGTCGCGGTTCCACGGCGGCCGCAGCGGCGGCATGTTGCCCCAGTCGGCGCCGTTCGGGCGCTCGACCACGTCCTCCTTCGAGAAGACGACGTAGTTGTGGCAGGTCTCGGAGAAGACCGGCAGGCCGCGCCCCTGGGCCGCCCGGATCGCGCTCGCCGCCGCCGCCGAGGTCACGTGGAAGACGAACAGCGGGCAGTCCCCGGCCTCGGCGAGTCGGATCGCGCGCTCGACGGCCTCGGCCTCGACCCAGTCCGGGCGGCTGTCGTCGTTGAAGCGCCAGTCCTTCTTGCCGGCATCGATCAGACGCTGCGGTGCGCCGGGTGATCACGTCGGCGTTCTCGGCGTGGACGACCGCGGTGCCGCCCTCGCGCCGACCGCCTCGAACAGCTCGGCCGTGCCGCCGTCGCCCGGGTAGAACTCGGGGAAGTTCATGAACACCTTGACCGTCGGCACGCCTGCGTCGATCACGCCGGGGATCTCGGCCAGCTCGGCGTCACCGACATCGCCCATGACGATCAGGTGGAGCCCGAAGTCGCAGCAGATTCCTGCCTCGGCGTCCGCCCGCTTGGCGGCCACCGCCTCGAGCAGCGAGCCCTCGCCCGGATAGCGAACGGCGAAGTCCATGATCGTGGTGGTCCCGCCGTAGAGGCGCGGCGCGGCTACCGACGTCGTACTGCTGCGAGACCCAGGGGCCGATCGCGAAGTCCAAGTGGACGTGGGCGTCGACGCCGCCCGGGAGCACCAGCTTCCCGGCGGCCTGGATCACCTCGCCGGCGTCGTCCGGATCGAGCTCGCCCGGCGCCGTGACCGCGACGATCCTGCCGTCGGCCACGGCGATGTCGCCCGGACGTGCCGAGCGGTCGTCGACGAGCGTTCCGCCTAGGACCAGCAGGTCATACGGCGGCACGCTCGCCCTCCGGCTCGAAGCGCGCGACGAAATCCATCGCCTCGTCGACCCCGGTGACCTCCTGCCACTCGCGGAAGCTGCCCATCTGGCGGCCAGAGCGCTCTCGCTCGTGCCGGTCGTCGCGCCAGCACCTCCAGGGCGTCGCGCATCGCGCCGAGCGCGGCGAAGTACGGCGTGCACGGGTAGATCGCGATCGCGTAGCCCAGCCGCCTCGCAGCTCGCCGGAGCTGCAGGAACGGCGTCACGCCGCCCTCGACCATGTTCGCCATCACCGGGATGTCGCCCATCAGCGACGGGATGGTCTCGAGCTGCTCCGCGTCTCGACTCCGTCGAAGAAGACCACGTCGGCGCCGGCCGTCGAATACGCGCGCGCGCGCTCGAGGGCGTCCTCGAAGCCCGTCACCGCGATCGCGTCGGTGCGGGCGATGATCACGAAGTCGGGGTCGCGGCGGCTCGTCGACGGCTGCCGCGAGGCGGCCGGCGTGCGTCTCCAGGCTCACGAGGCGCTTGTCGGCGTAGTGGCCGCAGCGGCGCGGCACGTCCTGGTCCTCGAAGTGGAGGCCGGCGGCGCCGACGTTCTCCATCTCGTAGACCAGGCGCTGCACCGTGAGAACCGAGCCGTAGCCCGCCTCGCCGTCGCCGAGCACCGGCATCCCGGTCGCCCGCACGGCGCCGCCCACCTGGGCGACCGTCTCGGAGAGCGTGCGCGTGCCGAAGTCGGGCACGCCCGGGAAGGACGAGGCCGACAGGCCGCCGGAGAAGTAGATCGCCGGGAAGCCGGCCGCTCGCCACGAGCTTCGCGGAGAGGCCGTCGTAGGCGCCGGGGAGCACCGGCATGCCCTCGGCCTCGATCATCGCCCGAAGCTGACGGGCATAGCTAGGTGCCACTGGGACTCCCTTCCAGAACCGGCGCGGCGCCAAGGCTGGCGAGCACCTCGTTGGTGCTCATCGCGACGGCGAAGTTGTTGTTCAGCCGCTCGATCGAGTCGGCGTGCAGCTGCTCGCTGCGGTCCGCGCAGGCGTCCTCGATGAGCAGGACGTCGTAGTCCAGGTCGCAGCCGTCGCGCACCGTGCTCTCCACGCAACCGCTCGTGACCACCCCGGTGGTGATCAGCGACTTCACGCCCATCTGCCGCAGCATCACGTTGAGGTTGGTGGACAGGAAGACGCTGGCGGTGGTCTTGTCGAGCAGGACGTCGCCGTGCTCGAGCACCACGCCGTCGATCAGCTCCGCCTCCGGGCTGTCACACGCGACGAAGATGCCGAAGTCGTGGAAGCGGCGGCCGTTGTCGCGCGCGTCGGCGGTGAGCGAGCGGCAGCGTGCCCAGATCACCGTGCCGCCGGCGTCGCGCAGCGCGGTGGCGATGCGGGCGACGTTCGGCACCACGAGCTCCTCGACGCGCCCGAAGTAGTCCTCGATGTCGGCCCACTTGCCGAGCTCCTTGGCCCTCCGCGCGTGCTGGCCGTTCGAGCCGGAGCAGAGCTCCTGGAGGTCGATCACGACGAGCGCCGTCTGCTTCGGATCGACCTTGGCCGGATCCAGCCTGCCTACGAGCGTCCGCACCGTCGTGTTTTCGCCAATCTCAGTCACGGGGGCTCCCCTCTCGTCCGTCATGGACGGGGTCGTGGCGAGCGCCAAGCCCGCCCGGCGAATTTCGGTATACAACAGCACACAAAGACTGGAGCGTCCACCAGAATCCCGCTCTGGAGCCGCATCAGGGCTCGATCACGAGCTTTCCGAACTGCTCCCGGCGCTCCATCTTTCCCTGCAAGTCGCCCACTCCCTCGAGCGGCGCGGTCTCCGAGATGATGGGCTCCAGGTCGCCGCGCCCGACGAGCTCCACCACGTGCCGCAGCTCGGCCTCGGTGGCGCGTGCGCAGCCGATGATCGACCACTCGTGGCGGAACAGCTCGATCAGGTCCACCGGCACCACCTCGCCGGCGTGGCCGCCGCAGACCACCACGCGCCCGTCGATGGCGAGCGCGTTCAGGCTCGCCCCGAAGACCTCGCCGCCCACGTGCTCGAGCGCGATGTCCGCGCCGTGTCCGCCGGTGGCCTCGTGCACGCGCGTGAGCACGTCCTCGGTGGCGTAGTTGATGGTCACGTCGGCGCCGAGCTCGATCGCCCGGGCCAGCTTGTCGTCGCTCGAGGAGGTGGTGATCACGCGCGCGCCCGCGAGCTTGGCCACCTGGATCCCGGCCGAGCCCACGCCGCTGCCCGCGGCCGACACCAGCACCCAGTCGCCGGGCTTGATGCCCGCGCGCGTGACCAGGCAGTGCCAGGCGGTGCCGAACGTGGTCTGCGTCGAGGCAGCCTGGGCGTAGCTCATGCCCTTCGGCATCGCCACCAGCGAGCGGGCGGGCACCGCCATGTACTCGGCGAACCCCCCCGGGCGCGTGACGCCCAGCATCTCGATCGTCGTGCAGTGCTGCTGGTCACCCGAGAGGCAGGCCGCGCAGTTGCGGCAGGCCACCTGGTAGAGCGGGGTGACCCTGTCCCCCACCGACCAGCCGCTCACCTCGGCTCCGAGGGCGGCGATGTCGCCGCCGACCTCGAAGCCCAGCGTGTGCGGAAGCGTGAGCGGCAGCCGCGAGGTGCCGTCGCGCATGTCGATGTCCACGTGGTTGAGGCCGACCGCGCGAACGCGGACGACCACCTCGTCGGGAAGCGGCTCCGGCTCCGGGATGTCCTCCAGCTTGAGGACATCCGGACCGCCGTACTCGTGAAAGCGGACTGCCCTCACGCACGCTCCATGGGGAAGGAGTCCGAATGCTCGTTCCACCAGTTGGCGATGTCGATGCGCCGCATGAACTACACGTCGCCCTTCTCCATCGCGTACTCGATGAAGTCCCGCAGCGCGCTGGTGCGGCCGGCCTGTCCGGCCCAGCGGGAGTGCAGGCCGATCGACATCATGCGCGGGTGCGTGGCGCCTTCGTCCCAGAGGTAGTCGAGGCCGCGCCGGCACTGGTCGAAGAACGAGGTCGGGTCGGAGAAGCCCTGCGACAGCACGTAGCGCCCGTCGTTGTAGGTGAAGCTGTAGGGGATGATCAGGTGGCGCTTGCCCTTGACCTCCGTGTAGTAGGGCAGGTCGTCGTTGTAGGCGTCCGAGTCGTAGACGAAGCCACCCTCCTCGACGAGCAGCTCGCGCGTGTGGATCGAGGGGCCGTAGCGGCAGTACCAGCCCTGGGGCCGCGAGCCACAGGTCTTCTCGATCGACCTGATGGCCTCCTCCATGTGGTCCTTCTCCTCCTCGCGCGAGAGGGTGTAGACCTCCTCCCAGCGCCAGCCGTGAGAGCAAGGCTCGTGGCCACCCTCCTTGAGCCACTCGGCCACCTCGGGGTTGCGCTCAAAGGCGATCGCGGCGCCGAAGAAGGTGATCGGGATCTTGAACTGCTCCACGAGCCGCTGGATGCGCCAGACGCCCGCGCGCGCCCCGTACTCGTAGACCGACTCCGCGGCGAGGTCGCGGTACTGCGGGTCCATCGTGTACGGGATCTCGGCGAGCCCCTCGTTACGCCCGTCACCGGCGATCAGCGAGTACTCCGAGCCCTCTTCCCAGTTGAGGTTGATGCATCACGACCACGCGGGCCCCGTTCGGGCCAGGTCACCTTCGGGACGTAGCGGCCGTAGCCGACGATTTCGCGCTTCGGGCCTGGCCCGTCAGCCTCCTTGAACTGCGCCACTTTCGAACTCCCTTCGTTCCCCGCCGTCAGGCGGTCGTCTGGTCTTCGGCGACGATCACTCCGGAGCGCCGCAGCTCCTCGATCTGCTCGTCCGTATAGCCGAGCTCGCCCTGAAGCACCTCGAGGTTGTGCGCGCCGAGCGGTGGCCCGACGCTGCGGATGCTGCCCGGGGTCTTGTCGAGCCGCGGGATCACGTTCTGCATCTTGAGCGGTCCGAGGTCCGGATGCTCGACGGTCGTGATCGTCTCGCGCGCGAGGAACTGAGGCTCCTCGAAGATGTCCGCGATCGAGAGCACCGGGGCGATCGCCGCCTCCTGCTCCTCGAACTTCTCGCACCACCTCGTCGGCGGTCGCGCTCGGCGATCCAGGCGGCGATCGCCTCGTCGAGCTCGTCCTGGTGCTCGAGGCGCCCGGCGTGGTTCTGGAACCACGGCTCGTCGACCATCTCCGGCTTGCCGACCAGGCGCATCACGCGCTCGGCGATCGACTGCGAGCTGCCGGACAGCCCCAGCCAGCGCCCGTCCTTCGAGCAGGTAGGCGTTGCGCGGGGCCGTGAACGGGGCGCGGTTGCCGGTGCGGTCCTGCACGATGCCGAGCTGGTCGTAGACGGAGGCCTGCGGTCCGAGGATCCAGAACAGCGGCTCGTAGATCGACAGGTCGATCACCTGGCCGCTGCCGCCGTTCTCGCGCCAGCACAGGGCCATCATGGCCGCGAAGGCGCCGGTCAGAGCGGCCACCCCGTCGCCGAGCGCGAACGGCGGCAGCGTCGGCGGCCCGTCGGGGAAGCCGTTGATGTGGGCGTAGCCCGAGATCGACTCGGCCAGCGTGCCGAAGCCCGGTCGCGTGGCGTAGGGGCCGGTCTGGCCGAAGCCCGTGGTGCGCACGATCACGAGGCCCGGGTTGATCTCGTGGAGCACTTCCGGACCGAGCCCCCAGCGCTCGAGCGTGCCGGTGCGGAAGTTCTCCACGAACACGTCGGCGGTGGCCAGCAGCTTCTTCATCGCCTCGGCGCCCTCGGGGTCGGAGAGCTTGAGGGTGACCGAGCGCTTGTTGCGGCCGATCAGCGCCCACCACAGCGACACGCCGTCCTTCTCCCAGCCGAGCTTGCGCAGGTTGTCGCCTGTGGGGTGCTCGACCTTGATCACGTCGGCGCCGTAGTCGCCCAGCATCGTGCAGATCACGGGGCCCGCGAACAGCGACGCGGCGTCGACCACGCGCACACCCTCGAGGGCCAGCGGTGTCTTGGCGTTCATGCCTGCTCCTTCGCTGCCTGGAAGGCGTCGTAGCGGCGCATCCGCTCCTTCATCAGGTTGTAGATCGGGTAGTCGACGAACTTGCCGTCGAGCCGGATCGAGGCGACGCCATCGGCCAGGGCCGCCTCGAAGCCCTCCACCACCCGCCGGGTGGCGGTCGACCTCCTCGTCGCTCAGATCCGAGAAGGCCTGCGTGGATCGGGCCGACCTGCGGCGGGTAGACCGCCACGCGGCCCTGGAAGCCGAGCGCGCGCGAGCGGCGGCTGTTCACGAGCAGACCCTCGAGATCCTCGACCTCGAGGTAGGGCCCGTCGAGCGGCGGCACCATGCCGGCGGCACGGGTGGCCACGATCACGCGGCTGCGTCCGTAGAGCAGCTCGGTGCCCTCGTGGGTGATGTCCACGCCGAGCGCCACCGAGAAGTCGCCCAGGCCGAAGATCGAGGTGACGGTGCGAGCGGGCGCCGAGAGCAGGATGTCCTCGCAGCGCGCGATGCCGAGCGGCGTCTCCATGATCGCGATGATGCGCACGGAGCCCGTCTCCATGCCGTTGTCCTTCTCGGCCTGTCGCCAGCGCCTCGTCGGTGAGCCGCAGCGTGTCGGTGTCCTCGATCTTGGGCACGAGGATCGCCGCCAGCTCCGGGCAGACCACGGCCTCGATGTCGTCCTCGAGCCGGCCGGTGTCGAGCGCGTTGACGCGCACGGTCACGACGGCTTGTCGCCGTAGGTCGGGATCGCGGCGCGCGTGACCGCGCGCGCGGCCGTCTTCTCCGAATCGGCCACCGCATCCTCGAGGTCGATGACGATCAGGTCGGCGCCGAACGTGCCCACCTTCTTCAGCTTCCGCTCGTCGATGCCGGGGACGAACAGCAGCGTCCGCATCAGCTGTTCACTCCAGTCGATCTTGATCTCGATCCCCTCTCCTCGGGCAGTCAGAGTGGCCATCTGGCCGATTTAGTACAAAATATAATCCTATGGCAACGCTCTCGCCGCCTGCAACGAGGACGAAGACCGAGGCCGCCTTCCTCGCTCTTCGTGAGGCCATCGAGGAGGGCAGCCTCCAACCGGGCGAGCGCCTGGTGCTCAGCCGGCTCATCAAGGAGCTGAACATGAGCCCGACTCCGATCAGGGAGGCGCTGCGCCTGCTCCAGGCCCAGGGACTGGCGGTCTATCAGCCCCACCAGGGCATGGTCGTGGCGGAGTACTCGCCCGACAGCGTGGACGAGGTGTCGCGCATCCGCGTCGAGCTCGAGCCGCTCGCGGTGCAGCTGGCGGTGGAGCGCGCCGACGCCGACCAGGTGGCGGAGATGCGCCAGGCGCACGAGGCGCTGCGCGCCGCCCAGGAGGGACCGGGCCGGCGTTCTGAGGCGGCCACGCTCAACGCCCTCTGGCACGCCACCATCTACAGGCATGCCGGCTCGCCGCTGCTCACCGAGTTCATCTCGCGCCTCTGGGCGGGCGTGCCCGTGGAGGCGGTCTGGCGCAGCCGCCGCGCCAAGCGCTCGCTCGAGGAGCACGAGGAGATCATGGTCGCGATCGAGCGCGGCGATGCGCTCGAGGCCCGTGAGCTGATGCGCCGGCACATCGAGAGCGGCGTGACGATCACGATTCGAGAACATGCGAGCGGCGGACAAGCGTTGAACACGGCCGACCTCATGCGGCTGATCGACCAGCCCGAGCTGCGCGCGGAGGTGTCCGCCGTCGAGCTCACGCAGGCCGTGCTCGACCGCATCGACGGCGCCGGCGAGATCAACGCGTTCATCACCGTCACGCCCGAGCTGGCGCTGGCCGACGCGGCGCGCATGGACGAGCTGACGGCCCGCGGCGAGAGCGCCGGGCCGCTCCACGGGATGCCGCTCGCGCTGAAGGACAACATCGACCTCGCGGGCGTGCGCTGCACCGCGGGCTCCGACTGGTTCCGCGACCGGATCGCGGAGGAGGACGCGGAGACCACCCGCCGGCTGCGCGCCGCGGGAGCCGTGATCGTCGGCAAGACCACGCTGCACGAGTTCGCCTACGGGGCCACCAACAACAACGCCCACTACGGGCCGTGCAGGAACCCGTGGGACCTCGAGCGCGTGCCCGGAGGATCCAGCGGCGGCTCCGGAGCCGCGGTGGGCGCCGACCTCTGCCTCGGCGCGCTCGGCACCGACACCGGCGGCTCCGTGCGCATCCCCGCCGCCCTGAACGGCGTGACCGGCATGCGCCACACCTACGGCGCCGTGAGCAACCGCGGGGTGCTGCCGATCTGCGCATCGCTCGACACCGTCGGCCCGATGGCACGCAGCGCCGTGGACATGGCCCGCCTCTCCGCCGTGATCGTCGGCTACGACCGCCACGACCCGTATGCGATCGAGCCGCCTGCGGCCACGCGCCTCGGGCTCGAGTCCGGCGAGCGGCTCGATGGGCTGCGCGTGGGCGTGGCGAACGCCTTCTACTTCGACGACGTCGATCCCGCGGTTGGCGCCAACGCGCGCGCGGCGGCGGACGTGCTGGCCGAGCTGGGCGCTGAGCTGGTCGAGGTCGACGTGTCCGACTCCGAGGAGGCGATGCAGCGAACCACGCTGTTCTCCCGGGCCGAGGCGCTCGCGCTGCACCGCGAGCGGCTCGAGCAGGATCCGGGGCGCTTCGGCGCCGACGTGCGCCGGCGGCTCGAGCTGGGCTACGAGGTGACCGGAGCGGACGTGGCCGCGGCGCTCGACTTCATGCGCCACTACCGCGCGCGGATGATCCAGGAGTTCGAGGGCGTCGACATGATCCTCACCCCCACCGCGCCGTCCGTGGCGCCGAAGATCGAGGGCTCGGAGATGATCGCGGCCACCGCCCACCTGACGCGCTTCTGTTACGCGTGGGCCCTGGCCTGGATGCCCGGCATCTCGCTGCCGTGCGGCCTCGACGAGAACGGCCTCCCCACCGGCGTGCAGCTGGCGGCGGCGCCCTGGCGCGACGGGCTGCTGCTTCGCGCGGGAATCGCGTTCCAGAAGGTCACCGACTTTCACCGGGCGCGGCCGCCGGCCTTCGGCGCCTCTTCGGACTGAGGTCTACGGCAGCAATGAGGGTCGGCCCGGAACGGGCCGGTTTTCTTCGCACCGTCCTGTCCTGAGCCGCGTATGGCGGCATAAGTCAGGACGGTGCCTGAACCCGCTGGCACCGTCCTGCCTTGTGGGGCTATATGCCCCCTGAGTCAGGACGGCGGCCTATTTTCTCCACCGGCTGACCCTCATTGATGTCGTAAGCGCCGGGGCCAAGCCCACCGCGGCGGAGTCAGACCGCCGCACCCACCGGCGACTCCACCGGCTCCTGCGTGACCGACCCGACCAGCACTCGGTGGCGCGGGGCGAACGCCATCGCCGTTACCGCCGCCAGCACGAAGCAGGCCGCCACCGCCCACGCCGCGGACCAGGAGTTGAAGCCGTCCTTGACCGCCCCGAGCGTGGGCGGCACTAACACCACACCGCCGTAGAGGAACATCAGCCCCCGCCCGGTGGCGTGGCCGAGGTTCCTCCCCGCCGCGCGGTCGGTGATCAGGGCCATGTAGACGCCGTTCCAGCCGAACGAGCAGAAGCCGACCAGCGCGCACGCGATCCAGAGGGCGAAGTGGCTTGGCCCGATGCTGAGCGACACCAGGCCCAGGAGGCTGCCGGCCGAGACGATCACGAGCGTGGACGCGTGAGAGAGGAAGTAGCGGTCGGAGATCCAGCCCCAGATGACGCGCCCGGCGCAGGCCGCCGCGAACGCGACGCCCAGAGCGAGGCCCGCGGTCGGCTTGGAGAACCCCTTGGTGTCCACGAGGTAGACGGTGAGGTAGCCGGCCACGCTGAGCTGCACCCCCGACATCACGAAGCCGAAGAGACCGGTGGTGGCGCCACCGGGGACCTCGACCTCCTCCTCGCGATCGATCACGGCGCGGCCCGAGTCCGGCACGTCGAACCAGCCGCTGGCCTCGCGACCCGCCACCCAGACCCCGGCGCACGCGCTCGCGAGCATCATGGCGATGGGCAGGAGCAGCGCGGCGCGCCAGCCCACGGCGTCGGCCAGCCCCGGCAACACGGCGCCGCCAACCAGCCCGCCGAGCGTGACCCCGGTCTGCTTGACGCTGAGGAAGAGGGCGCGGTGCCTGCGCGGCACGAGCGACGTGGACAGCACGTTGGTGGCGGGGTTCACGGAGCCGTATCCGATCCCCGCGAGGAAGACGGCCACCAGGAAGACCTCGGCGTTCGGGGCGATTGCGGCCAGGCCGATGCCCGCCGACACCCCGAGCTGCGAGATCACCAGCGCGCGGCCGGCTCCCACGCGGTCGGTGAGGCGGCCCGACGGGATCGACACCGAGAACGCGCCGAGGAACACCAGCGCCGGCAGGGCGCCCACCTCGAAGGTCGAGAGGTTGAACGTGGATCGCAGATAGGGCGCCAGCGCCCCGAGCCCCAGCGTGGCGAAGGTGCTCGTGCCCATCGCGACGACCGCGATGGCAAGGCCGACGCGAACCGGCCGCCTCAGCCAGTCCGCCCGTATCGGCTGGGCCCTTACTAAGACGCCGGCTCCACTGCCATGGCCATCAGCGACTGGAGCTTCTCGTCCTGCAGGATCTCGGGGCTCATGAAGGCCTGCTTCGAGTGGGACAGGCCGAGCGTACGAACAGCTCAGCCAGCTTGATCGCGAGCGGCCCCGGGTTGATCACCGGCACGCCCAGCGTCCGCCGCAGGTGCTCCACCGACTGGTGCATCGTGGTCGAGCCGACGAGGATCACGTCCGCCCCGTCCTCCTCGATGGCCGCGCGGCCCTCGCGCTCGAGCGCGGCGAACACGACCTCCTCCTTGCCCGCCAGTAGCTGCTCCTGGTCGGGCCGTACGTCGATCGAGCGGATCGACGCGCAGTAGGGACGCGTGCCGTATTCGGACAGCTGCTTCTCGTACATGCTGATCCAGCGCTTCCACATCGTGAGGATCGAGAAGCGCCGGCCGAGGATCGCGGCGACGTGCTGCTGCACCTGGCCGGGGCCGAGCACCGGGATCGTGAGCCGCGAGCGCAGGGCGGCCAGGCCGGAGTCGGACACGGTGTCCATCACCACCGCGTCGAAGCCCTCCTCCTCGCTGCGCAGGCCCGCCTCGGCGATGTAGGCGTCGAGGATCAGCAGCTCGTAGGCGCTGTCCGCGTTGTAAATGGAGTTCTTGACGGTGACGAACTCGTACTCGACGCCCGGTGTGCGCAGCTCAGGCCCGAGCTGGGCCGCGCGATTCGCCAGGCCCACCTCGTCGAACGGGAACGGGACGATGTACTTGATCTTCATGGGACTCCTCAGCCGCCCGAGCGCTCGGCACGCAGGGCGGCGGTCGCCTCGAGGTCGACGCTGTGGCCGTCCTCGGCGATCACCACCCCGTACGCCTCGCGGGCACTGTCGATCGTTATGAGCTCGTCCATCCAGTCGCGCAGCACCTGCTCCGGGTCGCGCTCGAGCGGGTCGCCGTAGCCGCCGCCGCAGGACTGCTCCCAGCGCAGCGACGAGCCCGGGTCCATCGTGAAGTTGGTCTGCTTCGAGTGCATCGCGTGCTCGCCGCCCTCGGGGTCGACGCGCGTGAGCTTCAGCGTGCTCCCCGTGCCGCCGCCGAACAGCCCGGCGGGCGGGTCGTAGGCGCGGTCGGTCTCCGAGGTGAACGCGCCGCCCTTCAGGAAGCGGTTCTCGCGCACGATGCCGAGGCCCCCGCGCCACTTGCCGGGCGCCGGCTCCACGTCGTCACGCATCTCGTAGCGCACGGTGTGAAGCGGGAACAGCCAGTCGGTCTCCTCGATCGGAGTGTTGCGCGAGTTCACCGTGAGGACGTCGATCGCGTCGAGGCCGTCCTTGCCGCTGCGCCCGCCGTACGCGCCCTCGTTGATCTCGATGTGGACCCAGTACTCCTCGACTGCTCCGGGATGTAGCCGGTGTAGACGCCGACGCCGACCGCCGAGCAGCCGGCGCAGACCTGGTCCGGCACCACCTCGGAGAGCGCGAGGATCGCGCAGTCGGACGCGCGCATGATCGGGCACACCCGTGACAGCGCGGAGCGCGGGAACGTGGGGTTGAAGATCGACCCCTCGCGCGCGATGACGTTGATCGGGCGGAAGATGCCGTCGTTCTGGGGGATGAAGTCCGTGAAGGTGGCCTCGTCGAGGAAGACCGAGCGGATCACGGTGTAGATCCCGGGCAGCACGCTGCCGCCGAACGGCACGTTGAAGCCCGTCGGCACGTTGTCGCACGACTCCGACAGGTCGATCGTGATCTCCGAACCCTCGATCGTGACCTTCGCCTTCACGAACAGCGGCTCGTCGCGGTTGCGGCCGTCGTCGTCGAGACAGCCCTCGGCCTCCCAGCTGCCGTCGGGCACCTGCTCGATCTGCGCGCGCATCATCCGCTCGCAGTAGTCGAGGAACTCGTCCACCGCCTGCATCACCGTCTCGCGGCCGTACTTCTCGATCAGCCCGAGGAAGCGCCGCTCGCCCAGCCGGCCGGCCGCGATCATCGCCTCGGTGTCGCCCACCACGTAGCTCGGCGTGCGCGTGTTGTCCACGAAGAACTGCCACAGCTGCTCGTTGCGGACGCCCTTCTCGTACAGCTTCAGCGAGTCGTAGATCTTCGACTCGGCCCAGACGTCGTGGACGTCGATCGCGATGCCCGGGAACACGCCGCCGGTGTCCGACAGGTGGATCGTGGACGCCGACCAGGCCAGCAGGTCGCCCTCGTGGAAGATCGGGATCGCCACGCAGAGGTCCGGCGAGTGCGAGGCGCCGTGGTACGGGTTGTTGTGGATGATGATGTCGCCGGGCTCGACCTTGCCCTCGAGCCGGCGCATGAAGCCGCGCACGTAGGCCGGGATCGAGCCGATGTGCATCGGCGTCGTGTCCGACTCGCAGATCTCGCAGGCCCTCGGCGGTGAACAGCCCACCGCCGAGGTCCTCCACCTGCTGCGCCGCCGGGCTGTACGCCATGCGCTTCAGCGCGTGGCCCATCTCCAGGCCGATCGCCTGGAACGCCCCGCCGAGCACGCCCAGCGTGACGGGATCGAGCGGCGTCCTCGATGTCTCGGTGGTCACGCGGCCTCCTCGATGTCGATCACGATCGTGCCGTCGGGCTGCACGTGCGCGGTGCTGCCCGGGCGGCAGGACGGTGGTGGAGTCGAGCTGCTCGATCACGGCCGGCCCGGGGATCACGTTGCCGGCCCGCAGCCCGCTGCGGTCGTAGAACGGCGTCTCGTGGCGCGCGTGCTCGGCGCCGTCGCCGAACAGCACCTCGCGGCGGTCGAGCAGCGCGTCGTCCGGAACCTCGGCGTCGCCCTGCTCGAGGCTCTCAGCGCTCACGTCGGGCATCAGCCCGATCGCGTAGGAGCGCAGGTGCACGATCTGCACCGGGCCCTCGAAGCGGTAGAAGTACTCGCGCTCGTGGGTGGCCTCGAACTCCTCGGCCACGCGGGCGATGCCCTCGGCGTCGAGCGGCCCGGGCGGCAGCGTGCACGAGCAGCTCGTAGGCCTGGCCGATGTAGCGGCAGTCGGCGAGGCGCTGGAACACCCGTCCGCCCTCGTCGATCCCGTCCGAAGTCGAGGTGCTCCCGGCCCTCGGCCTCCATCTCCTGGAAGACGGCCTCGAGCGCGGCGGGGTCGGCCTTCGGCGGCCTCGACCATCACGGTGCGCTGGGTCTCGTACTTGAGGTCGGACGCGAGCAGCCCCATGGCCGAGGTGATGCCGGGATGGAGCGGGACGATCACGCGCGGGATCGACAGCTCGCGCGCGATGTCGACGCCGTACAGCGGGCCGCCGCCGCCGAAGGCGACGAGGCTGAAGTCGCGCGGGTCGAAGCCGCGCTGCACCGAGTTGATGCTGATCGCGTTGACCATGTTCTGGGTCACGATCTGCGTCACGCCGAGCGCGGCCTCCTCGGCACCCATGCCGAGCTCTCGCCCGAGCTTCGCCATCGCGTCCCGGCCGAGTCCACGTCCAGCTCGAGGCTGCCCGCGAGCCGCGCCTGGGAGCGCAGCCTGCCGAGCGCCGCCTGCGCGTCGGTGGCCGTCGGCTCCGTGCCGCCGGCGTCGTAGCAGACCGGCCCCGGGTCGGCGCCCGGCGCTCTGCGGCCCGACGCGCAGCAGGCCGCCCGCGTCGATGCGGGCGATCGAGCCGCCGCCGGCGCCGATCGTGTCGAGATCCACCATCGACACCATCACGTCGTAGCCGCCGAGGTTGGTGTCGTAGAGGTGCTTCATCCGCAGCTGCCCGCCGGGCGCCACGCCGATGTCCGCCGAGGTGCCGCCCACGTCGAGCGTGATCACGCTGTCGTAGCCCGCCGCTTGCCCGACCGCGATGCCGCCGATGATCCCGGCCACCGGGCCGGACATCAGCAGCTGCGTCGGGCGCTCGACCGCGCCCTCGACGGTCAGCGTGCCGCCGTTGGAGGCCATGAGGTGGAAGTCGGTGCCGGGGCGCCAGCTCGTGCAGCGCGTCGTGCATGCGGCGCAGGTAGCGGCTCGTCTTCGGGCCGATGTAGGCGTTCAGCGCCGTCGTCGAGAAGCGCTCGTACTCGCGGTGCTGCGGCGTGACCTCGTGCGAGATCGACAGGTGGGCCTCGGGCAACTCCTCCGTCGAGGATCTCCTTGACCCGCCGCTCGTGCTCCGGGTTGAGGAACGAGAACAGGAAGCAGACGCGCACCGCCTCGACCTTCTCCTCGCGCAGCTGCGCACGGCCTCGCGCACCTCGTCCTCGTCGAGCGGCGTGTGCACCTCGCCCGGCGGCACCATCCGCTCGGTGACCGGCAGCCGCAGGCGGCGCTCGACCAGCGTGGGCTCGCGCCAGGGCAGGTCCTGGTAGATCGAGAACGTCTTCGGGCGCCGGTGGCGGCCGATGTAGATCAGGTCGCGGAAGCCGCGCGTGGTGATCATTCCCGTGCGCGAGCCGTTGCGCTCGAGCACGATGTTGGTCGCGACCGTGGTGCCGTGGAGGAGCTGCGTCGACGTGCGTCGAGCTCCACTCCTGCCAGGTCGCACAGCTCGCGCAGGCCGGCCATCGTCGCCTCGGAGGGATCCGCGGGCGAGGAGGGCACCTTGTGGACCGTCACCTGGCCGCGCGCGTCGTCGACCAGCATCAGGTCGGTGAAGGTGCCGCCCACGTCGATCCCGACCCGGACCATGGCGCCCGAGCCGTTGCCGTTCCCGGTTGCCACCAGCGTCAGCCCACGACCGGCGCCTGGAAAGCTTCCTGCTCCGACGCCGGCGGCGAGCCCTCGAGAGAGTCGATCACCTGCTGCGTGGTGAGGATGCTTCCGTACAGCCGCTGGATCACGACACAGGCGGCCTCGTGGTACTCCTCCGAGTCGGCCCCGCACGCGTCGTCGACGAGCACGCAGCCGAAGCCGCGGTCGGCGGAGTCGCGCAGCGTGCCCTCCACGCACATGTTCGTCGACACCCCGGTGAACAGCAGCGTGTCGACGCCGTAGGTGCGCATGATCAGCTCGAACGGGCTCGAGGTGATCGCGCTCGGCGTGATCTTGTTGATCACGCGCTCGTCGGGGCGCCGCTCGAGCTCGTCGAGCAGGTCGTGCTCGCGCATGCCCACGCGGTTGTTGGTCGCGCTGCAGACGCCCACCATCTGCTGGCGACAGGTCGCTGTAGTCGACGACCTCCGAGCCGTAGGTGAGGAACACGCGCCGCATGTCGTGCTCGCGGGCCCAGGCGAGCAGCCGCAGGGTGTTCGGCAGCACCTTCTCGGCGATGCGCGCGAAGCGGTACTCGGCATCGCCCATCCTGCCCTGGCTCGTGAGCAGGGCGCCGAGGCCGAACTCCGGATGCCCGGTGGCGTACATCATGTCGACGACCACGAGGCAGGTTCGCGACGGATCGAGGTCGACGCCGCGGGTGTAGATCGAAACGTAGTCGTCGGGTTTGCGCACGGGGCCTCCGTGTAGACGGTCGGTCCCGCTAGGGGACGAGGATCACCTTGCCGGTCTGTTCGCGCCGCTCGAGGATCTGATGCGCCTCGGGCGCATCGGCCAGCGGGATCGCCTTGTGCACGGCGGCCACGAAGCGGCCCTCGGCCAGAAGATCCATCGTCAGCTCCATCTCCGCCGGCGTACCGATCCGCGAGCCGAGCACCTCCCACTCGTTGCGGAACAGCTCGATGATGTCGATCGGCGGGGTCTCGCCCGCATGGCCGCCGCAGGTCACGAGGCGGCCGCCCGGGCGCAGGCTGCGCAGGCTCTCCATGAAGAGGTCGCCGCCCACGTGCTCGATGTAGAGATCGGCGCCGCGGCCGTCGGTCAACTCCAGGATCCGCTCGCGGACCGGCTCCTCGCGGTAGTTGATCGTCTCGGAGGCGCCCATCTCGCGGCCGTACGCGAGCTTCTCCGTCGGAGCCGGCGGTCGTGATCACGCGAGCGCCGGCCAGGGCCGCGATCTGGATCGCCGCGTGCCCGATGCCGCTGCCGGCGGCCTGGACGACGACGGTCTGGCCGGGCTCCACGCTGTCCCTGGGTCACAAGCATGTGCCAGGCGGTGGCGAAGGCCACCTGGCCGGCGGCGGCCTGCTCGAAGCTCAGGTCGTCGGGCATGTGGTGCGTGCCGCGAGCGGGGGCCACCACCTTCTCGGCGTAGCCGCCGAGCAGCTGCACGCTGAACATCTGGGCGTTGCGGCAGATGTTGGGCTTGCCCATGCGGCAGAAGTCGCAGACGCCACACTCGATCTCGTGACGCGGCCAGACGCGGTCGCCCGGCGCGAAGCCCTCCACACCCGGACCGACGGAGTCGACCACTCCCGCGAACTCCACGCCGAGCTGGTGCGGCAGCGGCAGCGGCCAGCGCGAGATCCCGGCGCGAAGGTCGATGTCGAAGTGGTTCACCCCACAGGCGCGCATCTCGATCACGAGCTCGCCCTCGCCCGCGACCGGATCCTCCACGTCCTCGTAGCGCAGAACGCTCGGCGGGACCGTACTCGTGGTAGCGAACGGCCTTCATAGACGCGCTTAAGCCTCTCCCGCTTCCGCTTCGGCGAGGTGCTCGACCAGCACGTCGCGTCCGCGCAGGAGGTGCTGGCGCCAGTGCGGCTCCGCGGCCTCGCCATCGCCCGTGCGCAGCATCTCGAGCAGCACGCGATGATCCTGCGCGGAGGCCTTCAGGGCCTCGTCGTCGTACCAGAGGTAGGCCTTGTAGAGCAGCGGCAGCTGCACGACCTGGGTGAAGCAGCGCTCCAGCGGGGCGCTACGCGCCGAGCGGATGAGAACCGCATGGAAGCGCTGGTTGGTCTGCGCGAGCTGGCGCGTGCGCTCGGCCTCGGTCAGCTTCGTGCGGTCGAGCTCGAGGTCCTCTTGGACGCGCTCGAGCGCGGTGATCTCGGCGTCGGTGATGCGATCGCAGGCGATACGCGCGGCGTAGCTCTCGAGGTGGGCGCGCAGGTCGTAGATGTCGCGCACCTCGTCGCTCGAGTAGGTGCGGACGGCCATGCCGCGGCCGATCCGAGCCACCAGGTTCTCCCGCTCGAGCTTTACGAGCGCCTCGCGCACGGGAGTGCGGCTTACGCTGAGTGCCTCGGCGAGCTGCTGCTCGACGATTCGCTGACCCGGGCGCAGCTGGCCTTCCAGGATCGAGCGGCGAATCTGGAGGTATGCCTCCTCGCCCGGAGACGAGGCTGGCACCTGTGTGGAGAGGTCATGCAGGCTCATCGGCGTCCCCATCCTAGCGCTTCGTATGCAATCGCATACATTGGATCACTACACTAGACCCTACCTGCGGCTCGGCCCCTTCGTAAAGCGGATATCGGCGTTTGGGCTCGCCGTGCCGGCCCAGGCCCACCCTCGTCTTTCCGCCTCTTGAGCGAACCCGAAACGCCACTCGACCTCGCTCCGGCAGAGCGCCGCCGTCGGGTGATGCAGGACCTTGTGGCGGCCGGATTATGGGCGCTGGCGGTCGTCCCCGCGGCGATCGGCTTCTGGCTCGTGGCCGGCTCGCTGGCCGGCGTGACCCCCGCGGATGCGGACACCCTCATCGTGGGCTCGCTGCTCGGCCTGGCGCTCGCCACCCTCCTCCAGGTGCTGCTCGGCTTCCGGCTGCCCATGTACGAGGGGCCGTCGAGCGCGTATCTCGCCGCGATCACGGTCATCACGGCGAACCACCACCACGGGTTGACCGGGGTCACCGGCGGTCTGCTCGGCGCCGGCGTGTTCGTCTGCTTCCTGGCTGTGCTGCGGGTGGACCGGCTGATGATGCGCATGTTCACCCCGCTGGTGGCGAACGTGTTCGTGCTCGTGGTCACCATCGCGGTCGTTCCCGCCACGCTCGAGCGAATGATCGGCTCCACGCACGGGTTCCACGACGGCAACTTCGACGCGTTGGTGAGCTCGTTCGTGGTCGTCGTGACGATCCTCGTCGTTCGGAGGATCCCGCGGCTGACGCCCTACAGCCTGCTCGCGGGCCTGCTCATCGGCACCGCGGTCCAGTTCGCGCTGGCCGGCGTCCCAGACACGAACCTGAGCGGTGGGCTCGTGGCACCGAAGATCCTGCCCTGGGGCAGCCCCGACATCGGCGCCGGCGTACTGATCACGTTCGCGCTCGCGGGCACGCTCGCGGCCTTCAACACGATCGCCTCCGGCATGGTCGCCGCCACCGAGCACGGCCTGCCCGAGCGTGCCCATTCCTCCTCCGGCCGGGCCTTCGTGATGCATGGCGCCTCGCAGGCCGGCGGGGCGCTGGTGGGGATGGTGCTCGGCAACGTCTCCCGTCTCGATTCGGTGGGCATCACCCGCCTGCTCGGCAACGCGCGCCGCGCGCCGCTCGTGATCGCCGCCGTGCTGATCGGCGTCGTGGCGTTCGTGCGCCCGCTGGTGGCGATCGTCGCAGCCGTGCCGCTCAACGTCTCCGCCGCGCTGCTCGGCGTGGTGCTGGCGATCGTGCTCATCAACGCGCTCGTGCAGGTCAGTCGCGAGCCCTCGCGGGTGATGCTGCTCGTGGTGTTGCCGGCGCTGATCCCGAGCGCGATCTGGATCGCGGTGGGCAGCTCGCTTCCCCCGACCGCCCAGTTGCTCGCGAACCCGATGCTGTGGGGCGTCGCGCTCGGGGTCGTGCTCGAACGGGTTGTCGTCGGCTCCAGGCGGCCCGCGGAGCAGTTCGTCGAAGCGGCCTAGACCGTCTACAGCAGGTCCGGCTCGCCGGCGGTCCAGCCGCCGTCGACCGGAAGCAGGTGGCCGGTGATCAGCGAGGCGGCGTCGCTGCAGAGGAACAGCGCGGCGCCGGCGATGTCCTGCGGCTGGCCCACGCGGCCGAGCGGGATCCGGCGCACGGAGGCCTCGAGGACCTCCTTGATCTCGAGCATGGGTGCGGCCATCGGCGTCCAGACGAAGGTCGGCGCGATCGCGTTGACGTTGATGCCGTGTGGGGCCCAGTCGATCGCGAGGCTGCGGGTGAGGGCCACCACCGCGCCCTTGGAAGACGTGTAGACCGCCTGCTTCGGCAGCGAGAGGATCGCCGCCTGCGAGGCGAGGTTCACGATGCGGCCGCCCTTGCGCCGTTCGATCATCTGGACGGCCGCGGCCTGCGCGGCGAAGAAGGTGCCCTTCACGTTGACGCGCCAGAGGAGGTCCATGTCCTCTTCCTTGGCCACCTCCGCGGGCACGTTCTCGCAGATCACACCGGCGCAGTTCACGAGCGCGTCCACCGGTCCGAGCTCGCGGGCGACGTCGTCGAACGCGCGGCCCACCGCGGAGCGATCGCCCACGTCGCAGGCGATCGAGACGCTCCGCCGCCCGGCGGCCTTCACCAGCTCCGCGGTCTCCCCCAGGCCGTCCGCCTTGAGGTCCACCAGTGCCACGTCGGCACCCGCGTGCGCGAGGGCGGCGGCCACGGCCTGGCCGATTCCCTGCGCAGCGCCCGTCACCACCGCCACGCGGTCGTCGAGATTGAAGTTGATCTGGAAGTCGGACATCTGGAGGATCCGCTCGTGAGTTGGGGTTCGGCGCCTGGCACCGCTCGGACGCTGGTACTTTACGCGAATGTCTGACTTGAGCTTGAAGGGTCGGCTGCAGGGCAAGCGCACGCTCGTCACGGGCGCCGGGCGCGGGATCGGCCGCTCGGTGGCCGAGCGCTGCGTGGCCGAGGGCGCGCGCGTGGTGCTCGTGGACCTCGACGCGGGCGAGAGCGAGCGCGTGGCCGGCGAGCTGGGGGCCGAGGCCGGACTGGCTGCCGATGTGACCGACTCCGCCGCCGTGGACGCCGCCGTCGCGGAGACCGTCCGGCGGCTCGGTGGTCTGGACGCCGTGGTGAACAACGCGGGCATCCCGGTGGCCGGCGCCACGCACGAGATCGCCGAGGCCGACTGGGATCGCGGCCTGGCCGTGGATCTGAAGAGCGTCTACCTGGTCTCGCGCGCGGCGTGGCCGCACCTGCGCGAGGCCGGCGGCGGGGTGATCGCCAACACGGGCTCGATCGCGGGCATGTGGGGCACCAACGGCCAGGCGGCCTACGCGGCAGCCAAGGCCGGCGTGATCATGCTCACCAAGTGCATGGCGCTCGATGGCGCGCCCGAGGGCATCCGCGTGAACGCCGTCTCTCCCGGCTTCATCGTCACGCCGATGTTCGAGGACTTCATCGCGTCTCAGCCGGAGGGCACCGAGACGCTGCTCGCGGCGCGTACCCCGATTGGGCGCCTCGGCAAGCCGCTCGACATCGCCGACGCATTCGTCTACCTGCTGTCCGACGAGGCCGCCTGGGTGACCGGCACCAACCTCGTGGTCGACGGCGGCGTGACCTCTGGCATCTGGGGCTGAGCGGCCCGCTGCGGCGGGCGGACTGGCACGACCGCGACAGCAGGCGTAGGATGCGCGCGGCGTAAAAGTCCGACATAGGAGAGGGTGGCCATGCCCAAGGTCTGCGTACTCGTTCCGTTCGCGTTCGATGAGAAGGGACTCGCAAATCGGCGCGTCCAGCAGGACTCAGTCCGGCTGAGCCCCGACATGGAGCTCGACTACAAGCCGGTGAAGGCGGGCCCCGCTCTCTACGACAGCTACCACGACTACGTCCTTGCCGACTTCTCGATGTTCGAGGCCGGCATCGAGGCGGCCGAGGAGGGCTACGACGCGATCTGCATCGACACGATGAGCGACTCCGGCGCCAACGCGCTGCGCTCGGTGCTCGACATTCCGGTGATCACGCCCGGCAAGTCGTCCTACCTGATGGCGCTCATGCTCGGGAACAAGTTCTCGGTGCTGACCCAATGGGACGGCTGGATCAACCTGTACAAGAAGGGCACCCAGGAGTACGGCCTCCAGAACCACCTGGTCTCGATCCGCTCGATCAACACTCCGCCCGGACGTCGAGAACCTGCTCGGCGGCAAGGAGGAGGTCGTCTTCCCGAAGCTGCGTGACGCCGGCCTCCAGTGCGTCGAGGACGGCGCCGACGTGATCTGCCTCGGCTCGACGACGATGCACCAGTCGGCACGCGTACCTCAACGAGGTGCTGCCGGTGCCGGTGATCAACCCGGGCCCGCTGACTTACAAGCTGGCGGAGACCGTGCTGGCGCTCGACCTGTCGCCAGAGCCGCAAGGCCTACCCGAAGCCGAACGTCGATAAGACCGCGATGATCAAGGCGATGGCGCTGGCCGCGGCCGACAGCGAAGCGGCACTCGCGTGACGGACAACGGAGGCGGCGCGGGCGGGACGCGCCGCTACCGCATTGCCGCGCTGACCGGCGACGGCATCGGGCCGGAGATCATGGCCGAGGCGGAGGCCGCCCTCGAGGCGGCCGCCGACCTCGGCGGCTTCGAGCGTGCGAGCTGGAGCGACTTCGAGGCGGGCGCGGGCCGGTACCTGGAACACGGCGCCGCGATGGACCCCGAACTGCCGGAGCAGCCTGCGCTCGTTCGACGCGATCCTGTGCGGCCCGGTGGGCGATCCGCGGGTGCCGGACACGCGTGTCGACGTGGGGCACGATCCTGGCGCTGCGCCAGGCGTTCGACCAGTACATCAACCTGCGCCCGTCGCGACTCTTGCCGGGCGTGGAGAGCCCGTTGCGTGACGCTCGGGCCCGGGGACTTCGACGTGGTGGTGCGTGCGCGAGAACACCGAGGGCGAGTACTGCGGAATCGGCGGCCGGGCCCACCGAGGACGGCCGATGGAGGTGGGCATCGAGACGTCGGTGTTCACCCGCACCGGCATCGAGCGCGTCATCCGCTACGCGTTCGAGTACGCCCAGTCGCGTGGTCGCTCTCGGGTGACCAGCTGCACGAAGTCGAACGCCCTCAAGCATGCGATGCCGTTCTGGGACGAGGTCTCGCGCGAGGTGGCGGCCGACTTCCCGGACATCGAGCACGAGCTCGCCCTGGTCGACGCCCTGGCCGCCCGCTGCGTCACCGACCCGGCCTCGCTCGACGTGGTGGTGGCCAGCAACCTGTTCGGCGACATCCTCACGGACATCACCGCGGCCGTGGCCGGCAGCCTCGGCACCGGCCCGAGCGCCAACCTCGATCCTTCCCGGGCGAACCCAAGCCTGTTCCAGGCGATCCACGGCTCGGCGCCGACGATCGCGGGGAAGGGGATCGCGAACCCCGTGGCGGAGATCCTGTCGGTGGCCCTGATGCTCGAGTTCCTCGGCGAGGAGCGAGCCGCGCGCGCGACTCGAGCGCGCGGTGGAGCTGGTCACGGCCGACCCGGCCACGCGCACGGTCGACCTCGGCGGAACCGCCGGCACGGCCGAGGCGGGCGCCGCGGTACGGGAACGGCTGGCGGAGACGCTGGTAGAGGCGTAGCCGCGCGGGCGGGCGGTTGCCCGGCGCTTACGGCGGCAATAAGGGCGGCCCGAGCGTTGGTGGCAACGGCGCTGTCCTGACTTTTCCGGCCATAGGACGGAAAAGTCAGGACGGTGGCAGTCCATAGAGGAGCCTGCCCTACTGCAAGCCGTTAGCTCTCGAAGACATCCAGCGGCAGGCGGCAGACCACTAGCCCGTTCGGCACGTTGACCGCCTCCGCCACGCGGAGGTCGGCCGCCACGCTCGCCAGGACGAAGCCCTGCTCGCGGGTCAGGCCGCGCTCGGCCTCGAGCCAGTCCACCAGCTCGCCGAGGGCGCGGCGGGCGGCGAGGGTGAAGTCCATGTCGTGGTTCACGCCCTCCTTGTCCACCGGGATGCCCATCGTCAGGAAGCAGGGCCGCGGGGCGGCAAGCGCGGGCTCGTCGAACTCGATCGCCGGGAAGGTGGGCAGCCAGCGGATGTCCTCCGAGCGGCGCAGCGAGACCGTCAGGGTCGCCGTGCGCGGCGACCTCGATCGCTACGCCGCAGACCTCGCCGTCGCCCTGCGCGAAGTGCGCGTCGCCCAGCGACAACATCGCGCCCTCGACATGCACCGGCAGCAGCACGCGGCTGCCCGGACCGGCCTGAGGGACGTCGAGGTTCCCGCCGTTCTCGCGCGGCGGGATCGTGCGCAGCGCGCGCGAGGCGTACGGCTCGATCGCGGGCCGAGCGGACGGCGCCTCGGGACCCAGCACCATCGCTCCGGTCTGGGCCAGCGCGTCCTCACGGGCGGTCGCTCGCTCGAACAGCTCCCACGACGGCGCCACCCCCACGCAGCCGAGGAACGGCCGCCCGTGGATCGCGATTCCCGGCATGTCGGCCGAGCGGGCCACCCCGTCCTCGATCTCCCAGCGGACCAAGACGGGGCGATCGAACCCCTCGGTCAGCAAGCCGAAGCCGGGCAGGATCGCGGTGGTGCCGAAGCTGCCCGGCTCGATGCTCTCGATCTCGACCACCAGCAGATCGCCGGGGCGAGCGCCGCGAACCTCGATCGGTCCCGTGAGCGGATGGTTGGCGCCGAGCTCGACGGACTCCAGCGTGCTCGCGTCGCTCTCGCGGTCGAGCTGCCCGTCCATCCCGTCGCGCAGCTCGACGACCAGCTGCTCGCCGGGGTCGACCGAGACGACCGGCGGGAGGTCCGGCCAGATGCGGTTGTGGCTGTTCGCCGGGCTCGCCAGGATCGACTTGTCGGCGTCGACCTTGACGTGGACGGTCACTAGCCCTCGACCCCCAGCAGACGCGGCGACCATGTCGGCGGCGCCGGAGGCGAGCTGGAGCTCCTCGTGGCTCCAGTCCCGGGGGCCGGAGAGCTCGTGCAGCGAGATCATCCCCAGCAGCCGCTCGTCGTCGCGGATCGCCGTCACCACTTGGGCGGCGATGCCGTAGAGCTCGAGCATCGCCACGAACGCGGGATCGTCCGACGCCGCGCGCGAGTCGGGCTGGACGATCTGATCGGCTCCCCTGAGCAGCGCCTCGACCACCGGCTGGCCGCGCACGGGCACGCTCGTGTCGCCGACCAGGCTGCGCGTCCGGTCGGTGCGGGCCTCGTAAACGACGGGGTAGATGTCGCCGGGCACGTCGAGCCGCAGCGTGCAGCGATCGACCTCGAAGCGCGCCCGCAGGTCCCCGATGAGGGTGTCGAGCAGGCTCGCCCGCAGGACCTCGAAGCCCGGGGCGGGGTTCATCGGCGTCCCCCGGCGGGGGCGGCCGAAGGCATCGCCCGCGGCCCTGTAGGATTGCCGATCGACGTCACGGTATTCAGTTGTATACAACATCGGGCGTCGGCGCAGGCTGGTCACTGACACTGAGGAGCGAGAGGAGCTTCCATGCCGTTCGCAGACGTAGGCGACGTTCGCCTCTATTACGAGTTCACAGGCCCCGAGGACGCACCGCTGATCCTGCAATTCGGCGGGTCGCTGTTCGGGCGGGCCAACTTCAACTCGGTGAACGACGGCATGCGCGAGAACTTCCGTTTGCTGAGCTTCGACGCATCGGGATACGGCCGCTCGACCCAGCCGCTAACCAGCTACACGATCGAGAACTGGGCCGACGAGGGCGCCGGGCTGCTCGACGCGCTCGGCATCGACCGCTGCCTGAACCACGGCACCTCGATGGGCGGCATGATCTCGCTGGCGTTCACCGCCAAGTACCCGGACAAGACGATCGCCTCCTGCGCCGACTGCGCGATGGCGCGCTGCGACGTCTACCGGCGCACGATGTTCCGGAACTGGCGCCAGCAGTGCGAGGCGCTGCCGCTCGACGACTTCGTCGAGCTGCTGACGATCCAGGCCGTCGGCGCGAACTTCATCGAGGAGAACCCCGACATCTTCGACAACGTCGTTCCAGATCGTCGCGGCGAACTCTCCCTACACCGTGCGCCAGGCGTGCCTCGCGATGGAGAACATGGACCTCGAGCCGCTCCTGGACGGGCTGCGCCGGCCGATCCTGTTCACGAACGGCTCGCGCGACATCATGACGCCGCCCGACCTGGCGCCGTCCGGCTACAGCGTGCGCCAGATCGTCGAGCGGGTGCCCGACTGGGCCCGCCTCTACGAGTTCCCGACGATCGGCCACGCCGACCTGCTCGAGGCCCCCGAGGAGGCCGACCGAGGTCATCACCGCGTTCTTCAAGGAGATCCTGGAAAGCGGGAAGTAGGCGAGTTCGCGGAGCGGCGCCCAGGCCAACTGGGCGCCGCACGCGACGTCGTTCAGGCGGCGCCGGGGTGGGCCCGGAAGAACTCGCCCACCACCCGGCAGTGCTCCTCGGTGCCGTCGAAGATCGTCGAGTGGTTCGAGCCGCGGATCACGGCTAGGTCGCCGTTCGGCAGGTTGTCGGCGATCCACTGCTGGCCGGCGCCATTGGGTCCCTGGTCGCACGGCGTCATCACGTCCTCGTCGCCGCCGACGACCAGCGCCGGAGAGCTGATCTTCGGCACCCACTCGCGCAGGTCCATGTCGATCATCGCCTGGCACGCGTCGATCATCACGCGGTCCTCGTTGGCGTCGCGCAGGATCTGCTGGATCATGTCGACGCCGGCCTGACCCTCGGGCGTCTCCATGTACGCGCGCGACAGGCACTGCCACGCGATCAGCTCGGCGAGGATGCGACTGCCGCAGCCCTCGAGCTTGATCAGGTCGATCCAGTTCTTGAACACGAGCTGGCCGGAGAAGCCGAGCTTCGCCGCGGCGCAGTTGATGACGACCGACTGAACGCGGTCGGGGTACTTGCCGGCCACGATGATCGCGACCATGCCGCCCATCGAGGTCCCGTGGATGTGCGCCTTGTCGATGTCGAGCGCGTCCAGCAGGCCCGACCACGTCGTCGGCCCAGACCTCGAGGTCGTAGTCCTGCTCGGGCTTCTCGGACTGCGCCGTAGCCGCGCTGGTCGTAGTCGATGCAGCGGAATTCCTTGCTGAGGATCGGCGTGGCCGGGCCGAAGTTGAAGTGCCCGAAGCCGGAGCCGTGGATCTGGACGACCGGCTCCCCGTCACCCGTGATCTCGTGCCACAGGTTCGCGCCACGTACCTCGATCATGTCGCTGACGGATGTCTGCACATCGCTCATGGATGACTCCTATCGCTGTGTTGACTGCATTCGATTGCCGTCGCCGACGGCGTCGGGCGGCGGATCGCCGAAGACGCCGCCCGCGCGCAGCTCCGCCAGTCGCTCGTCGTCGTAGCCGCACAGATCGCGCAGCAGGTCGTACGTCTGCTCACCTCGGAAGGGGGCGCGCCGCAGCGGGTGGTCCGGGCCGCTCAGCCGCAGCGGCGAGGCGATGTGGTGCACGGATCCGAAGCGCGGATGCTCGATGTCCACATTGTCGCCGCGGGCGAGCGTCTGGCGGTCCTCGAGGGCGCCCACCACGTCGTTGACCGGCCCGTTCGGCACGCCGGCCTCGGTGAAGATCTCCGCCCATTCGAGCGTCGCCTTGCCCCGCAGCACGTCCGCGATGACGGGTAGCAGCGCGTCGCGGTTCTGGTCGCGCGCCGCGAAATCGCCGAAGCGCTCGTCGCTGATCAGGTCGGGACGCTCGATCACCTCGCACAGCCGCTCGTAGAACTTCTGCTTCGCGCAGGCCACGGTGATCCAGCCGTCTGAGGTCTCGAAGGCCTGGAAGGGCACGATCGAGGGGTGCGCGGAGTCCCGCATCCGGCGCGGCGTCCACTGGCCGGTCGCCGCCCAGGTGCCCACGTACATCAGCTGATGGAGCGCCGTCTCGAACAGCGAGATGTCCGCGTCGCAGCCCACGCCGTCGCGGCGTGCACGGTGGAGCCCGGCCATCAGCGCCAGCGCCGACACGTAGCCGCCGCTCAGGTCCACGAGCGACAGCCCGCTCTTCGTGGGCGGCCCATCCGGGTCGCCGGTGAGGCTCATCCAGCCGGTCATCGCCTGGACCACGTAGTCGTAGCCGGCCTCGGTGGCGCGCGGCCCGGTCATCCCGAAGCCGGAGAGCGACACGCAGACGATCCGCGGGTTGATCCCCTTCAGGTCGTCGTAGGTCAGCCGCAGCTTGGAGGGCTGGTCGCCGCGCAGGTTCGAGTAGACGGCGTCGGACTCGCGGACCAGATCCTCGAGCACGCGCCGCCCCTCCGGCAGCCGCAGGTCCACCGACACGCTCTTCTTGTTGCGGTTGAAGGTCTCGAAGAAGAGCGAGTCCTCCTCCTCCTGGAACGGCGGCACGTAGCGGCCCACGTCGCCGTTCGAGGACGGGTCCTCGATCTTGATGATCTCCGCGCCGAGGTCCGCCAGCTGAAGCGTGCCCCAGGGACCGGCACCGTACTGCTCGACCGCCACCACCCGCACGTCCTCCAGTGGAAGCGACGCGGCTGTGGTGGTGTCGCTCAAGCGAGCTCGTCCCTAGGCGGGCGCCGGCGGCCGGCGCAGGTGCCAGTCCGTGGCCTGCTGGTAGGCGTGCGCCACCCGCAGCAGCATCGCCTCGTCGAAGTGGCGCCCGATGAGCTGCATCGCCACGGGCATGCCGTCCACGAAGCCGATCGGCACAACCATCGCGGGCACTCCCGCGAGCACCCAGACCGAGGTGAAGTGAGCGAGCACGCCGGTCATCGGCAGCGGGTCGCTCTCGGCGATCAGCGGGGCCGGGATCGGGCAGCGCGGGCGACAGCAGCACGTCGTACTCCTCGAGCAGCTCGACCGCCCGGCGGCGCCAGATCCGCTGCTCCTGCCGCCCCGCGGCGTAGCCGGTGCCCGTCACGGCCTGGCCGCGCCGCAGGCGCGTCTGAACGTCCTGCGCGAAGCCGCCCGGGTTCTCGGCCAGGCGCTCGGCGTGGAACGCCGCGGCCTCGGAGAGCAGCAGGTCGGCGGTGAGCTCCACCGCGCGCTGGTTGCCGTCGAGCAGCGCCTCGCCGGTGGTCATCCCGAGCCCACGCAGCACGCCCCTCGCGTCGTCCAGGCGCGCGGCGACCTCGGGGAGCAGCGGTGGACCGCGGAAGTCGCCGCCGAGCACGCCCAGCTTCAGGCCCTTCAGGTCGCCGGTGAGGGCGCCGATGTAGTCGTCGACCGGCACGTTCACGCTGACGGGGTCGCCGGAGTCGTAGCCCGCGATCGCCCCGAGCACCAGCGCCGACGTCCTCCGCGCGCCGGCAGAGCGGGCCGATCGTGTCGAACGACCAGGCGACCGGGATCGAGCCGCGATTGCTCACGCGCCCGTGCGTGGGGCGCAGGCCGATCACGCCGTTGAGCGCAGCCGGGCAGGCGGATGGAGCCGCCGGTGTCGGTGCCGATCGTGACCAGCGCGAGGTCGGCGGCCGACCGCGGCGCCGGAGCCGCCGCTCGACCCGCCCGGTACGCGATCGTGGTCCCAGGCGTTGTGGCCCACGCCGAAGTGCACGTTCTGGGTGGTCCCGCCGATCGCCCACTCGGACATGTGCAGCTTGCCGAGCAGCACCGCCCCGGCATCCTGCAGCGCCGGTGGTCACCGGCGCGTCTCGAGCTGGCCACGTTGTCGCGCAGGAAGCCGCTCGACGCCGTCATCGGGACGCCGGCCACCTCGATGTTGTCCTTCAGCGCCAGCGGCACGCCCGCGAGCGGGCCCGGGTCCTCCCCGCGGGCCACCTGCTCGTCGATCTCCTTCGCGCGGGCGCGCGCGGAGTCAGCGGTGACAGTGCGGAACGAGTTGAACTCGGGCTCGAACTGCGCGATCCGCTCGAGGTAGGCCTCGGTGAGCTCGAGCGCCGACAGGCTGCCGGCGCGGACCCGAGCGGCCGCCTCGACCGCCGAGACGTCGAGCCCCGCTCCTAGAGGGCCCGCGGTGGCTCCCGACTCTTGAACGGACATCGCCTAGACCATGCCGAAGGCGCTGTTGCCCGCCTCCGAGGTTGGACTGTTCGAGGGCAGCAGGCCGGCCGCACGGCTGAACAGCCGCTCGAGCGAGCTCGCGGTCGCCGTTGCGAGAGGCGCGGATCTCGTCGCGGCGGCTCTTGGTCGCCTCCTCGTCGATCTCGAGGTCGCGCTCGTCGACGAAGATCACGCCGTAGGCGTCGCGGGCCAGCTCGATCGTGGTGAAGTCGTCGAGCACGTCCTCGCGCACCATCGCCGGCGGCGCGCTCGAGCGGATCGCCGTAGCCGCCGGCGTTCGGCTCGCGGAACTCGATGAACTCGCCGGCCTTGAACTCGATGCCGGTCACCTTCGCCTCGAGGTACTCCTCGCTGCGGCGTGCCCGGGTTCTTGTGGCGTGGACGCGGTGAGGCCGTCCCAGCCGCCGAAGATGCCGCGCGGCGGGTCGGTACTGGCGGTCGCCCTCGCACGAGTAGGTGCCGTCGACGAGGAAGCGGTTGCGCCGGATGATCCCGACGCCGCCGCGCCAGCGTGCCCGGCGCCGCCGGCTCCGGGCGCAGCTCGTACTGGTCGCAGCGCATCGGGAAGCGCAGGTCGAGCTCCTCGATCGGGTTGTTGCGCGTGTTCGCCATCAGGTTGTCGACCGAGTCCATGGCGTCCTTGCCGAAGCGGCCGCCGTAGGAGCCCTCGTTGACCTCGAGGTAGAGCCAGTACTCGCCCGACGACGGGCAGGAAGCCCGAGTACGAGCAGAAGTGGATCCCGGCCGAGTTGCCCGCCGGTGACCTGCTCGGGCAGCTGGTCGGCGAGCGCCAGGATCGTGTTGTCGACGACGCGCTGGACCTGGCAGAAGCGCGAGAAGCAGGCGCGCGGGAAGTTGGGGTTGAAGATCGTCCCCTTGGGCGCGATCACCGTCACCGGCCGGAACACGCCGTCGTTCTGCGGCACGTGCTCGGGGAAGGTCATCTCGTCGAGCAGCAGCGTGCGGACCGCGTAGTAGGCAGCCGACGAGCAGCGAGCCCTCGAACGGCACGTTGTAGCCGGTCGGCACCTCGGCCTGCGGAGCCGGTCACGTCGATCGTGATGCCGTCGCCCTCGACGATCACCTTCGTCTCGACCCGCAGGCGCACGCCGCGGTTGCGGGCGTCGTCGTCGAGCCAGGCCGTCGGAGCGACGTACTCGCCGTCCGGGATCTTCGCGATCTGGTCGCGCAGCATCTTCTCCGAGTAGTCCATCCACTCGTAGGCCGCGCTCATCACCACGTCGGCGCCGTAGCGCTCGACCAGCCGCAGGAAGCGGTCGCGGCCGAGCATGCAGGCGGCCATCATCGCGTTCATGTCGCCGCGGTTCATCGTCTCGGTGCGGACGTTGTCGAAGATCATCCGGTCGACGTCCTGCGTTCAGCTCGCCCGCGCTGGTACCAGCGCAGCGCCGTTGTAGAGCTTGGCCTCGGCGTAGACGTCGAACGCGTCGGCGTTGATGCCCGGGTAAGAGCCGCCGACGTCGAGCACGTGCGCGGTGACGGCCGCGAAGCCGAGCAGCTCGCCGTCGTGGAAGATCGGCACCGCCACCGCGACGTCGGGGCTGTGCGAGGCGCCGAGGTACGGGTGGTTGTGGACGATCACGTCGCCGTCCTCGATCTCGCCGTCGAGGCGATCGAGGAAGCCGCGGATGTACCAGGGCAGCGAGCCGATGTGCATCGGCGTCGAGTCCGACTCGCAGAGCTCGCGGCCCTGGGCGTCGAACAGGCCGGCGCCGAGGTCCTCGGACTCGCGGATGATCGACGAGTAGGACATCCGGAACAGCACGCCCGCCATCTCCTTGGCGATCGCGTGGAACGCGCCGCCGAGCACGCGCAGCGTGATCGGGTCGACCTCGACCCGGGCACGCGTCGGTGCGCCGGGGCTGCGTCCGACCTCGTAGTTGGCGACTGACATCTCGCGTCTCCTGTCTCTCGAAGTTGTCTAGCCGAGCCGTCGCGCCTGCGGCGCCCTGGAGCGTGCCGCGCGCTGACTCGTCGATCCAGATCACGATGTTCCCGAAGCGGTCGATCTCGCTGACCAGGCCCGGCGGCACCACCGTGGTCGAGTCGTACTGGTTGATGACCGCCGGGCCCTCGATCCGGTTGCCCGCCTTGCAGCGCCTCGCGGGCGTAGAACCGGGTCGGCGAGCTCGCGCAGCTCGCCGTCGACCTGGAACCACGCCGTCGCGCTCGTGGCGCAGCGCGCGTCCGGAGCGATCGTCTCGCCCTGCTCGATCTCCGGCATCTCCAGCGGCGGCATCAGGCCGACCCCGCGCACCCGGATGTTGGGGATCTCGATGTCCGAGCCCTCGAAGCGGCGCGAGTACTCGCGCTCGTGCGCGTCGTGGAAGTCGGCGGTGACCTTCGCCACCCAGGCGTCGTCGATCGCGCCCGAACGGACACTCGACGCGCAGCTCGTAGCCCTGGCCGAGGTAGCGGCAGTCGGCGACGCGCTGGATGACGCATCCGGTCCTCCGCGATGCCGTCCTGCTGCCAGCTGATCGCTGCGCCTGCGCCTCGAGCTCCGTCGAAGCGCGCCTCGCAGCTCGTCGGCGTTCGAGCTCCGACAGCCGCTGGTAGGTGGTGGCCACGTACTCGTACACGGCGTCGGTGGCGAGCAGGCCGATGCGCCGCGGTGACGCCCGGGTAGCGGCGGCACGATCACGGCCGGCGTGCCGACCTCGACCGCGATCGCCGCGGCGAACGCCGGTCCCGCGCCGCCCTCGGCGACGAGCGCGAAGTCGCGCGGGTCGAAGCCCTTGCGCACCGAGTTCTCCTCGATCGACTGGACCATCGAGTGCGCTGGAGATCTGGATGGCGCCCATCGAGGCCTCCTCGACCGTCATGCCCGAGCGTCCCGGCCGACGCCCTCGAACGACGCGCGCGCCAGCTCGGGCGTCGAGCTCCATGCCGCCGCCGAGGAAGTCCTCCGGCGGCGAGCCAGCCGAGGTTGACCATCGCGTCGGTCGAGGTCGGCTCGGTGCCGCCGCGGCCGTAGGCGGCCGGGCCCGGCACGGCGCCGGCCGAGCGCGGGCCGGAGCGGAAGATGCCGCCGCCGTCGACGTAGGCGATCGAGCCGCCGCCGGCGCCGATCGTGTCGACGTCGACCATCGGGATCATCGCCTGGTAGGGACCCGACGCGCGTGTCGAGCAGGTGCTTCATCCGCAGCGTGCCCTGCTGCGCGAGCCCGATGTCGGCCGAGGTGCCGCCGACGTCGAGCGTGATCACGTTCTCGAAGCCGGCCTGGCGGCCGACCCAGATGCCGCCGACGACGCCGGCGACCGGGCCGGACATCAGCAGGTTCACCGGGCGCTCGACCGCGCCCTGCGCGGTGGCGACGCCGCTCGCCGAGGTCATCAGGTGCAGGCCGGTGCGCACGCCGAGGCGCGCAGCTCGTCCTCGAGCCGGCGCACGTACGTGGCCACGCGCGGGCCCGACGTAGGCGTTCAGCGCGACCGTCGAGAAGCGCTCGTACTCGCGGTACTGCGGGAGCACCTCGGAGGAGACCGACAGGAACGCGTCCGGGAACTCCTCGCGCACGATCTCGGCCACGCGCGCCTCGTGCACGGGGTTGAGGAACGAGAACAGGAAGCAGACGGCGACCGACTCGACGCCGCGCCTCGCGCAGACGCCTGACCTGCTCGCGGGCGCGCTCCTCGTCGAGCGGCACGAGCACGTCGCCGTCGGCGGTGATCCGCTCCGGCACCGTCAGCCGGTCGCGGCGGCGCACCAGCGGGTAGCGCCTGCCACGGCAGGTCCTGGTAGTTCGAGAAGTTGAGCGGCTTCTTGTGCCGCGCGATGTGGAGGATGTCGCGGTAGCCCTCGGTCGTGATCATGCCGACGCGGGCGCCGTTGTGCTCGATCACGATGTTGGTGGCGATCGTCGTGCCGTGGAAGACCTGGTCGAGCTCCGCCGGCGTGACGCCGACCGCGGCGGTCAGCCGCTCGATGCCGTCGACCGTCCCGATGGACGGATCGTCAGGGGTCGTCGGCAGCTTGTGGATCTCGATCTTGCCGCTCTCGTCGTCGACGTAGATGAGGTCGGTGAAGGTGCCGCCAACGTCTACTCCAAGCCGTCTCATTTATCGCTCCAACGTCGGTCGGGTTCGAGTGCGTTCACGGGGTGACGAGGATCTTCCCGAAGAATTCACGGGCCTCCAAGGTCGTCCATCGCGGCCTTGGTGTCCTCGAGCGGGAAGGTCGCGGCGACCAGGGGCTTGATCATGCCCGCGGGCGCCGAGCTTGAGCACGCGTCTCGAGCTCCTCGCGTGAGTACACGAACGAGCCGATGATCGAGTGCTGGCTGCGGAAGAACGGGATGATGTCGAACGGGACGACCTCGCCCGACGTGGGCGCCGCAGGTCACGAGCCGGCCGCTCTGGGCGAGCGACTCGAGCCCCTTCTGGAACAGCTCGCCGCCGACGTGCTCGAAGACGAGGTCGACGCCGTTGCCGCCGGTCAGCTCGCGCCACGCGCGCGGGCACGTCCTCCGTCGTGTAGTCGATGCCGGCGTCCATGCCGAGGCCGGATGCGCGGTCGAGCTTCTCGGCCGAGCTCGAGGTGCCGATCACGTAGGCGCCGCCGAGCTTGGCCAGCTGCACGGCGGCGGACGCGATGCCGGCGGACACCGAGTTGATCATCACGGTCTCGCCGATCGAGCAGGCCGCCGCGGGTGAAGAGCATGTGCCAGGCGGTGCCGAAGGCGACCTGGAGCGCGGCCGCGTCGTGGTCGTTCGAGCTCGTCGGGAATCTTGCACGAGCTGCTTGGTGGGCGCCACGATGTACTCGGCGAAGCCGCCGGGCCCGGCCACGCCGATGAAGACGTCGCCGCCGAGCAGGTAGGGCATCACGCGCTCGCCGACCTGCCAGTCGCCGTCGACGTCGGGGCCGAGCTCGGCGATCGAGCCCACGACCTCGAGGCCGAGGATGTGCGGGAAGTTGATCTCGAAGCGCGAGACACCCTCGCGGATGTCGACGTCGACGTGGTTGAGCGCGCAGGCGTGCACCTTTATGCGCACGTGCCCGGGCTCGAGCTGCGGATCCTCGACCTCCTCGACCTGCAGGCGATCCGACCCGCCGAACTCGTAGATGCGCACTGCCTTCACGCCACCAGCTCCTTCCCCGTCGTCGCCCTCGAAACAACTGTCTCGCGGCCGACGAGTCTTATGCCTGACATCAGCACTGTCAAGCCGCCGAGCGCGCTCTCACGAGTCCCGCGCCGACAGCCCGCGAGCATATTAAGGGGTCCGAAACGAAGATGAATGCTCGCTACGCCGGGCACCGGGCGGCGTGAGGCGCGTACACTGCCGAGGTTGACCCAGACCAAAGTCTGACTTATAAATCTGCGCGTCTTCCCAGACCAGGGAAGACGCTGCTCCTCGACAAAGGAGGACCCCAATTGTCGGCTGCTGACGAGCGCGCGCCCGTGGAGTGGCGCGGTCGGTTCTTCGAGGACTTCCAGGTCGGCGACGTCTACCAGAGCCGGCTCGGCAAGACGGTGACGAAGACCGACAACCAGTGGTTCACGCTGCTGACGCTGAACACCAACCAGATGCACTTCAACGAGCACTACGCCAAGGGCACGCCCTTCGGCCAGCCGCTCGTCAACAGCGCCTTCACGCTCGCCCTGGTCACCGGCATGACCGTTCCCGACACCAGCGAGAACGCGACCGCCAACCTCTCCTGGACCGACATCAAGCTCCCGCAGCCCGTGTTCGAGGGCGACACGCTCTGGGCCGAGAGCGAGATCCTCGAGCATGCGCGAGTCCGCCTCGCGCCCCAACGTCGGGATCGTCTCGATCCGGACCAGCGGGCATCAACCAGCGCCGCGAGGTCGTGATCGAGTTCCGCCGCACCTTCATGGTCTACAAGCGCGACGCCCCCGAGGTCGCCGACACGCTTCCCCCACACCGACGCCGAGTGGGCGGTCTGAGACCCGCGCTCTCGAAAGGAGTCCGATGAGCACCCCCGCACAGAGACTTGCCTCCTTCACCTCGTCACTCACGCTCGACGACATCCCGAGCGAGGTGGCTCGCGCCGCCAAGCTGCACCTGCTCGACACGCTCGGCTGCGGCCTGGCGGCGCACGCCCTCGACACCGCACCGTACGTGCGCGAGGCGATGGCCGCCGAGGGCGGCGCGGGACCGGCGTCCGCCATCGGCGTGCCGCACGGGCCTCACGGCCCACGACGCCGCGCTCGTGAACGGCGCCGGCTGCCACGCGCTCGATTTCGACGACACGCATCCCGGCGCGATCGCACACGTCAGCGTGGCCGTGGCGCCGGCGGCGATGGCCGTGGGCGAGCAGGTGGGCGCGACCGGCGAGGAGCTGCTGGTGGCGATCGTCGCCGGCAACGAGGTGACCATCCGGATCGGGATGGCGGCCGGCGAGGCGTTCCACGCGCGCGGCTTCCACCCCACCGCGATCGCCGGCGTGTTCGGTGCCGCCGCCGCGGCCGTGCAAGCTGCGCGGCCTCGACGCCGAGACCACCACGCAGGCGCTCGGCATCGCCGGCAGCCTGGCCGCCGGCATCCTCGAGTTCCTCTCCGACGGCTCATCGACCAAGCGCCTCCACGCCGGCTTCGCCGCCAGCAGCGGCGTGACCGCCGCGGCGCTGGCCGCGCACGGCGCCACCGGCCCGCGCGACCGTGCTGGAGGGCCGCTTCGGCCTCTACAACGCGTACCTGCGCGGCGGACGACGTGGACATCGAGAGCCAGCTCGGCGACCTCGGCGTGCGCTGGGAGACCCCGCGCATCGCGTTCAAGCCCTATCCCGCCTGCCATTACCTGCACGCCCCGCTCGATGCCACGATCGCGGCCGTCACCGAGGAGTCGATCGAGCTGCCGGACATCGAGGAGCTCGTGGTGGTGGCCCCGCCCGCGGGCGTGGCGCTGGTGCTCGAGCCGAGCGCCGACAAGGCGCACCCCCGCAGCGACTACGAGGCCAAGTTCTCGCTCCCGTACTCGGTGGCCTCGTACCTCACGCACGGCCGCGTGGACGTGTCCACCTACACCGACGAGGCGATCGCCGACCAGGACGTGCTCGAGCTGGCAGGCACGATCCGCTACGAGGTGGAGGACTTCGAGACCGCGGGCCGCGCCTTCCCGGGCGGCGCCCGCATCCGCCTGAAGGATGGTCGGACGATCGAGCGCACGCTGCTCTACCAGCGCGGCGACCCCGAGAACCCGATGGGCACGGCGGAGGTGGTGGACAAGTTCCGCACCAACGCCTCCCTCGCGCTGCCCGCGTCCGAGGTGGAGCGGATCGAGTCCGCGGTGATGGGACTCGAGAGTGAGGCCGATCTCGGCTTCCTGGGCGCGCTGGCCGGCGCCTCGCGAGAGCTCGCTCGATGAGCGCCCCCGACGAGCGCGAGCGTCAGGAGATCCTGCGCACGATCCGCGAGTTCGTCGACCGCGACGTGCTGCCGAACGTGTCCCGCTTCGAGCACGCCGACGAGTTCCCCTACGAGATGGTCGACACCATGAGCGAGCTGGGTCTGTTCGGCACGACGATCCCGGAGGAGTACGGCGGGCTCGGGCTCGACCTGACCACCTACGCGCTGATCGTCAAGGAGCTCTCGCGCGGCTGGATCTCGCTGTCCGGGGTGATCAACACGCACTTCATCGCCTCGTTCATGATCAAGACGCTTCGGGACACCGGAGCAGAAGCGACGAGCTGCTGCCGCAGATGGCGCGCGGCGACGTGCGCTGCGGCGTTCTCGATGACCGAGCCGCACGCCGGCTCGGACGTGCAGGCGATCCGCACGCGCGCCGTGCGCGACGGCGACGACTTCGTGATCACCGGGCAGAAGATGTGGGTCACGAACGGCCTCCGCGCCGGGCTCGTGATGCTGCTGGCCGTGACCGACCCGGACGCGTCTCCGCGCCACACCGGCATGACGGCGTTCATCGTCGCGCAAGGAGCCCGAGGTCAGCGAGATGCCGGGCCTCACGATCCCGCCGCCGCTCCAGAAGCTCGGCTACAAGGGCGTGGAGTCCACCGAGCTCGTGTTCGACGGCTTCCGCGTGCCGGCCGCGAACGTGCTCGGCGGCGAGGAGGGCATCGGCGCAGGGCTTCCGGCAGTTCATGGGCGGCATCGAGCTCGGCCGCGTGAACGTGGCCGCGCGCGGGCTCGGCATCGCGACTCCGCCTACGAGCACTCGATCCGCTACGCCCAGGAGCGCGAGGCCTTCGGCAAGCCGATCGCCCAGCACCAGCAGATCCAGGTGAAGCTCGCCCAGATGGCGACCAAGATCCGCGCGGCCGAGCTGCTGATGCTCGACGCCGCCGAGCGTAAGGATCGCGGCGAGCGCGCCGACCTCGAGGCCGGGATGGCGAAGCTGTTCGCCACCGAGATCTGCGAGGAGATCGCGCTCGACGCGATGCGCATCCACGGCGGCTACGGCTACTCGAAGGAGTACCCGATCGAGCGGCTCTACCGCGACGCGCCGCTGCTGCTGATCGGCGAGGGCTCGAACGAGATCCAGCAGCTGATCATCGCCCGGCGCCTGCTCGAGCGCGATGCAATCCGCTGAGGCCGTAGGTGCCGGGGTTATGCTCACGCTCCCTTGAGGCTGAATGACAGACGCCGCTGACATCGAGGTCGACGCCCAGGACGCCCCGATTCATCGCGTCAAGAAGGCCTACGAGCAGGTTCACGACCAACTCAGGGATCTGATCGTCCGCGGCGAGCTGCCCCGCGGGCAGCGGCTGCCGAACGAGGCCGTGCTGGCACGGCAGTTCGGGGTCAGTCGCGGCACCGTGCGCGAGGCGCTGCGGGTGCTGGCCGCGCAGAACCTGATCCGCACGGCGAAGGGTGCGGGCGGAGGCAGCTTCGTCACGCTGCCCACGGTTGACCATGTGTCCGAGTTCCTGACGGCCAACATCGCGCTGCTGAACGAGTCGCAGGACGTCTCCGCCGAGGAGATGCTCGAGGCCCGCGAGCTGCTCGAGACCTTCGCGGCCGGGCGCGCGGCGAGTCGGCGCACGGACTTGGACCTGGATCGTCTGCGCAGCTGCATCGTCGACCCGGGCGACGTGGGCAGCGAGCAGCAGTTCGCCCTCAACACGCTCTTCCACAGCGCGATCCTCGATGCGGCGGGCAACACCCTGCTTCGTATCGCCGGCCAGCCGATCTTCGGCATTCTTCAGACCAACATGCGCAGGCGGGAGATACGCACCGACACGCTGGGCCAGGTCAACGAGGACCACCGTCACATCCTCGACGCGATCGAGTCCGGCGACTCCGAGGAGGCAGAGCGTCACATGCGCGAGCATCTGGCGTTCCTGCGCGAGACCTACGTGCGGCTGTGGACCAACCATCCGCAGCAGGCCCGCGACGAGCCGGACCCTGACTCGGGTGACTGACGGGACGGGCCGGGACGTCGCGGCCGAGGTGCTGCGCGGCTCCGGAGAGGTGGCGGAGGACGAGGCCACGGCGTCGGTCGCGGAGCTGTACGCGCGGCTGCGGGAGACGCTCGGCGTGCCCTTCGTGCCCACCGTCTTCCGGATCCTTGCGGCACACGAGGCCTACCTGGCCGCCGGCGTGGACGCGCTGGCGGCGCTGCCCGCCGATCGCCGGGACGCCTACGCACGCCGCGGCGTGGGCATCGCCGCCCGGGTAGCCGCCGAGCTGGCTCCGCCGCCGCTCGACGCGGGCGAGTCGCTCGAGGAGCTGAGCGCGCTGTTCGAGCGCTACAACCAGGCCAACTCGCGCAATCTCCTGCTGCTCACCGCGATGGCCCGCGACCTCCCGCCCGCGCGCGGCGTGATGGAGCCGCCGCTGCCGCAGCCGGCGGGGACCCTGCTCGACGACATCCGTGCCTGCCACGGCGGGCTCACGGTGCCGGGCGTCTGGCGCGAGTTCGAGCACGGCTGGCCCGTGCTGGCGGCGCCCGCGTGGGTGGAGATCCGCCGCCTGGCCCTCGCGCCGCGCTTCGGGGGCGGCCGCACGGAGCTGATCGAGTACGCCGCGGACGCGATCGCCCCGGGCACGATCCCGCCGCCCGAGGAGCTCATTCCCGACGCGAAGGCGGCCCGCGACGTCGAGCGGATCGTGGCCTGGTTCGCCCGCGCTATTCCGACAATGGTGGTGGAGATCGAGTGCATGCGGCGCGCGTTCACCGCCGGAACTGGGGGCTGACATGGAGGCGTCGATTCGCAAGGTCGCGATCGTGGGAGCCGGGCGCATGGGCGGCCCGATGGCCCGCAGGCTGATGGCCGCGGGCTTCGAGGTGGTGGTGTCGGACGTCGCGCCGGAGCCGGTGGCGGCTCTCTGCGCCGAGGGCGCCACGCGCGCGCGAGGACCCCGCCGCCGCGGCGGCCGCGGCAGACGCGACGATCACGAGCCTCCCAACGCCGGCGATCGTGGAGTCCGTGCTCACCGGCGAGCGCGGAGTGCTGGCGGGCGCCGCCTCCGGCCACGTGGTGCTCGAGATGAGCACCTCGGCGCCCAGCCTGGCCCGCCGCCTGGCCGCGGCCGGCGCGGAGCGTGGCGTGTTCGTGCTCGACGCGCCCGTGTCGGGCGGCCCCCGTGGCGCCGAGGCCGGCACGCTGGCGATCATGGTGGGCGGCGACGCCGATGCGTTCGCCCGGGTGGGCCCGCTGCTCGACGAGCTCGGAGGCGTGGTGCGCCATATGGGCGCTCCCGGCTCGGGACAGGCCACGAAGCTGACGAACAACCTGCTGGCCGCCACCCACATGGCGGTGCTGGCGGAGGCGGTTGCCCTGGCGCGCAGCGAGGGCCTCGACCCCGCGGACGTGTACGAGATCGTGTCGAGCGGAACCGGCGACTCGCGCGTGCTGCGCAACCGCTACCCGGTGCCGGGCGTGCTGGAGCACGCGCCCGCGAGCAACGACTGGGCCCCGCTGTTCCCGGTGGACCTGCTCGTGAAGGACGTGGGTCTGGCGCTGGAGGCGGCCGAGGAGCACGGCCTCGAGATGCCGGTGGTGGCGGCCGCCCGCGAGCGCTATCTGGCGGCCATGGAAGCGGGGTACGGCGACCTGGATTACTCCGCGGTGGCGAAACTGGATGAGTAGCGCCTACAGCAGCAATGAGGGCGGCTCAAATCGCCGCTGTCCTGCCTTTTCAGGCGTATAGCCGGAAAACCCAGGACGGTGCAGCCGTTATTGATGCTGTAAACGCCCGTACAGCTCAGTACGAACGCGGCAGACCAAGCACGTTCTGCGCCAGGTACGCCAGCACCATGTTCGTGCTGACCGGGGCCACCTGGTAGAGGCGCGTCTCGCGGAACTTCCGCTCCACGTCGTACTCGCGGGCGAAGCCCACGCCCCCGTAGGTGTCGAGGCAGGCGTTGGCGGCCTGCCAGGAGGCGTCTGCGCAGAGCAGCTTCGCCATGTTGGCCTCGGCCGCGCACTTCTCGCCCGCCTCGTGCAGCTCGGCGGCGCGTCGGCGCATCAGGTCGCCGGCCTCGATGCGCGCGTAGGCCCACGCGATCGGGAACGCCACGCCCTGGTTCTGGCCGATCGGGCGCTTGAACACCACCCGTTCCTTGGCGTGCGCCGCGGCGTGCTCGACGAACCAGCGGCCGTCGCCCACGCACTCGGCGGCGATCAGTATTCGCTCGGCGTTCATCCCGTCGAGGATGTAGCGGAAGCCCATCCCCTCCTCGCCGATCAGGTTCTCGGCCGGCACCTCGAGGCCGTCGATGAAGACCTCGTTGGTGTTGTGGTTCAGCATCGTCTCGATCGGGACGATCTTCACCGCGTCGCCGGCCTGGCGCAGGTCCACGAGGAAGGTCGAGAGGCCGAACCAGCGCCGCTCGGGCTCGGGCTCGGAGGTGCGCGCGAGCAGGAGCATCAGGTCGCTCTGCAGGGCGCGCGAGGTCCAGATCTTCTGGCCGTCGATGCGGTAGATGTCGCCGTCGCGCCGGGCGCGCGTGCGGATCGCGGTGGTGTCGAGACCGGCGTCCGGCTCGGTGACGCCGAATGCCTGGAGGCGCAGCTCGCCGGCGGCGATGCCGGGCAGCCACGCCTGCTTCTGCTCGTCGGACCCGTGGCGCAGCACCGTGCCCATCACGTACATCTGCGCGTGGCAAGCGCCGGCGTTGCCGCCGGAGCGGTGGATCTCCTCGAGGATGACCGCGGCCTGCGAGATGCCGAGCCCCGCGCCGCCGTACTCCGGTGGGATCAGCGCTGCGAGCCAGCCCGCCTCGGTGAGCGCGGTGACGAACTCCTCCGGGTAGGCCTCGCGCTTGTCCACGTCGCGCCAGTACTCGTTCGGGTAGTGCGCGCACAGCTCGCGCACCGCGCTGCGGATCTCGGCCTCGCTGATGGCTTCCTGGACTGAGCTCTCCATGGCTATGTCCGACATAGTACGTCCCGAGCTGGCGGCTTGGCGGCCGGCCTCTCCCCGGCGCACGGGCCCTGCGATCCACCGGCATGTCCGACTTCTGGACGCACAGCGGGATCAACGCATAGGCTGTCGCGGATGTTGCGGATGGGGATCGACGTGGGCGGGACCTTCACGGACCTGCTCCTACATGACACCGAGAGCGAGCAGGTCTGGCTCGCCAAGACGCCCAGCACGCCCGAGGACCAGTCGATCGGCGTGCTCGAGGGAATCGCCGCGATCGGCCGCATCGCCGGCATCGGCCCGGAGCGCCTCGACGCGATCCTGCACGGCACCACGGTGGCGACCAACGCGGTGCTCGAGGGACGCGGCGCGCGCGTCGGCCTGATCGTCACCGAGGGCTCGCGCTCGATCCTCCACCTGGCCGAGGCGTGGACGCCGGGGCCGCTGTTCGGCTGGATGATCTACGAGAAGCCGGAGCCGATCGCCGACTACGAGGACACGCGCGAGGTGCCGGGGCGGATGGCCGCCGACGGCACCGTGGTGCGCGAGCTGGACGGCGCGGCTACTCGCGCCGCGGTGGCGGAGTTGCGCGACCGGGGCGTGGAGGCGCTCACCGTGTCGCTGATGAACTCCTTCGCGAGCCCCGACCACGAGCGCGAGGTCGCGCGGATCGCGCGCGAGGAGGCGCCCGGCCTGTCGGTCTCGATCTCCTCCGACGTGATGCCGGAGTTCCGCGAGTACGAGCGCACGGTCACGACCGTGGTGAACGCGTACGTGTCGCCGGTGCTCGACCGCTACCTCTCCAGCCTCAGCCGCGGCCTGGACGCCGTGAACGCCGGCGCGGACCTGCAGGTGGTGCGCTCCGACGGCGGCCTGATGAGCGTGGACTCGGCCCGCCTGATCCCGGTGCACACGGTCCTGTCGGGGCCGGCCGGGGGCGTGAAGGGCGCCGCCTTCGTGGCCTCGGGCGCGGGCTTCGACCGCATCCTCACCTTCGACATGGGCGGCACCTCCACCGACGTGGCCACCTGCGCCGGCGGCCAGCCGATCATCACGCGTGAGACCACCGTGGGCGAGTTCCCGGTGCGGGCCCCCTCGGTCGAGGTGGAGAGCATCGGCGCGGGCGGCGGGTCGATCGCCTACATCGCGGACGTGACCGGCGCGCTGCGCGTTGGACCGCAGAGCGCCGGGGCCGACCCCGGGCCCGCCTGCTATGGCCGCGGCGGCACCGAGGCCACCGTGACCGACGCGAACGTGGTGCTCGGGCACCTGCCGCCGCGGTTGCTCGGTGGCGAGATGGAGCTGGACGTGGACGCGGCCCACGCCGCCGTGGGCGCCCTCGCCTCCCAGCTAGGGCTCGACGTGCACGCGGCCGCGGCCGGGATCGTGGACATCGTGAACGAGAGCATGCTCGGCGCGCTGCGTGTGGTGACGGTGCAGAAGGGGCTGCCGCCGACCGAGTTCGCGCTCGTCTCGTTCGGGGGCGCGGGCGGCCTTCATGCGAACGCCCTGGCTGCACTGCTCGGCTGCTTCCCCGTGCTCGTGCCGCCGGAGTCCGGCGTGCTGTCCGCGCTCGGCTTCGTGGCCGCCGAGATCAAGAACGAGTTCAGCCAGACCTACATCCGCGACGCCGAGGCGATCGACGGCGACGAGCTGCGCGCGCGCCTCACGACGCTCACCGAGCAGGCCGACAAGTGGCTCGAGGGCGAGCGCGTGGAGGCGACCGAGCGCTCGGTCGACTACGTGGTGGACATGCGCTACCAGCGCCAGGGCTTCGAGATCCCGATCGACATCTCGGCCGGCGAGCTCGCCGAGCTGACGATCCCGGCGCTGACCGAGCGCTTCGACGCCGTGCACCACCGTCTCTACGGCTTCGGCCTGGCCGGCGGGGCCGAGCTGGTCAGCCTGCGCGCGGTCGCGCGCGGCGGCAGCCGCTCGCCCCAGATCCCGAGTCACGATTCCGGCCCGGCCGACCCCTCGTCCGCGCAGGACGGCACGCACACCGTCTGGGCCGGCGGAACCCCTCAGGAGGTGCCCACCTACGCCCGCGCCGAGCTGCGCGCCGGCATGCGGATCCAGGGCTACGCGATCGTCGAGCAGTACGACGCCACCACGATCGTGCTGCCGGGCCACGCCGCCACGGTCGACCACCACCTCAACCTGCTGATCGCCCCGGAGGCCGGATGAGCCAGACCGCAATCGACCCGATCACCCTCGACCTGATCGAGAACGCGCTGCAGAACGCGCGCTTCGAGATGGACGAGGTCGTGCGCCGCGCCGCCATGTCGCCCACGATCCGGGTGCAGCACGACGAGTTCCCGATGATCTGCAACCAGCGCGGCCAGATGATCGTGGGCCAGTTCGGCTCCTACATCCCCGAGGTGATCGACAAGTTCGAGGGCGTGATCGCCGAGGGCGACGTGGTGCTGCTGAACGACCCCTACCTCTGCAAGGGCTCGATCTCCCACTGCAACGACTGGCTGGTGATCGTGCCGATCTTCCACGAGGGCGAGCACGTGGGCTTCTCCTCGATGTTCGGCCACATGATGGACGTGGGCGGCAAGGTCGCGGGCAGCCAGGTGAACGAGGCGCTCTCGATCTGGGAGGAGGGGCTGCGGATCCCGCCGATCAAGATCTTCGAGAACGGCGTGCTGAACGAGACCGCGCTCGCCGTGATCCTCAACAACACGCGCACGCCCGAGGTGAACCGCAGCGACCTGATGGCGCTGATCGGCGGCTGCCGCGCCGCCGAGCGCCGCGTGGTGGAGATCTGCGAGCGCTTCGGCCGTGACACCTTCGCCGCGGCCGGCGATGCCCTGCTCGAGCGCACGCGCGTGGCCATGGCGCGCCTGATCCGCGAGTACGTGCCCGAGGAGCGCGTGAGCTTCACCGACTGGGTGGACGACGACGGCCTGGGCAACGGCCCCTTCAAGATGGTGCTGACGATCTGGCGCGAGGGCGACGTCTGCCACGTGGACTGGACCGGCACCTCCGATCAGGCGCCCGGATCGATCAACTTCCACATCAACGAGGGGCTCTGCAAGCTCTTCTTCGGGATCTACATGATCATGTGCTTCGACCCGCAGATCCTGTTCAACGACGGGCTCTACGACGTGTTCGAGGTCACGCTGCCGGAGGGCTCGCTGCTCAACCCGAACTTCCCCGCGCCGCTCTCGAACCGGGTGAACACGCACACGCGCTTCTTCGACTGCCAGAGCGGCGCGCTCGGGCAGCGCGCCCCGGACCTGGCGATGGCCGCGGGCTACGGGACCAGCCCCGCCTTCGTCTTCTCGGGCACCGACGACCAGGGCCGCTACTTCCAGTTCGTCGAGCTGCTGTTCGGCGGCATCCCGGGACGGCCGATCGCCGACGGCCTGGACGGCCACTCCTGGTGGCCCATGTTCCGCACCACGCCGTCCGAGTACACCGAGTCCTACTACCCGGTGCGCATCGAGCGCTACATCCCGGTGCGCGACTCCGGCGGCGCCGGCCTGCACCGCGGCGGCACGGGCATCGAGAAGCACTACTTCTTCACCGGCGCGGGCGCGTTCACGGTGCACGACGACCGCGCGCTGATCAGCCCCTGGGGCATCGGCGGCGGCAAGGCCGGCGGGCTCAGCTACAAGCTGCTGATCAAGGCCGACGGCACCGAGATCGAGCTGCCCTCGAAGGTGGACGCCCACCCCGTGGAGGCGGGCGATCGGCTGATCTTCCGCACCGCCGGAGCCGGCGGCCACGGCGACCCGCTGGAGCGGCCCGCCAAGTTCGTGCTGCGCGACGTGAACCGCGACCTCGTGTCAGCCGAGTCGGCCGAGCGCGACTACGGCGTGGTGATCGCGGGCGAGGCCGTGGACGAGCAGGCCACCGAGGAGCTGCGTGCGCGCCTGCGCGAGGAGCGCGGCGAGCCGGCCCAGTTCGACTACGGCGTGCTGCCCGAGGGCGTCACGGTCGGCTGACCGCCGCGCCCGCGCGCTCCCGCGCGGTGCCTGCCACGTCCACCCCGCCCGTCTGCGAGTCGATCACGACGGCGTAGTCGCGAAGCGCGTCCTCGGCGCTCATCAGCTGGTCGCGCACGTCGCGCGCCACCTGCTCCGGCTCGCGCTCGAGCGGGTCGCCGTAGCCGCCCCCGCAGGCCGTGCGGAACTCGATCGTGTCGCCCGCCAGCAGCTTGAACGAGGTGAACTTGGAGGGCAGGTTCAGCACGCTGCCGTCGGCGCGGCGCACCTCGGTCATCGCGGTGCGGCCGTTGTGGCCGCCGAACAGGCCCTTCGGCGGGTCGTACTGGCGCTCGGCCTCAGAGGTCACCCAGCCCTCGCCCAGCGAGCGGGTGGCGCGGATCACGCCCAGGCCGCCGCGCCAGCGGCCGGGCGCCGGCCCCTCGTCGCGCAGCTCGTAGCGCTCCACCCGGATCGGGAACGACAGCTCCTCCTCCTCGATCGGGTTGTTGCGGATGTTCTCCATCAGGCAGCCGATCGAGTCCAGGCCGTCCTTGCCGAAGCGGCCGCCCCAGCTCGACTCGTTCACCTGCACGTAGACCCAGTAGTCGCGCGTGGCCTCCGTCAGTCCGCTGAACGCGATCACGTGCACCTCGGCGCCCGTGCCGGCAGAGACCTGCTCGGGCACGGCCTGGGCCAGCGCCAGCAGCACGCTGTCGGCCGCGATCTGGCAGGCGCAGAAGCGAGCGTAGGTGGCGCGCGGGAAGCGCGGGTTGAACAGGCAGCCCTCGGGCGCCTCGACGTGCACCGGGCGGAACATCCCCTCGTTGTTCGGGATGAAGGCGTCGTGCGTGAACTGGTCGAGGAAGATCGAGCGCACGATGAAGTAGGCCGCGATCTTGGTCGAGCCCTCGAGCGGCGCGTTCACGGCGGTCTCCACCTCGTCGTGGCTGCCGGTGAGGTCGATGGTGATGTCGCTGCCGCGCACCTTCACGGTCACGTTGATGTTCAGCGGCACGTCGCGGTTGCGGGCGTCGTCGTCCATCCACTGGACCGGCGCCACGTAGTCGCCGTCCGGCACCTTCTCGATCTCCGCGCCGCAAGAGCTGCTCGCAGTGGTCCATCCAGGCGTGGGCGGCGCTCATCACCACGTCGAGCCCGTACTTCTCCAGCAGGCCGCGGAAGCGCCGCGCGCCCAGCTGCGAGGCGGTGTAGAGCGCCTCGATGTCGCCGCGGTTGATGTCCGGCGTGCGCACGTTCTCGAAGATGTGGCGGATCAGCTCGTCGTTGCGCACGCCCTGCTTCTCGATCTTCAGCGCGGCGTAATTGCGGCCGTCGGCGAAGTAGTCGAAGGCGTCGGTGCAGAGGCCAGCGGAGGCGGCGCCGAGGTCCGCGAGGTGTGCGGTGTCGGCGGCCCAGGCCACGAGCTTGCCGTCCCAGAACACCGGCACCGCGATGCACACGTCGGCGATGTGCGAGGCGCCGTGGAGCGGGTCGTTGTGGAGGAAGACGTCGCCCTCGGCGATGTCGTCGCCCCAGATCTCGTTCAGGCCGCGTATGTAGGCGCCGATCGAGCCGCAATGCATCGCGGTGGTCTCGCTCTCGGAGATCTCGTCGCCGTCGGCCGTGTAGAGGCCCGCGCCCAGGTCCTCCGCCTCGCGGATGATCTGGAAGAACGCGGTGCGGAAGATGACCTGCGCCATCTCCTTGGCGATCGCTCCGAACGCCCCGCCGAGCACGCGCAGCGTCATGGGGTCGAGTGCGGTCTGCGTGTCGCTCATCGCGCCTCCACGATCAGGTTTCCGTGCGGATCCACCCGCGCGCTCATGCCGGGGCTGACGACCGTGGTCGAGTCGAACTGCTCGATCACCGCCGCGCCGTTCACCACGTCACCCGCGCGCAGGAGGGCGCGGTCGTAGAAGCGCGTCGCGTGGGCCTCGCGGCGGCCGCGCCACCACGAACACCACCTCCTGCTCGTGCACCTGGGCGCCGCTCACGTCGCCGTCGCCCGCCTCGAGCTCGGGCCAGCGCAGCGGCGGCCGCCGGCCCACTGCCATCGTGCGCAGGTTCACCAGGTGCACGGCGCCGTCGAAGCGACGCGAGTACTGGCGCTCGTGCTCGACGTGGAAGCCCTCGGCCACGCCCGCGGCCCACTGCCTCCGCCCCGACCCCGAGGTCAGGCGCGGCGACCATCAGCTCGTACCCCTGGTTGGCATAGCGGCAGTCGGCGTAGTGGCGCAGCTCGATCGAGTCGTCGGCCACGCCGTCGCTGTGCAGCTGCTCGCGGCCGCGCTCGTCGAGGCGAGCGAAGTGCTCCTGCACGCGGGCCCAGTCGAGCTCCGCCAGCGGCGTCATCTCGGTGGTCGAGAACTCGTACACGGTGTCGGTGGCCAGCAGGCCGAGCGCGGAGGTGATGCCCGGGTTCGGCGGCACCAGCACGCGCGGGATGCCCATCTCGATGGCGATGTCGCAGACGAACAGGCCGCCGGCGCCGCCCAGGGCAACCAGCGTGAAGTCGCGCGGGTCGTAGCCCTTCTGCACCGAGTTCAGCTCGATCGCCTGGATCATCGAGTGGGTGATCACGCCGACGGTGCTCGCCGCGGCCTCGATCAGGTCGATGCCGAGCGGCTCGCAGACGTGCTTGCGCAGCGCCTGCTCGGCCAGCGCGGGATCCACCGTCATCGAGCCCGCCAGGAACGACTCGGGGCGCAGCTTGCCGAGCACCATCATCGCGTCGGTGACCGTGGGGCGCTCGCCGCCGCGCATGTAGCAGGCGGGGCCGGGCACGGCGCCCGCCGACTGCGGGCCCACGTGGAACATCCCGGCCTCGTCCACGTAGGCGAGCGAGCCGCCGCCGGCGCCGATCGTGTCCAGCTCGGCCATCGGGATCATCGCGTGGTAGCCGGCGATCTGGGTGTCCAGCAGGTGCTTCAGCCGCAGCTCCCCGCCGGGCGCCACGCCGATGTCGGCGGAGGTGCCGCCCACGTCGAGCGTGATCACCTCCTCGTAGCCCGACAGCTTGCCGGCCCACAGGCCGCCCATCAGCCCGGCCACCGGACCGGACATCAGCAGGTTGGCCGGCTGGCGGATGGCGCCCGCGACGGTGGCCACGCCGCCCGCCGAGGTCATCACGCGCAGCTCGCTGCTGATGCCGGCGTTCGCCAGGTTGTCGGAGAGGCGCTGGATGTAGCGGTTCGTCTTCGGCCCCACGTACGCGCACAGCGCGGTGGTGGAGAACGCCTCGTACTCGCGGTAGCGCGGGGCCACGTCGCTGCGCAGGAACACGTACACGCCGGGCAGCTCCTCGGCCAGGATCTCCCCCACGCGCTGCTCGTGGTCGGGGTTGAGGAACGAGAACAGGAAGCAGACCGCCACGGCCTCCACGCCCTGCTTCGCCAGCGCGCGGGCCGCCTCGCGCACCTCGTCCTCGTCGAGCGGCGTCTCCACCTCTCCGGCGGGCGCGGTCACGCGCTCCGGCACGGTCATCCGCAGCTCGCGCGGGATCAGCGGATGGTCCTGCCAGGGGACCTCCTGGTAGATCGAGAACGTCAGCGGTCGCCGGTGGCGGGCGGTGTGGAGGATGTCCCTGAAGCCGCGGGTGGTGATCAGCCCGCCGCGCGCGCCGTCGTGCTCGAGCACGATGTTGGTGGCGATCGTGGTGCCGTGCAGGTAGTCGCCGACGTCGCCGGGCTGGAGGCCCGCCGCCTCGATCACGCTCAGCGTGCCGGTGAGCACGCCCTCGGCCGGATCCGGCGTGGTCGGGACCTTCTCGACGGAGACCGTGCCGGCCTCCTCGTCGACGATCAGGAGGTCGGTGAAGGTGCCACCGACGTCGACCCCGAGCCTCCTCATCGTGGAGCTAGCCGCCCCAGATCCCGCTGGTCAGGCCGCCGTCCACCACGAGCGCCGTGCCGGTCACCCAGTTGGCCTGCGGCGAGGCGAGGTAGACGAACGCCTCGGCGATGTCCACCGGGTCGCCGAGGCGGCCCAGCGGGTGCAGCTTCTCGGCGAACACGCGCGCCTCGGCCGGGTCGGGCTGGTCCGCGAAGTAGCCCTCGATCATCGGCGTGTTGATGAAGCCCGGGCAGACGCAGGCGGCGCGGATCTTGTCGTTCGCCCCGTCGAGCGCCATGCACTTGGTGAGCATGATCACGGCGGCCTTGGAGGCGCAGTAGGCGGCGTCCGCGGGGATCGCCCACATGCCCGCGATCGACGCCGTGCTGAGGATCGCGCCGCCGCCGCGCTCGACCATGTGCGGCCACACCGCGCGCGACACGAGGTAGACCGACTTGAGGTTGATCGCGAGCTCCTTGTCCCAGTCGTCCTCGACCATGTCGGTGACCGAGCCCACGATCGTGATGCCGGCGTTGTTCACCACCACGTCGATGCCGCCGTGATCGGCCACGATGGCCTCGACGCCCGCGGCCACGTTCGCCGCGTCGATCACGTCCATCTCGAGCGCGCTGGCCGTGCCGCCGATCTGCTTGGCGGTCTCCTGCGCCGTGTCGGGCTTCAGGTCGGCGGCGATGACGGTGGCTCCCTCGGCCGCGAAGCGCGTGGCGGTCTGCCGGCCGATGCCGGATCCGGCTCCCGTAACGAGTGCGACCATGCCGTCGAGTCGGCCCATCCAGTCCTCTCCTTCGTTCCTCAGGCTGAGCGCGTACGATTGCATACCGTCGCGTTCAAAGGCAATCGCCCGCGAGAGAGGACAATTCACTGATGGACGAGGGCACGCGCAAGCTTTACGAGGAGCGGGGCATGGGCAACCGTCAGGGGGCCGGCAGCCGGCCCGCCCTGATCGTGGTCGATCTGAACAACGGGTTCACCGACCCAGAGTCGCCGCTCCACTGCGACACCGAGGAGGCGGTGGGGGCAAACGTGAAGCTGCTCGCCGCGGCCCGCGAGTCGGGTTGCCCGGTGGTCTTCACCTCGCTCGTTTACGACGAGGCCGGCCAGAAGGTGGCCAAGGCCTTCATCGAGAAGGTGCCCTCGTTGCTCACGCTCGCGCCGGGCACGCGCTGGCCCGAGGTGGACGAGCGACTCGATCCCCAGCCGGACGAGCCGATCCTCATGAAGCTGTTCGCCTCCGCGTTCTTCGGCACCCCGCTCACCGCGCTGCTGTCCGCGGCGCAGGTGGACACCGTGGTGGTCACCGGCGCGTCCACGTCGGGCTGCGTGCGGGCAACCGCCGTGGACGGCCTCCAGTACGGCTACCGCGTAGTGGTACCGCGCGAGGCGGTGGCCGACCGCGCTGCCGCGCCGCACGACAACGCCCTGTTCGACATCGACCAGAAGTACGGCGACGTGGTGTCGACGGACGAGGCGGTCGAGATGTTCCGTAACGCGCAGTTTGGCTAGGCGTTTACAGCAGCAATAACGGCGGCCCGGAGCGGGGGCTCTTCTCCGAAGCGTCCTGCTTTGACAACCGCATGCGGTTGTCAAAGCAGGACGCTTTGGATCGAAACCCGGTCTACCCGGTGGTCATCCCGCCGTCGATCGACAGCTCCACTCCCGTGAGGAACGGCGGGGCCTCGGCCAGCACCCAGGCGGCGAACATGCCGATCTCCTGCGGGTCGCCGTACCGACCCATCGGGATCAGGTCGACGAAGCCGCTGGGGTCGCCGCCCTGTCCACGGATCGTCTGCTCGATGTCGCGCATCATCTTGGTGTCGGTGGGACCCGGACAGAGGCAGTTCACGCGGATATCGGGCGCGCACTCCAGGGCGGCCCCGCGGGACAGCCCCACCACCCCGTGCTTCGAGGCCACGTAGCCGGAGAGGTTGGGCACGCCGCGCACGCCCGCCTGCGAGGCGGTGTTGAGGATCGAGCCGCCGCCCGCCTCGCGCATCGCCGGGATCACGTAGGTCAGGCCGAGGAAGACGCCGCGCAGGTTCACCGCGATGGTCTTGTCGAACTCGTCGACCGGGTAGCTGCCCAGCTCGGCGATCGCGCCCTCGCGGGCGGCGTTGTTGAAGAAGATGCTCGGCGCGCCGAGCTGCTCGACGCAGGCGTCCACGTAGCCCTTCACGGCGGCCTCGTCGGCCACGTTCGCGGCGTGCGCGATCGCCGTGCCGCCGGCAGCCTCGATGTCGCTGACGGTCGCCGCCGCCAGCTCCTCGGCCACGTCAACCACCAGCACGCGGATGCCTCGCGCCGCGAGTTCGCGCGCCGCCACGCCCCCGATCGAGCCGCCGCCGCCTGTCACGATCGCATTCCGCTCCGCCATGCACGTCTCCTTGGTCGCCGTAGCTTCGTATGCAAGCGTATACGGGCTCCCGACCGGTAGAATGCCCGGCCATGGCCCGCCCCTTCCCCGTGCCGGGGTCAGTGCGTTTCATCGGCCCGTCGTTCAGGGCTCGGTAGCCGGTGTCGGCCCGGATCGTCGTCGTCGGCGCGGGTGTGGTCGGAACCTGCGTAGCGATGCGCCTGGCCCAGCAGGGGGCTGAGGTCACCCTGCTGGAAGCGGCCTCTCCAGGTGAGGGCACGAGCGGCACCAGCTTCGCCTGGATCGACGCGAGCCACAAGTCGCTCGATCCCTACGTGGAGCTGAACATCGACGGCCTGGAGGGCTGGAAACGGGTCGGCGAGGAGCTCGGCGACCCCTACTGGCTCAACCTCACCGGCACGCTGACGTGGGAGAGCGATCCCGCGGAGGCGGCCGCCCTCGCCGATCAGATGCTGAGCCTGCAGGAGCGCGGCTACAAGGCCCAGGGCCTGACCCGCGACGAGGTGGCCCAGCTCGAGCCCGACCTGGTGGTGGACGACGGCGTGGAGACCGTCTCCTACTACCCGGACGAGGGCTACCTGATGGTGCGGCCGGCGATCGGCGCCCTGCTCGCGCTGGGCATCGACGCTGGCGTGAAGCTGCGAATCGGCGCCGAGGTGGCGGGCTTCGAGACCCGTGGCGACGTGGTGTCCGGCGTGAGGCTCGCGTCCGGCGAGCTGATCGAGGCGGACACGGTCGTGACCTGCGTGGGCCGCTGGACCGAGGACCTGGTGCGCCTGGCGGAGATCGAGCTGCCGCTGACCCCCAAGGAGCCCGCGGGCTCGCTGGCGGTCGGGCTGCTCGTGCTCACCAAGCCGGTTCTCGCCAGTCTCAGCCGGGTGGTGTTCGCGAACGGCTTGATGGTGCGCCCCGACGGCGGCGGTCGGCTGCTGCTCCACGGCGACGACCAGGACCGGCAGATGCTCTGGAACAGCCCGATGTCGCCTCTCCCGCCGCAGGCGGAGGAGCTGGTCGAGCTGGCGCGGCAACGCCTGCGCCGCACGGATGCTGCACGGGTCGAGAGCGCGTACATCGGGATCCGCGCGCTGCCGGCCGACTTCATGCCCGCCGTGGGCCGGGTCCGCGACGGCCTCTACACCGTGGTGACTCACAGCGGTGTGACCCTGGCGCCCACCCTGGGCGATCTGGTTTCCGGCGAGGTGCTTAGAGACGAACAATCCGATGCGCTGGCACGGTTCCGTCCAGCGCGATTCGAAGGGGCGATGAAATGAGCAACGACGGTGGCGTACACGACCTGGTGATCAGCGGAGGGACCGTCGTCGGGCCCGGCGGCGAGCGCGAGCTCGACGTGGCGATCGACGGAGAGAAGATCACCGGCCTATACGAGCCCGGCGAGGCCGGCGAGGCAAAGCGCGTGATCGACGCGAGCGGCTGTTCGTGATCCCCGGCGGGATCGACCCGCACGTGCACTACGCCATGAACTTCCAGGACCTGCTCGTCACCGAGGGTCCCGAGTACACGTTCGACGCCGTCGTACGGCGGCAACACGACGCGTGATCGACTTCGCCTTCCAGGAGGCCCCGGGCCACCGCTCGAGGCGATCGCGAAGAAGCGCGCCGAGCACGACGGCGTGGGAGATGGCGATCGACTACGGCCTCCACGTGATCCTCACGCGCGACTTCAGCTACGAGGACATCGAGCAGGTCGGCGACAGTCGATCAAGGGCGGCATCCCGACGATCAAGACGATGATGACCTACGGGTGGATGTCCGACGACGGCCGTCGCTACGGCGTGATGTGCGAGGTGGCCGAGCACGGCGGGATGAGCGTCGTGCACGCCGAGGACGACGACGATCGCCAACTGGCTCACGGCCAAGTACATCCGCGAGGGCAAGACCCACGGCGCCTACATCTGCGAGGTGCGCGGCCCGCTTGTCGAGGAGGCGGCGATGCGCCGCGCGCTGTTCCTTGCCGAGCGCGCCGGCTCGCCGCTGTACGTCCTGCACATGGCGGCCGGTAGCGGCAGTCGAGGCGCTCGCCGAGTGGCGCGCGCGCGGCCTGCCGTTCTACGGCGAGACGCTCTCGACCTACCTCAGCTTCACCCAGGACGACATCTGGGACGAGTCCCCGATCGAGGTCGACGGCAAGACCTACAACGCGCGCGGCCTGCTCGTCAACAACTACCCGACGCCGAAGTTCGGGCCCGACCGCGACACCTGCTGGGAGGCGATCGCCGACGACCGCCTGCAGGTCGTCGCCACCGACCACGCGCGTCGTGAAGCCTCACCGACCGCTTCGAGATGATGAGCACGACCGATCGACAACATGCAGGCCGGCCAGGCCGCCGTCGAGCTGCGGGTCCCGCTGCTCTACTCGGAGGGCGTGGCGAAGGGCCGCTTCAGCGCCAGCCGCTGGGTCGAGCTGATCATCGACGAACCCGGCGCGTCTGATGGGTCTCCGCCCGCGCAAGGGCGAGCTCGCTGGCGGGCTCCGACGCCGACGTCGTCGTGTTCGACCCGAACAAGCAGTGGACCGTGCGCTGGCAGGACCTCCACATGAGCGAGCCCTACAACTGCTGGGACGGCTGGGAGCTCACCGGCAAGGTGCGCGACGTGGTGCGCCGCGGCGAGATCCTGGTCGAGAACGAGGACTACGTGGGCTCGAAGACGAGCGGCAAGTTCATCGAGCGGGCGATCGACCCGAAGGTCGTGAGCTCACCGCTCGACCTGGAGTTCACACGCACGTCGCTGACGGCGACGGGCGCCGCTGTGCCGAGCCCCTCGTAGCCCCGGGCTCGACGCGCTCACAGCATCAATAAGGGCTGTGGCCCGGACCTGGTTGATATTCCCCATGACAGTCATGGGGAAAGTCGACCAGGTCGGCCGCTAGGCCAGCTTCGGCAGCACCTGCTCGCCCGCGAGCTGGGTGTACTCGGTGGCGCGCTCGGGCACGGGGAACAGCTCCACCGTGTCCGAGCCGGCGTCGATCAGCTTCTGGATCTTCTGAGCGCACTCGGCTGGGTCGCCCACCACCGCGTAATCGTCGATCCAAGCCTCGGGCAGGCCCGCCGCCAGCGCCTCGGGGCCGCCGGCCGCCAGCTCGAGCAGCTGGTCGCGGATGCCCAGCACCTTGATCAGCGAGCTGTTGGCCATCGTCTCGAGGAAGAAGCCGAGCGTGGCGCGGATGTCGGCGCGGGCCTTCTCGGCGTCCTCGTCCACCGCGAACAGCGTGAACGTGGAGACCTTGTGAGCGGACGCGTCGCGGCCGCCCAGCTCGGCGCCCTCGGCGATGCGCTCGCGGGCCCAGGTCACGTACGACGGGCTTGCCCCCACCGACAGCACCGTGCCGTCGGCGACCTCGCCCGAGAGCTGCAGCATCTTCGGTCCCATGATGCCCATGTAGAGCGGCACCTCGACCGGGTATGCGAGCTGGATGTGGTCGAAGTGGAAGTTGTCCCCGCTGGCGGTGATCTCCTCGCCCGCGAGCAGGGCGCGCATCGAGGTGAGGGACTCGCGCAGCGCGCCGAGCGTGGAGTTCGGGTGGATGCCCATCTGCCGCAGCCAGTCGGCCAGGCCGAGGCCGATCGCGGGCACCACGCGGTCGGGATAGATGCGCGCCATCGTGGCCACCTCCATCGCCAGCAGCGCCGGGTGGCGCGCCACGGCCGACACCACGCCGAGGCCGACGGGCATCCGCTCGGTGGCGGACAGCACGGTGGCGGCGCCCGAGATGCCGCCCGTGAAGTAGTAGTCCTCAGCCATCCAGAGGCGGCCGAAGCCGAGCTCCTCCCCACTCCTCGCGACGTCCTTGAGATGTTCCGGGGCGAGCACGCTCCCCAGCACCAGCCCGACCGGCGATTCCGACATGCCTAGCTCCCCTCGTGGTGGGTGTGTGCGCGCAGGCGCCCGTCCGGGATCAGAAGCTCGTAGACGATCGCGCAGTCCTCGTCGGCCGCCCCCGCCGCCACGACCTGCCGGCCGGCCTCGATGGCGTCCCTCAGGTGGGGCAGCTCGAGCCCGAGCTCGCCGGCCGCCTTCTCGCCCATCGTGAGGTCCTTGAGCACGGTGCGCAGCTTCGCGCCGGGCACGTACTCGCGCTGGCCCATGCGGGTGCCCATCCGGCGCAGCTGCGCCGTGTCGGCCGCGCCGCCGCGCACCGCCGCCTGCACCTCGGCCGCGCTGAAGCCCATGCCGGCGGCCAGCGCCAGCGCCTCGGCCACCGCCTGGATCCCGAGGCCCACGATCACCTGGTTGACCACCTTCATCGCGTGACCCGCTCCGGGGCCGCCGACGCGCACCACGTTGCCGCCGAGGATGTCGAACAGCGGCAGGGCGCGCTCGAAGTCGGCCTCCTCGGCGCCCACCATGATCGCCAGCGTGCCCTGCTCGGTGCCCTCGGGGCCGCCGGACACCGGCGCGTCCGCCCAGCCCACGCCGCGCTCCGCCAGGCGCTCCGCCCGGCCACGCGAGTCGTCCGGGTCCGAGCTGCCCATGTCGATCACGAGCGAGGCCGGGCGCAGGTGCGGCTCGAGCTGCTCGAGCACCACTCCGGTGGCAGCGGAGTCCGACAGCATGGCGATCACCACGTCGGCTGCGGCCGCGTCCGCGATGTTCTCGACCAGCGTGACGCCCGCGGGCGGGCCATCCGCCAGGGTCGAGCGATTCCAGGCCGACACCTCGACCCCGTGATCCGCGAGCCGTGCCGCCAGCGGCCGGCCCATCAGGCCGAGCCCCACCACGCAGACGGAGTCGGCCATCGCTGCCTAACTCGCCAGGCGGCGCAGGGTGCCGGCGAGCACCCGGGCCCCGAGCTCACAGTCAGCGGTCTCGGTCCACTCCTCCGGCGAGTGGCTGATGCCGCGCCGGCTGGGCACGAACAGCATTGCCGCGGGCACGAACGGTGCGACCAGCATGGCGTCGTGCCCGGCGCCGCTGATCATCCGGACCGATTCCACGCCCTCCTCGCGCGCCGACTGCTCGATCGCCTCCACCACGCTGGGGTCCATCGGCGTCGGCGGGATCGCGTAGTCGCACTCGATCGTGGCGGTCAGGCCCTCGTCGGCGGCGATCTCGGCGATCGTCTGCGCGAGCCACTCGCCGGCGGGCTCGAACTTGTCGGGGTCGGCCGGCCGCATGTCAACGGTCATCTCGGTGCGCCCCGCGATGATGTTCTTCTCGCCCGGCATGGCGCGCAGGCGGCCGACGGTTGCGCGCAGGCGCGGATCGCCGTCGGCCTTCTCGCGCAGCGCGAGCACGAGCCGCGCGGCGCCGACTGCGGTGTCGTGGCGCAGGTCCATCGGCGTGGTGCCGGCGTGGTTGGTCTCGCCCTCGAACGTGACCCGGTAGCCGTAGATGCCGACGATCGTGTCGACCACGCCGAGCCGCAGCCCGCGCGAGTCGAGCACCGGGCCCTGCTCCACGTGCATCTCCACGTAGCCGCCCAGATCGGCCACGCGGTTTGCGTCGCCGATGCGGTCCGGATCGAGACCGACAGCGCGCATCGCGTCGGCGGTGCTCACACCGTCGGAGTCCACGTTGGCGAGGGCGTGCGTCATGTCCTCGCCGACGAACGCCCGGCTGCCGAACAGGCCGTTGCCGAAGCGCGGGCCCTCCTCGTCCATGAACGAACAGACCCAGATCGGCCGCGCGGGCTCGAACCCCTCGCGATGCAGCTGGCGCACGGCCTCGACGGCGGCGAGCACGCCCAGCACGCCGTCGAAGTTGCCGCCGTTCGGCACGCTGTCGAGGTGGGACGCGGCCATCACCGGCTTGCCGCTTCCCGCCTGCCACTTGCCGAAGAAGTTGCCGGCCTCGTCGCTGTCGGTCTCCATGCCGAGGCGCTCCAGGTCCTCGGCAACCCAGGCGGTGATCTGCGCCAGCTCGGGCGTGAAGGCGAAGCGCGCCACGCCGCCGTCGCCCGTGGCGCCGATCCGCCCCGCGTCGACGAGGTCGCTCGCGAGCGTCCGCTCCCCCACGCTCTGGCTCATTCGTCCGCGGTGGCGATGCCGTCCGCGGCATCGCGGGCGAGCGCGGCGGCGTCGCGCTCCGACGGCGGGCCGTAGCCGCCGCCGCAGGGGGCGACGAGGCGCAGCGTCTCCCCGGCGGCGCACGCGCCGGTACGGGATCTTCGAGGGCAGCTGCTCCTCGTCGGGCGTGCCGGGGTTCATCACGACCGCGCCGGGACGCCCGGCGCCGCCGCCGAACAGGCCGGGCGGCGGCATCGCGTTGCCGTCGCCCTCGAGCGAGAAGCCGCCGTCCTCGAGGAACTCGAACTCCCTGATCGAGCCGATGCCGCCGCGCCAGCGCCCGGCGCCGGCGCCCTCGTCGCGCAGCTCGTAGCGGCGTGACCCGCAGCGGGTAGTGGGACTCGATGTCCTCGACCGGGTTGTTGCGCGTGTTCGCGTAGAGGGTGTCGACCGCGTCGAGCCCGTCCTTGCCGTTACGAGCCGCCGTAGCTGCCCTCGATGATGTCCATGTAGACCCAAGCGCGGTCGTCCCCCCGAGAAGGCCACCACCTTGAGGTTGCCGACGCCGGCGGCCACGCGATCCGGGCATGACCTGGGCCAGCGCGCGCATCACGCGTGTCGGCCACGATGTTGCCGGGACAGAAGCGCGCGATCGTCGGCGCCGGGAAGCGCGGGTTGGCGAGCGACCCGAGCGGCGCGGTGATCGTGATCGGCCGGAACAGCCCGGCGTTCGTGGACACCGGCATCGTGGTGCGTCGGTGTCGAGCAGCAGCGACCGCAGCGTCATGTAGACCGCGACGTCGACCGTGCCGACGAACGGCATGTTGATCGGCAGGTCGACCTGCGGCGAGGTGCCGGCGAGGTCGACGTACAGGTCGGAGCCGCGAGATCGTCACGGCGACCTTGATGACCAGTTCGTGGTAGGCCGGGTCCGGGTGATCGAGGAAGCCGTCGATCATGCCCTCGGCCTCGTAGCGGCCGTCGGGCAGCGTCTCGATCTGCGTTGCGCAGCATCCGCTCGGAGTGGTCCATGAGTGGTCGGACGCCGCCCGCACCGCATCCAGGCCGTACTCCTCCACGAGCTCGCAGAAGCGCACGGCGCCGAGCTTGGCGGCGGCCACCTGGGCCTCCATGTCGCCGAGCACCATGTGCGGGATGCGCGTGTTGTCGGCGATGATCCGCCAGGCGCTCTCGACCGCGCCGCCCGTCCTCCTCGACCTTGCACCGCGTTCAGCAGCAGCCCCTCGGCGTACGCGTTGGTCGGCGTCGACGATGCCGCAGCGTGCCCGGGGCTGAGCGCGCCGAGGTCGAGGTGGTGCGCCGTGGTGACGGAGAAGCCGACCAGCTCGTCGCCGACGAACACCGGCACGCAGAAGCGCACGTCGGGCTGGTGCGAGGCGCCGTAGTACGGGTGGTTGTGCACGACCACGTCGCCGGGCCGCCACTTGTCGCCCAGCTCGGCGAAGCGCCGCTCGATGCCGGCCAGGTAGCCCGGCGATCGGCCCGGACTGCAGCGGCGTCGACTGCGTCGCCTCGCACAGCTGTCGGCCCTCGCTGGTCGCAGATCGCGCAGCCGAAGTCCTCGGACTCGCGGATGATCGACGAGTACGACATGCGTGCCAGGCGGTAGCCCATGTCGACCGCGATCGAGTTCAGGGCGCCGCCGATCACCATCGACGGTGATCGGGTCGACGGGCTCGGCGGAAGCTCCACGATCGGCGGTGACGGTGGTCATCGGTCCCGCGTCCTGTTTGGTGAGCATCAGCGGCCCGGCGGCGGTGGCGGTGGCCACCCACCCCGGCGGCACGACGATGGTCGTGTCTCGCTGGAAGATGATCGCCGGGTGACGGTACCGGCTGGTCGAGCGGCAGCCGCTCGCGCAGCAGGTGCGAGCGTGGGCAGCTCGGTGAGCTCGCCGTCGACGCGCCAGACCGCCGGAGCCTCGCCGAACGTCGGCCTCGGCGCAGCTCGCCCGAGCCCACCTTCACGCTGCTGAGGCGCGGACGGCGCCCGGTGACCGTCACGCGCAGGTTCACGACCTCGATCGGATCGCTGTAGGCACGGCCGTACTCGGCCTCGTGTACGCGGTGGAACGCCTGCGAGGTCGGCCTCGCGCGAAGCCCTCGTCGCCCACGGGGATGCGCAGCTCGTAGCCCTGGCCCGCGTAGCGGCAGTCCAGGTAGCGCTCGACCCGCATCTCGGCGGGGTCGGCGCCGTCGCGCACCAGCCGCTCGGTCAGCTCGGCGGCAAGCTCGTCGAGCTTCGAGTTGATCGCCGCGGTGTCCACCTGGCCCTCGAGCATGAAGACGGTGCGCATCAGGTCGTAGCGCAGGTCGGAGGTGAGCAGGCCGGCGGCCGAGGTGATGCCCGGATGCGGCGGGATCAGCACCTCGCGAGACGTCCGAGCGACTCGGCGAGCTCCGCCGCGTGCAGCGGGCCCGCGCCGCCGAACGCGACGAGCGTGAAGTCACGCGGGTCGCGCCCGCGCTCGATCGTGATCGACCGGATCGTGCGCGCCATGCTGGCGTTGGCGATCGTGAGGATGCCCTCGGCGGTCTCACGGCGGCCCATCCCGAGCCTGCGCGCCGAGCCGGTCGATGGCGGCCTCTGCCGCCTCCACGCTCAGGCTCATCTCGCCGCCGAGGAAGCGCTCGGCGTCGATCCGGCCGAGCACCAGGTGCGCGTCGGTGATCGTCGGCTCGGTGCCGCCGAGGCCGTAGCAGGCGGGTCCCGGGTTGGCGCCCGGCGCTGCTGCGGCCCGACCACGAACGCGCCGGCCTCGTCGACGCGGGCGATCGAGCCGCCGCCGGCGCCGATCGTCTGCAGGTCGAACATCGGCACGAGGATCGGGTAGCCCGCGATCTGCGTGTCGCGCGCCGAGGCCTCGTGCACGCCCGCCTCGGTGACGAGGCCGATGTCGGTCGCTGGTGCCGCCCATGTCGAAGCGTGATCAGCCGCCTGCGGTCCGACGAGGCCGCCGGTCCACTGCGCGCCGAGCACCCCGGCGGCCGGGCCGGACAGCATCAGCGTGACCGGGCGAGCGGCGCGCCTCCGCGACGCTGGCCACGCCGCCGTTGCTGCGCATCACGAGCAGGTCGCCCTCGGCGCCGCGGTCCGCGAGCGCCTCGCCCAGGTTGCGCAGGTAGTGCGCCGGTGCCCGGGCCCGACGAAGGCGTTCATGCACGCGGTGGTGAAGCGCTCGAACTCGCGGAACTGCGGCGAGATGCCGGCGCTCGTGGAGATGAAGCAGCCGGGCATCTCCTCGGCGCAGGATCGCGGCGGCGCGCTCCTCGTGCGCCGGGTTCAGGTAGGAGAACAGGAAGCAGACGGCCACCGCCTCGACGCCCGCCGTCGCGCAGCGTCGCGCCCGGCTTCGCGCACGGCCTCCTCGTCGAGCTCGATCACCGTCTCGCCGGCCGGCGGCGCGATCCGCTCGGGCACGCCGATCCGGTGCTGGCGCTGTACGAACGGGCGCGACTGCCAGGGGATGTCCTGCATCACCGAGTAGGGCTGCGGGCCGCTGATGGCGGCCGATGTGCACCACGTCGCGCATGCCCTGCGGTCGTGACCAGGCCGGTCGGACGCGCCGCGGTGCTCGAGCACCGCGTTGGTCGCGACCGTGGTGCCGTGCAGCACGCCGTCGATGTCGCCCGTGCCCGACGTCCGCCAGCTCGCACAGCTCGCCGACGCCGTCGACGAGCGCGCGGCCCGGGTCGTCGGGCGTCGAGCGCACCTTGTGGACGCGCAGCTCCTCGTCTGTCCGGAGTCGTACAGCGCGAGGTCGGTGAAGGTGCCACCGATATCGATGCCGACGAACAGCATCGCATCAGCTCCAGAGCGTGTTCGACATCGCGCCCGGCCAGTGGAGCGCTGAAAGCGGGGATTGTATGCGACGGTATGCTAGTCCGCCGGAACCGCTCCAGATGAGCTCCGAAACCCTAAACGAGATCACGCAGCGGCTGCTCGCCGAGACCGGCGCGAGCCGCACCACGGTGCGGCTGGAGGGGGACGGCACGTTTCCGATCGTCGCCGAGGCGGTGGCCGCCCGGGATTCCCTCCCTCAGCGGCACGGAGGTCCCCAACATGACAGCCGCCGGGACCTTCCTGCATCTGGCGCGCGAGCGCACGATCCTCATCCAGCCGGACCTCGACAACGCCGACCCGGCCCCGCCGCCGGCACTGATCGCGGCATACGGCGCGAAGGCGCAGATGCTGGCACCGATACTCGACGGCGACCGGCTGATCGGGATCCTCTCGGTGCACGAGTCGACGGGACCGCGCGAGTGGAGCGACGATCACGTCAGGGCCCTCGAGGCCGCCGCGGCGGATGTGACCCGCGCCGTGGAGGAGGCGAGCTGACCGAGCACGCCGACGTCGTCGTGATCGGAGCGGGCACCAGCGGAGCGACGCTGGCCTCGCGCCTGTCCGACGACAGCTCTCGCTCGGTCGTGCTGGTCGAGGCCGGCCCGGACTTCCCGAGCGAGGCGGTCGAGCCGCCCGCGCTCGTCGTCGGCGGGAACCTGCTGGGCGGCCACTTCGCGGGCTCAGGCGCCGCCACCCCCGAGCAGGACTGGGGCTACTACGGCCAGCCGTTCGCCGGCGGCCGGCGCGTGCACCTCGTGCGCGGCAAGCTGGTCGGCGGCAGCTCGATGGTCAACGGCTGCGTGGCCGTGCGCGGCAAGCCGTCGGACTTCGACGACTGGGAGGCGCTCGGCGCCACCGGTTGGAGCTGGCGCGACGTGGAGCCCTTCTTCGAGGCGGTGGAGCGCGAGGTGCCGATCAAGCGCTACCCGCGCAGCCGCTGGCAGCCGTTCCACCGCACGTTCGCGGACGGCTTCGCCGAGCTGGGCTACCGCGAGGTCGAGGACATCAACGCCCCCGACTCGTGGGGCCGCGTGATCGGCGCCTGGCCGCAGAACCGGCACAACGAGATCCGTCAGGGCACGCTCGTCACCTACGTGCGCCGCGCGCGCGGGCGCGAGAACTTCAGCGTGCTCGACCGCGCCACCGTGGACCGCGTGAACATCTCCGAGGGGCGCGTGACCGGCATCCGCTACCTGCGCGACGGCGAGCTGCGGGAGCTCGAGGCCGACATGGTCGTCGTGGCCGGCGGCTCCTACGGCACGCCTCCGATCCTCCTGCGTTCGGGCGTCGGCCCGGCGGACGACCTGCGCGAGCTCGGCATCGAGGTGCACGCCGACCTGCCCGTCGGCCACGGCCTGCGCGACCACCCGCAGACGATGTTCGAGTTCGAGGTCAACCCCGAGCAGGCCGAGATCTGGGGCCCGGGCTTCGCCGTCGTCACCCGCGGCGACGGCTGGTGGTCGTTCCCCCTCGTGATGGACGAGGCGGGCACGATGGCGATCGCCTTCGCCCTGACGAGCCAGGAACCGCAGGGGTTCGTGAAGCTCGCCTCGGCCGACCCCGCCGACAACCCGATCATCCAGCACAACACCCAGCGGGTGATCGACGACAACATGTTCGACCAGGCCTTCGATGACTTCCGCGAGCTGTGCGCGACGAGTGTGTTCCGTGCGGCGGGCGCAAGGGGCGGCGACCTCGACCGGCCGCTGATCGACACGCTCAACGAGCGGCTGGCCACCGCCTTCCACCCGTCCTCGTCATGCGCGATCGGCCGCGTGATCGACGAGCGCCTGCGGGTCTACGGGATCGAGGGGCTGCGCGTCTGCGACGCGAGCATCTTCCCCACCGACATCACGAACAACACGAACCTCACGTGCTTCATGGTCGGCGAGCGCGCCGCCGCGCTGATCGACGACGACACGGCGAACAGGCGCGGCGCCGAGGCCTCGGCCTCCGCTCGCTGAGCGCCTCGATGGCCGCCACCGGATCGCGGCCGGCGCTGGACGCCACGATGCGCGGCGTGGCGATCGGCGACAGCGGCCGCTGGGCCGCGCGGGCCGAGGAGCTGGGCTTCGACGGGGTGTTCGTCACCGAGACCAACAACGATCCGTTCATGCCGCTGGCGCTGGCGTCCGAGCGCACCGAGCGGGTCACGCTCGGCACCGGCATCGCGCTCGCGTTCCCGCGCAGCCCGATGGAGGTGGCCTACACGAGCTGGGGGCTCCAGGACCTCAGCGGCGGGCGCTTCGTGCTCGGGCTCGGCACCCAGGTGCGCGCGCACGTGGAGCGCCGCTTCGGCGCCACCTGGTCCCACCCCGCCCGCCGAATGCGCGAGTACGTGCTCGCCTTGCGCGCGATCTGGGGCGCGTGGGAGAGCGGCGAGCCGCTCGACTTCCAGGGCGAGTTCACCTCGCACACGCTGATGCCGCCCGCGTTCAGGCCACGCCCGCAGCCGCACGGGGCGCCGCCCGTGTATCTCGCTGCCGTGCGCGAACGGATGATCGAGGTGGCCGGCGAGGTGGCCGACGGGCTGCTCGTGCACCCGCTGCAGAGCCCGCGCTATCTCGACGAGGTGGTGCGCCCGGCGCTCGACCGCGGCCTGGAGCGTGCCGGGCGCGGGCGCGACGAGGTGTCGATCTCGGTGGCGCAGCTCGCCGCCACCACGCCCGACGAGCTGGAAGGACTGCGCCGGCGGGTCGCGTTCTACGGCTCCACCCCCGGCTACCGCCAGGTGCTCGATCTACACGGGATGAGCGACCTGTTCGAGAGCCTGCACGAGCTGTCGCGGACGAACGGATGGGACCGGATGCCGGCGCTGGTCAGCGATGAGCAGCTCTCAACGTTCGTGGCCTACGCCGAGTCGCCGGCCGGCCTGGCGGAGGAGCTCGAGCGGCGCTGCAGCGGAGCCGAGCGGATCGCGCTGAACACCGGCGAGCCCTCCGAGCCGGACGTGTGGGCGGAAGTGCTTTCGGCCTGGCGGTCTACTTCGGACCGCGGTAGGCCAGCGACGGGTGGCTGAGCCCGCGGTGATCGAGCCGGGCGCCCGTGTCGGCGGTCTGAGCGCTGGGGCTGCCGGCCGACGCCTTCGTGCTCGCGGATCCGCCGTTGCCGTCCACGGCGAGCAGGATCACGGCGAGGGTCAGTCCGACGATCGCGATCGTCGCGATCGTCAGCAGCGCCCTCAGTCGCGGGAGGGCACGCAGGGCGAAGTCTGGCTGGGTCTGGGTTAGCTCGGTCATCACGTCTCCTAGGGCGGGGTGGGACTATGTCGTGGCCAAGCTAAGGCCGAGCGGACCGCGACTTCCACCCCATTCGATGTGTCTGAACGTGTAGTTCGACGCGTCCGCCCGGTTTGGCCCCGGAGCGCCCGGGTAACCGACCGGTCGTAACCCTTCCGAGTCTGGAGTTCCCCATGCCTCACCTCCGCAGCGCCCCGCGTTCCTTCGCGATCGCGGTCGTCGCGCTTGCCGCCCCGCTGTTCGCGACAGCCCAGGCCAGCGCCGTCAGCTTCTCCAACGCCACGCCCATCGCCATCCCCGGCGGCTCCGGCACTCTGGGCAACGCGAGCGTCTACCCGTCGCAGATCGCCGTGTCGGGCATGAGCGGCACCGTGCAGAAGGTGACCGTGACCTTCAAGGGATTCGCCCACCAGTGCCCGATCGACACCGACTTCCTGCTTGTGGGCCCGGCCGGGCAGAGCTCGATCCTGATGTCCGACGCGGGCGACTGCGACAACGAGGTGCCGCCGCGCGCGCCCGTGGATCTGACCTTCGACAACGCGGCCCAGAACTCCGTGCCCTGCGTGGACTTCAACTCCACGCCGTCGCGGCTCCCCGGTGGCACCTACCGGCCCACCGACTACTCACCGCCGGCCAACGGCGTACAGAGCATCTGCGACCCGAGCACCGACAACGACCATCACTCGCCGCCGCCCCCCGGCGGTCAGGGAGCGCTGGCCAACGTCTTCACGCCGCTGACCAGGCCGATCGGCGGCTGGGGCCACTCGCTCGGAGCCTTCAACAGCAGCGACCCGAATGGCGTCTGGTCCCTGTACGCGACCGATCAGTACCTGATGTCCACCGGCAGGATGGCGGGTGGCTGGATCCTCAACATCTCGACCTCCGCCACGCCCACTCCGCCGACGCCGAGCCTGCCCCAGCAGCCGAACATCGCGGCGAAGCTGTCCACCTCGGCCTTCAAGACCAAGCAGAAGGTGCTCAAGCAGGGCGGCGTGCGCGCGACGCTCACCTCCACGGTGGCGGGCAACCTCGTGGCCAGCGGCACCCTGAAGGTCGGAAAGACCTACAACCTCAAGACGGCCAAGACCAAGGTCTTCGCAAGCAAGCGCGCGACCGTGACGCTGAAGCTGCCGAAGGCCGCGCTGACGGCGGCGAAGACCGCGCTCGCCAAGCACAAGAAGCTCAAGGCGCGGATCACGATGGTGGTGACCACCGCCTCCGGCCTCCAGACGACGGTCCACAAGACGGTGACGCTGGCCAGGTAGCCCGAAGTGCTGGAATGACGGGATGCTCAAGTTCAACGTCTTCGATGCCCCCGTCAGCTACGACCCGACCGACCCGGAGCCCTACGCCTCCGGCAACAACCGCTTCGGCCCGGCGATCGGCGCCAGCCGGATCGGCGCGACCCTGTACGAGCTGCCGCCCGGCCAGACGCTCTGCCCGTACCACTACGAGTCCGAGGAGGAGTGGCTGCTCGTCCTGCAGGGCGAGGTCACGCTCCGCCATCCGGAGGGCGAGGACGTGCTCGGCCCGGGCGACGTGACCGCCTTCCCGGTCGGTCCCGCGGGCGCGCACAAGACCACCAACAACGGCAGCGAGACCGTGCGGATGATGATGTTCGCCAACAGCGACCCGATGGGCTACTGCGTCTATCCGGACTCGAACAAGATCGCGTACTGGAACGACTCGAGCGGCGACCCAGGCGACAACGTCCGCGTTCGGCGCGGGGACAAGCTCGACTACTACGACGGGGAGCTCTAGAGGGCGGCAGCCAGCGCGGCCCACTCGTCGCGCGGCATCCCGGTGACGCCGACCGGCTGCAGGCAGACGTGGTCGGCGCCAGCCTCGCGGTGCCGGTGGGCCACGGCCGCGATCTCCTCGGCGCTGCCCTGCGGGATGATCGCGTCAATCAGCCTGTCGGAGCCCGGCAGCGCGATGTCCTCATCGCCGAAGCCGAACCGCTTCAGATTGTTCGTGTAGTTACGCCAGCCCAGGTAGATCCCCGCGTACTCGCGGGCAGCCGCGCGGGCGCGCTCGCGGTCCGTGTCGACCACGCAGGCCAGCTCCACGGCAACGAGGGCGTCGTCACCGAGCCGCTCGCGCGCAAAGCGCGTGTGCTCGACCGGGGTGAAGTAGGAGTGCGTGCCGAGCGAGCGCTCCAAGGACAGGTCGAGCATCTTCGGTCCCAGGGCCGCGATGCAGCGGCGGTCGCGCGGCACCGGCGCGGGCGCGGAGTCCAGCCCGTCGAAGAACGCGCTCATCGTCACCAGCGGTGAGACGTACTCGGCGGTGACCTCCGGGTGCCCGATGCCCACCCCGATCAGCAGGCGATCCCCGAACTCGGACGTCATCTCGGCGTACTCGGCGGCCAGCTCGAGCGGGTCGTCGTAGTACCAGACGTTGACGATGCCGGTGGCGACGACCAGGCGCTCGCTGCCCGTCAAGAGCGGACGGGTCGTGGGGAGTCGGGCCGAGCCGCCCAGCCAGAAGGTCCCGTAGCCGAGGCTCTCGGCCAGCGCGGCGGCCTCGCCGGCATTCTCCTCGCCGATCTGGTTGTAATGCGTCCAGACGCCGTACTCGCCGAGCTCCATGGCTAGCGCCCTGCTCTCGACATGAAGCCCGCGACCACGATGTCAGCGTAGTCGTCCGCGATCTCGCTGGCCTTCAGGGGTCCGCTCGGGTCGAACCACTGGTAACCCCAGTTGCACATCCCGAAGACCGCCAGCGTGAGCACGTCGGTGTGGGCGGGGCTTGTGCCCGCCGCGCCGGTCTCGGCCACGGTGTCGCGCACGAAGCGGTAGTAGCGGTCGCGCCGGACGCGCAGTGCCTCGAGGTGATCCCCGTCGAGATGCCTCCACTCCTCGAAGAAGATCTGCACGTGCGGGCGGTGGCTGACCATCACGCGCCACAGCTCCTGGATGATCGCTCGCAGCCGCTCCTGCGCGTCCTCCCCGGAGGCCTCGATGCGCTCCATCCCCTGCTCCAGCGTCTCCATGAAGATGTTGTGGATCTCGTAGAGGATCGCCGCCTTGGTGGGGTAGTGGTGGTAGACGGTCGCCTTCGCGAGGCCGGCGGCCTCGGCCACCTGGCGGATGCTGGTCGCGCGGTAGCCCTGTTCCTGGAACAGGGTGAGTGCCTCGTCGATGACCCGCTTCTGGGCGGCGAGGCCCTTGGCGGTCGGGCCCCGGCGGGGCTCCTCGATCACGTTCATGCGGTCTCTACGGACGTCAGCAGCGCGGGGTCGGCCTCGGCCGCCCGGTTGAAGCGGCTCCAGGTCTTGCGCACCCGCGCCTCCATCGGGTCGATGCGGGCGCTGACGATCTCCTCGCGCTCCGGCGGCATCTCCGCCCGCGCCAGCATCTCGCCACGCGGGCTCACCACCATGCTGGCCCCGAGGAAGCCGAACTCACCGTCCACTCCGGAGCGGTCGGCGGCCGCCACGAACAGCGCGTTCACGTGCGCCGTGGAGATCGCCAGGTGGTCGACGATCGGCCTGTCGCCGCCGCGCACCCGCGGCGGCGAGGAGAAGTTGCTTGGCACGCAGACGATGTCCGCGCCCGCCCGCGCGTAGTAACGGAACAGCTCCGGCACCCAGAGGTCGAAGCAGATCGCCAGCGCGACCCGGCCGAACGGGAGGTTCACGATCCCGGACGGGTTGCCGCCCGGCTCGAACCACAGGTGCTCGGTGGACCAGAGGTGCATCTTGCGGTAGACCGACAGCACCTCGCCGTCGGGCCCGATCAGAACGGCGGTGTCGTAGAGCGCCCCCCAGGCGCGCTCGGCCACGCCGCCCACCACCCAGACCCCGTGCTCGCGCGCGGCCTGGCGCCAGGATCGGCAGGTGAAGCCGTCCGGCACACCCTCGCCGCTTGCCCACGCCTCGGCGCGATCGGCGAACGCGTACCCGCTGACGGCCAGCTCAGGCAGCACGATCAGCTCGTGGCCCGCGCCCGCCGCGCTGTGGATCCAGGCCAGCGAGCGCTCCAGGTTGCCGTCGGGGTCGTCGCGCTCCGGACTCAGCTGCACGCAGGCCACGCCGATCTCCTCCGCCGGGCCGTTCATGCCGTGGCCTGCTGCTTGCGCAGCTCGCCCTTGGCGACCTTGCCGCTCTCGGTCCTCGGCAGCGCATCCACCGCCCGCACCTCGCTGGGTTCGGCCGCGCGGCCCAGCGCGGCCGAGCAGCGCTCGGTGACCGCCGCCTGGTCCACGCTGCGGCCCTCCGCGGCGACCACGAACACGACGATCTCGTCATCGCCGTCCTCACCCGGGCGGCCGATCGCCGCGCACTCGGCCACGAAGTCGAGCTCCATCACCACCGACTCGATGTCGTGCGCCGACAGGTTCTCGCCCTTGCGCCGCAGGCGGTCGCCCAGGCGGCCGCTGAAGTAGAGATGCCCGTCCGCGTCCATGCGGCCGAGGTCGCCGCAGCGGAACCAGCCGTCGGTCCAGGCCGCCTTGGTGCGCTCGGGGTCCCGGAAGTAGCCCTCGGTGAACGCGCCCGGCCGGGTCGACCTGGCCCAGATCTCGCCGGTCTCCCCCACGTCCGCCGCCGTGCCATCGGGGCGGGCGATCATCAGCTCGGTGCCGGCAACCGGCAGCCCGGCGCTCCCCCGGCGCACGCCCTCGTCGTCCTGGAACACCGGCACGCCGATCTCGGTCGAACCGTAGCCCTGCCAGAGCTCCACCCCGAAGCGGCTACGGAACTCCTCGCAGTAGTGCGGCAGTGCCGGGATCGCGAACCCCCGCTTGGCCACGTGGTCGGGCACGAACTCCGAGGGGTCGCGGTTCAGCAGGATCCGCGGCATGTTGCCGATCAGGTTGAAGGCGGTGGCCCGGGTGTCGGCCAGCCGCTGCCAGTAGCGCGAGGCGCTGAAGCGCCTGTCGAAGGTCACCTTCGCCCCGCTGAGCAGCGCCGGGCCGAGCGTGGTGTCCTGGGCGTTGGCGTGGCCCAGCGGCAGCGACGTGTAGAGGTGGTCCGAGGGCGTGTAGGCCATGCCTGCGACCAGGTCCTGCGAGGCCCAGACGTACCAGAGGTGGCTGAGCTGGACGCCCTTGGGCGCGCCCGTGGTGCCCGAGGTGAACATCAGCGCGGCGTTGCCCAGCGCGGTGGCTCGGTTGCTCTGAGCGCCCGCGCCGCCGCTCCCCAGAAGCGCCTCAAACTCGGGTGACAGCGCCTCCGGAGAGGCGTCGTCCACGGTCACGAGCTCGAGCCGCTCCGGGCCGCCGACCGCCTCCAGCCTGGCGCTGCCGCGCGCGCCGGCGACAGCCAGCCGCGGCTCCGAGACATCGAGCGCGCGCTCGTAGAGCCGCTCGCCCGCGTCCGGCACCAGCGGCACCATCGTGGCGCCCGCGTAGGAGGTTCCGAGCCACGAGATCAGGAACTCGGGCGAGTTGTCGAGCGCGAGGAACACCCTGTCCCCGGGCTCGAAGCCGCGCTCCTGGAGGGCGCCGGCGAAGCGGCGGACGGCGTCGGCCATCTCCTCCATCGTCAGCGGGCGGCGCTCGTCGAACGCCGCGAACACCTCGCCGGGCTCGCGCTCGGCCCGCGCCATGAAGGCGTGGACGAGCGATGGGTGCTCGGGCGCCTTGCTCACGCCGGCCTCCACTTCAACCTGTCGGTGCCCGATTCCACGTCGCCCAGCACGAGCTCGACCGCCATGCCCACCGACAACGCGGGGTCGCCGAGCTCGGGACCCAGGTCCACGCCCTCGATCAGGGCCCCGATCGCGGTGTCGGCTCCGCTCAAGCGCCCGTATCCGATGGCGAAGGGCGCGTCGGGGCTGCCGGTGAACGGCCGGCGCACGATCGTGAAGCTGAGCAGCTCGCCGCTCCGCACCGGGAACGGCGTGAGCTCGGTGGCGACGAAGCAGCGCTCGCAGAAGCCGCGTGGCGGGAGCAGGGTGCGGCCGCACGCTGGGCAGTGTGCGGCGATCAGCTCGCCTCGCTGCAGCCCGGCCACGAAGGCCTCGCCGCTCTTGCCCAGCGCGTGACGATGCAGCAGCTCCCAGCGATCCTCGATCACCGGATGGCCGCGGAACTCGGACAGTCGCAGGCTCATGGGCGCTCCTCCCCCACCACGGCCACCGTATAGAACTGCGACGAGCCGCCGGAGCTGGTGGCCACGCCGCGCCGGGCCTCCACCTGGGCGCCCTCGGACTCGCCGCGAATCTGGAACACGCACTCGGCGATCCGCACCACGCCGGTCGCCCCGATCGGGTTCGCGCACATCGGGCCGCCCGAGGGATTCACGGGCAACTCGCCGTCGAGCTCGATCGTGCCCTCCTCCACCAGCCTGTGGGCCTGGCCGCGCTCGCAGAACCCGAGCGCCTCGCAGGCCTTCAGCTCGTTGGTGGAGAACGGCGCGTAGATCTCCGCGACGTCGATCTCGCGGCGTGGGTCGGTCACGCCGGCCTGGCGATAGGCCTCGTTCGCCGCCTGGCGCAGCGTGGCGGCGTCCATGTAGTCGTTGGTGCCGTCCCCCATGCGGTCGCCGATGAAGGCCGAGTCCGAGCCGCCCGCGGCGCCCTGCACCCAGACGGGCTTGCGCGAGCGGCTTGCCAGCTGGGCGTCGCCAAGCACCAGCGCGCAGGCGCCGTCCGAGACCGGGCAGGCCTCCAGCTTCTTGATCGGGTAGGCGAGCATCTCTGAGGCCAGCACCTCCTCCAGCGTGACCTCGCGGTGCACGTGGGCGTAGGGGTTGAGCGTCCCGTTGCGGCGGTTCTTCACGGCGACCGTGGCGAAGTGCTCCTCGGTGTAGCCGAACAGCGCCATCTGACGGACCGCCTGAAGGGACATCATGTTGATCGCGTTCAGGCCGAGTTCCTGCTCGAAGAGCGGGTCCCACATCGTGTTCAAAATCGCTTGCGCGTCGTCTGGCTCGCTGGCCTTCTCCACGCCGATCACCAGCGCCGAGCGCACGTAGCCCGAGCCCACGAGCAGCGTGCCGATCTGGAACGCCGAGCCGCCCACCGCGCCGCCGGTGTGCACGCGCACCATCGGGCGATCGGCGCCGATCAGCGGTGTGAGGGCGGCGAGGTAGGCGTTGCGCGTGCCCTGGAATAGGTCCGGCCCGGAGCCGAACACCACCACCTCCACGTCCGGCCAGCCGAGGCCGCTGTCCGCCACCGCCGGCACGATCGCCTCGAGGCAGAGCTCGCCCAGGTCCACGTCGAGCCGCCTGGGTGCGTGCACCGTCTGCGCGGCACCGAGGATCGCGACGCTACGCATCCGCCCGCCTGACCACTGCGCCCTCGACCTGGAGGAAGAAGGGCGAGCCGGTGGCCAACACCACTCCCTGCTCCCCCGGCGTGAGCAGCGACGCCAACCGCGACAGCACCACCATCCCGTCCGCCAGCCCGTGATGCACCGGCGAGGCCCCGACGCGCTCCCACTCGGGCCCGACCCCGGCCGCGTTCTCGGCCTCGCGCCAATCGTCCTCGCCGGCCGTCAGCGAGGTGGCAATGCGGCCGCGCGGGTCCAGCGGGCCGCAGCGCTCGGCCAGGTCGGCGCCGAGCCTGCGCAGCACGCCCGCGGGCTCGCCGTCCCCGGCGACCCAGGCGCGGTAGTCGGCCTGGCCGAAGGCAAAGGCGTCGAGCCTCAGCTCGCCCGGCTCGCCGGCGGGCCCGACCACACAGGCCGTGCAGGCGCCCGACGAACGGTCGAACTCGAGCCGCTCGGGCGGCATCAGGGAGCGCGAACCGTCGCGAACGTCGATCGCCGCGCGGGCGATGTCCTCGGGCGGCGCGCTGGGCTGCCACCAGGCGGCGACGATCGAGCGTCGGCTGAGGCCGGACGCCACCCGCAGCCCGGCGAGCCCGAGCGCGGTGAGTCCGCCCTGGGTCACGCGCAGCTCGTCCTTCAGGTAGGCGCCCGCGGCGGTGGCGTGGATCATCGTGGTGATCGTGCGGCCGTCGGCCACGTCGTCCGCCGCGAGGATCACCGAGTCGATCTCGTCCCGGTCCACCCCGGCGGCGTCGAGCGCGGCGCGCACGGTCACGAACACGCGGTCGATCAGCGCCTCGCCCGGGCGCAGCTCGCCGGTCTTCGCGACGAGCCCCGAGATCGACAGCGGCGAGATCGCCCCGCGCACCTCGCCCGTCTCGGTCGCGGCCGCGCTCATCGCGAGGCGCGCTCCCGCTTGGTCGCCTCGACGTCGACGCCGCCGTCGGCGCCCAGCACCACGCCGTAGCTGCGCAGCGCCTCCTCGGCGTCGAAGTAGCCGTCGAGGACGTCCTCGCGGACCGTCTCGGGGGCGCGCTCGAGCGGGTCGCCGTAGCCGGCGGAGCTCGGCGTCTCGATGCGCAGCAGGTCACCGGTCTTGAATTCCACGCCGGTGAGCAGCGCGGGCAGCGCCTCCTCGCGCTCGGCCCCCGGGTTGCGGGTCATGCGCGCCACCAGGCCGTTGCTGCCGCCGTAGACGCCGCGCGGCGGGTCGTAGTGGCGGTCGGCCTCCGAGGAGACGTAGCCGTCCACCAGGTAGCGCGTCTCGCGAATGATGCCGATGCCCCCGCGCCAGAGGCCCGGCGCGGGCGCCTCCGAGCGCAGCTCGTAGCGCTCGCAGCGCAGCGGGTAGCGGCCCTCCAGCTCCTCGATCGGGTTGTTGCGCGTGTTCACCAGCAGGCTGTCCACCGAGTCGAGCCCGTCCTTGCCGAAGCGGCCGCCGTAGGAGGACTCGTTGATCTCCATGTAGACCCAGTACTGAGCCTTCTCGGGTATGAAGCCGCTGTAGGAGATCGCGTGGCAGACGGCGCCGTTGCCCGCCGAGGTGCGCTCGGGCCACGGCTCCGAGAGGGCGAGGATCACGTTGTCGCAGATCCGCTCGCACTTCATGAAGCGCCCGCTGCAGGCGCGCGGGAAGTTCGGGTTGTAGATCGTGCCCTTGGGCGCGATCACGTCGATCGCCCTGAAGATGCCGTCGTTCTGCGGCACGTGCACGTCGCTGAGCGCGTCGTCCAGCAGGATCGTGCGCACGATGTAGTAGGCCGCCACCTGCGTCGCGCCCTCGAACGGCGAGTTGTAGCTCGTGGGGCTCTCGGCTTCGCTGCCGGTCAGGTCGATCGTGATGTTCGAGCCCGAGACCTCCACCGCGCACTCCACCCGCAGCGGCTTGTTGCGGTCGCGCCCGTTGTCGTCGAGCCAGCCCGTGGGGGAGCTGTAGCGGCCGTCCGGGATCTTCTCGATCTCGCGCCGCATCATGAACTCGGAGTAGTCCATCCACTCCTCGGCCGCCGCGAACACGGTCTCCATCCCATAGCGCTCGAGGAGCTGGATGAAGCGGTCGCGCCCCACGCGGCAGGCGGCGATCATCGCGTCCAGGTCGCCGCGGTTCTCGAACGGCACGCGCGTGTTGTCGAGCACGTGGCGCCACAGCTCCTTGTTGAGCACGCCCGCCTCGTAGATCTTCAGCGCGTCGTAGAGCTTGTTCTCCGCCCAGACGTCGACCACGTCCATGTTCAGCCCCGGGGCCGCGCCGCCGAGGTCGAGCATGTGGCCGGTCACGCCCGCGAACGCCACCGCCTCGCCCTCGAAGAAGATCGGCATGATGATCGCCGCGTCCGGCGAGTGGGAGGCGCCCTTGTAGGGGTGGTTGTGCAGCACCACGTCGCCGTCGGACCAGTCGTCGCCCCAGGTCTGGCGGATGCCGCGGATGTACCAGGGCAGCGAGCCGATGTGCATCGGGCTCGTGTCGCTCTCACAGATCTCCCGCCCGGTGAGGTCGAAGATGCCCGCGCCCATGTCCTCGGACTCGCGGATGATCCCCGAGATCGACATCCGGATCTGGACCGAGGCCATCTCCTGCGCGACCGCCTCGAAGGCCCCGCCGAGCACGCGGAAGGTGATCGGGTCGAGTTGGCGCTTGAGGCCGAGCTCCGCGCCCGTGGCCGTGTCCGTCATGAGGTCCTCCCCTCGCCACTCGTCTCGGTCAGGTCCACGATCAGGACCCCGTGCGGGTCCACCACCATGGATCGGTCGGGCGGGATCACCGCAGTGGACTCGAACTGCTGGATCACCGCGGGCCCGGTCACGCGCTGGCCGGGCGCCAGGTCGTCGCGCTGGTAGAACGGGCACGGCAGGGCCGTGGGCTTGCCGTCGATCCGGAACCAGACGTCGTGCGTGGCGTGCGGCTCCCCGGGCGGCCGCGCCTCGAGCTCGGGCCAGGCCACTCGCACCATCTCCCCCACCCCGCGCACGCGCACGTTCACGATCTGGATCTGCTGGTCGCGGTAGGAGCGGCGGTACTCGCGCTCGTGCTGCTCGTGGAAGCGCTCGGTGACCTGCTCGACCCAGCCGTCGTCCACGGGGCCGTCCGGGCACTCGAGCCGCAGCTCGTAGCCCTGCCCCACGTAGCGGCACTCGGCGAAGCGGCGCAGCCGGCGCTGCTCCTCGTGGATGTCGTCGCGCTCCATCGCTGCCACCGCCTGCTCCTCAAGGCCGCCGATGACCTCCGCCAGCAGCGCGCTGTCGGCGTCCTGGTCGCCGCCCTGCATCACCGTGCGGCCGTACTCGTAGACGGTGTCGCTGGTCAGCAGGCCCAATGCGGAGGTCACGCCCGGGCTGGGCGGCACGACCACCCTCGGGATGCTCAGCCGCGAGGCGATCTCGCAGCCGAACAGCGGTCCCGCGCCGCCGAAGACGACCAGGCCGAAGTCCCTCGGGTCGAGCCCCTTGCGCACGCTGCTCATCTCGATGGCCGCCGTGGTGGTCTCGGTCGCGATCTCGAGCATGCCCAGAGCGGCCTCCTCGAGCGACATCTTCAGCGGGTCGGAGATGTGCGAGCGGATGGCCTGCTCGGCCAGCTCGGGCTTCAGCGGCAGCGACCCGGCGAGCAGCGCGTCCGGGCGGATGCGCCCGAGCACCACCTGCGCGTCGGTGACGGTGGGCTCGGTGCCGCCCCAGCCGTAACAGGCGGGCCCCGGGTCGGCGCCCGCGCTGCGCGGTCCCACGCGCAGCACGCCGCCCTCGTCGATGAACGCGATGCTGCCGCCGCCCGCGCCGACCGCCTCGCACTCCAGCATCGGCATCATCGTGTGGTAGCCGCCCACGTTCGAGTCGAGGATGTGCTTCATCCGGAACTTGCCCTCGGGCGCCACCCCGATGTCCACCGACGTGCCGCCCATGTCGATCGTGATCACGCTGTCCACGCCGGCGAGGCGGCCCGCCCAGATGCCGCCCAGCACGCCCGCCACCGGGCCCGACATGAGCAGCGAGACCGGCAGCTCGCGCGCGCCCTCGGCCGACAGCACGCCGCCGGCCGAGTTCATCAGCTGGAGCTCGTCCTGAACGCCTGACTGCTGCAGCCGGTCGGCGAGGTTGGTCACGTAGTCGCGCACGGAGGGGGCGACGTAGGCGTTCAGCGCGGTGGTGGAGAAGCGCTCGTACTCGCGGAACTGGGGGATCACCTCGGAGCTCGTGCAGACGAACAGGTCGGGCGCCACGCGCTCGCAGATCTCCTTCGCGCGCGCCTCGTTCGCCGGGTCGAGGAACGAGAACAGGAAGCCGATGGCGATCGCCTGCACGCCCGCGTCCCGCAGCTGGATCGCGGCCTGCTCCACCGCCTCCTCGTCGAGCGCGGTCAGCGTGGTGCCGTCGGCCGTGATGCGCTCGGGCACGGTGAGACGGTGCCGCCGCCGCACGAGCGGGTCCGACTGCCAGGGCAGGTCCTGGAAGAGGCTGAACGAGTACGGCTTCTTGTGGCGCGCGGCGTGGAGGATGTCGCGGTAGCCGTCCGAGGTGATGAAGCCCACATCGGCGCCGCGGCGCTGAACCACCACGTTGGTGGCGATCGTCGTGCCGTGCGAGACGCGCTGGACGCCCTTGAGCGTGGTGCCGGCGGCGGTGGCCACGGTCTCGATCCCCTCGAGGGCCGCCACCGACGGGTCGTGCGGCGTGGAGGGCAGCTTGTGCAGCGTCGGCGTGGCCGACTCGTCGTCCCACAGCACCACGTCGGTGAAGGTTCCCCCGACGTCGACACCAACTCGAAGCATCTCCGCAGCCTCCGAACTCGCGGGCTAAGAATCGACCGGCCAACCGGTCGGGAATCACGCTACAGGATCGCGGCGCGGAGTGTCAACGAGACTCAGAGTTCGACGTTCTGCCCGGCGCCCCGGGCGCGCGCGGCGCCCAGGACCAGCGCCGCCGCCACGGCGTCCTGCACCGCCACGCCGACCGACTTGTAGAGCGTGATTTGGCCCTTTGCTCATGCGGCCGGGCCGGCTGCCGTCCACCAGCTCGCCGATCTCGGCCTGGATGTGATCCGGCCCGATCAGGCCCCGCTCCATCGGCTGCAGAGAGGTCGTTCGAGCCGGCCGGCACCGGCGCCAGCGCGGCCGCGCGGGACTCCACCACCACCCGCGAGGCGATCACGGTCGCGTCGTCCAACTCGCGCCCCTGCGGGTTGAAGCCGACCGAGTTCACGTGCGTGCCGGCGGACAGCCACTCGCGCCTGACCACCGGCTCGGTGGCGTGCGTTGCCGCGCAGATCACGTCCGCGCGCTGGCAGGCCTCCTCCCACGACCCCGCCACGACGATGCGCAGATCGAGCTCGCCGGCCAGCTCCTCGGCCATCGCCTCGGCCTTCGAGCGGGTGCGCCCCGCCACCCGCAGCTCCTCGAACGCGCGCACGCGCGTGACGGCGCGTGCGTGCGAGTGGGCCTGCACGCCCGTGCCGAGGATCGCGAGCGTGGTGGCGTCCTCCCGCGCCAAGAGCCGCGTGGCCAGTGCCGAGCCGGCCCCGGTGCGGGTGGCGGTGATCGCCTCGCCGTCGAGCAGCGCATCCGGCCGGCCGGTCTCCGGATCGAACACGGCTATCACGGCCTGATGGGTGGGCAGCTCGCCGCCCGCGTTGCGCGGGAACAGCGACACGAGCTTCGCCACGAGCGCCCCGGACGACGGTGCGTACGCCGGGCATCGCCAGCAGCAGCCCGTCCAGCTCGTCCACGCGCGCGCCCACGCGGTTGGGCACCGACGCCCGGCCCGCGCTGAGGTCGGACATCCCGGCCGCCAGCGCGTCGATCAGCGCATCCACGTCGAGGAGCTCCTCGACCTCCTTCCGGCTGATCAGCAGCATCCGTGCACCCTAGGTAGCCGACGCGGATTCAGACGTGCGTCACTTTCCCCTGAAATACAGGGGAAACTGCACCCAGGTCGGGTCCACCCCTTATTGCCGCTGTAAACGCCGTCCGGCGCGCCGTCGGAATCGCCAGGGTCAGCCCATCACGGAGAAGCTCGAGGTGGCCACGACCTCGCGGTCGCGCGAGTAGAAGCCGCAATCGAGCGTGAGCCCGCTGTAGCGGCAGGTGACCTGCACGGGATCCTCGCTGTGCTCGTGCCCGTGCTCCACCCTGTCGATCAGCTCGGCCATCAGGTGGCCAGCCACCGGCGCGGTCTTGAACTGGTTCCCGCTCGAGCCGATGGCCATGTAGTAGCCCGGCAGGCTCGACGCGTCATAGATCGGGATCCAGTCGTCCGAGACGTCGTAGAGATCCACGATCCCCCTGCGCTCGGTCGGGATGCCCAGCGACGGGATCCGGCGGGCCAGCCGATACACCTGGGCCTGCCACTGGCTCTCGCTGATGCCGCGCTGGAAGGAATCGGGGTCGTCCACCCACTCGCGCTCGTCGCAGACGGGATCCTCGCTGCCCACCAGGATGTGGTTGGCGCCCTCGGGCCGGAAGTAGATGCCCAGGTCGCCGTCCGAGGTGGTCACGCCGGTCTCGCCGAAGTCCGAGCCGGGCGGCGCCGGCACGTGGTGCACCTCGTGACGCAGCGGCCGCGTGCCGATCCGCATGTCGCGATCCACCCCGGCCATGCGGTTCACCACGGCCGAGTGCGGCCCCGCCACGTTCACCACCACGGGCGCGTCGATCTCCCGCCCGTCGCCCAGCGTGACGCCGGCCACCCGGCCGCCCCGCCGCCGGATCTCGGTGACCTCGGCCCGGAACATGAACTCGCCGCCGGCCGCCTCGGTGGCCCGCTGCACGTTGTGCGTGGCCAGCTGCGGGTCCACCACGTAGCCGGCCTGGGGCGTGAAGATGGCCCCCTCGACCTGGCGCTGAGGAGGATCGCTGAAGGTCGGGTCGTCCGGGCGCTTCGGCGGATAGAAGGAGCCGACGTCGTAGAGCGGGCAGCGGCGCGCCAGCTCGGCGGCGTCCCAGTCCTCGAACTCCACCCCGATCTGCTCGTAGTACTGGACCGACTTGCGGTAGTGCCCGGTGTCGCTCTTCACGATGATCACGCCGGAGTCGATGAAGCGGGCCGCGCCCAGCTCGTCCACCGCGCCCAGGTGCTCCTCCCAGTTGCTCCAGTAGAAGAACGACTCGTAGGCCATCGCCACGCCGTCGTAGGAGGAGTAGTGGGACCTGACGATCGCGCAGGAGTTGCTCGTGGGCCCGTAGCCCGCGGCCGGCAGCTTGTCGACGCTGAGCGTGCGGTAGCCGCGCTTCGCGAGCTCGAACGCCACCGAGGCGCCGATCACGCCCGCGCCGATCAGGATCGCGTCGTATTTCTTGTCGGCCCCCATTGGCCTGACTCCGCGGCGGTCTGGCTAGACCGGCGCGACCTCTGAGGTGGCTCGCATCTCCTCGCGCAGCGCCAGCGTCGCCTCCTCGTCCACCTCGATCGCGAAGCCCTCGCCGCGGATCACCACGCCGTAGGCCTCGCGCGCCTGCTCGAGGGTGGCGAAGCCGTCCAGCAGGTCCTCGCGCACCTGCTCCGGGGGACGGGCGAGCGGATCGCCGAAGCCGCCGCCGTTCGGGGCGACGATGCGGAACAAGTCGCCCCCGTGGATCGGCACGCCGGTGACCATCGGGTTGAGCAGCTTCTCGCCAGGCTCGCCCGGGTTCTGCCAGAGCGCCCCCACCAGCCCGTTGTGGCCCTCGAGCACGCCGCGAGGAGGATCCTCCGGGAGCTGGCGACAGCCCTCGCAGCCGAAGAAGCCGTCGGTGAGGAAGCGGTTCTCACGGATGATCCCCATTCCCCCGCGCCACTGGCCCGGGGCGGCGGGCTGCTCGCGCAGCTCGTAGCGCTCGCAGCGCATCGGGAACGTCCACTCGAGCTCCTCGATCGGGTTGTTGCGCGTATTCGGGATCAGCGAGTCCACGGCGTCCATGCCGTCCTTGCCCTGCCGCCCGCCGTAGGAGCCCTCGTTCACCTCGAGGTACATCCAGTACTCGCCGGTCTCGTTGTCGAAGCCGCCGTAGGCGCAGAAGTGGCAGTGCGCCGAGGTGCCGGCCATCGCCCTCTCTCCCAGCACGGGCGACAGCGCCAGCACGATGTTGTCCGCCAGCCGCTGCAGCTGCGGGAAGCGGGAGAAGCAGCTGCGCGGGAAGTTGGGGTTGAACAGCGAGCCCTTGGGCGCGGTGATCTTGATCGGGCGGAACATCCCCTCGTTCTGCGGGATGAACTCCGCGTAGGTGGCCTCGTCCATGAAGATCGAGCGCACGGTGAAGTAGGCCGCCATCTGCGTGGAGCCCTCGAACGGGACGTTGATGCCGGTCGGCACCTCCGGGTGCGTGCCCTCGAGGTCCACGGTCAGGTTGCTGCCCTCGATGATCACCTTCGTGTGGATGGGCAGCGGCTTGTCCAGCGTCTGGCCGTCGTTGTCGAAGAGGGCGACCGGCGCCACGTACTCCCCATCGGGCAGCTTCTCGATCTCCCGCCGCAGCATCCGCTCGGAGTAGTCCTTCCAGTCGGAGGCGGCCTTCATCACCGGCTCGACGCCGTACTTCTCCACGATCTCCTTGAAGCCGTCGCGACCCAGCAGGCAGGCCGACAACAGAGCCTCCACGTCGCCCTCGTTCATGTGGCCCGTGCGCACGTTCTCGAAGATGTGCGTCCAGAGCTGGTTGTTGCGAACGCCGCGCTCGTGGATCTTCAGAGCCCAGTAGATCTTGCCCTCGGCCCAGAGGTCGATGGAGTCCGGGTTGATCCCCGGCGCCGAGCCGCCGATGTCCAGCAGGTGGGCCACGCAGGCCGACCACGCCACGTGCTCGCCCTCGTGGAAGATCGGCACGGCGATCATCACGTCCGGGCTGTGCGAGGCGCCGTGGTACGGGTGGTTGTGGATGAAGACGTCGCCGTCGTCGATCGACTGTCCGGTCTCCCTCATGCGGTCGAGGATCCCGCGGATCGACCACGGCAGCGGGCCGGCCTGAAGCGGGGTGGTGTCGCTCTCGCAGAGCTCCTCCCCGTCGGCGTCGAACAGCCCGGCGCCCGAGGTCCTCGGACTCGCGGATGATGCTCGAGAAGGACATCCGCATCGCGGTCTGGGCCATCTCGTGGGCCACGGCGTTGAACGCGCCGCCGATCACCCGCAGCGTGACCGGATCGAGATCCGACTCGGGGCCGGCGAGCACCGCCCCGGGTGACACCGACGTGAGGCCGGTGTCGCGCACCTCGGAGCAGTCGATCAGCAGGTTGCCGACGCTGTCCACCGTGGCCGTCAGGCCGGGGTTGATCACGGTGGTCGAGTCCAGCTGCTGGACGATCGCGGGTCCCTCCAGGCGGTGCCCCGCCAGGAGTCGGGCGCGGTCGTACAGCGGCGTGGCCAGCACCTCGGTGACGCCGCGCACCGAGTAGGCCACCTCGGCCTCGCCGGTCCGGGCCTCGGCCGGGTCGGGGCTCGCGGCCTGCTCGAGCGCGGCCAGCTCCAGGCTGGGCAGGCGTCCCAGCCCCACCACGTGGATGTTCACGATCTGGATCACGGCGTCGCGGTAGGCGCGGTAGTAGCGGCGCTCGTGGTAGTCGTGGAAGGTCTCGCGCACCTTGGTGCGCCACTCCTCGTCGATCGGCCCGGCGGGCAGCGGGATGCGCAGCTCGTAGCCCTGGCCCACATAGCGGCAGTCGGCCGCGCGCTCGATCAGCGCGGTGTCCGGCCCAAAGCCGTCCTGCTCTAGCTGGGCCGACGCCTGCTCCTCCAGCGCCCCGAAGTCGCCGGCCAGCGTCTCCAGGTCGGCGTCGTCGAGCAGCTCCATCTTGGTGTCCACGTAGTCGTGCGAGACGTCGGTGGCCAGCAGGCCCAGCGCCGAGGTGATGCCGGGATGCGGCGGTATCAGCACCCGGTGCACGCCCAGCTCCTGCGCGATGTCGCAGGCGTAGAGCGGTCCGCCGCCGCCGAAGGAGACCAGCGTGAGGTCGCGCGGGTCGTAGCCGCGCCGGACCGAGTTCTCCTCGATGGCCTGGACCATCGTGTGGGTCTGGATCTTCAGCGCGTCCATCGCCGCCTGCTCCACGCTCACGTCCAGCTTCGAGGCCAGGTGCTCCTCGATCGCGCCGCGGGCGGCGTCCTCGTCGAGCTGCACCCGTCCGCCGAGCAGCTCGGGGGTGGGGATGCGCCCGAGCACCAGCTGGCAGTCGGTGGCGGCCGGCTCCGTGCCGCCGCGGCCGTAGCAGGCCGGCCCGGGGTCCGCCCCGGCCGAGCGCGGGCCAACCTTGAACATGCCGCCCGCGTCCACGTATGCGATCGAGCCGCCGCCCGCACCGATCGTGTCGAGCTCGACCATCGGGATCATCGCGTGGTACTGGCCCACGCGGGTGTCGAGCAGGTGGCGCATCCGCACCTCGCCGCCCGGCGCCACGCCGATGTCGGCCGACGTGCCCCCCACGTCCAGGCTGATCACGCCCGGCGCCCCGGCCGCGCGTCCCGCCCAGATGCCGCCGATCAGGCCCGCGATCGGTCCCGAGAAGAGCGTGGAGACGGGCTTGTCCGTCGCGCTCTGCTCGGTCAGTACGCCGCCGGACGAGCTCATCAGGTGCAGCTCCGCGTCGAAGCCGCGAGCGGCCATCTCGCTCGCCAGCCGGCGCACGTAGCGGCTCACCTTCGGGCCGACGTAGGCGTTCAGGCACACCGTGGAGAAGCCCTCGTACTCGCGGTACTGGGGGAGCACCTCGTGGCGCACCGAGAGGAACGCCTCCGGGAACTCCTCGAGCACGATCTCCTTGGCCCGCCGCTCGTGATCCGGGTTCAGGAACGAGAAGAGGAAGCAGACCGCGATTGATTCAACGCCCTCGTCCCTGAGGGCCCGGACCGCGGTCCGCACCTCCTCCTCGTCCAGTGGCGCCAGCACATCCCCGTCGGGAGCGGTCACCCGCTCGCTGACGGGCATTCGGTAGCGCCGCTTCACAAGCGGGTACTTCTGCCAGGGGAGATCCTGGAAGTTGCTCCAGTTGAGCGGCTTCTTGTGGCGCGCGATGTGCAGGATGTCGCGGAAGCCCTTGGTCGTGATCAGGCCGACCTCCGCGCCCTTGTGCTCGAGGATGATGTTCGTGGCCACGGTGGTGCCGTGGAAGAACTGGTGCAGCTCGGCCGGCTCGATGCCGGCCGAGGCGCAGAGCTCGAGCGCGCCCTGCAGGGTGGCCTCGGATGGGTCGGCGGGCGTGGACGGCACCTTGTGCACCGACACGTTCCCGTCATCGTCGACGTAGATCAGGTCGGTGAACGTGCCCCCGACGTCCACGCCCAGCCTCTTCATTCCCGGGCCCCTACCGGCTCCCGCACGCCCTCGACCAGGCGGACGATCTCGTCCGTGGACTTCACGTGGCAGAAGTTCGCGTCGAGGTACCCGATCGCGTTCGCGTGACCCTGCGGGCTCATCGCGGCGCAGGCGTCCTCGGGCATCAGCGCGTTGAAGCCCAGGTCGCCGCCGTCGCGCAGCGTGCCCTCCACGCAGCTGTTGGTGAAGATGCCCGACACCACGATCGTCTTCACGCCCATGTTCCGCAGCAGGTGCTCCCAATTGGTCCCGTTGAACACGCTCGAGCCGGTCTTCGTGAGCACGAGGTCGCCGCGCTCCGGCGCGGTCAGGGCCGGCAGGAACTCCACGTCCTCGCTGTCCTCGGCAGCCACGATCCCGGGGAACGAGCGGTGGCGCGCGGTCTGGTCCGAGCCGTCGCCGCGCAGCGACGCGCAGCGGGTGTAGGTGATCGGTGCGCCCACGCGCCTGAAGCCGTCGATCAGGCGGTTCAGTGCGGGTACGACGATGTTGTCGATGCGGTCGAGGTAGTCCGTGAGGTCTTCCTCGTAGCCCTCCTCGATCAGGTGCTTGCAGACTCCGTAGTCACGCGAGGCCTGCTGCTTGGTCATGTCGATGATCACCAGGGCGCATTCCTCGTGGTTCACCTCGAACTCGGGAATCGCCACGAAGGCCTTCCAGGCTGCCAAGCCGGGGGAAAGAGCGTCTGCCATTGCTACCTCCAGGAAGTGGGGTCGGCGGACCAGGACCGGGCCAACCGGCCGATCCTACGATTGGCCCACGCGCGAAGCTATCGACAAATGTCGAACGCCGCCGGGCATTTGCGGCGGCGACTGTCGAACGGCGCTAACCGGCCTTGCGCATTCCCTGGGCCGCGGCGCCGGCCGGCTTGACGCCCGCCAGGCGCAGCAGCTTCAGCCCCAGGTGAAGCGACAGGCGATCCTCGCCCGACTTGAGGCTCACGCCGGCGATCTGCTCGACCTTCTGCAGCCGGTAGTAGAGCGTCGCGCGGTGCAGCACCAGCGCCTCCGCGGTGGCCTTCGCGTCGCCCGCCAGGTCGAGATAGGTCTCGAGCGTCTTGAACAGGTCGGCGTGCTCCAGCAGCGGCGCCAGCCCGGGGTGGCAGGCGTCCAGCGCCTGCTCCTGAGGCAGGTGGGCGAGCACCCTGTAGAAGCCGGCGTCGTCCCAGGCCAGCGCGCGCTCGAAGCGCGGCACGCGCGCCGCGATCGCCAGCGCCGCGTTCGCGTGCTCGTGCGACTGGTGGAGCTGGGTCAGGTCGTGCACCTCGTCGCCGCGGCCGACCACCGAGCGGCCCTTCCCGGAGGACAGCTCGCGGTCACTCAGGTCGCGCAGCCAGCGGTCGAACTCCTCGGGCGGTCCCCCACTCCAGCCCAGCGCCGAGGTCTCGATCAGCAGCACCACCTGGCGCGGGCGAACCTGGCCGATCACGTTGTTCGGGGGCAGGGCCCGGCGCACCCCGTCGAGGGTGGCGGCCAGGCGCAGGCCGAGGTCGTTCCCTGCCAGCGTGCCGTCCAGGCCCAGGATGCCGATCGACACGGCGAAGGCCTGCTGCGACGCCAGCACTCCTCCCTCGATCAGGGCGGCGGCGGCCTGACTGCGCGCCGTCTCGTCGCCCTCGAGGAGCTGGCGCGTGAGCTGGCGGTCGCGCGAGCGCTCGCGCTGCTTCAGGAAGCGCTCCTCGTAGAGCACGTCGCCGGCCTCGCGGGCAGCCCGCGCGCAGAGCGCGACCTGGTCGTCGGTCATCGACTCGTCCTCGTCGATCACGAACAGAAAGCCCAGCAGCAGCTCGCGGCAGCGGATCGGCGCGCACACCCTGGGCAGCGCCGAGACCTCCGGGTTGGCGGCCATGCGCACCGGCTCGAGCGCCTCCTCCACCCCGAAGCTGAAGACCCAGTCGCGCGCCGCTCCGTCCACCACCCGCCTGAGGATCGACCGCTCGCGCAGCTCGTCCAGCCCCCTCGGGTGCGGGCTGTGGGCGAGCAGGTGCAGATGGCGGTCGTCCATCGCCACGCCACGCTCGAGGTCCGTGGCGAGCGCGTCGACGATGTCTTGCAGCTCGCGGGACACACAACCCTCCTGGTCCAGGCTCGGAGGCAGTGTATCCCGACGTGTGTCGCACCCCGTCGAGGCGAGATCCGACGAATGTCCTATCCGGCCGACCCCCGCCGGAGGTAGGTTCCACCGCATGAGCGACCTGGATCGCGAGTTCGGCCACGAGCAGCTCGAGTTCTTCCGCGACCCGGACACGGGCCTCACCGGCGCCGTGGCGATCCACTCCACCGCGCTCGGGCCCGCGATGGGCGGGCTGCGGCTGCTCGCCTATCCCACGATCACGGAGGCGGCCACCGACGCGCTGCGCCTGGCCCGCGCGATGTCGCTGAAGAACAGCGCCGCCGGCCTGGATCTCGGCGGCGGCAAGGCGGTGCTGATCGACGACGGGAACTGGAGCGACCGCAGCGCTCGCATGCGCGCGTTCGGCAGGGTCGTGGAGCGGCTGGGCGGGCGCTACATCACGGCCGAGGACGTGGGCACCGCGCCGCGCGACATGGACGACATCGCGCAGGTCACGCGCTGGGTGGCCGGACGCTCGCTCGAGGGCGGCGGCCGCGGCAATCCTGCGCCCTCCACGGCGCGCACGGTGTTCGGAGCCATCGAGAGCGGCGCGGCCCTGCAGCTGGGCAGCGCGGAGCTCAGCGGCGTGCGCGTGGGCGTCCAGGGCGTGGGCCACGTGGGCTCGAGCCTCGTGGGGCTGCTGCGAGCGGTGGGCGCCGAGGTGGTGGTGAGCGACGTGGACGCCGCGCGCGCGGAGGCCGTCGCCGCGGACAACCAGGCCAGCGTCGCGCCGGTCGAGGCGTTCGTGCGCGCCGACGTGGACGTGCTGGCGCCGTGTGGCCTGGGCGAGGTCATCCGGCCTGAGGACGTCCCCGAGCTGCGCTGCCGGGTGATCGCGGGAGCCGCCAACAACCCGCTCGCCGACACCGCCTCGGCCGCCGAGCTGGCCGCCGCCGGGATCCTCTACGTGCCCGACTTCCTGGCCAACTGCGGAGGGATCATCCGGGTGGCCGGCGAGATACTCGGCTTCGACGAGGCCGAGGTCGAGCGCCGCACCGCCGCGGCGATCGTGCGCACGGCGGACGTTCTGGAGGAGGCGCGGGCCAGCGGCCGCCTGCCCAACGAGATCGCCGTGGAGCGGGCCGAGGCGCGCATCCGCGCGGCCGGCGGCCACGACGCCACGGTCGCGACCGTCTGATCGCCGCTAGAGCGCGTCCACCTCTTCGCCCGTCTCGTTCTCGAGCGTGACGCCGAAGCGCTCCACCATCTCGCCGGCGTCTGCCCGCAGCGCGGCCCACTCGTCGGACTTCTCGCACTCCTCGAGCGCCTCCGGGCTGTCCCAGCCCAGCTCCGCCACCCGGTAGTGGAGGCCCTCGGCGCCCTCGAACCCTGACGGCCGGGTGAGGATCAGCCGCTTGATCCCCGGCACGCTCGCCGCGATCGGGCAGTGGACGTTCAGGTAGTGGTCCTCGAACGCCTCGGCGTCCTCGGGCCTCGGGGCGCTCCAGTAGGCGAAGATCTTGTACACGCGGCTCCTCTCTCCGGTCGATCGGTCGGGCGCGATGCTAGGGCAGGCCCGTGAGGAGCGCGATGGGCGGCGACGCCGCCCTTGGAGTGCTTACAGCGCCCTGTCGGGCTCGGGCAGCGGGTCGCCCGCGAAATCGGGCTCCTGCGTGTCCGCGTGGCCCGGCTCAAGCGTGGCCGCCAGCTTCCTGGCGTCCTTCCTGGCCTTCTTCTCCGCTCGTCGCTCGACGAGCTTTCGCTCGCGGTTGAGCTTCGCCATCGTTGTCTTCGTTTTGCCGCTTGAGGCCATACATCCCTTCCGTTCGTGGAGTCCGCGGGGCTCTGCGGCCCACCACGAACAGGTCCCTGCCGGAGGTGCGAGTCTAGCTAGCCAGCTGATCGATCACGAGATCGATCGTGCCTTCCATCGGCGCGAGCACGCACAGCTCCACCCCAGCGGCCCGGTATTCGTCGAGCCGCCGCCGGCAGTCTTCCGGGGTGCCCGCGGCGGCGAGGGAGTCCACCACGTCGTCCCCCACCAGCGCCGTGGCGGCCTCGAGACCGTCTCCCGTGAAGGTGGTGCGGATGTTGTCGATCTCCGCCTCCCCCAGCTCTGTCTCCCTCGCGATGTTCGGCATCAGCGACAGATAGAGGGCGATGAAGCGGCGGGCGCCGTCGAGCCCGGTCTTGCGGTCGGCATTGGGCGAGCAGACGATGGCCATCCCCACCTCGACGTCCTTCAGCGCGCGTCCGGCCCTCTTGGCGCCGCGCTCGATCAGCTCCCTGCGCGTCGTCACGTACTCGGTGGAGAGGCACGCGTTCATCAGCACGCCGTCGGCGACCTCGCCCGCGTATTCCAGCGCCCGCGGCCCGGTCGCCCCGAGGTAGAGCGGGATGTGCGTGCGCGGGCCGCCCGGCTGCCCCTGCGACGACATCAGATCCTCGATCTGGGCGCCGTCGAGCTGCACGAACTCGCCGTCGTAGGAGACCCGCTCGCCGCGCACCAGGCGCGGGATCACCTCGCAGTACTCGCGCACGCGCGACAGCGGCTTGGTGAAGGCGTAGCCCTGGGGAGCAAGGACGCCGGGCGAGCCGGCGCCGAGGCCCATGACGGTGCGGCCCGGAGCGAGCTCCTCCAGCGACACGAACGACACGGCCAGGAGCGCCGCGCCGCGCGTGTAGACGTTGACGATGCCGGTGCCGATCCGGATCCGCTCGGTGGTCGCCGCGATCGCCGCGGCCGGGGTGAAGCCGTCGCGCGTGAGCCGCGTCTCGGCCACCCAGATGGAGTCGAACCCGTTGCGCTCCGCGCGCTGCGCCAGCTTCATCTGCTCGAGCGCGCTGGGCGCGCCCGAGAAGAGAATTCCGTTCGCGGCAGGCATCTGGCGGGCGATCCTACAGGCGTTGCGGCGGGCCTCGGGTTGACGCCACGCGGCCCGCCCTAGTAAACGTTGCCAACCGGCCAGCCGGTCGGACCCACCCTGCGAGGAGCCCATGGAAGTAGGCATCGTCTCGTTCCCGTACGCCGTCCGGGAGACCGCCGAGATCGCACGGACGATCGACTCGGCGGAGGTCCCGCCGCTGCTCGGCATTCCCGACTCACCCCAGCTCTTCGCCGACACCTACGTGGCCCAGCAGGCCGCCCTCGAGGCCACGCTGCGCGTCTCTGTGGGCCCCTTCTGCACCAACCCGGTGACCCGCCACGCGGGCGTCCACGCGGCCCAGCACCGCAGCCTCGATGAGCTCTACCCCGGGCGCACGTTCTTCGGCCTGGCGCCCGGCGACAGCGCGGTTCACGCCTACGGGCTGGATCCGGCGTCGCCCGCCGAGCTGATCGCGCACGCACGCGCGGTCCGCGACGCCGGCCCCGAAGGGATGCGCGTGTTCGTGGGCGCGGGCGGGCTGAAGTCCGCGGCCGCGGCCGCGCTCGCCTGCGACGAGCTGGTGATCGGGCAGGGCTTCGACCCCGGCTGCACGGAGCAGCTGACGGCGGCCGCGGAGGAGGCGCGGGCGGCCGAGGGCATCGAGCGGCCGCTGAAGCGCTGGCTGTACGTGCTCGCGGACGTGTGGGAGGACGGCGACGGCTCGGACGATCTCGCCGAGCGCGAAGCCTTCCTGGGCATCGTGATGGCCTACAGCCGCCAGGCGATGTCGGCCACCTACCGCGGGAAGAACGTCCCCGAGGAGCTCCAGCAGGGGCTGAAGGAGCTCTACGCGGGCTTCAGCTTCGAGCACTACGGGAGCGCCGAGAACGCCCGGCTGCTGGACCGCTTCGAGGCCGAGGAGCGCTTCCTGATCAAGCGCTTCGCGGTGCGCGGCACGCCCGAGCAGGTGGCCGAGCAGCTCAATAGAGGCGTCGCCGAGAGCTCAGCGGATGGAGTGTGGGTTGGGATCCTCACTCAGAGCGCGGCGAGCCAGACTGCGCTGTTCATCGAGCGCGTGTTGCCTGCGCTTGGCGCCTAGGCCTGCAGGGCCGAGCTCAGCTGCCCGTCGCGCTGCCCGGCTCCGGCCACGCACCGTGGTCGCGAACCCAGTCGCGCCGCCGGTCGAAGGGCTGAGCCGCGTAGTCGCGCATGGCGGCCATGCGCCTCGTCGGTGACGATCGTCTTCAGCCACTCCTCCGCCTCGACGCGAAGTCCCTCCTGCATCGGCAGGTTGGCGCCGCGCACGACAGAGCGCTTGGCCGCCGTCAGCGCGACGGGCGACAGCCGCGCGAGGCGCTCGGCCACCTCGAGAGCCCTGCCCCTCGCGTCGTCGGCAAGCTCGTTCACGATCCCCAGCTCCAGCGCCCCCTCCGGGGTCACGTAGCGGCTGCGCAGCAGGAAGTCCAGGGCGCGGCTGCGCCCGATCGCCCGCTCCAGCAGCTGCGACCCGGTGCCGGTCAGGATCCCCAGGGACGCCTCGGGAAAGCCGACCAGGTAGTCGCCGCGCTGCATGATGCGGATGTCGCAGTTGAGCGAGAGCTCGAGCCCGCCCCCACCGGTGTCGCCGGTCATCGCGGCGATGATCGGCTTGTCGAGATACGAGAGCGCCTGCAGCAGGCCGTGCCAGCCGTAGATGAGGTCGTAGGAGCGGCGGATCAGGTCCTCGCGATCCTCGGCCAGGTCGACCAGCTCCTCCACGCTGTAGTGCGTGATGTAGCGGTCGGGGATCGCCCCGGTGATGATCACGACGCGGACGTCGGGCTCGCGCCAGCGCGGCAGCATCTCTGCCAAACCGGCCGCGCTCGCGCCGATGAAGTAGTTCATCGGCGGGTTGTTGTGGGCCGCAACGACGACGCCGTTGTCGTGCTCCTCGACCTCCCAGACGCTCATCGGCCGAGACTAGGTTCCGGGCTCAGACCCCGCGCGAGCTGCGGCCAACGTAGCTGTGAGTTCCCCAACGTTGTTGCGGTGGCGTCCTCGATCAGTAAGGCTCCTGTGGTGCTCCGTAACCCGCCATGTCGCCGCTGACCGTCGGGGTCATCGCCAACCCGGCGTCGGGTCGCGACATCAGGCGACTGGTGACGGGAGGGTCCGTCTTCGACAACGCCGAGAAGGCGTCGATGGTCTTCCGGCTGATGGCCGGCCTCGGGGCCGCCGGAGTGGAGCGGGTGCTGATGATGCCGGCTGCGGACGGCGTCTCGTCCGGCGTGATCCGCCGCTATCGCAACCGCGGCCATGTGCTGGCCGGCGCGCGCTTCCCGGAGCTCGAGACGCTCGACTGGACGCCCGCCGGCACCGAGCGGGACACCGCGCGCGCCGTCGCGGAGATGTGCGAGGCCGGCGTGGCGGCGATCGCGGTGCTGGGCGGGGACGGCACCCACCGGCTCGTGGCGCGCGAGTGCGGCGAGATCCCGCTCTGCGCCCTCTCGACCGGGACGAACAACGCCTTCCCGGAGCTGCGCGAGGCCACCGTGGCCGGCCTGGCGGTGGGGCTGGTCGTGAGCGAGCGGGTCGATCCCAGCGAGGGCGGCATCGAGCGCGAGTCCGCGCTGGCCGTGAGCAGCGGCGCGCGGACCGACCTCGCGCTGGTGGACGTGGCGGCGGTGGCCAGCCACTTCGTCGGCGCCCGGGCCGTGTGGAAGCCGGAGGAGGTCTCGGAGCTGGTGGTCGCGCTCGCGAGCCCGTCGGCGGTGGGCCTCTCAGCGGTGGCCGCGCAGCTCGAGCCGCTACGCCGCGGCGAGGAGGGCCTCCACGTTCGTTTCGCGCCGCCGGAGGACGCCGCCATCGTGCTGGACGTGCCGCTGGCCCCCGGCTTCGTGACCCCGATGGGGATACGCGATCACCGCCGCCTCGGCCTCGGCGACGTGGTGGAGCTGACCCCCGGCAGCGGCACGATCGCGCTCGACGGCGAGCGGGAGTTCGCCCGCTCGCCGGACGACCGCGTCATCGTCGAGCTTTCCACCGGCCCCCTGCGCATCGACGTCGACGCCGTGATGGCGGCCGCCGGCCGAGCCCGCGTCCTGACCCTGACGAAGGAGCTGATCTGATGGCAACCGCAGCAGCCGCATCGCAGGAGCTCACACAGGACGAGCTCCTGCGTCACTACCGCGTGATGCGCACCATCCGCGAGTTCGAGGAGCGCGTGCACCGCGAGTTCGCCACCGGCGACATCCCGGGCTTCGTGCACCTGTACGCGGGCGAGGAGGCGATCGCCGCGGGCGTCTGCGCCTGCCTTCGCGAGGACGACTACATCACCTCGACCCACCGCGGCCACGGGCACGCGATCGCCAAGGGCTGCGACGTGGACGCGATGATGGCCGAGATCTTCGGCCGCCGGACCGGGCTCTCGCAAGGGCAAGGGCGGCTCGATGCACATCGCCGACTTCGGGGTCGGCATGCTCGGCGCGAACGGGATCGTCGGCGGCGGCTCGCCGCTCGATCTGCGGGGTGGGCCTGTCGGCGAAGATCCGCGGCACCGACCAGGTCGGCGTCACGTTCGCGGGCGACGGCGCCTCCAACCAGGGCATGTTCCTGGAGAGCCTCAACCTGGCGTCGATCTGGAACGCGAACTGCGTCTTCGTGGTCGAGAACAACGGCTACGCCGAGGCCACCGCGTCGGTCTACCACCAGGGCGGCATCGACGTGGCCAAGCGGGCCGACGGCTTCGGGATGCCCGGCGTGGTGGTGGACGGCAGCGACTTCTTCGCCGTCCACGAGGCCGCCAGCGAGGCCATCGCCCGCGCCAGGGCGGGTGGTGGGCCGACGCTGCTCGAGTGCAAGACCGTGAGGTTCTTCGGGCACTTCGAGGGCGACGCGCAGACCTACCGCGGCGAGAACGAGATCGAGGACGCGCGCGCGAACCGGGACCCGCTCACCCGCTTCGAGGAGCAGGCCACCGCCGCCGGGTCGGTCTCCACGGAGGCGCTGCGGGCGATCGACGACGACGTGCTCGCGTCGATTGACCGAGGCCGTGGAGCTGGCGCGGGCCGCCCCCGAGCCGGCCGCGGACGACCTGCTCACCGACGTCTACATCAACTACTAGGAGGTCGTCATGGCTCGAACGATCACGATGCAGACGGCGATCAACGAGGCGCTGGCGCAGGAGATCGCGCGCGACCCCACGGTGATCGTGCTCGGCGAGGACATCGTCGGCGGCTCCGGCGCGCCTGGCGAGGACGACGCGTGGGGCGGCGTGATGGGCGCGACCAAGGGGCTGTTCGCGAATGCCCCCGGCCGCGTGATCGACACCCCCATCTCCGAGTCGGCCTTCATCGGAGCGGCGACAGGGGCGGCGGCCTCCGGCCTGCGGCCCGTCGTGGAGCTGATGTTCTGCGACTTCGTGGGCGTCTGCTTCGACCAGATCCTCAATCAGATGGCCAAGTTCCGCTACATGTTCGGCGGCAAGTCCGAGGTGCCGCTGGTGATCCGCACGATGTTCGGCGCCGGCATCAGGGCGGCGGCCCAGCACTCGCAGTCCCTCTACCCGATGTTCGCGGCCGTGCCCGGCCTGAAGGTCGTGGTCCCGTCGAACCCCTACGACGCCAAGGGGCTCCTGATCGCGGCGATCCGCGACAACGACCCCGTGGTGTTCTTCGAGCACAAGCTGCTCTACCCGACCGAGGGCGACGTGCCCGAGGAGTCATACGCGATCCCCCTGGCCGAGGCGGAGGTGGTGCGGGAGGGCGACGACGTGACCATCGTGGCGGTCGGCCGCGAGGTGCTGATGGCGAGGGAGGCCGCGGAGCAGCTCGCGGGCGAGGGCATCGACTGCGAGATCGTGGACCTGCGCACGATCTCGCCGCTCGACACGGACACCCTGTTCGAGAGCGTGGAGCGCACGGGACGGCTGGTGGTGGCCGACGAGGCGGGGCCGCGCTGCGGCCTGGCCGGTGACATCGTGGCGCTGGTGTGCCAGGAGTGCTTCGGCGATCTGAAGGCCGCCCCGCGCATGGTCACGCCGCCGCACACGCCGGTGCCGTTCGCGCCCTCGCTGGAGGACCTGTACGTGCCCACGGCCGCGCGGATCGCGGACGCGGTGCGCGGGGTAACCGGCGGCAAGGTGGAGGCCGCGACGTGACGGACACGATCGGCAAGCTCAGCATGCCGAAGTGGGGCCTGTCGATGACCGAGGGCCGGCTCACGCGCTGGCTGGTGGACGAGGGCGTGGAGATCGCCGTGGGCGGCGAGGTGGCGGAGGTGGAGACCGAGAAGATCAACGGCACGGTGGAGTCGCCAGTCGCCGGGCATCCTGCGCCGCCACGTCGGCGGAGGTGGGCCAGCTGATACCGGTCGGCGGCCTGCTGGGCGTGATCGCGCCGGCCGAGGTGCCGGACGCCGAGATCGACGCGTTCGTGCAGGAGTTCCAGGAGACGTTCGTGCCCGACGAGGGCGACGGGGCATCCGGCGAGGGCGCGCAGTCGCAGACGGTCTCGGTGGGCGCGGGCCAGCTGCGCGTGGTGCGTTCAGGGCGACGGCGACGAGGCCGTGCTCCTCCTGCACGGGTTCGGCGGGGACGCCGAGAACTGGCAGTTCAACCTCCCCGCGCTCGCCGCGGGGCGGCGCGTGATCGCCCCGGACCTGCCCGGGCACGGCTGCATCCACCAAGGACGTGGGGGCCGGCCTCGCCACGCTCGTGGAGGCCGCGACGCGAGCTCCTCGACGCGCAGGACGTCGAGCGCGCTCACGTGATCGGCCACTCGATGGGCGGGCTCGTGGCCGCGCAGGTGGCGCTGCAGGCCCCCGAGCGCGTGGCATCGCTCACGCTGGTCGCGCCGCTGGGCTTCGGACCCGAGATCAACGGCGACTACGTCGACGGTTTCGTCGCGGCCGAGTCGCGGCGAGACCTCAAGCCCGTGCTGCAGCTGCTGTTCGCCGACGAGAGCCTGGTCACCCGCCAGCTGGTGGACGAGGTGCTCAGGTACAAGCGCCTCGACGGCGTCTCGGATGCCCTCGGCAGGCTGCGCGACGAGCTGTTCCCCGGCGGCGCTCAGTCTCGCTCGGTCGCGCAGGAGCTGGAGGCGGCGGAGATGCCGCTGCTGATCGTCTGGGGCGCGCAGGACCGGGTGCTGCCCGCCGCTCAGGCCGAGAACGCCCCCGGCGGGGCGCGCGTAACGATCGTCGAGGGCGCGGGCCACTCGCCTCAACTCGAGGCGGCGGGCGAGTTCAACCGCCTCGTGGAAGAGTTCCTGGCCGGATGAGGAAGCTGATCTACTCGATGACGGTGTCGCTCGACGGCTTCATCGCCGGGCCGGGCGGGGAGATCGACTGGTCGGCGCCGGACGAGGAGCTGCACCGCTTCCACAACGAGCGGGTGCGGGAAACGGGCGTCGAGCTCTGCGGACGCCGGCTCTATGAGGTGATGCGCTACTGGGACCCGGACCACGAGCGGCCGGAAAGCTCGGACTACGAGGATGAGTTCGCGAGCATCTGGCAGGACATGCCGAAGGTCGTGTTCTCCCGCACCCTCGAGCGGGTCGAGGGCAACGCTCGGCTGGCCGTCCGCAGCCCCGAGGAGGAGCTCGCCGCGCTGAGGGCAGAGCCGGGGAAGGACATCGCCGTCGGCGGTGCCGGCCTGGCGTCCAGCTTCGTGGAGCTCGACCTGGTGGACGAGTACCAGCCGTTCGTCAGCCCGGTCGTGCTCGGCGGCGGCACGCCGTTCCTGCCGCCGCTCGGCGCGAGGCTCCCGCTCGAGCTCCTGGAGACGCGGACGTTCGCGTCGCGGGTGGTGTACCTGCGCTACCGTCGCGCACGATGACGGTCCCCTACCAGGCGGTCGGGCTGGTGCCCACGATGTGGGGCATCCGGCGCCGCGAGGAGATCGCGAAGAACCTCGACCATCTGGAGCACCTGATCAAGGCGGCGTTCTGGCTCGGCGGGCTGGACCAGCCGGTGCGCCTGGTGGCGATCCCCGAGGGCGCGCTCCAGGGCTTCACGGACGAGGTGATGGACCTCGACCACGAGACGTACGCGCGCGAGTGCGCGATCGACATCCCGGGACCCGAGACCGAGCGCCTCGGCGAGCTGGCGCGTCAGTGGGACGTGTTCATCATGGCCCAGGCGAAGGCGCGGCACCCGGAGTTCCCCGGCCGTTTCTTCAACGTCGGCTTCGTGATCGACCCGGCCGGCGAGGTGATCCTGCGTCATCACAAGCTGGTGCCGCTGCTGCCGGTCGAGCACTCGATGACCCCGCACAACGTCTGGGATCGCTGGGTGGAGCTGTACGGCGAGACGCTCGACGCGTTCTACCCCGTGGTGGACACCGAGATCGGTCGGCTCGGGATCATGATGGCCAACGAGGGCTCGTATCCCGAGAACGCACGCGGGCTGGCGATGAACGGGGCCGAGGTGGTCTACCGCGCCTCCTTCCCCCACCGGGCGAGCGACGCCTTCGTGGTGCAGACGCGCGCCCGCGCGCTCGACAACAACATCTACGTGATCGCGCCGAACCTCGGCACCTACTACCTCACGGTGGATTCGGAGACCCCGATCGACACCTTCGGCGGCCACTCGCTGATCGCCGACCACCAGGGCCGCGTGGTCGGCGAGCTCGCCAACAGCGGCGGCTCCTCCTGGGTGGCGGGCACGATCGACATCGACGCGCTGCGCCGCTTCCGCTCGAACTCGCGCTGGGGCAACTGGATGAAGGACCTCACCACCGAGCAGTACCGCCTGATCTACGCGCAGGACATCTACCCGAAGAACCTCTACCTCGAGCGGGCGCCGTACACGCACGACGAATATCGCGAGCACGTGCTCGAGCCACAGATACGAAAGCTGCAGGAGCGCGGCGTCTACGCGCCGCCGCCGGACTGATCCGGCTGAACGCCCGGATCAGCTGCTGATGATCCGGGCGATCTCGTCCGCGGCCGCCTGCGCCTCGGCCACCTCGTGCTCCTCCCACTGCCGCTTCACCGGCGAGTGGATCGACAGCAGCGACCTGATCTCGCCGTCCACGATCACGGGCGTGAGTATCTGCGCGAACGCCCCGTAGACCTCGTAGAGAACCGGTGCGGGCTTCGGCCCCGTCATCACGTCCTCCTGCACGAGCGGGCGCCGCTCCTCATCGAGGAAGACGAACGTGCCGGACTCGCGGATGCCCTCGGTGTGGTGGGCTGCGATCGAGCTCATGCCCTCGGCGCAGGCCTCGGCCTTCACCTGGAACGAGGTGGACGGGGCGTCCTCGAGCCGGATCGTCACCCGGCCGGGGCTGAGCTTGGCCAGCACGTCGTTTGCCACCTGCTGAAGCTCGCCCTGCACCACGTGCGCCGAGCGCGCGGCGCGCGTGCGCGTGGGCACCCGCCAGACGATGCCCGGGCCGGTGATGAAGACGTCGCTCCAGCCGCTGCCGCCGAAGGTGACGTTCGACGCGAAGCCGGGCGTGCGCACGATGCCGAGCACCTCGGCATCCGGGGTCACCACCCAGACGCCGTGGGGGCCGGTGGCCCACAGGTTCCCGTGGATGTCGCACGCCATCCCGTCGGGCGCCCCGATCTCGAGATCCCCGCCAGGCTGCTCGAGGAACACGCGCCCCCCGGTCACGGTGCCGTCGGCGTTCACGTCGAAGGCGCGCACGTGGTTGTTGGGGGTGTCGTTCGCGTAGAGGGTGCGCTCGTCCGGGGAGAGCCAGACGCCGTTGGGAAACGCGAAGTCGTCCGCGATCAGCACGGTTTCCTCGGGCCCGGCGCCCGGCGGGACGACGTACACGCCCTGGAAGTCGATCTCGCGCTCGCGCAGCAGCCCCCAGCGGTCGGAGACCCGGCCGTCCGGGGGATCGGTGAAGTAGATCGCCCCGTTGCGAGCCGCCACCACGTCGTTCGGGCTGTTCAGCTCCTTGCCCTCCCAGTGGGAGGCCACGGCGCTGATGTTGCCGTCCTGGTCGGTGCGCGAGACCGTGCTCGACACGTGCTCGCACGCGAGGAGGCGGCCGGCGTTGTCGCGCGTCAGCCCGTTCGCCTTGTTGCTCGGCTGGCGGAAGGTGGAGAGGCCTCCGGCCGGATCCCAGCGACGGATCGTGTTCATCGCGATGTCGGTGAAGAGCAGAAATCCATCGGGCTCGCTCCAGACGGGTCCCTCGCAGAAATCGAGGCCGTCGGCGATGACCTCGAGCGTCGCCGCCGGGTCGAGCAGTTCCTCCAAGCGCGGGTCGCGAACTTCCACGGTCGCGGGATCAGTCATTGATCACCCTTTCGATGTCTGGCCTCCGTCATGGATGGCGCCGTGCATTGTCGCGCTCCGCGGGTGGCCTCGCTTCCCGCCCGCAGGGCGACGGCCGCAGTAGGGTGCCGGTCCATGTTCGAGGGCTTCGCCACGCACGACCTCGAGACCACGCGCGGAACGATCCACGCGCGCGTCGGCGGCGACGGACCTCCGCTGCTCGTCCTGCACGGCTACCCGCAGACCCACCTCATGTGGCACGCCGCGGCGCCGCTGCTGGCCGAGCGGTTCACGGTCGTGGCCGCGGACCTGAGCGGCTACGGCGACTCCTTCCGGCCGGCGCCCGCGAGGGACCACGCGCCGCATTCCAAGCGCGCCCTCGCGCGCGACCAGGTCGAAGCCATGGCCGCGCTCGGTTACGAGCGTTTCGCCGTGGCGGGCCACGATCGCGGCGGCAGGGTGGCCTACCGGATGGCGCTCGACCACCCCGACCGCGTGAGCGCCCTCGCGGTGCTGGACATCGTGCCCACGGCGGAGGTCTGGGGCCGGGCGGACGCTCGCAGCGCACTGATGTTCTGGCACTGGGGCTTCCTCGCCCATCCCGCGCCGCTGCCCGAGCGGCTGATCGCCGGCGACCCCGACGCCTACTTCGACCACCACCTCCGCTCGATCGGCCTCGGCACCGACCCCGCCCGCTACCCCGACCCGGTGATGGCGGCCTACAGGCGCCAGCTCGAGGATCCGAGCGCGGTGGAGGCGATCTGCGAGGACTACCGCGCCGGCGCGAGCATCGACCGCGAGCTGGACGAGGCCGACCGCGGCCGCCCGATCGAATGCCCGCTGCTCGTGCTGTGGGGCAACCGCGGCGCGCTCGAGCCGCTCTACGGGGACCCGCTCGAAGTCTGGCGCTCGTGGGCGAGCGACGTGCGCGGCCGCGGAATCGACGCGTCCCACTTCCTCGTGGAGGACCGCCCAGAGGAGGTCGCCTCCGAGCTGCTGGAGTTCCTCGGCTAGGAACGCAGGGTGAGCGTGCGGTGGCTGATGCCGCGGCGCTTCGCCGAGTCGGTCAGCGTGACCGTGACGCGCACCTTCAGCTTGTGCTGCCCCGCGAGCAGCTTGCGGCCCGTCCGCGACAGCTTCAACACCACCGCCTTGGACCTGCCGGCTGAGAGCTTGAAGCGGATCGAGCCGAGCGAGACGCGGCGCTTGGCGGCTGCCGCAGCGAACGACTTCACCGTCCTGGCGCTCAACACCCCTCTGCTGCTCTGGCTCGAGACGAGCACGAACCTCACGGCGCCCCCACCGGACCTGACCTTGGCGCTGAACCCGCTCAGCCGCGGCGCCCGCCGAGCGCCGCCCGCGAGCACGGCCAGGTGGTCGTGAAGCGCCGTGCCGTTGGGATCGGCCGGTGTGCCCGACGCGTTCTTGATCAGGTAGAAGGCCCTGCAGCCCGCGTCCTTGATCTCCTGGGCGGTGAGCACCCACCAGCCCCAGGCCAGGTAGCTGATGCCGTGCTGGTCGGCCCAGCTCATGTAGGTGTCGTCGAACGCGGACGGCGTGCAGACGTACTGGTCGAACTCGCCGGTCACGACGGGCACCTGGGCTGCCACCGGGGCGATCGTGCGGTCCCAGCAGGACTGGGGCTCGCAGTCCTCGCGCTGGTAGTTGTGGAACGAGGCCGCCAGCTGCGGGGACGGGAGCGGGTCCGCCGGCTCGTGCGCCAGCCACCCGCTCAGGTCGTCCGCGTAGGAGAGGCCGCCCAGCAGGATCGGCTGGGTCGCGCCGGTCGCGCGGATCGCGCTTACGAGCGTCTGCATGCCGACCGCCGCGTAGAGGTTGTTGTTGTCGGGGGGAGCGGCGTCCTTGGAGCTCGGCAGCATGCAACCGCCCGCCTTCCAGCAGTTCCAATCCACCGGGAAGCCGGGATCGTTGGTCGCCGCCGGCGAGAACGGCTCGTTGAAGGCGTCGAACACCACCGCCGGGTTGTCCTTGAAGGCCGACGCGACCGAGGTCCAGAACTCGATCGAGTGGGTGTCCGGCATCGGCCGCTGACCGTCGGCCGGCAGCGTGCCCGGCGCCGACCAGTGCAGGTCCAGGATCACGTACAGCCCGGCCGCGTTCAGGTCGGCCACGTAGCTCTGGACCGCCTGGCGGTAGCCGTCGGCCGTGAGCGGCGGGCTGGGGTTCTGCGAGTTGCTCGGCAGGCCGCCCGTGCCCAGCCAGCAGCCCTCGTTGAGCGGGACCCGCACGGCCGTGGCGTGCCAGGAGGCGATCGCGGCAGCGTCGGCGGCGTCCGTGTTCCCGTCCGAGTAGGCGTAGCCGAAGGCGCACGCGTACTCGAAGCTCGGGTGGTTCACACCCAGCAGGCGCACCGGCTGGCCGGCCCCGTTGACGAACTGGTTGCCCTGGATGGCGATCGACAGCGGGGCGCCGGCCGCGCGACCGGGAGCCTGGGCGAGGACGAAGACCAGGATGGCGAACGCCGCGCCTAGGCAGGCCCGAAGCGACGGGCGCGGACGACCCACGGCAGTTCGCGGTCTCATTTGCTCCGCGGGCGATCCTAAAGCGAGGGGCGGTCGCCCGGTGAATTCTGTGGCGCTACCCGTCCCCGAGCGCACGCACGCCGGCTGCGAGGCGCTCGCGCTCGAGCGTCGTCCGTTGAGTCTCGGCACGCTCGATCAACACGTCGAGGCTGGTCGCCTGCAGTGCCGGATATCGGTCCTGGACCGCCGCCAGCGCGACCCATAGAGAGCGCTTTCCCTCGACACCGAGCGACAGGCTCTCGAGCGCCAGGAAGGCGCCGTGCTCCGGCTCGCCCGACACCACTCCGCTGAACTTCACGCGGCTCGCCTTCTCGGCCACCCAGCCCGTGACCTGCTTGACCGGGTTCCTGCCCACGCCCATCCGCTCCATCAGCTCCAAGAGCGTCTCGCGGTCCTCCTCGATCTCGCGCGCGATCGATTCCATCGTGGCGCCGAGCGGCGTGCCCTCGTGTCGGTCTCGAATCTGCCCGGCGAGATCACTGCCGAGCATCGCCCCCGCCAGGTGATCGTTCAGGTACACGTCCATCGCTCTGTCGGGCATTCAGGGCCTCCCTCGGATCGTGAGTGGCGTTTCGTCCAGGCGCCCCCGCAGCTCGTCGATCGATTCGAACACGATCACGGCGCCCGCTTCTCGTAGCTCGGCCGCGGCGAACCCGCCCGTGAGCACGGCGATCGTCTCGACCCCGGCCGCGGCGGCCGCCTCGCAGTCCCACGGCGTGTCCCCCACCATCACGGCCTGACCGCCCCCTGCCTTCTCTCGTGCCGCGTGCACGAGGTCGGGCTCGGGCTTGGTGGCGTCCACATCTGCCGACGTGGTCCAGCCATCCGCCAGCTCGCGCGCGTCAAGCAGGTCCAGGTAATGGTCCACCTCGTCCTCCTTGGCCGAGCTGGCCAGCACGATCTGATGACCGCGCCGCTTCAGGTCCACCAGCAGCTCGCGCGCTCCGTGCAGCGGCTCAACCTCCTCGATCAGCTCGAGGTAGAGGCCCTTCTCGGTGCCGCGGATGTCGTCACCCCGCTCCCGCTCCACCTGCTCGCCGGCCACCGCGGCGATCAGCTGGTCACCACCCATCCCGATATGGCGGTGGATCCGCCAGATCGGCAGAACGACCCCGTGCCGCCGGAACGCGCGGTACCACGCGATCGCGTGGTGGTAGTTGGTGTCGACGAGGGTCCCGTCGATGTCGAGGATCGCGGCGGGCGGCATCACTTGGTCACGAAGCTGATCTGACCGTCGGTCTCGAGCACCGCCCAGCGCACGTCGTCCAGCGTCGCCAGCTGCTGGAGCCGGGCCTCTGCCTGAAGCTCCTCGAGCGTGATGCGCTCACGCCGCAGATTGCGTTCCAGCGGGCGGCCGTTCTCGACCAGGATGAGTGGCTCCCCTTCGATCACGGTGCGCGCCTTCTTCCAGCGAAAGCCCACCCAGCCGGTCACCACCGAGAGCACCATCAGCGTGGAGATGACGGTCACTGCGCCCGTCACCGAGTAGTCGCTCTGCGTCACTCCCTGCTGAACCAGGTCGCCGATCACCACGAGCACGATCAGGTCGTAGGGCTGGAGCGAGTGCAGCTCACGCCGCCCCGTCACGCGCGTGGCGAACAGGATGAAGACGTAGACCACGGCTGCACGGATCACGAGGTCCATGGCTAGGGGAAGACCGTCACCGAGCGGTTGATCCGCAGGAGCGGACGGTTGCCGTCATCGAGCTCGACCCCCTGGGGCCGGTGCCCGACGTTGGTCGGGTTGACCTGGAAGAAGGCCCAGAAGACAAGCTTCTGTCCTGCGCGCAGAGAGTCGAACGTCAGCACGATCTTGCCGTTGCGGCTGGTCTCGCTGCTCGCGCTGGGCTCGAGCGAGTTGATCGTCATCTGCTCAAACCAGCCGGGATCCAGCACGAGCTTTGGCGTGTCGAGCGGCCGGTGGGCCTGGATCGTGAAGCGCGACTGGAACATCAGGCCGCCGCGCACGCTCTTCGGTGAGGAGACATCCAGCGACGCGGTCGGGCTGTCTGCATGCGAGCTGGTCGGACGCTGGCCGAACACGTTGAGCAGCGCGAGCACGACGATCGCGACGAGCAGGAGACAGAGCGCCTTCCGGTACCAGACGTGACGCTCGCGACCCTGGAGATCGCGGTGGCGCTCGAGGATCAGCCCGTACGGAGCGCTCAATGTGGGCCGGGTCCATCGTGGGAGGTGAGCGCGGGCACGCGCCACCGTCCTACCCCGAAAGCGGTTTCTGAATCGTCACTGATCCGCCGAGTAACGCTCGCCGGGGCCAAGCGGACTGAGGGCCGTGACGCGCAGCGCAGCCACCACCGCGACTTTCCGCTGGCTCGCGGCGCCGCTCGTCGCGGCCGTGTTCGTGCGCGACCTCGGAGCGCTGAAGGGGCAACAAAGGCAATCAGCAATACGTGCTGCCGGCGGAGGCCGACCTCAGCCGCTACCGGAGCGTGGTGATCTGGTGCCGGGCGTTCAGCGCCGCGTTCGCGAGGGCTAGGCTCGCTCCCGCGTGATCGTCCCAGGCGGCGTCCTTCCCGACTTCGAGCTGCCGGACCACGCCGGCAACACGCGCCGGCTGTCGGAGTTGATCGCCGGCGACCCCACCGTGCTCCAGTTCTACCGCGGCTACTGGTGCCCGAAGGAGCAGGCTTACTTCCGCCGCCTGGTGGCGCTGCAGGAGGAGGCCGAGGTCGCCTACTGCCGCTTCATCTCCGTCAGCGTGGATCCGCCGGACGTGGCAGCGGCGTTCCGCGCCGGCCTCGACGCGCGCTGGACCTTCCTCTCGGACACCGAGCGCACGGTTCAGGCCGACCTGGGCCTGCGCGAGACCACCGACACCGTGAACGATCCCTATCTGCCCACCGTGTTCACCCTCTTCCCAGACCGAACGGTGCTCCACGCCTACAACGGCTACTGGTACTGGGGCCGGCCGACCAACGAAGAGCTGCGCCAGGACCTGCGGGAGATCACCCGCGCGATCCGCCCCGACTGGGAGGCGCCTCCCGCGTGAGCTGGTGCTGGGTCGGGCTGGTGGAGGAGTGGCCCGAGGACGCCACGGCCGCCGCCTGGGCATCCGAACGGGGCGAGCGCGTGGGCGCTCTGGCTGCGTGGTGCCGCAACGCGAAGCCGTTCCGAGCCGCGCTGCGAATGGACGGCCGCCTGGTGGATCCGAACGGCGGGCCGGCGTGCGTCTCCCTGGTGCTGGCCCCGCCGGGCGTCCGGCTGAAGTTCGACGACGTGGCGGTGCAGCAGGCCCGGCGGCGCACCCTGTCCGGGTATCAGTTCGACGGCGTCACAACGCTGCTCAGCGACTCCTCCCACTTCGAGGGCGCGCTTACCGTGGCGCGGGGAGCCCAGACCGCCCGCCTCATCGACGACCCCTTCGCTCGGATCTTCCCGGCGCGGTTGCTGGAGATCGAGGGCGGGCTGCTCGGGTCCACGCCGGCACCCGCCGGGCCGACGATCGAGCGCTACGGCAGCGCCGAGCCTTGGCCCTGGGACACGTTCACGCTCTCTTAATAATTTAGAATTTTTTAATAACACTCAACATAATTTAAACCTACACAATTCTTAACAACCCGCTCGAACGCTACCCTCGACAAGACGGCAAACTCATCTTGCCAGCACGCGACCGCGCGTGCCCGTGAGAGACCAACCATGTGCTGACAAGTACATCGCAAACGGCTAACAGCCCGAACGACCTCGTCTTCAACAAAACGGCACTCTCTTCACCGACCCGCCCTATGGCCTGCCTTTCATCACATTATATATACCACTTATTTATTTTACATACAATAATCTTAACTAATTTAATCATCCATCAATACTTACCATTTCTAACATTCATTACTATATCTTTCCACATTGTTATCAATCATAATTATATATTTTTAATAATTCTTCATTTATAATTATATTACTACATTTTATCATTCTCTAAATCATCTTTCATTATACTTAATCTAATCCTTTAATTTTTTCACATTATTACAATAATCTTTATATATTTCATACTTTTAAATTCTTTTTCACACATACTTTATTCACATTATACACTACCTTATTTCCTCATAACAACATCTATTATCAACAAACATTTCTATTTCTTAAACTATTTTACCTTTATTATTCTTATATTCATTTTCCATCCTCACCATATTCTTTTAATCACTAATTAACTACATACCATTATATTCATCATATCATTTAACTTATATCTCATTCGTCGTAGAGCTGCTGATGCGCGCTCGTGCGACACCGGCGGTGCGGGAACTCGCCGGATCGCGACGGCTCGTGTGGTCCTCGCCGGCCTTGCCGTGCACGAGGTAGATGCGCTCGCGTCCGCGTAGTAGGCTCGAGATCGTCGTAGAGATCGCCAGGCGGCGAGATCCCGTCCACGTTGCGCACCTCGCCGAAGTCGGTGTCGCGCAGGCGGAACAGCACTGCGCCGTAAGCCTTCGTGTTGCCGCCCACGAAGTAGTGCGCGCCGGACGGAACGCTGGTCGCGCGGTCAGCCACTCCTCGCTCGTGTGGTACTTGCCGTCGAGATAGATCGCCTTGCTGCTCCAGTTGTCGCGCTCGCGCTTGAGGTAGCCCCCACGCTCGAGCAGCAGCACGTTCTTGCCGGTGCCCGCGAGCTTGTAGCCAGCGTGCCGCCTCCGGCGCCGGAGCCGATGATGATCACGTCGTAGTGGTCGCTGGTGCTCATGGCGGAGACCTCCGGGTCAGACGAGGGCGATTGGGGCTGTCCAGGCGCCACTGGCGCCGCGCAACTTGGGGTGGGTGAGGATCAGAGCGAAGTCGCGCACGCCGTCGGCCGCCAGCTCCGCGGTGCGGAGGCACTCGACCACGAACATCCGTGCTTGGCGTTCAGGAGCTGAGGCACCTCGAACGGCGCGTGGGGTCCTCCGGCGGCACCGGTCCGAAGCTCCAGGTGTCGCAGCCCGTGAGCGCCACCCGCCGCTCCACCAGCCAGTCGGCCAGCTCCATGCCGGGCCCGGGCTCTCCAGCCAGGAAGGCCGCGGGGTCATCCCAGTGCCGGCTCCAGCCCGTGTGGAACAGCACGGCGTCGCCCGGCGACGGCTCGATCCCGTCTAGGTGCTCGGGCGAGATCACGTCGCCGGGCCCCAGCTCGAGGCCCGACACGTCGACGAGCCAACCGCGGGTGACGATCTGCGGGATCGTCTCGGCGCCCAGGCGGTTCGTGCCCCAGCTCTCGGCGATCGACGAGATCGTGTGGCCGTTGTACGTGCGCTCACCGATCTGGAGGTGGTTCAACCCGTCCAGGTGCGTGCCGAGCTGCTCCGTGGCACTGGCCACGCAGATCACCCAGTTCACGCAGTTGTCACCGACCCCACCCCCGTTCTGGTGATGAGCCGTGGTGACGAGCGTCTGTTTGAAGTGCCGGCCGGGCAACACCGGCACCCGCTCGTCCAGCACGTGGGCGAGGTCATACAGACGCCCGGAGCGCACGAGCGACAGGGCCTCCACGCGCTTGGCTACGGTGATGTGGTTCAGCATCCCGATCTGATCGTCGGGTCCGAACTCTGAGGGCCACCACGCGGCGGAGCCGTTCTGCGTCTGTGCGCCGGTCCGTTGCATCGCTGCTCATAGAGAGCCGAGCGGGACGATCTGTTACAGGTGCGCCGGCCAGTAACGATCCGGCCCGACCGCGAGTCAGGAGTGAGCAACCCGACCCGGAGTGAGCGCATGACTCTTTCGCCAGACACCGTCACCGGCAGCCGCCCCGAGCGCGACGCCTCCGGCTCCCTGCCCCTGGCGGCCTACGCGATGCTGTCCGACTGCTCGTCGGCCGCGCTCGTCGGCAGCGACGGCTCGATCGACTGGCTCTGCCTCCCCCGCTTCGACAGCTCGGCGCTGTTCTCGCGCCTGCTCGATCCCGAGGCCGGCCACTGGTCGATCGCGCCGGTGGAGGACTACACGGTGAGCCGCCGCTACCTGCCGGGCACGCTTGTGACCGAGACCACGTTCACCACCGCGAGCGGCAGCGCCCGCCTGATCGACGCGCTGGCGTTCGAAGAGGGCCAGCGCGGCCACGAGCTCGGCCGCGGCGCGCCGCACGAGCTGCTGCGCTGCGTGGAGGGCGTGTCGGGGAGCGTCGAGCTGGCACTCGAGCTGGCGCCGCGGCCCGAGTACGGGCTGGTGCACCCGCTGGTGCGCATGACCGGCGACGGCGCCCGCACGTTCGGCGGTCCCAACCCGATCTCGGTGCGCTCCGGCGCGCCGCTGCGCGTGGTAGCGACTCGACGATGGTCGCGCGGCGTTCACCGTTGAGCGAGAGCGAGCGAGCTCGGGCTTCTCGATGCGCTGGGCACCGCCGGAGAGCACGATCCCGGATCCCACTGCTCCCGCCGACGTCGCGCGCTCGCGAATCGAGGACACCGCCGACGCCTGGCGCTCCTGGGAGGCCGAGCACGACATCTACGAGGGCTCGCACCGCGAGCTCGTGCGCCTCAGCGCGCGCGTGCTCAAGGGGCTGACCTACGCGCCCACCGGCGCGATCGTCGCAGCGGCCACCACGCTCGCTCCCCGAGGAGCGTCGGCGGCGAGCGCAACTGGGACTACCGCTACGCGTGGATCCGCGACGCCAGCCTCACGATGGAGGCGCTCTACATCGGCGCCTGCTCGGATGAGGCCGGCGAGTTCGCCTCGTTCATGACGAGCGCGGCGGGCGGCGGCTTACTGGCTCGAGCGCTCGCTCCAGATCATGTACGGGATCGGGGCGAGCACGACCTCTCCGAGCGCGAGCTCCCGCACCTGCGCGGCTGGCGCGACTCGAAGCCCGTCCGGGTCGGCAACGGGGCCTGGAACCAGACCCAGCTCGATGTGTACGGCGAGCTGTTGAACGTGATCTACATCTACCGGGAGCGCCTCGGCGAGCTGCACCCGGAGATCCAGCACTTCGTGGCCGAGCTGGCCGACGCCGCCGCCCGCCGCTGGGGCGAGCGCGACGCCGGGCATGTGGGAGATGCGTGGCGAGACCCGCCACCACCTCTCCTCAAAGGTGCTGTGCTGGACCGCGCTCGACCGCGCGGTGAGGCTCGCGCCGCACCTGGGCGAGTTCGCTGCCCGCGCCGACGCCTGGGCTGTGGAGCGCGACAAGATCCGCGAGGCGGTATTGGAGCGCGGCTGGAGCGAGAAGCGCCAGGCCTACGCCCAGTCGTTCGACTCCGACGACCTCGACGCCGCGCAGCTCCTGATGCCGCTCGTGGGGTTCCTGCCCGCCACCGACCCTCGCATGAAGTCGACGATCGACGCGATCGCCGGCGACCTCACCGAGGACGGCCTCGTGCTGCGCTACCGCAACAGCGCGGAGGGCGTGAACGCCGACGGGCTGCAGGGCGAGGAGGGCACGTTCGTGATCTGCTCGTTCTGGCTCGTCTGCTGCCTGGCCAAGGCCGGGGAGCAGGAGCGTGCCGAGGCGCTGTTCGACCAGCTGGTGAGCTACGCCAACGACGTCGGGCTGCTGGCGGAGGAGATCGACACGGCCAACGGCGAGATGCTCGGCAACGTGCCTCAGGCGTTCAGCCACATCGGCCTGATCACCGCCGCGCGTGAGGTCGACCGCGCCCGGGAGGCCTAATGACCAGCGACTACGACGTAATCATTCTCGGCGCGGGACCTGCCGGCGAGCACTGCGCCGGCCACCTGGCCGAGGGCGGGCTGAAGGTGGCCATCGTCGAGCGCGAGCTGGTCGCCGGCGAGTGCTCCTACTGGGGCTGCATCCCGTCGAAGACGCTGCTGCGCCCGGGCGAGGCCCTCCAGGCCGCGCTCGAGGCGCCCGGCGCGGCCGAGGCGGTGAACGGCCACGTGCGCGCCGCTGAGGCCCTCGCGTGGCGCGACTTCATCGTCTCCGACTACTCGGATGCAGGCCAGGTGACCTGGCTCGAGGAGAACGGCATCGCCCTGATTCGCGGCCACGGCAAGCTGGCCGGCCCGGGCGTCGTGGAGGTGGGCGACACCACGTACAGCGCGGCGCACGTGGTGATCTCGACCGGCTCCGATCCGGCGATCCCTCCGGTGCCGGGCCTCGATGGGCTCGAGGGCGTCTGGACCAACCGCGAGGTCACCGGCATGAAGGAGGTGCCGGACCGCCTGCTCGTCCTCGGCGGCGGCCCCGTGGGCGTCGAGATGGCGCAGGCGGTCTCGAGGCTGGGCGCGTCGGTGGCGTTGGTGGAGGGCGCCGACCATCTGCTGCCGCGCGAGCCGCGGCCGCTGGGCGAAGGCCTCCGGGAGGCGCTCGAGACCGACGGGGTGGAGATCCACCTCGGCGAGCACGCCTTGGCGGCTCGCCGGAACGGCGACGGCTACGCGCTCGAGTTTCCCGACGGCAGCGAGCTGCACGCCGACAAGCTGCTCGTGGCCACCGGCCGCTCTCCGCGCACGTCCGGCATCGGTCTCGGCAGCGTTGGGATCGACCCCGGAAAGCGGGGCATCGAGGTGGACGCCCGGATGAACGCCGGCGACAACATCTGGGCGATCGGCGATGTGACCGGCATCTGGCCGCTCACGTATGTCGGCAAGTACCAGGGCCGCGTGGCTGCGGCGAACATCCTCGGCAATCCCCGCACCGCCTGTTACGCCGCTGTGCCACGAGTGGTGTTCACCGATCCGCAGGCGGCGGCTGTGGGCGAGAGCGAGGGGGCGCTCAGCGCGCGCATCGAGCTCTCGACCGTGCCGCGCACCGCCACCTACACGCGCGCCTACGCTGAGCGGCCCGGCTTCCTCACGCTGGTGTCCGACGGCGAGCGGCTAACCGGCGCCTACGCCCTCGGCCCAGAGGCGGGCGAGTGGCTGCAGCAGGCCACGCTCGCGATCCGCGCCGGGGTGCCTCTGGACATCTTGCACGACACGATCCAACCCTTCCCCACCTTCTCCGAGGCGTTCCTCTTCGCGCTCCAAAAGCTCGGGCGAGGGTGGCGGTCGCGGCTACCGAGCTCTCATAGGCACAACGTCAGCCAGACCCGGTCGCGCAGCGGAATTCCCTCGATGGCGAGGCCTTCCGGGTAGCCGTCGGTCGGCGTGAAGGCGTCGCGCTCGATGCGGAGCATGCGGAAACCAAGCCGCTGGTAGAAGCGCAGGTTGCCGGTGTCGGCCGCGGCGGTGGCCACGACCAACGTGTGGAGGCCCTCGGCGCGGCACTCGGCCACGGCGCGGGCGACCAATGCGCGGCCGAGGCCTCGACCCTGGCGCCCGTCGATCACCGCCATGCTGAGCAACTCGGCCTGGTCGGGCGCGTCGCACTCGACGAGCTGGAGGTACGCGACGACCTGGCCATCGTCGCGGGCCACGAGCACTCGTCCTCGGTCAAGTGACGCCTCGAGCCGCTGCGGCGAGTCTTCGGCGAGCGCAAACAGGCCGCGGAGCGACGTCCGCTCTCCGGCGTGCCAGCCGATCTCCACGTCAGCCCGCAGCCCAGCGCTCGGGCACGAGCACGACCCGGAACCCGTCCGGATCCTCGAACGTCAGGCCGTGCTCGGCCCAGTACGGGTTGGCGGGAGCGACCGGATCGGTGCCCAGGCGCGTCGCCACTGCATCCACGGCCGCGCGATCGCCGAGGTAAAGCACGAGCAGCGATTCGGGGTGCGGAACCGGAGCGGCGTGATCGCCCCCCGAGGTGAACTCGAGGTGCGCCCCGGTGCCCGGCAGCACCAGAAACACCCCGTCGTAGCCGTCGTGATCGTGGAAACGACCGACCTCGGTCAACCCGATCCCGTCTCGATAGAACGCGACGACCTCTTCCAGCCGCTCCGTGTGCCGCGCTACCCGTAGCTGCTGAATCACTCGGTCACTTCGCGCCGTCGAGCAGCGCGAGGTAGTCGTGGGCGAGTCGCACGGCCATCGCCCCTTCGCCGACCGCGGATGCCACGCGCTTGATCGACCCCGAGCGCACATCGCCGACGGCGAACACCCCCGGCCGGCTGGTCTCGAGCACGAACGGCTCGCGTTGGCGACTCTCGCCCGCGAGGTCGAGATGAGACAGCTGCAACTCCTGACCCGTGAAGATGAAGCCGTCCTCGTCGGTTGCGACGGCGCCGCCGAGCCAGGCCGTGCAGGGGTCGGCGCCGATGAACACGAAGAGGGCGCGGGCATCCACCCTGCGCGTCTCTCCGGCGGCCGTGTCCTCCACCGTGATCGCCTCGAGCGAGTCACCTCCGTGCAACTCGCGGACCTCGGTGTGGGCGTGCAACTCGATGCTGGGCGTGGCCTCGATCTGATCGATGAGGTAGCGCGACATGGTCGCCGCCAGGTCGGCCCGTCGCACCAGGAGGTTCACGCGGCCGGCGTGCTGGGAGAGGAACATCGCGGCCTGACCGGCGGAGTTGCCTCCCCCCACGACCACCACCGGATCGCCGGCGCACATCTGCCCCTCCACCTCGGTCGCCGCGTAATAGACGCCGGCGCCCTCGAACTCGGCGAGACGCGCCACGTTCAGGCGCCGATAGCTCGCGCCGGTCGCCAGCACCACGGTGCGGGCGCGCAGACGCTCGTCGCCGTCGAGCTCCACCACGTGGTAGCCGTCCTCGAACGTCAGGGATTGGGCGTTCGCCGGCACCACGGTGCGCACGCCGAACCGCGTGGCCTGCATGGAGGCACGCTCGGCGAGATCCGCGCCGGAGATCCCGGCGGGAAAGCCGAGGTAGTTCTCGATCCGCGTCGAGGTGCTCGCCTGCCCGCCCACCGCGGCCGAGTCGACGAGCACGGTGTCGAGTCCCTCCGACGCCGCGTAGACCGCCGCCCCAAGCCCCGCCGGCCCGGCGCCGACAACCACCATGTCGCACGCCCCTTCGGGCGATCCCGCGCTGCGCAGGTTCAGCGCCTCAGCCACCTCTTGGATGCTCGGGTTGCGCAGGGCGAGCGACCCTCGCAGCACGAGCGGCGTCTCACGCGGCGCGATCGACAGCCCCTGCAGCAGCTGCTCCGCAGCGGTGTCGTTCTCGAGGTCCATGAAGCTGTGCGGAATGCGGTTGCGGGTCAGGAACTCGCGCAGGCGGCGGGTTTCCGGCGACAGCGGCGACCCGATCAGCCGCACCCCGGTGCCAAGCCCGATGAGGAGCGCGCGCCGCGCGATGAAGGCGCTGAGCACCAGATCGCCCAGCTGCTGGTTGGCGCCGATCACCCGGCGGAGCACGTCGAGCTCCAGCACGATCGCCTCGCCCGACTCGCGGACGACAGCCGTGTTGTAGACCGGCTCGCCCGTCATCAGGCTCAGCTCGCCAACGAAGCGAGCCTCGCCGTGAACGCCGAGCACGCGCTCGTCCGGGCGCCCATAGCCGTCGACGATCGCCACGCGGCCGCTCAGGACCACGAAGAACTCCGACACCTGGTCGCCGGTCTGAAAGAGCAGCTCTCCCTCCGTCAGCGGACGGCGGCGGCCGGCCGCATCGAGCACCTCGATCAGGTCGTCGCCGAGTCGCGGGAACGCCGCGTCACGATCGAAGGAATCTTCGGGTGAGCTCGTCACCCTCCGGACGATACGTGCGACGCCGAGGACGCATCCGTCTCCTCACCCGGCAGCCGACGAGCAGCCAGACGTGGAAGCATTCGCCAGACCGCCTTGAACGCAACCATGAGGAGGCAGGACCATGATCGTGATGTTCTCCGCCCGCCGTTTGAAGCCGGGCGCGTGGGATCAGTTTCGTCGCGCCTGGGAGCCGGGGGACAACATGCCGCCGGGCTTCCAGCGCGCCTATCACGCCCGCAACATCCGCGACGAGGACGAGATCGTCTCGTTCGGCCTGTTCGACATGAGCATCGATGACTACCACCGCTGGCGCGGCGATGCCGAAGCCGACGAGAACCAGCGGGTGGATCGCCTATCCGCGTTCGTGGAGAACGACCACATCTCCGGCGTGTACGAGGTGATCGACGAGGTGACCGAGTAGGCCCCCGGCCGTCAGCCCTCGGTCATCGGGCCAAGGCGTCGATCAACGTCGCTGCGTCGTAGCTGCCGAGATGCACGGCGCCATCGATGAACAGCGTCGGCGTCCCGAGCACCTCACCTGATGCCACCCCGCTGTCGATGTCCCGTCGCACCCGGTCGAGCACGGTCGGGCTGAGCCGATCCCGATCGAACCGCGTGACATCGAGGCCGAGCTGGGCGGCATATCGCAGGAGATCGTCGTCCTCGAGCGCCCGCTGGCGATGGAACAGCAGCTCGTGCATGGCCCAGAACCGGTCCTGAAGGGCTGCCGCCTCCGCGGCGGCTGCTGCGGCGAAGGCGTGCGGATGGATCTCCGTGAGCGGGAAGTGGCGGAAGGCGAAGCGGATGCCGCCGCTCAGTTGGCGCTCGACGCGCTCGACTGCTCGAAACGCCTGCCGCGAATACGGGCATTCGTAGTCGCCGTACTCGAGGATGACATGGCCGCTCGTCGGCCCGCGGACATGATCGACCCGCTCGTCGATTGCGCCGTGGCCGAGAGGCGTCAGGCGGGGTCCTGCGAGCTGTAGGGCTCGTCCTCGCCCCGCACCTCGCGGTAGCGGCGATCGAACAGCTCGAGCACGGCGGTCACGTCCGACGGGCCTCCGACATCGTGGCTGACCAGGTCGCCCTCGGTCCGCGACTCCCCCGGCTCGGCGTCGCCGTGCTCGACGAGCTCCGTGCGCTCGACATCCGGGAAGCGCAGCTCCGCCACGCCGCGGTCGGGGTCGAGCACGCCCAGCTCGAGCTGCTCGTAGCGCACGATGGCGGCACCGTCTGAGCGCCGCTCGATCCGCACGCCCGGCCAGGTGTCCAGCTCGTTGGCGATCTCATCGACGAGCGCAGCGGCATGCGACATGAGCCGATCGTACCGTCCCGTGGCAACATCACGGTCCCCTCCTACCAGCCGATACCAAGGAGCACTGACATGTCGGACGGTCCCATCCTCTTCGCCTACGACGGCTCGGAATTCGCCAAGGCTGCGATCAAGCAGGCCGCCGAACAACTGAAAGGCGGCCGGCGCGCGATCGTGCTGACGGTGTGGCAGCCGTACATCCCGCCATTCGTAGCGGCGACTGTGATCCCGGACGAGGTCGAGGAGGGCATCGAGGAGGACGCGCGCCGGGTCGCCGGGGAGGGCGCGACGCTGGCGCGCGAGGCCGGATTCGACGCCGAGCCCGCCGCCGAGCACGGCGAGCCGATCTGGCAGCGAATCGTCGATGCGGCGGACGAGCTCGACGCTGGGATCGTGGTTATGGGATCCCACGGGAGGACCGGGCTTCCGCGCGCCTTCATCGGGAGCGTGGCGGGCGCGGTCGCGAGCCACACCAGCCGGCCCGTGCTGATCGCGCACGTCGCCCACGAGCAGGCTGCGGCGGGGTAGGAGCCCTCTCAAGCCCGCCGTACCCGGCCCTCCACCAGGCGGCCTCACGTCCGGGTCCGCGGATCGTCCTACCGGAGCTTCGACACAAGCAACCAACCTCCGGAAGAGAGGACAAGTCGTGTCTGCAGAAGACAACAAGGCCATCGTCGGGCGCTGGTTCACCGAGTTCTGGGGCAACGAGTTCAATCCGGCCGTGATCGATGAACTGGCTGCGCCTGACATCCGCTTTGAGTACTCGCTGCACGCGCCGTGCCGCGGCCGTGAAGAGGTGCGCGAATTCGCCGACCAACCGTGTCGGCGCGTCGTTCTGCGTGCCCGGCTGCTGGGAGTGGAATGCCGATGGCCGGCATCACCGCGGTGACCGCCCGCGTCGGGTCCTGGGACGGGTTCGACTGCGTGCTCATGGCTGGCTCCTCCGAGGGGGGACGTCGATCGCGTCAGCTGACGGTGAGACCGCCGTCGACGTTGAGGACATGGCCGGTGATGTACGAGGCTTCGTCCGATGCGATGAAGACGATCGCGTCGGCAAGCTCCTCCGAGTGGCCCATGCGCTCCATCGGAACGTTTGCCACCAGGTCGGCCTTGTTCTCCGGCGTGCCCGTGAAGCGGGTCAACATGCCGGTGTCAGTCGGCCCCGGCGCCACGACGTTCACGCGGATGCCCGACTCAGCGGTCTCGAGCGCGACCGACTTGCTGATGCCTTCGACGGCGTGCTTGCTGCCGACATAGACCGAGGCTCCCGCCGCCCCCTCGTGCCCATAGGTCGAGGAGATGTTGACGATGCTGCCGTTGCCCTGTTGCTGCATCGCCCGGACTTCGTGCTTCATGCTCAGGATCACGCCGAGAACGTTCGTGTCGAACGTCGCGGCATAGGTCTCCGCGGTCTGGTCCGTGATCGGGCCGACCTGGCCTTCGGTGCCCGCGTTGTTCACCGCAACGTCGAGACGCCCAAACCGCGCGACGGTCGTGTCGACGAGTGCGCGGACGTCGTCCTCCTTGCGGACGTCGGCGTTGATGAACTCGGCCTCGGAGCCGAGAGAGCGCAGCTCCTCGGCGAGGGCCTCCCCTGGCTCATCGCGCCGCCCGGCAACGACCACCCTCGCGCCGTTCTTGGCAAAGGCGACCGCCGCAGCGCGGCCGATGCCGGTGAGTGCTCCAGTGATCAGGATGACGGGCTCGTCCATTTCAGCTCCTGTGAGGTATGACTTCAGGTGCATGACTTGCCTGGTCACAGTAAGACCTGGACCCCCATTTGAAAAAGACTTTGTAGGCTGGTGGCATGCCTCCTGGGCATGGGACCGCGATCGAACTGCGACACCTTCGCTATTTCATTGCCGTCGCCGAAGTTGGCAGCCTCACCGAGGCGGCCAAGGATCGGCTGTACACCTCCCAGCCGTCGTTAAGCCGCCAGATCCGGGACCTGGAAGATCGCGTCGCGGTCGAGTTGCTCTCGCGCAGCGTTCACGGCGTCGAACTGACCGCGGCCGGCAAGGCCTTCCTCGATCACGCTCGCCTGGCGCTGATGCACGTGGATGCCGCCGTCGACACGGCACGCTTGGCGGCGCAACCGGCCAGGAACACGTTCGCCATCGGCTTCCAAACCGGGCACGAGATCAACTGGCTCACCCAGGCGATGCACCTGCTGCACGACGAACTGAAGAACATTCACGTGACGGTCACCAGCGACTACTCGCCGGACCTCGCCGAGGCCATCGCGCGGGGCCGCCTGGATCTGGCCTTCATGCGCGTGGAGCCCGGCTACGACCTCGAGTACCAGGTGGTGGACCACGAGCCACTGATCGTCCTCATGCCAAGCGACCATCGCCTCACCGCCCGCGACGCGGTGCGCCCGGAGGATTTCGTCGGCGAGACGTTCATCGGCGGCTCGAACAGGGCCACCGTGCTGCATGACGTCACCGAGGACTATCTCCGCCGCTCGGGGCTCGACATCGAGCTGGACCACGGGGTGGACAACATGGCGATGGCGATGTCCCTGGTCGCATCCACCCGCGGCTTGGCGCTCATGCCCGCCTACGCCAAGAACCTGCTGCCACCGTCCGTCGTCACCCGTCCGCTGGCGGGCGAGGCGCCGATGATCGACCTGGCGGTGGGCTACAGCAAGTCAAACGCCTCGCCAACTCTCAAGCGGTTCGTGTCACGGCTCGACGAACTCGTCGAGCCTGACCAGAGCCACTGAGGCCCCAGGCTGGCTCAGACCCGGGGGCGACAACCAGTGCGTCCCGGATGCGAACGAGTGCCTGGTTCGAGACCATCCCGGATATCGACGAGCCACGGTCCGTGACCTCAGCAGCATCCACTCGGCCGCCGCCGCCGCCACGCCAGGACGACTACCGCCCCGACCCGAACCGCTGGATGGCGCTCGGCGTCTGCCTTGCCGCCGGGTTCATGACCCTGCTCGACGTCTCGATCGTGAACGTCGCCCTTCCGAGCATCGATCAGAGCCTGAACGCCCAGTCGAACGAGCTGGAGTGGATCGTCTCGGGTTACGCGCTCGCACTGGGGCTGCTGCTCGTGCCGGCGGGGCGCTTCGGCGACGCGCACGGCCGGCGGCCGGTGTTCATGCTCGGCGTGGGCCTGTTCGTAATCGCGAGCGCGGCCTGCGGACTGGCGCCGACGGCGCTCGCGCTCGTGTTGCTGCGGATCGTCCAGGGGTTCGCCGGCGGTCTCATCACGCCGCAGATCTCGGGTCTCATCCAGAGCCTGTTCCGGGGCGAGGAGCGCGGCAAGGCGTTCGGCTACTTCGGCTCGACCATCGGTGTGGCCACCGCGGTCGGCCCGCTCACCGGCGGCGCGCTGATCGCGCTGTTCGGCGTCCACGACGGCTGGCGGGCGGTGTTCTTCGTCAACCTGCCGCTCGGCGCGGCGATCCTGCTGCTCGCCCGCCGCTACCTGCCGGCACCGACCGAAGGCGAGCGCCGGCCCCAGGCGCTCGACCCGCTCGGCGTCGTGCTGCTGGGCGCGGCGATCTTGTGCATCCTCGTCCCGCTCATCGAGCAGCGCTCGTGGCACAGCCCGCTGCGCCTCGCGCTGTTCCCGCTGGCCGCCGTGCTGCTCGTGGTGTGGGTGTTGCATGAGCGCCGCTACAGCCGCACCCGCGAGCCGCTCGTGTCGCTCGACCTGTTCCGGATCCGGTCCTACGCGCTCGGCGCCCCGGTGGGCCTCATCTACTTCGCCGGGTTCATCGCCACCTTCTTCATCCTCACCCAGTACCTGCAGCTCGGGCTGGACTACCCCGCGTGGAAGTCCGGCCTGGCCGCCACGCCCGTTCGCCATCGGTGGCGCGCTGACCTCGGCGGCGGCCAGCCGCCAGGCGCTGCGCCGCGGCCCCAAGCTCGTGGCCTTCGGGCTCGCCACGGTCCTCGTCGGGATGGCCGGCGTCTGGCTGGCGGTGGGCGCCCATCCCGGCCACGACGTCGCGCTGTGGACGGCGCTGCCGCTGCTGATCGCCGGCCTCGGCGGCGGCTTCGTGATCTCGCCCAACCTGACCCTCGCGCTGTCCCAGGTGCCGGTCGAACGCGCCGGTAGCGCCGGCGGCGTGCTGCAGACCGGTCAGCGGATCGGCTCGGCCGCCGGCATCGCGGTCACCGGCAGCGTCTTCTACAACCGGCTTGCGTCATCGCACGGCGACTTCGCGTCGGCATTCCGCCACGGCATCGTGAGCATCGCCGCGTTCGTGGCCGCTGCGCTCGCGCTGGTGCTGGCGGACGTGTTCACGCGCGGCCCCGCATGAGCGCGCGTCCAAGTCAGTCCGCGGCGGTCACCGTTTCACCGCCATCCACTGGGGTATCCCCACCCCGCGAGGCAGGCCGGCCCGGACCCCAGCGGCTTTCACCGGACCTCCGGTTCCCGCTCGGGTGAGAAGACCAACCGCCACCTGGCGGAGTGAGGCGTCCGGGCGGCCGTGCCTCTGCAGGGGTTCGTAGTCTCGGAGGACGAAGCGACTCCCGCGTTGACAAGGAGACAGCGATGACGGCAGATGGACGCGTTCGCGTGCTTGCGGACGGTAACGAGATGCCCATGCTCGGCCTCGGCGTTTGGCAGGTGCCCGACGGCCCCGAGTGCGTCAACGCCGTTCGCTGGGCGCTCGAGCTCGGCTATCGCCACCTCGACACGGCTCAGGCCTACGGCAACGAGGCCAGCGTCGGGCAGGGGTTGCGCGAAAGCGGCGTGCCGCGCGAGGAGGTCTTCATCACGACCAAGTTCAACCCGGGGCGCGAGGACCCGGCGGCCGAGGTCGAGCAGAGCCTCCGGCTGCTGGGAGTCGACCAGGTCGACCTCTACATCATCCACTGGCCGAAGGGCGGTCCCACCTGGGCGTGGCCGGGGATGGAGCGGGCACGCGAGCTCGGCCACGCGCGCTCGATCGGAGTCTCGAACTTCGACACCAGCGAATTGGAGGCAGTGATCGCCGCGGGGAGCGAGGCGCCAGTCGTGAACCAGGTGCAGTTCAGTCCGTTCGCGTACCGCCGCGCGCTGCTCGAGGCCGGCGAGCAGCACGGCGTGGCGCTCGTGGCCTACAGCCCCCTGGGAACCGGGCGCCATCTCTCAAACGCGACGGTCAGGCGCGTCGCGGACCGCGTCGAGCGGACGCCGGCGCAGGTGCTCTTGCGCTGGTGCGTCGAGCGCGAACTGCCCGTGATCCCCAAGTCCACGCACCGCGAGCGGATCGAGGAAAACGCCCAGATCTTCGACTTCACCCTCTCGGATCAGGACCTGGCCGACCTCGACGCGCTCGACCGGACCGGCGGCACCGGCAGTGCGCAGGAGAGCAAGTGGTGGTGAGCCCTATGGTGCGACGTTCTGGTTCATGTGGAAGAGGTTGTCAGGGTCGTAGGCGCGTTTGACCTGAACCAGACGGTCGTAGTTCTGGCGGTAGTTGTCTCGAATCCGGCCGTAGTCGTCGTCCTGCATGAAGTTGATGTAGCCGCCAGGCTCCGAATACGGCGAGAGCGCCTCGTAGTAGTCGCGTAGCCATTTGATCCGCTCAGCGTCGTTGGCCGGGTCGGTCCATCCCGCGAGGAACACCATCCCGTAGGTGGCGTCGCGGTAGGCGAACGCGGTGTCGTTCGCGCCGACTCGATGGCATGCGCCGTTGATCGGATACATGTGCATCGTGCAGGTCACCTCGGGGACGTTGGATCCATGCTCGACGTGCGCCGCGATCGCGTCGTCCGGCAGGTCCTTGAGGAAGGCGCCTTTCCAGTAGGCGCGCAGCCCCTTCGGATAGAGGCGCATCGAACGCCGCGTTCAGGGCCGGGTACGGCAGCGGACCGCTCCCGTCGGCAACGATCGGCGCGACATCTCGGAACGGCTTCAGGACTTTCTCGGCTTGGTCGAGCGCTCCGGTCCAGTGCACCACCACCAGGCACAGCGGGTCGCCGTGCCGATCCTCCGGGATGAAGGGCAACGGCGGGGCGATCTGGAACCCGGGGAAACCGCCAAACTCCTCGGGCGCTTCCCGGATGAACTCGTCGAACATTCGGAGCACGGTGGCGGCGTCTTCGAGGTTGTAGAAGAGTCGGACCGGCGAAGACCTGCTCGACCTCGGCGAGGCGATACTCGAACGACGTCACCACGCCGAAGTTCCCACCCCCACCCCGCAGTCCCCAGAAGAGATCCTCGTTCTCGCCTTCGCTCGCGGTGAGGAACTTCCCGTCCGCGGTGACCACGTCGGCTGAGATGAGATTGTCGATCGTGAGCCCGAGCCCGCGGGACAGGTAGCCGATGCCTCCTCCCAGGGTGAGACCGGAGATGCCCGTGGTCGAGATGATCCCGCCGGTCGTCGCCAGACCGAACGCGTGTGTTGCGTAGTTGAAGTCGCCCCATGTCGCTCCGGAATCTGCACGAGCAGTCTTGTTTCTCGGATCCACGCGCACGGTGCGCATCTCCGACATGTCGATGACCAAGCCCCCATCGTTCGTCCCGAATCCGGGTCCGCTGTGCGCGCCGCCGCGCACCGAGAGATCCAGCCCGTTCTCGCGCGCGAAGTTCACGGCACGCGATGACGTCGCCGACCTGCTCGGCCTTCACGATGCCCAGCGGCCGCCGGTCGAAGATGCCGTTGTGGACCATGCGCGCCTCGTCGTAGCCCTCATCCGCGGCGCCGAGGACTCGACCGCGCACCCGGTCACGTAAGGGTTGGACCGCCTCGCTGGTCAGAGGGCTTGCCATGGCGCTGTCAGCCATTTCCTCATTCCTTCCGCTCGGTACGGTCAGTGCTCGCGATACTAACCGGGTTCTGGAGTGCCGCGGAAGCTTTTGAAAGGAGGCGACGATGATCAGCGAACTGAGCGACCTACCGTCAGGTGTCATCGGATTCGAGGCGAGCGGGAAGATCGCCGCCGAGGACTACCGCGACGTCATCCTGCCCGCACTCGAGCAGGCCGCAAAGACCGGCGACGTGCGCTTCCTGATCGTCATGCGCGACTTCGACGGCATGACCGGCGGCGCCGTCTGGCAAGACCTGAAGATCGGCTTCGAACACCTCCGCGCCTGGAAACGGACCGCGCTCGTCACCGACATCGCCTGGATGAGCCACCTGACCCACCTCTTCGGCTGGATGACACCCGGAGAAGCCAAGACATTCCCGCTTGACCAGAAAGACCAGGCGATCGAATGGGTGCGCGGATAGCGCTTGGATCACCAAGATCCGGCGACGACGGCTCACCTGATTCCTCGGACGATTGGTCGGTCCGAACGAGAGCGGCGACGGCAAGCGACCGAAGGGAACGAGATGCAAGCTGAGCAGCGAAGTGCGGTTGTGTTCGGAGCGCGCAATTTGGGTCGCGCGGTGATCGAGCTGCTGGTGAGCGACGGCTGGGCGGTGGCGGGGGCGGCGCGGTCGCAGAGCACCCTGGATGGCGTCAGCGCTGCCGGCGCGCTCGCGCTGGAGGCGGACGTGACGGACCCCGCGAGCGTGCACGGCGTGCTGGAGCAGGCGGCCGCGGCTCACGGCGGAGTCGAGCTCGTGGTGAACGCGGCCGCCGCATACGGCGGCGAGCGCACCGGTCCCTTCGGCGGCGGCCCGATTGCCGAGGCCGACCTGGACGGCTTTGACTCGTGGGCGGCGGCTCCGGCCCGCGCGGCCTTCTCGTTCCTGTCAGCCAGCGGACGATTCGCGCTTGCACAGGGCCGGGCAGCCACGCTGGTGCAGGTCACCGGCGGCTCGACACGGCGCGCGATGCCGGGCCGCGGTCTGTGGGCGGCAGGATCGTTCGGCGTGCGGGCGATCACCAACGCGGCCGCGCTCGAGCTGCGCCCCCACGGCATCCAGGTCGCGTTGCTGATCGTCGACGCGGGCATCCAGCCGCTCGACGGGTCCACACGCCCCGGTGTCTCGCCGGAAGCGCTGGCCGACCCGCGCAGGATCGCCGATGCCGTCCTCTTCCTGGCCAACCAGGACGCACGCTCCGCGACGCACGAGCTCCAGCTCACCCCGCTCGCCGAGAACTGGACGCCCTGAGCCCCGCCAGAGGGGACGCCGCGCGGCCCATGCGGAGTCGTCTGACGTAGCGGTACCCGTCGAGGCACTCGTATCGCGAGTTGAATGTGTATGTGTGAGTGCCCTTCATTCCCCTCAGCCAGGTGGGCTCGATCCTGCCCAGCGGCGTCTCGCGGTACTCGCTCGGCGAGAGCACGTCCACCCGGTTGAGGACCACAGCTCGACCGTACCCGCGCAAGCAGTCCTGGCTGGGCCGGATGAGCACGCCGTTCCGTCTGAACAACCGGCCGGCCGGGCGAGCAGTGCCCGGGTCGGTCACGATCGGGTTCCACGGGTGTGGGCGCCACTGCCCATCCAGCGAGGGCGACGAGAACAGCCACAGCTGACCCCTGTCCTCGTCGCCTTCTATGACGTTTGCGAACAGCCAAACGAGGCCGTTCTCGATGTGCACCGTGGCATCGACGGCGGTTAGCCCGTCGAGCAGGACCCGCTCGAGCCGCCACTCATCCGGAAACTCGATGGCACGGTGAAGTTCGATGCGGGCGGCTTCGCCGGTCTCGGGAAGCATGTAGATCGCTCCCTCGTGCTCGAAGACGAACGGGTAGGAGAGGTGATGGTCGCATTCGAGCACCGTGCGCGGCGGCGACCACGCGTCGTCCGGCCCGGCTTCCGAGACCGAAATCACCCCCCGGCGCGCGGCGTAGGAGTAATCCTCGACGAATAGGAAATGACGGCCGTCGACCTCGATGGGGAACGGGTCGGCAAGGTAGCGCCCGGCTGGGTTCGCCAGCGCGCGCATCGGGTGGACACGACCGTCGGCCGATCGCGCACGCACGGCGACGAACCACTCGTCGCGGCGCCAAGCCGCGCGCCCCTTTGCCGCTACCCCCCGTACCGCCGTGCGAGCCGCATGACTGACAGTCACCGCCGCAGGAGGCACGGTCCCCGGTGCCGCAGGACCGTCCGCAGCCGAGAGTGGTGGGCCGCCATCGCGCCGAAGCAACCGCAGGGAGCGCAAGACGAGCCGAGCAGAGGTCCACGCCGCGGCGTCGCGCGTGCGCGTCAGCGACAGCGGATCGGCACGCGCCGAGTCTTCGGCGATCACTCGCGTGCAGCCGTTGTCGATGGCGACGACGGCGGTGGTGGCGATGCCGCCGCGCCCTCGCAGTTCCCAGAAGCGGCTCGGCGCGCTCACCGGCCGGCCGTCGTCCACCGGAGCAACGGCCCACACCCCGTGGCGGGGAGCCGGACCGTCCCACACCGTCCGATCGGCGGGCAGGAACGACACGACGACGTCGAGCGCCCGTCGGATACCCGCGAAGGTCGCCTGCCCAGAGGGGATGGATGACAAGTCGGTTTGGCGCATGCCGCGGGCCGGACCGAACACCCTCCTGTCGAACCACTCGTATAGCCGGTAGATCAGGTGGTGCGCGCCCGCGGCTGAGCCCCCCGTCGCGGAGGGGCTTGCCAGCGCTGCCGCGGGCACCACCTCCGCGAGCTCGAACGCGTCGTCAGCGTCGATCCGCACGATCGTCCATGCGACCCACTCCGGCACGACGAGCGACTCGACCAGGACCGCGACACGGATCGCCTCGGTGGGCGGGCTCGCCGTCACCGTGTGGCCCGGTCGCGTCGACGTGCCAACGACGCGGCTCCATCGAGGCCCGCCAGGAGGTCCGCATATCCGCGCGTCATCGCGTCGATCGAGAATGACCGCTGCTGGCGCGCCCGGCCGGCGCGCCCCATCTCCTCGGCGCGCGCCGGGGACCGAGCCAAGCCGACCAGTGCGAGGGCCATCTCCGCCGGGCGGCCGGGCGAGACCAAGACGCCGGTTTCGCCATCCTCGACCACCTCGGGCAGGCCGCCAACGCGGTTTGCAATCACCGGGCGGGCAACCGACATCGCCTCGAGCACCGAGATGGGCAGCGCCTCCACGACGCTGGTCAGGCAAACGACATCGGCGGCATGCATGATGTCCACGGCGTCCGCGCGAAACCCAACCATGCGGACGGCGCCGCTTGACCGGGCGACGGCGCGCGTCACGGACGCCGCGTCCGGCCCGTCACCGACCACCAGGCCATGGATGGACGGCTCAGCGGCGTGCGCAGCGGTCACTTGCTCCACGAAGACGGCAACGCGCTTTTCCGGGCGAAGTGCCGCTACCAGCACTGCCAAAAAGGCGTCGCGGTCAACGTCGAGCTCGGCGCGAACGGCCTCGCGGTCGCGCACCGGCGGATCGTCAGCAACCCCGCTTGGGATCACACGGATGGCCTCGGGCCGGTAGCCGTCGCGCAACAACCGCTCCGCCTGACTCTCTGACACCGCGACGACGGCGCTCGCTCGAGGCCGCATCGGCCGGAGCAGGAGCCGCTGGTGCGGGCGGAACGGCCGCACCCCGAACGGGTCGTCGCCCAGGTGCTCGGTCACTACGTGGGCCGCGCGCTGCCTCCGGGCAAGGACGTGGCCGATAGCGTGCGCGCTCACCCCACGGGTCAGGACGGCAGATGACCGCGACCCGCCCAAGTGCACCGCACGTGCGAGGCCGACCAGATCAGCCCGATGCCGCAGGCCGGCGCATGCGATCGGTACACCTCGAGAACGCAGCTCTTCGAAGTAGACGCCGCAGCCGTCGAGCGTGAGCACGCTGACGTCGAAGCCGCGCTCGGACAGGCCGGGGGCCAGGAGCGCCCACTGCCGCTCCGCTCCGCCCGCCTTCAGGTTCGGGCATATGAAGATCACCTTCGGCGCGCGCCCGGCCGTCATCAGGCGGACCCCGCTCCCAGGAGGCGGTCGACGTGATCGACCGACGCGTACGTCAGAGATCGGGCACCCTCGCAGACCACTCCAGCAAGCACGGGTTGCTCTTCGGCATGTGCGACCGCTCGGCGGCCTCGATCATCCGCACGACATCGAGCCCAAGGCGCGCCGACGAGCGCGGGACGGTGCCGGAGCGGATAGCGCGGCAGAAGTCGTCCACCTGAAGCGCCATCGGCTCCGTCGCTTCGATGTGAGGCGAGACGATGTCGCCGGTGCGGTACTTGAGGAACTCGCCGAACGACTCGGGGTCGCGCGGTACCACCCCCGCGTCGTACACGCGGACCGGCTCGTTGCTGCAGTCGTCGTACACGACCATCTTGTTCGATCCCACCACCGTCGTCCGGCGGAGCTTGCTGGGGGCGAGCCACGACAACTCGACGTGAGCGATGGTGCCGGAGCCAAACTCGCAGTTGATGAACGCGACGTCCTCCGTCTCGCCGTATATGCAGGCGCGGCCCATGCTGACCACCTGTCTCGGCCGTTCATCGAGCCAGTACAGAAGGATCGAGAAGTCGTGTGGTGCGAGATCCCAGATCACACTCACATCTGATTGGTGCAGGCCGAGGTTTACTCGGGACATGGAGATGAAATAGATCTCTCCGAGCTCACCCGAGTGGATCAGCTCGCGAATGCGGTTGACCGGCGGGCTGTAGAGGAAGGTGTGACCCGGCATCAGCACCAGGTCGCGCTCGTACGCCAACCGCATCAGGTCGATGGATTGATCCGACGAGCGAGCGAGTGGCTTCTCGACGAACACGTGCTTGCCCGCGGTCAGCGCCCGCATCGCCAGCTCGTGATGGGTGGAAACCGGAGTCACCACCGCGACCGCATCCAGGCTGTCGTCGTCGAGCATCTCGTCGAGATCCTGCGTCTGGCGAACGGCCGGGAAGCGCTGCCCGAGAGAGTGGAGCGCCTCCGGGCGCAGATCGCACATCCACGCGGCCTCCGCCGCGGCCGACTCGTTGAGCACGCGAATCAGGTTCGGCCCCCAGTACCCCACCCCCGCCACCCCCACGCGTACCGGGGCCTCGTCGGCTTGGGTGTAACGCGCTGAGACCGCGTCCGGTCTAAGGCATCCAGCGGCCTGTGTCACCGCCGCCATCAGACCGTGGTCTTCCGCTGCCGCAGCACCTCGACCGGGGTACGGAGGAGCAGGGAGAGATCGAGAGCGAGCGACCAGTCACGGACGTACGCGACGTCCATCTCGAGCGCCTCGGCGAAACTGGCGTGTGCCCGCGCCGTGACCTGCCAGAGGCCGGTGATCCCCGGTCTAACGAGGAAGCGCTCGTGGTGATGCTCGGCGAAGTGCTCTGTTTCGTAGGCCAGGCACGGCCGGGGGCCCACCAGCGACATCTTGCCCTGCAGGACATTGATGAGCTGCGGTACCTCATCGAGGCTCGTTCTCCGCAGCCAGCGTCCGGCTCTCGTGACGAGTTCGCTGCGGTCGAGCTTGTAGAGCTCGCCGAGACTGGTCGTCTGCTCGCCATTCATGACCCGCTCGATATAGGCCTGGTGGGAGGACTGCTTTGCATCCGCCGCCATCGTGCGGAACTTGAGCATCGTGAACTCCTGCATGTTCGCCCCGAGGCGGCCCTGGCGGTAGAAGACCGGGCCAGGCGACTCGCGCGGGATGCGCCACCATGCCCACAGGAACAGGGGCGCGGCGAGTATCAACCCGACGCTGGCTCCGACGACGTCGATCGCGCGCTTCACTCGCAGGGAGGCGACCGACCGCCTGCGCGGGGAGATGCTGACGACTGGAATCCCCTCGACCTCCAGCAGCCCCGCGCCCGGGCCGACCATCTCGAACATCCGTGTGACCACGTCGACGTGCACGTTCAGACGCACGAGCGGGCGCACCCGTGTGAGCGTCTCCTGATCGGTGTCTTTCGAAAACGCGACGATCACCCGCTCGACGGCGAGCTTCCCGACGATTGAGGCCAAGTCGTCGATCGCACCGACGACGGGCACCCCGGCGACGTCTGGCCGCCAGCGCTTAGGCGACGCGTCCACGAACCCGACCAGCTTGATGCCGTACTCCGGGTGACGCAGCAGCTTCCGTGCCACGAGCTGCCCGACGTCACCGGCCCCGACGATGACAGCGGTCTGGGCGTAGCCATCACACCGGCGTGCGACCGCCCGGCCGGCCACACGCCCTGCGGCTACGAACGCCATTGCCGACACTGCAAAGACGGCGAGTCCGTCGCGAGCGGGATCGCCTCGGTCCGGGAGTGCGATCAGCAGGAACGCCTCGGTTCCGATCACGAAGAGAAGCGCGAGACTCACCCGCTCGTGTGCCCTGGCGTACATCGCGTGTCGTGCGTCCCGCCGGTACACACCGGACATGTGTGCGCCCACCAGCCATGCCGGCAACCATGCGGCGAGCAATGCGAGCCCCGTAGGTTGCAGGGTTGAAGGCAGGGGCGAGCTCGACGCGACGGCGTGTGAGGCCAGCAGAGCCAGCACGAGCGCCAGGGCATCGCCGACGATCAGGAGACGCGTGAGCGTCACGCCGGGGATGGTCGACGCGATTGAGGAGCGCCGAACCGCCTCGTGCGAGCCGGGCCGGTCGCCAGACTGCGGCCAGCGCGGTTTGACAGCCACGTTAGACATCCGGCACCTGCCGCGGACGCTCTTGGAGTTCGGTGCGCTCGGCCGCGCGGGCGCGTCCTGGAACTCCGGATCCCTGGCCGTTACGTCGCGTCCTCGTCGAGAGCAGCGCCCTCACGGATACGGCGGAGACCGAGATCGCGACCACGAGCTTCTTCGCGGCCTCTCTGACGAGCCGGGCGCTCGGTGCGGCGAGCAGACGCTTCGACCCGGCGTATTCGCTGCGAACGGCCGTCAACGCGGTGCGTGAGCGCCGCCGGTAGCTGCCGCGCGCCGCTGCGTAGCCACCCGTTGCGATGACGCCGAGTTTCATCGCGGCGCAGCCATCGAGCCGGTCGCGGGTCTCGATCAGGGTCGCTCGCCGCACCCGGTTCACCCCGGCAACCAGAATCACCGCGTCCGTGTGCTTCGCGATCGTCATCGCGTCCCCGACCGCCAGCACTGGAGGAGTGTCGATCAGAAGCACATCGCACCGCTTGTCCAGGGCCGCCAACGCCTCGGTCGCCAAGCTCGACGACAGGAACTCGCCCGGGTCGGGCGGCGGTTCACCGGCAGTCAGAACCTCGAGCCTCCCGGGGTTGGCGTCGAGTCGGTCGCCGTATATGTCGACGATGTTGAGCGCGTCTGCCAGCCCGACGCCCGTCGCGACCCCGGTGAACCCGAGGTCGGGTGGGCCGAAGAGCCGGTCGAGGCTTGGGTCCCGCAGATTGAGGTCGACGAGGATGACGTGTTGGCCCGACTGGGCCATGACTACCGCCAGATTCGCGGCTGCCGTCGACGTGTCTTCGTCCGCGCGTGGACTGGTGATCACGATCGAACCGACGCCATGCTCGAGTTGCGAGAACTCCAGCCTGTTCTTGATGATCCTGAACGCCTCGGTGCTCGCACTCGTCGGCTCGGTCAGTGTGGCCAGCTGTTGGGAGTGCACAGGGCGGCGGTCGGGCTTGGGAACCTGACCGAGCAGCGGCATTCCCAAGCGCGCTCGCAACTCATCGGCGGAGCGCACCCTCGTGTCGAGGGCCTCGCGGATAAACGCCAGCGCGATCCCCAACGCCAGACCGACGATCAGACCCAGGATGACGTTGCGCTTGGTCCTCGGTTGTACGAGGGAGGCGCTGCCGGCGGCGCCGACCACCGTCGCACTCGAGCCGACCGCCTGCAGCGTCTGCAGCTGCTCGAGGTCACCCACGGTCCCCCTCAACCGACGGGACAAGTCAGATCCCCCGCTACCTGCTGCCAAGAGCGCATCAAGCTTTCGGCGGGCGTCGGCGATCGCGGCCGAAAGCCCCACGCCGTCGAGCGCGCGGCGATACAACGTGAACTGCTGCGCGTAGGCGTTCGCCAGCTTCCCGGCCGCCGCCGGGCTGGGATCTGTGACAGAGAACGTCAGGAGATCGGAGGTGAGGTCCGCGCTCACGGTCGAGTTCGCAAGCAGCGCGGCTGCGGTGTGATCCCGAAGGTGGGCCGCCTTCACCGCCATCGCTGCGACGCTGCCGACGCGAGCCAGCTTGGCCTGCGTGGCGACGTACCGGTCAGGTGGTGAGGCGGTGGCCGTGCTGGCGAGATTCAAGGCCTGCGCGGTCGGGTTCTGTGCGTTGACGAGAACGGTGGAGGACGCCTGGTACCTGCGCTCCTGACCGCGGGATACCGCGAAGGCGAACAGTGGGACTACGGTCACCGCCAGAAGCACGATCCACTTCTGGCGGGCGAGGACACTCAACCAGTCGCGGAGGACCGATTCATCATCCGTTTGCTCAGTCACTCCCGTGGTTTCCGCCGAGCCTCATCAGGGATCGGGCCACGGCCGCCTTGGTCTTGTCGACGCGCTCCGATGAACCAATCGGCCGCGGGGAGAGATGCAGGCGTCGCATTCGCTTGTTGATCCGTATCACGGCTTCTGCCCGCTCCACGTACGTGGTGTCGAACGGGATCGAGAACGAGATCGAGATGCCCGCCTCCGTCTTGACCCAATGCGGAACGTAGGACGGCAGGTACACACCGACACCCGGCCGGATGGTGAAGGTCTCGGCGACGGCCTGCATCGCCTCGAAATCGCATTCGCGGCCGTCCACGTAGCGGTCGAACTCGCGTTCTAGGGCGACTGGGTCGTCCTGGAACGCGGCCACGCTCACATGCTTCACACCCCTCACCTGCAGCAGGAAGCTGTGCTCGCGATCGAAGTGCATCGGCGTGGTCGAGGCCGGGCAGGAGATGAACAGGTACCCAGCCCGCCGGGTCACGCCCCCCTGGCGTTCGGCCACGAGCTCCTGCACTTCGTCGAGGCACTCGTCGATCAGCTCCGCGTATTCCGGCGCCTGCTGGATGTCTCGAAGCGACACCCGCGTCCCGGTGCGTTCGACGTTCCTGATGGTCTGGGACGGCGGTCCGTCGCCCACGTCTACGTACTCGCCGTAGTTTGCGAGAGGCAGGTTTCCCATCTCGCGCCGAACCGACTCGGGTGGCAGCCCGTCCGCGAGTTCAGCGATAGCGTCGATCGTGAACAGCGGATGGTCGGCGAGCCCGTGGCGCACGGATATCGACTGCCGTGCGAATGCGTCCGCGAACCCCGAGGGATCGATGTCAACAATGCGGGTGGCCGAAATGTCCATCCACAGGTATGTACGGACGTCAGCGGCGCGTAATTACCAACGGATGTCGATCTTCAGGCGGATCCCGCCTCGAGTCCGGCGCCCCTCGCCCGACCGGCGAGCAACTCGCGGTAGAGCTCGGTGCTCAGCTGCGCGGCATGCTCCCAGGAGAAGTGCGTTTGCGCGTGCCGCAATACGGCGCGTCTCACCTCCGCCCCGTCATCGAGATGCCGCAAGATCGTGTCCGCAAGGGCGCGCGGGTTGCCGGGCTCGAAGACGAACGACGGGTCACAGGCGAGCTCTGGCAGCGCGCCTAGATCGCTGACCACTACCGGCACGCCGGCTGCGATCGCCAAGGCCCCGACGCCGCTTTGACTTGCCTGGGTATAGGGAAGGATCATCAGGGAGGCTCCCGCGAGTAGTTCGTCGACCTCTCGCTCGGGGATGTATCTCTGGATCAGCGAGACGCGTTCATCGTCCGGGACGAGCCGTGCCGCCTGACCCGCACCGGCCACCACGAGCCTCACGGCGGGACGTTGCTCCCACACCAGGCGCATCCCCTCGACCAGGACCTCCACACCCTTGTATTGCTCGAGCCGGCCGAAGAGCAGCACGCTCGGCGATTCTGGGCGAGGGAGGGGCTCGGAACGCGCGGACAGCCCATGTGGGATCACGACGATTCGAGAACGGCCGACGATCGGACCGAGCTCCTCAGCAAGCGCCTGTCCGTGCACGACGAATCGCTCGGCGCGCCGGAACCACTGTTTGAAGATCCGTGCCTCTGCGGCCGAGAGCGGGCGGACACCCAGATGCTGCACCGGATCATGGACGGTGAAGACCGTTCGGTATCCGCTGGTAAGCGCGACGAGACGAGGATCGTAGTTCTCGTGAACGTGCACGATCTGGGGTCCCCATCTCGACAGCTCTCGTCGGATCGCGAGCAACCTCGGAAGCGCAGACAGCGACCGAACGCGGCCGGGGACCACGAACGACTGAACCCCGTGGCGACGAAGCTCATCAAGAACTTCGTCGCGCTCCGCCGAGGATCCTCCGAACTCCACCGAGTGTGAGCGGACGAGCATTGCAACGTCGTGGCCGAGGTTCACCAACGATCGCGCCTGCTGCGACCCGTACTTAACGAAGAAATCGCAGACGATCAGTATGCGCATACTCGAACACGATCCCGCCGACACCCTAGGCGATCACGATGGGACGCCGACTCAGGCCCTCGAACGCGACATCGAGGCGGCATTCGAGGCCCGTACCTCCCGGGCATGCGTGTTCATGCCATCAGGTCGGTTCGCCATCCATCTCGCCTTCCGACTGCTCATGTCGCCGGGAGATCGCATCCTCATGTCACCGCTTGAGGACGACACGGTCTTCTTCGGGGCACTGGCGGCAGGGCTCCGGCCGGTGATGGCGCCAGTGTCGACCCACGATGGGAACGTGTGCTTCGAAGCTGTGGAAGACGCGACCTGGTCAGACATCGCGGGGGTCCTGACAGCTAACACGTACGGACTACCCGATCGTGTGGTTGAGGCCAGAGCACGATGTGATCGACTCAACATTCCGCTGATCGAGGACGCTGCCCATGCGCTTGAGACCGAGGTTGACGACCGTCCCATCGGAAGCTTCGGCGCCGCCTCCGTCTTCAGCTTGTCAAAGCACTTTTCCGGGCGAGGAGGTGTTCTGTCGCTTGAGGAGGAGGACAGCCGCCGTGAGGTCATTCGGTTGCGGGGCGAGTTGACAGTACCGACGCCGAGGACCCGTCAAGCGGTGGGAATCGCGCGCTCGGCGGCCGGGTCCGCACTGGAGGCTCTCCGCCTGAGGCGGGCAGTGGATCGCGGTCGTCACCTCATGCATCCCGTCAGGCCCGTCCCGTGGCGTATTCCTCTGCAAGCCGCTCGTCTCGAGCACGCTCGGTATGCGACCGGCCTGGATGTGTTCGACGAGTGGATGAAGACGGCGTATCCGAACTACCGAATGCAGCAACAGCCGCGCGCACTCAACAGAACGGTGGCCGGTTTGCGTGCCCTACAGCGGGATCGCGAAGAGAGGATCGAGGGCGTGCTACGTCTTCGAGAGCTCGGCTCGGTTGCGCCCGCTGCCCGTGAGGGCCCGCCGCTGCCGTTGCTGCGTGTCCCTCTCCTGATCGAGGACAGAGATGCCGTGGCCGTCGAGCTGCGCCGCCGAAGGATCAATGTCTACTTCGTCTATGCACCCCCGCTCGACGAGTATTCCGGTCCGGAATTCTCAGAGCCATCCTCCGCTCCGGAGGCGGCCCGATGGTGGGCAGCGCACGTTCTTCCGGTCGACCCTCATGATGCGGAGCGCGTCCTCGATCTCGTCGGGAAGGACCAGATCCGGCTGAAACCCGCGGTACCACCGTCCACGTGAACTAGGGCCGGTCCAGAATCCGCCGCACGCCGAGCGAACGCCCTTTCGCCGCGCGCGCGGCCGTGAGGAGCAACTGGGCTGAGGCGCCGCGCGGTAGGCCGAATGTCTCGAGACCCGGGTCGCCGGTGGCGAATCGCTCCTTGTAGGCCGCACCACCGCGGAGGAGGCGGTACTCGCCCATCCCGTCGGTCAGCGCCTCACGCACGGCATGCGCAAGGAGGACGAAACCGACCGGCTGCTGGCGGAAGGCCGGGTCTCTTCCGGCCTGGTAGGCGGAGTCGGCGCCGGCAAACCGGAAGCCGTGAAGCGCGGCAACGGGCTTGCCGTCGATCTCGAGGAACCACAGTCGCAGCCACCCCCGGTGGAACGCCTGCGTGGCGAAGTCACGATGAAACGGCTCCGCGAGGAGGAACGGCGTGGCGGCGTTCCCCCAGCGCTGCCGGTGAAGATCGAACAGAGTGTCAAGATCTCGCTGGAGCCGCTCGGGGTCAGAGGCAAGGCGATACGACAGCGTCCCGAGCTCCGACAGCCGGCGCGGAAAACGACGCACCTGTTGACGGAAATTGCGTCCGTGCTGCTGCAGGAACTCGTCCCACGAGTCGCGATCGAAGCGCAGTACCGGACTCGCCTCCCTGTACAGGAATCGAGCGCCGGTCACCTCACCGAAGCACTGCTCCCCCGCGACTTGCTCGGCGAGCAGAACGAAGCGCGGCACCGGTACGGCCTCCATGGCCTCTTCGACCGCCGCGGCGGCCGCCGGCTCGGACAGCGGTGCTGAGATGGGTCCCAGTTGGTCGCTCGGGCCGTGCCCGACGAACCGCAGCACGGGAACGCCGTGCCTCCACCACTCGTAAAGGGGCACGATCGCTACCAGCTCGCCGCGGCTGCGTGCGAGCCCGGTCAGCTGACGTTGGGCCTTCCCGTAATGACGCCACCAGGTGAGCAGCCACTCGCGTGTGGCGAAGACGTGCCCCGCCCGCTCCGCCAGCAGGCCCCAGTCCGCCGCGTTCACTCGGTCGAGCGAGGATGTGTAGGAGACCTCCATCTGGTTACGAGGGCCGGGGGGCGCGCATTGTGAGGTGGATGCGAATGCGCTCGACCGCCGCCGCTCTCGCGTCGGCTCTGCCGCTGAGCGCGTGCCGGGCGAGGCGTGCCGTGTCGATTCCGACCAGTGTCGCGCGCAGGAGGCCGGTCGTCATCGCCCCGAAGTGCTTGCGGGCGTAGCGATGCTGGCTTTCGAGAAGCAGGAGGCTGTGTGGGGAGCGAACGTACGGCGAGCTGCCAGCCGAAGTGTGAACCGCCTCGACGGTGGGCAGAAAAACCGTCCGCCACCCACGCCGTTTTGCCCGGATCAGCCAGTCGGTCTCCTCGTAGTAGACGAAGAAGTGCTCGTCGAACAGGCCGACGTCGGCGATCGCGGCGCGGCGAAGGAAGATGCACGCACCCCTGGCCGCGTCAACCGGCCGAGCATCCCGGTGGTCCCAGTCGAGCATCCGGTACATACGCGGCCGTCGCCAGTTCGGGAACCGCTCCGCGAGGGCCACGTCCTCTGAGATCAGGTCGAAGGGCCGCGGCGCGCAGATGCAGTTCGGCTGCAACGTTCCGTCTGAGTTGAGCAGCCGTGCGACGACTGCGCCCACGCCGCGGGTGGCGGAACGCTTCGAGCACGGCCGCGTAACTTCCGGACAGCCCCTGCACGTCGGGGTTGATCAGCAGCACGAACTCGGCATCGCCGGCCATGAACGCCTGGTTGACGGCCGCGGCGTACCCGCGATTGACGGGGTTTTCGATCACGGTTGCATCCGGATCAGCCGAGCGAACGATCTGCGCGGCTCCGTCACCGGGCGAGTTGTCGACCATGATCAGGCGCTTCCCGGCGCCGGCGAACTTGTTGGCGATCGTGATTGTCCTCGCGATCAACGCCGCGCTGTGGAAGTTGACCACGACGACGTCGAGCCGTATGTCGCGGTCGCTCATGAACATGTGAGGTCGCGCCGCATCAGCGCCGCCAGCGCCAACACGCCGACGAGGGGTACCGTCGAATCGGGTGGTGTGAGGTAGATCGCGACGTTCGAGCTCGCCGCCAACGCGACGACGGATATGACGACGCCCGCTCCCAGCCAGGCGTCGTCCTTTCCATGCCTCGCTCGGCACCAGCGCGCGCCGTTCCAGACCCCGAGAGCCAGCATCAGGATCAGAGAAAGAAGACCGGCGAGGCCCGCCCGCATCCAGATCCAGAGGTACTGCTCGTGCATGAAGGAGCGAGGCGTGCTGACCACGAATCCGTCATCGGAGCTCACGAGCATCGCCCCGTAGTCCGGCCCCCACCCGAGCCCGCCGATGGGATGGGCACGGATCCTCTGTAGGGCGATGGCATTTTCGTAATAGCGGTCGTTGAGCGTCTGCTGCTTCAGTCGTGAGTAGTCGGTGATGCTCGCGATCCGCGAGACAACCGGATCCGACCCAACGGACGAGCTCTGCGCGAGCAGAGCGAAACCCGACAGCGCGATTCCGAGCGTGGCAACCATCACGACGAAGCGATGCTTCGGCCGGGCGAGCAGCGCCGCGACACAGAGCCCGAGGGCGAGCCCGAGCAGCATGTTCCGGTTGAGGCTCAGGATCACTCCTGTCAGCGCCACCGCCGACAATCCCCATCCGAGCAGTCGGCGCCGAGCCGGACCCCAGAGGACCCGGGCGAGGGCGAAGGCCGCGACGATGTAGACCGTGGTCAGTCCCGGTGGGCGCACTCTCAGGAAGCCGGTCTCGTCCGGCGTGAGGGTCGAGGCGATGTCCGAGGGGGCGATTACGAACAGGCGCGTCGACGGCCCGACGATCACCTGGAGGATCTGGAGGATCACGACGACCGCAGCACCCACCGAAACGAGCTTGAACACCAGGCTCCGGTCCCTCGTGAGCGCCGCCAGCGCCGGCCAGAAGGCGGCGTAGAAGAGCATCAGCCGCATATCGAGCGCAGCGGTGTGCAGGTTGGCACCGTTCTCGATGCCCACCGCCACCCCGCCGAGCACCGCGGCCAGAAAAATCGCCATCACGACGCTCTCTCGCCGCCTCACGAGGCGCCCCAACCCACGCCGTACGTCGCGGGGCAGGAACGCCAGCGATCCAAGGGCGATCCAGAGCAGGATCTCGGCCGGCACGAACTGGAGCGAGGAAACCCTCACCTCAGGAAGCGCGAGCATGTCGACGGCCGTCCCGACGCTCCACAGAATCGCCACGTAGGGCGCTGCGGGAACCGCAGCGAACAGCAGGACCAAGACGGCGGCCAGGGGCAAGATCGCGAACTTGACGTCGCCCCTTCCCATCATCACCCCGACGGCCGCAGCCGCGCTGAGGGTCGCGGCTAGCCACGCCACTGTCCACGGCGGTTCTCGCGCGGCGGTGGCCTTCGGTCGAATCCCCCAGTAGATCTCGCCCAGCAGCCGAACCTCCAGGATGCCGATGGCAGCGGGTTGCCCATCGGCGTTCGTGGATGCCGCGGACACAACGCGCGGCATGATGGAAATACGACCGGAACCCCTGCCAGATGACGATGGGGGCGCGGCGGGAGTCCTAGCAGCGGGTCCTACTGCCCTCCGATCCATCCCGCTCCAGGACGCGCTCGAGCAATGACGCCATCGCCGCCGCCGAGTCGGCGATGTCGAACTCGGCGCTGACCTTGGCGAGGCCGCCAGCGGCGCGCTTCCGCGCGGCCTCCGGGTCCGCGATCACCCTCTGAAGCCCGGCAGCGAGGTCCTCGGCATCTCCCGGTTCCACCACGACTCCCGTCACACCATCGATGACGAGCTCCGGGATGCCCGACACCGCGGTGGTCACGACCGGTATGCCCAGCGCCATGGCCTCGATGAGCGTGTTCGGAATCCCGTCCATATCGCCATTTGGCGCCAAGACGCTTGGCTGGACCAAGACGTCCGAGCCCGCGATCATCCGGCGGACTGCGTCCTCTGCCTGGCCGCCGTGGAAAGTGACGCGATGCCCGAGCCCGGCTCTGAGCACCAAGCTCTTGACGGTCTGCTCGAGGGGCCCCTCGCCGACCAGATCGAGGCGCGCGGTTTGCAGAGGTGGGGAGCTCCGAAGGGCCTCGACCAACACCGCGTGCCCCTTTTTCGGTTGAAAGCTCGACACCATGATCAGCCGCGGTGACTCCGTGCTGGGGGCGTGTGCGGGCCGCCGCAGCTCCTTCGTCGGGACCCCGCAGTGCACGACCGGATACTCGGGGGCGGTTGCGCTGATGCGAGCCTCGAGGAAACGGCGGTTGTAATCCGAGATGCAGGCCACGAACCGGGCCTCTCGAGTGCGTCGATCAAGTCCGCGCGTGCTCACGAAGAGGTCGTATGCGTGCGCCGTGATGCTGTATGTCACGCCGGTGAATGCGGCGAGTACCCATGCCGCTTCAGCGGGTTGGGTCGCGAAGTGCGCATGGATGTGTGCGACGCGGCGGCGGCGGATCGTCGGAACGAAGCTTGCGGCCAGGACGATGACAGCCAGGCCTCTCACAAGCGCTTGACCGTCACGCGCGTAGTCGCATACCACGTCACGGATCACGCGCACGACCACCCGCGGCCGGGTAATCGTGAGGCGCAGCAACTCGAAGCAGCCGCGAACAATCGAAGCGGTCTGGACCTCTGGAAGCCACCTGTTCGCCATCGGGTGTACAGCGCCGCCGCGGCCGGGGCGAAGCGTAAACAGCTCGACGGGACATGCCATGCGGTCAGCCACGGCGTTGAGTTCGCGGACCACGAACGTTTCAGTGAGCCGCGGAAACCGCTGGACCAGGTAGGCCACGGTGGAACTGCTTGCGGCGTTGCGACGGCGAGGGATCACGCGGTCCAGCGATAGGCCACGCGCCCGACCGCGCGGGCTACGACGGCCGGTGAGTGTTGGATGAACTGGCCGAGGGCGCCTTCGCCTCGCGTCGATGACAGCCCGCTCCGGGAGGGTCACGCTCTAGATACGAGTCAGCCGCGCGGCTCGTTTCCTGCCGGCGCGAAAGATGCGACATGCTGCCTGCCCCGGGCGGTCCGCCGCGCTAGGTCAGACTCGCTCCGATCGGGCGCTCGTCGGCCAGGGAGCGCCTCGGCCCGGTGACGTCTTGGCTTCAGCCCGTCGCGGTGCGAAATGCGGTCGTATGCGTCAACCATGCTCGCGCCCTGGCGCTCCCATACCAGCACGGGCGCCCGAGCCCTTGCGCGCCGATGCAGCTCTGCGCGGGCCTCCTCCGAGCCGGCCAGCTCGGCTACGCGTCGAACGAAGGCATCCAGATCGTTGCAGGGGACCAGGCTGACGGCGCCGGCGGCCGTCCTCGCGGTCTCGTGGAGCGCATACGAAACGGTCGGGCGGCCGAGTGCCAGATACTCAGAGATCTTGACCATCGTCGTACCGTGGTTGAACGGGGTGCCGGGTGCCGGGTCGAGACAGATGTCGGCGTCTGCGATGAGCCGAAGGACGTCGACGTGCGGAGTCCTACCCAGCAGTTCAACGCGGTCGAGCAGCCCGCGCGAGGCGCAATCGGAACGGATAGCGTCGAGCTCGCTGCCGCAGCCGGCCACACTCAAGCGAGCGGCGGTCAACCCGTGGTCAACGACCAAGCGTTCGAGCACCGCCGGCAGCTGGCGCACACCATCCTGCGGCTCGAGCGCACCGACGTACACCAACCTCGGGTCCATGAGGCGGCCCGGCCGGATGGCCGGAGGCCGCGCGGACACGGTTGACTGCCGCGGACCGTTGCGAACGAGGACGATCTGCGTCCCGGGGCGGCGGCGGCGGCGCACGTGCTCCAGGTGAGTCCTATTGGTGACGAGCACGAGGTCTGCGTTGCGGATCATCATCCTGTTTGCGAAGTCGGCGATCCGCCACAGGGGTCCGCGCCCAAAGCGTTCTTCGAACAGGCTGGGAAACAGATCGTGTTGGTCGAACACGAATCGCCGGTGAAGGCGGCGGCCGGCGATCGCCAGCGGGAACAGGGTGTCCGGTGGGTTGTGCGAGTGGAGAAAGTCCGCCCCGCGAACAAGGGAGCGGGTGCCGCGGACGAACAACTGCGCGTGCGCGACGATGTATTCGGCGAGCAGCCCGCCGATGCCGCCGGTCTCTGACATCGGCAGCCAATAACGCTCGACGGTCACTCCGTCGAGTTGCTCGATCCGGTCTTGGCGCGCGCCGCGCGGAGCGATCACGCGTACCTCGTAGCCGGCCGCGACGAGGGTCTGCGCTTCATCGCGGACGCGAACGTCTTCAGGGAAGGGGTTGTTCTCCAACAGCATCGTCACGCGGGGCCGAACGGACGGCCCCGGCTCGGCCGCTCGCTGCATCACCCTGCCGCCTTCGGCCCGCGCGCCCCTCCGAGGGCGCGCGGGCAACATTGAACGCGTGAGTTCAGCGGGCATCTATGCCACCCGCTTTACGCCCGCGCTCCGGGTTGCAGGAGTCGATCCGAGCGAGGTCAGAGAGCGGACGGCCGCGAGACGCGCACGGTGGTGGCAGGTGTTGACGGCGGCTTCGGTCTTGTGGAGGCGCTTCGCCACCTCACTTGGCGTTAGGCCAACCACCTCGCGCAACAGCAGGACGTCGCGCTGAGCGCTGCTCAGCGCTCTGAACGTCTCGAATAGCGACCGGGCGTTATCGGGGTCGGACTCCTCTGCCTCACGCGGCGCCTCGATCGGATCGCTTGGCAGCTCCAGGCGGTCCTTCCTGAGATAGTCGACGGCAGCATTGTGGGCAATCCGCAGAATCCAGGCGACGAAATCCGCCCGCTGCGAGTCGTACTTGTCGAGGGAAGTCGCCAGCTTGAGGAAGACCTGCTGTGTGACGTCCTGCGCGTCATAGTCGTTCGGAAGGATGCGGCGCACATAGGCGAACACGCGTGGCGCGAACTGCCTGTAGAGGTAGCTGAGCGCATCAGCATCTCCCCGCCCCGCTCGCGCAACCGCGCTAACCGCTCGTTCCTGCTGCTGGCGCGCGCACCCGCGTATCGGGATGCGCGAGGATCGGCCGAACAGTGGTGCAACAGATGCCGTTCCGCCGCCCTGGTCGGGTGCGGAGATCCCGCCATCTTTCGACATATGGCCCTCCCTCTAGTCCAAGCCCGGAGCGCTGTGCACTCCCGGCGTCCTATCGCTGGAGGGTCGGGCAGAGCGGTTGGCGGGATCTTTGTCTGGTGTTGGCCGAAGATTTGAAGCGGGCATATTTGACGATTGGCGCGTACGTCTTGCACGGATTGGCACCTCAAAACCAATGCGTAGGCGTATCCTCAGCCCGACCAGGGGATTACCTTGGGTGAGGTACGGCCCCACGGCTCAGAGGGCATTGCGCGATGGGATCTTTGGCCTTTCGACACGATGTCGGGCGTTGGCACAGGAGAAGGGCGAGGTCAGGACGGCACGCCTTGCTCGAAGAGGTGTTCGCGCAGCTTCCGCACGGGATAGCCGTGACCGATCGCGTCGGCGTGGTCCTTGTATGGAACAGGGCGCTCGAGGACCTGCTCGAACTTGCGGACGACGCTCTCGGATCGACGTGCTGTGAGCTGTTCGGGTGCGGTACGCCGAGTGGCCCGCCTGGCGGCTGCCTGACGGAGCAGGCGATCGGGGCCGGCGGACGTCCGCTCGAGGTCGTGATGCACACAGATGGCAGCCCGCTGTGGATTACCGTCGCGCCCCTCCATGACGACAGTTCGCGCCTGGTGTTCGAGGTGCGCCATGCGTCCGAGCTCCGGACACTCGAGCCGCCAGCGGCGCGACTCCCTCGAGGGGCGCGGGTGCGGGTCTTCACTCTCGGGCGCACGGAGGTGGTCACGCCGGAGGGTCCACTGAGTGGGGAGTGGGTCGACCAACGAGCCGGCCAGGTCCTCAAGTACCTGGCGTGCGAGCGTCACCGCGTAGTCCCGGCGGAAGAGATCGCGGAGTCCTTATGCCGTCATGCTCAGCACGCGACGGTCAGCACCGTCCGGTATTTCATTCACGTCTTGCGCAAGAGGCTCGAGCCGGGTCGGCCGAAATACGACTCCAGTTCGCTCGTGCTCGCGCGTCACGGTGGATACACGCTCAACGACACCGAGGTCTGGATCGACGCAGACGAGTTCGAGTCTGATGTGAACGCCGGTCTCGCGGCGCTCGCGCATGGAGAACGCGCTGCGGCAGCGGAGCACTTCGAGCATGCTCTATCGCTCTATCAGGGCGACTTCCTCGCAGACGAGCCGTACGCCGAATGGGCGCTGACTGAGCGTGAGCGGCTGCGGGCGCTCGCCGAGAAGCCACTGCGTGCGTTGGGCGAGCTGCACGCTGACGACCCCTCCGCCGCCGCCGCGTATCTCGAGCGTCTTGCTCAAATGGAGCCCCTCGACGGCGACGTCCACCGCGAACTGCTCTCGCTCTGGGTGCGGCAGGGGCGCCTGAGCCGTGCGACGCGCCACTACCAAGCATTCCGCCAGCGGATGTTGCGCGAATTCGGCGAGCCCCCCTCGTTCAGCCTATCCGAGCTCACGCAGTCCTCAAGGCTCGATGGGCAGTTTCCGAAATCGTGCTAGTTAGGGCAAACGGAGTCACCAGCCAGGTCAGTTGACGGCGACCCCGTTCGTTCCTCATATATGAGAGTGACGCGGGGCCTGATCCTTTCGTCCGATGAGGACGCCATCAGACACTGGCCTCTCCGCCCGCTGAGGCCGGAGCTCGCCCCCGTCGCCAACAATGCGCTCCTCATGCTCGAGCTTCGGGCGCTAAGCGACGCGGGCATGCGCGAGATCGGGATTGTTGGTGACGGGGCTCTCTGGAGAGCCGCCACCGATTTGGCCGGTGAGGCCGACCTCGACGTGGACATCGTCCATATGCCTGAGCCGGCCAACGCTGGGCTCACCGGGCGGCTGCTCGCCGCTCAGTCGTTCGTCGGCGATGGTCCGTTTGTCGTAGAGCTAGGCGGCAGCCTGACGGAGCACGACCGGCGCAGCAGCGTGGAGCGTCTCGTACGCAAGCGGCTCAGCGCCGTCGTGGTTCTCGCCGCGGACTGGAGCCGGACGCCCCAGGCGATCACGCTGCGACGCTCAGACCCACAGGCTGGGTCGCAGGGCGCCAGCATTGCTCACGACATCATCGCGGGGGCGAACACCTTCGTCTTCGGCAGCGAAATCTTCGACGCGACGCGCGAGGCGATGGAGGCGCGCGGCGGCGAAGAAATCGACATCGCCGACGCTGTTGTGGCTCTGGCCGAAACGCGGGGTCAGGTAGAGGCCGCGATTGCCACCGGCTGGTCGACGCGCGTCCAGGGAGTGGAGGATCTCCTCGAGATCAACCGGCTCGTGCTCGGAGGCCTGCGACCGCGACAGCTGTCTGAGAAGTTCGGGCAGAACCGCATCATGGGACCCGTGGCGATCGATGACACCGCCACGATCGAGTCCTGTGTCCTGAATGGACCGCTGGCGATTGCAGGGGACGCCCACATCATGGACTCCTACATCGGACCGTACTGCGCGATCGGAAGCGGGGCGAAGATCGACGGAGCCGAGATCGAGCGGTCGGTGGTGCTGCCGGCCGCATCGATCAGCAACGTCGGCGTCCGCGTTGCTGGAAGCGTGATCGGTTCGGGCGCGCGGATCACCCGGGAGTTCGTGCCGCCGCGCGCGCTACAGCTCTGGGTCGGGCAAGACGCACGCGTGTCGCTCGCGTGACGTAAGCACCTCTCCTCCCGGTTCGGCCCGAGCTACGGCTTTTCCGCGACGACGATCAGCTGGGCGGGCAGGTAAGGCGCGAGCGGCGTTCGAGCCAGGCGCCGCGTCCGAACGAGCGCCTTTCCGGATTCCCAGTACTGCGGATCGATGTAGCGCAGGCGGAGTCCAGCGCGAGCAACGAGCTCCTCGGTGTCCCGTAGGCCGAACCATCGAAGGTGGCTGCGGTCGAAGATGCCGTCGTCATCGCGTGGCCAGCGCCGCTCCCGGACAACCCTCTGCAGCGCGCGCCAGCACAGGACGTTGGGAAGGCTGATGACCACCGTGGCGCCCTCAACCAGCCACGCGGACGCCTGACGCAGCGTTGTCCACGGATCCACGAGGTGCTCGAGGACATCGGCGGCAATGAGGCAATCGAAGGGTGCCTCGGGCGGCGCCGGTCCGGCGACGAAGTCCTCGGCGGAGCCGACGAAAACACGATCCAGCACGGAGGCCGCGTCCCGCGCGTATTCCGCGTTGACCTCCACCCCCACGATCGTCGCCCGCTGGCGTCGCTTCAGAGCGTCTCCGAGGGCGCCGCTGGAACACCCGAATTCGACTATCGATGTCGCATCCCGCGGAACGTGACGCTGAACGTCTGGACGCGCCGATTCATACCCATGCTGCCGCCGCTGCCGCAGCTCCCCCGTCGCGCCTTCAACCGCGACTGCGTTCAAAGCGCCTCCTCTGCGGCTCGAGCCACCCGGTCCCGGCACCCCCGCCACGCCTCCCGGTCCTGCGCGGTCAAGGTGAGCCGGCTCGTCGGGATCTGCCGGAACGCGGGGCGTGACGGCGGCTCGATCGTCCTGACCTTCTGACCGATGTAGACCATGTCGCCGCCTCCGAGGAGGCGGAAGTGCAACGCCGTGAAGACGCTGCGGTTGTGCCGCATCCCGGCAACGTTGCGGCGGGCACGGTCCTGCAACCAGCGTGGTATCGCTCGCCCAGGGAGGCGGTGGTACACGTACGACAGCCGGCGCCGCCGAAAGCCCTGCCGCTCCAGCTGCCGGAGGTAGCGGTTGGGGAACGTGATCCGGTGGCTTTCATGCCTCTCGGGATGACGCAGTTGGTACACGAGCTTCCACGCGCTCATGGTGGGCTCGAGCAGCGCCACCAGACCGCCGGGCTTGAGTACTCGATTCACCTCGGCGAAGAGTTGCTCGGTGTTCTCGACATGGTGGGCGAACTGCTTCAACACCACGACGTCGAAGGATGCATCCGCGAACGGGGCATAGCGGGCGTCCGCGACGACGCGGCGTCCGGGAGCGAGCGTCTCGCTGTCGTAGACCCAACCGGAGTACAACGAGTTCGCCTCGAAATCGACCATCCACGCGTCGAAACCGGCGCGGTCCAGGAGCCACGTCACCCATCCCGAGCCGCTCCCGAGCTCGAGCGCCTTGGGGCTGGGAGCGTTGCGCGTCATGTCCTTCAGCAGGCGGATCAGCGCGACGGCCTCGGGAGCGCTCACGTCGAGGAACTCCTCGTCGAACCGCACACGGTGGGGGGTGCCCTGCCACCGCCGCTCCTCCTCCATCGTCACGGTGATCTGCGCCTCGTCGGACGCCGGATATCCCATGAACACCAGGCCCTCCCGGACCGGGTAGGTCTGCCTGCCCGAGACCGTCACCAGACGGTCACCGTCGAGCACCAGAGGTTCGAGCGTGTCCTGCGCGCGGAGTGGCCCCAGATCCCGTGGAAGCGGCATCGCTTCGAGGGTCATTGGGAAACCGTCCTAAGAGCCGACGCCCGAAGTCGGTCCCGCCCGGCAGCGATCAGCTCACGCAAGCGACCGCACCCGTCTAAAGGTGGCGAGCAGATCGCCACGGTTGAACGCGAGGCTGAGGACCAGGTATGCCGCCAAGGCGACTGTCGCCGTCAGGATCCCGGGAGCGAGGCCGCTGGCGAGCGGCGTTCGCACGACGTAAGCCAGCAAGGCGGACGCCGCTGCCACGGCAACCGGGACGAAGATCATCCTGCCGACGGCGATGCCCGCCCGCGAGAGCGCGCGCGAGAATATGGCGGCCTCCGTCCACGAAGCCGCCATCCACCCGATTCCGACGGCCGCCATCCCCAGGGGCTTCAGTAGCAGGGCGGTGAGCGCAATCCAGACCGCTCCGTTCACGATGGTGGCGACGAGCGGCGTACGCACGTCCCGCTCCGCGTAGAGGTAGCCGGCGGCGGCGACGGAGACCGGACCGCCCACGACCAACCCCGCGCACGCCCAGGGAAGCGGCGCTGCGGCGGGCGTCCAGTTGGCGCCGAACAGCGCGGGGACCAGGTAGTGCGCCGAGACGGCGAGCGGTGCGAGCACGACTCCTGAGACCAGAGCAGTCACACGGGCGAAGCGCTCCACGATCAGTCGCGTGTCCTCGCCACCCGCACGAAGCCGCGCCATCGTCGGGTACGAGACCCGCCAGAGCGCCTGGAACACCCAGAACGGCACCTGCAACAGTCGGTTCGCCAGTGACCAGTACCCGAGCAATCTCTCTCCGCCGGCAGCTGCGATCACGAGGTTGACACCCTGGCTCCTCGCCAACGTCGCCAGCCCGACGGCCTGAAAGCCGATACCGAACCCGAGCATCGACCGCAGCGTGCTCCTCGTCAGCCGCGGGGTGATCAGGCCAAGCGGAGACGCCACGGTCATCAGCGCAGACCCCACCAGCGAGCGCACCACGGCGGCCGATGCGACGCCCCAGACTCCCCAGCCCGCCTCAACCGCGGCGATCGCCCAACCGTAGAAGACCAGCGACTCGATGAACTCGATCGACGCGATCGGTCGGTACTCGAGCGCTCGCTCCAGGGCGATCGCGTGTGGCGCCCTCAGGGCGAGCAGGGGGAGCGAGCAGCCCATGATCGCCGTGACGGCTCCTGTCGTGCCGGTCCGGGATCCCACCACCCCGAGACCCAGCGTGATCACGAGCGCCAGCATGAGTTGAACGGCGAGGAGCGTCCGGAGCTCGTCGTCGGTCGGATCGCCGGCTCTGCGGATCAGTACCGCGCCCAGGCCGCCATCGGCAAAGAAAGTCCCGATCGTGACCATCGTGGTTCCGAACGCGACGACGCCGAGAGCGGTGGGCGAGAGGAGGTGCGCGAGCACCAGCGTGCCGACGAACGCGACCGCTTGGGCGGCGGCCGCTCGGATCGTCAACAAGACGGCGCCAACCGCCCCGCGACTCCGGATCGTCGCGGCGGTATCCGCTGCCACTGGCCGCTTTGGCCTCACAAGGGTCATGGCCGCCGCGCTCGCATCGTCGAATCCCGCGAGGCGTCAGCCTGGGGCCGAAACGAGCCGCGCGGCCCGACTGCCCTGCGCGTCGCTCGGCCGGCCGTATGGTTCGCGATCGCTGTCGGAGAGACGGCGGCCTCGTCGAACTCCCATCAGAAGTACTACGAGTGCCGGTAGGCGGCACTTACCGTACGCGCCTCGGCTTACCGCCGCGCGTCGGCTTCGAGTGTGGCCGTCACGACCTCGTGGCCTGCGGCCAAGCTGGCCGGATACCCCGTCACGGCGGTCAGGTACGCGTTGCGCTGCAGGACGCTCACGCGCATGTTTGCGTCCGCGGATGCGCGAACGGTGGCCGTTCGCGGCCGGTTGCCCAACAGGGCGATCTCGCCGAAGGAGTTGCCGCGTTCGAGCGTCCTGATGACGCGTCCGTCTTGGACCACCTCAGCCCGACCGGACTCGACGACGTAGAAGTGGTCCCCGGGCGCGCCCTGCTCGAACACCACCTGTCGAGGCAAGTACTCGGCATGCTCGAGCCTGGCGCCGAGCTGCTCGATCGTCGCCGCCGGCAGCGCTTGCAACATTGGAACGGCGCGCAGGATCTCAATGTCCGCATCACGAACGCCCATCCCTGCATCGAGCCGGCGCAGCGCGGGCCAGCTGGCTGCGACGGCCAGAGGCGCCATGAGTCCGGTCGCGACGAGCGCGACACGAACGCCGACCAGTTCAATGACCAGTGGCGCGAATAGGCCGCCGGCTGCGACCCCGAGCGTGAGGATGGCCTCAAACCCCGCGAACATGCGGGCGAGGACAGTCTCGTCCGTCAGCCGGGCCAGCAGCGTGAAGCCACCGACGTCGATCAGCGCGTTGCCGATGCCGACCAAGCCGAGGAGGATGATCGTCGCTGCCAGGTACGGAAGGACGCCGATCAGGGCCAGCGGCGCACCGAACAGCGCGATGCCGACGCCGAACCAACTCGCAAGTCGGCCGCGTTGAACCAACCCGAACGCGAAGATGGAGCCGAGCACCCCACCGGCTCCGACGGCCGCATTCAACACACCGACGCCCGGATTTCCCGTGTCGAGGAGATCGATCGCCACCACCACCACGAACACGGTCAGGCAGCCGCGCGTGAAGGTCTGGATCAGCCCGAGCCGCGTGATGAGCCCGAGACTGCTATCGGCCCTGATCGTGGTGAAGCCCTGGAGCATCTCGCGGCCGCCACCCAGCGCGGCCTCCACTCGAGGCGGCGCGTCATACCGAAGCCCGACGACGACCAGGCCGGCCAAGAGCGACGCAGCGGAGCAAGCGGCGAAGACCGCGGCCGGTCCGCTTGTCGCAAGCACGACCGCCGCGACAAGCGGGCCGCCCAGGGTGGCGAGCGAGTCCAGCATGCCGCGAACCGCGTTCGCGCTGGTCAGCTCTTGAGGAGACTTGGCCAAGGCGGGCAGTAGCGCCGAGTGAGCCGGTCGGAACAGCGTCATCGCGACCGTGGCGATCACGGCGAAGACGTACGTTGCCGTCGCCCCTACCCCGGCGGCCGTCGTCACCGCGGCGCACGCCAGCATCGCGGCGCGGACACCGCCGACCCAGGCGAGCACCCGCTCACGGCGAACGCGGTCGGCCATCGTTGCCAGGAACGGCGCCAGCAGCGCCGCGAGCGCCATGCGGGTGGCGGTGACGGCGCCGACCGCCGCAACCCCACCATCGCGGAACGCCACGACACCGAGCGCAACCATGAAGGCGCCCTCGCCCGCCCACATCGCGGCGAAAGAGATCTGGGCGCGGCGAAGCGGCCCGCTATGCGCCACCTCGTCGAGCGCGGCCGCCCGATCCCGGAATCTCGGAGAGAAGCGAGCCACGAGCACGCGCGACTAGACCAGCACGTGCATGCGCCTAATCCGACGCGGTCAGTCGCTCGCGGATGCTGCGGCGCTGGTCGTACGTCCCCCAGCGGAAGCCCGTCTCGTGTGGGTCCGGCCGGAGCGGCGTGCGCGAAAGGTCGCCCTCCCGAACCTGCAGGTTGTACTCCACCGGGGCGAGGTCGTTCGGACCATCCGGATGGAACAGTGAGGCGAGGTACTGGAGCTGCCCACGTCCCGGCCCCTGTTCGAACATGCCCCCGGCGTACGCGCCGATGCCGTGGCCCTCACAGTAGTCGTAGGTGTTGAACAGCCGACGGACGCTGCCGAAGCGGGAAGGCTTCAGGTTGAGGCGGCGGGGTGGCCAGGGCAATGCCTCGATGTCATCAATCGATTCGATCGGCTCGTCCCACGTGATCCGGTCTCGGTGGAGGTCGAGCAGCGCGATCGTGTCGTCGGTCACCGCGGGATCCTCGATCCAGGCGTCCGACAGCCCCTCGATCACGCGGCGATACAGATCGCGGTCCGGGGACATGGCCACGGTCGCGTTGCGATAGTGACCCTTCATGTCGACCACGTCGACGCAGGCGAGCGATGCCAGCTCTGCGACCAGGTCGCTGTCCCACGTTGGACTGGCGTCGAGCTTGAAACGCAGAGTGGGATCGCTGCCGAGGAGCGTCCGCAGGGGTGCGATGCCGGAGCGGTCTTCGACGCGAGTGGACACCACGAAAGTGACGGGCTTCGCCACGCGCCCCAAGGCGTCCTGCAGCGAGAGGCCGTTTTGGCGCAGGGCGAGGTCGAGCGCCGCGCTCTCGAACGCCCAACGGCGGTACAGGCGGGAGCTCTCGCGGATCGGCTCGACCGGAAAGAGGTCGGCCAGCCCCAGCAGCCCCGAGAACTCGTCAAAGGTGCGCGTTCCGCGCAGCCAGGAGAGGTCGCCCGCACGGCGGAGCTGCTCGATCTGATCGATCTGATCCCACGTGATGTCCTCGCCCTGTCCCTCGTGGCCACGTCCGGTCAAGCGGACCACGATCGAGACCTTGGTGAATCCGCTCGTGGTATCCCGCGCCAGCGGCACGAGCTCGCAGCGTTCGATCCGTAGGGGCAAGTCGGCGACGCGCGAGTACGTCGCATCGGCGTCCCTCGCAGAACGGTGGTCTTCGTCCGACGGAAGATCCATCTCGGAGCCGGGAAGCGACACGGACCTCAGGTTAGTCCGAGTGACGCCCATCCCGCGAACGAAGGGGCCCGGTTAGCATTGGCCCCTGTGGAGACTCGGCGCGCGCTGCTCCTGATCGCCGACATCGGCGGTTACACGGACTACATGCAGTCCCACCGCACCATGCTCGGACACGCGGAGGCCGCGACCACGCGCCTGCTCGAGAAGGTGGTCGATGCGGCCCCCGGCTTCGAACTGATCGAGATCGAAGGCGACGCAGCCTTCCTCTCGCGCGACGACGACGGGCTGAATGGCGAGGGAGACCTCCCCGCCATCACGGAGGCTGCTGTCGCCATGCACAGCGCGTTCCACGCCGAGCGGCGACTGGTCGAGCTGAACCTGTGCCCGTGCGCCAGTTGCACTCAAACGAAGAGCCTGAAGTTGAAGTTCGTCGCGCACGTCGGAGAGGTCGCAACCCAGAAGATCAAGCGACAGCGCAAGCTCATCGGCATGGACGTGATCTTCATCCATCGTCTGCTCAAGAGCCCTGTGCCGGTGCCGGAGTACGTCCTTTTCTCCGAGGATCTCTACCGGAGCGGGGACACCACTCCGGCCGACAACGGGATGCAGGAGATCTCACAGGACCTCGAAGGAATCGGTCCCGTGCGCACTTACTTCGTGGGGGTCGAGGACCTCCCCGGGCCCCACACTCCGGTGCCTGATCCCTCGTTGCCCCAACGCCTCGGCGCGACGTTTGACATGCTCGGTCGTGGCCTGCGGTGCAAGCTCCGCCGGCGCTGAACGGCCCAGGAAAAGCAAGCCGGTGAGCGCATCGCTGGCCCTCTCAGCCACGAGAACCAAGCGCCTCGACCCTCCACTCCGGTTCGGCCTGATCTCCTCCTGCCGCACTGCCCCGGGCGCTGGGATGGGTCATTCGGCGTGCGGCGTGCGGGCCGGGCCTCGGCGATTGCGACGCAGTCGTCCACTGTCGGCACCGGGCGCGACCGCAGTGCCGAGCCTTATAGTCGCGTCGTGCTGGCGGCGCTCGCGGTGATCATCCCGCTCGGTCTGGCCGGAGCGATCAGCCCGGTCATGCTGACGGAGCAAACCGTGCTCCTCGCCGGCCCCAACGGTGGCAGGGCAGCGGCACACTACGCCGCCGGCGTGGTCCTCACCACGGTCGCGATCGTCGTCGCGATCGTGCTCTTGGGACGCGCGCTCTCGCTCCCGACAGAGCCGCACCTCGACGCGACGCTCGACATCATTGTCGGCCTGGTCTTGGTCAACCTGGCCGTTCTCGTTCTCGTCGCCGGACGCCGCCGGGGCCGGTCGCCGAGTCGCCAGGAAGGAGACGACCGGGACGCGAGTCGTGCGCGCCCCGCTCTGGCCGTGTTCGCGTTCGGCGTGTTCGCCATGGCGACGAACTTCACGACGCTGGCGCTGATCGCACCCGCCGCCAAAGAGATCTCCAGGACCGACGCCGAGATCGCAGCCGCAACGGTGCTCGTCCTCGTCCTCGTCAGCCTGGTCTCCATGCCGGCGTGGGTGCCCGTCGCCCTCAACAGGATCGCCCCCGGTCCCAGCCAGCGCGGACTCGCCGCCGTGCGCGATCAGATCGCACGCCGCGGCCGCGGGTTCACCATCGCGGTGCTCAGCGCCGCCGGGCTGTTCTTCATCGCCCGCGGGCTCATACACCTGCTCGACTGACGATGCCGCCGGGACCTTGACGAACGCCGAGCACCAGTCCAGTCCACCCCTCAACGCCGCAACAGACCGCGGATCAGGAGAACGCGTTGACGGCTCGGGCAACGATCAGGCCGAATAGCGCGAGCGCGACCGTGGACTGCACGAGCATCGCGTATTTGGCGCGGTGGGTGAGCGGCATTACGTCGGTGGGGCTGAATGCGGTCGCGTTGGTGAAGCCGAGGTGCAGGTAGTCGAGGAAGACGGGCCTCCAGCCGGGCGCGGCCAGCTCTGGGCTCATCTGCTGCGTGAACGCGAAGTCGATCGCAGAGGGCCCTCGGGAGCGGGCGATGGGCCCGCCGCCGTCGATCAGCCAATACAGCAGGGCGAAGGCTAGATTGTTGCCCAGCCAGACCACGGCGCCGGTGGCGAGCAGCTGACCGGCGTGGTTGGCCACCCCCTTGCCCTTGATCAGGTCGTGCACCAGCACGACGGTTTCCCCCAGCGCAGCGGCCACGAGCAAGCCGACGAGCGTGAGCGCGAGGCGTCGCAGCTTCCGGCGCTCGGCCGGACTGCCGGGATCGCTGGTCACGAGCACCACTACGAGCGCGGCCTCGAGGGCTGGCACTAGCCACCGCACGTGGAATGCTCCGCGGTTGGGCAACCAGATGCGCAGGGCGATGTTGAGCGTCATAAAGACGAGCACCGCGGCGACTGGTGGCCAGCGCGACTCGCCGATCGCCGCCTCGGCGCCTCCGCCGCCGGCGGCGGATGGCTTCGCCGCCGCGGCTTCGACTTGACGGGCCACGAGCGGATCGTGCCACACGTCGGCGCAGCCGGGAGGCGAGCCCGGCGACGAAGACTGCCCCACTTGGCGGAGCGCCCAATTGTCAACGACCAATCGAGCGTAGACTGCGCGACGAGGGTGTCGCTGATGCCGCAGACTTCGACGGAGCGTTTCCCTTGGGAAGCCACCCTGGTTGGTGGCTTCGCCGGTCCGGGGCCCGAGTGATGATCGCCCGTTCATGAGCGCGGAGTCGCGTCCCGGCTCCGGCGAGGCCTCGCAGCCGGGCTCCGAGGTCGCGTTGACTCGGTCGCCGGGGTTCTGGCGGTTGATGGGGTACGCGGCGTTGTTTGGGGTCGTGCTCGCGTTCGCCAGCTTGGCGTTCCTGGGGCTGGTCAAGGGTGGGACCCAGCTTTGGTTCACGCTTCCGAAGAACCCCGGCTGGTTGGACGGGAGTCTCTGGTGGGTGGCGGTGACCGGCGCGGCCGGGGTACTCGTTGGCGTGCTCCGGCGCGTGTTTCGGCTTCCGGTGAAGATGCCCGGCACGGTCCAGGAGCTAGAGGACCAGCGCGTCGAGCCCGCGACGGTCCTAAAGGCGGTTGCCGTCTCGCTGGTGTCGCTGGCTGGTGGGGCGAGCCTCGGGCCCGAGGACGCGCTGGGGAAGATGGGGGGCGGGCTGGGAACCTGGGTCTCGGAGCGGCGGAAGCTCAGCGAGGACATGCGAGCGACGAACACGTCGACCGGGATGTCCGCCGCGTACGGCGGCCTGTTGTCGGCTCCGATCTTGGCGACGATTCTCGTTCTTGAGCTTGCGCGTCCGAAGGCCACCCGCTTCAAGGACACGCTGGTCGGGGGGCTGCTGGCCTCCTCCGTTGCGTTCGCGGTCTACTTTCCGATCGCGGGCTCGACGTTCGTCGGGATCTACGAGCTGCCGTCGTTCAAGTTCGAGGACTGGCAGCTGCTCGCTGCCGTTCCCCTGGGCCTCGTCGCCGGGGCGCTCGCGCTGATCACCACCGTCTCGGTCGCGGTAGTCACGCGGCTCGCCTCTCGTCTCCCCAATCGGACGATCCTTCGCGCGACGATCGGGGGCGTCGCTTTCGGGCTGGTCGGCGCGGCGCTGCCGCTGACGCTGTTCACCGGGACCGATCAGCTCACGACCGTGATCCGCGACGGAGCGGCGCTCGGCGCCGGCCTGTTGATCGCGATCGTGTTTGCGAAGATCCTCGTGTTCGCGGTCTGCGAGGCCACCGGCTTCATCGGAGGGCCCTTCCTCGTGATGCTGTTCATCGGCGGCACGGCGGGCATCACCGCCCACGTCCTGATCCCCGGGCTGCCGGAGGGGCTCGCGTTCACAGCGATGTTCGCCGCCCTCCCGGGATCGCTGGTCGCCGCCCCCTTCTCGCTGATCCTGCTAGGCGTCATCACCACCCAAATCGGCGCCCTACAGGTAGCACCCGTCACGATCGCCGTCATCACCGCCTACCTCGCGGTCTCAGGCTCGGGCCTACTCATCGCGCTGGCGCAACGGCAACGGAAGCCCGCCACCTCCGACGCATGAGCAAGGCCACACCGGGCCAGCGAATGGTTCCGCGTGCAAGGTGGCCGTCGACCTGTGCGAGCTGCACGCGCCCGAGCCAGCGGTCGTCGGACCCCCGCCCAGAAACGTCCCAGAACAGAAAACCCCGCCATTGCGGGGCTTTCTTGAGGGTGAGCGACGGGACTTGAACCCGCGACCGCCTGGACCACAACCAGGAGCTCTACCAACTGAGCTACGCCCACCAAGCGAGGGGGAGTCTAGCGGTGGCGCTGCGGGGTTCCGCGGCTAGCGGACGACCGGGACCGTCTCTTCGGCGATGGCCTCGACCACCTCGGTCTCCTCGATCTCGCTGCCGCCGCAGACGATCGTGAAGGCGCCGGTGCCCAGGTTCGGATCGGCTTCGATCGGCAGCCCCCGGATCGTGTCCCAGCCCAGCCGCTCGACCTCGAAGGGGTTCATGCGGACGGCCACGGCGGGGTACTCGCAGGTCACGTTGTGGTGATCGATCGCCTTGCTGATCACCTCGAGATTCTTGGCCTCGGAGCTGCTCATCGAAGACGCAGTCTAGAGCGCCGGGGCCTGCTCGATCGTGCGGCGCAGCCCATCGCGGATCTCCACCCGGGGCTCCCAGCCCAGCAGGTCGCGCGCGCGTGTGATGTCGGGCTGGCGGACCTTGGGGTCGTCCACGGGCAGCGCCTCGAACAGGACCTCGGAGCGCGAATCCGTCAGCTCGATCACGAGGCTGGCCATCTCGAGCAGCGTCATCTCGTCCGGGTTGCCGAGGTTCACCGGCTCGTGCACGCCCGACTCGGCCAGCGCGACCAGGCCGCCGATCAGGTCGTCCACGTAGCAGAAGCTGCGGGTCTGGCTGCCGTCGCCGAACACCGTCAGGGGGCGATTGCTGAGGGCCTGTGTGAGGAAGGTGGGGATCGCGCGCCCGTCGTTCGGCCTCATGCGCGGACCGAAGGTGTTGAAGATGCGCGCGATGGCGGTGTCGACGCCCTGCTGGCGGAGGTAGGCCATGGTCAGCGCCTCGGCGTAGCGCTTGGCCTCGTCGTAGACGCCGCGCGGGCCGATCGGGTTGACGTTGCCCCAGTAGGTCTCGGGCTGGGGATGCACGAGCGGGTCGCCGTACACCTCCGAGGTCGACGCGAGGAGGAAGCGCGCGCGCTTCAGCTTCGCGAGCCCGAGCGTGTTGTGCGTGCCGTAGGCCCCCACCTTCAGCGTGTGCAGCGGCAGCCGCGCGTAGTCGATCGGGCTGGCCGGCGAGGCCATGTGGAAGACGAACTGCACCGGCTCGTCGACCTCGTAGTGCTCCGTGATGTCGGCCATCAGGAAGCGGAAGTTCTCGCCGTCGGAGAGGTGGCTGATGTTCTGGAGCGTGCCCGTGTCGAAGTTGTCGACACAGATCACCCGGTGCTCGCGCGCGAGCAGGTGGTCGCAGAGATGGGAGCCCAGGAAGCCGGCGCCCCCCGTCACGAGGCAGGTTGCCATGCGCGCAGCGTACCCGGGCCTATGCCTGCTGGTCCGTCGGTCGCATCAGAACCTCGTTGATCGCCACCCGCCGAGGTCGAGTGACGATGTAGGCGATCGCGTCGGCGATGTCGTCCGCGTGCAGCTTCTCCACGCCCTCGAAGCGAGACGCCGCCACGGCCTTGATCTCCTCCCGGAGGTGATCGGTGAGCTCGGTGTCCACCGCGCCCGGCTCGACCACCGACAAGCGCACGTTGCGCTGGGTGACCTCCTGGCGCAGCGACTCCGTGAACGCGCCCACCGCCCACTTGCTGGCGTTGTAAACGCCCGAGCCCATGCGCGCGAGCCGGCCGGCCACCGAGCTCACGTTCACGATGTCCGCCACGCCGCGCTGCGAGTCGCCGACCGCCGCAAGCAGATGCGGCAGCGCGGCGTGCGAGCAGTAGAAGAGGCCCATCACGTTCAGCTTGATCATGCGGTCCCACTCCTCGGTGGGAGCGTCCACGATCGGGCCGAGCAGCATCACGCCCGCGTTGTTCACGAGCGTGTCGAGGCTGCCGAGCTCGCTGACGGTGCGCTCGACCGCCGCGATGGCCTGATCCTGCACGGTCACGTCCGCCTCGATCGCAATAGCGCGCCCACCGTCATCGCCGATGCGGGTCACGAGCTCGTCGAGCCGGTCCTTGCGACGGGCCACCACCGCCACGGCAGCGCCGTGCGCGGCCAGCGCCCGCGCCGTCGCCTCGCCGATTCCGCTGCTCGCCCCAGTGACGAGAGCGACGGTTCCATCAAGCCGTTCACCCATCCTCGGTACCCCTTTCAGTCCGCCGTTCGGGACGCCCCGGGCAGGATTCGAACCTGCGACCTAACGGGTAGAAGCCGTCCGCTCTAATCCACTGAGCTACCGGGGCTCGGGGTGAGAATAGACCGACAAGCGGGGGGTTTCCGGCCGACCCTCAGGTGCAATAGCCTGCGCTCGTGACCACCGAGGTTCAACCAGAGGTCGAGTTCGTCCCCGGCGGGATAGAGCCGCCGGCGGACATCCCCCCGGTGATCTTCGAGGCGGCCCTGGCCACCTACCTCGACTGCAGGCGGTTGGACATGCGCGCGCTGTCGGGTGAGCTCGGCATTTCGCGCGCGACCCTGTATCGCCACGCGGGCGGGCGCGACCGCCTCCTCGGCGAGGTGCTGTGGCAGCGCACGAGGATGGCGCTGGTGTTCGCCGCCGACGGCACGGACAAGCTGAGCGGCGAGAAGCGCGTGGTCACGATCGTGGAGCGCTTCATGCGCCTCGTGAACGACAGCGCCCCGCTGAGGCGTCTGCTCGAGTTCGAGCCCGAGACCGCCCTGCGACTGCTCACCTCCAAGCACGGGCCGGTGCAGCGCGGGGTGATCGACGCCCTCGAGCGGCTGCTGACCTTCGAGGAGGAACGCGGCGAGCTGCGGCCGGGCATCGACTCTGGTGCGCTCGCCTACGCGATCGTCCGGATCGGCGAGAGCTTCCTCTACGCGGACGTGATCGCCGACAACGAGCCGGACGTGGCGCAGGCGGTCACGCTTGTGGCGCGGCTCCTGCGCGACCGCTGAGCCCTAAGCTCCCGCCGCACCGATGACGATCGAGCAGGCGATCAGGCAGCAGAACGCGTTCATGGCGCTGTTCGACCTCGCCCTTGGCACCGGCGCGCTGCTCGCGCCCGAGCAGACGCTGCGCGCCATCGGCCATGAGGCGCCGTCCGAGGACGCGAAGCACCTGTTCCGCCGCTGCGGCCCGATCTGGCTCACGTTCTCGGCCGCCCACACCGTCGCGCTCGTGCGCGGAAAGCCTGAGGACTGGTGGGCGCTGGCATGGCTGCGCGCCACCGAGATCGCCACCGACGTGGTCTGGGCCGAGTCCCCCGCGGTGAGCCGCCCCGGCGCGAAGGCGGGGCTGCGCCTCGCCGGTGCCGCGAACGTGGCGATGGCGCTCGGCTTCGGCTGGCTCGCCCGGCGCCGCTAGACCAGCTCGTCGGCGAGGAGATCCATCAGCAGGCCGTCGTGCCACTGGCCGTCCGCGCCGCGCTCGTAGCTCCGCAAGCACGCCGACGGGCCTGAAGCCGAGCGCCTCGTAGGCCCGTATCGCCCGCGAGTTGCGCTGCGCCGGATCGATCGTCAGGCGGTGATGTCCGCGCTCGATCAGCCAGCGAGCCGCGAGCCGCAGCGCGCGCGGTCCAAGCCCCCGTCCCTGATGCTCCGGCGCCAGGAAGATGTCGAGGCCGGCGTGGCGGAAGTCGGGCTCGTTCTCCTCCGTCACGCACAGCCACCCGGCCAGCGCGCCGTCCACCTCGATGCCGAAGGCCGAGCCGTCGTTCAGGAGACCCTCGCGCTCGTGCTCGGGGTCCTCCATGAAGCCCCACCACTCGCGCACGCCAGGGGTCTCGATGATCGCCATGAGGCGGTCCAGGTCGTCCTCACGGAGCTGGCGGAGCGTCAGCTCGCCGTCGTTCAGGGTCGGAAGCGGATCGGGCACGCTCCCCATCATCCCGCGACCAGGTTAGGTGCGCCGGGCGCGCTCCCGCCCTGCCTCGCCCGCTCCGTTCACACGTCCACGAGAGGCCTGGCAGACGTGCTGGTCGCCTCCGACTGGCTGGTCGGCGACCCCGGAGCGCCCGAGACGCTGCCGCACCCCGCGACCACCGTCGCGGTGCAGAGCACATGTGCGACATCGACGGGAAGCTGCGCCCGACGCTTCAACCCTGGCAGCGTCGCACGTGGTGGCCCATAAAGTCAAGATTTTTAGAGTAAAGATGTGGAAGGGCCCGCTGGCGGTACTCGCCCACGACGCTCGAGCGTGCGCAGGAACGCTTCAGCCGGAAGCGCTTGTCGGAGCGGTTCGGACGCCGGATCGGAGACCTCGTGGCGGGCGCCCCCAGCCGGGATCAGCCGCCCGACTGACGGCGCGCCCAATGGGTGCGCACGTAGGGACGGCTGAAGCCGAGCCGGCCGAAGTAGTCGTAGGCCGGAGTGTCGAGGGCGGCCGACGGCGCCTCGATGTCCGCGATGAATCCGCGCACCCCGGCGGCCAGGCCGTCGGCCACGATGAACTCGCAGAGCGCGGCGTCGGGCCGGTAGTCGTCCCAGTGGACGCCTGGCACCGGGCCGTCGATCCCCAGCCACGCCATCCCGTCGGAGCCGATGAACATGCTGCGGGCCGCCGCGATCTCGCCGGCGTCCCGAGCCACGTAGTGGTGCCAGCCCGGCCGGCCCACGAGCTCCTGCAGCCAGCGGCCGGTGTCGAGGCGATACACGCGCTGGATGAACCCCGCCCATTCGTCCTGGGTGGCGTCACCCACGGGTTCCACGCAGAAGCCACCGTCTGGAGCGCTTTCCAGCCCCCCGCCACCGCGCACCACCCGATCCTGCGCGTCGAATGGCTCGAGGCCGCGCTCGCGCAGCAGCGCGTCATAGCCCGCCGGCAGGCAGTGGGGCAGCGACTGGAGCAGGAACATCGCGATGCCCGCGTCCTCGTAGCCGCGGATGATCTCGTCGAGCAGCGCCGGAGACAACGGCTCTCCCAGCCCGAGTCCGATCGTGCGGCTGAAGTAGCGCCGCCCGGTCGCCCGCCAGCTCAGCACCAGCGCCCCACCCAGCTCGCGCTGCCCCACGCCGGCGGCCGCGGCGAAGTCCGCCGGGGCCGCCGCGTACAGGTCGCTCCAGGCGCGGGCCTCTGCCGCCTCGATCGCCGCCGCCGCCCGGAGGTCGACGGGCGTGGTGTCCATCGTGGCGGCAGCGGTCCTCGTCATCGCTCAGCTCTCCTGCATGGCCGCGAGGTTGCGCTCGAGCACCGCCATCGTGCGGCCGTACTCCTCGGTGGGGCTGAACTCGATGATCTCGCTGCCCGCGCTGATCACCGGGATGTGACCGGGCGGCGCGTAGTAGGCGTCGCCGCCCTCGTAAACCTCGTCGTGGTCGGCGTAGCGGAAGGTCAGCTTGCCGCTGACGACGTAGCCCCAGTGCGGGCTCTGGCAGCGGTCGTCCGGCAGCCCCTTGAACAGCGGCGTGGCGTCGGCGTCCTCCCGGAAGGTCTCGAAGCCGACCATGTAGCCGCCGAGCTCCTCGTAGCGGCCCTCCATCAAACCCATGTCCTGCACCTGTGAGGCCGTCTCCTTCGACGCCTTCGGCATCTCCGCTCCTCTCTCTCCAAAAGTAGACAGTGTGTCTAGATTCGACGTCCGGTACCGTACCACCGTCCGGACGGTGTGTCTAGACTGGCTGTCCATGGCGACCACCCGCGCATATCGGACGCGCCGCCGCTCGGAGCGCTCGGCGGGGACCCGCGAGCGGATCGTCGCGGCCGTTCGCAGCCTCCTCGAGGAGGGGACCTTCCACGACTCCACGGTCGAGGAGGTCGCGGATCGCGCCGGGATCGCCCGGGCCACGCTCTACCAGCACTTCGGCTCGCGGCTCGAGCTCGTGGACGCGATCTGCGAGACCTTCGACGCGAACCCCGCGCTGCTCGAGATCCGCAAGGTGGTTGACCTGCCGGACGCCGACGCCGCGCTCAGCGAGACGATCGCGAACACCGTGCGCTTCTGGTCGTCCGAGGACACGGTGCTCGCGCAGCTCTACGGAGTGGCGGCCATCGACCCGGCCGCCCAGGAGCTGGTGGACCGCCAGCGTTCCGACCGGCGCAGCGAGATGGCCCGCCTCGCGCGCCGCCTGAGGAGCTCAGGCAAGCTGCATGCCGGCACAAGCGAGAAGACCGCGCTCACCACGCTGATGCTGCTCACGAGCTACGACAGCTTCCGCGAGCTGCGCGAGGCCGGCCTGTCGGAGCGAGAGGTCACGAGGACCCTGCTGGAGAGCGCCCGCACGCTGCTGCTCGCGTGAGCGAGAGGCGCGATCCACCGCTGATCCCCTTCGAGTCGAAGGAGGAGTTCGCGGCCTGGCTGGACGAGCACCACGACGACGAGGAAGGCCTCTGGCTCAAGGTGGCCAAGAAGGCGTCGGGAATCCCCACCGTCACGCACGCGGAGGCGCTCGAGCTCGCGCTCTGCCACGGCTGGATCGACGGCCAGCGCAAGGCGCTCGACGAGCAGTTCTTCATCCAGCGCTTCACTCCCCGCCGGGCGCGGAGCAGGTGGTCGAAGATCAACCGCGACAAGGCCGAGCAGCTGATCGCGGAGGGCCGCATGACGCCAGCCGGCATGCGCGAGGTCGAGCGGGCCAAGGCGGACGGCCGCTGGGACGCCGCCTACGAGTCGCAGCGCAACATCACCGTCCCCGCGGACCTGCAGCGCGAGCTCGACCGCGACCCGAAGGCTCGCGAGTTCTTCGAGTCGCTGGACAGCCAGAACCGCTACGCGATCCTGTACCGCCTCCACGACGCAAAGAGGGCGGAGACGCGCGAGCGCCGGCTCACGCAGTTCGTCGCAATGCTGAAAGAGGGCAAGAAGCTCCATCCCTAGCTCGACGATCAGCGACACTGCCGCGATGCCCAAGCCGGAGCTGGCCCTCGACGATCGCGGCTCCGGCGAGCCCCTCGTGCTGATCCATGGTCTGGCGACCACGCGCGCGATCTGGAGCCAGGCGCTGCCGCTGCTCGCGGACGGCAGGCGGGTGATCGCGCTCGACGTGCCGGGCTTCGGCGAGTCGCCGCCAGCCGGCCGGGGCTTCGTGCTCGAGGCGGTGGCCGGGCGGATCGCGGCGGGGCTCGAGACGGCGGAGGTCCCGCGGCCCTACGACCTGGTGGGCCACTCGATGGGCGGGGCCGTGGCGCTCGCGCTGGCGCAGCGGGACCCGAGCGCGGTCAGGCGGCTGGCGCTCGTGGCGCCCGCCGGGCTGCGCCCGATGCACGCGATGGCCGCGCGCGTGTTCGGCGTGGCTGCCGCGAGGGCGATCCCGGTCCGGCGGCTAGGCGCGCCGCTCGCCGACCTGCGCTGGGGCCGGCGCCTGCTGATGGCGCCCGGCACGGCCGATCCGGCGGCCCTGGCCCCGGCGCAGGTGCGGTCGCTGCTGGCCGCCTCACGTGGCGCAACCCGCATCTCCGAGGCGCTCTCCACCGTGGCCTCCGCCGACATGCGGCCGCTCGTCACGGCGCTGCCCACGCCGATCGGGGCCATCTGGGGCGCTCGCGACCGCATCATCCCGCCGAGCGGCATGCGCACTCTCCTCACCCACCGGCCGGGGGCACCGACGGCGACGGTGGACGGCGCTGGGCACATCGTGATGGTCGAGCGGCCCGAGCCGTTCGCCGCCGCGCTCGAGGACGTTCTGTCACGTCTTGGCAACATCCGCGCCGCCTTCACCCCGTAGCGTCCGCTTTTGCAGCGCTTTCTTGCGGGAGAAAGGGGAAATGGTGGCCTGTCTCGATCCCTGTTCGGAAGTTGTCCGGCTGAGCGACGGCCGGCGCCTGGCCTATTCGGAGTCCGGGCGGCCACACGGCTTCCCGGTGCGAGTCGGCGAGATCCTGCGGGCGCTCGTGACCGGCGCGAAGGCACCCTCCGGCGCCTGACCCGCCAACCGGAACGGGCTCGGCATCATGGGGGGATGCGCCGGCTGCTGCTTTCACTCGCCGTGCTCGCGACCCTCGCCGCCGGCTGCAGCCACCATCGCCAGCCGGAGCCCGTGGCGGCCGGCCCGCAGCTCAGCGGCGCGCACGCCTGCCCGAAGCTGAAGCAGGCCACGTGCGCCACCCTCAGCGTTCCGCTCGACTACTCGGGGAAGGTCGGCGGGCGGCTCTCGCTGAAGGTGGTGAGCTCGGGCCCCGAGCGCCCGCCACGCGGGGTCATTGTCCTGCTGACCGGGGGTCCGGGAGAGACCGGCGTGCCGTTCCTGCCGCGCTTCCGGCAACAGCTCGGCCGTGGGCTCGACGGCTACCGCCTGGTGATGCTGGATCAGCGCGGCACCGGCGGCAGCGGAGCGCTCAACTGCCCGGCACTGCAGCGCGCGGTAGGGGCCTCCGATCTCGCCGTGCCACCGCCGAGCGCGGTTCGCAGCTGCGCCGCGACCCTCGGCGAGCGGCGGCGCTTCTACACCACGCGCGACACCGTGGCCGATCTCGACCGGCTGCGGGCTGCTCTCGGCGTGCGGCAGTTGACGCTCGACGGGGTCTCCTACGGCACCTACGTGGCCGAGCACTACGCCCTGGAGCACCCCGGGAGGGTGCGCGCCCTGGTGCTCGACTCGGTGGTGCCGCAGGAGGGCATCAACCCGTTCCAGCTGGAGACGATCCACGCGATCCCCCGCGTGCTGAGCTCGGCCTGCCGCGCGCAGCACTGCGGCAGCGATCCGGTGCGCGACCTGGCGGCCGTGGTGCGCGCGCGTCACGACGGGCCTGAGTTGCTCGACACGCTGGTGAGCCTCAGCGTCGGCGCCCCGGCCTACCGCCCGGTCCCGTCTGCCTTGAGCGCCGCCCGTGCCGGGCGGCCCGCCGCGCTCGACCGGCTGGTCGCTGCCGTGCGCCGCGCCGACCGCCTGCCCGCCGGATTCCTGAGCCAGGGCCTCCACGCGAGCACGGTCTGCGGGGACTTCCCGCAGCTGTGGGGCGGCCCGAGCACCCCGATCGCGCAGCGCGCCCCGGCGGTGCAGCGGGCGGCCGCGCGACTCAGCGCAAGCGATCTCTATCCGTTCGACCTGGCCACGGCGACCGGCAATGGCGAGCTGCTCACCTGCGAGGCGTGGCCTCCGCTCGATCTCACGCTGCCGCCGGCGAGCGCCTCGGCGGCGTCACTTCCGGCCGTGCCCGTGCTCCTGTTGGCCGGGGACCGCGACCTCTCCACGCCGCTGGCGTGGGCCCAGGCCGAGGCCCGGCACGCCCCGAACGGGCGCCTGGTGGTGATCGCCGGAGCGGGCCACTCGGTCCAGACGCGGACCCATGGCTCGGTCGCCCGCGACGCCGTGATCCGCTTCCTGCAGCGGTAGTGCTCACGGCGGGTTGCTGCCGAGGGTAGGATCGCCACTGCGGGGAGCGCGCCCCTATAGAAGGAGACGGTCCCATGGCCCAGCTTGGCGCGAAGAACGCGGACTCGCCCGACGAGGTACGCGAGTTCAAGGACGGCAAGGGCAAGGTGAATGTCGTCAACCTGGCCCCGGGAGCGATGGGCAAGGGCACGTTCGAGCCAGGCTGGCGCTGGTCCGACCACGTCAAGCCGCTGAGCGGGACCGACAGCTGCCAGGTGGAGCACATCGGCTACGTGCTCTCCGGCCGCATGACGGTTCAGATGGACGACGGCGAGCAGGTCGAGTTCGGCCCCGGAGACTTCTTCCACATGCCTCCCGGCCACGACGCGTGGGTGGACGGCGAGGAGGCTGCGGTGCTGGTCGACTTCGGCGGGCTGACGGGCTACGCCCAGGGCGGCTAGAGCCGCATACCGAGGAGAGCCCCGGGCGCGGGGCTCTCCTCATGTAAGGACCCGCCCACCTGCTCTACTGCACCGGAATGGCCCAGTTCGATCCCCTTCGTGAGATCTACGAGCACTGGGGGCGCGGCGACTGGGACTACGTGCCGACGATCTACGCCGACGACTTCGAGTGGGGGTGGTCCGACGAGTTTCCGGGGATCGCCGGCGTCTACCACGACGAGGAGACGCCGAGCCCGCGCCTGCGCGCATGGTTGAGCACGTGGGAGCAGTGGATGTGCGAGGCGGAGGACTACCTCGAGAGCGGGAGCACGGTCGTGGTGCTCGCGCGCTACCGCGGCCGCGGCAAGGGCAGCGGCGTGGAGGTGGACGTCGCGGGCGCCCACGTGTGGGAGATGCGCGACGGCATGGCCGTGCGCTTCGAGGTCTTCGCGGACCGGCGCACCGCGCTCGAGTCCGCCGGCCTCGCCTGAGGCGAGGGCGTTCCGCTCAGACCCGCTTGGTCCGCCAGTGCTCCGGCACGTCGGGGTGCTCGATGAAGAGGATGTGGTCGTCTGCGCCGGCGGTCGCGATCAGGTCCCACACCTGCAGCAGCGCGGCCTCGCGCGAGTCGGCATCCACCGTCACGTCGAACACGCCGGTCTCTGGATCCGCGGGTCCCACCCGGCCGGCCGCCCCCAGCGCCGCGGCCAGGTCCTCGCGCGCCTGCACGGCGTGGGACGCGCCCGGAGGATCCATCGCCAGCGTCACCGCCTGCTCTGACATGCGGGCAGTATTGCGCGGCTCGACGGTGGGCGGCCGCCATGCATAGGGAAATGCCCGATGCCAGGGGCGCCCGGCGCGCGTACGGTCGCGGCCATGAACCGAATTGCCCTCCTCGTCTGTGCGCTGGCCGCCTTCGGCTGGATCGCCAGTCCCGCGTTCGCCACCACCCGCTACGCCGCGCCGGGCGGCGCGCCACAGGCGTCCGAGTGCACGAACATCACGGCGCCCTGCTCGCTCGACACCGCGCTCGCCAGCGCCCACGACGGGGACAGTCTCAGCCTCGCCAACGGCAGCTACGACGTGACGCCGAAGGACCTGCCGCCCGTTGCGCTGCACTGGCTCCCCACCGATCCGCAGACTCGGCCGGTGATCACCTCCTCGAGCCAGCGGCCGACCCTCGCGCTGACCAGCGCCGGGCAGTCGGGCACGTCGTTCGACCACCTGGAGATCGACAACATGGTGAGGGCCGTCGAAGCGCCCGCGATCTCCCCACGCGCCGGCGCCGTCCTCCCGTCCGCCCTACAGGTCGGACCCGGTGTCGCTGCCACGGTCAGCTCCAGCGTGATCAGCGGACCCAGCTGCATCGTCGCCCCTGACGCGGGCGCGCTCGAGATCGACGACTCCACGCTCAACGCGACGTTCCGGGCGACCTGCCTGGACCTCAACGCCCACGCCACCGTCAGGCGCAGCGCGGTTGGGCGGGCGCTGCTCATGGCCGCGTCACGGCCGCAGGCGCGCGGCGTGATCCTGGTCGACCCGCCGGTGCTCGTCTCCCAGGGGCTGGTGGAGGACTCGACCATCACCGGAGGCCTGGGGCTGAGCGCTCCGACCTCTGTCGCCAGACGCGTGAGGGCAAGCGGGACGGTGGGGATCGTCGGCCAGGGAATGGTCGTGGACTCCCTGGCTCAGGGCTCCGGGTTCCAGGGCGCCGCCATCGAGGCGGAGACCGACAGGGGCGGCACGCTGCTGGTGATCGGCTCGACCGCCGTGGGCTCGGGCGCGCCCGCGCTTCTCTCCGAGTCCGTCGGCTCCGATGCTCCGGTCACGCCGGACGACCTCGTCGTGAGCAACTCCATCGCCCGCAGCGACACCACCGACATCGAGGCCGTGCCTATTTCCGCCTGCGCGCTCGGCGGGTTCTGCGAACGGGGCCTGATCCACATCGACCACTCCGACTTTGCCACGCGCTCACCGCTGGCCAGCGATCGGCAGGCCGCGGTGATCACCCAGGGTGCCGGCAACGTGAGTGGCGACCCGCTGTTCGCAAACTCGCTCGCGGGCGACTTCCACCTCCGCCCCGGCTCCTCGGCGATCGACGCCGGCGCCATGCAGGACCCGGCGCTCCCGACCGACCTCGACGGGCACCCCCGCTCACAGGGGCGCGCGCCCGACCTCGGCGCGTTCGAGACGACGCCTCCGGGTGGCGGCGGTGCGGGCGGCCCAGGCCCGCACAGCGCGGGCGGCGGCCATGTCCCGCTGCTCAGCCGTCTCCAAGTCACCCCGGCACGGTTCCGGATCGGCGGCCGCGGCGGCGGCGGCACCACCATCGCCTTCCGCCTCGACACCGCCTCGAAGGTCACGCTCACGTTGCAGCGGGTGCTCAGAGGCCACCGCAGGGGCAAGCGCTGCGTGACCGGCCAGAAGCGCGGCAGGCGCTGCACCCTGCTGCGCTCGGCCGGGCACCTGACCGCCCGCACCGGCCACGCCGGAACCAACACGGTCCGCTTCCTGGGCCGGCTCGGCGGCCACCAGCTCGCACCCGGCAGCTACCGCCTGACCGCGACGCCCGCGCATGGAAAGAGGCAGTCGGTGCGGCTGACGGTGCTGGACGCCGCTCCTTGAGTGAGCGTCGCATCGCCCTATCGGGATGATGCGACAAGGCGGGCGGCGTTCGAAGCTCTCGGGGTGCGCCGGGCGTTTCGAGAGCTGGTCGGCCTGTACTGGGACTCGGGCGTAAGCGCCGACATCCCGGCGCTTTCCTGGTACCTGTTGGCGTCGCTCGCGCCGCTCTCGCTCGGGCTGACGGCGATCGCCGCGATCATTCTCGGCGACTACGCGCAAGCACAAGCGCTCGCGGCACGCGTGAGTGGGGTCCTACCCAAAGACGTCCACGAGCAGATCGTCGCTCTGGTGCTACGCACGCGGCGCGACTCGCCGCTTCTGATCGTGGGCGCGATTCTCGGCATGGTCTGGACGAGCTCGGGTGCCGTCGGGGTCGTCGACCGCTGCCTGAGCCGGATGCTCGCTCGCGGGGCGACCAACCCAGTGCTTGGCAAGCTCCGCAACCTTGGGGTGGCATTCGCCGTCGCGGTGCTGGTCGTGCTGATGGTGGTGGTGGGCTCTGCCGGCACGGGCCTCGTCCATCGCCTGGAGGTGGACTCCACGCTGGTCCGCATCCTCCTGCCGCTCCTTGCGATGGCGCTCATCGGAGCGATCTGCGCGACCGTGTTTCGCGTCCTCGCGCGTGATGAGGGGAGCTGGCGGAGCGCCCTGATCGGCGGTGCGCTGAGCGGGGTGATCCTGCAGGTCACGCCGACCGCCGCGGGCTATTACATGCGCTACATCAGCGGCAATACGCCCGTGAAGCTGTTCCTGATCCTCGCGGGGGTGCTGATCACCTGCTACATCATCGCCGCCGGACTGCTGCTCGGCGCCGGGGTGATGGCCCGGGTGCAACTCGGTCGCCGCCTCGGGGCAGACGTGGCGGAGGGACCGCTGACTACTGGAGCTTGACCCCAGCGATGATCGCGATCGCGGGCGCCCGTCGGCCACGGCAAAGCCGAGCTCGGCGCTCAGGAGGTCGTAATTGAGGACGTGGACACGAACCCGCAAACCTCTTTGCCGGACGGGAGGCCCCCACGCCGAGCCCGATCCGACCGCCATACGGAGCCAGTAGAGCTTCAAACGATGCGCACCGGCGTGCCGGTGCCCACGTGATGGCCCAGCCAGGCATCGTCGGCGCGCCGCAGGCGAATGCAGCCATGCGACGGCCGTCCGGGAATCAGCTGCGGCTGGCCGAAGTCACCGTGAATGCCGACGACGCCGCCGCCGGGCCAGTCCGTCAGCGACGAGTAGGCCGACAGTCCGAAGGCGAAGGGGGCGTAGGGCGAGCTTCCATCGCGGAGCGCGAAGCGCTCGCGGATCCAGAAGTGCCCGGCGGGCGTCGGCATGCCCGGACGGCCGATGCCTACCGGCGCGCTCCAGAGGCGCCGGCCGCCGCGGTAGAGGGTGATCCGGAGCCGTCGGCGATCCACGACCAGCAGCGAGCGGGTCCTGTGAAAGGCCCCGAGAGCGTCGGCGCGCACCCAGCCCACCCTGCCGTTCGGTCGCCCCGGGATCCGCAGCTCGATCCACGCCTGCCCCTGGACGTCCCAGTGACGCCGAAGGAGCAGATAGGCCTCCGGGAAGCCGTCCTCCGTGCGCCAGTGGAGGCGGGTGATCACAGGCGACGCGGGGTCGGGCCGCGCGAGGATCGGCGCGATGCGCGCCACGTTCGCCCAGCGGCTGAGCGTGAGCTCGTCGGACAGCCGCTGGTCGGGCTGGGCCAGCGCCGCGGTGGCCGGGCCGATGGTCACGGCTAGGACGATTCCGGCCAGCGCCCGCGCGAGCCGCGCCCCCCGGCGATTGTGCTGCCGCACGCTACCCGGTGAAGCGTGGGTTGCGCGCGCAGAAAGCATTCGCGGGGACCCCTCGGCACGGATCGGGCATGCTCTGGAGACCGCGCGGGAGCGGCGGCATCACGACTCTGGTGGTGCGCGGGTAGATCATCCCGGGCGCCGGAGGGCACGGCCCGAGGAGCTGGTTGGAGCAGATCAGTTGGAGGGCCAACGGGCTCGTCGGCCCGTCGCCCGAGTTCGGCCCGCCGCAGGTGCCGTGTGTCGTCTGGATGTCGGGCGGCGTGCTCGTGATCGGCGTGCCGGCGGTGTTCGTGTTGCCGAACCAGCAGTTGCCCGGCGTGTGCTCGAAGCTGATCTCCCCGGCGTCGCCGTTGGTGGGATTGCCGAAGAAGCCGTTGTGCGTGAACCTGTTGTTCGACACCGTGTTGGCCCAGTCGTCGTAGTAGCAACCGGGCAGTGGGCCGTTGGTGATCCCGCCCTCGCAGTGGGCGATCGGCGGTGGCGTCCCGGTGTCGGGGAAGGGCACGAGCAGGATGCCCCAGGAGCCGTTGTTCACCACGCGGTTGCGCGTCACAGTGTCGAAGCGGCCGCCGGCGACGACGATCCCAGAGCCGACGGGCCCGAGGGCGGCACTGCCGGCGCTGGGCACGTTCGGATTGTTGTTGTCGTGGACGAAGTTGTCGCGGAAGATCGTGCACGACTTGCTCGTGCTGCCCGGGCAAAGGCCGAGCTGCGGCGAGGGGGCGTCGTCATTGTTCTGGCTGTTGGTCACGATGCCCGACTGGTTGTGGTCCCACTCGGACTTCTTGATGATCAAGTGGCCGCCGGAGTTGGTCCCTGAGTAGCCCAGCGCGCTGTACTCCGCCTGGCTGTTGGTGATCACCTGATTGCAGTCGGTGCACGCCCCGATGTAGTAACTCGAGTCGTTCATGTTGCTCGCATAGGTGTGCGTGAAGATGCCCGGCCCGCGGGTGTTGCTCGAGAAGATCCCGTAGGAGGCCGCCGGCTTGTCGGTGGCGTAGTAGGTGGACGTCGCGTTGAGGTAGGCGCCCCGGAACGCGCCTGGCACGCTGCTCCCGCTGCCGTCTCCGAAGTTGAACCAGATCTGGTTGCCGGAGCTGCCTCCACCCTCGAGGAAGTTGCAGGCGGTGAGGTTCTCGACGCTCACGCCAGCCGCCTTGAACACCTCGACACCGTTTCGGCCGTTGGCCTTTGAGTGGATCCGCGGGCCGAAGTCCTGGGCCCGGGCGAGGCGGCTGCACTTCCCGAAGCCCGGCTTGGTCCCGTCGATGACCACGCGGTTGCGGTCCATCCCGCGCACGTAGATCCCCGGCGTGGTGATCATGACGCCCGCGCCCTCCTCGGCCAGTGAGCGGTAGCGGGGCTCGCGGTCGCCGCGCTCGTGGTAGTCGCCCGGTCCGATCAGGATCCAGTCGCCCGGCTTCGCGGCGTCGACGGCCCCCTGAATCGAGGCGAACTGGCCGTGTACGCCGTGATATGAGCCCACCAGCAGTACCCGCGCCGAGGCGCCCGAAGCGACGATCGCCGAGGTGACCAAGGCCACGGCGACAGCCGCCAGCGTAATCGCGCCTCTGCGCCGAGGCCTCGCACCAAACTGCCCCCGTGAGGGATGACGTCCGTCCAACGTAGGACCTCCTGGTCGTTTGAAGGATCGCGCGCGGGGCGCTCACGGGCCTCATGCGATCGGGGTGACATCGACGATGGCGAACGCGCCACGGGGAAGGCTCTCCGGCCGTGAACCTTGCCTCACGCTGCCTGGTCGACAGGAGGGCAACGGACGTCAGACGCCTCTCCGGCTCCATGTCGAGGCGGTCGTCTCCCCTTTCGAATTGCTACGGCGCCGTCACCGCCCAGGCGCCGCTCGCGAAGGTTCGACTTGCCGCGATTGAGTGCAGGTACATCACGGCTCCGTCGCGCTCTGCCACGCCCGCGTTGCAGTCCTGGTCGCAGATGGCGAAGTTGTTCGTGTTGTTCTCGGCGACCTTGTAGATGCACAAGGTTCCCCGTGCGGCCTCGGGCAGCGTCGGGGTTCCCGGACAGGTCGCCGTCGGCGGACCGTCGACTGGGACGACGCTCACGGTCGGCTTGCTCGGGAGGCGCAGACCGAACGAGATCGAGGCGCCTGAGATCTGATCGGCGCCAGTGGCGACGAAGTCGATGTTGTAGACCCCGTGCAGGCTTGCCCCGCTCGGCAGGTTGCCGGTCACCGGTCCGGGAGCTCCCTGGTCGCCTTTGAGTCCAGTCGGTCCGCGCAGCCCGCTGCGCTGAGACGACTTGAAATCGCTCATCAGCAGCGATCCCGCCTTGACCTTCGCCGAGGTGACTGCGTTGGCCTTCAGCTGCTTTGACCCAACCGAGTTCTTCGGCAGTTTGAGTGCGGCGTAGCTGCTGCCGCCAAGCGCAAGGAACAGGGCAACGGTCGCGATCACGTTCGCGTAAGTCAAACGGCCACGAAGCCGACTCCACATGCAGGCCTCCGTTCAGGAATGGGATGGGCCAGCCTATGGCGGCGCGATCCCAGAGGGCAAGTGGGCGACGCAATGCAGCGGGCGCAGCGGCTGAGGCGGTCGCGACCGCGGAGCTACCCGCGCGACCGCTCGAAGGCCGGCAATCCCAATCGGGGCGCCCGGATTTGAACCGGGGACCTCCTGCTCCCAAAGCAGGCGCGCTAACCAGGCTGCGCTACGCCCCGCACGGGCCGAGGTCCGTACCCTTTCAGTCTATGCGGGGGGTTCCCACAGCAGTCGTGGCCGCCGCGGCCAGTCGCGGTGGCGGTGGTGGCGCTCGCGCCGGCAAGCGCGGGCGCGGCCGCCTGCGCCAACACCACGGTCCATCCCGCCGCGACCTCGATCGCGACGATCGACAGGGCCACGCTCTGCCTGCTGAACGCCGAGCGCACCAGGCGCGGGCTGTCGGCGCTGAGGGAGAGCAAGCGGCTCGACCGGGCGTCGCTCGGCCACTCGCGCGACATGGTCCGCAAGAAGTACTTCGAGCACGGCGACTTCGAGGGCCGGATCCGCCATAGCGGCTACCTGAGCGGGGCGAGGTCGTGGGGGATCGGCGAGAACATCGCCTGGGGCGGCGGTCCGTTCTCCACGCCCAAGTCGATCGTGAGCATGTGGATGCACAGCCCGGGTCACCGGGCCAACATCCTCAACGCCCGCTTCAGGAACATCGGGATCGGCGTCGCGCGCGGCGCGCCCCAGGCGGGTCAGCACGACGCCGCCACGTACACGACGGACTTCGGCTTCCGCGGCTAGCGACCCCGCCTACCCGAGCGGCCAGTCCCACTCGGCCGGCTCGAACTCGCGCTCCCAGTCGGCGTACGCCTCGCTGGGCACGGAGGTGTCCTCCCGCGCCGACGCGTCGTACTTTGCCGCGACCTCACTCACCGGATAGTGGACCGTGTGCTCCTCGCCGCGCGCGCCCGTCATCAGGATCGCGCAGGGCCCGTCGCCGGCGCCCACCAGGATGTGGTTCGTCCCCGGCGGGCAGTGGAGGAAGTCCCAGGCTCGCAGCCGCAGCTCCTCGCCCTCGACGATCGCGATGCACTCCCCGTGCAGCACTAGGAAGTCCTCCTGGGCGGTCTCCGCGTGGTACCTGCCGTTGGGCTGCCCCGGCTCGACCACGTGGATGTTGATCCCGTAGTGCGGGAACTCCCGGTCCGGGGGCTCGAACAGGACCCACTTGCCCGAGTGCCGCTCGGACGCGGCCGGCATGTCCGCGACGTTCTTGACGAACCAGTCAGGCACCGATGGCGACCCCCACCTGCGGCGAGCCGCAGAAGGCGCAGCGACGCGCCTCGCGCGGGATCTCGGACAGGCACTCCGTGCACGGGTGCGTGTCGGAGTCGTCGTCCTGGCCGCGCCTACGCCGCTCGAGCATCGCGTTGACCGGCACCACCACGAAGAAGTACACCGCCGCCGCGATGCAGACGAACGCGATCAGCGCGTTGAGGAAGTCGCCGTAGCGGAAGACGCTGCCGTTGATCGTGAACGTCAGCGAGCTGAAGTCGTGGTTGCCGAAGATCAGGCTGATGATCGGCGTGATCAGGTCCTTGACGAGCGCCGTGACCACCGCACCGAAGGCAACCCCGATGACAACCGCCACCGCGAGGTCGACCACGTTCCCTCGCAGGATGAAATCTTTGAACCCTCTGACGATGCTGACCACGAACCGTCCCCTCCTTAGCTTGCGTTGGGCGGACTGTAAACCGGTCGGGCGGGGGTCGCGAGGAGCCCGGCGCGATAACTTCCAGCGCCGATGGCCCAGGTCGAGCCACTGAAGACGCTGCGCTACGAGCCGAGGGTGGTCGGCTCGCTGGACGCGGTCACCGCGCCTCCGTACGACGTGATCGACGAGGCCCAGCGCGCCGCCCTCGCGGCCAAGAGCCCCTTCAACGTCGTCGAGATCGACCTTCCGCGTCGCGAACGGCGACGATCCCTACGCTCCACGCTCAGACGATCTTCGAGGCCTGGCGCCAGGAGGGCGTGGTGGTGCGGGAGCGCGAGCCCGCCATCTGGGTCCTGACCCAGGACTACACGGGCCCCGACGGCCAGGCCCGCACGCCGCCACGGCTTCTTCTGCGCGCGTGCGCGTGGAGGACTACGGGCCGGGCCGCATCCGCCCGCACGAGCGCACCCACCCGGGCCCGAAGGAGGACCGCCTGCGCCTGACGCGCGCCACGCGGGCCAACCTCTCCCCCATCTTCAGCCTCTTCCCCGATCCCGAGCGAGCGAGGCCTGGAAGGCGCTCGAGCCCGTACACCAGCGAGGAGCCGTTCGGCACCGCCACGGACGCCGACGGCACGCTGAACACGCTCTGGCGGGTCAGCGACCCGAGCGCGATCGCGTCGGTCCAGGACACCCTCCGGCGATCGCGAGCTGCTGATCGCCGACGGCCACCACCGCTACGAGACCGCGCGCGTCTATGCGGAGGAGATCGGCGGCGAGGGCGAGCACCGCTACGTGCTGATGTTCCTCTGCTCGCTGTCCGACCCCGGGCTGACGATCTTCGCCACCCACCGGCTGCTCACGGACCTGGACGACGGCAAGCGCGCCGCTCTGAAGGCCACGCTGGAGCGCGACTTCGACGTCGGAGCCGCTCGCGAGCGCCGACGACCTGGAGCCGGACCCGTCGGCGACCGGCATCGTGCTGGGCTACATCGACCGCTTCGACAACCAGCCACTACGCCTGACGCTCAAGGACCAGTCGATCGCCGATGCCGCGCTGCCCGGCAAGCCCGCCCCTACCGCCGGCTCGACACCGCCGTGCTCGAGGCGCTGGTGCTGAAGGGCGCGCTCGGCATGAGCGAGGACGACATCTCGCACCTGCACGGGCTCGACTACTCGAAGGACGCGCGCGACGCGCTCGACGGCGGTCGGCCGAAGGCCGCGCCGACGCCGCCTTCTTCATGCGCGCCACGCCGGTCGAGCAGGTCCGCGAGGTGGCCGAGGCGGGCGAGTCGATGCCCCCGAAGTCAACCTTCTTCTTCCCGAAGATCCCAACCGGCCTGCTCTTCAACTCGCTCGAGTAGCCTCAGCTCAGTGGTCAAGATCTACACGCGCAAGGGCGACGACGGCACGACCGGCCTCTGGTACGGCGGCCGCGTGCCCAAGTCCGGCGGCCGCCCGGAGGCCTACGGCGCCGTGGACGAGACCGCCTCGGCGCTGGGCCTCGCCCGCGTGGTGGCGGCGCAGATCCACGAGGAGCTGGCCGCCGACATCCTGCGGCATCCAGAACGAGCTGTTCATCGCCGGCGCGGAGCTGGCCACCGCCCCCGAGGCGGTCGGGCGACTCGAGGCCGGGGTGACCAAGGTCACCGACGGAGATGATCGACCAGCTCGAGTCGGACATCGACAAGCTACATGGAGCGCGTGGATCTGCCCCCGAAGTTCGTGATCCCGGGCGGCACCGAGCTGTCCGCGCGGCTCGACGTCGCCCGCACCGCCATGCGCCGCGCCGAGCGCCGCGTGGTGGACCTCAAGCTCGACGGCGACCTGCCCGACGACACTGGTCCTGCAGTACCTGAATCGCGCCTCCGACACGCTGTTCGCGATGGCGCGCTACGCGGACGAACCGAACCCCAAGCTGTTCGAAGGGAGAGCATGAGAGCCATCGCGCGCCGTGACGGCGCCAAGCTGAAACAGGACCTCGAGATCCGTAAGCACGTGCTGGCGGCGGACGAGCCGAAGGAGCACGGCGGCGGTGACGAGGCGCCGAGTCCCCAGGAGCTGCTCGCCGCGAGCCTCGCCTCCTGCACCGCCATCACGATGGAGATGTACGCCCAGCGCAAGGGCTGGGAGGTCGGCAACATCGAGGTGGACGTGACCTACGAGCCCGCCCAGCGCGGCTCGCCGACCCGCTTCGAGATGGTCGTCAAGATGCCCAAGGAGCTGCCCGAGGAACTGCGCCAGCGGCTGATGCAGATCGCCGCGAAGTGCCCGGTGCACCGCACGCTCGAGGGCGAGGTCATGTTCGACGAGCGGATCGAGCTGACCTAGCCGCGTGAGGGTCTCGCACGTCTTCGCAGGCGTCCCCGTGGCCGACTACGAGGCGGCGCTTGCGTGGTACGAGCGGCTGATGGGGCGCCCGCCGGACGGCGTCCCGAACGATCGCGAGGCCGTCTGGCAGCTGGCGGAGAGTGGGCTGATCTACGTGGTGGCGGACGCCCAGCGCGCGGGCGGCGCGCTCGTCACGCTGATCGTGCCCGACCTCGACGCCAAGCTCGCCGAGCTCGCTGAGCGCGGGCTGATGCCCGAGGCGATCGAGGAGTTGCCGGGAGCGGGCCGCAAGGCCGCGATAACCGATCCGGAGGGCAACACGATCAGCCTCGCGGAGCTGAGCGGGGGCGACTAGACGACGTTGGCGCCAGCGGCGCGCAGCTCGTCGAGCGCCCGCTCGGAGTCGCCCGGCTGGACCTCGACGCCGCGCACCCCGGCGCGGTCCACGGTCACCGCGAAGCCCTCGCGCAGCGCGTCGAGGGCCGTGTGCTTCACGCAGTAGTCGGTGGCCAGGCCGGCGACGGTCACGGAGTCGATGTTGCGCTCGCGGAGCAGCGTCGCCAGGTCGGTCTGCTCGAACGCCGAGTAGCCGTCGTCGCTCGGGTCGCGGCCCGTGTAGATCACCGCATTGAGCTTGGAGCGGTCGAACGCGGGGTTCAGCTCCGCGCCCTCGGTGTACTGCACGCAGTGTGGCGGCCAGGGACCGCCCTGCTCGACGAACGAGCCGTGGTCCGCGCGGGTGCCAGTCGCGCGTGGCCACCACGAACGCGAAGCGATCCGAGGCGGCCAGCTCGTTCAGCCGTTCCGCGATCTCGTCGCCGCCCGGAACCGCCAGCGCGCCGCCGGGCGCAGAAGTCGTTCTGGAAGTCGATGACCAGAAGGGCCTCGGGCACGCGGCTCGATAATAGGTGGATGGAGACGGCCGACAGGCTGCGCGAGCTGCTGCTCACCCCCGAGGAGGCGGCGGCGATGGACGCGCACGGACAGACCGACGCGGCCGTGCTCGTACCGCTCTACCTCGACTCGGGCGATCTGCACGCCGTGTTCACCAGGCGCCGCGCGGACCTGCGCCGCCACGCCGGCGAGATCTCGTTTCCGGGCGGGCGCCAGGACTCGCCCGACGAGGACCTGCGCCTGACCGCCCTGCGCGAGGCCGACGAGGAGATCGGGCTGCCGCCCGACGACGTCGAGCTGGTCGGCGCGCTGCCGCCCACGGCCACGTTCGTCACGTCGTACCGGATCCACCCCTTCGTCGGAGTGATCCAGCCCGGCCACGCCTGGGTCCCCCAACCCACCGAGGTCGACGAGATCCTCGAGCTCTCGCTCCCCGACCTGATCCGCGGCTACGAGCTGAAGCGCCTGGTCCGCCGCGGAGTCCCGATGAAGATGCCCACCTACACGGTCGACGGCCAGTTCATCTGGGGGGCGACGGGGCGCATCGTGCAGATGCTGCTGGAGCGGCTCTGGCACCGCTTTTGTCGAGAGTGTACGGTGTGACAGGCTGTCGGAGATCGCCCTCCGTCACTCCGTCAACTCCGTACATCCGTCGACTTCCGCCGTCTCAGCCCTTCTCAATCGGCATCGCAACCATGTTCCCCCACTCGGTCCACGATCCGTCGTAGTTCTTCACGTCGTCGTGACCGAGCAGCTCGTGCAGCACGAACCACGTGTGCGCCGAGCGCTCGCCGATGCGGCAGTAGGCGATGATGTCGTTGCCGTTCAGCACGCCCTTGCCGCCGTAGAGCTCGCGCAGCTCGTCGGCCGACTTGAAGGTGCCGTCCTCCTTCACCGCCTGGGCCCACGGGATGGAGGCCGCGCCGGGAATGTGACCGCCGCGCTGAGCGCCCTCCTGCTCGTAGCCGGCCATCGCGATCAGCTCGCCCGAGAACTCCTGCGGCGAGCGCACGTCCACGAGCTTGGTCGACTGGTCGAGCGCGGCGATGACCTCGTCGCGCTTGGCGCGGATCGCGTCGTCGCCCGGCTGCGCGGTGAAGGTCGTGGCCGCGTAGGTGGGCTCATCGTTGCTGGTGGGGCGCCCCTCGCCGATCCACTTCTCGCGCGGACCGTTCACAAGCCTCACGTTGTCGTGCCCGTAGTACTTCAGGTACCAGTAGGTGTAGGCGGCGAACCAGTTGTTGCGATCGCCGTAGAGCACGACAAGATGGTCGTTCGAGATCCCGCGGGATCCGAACAGCGCGCCGAACTCCTCCGGGCCGAGGAAGTCGCGCTTCACCTGGTCCTGCAGGTCCCTCTTCCAGTCGAAGCCAATGGCGCCGGGAATGTGCGCCTCGGCGTAGAGGGCGGGATTCTCGTCGACCTCGACGATGCGAATCGAGGCATCGTCGAGATGATCCTCAACCCATTGTGTATCGACCAAGACGTCCTTCGCGTAGTCGGCCACGCCAGTCACCTCCGTGGGGAAAATTCCGGAAACTCGGTCAGGATTCCGATTTTAGCCCTGCCGGGCTCGCGGCTCGTGCTGACACTACCGGTCCACGCGCGGGTCTGCCGGGACACGTGGAGCGCGCAACGTGGGCCGAAAACCGCGCGGATCGAGTGCTCCTCCCGGTTATTCTCGAGCGGCGATGGAGGGAACGCCGCTGCGGTCTGTCCCCGTTCGCCCGCTCCATCCCGTGGAGCCGGCGGATGCGATCGCGCATGTCGCGGAGCGGCTCCCCGAGCTTGGCGCGCGGGAGCGCTCCGCGCTGGCGCTGGTGGACCTCGCCGGCCGCTCCCGTGCGGACGCGGCACGCGCGCTCGCCCTCGAGCCGGCCACCCTGGCCGAGGCACTGGCAACGGGGCGAAAGGCGCTGCGGCGCACGCTCGAGCCGCTGCCCGCGGGCGGCTGGTGCGAGCGGGCGGAGCGGCTGATCTCCGATCGCCTGGACGGCGCGCTGGGGGCGCCCGGCAGCGCCCGCCTCGACGCCCATCTGCGCGGTTGCGAGCGCTGCGAGACGCACGAGCGGCGGCTGGTGCAGGCGCGCGATCTCCTGTTGTCGGGCCTGCTGGCGCAGCGCGCGCGGCCGGCTGTGGCCGCGAGCAGGCCCGAGCTCAGCGTGGTCGACGCCCGGCCGCCGGCCGCCGGCGCCGATCTGCTCCGCTGGTGGGCGCTCACACTGGTCGCCGCCCTGCTCGTGATCGCGGGCGTCGTGATCGCGGTACTTGCGGCCGCAGGCGCGCTCTAGAGCGGTTTCGGGGCGCCTCCGTGAGGGTACCTCCGCTGGGGGAGGCGGTGTCTTGCCCCAGCGAGACGGCCTTCCCTACGTAACGGCGCCGGGGGCACACCGACACCCCCGGCGCTTTTTTTGCGCCTACGCCGCCAGCACTCGCTCGACGGCGGCGGCCATCGCGGCGACCCAGCCCGCGTGGTCGGCCGGATCGTGCTCCACCACCTCGGCGGGCATGCGATAGGTCTCCCCCGCCCGCCGCACGATCCCCGCGCCCTGGTCGAGCAGCCGCCGCTCCACGCTCCCGCCGGCCTCGTACACCACCCCGCGCACGTGGGTGTCCACCACCGCCTCCACCAGCGACTCGAGCCGCGGCCCATGCAGGTCCTCGGCTCCGCTGCGGACCGAGCCCATCAGCCAGCACAGCACGCTCACCCCGTCGAGCTGTGGCATGAGGGTCGAGAGGCGGTCGGGATCGGCGAGCACCCCGTGCGCGCCGGCAGCCTCGATCGCCGGAAGGCTCGCCTCGTCGCGGCTGGTGCCGCGCACCGCATGGCCGTGCTCCACCAGCACGCCCGCCAGCTCACGGCCGCGGCAGCCGCAGCCGACGATCAGCACGCGGGCCACGCTAGTCGTCCTCGGCGCGGTAGGCCTCGGAGCGCTGCTTGAGCTGGCGCTGCGCCGCGTCCACCTCGGCCCGCATGCCCTCCTCGGTGAGCTCCGGGCGGCCGCTGCGGCGGCGGCGCTCGTTCTGGGCCTCGAGCATCTGGTCGATGTCATCCAGCTCTAGCTGGATCTCATCCTCGTATGAGCGGGTCGGCTTCCAGTCGAGCACGTCGGCGCCGCTGCCCGGGTACCACTTGCCGATCGCCAGCACGAACAGGATCAGCAGCAGGATTCCGACCGCCACGAACAGGGCGAAATGCATCTGCCGCAGTGTAAAGGTGGCTCCGCGCGCTCCCAGATAGCATCAGCCGGGATGCCAGACGCCTACATAGTCGACGCCGTGCGCACCCCCGTCGGCCGCTACGCCGGCGCCCTCTCGAGCGTGAGGCCTGACGACCTGGCCGCACGCGTGATCGCCGCGGCCGTGGAGCGCACCGGGCTTCCCGGCGGCGACGTGGAGGATGTGTTCTTCGGCTGCACGAACGCCGCGGGCGAGGACAACCGCAACGTGGCGCGCATGGCCCTGCTGATCGGCGGGCTGCCGCAGGAGGTGCCGGGCGTGACCGTGAACCGCCTCTGCGCCTCCGGCCTCGAGGCCGTGAACCAGGCCGCGCGCTCGATCATGGTCGGCCATGGCGACCTGGCGCTCGGCGGCGGGGTGGAGTCGATGAGCCGCTCGCCGTTCGTGATGCTCAAGCCCGAGCGCGGCTTCCCGCGCGGCGACATGAACCTGGTGGACAGCACGCTGGGCTGGCGCTTCGTGAACCCGCGCCTGGCCGAGAACTACTCCACCGACTCGATGGGTGAGACCGGCGAGAACGTGGCCGAGCGCTACGGCGTGTCGCGCGAGGACCAGGACGCGTTCGCGCTCGAGTCGCACAGGCGCGCGGTGGCCGCCGCCGAGGCGGGCCGCTTCGACGACGAGCTCGTCACGGTGGACGCTCCGCAGCCCAAGGGCCCCCCGGTCGCGGTCCACTCCGACGAGGGCCCCCGTCCCGATGCCTCGCTCGAGAAGCTCGCCAAGCTGCGCCCGGTGTTCCGTGAGGGCGGCACCGTGACCGCCGGCAACTCGTCGTCGATCAACGACGGCGCCGCCTGTCTCGTGCTGGCCACCGAGGAGCGAGCGAAGCAGCTGGGCCGTGAGCCGCTGGCCCGCATCGTGTCGATGGGCGCGGCCGGCGTGGACCCCGCATACATGGGCGTCGGCCCGATCCCCGCCAGCCGCAAGGCGCTCGACCGCGCCGGGCTGACGATCGACGACATCGACCTCGTGGAGCTGAACGAGGCGTTCGCCTCGCAGTCGCTCGCAAGCGCCCGCGAGCTCGGCATCCCGCACGAGAAGCTGAACGTGAACGGCGGCGCGATCGCGCTCGGTCACCCGCTCGGCTGCTCGGGCGCGCGCCTGCTCACCACCCTCTGCTGGGAGATGAGGCGGCGCGGAGCACGCTATGGATTGGCGACGATGTGCATCGGCGTGGGCCAGGGCCTCGCCACCATCGTCGAGAATCCCGCCGCCTGACGACGGCCGTAAGGAGAGAACGACTTGATCGACTTCGAGTTGACCGATGAACAACGCCTGATCCGCGACACCGCGCGCGACTTCACCGACAACGAGATCGTGCCGGTGGCGCGCGAGAACGACCGCAACGAGCGCTTCGACACCGAGCTGGTGAAGAAGATCGCCGACATGGGGTTCCTCGGCGCGATCGTGTCCGAGGAGTACGGCGGCCGCGGGCTCGACTACCTCACCTACGGGCTGATCGTGGAGGAGATCGGCCGCGGCGACTCCTCGGCGCGCACGGTCGTGTCGGTGCAGACCTCGCTCGTCTGCTCTGCGATCGAGCGCTGGGGCAGCGAGGAGCAGAAGCAGGAGTGGCTGCCGAAGCTGTGCAGCGGCGAGGCGCTCGGCTGCTTCGGCCTGACCGAGCCCGACACTGGCTCCGACGCCGCGAACCAGAAGACGCGCGCCACGAAGGTGGACGGCGGCTGGAGCATCTCCGGCCAGAAGCAGTTCATCTCGATGGGCAACTACGCCCAGCTTGCGCTGATATTCGCCCAGACCGACCCCGAGCAGGGCCACCGCGGCCTGGCGTGCTTCCTGGTGCCGACCGGCGCCGACGGGTTCAGCGCCAGCGAGATCCACGGCAAGCTCGGGCTGCGCGCCTCCGACACCGCGGAGCTGTCGCTCGACGCCGTGCAGGTGCCGGAGGAGGCGATGCTCGGCGAGGTGGGCGACGGGTTCAAGGTGGCCATGTCGTCGCTCGATTCGGGCCGCTACAGCGTGGCCGCCGGCTGCGTGGGCATCTCACAGGGCTGCGTGAACGCGTCCGTGGAGTACTCGAAGCAGCGCCGCCAGTTCGACCGCCCGATTGCCGCCTTCCAGCTGGTGCAGGAGATGCTGGCGGACATGATCGTGGACACCGAGGCCGCTCGCGGGCTGGTGCTGCGCGCCGGCTGGCTGAAGGACAACGGCAAGCCGAGCACGATGGAGACCTCGATCGCAAAGCTGTTCGCCACCGAGGCCGCCGTGCGCAACGCCAACCTGGCGATCCAGGTGCACGGGGGCTCCGGCTACGTGGACGACTACCCGGTCGAGCGCTACCTGCGCGACGCGCGCGTGACCACCCTCTACGAGGGCACGTCGCAGATCCAGAAGCTGATCATCGGCCGCGCCGCGACCGGCATCAACGCGATGACCTAGCGCGCGCTGGCCGTGGCAACCCGGCTGGTGAACGTGCCGCCCGGGCCCTGCCACGACAGCCGCCAGCTCGACTTCGGCTGGCGCGGCAGATTGACCAAGAAGTAGCCGGCTGCCGACGTGGTCACCGTCTTGACCGCGGTGAACGTGCTGCCGCTGCCGTTCTCGATCTGCACCTGCTGCGGCGTGCCATCGGCCGGCCGCACCTGACCCCACACGGTCACGCCTGAGCCGTGCTTGATCACCCAGATCGGCAGCCGGTAGGCGTCGAGACTCGGCTTGGGGCTGCCGTCAACGAAGCGCAGGCCGGTCTGGAAGCTGCCGAGGTCGGCCTCGTCGAGCAGCTCGTACTGCGAGACCGACTTCACGCGCGAGTTGCGGTAGGCGATGTAGTCGGACTGGTTGATGTAGGCCGCCTGCTTGGCGGGCGACACGCCCGAGATCCTGTCCGGAGGGTTGGTCTGGAAGCCGAACTCTGTGAAGAGGATCGGCAGGTTGGAGGAGATCCGGCGCGCCCGCGAGCCTTGGGCGAGCACCGCCGTGAGCCTCGGGATCGTCGAGATCGTGATCTCTCCCGCCGCGGGCTTCGAGAGTGGCGGCTGAGCGCCGCCGCGGTTGTACGGGTGGTGCGCGATGCCGGTGGCCGCGAGCTTGGCGAAGCGGCCGCTGCAGCCCTGGTCCTTCGCGACGCTCCCCCTCAGCTTGCGCCCGTGCGAATCGAGGCAGAAGACGCCCTGGTAGAACTCGACCGGGGTGAGGAAGCGCTTGGGCAGCGGCCCGGTGGTGCGCCCGAGCGGAGCGGTCTCACCGAGCAGGAGCTGATCGCCGCCATGCCCGGTGGCCTTGAGGGCGCTGGAGGCGCCGCGGAACAGGTTGCGGTAGATGATCGCCGCCGTGGGCACGATGTGCCCGTGCACGCGCTCCCGCTGCGGGTAGAGCCAGTTGCTCTGATTCGGCTCGTTCCACACCGACCAGCGCGACACGCGCGGGAGGCCGTTGAAGCTGCCCGAGTAGCGGGTGCCCAGCGCGGTGAAGAAGGCGCGGTACTCGCTCGGGCTCGGCCGGCAGTGGTGGCGCACCGCGATGCTGCCGCAGGCGCCGGCCCATGCCGGTGCCTCGACTGGAGAGAGCACGAGCGACAGTCCGCGCGCGCTGGCCTCGCGGACGAGCGCGTCGTACTGGTCGAAGGCGCCGGGCGGATAGGCGTTCGGATCGGCCGCGTTGAAGCCGGCGGGCTTCGTCTTCGAGTTCGGGTCGGGCGCGATCGAGTTCCAGAACACCAGCGAGTGGACGGTGGTGGCGCCGAGCGCCTTGATCTGGTCGAGCGTGGCCTGGCGAGTTGCGTCGCCGGAGAAGATCAGCGCGCGGTCGTCCTGGAAGATCGATTCCTGCGTCTTCGAGGCGTGCGCGGGTGCGGCGGCGAAGGCGCCGACGAGGAGCAAAGCGGACAGCATGGGAGCAAGCAGCTTCTTGGGCATCAGAGAGTTATCGCAGGCGTCGGGGAAAAGTTGCGGCGAGTCCGGTGCGACTTATGATGCCGCGCCGATGATTTCCCCTACCCGATGAGCGAGCTTCCCAAGCGTCTGGGAGTGGTCGGCGCCGGCACGATGGGCGCCGGGATCGCGCAGCTCGGCTGCCTGGCGGGGCTCGACACGGTGCTGCACGATCCGCTTCCCGAGGCGCTCGAGAGCGGACGGGAGCGCGTGCGCTCGGGCCTCGAGAAGGGCGCCGAGCGCGGCCGCTGGACGGCCGAGGAGGCGCGCGCGGCGAGCGAGCGCCTGGTCCTCGCGCCCTCGCTCGAGGAGCTGGCGGGGTGCGAGCTGGTGATCGAGGCGGCGCCGGAGCGGATCGAGCTGAAGCGCGAGCTGTTCGGGCGGCTGTCCGAGATCTGCGGCGAGTCCGCCGTGCTGGCCACCAACACCTCGTCGATCCTCGTCAGCTCGCTGGCCTCGGCCGCGGCGCGCCCCGACAACGTGGTCGGGATGCACTTCTTCAACCCGCCCCCGCTGATGCGGCTGCTCGAGGTGATCGCCGCCGAGCAGACCGGCGAGCGCGCGCTGGCGATGGCAAGCGCGGTGGGAGAGGCGATGGGCAAGACCGTGATCGTGGCCCGCGACGGCCCGGGCTTCCTCGTGAACCGCTGCGGGCGCCCGTTCGGCGGCGAGGCGCTGCGGCTGCTCCAGGAGCGCGTGGCGAGCGTGGAGCAGATCGACCGCATCGTGCGCCTTGGCGGCGGCTTCCGGATGGGGCCGTTCGAGCTGATGGACCTGGTCGGGATCGACGTGGGCTACGAGGTGGCCCAGTCGTTCACCCTCCAGAGCTTCGGCGAGCCGCGCTGGAAGCCGAGCATGCTCCAGGCGCAGATGGTGGCCGCCGGCAGCCTGGGCCGCAAGACGGGGCGCGGCTGGTACTCGTACGAGGACGGCCCGCACCGGCCGGACGATCCCGAGCCGCGCGCCCCGGCCGGCGGCACCGGGCGCATCGTGGTCATCGCCGGCTCGGGCCCACTTGCCGCGGGCCTGCGCGAGCGGGCACGCGCGGCGGGCTTCGAGGTGCGCGAGCCCGGCCACGGCGAGCCCGAGCTGATCCTGGACGCTGGGCCGGCTGCCGGCGAGCTCCCAGAGGGCGGCGGCGCGCCGCTGGTCGTCTCGTGTGCCGCTCGCAGCCTGGCGTCGCGTGGGCTCGCGGGCGCCTGCGGCTTCCAGCTCCTGCCGCCCGTCGCCGACTCGCGGCTGGTCGAGCTGACGCGCATCCCGTCCACCGGCGACGAGACCGCCGCGGCCGCCGAGCGCTTCTTCACCGCCCTCGGCCTGGAGCGCGAGTGGGTGGAGGACGCGCCGGGGCTCGTGTCGGGGCGGATCGTCTGCGCGCTGGTGAACGAGGCGCTGTTTGCGATCGGCGAGGGCGTGGGCTCGGCGGACGACGTGGACACAGGCGTGACGCTCGGCCTCAATCACCCGCGGGGGCCGGTCCAGCGAGGACGCGAGCTCGGCTTCGAGCAGGTGCTGGCCACGATCGACGGCCTCTGGGACGAGCGGCGCGAGGAGCGCTACCGCGCCGCTCCGCTGCTGCGGCGTGTCGTCGCGACCGGCGAGCCCGTAACCTAGCCCGGCCCCGATGCTCGCCGTCACCTTCCAAGAGCCCGGCCGGGTCGCCGTCGAGGACCGGCCCGAGCCAGAGCCGATCGCCGCCGACGACGCGGTCGTACGGATCGACGCCTCCGGCATCTGCGGCTCGGACCTCCACCTCTTCCACGGCCGCATCCCGCTCGAGCAGGGCTTCACGCTCGGCCACGAGTACGTGGGCACGGTGATCGCGGCCGGCGATGGCGTGACCGAGGTGGGCGTGGGAGATCGGGTGCTCGGCACCTTCCACAGCGCCTGTGGCAAGTGCTACTTCTGCCGCATGGGCGAGTACACGAAGTGCGACGAGGCCCGCACGTTCGGGCACGGCAAGACGCTCGGCGCACTTCAGGGCACGCAGGCGGAGCAGGCGTTGGTGCCCCACGCCAACCTCACGCTGCGGCGGGTGCCCGAGGCGCTCTCGAACGACTCGGCCCTGTTCGCCGGCGACGTGATGGGCACCGGCTACCACGCGATCGCCAACGCCGGGCTCAAGCCGGGCGACACCTGCGCGGTCATCGGCCTCGGGCCGGTCGGTCTCTGCGCGGTGATGGCCGCGCGGGTGGCCGGCGCCGCCCGCGTGATCGCGATCGACACGGTGCCGGAGCGCCTCGAGGTGGCGCGCGCGCTGGGAGCCGAGCCGGTACACGCCACCGAGGAGGATCCGCGCGCGGCGGTGAAGGACGCCACGGAGGGCCGCGGCGTGGACGTGGCGGTGGACGCCGTGGGCAACGCAGCGGTGCTCGACCTCGCCTGCCGCCTGGCGCGCAAGGCCGGAACGGTGTCGGTTGTCGGCGTCTTCTCCGAACGCATCGAGCTGCACATGGGCGTGGTCTGGATCAAGAACCTGAAGCTGGTGGCCGGACAGGCCAACGTGATCGGTCACCTCGACGCCGTCCTGTCGCTGATGGCGGCCGGCCGCCTCGACCCCACGCCGCTGGTCACGCACCACATGAAGCTGGCGGACGCGCAGGAGGCCTACGACGCCTACGCCAGCCACCAGGCGCTGAAGATCGTCCTGAGCGCCTGAGAGGGCTTTAGCTCGCCCCGCCGGGCGTCGAAAAAGTCGGTGTGCGGAGGGAAATCGGCGTTGCGCAGAACGCGGCCGTGGACACCGAGCACCTCCTCCTGGCCCTGCTAGAGAGCGGCGACGCAACGGTGCAGGCCACCCTGCACCAGGCGGGTGCCGATCCGGCGGCGATGCGGCAAGAGCTGCCCGCTCGTCTGTCGCGTTCCTGACGCTTCAGGGGTCGCGGTTGTCCGCACTGCCTTAGACTCCTCGGCGGAGGTTCACCCGTTGCCCACCGCACTCGAGCCGGCTCGCTCGTACTCGGAGGACCTGATGGTGCTCCGCAGCATCGCGCACGAAGGTCTTGCGCGAGAGGACGACGTGCAACGGCTGCTGGAGCAGGTCCGCGGCGACGCCCGCCTGAGGGAGCTCGCTCCCGAGGCCGGCGAGCTGGTGAGCCGCTACCTCGCGCTGCGTCGCGAGCTTGGCGAGATCGACGCGTACGCCCTCCAGCGCTACGCGAGCGCGCTCAGCGAGGTGTTCGACTACCTCGCGCAGCTGCTCTACCACTCGGTCACCCTGCTCGCCGAGAGCTGGCGTTCGAGCCGCCTGCAGGCCCAGCGGCTGATGGTGGGGCCGATCGGGCCTCAGTCGGAGCGCCTGCAGCGGATCGTCGACGAGCTGGACCGCCTGGCCGGGGAGTACTAGGCCGAGTCGAAGCGGACGGGCAGGTGGATCGGCCCGGTGTTGCCGCTCGGCGGAAGGAAGCGGGCCTCGCCCTCGATGCGCGGGTTGCGCATTCGCCGCGCCAGCAGCGGCAGCGCCTCTGACATGTCCGAGCGGGCCACGAAGTGGCCGATGCAATGGTGGATGCCGCGGCCGAAGCCGAAGTGGCGAGCGCGCTCGGCGGTGATGTCGAAGCTCGCGCCGTCGAAGGCGCGCGGGTCGGTGGCCGCGGCCTGGGAGAAGAGGTGGATGGTGGTGCCCCTGGCGATGGCCCGGCCCTGGAACTCGAAGTCCTCGCCCGCCTCGCGGGTGATCCAGGTGACCGTCGGGGCCACGCGCATGACCTCGTCCACGGCCTTCGAGGCCAGCTCGGGGCGGGCAGCGAGCAGCTCCCACTGGTCCGGGTGCGCGATGAAGGTCTTCATCGCCAGGCCAAGCTGCATGCGCGTGGTGTCGATCCCGCCGAGGATCAGCAGCGCGATCGAGTCGCGCAGCTCGCGATCGGACAGACGGTCGGCGTCCTGGCTCGGCGTCACGAGGCGCGTGGCGAAGTCGTCACGCGGCTCGCGGCGGCGGTCGGCGATCACGCCCTCGGCATAGACGAACAGTTCGGCGAGCGCGGCCTCCACGCGCTCGAGGTGCTCGCTGATGCCCACCCCGAGCGCGAGCCCGAGGGTCGTGGAGGCGTCGGCTATCCGCTTCCACTCGGCCTCCGGGAGTCCCAGCATCATCGCCGTGACACGCGCCGCGTAGGGCTCGGCGAACTGGGACATGAACTCACAGCGCCCCTCGCCCGCGAACGCGTCGATCAGCTCGCCGGCGAGGGCGTGGAAGCGGGGCAACAGCGCGCGGATCACCGGCGGCGCGAACGCCGGGCTCAGCAGGCGGCGCATGCGCGTGTGCTCGTCGCCCTCGAGGTTCAGCACCGTGTCCCGCCACCAGTCCACGAACGGTCCGCTCGTCACGCCGTTGTGCGCCGGCCACGCAGCGCTCCCCTGGATCAGCCGGCGGTCCTTCAGCAGGTCGCTCACCTCCTGGTGGCGCAGCACCGCGAGCCCGTAGTTGGTCTCCACGCACCAGCTCTGCTCGCGCGCGCTCATCACCTCGGGAGACGACACCGAGAAGCGCTCGTCGGAGATGTCGAAGTACGGAGTCTCCAACCCGCTCTGATCCTCCCGTATATCCTCGCTGGCGGCCCCGCCAACGTCCCGAGGAGATCGCTCGCATGCCCACCGCCGCCCTCGAAGCACTGTCCGACGCCGCCCGCTCGTTCATCGAATCCGGACCGCACAAGCTCTTGATCGGCGCCGACTGGGTGGACCCGGCTGACGGCCGCAGCTTCGAGACGATCGACCCCGCCACCGGCGATCCGATCTGCGAGGTGGCCCAGGCGGGAGCGGAGGACGTGGAACGTGCGGCCGCGGCGGCACGCGCGGCGCTCGAGGGGCCGTGGGGCCAGATGCCCGCCGCCGGGCGCTCGCAGCTGATGAACCGGCTGGCCGACCTGGTGGAGGAGCACATCGACGAGCTCGCCGAGCTCGAGTCGCTCGACAACGGCAAGCCGCTGAAGATGGCGAGGGTGGTGGATCTCCCGCGGGTGGTCGCGCACCTGCGCTACTACGCCGGCTGGCCCACGAAGATCGAGGGCGAGACGATCCCGGTCAGCCAGCCGGACATGCTCACCTACACGCTCAAGGAGCCGGTGGGCGTCTGCGGCCAGATCATCCCCTGGAACTTCCCGCTGCTGATGGCCTCGTGGAAGATCTCGCCGGCACTGGCGGCGGGCTGCACCCTGATCCTGAAGCCCGCCGAGCAGACGCCGCTCACCGCGATCCGCCTGGGCCAGCTCGCACAGGAGGCGGGCTTCCCGGAGGGCGTGATCAACGTGCTCACCGGCGACGGCGAGACGGGCGCGGCGCTCGTCGACTCGACGTCGGTGGACAAGATCGCCTTCACGGGCTCAACCGAGGTGGGCCGCCGGATCGGCGCCCGCTGCGGCGAGCTGCTCAAGCGCGTCACGCTCGAGCTCGGCGGCAAGAGCCCGAACATCATCCTGCCGGACGCCGACATCGGCGCCGCCGTGAAGGGCGCCTTCCAGGGCATCTACTACAACACCGGCCAGGCCTGCAACGCGGGCTCGCGCCTGTTCGTGCAGCGGGAGCAGTTCGACCAGGTTGTGGAGGGACTCGCCGAGGCGGCCAAGAAGGCGCGCATCGGCCCCGGGCTCGATCCTGCCACCCAGTTCGGTCCGCTGGTCTCCCAGGAGCAGTACGAGCGCGTGAACTCGTACATCGCGTCCGGGCTCGAGGCCGGCGCCGAGGCCGTGGCGGGAGGCAACGGAGGCAACGGCGAGAACGGCGGCTACTTCGTCGCACCCGACGCTCTTCACCGGGGTCACCGACGACATGAAGATCGCCCGCGAGGAGATCTTCGGCCCGGTGCTCGTGGCGATGCCCTACGACGACATCGAGGAGGTCGCCCGGCGGGCCAACGACACCGAGTACGGCCTGGCCGCGGGGATCTGGACGCGCGACGTCGGCAACGCCCACCGTCTCGCCAAGCTGCTGAAGGCCGGGTCGGTCTACATCAACACATGGGGTCAGGTTGACGCCGCGGCGCCGTTCGGGGGCTACAAGGCATCCGGGATCGGGCGCGAGATGGGGCACGCGAACCTGGACGCGTACCTCGAGACGAAGACGGTCTGGACGAACCTGGCCTAGGCGTGGCTGACCGCCGGCGGGCGCTCAGGTACGAGCGTCAGCCGCGGTCGGAACGCGGGCGCGGGCCGCACGAAAAGGGCGGCCACCGAGAGCCCCGCCGGGAGGGTCGCGCCCCGCCGCAGGAGCGCCGCCTCGAGACGAAGCGGGAGCTCTAGCAGCGGGGCGAGGGCGGGCGGGGTAATCGAAAGCTCCGACCGGACGGGTTGGTGGCCGCCATGCCTCATCCGGTCGGCCAGGCGCACCGCGGCTGCGGGCGCCAAGAGCAGGCTGTTGAAGTGGGTGTCGCGCATGAGCTGCCAGCCCGCGTTCGCAGCCACAGCGCGCAACGTGCGCCGGCGATAGCGCCGGAAGTGCTCGTTGCGATCGTCGTGGCTCGACCAGAGCGCCGGGTAGGCGGGCGCAGTGACCAGCAGGTAGCCGCCGGGACGCGTCACGCGCAACAGCTCCGCCAGCGCTCGCGTGTCGTCGCGCGTGTGCTCGATTACGTCGAGACAGGTGACGAGGTGGAAGCTGTCATCCCCGAACGGAAGCTCCTCCACCCGGGCCAGCGACACGTCCACGTGCCCGCGCCTGTGGGCGGCGGTCACCGCGAGGGGGCTCGCGTCCACGCCCGCCACCTGCCCGAATCGCGCCAGCTCCTCGAGGACCCGGCCGGAGCCGCAACCGGCGTCGAGGATGCGGGCGCCCGGCGGTAGGTTCAACCGCGCCACCTGTTGCCTAACCACCCGAAGGCGGCCGCGGTACCACCAATGCCGCTCCTCGTGGTCAAGGATGGCCTGGAACTCAACCTCGTCCACATCCCCCACGCTGCCAGCGTGGGCGTTAGCTGGGTACCTCGTCGTGTTGGATTTCCGTTAAATCCAGAGCAGGAGCAGCAGCGAGCCGAAGCACGAAGCACGCGCCGGTCGCGGTAGGAGCGAGCACCAGGGCGCCCCCCATGCGATCGGCCAGCTCCCTGCCGATCGCCAGGCCGAGGCCGAAGCCGGCCTCGCCGCCCGTGGCGGTGCCGCGCTTGAAGCGCTCGAAGACCAGCTCGCGCTCGTCGGCGGGCACGCCCGGGCCGCGGTCGGTCACCGACAGGAGCCGCTCGGTGCCCTGGCACTCGATCGTCAGGACGGGCTGCTCGCCCTCGGGCGAGAAGCGCAGGGCGTTGTCCACCAGGATGCGCACGATGCGCGCCACCGCGCTCGGGTCGCCCATGGCCCAGCAGGGCGTGGCTGGCTCCTCGAACGTCAACGGCTCGCCCGAGGCCGACGAGAACTCCGCGGCCACGGCGCGGCACACCTCGGTCAGCTCCACCGGCTCGCTGCGCAGTCGAACGTCGGCGTCCAGGCGGCTCAGGTCGAGCAGGTCGGCCGCCAACCCGGCCAGCCGCGACGACTGGGTGCGGGCCTCGGAGACCTGCCTGCGCGCGTCCGCGAGATCGGGTGGGTTCCCGTGCAGGTCCTCCTCCAGCAGCTCCAGCATGGCCCTCAGGGACGTCAGCGGGGTGCGCAGCTCATGCGAGGCGGTGGCCACGAACGCGCGCCGCGCGTGCTCCTGCTCGCGCAGCCGCGCCTGCATGGTGCTGAACGCGCGCCCGAGGTCCCCCACCTCGTCGCGCGAGGAGTCCGTGGCAAGCTCGGAGTCGAGGCCGTGGTCGGCGAGCATCAGGGTCGCGTCGCGCAGCCGCCGCAGGCGACGCAGCATCGTCGTCGCGATCCCCAGCCCCAGGAGGAGCGCCACCGCCAGGCCCACCAGGGTGGCCGTGAACAGGGCGCGCTTGACCACGCGCGTGCCCACCTTCGAGTCGTCGAGTGGCTTGCGCAGCGCGAGCACGTAGGGCTCGTGGTCGATCGTCAGCGGCAGAGCCAGGCGCGCGACGTCCGGCGACGACCCGTGAACCTTCACGTCGTCGATCACCTTCGAGCTCGCCAGGGCGGCGCGCACGTCGTCGAACTCGACCGGCTGCCGGGGCTGGGTGTCGATGACCTTCGTCCCGGTCTCGTCGAACAGCAGTACCCGCGCGCCGGTGCGCCGCTCCAGCGCGTCCACCAGGCGGTCGAGCCGGGCCGACGTTGGCGTGACGTCGCGCTCGTCGAGGTCGGTGAACGCCGGGCGGGATGCGATCGCAGTGGCCCGCAGGGAGCGCTGCTCCTCCTGGCGGAGGTTGCGCTCGAGCGGCGGCAGCAGCGTGGCGGCGGCCACCCCCAACACCACCGCGCTCGTGAAGATCAGCGCCGCAACTATCCGGCCGCGAAGCCCGAAGACCGGCAGGCGGCGCATGGGTCAGACCGAGTTCAGCCGGTAACCCGCGCCGCGGACCGTGATGATCAGGCTCGGCGACTCCGGCTTCTCCTCGAGCTTCTCCCGCAGGTGGCGCACGTGCACGTCGATCGCCCGCGGATCGCGGTACGCGCTGTCACCCCAGATCGCGCGCAGCAGCTCCTGGCGGCTGAACAGCCGGCCGGGCTCGCCCATCAGGGCGCTGAGCAGCTCGAACTCGGAGAAGGTGAGCTCGGCGGGCTGGCCCTCCACGCTGACCTCGCGGTTGGCCCGGTCCAGCTTCACACGGCCCGCGCTCACCACCTGGTTGCCGAACGTGCGCGGATCGGCCCGGCGAAGCACGGCGCGGATGCGGCTGCGCAGCTCCGCCAGCCCGAACGGCTTGGTCACGTAGTCGTCGGCGCCGGCCTCGAGCCCGAGCACGGCGTCCGCCTCGCTGTCGAGCGCCGTGAGCATGATGATCGGCACCACGTTGCGACGCGAGCGGAGCGTGCGGCAGACCTCGTAGCCGTCCGGCCCGGCCCCAGGGCCACGTCCAGCAGCACGATGTCGAAGCGGTCCGTGGTGGCGCGATCGATGGCCGCACGGCCGTCCGCCACGGCCAAGACCGAATGCCCTTCGCGCGTGAAGGATTGCCTCAGCGTCTCTCTGAGAGGCGATTCGTCGTCCACGACGAGGATGTTGAGCGGAGCCTGGGAGTCCACTGCGACAAAGGCTAGTGTCGAGTGTTCGTCTGAGGAAGTCATAAATGTCGCTCCGAAGGACTCGAGACACCCTGCTGTGCCTCGCCGCTCTCCTTGCGGCCGCTCTCCCTGACCGCTGCAGAGCCGGCTCGGGCCCCCGCCGACCACGACTCGACGACGTCCGGCGGAGCCAAGCCTCTCGCGGGCATTTGCGCCAAGAGTCCGCGGCGCGGGAACCTCTACGTGCAGCTCATCATCGCCGGCGTGCCACGTTCGGCGATCGTCCACGTGCCAACAAGCGCTCGCACGGGCCAAGCCCTGCCGGTCGTGCTCGCCTTCCACGGCGCCGGTGGCACCGGCCAGTTCATGGCGAGCTACTCCGGACTGCAGAACGTCTCCGACCGCCAGGACTTCGTCTCGGTGTTCCCCAGCGCCGCGCGCCCCCACCGCCGCTGGGTCCTGGCGAACGAGGACGCGGGCGGCCCGGCCGACATCCAGTTCATCAAGGCGCTGCTTGACCGCGTGCCCATGCTCGCCTGCACCGACCCGACCCGCGTCTACGCCACCGGCGTCTCGAACGGCGGCGGGATGGCGGCCAGGGTGGGTTGCGAGTTGAGCTCCCGGCTGGCGGCGATCGCGCCGGTTGCGGGCGGCTACAGCACACTCGACCGCTGCCGGCCAGACCGGCCGGTCTCGGTGCTGGAGATCCATGGCACCGCCGATCAGGTCGTGCCCTACAAGGGCCGCCCGCCGAACCACGCGGGAAGCGTGCCGGGATTCCTCGCCCTGTGGCGTGGCTCCGATGACTGCCCGGCGGCCGATCAGCACCATCGCTACGGGCCGATGACGGAGCAGTACCTGTGGTCGCCCTGCGCGGATGGGACCCAGGTCGAGCATCTCAAGATCTACGGCGGCGGACACGCGTGGCCCGGTGCGAGCCCCGCCGATACCGCGCCGACCGCGCCGATTTCCGCCGCGAATGCCGTCTGGTCGTTCTTCCGTGGGCACGTGCGCGCGCCCGGGCCGAACTAGGCGTCACCTCGAGCAGCGTTCCCCTGCCCTGCTGGATGCCGGCCTCGCGGGTCACGTCGCGCCCGTGCGCGGCGACCCAGCGAACCGACGGCGCGCAACCTGCCGGCGTGGACGGCGAGCAGGAATGGTCCATCAGGAACCAGCGCACCTGGCCCGCGAGCACTGCGGCCCGCACCTCGGCCACGCTCACCACCTGGTGTCCGCGATAGCTCGTGAGCACGAGCGCGGGCTGGGCGTCGCGCGCGATCAGCGGCGCCGCCTTCGCCGGAGCCGCGGCGCCGAACTCGTACTTGGTCGAGCCGCGGTGGGCCAGCAGGAAGCGGTGGACGAGGGCGATCTTGTATTCGGGCAGCGGCGACCCGGTGCCGGAGTCGGAGGCGTGCTGGCGGACGAGGCGCGCGGACGTGCTCACCGGGTTGGCCAGCACGGAGACCAGCGCCAGGGCGGCGACCGGCACCGCCGCGAGGCTCGCCAGGCGCCTGCCCGAGGGCAGAAACCGCGCCCCCAGGGCGGCCGCCAGGGCGAGCAGGGCCGCCGCGGCGCCCGCGGCTAGGGCCGGGGAGCCGGGCCCGTGGCCCCGGGGCGTGGTGAGTGCATGCAACGCCACCGGAGTCGCCACGAGCCCCACCGCGAGCGCCGCGGCGGCCGTCACTCGCCCGCGCGCAGCGCGGCCGGCCAGCAGGGCCACTCCGGCCCCCAGCGCGATCGCCACCGCCGGCGTGAACGCCTCGAGGTAGCGCACGCGCAGGTTGGTCATGTGGTTGAAGAGCAGGGTGCCGAGCACCAGCCAGACGCCGATCGCGACCGCGCCGGCAAGCCGCGGCCCCCAGCCGCGAGGTCTGCCGGCTGTGATCAGCGCCAGCAGCCCGAGCGCCACGGCCGCCACCAGCTCGGCGCCGATCCACACGCCCGGCAGCCCGGCGAGCAGAGGCGGCCGGCCCGGCGCCGCGGACGGCACGACGTGGCTGTGAACGGCCGCCGCTCGCGCGGGCGGGCTCAGTCGATGGAGCCCGTTGTAGACGAAGAGCACGTTCCACACGCTGCCGTTGCTCGACCCGATCGGGTACGGGCGCGAATGGGATGGGCTTAGCGACACCGCGATCGCCCAGGACAGCGCCACGAGCACGAACAGCGCACCCGCCGCGGCGGCGTGCCCGCTCCGTCGGCGCAGCGGCATGCGCGAGCCGAGCATGTAGAGCAGGAACAGGGCGGGCAGCGCAACCAGCGCCTCGAACAGCTTCACGTTGAAGGCGAGGCCCATCACCAGCGCGGCGAGGTAGAGGAAGCGGACGCGCCCCCGCTGTACCGCCAGCACCACCAGCCACAGGGCGAGGACGGTCAGGGCCATCATCAGCGCGTCGAGGGCGTCGCTGCGGGACGCCACCACCGACACCGGCAGCACGGCCAGGGCGACCCCGGCGCAGATTCCCGCCAGGCTGCCGAACAGGCGTCGCACGGCGTCGTAGAGCAGCGGCACCGCCAGCGTCCCAGCCACCGCCGCAGGCAGCACCAGCGACCGGGCGCTGAAGCCGAAGAGCTTCACGCTCGCCACCTGGAGCCAGAGGTCGAGCGGCGGCTTGTCCACCGCCAGGCGGCCCGACGGGTCGAACGCCCCGTAGAAGAAGTTGTGCCACGAGAGGCTCATGCTCCTCACGGCGGCGTCGTAGAAGTAGTCCTCGCGGCTGGCGGCGAGACCGCCAAGGCGGAAGTGCGCCGCGAGGAGGACCAGAGCCAGCGCCGCCCACGCCGGCGAGCGGGCAATGCGATCGAGCGTGGCCGGGAGCCGCACGGCCGGCAGCCGTCGAAGGCGCGGCCGGCGCAGCGTGGCCAGCTCCATCAGAGCTGTGCTCTGGCCGCCGCCCGGTGGAGGGAGTGGTGAAGGCGCGCCAGCTCGCGGAACGCGCGCACAACCACGCGCGGGCTGCCGCCGCTCGGCTTCCCTGACAGGCGCGGGTAGTGGTGCACTCCCACCTCGGCCACGGTGGCGCCCGCCGCGCGGGCGCGAACCAGCAGCTCGGTGCTGAACAGCGCCCCGCTCGACGCCAGCTCGAGCTCCTGCAGGACGTCCCGCGGGAACAGCTTGAACGCGCAGTCCACGTCCTTGAAGGGAAGGTCGTAGAGCGTGCGCACCAGCCGGTTCCACGCGGCCGCTGCCGCGCGGCGGACGAGCGGGTCGTTGCGGCGCAGCCGGTAGCCCACCACGGCGTCGGCGCTCTCGAGCTGGGGCACCAGGCTGGCCGAGGTCGGCGAGGTCGAACTGGAGATCGGCGTCGGTGAGCAGGACGTACGGCATCCGGGCGGCGCCGATGCCCGTGCGCACCGCCGCGCCGTAGCCCCGGTTGACCAGGTGCATCACGAGGCGCACCCGCGACTCTCCCTCGGCCAGCTTGGCGGCCAGCGCGCCGGTGCCGTCCGTGGAGCCGTCGTCCACGATCACCACCTCCACGCGGGCGCTCACGCGATCCGCGGCGACCAGCGCGTCCTGCACCATGTCGAGCAGGTTGCCCGCCTCGTTGAAGCAGGGCAGCACGATCGACAGCCCTGGCAGCTCGGCGGAATGTGTCCCCTCCGACGAAACCGAAAGTCCGCCACGCCGACTTGCGTCGACAAGCGCCGCCCTGGGCAGACTGGGGAGAATTTCGGACTCGCCGGAGGAGAGCTCTGGGAGGGACGACGCCACACGGCCATGCTGGCGGCGAGGCGGTTAACCCCGGTTAGCGCGCCGTATGGCGGTGGTTAGAGGGGACTGAGACCGCTCAGCCGCCGCCCGCCTCGGCGCTCCGCAGGCCGCCCCGTGCCCAGAGCGCGAACACCACCGCCAGACCACACGCCACGCCGAAGGCCACCAGCACCGTGGTGGGGTTGCCCGAGATGAAGCCGCGGCCGGCCTCGAGCAGGGCCGTGACCGGATTCACGCGCGCCACCGCGTGGATCCAGCCGGTGAGCAGGCCGAGCGGCACGTACACGGGCGCGAGGAAGAGGATCAGGAAGACGGGCATCTGCATCAGCGGGCCGGCCTGGATCGAGCGGATTCGCATCGCAATGCCAGCGGCCCAGAGCGTGGCGGTCAGGTTCACGATCACCGCCAGGCCCAACAGCCCGAACAGGTCCACCCCGCTGCCGTCGATGTTCATTCCCGCGATCAGCGCCACCACGGTGAGCAGGCTCCACGTGATCAGAGCCCGCGTCAGCGCGGCGATCATGTACCCCACCACGATGCCGCCGCGCCTCGGCGCGGACAGCATGAAGCGGCGTGCGAAGCCGCTCTCGAAGTCCCGCGCTATCGCGAAGCCGGTGAACACCCCGCCGAAGGCGGCCGACTGGAGCACCACGAACACGAACTGGAACGCGGTGTAGCCGGTGGGGAAGTCGAAGCCGGGCACCTTGCTCACCGCGGAGAGGCCGCCCGCGAAGGCCGTGAAGAAGAACAGCGGGAAGATCAGCGAGGGAACCAGAAAGGCCGGGTTCGTGAGGAAGTTGTGGATCGAGCGCCAGGCAACCGCCCGCGCCGCGCTCGAGAAGCTCGCGCGGCTCACGTGCGCACCAGCCTGGTCTTCAACGCGGCGCTCGCGAGGAACATCGCGATCACGGCAATCGCCGTGGCGATGCCGAAGGCCAGCGCCAGCGCCTCGGGGTCCCAACCGATGATCAGCAGCGAGCGGAGGCCCTCGATCAGGTACGAGACCGGGTTGATGGTGGCCACCTCGTGAAACCAGTCGGTCTGGATCAGGTTCCGCGGCAGGTTCATCGACGACAGGAAGAGGAACACGAAGAAGACTGGGAACATGCCCTGCACCGCCTCTCCCGAGCCCGCGCGCAGGGCCACGAACAGGCCGATCGCGCCGAACCCGAGCGTGATCAGCATCGCCAGCGCCAGCAGCACGAACGCGCCCGGCACCCCGGCGGCCACGTGCGCGCCCGCCGCGAGGCCGACGACCAGGTAGGCGACCGCCTGGAGCAGGCCCAGCACAAGGGTGCCGGCGAGCAGGCCGGTGAGCAGTGCCGAACCGCGCAACGGCGTGAGCGCCAGCCGGTTCAGGAAGCCGGTCTCGATGTCGCGAGCCAGGTCGGTGCCGGTGTTGATGACCGCGAACAGGGCGCCCTGCATGAACGGAATCGCGAGCGCGAAGGTGAGGAACGAGGTGGTCGGGAAGCCCGGGATCCTCGTCACGCGCGCGAGGCCCGCCGAGTTCACGGCCAGCAGGAACAGCGGGAAGATCAGCGCGGGCACGATCTGCGCCGGCTGTCGCAGCGTGCGGATCGTGGAGCGCCGGGCCACGTTGCCCACCTGCGTGAGCAGCGGCGAGCTCACGCCGGCACGCTCTCGGGCTCGCCCGAGGGCTGATCGTCCTCGTCGCCCGCACCCTCCAGCGAACGGCCCGTCTTGGCCAGGAAGACGTCGTCGAGCGACGGCGCGTGCAGCTGCAGTGTCTCCACGGCGATGTCCTCGGCGTCGAGCGCCCGCACCACGCTCGCCAGCTCGGCGTCGCCGCCGCGCAGCCTTACCGCCACGCCCTTCGGCGACGCGCCGGCGCTCTCGCCGAACTGCTCCAGCACGCGCGCCATCGCCTCGCGCTGCTCCGGATCGCGCGGCACCGCCTCCACCGTGGGCCGGCCGATCTCGGCCTTCAGCGCCGCGGGCGTGCCCTCGGCCACGATGCGGCCCTGGTCGATGATCCCCACGCGGTTGGCCAGCACGTCGGCCTCCTCCAGGTACTGGGTGGTGAGGAAGACCGTGACGCCCTCGTCGGAGGCGAGTCTGGCCACCTCCTCCCACAGCGCCGTGCGGCTCTGGATGTCGAGCCCCGTGGTGGGCTCGTCGAGGAACAGGATCGGCGGCTGGTGCACCAGCGCCAGCGCCAGGTCGAGCCTGCGCCGCATGCCTCCGGAGTACCCGCCCACCTTGCGGTCGGCCGCCTCCATCAGCCCCACGCGCTCGAGCAGCTCGTCGCCGCGCACGCGCCGCTCGGCCGGGCGCCAGGCCGTGCATCGCGGTCTGGAGCCGCATGTGCTCGCGCCCGGTGAGGAACGGGTCGAGCGCGGCCTCCTGCAGCGCCGCCCCGATCGAGCGCCGCACCTGCGGGCCCTCGCGGACCACGTCGTAGCCCGCCACCGTGGCCGTGCCGGCCGTGGGCGGCAGCAGCGTGGTGAGCATCAGCACGGTGGTGGACTTCCCCGCCCCGTTCGGCCCGAGGAAGCCGTAGATCTCGCCGGGCGCCACCTGCAGGTCGATCCCGTCGACGGCGCGCGGGCCCTTCTTGAACTCCCGGACGAGGCCGTGGGCCTCGATGCTGGCTGGGCGCTCCTGACTCAAGTCAGGAGGCGCGCGCGAGCAGCTGGCGCAGCACGAAGTGGAGGATGCCGCCGTGGCGGTAGTAGAGCCACTCGTTCGGGGTATCGATGCGCACGCGCGTGGTGAACTCGATCGGGTCGCCGTCGTCGGGCGTGGCGGTCACGCGCAGGCTGCGCGCGCCGTCGCTCAGCTCCTCGAGCTCGAACGGCTCGTGGCCGCTCAGGCCGAGCGACTCCGACGTTGGCGCCGTCCGCGAACTGAAGCGGCAGCACGCCCATGCCCACCAGGTTGGAGCGGTGGATGCGCTCGTAGCTCTCGGCGATCACGAACCGGACCCCGAGCAGGCGCGGGCCCTTGGCGGCCCAGTCGCGCGACGAGCCGGAGCCGTACTCCTTGCCCGCGAGCACGCCCAGCGGCACGCCCTCGTCCGCGTAAGCCATGGCGGCGTCGAAGATCGTCGTCTCCTCGCCGTCCGGCAGATGGAGCGTGAAGCCGCCCTCGGTGCCGGGGGCGAGCTGGTTGCGCAGCCGCACGTTGGCGAACGTGCCGCGCATCATCACCTCGTGGTTGCCGCGCCGTGAGCCATAGGAGTTGAAGTCCTTCTGCTCCACGCCCCGCTCCTGCAGGTAGGCGCCGGCCGGCGAGTCCTTCTTGATCGCCCCGGCGGGCGAGATGTGGTCGGTGGTCACGCTGTCGCCCAGCATGAGCAGGATGCGTGCGTCCGCGATGCGTTCGAACGACTCGGCCGGCTCCGCCGGCATGCCGTCGAAGTACGGCGGGTGCTTCACGTAGGTCGAGTCGGGCTCCCACTCGTAGCGGTCGCCCTCGGGCACGTCGAGGCCGTTCCACTCCTCGTCGCCCTCGAACACCTCGCCGTAGCTGTTCGTGAACATCTCCGACAGCACCGACTGCTCGATCGTCTCGTGGATCTCCTGCTGCGATGGCCAGATGTCGCGCAGGTACACGGGCTCGCCGTCCGATCCCTCTCCCAACGGCTCCTCGAACAGGTCGATGTCCATGCTGCCGGCGAGCGCGTAGGCCACCACCAGCGGCGGGCTGGCGAGGTAGTTCATCTTCACCTCGGCGTGGATCCGGCCCTCGAAGTTGCGGTTGCCGGACAGCACCGCGCACACCGTCAGGTCGCCGCTCGTGATCGCCTCCGAGATCTCCGGCTGGAGCGGCCCCGAGTTGCCGATGCAGGTGGTGCAGCCGTAGCCCACGAGGTTGAACTGGAGCTGCTCGAGGTACTCGGTCAGGCCGGCCTTGTCGAGGTACTCCGTGACCACCTTCGAGCCCGGCGCGAGGCTGGTCTTGACCCACGGCTTGCGAGTGAGTCCGCGCTCCACCGCCTTCTTGGCGAGCAGCCCGGCGCCGACCATCACGGCCGGGTTCGAGGTGTTCGTGCAGCTCGTGATGGCGGCGATCACCACGGCGCCGTCGCCAAGCTTGAACTCGCTGCCGTCGGCCAGCTTCACCGGCACGCCGCGCGACTCCTCCGCGACCGCCGTGGCGGCGGGCTGCGGAGCAGCGTCAGTGTCCGGCTGGCCATCGCCGACCTCGCCGCCGTTCGATGCCAGCGGATCGCTGGCCGGGAACGACTCGGCGGACGCCTCGTCCGCGTCGTGCAGGGAGTGGCCGTGGCCGTTCTCGCCCAGGTCCGAGCCGAGCGCCTCGCGGAAGGCCTCGCGGGCCTCGCGCACCAGCACGCGGTCCTGCGGGCGCTTCGGGCCGGCGAGGCTGGGCTCGACCGTGCCCATGTCCAGCTCGAGCGTGTCGCTGTAGGTGGCCTCCTCGGAGTTCTCGTCGTGGAAGAGCCCCTGCTCCTTGGCGTACGCCTCCACCAGCGCGATGCGCTCGGGCGGGCGGCCCGTGAACTCGAGGTAGCGGAGGGTCTCGGCGTCCACCGGGAAGATCCCGCAGGTGGCGCCGTACTCCGGCGACATGTTGCCGATCGTGGCGCGGTCGGCCAGCGGCATGTTGGCCAGGCCCTCGCCGTAGAACTCCACGAACTTGCCCACCACGCCCTTCGCGCGCAGCATCTGCGTGACCGTGAGCACGAGGTCGGTGGCCGTCGTGCCCTCGGGCAGCTCGCCGGTGAGCTTGAAGCCCACCACCTGCGGCAGCAGCATCGACACCGGCTGGCCCAGCATCGCGGCCTCCGCCTCGATGCCGCCGACGCCCCAGCCCAGCACGCCGAGTCCGTTGATCATCGTGGTGTGGGAGTCGGTGCCCACCAGCGTGTCGGGGAACGCCACGCCGTCGCGGTCGAACACCACCCGCGCGAGGTACTCGAGGTTCACCTGGTGGCAGATGCCTGTGTTGGGCGGCACCACGGCGAAGTTGTCGAAGGCGGTCTGGCCCCAGCGCAGGAAGCCGTAGCGCTCGCGGTTGCGCTGGAACTCCAGCTCGGCGTTCCGGCTGAACGAGGTGCGCGACAGGAACTCGTCGACCTGGATCGAGTGGTCGATCACGAGCTCCGCCGGCTCCAGCGGGTTGATCTTGGCGGGGTCGCCGCCCATCTCCGCCATCGCGTCGCGCATCGCGGCGAGGTCCACGATCGCCGGCACGCCCGTGAAGTCCTGCATCAGCACGCGGCTGGGCGTGAACGCGATCTCGTCGCTCGGCTCCGCGGTGGCGTTCCAGCGCGCCACCTTCTCCACGTCGTCGGCGGTCACGGCCTCGCCATCCTCGGTGCGCAGCAGGTTCTCGAGCAGGATCTTCAGCGAGTAGGGCAGCCGTGCAACGTCGTATTTCGCCTGCAGGGCGTCGAGGCGGTAGATCTCGTAGTCGCGCTCGCCGACGGTCAGTTTGGCGCGCGAGTCGAAGCTGTTCGGATTGCTCATGAGGGTGACTTAACCCTACTAACCGCCCGCCCACGCCCTACTCTCGGCTGGTGTCCCCGCACCACGATCTCAGCTGCGTCGTCCACGTCCACTCGACCTACTCGGACGGCACGGGCACCGTGCCCGAGATCGCGGCGGCGGCCCGACGCAACGGCGTGGACGTGGTGTTGCTGACCGACCACGACACGCTCGCCGCGCGCCGCCATGGCGAGGAGGGTTGGCACGACTCGGTGCTCGTGCTGGTGGGCGAGGAGGTCTCGCCCAAGCGCCGCGACCACTTCCTCGCCTTCGGCGTGGAGCGAGAGGTGGATCGTCGTCAGACGGGCGCCGAGATCTGCGCGGCGGTGACGGCGCAGGGCGGCTTCGGCTTCGCGGCGCACCCGTTCTCGAAGGGATCCGAGCTGTTCAAGCGGCCCGCCGCCATGCCGTGGACCGACATCGACTGCGACGGGCTCGAGGGCATCGAGGTCTGGAGCTTCGTGACCGACAGCGCCGAGACGATCCAGTCGATCCCCGACATCGCGCGCTTCATCGCCCGCCCGGAGCGGTTCGTGGACCACCCGCCGGAGCACAACCTCGCCGAGTGGGACCGCCTCGGGGCGCGCCGGCGGCTGGTGGGGATCGCGGGCATCGACGCCCATCAGATCGGGGTCCGAGTCCGCAACCACGTGCCGCTGCGGCTGATGTCGTACGCCCGCTCGTTCCGCCACCTGCGCACGCACGTGCTGTGCGAGGAGCTGCCGAGCGGCCAGCTCGACCACGACCGCGACCAGGTCTATTCGGCCCTGCGAGCGGGGCGCTGCTACATGGCGGTGGACTCACTGGCGCCCTCCCGCGGCTTCACCTTCCACACGGACGCCGGCCTACCCATGGGCAGCGAGATCCCGGCGGCCCCGGTCACCCTGCAAGCCCGCACCCCCCGCCCAGCGAAGCTGCGCCTGCTGAAGGACGGCAAGGAACTGAAGAGCACGGGTAGCGCCGAGCTCGACCAACGAGTCGAAGAGCCGGGCGTTTATCGCGTCGAAGCGCGCATCAGCGCCTATGGCAAAGAACGAACCTGGATCCTCTCGAACCCGATCTACCTCCGGTGACCTAGTCCCACCCGACCTGCACCCGACACCTAGAGGTCGATCCCGACAGTCTCCAACGCCTCGTCTCTGTTCCTGAACACCTTCCCCCACACCACCCGGCCCCGCTCGAGCCGCCAGACGAAGGTGGCCGGGTCGTCCGCCACCGAACCGTGGCCCGCCGCGTAGATGCGGCCGAAGACGAGCACGTAGTCGCCCGCGTGGCGGTACTCCTGCGCGATCACGTCGAGGCGCTCCCAGGTTGCGGCCACGTCCTCGAGGTACTCGACCATGCCGGCATGACCGACGTACGTCCGGTAGGGGCGTGCCGGCGTAGGAGCAGGCTCGAACAGGACGTCGGAGTCGAGCAGCTCGATCATCCCCTCCGCATCGCGGCGCGAGAAGGCGTCCAGCAGCCTGCTCACGACGCCGACGTTGTCGTGACTCACCTGCACACCTGACGTACGGGCGGGCGTGCTTCATAGGCCGACCGGGACGGCCGCGCGAGTCCCATCCGCAGGAGTTATAGAACTAAAGCCGAGCCGCCACGGCCGCGGCCGCGACCAGCACGAGCGCCATCGACAGCGCGCGCAGGGCGCCGTCGAGCGGCGCAACCAGCCGATCCGCGCTCAGCTCGATCGTCTCCCCGTCGGCCAGCACCTGCTCGCCCGACACGGCCAGCGTCCGCCGCCGGAGCTCCCGTGCGGGGGTGCTGAGCCGCCGCTGGGCGAGGGTCAGCGCGAAGCAGCCGGCAGCCATCGCCACGCCCTCGAAGCGGACCTGGAGCGCGTTCGCCCAGTAGCTGGTGAAGGCCGGGAACGCTCCCCACGCCAGCGCGAACCAGAGATCGCTGTGAAAGCGGCCGCCGAACAGCTCGAGGTTGTAGGCCACGAGGATGAACGCGCCCGCCGCGACGAACGGGATGAGCGACAGCGAGACCACCGAGGCACCCACGATCCCGATCGCAACGGCGCCGGCCAGCCCAACCACCGCCAGCGCGACCAGCGTCCGGTCGGACAGGCGTGTGCGCAGCGGCCGGCCCTTGAGCTCGTCGAGGGCGTGCGCGGAAACCCCTACGCCGAGGAAGAAGGCGGCGAGCGCGGCGAGCAGGCGGTTGACGTGGAGCGTCGGCGCCACCGCCGCGCCGAGCGCGACGTAGCTCAGGTGCCAGGCGGTGTACGGCGGGTGGAGGAGGGTGGCCAGATCCCGCCAGCCGCCCGGGGCGAGCGCGTAGAACGCGGGCCGCTCGAGGCCCTCACGACCCTCCATTGCCACGCACCCCCCACATCACCACCCCTCCGCCGACGCTCATCACGCGCGCCTCCACGGAGTCGATGCCGGCGGCCCGCCAGAGCTCGGTCACCTCGCCGAGCGGATGACGCCGCCAGAAGGCTGAGATGTTCGGACCGAGGAAGCGCCCCACGTCGTACCACTCGCGCGATACGAGCCGCCCGAGCACGGGCAGCCCCACACGGGTGTAGAGCAGCCAGAGCGGGTGCCAGACGCCGCGCGGGACGTGGAACTCGAGCATCGCGATGCGCCCGCCGGGCCGCACCACGCGGGCCAGCTCGCGCATGGTCGCCGCCGGATCGTCCACGTAGCGCAGCAGGTAGGTGAAGGTCAGCGCGTCGAACTCGGCGTCGGCGAACGGCAGGCTCTCGGCCTCCCCGCGCACCAGCTCCACGCCATCGCCCACGAGCGCCCGTGCTCGCCCGAGCATCTCCTCGCTCTGGTCGAGCCCGACCACGGAGCAGCCGTAGCGGCGCACCAAGGCGCGCGCCACGAGGCCGGTCCCGGTGGCCACGTCGAGCACCCGCTCGCCGGGCGACGCCTGTACCGCCTCCACCATCGCGCGGCGCCAGCGCGGGTCCTGGCCGAAGCTGAACAGCGCCGCCACACGGTCGTAGTGCCGCGGCAGGCCCGAGAACAGCTCGAGCGCGTGGCGCTTACGGGCGCTGGGCGCCGGAAGTGAGGACGAGCTGGCCGTTCGCCGATCGTACGGGAGCGATCAGCTGCGCGCTGCGCTCTTCACCGCGGCGTCCGGCTGTGCCCCGTTGGCCGCGGCCGAGGCCGGGAGGTCGCGCAGGTACCACTCGGCGTCGAGCGCGGCCTGGCAGCCCGTGCCGGCGGCCGTGACGGCCTGCCGGTAGATGTGGTCCACGAGGTCGCCGGCGGCGAACACGCCGGGCACGTTCGTACGCGTGGACTTGCCCTCGGTGAGCACGAAGCCGTTCTCGTCCAGGTCCACCTGGCCCTTGACGATCCTCGAGTTCGGCTGGTGGCCGATCGCGATGAAGGCGCCGTCGATGTCGAGCAGCTTCTCCTCGCCCGTCTCCAGGTTCTTCAGGTGAGCGGTGGACAGCGAGCCGGTGCCGTCGCCGGCGAACTCCTCGACGGCGAAGGGGGTCATGAACTCGATGTTCCCGGTCGCGCGTGCGCGGTCGATCATGATCTGCGACGCGCGGAACTCGTCGCGGCGGTGGATGATGTCCACCTTCTTGGCGAACTTCGCCAGGAAGATCGCGTCCTCCATGGCGGTGTCCCCGCCGCCGACGACGATCGTCGGACGGTCGCGGAAGAAGGCCGCGTCGCAGGTCGCGCAGTAGGACACGCCGCGCGCCGCGTGCTCGTCCTCTCCGGGCACGCCGAGCTTCTTGGGCTCGGCGCCCATCGACAGGATCACGGCTCGGGCCAGATGCTCGTCGTCACCGATGTAGACCTTGTGCGGCGAGCCGTCGGTGGACAACTCCACCCGCGTGGCCTCGTCGGTGATGAAGCGCGTGCCGAAGCGCTCGGCCTGGTCGCGCATCCGCTGCATCAACTCGGGGCCCATCATGCCCTCTGGGAAGCCCGGGTAGTTCTCGACGTCGGTCGTCTGCTGAAGCAGGCCGCCCCAGAGGAAACCCTCGATCACGAGCGGCCGGAGATCGGCTCGCGAGGCGTAGAGCGCGGCCGTGTAACCGGCCGGTCCGCTCCCGATGATGATGACGTTCTCGATCTCGCTCACTTGACCTCCGCAGTCACTTTACTTTCTAAAGTATAGGGCTTGCGAGCGTCTTCGTCCTGCCACCTCCCGGCCAGGCGGCGAAGCTGGAAGTAGGCGATCAGACCCGGCAGGATCGGCAGCCAGAAGCCCACGATCCGGAAGGCAAGCACGGCCGGGAAGACCGTCTCGCTCGGTACCCCGAAGAGTAGATAGGCGCCGATCATCCCGGCGTCGAGGGTGCCGACGCCGGCGGCCGGCGATGGGGCCAGGTTCGCGGCCATGCCGACGAAGAAGCCCATCACCACGACGCCGAACGGCACCCCGCCACCGAACGCGTGGAAGCTGGCCCACATGATCCCGACCATCCCGACCCAGTAGCCCAGCGCGCCACCGATGGCGCGGGCGCCCTCACGCGGGTGGCGCAGGTTGGAGAGCGCGATGCGCACGCCCGTGGCGATCGTCGCGGGCACGGTGGCGAGCCGCTTCGCCAGGCGGGCGCTGCGCTTCCGCTCCTCGAGCCGGGCCAGGCGGCGCTCGAGGTCGCCCGGGATCAGAGCCAGGCAGCCCACGATCACGAACAGGACCACCGCAATGCCCGCGGGGACGATCGTGCCGGCCACCGGCGCCTCGCCGTTCAGCACGCCGGTGCGGATCAGCACGCCGAAGACGATCAGCGCGGCGGCGTAGGCCGAGTAGAGCAGCACGATGAATGCCACCATCCTGCTGGCCGCCTGGCGCCGCTCCATCCCCGCCTTGCGCAGCGCCCAGTAGGTCAGCGCAACCCCGCCGGCGCCGGCCGCCGAGAACAGCGTGGTGGCCGCCAGACCAGCCAGCGTGATCTTGAAGGAGGCGCCGAAGTCGAGCCGCACGTTGGGCTTCTGCTCGCCGACGCGCCCGCCGAGCACGCCCCGGAAGAGCGCGGCGTAGGCGAGGAACGAGACCGCGTTGAAGCCCACCGCGACGGCGATCCAGCCCCAGCTCGGGTCGCCGAGCCGGTTGAGGGCATCGTGCATCCCCACCACCTTCGGCAACAGCACGTAGATGCCGAGGATCAGGAGGAGGAAAGCCGCCAGCACCGTGAAGATGCGCCTGCGGTCGCCCAGGAGGCGCGTGCCGGCCTGCTCGATCTCCCCCGTCGGCTCGAGCTCCGGGGGCAGCGCCTCGAGCTGGTCGCGCTTTGCCATTACGCCGTGCCCGGCTCAAGTCGCTGAATCGACCGCGCGATCGCCCCGATTCCGGGCTGGGCCAGCGGGGCAAGCCTGCGCACGCCCTCCGCGAGGCCGAAACCGGCGATCAGATCGATCACGTAGTGCTCTCCCAGGTAGACGAGCGCGAAGCCGAGCGCCGTCGCGTAGCCCCACCCCAGCGCGCCGGGGACCCTGCCCACGTCGGAGAGCACGTGAGCCGCCATCACCGAGGTTGCGAAGTGAAGTGAGGGCATCGCAGCGAATGGGTTCCCGCCCAGGAAATCGTAAAGCGGACCCCAGGCGCGTCCCCAGAAATGCTCCCCCGTCTCCACCATGATCCTCCGTACATGGGGCATGCTCCCGTTCTGCCCGGCCCACCACGGCGGCGCGGTGGGTACTGCCCAGTAGGCCACGATCCCGAGATCGAAGACCGCCGCCATCATCCCCGCGGCGCGCGGGAAGTGCCAGCGGTGGCGCACCAGTATGTAAGCGCAGGTGCCGTGCGGCACGAAGAACCAGCTCCAGTGGATCCAGGCGAGCGCGAGGTCGTGCGGACGCACCTCGCCGGGGCGACCAAGGGCGCGCTGCAGGCGCAGCGTGGGCGCCGTGCCCGCGCCCAGCACGGTGTCGGCGCGGATCGGGTAGTCGATCCGGACCCGCGCGCGCAACCGCTCGGGGTCGTCGTTCGGCATCTCGTAGTGCGCGATGTAGGCCCACATCTGCAGCGCGTAGATGCCGGCGTCCCGCAATGGGGAGCGGGGGCGCGCTATTGCGAGCGCGACTGGAGCCTGCCAGGCCAACGCGGAGACCACGCCCGGCCTCAGCTTCAGGCGGCGGCGAACGACGGGCGCTGCCACTCCAACAGCCACAGCGCCCAGCGCGAGGGTGCGTAGGGCGCTCGATGACCGCAAGGCGGCCGCAGTATAAGCCGCCGGGCGGATCCCTCACCGGTCAGACTGCCTTGGGCCGACAACGATATGTTTCCCCTCACCAATGCCCGGATATGTGGAAGAGCGCGACTCGGGGCAGGGGGAACTCCATGTCGACCGCCACTGAGCGCGAGTTTGAGCTGGCCGGCGGCCCCTATGCCGCCACCGCCGCGCGACTCGCTCTCGACAACCTCGATGCTGAGCTGGATCCGGTCCTCGCCCAGGACCTGCGATTGCTCGTGACCGAAGCGGTGAAGAACAGCGTCCAGCACGCGGGCGTGGGTCCCGAGGAGTCGATTGGGCTGAAGATCGCGGTGCACCCGGAGCTGATCCGGATCGAGGTCACCGACGACGGCCCGGGCTTCGAGCCCGACGCCAGCCGGCCCACGGAGGACGAGGTGACCGGCTGGGGGCTGTTCCTGATCGACCAGCTCTCCGAGCGCTGGGGAGTCGTGCGGGAGAAGGCCACCACCGTGTGGTTCGAGGTCGGCCGCGGGGAGAACTCGAGCGGCAGGCCTGACGTGGCCGCCTAGCGAAGTGAACCGCCTGCTGCGCGTCGCCGACCTGGTGGACGGCGCGCCCGTCGGCATGCCGAGGGTGCTGGCGCCGCTCGTTCCCGAGGCGTATTCCCTGCACTGGAGCATCCTCGATCTCGGCGAGGTCGTGGCCGGCGAGCGCTGGGACCTCAACCTGGCCTTCGTGGAGCAGCGCGTGGACAGCTCTCCGCGCGGCTTCGAGCTCTCGTTCGCCGACCTGGCGGCGTTCGCAGAGCGGGTGCAGCGAGTCGTGGACGGGCTCTTCGTGGGCTGCGGGGACTCGAGCCGACTGCCGCTGCGCACAGAGGACGCCGCCACCGTCGTCGAGTCCGCCGACATGCTCGTCGCCGCCGCCGAGCACGGTCACTGGCTGATCAGCGCGCCCGACAACCTGCTGGCGCGCTACGAGTCGCGCTACGCGCTCGTCAGCGAGGAGAGCCCGTGGACCGTCGAGCTCTCAGGCTGGAGCGCCTAGCGGCGCGGCGGGCTCCTCGATGGGGCCCGGCATGATCTCCTCGGCCGGCGGGCACTCCAGGCCGATCACGCCCATGCGGCGCTTCAGGCTGCGGTACGCGTAGCCGTAGATCTCGCGCGAGTTGTAGCCGTAGGAGATGAACTCTCTGGCGCTGTCGGCGTACGGCGGCACGAACACGTGCGCGGCGCGCGGCACGAGGTCCGCGATCCGCTCCTCGATCCGCTCCTTGTAGCGCGGCTCCTGCTCCACGGCGTCCTTCAGGAAGCGCACGCCGAAGGCGATGTGGCGGTGCTCGTCGCGCTCCACCAGGGAGAAGCCCTGGCGGAAGCCCGGGAACAGGTCGTGCTCCTCGAAGTACTTGCCGATCAGGTGCTGCCCGGTCATCGCCAGGACCCCCTCGATGACCATGTGGTAGGTCACGATGCCGTCCACGAACAGGTCGAGGTCGTCGGGCTTGGCCTTGATCCGCTCGGCGATCTCGCGCAGCGTGCCGTCGAACACCTCGTGCCAGGGCGAGAGCATCGACTGCTCGAGCTCGCGCAGGCGGCTGCGCAGGTCGTCGCCCGTGAGCGCCATCACCTCGGAGCCGAAGCGGTCGAACATCGCCGTGTGGCGCGCCTCGTCCACCAGCTGGGTGGCGAGGAACAGCTCGATCTCGCCGCTCGGGGCCGCCAGCAGGAACGGGGCGAGGTCGGCGGTCACGCGCTCCTCGCCGATGTAGAAGGAGGCGAGGCTCCAGGCGGTGTCCACCTGTGAGGCGCGCGGCGTGACCAGCCAGTGCTCGCGGTCCACGCTGAAGTCGATCTCGTGCGCCTTCCAGTTCTGGCGCTCCCAGAGCGCGTAGAGCTGCTCGTAGCTGAGCAGGCTCCCTCCTGAGCGGCGCGCGCCCTCGGCGTCGTGCGCGGGATCGCCCTGACCGGCGACGCTGGCGGCCAGCGGCACCGCGCCATTCGTGGTGGTCCCGCCCCAGCTGCCGAGCCGCCGCTGCTGGAGCTCGCGCTGCTGCGCCTCGCGCTCCAGCTCGGCGTCGTCGTTGCCCTGCGAGCGGTCGATCCAGCGGCCGAGCAGCGTGCCGTAGTAGGTCTTCCCCTCCATCTTGGTCAGCTGGAAGCGCGCCGCGTCGGTGGGCGTGAGCGTGCCCGTGACGAGCCCGTTGTACGTCTCGGGGGAGAAGCTGAAGGTGCAGTCGGCGCCGCCCTCGGGCGGCTCGGTGGTCACGACCACGCGCTCGCCATCGTTGACGTGCACGTACCAGCGCCCGCCCTCGTCGCCCTCCAGCACGTAACAGACCACGAAGCGGTGGCCGCGCGTCCACTCGGGGTCGATCAGGTAGGTGAGCGAGCGATACAGGAGGCCAGCGTCGATCTTGCCACCCTGCGCCACCACGTCGGCCATCGTGGGCTGGGCGCCGGCGAGCGCGCGCAGGCGGAGCGCGCGGCGGCGCTTGCCCTGGACGCGCAGCCGGCCGGACAGCATCAGCCCGAGCGGACCTGCCCCTGTGGCCAGGTCGGCCAGCGTGCGCGGGTCCATCTTGAGGCGGAAGTCGACCTTGCCGTTCGAGTCTCCGTCGGCGACGGGCGTGACCTTGGCCGAGCCGTCGGCGACCGCCACGCGCCAGCTGCCGAGCCCGTCGACGTCCATGTCGTAGACGAGCTTGCCCGGGATCTGGGCGGCCGCGCCGGGGAGCGTCTGGAGCACGAGCCTGGCGGCCAGCTCCGGGTCCTCCTGGGCCATGGCCTTCAGCGCTAGAGGCGTCCTGTTCTCGGGCATCAGCCCACCTTCTCCATGATCGTTACCTCGACGGGTGCCCGCTGGGCGAACGCTAGCGCGTCCTTGCGGGTGCCTATGTGCTCTCCCCAGTGCATCGGCACGGCGACGCCAGGGCCGATCCGGCGTGCCGCCTCCGCGGCCTCGTCCGCGGTCATCACGTAGGTGCCGCTCACCGGCAGCAGCGCCACGTCCACCCCGGCGACGGCGTCCATCTCGGGGATCACGTCGGTGTCGCCGGCGTGGTAGAGCCGCTCGCCGCGCACGTTGAGGTCGTAGCCCACGCAGCCCGCCTCGGGCGGGTGGAAGACCTTGCCCTCGGCGTCGCGCTTCGAGGTGTTGTAGGCGGCGATCGCGGCCACCCCCACGCCGCGCACCAGCTCCTCCTCGAGCATCTCGCCCGGGGCGATCGAGATCACCCGCCCCGTCACGCGCTCGGCCACCGCCGCGGGCGCCACCAGCCAGGTGCGCTCGTGAGACAGGCGCTCGATGTCCTGCGGCGAGAAGTGGTCGTAGTGGCCGTGGGTGACCAGGATCAGGTCGGCCTTCGGAGCGTCCGGGGCGACGCGGTAGGGATCGATGTAGACGGTCTCACGCCCGGCACGGAGCCGAAAGCCGGAGTGGCCAATCCAGTCGAGCGCGTCTAGGAGCATCGAATCGAGGATATTTGCGGAGTTCGAAGAGACGAGACAGGAGAGCGCATGAGCTACGAGACCGTGATCTGGGAGCAGGACGGAGGCGTCGGCCGGCTGACCCTCAACCGCCCGGACAGCCTGAACGCCTGGATCCCCCAGCTCGGGCACGAGCTCAAGCAGATCGTGGAGGTCGACGCCGCCGATCCGTCGGTCCGCGCCGTGCTTGTCACCGGGGCCGGCCGCGCCTTCTCCTCCGGAGCCGATCTCAAGGCGGGCTTCGACGCGGACCCCGACGACGGCGGTCCCGACGTGCGCAAGGAGCTGGACGAGGTCTACCACCCGGTCATCGCCGGCGTACGGCACCTCGAGAAGCCCGTGATCGCGGCCGTGAACGGGCCCGCGGTCGGCATCGGGGCCTCGCTCGCCTTCGCCTGCGACCTCGTGCTCATGTCCGACTCCGCCTTCTTCGGGCTCGCGTTCGTGAACATCGGGCTGATGCCCGACGGCGGCTCGACCCTGTTCGTGCCGGCTGCCGTGGGCAAGGCGCGCGCGTTCCAGATGGCGCTGCTCGGCGAGCGCGTGCCCGCCGCGCAGGCGCTCGAATGGGGCCTCGCGAACTACGTCTATCCCGCCGACAGCCTGATGGACGAGGCCAACGCGCTCGTCGACCGGATGGCGGCCGGGCCGACGCTGTCGTACGCGGGCACGAAGCGGGCGCTCAACCAGATGCTCTACCCGAACATGGATGCGCAGCTCGGGCTCGAGGCCGAGGTTCAGCAAAAGCTCGCGCGCTCGGCCGACTTCGCCGAGGGCGTCTCCGCGTTCGTGGAGAAGCGGCCGGCGGCGTTCACCGGCAGCTAGATGAGCGAGGAGCTGCCTGCAGCGCTCGAGCCCTACATCCTGCGGGCACTGACCGACCACGAGAGCGTGCCGCGACGGGTTCGCATCGAGCAGGCCGGAGAGATGTGGCTGAAGCCGGGCGCTCGTGCGCGCCGCTTCACCGCGGTGCAGGAGTACGCGGTGGACCGGGTGGCGTTCGTCTGGAGGGCGCGCTTCACGATCGCCGGCTTCGTGCCGCTGCGCGTGATCGATCGCTACAGGCGTGGCGAGGGATCGCTCGAGTCGCGCCTGTTCGGCTCGATCCGGCTCACCCGCGAGCGCGGCCAGGACGTGGCCGAGGGACAGGCCTTCCGCTATCTGGGCGAGCTGCCCTGGGTGCCGCACGCTCTGCTGGGCAACCACGAGATCGATCTGCGCGAGCTGGACCCGCGAACCGTCGAGGCTGCGACGCAGGTCGGGGAGACCAGAGTCGCCCTGAAGCTCGAGCTGAACGACGAGGGGGACGTGGCGGGCGTCTCGGCGGATGCGCGCCCGCGGTTGGAGGACAAGGGCAGGCCCACGCCCTGGGCCGGCAGCTTCAGCGACTACGCCGAGCTGGGAGGCATCCGGCTGCCCACGAAAGCCGAGGTGCGCTGGGAACTCGCGGATGGTCCGTTCACGTATTGGCGGGGCGAAATAACCGCCGTCGAGCCGATCGCGTGACCCGACACGCGCACCCCACATCCGAAGAGCCATTTGCCACTAACGAAGCGGGCGACTTGGCACGGCGGGTGCACCGTTAATATTCCGCGCGCCTTGCCCCTCGCCAAGCGTCGCAACGCATTCGTAGTCGCAGTTGCGGGAGCTCTCATGCTCCTGCTCGCTCTTGCGCCGATCGCGTCGGCGAGCTTCATCGGGCCCGAGGACGGCGGCTCGCCCAACGCGGACAGGATCCACACGCTCTACGTGATCGTGCTGATCGTGGGCGCGGTGATCTTCGTGCTGGTCGAGGGCCTGCTGATCGCCGCGATCATCAAGTTCCGCCGCAAGCGCGGCGGCCCCGAGCCGGCGCTGGTGCACGGCAACACGCCGCTCGAGGTGGGCTGGACGATCGGCGCGGCAGTGATCGTGGCCTCTCTGGCGGCCGTCACGTTCGCGTTCCTGCCGTCGATCAAGAACCCGCCCGACTCGAACGCGAACGGCCTCCAGCAGTTCGCGGGCCTCGAGTTCGCGTCGCTCAACCAGCCCAAGCCACCGAACGGCAAGGCCCTGCACATCAACGTGGTGGGCCAGCAGTACATCTGGCGCTACGACTACGTCCAGGCCAAGCGGCTCACCGAGAACCGGCCCGTGTACGCCTACTACTCGATGGTGGTGCCCACGAACACCACGGTGATCCTCCAGATCAACTCGGCGGACGTGATCCACTCCTGGTGGATCCCGCGGCTCGGCGGCAAGGCCGACGCCGTCCCCGGCCACAACAACTACACCTGGTTCAAGATCTCGAAGCCCGGCTTCTACCACGGGCAGTGCGCCGAGCTGTGCGGCAACAACCACGCCGACATGCGCGCGCAGGTGCACGCGGTCACGCCGGATCAGTTCCAGGCCTGGCTGAGCCGACAGCGGCTCGAGATACTCGCGGCGCAGAAGGAGCTCTCAGCGGCGCGCAAGGCGGGGCAAGGTCTCTAGGACGAGGGGAGCCAGAAGCACGTGTCGACACCTGAGTACACCCTCGCCCCGCCTCGCGTAGCGGCGCCGCGGCCGGAGATCGTGAGCCGGGGCCTGCGCGAGCGGCCGAAGGGCTGGCTGTCGTGGCTCTCCACGACCGACCACAAGAAGATCGGCCTGCTTTACCTCTACTCGACGTTCGTCTTCTTCATGCTGGGCGGCGTCGAGGCGCTGATGATGCGCCTGCAGCTGTCGGTGGCCGACAACACGCTGATCACGCCGCCGACCTACAACGCGCTGGTCACGATCCACGGCACCACGATGATCTTCCTGTTCATCGTGCCGGTGCTGGCGGGCTTCGGCAACTACCTGGTGCCGCTGATGATCGGCGCGCGCGACATGGCGTTCCCGCGCCTCAACGCGCTCTCGTTCTGGCTCCTCTTCTTCGGCGGGATCGTCTTCTACGTGTCGGTGTTCTTCCAGCCGCCGAACGCCGGCTGGACCTTCTACGCGCCGCTCGCGGACAACGCCTTCAACCCTGGCAACGGCATCGACGCCTGGATCTTCCTGATCCACCTCACGGGCTTATCGTCCCTGCTCGGCGCGATCAACTTCGTGGCCACGATCCACAACATGCGCGCGAAGGGCATGGGCTGGTCGCGCATGCCGCTGTTCGTGTGGACGATCCTCGTCTACAGCTACCTGCTGATCCTCGCCCTGCCGGCGATCGCCGCCGCCGTGACGATGCTGCTGGCGGATCGCCACTTCCACACCGGCTTCTTCGACGTGGCCCAGGGAGGGGACCCACTTCTGTGGCAGCACCTGTTCTGGTTCTTCGGGCACCCAGAGGTCTACGTGATGATCCTGCCCGCGTTCGGGATGATCTCGGAGATCATCCCGGTCTTCTCGCGCAAGCCGATCTTCGGCTACAAGGCCATCGCGGCATCCACCGCGGCGATCGCGTTCCTCGGGATGCTCGTGTGGGCGCACCACATGTTCACCACGCCGACCCCGATCGTGGTGCTCTCGTTCTTCATGCTCTCCTCGTTCGCGATCGCGGTGCCCACGGGCATCAAGATCTTCAACTGGATCGCGACGATGTGGCGTGGCTCGCTCGTCTTCAAGGCCCCGATGTACTTCGCGGTGGGCTTCATCGGGCTGTTCGTGATCGGCGGCATCTCGGGGGTGATGCTCGCCGTCTTCCCGGTGGACTGGCAGCTGCAGGACACCTACTTCGTGGTCGCGCACATCCACTACGTGCTGTTCGGCGGGTCCGTGTTCGGCATCTTCGCCGGGCTCTACTACTGGTTCCCGAAGTTCTCCGGGAAGCTGCTCTCGGAGAAGCTCGCGAAGTGGTCGTTCTGGCTGATGTTCATCGGCTTCAACACGACCTTCCTGGTGCAGCACTCGCTCGGCCTGCTCGGCATGCCGCGGCGCATCTACACCTACCAACCGCAGAACCACTGGGGCGTCTACAACCTGATCTCGACGATCGGCTCCTTCATCCTCGCGCTAGGCGTTCTGATCACCGTGTTCAACGTCGCACGCAGCATCAAGGTCGGGAAGAAGGCGGGCAACGACCCCTGGAGCGCCAATACCCTGGAGTGGTTCGTGCCCTCGCCGCCGCCTGAGAACAACTTCGACGTGGTGCCTCGCGTCCGCAGCGCGGAGCCGATGAAGGACATCCGCCGCGAGGTTGGTGCTCGCGCCGGCCATGTCGAGGGCAGCGTGGCCCAGCCCGTCGCCCCGGGTACATGACGGCGCCGTCAGCCGGGTACCGCCTGCTCGCTCGCTGCACCGTCGCGGTCACCTTCCTCCTCATCGTCCTCGGCGGCATCGTGCGCGTGTCGGACTCGGGGCTCGGCTGCGGCAAGGCCCACAGCGGCATCCACGGCTGGCCGCTCTGCCAGGGCGACGTGGTGCCCGGGGTCAGCCTCCACGCGGTGATCGAGTACTGCCACCGCATCACGGCAGCCGTGGTGGTCGTCCTGATGGCCGCGCTCGCGATCCAGGCCTGGCGGCGCTACCGCGGCTACCGCACGATCGTCGCAGCCGCCACAGCGGCCTCGCTGCTGGTGATCGCGCAGGCGCTGCTCGGCGCCGCGACGGTCGACCAGGACCTGAACGAGACGCTCGTGGCCTCCCACCTCGGCCTCGCCATGCTGCTGTTCGCGCTCGTCATCTACATCGCGCGGGCCGCCCAGCCTGGCGTGGCTGGTGCGGCGGCCGTCGACGGCGGGCCGGGCTTCCGCGTGACCGCGGTGGTGTCCCAGGCGATCCTGTTCGTCGCGATCGTCGCCGGCGGTTACATGGCCGGCACCGAGCACTTCGGCCGTACGGGCAACACCGGCCTGGGCGCGCACGAAGCCTGCGGCAAGGAGTTCCCGGGCTGCGCCCACGCCGGCCTGCTGCCATTCGGGTCCACGCGACTGGTCAACATCCAGCTCGCGCACCGATTGGCGGTGTACCTGACCGTGATCGCGGTTGCGACGGTGATCTTCATGATCCTGAGACGAAGGTCCACGCCGCTGATGCGCAAGCTGGCGTTCGCCCTGGGCGGGCTGCTGGTCGTGCAGTTCGCGCTCGGCGTGCTGAACGTGGTGCTCGGCGACTACGAGGCGCTGATCGCCGCCCACCTCACGGTCGCGAGCCTGCTCTGGGCCACGATGACCGCGGTCACGATCCAGGTCTTCCGCGTGCCGGCGCCCGTACCGGAGAAGGCGCGTTCGCGCCACCGTGAGCAGGTGGCGACCTGATGGAGGCCGGCACCCAAACGAGGGAGGAGCTGCGCGCCGCGGTGGTGGCGTCGCGCGCGGGCTCGTTCCGGCAACTCGCGAGCGACTACCTGGAGCTGACCAAGCCAAAGGTGCAGTCGCTCCTCCTCTTCACCACGGTCACGACGATGTACGTGGCCGGCACGCCCTCGCTCGGCCTGGTGCTCCTCACCTGCCTCGGCGGTGCGCTCTCGGCGGGAGGCGCCGGTGCGATCAACCACGCCTTCGACCGCGACATCGACGCCTCGATGAAGCGCACCGCGCAGCGTCCGGTGCCGTCGGGCCGCGTGTCGCCCGCCGCCGCGGTGCGCTTCGGCGTGGTCCTGGGCATCGCGTCGTTCACCCTGCTGGCCCTGACGGTGAACGTGCTGGCCGCGGCGCTGGCGCTGAGCGGCCTGCTGGGCTACGTGCTCGTCTACACGGTCTGGCTGAAGCGGCGCACGCCCCAGAACATCGTCATCGGCGGCGCCGCCGGCGCCGTGCCCCCGCTCGTGGCGTGGGCGGCCACCAGGGGCACGCTGGACGGCAGCGCGCTGTACCTGTTCGCGATCGTGTTCTACTGGACGCCGCCGCACTTCTGGGCGCTGTCGCTGCTCATGAAGGAGGAGTACGCCTCGGCGGGGGTTCCGATGCTGCCGGTGGTGCGCGGCGAGGAGGAGACGCGCTGGCAGATCCTGCTCTACACGATCCTGCTCGTGGCGGTCACGCTGCTGCCGTACGCCTTCGGTCTGTTCGGCGGCATCTACCTGGTGGCCGCGCTGATCCTCGGCTCGGCGTTCACCTGGATGGCCCTGCGCCTGCGCGAGCGAGCGGACAAGCGCTCGGCCCTGCGGCTCTACCTCTTCTCGCTCGCGTACCTCGCGCTGCTGTTCGCCGCGATGGTGGCGGACGCCAGGCTGTAAACCGAAACTCCGTCCTACCCTCCAGGGGTGCGACTCGCCCTCCTCGTCCTGCTCGTCCCGCTCGCCCTTGCAGCCTGCGGCGGGTCGGGCCCCGCCCGGGCGCCCGTGCGCCTGACGATCGGCTCGCCCTCCGACGGCGCGCGGCTGATCGCGGAGAAGACGACGGTGAGCGGAACGGTCTCCCCGCGCGGCGCCACCGTGTTGGTGGGCGGCAAGCAGGTGGCCGTTGCCCGCGGCTCGTTCAGCGCATCGGTGCCGCTCGAGCCGGGCACGAACGTGGTGGACGTGGTGGCCGCCTCACCGCACTCCAAGGCCGCCATGACGGCCGTCCGCGTCTACCGGCAGGTGGCGGTCGCGGTGCCGGACGTGGTGGGCCAGAGCCCGGACGACGCGTCGGCGGCGCTGACCGCGAAGGGCCTCAAACCGAAGGTGCACCAGTCGGATAGCGGCCTCGACTTCTTCATCCCGCGCTCGGAGCAGGTCTGCTCCACGACCCCGAGCGCGGGCGAGCAGGTGCCGCCCGGCAGCAGCGTCGACGTGGAGGCCAGCAAGCTCTGCTGAGGCTCAGTGGGTGGCGATCAGGCCGATCAGCGGCTTGCCGTCCACGCGCCGCACGCCGAACACCACGGTGCCGCCGAACGACCGCCCGCCGCTGCGCGGCACGGTGTAGCTGGACGAGACACGGCCCACCCAGCCGGCCGTGACCGACAGCTTGCCGAGCTGGTAATCCTGGATCCCGCCGGCCGCGAACTGCCGCTTGTACTCGGCCAGCACGGCCGCGCGGCCGCGCTCCACGCCGGTGGTGCTGACGCGTTGCACGTCGGGTGTCAGCAGCGCCGCCAGCGCGGTGGCGTCCTGGCGCCCGTACGCGTGCGCGAACGAGTGCGCCGCCGAGGCCACCTCGGACGAGCTGAGCGGCCCGCTCGGCTTGTTCCCGGACCTGGCCACCGCGATCCCGACCACCAGCGCCAACACTGCCAGCGCGGCCACCACCGGCAGCACGCGGCGGAGCGGGAACCGCCGGGACCGCGCCACGGCCACCGTCTTGTCCGGCTCCCGCAGCACGCTCGTGGGCGCCGGAGCGCTCTCCCCCACCAGCCGCATGGTCTCCGGCTCCGAGGCGGCGGGTCCGCGCGCGACGCTGCCCAGCGACACCGTGGCCTGCTCGCCCGCGGCCGCGGCGCGCGCCGCCCGGCCGAGGTCCCCGGCCGACGCGTAGCGGTCGGCGGGATCCTTCGCCAGCGCCCGCGCAATCACCGCGTCGAACGCGGTCGGCACGCCCGCGGTGTCGGACGCGCGCGGCGGCGCGTCGTCCAGGTGGGCGAGGATCGTTGCGGCCCCGGTGGGGCGTTCGAACGGCGGCCGGCCGCTCAGGCAGCAGTAGAGGAGACAGCCGACCGCGTAGACGTCGCTGCGCGCCGTGGTCCTCTCCCCGCGCAGATGCTCCGGGGACATGAAGTCGACGGTGCCCATCCACTCGCCCGTATCCGTGATGCGCCCGCCGGAGTCGGCGCGGGTGATGCCGAAGTCGCTCAGGTAGACGTGGTCGCCCGCCAGCAGCACGTTGGCGGGCTTGATGTCGCGGTGCACCAGCCCGGCCGAATGGGCGGCGTCGAGCGCCTCGGCCACCTGCTCGACCACGCGCGCGGCCCGCTCGGGCGCCAGCCTGCCCTCCTTCTTCAGGAGCGCCTGGAGGTCCAGCCCGGCCACGTAGCGCATCACGAGGTAGAGGTGGCCGTCCTCCTCCCCCGCTGCGTACACGGGAATCACGTTCGGGTGGTCGATCGCCGCGGTCAGCCTGGCCTCACGCTCGAAGCGCTGGCGAAAGCCGCTGTCGGAGGCGCGCTCGTCCGCGATCAGCTTGATCGCGACCGGGCGCTCGAGCCGCAGATCGGTGCCGCGATAGATCACGCCCATGCCCCCGCGACCCACGAGTTCCTCCACGCGGCAGCCGGCAAACTCCGTGCCCACCATCAGATCGCCCATGATCAGCGCTCGATCACCCGCAGGGGGTGATGTGGGACCGTCCCCCCCGCATGGGATGCTCGCCGACGTGGATCATCGATGAAGTGTCATTTCGAACGCAGCGAAGGGCGCTGTGACGGCCTTTGACTATAGGAGCGTGACGGTGCCATGAAGGGTCTGCTGCTGTCGTGGGCCGCAAACGCGATCATGCTCGCGGTGGCCACGATCATCCTCGCCGACGTCACAGTGGACGACGGCTGGCACCTGATCCTGGCCGCCGCGGTGTTCGGGGTGCTGAACACGATCCTGAAGCCCATTCTCAAGATTCTGACCTTCCCGTTCGCGGTCATCACGCTGGGCATCGCCTGGTTCTTCGTGTCGATGCTCATGATCGAGATCACCCAGAGCATCGTGTCGGGGTTCGCCGTGGACGGGTTCTGGACGCTCGTCTGGGCCACCCTGATCGTGTGGGCCGTGAACCTGGTCCTGGACACTGCGCCGGGGCCGTGGCGCGAGACGCGCTGACCCGCCGCTTACTTCAGCGCAGGTGCTTCGCCGCCGCCGCGTCCAGCAGAACGGTGAGCGTGCCGGGAGCGGGGCGCACCAGCGAGGCCGGCGCCTCGGGTCCGGGCCGCAGACCCCCGAACGCTCGCGCCACCGCCTCGGCCTTGTCCTCGCCCGTGATCAGGAAGACCACCTCGCGGGCGGCGTTGATCACGGGCAGCGTGAGGGTGACTGCGCGCCACGAGCGGCGCCATGCCGGGCGTCTCCACGCCGACCACGTGCCGCTCGCGCTCGCCGAGCGCGGCGTCGCCTGGGAACAGCGACGCCGTGTGGGCGTCCGGGCCGAGCCCCAGCAGCAGCAGGTCGAGCTCGGGGATGCCATCGCCGAAGGCGTCGCGCAGCCGGGCCTCGTAGTCCCGGGCGCCCGCCTCCGGACCCAGCTCGCCGCGCATCCGCTCCACGGCGGCCGGCTGGATCTTCGAGAGCAGCGCCTTCGCCGCCATGCCGTAGTTCGAATGCTCGTGTTCGGGCGGCACGCAGCGCTCGTCACCGAACCAGAAGGTGGCTCGCGACCAGTCTGCGTCCATCTCGGCCGCGAGCTCGTAGGCCAGCTTCGGAGTGGACCCACCGGTGAGCACGATCGGCCTGCCGGCCCCGGCGGCCTCGACGATCATCCCGGCCACGACCGCCGCGGGATCCTCCACGACCTGGATATCGGGCCCGCTCACGACAGGAACGCCTCGGCGCTCATCACCGCCGGCGCGTAGGTGGGGTCGCGCAGCAACGCCTGGCGGATGCCCTCGCCGAGGATGCCCGCCTCGCCACGCGAGGCGCCGAGCACCACCCAGCTCGTCTCCTTGCCGTCGGGGGTGCGACGCTTGGCGGCGAGGCCGCCGCGCGCGCGATCCAGCGACAGGGTCAGGCCCTCGGCCGTCTCCATCACGATGCCGCCCAAGCCGGGCGCACCCAGCTCCGGCACCGGCTCCAGATCCACCTTCACCTCGAGCTTGCCGGCGCTCGCGCGCCCGTGGTGGCGGCCGTTCTCCTCGACCAGCGAGCCCGGCTCCCAGCCGAGCCGGGACGCGAACCACCCGAGCAGCAACACCCCGCTCACCGCCGAGTCCGGCCGGTGGCGGATCACCACGCGAGTGATCTTCCGCAGCGCCGGGCGCCACTGGTCGGGGTCCAGGGTGGCGGCGATCCGCTCACGCCAGGGCGTGCTGCGCAGCCAGGCCAGGTCAACCACGTAGACATGGTCGGCCAGCCGGCTGACACGATTCACCGCCGCGCGCATGTCCGGCTGGTCCATGGAGTCGAGCAGCACCACGTCGGCCAGGCCGCGCAGCGCGTCGATCGCCTCGTCGTGCCCGTGCGGCGCCCACACCACGGTGGTGAGGTCGGGCAGGATCAGCGAGTCGACGATCGAGTCGAGCCGGCGCAGGTGGCTCGGCCCGAGCCTGATCTCCACCCGCTCCTCCACCACCGAGATCCCGTTCTCGTCCACCGTGCCGTCCACGCTGAGCGTGGCGCGCGCGTCGAGGGTCGTGCGCCCCTCCTCGACGGCGCAGACGATCGTGCGCGAGGGGTGGTAGCGGCCCACCCGCTCCAGCCGGTTCAGGATCTCGCCGCGCCAGGCGCGGTCCACCACCGTGACCATGTTCAGCACCCGCGCGGGGGCCACCGCCTGCTCCTTGGCGTGCTGCTCCTCGAGCAGCCCCCGGAGCGCGGAATCGATGTCCGCCGGGGTGGTGTCGTCCGCCGCCCAGACCTCTGCGGTCACAGCGGCCGCCACTCCAGGTCCTCGTGCAGCGCGTCCGCCTCCTGCGGGCCCGACGAGCCGGCCGGGTACTGGGGCAGCGGGCTCTTGTCCTGCGACCACGCCTGCAGGATCGGATCGACGATCGACCACGCGGCCTCCACCTCGTCGTCGCGCGCGAACAACGTGGCGTCGCCGCGCATGGTGTCGAGGATCAGCCGTTCGTAGGCCTCGGGCGACTGCGACATGAACGACGTGCCGTAGAGGAACTCCATGTTCACCGGCCGCACGCGCATCCGCGCGCCCGGGATCTTGGCCACGAGCGACAGCGAGACGCCCTCGTTGGGCTGCACGCTGAGGATCAGCTGGTTCGGCTGCACCCCGAGCGAGCCGGACTGCTGGAAGGCCAGGTGGGGCACCGGCTTGAGGGTCACGGCGATCTCGGTGGTCTTGCGGGACAGCCGCTTGCCGGCGCGCAGGAAGATCGGCACACCGGCCCAGCGCCAGTTGTCGATGGTCAGCCGCGTGGCCACGTAGGTCTCGGTTGTGGAGCCCGGCGCCACGCCCTTCTCCTCGAGGTAGCCCGGCACCTCCTTGCCCTCGGCCACCCCTGGCCCGTACTGGGCGCGCACGACGCGCCCCGCCACCTCCTCGACCAGCGGCGGCTTGATCGCGTGGAGCACCTTCACCTTCTCGTTGCGCACCTCGTCGGCGGAGAACGACACCGGCGGCTCCATCGTGAGGATCGTGAGCAGCTGGAGCAGGTGGTTCTGCACGATGTCGCGCAGCGCCCCGGAGTGGTCGTAGTACTCGGCGCGCGTGCCGATGCCGATGTCCTCGGCCGCCGTTATCTGCACGTTGTCGATGTAGCTGCGGTTCCAGAGCGGTTCGAAGATGCCGTTGCCGAAGCGCAGCACCAGCATGTTCTGGACCGTCTCCTTGCCCAGGTAGTGGTCGATGCGGTAGATCTGGCGCTCCTCGAACACGGACAGGAGTGCGCGGTTGAGCTCCTTCGCCGACTCGAGGTCGTGCCCGAACGGCTTCTCCACCACCAGGCGCACCTCGGCCTGGCATTGGTCGAGCTTGTGGTCGCCCAGCAGGTCAGCGATCGTCTCGAAGAACCCCGGCGCCGTGGCGAGGTAGAAGACGCGGTTGAACGGAACGCCTGCCTCCTGGTCCAGCTCGCCGGCGAGCTGGCTGATCTGGTCGTACGCCGCCGGATCGTCGAAGTTGCCGCCCACGTAGTGGAAGCGGTCGAGCAGCGACGAGAGCACGGCCTCGTCGGGGTGTCGGCGGGAGTACTTGTTGATCGCGTCGCGCGCGAAGTCGCGGAAGTCGTCGTGCGGGATGTCCCGCCGCGCGCACCCGATCAGGTTGAAGCGCTCGGGCAGCGCCCCCTCATGAGCGAGGTTGTAGACCGCCGGCAGCAGCTTGCGCTGAGAAAGGTCACCGGTGCCGCCGAAGATGATCAGCGTCGTGGGATGGACGGGCGTGCGCTCGAGGCCTTCAACGAGTGGGTTTTCTTCGACGGTTGCCAATTTGGGTGCCTAGTACCTGGATCTGTGGACTGTGGACTGTGGACTGTGGACTCTCGGGTTACTCATGCTTGATCGGATGTCCCCCAAACTGATTCCGCAACGCGGCGATCACCTTCGCTGAGTACGACTCGTCCTGGCGTGAGGTGAAGCGGGCCAGCAGGCTGAGCGTGATCACCGGCGCGGGCACGTTCTTGTCGATCGCGTCGAAGACCGTCCAGCGGCCCTCGCCGGAGTCGTCCACGTAGCCGCGGATCCCCTCGAGGTCGCCGCCGTCCGCGTCGTAGGCGCGCTCGGCCAGCTCGAGCAGCCAGGAGCGGATCACGGAGCCCTGGTTCCAGAGGTGGGAGATGCCGGGGAGGTCGAGCTCGTAGTCGGAGGCGTGCAGGATCTCGAAGCCCTCGGCGTAGGCCTGGAGCAGCCCGTATTCGATCCCGTTGTGGACCATCTTCACGTAGTGGCCGGAGCCGTGGCCGCCCATGCGCTTCCAGCCGTCCGGCGGCGCCAGCACGTCGAGGATCGGCGCGAGCCGCGCGACCGCGGCCTCGCTGCCGCCGACCATCATGCAGTAGCCCACCTCGAGGCCCCACACGCCACCGCTCGTGCCCACGTCGACGAACTCGATCCCGTGCGTGGCGGCCGTCTCGCCGTTCTGCTTCGAGTCGGTCCACCTGGAGTTGCCGCCGTCGATGATCATGTCGCCCTCGTCGAGCAACTCGTAGAGCTTCTCGATCGTCTGCTGGGTGGGCGCGCCAGACGGCACCATCACCCACACCGCGCGCGGCTTGTCGAGCTTGGCCACCATGTCCTCGAGCGAGTCGCCGCCGGCGGCTCCCAGTCCGACCGCGGCCTTCACGGCCGGCTCGCCCGGGTCCCAGGCCACGACCTTGTTATCCGAGTCGCGCAGGATCCTGTGGACCATGTTGCCGCCCATGCGGCCCAGCCCTACGAAGCCGATCTGCATCAGAGCATCTCCTTGACCTTCTGAGTTAGCGCCCGCAGCGCCGCCACCCTGTCGCCCTCGAGGCGCAGGCGCTCGGCCGGCAGGCCATGGGATCGCAGGGTGTCCACGTCGCCTATCGCCTGAGCGTTCTTGAGCGTGGTGAAGCTGTAGCCGGCATCCGGCACGTCGGCGTCGCGGTCGCCGTCGTGGATCAGCTGGAGGAACACCCCCGTGGGCGGGCCGCCCTTGTGGAGCTGCCCCGTGGAGTGCAGGAAGCGCGGGCCGTAGCCGAACGTAGTGGCCGCCCGCTTGGCGTCCCGGACGACCACGCGCAGCTCCTCCGCCGCGGCCTCGAACTCGTCCGCGGGCTCGACGTAGCCCATGATCGCGAGGTAGCGCCCGGGCTCGACCAGGTCGAGCAGCGCACGCAGCGCGTCGTCCGAGGCGTCGGGGGCGTCCGGCAGCCGTCCCTCCTTGGCGTAGCCGTCCAGCACCCGCGCGGTGTTGTCCTTGGCCTCCTGCACGTTCGGCTGGTCGAACGGGTTGATCTCGAGCACCCAGCCGGCCACGGCGGTTGCGAACTCGGCGAAGAAGAACAGGCCGCCGAGGTCGGCGGGGCCCTCCATCCCGGCGGTGAGCGTCGGGTGGCCGGCGGCGGCCAGCGCTTTCATCCCGGCGTCATGGTCGTCGTCGGGGCTCTGCTCGTTGCGCAGGTGGACGAACACGCGGTCCTTCGAGTACGACTCCGGCGGCCCGAGCGGCTCGCCCGCGACAGGCAGGATGCCCCTGCCCTGCTTGCCGGTGGACTCCGCCACGAGCTGCTCGGCCCAGAGGCCGAAGCTGGCGATCGGCTCGTCCACCACGAAGGTGAGCTTGTCGCGCCCCTGGAGCGCCAGCTCGCCGATCATCAGGCCGAGCCAGAGGCCGGAGTTGCCCTCGCCCTGGTCGTAGTTCTGGCAGCGCTGCTCGGCCACCTGTGCGCGCTCGAGGATCGCCCGGATGTCCACGCCCGCCAGCGCGGCGGGCACCATCCCGAAGTGCGACAGCGCGGAGTAGCGGCCGCCGATGTCCGGATCGGCGAGGAACACGCGCGCGCCAGCCGTGGTCCTCAGCCAGCTGTCACCAGCGAGCTGCCCGGATCGGTGATGCCGATGAAGTGCGCTCCCACGGCGCCCATGTCCATGCGCTCCGAGAGCCGCGACTCGAAGTAGCGCGCGAGCGAGAGCGTCTCGATCGTCCCGCCGGACTTGGTGGAGACGATGAACAGCGTGTGCTCCAGGTCGAGCCGCTGCTCGAGGTCGAGGATCGCGCCCGCGTCGGTCGAGTCGAGCACGTGCAGCTCGAGCGCGCCCTCCGTCTTGCCGAAGGTCCTGCGGATCACCTCGGGCGCGAGGCTGCGAGCCGCCCATCCCGAGCAGCACCGCGTCCGTCATGCCCTCCGCTGCCACGTCGCGGGCGAACGCCTCGAGCGCGTCCGCCTCCTCGAGCATCGACTCGGCCACCGTCAGCCAGCCGAGCCGGTTGCCGATCTCGGGCACGCCCGGCCCGCCCCAGAGGCTCTCGTCACGACGCCAGACGCGCCGGGCCACATCCTCCTGCGAGGCGCGCTGCACGCGCTCGGCCAGCACGTGCTCCAGCTCGTGCGGGATCGCCGCCCGGATCGCGTCGGGGCGCCCGGTGACCACCGCCGCGCGGCGCGCGTCGATCCCCTCGAGCAGCTTGTCGCATCGCCACGTTGAACTGCTCGATGCCGTCCACCAGCAGCTTGGCCGTGACGTCCGCCATGTCCACGCCGGCGTCGGCGAGCGCCTGCAGCTCCGCGTCGACCTGCGCCGGGTCGGCGTCCGCGGTCGCGCCCGTGACCAGGCCGCGCTCGGCGAACGCGAGCAGCGTGGCCATCGGGATCGTGTTCACGGTCTCCGGCGCCACGAGCTCCTCGATGTACTTCGTCTCCGAGTAGTGCGGGTTCTTCGTGCCGGTCGAGGCCCACAGGGGTCGCTGCACGTGCGCGCCGGCCTCGAGCAGCGAGGCGAAGCGGTCGCCGTGGAAGGTCTCCTTGAAGTGGATGTAGGCCTTGCGGGCGTTCGCGACCGCGGCCGTGCCCTGCAGCTCCGTGTTGCCGAGCGCCTCGAGCCGCTTGTCCGCCTCGGTGTCCACGCGCGAGACGAAGAAGCTGGCCACCGAGTGGAGGTCGTCGATCGACTTGCCCTCGTCGCGGCGGCGCTCGAGCCCGCGGATGTAGGCCTCGGCGGCCTTGGCGTACATCTCCACCGCGAACAGCAGCGTCACGTTGACGTTGATGCCCTCGTAGATCGCCTGCTCGATCGCGGGCACGCCCTCGTCGGTGCCCGGGATCTTGATCATCGCGTTGGGCCGGTCGATCAGGCCCCAGTACTGGCGGACCTGCTCCAGCGTGCCCTCGGTGTCGTGCGCCAGGCGCGGCGCGACCTCGAGCGACACGTAGCCGTCCACGCCGCCCGTGGCCTCCCATACGGGGCGCAGCACGTCGGCCGCGAGCTGCACGTCCTCCACCGCCAGGCGGCGGTAGATGTCGCGGGCCTCGTAGTCCTGGCGCGCGAGCTCGGCCAGCTCCTCGTCGTAGTCCGGGCTGCCGAGGATCGCCTTCTCGAAGATCGACGGGTTCGCAGTGACCCCGCGCAACGAGTCCTCGCGCACCATGCGCTCGAGCTCGCCCGACTCGATCAGGTTGCGCCGGATCTGGTCGAGCCAGACGCTCGTGCCGGCCTCGGTCAGGGCGGCGAGCCGCTCGTTCACTCCCTGGGCAACGCTCATATCTGGTGCTCCTCTCAGGCCTTGAAGCGCTTCCACAGCAGCCGAGCTTGCTCGGCCACGTTCTCGGGCGTGAACCCGAAGTGCGCGAAGACATCCTTAGCGGGCGCCGAGTCGCCAAACGTGGTCATCCCGATAACCGTCCCGCGGTCGCCCACAAATCGATCCCATCCGAGCGGACTTGCCGCCTCCACAGCCACGCGCGCCGCCACCTCCGGCGGCAGCACGGAGCGACGGTACGCCTCGTCCTGCTCGAGGAAGCGCTCGAGGCAGGGCATGCTCACCACGCGCGTGGGGATGCCCTCGGCCTCCAGCAGGTCGCGCGCCGACGCGCACAGACCGACCTCCGAGCCGGTGCCCATGAGGATCGCCTCCGGCTCCTTGCCATCCGCCGCGTCGTAGAGCACGTAGGCGCCGCGCTCCACCGCGTCGTCCGGCATCACGTCGGGGTCGATCACCGGCAACCCCTGGCGCGACAGCGCGAACGCCGTCGGGTGCTCGGTCTGCGCGAGCGCGAACTCCCATGCCTGGGCGGTCTCGTTGGCGTCCGCGGGCCTGAGCACGTAGAGGCCGGGAATCGCCCGCAGCCCGGCCAGATGCTCGACCGGCTGGTGCGTGGGCCCGTCCTCGCCGAGGCCGATCGAGTCGTGCGTGTAGACGAAGATCGACGGCAGCTTCATCAGCGAGGCCAGCCGGATCGGGTTCTTCATGTAGTCGGAGAACTGCAGGAACGTGCGCGCCGAACGCGCGCCAGCCGTGCAGCGTGAGGCCGTTCACGATCGCCCCCATCGCGTGCTCGCGCACGCCGAAGTTGATGTTGCGGCCCTCGTAGGCACCGGCGGTGATGTGATCCGAGCCGGCGATCGTGGTCAGGGTGGAGGACGACGAGGTCGGCCGCCCCGCCCACGAGCGTGGGCACCGTGGAGGCCGCCCACTGGATCACCGTCTCGGATGCCTTGCGGGTGGCCATCGAGGCCTCGTCGCCGGGGTCGAAGCGCGTGCGGCCCTCTCGCCAGCCGGGCGGCAGCGCAGCGTCGATCGCGCAGCTTCAGCTCGTTCCAGAGATCGGGATGCTTCGACTCGTAGGCGGCGGCGCGCTGGTCCCACTCCTGCTCGAACTCGGCGCCGCGCCCCACGGCCTGCCGGAAGTGGGCGAGCGCCTCGTCGGGCACCCAGAACGGCTCGTCAGGGTCGGCCAGCCGTAGGCCTTCTTGGTCAGCTCGCACCTCCTCCTCGCCCAGCGGCTAGCCGTGCGCCTTGGTCGTGTCCTGCTTGTTCGGGCTGCCGAAGCCGATGTGAGTGCGCAGGATCACGAGCGACGGCCGGTCCTCCACGTCCATGGCGGCGCGGGTCGCCTCCTCGATCCGGTCCGAGCTCGATCTCCTCGCCCAGGTCCTGCACGTGCCAGCCGTAGGCCTCGTAGCGCGCGCCCACGTCCTCGGAGAAGGACATGTCGACCTGGGACCGTCGAGCGGATCTGGTTGTTGTCGTAGAAGACGATCAGCCGCCCGAGGCCGAGATGGCCGGCGAGCGAGCAGGCCTCGCATGCCGACGCCCTCCTGCATGTCGCCGTCGCTCGCGATCAGAAGGTGTGGTGGTCGACGATCTCGTGGCCCGTCGCGGTTGAAGCGGGCCGCCAGCATCCGCTCCGCCAGGGCGAAGCCGACCGCGTTGCCGATGCCCTGGCCGAGCGGGCCGGTGGTGGTCTCGATGCCGGGCGAGCCTCCTTGCGCTCCGGATGGCCGGGCGTGCGGCTGCCGAGCTGGCGGAAGTCCTTCAGGTCATCGAGCATCGAGGCCTAGCCGGTCAGGTAGAGCGACGAGTAGAGCAGCATCGACGCGTGACCGGCGGAGAGCACGAACCGGTCGCGGTCCGAGCCAGTCCGGGTTCGCGCGGGTTGTGCTTCATCACGCGGGTGTAGAGCACGTACGCGAGCGGCGCGAGCGCCATCGGCGCCCCCGGATGGCCCGAGTTCGCCTCTGCACCGCGTCCATGGACAGCGTGCGGATCGTGTTGATCGCAGAGCTCGTCGAGGGCTCGGGTGTCGGTCGGCGTCGTGGCGGTCATCGGGCCCCTTCGATAGCTGGTGTGCGTGTGAGTATTGGCCAGCGCGCTCGTTCCTGCGCGGCGAGCAGTGCCGCGCCGATCAGCTCCGGCGGCCGCCCCGCCGCTGGGCCACGTCGACGCGCATCTTCGGAAGCAGTGCCGGCAAGTGCCCGCGATCTTGCCTCGTCGATCGCGCGCGGTCGAGGAAGAGATCCGACGCGGCCGACAGGCCGCCGCCGATCACGATCACCTCCGGCTCGAAGACGTTCATGGCGTTCGAGATGCCCACGCCCGAGCCAGGTGCCGAGCTTCTCGAGCAGCTCGACGGCGTCGGGGTCGCCGTCGCGGGCGGCAGCCACGATGTCGCGGCCGCGTGACCTTGCCGTGCTCGGCGACGATCCGCCCGAGCGGCGACTCCGGCTTCGCGCGACCCAGGCTCGTGCGCGTCGCGCTCGAGTGCGAGCCCGCTGCAGAGCGCCTCCATGCAGCCGCGGTTCGGGCAGTTGCCCGGGCACTCCGGGCCGTCCGCCTGGATCACGACGTGGCCGAGCTCGGCGCCGAGGCCGGTGGCGCCGCGGAACACGTGCCCGTCGATCACCACGCCGCCGCCCACGCCGGTGCCGAGCGTGTACATCACGAGTAGCTTGGCGGGACCGCCCTCGGTGAGGTGCGCCTCGGCCAGCGCGGCGCAGTTCGCGTCGTTGTCCACGTACACGGGCACGCCGAGCCTGGTGCCCAGGTCCTCGCGAAGGTTGAAGCCCGCGAGCGGGATGTTCACGCTCGTGATCACGCGGCCGGTGGCGAAGTCGATCTGCGAGGGCACACCGATGCCGACCGCGACCGGCTGGCCGCTCGCGCGAGATCACCTCGCGCGCGGCGAGCTCGATCTCGTCGATCAGCGCCTCGCCGCTGGAGAGCATCGTGGGCCGCTCGTGCATCTCGAGCAGGGTGGTGCCGGAGACCGCGGCGGCAGCCACCTTCGTTCCTCCGACGTCGACGCCGACGCTCAGCTCGGTCAAGTCGTTCTTCTTCTCCACCCGGGGTTGCGAAACGCCACCGGAAGATGCAAGCCGGTAGGTCAACGCCTCGGCTCTGTAAAGTGCCCGGCCATGGATCGTCGACTGGCCCAGACGCAACATCCGCACGGCGCTGATCGCCGGTGCGATCTCGCTCATCCGTCTTCGCCGCTCGCGTTCCTCGCCGCGTACGTCTACTGATGACGCGCGAGCCGCTGCCCACCTCAGACCGACGCGGACGCTCCCGCCGCCGAGCGAGGAGGTCCACCTGCCGGAGCCCGTCTTCCTGCCCGTGTGGACCGCCTTCGGCCTCACCATCGGCCTGGTCGGCATCCTGCTCTCGTGGGTGATCTTCGGCATCGGGATGGCCATCGCCCTCGTGGCGATCTTCAAGTGGATCAAGTCAGCTCGCGAAGAGCTGAACGATCTGCCGCTCGAGCACTAGTCAAGCGGGACTACGGCAGTACAGAAGTACGGAAGTACAGAAGTACGGAAGTCCGGATGGTGATCCACGCATCCGTCAGGTCCGTACTCCGTAGATCCGTACTCCGTCCCTCCTAAGCGGCGTTGGCGCCCTCGGGCACGTCACAGGTCGCGCCGTCGCGCGTCCAGCACCGCACGATGTCCCGCATCGAGAGGATGCCGGCCGTCTCGCCGCCGTCGACGACCACGAGATGGCGGAAGCCGCCCCTGACCATCGCCTCCGCCGCGCGCTCGAGCGACCAGTCGGCTCGCGCGAACGTCAGGTTCGCCGACAGGTGATCGGCCACCAGCTCGCGAGTCCGGGATCCTCGCCCGCGCCGAGCGAGCTCGAGCAGATCGCGCTCGGTGATGATCCCGGGGCCCGGCTGATCGGGGTCGATGACCACCGCCGCACCGACCTTGCGCTCGGCCATCGCCCGCGCGGCGTCGCGCAGCGTGTGGCTGGGACCGACCGTGAGGACCACCGAGCTCATCCCCTCGCTGACCTGCATGCCCCCTCCAATCCGGTCCTCAGACCCGCTAGTGGCGATTGACTCAATCGTACCCAAGCCGAGGGCCCCTGCCTTCGGTGATTGATGTGAATACCCAAAGAACCCGGGAACCGATCATGCAAGTTGGCACGTTGGATCCAACGTTTCGCGCCTGCGCGCGTTGTTCGTACTGACGATGACCAATAGACCCGCAACCGTCGTGCGGCGCCGACCCTGTTCCGAGGAGGCGGCGGAGATCATCGAGCGCGACTACCGCCGCACCCGATCGAGCTGGACACGGTGGCGCGCCGATCGCGACCTCCCGTCGCCAGCTGCAGCGCGCGTTCGCCGAGGTCGGCCACACGAGCTTCCGCACGTACGTCGCCGAGGTCCGGATGCAGCGGGCTCTCGAGCTCCTGCGCGAGGGCACGATGCCGGTCCGCGAGGTCGCCCACAGCGTCGGCTATCGACAGCCCGCGCAGTTCGCAAAGACGTTCCGGCGCCACCACGGCGCCCCGCCGTCGAGCTTCCGCGGCCCGGCGGCGAGCGGCACGGCGATCTGAGCGCCGCTTGCCAGCAGGCCGGCCGACCGCCCCGCTGCCATACATCGCACGCGGCGTCGTGTCCATAACTCGCGCGCCGTGAAACGAGGGGTCGGGACAGAGCCCGTCGATAAGCATCCGGTGGCTCAGGATGCTGCACGATCGGCGTCGTGGCGTCGATCATCGGCATCGCGATCGTTCTGACGATCGACTGGTTCCCCACGTCGGCGGACACAGCAAGGCGCACGAGATCGACACGCTCTACGACGTCCTCCTGATCGTCTCGGTGCCGATCTTCGTGCTGGTCATGACCGTCGCGATCTACAGCGTCGTGAGCTTCCGCGCGCGGCCGGGCGACATGAGCGACGGCGAGCCGATCCACGGCAACACGCGGCTCGAGATCATCTGGGTCACGATCCCGTTCCTGATCGTCACCGGCCTGGCCGATCTACGGCTGGATCGTCCTGAACGACGTCGAGGCGAAGAAGCCGAACGAGATGCACGATCAACGTCGTCGGGCAGCAGTTCGCGTGGCACTTCCAGTACGCGAAGACGGCGCCACCGCCGACCCCGGCGCCTGCGGCGGCACCGGGCCGGGCCAGGTCACCAGCAACACGCTCGACCTGGCCGACGACCAGCCGGTCTACTTCGATCTGCGCCAAGGACGTGATCCACTCGTTCTGGGTGCCCGAGTTCCGGCTCAAGAAGGACGCGGTGCCCGGGATCGACGACGCACATCCGGCTCACGCCCAACAGGATCGGCAACTACACGGTCGTCTGCGCCGAGCTCTGCGGCCTCGGCCACTCGACGATGCGCGTGCCCGTGCACGTGGTGCCCAAGCAGCAGTTCGACGCCTGGCTCGCGAGAGTCGCGAAGAGCACCTCCACGGCGACCGCCCCGGCGGGCGGCGGCGCCAGCACGACCAGCGCCGCGGGCAAGGCGCTGTTCACGGCGAACGGCTGCAACAGCTGCCACACGCTGGCGGACGCGAACGCCACCGGCACCGTCGGCCCGAACCTCAACAATCTGGTGGCCAACGCCAACAAGTACGGCAAGCAGCTCGGCGAGAACCCCGAGCAGTACGTCACCCAATCGATAAAGGACCCCGGCGCTTTCACGGTACCCGGCTTCCCCAAGGGGGTCATGCCGGCGACCTTCGGCCAGTCGCTGACGGCTCAGCAGCTGGACACCCTGGTCAAGTACCTTTTGAGCGTCGGCGGCAAGTGAGGGAGTCCTGAGCGGATGAGCTTGCGGCAAAGCTGCGGGCCCCGGGGTGGTACCGGCTGCTGATCTCGACTCCGATCGGGTTCGCCCTCGCGTTCGGCATCGTCGTCGCCGTCCGCGCGCTCTACGGCTGGGACCCGATCGTCGACGGCGACGCGATCGCGACCGTCGCGCTGATCACGATGCCGCTCGTCGTTCCTGATCGGCATCGGCTGCTTCGACTACTGGTTCCGCTGGGCCGCCGGCGCGCCGACCATCCCCGAGGACCACTCGGGCCACGGCGCGCGCCAGCTGGCAGGACTACTTCCGGGTCAACACCGACCACAAGGTCATCGGCATCCAGTACATCTGCACGACCTTCTTCTTCTTCACGATCGGCGGCCTGATGGCGATGCTCATGCGCGCCGAGCTGGCCGCGCCGGGCGAGCAGTTCGTCGACCCGAACACCTTCAACGGCCTGTTCTCGGTGCACGCGTCGCTGATGATCTTCCTGTTCATCATCCCGGTGTTCGCCGGGCATCGCGAACTACGTGCTGCCGCTGATGATCGGCGCGCCGGACATGGCGTTCCCGCGCCTGAACGCGCTGTCGTTCTGGATGCTGCCGATGGCCGGGATCATGATGCTGGCCGTCGTTCTTCGCCCCCGGCGGCTCGTTCGCGACCGGCTGGACCGCCTACGCGCCGCTGTCCACCGACACGCCGCTCGGCCAGACGTTCTTCTCGATGGCCGTGCAGTTCGCGGGCGCCTCGTCGATCGCCACCGCGCTGAACTTCCTGGTCACGATCATCACGATGCGCGCGCCGGGCATGACGTTCTGGCGCATGCCGCTGCTCGTCTGGGCGAACTTCACCACCTCGCTGCTCGTCGTGATCGCCACGCCGTTCATCGCCGGCTCGCAGTTCTTCGTCCTGCTCGACCGCGGGCTGGACACCAACTTCTTCAACTGCGGCACACGGGCGGCGACGTGCTCATGTACCAGCACGTCTTCTGGTTCTACTCGCACCCGGCCGTCTACATCATGATGCTGCCCGGGTTCGGGATCATCAGCGAGGTCATATCGACGCACGCCCGAAAGCCGGTCTTCGGCTACCGGATGATGGCGTTCTCGCTGATGGCGATCGTCGTGCTGGGCTTCACCGTCTGGGCCCACCACATGTTCGTCTCGGGCATGTTCCCGTGGCTGCGCGTGCCGATGATGATCACGACGATGCTGATCGCGGTGCCGACCGGCATCAAGATCTTCTCGTGGCTCGCGACGCTGTGGAAGGGCGTCATCCATCTGACCACGCCGATGCTGTTCGCGCTCGGCTTCATCACCATGTTCACGCTCGGCGGGATCAGCGGCATCATGCTCGCGGTCATCCCGTTCGACATCCACGTGTCGGACACGTACTTCGTCGTCGCCCACATCCACTACGTGCTGTTCGGCGGCTCGCGTCTTCACGATCTTCGCGGGCATCTACCACTGGTTCCCGAAGATGACCGGCCGGATGTACGACGAGACCCTCGGCAAGCTCCACTTCTGGCTCTCGTTCATCTTCTTCAACCTGACGTTCGGCCCGATGCACCTGGTCGGCATCGACGGCATGCCGCGGCGCGTGGCCGACTACGCGCAGCAAGTACGCGGCGATGAACGCGTTCATCTCGATGTCCAGCTTCATCTTCGGGCTGTCGTTCCTCATCTTCGTCTACAACATCGTCACCACTGGCGGCACGGCCCAAGGCCCCGGCCAACCCGTGGCGCGCGCACACGCTCGAGTGGCAGGTGTCCTCGCCGCCGCCGATCTTCAACTTCGACGAGGTGCCGACCGTGGTCGGCGGCCCCTACGAGTACGGCGTCCCGGGGGCCGTCCACGGCGTCTTCAAGGACACGCGAAGCCCGCGGTCGTGGCGGGCGGGAGCGCACACCCACCGGTGGGACCTGAATGAGCGACGCCGACTGTGAAGCTGTCCTCGTCGTGGCCAACGAGACCGTCGGCGGCCGCGCGCTGGTCGACGCCGTGAAGGCGCGCGCGGCGCAGGGCCCGGCCGCGCTTCCACGTCATCTGCCCGCAGAACGAGCCCCGGCACGGCTACGTCGATCTACGACGACCTCACGCTTGCGGCGGCCGAGAACCGGCTCGAGACCACGCTCGCGGAGCTGCGCGAGGCGGGCATCGAGGCCGACGGCCAGGTGATGGATCCCGACCCGTACGCGCGCCACGATGGACGGCATCGCTCAGTACCGACGCCGACGAGGTCATCATCTCCACCCATCCGGAGACGCGCTCGGGCTGGCTGCGCCGCGACCTGGTCGAGCGCATCCGCGGCGACAGCGGGCTCCCAGTCGACCCACGTGGTGGTCGACCTCGACGCCGACCGGGCGCGACATGGTCAGCACCCTTGTGGTGGCCAACCAGACCGTCGGCGGGCGAGCCCCTGATCGATCTGCTGCGCACCAAGGCGGAGGCCTCCCCGCACCGCTTCATCGTCATCTGCCCACGCGGCGAGGGCACGGCGAGGAGGCCGCGCACGCGGCTCGCGCAGACCCTCGCGCGCCTGCGCGAGGCCGGACTCGAGTGCATCGGGCAGGTGGGCGATCCCGACCCCTTCACGGCGATCCAGAACGCGCTCCAGTTCTACATGGTCGACGAGATCGTCATCTCCACCTTCCCGGGCGAGCGCTCCGGCTGGCTGCGCACCGACCTGATCGAGCGCACGAAGAGCGCCACGGGCAAGCCGGTCGAGCACATCGAGGTCTCCCAGCAAGAGGCTGCTGAGGGGGCGGTGGCCTGATGGAATCGGCAACGATCGCCCACGGCCACGAGCACGAGCACCACGGGCCCCCGCCGGCGAACCGATCCTCGCGCGTCGACCCCCAGCTGCTCGGCATGTACCTCTTCATCATCTCGGAGGTCATGCTCTTCGGAGCGTTCTTCACGGCCTACTTCTTCATGAGGGTCGTGAAGGAGGATCCGTGGCCGGCGCCCGGCACCGAGATTCCCGTGCTGGTCGCGGCCTGCAACACCGCGGTGCTGATCTCGTCGAGCTTCACCATGCACTGGGCCCTGGTGGCCACGAAGAACGGCAACCGCTCCGGCATGCGGGCGGGCCTGTTCGCCACCTTCTTCCTCGGCCTCACGTTCCTCACGGTGCAGATCAACGAGTACGTGCACCTCGGCTGGGCGCCCGCGGACCACGCCCAGGGTTCGATCTTCTACGGCCTCACCGGCCTGCACGGCGCGCACGTCACCGTCGGCCTGATCCTGCTGCTGTTCGCGAACATCCGCGCCAACCGCGGCCACTTCAGCCCCGAGGAGCACCGCGGCGTCGAGGTGCCCGGCATCTACTGGCATTTCGTCGATGTCATGTGGATTGTCGTTTTCACCGCGCTGTACATCATTTGAGTTCGCAGTTGGCAGTTGGCAGTTGGCCCGTCGACGGCCGGACAACACCGGCGTGGCAGGTCTTCTCTGTGGACTGTGGACTGTGGGCTGTGGGCTGAAATGCAAAACCCCCTGCGCTCTGAAGGCGCCGCCTTCCGCTTCCTGCTCTACGCGATCGGGGTTGCCGCTGCTGTGATCGTGGTTGTGGTCGTCGTTCGGGCGGTCTCCTGACCGATCTCGAGCTAGCCCAGCGTGCCGCGCGCATGGCCGGCGGGCTGCTGCTCGAGCGCTACGGAGGGCCAGCCAGGGACGTCGAGAGCAAGTCGAGCGCCACCGACCTCGTGTCGGAGGCCGACAGGGCCTCGGAGGCCGCCATCCGCGACCTCCTGGCACATGAGCGCCCCGACGACGGCCTGCTGGGCGAGGAGGGCTCCGAGCGGGCCGGGGACAGCGGCAGGCGCTGGGTCGTCGACCCGCTCGACGGCACGATCAACTACCTCTACGGCTTCCCCGCCTGGTGCGTGAGCGTCGCGCTCGAGGACGCCGACGGCGGCCTCGTCGGCGTGATCCACGACCCGCTGCGTGACGAGACCTTCTGCGCCGAGCGCGGCGGCGGCTGCACCCTGAACGGCCGCAGCGGCCGCGTGAGCGCCGAGGAGCGCCTCGACACCGCCCTGATAGGCACGGGCTTCTCCTACGAGGCCGGCGTGCGAGCGGCGCAGGCAGAGCTCCTGCGCGACGTGCTGCCGCGGGTGCGCGACGTGCGCCGGGCGGGAGCCGCCGGCGCTGGATCTCGCCTGGGTGGCCGTGGGACGACTCGACGGCTACTTCGAGCGCGGGCTCAAGCACTGGGACTCGGCGGCGGGAGCGCTGCTGGTCACGGAGGCGGGCGGCGCCGTGGCCGAGCTCTCCGGCGACCCTCCCGGCCTGGCCGCGGCCAACGCACCGCTGCTGGCGAAGCTGCTCGAGCTGGTCGCGCGGCCCTAGGCGCAATACTGAAGGCCATGGCCTTCGTACCTCCCGCGCGCCATCTCCTACGGGCCAAGGACCTCGCCGACGCCCGCTACTTCGAGCCGCTCAAGGTGGACGACCTGGCCCGCGCCGCCGGCCTCTCGCGGGCGCACTTCAGCCGCGGCTTCCGGCGCGCGTTCGGCGAGTCGCCGCACACCTACCTGCTCACCCGGCGCCTGGAGCGTGCCGCCGCGCTCCTGCGCAACACCGACCGCTCGGTGGCGGACATCTGCTTCTCGGTCGGTCTCCAGAGCGTCGGCTCGTTCACCACGAGCTTCACGCGCACGTACGGCATGTCCCCCACCGCCTACCGCGCCACCTTCCCGCCGGCGTCCCAGCAGGCCCTGATCCCGGCCTGCGTGGTGCGTGTCCACTCGCGTCCGCTAAACAGCACGTTTCGAGAAGACAACGGCTCGACGTCTACGTAGTGTGGCCGAGGTCAGATACGTCGACTTCGGAGGACAAGATGATCCAGATCAGCACCGCCCAGCTGTGGGTTCACGACCAGGACGAGGCGCTCGCGTTCTACACGGAGAAGCTCGGGATGGAGGTCCGCTCTGACGTGACACTGCCCGAGATGGGCAACTTCCGCTGGCTCACCGTGGGTCCCGCCGGACAGGACGACATCGCGATCGTGCTGATGGCGATCCCGGGTCAGCCGGTGATGGACGACGACACCGCCGACCAGGTGCGCACCCTGATGGCGAAGGGATTCGCGGGCACGGTCTTCCTCACCACCGACGACTGCCAGGGCTCCTACGAGGAGCTCAGGGGACGTGGCGTGGAGTTCACCGAGCCTCCCGAGGAGCGCCCCTACGGCATCGACTCGGGCTTCCGCGACCCGTCGGGCAACAACCTGCGCCTGACCCAGGTCCGGGACCTGGCCTCGCTCTGAGGGTCTCAGACAGCTGATTGGCCGAGGGCGGCGCCTGGCGCCGCCTTCGGTCGTTCCGGCCTAGGAGGAGCCGGTGACGCGCACGACCTCTGGGATGGTCGTGAGGCCCTCTTTGATCTTCGCCAGGCCGTCGTCGCGCAGCCTCTGCATGCCCTGGGAGATCGCGAGCTCCGAGATCTCCGCCGCGGAGCCGCGCTCGAGCGCGAGCGCGCGGATCTCATCGGTCATCGGCATCGTCTCGTAGAGCCCGATCCGGCCCTTGTAGCCGGTGCCGCCGCAGCGCCGGCAGCCGGGCGCCTCGTAGGCGGAGATGCTCTCGCTGGCCACGAAGCCGTTCTCGAGCAGCGTCTCCATCGAGATCTCGGTCTCGACCCGGCAGGCGTTGCAGAGCGTGCGCGCCAGCCGCTGGGCCACGATGCACTCGATCGACGACGCCACCAGGAAGGGCTCGATGCCCATCTCGACGAGGCGCGTGACGGTGGTCGGCGCGTCGTTGGTGTGCAGCGTCGAGAGCACGAGGTGGCCGGTGAGGGCGGACTCGACGGCGATCTGGGCCGTCTCGCGGTCGCGGATCTCGCCGACCATGATCACGTTCGGGTCGGAGCGCAGCATCGAGCGCAGACCGGTGGCGAAGGTCAGGCCGACCTTGCCGTTCACCTGGATCTGCTTGATGCCCGCGAGCTTGTACTCGACGGGATCCTCGATCGTGATCAGCGTCTTGTCGGGCGTGTTGAGCGCGCCGAGCGCCGCATACAGGGTGGTGGTCTTGCCCGAGCCGGTCGGGCCCGTGACGAGCACGGCGCCGTGGCTCTGGCCGATCGCCTTCTGGAATCGGATCTGGTCGTGCTCGCGCATGCCCAGCGCGTCGAGCGAGATCGTGACGTTGGTCTTGTCCAGGATGCGCATCACCACGGACTCGCCGTGGACGATGGGCAGCGTGACCACGCGGATGTCGATCTGCCGGCCCTCGACCATCAGACCCAGGCGGCCGTCCTGCGGGCGGCGGCTCTCGGCGATGTCGAGGTCGGCCATGATCTTGATGCGCGAGACGACGCCCGGGATCATCCGGCGCGGCACCGTGGTGGACTCAGACATCACGCCGTCGACCCGGAAGCGCACGCGCATCTCGCGCTCCTCGGAGTCGAAGTGGACGTCCGAGGCGCCGCGCTGCACGGCGTCCGAGAGGATCGAATGCACGAGCTTGATCACCGGCGCGTCGTCCGCCGACTCGCGCAGGTCGGTGACCTCGACAGCCTCCGGAACCTCCGCCGCGGCCTCCGAGATCGCGTCGTCGATCCGGTTCAGCTGGCTGATGAGCGCGTCGATGTCCTCGCGCGAGGTCACCGCGCGGCGCACGTCGAGGCCGGTCATCATCGCGATGTCGTCGATCGCGAGGATGTTCGCCGGGTCCGCCATGGCCACGAGCACCGTGCGCTCGTCGAGGTAGGCGACCGGCAGCGCCTCGTAGCGGCGCGCCGAGCCGGGGCTCACGAGGTTGGCGGCGCCCATGTCCACCTTGAAGATCGAGAGGTCCACGTAGTCGAGCCCGTAGCGCTCGGCCACGGCGTGGGCCAGCTGGTCGTGGGTGAGGACGCCGGTCTCCACGAGGACCTTGCCGGTGGGCTCGCCGCGCTCGCGGGCGGTCTCCACCGCGCGCTCCACGACGGCACTATCGGCAAAGCCGAGATCGACGATCACCTCGCCGATGCGGCGAACGGACCGCCCGCGGGCGGTCGGTTGGGTCAGTCCGGTAAGGCGCTCGGGCTGGGGCTCGCCGGTCTCGTGATCGGAGGGGCGCCGCTCGAGCGAACGGACCTTGGCGCTGTTCTCCACCTGGTTCATGTGAGGGTTTTTTGGCGCCTTGGCGCCTCTACCTTCCCCCTATCGGCAGAAACGGGGTATTTCGCAACCCCCTGAAGGGTGCTTACCCGCCAGATGCCTGCGCAAAGCTCGCGCGGACCAATTGCGCTGGCTACCGAGCGAAGCGCGTGCAGCCGCGCGGCCGCCCGCTCACTTGACGGTGAGAGTGCCCTTCATCCCGCCCTGCTCGTGGCCCGGCACGGAGCAATAGAACTCGTAGGTGCCCGGCTGGAGGTTGGCGGTGACCTTCGACGTGCCGCCCTTGGCAACCACGGGCCCGTTCTCGTTCACGCCGTTGCCCTTGACCGAGATGTCGTGGGAGATCGAGGACTGGTTCGGCATCACGAGCGTGACCGAGCCCGCCGTGGCGGTGGCCTTGCCGTACGTGAAGGCCAGCGCGCCGCTGGGATCGGCCGGGATGTTGAGCTGGCCGTCCTTCTCCACGGCGGTCCTGTTGCTCGTCTTCGGCAGCCCGGCGGCGGCAAGCGCGCCGCTGTCCTTGCCGGGTGCCCCGGCCACGGAGGCGACGTAGGCGGCCACGTCGCTGGCGTTGTCACCGGTCACGAGGTTCTTGGGCATGATGCTGCCGCGGAGCACGTGGGAGATCTGGTCGTGCACGACCCCCTCGATGCCGCTCTTCTGGAAGCCCTGCTGGCGGGCGGCCACGAACGCCGCGTCGAGGTTCGGGCCCTGGATGCCCTTCGTGTTCGCGTGCGCGAGCGTGTGACAGGCGCCGCACTTCTGGACGAAGAGGGTCTTGCCGTTGACGAGGTCGGGGTGGTCGCCTCGGGTGGTCCCGCAGCCCACGCCAACGAGGCCAGCCACCAATGCGGCCGGCAACGCAAGCGCCCGAATCCTGTCCCGCGACGGAGCCAAGGGCCGGAAGACTACCCGCTCGGCGGACGCCAAGCCGCCCCGCCGAACGTGGCCTCCGGAACGTCGTCGAGGCGTCCCTGGGCGGCCGCGATCACGCGCTCCGCCACGTGCTCCCAGCCGAATCGCTCGGCGGAGGTGGCCGCCAGTGCCGCCCCCGCCCGATGGCGCTCAGCGGGGCTCAGCCCAAGCCAGCGAATGAGCTTGTCCGCTATCTCCTCGACGGCCCCCGGACCCACCTCGAAGGCGAGCAGCGGCTGCAGCGCCGGGTCGAGCGCGGGGGCCAGCGCGGCGGTCACCTCGGCGAGCCCGGAGTGGGCCGCGGACAGCGGCAGCACCCCGCACGCCGCCGCCTCGGCCGCGACCATGCCGAACGCCTCGGGGAACGTGCTCGGCACCACCTGTGCCTGGCATGCCACGAGCAGATCGGGCAGGTCCGAGTGCTCGAGCCGCCCCGTGAAATGCACCCTCGCCGCCGCCTCCGGCGCCGCCGCCAGGTAGCGCTCGCGGCGCTGGCCCTCCAGCCCGTCGAGGAAGGCCGCCAGGTGGCGCAGCTCGCCGGGCGGTCCGCCCTCCAGCTCGCGCCCGCGGGCGGCTATCTCACGGGCGGCGGCAAGATCGCCGCGGCCGAGCGCCTCGATCAGGCTCTCCACGCCCTCACGGTAGGTGCCGAAGCCCACCACGCACAGCCGCGCGTCCGGCACCTCCGCCACCACCAGCGGCCAGGCCGCCAGCAGCAGGTCCACCCCCTTCGACACGATCAGCTTGCCCACGTAGCTGACGATCGAGTCGCGCGCCGGGTCCAGGGCGCGAATCGCGTCTGCGGCCCCGGCCTCGCCACCCCAGCCGGCCGCGGCGCCGCCCTCGAGGCGGTTGGCGAGCGCGCTGAGATGGGCCTGCAGCTCGTCCGCCGGCGCGGGGCGGAAATGGTGCACGTCCACACCCGGCGGGCCGAGCCGAGTCCGCTCGCGCGTCTCCGGCAGGAGCGCCCACAGCCGCTCGGCCATGTGATGCGACCCCACGAGGATCCCGGCCGCGCCATCGATCCCCTCGCGCGCGAACGGCAGGAAGCGCTCCGGATCGGGCCGCACCGTGTACTCGAGCGCGCTCCCGTGGATCTTCACCGCGTACGGAACGCTCCCACGTAGTCCGCGGCGGAAGATCGCGGGTCCCATCAATGCGTGATTTGCCAGCCCGACGTCCGGGCGCACCAGCTCGGCCACCTCCGCGACCGCCGCCGCGTTCGCGCTCAGGTAGTGATCGAGCTCACCGTCGCTCAGATCCAGGAACGGTTTCGCGTCGAAGCCCTCGTAGGCGTCCGCCACGTAGACCGGCAGCACCCGGCCGATGTCCGGCAGGTACGCCGTGCAGCGCACCGGCTCGCGAACCCGCTCCACGACCAGCTTCCCGCCCTCCCAGCGGCCCACGGCGTCCACGAACGGGAGCTCGGCGGCGTTGCGGTCCTGGCAGAGCAGGTGCACCTCGTGCCCGAGCTGGGTGAAGGCGTCCGCCAGGCTGGCGTTGTAGATGTTGCTGCCGGTGCCTCGCAGCAGGTAGCCGTGGAAGACCAGGATCCGCATCAGGCCCAATATTGGCCGGTTGGACGGCCGGATTCGGGCGGATCCGCTGGTATGTTTCCCCCTTCATGGGCGATCGCCAGAGATACCGCCTGCGTGCCCGGTCCGACCGTGAGGTCATTCGCGAGGTCGATCCGGGGACCGTCTACGTGGATCGCGAGACCGGCGAGGAGTTCGAGGTCGTCAGCAAGCTGCTGCCGCTCGCTCCGTCGGCCAGCGAGCTCCCCTGGGCGGTCGAGAACCTCCGCCTCTGCGGTTGCTCACTCGAGCAGCTGGCGCCGAAGGACCTCAACGACTGCCCGCACTGCGGCCGCCGTCTGCCCGCCGTCGAGCGCTGACAACACGATGAGACGGTCCTTCGCGCTGATACTTGGGGTGGTCGCCTTGGCTCTGCCGGCCTGCGGCGGCGGTGGTGGCGGCAACGAGCAGGCGCAGACGCTCCCGCCTGCGCCTGCGCTGACCGTTCCCGGGGGCGAGGAGGCTCCGCCGATCGTCGACAGCGGCACGACGGGCGACACCGGCGCCACCGGTCCCACGGACACCACGCCCGCCACCCCGGCCCCCTCGGCCGGCAGCGGCGGCACACCGGCCGCGCAGCAGCCCGCCACCACAGTTGGCGGCGGTGGCGGTGGCGGTGGCGGCGCCCAGGCGCCCAGCTCGGCGCCCAAGACCACCGCCACCCAGCCGAACGGCGCGGCCCAGGCGCCCAGCTCGCAGAAGGGCCTCTCGGACTTCTGCAAGCAGAACCCGGGCGCCTGCTAGTCCACAGTCCACGGTCCACAGTCCACAGAAACGACTGTGCCCAGGTCTCTGTGGACTGTGGTCTGTGGACTGTGGACTGCTCTAGCTCGTACGCCGGTGGACCGGCGACGGAGTCGCCGGTCTCCTGACCCTGGAGGGCGAGGGAGCCGGTAGGGGCTCCGAGCCGCGCCTCGGGACGCTGCGGCGGGGACGCACGTGATCGCGCATGCGCCGGGCGCCTGAGCGGAACTGACCGAGCGGGAGCACCAGACCGCCACCACCCGGATCGCCCGTGGGTTCGGGCTCGGGACCCTCGCCGCCGGGCCCGCCGCCGCCGCCGTCCGAGTCGTCGTCGTCGCGCAGGCGGAAGAACCAGACGAGCCAGACGACCAACAGTCCCACGTCGAGGACGCGGAAGCCGATCATGAAGATCCAGCCCTCGGTGCTCATCCCTCCCCTTGGATGGCGGAAGGTTCCATCAACGGCGATAGTACCGCTCGCGGCAAGAGCGGCGGTTCCGGCCTCCGGCGGCTAGGGCGTCAGCCCGTGGTGCCGGTCTTCTTCTTCGTCGCCGGAGGGTTCGTAACGCGGGGATCCGGGACGAAGGTGACCGTGTACATCAAGCGCGCCGTGCGGTAGAGGCAGCTGTAGGTCGCTGTCTTGCCACGCGTCGTCTGCGCGGCCTTCTGCTGGACGTCGTCGCAGTGCGCGGGGTCGCGCGACGAGCGCCAGACCTCGTCGTTGCCGAGGCCGACGGCGAACGCCGGCGCCCAGGTGGGCACCGTCAGGGCGACCACGTAGCCCGGCTTCACCGTGAGCGGCCGGGAGAGGGCGAAGGTGGGGGTCGAGCCGAAGTAGGCGGCGAGCTGGAACACGTCGCTCAATCCGCTGACCGTGTACTGCTGCTTCTTCTTCGGCACCGGCTTCAGCACGGCGATCTGCGCGGCCGGGTCGCCGCCGAAGAGCTTCGTGAAGAAGCTGATGTCGCTGTCCTTCGGCTTGCCGAGCGTGATGCTGAACGCCACCACCTTGCCGCGGCGGGTGGGCTGGAAGGGGTGCTTGGTCGTGCCCTGCTGGGCCTCGAAGCCCGTCACCTGGCCGATGGCCTGGCAGTTCGTGGGGCAGCTGACCGCGGGCCGGTTCGTGGTGGAACCGAGCTCAATCGGATGGTCGGCCAGCGCCACCGCCGCCCCGATGAGCACGCCCAACGCTGTAACAATCGCCACAAGCCGCTTCATGATCACGGAATTCAACACGACTTCTGGCTCAATGGTTCGCTCCCTGCGTCCTGCCTCCTGCGACGGAGGTAGTTACAAGAGCCCACAAAAACGCCCCGCCCCTCCTGAGGCGAGCGAAAACCGAGCATGGCAAGGACGCAGGGTCGAAGCTTTACGAGCAGTAAAGCGAGACCCGAGGACGCAGCCAGGCGAAGGTTTGCAGCCGCCTCAGGAGGGGCGGCTACTTGTAGCGGTAGGTGATTCGGCCGCGATCGAGGTCGTACGGCGAGAGCTCGATCTTGATGCGGTCCCCAGGCAGGATGCGGATGTAGTGGCGTCGCATCTTGCCCGAGATGTGGCCGAGCACCTCGTGGTCGTTGTCGAGCTTCACCTTGAACATGGTGTTGGGGAGGGCCTCGACCACCTCGCCCTCCATCTCGATCTTTTCTTCCTTCGACAAACCGCTACTGATGTTAGCCCGTTGGCCGCAGGACGCGGCGCGGGCCGGCTAGATCTTCCTGACGTTTACCGCCTTCGGACCCTTGTCGCCCTGCTCCTCGTCGTAGGAGACCTTCATGTTCTCCTCGAGCGACTTGAAGCCGCCGCCATCGATACCCGAGTAATGCACGAAGAGGTCACGATCGCCTTCGTCCGGGGTGATGAACCCGAAGCCCTTCTCGTCGTTGAACCACTTCACGGTACCGGTCGCCATGTAGCACCTTCCTATGTTCTGCCATGCACTGCTCGGTGCTCTTCGGCAACCCGAACCTGCTGCATGTGCTCCGTTATTCAGCCGGTGCCAGTACCGGCTCCCGGCGGAAACGTACCATCAGTCGGCCCAGGAAAGCCAGTCTTTTTCAACGCCCTGTCGAGGCGGCGAAATCGGCTCAGCCGCGGATTTCGGCGGCGACCTCGGCGAGCTCCTCCGGCTTGGCGTGCTGGGGCCGAGTCGGCAGCTCCAGGGGGTCGTTCTCGTAGCGCGGGATCACGTGCACGTGAAAGTGGAAGATCGTCTGCCACGCGGCGGGCTCGCAGGAGTTGAGCAGGTTCACTCCGGCGCAGCCGAGCCGGTCCCTCATCCGCTCCGCCAGCCGCTTCGCGGCGGTGACCGTATTGGCCAGATCCTCGTCCGCGATCTCGTAGAGGTTCTTCGAGTGCGTGCGCGGAACCACCACGGCGTGTCCACGCGTCCACGGGAAGATGTCCATGAAGGCGACGCTGTGCTCGTCCTCGTAGACGATCTCGCCGGGCATGTTGCCGGCCAGGATCTGGCAGAAGACGCAGTCCTCGTTCACGCGCTCAAGCGTAACCGCCGGGCCAGCTCCAACGCCTCCTCTGCGGTGGTGGCCTCGCCCGCGAAGCGCGCCTCGCGCAGCTGAGCCAGCAGCGCTCCGAGCTCCGGGCCGGGCGGGATGCCGAGCTCCCGCGCGAGCACGTCGCCGCGCAGCGGAGGCTCGGGCGCGCCGTCCCGGCGCCAGGCCAGGGCCTCGACCATCAGCTCGCGCGCGAGCTCGAGGTGCGCCGCGATCGCGGCGTCGGCGTTCTTCCCGCGCGTGGCCAGACGGTCGGCGCAGGAGAGCAGCGTGACCTCGACCTCCACGGGCTCGCAGCGCTCCAGGTAGCGGTAGACCATACGGCGGTCGAGCGGCCGCTCGTGCACGAGGAAGCCGAGCACGAGGTGATTGCGCGTCAGGCCGGCCAGGAACTGGCGCAGGCGATCGCTGGCGCGCAGCCGGGCGCAGATCTCGCCCACCAGCTCCGCTCCCACGCTGTCGTGCCCGATGAACGTCACGCGGCCGTCCGGGCGCACGCTGCGGGTGGCCGGCTTGGCGGCGTCGTGCAGCAGGGCGCCGAGTCGAAGCGCCTGCCAGCGGTCGAGCTCGTCGGCGAACGGCTCCCGCATGAGGGCGTCGAGCGGCTCGGCGAGCTCGCCGAACACCCGCTCGGGATGACGCTCGAGCTCGAGTGCCTGCCGCAGCACCTCCAGCGTGTGGTCGTACACGTCGAGGTGGTGGAAGTGGCTCTGCTCGACCCCGTGCAGCGCGCTGAGCTCGGGCAGCACCACCGCGGTGACGCCCAGCCGGTCGGAGAGCTCCAGGCCCTCCATCACTCGTTCTGCGACCACGAGGCGGCGCAGCTCGGCCCAGACGCGCTCGGCCGCGGCGCCCGCCACCAGCGGGGCGGCCTCGCGGGTCAGGCGCTCGGTGTCGGGATCGGGGGCCAGATCGAGCTCGGTGGCCAGGCGCACCAGCCGAAGCGGGCGCAGCGGATCGTCGGCGTAGGCCGACTGCTCGACGCTCGGGCCGCCCAGGACGCGGATCACGCCCGCCTCCAGGTCGCCGGCCCCGGCCAGTGGATCGCGCAGCTCGCCGCCCTCCACGGGCACGGCCATCGCGTTGACCGTGAAGTCGCGGCGGGCGAGGTCCGCGTCGATGCCCTCGCCGTGGAGCGCGGTGACGTCGCAGATCCAGTCCCGGCTCGGGTGCAGCGCGCGCCAGCCCCCGAACGCCTCCGAGAGCTTGAACGCCGGCCCGCCGATGGCCTTCGCCACGGCGCGAGCGGCGCGCTCGGGCTCGCCGCGCACGGCCAGGTCCACGTCGCGGATCGGGCGCCCGAGCAGGGCGTCGCGCACGCTGCCGCCGACGATCCAGGCCTCCTCCACCACGCCGCCGGCGAGTGCCTCGCGCACCGCACGGACGGCAGGCTCCGCGCCCAGCCGCTTGTCCAGCGCGCTCAGCTCGACCCCAGCCACTGCCTGCGCACGCGCGGGGTCAGTCCGCAGGTGATCTCGTAGTTGATCGTGCCGAGCCGCTCCGCCAGCTCCTCGCAGCCGATCCGCTCGCCGCCCTGCGTCCCGATCAGCACCGCGGGCTCCCCGGCCTTCACCGCGGTGTCCGGGCCCAGATCCACGGTGATGTTGTCCATGCTCACCGTGCCCACCACTGGGTAGCGGCGCCCGCCGATCAGCACGTCGCAGTTGTTCGACAGCGCCCGCCGCCAGCCGTCTCCGTAGCCGATCGGCAGCGTGGCCACCCAGGTGGGCTCGGTCGCGCGCCAGCGGCGGCCGTAGCCGGCGCTGTCGGCGGGCTCGAAGCGCTTCACCGCCGCGACGTAGGACTCGAGCGACAGCGCCGGCTCCAGCCCGCGGGCGGCGGAGTCGGAACCGAACGGGTCGAGGCCGTAGACCGCTATGCCGCAGCGCACCAGATCGAAGTGGGCAGCCCGGTCTCGATACGTTGCGGCGCTGTTCGACGCGTGCACGATCAGGCCCGGGTGCGCCTGCCTCAGCTCGCTCGCGAGCGGCTCGAAGGTCGCGAGCTGGGCGGCGAAGTGGTCGTCGTCGAGCTCGTCGGCGGTGGCGAAGTGCGTCATCAGGCCGGCGAGCTCCAGCCGCTCGTCGGTGGCCGCCAGATCGGCCAGCGCGCGTGCCGTGTCGAGGTCCTTCGTGCCCAGGCGCCCCATGCCGCTGTCCAGCTTCACGTGCACCGGCAGCGGGGCGGCGCCCCGCGGGTGCACCTCGGCAAGGGCGCGAGCGAAGTCCAGGTCCCAGATCACCACGTCCACCGCCGCCTCGACCGCCAGTCGCGCCTCCTCGTGGGTCATGGCTCCCATCGTGAGGATGCGCGAGGCGATCCCGTGGCGGCGCAGCTCTGCCGCCTCGCTGGCCGTGGCCACGGCCAGCCAGCCGGCCCCACCCGCCAGCGCCGCCTTCGCGCACCAGATGTCGCCGTGCCCGTAGGCGTTCGCCTTCACAACCGCGCACAACTCCGCCCGGCCGCCGAGCAGCGAGCGCAGGTGGGCGCAGTTGCGCTCCACCGCGCCGAGGTCGATGCGCGCCACCGCGCGCTCGGGGGCGTGTGTCATCGAGCCGCCCTCAGCGCCTCGGGCAGGGCATCGATCACGTCGCCCGCCACCGTGTGGTCGGCCCCGTGGCGCGCCGCGGCCACCTGGCCCGCCCGGGCGTGAGCGAGCACGCCGGCCGCCGCGGCCTCGAACGCGCCCAGCCCCTTGGCCAGGAAGGTGGCCACGATCCCCGACAGCACGTCGCCGGTGCCGGCCGTCGCGAGCGCCGGGGTGGCCCCCGGGCTGATCGCGAGCGGGCCGCCGGGTGCCGCCACGATCGAGTCGTCGCCCTTCAGCACCACCACGCAGCCGCTCTCCTCCGCAGCCGTCCGGGCGCGGGCCAGGCGATGCGCTGCGATGTCGGCGGAGTCCGTTCCGAGCAGCCGCGCGAGCTCGCCGGCGTGCGGGGTGAGCACGGTCGGGCCGGGGCGCCCGGCGAGGAGGTCGAGGCGTCCCGCGTGGGCGTTCAGCCCGTCGGCGTCGATCAGCAGCGGCTTCTGCACTCGCCGCGCCACCTCGCGCGCGAACTCCTGCGCGCCCTCGCTGCGGCCGAGACCCGGACCGAGCGCGATCGCCCCCGCCCGCTCCGCGAGCTGCTCGATCCGATCGGCGCCCGCGGGCACGTGGGCCTCGTCCTCGTCGGGCAGCGCGTGGGTCATCGCCTCCAGCAGCTTCATCTCCAGGACCAGCGCCACCGAGCGTGGCACCGCCACCTGCACGTAGCCCGCCCCGGTCCGCTGCGCCGCGAGCGCGGCCATCGTGGGAGCCCCGGTCAGGCCCCCTGCTCCACCGGCCACCACGACGGTGCCCGAGCTGAATTTGCTCCCGTCCCGCGGCCGGCTGGGCACCAGCGCGAGCACGCGCTCCGAGATCAGCCCGGCGGCCGCCGGCGCGGGCGCCCCGCGCGGCACGCCGATCTCCACCACCAGCACCTCTCCAGCGTGGGTCTTGCCGGGCTCGACGTGAAGGCCGATCTTCGAGCCGTGGAAGGTGGCGGTCAGCCGGGCGCGGACGGCGTCGCCCAGCACCTCGCCGCTGGAGGCGTCCACACCCGAGGGCACGTCGCAGGCCACCACGGGCGCGTCCTCGGCGTTGATCGCCCTGATCGCCCCCGCCACCGGCTCCCGGGGCTCGCCCGAAAAGCCTGTTCCCAGCATCGCGTCCACGATCGCGCCCGAGCCCGCCAGCGCGCCCGGCTCGAACGGCAGCGGGCCGTCGCCCGGGAGCCGCTCGAGGTTTGCCCGCGCGTCGCCCTGGAGCTGGTCGAGCGGCGCGACGCTGAGCACGTCCAGCTCGTGGCCGTCCTCGCGCAGCAGCCGGGCGGCCACCAGGCCGTCGCCGCCGTTGTTGCCCTTGCCGATCACGATGCGGATCGGACCCGTGCCGGCCACACCGGCGGTGGCGCGTGCGAGGCCCAGGCCGGCCCGCTCCATCAGCTCGAGCGACGGTACGCCCTGGCGCTCGATCGCCCAGGCATCGACGGCGCGCATCTCAGCCGCCTCGTAGAGCGGGTCCAGCCAGTCGGGCAGGCTCATCGCAGGAGCGCGACGGCCCCGGCCGTGGTGTCGGTGTGCGTCAGCGAGATCACCGGCTCGGCGCCGAGCTGGCGGGCACGCTCGGCCACGGCACCGCTCAGCCGCAGCTCTGGGGCGCCTCCCGTGGCCACCACCTCCACCTCGCGGAAGCTCCAGCCCTCCATGCCAAGAGCCTTCGCCACCGCCTCCTTGGCGCAGAAGCGCGCGGCCAGGTGGCGCCCGGGACGGCCGTGCCGCGCCGCGTAGGCCAGCTCGTCGTCGCTGAACAGCCGCTGTGCCAGCCGCGGCCGGCGCGCCAGCGCGCGTTCGAGCCGCTCGATCTCGAGTAGGTCCAACCCGATTCCGCTCATGGAGCGGAGGGTACGAGACGCGCCGGTTGCCGGGCTACTCGACGGTGACGGTCTTCGCGAGGTTGCGCGGCTGGTCCACGTTCAGACCGCGGGAGCGGGCGATGTGGTACGCCAGGAGTTGCAGCGGGATGATCGCCAGCACGGGCTGCAGCAGCCAGTCGGTGGCGGGCACCGTGACGACCTGCTCGGCGTGCTTGGTCACATCGTCGTCGCCCTCGGTGGCCACAGCGATCACGTGCGCTCCGCGCGCGCGCACCTCGGCGATGTTCGACAGCACCTTGTCGAGCACCGGCGAGCGGGTGGCCACACAGACCACGGGCGTGCGCTCGTCGAGCAGCGCGATCGGGCCATGCTTCATCTCACCGGCCGCGTAGGCATCCGTGGGGATGTAGGAGATCTCCTTCAGCTTGAGCGCGCCCTCCAGGCAGACCGGCAGGCCCACGTGGCGGCCCAGGTAGAGGAAGAAGCCGGCGTCCGCCCAATGTTCGGCGATCTCCTTGATCGGCTCGTCGATACGCGCCAGCAGCTCGCTGATCTGATGCGGCAGCTGCTTGACCTCGGCCACGAGCTCGTGGATGCGCTCGGGCGGAAGGGTGCCGCGCACCTGGGCGAGCTTGAGCCCCAGCAGGTACATGACCGACACCTGGGAGACGAACGTCTTGGTGGCGGCGACCGACACCTCGAGGCCCGCGCGGGTGAACAGGACGCCGTGAGCGTCGCGCGTGGCCTGGCTGCCCATCACGTTGGTGATCGCGACCACCGAGGCGCCGCGATCGCGCGCGAGCCGCATCGCGGCGAGCGTGTCGGCGGTCTCGCCGGACTGGGTGATGCCGATCACGAGGTCGCGCTCGTCGATCACCGGGTTGCGATAGCGGTACTCGGAGGCGATGTCCATCTCCACCGGAACGCGCGCCCACTCCTCGATCGCGTAACGGCCGACGAGGCCCGCGTGGTACGACGTGCCACACGCCACCACCACGATCTTGCGGATGTTGCGAAGGTCATCGTCGCTGAGGCCGATGTCGTCGAGCTCGACCTCATCGCCGGGCACGCGGTCGAAGATGGTCTCGGCCACGGCGTCTGCCTGCTCGTGGATCTCCTTGAGCATGAAGGTCTCGAAGCCGCCCTTCTCTGCGGCGGTCTCGTCCCAGTCGATGTGAGTGGTCTCGCGCTCGATCGCCGTGCCGGCGGCGTCCAGGAAGCGGGTTCCGCTCGGCTCGAGCACCACCAGCTCGTCGTCGTTCAGGTACTGGGCGGTGCGGGTCTCGGCAAGGAAGGCGGGGATGGCTGAGGCGATGAAGGCCTCGTCCTCGCCCACCCCGACCACGAGCGGGCACTCCTTGCGCGCGCCGACGAGCACCTCGGGCTCATCCGCGCTCATTGCGACGAAGGCGTAGTGGCCGCGCAGCTCGCCGTAGGCGAGGCGGACGGCCTCCACCAGGTCGCCCTGGTAGTGACTGGAGATCAGATGGGCCACGACCTCGGCGTCGGTCTCCGAGGTGAACTCGGCGCCCTCGGAGACGAGGCGCTCGCGCAGCGCCACGTGGTTCTCCACGATGCCGTTCAGGACGATGTGGATGCGGTCCTCGGTGTCGAAGTGCGGATGGGCGTTGGCCTCGCACACTCGCCCGTGGGTGGCCCAGCGCGTGTGGCCGATGCCGGTGGTGGGCTCGCTGGCCATCGTGGCCACGGCCCCGCCCTCGCTGGCGCGCAGCCTGGCGTCCACCGCCTCGCGCAGGAACGAGAGGTTGCCGACGGTGCGTACGGAGTCCACGTGGCCGTCCACGAGCAGCGAGAGCCCGGCGGAGTCATAGCCGCGGTACTCCAGCTTCTCGAGACCCGTCATCAGGATCTCGCGACACGGCCTCCGGCCTACGTAACCAACGATCCCGCACACGCCCGCTGCTTACCTCCTCGAGACCTCGCTGGCGGGTCGTCCGCCGTACTCCAGAACGGTGGAAGCCGCTTCGTGGCGGCTTCCAGGAACCCTCTATTTGAAGGCCTGTTTCGATGGTACCAGCGACCTTCCGAGCCAGCCACCCCTTCTATTTCGCCTCCCTCTCGGGGCTCCAGGCGCTTACCCAGAGGGACCACACACAAAGCCCAATTAGCGTGATAACCAGCAGGTTGCGCTCGGTCACGAGCAGCACGCTGCCCACCTGCCGGCCGGCGACGTCGCTGAAGTGCTTCGGGAACTCGATCTTGGTCATCACGATCGCCGCGGCCCCGAGGCCGGCCACCCACCATTCCCGCCAGGAGAAGGCGAGCGCGATGAGTGGGACGAGCCAGATCACGTACTGAGGCGAGAAGACCTTGCCGAAGGCGGCGAACGCCGCCACCGCGGCGAGGCCGCCGAGCAGGAGCGCTCGCGGCGCCTGCACGCGCGCGGCGCGGTACGTGAGCAGCGCGAGCGTTCCGAGGAACAGCAGTCCGAACAGCACGGTGACGAACCCGGAGCCGCGATGAGCGAGGTTGATCGAGCCGTAGCTGCCCAGCGTGTGACCGGACTGCCCGGCGATCCAGTCCCAGACGTAGAGCAGCGTGGCGGGCGAGCTCTCGATCTCCAGCGGACGCGCGGTCTGGTAGTGGATGGCGTACCAGGCGCCCTTCGGCGACAGCGCCACCACCACCGCGGCGAGCACGAGGATGACCGCCGCCATCGTCGCCGCGCCCTCCAGCGCGCGCCGCCGCTCGCCGCGCCCGAGCAGCCAGGCGATCGCCACCGGGGCGACAACCAGCGGAAAGCCCTTCGTCATCACCGCCAGCCCGAGCAGGCCGAAGCCGAGCTTGGTGCGAGCCAGGATGATCGCCACCAGCGCGGCGACCGTCAGCGCGATCGGCGTGACGTCGAAGTAGCCGCGCATGAGCGTGCCGGCGAGGAGCGGTGTGAGGGCCACGGCGAAGGCGGCACGGCGGGCATCGCCGCCGCTCAGCCGGGCGGCCGCGGCGCAGAGCAACAGCAGCGCCAGGCCGAAAGCGAGCTGGATCAACCCGAAGCCGACCCTGTAGGAGCCCACCCGGACGAGCTGCGGCAGCCCGATCAGCGGCACGGCGCCCGGCGGGTACTCGAAGTGGACGTCGCGGTAGGGAAGCTTCCCGTCGATCCACTCCTGGGCGCGCGGCGGGAAATGGGTCACGTCCGTGTTGCTCTGGTCGGACCAGGGCGACACGAAGAAGGTCGCCAGCCAGCCGAGCACGAGCAGCAGGGCCGCAGCGCACAGCCATCCGCGAACGCTCCGCATCCGGGCCAGTCTCGCCTGACCGTCGCCGCCTGTCGAGCTAGAGCCCGAAGGTGCGCGCCAGCAGGAAGACGTTGAGGCCGATGATGAGCGCGGCAACGAGAGACGCCAGGACCGTGGTGCCGCGCTTGTTCACGAGCGCGCCCATCAGGTCGCGGCGGCTGCTGAAGATCACGAGCGGAACCAGCGCGAACGGGATTCCGAACGAGAGCGCCACCTGGCTGAGAACCAGCGCGCGCGTGGGATCGGCGCCCACCGCCAGCACCACGAGGGCCGGCGTCATCGTGATCAGCCGCCGCAGCGCCAGCGGGATCTGCCTGGCGATGAAGCCCTGCATGACCACCTGCCCGGCATAGGTGCCCACACTCGAGCTCGCGAAGCCCGACGCCAGCAGGGCGAGCCCGAACGCGACGGCCGTTCCGCCACCGATCGCGATCTGGAAGCCGTGGTAGGCGCCCTCGATCGTGTCGATGTTGCCGAGAGCCGTGTTGTGGAACAGGGCCGCGGCCACCAGGAGCATCGTGATGTTCACCACGCCGGCCACGCCCATCGCGATGCCCACGTCGAGCTTCTGGAAGCGCATCAGCCGCTTGCGCTCGCCGTCGTTGTGAACCTTGATCCGGCCTTGAGTCAGCGCCGAATGCAGGTAGATCACGTGCGGCATCACCGTCGCGCCGATGATGCCGGTGGCGAGCAGGACGCTGTCCGTGCCCGCGAAGTGCGGGATGAAGCCCTTGGCCGCGCCGCTCGCGTCCGGCCCGACCTTGAAGACCTGGTAGAGGAACGCCACCAGCACGAGGCCGAACATCGCCCCGATCACCAGCTCGAAGCGCCGGTAGCCGCGGTTCTGGAGCGCGAGGATGGCGAAGGCGGCGACGCCGGTCATCAGGCCCGCCACGAACAGCGGAACGCCGAACAAGAGGTTGAGCGCCAGCGCAGCGCCTACGAACTCCGCCAGGTCCGTGGCCATCGCGACCAGTTCGGCCTGGATCCAGAGCCCGAACGAGACCGGCCGCGCAAACTGGTCGCGGCACAGCTCAGGCAGGTTCTTGCCGGTGGCGATGCCGACCTTGGCCGAGAGCGTTTGGATCAGCATCGCCATCAGGTTGGCCGCGAGCACGACCCAGAGCAGCAGGTAGCCGTACTTCGCGCCGCCGGCGATGTTGGTGGCGAAGTTGCCGGGGTCGATGTAGGCGACCGCTGCGACGAACGCCGGGCCGAGCAGCGGCAGCGTGCCACGCAGGCGGCCGCGAGAGCGCAGCTCCTGCAGGGGGGTCATGGTCGGCAGCGCGACAGCGTCGGGCGACAGCGGCTTGTTCACGCGTCCACCTCCGCCCGCATCGCGCGGGCGAGTCCCCCGCCGAGCACCTGCACCTGAGCGCCGAAGCGCGCCGACACCGGCCCGCCGAACGGCTGCTTCTCGACGATCTCGAAGGTGTCGCCGGGCGCGATGCCCTGTTCGGCGAGGTAGCGCAGCATCTCGGGGTCCGAATCGGAGATGCGCACGAACGTGCCGGAGGCCCCGGGCTCGAGCGACTGCATACTCCTGGTGTCGCCCTCGTCGAGCGTCAGGTCACGCGTCGGGATCGGGTCGCCGTGCGGATCGTGCGTGGGGTTGCCGAGCTTGCTGGCGATCAGCTCCTCGAGCTCCTCGGAGAGCACGTGCTCGAGCACCTCGGCCTCGTCGTGGACGCGGTCCCAAGGCACACCCAGCGTCTCGGCCAGGTAGAGCTCGAGCAGGCGGTGGTGGCGCAGGACCTCCAGCGCCACCTTCAGCCCGGGCTGCGTGAGCCGCACGCCCTTATAAGGCACGTGCTCCACCAGGCCCAGCTGGTCGAGCTTCTTGGCCATGTTCGAGGCGGAGGCAGGGGTCACGCCGAGGCGCGCCGCAAGGGCGTTCGTGCTCACCGGACCGCCTGCGTGGCTCTCGAGGGCATAGATCGCCTTGGCGTAGTCCTCGACGGCCGCGGTGACGCTCGTGCTGTGTTCTTTAGTCGCCAACGCAATCAGATTATGGCAAGGCTAAATTTGATATTAGCTGTATCGGCAGATGGGTGCTCGGACGTGAGCGCCGGTGCCGACTGCCTAGTGCGCGGAAAGGCCGGGCGTTAGCCCAATTCGCGCTCGACGAGCTCCGCGAGGCGGCGGGCGACCTGCTCGCATTCGGCCTCGTCGGGTGCCTCGACCATCACGCGCACCAGCGGCTCGGTGCCGGAGGGCCGGACGAGCACGCGACCGCGGCCCGCCAGCGCGGCCTCCTCGCGCTCCACGGCCTCGAGGACCTGCGGGGCGGAGTCGAGGCTGGCGCGGTCGGCCACCCTCACGTTGAGGAGCAGTTGGGGGAGCTTGGTCATCGCGTCGCGGTCGGCCAGGTCGCGACCGGCAAGCGCCTCGAGGGCGAGCAGCGCGGAGCCGACTCCATCCCCCGAGGGCACGAAGCCGGTGTCGATGATGTGGCCGGACTGCTCGCCGCCCAGGGCCCAGTTGCGGCGGACCAGCTCGGCGATCACGTAGCGGTCTCCCACCGGCGTCGTGGCCACCTCGATGCCGGCGGCCTCCATGGCCTGGTGGAAGCCGTAGTTGGTCATCACGGTCACGGCCACGCCGTTGCCCGGCAGCCGGCCGGCGTCGCGCAGGTGCAGGGCGCTGAGGGCGATCAGCTCGTCGCCGTCCACCACCACGCCGTTGCGGTCGGCGGCGAGCACGCGGTCGCCGTCGCCGTCGAACGCGAAGCCGATGTCGTGGCCACCGGAGCGCACGGCGTCAGCGAGCGCGCCGACGTGGGTCGATCCGCAGCCCTCGTTGATGTTGCGTCCGTCGGGCGAGACGGCGATGGTCTCCACGGTGGCGCCCAACCGGCGGAAGATCTCGGGCGCCACGAGGTAGGTGGCGCCGTTCGCGCAGTCGAGCAGCACGCGCACGCCCGCGAGATCCAGGTCCTTGAAGCGCGACTCGAGCTCACGCAGGTAGTCGTCCGCCGCGCCGTGCAGCTCGCGCACCCGCCCTGGGGCAGCCGACGGCGGCTCCGCGGCGAGCGCGGCCTCGATCTCGTTCTCGGCGGCGTCCGGGAGCTTCATGCCGTCGCCGCCGAAGAACTTGATGCCGTTGTCCTGGAAGGGGTTGTGCGAAGCGGAGACCACGCATGCCAGGTGGAAGCCGTAACGCCGTGCGAGCAGCGGGGCCCCGGGGGTGGGCAGCACGCCTCCCATCAGCGCATGCCCGCCGGCGGCCGCCACGCCCGCCGCGAGCGCCGACTCGAGCATCTCTCCGGACTCGCGCGTGTCCCGCACGATCAGCACCTGCGGCATCTCCACCGCCGACCTGGCGGTGGCCGCGCGACCCAGCGCGAGGGCGAGCTCCGCGGTGAGGAACTCTCCGGCCACACCGCGAACGCCGTCGGTGCCGAAGAGCCGGCGGGCCGAGGAGGTTGCGCCCATTTGCGGTCTAGCGCTTGGAGAACTGCGGGCGCTTGCGCGCCTTCTTGAGCCCGGCCTTCTTGCGCTCCTTGGCGCGGGCATCGCGCGTGAGGAAGCCACGCCGCTTGAGCTCGCCGCGTAGGTTCGGGTCGGCCTCGACCAGCGCGCGGGCGACCCCGTGCCGGAGCGCGCCCGCCTGGGCGGACACGCCGCCGCCGTGGATCCTGGCGACCACGTCCATCCGCTCCTCGTAGCCGGCGGTCTCGAGCGGCTGGCGCACTGCCTTCTGGAGGGTCGCGCGGGGGAAGAAGTTCTCGAGCTCGCGGCCGTTGATCAGGTAGGTGCCGGTCCCCGGCTTCAGGATCACCCTGGCCACGGCGGTCTTGCGCTTGCCTGTGGCCTGGTAACGGGCGTCGGCGGCAAGCTCCTTGGGCGTGAGCGGCACCGGACCGGGCGCCTCCTCCTGCGCTGCCTCAGCGGGTGCTGCCTCGCCGGGCTGGGCTCCCTCCTCGCCGTCCTCCTCCGCGTAGGCGCTGGCGGCGTAGTCGAACTCGCCCGACGACGGCGCCGGCTGCTCCTGCGGGAGGAGCGGCTCGAGGTGCTCGCCCGGGATGACGTCAGGCTTCTTCTCTTCCTTGGGCGCCTTGGCGCGCGGGCGGCGCTCCTCCTCGGCTGCAGCCTCCGCGGGCTCCGCGGCGGCGGCCGGCTCGGCGGTCTCCTCGACCTCGGCGGGAGTCTCCTCCGCGACCGGCGCTGCCTCGGCGGGCTCGGCCTCCTCGGCCGGCGCCTCCTCGGCGACGGGCTGCTCCTCTGCGGGCGCCTCCTCTACGGCGGGCGCCTCCTCGGCGGCCGGCGTCTCCTCTGCCGCGGCGGCTTCCTCCTCGGGCGCCTCGGCCTCGGGAGTGGGCTCCTCGGCGCTGGGCTCCTCGTCCGGAGTCAGCTCGTCCTTACGGTCGTCGTCAGCCATCAAGCTTCTACCTCCATCGGCTGCGGCTGTTGAGCCGCGTGCGGGTGGTCGGGACCCGCGTAGACCTTCAGCTTGCGCAGCTGCGCGCGCCCGAGTCGAGTGCGCGGCAGCATGCCCTTGACAGCGAGGCGGATGATCTCCTCGGGCCGGCGCGCGAGCATCTCCTCGAAGGTCCGCGAGCGAAGCCCGCCGGGATATCCGGAATGGCGGTAGTAGCGCTTCTGCTCGCGCTTGCGGCCCGTGACGGTGATCTTCTCCGCGTTGACGACGATCACGAAGTCGCCGACGTCGCAGTGGGGCGTGTACTCGGGCTTGCGCTTGCCGCGCAGCGCGTTGGCGATCTGCGTGGAGAGACGACCGAGCGTCTTGCCGGTCGCGTCGACCACGAGCCAATTGCGCTCGCGCGTGGCGGGTGTAGCTACGTAAGTCTTCATCTGAAAAAAGAGAGCCCGCTGCTCGGGCTGGGTACAGCGTTGCCGCCTGGCGGCCGGCCGCACATCTTGACATACGGGCCTGGGCCGCCGCGGACTGGGCCGGGGCTTGCAGAAGAGGGTAGCGCCCCCTTGCGCTCGCGCTCAGCCCCTTCCCTTGGCATAGTCCCCTACGTGGCGATCGCCGCTCCCTCATCCGGCATGGCCGCCGCCATGCCGATCGCACTTCCGGGGACCGCCCCCGGCCCCTGGCTGCGGCTGGCGGCGCTCAGCGGCGCCCTCGCGAGCGCCCTCGCGGTGGCGAGCGGCGCCATGCACCTCGGGATCGCTCACCGCATTCTCGTGGTGGTGGGCCTGCCGCCGCTCGTGGCCTTGGTTGTGGCCGCCCGGCTGGCATATCCGCGGCTGCTGAAGCCGGCCGTGGCGGCGCTCGCCCTGCTGATCGCCGAGAGCGCGATCGGCGGGGTGGTGGCGCTCGGCGGCCATCACGAGTGGGCCGTGGGGGTCCACCTCGCGGCGGCGGGAGTGGCCCTCGCGGCGGCGCTCCTGGCGGCGGCGGCCTGCTATCAGGGCGACCCGCTGCCGGCGGGTCCATGGCGCGACTATGTGACGCTCACCAAGCCGCGCATCATGAGCCTGCTGCTGCTGACCGCCGTGGCGGGCATGTTCGCCGGCGCGCAGGGTGTGCCGGACCTGGCCAAGCTTGCCGCGCTGATCGTCGGCGGGGCGCTGGCCTCGGGCGGCGCCAGCGCGCTCAACCACCTGCTGGATCGCGACATCGACGCCCGCATGGGCGGCCGCACCGCCGATCGCCCCGTGGTCTCGGGACGGGTGGCGGCCCCGCGCGCGCTCGAGTTCGGGCTCGTGCTGTCGGCCTTCTCGTTCGTGCTCCTCGGCAGCGCGATCAACGTGCTCACCGCGTTGCTGGCGCTGGCGGGCACGCTCGGCTACGTGCTCGTCTACACCCGCTGGCTCAAGCGCACCACGCCGCAGAACATCGTGATTGGCGGCGCCGCGGGGGCCATGCCGCCGCTCGTGGGCTGGGCGGCGGCCACCGGCAACCTGACGCTCCCCGCGATTTTCCTGTTCCTGATCGTCTTCTTCTGGACCCCACCCCACTTCTGGGCCCTCGCGCTGCTGATCAAGCGCGACTACGCCGCCGCCGGGATCCCGATGCTGCCCGTGGTCCGGGGGGAGCGCGAGACCGCGCGCCAGATCGTTCTCTACACGCTGGTCGTCGCAGGCATCAGCGCGCTGCCGTTCATCTGGCACAGCGCCGGCGTGCCGTACTTCGCGGCGGCGGTGGTGCTCGATCTTCTGCTGATCGGCCTCGCGCTGCGGCTCCAGCGGCAGGTCACGCCACGACGCGCTCGCGTGCTGTTCCACTTCTCGCTGCTGTACCTGGCGCTGCTGTTCGTGGCGCTTGCCATAGATCCGCTCGTTTAGCGCCGCCCGACTCGTAACTGCGCTGGATACGACTCAGAGGCGACACGGTGGCGCAAGCTGTCTTGCCGTGGCTTGCGCAATGTCCCCAACCGGGGTTACAACGGATGTATGAGCAAGAGAGCCGAACTGTTCGTTTGCGGGGCTTCTTTCGTCAGCGGTCTGGCTCTCACCGCGCTCAGCCACCCGCGGCTGACCGAGGGCGTGGGCGCCAGCCTGCGCACCCTGCGCGACCGGCGCCACGAGGCGCAGCGGCGCTCGCGGGGCACTACGCCGGCCTAGAGCGGCGCGGCGGGCTCTCGGCGCTCTTCCCGCCGACGCGCGATCGGCTCCCAGATCGCGAGGAGCAGGAACGAGGTGGCGACCGCGATCAGGAAGCTGCCGAAGTCGAAGTCGTTGTTGTCGGCTATGTGCAGCACCTGGGTGGCGAAGAAGCCGCCGACGAGCGAGCCGACCACGCCGAGCACGAGCGTCCAGAGGAGCCCGATCGGCTGGCGCCCCTTCCTGAGAAAACGGGCGATCGCGCCCACCAACAGTCCCCAGACGACCCAGCTGATGATTCCCATGTACGAAGCGTAGTCCTACGGGCGCTCGAACTCGGCACGCCACCAGCGCTGTCCGAGGTCACCCACGCCCGGCAGGTCCTCGATCTTCACGGCGCGCAGGCCGCCGCTCGCGAACGCGTCGATCTCGGCGCGGGTGAGCGGCCACGGCGGTCCGTCCGGCTCATCCCCCGGCTCGCGCGCGCCGGAAGCGACAAGCAGCGTCCCGCCCGGAGCGACGAAATCCGCAACGTTGGCGATGGCCTGTGCGCGAGGAGGATCGGGCAGGGCCTGGACAGTGATGCTCTCCACCACAAGGTCGAAGGCCTGGCGCCACTCGGGCGGCGGATCGAGCAGGTCGGCGGCCACGTACTCGACGGCCGAGTCCGGGAAGCGCCGTTGCGCCGCGCGGATCGCTGTCGGGGAGATGTCGAAGGCGACCGTCTGGAAGCCGAGGCCGGCGAAGTACTCCGCGTCGTCGCCGAGACCCGAGCCGACCACGAGCGCCCGCTTCCCGTCGCCTTGCAGGCCGCGCGCCTGAGCCCACTCGACGAGCAGCGGCCGGGGCTCCTGCCGCGCCCACGGGACGACCGCGTCGCCCTGCTCCGCGGCGGCGTACAGGTGCTCGAACCAGCTCGTGGGATCGTCAGCGGCGAGCGACTCGGCAGCCAACCGCGAGGCGTCCTGGTCTTCAGGGTCAGCGGCCATGCCCCAACCCTAGTAACGGCGGGGCGCCGAGCGGCCGCGCTCCTCGATCGCAGCATTGCCCGTGCCAGAGCACGGGAAAAGCTGCAATCCCAGGACGATTGGTCTTTTTTCCGTGTGGTGGCACGGAAAAAGACCACTGAGCGACCTTCACCGCTCAGGCCGCCGTTATTGCAAGCTCAACCGGCCCCCGACACCCCGTGGTGTCAGGAACTGGACGCCACCAACGTCCTTATTCCCACTCAATGGTTCCCGGGGGCTTAGACGTGATGTCCAGCACCACCCGGTTCACCTGCGGGATCTCGTTGATCATCCGGGAGGCCACGCGCTCCAGAAGGTCGTAGGGCAGGCGGGCCCAGTCGGCGGTCATCGCGTCGTCGCTGGTGACCGCCCGGATGACGACCACGTAGCCGTAGGTACGCTCGTCGCCCTGCACGCCGACGCTGCGCAGGTCGGCCGGGAGCACGCAGAAGGACTGCCAGAGCTCGCGGTAGAGGCCGGCGGAGCGGATCTCGTCCTGGAGCACGTAGTCGGCGTCGCGCAGGATGTCGAGGCGCTCCTTGGTGACCGCGCCGCCGACGATCCGGATGCCCAGGCCAGGACCGGGGAACGGCTGGCGCCAGACAAGGCGCTCGGGCAGGCCCAACTCGATGCCCACGGCCCGCACCTCGTCCTTGAACAGCATCCGCAGCGGCTCCACCAGCTCGAACTCGAGGTCGTCCGGCAGGCCGCCGACGTTGTGGTGCGACTTGATCGTGGCGGTGCCCGTGCCGCCGCCGGACTCGATCACGTCGGAGTAGAGCGTGCCCTGCACGAGGTAGTGGGGGTTGCCGAGCTTGGCGGCCTCCTCCTCGAACACGCGGATGAACTCCTCGCCGATGATCTTGCGCTTGCGCTCGGGATCGGTGACGTCGCCGAGGCGCTCGAGGAAGCGCTCCTGGGCGTCAACCGCGACGAGCGGCACCTTGAAGTTGTCCCTGAAGGCGGCCACCACCTGCTCGCCCTCCTGGCGGCGCATCAGGCCGTGGTCCACGAACACGCAGGTGAGCTGGTCGCCCACGGCGCGGTGCACGAGCAGCGCGGCAACGGACGAGTCAACGCCGCCGGACAGCCCGCAGATCACGCGGCCGTCGCCCACCTGGGCCCGGATGCGCGCAATCTGGTCGTCGACCACCGAGGCCGCTGTCCAGTTCATGTCGCAGCCGCAGATGTCCTCCAGGAAGCGCCGCAGCACCTCGCTGCCGTACGGGGTGTGCACCACCTCCGGGTGGAACTGGATGCCGTACAGGCCGCGCGACACGTCCTCGAACGCCGCAACCGGCGACTCGCTGGACGACGCCAGCGCCACGGCGCCCGGCGGCGCCTCGAACACTGTGTCGCGGTGGCTCATCCAGCAGCTCTGGGCCGAGGGCAGCCCCGCGAACAGCCGGCCCGGCTGGTTCACGGTGAGCTCGGAGCGGCCGAACTCCCCCACGCTCGCCCCCTCCACGCGGCCGCCCAGCTCGAGGGCCATCGCCTGCATGCCGTAACAGATGCCGAGGACCGGGACGCCGAGCTCGAGCAGCTCCGGCCTCAGCTTCGGCGCGCCGTCGCTGTAGACCGACGCCGGGCCGCCCGACAGGATCAGCCCGCGCGGCGCGCGGCGCTTGACCTCCTCGAGCGACACGTGGTGTGGCAGCAGCTCGGAGAAGACGCCGCACTCGCGCACCCTGCGCGCGATCAGCTGCGAGTACTGGCCGCCGAAGTCGAGCACGAGCACCTCCTGGGCGCCCGGCTCCTGCCCGCTGACCCTCACCTCGCCGCCCGCGGCCTCCATGGCCTCGGCGGTCCCGGTGGTGAGGGCGTCCGTCACTCGCCTACTAGGGCCGGATCCGCCGGCACGGCGCCGTTGCTGACATCGGGGGCGGCCGCTGCCGCCGCCGTGGCCCCCATGCCCACCGCCTGGTCCCGCTGGAGCTGCTTGCCCTCGGTGAGGAGGGCCGGAGCCACCATCACCTCAGCGCGGTGGAACGAGGGGATGTCCTCATATCCGCAGGTGGCCATCGAGGTGCGCAGGCTGCCCATCAGGTTGAAGGTGCCGTCGTTCTCGTGGGCGGGACCGAGCAGGATCTGCTCGATCGTGCCGTTCTGCGCGGTCTTCACGCGAGCGCCGCGCGGCAGCGTGGGATGGAACGTGGCCATGCCCCAGTGGTAGCCGTGCCCGGGCGCCTCGTAGGCGCGGGCGAGCGGCGAGCCGATCATCACGGCGTCGGCGCCGCAGGCGAACGCCTTCGAGATGTCGCCGCCGTTGCGCATGCCGCCGTCGGCGATGACCTTCACGTAGTCGCCCGTCTCGAGCATGTGCTGCGAGCGGGCCGCCTGCACGTCCGCGATCGCGGTGGCCTGGGGAACACCGATGCCGAGCACGCCCCGCGTGGTGCAGGCAGCGCCAGGCCCGACTCCGACGAGCACCGCGACGGCGCCCGTGCGCATCAGGTGGAGGCCCGTGGAGTAGGAGGCGCAACCGCCGACGACAACGGGGAGCGGCACCTCCTTGATGAACTGCTTGAGGTTGAGCGCCTCGCTGGTGGTGGAGACGTGCTCCGCCGAGATGACCGTGCCCTGGATGACGAGGATGTCGAGCCCCGCCTCCATCGCGATCTCGTAGTAGTCGCGCACGCGCTGGGGTGTAAGCGACGCCGCGCACACCACGCCCTGCTCCTTGATCTCGCTGATGCGCTGGGCGATCAGCTCCGGCTTGACCGGCTCCTGGTAGATGCGCTGCATCTCCTGGGTGGCGTGCTCACGCGGCAGCCCGGCGATGCGCTCGAGCTCCTCGTCCGCGTCCTCGTAGCGGGTGAAGATGCCCTCGAGGTTGAGGACGGCGAGGCCGCCCAGCTTGCCGATGATGCCCGCCGTCTCCGGCGAGACGACGCCGTCCATGGCCGAGGCCAGCAGCGGCAGCTCGAACCGGTAGGGACCGAGCGTCCAGGTGATGTCGATGTCGTCGGGGTCCCGCGTGCGGCGTGACGGGACGACTGCGATGTCGTCGAAGCCGTAGGCGCGGCGGCCTTTCTTGCCTCGACCGATCTCTACTTCCATGGCGGCATCCTATGTTCGGCGGCGGACCGAAAAGGACGATACCAACGCCTGCTCGCGGCGCCCGGAGGGCGATTCCCGCAGGTTGCGGGGTATTACTGCTTCGCCTCGATCACGGGCTCGCCGACGGTCTCCACCCGCACCTCGGGCACGAGCCGCTCGACCTCGCGCGGGTCGAGCACACCGGCGCCGAAGTGCTGAGTGGACTCCGCCCCGCAGGCCACCGCGAAGCGCAGGCACTCGTCCGCCGGGCGGCCGCCGTAACGGGCCGCCACGTAGCCGGCGAGGAAGGCATCGCCCGAGCCGACGGCGGACACGGGCTCGAGCGGGTCGAGCGTGGCGCGGTACAGCTGCGGCTCGGGGTCCCCGATCAGGCCGATGCAGCCCGAGGGCAGGGTCATGACCGCCTCGCGCGGGCCGAGCTCGGTGACCTCGCGCAGGCCGGTGAGCCGATCCTGGTCGTCCGAGAACTCGTGTCCCACGAGCTCCTCTGCCTCGATCTCGTTCGGCGAGACCACGGTGGGCTCGGCACGCGTGCCGAGCAGCATCGCGTCGCCCTCTGAGTCGAGCACCGTCGTGACGCCGAGCTTGTGCAGCGCCTGGATCAAGCGGGCATAGACATCGGGCTCGACGCCGCGTGGGAGGCTGCCGGAGAAGACGCAGAGTGCCGCGCCCTTGGCGAGGTAGAGGAGCTTGTCGACGAACAGCTCGAGCTCCGCCTCGGTGACGGCCGGGCCGCGCTCGTTGATCTCGGTCTGCTCGCCCGATGTCGGGTCGACGACGGCGGTGGACATTCGCGACTCCTCGCGGATGCGCACGAAGTCGCTGAGGATCGCCTCCTCGGTGAGCTGCTCGATGATGCGGGTGCCGTTGGGGCCGCCGGCCACGCCCGTGGCGATCACCGGCTGGCCCAGCGCCTTCAGCGATCGGGCCACGTTGACGCCCTTGCCACCGGCCATGGACGTCTGCTCGACGGCTCGGTGGCGGCGCCCGAGACGGAAGTTCGGGACCGCAAGCGTCTTGTCGATCGCGGCGTTGAGTGTGACCGTGATGATCATCTCGCTGACCTCGCTCGCTGGAGGCGCGCGGCGCGCGCACGCAGTGCCACGAGGCTACCGGCGATCAGGAGCACAAGGAGCGCGACCGTGATCAGCGCCGGTCCGACCGTGTCCGAGAAGCGGCGAAGAAAGCCGGCACCCGGCACCTCCGCCGCGGTGAGGAGGGGCACGGTTTGCACCACCTTTCCGCCCACAAGCACGCGCACGTTGCCGACCTCATGGTGGGCCGGCAGCGGCCCCTCGAGGCGCTCGGGCGCGTTGATCTTCACGTCGAGCGGGGTGCCGCGCCGAAGCGTGAACTCGACGCTGCGGCTGGGGGTGAGCCTCGCCTTGCCGTCGCGCCAGTGCACCTTCACGCGCGCCACCGTCTTGCCGGCCACCACGGGCCGCACGCGCTTGTACTGCGCGAGCCCGTAGCGGAGCAGCGCGAGCGAGTCCGCGTCGCGCGTGGCCACGCTCGGGTCGCCGAGCACGGCGCTGATCACGGACGCGCCGTGCGCGTGCGCGGCCCCCACGAGCACGTAGCCGGCGTCCAGCGTGTGGCCCGTCTTCACGCCGTCTACGAACGGGTAGCGCAGCACCAGGTCGTTGCGGTTCTGCACGAGGCGCGGATGGGCCCCGGTGAGCAGCTCGGCCCGTGGAAGGCCGACGATGTTGGCGAAGCTCTTGTCGCGCATGTCGAGCATCGCCAGGCGCGCCAGGTCGCGGGCGCTCGAGTAGTTGCGGGGATCGTCCAGGCCGATCGGCGTGGAGTAGTGGGTCTGGCTGAGGCCGAGGCGCCGGGCCTCGGCGTTCATCTGGCGCACGAAGCGCGCCTCGGTGTGCCCGACGCGGACGGCCAGCGCGTGCGCGGCGTCGTTCGCGCTCGGCAGCATCATGGCGCGGAGGAGGTCGTGGACGTTCATGCGCTCGCCCTTGCGCAGCCCGATCACCGACTCGCCCGGGGACGGGTGGTAGGCCGGCGCCGTGAACACCGTGCGCTGGTTGGTGTGCTCGAGGACGAGCAGGGCCGTCATCAGCTTCGTGGTGCTCGCGATCGGCCGCCTCTGGTCGGCCCGCTGTTGGAACAACACGGCGCCCGTCCGCGCGTCGATCACGATCGCGGCCTTGGCGCTGAGGTGCGGACGCGCGCCCGCGGCCGCCGCACTTCCGCACAACAGCAGCGCTGCGACCGACAGCGCGCCGGCCAGGCTCGCCGCGATCCCTGCTGGGCGGAAGCTCACTGGCGCAGTTTTATCTTCTGACCGGTGACCAGCGCCTGGGGATCGAGGCCCGGGTTCAGATCCTCGAGCACAACGATCGTGACGCCCGTCTTCTCCGCGATGCCGCCCAGCGTGTCGCCCGTTCTCACCGTGTAGGAGCGCCGGTGGGCGAACTTGTTCACGACCGGCGCCGTGGTCCCGGTTGCGGCCGTGGATGTCTGGGCCCGCGCCGGATGCTTGTCGACTCCGGAGTTCGACAGCACGAATGCGAACGCGACGCCGAAGGCGATCAGTGAGAGAGGCGCGAGCACGCGCAGCGGACTCCTCCGCGAGGCCCGGGATTTCATCGCCGTATCGATGGTACCGGCGGAGGTATGGGGTGACAGCCGTCTTGCAGCCATGGGAGAAAGCGGAAAGCGGAAAGCGGAGAGCAGAATGTGGGTTCATGGGACTGTTCGGCATCTTCAAGCGCGGCACCTCTAAAGAACCGCCTGTCGCAATAGGCGACCCACGGCTGGAGGGCTGGGAGACGGTGACCAGCTTCGAGGATCAAAGCACCGCGGTGGCGTGGCGGGATCAGTTGCGCTCGCTGGGGGTCGACGCGTCATGCGTTGCGGACCATCCGCTGGATCGCTTCGGTCGCGGCGACATCTACCTGGTCGTGCCGCCCGAGCAGTGGTCGCGAGCGAGCGAGATCGTCGACAACCTCGAGTGACCGCCCCCGGGCTATGGTGTGGCCGGTGCCGGACTCCCCGCTGTCGCTGATCGAGTTCCCCGCGGACGATCCCGACCGCGCTCGGCGTTTCTGGGCAGGGTTGCTCGACATCGAGCTGGAGGCCCGCGGCGATGGCGAGGGCCGAGGCTGGCAGACGCATTCGGGCGCCCCCGCCGTCGGGGTCCACGAGCGCGGGCGCGGCCCGGGCGACACGTTCTCCCTGCCCTACTTCACCGTGAGCGACGTGGAAGAGGCGCTGGAGCGCGTCCAGGCGCTCGGCGGCACCGTGGTCCACCCAGGCGAGGAGTGGGCCATCTGCAAGGACTCCGAGGGCAGCCCATTCGGCCTGGCGCGGAGGTAGGTCTGCCGTGAGCCCCGCCCCGCTCCTGGTCGTCGACGCGCCCTCGCTCCTCTACCGCGGCTTCTTCGCCCTGCCCAAATCGATCACCGGCACCGGGGGACAGCCGGTGAACGCCCTGCTCGGCACGGCCAACCTGATCCTGCGCGAGGTGGAGGAGCACCGGCCGCGCGCAGTGGTGCTCTGCTTCGGGCCGGACGCCGCGCTTTATCGCGTGGAGCTGTACGAGCCCTACCACGCCGCTCGGCCGCCCGTGCCCGACGAGCTGGCGCCGCAGTTCGCCGACGCCCCTGCCTTCTTCGCCGCCTTCGGCTGGAGCTCGGTGATCGACGACGAGCTGGAGGCCGACGACGTGATGGGCTCGCTCGCGCTCACCGAGGAGGAGGCCGGCGGCGAGGCCCTGGTGATGACCGGCGACCGCGACCTCTACCAGTGCGTGACAAAGCGGGTGAAGGTGCTCTACGTGAAGACCGGGTCGAGGGGCGCGGAGGTGGTGGACGCCGCCGAGGTGAAGCGCCGCTACGGCGTGCCGCCCGAGCTCGTGCCGGACTTCATCGCCCTGCGCGGCGACCCCTCCGACGGGCTCCCGGGAGCAAAGGGGGTGGGCGAGAAGACGGCGGCCGACCTGCTGCAGCGCCGGGGGTCGCTCGAGGCTGCGATCGAGGGTGCGGTGCGCGAGCGACCGGCGCGCCTCTCGGGCGTGCTGCGCGACAGCGCGGACGAGCTGCGCACGTTCAAGGAGATCGCCACGCTGCGGCGCATTCCGGTGGAGCGCCCGGCCGATCGCGAGACCGATTACGCGGGCGCGGCGGCGGCCGCGCGGGAGCGCGGGATGAATCGGCTCGCCGAGCGGCTCGAGAAACTCGCCGGCGCTTGACCGCGACGGACGACTGCGCGGCATGAGATGGTTCGCGGGATGACGCACACGGACGTGGTGTCTCACCGGCCCCGGCTCGCACTGGCGCTCCTCCTGGCGTTTGCGCTGCTCGCGTTCACCGCGACCGCCGCGCGTGCGGCGGTCACGCCCCGCGGCAGCGTGGAGCAGGTGCAGGTCACCGGGGCGAAGCACGGCGGCATGCTCAGCCTGCTGAACCGCCGCGGCGCGACCGTGCAGAAGCGGCGGGCGGACTCGCTCGGCGGACTGGTGTTCCGCGACGTGAAGCCGGGCGCCGGCTACCGCGTGCTTCAGGGCAGCGCCGCAACGCGCGCCGTCACCGTGCTCTCCGACAAGTCGGCACCGCCCAACACGGCGATCTACAACCAGGCGATCCCGACGTCGGGCTACGGCTACCTGACCACGCGCGACGGCACCCAGCTCGCGATCAACGTGCAGCTGCCGGGCGGCGCGGGCCCCTACCCCACGCTCGTGGAGTACTCGGGCTACGGCTACGCGAACCCCGCCGGCGGCGAGAGCTCGATCGCCCAGATCGCCACCCTGCTGGGCTTCGCGGTGGTGGACGTGAACATGCGCGGCACCGGCTGCTCCGGCGGCGCCTTCGACTACTTCGAGCCGCTCCAGGGCCTCGACGGGTACGACGTGGTCGAGACCGTGGCGCGTCAGCCCTGGGTCCTCCACCACAAGGTGGGGATGATGGGGGTGTCCTACGGCGGGATCAGCCAGCTGTTCGTGGCCGCGACCAACCCGCCCAGCCTGGCGGGCATCACGCCGCTGTCGGTGATCGACAACACCGCCACCACGCTCTATCCCGGCGGCATCCTCAACACCGGCTTCGCCCTCTCGTGGGCGAAGGACCGGGTGCACGACGCGAAGCCGGCCTCGCCCACGGGTGGCCAGAAGTGGGCGCTGACGCGGATCCGGCAGGGCGACAAGACCTGCCAGGCCAACCAGGCGCTTCACGGCGACGCGGTGGATCTGCTCTCGAAGATCCACGACAACCGCTACTACGTGCCCAAGGTGGCCGACCCGCTGGCGCCGGTCACGTTCGTGCACAAGATCAAGGTCCCCGTCTACATGGCCTGCCAGTGGACCGACGAGCAGACCGGCGGCCACTGCGCCGACCTCGCCTCGAACTTCAGCGGCACCCAGCGCAAGTGGTTCACCTTCACGAACGGGACCCACATCGACTCGCTCGACCCGGCGACCTTCAACCGCTGGTACGACTTCCTCGAGCTCTACGTCGCGCAGCAGAAACCGGAGCTCTCGCCGGGGCTCAAGGCGCTCGCGCCGACGGTGTTCAGCACCGCCATGGGCGTACCGAACGTGAACCTGCCGGACGACCCGATTCAGTCGCAGCCGGACTACGCCGCGGCGCTCGCGGCGTTCCAGGCGCTGCCGCGGGTGCGAATCCTGTTCGACAACGGGGCGGGTAGCTCCCCGGGATCTCCGGTCCCCGGCTTCGAGCAGTCCTTCGCGAGCTTCCCGCTGCCCGGCACGCGGGCCATCTCCTGGTACCTGGCGGGTGCCGGTGCGCTGGCCGCCAAGGCACCGGCCAAGGGCGGCAGCGACATCTTCAGCTGGAACAAGTCGGCCCGGCCGGCCACCAGCTTCAGCGGCAACACCAGCTCGGGCACCAACGGGCTCTGGACCGCCACCCCGCCCTACCACTGGCAGCAGGGCAAGGCGGGCACCCAGCTCTCCTACCTGAGCGCGCCGCTCACGGCCAATACCGCGATCGTTGGTCCCGGCGCTCTCGACGCGTGGATCAAGTCCTCCGCGCCCGACGTGGACCTGCAGGTGACGATCTCCGAGGTCCGGCCCGACGGCAAGGAGACCTTCGTGCAGGACGGCTGGCTGCGCGCCAGCCGCCGCAAGCTCGACCGCAAGAAGAGCACGCTGCTCGCACCCGTGCCGAGCCTGACCAAGGCGGACGCGGCCCCGCTGCCCAAGGGTCGCTTCACGGAGGTGACGGTGCCGCTCTACTACGAAGGTCACGCCTACCGTGCCGGGTCGCGGATCCGGGTGACGATCGCGGCGCCGGGCGGCGACCAGCCGGTGTGGTCGTTTGCGAGCACCACGCCGAAGGGCCACGCCACCGTGACGCTGGCCTACTCGCGGAAGATGCCGTCGCGGCTGATTCTGCCCCTGGTGCCCGGCGTGGCCGTGCCCACCCCGCTGCCGCCCTGCCCGGGGCTGCGCGGCGAGCCGTGCCGTACCTACCAGCCGCTCGCCAACCGCGGCACGTGAGCCGGATCGCGCGCTACGGCAAGGCGGTCGCGCGCGAGGGCCACGGCCAGGAACTGGCCGACCTGTTGCTCTCTGCCGCGGCGGGGCTGGCCGGCGATCCCGGCTGCGAGCTCTACCTGGTCAACCGCCAGACCGGCCAGCCGGACACGATCTGGGTGACGGAGCTGTGGCGCGACCAGCAGGCGCTCGACGCCTCGCTCGAGAAGATCCGCGGCAGCGACTCAGTGTCGGCCGCGATGGCGCTCGTGGAGAGCTGGGAGATGATCGAGTTGGATCTGCTGGGCGGCAAGGGCCCCTAGCGCTCACAACAGCAATAAGGACCGCGTGGAGCTGGATTGCGGCCCCTGTTTCGGCACCGTCCTGCTTTGACAACCGTATGGGTTGTCAAAGCAGGACGCTAGGAAGAATCCCACTTCGGGCCGCCCTCATTGCGGCCGTAGACGTCGGTCGGACACCGACGAGCAGGCGAACCTAGAGCGGCTCGCCGTCTACGAGGGCCTTGAAGAAGACGTCCTGCCGTGACCCATTGCGGTCGAAGCGGAACTTCGGGTAGGTCGAGCTGAAGGCCACGAAGTTGGCGCGGGCGCTGGTGGCGACGTCGAAGATCGTGCCGCCCCAGGCGTGAGCGAGGTCGTCGATGTTGCCGGTGTGGTTGTTGCGGTAGTAGAGCGTGTCGCCTGCGCCGGAGGCGGTCGCGAAGGTGATGATGCCGTTGGCGACACCGTAGGAGCTGATGCCGCCCGCGGCGCTGGAGCCGCCGAGGCTGTCGCCCCCGCGGCGGGTGGCCGAGATCAGGTCGGTGCCCGCCACGCCGCCGCTGCGCCCGACACGGCGCATGTAGACGTCGGTGCCCGGGTTGGTGTCGTTGCTCTTGAGGCGCGAGGAGGTCTGGAACACCACGCCCCAGTAGCCGGAGGTGATGTCGGAGACCGAGGGATGGCTCGCGTTGTCGGCGACGTGGACGGTGCGGCCCGAGGCGCGCAGCATCACGGCTGAGTTGTCGGTCCACACGAGGGCGGTGCCGTCGCGCGAGAAGGAGGGACTCGAGCCGCTGCCGACCACGTGCGGCGCGCGGCCGCCGCGGATGCGCGCGATCCAGACCTCGCCGCCCGCCTGGAAGGCCACCACGTGGCAGCCGCCGTCGATGGTCGGGCGCGTGGCGGGGTCGACGATGCCGCGCGACACGAGCCGCGTCTTGTGGCTGCGCAGGTCGCGCACGAAGATGTCGGACACCTCGTCGCGGTCGCCCGACGACAGGTTGGAGGCGGTGGACTGGAAGGCCACGCAGTGCGGGGAGGCCTGCATCGAGCCGTCGAGCGCGGGGTTCGCGGACGGGCCGTTGCCCTGGGCGCCGCTGGATGACACGCTCGCGCGGACCAGCGAGCCCGCGGGACGCGCCGGCTCGGACAGCCTCAGCCCGGCGGCCCCAGCGGGCCGGCTCCAGACGAAGACGTCCTCCGAGTCGTTGTTGTCGCCGCGCACGAGGTTCGAGGCGAAGGAGTCGAAGGCGACGTAGCGAGCCTTGCGGTTGTCACCCGAGATGGTCGCGTGGCCGGACGGGGCGTTGGCGCCCTCCCCGTGGGGACCGACGGAGATGTCGATGGGCTGGGTGCCGAAGATTCCCGCTGACGCGGCGCCTGGGAGGAGCAGGGAGCCGGCGCTTGTCAACAGGACGGCGAGGAGGGTCGCACGTCGTGCCACACGGGGTACGTCGCTTCCCCGGGCCGCGGCCTAGACAAGTGTTCCCCCCTGCTGGACGGATATAGGACGCGCGCGGCTGGACGGATGTTGGAACTAGGAGCCGCCTGAGAGCCGCCAGGCCACCTGGCGCAGCTCCTCCGCCGCGGCTCTGGCGGCCGCCGCGGGGTCGCCCCCCGCCTGCTGGTGCGCGTTGACGATCGAGCGCGAGGCCGTGACCAGCGCTGCCGCGGGGTGCGGCGAGAAGGCCGCGCCGAGCGCCGCCACGTCCCCGCCCTGGGCGCCGACGCCGGGCAGAAGGAGGATCGCGTGCGGGCATCAGGTCGCGCAGCCGGCCGAGCATCTCGGGGCGGGTGGCGCCGGTGACTGCGCCCACGTCCGAGAGCCCGGTCTCGCCCACGCCGGGAGCGCCCAGCTCCGTGACGATCGCCGCCAGCCGCTCGTGCAGCGGCTCCCTGGGCGCCGGCAGATCCTGGACGTCGGCGGCGCCGGGGTTCGACGTGCGCACGAGGCAGAAGCAGCAGGCCCCCGCCGCGCGCGCGGCATCCACCAGCGGCTCGAGCGCGTCGCGGCCCAGCAGCGGGTTGGCCGTGAAGGCGTCGGCGCCGAGGCCGGGCACCTCCCCGAACGGTCCCGGGGTGGAGCCGACCAGCGCCTGGGCGTAGGCCTTCGCGGTGACGGGCACGTCGCCGCGCTTGCCGTCGGCGAGCACGAGCAGGCCGGCGTCGTGCGCGGCCGCGACGACCGACTGGAGCGCCGCCGCTCCGGGCGCCCCCAGGCGCTCGAAGCACGCGAGCTGAGGCTTGATCGCAACGCACGTGCCGGCGACGGCCTCGATCGCCGCGCGACAGTGGAGCTCCACCGCCGCGGCGCTCAGCTCCGCCGGCGTGCCGGATCGACCGCGCACGGCCTCGACCGCGACCGGCCACAGCGCGGCAGGGTCGGGGTCGAGACCGAGAACGATCTGGCTGCGCCGTGCCTCCACGAGGCCAGCGAGCCTGTCAGCGAAGGAGACGACGCCTTCGGCGGTCCTGCCGAAGGCGCCTGAGCCCTCCCCGGGCTGTCCCTCCGCGGAGAAGGGACTAGCCCTTGACGGCCTTCTTCAGAGCCGACCCGGCGCTGAAGCGAGGCACCCGGCTGGCAGCGATCTGGATGCGCTCTCCGGTCTGCGGGTTCACGCCCTGGCGCGCGCCGCGGTCCGCGACAGAGAACTTGCCGAAGCCGGTGAAGTTGATCTCCCCACCGCGCGCAAGCGTCTCCTCGATGACCTCGATGACGGTGTCAACCGCCTTCGTGGCATCGCCCTTGCCAAGGCCTGAGCGTGCTGCCACTTGATCCACGAATTCCGACTTCGTCACTGCTCCTCCTTGCGGGGGGGTCTTGGACTGTCCGAACCTAACAACGCTTCCGGACGATTAGGCTCTGGAGACGGGTTTTTGTCCCGATCAGACCGCAATTTGCGGCTTTCCCACGGGTCGGAATTCCGCTCTGGAAGGGCTCAGGAGCCCGAAACGGCCATCTCGCGCAGCAGCAGCGGAGCGGCCTTCACACTGCCCCCGAAGGGCACCCAGCGGGTCGCAGAGCCCACCGCCTCGACCGCCTTCAGCATCGAGACGAGGTCGCTCGCGATCGTCATCTCGCGCACGGGGCGGCCCAGCTCGCCGCCCTCGATCAGGCGGCCGGTGGCCCCCACGGAGAAGGTTCCGGAGATCGGGTTGACGCCGGAATGGAGCCCGGCGACGTCGGTCACGTAGAGGCCGTCGCCCGCCCGCCGCACCAGCTCCTCGAGGTCGGCGTCGCCCGGCTCGAGCAGCAGGTTGGAGGTGCCGACGCCCGGCGGCGTGCGGTATGAGCCGCGGCTGGCGCTCCCCGTGGTGGTGCGTCCGCCCTTGCGCGCGGTGCGCGCGTCGAACAGGAAGGTGAGCGAGCTTCCCGTCCTCGATCAGGCTGTTGCGCCTGCGCGGGGAGCCCTCGCCGTCGAACGGCGAGCTGCCGGGGCCGTCTGGGTCCGTGCCGTCGTCGACCACTCGCAGCGCGCCCGAGGCGATCTCCTCGCCCTCCTTGTCGGCGAACAGCGAGCGGCCGCGCTGCACGGCGTCGGCGGACAGCATCCCGCCGATGAAGCCGATGAAGCTCGCGGCCACGAACGCGTCGAACACCACCGGACAGCGGCGGCTGTCCGGCTGCCGAGCGCCGACGAGCGCGAGCGCGCGCTGCGCGGCCTCGTCGCCGATCGCCTGCGGGTCGAGCTCGCCCGGCTCGCGCCCGAGGCCGAGGCCGAGGCCGGTCATGAGGTCGGCGCCCTCGCCCGCGAAGGCGGACGCATAGGCCCAGGCGGTGGTGGCCTCGTAGGAGGAGGAGAAGCCGCGCGAGTTGGCGAGCGCCACGCTGCCCTCGGAGTCCGCGTAGACCGTGTCCTCGACCTGCGAGACACCCTGGTGCGAGCGCGCCGCGCGCTCGGTCTCCACCGCGAGCTCGATCTTGCGCTCGGTGGTCCAGTCGCCGAGCGCCGCCGAGCGCAGGCCCTCCATGGGGGTCGCGCCGAACTCCTCCGGCAGGCCGGCGAACTCGTCGGGATCGGCCACGCCCGCGATCTCCCTCGCCGCCGCCGCCAGCTCCCTGACAGCCCTTCTCGCCGAGGTCGGTGCCGTACGCGTAGCCCGAGCGGCCGTCGATGAACACGCGCAGGCCGATCCCGCGGCTGCCGGCGTCTGTCAGGCTTTCCACCGCTCCCTCGTAGACGCGGATCTGCCGCGACACGCTCTCCTCGACCCAGGCCTCGGCGTCGCCCGCGCCGGCCGCCACTGCGGCGTCGACTGCCGCCTTTGCGGCGGCCTCGAGGTCCGGCGTGCTCACTGGGCGGTCCCGCCCACCGTGAGCGCTCGGATGTGGACGTGCGGCTGGCCCACGCCCGCGGCCACCTGCTGACCGCCCTTGCCGCAGAAGCCGGTGGCGATCGAGAGGTCGGCGGCCATGCCGTCGATCGCCTTCAGCGCCTCGAGCCCATTGCCGATCAGGGTGGCCCCGCGCACGGGGCTCGTGACCTTGCCGTTCTCGATCAGGTAGCCCTCGGAGACGCCGAACACGAAGTCGCCGGTGGCCGGCTCCACCTGGCCGCCCCCGAAGGAGACCGCGTAGAGGCCCTTCTCGGTGCCCGCGATCAGCTCCTCGGGCGTGGAGTTGCCCTCGCCGAAGTAGGTGTTGGTCATGCGCGGGATCGGCAGGTGGCGGAACGACTCGCGCCGGCCGTTGCCGGTGGACGCGACGCCGTCCTTGCGCGCGCGCAGGAGGTCATAGAGGTACGACGTGAGGCGGCCATCCTCGATCACGGTGGTCTGCTGGGTGGGAGTGCCCTCGTCGTCGATGCCGTCGGAGCCCCACTCGCCGGGCATGCGCCCGTCGTCGTAGGCGATCAGCCACGGCTCCGCGAGCTGCTCGCCGAGCCTGCCCGCGTAGACGCTCGCGCGCTTTTGCACGGCGTCGGACTCGAGCCCGTGGCCCACGGCCTCGTGGAGCAGCACGCCGCCGAACCCGGAGCCCACCACCACCTGCATGCGCCCGGTCGGGGCATCCACCGCGTCGAGCATCGTGAGCGCCTTGCGCGCCGCCGACTCCGCCACCTGCTCGGGGCGGTCCGCCAGCAGCTCGAAGCCCGCGTGACCGCCGCGGGTCTCGCTGCCGGTCTCCACCGTGCCGTTGCGCCTGGCCACCACCTGCACGCCGAGGCGCACGCGCGTGCGGTCGTCGCCGGCGCTCACGCCATCCGAGTTGAAGACTTGGACGCGGCGGCGCGTCTCCACGTAGCCCGCGCTGACCTGCACCACCTCGGCGCCCGCGCCGCGCGCGGTCTCGTTGCAGGCGCGCAGCAGCTCGACCTTGCGCGCAGCGTCGACCTCCTCGGGCCGCTGGGCGATGCTGTAAGCCTCGCTGGGCTCGACGCTCGCGGCCAGCGCCTGCGGCTCCCGCCGCTCGCCGGACACCGCCTGGGACACGGAGTCCGCCACGCGCCGGAGGTCCTGCTCCGCGAGACCGTCCACGTGGCCGAAGTAGGTCGAGTCGCCCACGACAACACGGATCGAGGCGCCGAGCTCGCGGCCGCCCTGCGGGCGCTCGACGCGCCCGTCGTCCAGCGTCAGCCCGAGGCCGGTGCGCTCCTCCACGTACAGCTCGGCGAGATCGCCGCCGCGGCGCAGGGCGCGTGCCAGCAGGTCGGCCGCGAGCTCCTGCGCGATCATTCCCGATCGCCTCCCACGAGCGCGACCATGTCCTCGGCGATGTCCAGCAGGTCGTCCCGCCCGTGGCCGTCGGGGATCACCCGGGGCTGGCCCGCGGCGTCGTAGACGACCACACGCGGCTCGCGATCGTGCTGGCGGCGACGCATGGTCGCCACAATATCCTCAGCGAGACCGGCGACGGCGCCAAGCGGCCCCTTGCGCTCCTTCCTCACGCTGCCTTCGCCCCCAGGTCGGAGAGCACGCTGCGCAGGTCGTAGAACATCAGCGACGGCAGCGCGAAGCGGCCGGTGACCACCGCGACGGTCCAGCCCTCGGCGCGCACCGCGAACACCGAGCCGGCGGCCGTGCCGGCCTCGACCTGGGCGACGGGTCCGTCAAAGGGCGCTGCGGCGTCCGCCCGCTCGAGCAACTTGAGCGTGAGCTCGCGCAGCTCGTCGCCCGGCGCGTCCCCGTTCGCGGCCGCCAGGGCGCCGCCTCGATCCAGCAGCACGGCGGCTCTGATGTCGGTCGACAGCTCGTCGAGATAGCGCAGCGCCAGCTCGGGTGTGAGCGTGGGATCTGCCATCGCAGTCACAATACCCGTGTGACCCTGCCGCGACTTTCATGGCTGATCACGGTGATCATCTGCGTGCTGCTGGCGATCCTCCTGCTCGTCAAGGGCTACACGGGCTACTTCGGCGTGCTCCTCGCGGTGGCCGCCTCGGCGGCTATCAACCTGCGCTGAGCTCTCGCTTCCGGGGTGCTCGTCCGGCTCCAGGTGGATGAGCACGTCCGCGTCGCGCAGGCGCCCCTGGATCGCCTCCTGCAGCTCATGGCTCACCTCGTGCGCGCGCTCGAGCGTGGTCCCCTCGCGGAACTGCACGTGCAGGTCCACGTGCCGCCGGCTGCCGGCGCGGCGTGCCCGCAGCTTGTGGAAGCCGGAGACCTCGTCGGCGCTGTAGGAATCGATCGCCTCGCGCACCGCCTCGAGCTCGTCAGCCGGAAGCGCCTCGTCCACGAGCACCCGCGACGAGCGGGTGATGATGCGCACGCCGGAGACCACGATCGCCACCGCCACGATCAGCGCGGTGATCGAGTCGAACTGCTGTATGCCGGTGATCTTCACGAGCGCGAGCCCCACGAGCACGCCCAGCGAGGTGTACGCGTCGGTGCGCAGGTGCGCGGCGTCGCCCTCCAGCGCCGGCGAGTCGGTGAGTCGCGCCTGCCTGTAGAGGTAGCTGGACACGCCCAGGTTCACGAGGGCCGAGACCGCGCTGACCGCGATGCCGATCCCGATCCTGTCCACCTGCGTGACGTGCGCCAGGCGGTGCACCGACTCGTAGATGATGATCGCGGCGCCCACCATCACGAGCACGCCCTCGAGCGCCGCAGTGAGGTTCTCCACCTTCTCGTGGCCGTAGGGGTGCGACGGATCCGGTGGCTCGTCGGCCTTGCGCACCGCGAAGAAGGCGACCACCGACGCCAGCAGGTCGATGCTCGAGTGCACCGCCTCGGTGATGATCGCGATCGACCCCGTGAGGGCGCCCGCGATGATCTTCAGAAGGATCAGCGTGATGTTCGAGACGATCGACAGGCCCGCGGCCCTGGTCTTGCTCGGCGTTGGAGTGGCGATCACGCTCACCGGGACCCTCGTTCCCGCTCCAGCCAGTCGAGGAACGCGCGCGCGGCGCGGCCACGGTGGCTGATCGCGTCCTTCTCGTCGGGCGGCAGCTCGGCCATCGTGCGGCCGTCCCCGGTGTCGTCGGGCACGAAGGCGGGGTCGTAGCCGAACCCGCCGCTGCCGCGCGGCTCGACGGCGAGCGTGCCCTCGCAGCGCCCCTCGAACAGCTCCTCGGCGCCGCTCGGCTCCACGTAGGCGAGCGCGCAGACGTAGGCCACGCGGCGGTCGCCGTCGCCCGGCACATCGCGCAGCAGCTTGGCGAGGTTGTCCTCGTCGCTCGCGTGCTCGCCGGCGAAGCGCGCCGAGCGCACCCCGGGCGCGCCGCCAAGGGCCGCGGCCGCGATGCCCGAGTCGTCGGCGATCGCGGGCTCGCCGGTGGCGCGCGCCGCCGCGCGAGCCTTGCCGAGCGCGTTGTCGGCGAAGGTCTCGCCGGTCTCCGGTGGCAGCTCCACCTCGTCCGGCAGCGGCACGACCTCGTGCGGCTCGAGCAGCACGGCCAGCTCCCGGACCTTGTGCGGGTTGCGGGTGGCGAGCACCAGTCGCATCCCGTACTCGCTCAGCCGGGCGCCGGCGCGGCCGCGGGAAGTCCGCCGGCGGCCGCGACCTGGGCGTCGCGAAGGCGTCCGATGCCCACGCCGGCCAGCGCCAGGAGCTCGTCGAGCGAGGCCCGCGAGAGCGGCGTGCGCTCCGCCGTGGCCTGCACCTCCACCAGCCCGTCGTCGCCGGTCATCACCACGTTCATGTCGACCTCCGCGGAGGAGTCCTCCACGTAGTCGAGGTCGAGCAGCGCTGCGCCGTCGACGATGCCGCAGGAGACCGCCGCGACTGACTGCGTGAGCGGAAGCGAGCTGAGCTTGCCCTCGGACACCAGCCTGTCGAGCGCCAGCTTCAGCGCCACGAAGCCGCCGGTGATCGCCGCGCAGCGCGTGCCGCCGTCGGCCTCCAGCACGTCGCAGTCCACGTAGATCGTGCGCTCGCCGAGGGCCTTGAAGTCCACCACGCCGCGCAGCGAGCGGCCGATCAGGCGCTGGATCTCAACGGTGCGGCCGTCCGCGCGCCCCTTCGTCACGTCGCGCTGCTTGCGCTGGCCGGTGGACGCGGGCAGCATCCCGTACTCCGCCGTGACCCAGCCGCGGCCCTTGCCCGCCATCCAGCGCGGCACGTCCTCCTGCGCCGACGCGGTGCAGATCACGCGCGTGCCGCCGGCCTCGATCAGCGCCGAGCCGGTGGCGGTGCTCATGAAGCCGGGGTGGATCGCGATCGGGCGCAGGTCGCCCGGGTTGCGGCCGTCGTGCCTCATGCCACCGCCCTCTCCTCGCCGAGCTCCACGTGCCGCACGTCCCCGAGCGGCATCTGCAGGAAGCGCGTGCCCACCCGGCGGAACTCCTCGGGATCGCCGCTGCAGAGGAAGCGGTAGTCGCCGCGCCGGTCCTGGTCGTTCTCCCTGCCCTCGAGCGCCGCGTGCACCGCGTCCGCTATGGCCTGGCCCGAGCTGACGATCGTCACGCCGCGCCCCAGAGCCCGCTGGATGATCGGCCGCACCAGCGGGTAGTGGGTGCAGCCGAGGATCACGGTGTCGACCCCCGCAGCCCGGAGCGGCTCGCAGTAGCCCTCCACGCAGTCCACCAGGCGCTCGTCGAACTCCTCGCCGGCCTGGATCAGCGGGGCCAGCTCCGGGCACGCCACCGCGAACAGGGCGGCGCCGGGCGCAGCATCCGCGAGGGCCCGCTCGTACGAGCCGCTGGCCACGGTGGCCGGCGTGGCCAGCAGGCCCACGTGGCCGTTGCGCGTGGCGGCGGCCGCCAGCCGCGACTCGGGCTGAACCACGCCCACCACGTTCCCGAAGCGCTCGCGCAGCACCGGGAGCGCGGCGGAGGTGGCGGCGTTGCAGGCCACCACCAGCAGCTTGGCGCCCTCGTCTAGCAGCAGCTCCGCCAGCTCGAGGGCGAACTCGCGCAGCTCACCGGCCTCGCGCACCCCGTAGGGGAAGCGAGCGGTACAGCGGGCGCGGGAGGCCGGCGCGCTAGCCGCGCTGAGCGGCATGCTGCACGTCGCCGCCGACACCGCGTTCCGGCTCGGCGACTGGGACACGGCCGACGCCGCGGCCCTCGAGGCCATCCAGGTCGCGGGCGAGGTCGGCCAGCCTGCGGTGGTGGGCTGGGTGCTCACGATCAGAGCGCGGATCCTGGCGGCGCGGGGACAGCCCGCCGACGGCCGCGCGGCGGCGCAGGCGGCGCTCCGGATCGCCGAAACCGGCCGGATAGGCGCTGGCTTTCGGTTCGTGCACGCGGCCCTGGGATTCCTCGAGCTCGGCCTGGACCGGACCGGTGCGGCGATCAGCGAGCTGGAGACGGTCGAGCGCCTGGTCGAGGGCACCGGCCTGGAGGATCCGGTGATCGTCCCGTGGGAGGCGGACCTCGTCGAGGCCTACGCCCGCCAGGGCCGGGCCGGTGATGCCCGGCGCGTGCTCGCCCGGCTGGAGCGGCGGGCGGACCGGACCGGCAGCCCGGTCGCGCGGGCCGCCGCGGCCCGGTGCCGCGGCATGGTCGACGACGACTTCGAGCCGGCCTTCACCGCCGCGCTCGCGCTCGACGACCAGCGACCGATGCCGTTCGAGCGGGCCCGGACGCTGCTCGCCTTCGGGCGCCGACTGCATCGCGCCCGGCGGCGCGCCGAGGCCCGCGATCGTCTCATCCAGGCGCGGTACGGCTTCGAGCAGTTGCGCGCCGCCGCCTGGGCCGCGCAGGCCGAGGCCGAACTGCACGCGGCCGGGGCCCGCCGCCGCCGGGAGCCTGATGACAGCGCCCTGACGGCCCAGGAGCTCCGGGTGGCCGCGGCGGTGCAGCGCGGCGCGTCCAACCGCGACATCGCGGCCGACCTGTTCCTGTCGCCGAAGACGGTGGAGTTTCATCTGCGCCAGATCTACCTCAAGCTCGGCGTTCACTCCCGGACGCAGCTGATCGTGGCGCTCACGGAGCGGGCGCAGCCGACCGATACCCCGTGACCTGTCTGGTGAGATCCGGGCGCCTATTTGTGGTGCGGGCACAGGGGCCGGGATTCACGCTTGCCGACCCGGCCGGCCGCGCCTAGCGTCGGCATGGGGGTCGGCCTCACGTCCTGACGGAGGTGGCACGGTGACGAACGGGCCGCGGGCCGCGACCGAAGTGGACACCCCGGCCGGAGAGTACCTCCACCTGGCCGACGGCCGCGTCCACCTGCTGCGCGGCGGCGAGGGCGAGCAACTTCTCTTCCTGCACGCCGCCGGCGGGGCGGGCACCTGGCTCGAGTTCCACCGGCTGCTGGCGCGCGAGTTCGACGTGGTCGCGCCCGATCACCCCGGGTTCGGCCGGTCGGACGAGTTCGCCGAGGTCGAGGCGATGGACGACCTCGTTTATCACTATCTCGACGTGATGGACCAGCTCGGCCTGGACCGCCCGCACGTGGTCGGGGCGTCGTTCGGCGGCTGGATCGCCGCCGAACTCGCCGTGGCCGCCCCGCACCGGATTGGCTCCCTGGTCTTGCTCGGTCCGGCCGGGCTGCGGCTGCCGGACCACCCGGTGGCGGACCTGTTCATCATGTCGCCGGAGCAGGTACTCACCTCGCTCTTCCACGACCCCGCAACCGCGGCCGGGCTGTTCCCGGCCGAGCCGGACCTGGACTTCATCCTGGCGCAGTACCGCGACCTGACGGCGCTGGCCCGCTTCTCCTGGACGCCGTTCCTCAGCAATCCCAAGCTCGAACGGCGGTTGCGCCGGATCACCTCGCCCACCCTGGTCGCCTGCCCGTCCGGCGACCGGCTCATCCCCGTCGCGCACGGCCGGCGATACGCGGAGATGATCCCGGGAGCGCGGTTCGACGAGATCGGAGACTGCGGCCACGCGATGTACTTCGAGCGCCCCGCGGAGTTCGCCGACCTGGTGGCCGCCTTCCTGGGCGAACACCGGCAAGAAGGGAGTTAGCCGGTGAAGTTCTCCTTCTTCCACCTGATGCCGTACCCGTACCTGCCCGCCGACTTCGACGAGAAGTACGCCACGCCGTCGCTCACGTTCCCGAACAAGCACTTCGACCCGAAGCTCGGCACTCAGCTCTACCAGCGGTACCTGGACGAGCTCGAGTACGCGGACCAGCTCGGCTTCGACGGGATCGCGGTCAACGAGCACCACCAGACCGCGTACGGGCTGATGCCGTCGCCGAACATCATGGCCGCGGCCCTGGCCCGGCGCACCGAGCGGGCCAAGATCATGGTGCTCGGCAACGCCATCGGCATCCGCGGCAACCCGCTGCGCGTCGCCGAGGAGATCGCGATGCTCGATCACCTCAGCAACGGCCGGGTGGTCTCCGGGTTCGTCCGCGGGATCGGCTGGGAGTATTTCGGCCACAGCATCAACCCCACCCGCTCCCGGGCCCGGTTCAACGAGGCCCACGACCTGATCATCAAGGCGTGGACCTCGGACGAGATGTTCCAGTGGATCAGCCCCAACTACGAGTACCGGTATGTGAACGTCTGGCCGCGGCCGCTGCAGCAACCCCATCCGCCGGTGTACATCCCGGGCGCGGGCAGCAGCGAGACGATGAAGTTCTGCGCCGAGCGCCGCTATACCTACATGTCCGTCTACGCGCCGGCCCGGGTGGTCCGCCGCTGGTTCGACGGCTACCGGCAGGCGGCGGCGGAGCTGGGCTACGTGCCCGACCCGGAGAAGATCGCCTTCTCCGTTCCCGTGTACGTCGCGGACACCGACGAACGGGCGCACCGCGAGGCCCGGCCGGCCCTCGAGTGGCTGTTCCATCAGGGGCTCAAGATGCCGCCCCAGATCCACAATCCCCCCGGGTACATGTCGCCGTCGTCGCTGCGCGGCGTGCTGATGGCGGGCATGAAGCCGTTCTCCCAGCTCAGCTACGAAGAGTTGCTGGCCGACGGCCAGGCGGTCGTCGGCAGCCCGGCGACCGTCGCGGCCCGGCTGCGTGAACTCCACGCCGAGCTCGGCGGCTTCGGGCAGCTCATCGGGCTGTTCGCGATCGGGCCGAGCACGCACGAGCAGGTCACGAGGAGCGCGGAGCTGTTCGCGTCCGAGGTGATCCCGGCTCTGCGGCCGCTCGGGGTCGGCCAGGATGCGGCGGCGGCTTCCCCGGCGGAGTTAACCGGAGGCGGGTGGGCGACCGCCGCTGAGGTCGTCCAGAAAGCTCCGGGTGGCGGAGACGGCACCGGCCGTCCGCCGCACGAGGTCGGCGGCGGTACGGACCGCGGCACCGCTCACGCCAGACATGACCGCGGTGGCGTCAGTGAACGGGTTGCCGGTCTCTTCCACGACCCTGGCCGATATGGCTGCCCGGGGGCGGCGCGACCCGGGCGGGATCGGCCGCTTCCGGCGGGCTCGGCAGCACGGCCGCCAGCTCGGTGAGAGTGAGGCGCTGCCCCTCGAACGTCTCCTCGCGGCGCAGCAGGATGCCCAGTTCGGCGTCGACGATCACCTCGATGCGGTCGTAGAGGTGGTCGCTCAGGCTGAGCCGGGACCCGATGTCGTCGCGCCGCGGCGTGGCCGTGACGGCTACCGCGTCGCGGCCGCAGGCGGTCACCGGCCCTCGCACGTCCAGGGAGAAACCGCTGAGCAGGTCGGAGGGACGCAGGAGCTCGGGGAGCGGGGGCTCCTCGCCGATGTCGACCTGGAGCGACGGAGGAGGAGCCAGGTTCGGCCACCACGTCCAGCTGCTTACGCCGTCGCTCCCGTAGACACGGCCGGTCTCATCCCGGTGTTCCAGGCGGTACCGCCCGCCCGGCGCGATCAGCAGCTCCGCCTGCCCGTAGTGATAGCCGCCCAGTTCCTCTTCTGGGCACGTCCTCCATGATCGGCGGGCCGCCGCCGGGGTCCGGTCGCAGGCGCATGGTCGGCCCGGGGCGGAACCCTGATGGCCGCATCGCGCGCAGGCGGCGCACGGCCAGGTCCCCGTCCCGTTCGGAGCGCACGCTAGCGGACAGGCTGAGGCGGGTCCAGTCGGCCCGGTAAAGCAACCCGATCACGGTCTGCAGGTCTGCCATCGCAGCACCGCCCGTCAGCTCGGCCCGGCTGATGGAACAGGAGCATACGCGACCCCCGCAGCGGCTGGCCGATCCGGTCACCGTCCGCAAGGCCAGCGCCGAGATCGGCCCCTGATCCTTCCGGGACAGCGCCCTGTCACACCTTGCGGGTGATGCCGCCGTCCACCCGGATGATCGCCCCGGTCGTGTAGCTCGACGCCGCGCTGGCCAGGTGCAGCGCCAGCGGCGCCAGCTCCGCCGGATCCCCCATCCGCCCCAGCGGCACGAACGGGACCTCGGCGCCCTCGGGCGGTGCCCACCCCTTGCTGATGTCGGTGCGGAACGGGCCCGGCAGGATCGCGTTGACCCGCACCCTAGGGGCATAGGCCTCGGCCAGTCCCACGGTGAGCGCGTTCAGGCCCGCCTTCGCGCAGGCGTACGGGAGTTCTCCCACGCTGGCCGTCAGGGAGGCGGTGCTGCCGATGTTGATGATGGAGCCCCCACCCACCTCCCCATCCCCCTTCACGGCGGCCATGTGCGTGGCGGCCAGGACTGCCAGCCGGAACGGGCCCTTCAGGTTGACGGCCAGCGTCTTGTCGAACAGTTCCTCGCTCACCGCGTCGAGGCTGTCGTACACCGGTGACATGCCGGCGTTGTTGACGAGCACGTCCAGCCGGCCGGCTCGCGCGAGCGTCTCGGCGATGAGCCGCTCGCAGTCGCCCCACCGGCCCACGTGACAGGCGATGGCCACCGCCCGGCGCCCGGTCGAGGCCCTGACCTGCGCGGCCGCGGCCTCGCAGGCGTCAAGCTTGCGGGAGGCGATGACCACGTTGGCGCCCGCCTCGGCCAGCGTCTGGACGATGGCCCGGCCGATGCCGCGCGATCCCCCGGTGACGACGGCCACCTTGCCGGTCATGTCGTGCAGAGCCGCGAAGGAAGTCACGAGCCGATCGTGCCACGGCTCGAGCTGAAACATCGTCCGGATTTGTTTCCACATCGGGTGATCCGCCGGGGAGAATCGAAGCGGCGACCAGCGGCTGCAGCCGACGAGGAGGCACGATGGCGTGGGACTTCGAGCAACGAGATGCCCTTCCACCAGATGCTGCCGACGGGCCGACCGAGGTACACAAGGTGACGGTGGCCCGCCAGGTGCTGCGCGGCTACTCCGCCAGCGACGACCTGTGGCCCAGCCAGCACATCCCCCGGCGGCTCGCGGACGCGCGGGAGAAGTACGCCGAGTACCTGGAGCACGAGATAGGGAATCAGTGATCGATATCCACCGCCTCGGCCGGTGGATGGACGACCAGGGCCTGCCCGGCCGGGGCGAGGCGATCGAACACCGTATGCTGTCCGGCGGCACGCAGAACGAGATCTATGAGATCAGCCGCGCTTCGCTGCGCTGCGCGATGCGGATCCCGCCGCCGTCGGCGCCAGCCGACCGCGACGCGGGCATCCTCCGGGAGTGGCGCATCATCGAGGCCCTGGCCGGCACCGGCGTCCCGTGTCCGGGGGCCGTTGCCCTGTGCGCCGACTCCTCGGTCCTGGGCCGGCCGTTCTACCTGATGGGCTTCGTCGACGGCTGGTCACCCATGGATCAGCCCGGCTGGCCCGCGCCGTTCGACGCCGATCCGGCGGCCAGGCAAGGGCTCGCCTACCAGATGGCGGAAGGCATCGCGCTGCTGTCGCACGTGGACTGGCGGGCGAAAGGCCTGCACGACCTGGGGCGGCCCGACGGCTTCCACGAACGCCAGGTCGACCGGTGGACCACCTTCCTCGACCGGATCAAGGGCCGGGAACTGCCCGGCTTCGACGTGGCGGCCGACTGGCTGCGGGCCCACCGTCCCCTCGACTACATCCCGGGCCTCATGCACGGCGACTACCAGATCGCCAACGTGATGTTCCGGCATGGCGGCCCGGCCCGGCTGGCCGCGATCGTCGACTGGGAAATGGGCACGATCGGCGATCCCAAACTCGACATGGCCTGGATGGTGCAGAGCTGGCCCGAGGACACGACCTCGGCGGCGACGGCGTTTCCCAGCCACGCCGACCTGTCCGGGATGCCGTCCCGGTCCGCGCTGCTGGCCCGCTACGCCGAGGTGTCCGGCCGGCAGGTCGACGACATCGACTACTACCTCATCCTGGCCAAGTGGAAGTTCGCCGTGGTCCTCGAGCAGGGCTTCCAGCGGGCCGGCGACGACGTGAAGCTGCGGGCGTTCGGTCCGGTCGTGCTGGAGCTCATGCTGAGCGCGGCCGAACTGGCCGAGAGCACCGGGTACCGGTCGTAACCGGCGCCCCGACCGCGCCCGACACCGCCGACAGTGACCAGTGGTGTCCGTGAGGCATGTGAGAACTGCCAGCAGGTGGCCGACGTTACCGTCCCGGGATTTCGCCGGAGCCGGGAACATGGCCAGATCCCGGATTCGAGCTCCGTTGACACCACTGCAGCGGACTGGAAACAGCCTTCCTTTTAAATGCCGTCCCGGCACTGCTGGCCGCCTACTGGCCAAATCCGCAAGAAGGCTATGTCCGTCTAGCGGACACCTATCCGAAAGTGTGACTGACCGCATGTCTGGCCACCTTGGCGTGCCGCCGACCGGTCTCATGCGAGCCTGGCCGACGTACCCTACCATGCCATCTGGCTGCAATGTCCGCATGGCGGACATCACCGGTACGTCTCATTTGGCCGACGTCTGACATTGACCCTTGACACGTGCCGGAGAAACAGACACGCTTCCGATCAAGCTCATGTGACCGTTTAACGGACACTAGTCCGCTCTACGCGAACCCCTTCGGGGCGCTGTGTCCCGTCTCAACGAGGTGCTTGAGCTCGCGGACGAGGTGACAATTCTCCGTGACGGACACATCGTGCAAACCGTGCCCGTCACCGGGCAGACCGAAGACTCGCTGCTTTCCGCGATGCTCGGCCGACCTCTTGACGCGACGTTCCCGCCGAGGCGGCTCGTCCCGGCGGACGCTCCGGTTGTCCTATCGGTCCGCGGGCTTACCGCACCCGGCGTCAACGACGTCTCGTTCGACCTGCGCGCCGGTGAGATCCTCGGCCTGGCCGGCCTTGTGGGCGCCGGCCGTACCGAGCTGGCGCGTGCTGTCTACCAGGCGAACCGGGTCGGTGCCGGCACGGTCAGCGTGGCAGGCGCGGCGGGCATGGTCAGCGTGACCGGCACCCCACGCACCGCGATGCGGGCCGGCATGGCGATGATCCCGGAGTCGCGCAAGGAGCAGGGTCTGCTGCTCGGCCGCTCCGTCTTGGAGAACGTCACCCTGTCCAGCCTGGCCCGGCTCAGCCGCGCGGGGGTCGTCCGGCCGCGGCTCGGCGGTAACCAGCAGAAGCTGCTGTTCTCCAGGTCGCTGCTACGCGATCCGCAGGTGTTGATCGCCGACGAGCCGACCAGGGGCGTGGACGTCGGTGCCAAACGGGCGATCTACAAGCTGCTGGCCTCACTGACCGAAAGCAGGCTCGGTGTGTTGCTGATCTCCTCCGACGTAGAAGAGATTCTCGGCCTCGCGCACCGCGTGCTGGTGATGCGCGCTGGCCGGATCGCTGCCGAGCTAACCGGTGACGAGGCGACCGAGGCGGCGATCCTCGGCGCGGCGTTCGGTGCCACCGAAAGAGGTGCATGATGAGCCAGCCGCAGGCTGCGACGCCGAGGGCGGAGAAGCCTGACAAGCGCGCCTTTCCCGGCGCCTCGGCCATTCAGGCCATTCTCCGCGAGCCGCGGACCCAGATCCTGGGCCGCGCCCGCCGTGGCGGGATCATCTTCCCGTTCCTCGTCCTCTTCATCGTGTTGTCGATCTCGAGCGGGCCGTTCTTCACTAAGGCAAACCTGCTGGACATCCTCGACCAGCAGGCGTCGACCCTGATCATCGCGGCGGCCGGCAACTGGCAGGCATCGTGGTCGGCGGCACCAGCATCCTGGGCGGCGAGGGCGCCATCTGGCGTACCGTCGTTGGCACCCTGTTCATTGCGCTGATCGGCAACGGTTTCGTGCTGCTCGGCCTCAACCCGCTGTACGAGCAAATCACCCTGGGCGGCATCCTGCTCATAGCCGTGGGCGCCGACGCATGGTCCCGCCTCCGTACCGGCTAGGCGGCCGCAGTACCCACGGTGGGGCAGGGCGCTAGGCTGCGGACGTGAGTGCGCGCGAGTTCGTCAACGAGGACCTGGCCGGGGCTGTATTTCGTGAGGTCGACCTCACCGGTGCGCGGATGTTCGGGGTTCTGCTCACCGATGCCGACCTCGACGGCGACATCACGCGCCTCCGCGTCAACGGAGTCGAGATCGGTCCACTGGTCGAGGCCGAACTCGACCGCCTGCATCCCGAGCGCGCCGCATTCCGTCCGACCACTCCAGACGGTCTGCGCGAGGCGCTGCGCCAATGGGACGAGCTGTGGCGGCCCACTGTTGCCCGGGCCGTCGCGCTCGGCGAGGACGCGCTGCACAGACGGGTGAACGGCGAGTGGTCGTTCGTGGAGACGCGCCGCCATCTGATCTTCGTCGTCGACAAGTGGCTCGGCGACGCCGTTCTCGGCGCCCCCCAGACGTTCCACCCGATCGGCCTGCCCGCGGCCCTCATCACCGACGGCGTGTTGTCCGGCGTCGACGTGAGGCCTACCTTCGCTGAAGTTGAGGAAGTTCTCGCCGGCCGGATCGACACGCTGCGGGAGTACGCCGCCACGGCGACCCAGGAGGATCTGGACCGGGTCGGCCCGCGAAACCCGGCGCCGGGTTCCCCGCCACCGGCCGGCCGGACCGCGATCCAGTGTCTACGCGTGATCTTCAATGACGGGTGGGAGCACCACCGCTTCGCGGTACGTGACCTGGCAGCGCTCGAAGGCCCTTCATCGGGCCGCCCGGCCTAGCGATCCTTGGTCGCGATCCTTGGTCGCCGGCGTCCTCGCGGTCATAGCCTCAGAAGTAGTGTCGCCGTCCGCCGATGCCGTGACCGGTCATGCCGAGCAGCAAGGCGATGAGGCCGAGAATCAGAGCCACGAATCCTGTCGTCCAGACGATCCCGATCTCGGCCAGGACGCCGATGACGAGCAGGATGATCCCGGTGACGATCATGATGTCTCGGTGCTGGAGCGCTGCTCAGCGGCGATCAGCTTGCGGATGCCGGGCGGCATGGTCCGGCAGTCGCCGAGACCGTTCGGCTCGCCGTGCGCCGTGCCGGTGATCCCCATCTCCGTGAGCAGGTTGAGGCCGCCGTCAATCTCGAGGTCTCGCGGCACATAGAACTCCGCGTTCCGGATCAGGCCGAGTTCGATCCGGCCGTCCGGGGTGGCAGGATTCATGTCTATGCCACCGCCGGGAAGGCGGTGCGCGTGGATGGGACCGGGCAGCACGCCCATCAGCTCATACGCCTCGTTCAGGCTGATGTCGTCCGGCGGCTCGTCGAAGTAGTACCAGGTCGCGTCGCAGACGCCGTAGATATCCGGTCCGAACTGAGCCTCGTTCAGGTACAGCTCCAGGACCCGCTGCTTGGAGATCGCGTGGACCAGCTGCTCGGCCAGGACGGCATCCAGGGTCTTGCGGATTGGGTTCTTCGATGGCCATAGGAGCAGGTTCTTGGTCAGCTGTTCCGGGATCGCGGAACGGTTGAGGTCCTTGCTGTGATTCAGGTACGCAGTGACCCGGCTCCACCACTGGTCCCAGTCGACGCCGGTGAACTGGGTCGGAAGCTGAGCATCCTCGTGCGCGATGGTGGCGGCGATCATGTACGGCGACACGTACTTGAGGGAGACGTAGTCGTGCAGGTGCTCGCCGCCGCCCTCCAGCATGTACGCGGTGACCGGCGGGTTCACCCAGTTGAGGCTGATGAAGTAGGCCTCCGCGGCGAAGTCGAGGCCGAGGAACACGATGGCCAGGTAGGCAAAGGCGTGGCCCACGTGCCGCAGCGCCTGCCGTCGTGGTCGTGGCTGGCTGTGGGCGGATGGCTGCTGCGGCGACCGCGGCCGCAGGACCGGCGGAGACGACTCCCACGGCGAGGCCGACGGAGGGTCAGAAAACCAGTCAGCTTCCATACCCGGCTCTCATCTGCGGTTGAGTCTCCTGCGGCGGCGGATCACCAAAGGCCGGGCCGCCGCACATTGTCCGGCCACGGGTGATCGCCGAACAGGTCCATGCGAGCCCCCCAGCTACCATCGCGGCCACTGGCTCTGCATGGCCTCACCTACGGAACCGCCGCCCATGCTAATACACCGGGCCATGGCCAATGGGGCAGACCGGGTGATGACAGGCCGATCGGCGCGCGAGGTCCGAAATCACACCGGAGCATTTAACCTGAGGCTCACACCGACTGCCCGGATCGTCCCGGTTCGGGGTAAATGTAGGTTAATATGCTGCTACTGCTTACCCGTGCCCGTTCGGCCTCTCTGGCATTTTCTAAGATGCCATCTTTGCCAAATACAAATCGAAGTCAGGTCAACCGCCAGGATGCCCCGAACGTCATACGGATATCCCGTATTGCGCCGTGCGATCGGATACGCCGCCGGAAGGCCATTAAGGGTATCCGGCCACGCATCTTGCAGGACTGTCCCTGTGGGGGGGAATCAGCATGAGCATGCCCAATGGCAGGCCCGGGCGGCCGAACCGGAACAATGCCGGTCGCACGCGCCGCCAGCGATACACGGTCTCCCACGCTGACGGCCATTCCGCTCCGCAGGATCCCGGGCCTTTACTGTCGCGGCGAGCCGCGTTTGCGTTGCTGACGTATTGCCGGCTGGTTCTTGGCCGGATAACTATCTCCCGCAGCTCAGGTAGAGGGGCGCTTATGCGGGATCCACGGGACAGCGTGTCGGCCCCCGGCAGGCCGTGGTGGCGCATTAACGCCCTGGGACCTGCCGGGACAAGCACAAGGCCATCTTCATGACCCCTAGCCCGGTAGCAGGTTCGGCTGCCGGGCGGCAGCACCGGCACGGCGGGCCCGCCAGCGAAGGCCCGGCGCCAGCGCGAGAGGAACCTTACTGATGCGTGATGACACGTTGGTCAAAGGCGGGGTGGCCCGGGCCGGAAACGGCGAGGGGCAGGTTGGTGCGGCCGGGTGGAGTGTTCCGGGGTATACGGGGGTGAAGGCGCTCGGCTCGGGCGGTTTCGGTGAGGTGGTGCTGGCCCGGCATGACGGGTCGGGGAGGCAGGTGGCGATCAAGTACCTGCGCCGGGATCTGCTGGCTGATGAGCGGTTCGCTGCGATGTTCCGGGCCGAGGCGGCGGTGCTGGCCTCGGTGGAGGACCCGCACGTGGTCCGGCTGCATGAGTATGTGGAGTCGGCGGGCGGGGCGGCGATCGTGATGGAGCTGGTGGACGGGGTTCTCGCTGCGGCAGATCCTGGCGCGGCACGGCGCGACGACGGCGGAGGCGGCGCTGGTGGTGCTGCGGGGCTCGCTGCTGGGCCTGGCCGCGGCGCATGCGCGCGGGGTGGTGCACCGCGATTACAAGCCGGATAACGTGCTGGTGGACGGGGACGGGGCGAGCAAGCTGACCGATTTCGGGATCGCGGCCCTGGCCGGGGACCGGTCGGCGCGGGGGGGCACGCTGGCGTACGCGCCGCCGGAGCAGTTCGGCGGCGGGCCGGCCAGCCCGGCCGGGGATGTGTACGCGGCCACGGCCACGTTTTTCGAGTGCCTGACCGGGCAGCCGCCGTTCGGCGGGGATACCGCCGCGGCGCTGATGTACCAGCACATGGCCGAGCCGGTGCCGGTCGACGCGGTACCCGAACCGCTGCGGCCGCTTATCGCCGCCGGGATGGCCAAGCAGCCCGCCGACCGGCCGGCTGATGCGGCCGCGTTCGCCGCCGCGCTGGATCAGGTCGCGGCGCAGGCCTACGGGCCGCGCTGGTACCAGCGGGGCCGGTCGCACCTGGGCGAGGCCGCGCTGCTGCTCGCGGCCCTGTGGCCGTCCGCCAGCCTGCCCGCCGTCCAGGGCAGCACGCTGGAAAAGATCCTCCTGCGCCAGCGGCATCTGCGCTCCCGGGTCCGGCATGCCGGCGCGGTCAAGAAGACCATCGCGGCCGCCATCGCGGTCGCGGGCGCGGGCACGGTCGCGGCCATCGGCCTGACCCGCCCCTCGCCTCCCGTCCCGCTGCCGGCGGTAACCGGCGTGTCCCCGGCGGGCGGCAGCACGGTGGGCGGCAGCACGGTGAGGATCACCGGGACCGGGCTGGCCGGCGCCACCGTCGTCCGGTTCGGCGCCGCCGCCGGCACGATCACCGCCGACTCGGCCACCCAGATCACCGTGACCAGCCCGCCCGGCCCGGCCACCGCGGGCGGCACCGGCGCCGGCGTCGTGGACATCGCCGTGACCACCCCCGGCGGCACCTCCCGCCACGCCGCCGCCGACCACTACACCTACACCGCCCCGGTCCCGGCGATCACCGGCGTGTCCCCGCCCAGCGGCGGCACCGCGGGCGGCACCACGGTCACCATCACCGGGACCGGGCTGGCCGGCGCCACCGCCGTCCGCTTCGGCGCCGCCGCCGCGACCATCACCGCCGACTCGGCCACCCAGATCACCGTGACCAGCCCGCCGCGGCACCGGCCGGGTCGACATCACCGTGACCACCCCGGCCGGCACCTCACCGGCCAGCCAGGGCAACTACAGCTACGCCGCGAATCCGAAACCAGCCCAGGCGATCACCTTCGCCGTCCCCGCCGCCGCGGCCGCGGGCGGGACGGCGGCCCTGACCGCCGCCGGCGGCGGCTCGGGCAACCCCGTCGTGTTCACCATCGACCCAGCCAGCGGACCCGGCGTGTGCACCGTATCGGGCACCACCGTGACCTACACCGCGATCGGCACCTGCATCATCGACGCCAACCAGGCCGGCAACGGGCACTACGCCGCCGCCCCCCAGATCCAGCACACGATCACCGTCAGCGGGCTCTCCCAGTCCATCACCCTGGCCGCGCCGGCCGCGGGCTACGTCCGCGACTCCGGCCACCTGACGGCCGCCGGCGGCGGCTCGGGCAACCCCGTCGTGCTGACCTCCGCCAGCGGCGGAGTGTGCACCTTGTCCGGGACCACCGTGACCTACACCGCGCCGGGCAGCTGCGTCGTGGTCGCCAACCAGGCCGGCAACGGGCGTTACGCGGACGCACCCCAGGTCCGGCGCACCATCACGGTCAGGAAAAAGCCCCAATCCATCTCCTTCTTCGCCCCGCCGTCGGGGGCCCTGTGGTCCTCGGCGCAGCTGTCGGCCACCGGCGGCGCCTCCGGCAACCCCGTCGTGTTTACTTCCGCCACCCCCGGGGTCTGCCACGTGTCCGGAAGCACGGTGACCTACACCGAGACGGGCAGATGCGTCATCGACGCCAACCAGGCCGGCAACGACACCTACGCCGCCGCACCCCAGGTCCAGCGGACGGTCGCGGTTACCCTGACACCCCAGTCCGGTCCGGGGGGCGAAGTCGGCTAGCCAGGATTTAGCGCAGCGCTTAACCACAGAACGCGCGCGAGGACCCAGGCCACGAGTCCGGCTGGGCCGGGACTACTGGCGGCTATGGTGGGCCAACACGATCAGTAGCACTGGCGACGGCGCGTTCGCGGCCGCACTCCAGCTCGATCACCGGGCCACCGCCCGGGTGGCCGCGCGTCCGGTCCCGCTCGCGAGGACCCTGCCGCGTGCCATGCGGCCGGCCTTCGCCCGGCCGGCGGAGGACGGTGCGGCCCCGCCGCGCGCCGGTTGTGGCGATTTTGGTCGGCGCGGGCGCTTCCCGCGCCGTGGGGATTCCCTCTCTTCCTGCGTTGCCGCAGGTGAGAGCGCTGACGACGTAAAGCTCCGAGTGGCTCCCGTGATAGGACTCGAACCTATGTGTGGCCGGGATCGAGCAAACGCAGCATTGGCTGGCCTGTCACCTCGGCTATCAGGTCGTAGTCGCTGTCGACGTGCAGCACCTCGGCACCGTGCAGTTCGGCGGTCGCGGCGATGATCAGGTCCGGGATCGGGCGCCTGTGACCATTGCCGCGATGCTGGGCAAGCAGCCGCTGGACCTCCAGCGCCCGATCCATCGCCGCCTCGCTGACCGGCAGCCACTCCAGTGCCCGCTGGCCCGCGAGCAGCGCCTCCAGAGCTTTCTGGTCCCGCGCGGAGTAGCAGATCTCCAGTGCTGTCATGTGGCACGCCGCGATGACGTGCGCGCTGCGCAGCGCCAGGAACGCGGCCCGGGCGCGGGTGTCTCGCCTGGCCCATTCCAGCGCGGACTTGTCCGCGAGCAGCACGCTCAACCGCGTCCGCCGTCCCGCCACGCCCCGCGCAGCGCCTCATCGGACAGGTCGGTGCCCGTCTCGTCGAGGAGCTCAAGCATGCGGGCCGCGGCCCGCTGGTTCGCCACGCGGCGCAGAGCGGCGTTCACGGTCGCCACCTTGCTCGTGGTGCCGAGTTCCTCGCTCGCCAGCGACAGCGCGTCGTCATCCAGGTCGACCACCGTCCTCGACATCAGATCCTCCACGATAGTGATGTCTTTTGACGAGATTATTGTATATCAATCAGCACCCGGGAAGCGCCATAATCAAGGCAGCTCAATCGCTGCGATGTGCCCCGCACGGACCGCGTGAAGCGTGAAGCTCTCCCCGACCGACGCACGGCTACGGCCATACCATTGGCTGATGATCCTGCGGTGCACGAAGAAGCTCCTGACCCTGATCAAGCCCCGGCAGCTCATCGACCGCCCGCCGGACGGCGAGGACTGGTACGCGGACCTGCTGTGGCTGAGTGGCCGTAAATGCCTGCTCCTCACCCACGCCGCGACGCTGTTCACCGTTTTCGAGGCCGACGTGCGGGCCGCGGACCTGCGCGACCCCGGCCGCCTGGTCACCGGCCTGATCAGCCGCGAACTGCTGCGCGAGCAGCTACCCGCAGACACGTTCGGCAGCCCGGACCCGGCCGACGTCAGCCTCGCCAAGACCGCCGACCGCAGCGTTCTGGGGTGCATGAATGACATGGCATTCAGGTGCGAGACGGTGACCACCCGCTCCGGCGGACTGGCGACCACCAATATCGCAGATCTCAACCGGGCGCTGCGACGCAACATCAACAGCGCCCGGGGCTACCAGCCGCCGATCGAACTGACCGCCCAGCGTCTGCGCCCGACGCGGTGAGCACCCTACCGCGCTACTCGCCCCAGATGAGCTGGCCGCCCCCGGCGTGGTCTATCGGGTGACCGGCAGGTGGCGGGAGCGCATGAGCAGGCAGTTCGCTGACCGGAAGCCGAAGGCTATCGGGATTCCCGTGCCGTCAGGACCGCAGTCCCGCCAGGTAATGGAAGTTGCCGTCGCCGACGTTCTGGCGGAGCGTGTGCATGATGCGCCACGTGTCGTCATGAGGGCCTTCGATGTACATGGGCATCCCGTCCCTGCCGAACTCCAGGTCGCACACGCCGTCCCAGTCACCAAGATGCCCCGCGGCCTTCGCGAAGTCCGCGTGCGGCTCGAACCCGAGCCCGCGAGCGTAACCGATCGCGCCGAACACGATCCGCTGAGCGAGAACCAGCGGCACCTCCAAGGGTTCCCCCGGATAACCGCGGAAGGCATCAGCGCAAAACGACGGGAGCTTCCTCCTCTCGACCGGCTTCGGCCCCAGGGCGTTCTTCACACCCAGGCACCAGGTGTCGACCAGGAACTCGCATATCCGCACCGAACTGCCCCGCTCACGGGCAACGACGACGATGACCAGCCCAGATTCCCCTGTCTCGACTGGCCCCGTGTCCGGCCACTCCGGGTGACCAGTGAACCGGACGCTCGACGACCAGCCCTGGTTGACCCAGCAACCGATAAGCGGCGTCTCCTTCTCCTGGGGCTCGGCAGCGGCGAGCCGCCGGATCAGTGGCGTCACAGTCGCGGGGCGCACCTTGAGAGCGCGGGCGATCTCCTTCGGCGACCGTCCGCGAGCGCGGAGCTCGCGGACACGTTCCAGCAATTCATCATCGGCCATTCCACCATCGTCACCGACCAGGCTCCCTGGGTCCCGATCCTCACCGCGTCAACAACGGTGTTCGTCTCCGCCCGGGTCGGGAACTGCCAGGTATCCCCGTATTACTACGGCCCGTTGCTCGACCAGATCTGGGTCCGGTAGAACGCGTAACTTCACCACCCGGGTCTGCGGCCATGCTCTCGGCCTGGCAGACCCTCCGGGGTGAGCAGCCCCCACAACAACCTGATATGAGCCGATCCACGGAGACAATTTTGACTCGGCCAATCCGCCCTTAACGGCGGATCTCGCACGATGGCCGCGGCGAGCGATCATGACGCACTGTGATGAACACTCCAGGGTGAGTGCATAAATCGTCGAATCCGCATGCCGGTCCCGAGTTCCACGCTGTCCGGCACCGAGCGCCCGATCGAATCTTCCGCGCCCAGGTAGGGTGAGGCGTGCCCATGCCGGAGTACCCGTTCGAGCCGAAGTCGAACGCGCATCTTCTGCCTGGCCAGTTCTGGGGCGTGCCCTTGAGTGACGGAAGGTGGGCGTGCGGGCGGGTGCTCGCCGTGAAGACACAGTCCGACGCGTACTTCCCAGGGAATAGCCGGACGTTCCTCGCGGCCCTCATGTACTGGCAAGGCGATCAGCCGCCGACGACAGAGGCTATCGCTGGCCGGCAGGTTCTCGCCCAGGGGTGGGCACACGTCAGGAGCATCCAGCTGAACGGCCAGATGATCCTCGGTCGCCGCGACCTCGGGCTGGACGGTATCCGCGGTCTGCGGGAGGTGACCCACCGTGGCGGCGGGACGGTGATGGTCTATGAAGGGGCGACTCCGCTCCGGCCCGCAACACGTGAGGAAGCGGCCACCATGCCGGTCTTCTCGACATGGGGTCTTAAAGTCATCTCGGTGCTGGCGGAGCGCCTATTCGTGAAGCACCTGCCGCTGGCCGAGTAAAGAGCCAGCACAGATCTCCCTGATCTGCACCGCCAGGGACCGGGCCAAGGGAATAGCAGCAACCGCTCAGATCGGCGGATCTATGTGCGGCCCCTCACGAGGGGTAGCCACACTCCGTGACCGCTAGCGCTCTCCGGCCCGGCTCAAGCAAGGTCGTCCGGGACAATCGACGCCGGTGACGGTACCCGCAGGGTAATGCGGGCAGCCTGCGGAGGGCTACTGGGAAGGGACGCCGAGCACTTCGGGATGGGCCCGGCGGTAGTGCTCGGTCAGGACCTCACTGAGGCGGCCGGGCCGGTACGCCACGGTGCGCTGGCAGATCTGGCAGCGGGTGACCGGCAGCTGGGTAACGGTCACAGGGAAACGGCGGGAAGATGACTTGCTCATTTGCCTCTATGATGCCAGCCCCGCCGGAGTGACCTTGCCCTCAGCTTGTGACGCACGCACTCCACGCGGCTACGAGCGCATCCGCGCTGCATTACGTTTGCCTAGCGCATCCACGGATCAGCTCGCTGCAGCCCGTTATTTCGGCGGCCACCCCTGTCTGCCAAGCTGTCGCGAGGCACCCGCCCCTCAGTAACCACCGACTCCCCCGAGGGCGGGGATGGAGATATTTCCCGAGATGACTTTGACCGTGCTCGACGGTGCGCCGGGTACCGGCAATGCTGGACGGGTTTACCGGCGAGTGATAGCCGGTCTTAAAAAAGACCCCAGAGTTCCCTGAGCCCTCCCGTGCCTCTGTAGACCCAGTACCTAGGCATTCTTGCTCGATCTATGCGAGTTCTGCCATCTGAAGTGAACTCGGGATTTCTGAAGGTATATCGTCTGGATCGTTCGTTTTGCTGGCTGAGTGAAGGCGAGGAGGCCCGGGTTTGAGCCTGGCAGCCGTACGAGATCTGCGGGTGGCGCGGGCGCCGGTGACGGCGGAGGAGCTGGCGGCGCTGCAGACCGATGTGCTGGCCGGTTTCGTGCTGGCCCGGGCGGCGGCGGGGCTGTCGGACGGGACGATCGCCTCTGACGTCGTTATGCGCCCGGCAGGGGTTCCTTGCCGGCTGAGTCCGGGACGTGCTGCCCGGCGCGGCTGGACGGAAGGTTCGCATCGACGAGCGCGCTCCACCCAGCGCTGCGGGTACTGACGTCCTCGCAGCGCTCCTGAAGCCGGTGCAGTGACTCGCCATCGCCAAGCCGGAATGCCGCTTCCAGGCGTGCGCTTTCCTGGACCTCGGGAAGATCCAGCACGGCATCGACCAGGCTCGCGCGGCGCCCTGGAGTGATGTGCCCTGGCTCGGCGCGCAAAGAAACCCGGGCGGTGCCTCCAGATCCTTCGGAGGTGGTCACCTCGGCCGTGGCGACTGTGCGGTCATCATCGCTGACCTGGACGTGCTGACGCATATCAGGCTCAGCCATGCGATGCCTCCAGCTGCGGATTCCTGGCACGGCCTCGGGCGCGAGCTTTTTGGCGGTACTCATGGGCGGCTCACCCTTTCTAGTGAGTCACCTGCTGGGGCGGGTGCACCGGCAGGGGGGTCGGCGGCGGACTGGCCGCTTGGCGATTGTGGGTGTGTGCCTGCGGCCTGCGGGGGTGCGGCCTGGCGCGCTGGCGGGTTTCGGCGGCGAGCAGTTCTGGCACGAGGTTGGAAGCTGAGGTCGCCGGTGCCGCGGACCCGGTTAGCGGGTCAGTGGTAAGGGCGCGGGCGGCGTGAAGCTGCCTGCTGCGCCTTCGCCGCCTTCGCGTTCCGGCGCTTTTTTGATCCCCATCCAGATCAGCTTCCCGTGCCGCCTCGGTTCAGTGCCTGCCCCGGCCGGGGACCGGCACCACGGACACGGGAAATCAGCCTCGATGCCTGCCTCCACGCTACGCTGGAAACCAATAACTAGCAATTCTTTTCCGGAAAATAAGGTAAACTATTGTCATGGCAAGCTGGGGTTTCCTGACCAACCACGCCCGGGCGCTGCTGTGCATCGCCCACGACCCGGGCACGCGCCTGCGCGACATCGCCGCCCGCCTGGACATCACCGAGCGCAGCGCCCACGCCATCATCACCGACCTGACCGCAGCCGGCTACCTCGTCAAGCAGAAGGACGGCCGCCGCAACCGCTACCAGATCCAGGCGCACCTGCCCCTGCCCGAACCCGCCAGCCGGGAACGCACCGTCGGCGACGTCCTGGCCCTCCTCACCGGCAACGACCGGCCCGGCATCGAACTGCCCCCGGCAAGTGACGCTAACGGCCGCCGCGCGACCCAGGCAGAGCTGAAAACTCCCCTGATGCCGGGCAGGCAAGCCGACGGGGCCGGAAGCGCGGTGCCTGACCCGCGCGCTGAAAGCCCCGGCGCCGCACGAGCCGGTGACCCGGCTCGCTGAGCAGGCCCGCCGAGTCGTGGCTTTTCACGTGCCGCCGGCAACCGCCTTCTTGATGAGGATCCCGGGAACGACCAGCACCGGCCCTGGGCGCCCAGATCGAACTGATCTGCGCGGCCGTGACGAAAAAGGCCAGCCGCAGTGACGCTTCATCTCGGCGGATCGGGCGCGCCCCCCGGCAGCCCGGCGGCTCTCGCGAGGGGATCCCTCAACGGATACTTGGGGTACCGGTAACGACGGACGGACCCGTCAGCACCGCTGCAGCGTCCAGTTTCCTGAACGCGGCCGGCCCGATGGGCGGGTGAGGATCAGCGAGCAGATCGAGACGGCCCGGCGGGAGCGGCGGGTGCTGGCGCGGGTCTGCCGGGCCGCGTGGCGGCTGGAGCAGGCCGGGCGGGAACGGGCCTGGGCACTGGCCTCAGCCCTCGCCGAGGGAGCGCGATCCGTACTCCGGCCGGCGTGGCTGGTCAGGACGGCCCGGTTTTGCCGCCATGAAACATGCCGTCAAATTCCGGAAATAGGTTGCTAGTTTCTGGGTGCGGGTGTAGCGTGAGCGGCACGCACCGGAACTCAGCCGCTGAGGGCGGCCAGCTACCGGGGCTACCGGAGGAGCGCATGCCCGCCGGCCTGGTTCTCATCCATGGCCGTGCTCATGGCGCCCGCATTGCCGCGCAGCCGGCTGAGGCCATCGGTGCCCGACGAACGCCGCCGGGCCAGGTCTCTGGCCTGGCGGCTGCGAATGCGGCGGCGGTGACACGATGAATGCTCTGGCCGCCTACGACTTCGAGGCCGCGGACCTCCTGGCTCTGGCCCGGCCATGGTCACAGCCTGGCCGCCCCGTACCGGACATGAAGGCACGACGCGAACCTCTAGTGCCACGCGGGTCCGGCCGGGTCTCAGGGCAGCAATGGCAGGCAGGAGGAGGCATGTCGCGCGGAGCAGTCGTCGCGGCAGAGATGACGGACGGCGCCGGGGTGGCCCGGGCCAGGCAGCGGTTCCTGGCGGCGCAGCCGGTCGAGCCAGGCCAGGTCCGTGACACGATCATGGCGTCCTGGCAGCGTTCCCGGCAGTGGAATGTCGCGGCCGGCCACATCGACCCGTGCTACGTTCGCGATCCCGGCCCCGGCACGCCGCTGACCCGCAGCGCTCTGCCGGTGCTGCAGAGCCTGATGGACGAGGGTCTCGAGGGCCGGCCGGCCAGCATCATCCTCACTGACGCGGGCGGCGTGGTGCTCTGCCGGCTGACGGCCGACCACGATCTGGAGCGGCACCTTGACAGCATCCAGCTGGCGCCAGGCTTCAGCTACGCCGAGAAGTTCGCCGGCACCAACGCGATCGGCACGGCGCTGGAGAGCGGCCAGGCGGCGCACGTGTTCGGGCACGAGCATTACGCCGGGCAGCTTGCGGACCTAGCCTGCGCCGCGGTGCCGATCCGCCACCCGGTCTCTGGCCTGACCTTCGGCGCGGTGGGCCTGACCTGCTGGCGCCGGGACGCGGGCTGGCTGCTGATCGCGCTCGCCCGCAGCATCGCCGGCCAGATCACGCAGGCACTGCTCAACCACACCAATACGCAGGAGTTCCAGCTGTTGCAGGACTACCGGCGGGACTGTCGGCACACCGGCGGGATCATCGTTGCGCTAACTAACGACATCGTGATGATGAACGACTGCGCCCGGGACGTGCTTGACCCCGGCGACCAGGCCGCGCTGCTCGGGCATGGAGCCCAGGCGCTGGCCGGCGGCCAGCGTGGTCCCGTCGATGCAGCGCTGCCCACCGGGGCCACGGCGCGGATGTACTGCCGGCCCCTGCCCGGGCAGGACCAGCGACGGCCAGGCCGGCGGCGTCGTGCACGTGAAGCTGATCGCGCCGGCCGGCAAGCTGGCCGCCGGAACAGGGTCGCCGCGGCGGAGGCTGATGCCCGGCCTGGCCGGCTCCGGTCCGCTCTGGCTGCGCAGCTGCGATCAGGTGGATGCGGCCATGGCCGCGGGCAGGTGGCTCGCGCTGGAGGGCGAGCCCGGAGCCGGCAAGCTGGCGCTGCTGCGGGCCGTCTGCCGGCGCCGCAACCCGGCCGGCACGTTCCACGTGCTGGACGCCGACGACGCCAGCGGACACGACTGGCTGCCAGCGCCCGGCGACCTGCCTAGGGCCGAGGGGAGCCTGGTCATCCGGCACCCCGAGCGGCTCAGCGCCCCGCGGTTGCGAGCGCTGCGGACAGCGCTTGAGCAGACGCTGGCCGCGGGCACGCAGAAGGCGCTGTGGGCTGCCGTTACGCTCAGCCCGGGCCCGGTGAGCGGCGACCTGGCCGGCCTGCTGCAGCTCTTCCCGGGCACCGTGGAGCTTCCGCCGCTTCGCCACCACATCGAGGACCTGCATGAGCTCGTGCCGTTCTTCCTGTCCAAGCTGAGCCAGCACGGCCCGCTGGCCTGTTCGCCTGAGGCGATGCAGCTTCTGCTGCGAACTAGCTGGCCAGGCAATACCGAGCAGCTCTGGCAGGTGCTCAGGCGCATCGTGCACCACCGGCGCACCGGCACGATCCGCCTGGCTGACCTGCCGCCAGAATGCTTGACGGTGAGCCGCCGGCTGCTCGGCCCGCTGGAGTCGATGCAGCGCGATGCCATCGTGCAGAGCCTGCTGGACTACCACGGCAACAAGGTCAAGACAGCCGAATCACTCGGGGTGTCCCGTGCGACCGTCTACCGCAAGATCCACCAGTACGGGATCATCACCCCGGCCAGCTAACCGGCCATGCGACGCCGTGCCGGCTCAACCTCAGAACGGCATCATGCCACCGTCGCCGACGCGTAACCTGCCGCCCGAGCCCGCTGCCGCGCCCAGTCCGGCAACGATCCAGGCTCCCGGGCCCGGGCCTGGCACCCGGCGGCGAGCCGCCCGGCCTGGGAACAGGTGACCGGCGTGCGCTACCGGCTCGAGGTCCGCCTCACACCCGCCGATGTCGGCCAGCGGGTCGTGATCCGCTGGCGCCGGCCCAGCCCGGGTGACGGCGAACAGATCGCCGACGTCCTGGGCATTCTCGAGGCGAACGACCCGGCTTCCTTCGCGGTCCGTACCTCTGACGGGGCGCTGGTCGTGATCCCGGCCGCCCGCGCTCTTGCCGGGAAGGTGGTGCCGCCAGCGCCGCAGAACCGGCGGCGCGCCGGCCCCGCTCCTCTCTGACTCGGCCCTCGACGACCAATGGAACGGCCAGTCACGCTAGGCCGCTGATCTTCGAAGCCGGGGCGGCGGGTCATTCACCCGGTGCCGGCCGGTGTCAGGCTGAGCCAGTCGTCAGCGAGCTGCTCTGCGCTTTCGCGGGTGGCGCGTTCCGTGCTTAGGTCTCGTCGCTGGTGAGAGCGGCAAGGGGTCAGGCATCAGGGCGAGATGGGGACCCTGTGCGGCCCTGCCAGCGGGACCCGGAGTTACCGGGCACTAGGTCAGAGCAGCGGGTGCTGGTAACTGAGGAGGTCACCGGCCGGTGCCGGGGGGTGGTATCCAGGGTCAGCGCCGGCTCATGTCGCTGGTGGCTGCCCGGGTCTGCCCCGGCGGGTGCCCGGCCGGGGTCGCGGGGCTGTCCGGGGCCGGACCCGGCGCCCTCCTGCTGTTCGCCCTCCGGGCACAGTGGAGGTGCTGGCCAGCGGCCCGTCGCATACGCCGGCGGTGACGTCCCCCAGGGGCAGCGGCAACGGGCCGGGCTGGTCCTGGCGTACCAGATTGGCTCCAGCGCTGCGTCATGCCGGCATCGCGTGGCGCTGAACGGCTAGGGTCGTGGGCTGTGGATCAGGACGGGGTCGCCGCGCCAGTCCCACGAGGCACAGCCGGTACCCGGTAACTAGCCGGCTGCCAACGATCAGCACTCAGATGGCCTACCGGACCAGCCAGGAACCAGACCGGCGGCCGCCAGCCACGCACTGGTTCGCAGACAAGACAGATAACGTCCGGGCTGATCCGCCGCGGCGTGCCGGTCGAGGTCGTCGCCCGGCTGCTCACGCATCGCTCCCCGGCTGCCACCAGCCAGACCAGACCTGCGTCCACCTCGACGCCACCGACGCGCCAGAGGCCCTGACCCGGGTCGGCGTGTGGAATGAACCCACCCCATCCGCCTCGCCCCACCGCCAGCGGCCGCCGCGGAACACCAGGACGGCCATGCCGGGCACGCGGCACGTCAGCAGGTAGACGATCTTGAGCAGCACTCGGCCAGCCAGCCATCACCACGTCCACCTGTCGGCAACAGTGCAGGACAGCCAATGCAATCGAGTATTCGAACGGCACAGCATGGTCGAGGCGGCCCAGGCGGTGCAGCGCCGCTGGCGGCGCCGATCAGGTGCCGGGCGCCCGCCGGTCCGGCCGGCGGGCGCCTTGCTCTCAGATCACCGCGGGCGGCGCATCGGGCACGGCCCCGGGCCTGGCCACGCCCTCGAACGTGAACTGCGCTTCCGGCCCGGTGCCCTCCACATCGACCGTGACGATCTGGCCGGCCCTCAGCTCGCCGAACAGGATCTTCTCGGACAGGTTGTCCTCGATCTCCCGCTGGATCGTGCGGCGGAGCGGCCTCGCGCCGGCCACCGGATCGTAGCCCCGCTCGGACAGCAGCGTCCTGGCCGCGGGCAGCAGCTCCAGGCCCATGTCGCGGTCCTTGAGCCGCTCATCCACCTTGGCGATCATCAGGTCCACGATGGCGGTAATCTCCTCCTGGCTGAGCTGGCGGAACACGATCGTGTCATCGACGCGGTTCAGGAACTCCGGCCTGAAGTGCTGCTTCAGCTCCTGCTGCACCGTGGTCTTCATCCGGTCATACGAGCCGCGTGACTCGCCTGCGGTACCGAAGCCGACAGAGACGCCCTTCGTGATGTCCCGGGTGCCCAGGTTGGTCGTCATGATGATCACCGTGTTCTTGAAGTCGACCACCCTGCCCTGCGCATCGGTGAGGCGCCCGTCCTCCAGGATCTGCAGCAGCGAGTTGAAGATGTCCGGGTGAGCCTTCTCGATCTCGTCGAACAGGACCACGGAGAACGGCTTGCGGCGCACCTTCTCGGTCAGCTGGCCGCCCTCCTCGTAGCCGACGTACCCGGGCGGAGAACCGAACAGCCGGGACACCGTGTGCTTCTCCATGTACTCGCTCATGTCCAGCTGGATCAGCGAATCCTCATCGCCGAACAGGAACTCCGCGAGCGTCCTGGACAGCTCCGTCTTGCCGACCCCGGACGGGCCGGCGAAGATGAACGAGCCCCCGGGCCGCTTGGGGTCCTTCAGCCCGGCCCTGGTGCGCCGGATGGCCTGCGAGAGCGACTTGACGGCCACGTCCTGCCCGATCACCCGCCTGTGAAGCTCGTCTTCCATCCGCAGCAGCCGCTGCGATTCCTCCTCGGTGAGCTTGAACACCGGGATGCCCGTGGCGGCCGCCAGGACCTCCGCGATCAGCTCCGCGGTCACCTCGGCGACGGTGTCCATGCCGCCGGCCTTCCACTCCTTCTCCCCGGCATCCCTCTTCCCGGTCAGCTGCTTCTCGGTATCGCGCAGCGCGGCGGCCTTCTCGAAGTCCTGGGAATCGATGGCCGACTCCTTCTCCCGGCGGACGCCGGCGATCTTCTCGTCGGACTCGCGCAGGCCCGGCGGCGCGGTCATCCGGCGGATCCGCATCCGGGACCCGGCCTCATCGATCAGGTCGATCGCCTTGTCCGGCAGGAACCGGTCGCTGACATAGCGGTCCGCCAGCTGCGCGGCGGCGACCAGGGCGCCGTCGGTGATCGACACGCGGTGATGCGCCTCGTACCGGTCGCGCAGGCCCCTGAGGATCTCGATGGTGTGCGCGATCGTCGGCTCGGCCACCTGGACCCGCTGGAACCGGCGCTCCAGCGCCGCGTCCTTCTCCAGGTGCTTGCGGTACTCATCCAGCGTAGTCGCGCCGATCGTCTGCAGCTCGCCGCGGGCCAGCATCGGCTTGAGTATCGAGGCGGCGTCGATCGCGCCCTCGGCCGCGCCCGCGCCAACCAGCGTGTGCAGCTCGTCGATGAACAAGATGATGTCCCCGCGCGTCCTGATCTCCTTGAGGACCTTCTTCAGCCGCTCCTCGAAGTCGCCCCGGTACCTCGAGCCGGCCACCAGCGCGCTCAGGTCCAGGGTGTACAGCTGCTTGTCCTTGATGGTCTCCGGCACCTCGCCCTTGACGATCTTCTGGGCCAGGCCCTCCACCACAGCCGTCTTGCCGACGCCGGGCTCGCCCACCAGCACGGGGTTGTTCTTGGTGCGCCGGGACAGCACCTGCATGACCCGCTCGATTTCCTTCTCCCGGCCGATCACGGGATCGAGCTTGCCCTCGCGTGCGGCAGCGGTCAGGTTCCGGCCGAACTGGTCGAGTATGAGCGAAGCGGACGGCGCCGTCTCCGGCGGCGCGCCTGCCGCGGCGGGCTCGTTGCCCGGGGAGCCCGCCAGCAGCTGGATCACCTGCTGGCGGACCCTGGTGGGGTCAGCGCCCAGCTCGACGAGCACCTGGGCGGCGACGCCCTCGCCCTCGCGGATCAGGCCGAGCAGGATGTGCTCGGTGCCGATGTAGTTGTGACCGAGCTGCAGGGCCTCCCGCAGCGACAGCTCGAGGACATTCTTGGCCCGCGGAGTGAAGGGGATGTGCCCGGAGGGTGCCCGCTGGCCCTGGCCGGTGATCTCCCCGACGTGCTGGCGGACCGCCTCCAGGCTGATCCCCAGCGACTCAAGGGCCTTGGCCGCGACACCCTCGCCCTCGCCGATCAGGCCGAGCAGGATGTGCTCGGTGCCGACGTAGTCGTGATTGAGCATCCTGGCCTCTTCCTGAGCCAGGACCACAACCCTCCGCGCCCGGTCGGTGAACCTCTCGAACATCTCGTCGCCCCCTCACCGAGCGGCCGGCGAGGCAACCGAAGTCTTGCTCGTCCCCTCCCACGCTAGCCCCCGCGCCGGGCGACATCGCGCACGCGGATGTCGCACAAGTACGACGTTCCCCGACGGCAGCGGGTTCACCCCGCCCGGCCTGGGGCAACGGGGCAGCGTGCCCAGCTACGCCGGGAGCGAACGCGCGCGGCGTGCCGCGCACCGCGGTCACATCAGCCAACGGCGCGCCGTCACGGCCCGCGGGCCGCGTCCAGCCTTGCCGCTTCGATCTGCTCCCGCCTTGCACACCTATCACCGCCCGGCAAAGGACACGTCGTTCGGACTGGGCGTCCCGTGCGGCGCGGATAGGCCCGCTTCCCGGTGACCAGGCCGCGGTGCCACCGCAGGACGGCGCCGGCGTGACCAGCCGGTGCGCCCGCAGCCTTCCCGGCACGAGCCTGATCAGCGCGGCCAGCACCGCGCGGCGGGCCCAGTCCCACCGGGCCCCGGCCAGGTGCGGCGCAGCACCGCGACCTCGTGCCGCAGCACGAGCAGTTCCGCATCCTTGAACGCCGGCGAACAACCCGGCAGGACAAGCCAGCCAGCAAGCCGCACGAAGATCAGATAGAGCAGACGCAAACGACACGGCCGGTCATCATGCCCGGCAGCCACGCCGCACCTATCGCGCCAGGTCACAGCCATAGGCCGGCTTCTGGCACCCCGCAGGGAACTTGGATTGCTCATCAGATCTGGTGATGCCGGGCCCGTCGCGGTGACCGTGCCGTGCGCCGCAGGCACGCCACACGGCCATCAGGAGGGCTGCTGGTCTGCCGTGCGGGGTGAACAGTGGGTGAACTGAGCAAGGCGAGTGCATGATGGTAGCCAGCACACCCAGCGCGGGAGGCACCGGACATGACCGCAGGCGACCATTTCGAGCGGGTGGCCGTGGTCTATGAATCGCTGCGCACCACCGACGAGGCGCCGGTGCGCGCGATCGGCCAGCTCCTGCCCGGCCGCCCCGTCACCGGCCTGGATATCGGCTGCGGGACGGGACGGTACACGCGGCTGCTGCGCGCGCTGCTGCCGGACGGCTCGCTGCTGGCCGCAAGCGACGTCTCGGCGGCCATGCTGGCCCAGCTCAGGGCCGCCAGCCGCGGCCAGCCCCTGGGGGTGGTGCCGCTGCTGGCGGCCGCCGAACAGCTGCCGTTGCGGACCGCCAGCCTGGACCTGGTCACCGCGTTCAACTGCGTTCACCACTTCGACCTGGCCCGCTTCCTGGCCGCCGCCGCCCGGGTGCTGCAGCCCGGCGGCCAGCTGTTCATCTACACCCGCACCCCGCAGCAGAACGCGCGGACGATCTGGGGCCGCTACTTCCCCGGTTTCACCGAGCACGAGCAGCGCCTGCACAGCCAGGCCGCGATCCGGGCCGCCGTCCGGCGGACCGAGGGGCTCACGATGATCGCAGCACAGACCTTCCAGCACCCGCGCACCAGTACAGCCGAGCGGCTCGGGGCCCAGGCCCAGGGGCGCCACTACTCGACATTCTCCTTCTACACGCCGCAGGAGCTGCGCGCAGCCACCGCGACCTTCCTGGCCCGCCTGCCCGGCCCCGAGGTCTGCTGGGTTGACGAGCACCTGCTGGTCATCGCCGGCGCGAGCCGCCACAGCCAGGCGGACCCCGACGGCCCGGCCAGCCCGGCGAGCCAGGCGATCAAGGATCAGGCCCTCCAGATCCGCGCCGGGCGCGCCGGTGAAGCTCCCGATAGGCGTCCCGGCGGCCGCGCGCAGATCACCCCGTTATCCGCCCAGCCGATTGCTGGCGACGACCTTCCGCACAGCGCCCAGATCGGCGGCTCCGTGTGCGTTCTTCCTGACCACCCGTATCACTCAGCGTGACGGCAGGCAGGGTACGGACGCGCCGGGCGGCCGCACCCACGTTCCGGGGCCCGGCCGCCAGCCGGAGCCCGGACGCTGGATGAGCCCGGGCTGGCGTCCGTCCCCCCGATCGCCCGCGGTCTCTGGGCACCCGGCCGACAGCCCGGCCGTCCCGGAGCCCGTCCTCGAGCCTCGGCGGCATCAAGGCATCCCGGCCGGCGCTCCTGCTCACCCCTGCGCCGTGACCCGCTCCCAGCTTCACCGTCGGAGTGACGGGCCCCGTGCGGTGCGCACGACGGACGAGGATGCCAGCGCCGCGACAATCCAGGAGGACCCTGTCGGCAGCATCATGCCGGTGATCAAAGATCAGATCACTGCCCTTCGGCGGCATAATGCCTGATCATGTAGGTGATCGAGGCGCAGTGCGCCTCGATCCTGACACGCCACACGGACCCCGGGCACGGTTCAGCCGGTAGCCTGTAACTTCCCGAGACCCGCCCGGCCCGCCGACGCGCCATGACCTGCCCTGGAGATCATGACCAGCGACACCGCCAAGCCGCAAACCAAGCCGGAAGCCCGGCCGGAGACCTTCCGGTCGCATCTGCCCGCCATCATCGCCGCCACCACCGGGACCGTGCTCGCGGCGATCCTGGGCAGCCTGATCGGCGCCGCCGGGACGATCGCCGGGATCGTGATCGGCAGCCTGGCCTCCGGGACAGCCTCCTGGTGGGCCGAGCGGGGCATCCGCCGGTCCGCGGCCCTGGCCGCCGCCCGGGCCGAGGCCATCCGTGTCCGGGGCTACCCGCTGCACCCCGGCGAGCACGCCGCCGTCACCCAGGCTGCCGCGATCACCCGGGACACCGCGGCGGCTGGCAGCGGGCACGACCGGCCGCGCCCGCGGCTGCGCTGGCGCTGGGCCGGTCCGGCCGCGTTCATCATTGCCGCGTTCATCGGCGGCGCCCTCGTGGTCACCCTGCTGGAGGGTGCGGCGGGCAAGCCGCTGTCCGCTGTGGTTCAGGGCAAGCCGGGGCACGGTACCACCCTCGGCGGCGGGACAGTCGGCAAGGCCGCCCCGGCCAGCCCGTCACCTACGCCGTCGGCCAGCGCGACAGGGACCGGCACCGCCAGCACCACGCCCAGCAGCGCCAGCAGTTCCCCGGCGGCCAGCACCGCGCCCGCCACCGCTCCCGGCAGCACTAGCCCGGTCAGCAGCACGCCGAATTCCGCGACCCCCGCTGCCACGCCGACTAGCACGGGCGGCTAACGGGCGCATATCCGTCCCCGACACAACCAACCGCGGGGCGTCCGGCAGCCCTGACGAGGCTCTACTCCGACGAGCCGCCGTTCTGACGAGCGGCAGGCCGAAGGCTCCCTGCCCCAGGAGGAACTGCGGCCTCTTATGTGACGGGCTCGTCGGACGGGACGATCCGTACTCCCAGCGGCACGAGGGAGATAGGGATGATCTTGAAGTTGGCGAGCCCTAGCGGGATGCCGATGATCGTCAAGCACAGCAGGATCCCGGTCACCAGGTGCCCGATTGCAAGCTCCCAGCCGAACAGGATGATCCAGATGATGTTCCCGATCAGCGACGCCACACCTGCCTCCGGGCGCCGGTCGATTGTCCGGCCGAAGGGCCAGAGAACGTATCCGGAGATCCGGAACGCGGCGATCCCGAACGGGATCGTGACGACCAGGAAGAACAAGGCGAAGCAGAGCAGCCCGACCACGGCATAGGCGATAGCCATCCAGATGCCGCAGAGCACCAGCCAGATCACGTTAAGGATGAGTCTCATCGCGCCCCGCCCAGAGGTTGTCCCGGATTGCCTGCCGGCCCACGTTATCAAGAGGGCGTCTGGCGGCCCCCGCGTCGTCGAACAGCGGGCGGCCCAGGGCCCGGGCGGCTACTCGGCGAGCCGCCGTTCTGAGCACGGGCATCCGCGCCGCGGCCTGACCGGGGATCCCCCGCGGCCTGCCCAGAGGCATTCCCTATGAATGACTAGGGAGTTTCCCTAGGGACTGGCAGGCCCCCGGCCTGGAGGATCAGTTCCGTGGCCAGCTCCCGGGGCTGCCCGGCCCGCAGGGACCGCCGCCTGGCCACCGATACCGAGAGGAACATCCCATGACGAACCGGAAAGCGCGGATCATCGCGCCCGCGCTAGCCGCCGGGGCGCTGCTGGCCGGCTCGCTCGCCCTCGCCGCTCCCGCCTTCGCCGCCCCCGCGCCGCATGCTGCACCGCACAACGACTGCCGCTCGTGGTCTGAGGAACTCCACACGTACCGACTCGGAACCCAGTACCGAGTGGCAGCCGAGTGCACCTCCATCAACCCCGCCGACAAGGCCCGCGGTGTCCTGGACCTCGCCGGGCAGATCGATGTGCACACCGACTGGTTCACCCAGACCGGCGTCGTCTACCACTCAAGCTGGCAGACACCGCTGTTCGAGGTGCGGGAAACGCGAATGGAATACGCGCCGCGGTTACGCCGGCAAGAACCCTGCCGAAGCCCCGATCACCCGCTGGCCGGGCTTCCGGCATAAGCATTCGCGGCGCCTAGGCCATGCGGCTCTTGGCTTCCGAGAGCAATCTCTCGAAGTCGTCGGCATAGGATCCCGGTTTTGCGTGCATGTACCGGATGAAGGCCTCCATGGCACCGAAGACGTCTTCAGCGCAGGTACGCAGGCGGGCCGCATCGAAGTATTCAATGCCCGCTGATTCCTCTGTCAGAACGCGGTTGAGGCTGAAGTGGGCGACGTGCTGGCTGGCGAAGTCGAAGTCGCTGCTGAGGCTGCGGTACAGGGCCGGATCCACGGAGCCCAGGTTGAAGCCGCTCGCATAGTCGTCACGATGGATCGCGGGATGAGCCCGGTCCGGCTTCTTGATCAGGAACTCGATGAGCAGCCGCAGGTGAATGAAGAACGCATCGATCGCTGCGACCCGCAGGCCCACAGGGAAGGCCGCGTCGTCCACGTACCGGGGCAGCTCCGCAATCACGTTCAGCGAATGTCCGACCTGCTTTGCCCGGTGCTTGGTCAACGGGACATCTGTCACCGCCAGAGGCTACCCGCCGGCGGCGCACGACAGACCCGTGACGGCGGTTCAAGCCTTCCCGAGTGTGAAGAGGCGAGGCGGAACCGCCGGTGAGCAAACCATCAGCTTGAACCTGAGCCAGCCAGCCGACCAGCCGTACCCCGCGCACCCCCACCGTTACTAACGACAGTCACGCCCGTTACTAACGACCGGTAACCTGCGACCATGGCGGCGACGACGGCTGAACGGCAGCGAGCCTTCCGCCGACGCCAGACCGAGCGGATAGCCACCCTCGAGCAGGAGAACGCCCGGCTCCGCGCCGAGCTAGCCGACGCCCTCGCCGAGGTCCAACGGCTCACCACACAAGCGTGCAGGCACCCGGCCGCCGCAGTCGAAGTCGGCACCTGCCACGCCTGCGGCACCGACGTCTGGTGAGCGCGTACGTCCGCCACGGCGCAGCATGACCATTTCCCCTGCCCGCACCGCTACCCGGCACTCCCAAGACCTGCCCTGATGCGCCCCCATGGTGGCACACTGTGACCCATGGGGACGCGACCCCGCAAGAAACAGCAGCACCGCCTTGAACGATGGCAGGTACTCCTCGCCGCCGCCGTCGCCGCCATAGCCAGCATCGCCGTCGCGCTCATCAACCTCATACCCAGCGGATCCCCGCCCGCACCCTCAGTTGACATCACGGACCTAGCGCAACAGCCATACCCCCCGCCACCCGGCCAGCTTTACCTGTGGACCGGCACCGTACACGATCAGCCGGCCAGCGCCGAAGTGTTCGTCATCGACAAGCGCCCCGGCGAATGGCTCGTGTCACCAGCAGCCATCGTCTCAGGTGACAGCTGGACCATAAACTGGGTCATCCCGGCGCCGCCAGCCTCAGCGCAATGGACCGCCGTCGTGTATGTCATAGGAGGCGGGGCCTGCCCGTCTCCAGGCTGCCCCAGTGCGCCCTCGGGTTCCGGCCTCAATCAGAAGGTTTCAAGCGTCCCGGGCGTAATAGCCGCCGCGCCATACCAGCCACGAGCCAAGCCCGCTTCCTCGCAGACGGGCTAATCCTGCCGCGGTTTCCTTCGCCACCTCGTCCTCTGCGACTCCTCCGCCGCCGCCCTCCAGGGTCAGACCTGCCAGCGGGAAATGCCGGCAAGCGGCGCCCGGCTCACCCCCGCGGCGCAGCCTGACGAGACGGCGGCTTCAAAGAACAGCACCTAGACCTCAGGAAGCGGCACGCTGTAATAGTTCACCAGCACCCACAGCACCACCACGAGCACCACCCAGAAGACCACCCTCCTGACCAGACCCCACTTGGCGTGACTGACCCGCCACCAGATAGCAGCGCCCGCCCCGACCAGGACCAAGACCAGGACAAGAGACACGCCCCCATAGTCGCTGCAGTCGCGCAACCATGCAAGCCGCGGCTTGGACCCCCGGCGCCCAAGGAACCTGCATCCGCCCGGCACGACTCGCCTTCCTCCTCCGGGCAGGCTCAGGCTCGCCAGCCCACTCAAGATGACCACGGAGGAGAGTGCGTCCAGGCCGCTATCGAGATTCTTGACGCTGAGGGCGAGGACGCTCTGACCCTGCGGGCGCTCACCGTGCGCCTGGCCACCGGATACGGGGCGATATATCACCACGTCGCGGACAGGAACGACCTGCTCGCGGCGGCCGCCGACCACGTCATCGCCCGCATCGTGACCGACCTCGCCGCCGGCGCCGAGCCCCGGCCAGCGCTGCGTGGCGTCGCGGTTGGCCTGTTCGACGCGATTGTCGCCCACCCCTGGGTCGGCGCCCAGCTCAACCGAGAGCCCTGGCGGCCGGCGCTGCTGGACATCTACGAGAGCATCAGCGAGCACCTGCAGGCACTCGACGTGCCCCCACGAGCGTTGTCCGACTCCGCCGGGGTGCTCATGAACTACATCCTCGGCGTCGCCGGGCAGAACGCCGCCAACGCCCGGGCGCTCGCCAGCAGCAAGATGGACCGGTCAGCTTTCCTCGCCACCGTCGCCGCACAGTGGGCGCAGCTCGACCCCGCTAAATACCCATCCGTGCACGCAGCCAGGACGCAACTACGCGAACACGACGACCGCGAGCAGTTCCTCGCCGGCATCGAGACCGCGAACCGTGCGGCCAAGGACAGCTCTGCCCGGTTAAGGGACAAGGTCTCGCCGGAAGCTGCCCGTCTGCGGCGCGCCACGACCACGGCAGTAGACCCACGAACGCAGGACCGCGTATCCGCAAGCGGATCCGCTTGCGACCAGGCGCGTGAGCCAGCGGACAGCGCCCGATTGACGACACAACAAGAGTTACGGAAGAAGCGTCCGATGAACACAGAGGGCACTGGTCATCATTGGCGCCGAAGGGATCGGGCAGGTGATCGGCCGCCGCCAGGGGCCCCGGAAACACGTCCAACTGGCGGCTACAGCCAAGACAGCCTCGCCGCCGCCGACGCCATGCAAGCCGCGGGCCACGACGTCAGGACACCACACGTCGATGCATCCGTGCGCGAGCCGGTGATCTCGCGACATCGCGGTGGTCCCACTTTAGGCGCCCGGCTTCATGGCGACCACGATCTACGTGGCTGCCGGGTGCAGAACGACCATTCGGGGCGAGCGACAATCTGCTTTGAAG
>CAVYPF010000003.1:0-122395 GCA_963770325.1 uncultured Thermoleophilaceae bacterium | reverse complement strand
CGTGGTCCCGGGCACCGGCATCGACGCCGGCTTTGGAAGCGGCGGCAAGCAGACGTACGGATTTGGCGCCGGCTCCGACGATTCGGCCGAGGACGTCCTGATCGAGCCGGGCGGCAAGATCGACGTGGCCGGCTTCGGCACCGGGTCCGACAACTTCACGCTCACCCGCCTGACTGCCGCAGGCCAGCTCGACAACTCGCTGAACGGCAACAACACCGTCGACGTGGACTTCGGCGACGTCGACCAGGCGAACGCGATCGCACTCCAGGCCAACGGCAAGATCCTCCTCGGGGGTGACAACGCCCACGACATCGCGGTCGCGCGCATCCAGCCCGGTGGTGCCCTCGACAGCACCTTCGGCGCGGGCGGGAAGACGACGCTCAACCTCGGTGACCTCGCACAGGGCAACGCGATGGCGCTGCAGGCGGACGGCCGCATCGTGGTGGCCGGGACGGTGGGCGACGACATGTTCGTGGTCCGCCTACAGGGCGACTCGGCTGCGGCCGGAGGCTCGCCGGGCGGCCCGGGCAGCGGTCCGAACGGGGGTGGCGGCACATCGCGCGTGCCGCGCTGCGGTGGTCGCAAGGCGACGATCGTCGGTACCTCGCATCGCGACAAGCTCAGGGGCACGCGCCGCGCAGACGTGATCGTGGGCCTCGGGGGCAACGACTCGATCGGCGGCCTGGGTGGCAACGACGTGATCTGCGGCGGTGACGGCAACGACACGGTCTCGGGTGGCGCCGGAGCCGACAAGCTCTACGGGCAGGACGGCAAGGACAAGCTCTCCGGCGGCGCTGGGAACGACACCGAGTCGGGCGGGGCGGGCGCGGACACCGAGTCGGGCGGCGCGGGCAAGGACAAGCTGTCCGGCGGCGCCGGCAAGGACAAGCTCAGCGGCGGCTCAGGCGACGACAAGCTCAACGGCGGCTCGGGCGACGACAGCTGCTCCGGCAAGGACAGCGCAAAGAGCTGCTGAGCTCTCGCCGCGCGGCGCGAACAGCCCCGAACTGGCGAAAGCCCCCCACTTGGGTGAAAATGATTGCGGGGACCACAGTTCCCGCTACCATTTCGCGTCCGTTGCAGGCCGGATTTCCCGGCTGAAGGCCGCTCTCCCTTACGAGGCTGGATGAACGCAAAGCGACCTGAGGCCGTGGGCCTCTACGACCCAACATTCGAACACGATGCCTGTGGTGTGGGCGCGGTCGCCGATCTCTCCGGCAGGCCCACGCACGCCACCGTCCAGCGCGCGCTGGACGTGCTCGACGCGCTCGAGCACCGCGGTGCGAGCGGAGCCGAGATCGACACGGGCGACGGCGCCGGCATCCTGATCCAGCTTCCCGACGCTCTCCTGCGCGAGGTGGCGGGCGTCGAGCTTCCGCCACCCGGCAGCTACGCGGTGGGCATGTGCTTCCTGCCCAAGGATCCGGTTCGCCGCGGCGAGCTCGAGGCGCTGATCGAGCGCACGATCCTCTGCGAGGACCTCGCAGTGCTGGGCTGGCGCGACGTGCCGGTCGACTCGAGCGTGCCCGGTCCGAGCGCGGCCGCGGTTGAGCCCGCGATCCGGCAGGTGCTGGTCGGCGCGCCGCCCGCGCTCGATCAGGACGCGTTCGAGCGCAAGCTCTACGTCACGAGGCGGATCATCGAGAAGGCCGCGGGCGACGACCTGGCGATCCCGTCGTTCTCCTCGCGCACGCTGGTCTACAAGGGCATGCTCACCTCGCCGCAGCTCACCCGCTACTTCCCCGACCTGCGCGACGAGCGCATCGCCAGCGCGCTGGCGCTGGTGCACTCGCGCTTCTCCACCAACACCTTCCCCAGCTGGGAGCTCGCGCACCCGTACCGCCTGATCGCCCACAACGGCGAGATCAACACGCTGCGCGGCAACGTGAACTGGATGCGCGCCCGCGAGTCGCAGCTGCAGAGCGACCTGTTCGGCGACGACCTGCGCAAGCTGATGCCGGTCGTGCGCCCCGGCGGCAGCGACTCGGCGACCTTCGACAACGTGCTCGAGCTGCTCGTGCTGGCCGGCCGCTCGCTGCCGCACGCGCTGATGCTGATGATCCCCGAGGCGTGGGAGGGGCGCGAGGACATGCCCGCGGAGCTGCGCGACTTCTACGCCTACCACTCGTGTCTCATGGAGCCCTGGGACGGGCCGGCGGCGGTGGCGTTCACCGACGGCCGCGTGATCGGCGCCACGCTCGACCGCAACGGCCTGCGGCCCGGCCGCTGGCAGCTCACCCGCGACGGCTTCGTGGTGCTGGCCAGCGAGACCGGCGTGCTGCCCGCGGCGGACCCGGCCGACGTGGTGGCCAAGGGTCGCCTGCAGCCGGGCAAGATCTTCCTGGTCGACGTCGAGGGCGGACGCATCGTCGACGACGGCACGGTGAAGGGCGAAATCGCCGCGCGCCAGCCGTACGGCCGCTGGTACGCCGAGCGCACCGTCCACCTCGACGACATCCCCGATGTCGCCCCCGCCGAGCTGCCCGGTGACCCCCTGCGCACGCGTCAGCTCATGTTCGGCTACACGCAGGAGGACCTACGCATCCCGCTCGCCGACATGGGCGGGGACGAGGGCCGAGGAGCCCACGGGCTCGATGGGGAACGACTTCGCCCTGGCGGTGCTGTCCGATCGCGGGCCGCTCCTCTACTCCTACTTCAAGCAGCTGTTCGCCCAGGTCACCAACCCGCCGATCGACCCGATCCGCGAGAAGATCGTGATGAGCGTCTCCACCTCGGTCGGGCCCGAGGGCAACCTGCTCGACGAGACTCCCGAGCACGCCCACCAGTTGATCATCTCGCAGCCGCTGCTCACCACCGGCGAGCTCGAGAAGCTGCGCCAGGTGGACCACCACGTGTTCCGCGCGGACACCCTGGACGCCACCTGGCCGGTCAGCGAGGGGCCGGCGGGCATCCAGCGCGCGCTCGACCGCCTCTGCCGCGAGGCGTCGGCCGCGATCGACGCCGGCGACAACATCCTGATCCTCTCCGACCGCCAGGCCGGCGCCGAGCGTGCCCCGCTGCCCGCGCTGCTGGCGGTGGGCGCCGTGCACCACCACCTCGTGCGCGAGGGCACGCGCCTGCAGGCCGGGCTCGTGGTGGAGTCGGGCGAGCCGCGCGAGGTTCACCACATCGCCTGCCTGCTCGGCTACGGCGCCTCAGCAGTCTGTCCCTACCTCGCCTTCGAGACGCTCTTCGACATGTTCGATCGCGGCGTCCTGCCCGGCGTGAACGGGGCCGACGAGGCGGAGCGCAACATGATCAAGGCCGTCGGCAAGGGCCTGCTGAAGACGATCAGCAAGATGGGCATCTCGACCGTGCGCAGCTACTCGGGCGCCCAGATCTTCGAGGCCGTCGGGCTCGAGCCCGCCCTGGTGGAGCGCTACTTCACAGGCACCACGTCGCGGATCGGCGGCATCGGCCTCGACGTGCTCGCCCGGGAGACCCTCACGCGCCACGCGCGCGCGTACCCCCAGGGCGCGAGGCCCGCCTCGGAGGAGCGGCTGCCCGGCGGAGGAGTGCACGCGTGGCGCCGCGACGGCGAGCATCACCAGTGGAACCCGGACACGATCGCGAACGTGCAGGACGCCGTGCGCCACGGTGGCCGCGAGGCCTACGAGCGCTTCACCGCAGAGGTGAACGACCAGTCGCGCAGGCGCGCCACGTTGCGCGGCCTGCTGAAGCTGCGCACGCAGGACGAGCCGATCCCGCTCGACGAGGTCGAGCCGGCCGCGGAGATCGTGAAGCGCTTCGCCACCGGCGCGATGTCGCTCGGATCGATCTCCACCGAGGCGCACGAGACCCTGGCGATCGCGATGAACCGGCTCGGCGGCAAGTCGAACACCGGCGAGGGCGGCGAGGATCCCCGGCGCTTCACGCGCGACGACAACGGCGACAGCCGCCGCTCGGCCATCAAGCAGGTGGCGTCCGGGCGCTTCGGCGTGACCGCCCATTACCTGGTCAACGCGGACGAGCTTCAGATCAAGATGGCGCAGGGCGCGAAGCCCGGCGAGGGCGGCCAGCTCCCGGGCCACAAGGTGGACGACTACATCGCCGGCGTCCGCCACTCCACGCCCGGCGTCGGCCTGATCTCGCCGCCGCCGCACCACGACATCTACTCGATCGAGGACCTCAAGCAGCTGATCTTCGACCTGCGCTGCGCCAACCCGGCGGCGCGCATCAGCGTGAAGCTGGTCTCCGAGGTGGGCGTGGGCACGGTGGCCGCGGGCGTGGCCAAGGCGAACTCCGACCACGTGGTGATCGCCGGCCACGACGGCGGCACGGGCGCCTCGCCCGTCAGCTCGATCCACTCGGCCGGCGTGCCGTGGGAGATCGGCCTGGCGGAGACGCAGCAGACGCTCGTGATGAACCGCCTCCGCGACCGCATCACGGTGCAGACCGACGGCCAGCTGAAGACCGGCCGCGACGTGGTGGTGGCCGCCCTGCTCGGCGCCGAGGAGTTCGGCTTCGCCACCGCCCCGCTGATCGCGATGGGCTGCATCATGATGCGCGCCTGCCACCTGAACACGTGCCCGGTCGGCATCGCCACGCAGGACCCCGAGCTGCGCAGGCGCTTCCAGGGCCGCCCCGAGCACGTCGTCAACTACTTCTTCTTCATCGCCGACGAGGTGCGCGAGCTGATGGCGCAGCTCGGGGTGCGCCGCTTCGACGACCTCGTGGGCCGCACCGACCTGCTCGAGGCCGATGCCGCGATCGAGCACTGGAAGGCACGCGGGGTGGACGTGTCCGGCATCCTCGCGCCGCCCGACGCCGCGCCGGAGGTCCCGCGCCGCCGCGTGCGGCCCCAGGACCCGGTGCTCGACGATCACCTCGACCACGCGCTGATCGGCCTCGCGGGGCCGGCCCTCGAGCGCGGGCGAGCCGGTGGAGCTCGGCATCGAGGTGAAGAACCGCCACCGCACGGTCGGCGGCCTGCTCTCGGGCGAGGTGGCACGCCGCCACGGCGCCGAGGGCCTCGAGGACGACACGATCGTGGTCCACGCTCAGGGCTCGGGCGGGCAGAGCTTCGGCGCCTGGCTCGCACCCGGCGTCACGCTGCTGCTCGAGGGCGACGCCAACGACTTTGCCGGCAAGGGCATGTCCGGTGGCGTGCTCTCCGTTCGGCCGCCGGACGGATCGACCTTCAAGGCCGAGGAGCACGTGATCGTGGGCAACACCGTGCTCTACGGCGCCACCAGCGGGCGCGCGTTCTTCCGCGGGCTGGCGGGCGAGCGCTTCGCCGTGCGCAACTCGGGCGCCAGCGCCGTGGTCGAGGGCGTCGGCGACCACGGCTGCGAGTACATGACCGGCGGCCGCGTGGTCGTGCTCGGCCCCACCGGCCGCAACTTCGCTGCCGGCATGAGCGGTGGCATCGCCTACGTGCTCGACCCCGACGGCCACTTCCACGAGCGCTGCAACCCCGAGCTGGTCGAGCTGGAGACGCCCGGCGCCGAGGACTTCGAGGAGATCCGCGCGCTGGTGGAGGAGCATCGCGACCGCACCGGCAGCCAGGTGGCGACCCACGTGCTGGCCGACTGGCAGGGGCTGATCGGCTCCTGGGTCAAGGTCATGCCGATCGACTACAAGCGCGCGCTGGCCGAGGTGGCCGCGCGGCCGTCGTCGCTGAACGGGCATGGTCCCGCCGGGAGGGACGAGGACGAGACCGAGGCCAACGTGGCGATTCAGACGCCGGGGGGTGACGGCGATGGGTGAGGTCGGCGGCTTCCTGCGCCTGGTGCGCCTCAACGGGCCGAAGCGCCCCGTGGCCGAGCGCGTGCGGGACTACAACGAGTACCAGCAGTCGCTGCCCGCCTCGGAGCTGCAGGAGCAGGGCGCCCGCTGCATGGAGTGCGGCGTGCCGTTCTGCCACTCGGGCTGCCCGCTCGGGAACCTGATCCCGGACTGGAACGACCTCGTCTACCGCGACCGCTGGAAGGACGCGATCGGCGCTCTCCACGCCACCAACAACTTCCCGGAGTTCACCGGGCGCATCTGCCCGGCGCCGTGCGAGTCGGCCTGCGTGCTCGACATCAACGACGACGCGGTCACGATCAAGCAGATCGAGCTGTCGATCATCGAGCGCGCCTTCGAGGAGGGCTGGGTCAAGCCGCGCCCGCCGGCCGTGCGGAGCGGCCGCACGGCGGCGGTGATCGGCTCCGGCCCCGCCGGACTGGCGGCCGCGGCCGAGCTGAACCAGTTCGGCCACCAGGTCACCGTGTTCGAGCGCAGCGACCGCGTCGGCGGCCTGCTGCGCTACGGCGTCCCGGACTTCAAGCTCGACAAGGCGGTCGTGCAGAGGCGGGTGGACATCCTCGAGGCCGAGGGCATCGAGTTCCGCACCGGCGTGGAGGTCGGCGTCGATGTGGACGCGCGCGAGCTGCGCGAGCAGTTCGACGCGATCGTGATCGCCACCGGCTCCACCGTGCCGCGTGACCTGCCGGTGCCCGGCCGCGAGCTCGACGGCGTGCACTTCGCGATGGAGTATCTCGAGCAGCGCAACCGCTTCGTGGCGGGTGACGCCGCGCCGGCCGACCCGATCAGCGCCGCGGGCAAGCACGTGATCATCATCGGCGGCGGCGACACCGGCGCCGACTGCCTCGGCAACTCCCATCGCGAGAGCCCGGCCAGCGTCACGCAGTTCGAGCTGCTGCCGGAGCCGGCGCTCGAGCGCCCGGATGAGCTCACGCCCTGGCCGCAGTGGCCGCTGATCCTGCGCACCTCGCCTGCCCACGAGGAGGGCGGCGAGCGCCGCTTCAGCGTGATGACCACGGAGCTGGCTGGCAGCGACGGCCGGGTCACCCATCTGCGCGGCCACGAGGTGGGCCCCGCGCCCGAGTTCGCGAAGATCGACGGCAGCGAGTTCGAGCTGCGCGCCGACCTCGTTCTGCTGGCGATGGGCTTCCTGCATCCGCAGCAGGACACGCTGCTCGAGCAGCTCGCGCTGGACCTCGACGGCCGCGGCAACGTGGCCGCGCCGGAGTACGCGGGGTCGCTGCCCGGCGTCTTCGCGGCCGGCGACGCACGCCGCGGCCAGTCACTCGTCGTGTGGGCGATCAACGAGGGCCGCCAGGCGGCCCGGGCGGCCGATCTCTACCTCTCCGAGCTCGGCGAGGAGCCCGGCGAGGACCCTGTCGGCGCGCTCCTGAGCGCCTAGCGCCCGAACTGGCGCGCCTCCCCCAAACGGGTTAGGGTGGCGCATATGCCCAACTTGGCACGTCCGTACCCCATGGCGGCGATTCTCACCGCGCTCTGTCTTGCCTGCGTCGTCGGGCAGGCGGACAGCCAGGCCGACATCCAAGCCGCAACCGTCACCAGGTTCACCTCGCCGGGCACCGACATGCCCTTTGTGGTCCCGGACGGGGTCACGACGATTCACGTCGTCGCGATCGGTGGGATGGGCGGCAAGGGCCAGTTCGCGCCCAACGCCGGCGGCCTTGGCGCCGTGGTGAGCGCGGACATCGCGGTCACGCCGGGGCAGACGCTGTTCGTCGATGTTGCAGGCAACGGTGCTAACGCCACCCAGGGGATCGGCGGCAGCGGCGGTCTCAACGGTGGCGGCGCGGGTGGTACCTCGGGCACCGCGACGCTCGGCAAGGGCGGTGGCGGCGGCGGCGGAGAGTCTGGCGTGCGCAGCTCCGCTGGGGCCCTACTGAGCGGGCTCATCATTGCGAGCGGCGGTGGCGGGAGCGGAGGAGGAATTGGTGGAGGCGGGGGCGGCAGCTCCTCGGTCAGCGACGGTAAGGATGGTCAGGCCGGCGGCGGCGGAGCTGCCGACACTGGCACCGCGGGCGGGAGCGGTGGTGGTGGTGGGACGTCGGTAGGCGTCGGCAGTGGCGGCCACAGCGGCCAGGTCGGCGCGGGCGGAGCGGGTCAAGACGGGTTCGACCCGAATGCCGCGGGCGCCGGCGGGGGCGGAGGCGCCGGGCTGTTCGGTGGCGGGGGCGGCGCGTCCACCGGTAACCACAACAGCAACGGAGGCGGCGGCGGCGCAGGCTCGAGCTCGTCGTCAGCAGCCAGCGCGGGCGGCAAAGCGACAAACACCTCTTACGCGCGAGACACCACGGGTGTGCCGTCGGTCACGATCACCTATGTGCCCTCGACTCCCGGCGGCGGCGGTGGCGGCGGCGGCGGCGGTGGCGGTGGCGGCGGCGGCTCGGCCCTGGCGCTCACCAGCCTGAAGGCGTCGCCGAGGACGTTCGTGGCGGCGAGCCGCGGCGGCAGCACCGGCGGCACGGTCGGCACGACGATCACCTACACGGGCAGCGCCGGGGCCACCACCACGTTCACGGTGCTCGCGCCGCGCAGTGGCATCCGCAACAGCCGCGGGCATTGCGTGCGCAAGAAGCATGGAGCCACGGGCAGGCACTGCACGCGCTACGTGTCGGTAGGCAGCTTCACCCATACGGATGGAGCGGGCTTCAACACGTTCGTCTTCACCGGGCGCGTGCGGCACCACAAGCTGCGGTCGGGCAGCTATCGCCTCCAGGCGGTGGCGGCGCTGAATGGGCAGACGACCGCCGCCGTGACGCTGAGCTTCCGTATTAAGCGTTAGGAAGACAACTGGCCATGCCTACCCCGTATGGGGTAGGCTCGCGTCCGCCCGAGGTCGAAGCCGACAGTTTGGAGAACGACGTGCGCGCTGCCGCAAGGATGCCCAACCGCTTTTCGATGGCGAAGATCGCAGCCGTCCTGGGGACGCTGTGTCTCGCCTGGATCGTCGGTCAGTCCGTCGCGCAGGCGGCTCCCACTGTCAAGAAATTCGTCGTCACGGGCGCCGAGCAGCAGTTCCTGGTGCCTGACGGGGTGACCAGCATCCACGTGGTCGCGATCGGCGGCAAGGGCGGCACGGGAGCCGGTAACTCAACCGCCGGCGGCTTCGGGGCCGTCGCGACCGCGGACGTCAAGACCACGCCGGGCGAGACCCTCTTCGTCGAGGTCGGCGGCAACGGCGGGAACGGGAGCGGCGGAACTGCCGGGACGGCCGGTTTCAACGGCGGCGGCGTCGGCGGCACTGGACCCACCCTGGGGCACGGAGGCGGCGGGGGCGGCGGAGAGTCGGACATTCGCTCGGCCTCGGGAGCCCTGCTCAGCGGAATCCTGTTGGCGGGCGGCGGCGGCGGGAGCGGGGGTGGCTCGGGCGGCGGTTCGGGAGGCGGATCCTCTTACATCGACAGCCAGACCGGACAGAACGGAAGCACCGGCGCCAACGACGGCGGCAATCCCGGCGGTAGCGGCGGCAATGGAGGGACCAGCTCGGCCCCGGGCACGCCCAACGGAGCGATCGGCGCGGGCGGCGCGGGCCAGAACGGTGCTCCGGGGGGCGCGGTGGGCGCCGGCGGTGGCGGCGGCGGCGGCATCTGGGGCGGTGGTGGCGGAACCACTGGCAGCGGTGGCGCTGCCAACGGCGGCGGTGGCGGAGCCGGCTCGAGTTCGTCGGCACCTGCCAGCGCTGGTGGGCGGACGACCAACACCTCGTACACCATCGACAACACCGGGGTGCCGTCGGTCACGATTACCTACACGCTGCCCGCCGCGCCGGGTGGGGGCGGCGGTGGCGGAGGCGGGACCGGCGGCGGTGGAGGCAACAGCTCCACACCGGCCCTGAGCAGCCTGAAGGCCTCGCCCAGGGCGTTCGTGGCAGCCAGCCACGGCGGCAGCACGGGCGGCACGGTCGGCACCACGATCAGCTACTCGAACAGCCTCGCGGCGTCCACGACATTCACGGTGCTTGCGCCGCGCAGCGGCATCAAGAACAGCAGCGGGACCTGTGTGAAGCGCAGGCACGGCAAGCACGGCACGCACTGCACGCGCTACGTGTCGGTCGGCAGCTTCACGCACACGGACGTGGGCGGTTTCAACACGTTCGTCTTCACGGGCCGCGTGCGACACCACAAGCTGAGCGACGGCCGCTACCACCTGCGGGCGGTCTCCAACCTGAACGGGCAGAAGAGCTCCGCGAAGACGATCAGCTTCCGGATCGCCAGCTAGCTCCCGTTGAAGCCCGGCGGCTTCCGGGTGAGCTGGTGCGTCTCGATGATGCGGTCAGCGAGCCCGTACTCCACCGCCTGCTCGGCGGTGAAGAAGCGGTCGCGCTCCATGTCGTCGTGCACCCGCTCGACGCTCTGCCCGGTGTGCTTCGCGTAGATCTCATCCACCCGGTCGCGCAGCGCGAGCACCTCGCGGGCGTGGATCTCGATGTCTGTGGACTGGCCCTGGAAGCCGCCCGAGGGCTGGTGGATCAGCACGCGTGCGTTCGGCAGCACCATTCGCTTCCCGGCGGTGCCGCCCGCCAGCAGCAGCGAGCCCATCGACATCGCCATCCCGAAGCAGATGGTCTGGATGTCGCACTTGACGTACTGCATCGTGTCGTAGATCGCCAGGCCCGAGTAGATCACTCCGCCCGGCGAGTTGATGTACATCGAGATGTCCTTGTCGGGGTCGTCGGACTGCAGGTGCAGCAGCTGCGCCACGGCGAGGTTCGCGATCTGGTCGTCGATCGGCTGGCCGATGAACACGATCCGCTCGTTGAGCAGCCGCGAGTAGATGTCGAACGAGCGCTCGCCGCGCGAGGTCTGCTCGATAACCATGGGGACGAGTGTCATGCCGGGGCCTCCTTTTGATGTGCAACTCCAGGGTTGCTCGTTCGCTGCTACGATAGCGCAACTGACAGGTTGCACTTCGAGGAGGACCCAATGGAGCTCGGCAAGGCGCACACGGAGACGGTGGTGATCCATCAGGTGGAGCGGGAGCTGCTTCTGCCCGCCGAGCCCGACGAGGCCTGGGAGGCGATCGCCGACCCCGAGCGCCTGGGCGAGTGGCTTGGCGGCGAGGTCGAGATGGACCCCACGCCGGGAGGCGACTTCCGGATCGCGTTCGACGACGGCGGCGAGCGCGTGGGCTGGGTCGAGGAGGTCGAGCCGGGCGAGCGGCTCTCGTTCTGGTGGCGCCGGCCCGACGAAGAGGACGTGGCCACGCGCGTGGAGATATCGCTGACCGAGACCGAGGAAGGCACGCTCGTCCGCGTGGTCGAGACCAGCCCGCTCGCGACGCTTGACCTGATCGGCATCCCGCTGCCCGGCCGCGGCGTCGACGGAGGAACGAGCGCGTTCGGACCGCTCGCGCTCGCCTACGCGTGAGCCCCGAGCCGCTGGACCCATCGGAGGCGGTCTTCTCCGCCCTCTCCGACCCCACACGGCGACGCCTGTTCAGCCGCTTGGCCGACGGTGGGCCCGCAACGGCCACCGAGCTGGCCGCGGAGCTGCCCGTCACGCGCCAGGCGGTGGTGAAGCACCTCGAGGCGTTGCGGGCCGCGGAGCTCGTGACCAGCGCTCGCGAGGGGCGCGAGGTGCGCTACCGGGTCACGCCGGCGCCGCTGGCCGACGCGGTGGGCTGGATCGCCGACGTCGGCGCCCAGTGGGACTCGCGCCTGGCCACCCTGCAGGGCCAGTTTTCCCGCTCGCAGCTCAAGTAGTCCACCATGTGACCATGGCCACCGCGTACGACCCGCACGTGTCCGCGACCTGGATCGAGAAGCTCAGGGCAGGCGAGCGCGAGCGCGTGAGGGACGAGCTGGCGGTGGAGGAGCCGCTCGAGATCAGGGTGGACGGCGAGGCGCTGGCGGTGACGATGCGCACGCCCGGCGACGACGAGGATCTCGCCGTCGGCTTCCTCGCGGGCGAGGGACTGATCGGCGGGCCCGAGGACGTGCTCGACGTAGGGCCGACCAAGGACTTCGCCGCCAACATCGTGGACGTTCGGACCCGGTCCGGGCTGCGCCGCGACCCCTCCGACGAGCGCCGCTTCTACCTCACCTCCTCGTGCGGCGTGTGCGGCAAGGGCGCGCTCGAGTTCGTGCGCCAGGAGGCGCCCCCGGTGACGCGCCGCGCCGACGCTGAGCCCGCAGCTGGTGCTGGCCGCGCCGCCCGCCGCGCGGAAGGAGCAGCACGCCTTCGAGCGCACCGGTGGCCTCCACGCCACCGGCCTGTTCGAGCACGGCGGCGGGCTGATAGTGGTCCGCGAGGACGTGGGGCGCCACAACGCGATGGACAAGGCGATCGGATCGCTGCTGCGCGCGGGGCGCTTCCCGCTCCACGGCGTGTTCGCCAGCGTCAGCGGGCGCGCCTCGTTCGAGCTGGTGCAGAAGGCCAGCCTCGCCGGCATCTTCGGACTGGTGGCGGTCGGGCCGCCGTCCTCGCTGGCGGTGGACCTGGCGCGTGAGCGGGGCATGCTCCTGTGCGGATTCGTGAGGGGCGACTCCCTCAACGTCTACGCAGGTAGCGAGCTGCTCACTGGTTGATCCGTCCAGTTCGGTTGCGCCGGGTCGTATCCTGGGCGCAAGATGAGCGAGATGTCCGCCAACGAGGCTCTCGACGCCCTCTATCGCAAGGGTGAGGAGGCCGGCACCCTGGATCTCTCCGAGATCGCGTCGGCCGTTGAGGAGCTCGAGCTCGAGCCCGGCGGCCTCGAGGCGATCTACGCGGAGGCCGAGCGCCGGGGGATCGACGTGGAGGACGACGTCTCCTCGAAGGAGGAGCGCAAGGCCAGCTACTCGCCCAACGACATGGCCGACGCCACCAGCGACTCGCTCCAGCTGTTCCTGCGCGACATCGCCCAGCGCCCGCTGCTCACGGCCGACGAGGAGGTCGAGCTGGCCAAGCGCATCGAGCGCGGCGATCAAGAGGCGAAGAACCGGATGATCGAATCCAACCTGCGCCTGGTGGTGGCCAACGCGAAGCGCTACCGCGGGCTCGGCCTGCCCTTCCTCGACCTGATTCAGGAGGGCATCCTCGGCCTGATCAGGGCCGTGGAGAAGTTCGACTACCGCCGCGGCTTCAAGTTCTCGACCTACGCCACCTGGTGGATCCGGCAGGCGATGCAGCGTGGCCTCCAGCACCACTCGCGGACCATCCGCATCCCGGTGCACATCGGCCAGGAGCTGACCAAGGTCCGCGCGGTGGAGCGCAAGCTCGGCGCCCAGCTGGGCCGCGAGCCGACCGCCGAGGAGGTCGCGAAGCAGCTCGGAATGGACGTCCACCAGCTCGAGGAGCTGCGCTCGGCCGAGCGCGTGCCCGTCAGCCTCGAGACGCCGGTGGGCTCCGAGGGCGACGCCGAGCTCGGCTCGCTGATCCCGTTCGAGGGGCCCACCCCGCTCGAGGAGGTGGCGGTCGAGCTCGAGGAGGAGTCGATCCGCAGGGCGCTATCGCGCCTCGACCCGAACGCCCGCCGGGTGATCGAGCTGCGCTTCGGAATCGGCGGTGGCGAGCCGCTCGCGCTGCGCGAGGTGGCCAAGCTCATCGGGCTCTCGCCCGAGGGCGTGCGCAAGCTCGAACGGCGCGCCCTGCGCAGGCTGGCCGAGGAGCGCGAGCTCCAGGCACTCGCCGCCTGACGGCTGCCCAGCAGCGACGTCAGCATGCGGACAGACCCTCTCTGCTAGGTACCCCACGTGAGGTATAGGACCACACGCGCGGGTGACGAATCCGCGTTTAGCGGCATCGAAGAGCGGCGAGAACTTTGGGGCGAGGCGAGCCCGGCGATCCGGGTCCCGAAGAACCTCCGAGGAGGACTGATGGCACAGCTCACCGAGAAAAAGGCACGAGCAGATGCCGACGCGTACTGCCCGCACTGCTTCCTGTTGGTGGAGCACAAGGTGGGGAGGTCCTGGCCGGACATTCCCACGCGCTGCCCCCATTGCCGGCTGCTGATCGGCACGGGGCGCGCCCGTTCCAGCCCCGCCGCGACGCCCGGCGCGCGCGGCACCGCCGCCGGCGTCTTCGCCCACCGCGCGCAGCGTCGTGAGGGCGCCGACGCATCGCCGGAAGAGGTCCGCGGCGCCATCCGCGCGGTCGCCGAGCAGCTCGGCGCGCGCCCGGAGCGCCTGCTGATGGTCGATTACCAGCAGCGGGCCTCGACCGACGCCGAGTTGCCCGGCCTGGGTGACGTCTTCGCTGCCTTCGGCAGCTGGAAGCGCGCCCGCAAAGAAGCAGCGATCCCGGCCTGAGGGGGCCACGATGAGCGTTCACACTGGAGCGGGTGGGGCCGTGCTCTACGGCTCTGCCGACGATGACGACCTCATGCGCCGCTATCACGACGATGGCGACGTGCGCGCCCGTCAGGAGCTGATCGAGCGGCACATGGACTTCGTGCGCCGGCTCGCGCAGCGCTACGCGCAGCGGGGCGAGACCATCGACGACCTGACCCAGGTCGGTTGCGTGGGGCTGATCAAGGCGGTGGACCGCTTCGACGGCAAGCACAAGGTCACGCTGGCCACCTACGCGGCACCCAACATCCTCGGCGAGATCAAGCGCCACTTCAGGGACAAGGGCTGGTCGGTCCGCGTGCCGCGCGACATCCAGGAGCTGAACGTGAAGCTCGGCCGCGTGGTCGACGACCTGACCACGCGGCTCGGCCACTCCCCCAACGTCGACGAGCTCGCGCAGGCGACCGGTGCGAGCACCGAGCAGGTGGTGGAGGCACTCGAGTCCTCGCGCGCGTACACGGCGATCTCGCTCTCCGAGCGCGGGGAGGACCCCGACGAGGAGGGCAGCGACCCGCTCGACGCGCTCGGCGAGGAGGACGACGGCTACGAGCTGGTCGAGCAGCGCCAGCTGCTGCGCCAGGGCTTTCGCAGCCTTGCGGAGCGCGAACGGGCGATCCTGCACATGCGCTTCTTCCTGGGGCTGAGCCAGTCGGAGATCGCCGACCGCGTCGGCATCTCGCAGATGCACGTGTCCCGTCTCATCCGCCAGTCGGTCGACGACGTGCGGGACGAGCTGGACTCCCAGGATGCCGGCCAGGCCGAGGGGACCCGTGGCTGCGGGTCCGGCGGCCGCCGCCGCGCCAAGCGCCGCCGCCCCCGGGAAGGGCGCTCGGCGCGGATCCGCCCTTCCTCGTGAGGGCGGACATCGGCGCGCTTCATTAGCATCCCGGCGCGGATGTACGTCCTCATCTTCCTCATCCCCTGGTTGCTCATCGGCATCGGGGTGTTGTACATCGGCTTCAGCGGCGGCCCGGGCCGCGCCCGCGAGGCTTATCTCACGCGCGCGAGCACGGGTTTCAAGGTGGCGATCGTGATCATCTACGCCGGGGTGGGCGTGGCGGTGCCGGCGATCATCCTGTCCAGCCGCAGCGACGCCGCGGGTGCCACCAACCACCTCCAGACGGTGATCCCGTCGAGCAACGTGCAGAACGGCAAGACCCTCTTCCGCGCCACCTGCGCGAGCTGCCACACGCTCGCCGCCGTGAACGCCCGAGGGGTGATCGGCCCGGACCTCGACCGCATTGGCGCGATGACGCCGGCACGAGTGCTCAGCGCCATCAAGATCGGCGGCACCGGCCAGGGTCGGATGCCGTCGGGTCTACTCCAGGGCAGCAACGCGGCGGATGTCGCCGCCTTCGTGACGGCCGTCGCCGGTAAGTAGTCCAGCGAGCATTTTGGGCCTTTTGCTGCCCAAACGCCGTTCACTTCCGTCCCCGCTTCGTGGTAGGGTCCGCCGCCGTTGGAGCGCATGAGCCAAGCTCGGCCACAACTTCGGGGCGATGATGAGACGGCAGCACGCGAGCAGGACGGGCGCGTAGCCGAGGTCTACCCCTTCCCGCGCTACACCGAGCGCAGGACCGTCAAGATCACGGGTCAGGCCACGCCGCCGCGGCGCAGGCCGTCTCCCACGGTCACTCGCATGTCGGCCCGGCCGGATCGGATCGCGATGTATGCGGTGCTGCTGGGCATCGTGCTGATCCTCATGGCCATCCTCACCGCGCACGGCTAGCGCTCGCGCCCTTCCGCGCTTTCTGATCCAATGAGCGCGTGCGACGGGCCATCGCGCTGCTCACGCTCGCCTGCTGCTTCGCCGCGGCGCCTTCTGCCGTGGCCGCGCCCGCCGCGCCGCCGCGCTACCAGCTGCTCGGCGACTGGAGCTATCACGGCCACCGCTACCGCTTCGTCAGCCACGCGGGCGCCATCTACGGGAGCTCGCTCGCCAGCGTGAGGGTGGGCCACTGCGTGGAGCGGAAGGGGACGCAGCTGTTCCGCGGCTACCGCTTCCACGGCACGCGCGGCGGCGTGGACTACTGGCGGGGCAAGGTGGCCGTCGTCGGATCGACCTGCCGGCGGGCCCTGGTCTCCTCGACGATCACCGAGTCGAGCGATCTGACCTTCGCGGAGTCCTCGCGCCTGCCGGGGGGCCACCGCCCCCCACCGAGCAGCTTCACGCGCGTGCGGCCCCCGCTCAGCCCGACCGATCCGGTGCTGGGCACCTGGGTCCGGAACGGCGCCGGGCTGGTGGTCGCGCAGGAGGGCTCGCTCTACGTCGGTCGCGCGCGCGAGTCGTACGCGATCGCGAACGGTTGCACCGTGGCTGCGGGCACGGTGGTCTGGCGCATGCGGCCGGTGGCGCCCGGCCGCTACAGCGGCACCATCCAGACCTTCTTCGGGCCACCAGGCTGCGCCCCGGCATCGCTCGACACGAGCACCTGGGTGCTCGACCCCGGAGGCGCTCAGCTGGTGCGCCAGGCGGCGCCGGGCCAGGCCTTCCCCTACACACGCGGCTGAGGGCCGCTTACCGCTACGGCGGTAAATGCAGGGAAGTTGCCCTCGATCGGGTCAGGAATCGAGGAACAAAGCGGGACATAGCCGACGCCTCGCGTTTGCCCCAGGCCCGCTCGGGTCATCCAGGTGAGGTAGGGACCGCCAGGTCTAAGATTTGCTTACGGTACGTAAGCGAGAAAGTGAAGCAGGGGTATGAAGACCAAGGAAAGTCGGTTCCAGGTCCACGATGAGCTGACCGCGCCCGAGCTCAGCCTTCCGGTGTTGAAGGGCGCCGTCGCGAGCGGGGGGCAGCTGTCGAACCTGCTGGGTGTGCTGGCGGGCTCGCCGGCCACGCTGCGGGCGTACGCGCGTTTTCGTTCTGAGCTGCGCCACGGCGAGCTGTCGTGGGCCACGCAGCAGCGGATCGGGCTGGCGGTGGCCGAGTACGAGGGCAGCGATTACTCGCTTCCGGCGCTTCAGCGCACCGCCCGCGACGCCGGCCTCGGCCTCGACGAGATCGCGCTCGCGCGGGAGTTCGAGTCCCACGACGAGCGCGAGGCCACGCTGCTCCATTTCCTGAAGGCGCTGCTCGAGAGCACGGGAGCTCCGAAGCTGCACCACCTCGAGGAGGCCCGCGAGGCGGGCTGGAGCGACGAGGAGATCCTCGAGGCCGTGGCGCACGTCGCGCTCGCCACCTTCACGAATCTCGTCACCCGTGCGGTGGACCTCCCGCGGGACGGCTCGGCAGAGAGCGCTCGAGTGGCACAAGCCGCCTGACCCTCTAGGATTGCCCGATGGCCGCGAGCGCGGTGCCGACGGAGGTCCACAGCGACAGTCGGGCCACAGAGGGGATACCTGGGCGCAGCGAGTGCTGCCAGCTCTACCACCGTGCGGTGGAGCTCGTCGGCAAGCGCTGGACGGGTGCGATCCTGATCGTCCTGCTGGATGGCCCACTGCGCTTCTCCGAGATCCGGCACCTGGTGCCTGACCTCTCCGACCGCCTCCTGTCCGAGCGCCTGAAGGAGCTCGAGGGCGAGCAGATCGTGGAGCGCCGCGTGCTCGACGGCGCTCCGGTGCGGGTCGAGTACGCGCTCACCGGCAAGGGCATGGCGCTCGAGCCTCCGGTCCGGGCTCTGAAGGCCTGGGCCAACCGCTGGCTGGACTGACGCAGTTGCGGGGCGCTGGTTAGCCTTAGGGCGGCCAGCTCGCCCGTCCAACGCTAAGGAGTCAGATGGCCGACCAGCCGCAGACCGCCGACGACGTCAAGGCGATCGTCAAAGACCAGGACATCCGCTTCATCCGGTTCTGGTTCACGGACATTCTGGGCCAGCTGAAGAGCTTCTCGATCAACGCCGCAGAGCTCGACGACGCCTTCGAGGGAGGCATGGGCTTCGACGGCTCGTCGATCACCGGCTTCAACGCGATCGAGGAGTCCGACATGATCGCGATGCCCGACGCGGGCACGTTCGCGGTGCTGCCATGGCGGCCCGAGGACAGGGGCGTGGGGAGGATGTTCTGCGATGTCGTCACGCCCAACCGCGAGCCGTACGAGGGTGACCCTCGCTACGTGCTGAGGCGCGCGCTGGAGCGAGCGGCGGCGATGGGCTTCGACGCGTTCAACGTCGGCCCCGAGCTCGAGTACTTCTACTTCCGCAACGCCCGCCCGCCGGCGGGCGGCCAGCCGGAGATCCTGGACGAGGGCGGCTACTTCGACCTCACCACGCTCGACGCCGGCTCCGACGTGCGCCGGGACACGGTGCTCGCGCTGGAGCAGCTCGGCATCCACGTGGAGTACACCCACCACGAGGTCGGTCCATCGCAGCACGAGATCGACATGCGCTACGCCCCGGCGCTCAAGATGGCAGACGACTGCATGACCTATCGCATCACGGTCAAGGAGTACGCCATGAAGTACGGCTGGCACGCCACCTTCATGCCGAAGCCCCTGTTCGGCGAGAACGGCTCGGGCATGCACACGCACCAGTCGCTCTTCAACGAGGGGCGCAACGCCTTCTACGACCCCGACGACCAGTATTTCCTGTCGCCTGTGGGCAAGGCCTTCATCGCCGGCCAGCTCAAGCACGCCCGCGAGGTCTCCTCGATCTTCGCCCAGTGGGTGAACTCGTACAAGCGGCTGGTGCCTGGGTACGAGGCGCCGGTGTACTGCGCGTGGTCGCGCCGCAACCGCTCGGCGCTCGTGCGGGTGCCGCTGTACCACCCCGGCAAGGAGCAGGCCACGCGCATGGAGCTGCGCTGTCCCGACCCGGCGTGCAACCCCTATCTCACGTTCGCGGTGCTACTGATGGCCGGGCTCGAGGGGATCGAGAAGGGCTACGAGCTACCCGAGCCGATGGAGAAGAACCTCTACCACCTGTCGCCGGACGAGCGCAAGCGGCTGGGCATCGAGCAGCTGCCCGAGACGCTCGGCGAGGCGATCGAGCTGACGGCGGAGTCGGAGCTGGTGCTGCGGACCCTCGGCGAGCACATGTTCAACCGCTACATCGAGATCAAGCGGCAGGAGTGGGAGGACTACCGGATCCAGGTCTCGCAGTGGGAGCTGGATCGGTACCTCTCTGTGCTCTAGCGGCTGAGGGACAGTCCCCCGCGCTAGGGGGCTTCGGACAGCAGCGACTCGAGCGCCTCCGGCTCGGTCACCGGCGCCTTGCAGGCGAAGCGCTCGCAGACGTACGCGGCGGCCGCGCCGTCCACGGGCGTCCGACCCTCCATCAGCGGCACGCCGTCGGCCTCGCCCCCCGCCAGCACGATGTGCGGGCGGAACTTCGAGCGCACCACTCGCTCTAGGGGCCGCGTGTCCGTCGCCGGCCAGCGCGACCTCCTTGGTGGGACCGAAGTGGAAGTCCAGTGCCTGGAGCAGGTGCGGGAACGCCTGCGGGTGCTTGTGGGCGATCGGGTGGAGGAGGGCCAGCACGCCGTCGGCGCGCTCCTCGTACGAGTGCTCGCCGCTGAGCGCCGCCAGGCGCAGCAGCCCGTAGGCGGCGCTCGAATTGCCGGCCGGGATCGGGTTGTCCTCCAGGTCCTTGCGCCGGGCCACGAGCTGCTCGTGATCGGAGGAGGTCTCGAAGAAGCCGCCGCGCTGCTCGTCGGCGAAGCGCTCGATCATCGCGTCCGCGGTCTCGCGAGCGGCGCTGAACCAGCGCGGGTCGAAGCTCGACTCGTAGAGGGTCAGGAGCGCCTCCACGAGGAACGCGTGGTCCTCGAGGTAGGCGTTGAGCTTCGCCTCGCCGTCCTTGTACGTGCGCAGCAGGCGGCCGTCGGGATCGCGAAGGCTGCGCAGCACGAACGCGGCGCAGGCGCGCGCGGCGTCCAGGTAGCGCGGCTCGTCCAGCACCGCGCCGGCCTCGGCCAGCGCCGAGATCATCAGCGCGTTCCAGGCCGTCAGGCGCTTGTCGTCGAGACCGGGCCAGACCCGCTTGGCGCGCGCCTGGTAGAGGCGGTGCCGGATCGACTCGAGGTTGGCCGGCGGCTCGAGGCCGGCACGCACTGGGATGTTCTCGCCCTCGAAGTTGCCGCCCTCCGTCATGCCGAAGTAGTCGATTGCGGCCTGGGCGTCGTCGCCGAGCAACTCGCGCACCTCGTCGAGGGTCCAGACGTAGAACTTCCCCTCCACGCCCTCGGAGTCGGCGTCGAGCGCGGAGTAGAAGCCGCCCTCGGGCGCGCGCATCTCGCTGATGGCCCAGTCGAGCGTTTCGCGGCAGACCTGCTCGAACAGCGGCTCGCCGGTGACCTGCCAGCCATGCAGGTACGCGCGGGCGAGCAGGGCGTTGTCGTAGAGCATCTTCTCGAAGTGGGGGACGATCCAATGCGGGTCCACCGAGTAGCGCGCGAACCCGCCGCCCACCTGGTCGTACATTCCGCCGGAGGCCATCGCGCGCAGGGTGTGAGCGCTCATCTCGGTCTCGCCGCGGCGCAGCAGGAACTCGATCACTGAGGACGGTGGGAACTTGGGCGCGCTGCCGAAGCCGCCGTTGGTGGGGTCGTAGGAGCCGCGCAGGGTGTCGACCGCCACGTCCAGCCGGCTCGGGTCGAGTGCCTCGTCCGACGGGTTCAGCAACGCCCCACCGCGCAGCCGTTCCACGAGCTGCTCCGAGGTGTCTTCGATCTCGGCGCGCCGCTCCTGCCAGGCCTGGTCGATGGCGGCGAGCACCTGGCGCCAGCTCGGCAGGCCGTGGCGGGGATCGGGCGGGAAGTAGGTGCCCGCGTAGAACGGCACCTGCTTGGGTGTGAGGAAGACGTTGAGCGGCCAGCCGCCCTGGCCCGTCATGGCCTGGCAGGCCTCCATGTAGATCGCGTCGACGTCGGGGCGTTCCTCGCGGTCCACCTTGATGCACACGAAGTGCTCGTTCATCTCGGACGCGGTCTGCTGGTCCTCGAACGACTCGTGCTCCATCACGTGGCACCAGTGGCAGGCCGAGTAGCCGATCGAGACGAGGATGGGCTTCTCCTCCGCCTTCGCCCGTGCGAGCGCCTCGTCGCCCCACGGATACCAGTCCACCGGGTTGTCCTTGTGCTGGAGGAGGTAAGGCGAGGTCTCTTCCGCGAGCCGGTTGGGCATCCCTGGTGAGGCTAGCTGGAAGTTCGCGCCCAGGATCGAACGATGCAGGAACTCGTGCAGCGGGAGCGAACGACTTCCGTGGGACGATCGTGTAGAGTGCCCGCCACGCCGAATCCGCCACCGCGGAGCCGGGGAACCAAGTTTTCGGGGCGAATTCCTTTTCCACGGAAGAGGAGCGCGCAAGCTCTTTCAGCGCGAGCCCGTCAGCTAACCCGGCAGGCGTACGAAAGAGGGTTTGCTGAAGCGCGTCGACAATCCGCTGCCGCTCGTCGCCTGCCTACTGGTTGGCGCCGCGTTGGCCCCCGCCGTGGCCTTTGGTGGCACGGGCACCGCCGGCTCCGGCGGCGGCTCGACCACCGCTCCCTCGACAACCGGCACGACCGGTCCCGCCGGGCCGAGCACGGGTGGCGTATCGCCCACGGATCCGCAGTTCCAGCCCGCGCCGAAGGCGAAGATCGTGAACGGCATCGCAATCGCCCCGATCGGCGCTCCGCCGCAGGTCGTCGCCGCCATCGCGGCGGCGAACCGCATCGCCCGCAAGCCCTACCGCTATGGCGGCGGCCACAAGTCCTTCCGCTCGAACGCCTACGACTGCTCGGGCGCCGTCAGCTACGCGCTCCACGGAGCCGGTCTGGTGGACACGCCCCTCGACTCCTCCGACTTCATGCACTGGGGCGACTCCGGCCCCGGCAGGTGGATCACCGTCTACGCGAACTCCGGCCACGCCTTCGTCATGATCGCCGGCCTGCGCTTCGACACCGGCTTCCGCGACAACGTCGCCAAGGCCCGTGGCGCCGCGCCCGGAACCGGCCCGCGCTGGGGCGGACCGCGGCCCACCAGGGGCTACCACGCAGTTCATCCTGACGGCCTTTAACCGCTCTCTCAGCGTGTTCTCGCCGGTAGACTGACTCGCGAGTCAACCTAGCGGGGAGTCCGAATCTTGGCCGTAGCCACGCCGTACACCGAGAAGACCGACGAGCAGCGCGCGATCACCGAGATGGTGCGGCAGTTCGTCGACGAGCAGGTCATTCCGATCGCCGAGGAGCACGACCACGAGGACAAGTTCCCCGATGGCGTGGTCGAGCAGATGAAGGAGCTCGGGCTGTTCGGCGTCACGATCCCCGAGGAATACGGCGGAATGGGGCTGGACCTCACCACCTACGCGATGATCGTCGAGGAGCTCTCGCGTGGCTGGATCTCGATCTCGGGCGTGGTGAACACCCACTTCATCGGCTCCTACCTGCTGATGAAGTTCGGCACGGACGAGCAGAAGGAGACCTACCTGCCGAAGATGGCCACCGGCGAGATCCGCGCGGCCTTCTCGCTGTCCGAGCCGGGCCTCGGCTCCGACGTGCAGGCGATCTCCACGCGCGCCAAGAAGGACGGCGACGACTGGGTCATCAACGGCACCAAGATGTGGGTCACCAACGGCCTGCGCTCGGGCCTCGTGTTCCTGCTCGCCAAGTCGGATCCCGAGGCCGACCCGCCCCACCGCGGCATGACCTGCTTCATCTGCGAGAAGGAGCCGGGCGAGGCCGTGAACACGGGCGCGTTCGAAGGCCTGTCGATCCCGCCGCAGATCAAGAAGATGGGCTACAAGGGCGTGGAGTCCACCGAGCTCGTCTTCGAGGGCTACCGCTGCCCGTCCACACGGGTGCTGGGTGGCGAGGAGGCCGGGCTCAACAAGGGCTTCTCCCAGATGATGGACTCGCTCGAGGTGGGCCGCGTGAACGTGGCCGCTCGCGGCGTGGGCATCGCTCAGCGCGCTTTGGAGCTTGCGCTGCGGTACGCGCAGGAGCGCAAGACGTTCGGCAAGCAGATCGCCGAGCACCAGGCGATCCAGTTCAAGCTCGCGGACATGGCCACCAAGATCGAGTGCGCACGCCTGCTCACGATGAAGGCCGCCCGCATGAAGGATGCCGGCGAGCGCTCCGACCTCGAGGCCGGCATGGCGAAGCTGTTCGCCTCCGAGACCGGCAAGGAGGTCGTGGAGGAGTCATTCCGGATCCACGGCGGCTACGGCTACTCGAAGGAGTACGAGATCGAGCGCCTCTACCGCGACGCTCCGCTGCTCCTGATCGGCGAGGGCACCTCCGAGATCCAGCGCATGGTCATCGGCCGCACGCTGCTGAAGCGCAACAAGATCTAGACGTCGCCCAGGATCTCGTCCGTGTGCTCGCCCAGCAGTGGGGGAGCCTTTGGTGGTCTGAGCGTGTCGTTGTACAGGCGGATCGGCGAGTTCACGAGGTCTATTTCGCCCGCCGTCGGGTGGGGGACTCTCGTGGTCGCTGCTCTTCCGGCGTCTCCTACGGCTTTTAGGGCATCGGGTACTGAGCGGATCTTTCCTGCCGGGACCCCGGCTTCGTTGAGCGCTGTCAGCCATTCGTCGGCTGTTCTCGTTTTGAGTCGTTCGTTCAGCAGTGGGATCAGCGTTTGGCGGTGCTCGACGCGCTCGGGGTTGGTGGCGAAGCGCTCGTCCGTTGCGAGCTCCGGCGCTCCGATCGCCTCGCAGAGCCTGCGATAGAGCCCGTCGTTCGGTGCGGCGATGGCCATCCACCCGTCCTTCGCCGTGAAGGTCTCGTAGGGAACGATGTTGGGGTGGGCGTTGCCGTGGCGATGCGGATCCTGCCCGGTGATCAGCGCGCTGGAGGCCACGTTGACGAGGCTTGCCAGCGCGCTGTCGATGAGCGACACCTCGATCCGCTCGCCCTCGCCCTTGTGCAGAGCGGCGAGGATGGCCGAGGACGCGTGCAGCCCGGCAAGCACGTCCACCAGCGCCACGCCGACCTTCATCGGCTCGCCGCCCGGCTCGCCGGTGATCGACATCAGGCCGCTCTCCGCCTGGGCCACGAAGTCGTAGCCCGGCCGCCCGTGCGGCTCGCGGTCCGATCCGAACCCGGTGATCGAGCAGTAGACCACCGTCGGGTTGCGAGCGGCCACGTCCTCGTAGCCCAGCCCCATCCGCTCCGCTGTGCCCACGCGGAAGTTCTCGATCACCACGTGTGAGTGGGCCGCCAGCTCCAGCGCCTGGCGCCGCCCCTCCTCCGTCTTGAGGTCGATCTCGCAGCTGCGCTTGCCCCGGTTCACCGAGATGTAATAGGCGGACTCGCCGCCGGCGTACGGGGGACCCCAGGCGCGCGTCTCGTCGCCGACGCCCGGGCGCTCGACCTTGATCACGTCGGCGCCGAGGTCGGCCAGGACCATCGTGCAGTACGGGCCCGCGAGCACGCGCGAGAGCTCGAGCACGCGGACGCCGTCGAGGGGTGGCATCGGGACATGATCTAGGATCGGCGATCAATGTCCTCAGCTGACACCAGGACACTGATCCAGCAGGCCGTCGAGAACTTCGGCCATGAGGTGCCCGCCCTGCAGCAGCTGAAGCTCGTGATGCGGCTCGAGCTGCGCTCCCATGGCGACGTGCCGATCTGGCGAGTAGAGGTCCCCGGCCCCAAGATCTCGAAGGACGTGGCGGCCGACGCCCGCCTCGACGTCTCGGTCGACCGCCCACAGTTCAACCAGCTCGCGGCGGAGGGCACCCTGAAGGACTGGGTCGACGCCTGGGAGCACGGTCACGTGAAGGTCACCGGCGACGGCGCGGTGGTCAAGCTCATCGGCAACGTGATCGAGCGCCAGCTGGCCCGCGTGCGGTAGCTGGTCTCCGCCGGCGAACGGCGGCTGGGGAGGGGGCGAATCCGGGCGCTGTCCTGCCTTATGCCGGGCGTATGGCCGGCACAAGACAGGACAGTGGAGCAGGTGCATCGCGGCGATCGCGCGGCCGCCACGCACGGCGTGGTTACTCGGGAGCAGCTGCGTGCGGGCGGGAGTCACGTCGCGACGAGATCGAGCGAGCGGCTGCGAGAGCGGCGCCCTCCTCCGCGAATACAGAGGCGTCTACCGCGTGGGCCACAGGGCCCCAAGCGTCGAGTCCTCCTACCTAGCCGCTGTACGCGCTTGCGGTGAAGGGGCGCTCCTCAGCGGACTCGCCGCCGCGCACGTCTGGGGTCTCGTCAAGGGACCCCCGCCTCCGCCCGAAGTCACCGCCCCAACCGAGCGCGTCGTCGAGGGCGTCATGACCCGCAGGGCCAGGAACGGCGATGAAGGATGCCGCCATACACCGCGGCATCCCCATCACCAGCGTGCCGCGCACCATCGTCGATCTCGCCGCTCGGCTGTCGCCGCGGTGACCTCGCTCGCTCCTTCCATGAGGCGGTCGTGCGCCACCAGTGAAGCCCCATCACGTCGAGGCCGCACTGGAGCGAAGCCCAACGCCCCGGGCGCCACCACCCTCCGCCGCGTCCTCCGCGGCGACGAGCGCGTCCTCCTGAGCCAACTCGAGCATGCCTTCATCGCGCTGTTACGAGCGAACAACCTGCCGCTCCCGCAGACCAATCGACGCAAAGGCGCCCACTGGGTCGACTGCCGCTGGCCGGAGCGAAGGCTCACGATCGAGCTCGACAGCTACGCCTTCCACCACACGCGCCACGCGTGGGAGCAGGACCGCCGCAGGGAGCGCGAGGCGTACGCCCGAGGCGACCAGTTCCGCCGCTACACCTGGGGCGACGTCTTCGAGCGGCCCGACGCGACGGCGGCCGAGCTGCGTCAGCTCTTGAGCACGCTGCCGTCGTAGAGCTTCTTCACCGTGACCGTGCCCTTCGGGGCGGCGGCCAGGCACAGCTCGCAGAGCACGCACTCATCGAGGTTCCCCTCGACGATCTCCAGGTGCCCGTCGGCGTTCTTGAAGATGTCCACGGGGCACGCGTCCTCGAGCTTCTGGGCGACGTCCGCCTGGCTGCGGATCGAGTCGTCCACCTCCACGTCGATGAACAAGCCGGGCATCAGAGCCTCGCCTTCACGAGCTCGGGGATCTCGGCGATCTCCTCTGCCACGGTGATGCCGGCCTCCTGGAGGCGGGTGATCTTCTCGGCGGCGGTGTCGGCCTTGCCCTCCACGATCGTGCCGGCGTGGCCGAAGCTCATCCCCGGCATCGCGTCCATGAAGCGGCCGGCCATGAAGGCGACGATCGGCAGGCGGGAATCGTTCTCGCTCACCCAGCGCGCCAGCTCGGCCTCCATGCGCCCGCCCGGCTCGGTGTAGATCACGATCGCCTGCGTCTGCTCGTCGGCCTCGAACAGCGGCATCAGCTCGGCGTAGGTGGAGCCGATGATCGCGTCGCCGCCGATCGACACCGCGGTGGACACGCCGAGGCCCGCCGCGCTCAGCGTGGAGGAGATCTCCGTGGTCATGCCGCCCGAGCGCGACATCACGCCCACGATGCCCGGCTTGTAGGCCTTGGCCGCATCCTTGGCGGGGCCGCCGATGCCGCCCATCTTCGCCACGCCCGGGCGGATGATCCCGAGGCAGTTCGGCCCGATGATGCGCGCGCCGCGCAGCGTGGCGAGCTCGACCATCTGCGCCACGTCGTAGCGCGGGATGCGCTCGGTGACGATCACGATCAGCTTGATGCCGGCCTCGATCGCCTCGAACACGGCGTCGCGCGTGAACGCGGGCGGCACGGTGACGACCGAGCCGTCCGGCACCGACCCGAGCGCCTCCACGAGCTGCGCCACCGAGTCGTAGACCGGCACGCCGTGCACGTCGCGGCCGCGCCGGCCGGGGGTCACGCCGCCGACGATCTTGGAGCCGTAGTCGAGGCACTCGCGCGTGAGGTTCACGGCCTCGCGGCCGGTGATGCCCTGCACGATGAAGGTCGTGCCCTCGTCGATCAGCATGTTGCTCACGCGGCGGCCCCGATCTTCTCCACGGCGCGCCGTGCGGCCTCGTGCATCGACACCGAGCGATCGCAGTACTCCACGCCGTACTTCTCGAGGATCTTGAAGCCCTCGTCCTCCCAGGCGCCGGGGATGCGGAAGATCGCGATCTTCTCGGCCGGGTCGAACCCCAGCTCCACGCAGGCCTTGATCACGCCGCGCGCCACGATGTCCACGCGCGTGTTGGAGACGATCGACATCATCACCGCGATCTTGTCCACGCCCGGCTTTGAGAGCACGAGCTTGGTGAGGTTGCAGGCCTTGGACACGCTCGGGTTGCCGCCGATCTCGCAGTAGTTGGCGGGCCTCCCGCCCTCCTTCTGCACGGCGTCGAAGAGCGTCAGCGAGCCGCCGCCCGCGCCGATCACAAGGCCGAGGTTGCCGTCGAACTCGGTCACGTTGCCGGCCACGCCGCGATGGTCCACGGCGTCGATCCGCTCGCCCTCGATCTCGAATGGCGTTGGCTCGCGCGCTTCGCGCGTCTCCTCGTCCCCGACGCCGAGCTCGGCGAGCAGCGCCTGCTGGCGTGGACGGGCCTCGTTCTCCATGTCCATGTGGGCGTCCACCGCCAGGAAGGTGCCGTCCTCGAGCTTGGCCAGCGGGTTGATCTCCGCCAGCGTCATGCCGTACTTCACGAACAGTGCGGCGAGCTTCGAGAGGATGGGGGTGAGGCGGTTGAGGTCGGAGCCGGTGATCCCCACCGAGGCGATCACGTCCTTGGCCCTGAAGTCCATGTGGGGCAGCACCGTGGAGAAGTGACCGCGCCCGATGTGATCCGGGTGCTGCTCGGCGACCTCCTCGATGTCGATCCCGCCCATGTCGGAGAACACGAACGTGGGCAGCTTGCGCACGCCGTCGTAGATCACGCCCGCGTAGTACTCCTGCGCGATCGGCGCCTTCGCGCCCACCAGCACGCCGCGCGGCATGTGGCCGCCGATCTCCAATTCCAGTATCGCCGCGGCGTGCTCGGCCGCCTCCTCGGGAGTGTCCGCGAACTTCACGCCGCCGGCCTTCATGCGCCCGCCCGTGAGCACCTGCGACTTGAGCACCACGGGGCCGGAAATAGACGCCGCGATCGAGGCGGCCTCCTCAGCGCTTTTCGCGAGTCCGCCACCAGCCACAGGAATGCCGGCCAGCTCCAGCACCCGGCGCGACTCGTACTCGAACAGCCTCACGCCGGCGTCATCCCGTAGGCCTCGGCCAGCTCCGGATCCTTCGCGGCAAGCATCTCAGCGAGATTCACCATCACCTTGCACTGCTTCCAGGTGGCGTCGTCCTGCATCTTGCCGTCGATCATGTGCACGCCGCGGCCGTCCGGGATCGCCTCCAGCACCTTGCGCGCGAACGCGACTTCGTCCGGGTCGGGGGAGAAGACCTTCTTGGCGATCTCGATCTGGACCGGGTGGAGCGACCAGGCGCCGACGCAGCCCAGCAGGAACGCGGCACGGAACTGCGTCTCGCAGCCCTCCACGTCCTTGATGTCCCCGTAGGGGCCGTAGAACGGCAGCGCGCCCACGGCCGTGCAGGCGTCCACCATGCGCGCGATCGAGTAGTGCCAGGGGTCCTGCTGGTAGCTAGGACGGGGTGCGTCGGGATTGTCCGGGTCGGGGTCGGCGATCGTGCGGTAGCCCGGGTGGCCGCCGCCGACCCGCGTGGTCTTCATCCGCCGCGAGGCGGCGAGGTCGGCCGGGCCGAAGCTCATTCCCTGGATGCGCGGCGAGGCGGCCGCGATCTCCTCCAGGTTCGACACGCCCAGCGAGGTCTCGAGGATCGCGTGGATCAGGATCGGCCGCGAAACGCCGGCCTTGGCCTCGAGCTGGGCGAGCAGGCGATCGACGTAGTGGATGTCCCACGGACCCTCGACCTTCGGGACCATGACCACCGACAGCTTGTGGCCGATCTCGCCCACGATCTGCGTGAGGTCGTCCAGCACCCAGGGCGACTCGAGCGAGTTGACCCTGGCCCAGAGCGCCGTCTCGCCGAGCTCCATCTCGCGCCCGACCTTGATCAGGCCGGCGCGGGCGGCCTCCTTGCGGTCCACCGGAACCGCGTCCTCGAGGTTGCCCAGGAGGATGTCCACGGTGGGCGCGATGTCGGGCACCTTCGCGACCATCTTCTCGTTCGAGAAGTCGAGGAAATGGATCATCCGCGAGGGCGTCACCGGGATCTCCCGCAGCGGCTCGGGGGCGTCGAGCGCGAGTGGCTTGAAGAAGTCGCGAGGGTTGCGCACTTAGTGCTCCTGTGTTGGCGACGGAGGGCGCACAGGCGGCCGGCGCCCTCCCCAGGGCCGGGAAATCTACCGTAAGATTCCCCTTCGTTGACTCACGAGTCAACATTGGGGAGCAAGCGACCAAGGGACTTGATGACCGATACCGCCTCGCACGCAGTGGAGACCGACCAAGCGGCCCGGGAGGCCAGCGGCGCCCGGCAGTACGGGCGCTACCTCGAGGAGTTCGAAGTCGGCGCCGTGTACAAGCACTGGCCCGCGAAGACCGTCACCGAGGGCGACGACCACCTCTTCTGCCTGCTGACCATGAACCACCACCCGCTGCACATCAACGACGTGTACGCGCACCAGTCGCAGCAGGGCCAGAACGTCGTGGTGGGCCCGCTCGTCTACTCGCTCGCGCTAGGCATGTCGGTGGGCGACGTGTCCGGCAAGGCCATCGCGAACCTCGCCACCGAGGAGCTCTCGCACCCCGCGCCCGTCTTCCACGGCGACACCCTGTTCGTGGAGAGCGAGGTGCTCGACGTGAGGCCGTCCCAGTCGAAGCCCGACCGCGGCGTGGTGAAGGTGCGCACGGACGTCTACAACCAGGACGGCGTGCTGGTGGCCACGTTCAAGCGGGCCGTGCTCGTTCCGCGCAAGCCCGAGAGCAGATAACGGCCGTAAATAGCGGGGGTGCGTACTCCCGACCCCAGTTTGTCCGCCGGTGGTGCCGGTACCGTTTCCGCAGCGGTGGCTGAGCACGCTCACACCCACGTCGAGGAGCCCGTCTCCACGGAGCTAGGCGAGCGGGTGCGCGCGATCGTGGCCGCCGCCGAAAGCATGGCCGGGGCGATGCGGGAGGACGCCGAGCAGTACGCGCACTCCCGCCGCACGGAAGCCGACGAGGAGTCCGCACGCGTCGTCCGCGAGGCGCGCGAGCGCGCCGACCGGATGGTGCAGGAACGGCTCGTGCGGATGGCGGAGCTGAGCGACGGGATCGTCTCGCAGGCGGAGACGGTGCTGAGCCGGCTGGGCCAGACCGACGAGGTTCGCCGCCAGCTCGACGAGATGGTGCGCTCGCTCGGGAACGCCGCCCAGCAGCTCAGCGAGGAGATGCGCGAAGGCCACGAGGGCGAAGTGCCGATGGCGGACCAGGTCCGCCCGCTGCAGCCGCCGGGCGAGCAGGAGCGCCCGCCGCTGCGCCCCGTCGAGGCGCCGCCGGCGCAGGAGCGCGACGAGCACCTGGAGAACGCGCGCCTCGTGGCGCTGCAGATGGCCGTCGCCGGGCGCTCGCGCCAGGAGGTCGAGGTTCACCTGCGCGACGAGTTCTCGATCGAGGATCCAGAGCCGATCCTCGATCACATCTTCGCCGACGGCTTCCAGCCGCCGGGCAAGAAGAGCTAGGCCGAGCGGCCCAGGATCCGGCTGAGCCGGGAGACCCGGCGGGGCCGGTCGAGACGCGGCCGCTCCATCGGCGGCCGCGGCAGCGGCTCTCCAGCGAGGATGGCGGCCGGCGCGTCGGTGACCATCCATTCCGCCCTCGCGGGGGCCACGCGCGCAGCGGCCTCCACGCCGGCGCTGAGCCGCGGCGGTCGCACGGGCCCGGGCGAGTGGGCGTCGCTGGCGATGTTGTGCGCGAGGCCGTCCCGGATCAGGTCGAACGCGAGGCCGCGGGCCCGCGACTTCCCGTTCGCCGAGACGAGCGATGGCAGTGTGATCTGGATCAGGACGCCGCGCTCCACCAGGCGGGCCAGGCGTGCCGGGTCGCGCTGGAAGGCGACGCTGCGCTCGGGATGAGCCAGCAGGATGCGGAAGCCGCGCTCGGCCAGTCGGAAGAGGAGATCCTCGAAATGGTCGGGCAGCGAGCCGTAGGGCGTCTCCACGAGCAGGTCGCTGCCGCGCTGGTCGAACGAGGCGAGGCGCAGGTCCTCCTCGGTCGCGGTCTGCGCCCAGAGCAGGTCGACCTCGGCCGCGGGGATCACGCGCACGCCGAGCTCGGCCGGCACGAGCTCGTTCACGCGGGCGCAGGCGTCGGCCAGATCGCCGACGTGCACGCCGGGGTAGTCCTGGCGCAGATGGGGCGTCGCGGCGAGCGCGGTGGTGCCCTCATAGGCCGCGGCGCGAACGATCGCCACGCTCTCCTCGATGTCGTGCGCGCCGTCGTCTATGCCGGGCAGCACATGGGAATGAAGGTCGATCACCAGACTCATTGTCCTGTAAAGGCTCCTCGGGCTCGTCGGGCGACCTAAGATCGCGCTTCCTTAGGTGAAAAAAGTCCTGTACTGGCTGGCGGTGTTGGTGGTTTCGCTCGCGATACTCGTGGGGCTCGTGCTTCTGCTCGAGTCGCGCGATTCCTCTTCCGTGGGCGGGCACGGCAGCCGCGTGCCGGCCACTCAGCTGGGCTGAACCGCCGCCAGCCTCGCGAACACCACGATCCGCTGCGCAGCGCTGTAGAGAGGGTGGCAGGCGCTCAGAACGAGGCGGGGATAGCCAACCGAATGGGTGATCCAGAAGGCATCGGGCTTCACGATCCGGGTCTCCTGCACGCGGTAGGTGAAGCGCCCGTAGGGCATCTGAAGCACGATCTGATTGCCCGGGCGCAGCTGGTCGACCGTGCGGAACGGAGCGAGGTAGGTGGTGCGGTGGCCCGCGATCGCGACCGTTCCCTGCTCACCGGGCAGCGGGGTGCCCGGATAGTGGCCCGGACCCTTCCGCAGGCTCCCGCCGTCCGTGCCCTGCACCACCACGTACGAACGCTTCAGGCTTGGCAGCTCGATGCGGCCGAGGGCATGGCCCGCCCCGACCCGAGCCCGCTCCTTGGCTGCGAGCGCCGCGAGCCGCTCTGGCTCGGCGCTCACGGTGTTCAGCGCGCGCTCATCCTGGGCGCTCTGGTGCTGAAGCGGAGTGAGCTGATGCCTCAGCTGAGCCTGCGCACGGTCTGCGATCAGGGCGGAAATGGGCTCCTGCCAGGCCACCGTGATCACGGCGTCCACGATCAGCAGCGCTCCGCTCAAGATCAGCACGGAGGCGATGAAACGCGCGATTCCGGCCCGTGGTATCCGCACCCTGAGCCAGTGTAGGCGCGCCGCCGCCGGCCGGAACTGGACGAATGGACGAGTTGCGGCCCGGCCGGACCGCATGGATAGTGGATTCATGGCTCCGATGGACTCGCGGGCCACGGACGTCGCCGCTCCGCGTGGCCTACGAGGCGCCACAGCCGATCCGACGACGATGGCACGGACGCTGGCCTACCTGCTTGGCGCAGGCGCGGTCCTGGCGATCCTGTCGATCGTCGTTCAGAGCTCGGTCAACGCGCCGGACGTGGGAATCGCAGCGCCGATCGCAGCCGTGGCGGTCACAGCCCTCGTCCTGGCGGTGGCGCTGCGCATCCGTGGCGCAGCCGTGCTGCTGCGCGGCTGGCGCTTCCAGCTGCTCCTGGCCGGCGCGACGATGCTGGTCACCGCCGCGGTGTGGATGGACGGGCCCTCGTCGCGCTACGCGACCTTCTACGTCCTGATCGCGCTCTACGCCGCCTACTTCTTCACGCGACTCCAGACCTCGGTACAGGTGGTGTTCGCGGCGAGCTCCTATGCCGCGGCCGTGCTCGCGCAGGATCCGAGCCCCGGGGACGTTGCGCGCTGGCTGATCACCGTCGGCGTCCTATGCGTGGCGAGCGCGCTGGTATTCGCCTTGAAGGGACGTCTCGAGGGCGTCATCGGCCGGCTAGAGGCCGCCGCCCGCACGGACGTGCTCACCGGCCTGCTCAACCGGCGCGGGTTCGAGGAGACCTTCGAGACGGAGCTCGAGCGCGCCAAACGCTCGGGACGCGAGCTGAGCCTGATCGTGGGCGACCTCGACCACTTCAAGGCGCTGAACGACCTTTGCGGCCACGGCGCCGGCGATGACGCGCTTGAGGCCGTCGCCGCCGTGATGACCGCCGCGCGGCGCCGGATCGACAGCGCGGCGCGGATCGGCGGCGAGGAATTCGCCGTGATCGTGCCCGAAAGCGACGAGCACGAGGCTTACATGCTCGCCGAGCGCCTGCGTCAGGCCGTCCGGTCCGCCTTCGCGGACGATGAGCCGGCGTTGACGATCAGCTTCGGCGTGGCCGTCTACCCGCGCCACGGCCACACCGCCGAGAGCCTCTTCCTGGCCGCCGACCAGGCGCTCTACGCCGCCAAGGAGCTTGGCCGGGACCGCACGGTGATCCACAATCCGCAGATCGCGGACGTGATGGGCGTCGCGGCCCGCGCCCGCGACTACGGCGACGCCGACGGCTTCCTGGCCACGGTGCTCGCGCTCGCCGAGGCGCTCGAGGCCCGAGGCGAGGGCTCGACCAGCAGCGCGCGCGTGGTTTCCCGCTATGCCGAGCTGATCGCTCGCGAGATGGTGCTCTCCGAAGAAGTCGTGGACCGCGTCCGGATCGGCGGCCTGCTGCACGACGTGGGCAAGGTCGGGGTGCCGGAGACGGTGCTCAACAAGCCCGATCCGCTCGACGACCGCGACTGGCAGGAGATCCGCCGCCATCCGTTGATCGCGGCGCGCATCCTCGACTCGAACGCCGTGGCGGACATCCGCGGCTGGGTGCTCTCCCACCACGAGCGGCCCGACGGCCTGGGCTACCCGCAGGGCCTCAGCGGCGACGAGATTCCCCTCGAGGCCCGCATCCTGGCGGTCGCCGACGCATATGAGGCGATGACCTCAGAGCGGATCTACCGCTCGGCGCTGTCCCCGGGTGAGGCCCGGGTGGAGCTGGAGCGCGGCGCGGGCTCGCAGTTCGACCCGCGGGTCGTGGGCGCGTTCATGCGTGTGCTCGACCGGCTGGGCGTGCGACCCACCCCGTGGTAATAGTGGAAAAGAGCGCGTGAGCGCGGCCGGCCGCCCACGCCGCCGGATAATCTTTCTGATCCGTCCAAGCGACCTAGGAGCTGACTCCCTCACCGATGGCAAAGCAGATGTCGCCTCTTCCCGACGCGAAATCGGTTCGCGTGAACCCTTCCGCCGCGGAACTCAAGGAGCTCGCCGCGAAGATGCCGAACGCGCAGCGCACGCGTTACGACAACCTCAACGTTCAGACCGAGGTACTCGCCCGCTCCAAGGCGTCAACCCATCTGGTGCTCGACGACCCTGAGGCCAGCTCGCACCTGGCGATCTCGCGTGAAGAGGGCGACCGCATCGCCAAGCTCCAGGACGAGTACATCGCCGGGCGCGACATGATCGTCGTGGACGGCTACATCGGCAACGACCCGGAGTTCCGCACGCCGGCGCGGCTCTACATCGAGGAGTCGAACGCCAACATCGCCGGCATGCAGAAGCAGCTCTACTTCGACCTCGACGACGACGGCGACGGCTTCCAGCCCGAGCTGACGGTGATCTACACGCCGAACCTGAAGGTCGAGGGCTACCCGAACGACCGCATCATCTCCGTGGACCTCGACCAGGGCGTGACCCGCGTCTGCAACTCGGACTACTTCGGTGAGTCGAAGAAGGGCGGGCTGCGCATGTGGAACAAGGTCGTCTACGAGCGCGGCGGGCTGCCGCTGCACGCGGGCTGCAAGGTGATCCCGACCGACGACGGCGACAAGGTCGGCCTGATCGTCGGCCTGTCGGGCACCGGCAAGACCACCACCACGTTCACGCGCCAGAACGGCTCACTGCCGATCCAGGACGACTTCGTGGCGATGATGCCGGGCGGCAAGGTGTACGCCACCGAGGCCGGCTGCTTCGCGAAGACGTTCGCGCTCAGCGAGGACGACGAGCCGACGATCCACGGCGCGGTGATCAAGCCCGAGGCCTACCTGGAGAACGTCTCTCAGGACGATTCCGGCGAGCTCGACTTCTTCGACACGAGCTACACCCAGAACGGCCGCGCCACGTTCTCGTTCAGCGCGATCGAGGCCGGCGACGCTCGCGACCTCGACTCGGCCGACTTCCTGCTGATCCTCAACCGCAACGAGAACATCATCCCGGCGGTGGCGAAGCTGAACGCCGAGCAGGCCGCGGCGTACTTCATGCTCGGGGAGACCCAGGGCACCAGCGCCGGTGGCGCCGAGGAGGCGGGCAAGTTCCTGCGCGTGCCGGGCACCAACCCGTTCTTCCCGGACGACCACGACCACCAGGGCAACCGCTTCCTCGAGCTGATGGCCGACCACCAGCTCGACGTCTACATCCTCAACACCGGCCGCGTCGGCGGCCCGGACGGCGACGATCGCTCGCAGAAGGTTCGCATCCCGCACTCCTCCGCGATCGTGAAGGGCATCGCCGAGAACACGATCGAGTGGCAGGAGGATGGGGACTTCGGCTACCAGATCGCCGCGAACGTGCCCGGCATCGAGGACTCGGACTCCGGCATCCTGCGCCCGCGCGAGCTGTACGAGCAGCAGGACAGGGGCGAGGAGTACCAGAAGATCGTCGACCGGCTGAAGACTGACCGCGTGGAGTACCTGCAGAAGTACCCGGCGCTGTCGGAAGCGATTATCGACGCCGTTCGGTAGCAGGTCGCAGGCTCACGTTTCAGCGCTCGTTAGCGTTGTAAGTACGTGGCCCTTCCGCCGTTCCAGACGTTTCTAGACGATCAGCGCGACACGGTGTTCCGCTTCCTGGTGGCCACCGTGGGGTTCGACGACGCCGAGGATTGCTTTCAGGACACGTTCGTGTCCGCGTTGAGGGCCTATCCGCGGCTGGAGGAGGGATCGAACCTGCGGGCGTGGGTGCTCACGATCGCGCACCGCAAGGCGTTGGACACGTTCCGGGCCCGCAAGCGCCGGCCGCTCCCAGTGGAGGAGCTGCCGGAGATCCCGGTGGCGGCCGAGCAGTCGCTCAACGGCAGCTCGGACGTGTGGTCGGCGGCACGTGACCTCCCCGCGAAGCAGCGGGAGGCTCTGCTGTACCGCTTCGCGGCCGACCTGCCGTACGCGGACGTGGCCGAGGTCCTGGGCACCTCCGAGGAGGCGGCCCGACAGCGGGTCAGCGAAGCACTACGGAATCTCAGAAAGGCCTGGCAGTCATGAACGAGCTCGAGAAGATGCTCAAGGGAGCGTTGCCCGCGGACAGCTCGCGGGCGGCGGAGCGGTTCGCCGAGCGAGCTGCTGAGAAGGGCCTCGTGGACGTGGCCTACGCGCTGGTGGACTCGCCGCTGGGCAAGCTGCTGGCGGCGCGGACCAAGCACGGCCTGGTGGAGCTGGCCTACGGCGGGGAGCAGCCCGACTCGCTGCTCGTCGAGCTGAGCGAGAAGCTGTCCCCGCGGGTGCTCGAGGCTCCCGGGCGGCTCGACGACGTGCGCCGGCAGCTCGCCGAGTACTTCGAGGGACGGCGCACCGACTTCGAGCTGCCGATCGACTGGAGCCTGAGCCGGGGCTTCACCCAGCGCATCCTGCAGGCCACCGCAAAGGTGCCGTTCGGCGAGCTGGCCACCTACCGCGACATGGCCACCAGGGCCGGCAACGAGCGGGCCGTGCGGGCCGCCGGCAACGCGCTCGGGTCGAACCACATGCCGATCGTGGTGCCCTGCCACCGCATCGTCCGCACGGGCGGCGCCCTGGGCGGCTACACCGGTGGCCTCGAGCGCAAGGAGTACTTGCTGAGGCTCGAGGGAGTGCTGTTGTAAGGGGTGCCGGGTGTCGGGTGTCGGGTGTCGGGCTTCGCCCAATGGACCCGGGAGACCTGCTGCGCCAGCGGAGCCCGAGCGGAAGTCGGTCCCGACACCCGAGACCCGACACGCGATATCTAGTGCTGGTCGCCCCCGCCGAGTGAGGCGGCAGGCGGGCGTGACTCCTCGGCGAGCGACGTGATCGCGAGTTCGCCGCGGGCCGCGTCCTCCAGCACGTCGGAGGCCTCCTCGGCGGAGCGCGCGTAGAGCTCGACAAGCATGTGGATCACGATCTGGTCGCCCTCGTGCTTGTGGAAGCGCACGTGCGTGAAGAACTCGCGCGTGCCGTGATCGCCGAAGGCGCCGAACGCGAGCGAGTCGGCGGCGTCCGGGCCGGAGCAGCTCTCCACCTGGTCGCTGTCCACGGTGACCGTGCATGACGCCACCCACGGGGTGCCCGCCACCATGCGCTCCCAGCGATCCTCGACCGCCTCGATCCGGCTGATGCGGCGCCCGTTCTCCTCATAGAAGGTGAGGTTGAGGTGGGGCTGGTCGTGGAGGCAATCGAGGCACTGGACCACGGCCTCCTGCACCTCCTCGACCGGGTCGACGGCCTCGGCCGTCTCCGGATCCACCTTGAGGACACCCTCGTAGTGCACCTGCACCTCGAGGTTCTGCGACCAGCAGCGATAACAGCGCAGCCAGCTGGACGCGGTCCCTATCGAGTCTCTCGCCGAGCCTTCCATATCTCCCATTATGCTCCGGACCTATGCGCGCGACCATCGTCGCTGCGATCTCGGTGGTCTGCGCCCTGCCGCTCGTGGCATGCGGCACCACCGCGCGCCAGACGCAGGCCAAGCGCCCTGCTCAACTCGTTGCGGATGCGGTTTCGGCTCTCCAACACGATCTGGGTACCCGGAACTACCGGGATCTGTGCGAGCAGGTCTTCTCCACGCAGGCTCGCAACGCGGCGGGCGGCATCTCGTGTCCCGCATCGCTGGCGCGGGAGTCGAACGGAGTGAAGAACCCCAACATCGCCATCCAGAGGATCGACGTGAACGGTCAGAGCGCCACCGCCCAGGTGCTGACGAGCGCGGCCGGCCAGGCCAAGGTGCCCGAGACGATCGAGCTGGTCTGGGAGAACGGTCGCTTTCGAGTGTCGGCGCTCGCGAGCTAGCCGGCCAGGCCGGCGAGGGCTTGGAGGGTGATGTCGAAGTCGGTGCGCGGCACGGCGCCTATGCACGGCGAGGTGGCGCCGGCCTCCCTGTAGCGCTCCACGGCGGCCGCGGCCTCTGTCGGGTCTCCGATCGCGGCGAGCTGCTCGAGGTAGCGGTCGGAGATCGCCGCCACGGCGGCCTTGCTGTCGCCCTTCTCCAGCTCGGCGTCGAAGGCCGCGATGTCGTCCCCGAAGCCGGAGCGCTCGATCGCCGCGCGGTAGAAGGGGAGCGTGAAGTACACGAGCAGCTCGCCGCGCAGCGAGGCTCGCGCGCTCTCGACGTCGTCCGTCACGGCCGCCGGCACCGCCGCAACGATGTCGAAGCCCTCGAGCGTCTTGCCCGCGCGCTCGCGGCCCGTCTTCACCTCGGGCACGACCACCTCGCGGATGTACTCGGGATTGCACAGCCAGAGCATCACGCCGTCGGCGACCTCGCCCGCGAGGCGGAGCATCGCGGGGGACAGGGCGGCGACGTAGATCGGCAGGTCGGGGCGGGGCTTGTAGCCCACGAAGTGGAAGCTGGTGGGGAAGCGCTCCGACTCCGGCGGGTCCTCACCGCGGAAGATCGCGCGCACGACACCCGCGTAATCGCGCATCTCCGTGACCGGCTTATCGATCGAGCTGCCGTACCAGTTCTCCACCACCGTCCGGTGCGAGACGCCCAGTCCCAGCACCATGCGCCCCTGGGACAGCTCGTCGATCGTGGCGGCTGCCTGCGCCGTGGCCACGGGCGTGCGCGAGTAGATCGGGAGCACGCCGGTGCCCACCTTGATCCGCTCGCTCCGGGCCGCGTAGGCGGCGAGCACGATCAGCGAGTCGCGGCCGGCGATGTGCGTGACGTAGGCGGAGTCGTAGCCGAGCTCCTCGGCGCGAGCCACGCGCTGAAGCGAGGTCTCCAGCGCCTTGCCCACCCCGATGAAGGTGCCCACGCCCACGCGTGTGGCAGCATAGCCGTGTGTCCAGGAGGGACGGCTCGTGATCGGCGCGGTGCTCGCGGGCGGCGCCGGCCGCCGGCTCGGAGCGGGCAGCAAGCCGTCCGCGCTGCTGGCCGGGCGGCCACTCGTCTCCTATCCGGTGGAGGCTCTCGGCTCGGTCTGTGAGCGGGTGGTGCTCGTCTGCAAGCGAGACAGCGAGCTGCCGGATCTGCCGGGCGCCGAGCGCTGGGAGGAGCCCGACGAGCCGCGCCACCCGCTGACCGGCATCCTGCACGCACTCGAGCAGGCCGGGGAGCCGGTGCTCGTCTGTGCGGCGGACATGCCCTTCGTCACGCCGGACGCCTGCCGCTCGCTGATGACGGCGCCGCAGAAGTCGGTTGCCGTGGTGGCCGCGGCCGACGGCGTGTTGCAGCCGACCTTCGGGATCTACGCGCCAGCGGCGCTCGACGTGCTCCGCGCGGCGCCGGCCGACGCTCCGCTGACACAAACGGTCGAAGGGCTCGACCCGACCCGTGTGGCGCTGCCAGCACGGCTGGTGCTGAGCGTGAACACGCCGGAGCAGCTGGCCGAGGCCGAGCAGCTGCTGGCGGCGTAGAGGCGCGGACTATGCCGCTTCTACAAAGAGCACCGCATGCACGGCCAGCTCTTCCTTGAGCTTCTTCTTCAGCCCGCTGTGGATCTGGCAGACGCGGCTCTCGGAGACGCCGAGGACGTCGCCGACCTCGCGTAGGGTGAGGTTCTTCACGTAGAGCAGGACGGCCATCTCGCGCTCGCGGTCGGGCAGCTTCGCGAACGCCTCGCGGAAGCGCTCCTTGGCGGCTGTGGTAACCGCGCCCGACTCGGGCTCGACGCTCGTGTCCTCGGACACGAGCGTGTCGATCCGCTCGACGTTGGTCTCCTCGTCGCTGACCACGAGCGTGTTGAGTGAGGTCAGCTCGGAGGTGGCGATCTCCTGCTCGCGGGTGGCGAGCTCCTCCGGGGTGGTCGACAGCGCCTCTGCCAGCTCCTCGCGCGTCGGCCGCCGGTCGTGGAGCACGTTGAAGTTCTCCCGCGCCTTGGCGATGTCACGCTCCCAGCGCCGGAGCGAACGGGGCGCCCAGTCCTGGCGGCGCAGCTCGTCCAGCACGGCACCGTGGATTCGAGTCCATGCGAACTGCTCGAGCGTTGCGCCCTTCTGCGGGTCGTAGCGATCGATCGAGTTGATCAACGCCTCGAGCCCGCACGACATGAAGTCCTCAACCTCGCAGCGTGCCGGAAGCTCGCGGATCTTCTTGTAGACGATGTACTTCACGAGCGGCGCGTGGGTCATGATCAAGCGGTCGCGCAAACTCTGATCTCCGCTCTGGCGATGTTCCTGCCACAACGCCAGAGCGTCGTCAGGAGATATGCGGCGGCGACTCTTGTCGGGGTGCATGGACGGGCAGCTCCTTCTTTGAGGTGTCGAACCAAAAATCCCCTGCCAGGGAGGGACGGATCAAAGAGGAGGGCGAGTTCGGGCTTCGCCGCGAACCGTGGCCCAGCGCTCCGGGCCAGGAGGTGTATCGACGACGGCCGCGCGCGCCCGTATCCCGTGATCGGGGTAGCCGAACTCGGACGATCGTCCATTGGGCCCCACCGGCCGGTCTCGCCGGGCAACAGCGGAAACCAGGTCGCGCGGCGGGTTCACGCCCCCGGAGAGGCGGTCGGCTATGTACACGTGGGATAGCCCTCTGAACGTGAATGCGCCAATGGCCGAGCTCTTCGGTATGTTGTCCGAAGTGCAGGGTTCGAGCGATCGAGCGGCGACCGGGAGGGTCACACGCAGCGGTCGGGCGTCGGAGAGGCGTCCGCACGAGGGCCGCAGCGCGCCAACCTCCAGGCGCTCCGACAGTCTGTCGGAGCGTGAGCTGGCCGTGCTCGAGCAGATCGCTCACGGCACTCCCACCGAGGAGGTCGCGCTGCACCTGCACGTGAGCCCGCACACGGTGCGCACTCACATCAAGAACATCCTCCGCAAGCTAGACGCCCGCACGCGCGCTCACGCGGTCGCGATCGCCCTCTCCGAGGACGCGATCCAGTCCGTCGAGCACGACGACTAGCCCCCGGAGCGGTCCTCCAGAAGCTCCACCAGCTCGCGCACGCCGAGCCCCGAGCTCTGCTCGGCGAGGAACCGCTCCGTCTCGCGGCGCCCCCCGAGCGCCCGCAGCGCCCGCTCGCCCCGCTCGGCCGTGAACTCGGACAGCGCCGCCAGGCGCCTGGAGCTGCGCGCGCCTGGCCGGCAGGTCGAGCGCCTCGCGATGAGCCTCGAGTGCCGCCACCAGCTCGTCGATCCCAGCCGGGGGCGGAATCGACGACACCGCCACCACCGGCGTGTCGCGCTTGCCGAGCGAGCGCAGCGCCGCCGCCAGGTCCCGCTGGGCGCGCAGCGCGGGGGTCGCCCAGATCGGCCTTCGTAACCACCAGCACGTCCGGCACCTCCATGATCCCGGCCTTCAGGAACTGGAGCGTGTCGCCGGAGGCCGGCTGTACCACCACGGCGGTGGTGTCGCAGACCTGCTCGACGTCGGTCTCAGACTGTCCCACGCCCACCGTCTCGATCACCACGATGTCGAACGCCGGCGCCAGCGCCTCCGCCGCCTCGCGGGTGGGCGGCGCAAGGCCGCCCAGCCGTGCCGCCGGCCGCGGTCGAGCGGATCAGCACGCCGTCGTCCTTCGGGTCGTGCTCGATGCGCGCGCGGTCGCCGAGCAGCGAGCCGCCGGACCGCTTCGAGGAAGGATCGACCGCCAGAACGGCCACGGTGCGGCCGTCGCCCCGCCAGGCGGCGACCAGCGCCGAGAGCAGCGACGACTTGCCGGCCCCGGGCGGCCCGGTGAGCCCGATCACGTGTGCCGGCGGCTCACCTCCCAATGAGCGCGGGCGACACCCCCTCGAGCAGCTCGAGCGCCCGCTCGCGTCCACTCGCCGAGCGGTCCTCGATCAGGTTGAGGGCCGCGGGCGCGGCCGAGCGGTCGCCCTCGCGCAGCCTGCGGCCGAGCTCAGCCCCGTCCGGCAACTAAGCCGCGGCCGCGGTCACGCCGTTGCGCTCCGCCACCAGGTCCACGATGTCCCCCATGATCCGGCTGATCTCGAAGTCCTTGGGGGTGTAGACGCGCTGGACGCCGAGCGCGAGCAGCTTCTCGGCGTCGGCCTCGGGGATGATCCCGCCGACCACCACGGGCACGTCAACGCCCGCGTCACGCAGCTCCTTGATCACGTCCGGGATCAGCTCCAGGTGGGAGCCCGACAGGATCGACAGCCCGACCACGTGCACGCCCTCCTGTACCGCGGCCTGCAGCGATGCGGCTGGGGGTGAGGCGGATGCCCTCGTAGACCACGTCCATGCCGGCGTCGCGCGCCCGCACCGCGATCTGCTCGGCGCCGTTCGAGTGGCCGTCGAGGCCCGGCTTGCCCACGAGGATCTTCAGCCGCCGGCCGAGCTTCTCCGACACCCGCTCGACCTTGTCGCGCAGCTCGGAGAGCGCCTCGTCGTCGGGCGCCGAGGCGGCGTCGGCCACGCCCGTGGGGGCGCGGTACTCACCGAACACGTGCCCGCAGCGCGCCCGCCCATTCGCCGGTGGTGGCGCCGGCGGCGGCAGCGGCCAGCGTGGGGGGCATGATGTTCTGCGACTCGTCGCGCGCGGCGGCGCCTAGCTCTTCCAGCGCGGCGTCCACCGCGGCCTGGTCACGCTGCTTCGACCACTCGGCCACCGCGTCGATCTGGCCCTGCTCCACGGCCGCGTCCACGTGCAGGATGCCGCCGTCCTCGCCCTCCTGGAGCGGCGAGGGCTCGGAGCTGGTGAACACGTTCTGGCCGATGACCTTGTGCGCGCCGCTCTCGATCGCGGCCACGCGCGCCCGGTGCGACTCCACCAGCTGCGTCTTCATGTAGGAGACGGCCTCCACCGCGCCGCCGTGCTCGGCCACGATCGCCATCTCAGCGCCGCGAGCCCTCGACGAGCTCCGCCACCAGCCCGTCCATCACCTTCGAGCCCTCGAAGATGTCGGGGTACTCGAGCAGGTCGGTCTCGTAGGCGAGGATCTGCTGGATCCGCAGCGACCACTGCTGGTCCCACGGCCGCGGCAGCCCGAGCGCCTCGTTCCAGGCGGGAAGCTGCAGCGCGCGGGCGCGCGCGTCGCGCCCGATCGTCACGCCGAGCGCCTCGAGCACGATCCGGATCACGTTGTTCTCCGGCTGCGCCTCGGTCAGGCCCAGCGAGTTCACCTGCACGCCGTAGCGGAAGCGCAGGAAGCGCTCGTCGTCCACGCCGTAGCGCTTGCGCCCGAGCTCCTCCCACAGCTGGCCCATCGCGCGCAGCTTCGCGTGCTCCTCGATGAAGCGGATGCCCGCGTTCACGAAGAACGAGATGCGCCCGAACACGCGCGGGAAGGTCTCCTCGGACACGCGCTTGCGCACCTCGTCGAGCACCGCCATCGCCGTGGCCATCGTGAAGGCGATCTCCTGCACCGGCGTGGCCCCGGCCTCCTGCAGGTGGTAGGAGCAGATGTTGATCGGGTTCCACTTCGGCACCTCGTCGACCGTGAAGGCGATCATGTCCGCGATCAGCCGCATCGAGGGGCCGGGCGGGAACGCGTAGGTGCCGCGCGAGAGGAACTCCTTGATGATGTCGTTCTGGGTGGTCCCCTGGAGGAGGCCGCGATCCACGCCGTTCTCCTCGGCCACGGTCAGGTAGAGCGCGAGCAGCCACGCGGCGGTGGCGTTGATCGTCATCGACGTGTTCATCTCGTCGAGCGGGATGCCGTCGAGCAGCGTGTGCATGTCGCCCTTGTGCGCGATCGACACGCCGACCTTGCCCACCTCGCCCCGCGAGAGCTCGTGATCTGGGTCGTAGCCCGTCTGCGTGGGCAGGTCGAAGGCCACGGACAGGCCGGTCTGCCCCTTTTCCAGGTTCTTTCGGTAGAGCTCGTTCGACTCGCGTGCGGTCGAATGGCCGGCGTAGGTGCGCATCACCCACGGCCGGTCGGGCTCGGGCAGGCGCGGTTGACGGTCGCTCACCCCGGGAATTGTATGGTCCCTAGGGGGATGAGCCGGGTGATTGATGTCATGCACGTCGGGCGCGATCGCATGAGCGGCGAGGGCACGATCGAGCTCCCGCGCACCTCTGGTCCGGGCTCGGGAGTGGGTGGGGACTGGCGCGTGATCGTGCTGAACGACAACCACAACACCTTCGAGGGCGTGGCGGCCGCCCTCGCGCGCGTTCTCCCCGGCGTGAACCTCGACCAGGGCTTCGCGATGGCCAACCGCATTCACAACGCCGGCCAGGCGATCGTTTGGTCAGGCCAGAAGGAGACCGCGGAGCACTACTGGGAGCAGCTGAACGAGGCTGGGCTGACGATGGCGCCCTTGGAACAGGGTTAGTCCACGGTCTGCGCAGGCTCGCTGACCAGCGAGCCCGAGCCTTCGACCGTCACCCAGATCGGCAGCACCGGTACGTGGAACAGCCCCTGTGCCTGGGTCTTGTACTCCGAGAGCACCGGCGAGTACCAGTAGCGGTCGAAGTCGACCTTGTTGTCGAACAGCCCGAGCTGGATGTACTGCTGCGGATCCTCGTTGGAGCGCAGCAACGCCCAGCCGCGCGCGCCGAAATCCATCATGAGCTCGGTGGCCGGCATCCAGATCGCGGCGAACTTCTCCGCTCGGAAGGGGTTCGTGATCCAGGTGACCTGGGCGAGCGTGTCGCCCGGCTCGCCGATCACGCGCCCACCTCCGCCCGGATGGCGCCCGGCCCCTCGGCCGTCTTGCCGAGCCCCTCGGACTCGGCTCCGACGAGGATCGAGATCTTGCCCAGGTGCTTGTTCTCGAGCATCAGTTGGTGTGCCTCTGCGACGCCATCGAAGCCCATCGTACGCCACAGCACCGGCCGGATATCGCCCCGGGCCATCAGCTCGTTGGCCTTCGTGCACTCCCAGGCGTTCGCGAAGTGCGAGCCGATGATCTGCTTCTGCCGCATCCACAGGTAGCGGACGTCGAAATCGAGGTTGAAGCCGGTGGTGCCGGCGCAGATCACGACCTTGCCGAACGGCTTCACCACGAACACCGAGGTGGGGAAGGTGGCCATGCCCACGTGCTCGAACACGATGTCGGGCGAGTCGCCGAGGATCTCCTTCACCGCCTTGCCGAAACGGCGCGACTCCGCGAAGCGAGCCTTCTCCTCCTCGTCGGTCTCGCCGCCCTTGCGCATCATGCCCGCGAACTCGTTGCGGTTGATGTAGCCGCTGGCCCCGAGCTGCATGCACAGCTCGCCCTTCTCGTCCGAGGACACCACGCCCACGCACTCCGCGCCGGCCAGCTTGCAGAGCTGGATGGCGAACACGCCGAGGCCTCCGGCGGCGCCCCAGATCAGCACCTTGTGGCCGGCCTGGAGGTCGCACTGGTCGATCAGCATCCGGTAGGCCGTGAAGTAGGTGAGCCCGTACGAGGCGGCCTCCTCCCAGGTCAGGTTCGGCGGCTTGTGGAGCAGCTGCTGCTCCTGGACCTTGGTGAACTGGGCGAAGGAGCCCCAGGAGGTCTCGTAACCCCAGATCTTCTGCGACGGCGCGGCGAGCGGGTCCAGGCCGTGCACCTCGGGATCCTCGTACGAGGCCTGATTGCAGTGCAGCACCACCTCGTCGCCCGGCTGCCAGCGCGTCACGCCGGCGCCGACCTTCCAGACCACACCTGAGCCGTCCGAGCCGCCGATGTGGTGGTCCTCATCGGGGTGGGAGCGGAATACGGATACCGGCTTGCCGAGCGCCGCCCAGACGTTGTTGTAGTTGACCCCAGCCGCCATTACGCGTACGAGCACCTCGAACGGGCCGGGCTCCGGCACCTCGATCTGCTCGAGCTGGAATGCGTCCATGGGCTGTCCTTCGCGCTCTTGGCGAATCACCCACGCCGCCATCGTCTCCGGGAGCGTGCCGGGCTCGACGCCCACCTCGCTCACGTTCGTCAGGTCAACTTGCGCCATCGTCAGACCGGCCTCCAAAGGTCGAGAGGGGCCGGATGCTACCGCGGGGCACTACCTCGACGGACCCAGTCGATCAGGGTCTGGGCGACCGCAGCCAGCAGCGAGCAAATCACCCCGATTGCGCAGATACCCGCCAGCGCCCCGGCCGCGGAGGACCACCAGGGCGTGGTCGTGGTGCAGGTCCCGTCCGGGCAGTGGGACACCGAGATCAGGAACAGCACCCCCGTCGCGATGAGCAGCAGAGCCGCCGGGCGCCCGAGCTTGGAGGGGGCGAGGAAGAGCCAGAGGAGGCCCGCGACCGTCAGGAGGATTGGGATCGCGATGCGCACGGGGGGAGGTATACAGCGCCTGCGGAAGTACGGAAGTACGGAAGTACGGAGAACTGGGGTCCGTACCTCCGTACTTCCGTACTCCGTACCTCCGAACTAGACGCCCAGCGCCTCTGCGTGCGCCGTGGCGGTAGCGGCGGCCTCGGGCTCGGTCGCCGTTGCCGGCTTGCGCTGGCGGACGCCGTCGATGAAGACGAACGCCACGACCGCGCCGACCGCCGCGACCACCGTCGCGAACGTCATCGCGCTGGTGAAGCCGTGGATGAAGGCGTCGTGGGTGGCGTGGATCACCGTCTGCCTCATCGTCGGGTCGGCGATGTGCACCGAGGAGACGCCCTGGCCGACCTGGGCCGCGAGCTCCGAGCGCTGGCCCGGCGCGAGCGGGACGTTCGCCAGGTTCGACGTGAGGCGGCTCTTGCTCACCGACTGGAACAGCGTGCCGAGCAGCGCCACGCCGAGCGTGCCGCCGAGCATCCGGTTCATCGACAGGATCCCGGAGGCCACGCCCGCCTTGTCCACGCTCACCGCGTTCATGGCGGCGGTGGACATCGGCGACATCGTGAGCGCCATGCCGATACCCATCAGCACGAAGGCAGGCAGCAGGTGGCCGTAGCCGGTGCTGTCGGTGATGGTCGTCTGCATGTAGAGCGCCACCGAGACGATCGCCAGGCCCGCGGTCATCGGGATGCGCGGCCCGATCCGGTCGGACAGGCGTCCCGAGATCGGCGCGATCAGCACGATCATCAACGTGGAGGGCAGGAAGCGCAGACCCGCCTGCAGTGGGCTGTAGCCCAGGATGTTCTGGATGTAGAGCGCCGAGAAGAAGAACATCGCCAGCATCGCGAAGGACACGATCAGCGCGATCGAGTTGGCGCCGAAGAACGAGCGCGACTTGAAGAACTCGAACTGCACCATCGGCGCGCGCACGTGCGTCTCGATCACCACGAAGGCCACCAGCGCCACGACGGATGCCGCGAACAGGCCGATGATCCGGGGCGAGCCCCAGCCCCAGCTCGTGCTCTCGACGAGCGCGAGGATCAGGGCGGTGAGGCCGGCGGACAGCGCCAGGATGCCCGGGATGTCCACCCGCTTGTCGATCGTCTCGTCGCGCGACTCCTTGGTGGCGAACAGGGTCACCGCCACCGCGGCCACTGCCACCGGGACGTTGATGTAGAAGATCGCGCGCCAGGACACGTACTGGGTCAGCGCGCCGCCCACCACCGGGCCGAGCGCGAGTGCCAGCGCGGACACGCCGGCCCATGTGCCGATCGCGCGGCCGCGCTCGTGGGGCGGGAAGGTGTTGGAGATGATCGAGAGGGTGGCGGGCATCATGAACGCCGCGCCGACGCCCTGGAGCGCGCGCCCGGCCACCAGCCAGGTGTCCGAGGGGGCGAGGCCGATGGCGGCGCTCGAGACGGCGAAGAGCACCACGCCGAACAGGAACATGCGCCTGCGGCCGAAGATGTCACCCAGCCGCCCGCCGGTGACCAGCAGCACGGCGAAGCTGAGCGTGTACGCGTTCACGGTCCACTCGAGGCTCGAGAGCGACGCGTGCAGGCTGCGCTGGATGGACGGCAGCGCGACGTTCACGACGGTGTTGTCGAGCATGATCATGAACAGCGCGAAGCACATCGCTCCGAGCGTCCACCACTTGCGGTTGTCCTCTGTGAGGCGGAGGCGGTCAGGCACTGGGGGACTCCTTCTGGGCCAAGGGATTCGATAGCTGCTCGTGCTCGCTGAGAGCGTCGAGCGCCGCTCCGAGCTTGTCGCGCTCGAGCGGGGTAAGCGTCTCCACGTACTTCGCCAGCTCGCCGAAGCGGATCTCGACCAGGTGGTCGACGATGTCATCGCCGTCCTTGGTCGTGCGGACGCGCTTCATGCGCCGGTCGGTGGCGTCCTCGGTGCGCGTCACGAGTCCGCGCTGGACGAGGCCGTCGACGGCCCGGCTGATGGCCGGGAGCGACAGACCAAGGGCGTCGCCGAGCTGCTTCAGTGACAGCTCGGGAGCCTCGGTGGTGGAGAGCAACTGCAGAGCCTTCAACTGCGAGAGGGAGAGGCCCAGCTCGTCGATGGCCTCGAGGAAGCCACCTCCAGAGCCGCACACACGCCAGACGTGATGCAGGAAGCCGGCGAGGTTCCCAACCAGCGGATCCTGCTTCTCAACAGCTTGCTTCTGCGCAGTGGATGCTTGCATGCATGCAAGTATTGCAGCGGAGGAAGGAAACGTCAACCCGAATTGCCGAGTGCCTGGTGTCTGGTTCGCTAGCGCCTAGAACCGCTGCGACTGGCGGCTCCGACGACCGACCAACGCACTGGCACTGGCACTACCTACGGCAATTCCACCTGATCGTTCGAGTTCGGCCGCGCCTTCCCAATGATGAGATGCGCCGGCGCGATCTCCCTCGTGACCGCCTCGGCGGAGCCCGCCTTCACGGTGTACTGGCCGGGCTGGAGGGTCTGCTGGATCTGGCCGGTGTCGAGCGGGTTGATCGGGCCGACCCGCACCGGGGCGATGTTGCCGCCGTCGAGCGTGAGGGTGTGGGAGATCCGCGTCTGGTTCGAGACGATGATCACCACGGGGCCGGCCCCGACCTTGTTCGGGGAGACGGTCACGCGGCTGGCGGTGATCACGCCGTTCAGTTGCAGGGGCACAGGCGGACGCGCCCGGTCCTTGAAGTCACTGCCGCCGCCGCATGCCACGAGCCCTAGTCCCAACAGGCTCGAGAGGAGCGCGGCGACCGGGGTCCTTCCTCTCCCTCTCATCCTCTCGCGCGGAACCCTAACCGAACCACACTGAGCTACGCGAAACCAGAAGGCGGTCCACCTCGGCCTGGATGCGCGCGCGCACATCCTCGGCGAGCGACTGGACGAGCTCCAGGTCGTCGGCGTCCTCGGGGCCGTAGCCGTCGAAGCTGATGGGCTCGAGGAAGCGGATCTTGAACTTCGCGGGCAGATACATGAGGCCCGGCGGCCGGTCCGAACTGCGGGAAGGCGTGGTTGATCGGGAAGTAGATGAGACCGGTGAGGCGCTGGAGGAGCGGCACGTGGGCGAAGATCGGCATCGCCTCCTCGGCGCCGATCACGGCGATCGGCACGATCGGCACGCCGGAGCGCAGCGCGGTCTTCACGAAGCCGCCGCGGCCGAAGCGTCGCAGCCGGTAGCGCTGCCAGTAGAGCTTGCGGCTGCCCTTCTGGCCCTCCGGGAACACGATCGCGAGACGACCCTCGTCGCGCAGCAGCCGCTGGGCGTTGGCGGGGTGGGCCGCCACCAGGCCGAGCTTGTTGGTGAGCATCCCCACGCCCGGGTAGCCCTTGAACCAGTGCTCGCCGAGCATGTACAGCGGGCGCGGCGCGGGGTGCTCGTTGCGGATCGTCTGCATGATCATCGGCGCGTCGGGAGGCAGCGCGCCGGAGTGGTTCGACACGAGCAGTGCGCCGCCCTCGGCGGGCACGTTCTCGACGCCCTCCTGCTCGACCCGGAACCAGTAGCGGTAGTAGAAGTTGAGCAGCGGCTCCATCAGCGAGAAGACGCGCTCCGAGCGGCCCCAGTCGTCGAGCGCTCGGCTGGAATCGGGGCCTGGGATCAGCTCGCGCAGCTGCCGCAGGTCGAGGTCGGCCAGCTCGGCCGCCGCCTGCGCCGTCTCGCTGGGGAGCTCGTAGAGGTCGGCGCCCGGATCGAAGTGCGGCCGCCGCGGTCGCGGCTCCTCGGACCCTGCGTCGAATTCGAGCGGCCCGCCGAGCAGCGGGCTGCGCGGGCTCAGTCCCCCACGACTAGCTGGCGCTCGCCGTCGAGTTCCCGGAGCCTGCTCTGGAGACGATCCCACGACTGACCCTCCGCGTCCTCGTACTCCTGCCCCGCGAGATCACGGAGGCTCTCGTTGTAGGCCTCCCAGGCCTGCTTGATACGCACGTCGATATCGGCGAGCTTCCTCGTTGCCTGTTCTTGCGTAAAGGCGGTCACGGGGGCCTCCCGGGGCTCGACTCGTTGGCGACTTGAGGCCATGGTACCCCGGAATGGTGTCGGTAATGCGACGGCGCGGAGGCGGGGACTCCGCTATTCGCGTCCGAACGGAAGCTCGATCACTTCGGCCTGAACGGCCTCCGGGCCGACCGTGACGGTGTCTCCGGGGGAGGCTTCGCGCCTGATCAGCGCCAGCGCGATCGGCCCCTGGGCGGGCGAGACGGCGGTGGATCCGATGCTGCCGACCTCGCGCTCTCCCAGCGTGATCGCCGCCCCCTGTTCGACCGGCGCGCTGAGCACGAGGCCCCTCAGGAAGCGGTTCGGCTTGCCCTTGTAGTGGAGGCGAGCCACGGTCTCCTGACCCACGTAGCAACCCTTGGTGAAGCTCACGGCCCGGTCGTTGATCCCGGCCTCCTGGGGGATCGTCGCCGAGGTGAGCTCGAGTCCGTGGCGCGGGCGGCCGGACTCGATCCGCAGGCACTCGGCGGCCTCCTCGGACGCGGGCTCGACGCCCAGCGCGTCGCGGACGGCCTCGGCATCGGCGGCGGCGCAGATCACGTCCACGCCGAGGTCGGTGGCCACGTAGATCCCGTGCTCGCCCTCCACGAAGGAGTACTCCTCGTCCGGCGGTGAGACGTCCAGCACCGAGCGCGCGGCGGGACCGATCAGCGACAGGATCGCGCGCTGGTCGGTGACGTCCTCGCCGCGCACGTCGCGGCCCAGGCTGTACATGCGGATGGTCTTCGCGAGGGCCGGTCGGCCGACGGCCTCGCAGTCGATCCAGACCGAGTCGGCCAGCCGCAGCACGCGCATGTCCGCCTGGATCTTGCCCTTGTGATCGAGCAGCGTGGCGTAGCAGCCATGGCCCGGCTCGAGCGCCTCCACGTCGTTGGTCACCTGCCCCTGCAGGAACTCGAGCGTCTCGCTGCCGCTCAGCACGAACTTCCCGCGCTCGGAGCGATCGACCAGCCCGACAGCCTCGCGTAGGCGCTCGTACTCGGTGGTCGCGATCACGGTCCGATTGTAGGTACGCGCTCACCGATACAGTTCTGCGCCGTGGCTCTGGCAGACGACTTCCAGGCGATCCTCGACACGCTGCCTCCCGATTGGACGGATCTCAGCCTCGACCTGAGGATCTTCGACGAGGAGCGCTACATCGAGGCGGCGACGATCCTCGTCCAGGTCAACGTTCAGCCGTACTCCAAGCACGACTGGCACTGGCGCATGCACGTGGCCCACGAGTTCGGGCACGCGGCAGCTGCCGAGACGGTGCGCGGCACGCTGCGACTGCTCGACGAGCAGGGCATCGAGGGTGAGCTCGTGGCTCGGGACTCGCGCTCCGGCCGCGTGGAGGTCGTGCAGATGTGGGGCCGGCCCGAGTCCGTGCGGCGCGAGTTCGCGCGCCGGCGTCATCAGTAGTGGCGCGGGTCGCTCTGCTCTGCCCTGACCTGCTGTTCGGCTCCAAGCTCGAGGGCGGCCTGCGGGCCGGCGGGCACGAGGTGACGCCCTTCAGCGGGGAGCTGGGGGACGCGGACGTGCTGGTGGTGGATCTCACGAGCGACGCCGAGGAGCGCGCCGCCCTCGTGGAGTCGATGCGCGCCGACGGCCGCCTCGAGGGCGTGCACACGCTCGGCTTCTACTCGCACGTGGAGCAGGACACGCGCCGGCGCGCCGACGAGGCGGGCTTCGATCTGGTGGTGCCGCGCTCGCGCATGGCGCGTGAGATGGCGGCGCTCGTGGACAGGCTGGCGGCCGCGTGAGCGAGCGCTGCGCGGTGGTGACCGGCGCCTCCAGCGGGATCGGCGAGCACACCGCGCGCAGGCTCGCGGCCGACGGCTGGCGGCTGCTGCTCGTGGCGCGCCGCGAGGACCGGCTGCGCGCTCTCGGTCAGGAGTTCGGCGGCGAGTACCTGGCCGTGGACCTGACCGACGAGGGCGCTCCCGCCCAGGTGCGCGCCCGCGTGGACGAGCTCTGGGGCCGGCTCGACCTGCTGGTGAACAACGCGGGCGCGGGCTGGTGGGCGGCTTTCGGCGACGGCGGTTACGAGAACGTCCGGCGCACGATGGACCTGAACTTCGACGCCGTGGTGCGCCTCACGGAGGCGCTGCTGCCGGTCCTGCGCGCCTCGGCGCCCAGCTCGATCGTCAACGTCTCCTCGATCTCCGGGCGCGTGGCCCGGGCGAAGGGCGGCGCGTACTCCGCGTCGAAGTTCGCGCTGGCCGGCTGGACGGAGGCGCTGCGGCTGGAGGAGAAGCGCACGGGCGTGCACGTGGGGCTCGTGCTGCCCGGCTTCATCGCCACCGAGGGCATGCCGCAGACCCAGCTCGTGAAGAGCGCTCGCAGCCGCTGGCTGGTGTCCACGCCGGACAAGGTGGCCGACGCGATCCTGCGCGCCGGACCCGGTGGCCGGGCCGAGGTGGCGGTGCCGCAGGGCGTGGGGTCTGGTGCCGCGTCTGCGCTACGGACTGCCCGGGCTCGCGCGCCGCGTTCAGGGCTGACCCCTAGGGGCAATTCCCAATTGTGGGGAGCCGCTCCGGCGGCGACCCTGTCCATGCAACCAAACTGAACGATTGGAATCGCATGGACGAGCAGCAGAACAGACCAGAGCTACCGCCGGGTGACCAGCCCGACGAGCAGCCCACGCGCGAGCAGCCGCCCGCTCCGCGCCGGCTGCTCCGCAGCCGCGACGACCGCGTGATCGCGGGCGTCTGCGCCGGCCTCGGCCGCTACTTCGACGTCGACCCGGTGCTGTTCCGGATCGCGGCGGTCGCGCTGACCTTCTTCGGCGGCGCCGGCGCGCTCCTCTACCTCGCCGCCGTGCTGCTCGTGCCCACCGACGGCGACCCGCAGGGCCAGCGCAACCTGCCCCAGCGCGGCCTGGCCCTCACCGGCATTGTGCTGCTGGTGGTGGCGGGTGGATCGATCCTCTCGCACGGGCCGTTCCACTTCTGGCTGGCGTGGCCGGTCGGGATCGTCCTGGTGGTCGGCCTCGGCATCTGGTGGCTGATCAGCGCCGAGCGCCCGGAGCGCGACGCGGCCACCAACGCCGGCCAGCGCCTGCTGCGCGGACTCCTGGTGCTGATCGCGAGCGCGATCCTCGCCGTCGGCGGTGCCTGGCTCGCCGGCACCGGCGGCGCGACGATCGCGGCCGTGGTGATCATCGCCGCGGGGGCCGCGCTGGCCTTCGCCGCCTTCAGGGGCGGCGCGCGCTGGCTGATCCTCCCGGCGCTGGCCCTCGCGCTGCCGGTGGCCGCCGTCTCCGCGGCAGGCATCGACCTCCACGGAGGCGCCGGGGACCGCGAGTACAACCCCGTCTCGGCCGCCCAGGTGCGGGACAGCTACCGCGTGGGCGCCGGCCGCCTGGTGGTGGACCTGCGCCAGGCCAACCTGCCGCCGGGCGACCGGTCGCTGAAGCTGAAGGTCGGCGCCGGCCAGGCGGCGCTGATCGTGCCCGACAACGTCTGCGTGGCGACCCGGGCGAAGGTCGGTATCGGCGAGGTGCGCGCCTTCGAGGTCGGACACGGCGGCGTGGACGTGGACTGGAGTGACGAGCCGCGCCGCCGCGGCAGGCAACGCCCGGGTGGTGCTTGACGCCGACGTCGGAGTGGGTCAGGTCCTGATCACCGACAACCCCGACGCGGTCTACGACCACAATCGCCGCGGACCCTTCCCGCCTCAGCCTCCGAGTGGCCTCAACAACGGATGCGAGGTGCCAAATGCCTCGCGCTAGGTTAGACATCGCCTCGATCGTCGCGGGGGCGGGAATCGCCGTGCTTGGCGTGCTGGTGCTGCTGGACAGCACCGGCGCGATCAGCCTCCGCTTCGCCGCGCTTGCCCCGGTGGTATGCGCGACGGTCGGGGCGACGCTGCTGGCCATGGGCCTCACGCGGCGAGGCTGATCGGCCAAGATGGGCGTCGTGGAGTCGGCAGCCCCGACCCGGAAGGCAGTGCGCAGAGACCCCGAGCGCCGCCTGATAGGCGGCGTCTGCGCTGGGATCGCGCGCTACTTCGGCGTCGATCCGCTGCCGATCCGCATCGCCTTCGTGGTGGCCACCGCCGCCGGCGGGTTCGGCCTGGTGGTGTACGTGCTCTGCCTTGTGCTGATCCCGGCCGAGGCCGGCGCGGCGCAGGTGCGGCCACGGCGTGCGGGACGCGCGGCGATCGAGGTGGGCGCGGGCGCCGGCCTCCTGCTGTTGAGCCTGCTGCTGGCGCTGCGCGGCCTGGGCATCTGGTTCTCCGACGCCGTGGTGTGGCCGGTGGTGCTTGTGGCCGCGGGCGCGGCGCTGCTCTGGCGCCAGTCCGCCGCGGCGGTCGGTGAGCCCGAGGCGGCCGACGAGGCCGAGCCGCGGGCCGCGAAGGCGCAGCGGAACGCACTCATATCGCGCACCGGGCTGGGCGTGGCGCTGGTGATCGCTGCGGGCGTGGTGTTCCTTCAGGCCACCGGCTCGCTCAGCGCGGCGCGCGACGTTGTGCTCGCCGTGCTGGTTGTGGCGGTGGGGCTCGGGGTGATCTTCTTCCCCTGGATCGCGCGGCTGGCCCGCTCGCTGTCCGCTGAGCGGGGCGAGCGGATCCGCTCGCAGGAGCGCGCGGAGATGGCCGCGCACCTGCACGACTCCGTGCTCCAGACCCTCGCCCTGATGCAGAAGCGCGCCGACGACCCGCGCGAGGTGGCCGCGCTGGCCAGGCGCCAGGAGCGCGAGCTGCGCTCGTGGCTGTCGGGGCGAACGGCGGAGGCAGGTGACGGCGGGGGCCTCAGCAATGCGCTCGAGGACGCGGCCGACGAGATCGAGCGCGCGCAGGGCGTGCCGATCGACGTGGTGGCGGTGGGCGACGTGCCGCTCGACCCCGGGGGGGAGGCGATCGTGGCGGCCGCGCGCGAGGCGATGCTGAACGCGGCCAAGTTCGGCCACGGCTCGACCGTGGACGTCTACGCGGAGGCCGAGCCCGCGCGCCTCCAGATCTTCATCCGCGACCGCGGTCCCGGCTTCGACCCGACCGCCGTGCCGCCGGACCGGCGCGGCGTGCGGGAGTCGATCGTCGGGCGGATGGAGCGCCACGGCGGGCGCGCAGAGATCAGGGCGCCTGAGGGCGGCGGCACCGAGGTGGAGCTGGTGCTGGAGCGCGAGCTGCCATGAGGACGCCGCGAATCGTGATCGTGGACGATCACCAGCTGTTCCGGGCGGGCGTGCGCTCTGAGCTGGAGGGCCTGGTGGAGATCGCCGGCGACGCCGCGACCGTGGACGACGCCGTGGCCACGATCCTCGAGACCTCGCCCGACGTGGTGCTGCTCGACGTGCACATGCCGGACGGCGGCGGGGTGGAGGTGATCCGGCGAGTGGCGGCCGAGCGGCCCGACACGCGCTTCCTCGCGCTGTCGGTGTCCGACGCCGCCGAGGACGTGATCGCGGTGATCCGCGCGGGCGCGCGCGGCTACGTGACCAAGACGATCTCGAGCGAGGACCTGGCCGACGCGGTGCGGCGCGTGAACGAGGGCGACGCCGTGTTCTCGCCGCGGCTGGCGGGCTTCGTGCTCGACGCCTTCGCCGGCGAGGCGCCGGCGCCGGAGTCCGACGCGACGCTGGATCAGCTCACGCCGCGCGAGCGCGAGGTGCTCCAGCACATCGCCCGCGGCTACATGTACAAGGAGATCGCGCGCCGGCTCTCGATCTCCACGAAGACCGTGGAGGCTCACGTGTCGGCGGTGCTGCGCAAGCTGCAGCTCTCGAGCCGCCACGAGCTGTCGGCCTGGGCGGCCGAGCGGCGGCTGCTCTAGCTCGAGCTCGCCGAGAAGTCGAACGCCTTCGCCACGTCGACGTTCGTCTTCAGGATGCCGAAGCGCTGGTCGAAGTTGGCCCATTGCTCCAGCACGGCGCGGTTGAGGGCCAGGTTGGGGGACAGCACGGGCCGCACGGCCGCCAGCTCGGCGCGGATCAGGGCCGGGTCCGCTTGCGACGCCTTCACGAGCGGGTTCACGGCGGCGCCCGGATTGGCCAGCGCGGCGCGGTCGCCGGCGGCGATCGCGGCCAGCGCGTTCTCGATCTGGGGTCGCTTGGCCTCCAGCGTGCTGCGCTTGGTCACGATCACGAGCTCCGGGTAGGGCGGCGCGCCGTACTGGTCCACGCGGAAGTCGTGCGTGTTCACGCCGCGCTGCTTCAGGGTCACGCCCTCGGCGTTCCAGAAGGCGGTGGCGGCGGCCACCTTCCCGGCGATCAGATCGGGCACCGCCGAGAAGCCGATCGTCACGGGCTTGACCCGTGAGTAGTCGCCGCCGTCGCCCTGAACGACGGCCTTCAGCACGGCGTTGTCGGACGGCAGGCCGGTCACGCCCACGCGCCGGCCCTGCAGGTCGCGCGGGCGCGTCACGCTCGCTCCGCCGATCACCGCGGCCAGCGGCCGCGTGACCAGCGCGCCCACTCCCACAAGGTCCTCGCCCTTCTCCCGCGCCAGTCCCAGGTCGTGGATGTCCACGATCGAGAGGTCGGCCCGACCGGTGCGCAGCAACGTGAGCGAGTCGGTGGAGGCGGACGGCGCGCGCACCACCAGCTTCACGTCGTGCTTCTTGTCGAGCCCCTGCGCCAGCGCGGTGTAGATGCCCGCGTGCACTGCGTTGGGCGTGAAGTCGAGGGCCAGCCGGATCTGCTCGGGCGAGCTGGAGCCGCCTCCGCCACAGCCGGCGATGGCGAACCCGCCAACGAGGAGCAGTAGGACGACGCGTGAGCGCATGTCGGCGAAGGCTATGCCTACACTGCCTGGACCGATGCGGCGGGTCACCTTCTCGCGGAACTTCACGGTCTCCCTCTCCCGCACGTGCCAGTGCTACTGCAAGTACTGCGCTTTTGCGACACACCAGGCACACCTGTACGCGCCTGACGAGGTCGAGCGGATGCTGGACGACGCCGCTCGCCGCGGGGTGAAGGAGCTGCTCGTGCTCACGGGGGAGCGCCCCGAGGTCAACGCCGAGGTGGCGCGGCGCCTGGGCGAGTACGGGCACGAGGACTTCACGTCATACGTGGCCTGGACCTGCGAGCGCGCGCTGGAGCGCGGGATGCTGCCCCACACCAACATCGGCGCGGCCTCGCGCGAGGACCTGGCGCGGCTGCGAGAGGTCACCGCCTCGCAGGGCCTGATGCTCGAGTCGGTGAACCCAGATCTGGTGGTCCACCAGGGCTCGCCCACCAAGCACCCCGACGTGCGCCTGGAGACGATCCGCGCCGCCGGCGAGCTGCGGATCCCGTTCACGAGCGGGATCCTCGTGGGGATCGGCGAGTCGCTGGAGGACCGGATCGCGTCGCTCGAGGCGCTCGCCGAGCTGCAGCGGGAGTACGGGCACATTCAGGAAGTGATCCTCCAGAACTTCGTCGCGCATCCGCGCTACTACGGCGCCGAGCCGGCGGAGATTGCCGAGCGCACACAGGCTGGAGCCCCGACAACCGACACCCGACCCCCGACACCCGACTGGGCCAATCCGATTTCCCTGGACGACATGAAGTTGCTCGTTCGGGAGGCGCAGCGGATCCTGCCAGGGGTTGGGATCCAGATTCCTCCCAACTTGTCGGACTGGTGGCTGCCGCTCGTGGAGGAGGGCGCGACGGATCTCGGTGGGCTGTCGGCGAACGGGGATCACATCTCGCCCGAGCACCCGTTCCCGTCGGTGCACCGGATGCGCAAGGAGCTGGCGCCGCAGGGCTACGCGCTCACCGAGCGGCTCTGCGTCTACCCGCAGTACATGGACGCCGAGTGGGTCGAGCAGGGCGTGCTCGACGTGATCAAGGTCAAGTACTGGAGCTTCATCCCACGCCGCGGCTCGGGCAGGCGCGAGGAGCGCACGATCCGGCACGACCTGGTGCCGGGGGCGATCGAGAAGGCGCGCGACGGTCTGGCCCTGAGCGAGGATGAGCTGACGGCGATGTTCGCCGAGACGCGCCCCGAGCAGATCGAGGAGATGCGCGAGGCGGCCGACGAGCTGCGCGAGGAGCTGGCGGGCGACACGGTCACGTTCGTCGTGAACCGCAACATCAACGTGTCGAACGTCTGCATCGTCGGCTGCGCCTTCTGCGGCTTCGGCCAGGGCAAGCGCTCGCCGGACGCCTACGAGCACTCGCGCGAGGACTTCATCAAGCGCGTAGAGGACGCGGTGGAGTTCGGCGCCACCGAGATCTGCATGCAGTCCGGCATCCACCCGGAATGGCAGCTCGAGGACTACGAGGGCTGGCTGCGCCTGGCCAAGGAAGTCGCGCCCGAGATCCACATGCACGCCTACTCGCCCATGGAGATCTCGCACATGTGCGACCAGAGCGGCCTGCCGCCGCGTGTGGTGTTCGAGCGCCTGCGCGAGGCCGGCCTGGGCTCCACGCCCGGCACCGCCGCCGAGGTGCTGCACGACGGCGTGCGCGAGCGCATCTCGCCGAACAAGCTGCCGGTGGCCCGCTGGGTCGAGATCATCGAGGCCTCGCATGCCGTGGGCATCCGCTCCACCGTGACCGTGATGTTCGGCCACGTGGAGGAGCCCTGGGAGCTGGCCGAGCACATGCGGGTCGTGCGCGAGCTGCAGGAGCGCACCGCCGGCTTCACCGAGTTCGTGCCGCTCTCGTTCATCCCGTTCCACACGCTGCTCGGCCGCACGCACGGGATCGAGGAGATCTCGCGCGAGGAGAACCTCAAGCACACCGCGGTCTTCCGCCTTGCGCTTGGAAGGACTATCCGCAACGTACAGGCCAGCTGGGTGAAGATGGGCCTCGACGCCGCGACAGAGGCGCTGCGCTGGGGCGTGAACGACCTCGGCGGCACGCTGATGGAGGAGTCGATCAGCCGCATGGCGGGCTCCTACCACGGCACCCTGCTCACGGCCGACCAGCTGATTGCCGCGGCGCACGCTGCAGGGCGCCCTGCAGCGGAGCGGGACACGCTCTACAACATCCGTGAGCGCTACCCGGTCGTGGTCGCAGCGCCCTAAGGGGTCCCGGTCCACAACTAAGGGGTCGGGCCTCGAAAGTGTCGGCATTCTCCCGATGTCGAACGGCGGGTCGCAGTCCAACATGAGGAGTCCGAGATGCCGGGCTTCGAAGAGAGGACTGAACCATGTACAGCGACCTTCACAAGCACTTCATCGGCGCCAGCTTCCCGACCCTCCGCGACGCGGGATCGGGACAGCGGGTACCAGCGCAATACTGGGGTCATGGCGACCCGGGTCATGAGCGCACGAGTAGTAGGCCGCGGGATCGAGCTCGCGGAGCTGGAAGCCGCTTTGGCCGACGCGGCAGCCCGAAGGCCCTCCATAGTCTTCGTAGCGGGTGAGTCGGGCGTAGGCAAGACCCGGCTTCTCGTTGAGTTTCAACTGCGCGCGGGCGATGGTGACCCGCCCGCGCGCGTGATCTGCGGAGACTGTGTCGAGCTCGGCGAAGGCGAGCTCCCGTACGCACCGCTTGTAGCGGCTCTCCGCCCACTGGCACGGGAGCAGGACCCCGTAGCGGCCGCTCTCCCCGAGGCCGTGCGGGGCGAGCTCGGGGCATTGGTCCCCGGGCTTGCCCCGGCCAAAGCCGAGCCGGCGGAGCGCGCCGAGCGCGACGACGCCGCTCAGGGCAGGCTGTTCGAGGCGCTCCTGGCGCTGCTCGACGCGCTCGGTCGGGAGCAGCCCCTGATCCTCTCGATCGAGGACATCCACTGGGCCGATCGCTCCACACGCGGCTTCCTCACGTTCCTCGCCCGCAGCCTCACCTCCGAGCGCGTGCTGGTGGTGGCCACCTACAGGCCCGACGAGCTGCATCGCCGTCACCCGCTGCGGCCGCTCCTCGCGGAGCTGGAGCGCAACCCCGCGGCGCGCCGCATCGAGCTGCTGCCGCTCACCCGGGACGAGCTGGGGGAGCAGCTCGCTGACATCCTGGGCGCCCCGCCGGATGCCGCGCTCCTGGAGCGGCTCTGGATGCGCAGCGAGGGCAACCCGCTCTTCACCGAGGAGCTGCTGGCCGCCGGGCTGGACGGGCGCGGCGCGCTGCCACCGACCCTGCGCGACGCGCTGATGGTGCGGATCGAGCGCCTGAGCGAGGACGCGCAGGAGATCCTGCGGGTGCTCGCGGCCGGGCGCCGCCTGGACGAATCGCTGCTGGCGGACGCCAGCGGCATGGACGCGACGCGGCTGCGCGCGGCCCTGCGCGAGACCGTGGCCAGCCACATCGTGGCCGCGGGCGAGGACGGCTTCTACCGCTTCCGCCACGCCCTCCTGCGCGAGGTGGTGCACGACGACCTGCTGCCGGGCGAGCACGCCGACCTCCACCTGGCGCTCGCGCGCGCGCTGGAGCGCCGCGCGGAGGGTCAGGGCTACGGCGCGTTCGTCACGGCCGGGATCGCCCACCACTACTTCGTCGCCGGCGAGCAGGCGCACGCCCTCGAGGCCTCCGTCAGGGCCGCGGATGCAGCGGACGCCGTTCATGCGCACGGCGAGGCGGCGGCGCTGCTGGAGCGGGCCATCGAGCTCTGGGACCGGGTGCCGGACGCCGAGCGGCTGGCCGGCACCGACCGCGTGGGCCTGCTTCGCTGGGCCGCGTCGGAGCGTCGCGCCGAGGGCGACTTCATGCGCGCCGAGACGCTCGCCGAGCGTGCGCTCGACCTGCTGGACGAGGAGGCCGAGCCGCACCAGGCTGCCGCGCTGCTCGAGATCCTGGCGCGCTCGCGCTGGTCGCTCAACCGCGGCAACGACGCCGTGGAGACGATCACGCGCGGGCTGGCGCTGTTGCCGGAGGGCGACCGCAGCCGCGAGCGCGCCCGCCTGCTGGGCTTCTTCGCGAAGGTGAGGATGCTCCAGGGGCGCTACCAGGAGACGCTCGAGCTGGCCGACCTCGCGATCGACGCGGCCGAGGGCGACACGCTGGCCGAGGGCCGGGCCCGCAACGCGCGTGGCATCGCGCTGGCCGCGATGGGCGACGTCGAGGGCGGCGCCGCGGAGCTGCGGCGCGCGGTGGAGATCGCGCGCGAGCGCGAGAACATCGGCGAGCTCGACAGCGCCTACGGCAACCTCGCCGACGCGCTGCACATGGGCGGCCGCACCCGCGAGGGCCTGGCGATCGTGGAGGAGGGCCAGCGCGTGATCAGCGAGCTCGCGCAGACGGTGGAGTGGCTGAACGTGGTGATCGCGGAGTTCAACTGGGCCCTCGGCAACTGGCAGGTGGCGGAAGCCGCCATGCCCGCCAGCGAGCGCCGGACGGGCGGGGCGCGCGAGCTGTTCCCCCTGCTCCAGCGCTCCGCCATGGCGCTCGCCTACGGCGACGAGGACACTGCACGCGACCGCCTGGAGCGCGCGGCGAGCATCGTCGCCGAGTCCACCGAGCCCCAGTTCATCGGCGTCTGGGGCGCGCTCGCTGCCGAGCTGCGCGTGCGCGAGGGCGACATCGACGGCGCCCGCGACGTGGTGGAGAGCTCGCTCGACCGCATCGAGTTCTGTACGGAGGACGCCGGTCGCATCGTGCGCCTGGCGGCCGTCGGCGTGCGGGTGGAGGCGGAGGCCGCGCAGCGCTACCGCGATCTCGGCGAGGACCCCTCGCGTGCCGTGTCGAACGGCGAGATGATGCTCGCGCGCGTGCGCGCCGCCGCTGAGGGCGAGCGGCCGGTGGAGCGAGCGTGGCTGGCATCCGCCGAGGGCCACATGAGCCGCGTGGAGGGCCGCTCCGACCCCGAGCTGTGGAGTGCCGCCGCCGAGGCCTGGAACCTGATCGAGCGCCCCTATGAGGTCGCGCTCTGCCACTGGCGCCGGGCCGACGCCCAGGTGGCGCGCGGCGAGCGGGAGGAGGCAGCCGTGACCGCCGCCACGGCGCTGGCCGAGGCGCACCGGCTGGGCGCGCTCTGGCTGGAGTCGGAGCTGGAGGGGCTCGTCGCCCGGGCGCGGCTGCGCCTGGAGCGCGACGGCAACGGGGCCGCGCCCAAGCCGGCCGCGGCGGCCGAGGACGATCCCTTCGGCCTCACCCCGCGCGAGCGCCAGGTGCTGGCGCTGCTCGCGGAGGGGATGACCAACCGCGAGATCGGCGAGACGCTGTTCATGGCCGAGAAGACGGCCAGCGTGCACGTGTCGCGCATCCTGTCCAAGCTCGACGTGCGCAGCCGCACGCAGGCCGCGGCGCTGGCCCACCGGCTGGGCCTCGAGCGCGAGCCGCGCTAGCTAGCGGAACAGGTCCTGCTCGTGCGGGCGGCGCAGTGCGGCCGCGCCGGGGCCGTCGTCGGGCAGCACGAAGCGGTCGAGGCCGCGCACCAGCACCACGGGCTCGCCGCCGTCCTTGGAGCGTGCGAGATCGGCGGTGCCGGCCACGCTGTCGGCCACCGCCAGCGCGGTGGCGGTGAGCGGCCGCCCGTTGGCGTCGTGGCGCCCGCGCCAGTCGTCGAGCACCGCGAACCCCGCGGCGCCGATAGCCACGTCGGACTGGCCGATGCGCCAGGCGCGCCCGAAGCTGTCGGACACCAGCACGGCCGGGCGCACGCCGCGGGCCTCCGCGATGCCGGCCCTCAGCGCGCGGGCGGAGGCGTCGGGGTCCACGGGCAGCAGCAGCACCTGGTCCTCGTCCGGCACGTTGGAGGCGTCAACGCCCGCGTTGGCGCACACGAAGCCGTGTCGCGTCTCGGAGATGATCACGCCGCTCGTGACGCGCAGGAGCTCGGCGGACTCGTCCAGGATCACCTGCACCAGCCGGGCGTCCTTCTCCTGATCGGCGGCGATCCGCTCGGCCTCCGCCCCGGGCGCGACGTCGGCGAGGCGCACGAAGCGCCCCTCCGCCTTCGACACCACCTTGCTCGTGACCACCAGCACGTCGCCGTCACCCAGGTCGGCCGGGCAGGCGGACGCCACGAGCGCTGCAAGGTCGTCGCCGGGCCGCACCTCCGGCAAGCCGGCGAGAGCGGTGGCGATGAGCTCCAGGCCCTAGACCTCGACGGGCGGCTCGACGTCGAGCTCGGCGGCCATCTCGTCCGGGCCGAAGCGCCGGCTGGCCCGCAGGCGGTCGAGCTGGCGCAGCGCGCCGCGCGTCAGCGGGGCGCAGGCGCGGCGCTCGTCGAGCAGCACGGCCAGCGATGCGAGGTCGTCGGGCGTGTCCACGTCGTGCAGCAGCGACGGGACCTCCTCGACGCTGTGCATCAGGCCCGCCTCCTGGGCGGCGCTGACATGGCGGTTCAGGCTGTCCGGCCCGAAGCTCGGCTTGAAGGCCTCGGGTGGCGTGATCATCAGGGCGTTGGTGCCGGTGCCGTGGCGGTCGGGCACGATCACCACCGGCATTCCGTCGGCCTCCCCGTGGGCGAGCAGGGCCTCGATCTCGAGCGGGTCGATCAGCGGCGTGTCGCCCGGCACGAGCAGCACGCGCTCGAACCCCAGCGCGATCGCGTGCCTGATGCCGACGGCCGCCGCCGCGGACTGGCCGGCCTCCAGCGAGTCGTGCACAACCGTGACCCGGTCGCCGCGCGAGGCGGCATCCGCCGCCGGGTCGCCGGTGACCACGGCGATGGTCTCCAGGCGATCGACCTTCTTGAGCGCGCTGAGGACATCCGAGAACATCGCCTGGGCGAGAGCCTGACGAGACCCGCTGCCGAGGGCCGGCGCGAGACGCTGCTTCGCCGCTGCGAAGCTCTTGATTGGGAGGATTGCGGCTGTACGCATGGGCCGATTCCCGGTTCGCTTCGACTCTAGCGGCTGACCGGGATGCCCATCATGCCCTTTTCGGGACGCTTTCCGCAAACTCCAGGGTGTTTTGGGCAAGCTGACGGCGCTCCTCGGGGGTGGTCATCAGCGTGTTCGTGACGTGCACCGGCGCTCCTTCACCGGGCTCGTCCGCCACCACCCCGTCGACCACTCCCGCGTACGCCTCGATCGCGCCCTGGGTGCCCAGCGGCAGCCCCGCGAAGCGGCAGAAATCCTCGGTCGGGCCCTTCACGGAATGGCCTCCCACGAAGGGGCTGACGGCGACCACCGGGGCCTCCGCGGCGGCGATCGCCTCGCGCATGCCCGGCACCGCCAGGATCGGGCCGATCGAGATCACCGGGTTCGAGGGGCCGATCACGATCGCGTCGGCGGCGGCGATCGCCTCCAGCGCCTCGGGGCTCGGGCTTGCCGAGGCGATGCCGTCGAGCTCCACGCCCTCCACCTCGCCGCCGCTGCGGCCGCCCTCGGAGATCATGAACTCCTGGAAGGCCAGCCAGCGGCCGCCCAGCTTCACGCGCGTGCGCACGGGCTCGTCGGACATCGGCAGCACGCGGGCCTCCACGCCGACGGCCTGTGAGACCTCCGCCTGGCCCTCGGTCTGGCGCCCGCCCTCGCGCATGCGTTGAGTGCGCAGCAGACACATCGCCAGGTCGCGGTCGCCCAGTCGGAACCAGGCGGGACGGCCCGCGGCCTCGAGCGCCGACATCACCTCCCAGCTGTCGCCGGCGATGCCCCAGCCGCGCTCATCGATCAGGTCCGCCAGCCACCAGGTCACGAGGTCCGGGTCGGGCGAGACGTGCACGCCATAGATCTCCACGTCGTCGCCCGTGTTGGCGATCACCGTCAGATCGTCCGCGCCCACCACGTCGAGCATCCCGCGGGCGAGCTTGGCGCCGCCCGTGCCGCCGGCGAGGACGACTACCACGTGACGTCGGGCAGCCCGGTGAGCTTCACGCCGGCGTGTGCCTTGTGCCGGACGTTCACCGAGATCAGCAGCGGCGTGAGGGCCTCGATCATGCGCGCCAGCTCGAGCTTGCCGCAGTCCACCGGCCGCAGGCCCGGGATCTGATGGACCAGCTCGGCCAGCGTCCGCTTGGCCGGGCGGTCGTCGCCGACGATCAGCACGTCCTCGTCGAGCTCGTGCTCGAGGTCGCCCAGCTTTGCGGCGCTCACCGAGTGGAACGCGCTCAGCACCCGCACGCCCTCCGGCGCCATCTCCGCGGCCTGCTCGGCCGCCGAGCCCTGGGGCACGCCGAGCAGGCGCGTGGCCTTGCCCGACACCGCGGCGGCGAGCGGCACGGTGGCGTCCACCAGGATCTGGTCGGGCTCGAGTGACCCCTTCAGGTTGGTCAGGATCTCCGACTGCGCCCTGAACGGCACCGAGAGGATCACGAGCGGGCCGCGCTTCGCGGCGTCGCCGTTGTGGAGCCCCTCCACCTCAGCGCCGGGCACGCGCGCGCGCAACTTCTCCGCCGCCTCCTCGGCCGCGTCGATACGGCGCGACCCGATAACGATCGGCACGCCGACCTGCGCGAAGCGCAGCGCAAGGCCGAAGCCGAGCGCGCCTGTACCGCCGATGATCGGGACCGTCGGGGAGCTCACGGGTCCGCGAGCCTAGCGGTTAGTCTCCCGCGCCATGAGGCTCGAAGGGCGGATCGCGCTGGTCACCGGCGGGGGCAGCGGCATCGGCGCCGCCACCTCCCGGCGGCTCGCGGCCGAGGGCGCGCGCGTGGCGGTCACCGACAAGAACCTGGACGGCGCGCGCGAGGTGGCGGGCGACCTCGACGGCGGCGCATTCGAGCTGGACGTGACCTCCACGGACTCGATCGGCGCCGCTGTGGAGGCGATCGAGAAGGAGCTCGGCCCGATCGACGTGCTGGTGAACAACGCCGGCTACGACGAGTTCTCGTTCTTCGTGAAGACCGAGGAGCCGATGTGGGACCGGGTGCTGGGCGTGAACCTGCGCGGCGTGATCGCGGTGACCCACGCGGTGCTGCCGGGGATGCAGGAGCGCCGCCGCGGGCGCATCGTGAACGTGGCCTCCGAGGCCGGGCGCGTGGGCTCCTCGGGCTCGGCCGTCTACTCCGCCGCGAAGGGCGGGGTGGTGGGCTTCACCAAGGCGATCGCGCGCGAGGGGGCTCGCTATGGGATCACCTGCAACGCGGTGGCGCCGGGCCCGATCGAGACGCCCCTGTTGATGCAGGCGCCGGAGGTCCTCGGCGACGTTGGGCAGAAGCTGGTGGACACGATGGTCAACTCCACCGTGCTCCGCCGACTCGGCCAACCGGACGAGGTGGCCGCGGCGATCGCCTTCCTCGCCTCGGACGATGCGTCGTTCGTCACCGGCCAGGCGCTCGGCGTCTCCGGTGGCCTCGCGATGATCTGAGGTAGGCTCGCGGGCGTGCGCCGCGCACGACTGGCCCTCGTAACAGCGCTTCTCCTAGCCATCCCGGCGACCGCCCACGCGGCCATCGTCCCCGGCAAGGCGATCGACGGCCCGAGTGCCGACATCGTGCAGTTCGGCGACATCGACATGGCGCCGGACGGGACAGGCGCCATCGCCTACACGAAGAAGATCGCGGGCGTGAACCACATCTTCGTCTCGCGCTTCGCGAACGGGGCGTGGGGGGCGGGCCAGCAGGCCGACGTGGGCCTGGCCGATCCGTCGCAGTTCCCGCACGTCGCGGCCGGCAACGGCGGGCGAGTGGTGGTCACGTTCGTGAACAAGCCCGTCGCGGGCCTCGGCAACCTGAGGGCCGCGCTGGCGCCCAACAGCGCCAGCGGCTTCACGGTCGGCACGCCCGACGCGACCACCGACACGCTCGTGATGGACTCCGACGTGGCCATGGACCCCGTCAGCGGCGTGGCCTACACGGTCTTCACGGCGGCGAACATGGGCGGCGACGTGCACGCGGCCCGGCTCTCTGGCTCGACCTGGACGGCGATCGCGCCGGTGCTCGACGACGTGCAGGCCGACGACGCCGGCGGGTCGGGGCGCGACACCGGCGCGCGCGTGGCCGTCGACTCGGCCGGCAACGCGGTGGCCGCCTGGCCCGAGAAGGACGCCGGTATGAAACCGCACGTCTTCGTGCGGCGCATAACGGGCACGACGCCCGCCACGACCGACGCGGAGGCCAGCATCGCCACCCTCGACGGCCACGCCGACGCGCAGGGCAGCGCCGATCACGTGGACATCGACGGTGGCGACACGGCCAGCCCCTGGGTCGTGTTCCGGCAGATGTTCGTGTACGGCGCCACCAACAGGCCGCGGGACCTGGCCCGGCAGCTGAACGGCGGCACGCTGAGCACCACCCAGGTCCTTGACGGCCTTCCGGCCGACAATCCGACGGAAGGCGCCGAGTTCCCGCGCATCGACGTGAACGGATCCGGCAAGGGGCTAGTGGGGTTGCCGCGCCAGCTCTCCTTCCAGGTGTTCGGCTCGAGCTTGAGCGCTGGAACCTGGACGCCGGGCTTCCGCGTCGATGCGGGGACACCCACCGGGGCCGCCTTCCCCGTGCCGGCCATCGCAGACAACGGCAACGGGCTCATCGCATGGGTCGATACCACCGGCGGCGCCGCGGCCACCACGGTCGTGACGCGTGAGGACATCGGCGGGACGCTCGGGGCCCAGCAGACGCTGTCGCTCGCCACCGCCGGCCCGGTGGTGATCGGTGGCGTGGGCGCGGCAAGCAGCGCGGCCGGCAACGTGGCCGTGGGATTCGCGCAGGGCAACGGTGGCGCCGCCGATCCGCGCTCGATCGTCGCCGCGGTGGTCGACCTCCCGGCGGGTGCCGGCGGCGGCGGAGGCGGTGGAGGCGGCAGCGACAAGACGCCGCCGACGGTCTCGTCCCTGCGCCTGAGCCGCACCACCTTCGCGCTCGGGTCGGCGCTGCCGCACCTCAGCCGGCTCACGCCGGTGGGCACCACGATCAGCTTCAAGGTCAGCGAGGCGTCCAAGACCACGCTCACCTTCGCGCGCGTGCTCCCGGGCCGGCGCGTGGGCAAGCGCTGCCTGCGGTCCACAAAGGCGCGCAGCCACAAGCGTCGCTGCTCTCGGTACGTGAACGCCAAGCCCAGCCTCGTTTACAGCACGGCCGCCGGCACCCACAAGGTCAGCTTCCAGGGCCGCCTCAGCCGCCACAAGAAGCTCAGGCCCGGCAAGTACCGCCTCAGCCTCGTCTCCGTCGACAGTGGGGGCAACCGCTCGGTCGCCAAGACGGTGCGCTTCACGCTGGTGGCGGCCACGAAGCGCTGAGTCTTTACCTACAAAAAATTAGATGATATTCTGCGCTTCTGTTGAATATCGACACGATCGCCGACCCCACTCGGCTACAGATAGTCCGACGGCTCTCCGAGGGCCCGGCGTCGCTCACTGAGCTGGCCGACGCGGCCGGCGTCCACCTCAACACCGCGCGCACGCACGTGACCGCACTGGAGGCCGCCGGGCTTCTGGTCGCTGAGCAGCAGCCTGCCGGAGGACGGGGCAGGCCTCCGCTTCGTTATCGCCTTGATGACGACTACACGCTGCCGACGACCGATTTTCGTGGCCTGGCGGAGCTGCTCGCGGTGGCCGTCGCGCGGAGCGGCCAGGACCCCGCCGAGCTGCGCCGGCTGGGGAGCGACTGGGGCCGTTACCTCGCCGGCCGCCCCGGCCACAGTGAGATCGAGCGCACCCTGCCCGCAGCGCTGGAGCGACTGGGCTTCCAGGCACGCGTGGAAGACGGCGAGCTGCTGCTCACCGCCTGTCCCTGCCGCCTCGTGCTACCCGACCAGCCGGAACTCCTCTGCGGGCTCGCGATGGCGGTGGCCGAGGGCGTGCTGGCCGGATCGGGGACCCGGGCACGACTTACAGGAGTGGCGCACGACCCCGTCGCGCGCCACTGCAAGGCAACCATCGAGGAGCTGGTCATTTGACCGCCGACCCAATCCAGACCCACCTGCACGTGGTCCCGCCGGACGGCGGGATCGACCTGCCCGCCGCCGAGGCGGCCGCCGCCGACCTGCTGCGCGCGCTCGGCGCCGACCTCGAGACCGAGGGCCTGCGGGACACGCCTCGCCGCATGGCCGGCGCCTACGCCGAGCTGCTCACGGCGCAGCCGTTCAGCCTCACCACGTTCCCCAACGAGGAGGGCTACGACGAGCTCGTCCTCGCGCGCGAGATCCCTTTCCACTCGCTCTGCATGCACCATCTGCTGCCGTTCCACGGCGTCGCGCACGTGGCCTACCTGCCGGGGGACCGGATCATCGGCCTGTCCAAGCTGGCGCGCGTGGTGGAGCTGTTCGCGCGCGAGCTCCAGCTTCAGGAGCGCCTCACCTGCCAGGTGGCCGACTGGCTGAGGGACAACCTCAGCCCCAAGGGCGTGGGGGTGGTGATCGAGGCCGAGCACATGTGCATGTCGCTGCGCGGGGTGCAGAAGCCCGGCTCTCGGACGGTCACATCGGCGCTGCACGGCCTCGTTCGCGAGGACCCGCGCACGAGACAGGAGTTCCTCGCCCTCACCGGGCTGACCTCGTAAGGAGACCGTCATGGCCGCAGAGAAGACATTCGTGATCGTGGGCGCATCGCTCACCGGCGCCAAGGCAGCCGAGACGCTGCGCGCCGAGGGCTTCGACGGCCGCCTGGTGCTGATCGGCGCCGAGGCCGAGCGCCCCTACGAGCGCCCGCCGCTGTCGAAGGACTACCTGCGCGGGGAGGCCGGCCTCGACAAGGTCTACGTCCACGACGAGGGCTTCTACGACGAGCACGCGATCGAGCTGCGCACGGCCACCTCGGTGGCCGCGATCGACACCGGCGCGTCCGAGGTGGTGCTCGAGTCGGGCGAGCGGCTGCGCTTCGACTCGCTGCTGATCGCCACGGGCTCGGCTCCGCGCCGGATCGACCTGCCGGGTCACGAGCTGGGCGGGATCCACTACCTGCGCGATCTGCAGGACTCCGACCTGCTGCGCGAGCGGTTCAAGTCGGGCGGGCGCCTGACGGTGATCGGGGCGGGCTGGATCGGCGCCGAGGTGGCCGCCTCCGCGCGCCAGCTGGGGCTCGACGTGACGCTGGTCGAGATGGGCGACGTTCCGCTCGAGCGCGTGCTCGGCCGCGAGGTCGGCTCGATCTACCGCGACCTGCACATCGAGCACGGCGTGGACTTCCGCGGCGGCGTGGGCCTCGAGCGCTTCGAGGGCGCGGGCTCCGTGGAGCGCGTGGTGCTCGCCGACGGGAGCAGCGTCGACACCGACCTCGTGGTGGTCGGCGTGGGCGTGATGCCCCGGACGCAGCTGGCCGAGGCGGCCGGCATCGAGGTGGAGAACGGCATCGTGGTGAGCGACCGGCTCGAGTCCAGCGTGCCCGGCATCTTCGCCGCGGGCGACGTGGCGAGCGCCTTCCACCCGCTGTTCGGCCGCCGCCTGCGCGTGGAGCACTGGGCCAACGCGCTCAACCAGGGCCCGGCGGCCGCGCGCAACATGCTCGGCGCCGACGCTCCGTACGAGCGCGTGCCCTACTTCTTCTCCGACCAGTACGACGTGGGCATGGAGTACTCCGGCTTCGCGGTCGACTGGGACGAGGTCGTCTTCCGCGGCGACACCGCCAAGCGCGAGTTCATCGCCTACTGGCTGAAGGACGGCCGCGTGCTCGCCGGGATGAACGTGAACGTGTGGGACGTGAACGAGGAGATCCAGGAGCTGGTGCGCTCCGGCAGGCCGCTGGACCGCGAGGCGCTCAGCGGCTGACTATCCTGGCGCCGCGATGAGCGGTGTCTCCATCGACGGCGTGTCGGGCTTCATGGGCATCCAGTGGGATGACGCCAACACCGGCCGCCTGCGGATCCGCCCCGAGCTGATCAACGCGGGCGGCCTCCTGTCCGGCGTCGTGACCTACGCGCTCGTGGACTACACGATGGGTTCGACCCTGTGGGCGCAGACGAGCGAGGACGAGGGGATCGCGACGATCAACATCGCGATCAACTACATCCAGACCGCCACCGAGGGCGAGGTGATCTGCAAGACGGTGCTCGATCGCCGCAACCGCCGGGTCGCCGTGATGCGCAGCGAGGTGCACCACGAGGACGGCCGCCTGCTGGCCACCGCCGTGGGCAGCTACTCGATCTTCCCGAGAAAGACCTAGCGCCCGGCGAACTCCGGCTGGCGCTTGTCGAGGAACGCGCGCGTGCCCTCGGCGAAGTCGGCCGAGCCGGCCAGCTGCTCCTGGGCATCCACCTCGCGCTCGAGCGACTCGGCCAGCCCGGGCTTCGCGGCGGCGTCGATCACCTGCTTGGCGAGCGCCACCGCGCGCGGCGCGCAGGCCAGCAGCTCGTTCACGAGCTGATCGGTGGCGGCGTCGAGCTCGTCGGCCGGGGCGATCCGGTTGGCAAAGCCGATCCGATGCGCCTCGCGCCCGTCGATCAGCTTGCCGGTCATGATCAGCTCCTTGGCGTTGCCCAGGCCCACGATCGCGGGCAGCCGGGACGAGCCGCCGACGTCGGGGATCAGGCCGATGCGCGTCTCGAGCAGCCCCGCCACCGCGTCCTCGGCCATCACGCGCAGGTCGCAGGCCAGCGCCAGCTCCATCGCGCCGCCGATCGCGCCGCCGTGGATCTGGGCGATCGTGGCCTTCGGCATCTCCTCGAGCAGGTTCCACCAGCTGAGCAGCTGCGCGCGGTAGGGGCGCAGGCCGTCCGGGTTCTCGGACAGCGCGCGCAGGCCGCCGAGGTCCATCCCGGAGGAGAACATCGCGCCGTCGCCGCGCAGCACCAGCACGCGCACCGAGTCGTCCTCGGCCGCGGCGGCGAAGGCCTCACCGAGCGCGAGACAGACCTCGTCGTTCAGCGCGTTGCGCTTCTCCGCGCGGTGGATAACCACATGACGGACCGGACCCCGGTCTTCAACCTCGACGACAGCCAATGTACGCTCCGGCGCTCGGGGAAATGGACTGATGAGCGATCTTAAGGAAGCAATCGACCGCGCGCGGGCGGGTGGCCCGCAGCGCCACCACGAAAAGTCGGAGCAGCAGGGCAAGCTGCCCGTGCGCGAGCGCATCGCGCGGCTGGTGGACGAGGGCTCGTTCGTCGAGGAGGCGCTGCTCGCCAACTGGGAGCAGGAGGGCCTCGGCGCGGACGGCGTGGTCACCGGCATGGCCCGCATCGGCGGCCGGCCCGCCTGCGTGATGGCCAACGACCCCACGGTGAAGGCCGGCTCCTGGGGAGCCCGCACCGTGGAGAAGATCATCCGCATCCAGGAGCGGGCGCTCGATCTCCAGGTGCCGATGATCTACCTCGTCGACTCCGCCGGCGCGCGCATCACCGACCAGACGCAGATGTTCCCCGGCCGCCGCGGCGCCGGGCGCATCTTCCACACCGAGGTGAAGATGTCCGGCCTCGTGCCGCAGATCTGCCTGCTGTTCGGGCCGAGCGCCGCGGGCGGCGCCTACATCCCGGCCTTCTGCGACGTGGTGATCATGCGCGACGGCAACGCCTCGATGTACCTCGGCTCGCCGCGCATGGCGGAGATGGTGATCGGCGAGAAGGTGTCGCTCGAGGAGATGGGCGGGGCGCGCATGCACACCAGCGTGTCCGGCTGCGGCCACTTCCTCGTGAAGTCCGACGAGGAGGCGATCGAGGTCGCGCAGCGCTACCTCTCGTACTTCCCCACCAACTGGCGCAGCGAGCCGCCGCCGGCCCCGCCCGCCGAGCCGGCCAGCGACCGCCCGATCCGCGAGCTCATCCCCGCCGACGAGAACAAGCCCTTCGACATGATGGAGCTGCTCGACTCGCTGGTGGACGCGGACTCGTTCCTCGAGGTCCACAAGCGCTGGGCCAAGGAGCTGATCGTGGGCTACGCGCGGCTCGACGGTCGCGTGGTGGGCATCGTCGCCAACCAGCCGAAGCAGCGTGGGGGAGTGCTGTTCGTCGACTCCTCCGACAAGGCGGCTCGGTTCATCTGGACCTGCAACGCGTTCAACATCCCGTTGGTGTTTCTCGCGGACGTGCCGGGCTTCATGATCGGCACCCAGGTGGAGCGCCAGGGCATCATCCGCGCGGGCGCGAAGATGGTCAGCGCGGTGTCCGAGGCGACCGTGCCCAAGTTCTCGGTGATCATCCGCAAGGCCTACGGCGCCGGCCTCTACGCGATGGCCGGCCCGGCGTTCGACCCGGACGCGTGCATCGCGCTGCCGGGCGCCAAGATCGCCGTGATGGGCCCGCAGGCGGCGATCAACGCCGTCTACTACAACCAGGTGCAGGCGATCGAGGACGAGACCGAGCGCGCCGCCTTCGTGGACAAGCTACGGCGCGAGTTCTCCGAGGAGATCGACGTGCTCCACCTGGCCTCCGAGCTGGTGGTGGACGCGGTGATCCAACCCGAGGACCTGCGCGCCGAGCTGGTGCGGCGACTCGAGCTCTCGGACACCAAGGTCCGCGCCTGGCCGGCGAAGCACAACGCGGTCACGCCGGTCTAGCGCCAGGTCTGCCGCGGCGCGATGCGCGTCAGATAGCCCTCCAGGCGGCGGGAGTGCGCAAGCCCAAGCCGCCCGAACAGCGCCGCCTCCGCCCGTTCGACCGCGTATTCGGCATGCGCCAGCACCTGCTCGCCGTGCGATGGTCAGTTGGAGCTGGCGCCTGCGCCGATCCCAGTCGAGCGGGAGCAGGTACACCAGCTCCAGGTCGCTCAGCTCCCGAGCCGTCTCCGACATCGTGGTGCGATCGATGCCCAGGCGCTCGGCCACCGCGATCTGCGACACCGGCTGGAGCCGGCCGATTAGCGCCAGGATCCTGCAGGTGCGCCAGCTGAGACCGACCGGCTCGAGCTCGCGCTCCAGCACGGCGAGCAACTCCTCGGCCGCGGCGAGCAGGACCACCGAGCGCCACTCCTTGAGCGCCAGCGGCACGCCCGCACGACGTCTCGTCATGACTGTGCCCGCGAGAAGATCCTCCGCTCGGCTGACAATTTCTCAGCCTGGCTGAGGATCTCTCTCGAGGGCATGCCACCCGGCCCACTCATATCCTGCCGAGGGCGGGGCGAGCCCGAGTTCGCCCCCCGCGGCTTCAACCAACCCGAGGAGACCGGACGTGGGCAAGTACGACGAGCAGGTGGCCAAGGCGTTGGCGGGCGCCCACAACACGGCGCGCGTCGCGCACCAGACACCCGAGTACGTGCGCGTGGCCGCCGGTCTCGGCAGCGCCTTCGTGTGGGCGATGCTCGACCTGGCCGACGCGATCCGCTCCCACGGCGGACCGCCGCCGCCACCACCGACGTCGCGGGCGATGGAGCGCATCTCGTGAGCGACAAGTTCGCCTGGGAGCCCACGCCCGACTACGTGGAGCACGCGAACGTCACGCGCCTGATGCGCGCGCACGGGATCGACACGATCGACGAGATGCGCCGTCGCTCGGTCGAGGACGTGGAGTGGTACTGGGACGCCGTGGTGAAGGACCTCGGGCTGGACTTCACCACGCCCTACTCGAAGGTGCTCGACACCTCGAACGGCGTGCCCTGGGCCACGTGGTTCACGGACGGGCGGGTGAACATCACCTGGAACTGCGTTGACCGCTGGGCCCACGACAAGGCGGTGGCCCAGCGCACCGCGGTGATCGGCGAGTCCGAGACCGGCGAGGTGCGAACGCTCACCTACAAGCAGCTGCACAAGGACGTGGATCGCGTGGCCGCCGGCCTGCTGGAGATGGGAGTGGGACCCGGCGACGCCGTGGGCGTGTTCATGGCGATGCGGCCCGAGGCGATCGTCGCCGCGTACGCGATCGCGAAGATCGGCGCGATCTACATGCCGATCTTCAGCGGCTTCGCGGCCCCGGCCATCGCCGCGCGCCTCAACGACTGCAAGGCCAAGGTCCTCTTCACCACCGACGGCACCTGGCGCCGTGGCAAGCAGGGGCTGATGAAGCCGGTGGCCGACGAGGCGGTGGCGGAGGTGCCGTCGATCGAGCGCGTGGTGGTGCTCGAGAACCTCGGCGTGGACATGCCGATGAAGCCCGGCCGCGACGTGACCTGGGCGGAGTTCACCGCGCCGTACGACCACGTGCACCTCGACCCGGCGGACACCGCCGCCGAGGACCCGTTCCTGATCGCCTACACCTCCGGCACCACCGGCAACCCCAAGGGTGCGGTGCACGTGCACGGCGGCTTCCTCGTGAAGATCGCCTCCGAGGTGGCGTACCAGTTCGACCTGCGGCCGTCCGAGGTCTTCTACTGGTTCACCGACATGGGCTGGATCATGGGGCCGCTGTCGATGGTGGGCTCGCACGCCCTCGGCGGCACGATGCTCATCTACGAGGGCGCGCCCGACTTCCCCGAGCCCGACCGCGTCTGGCAGTCGGTGGCGCGCCACCGGGTGAACATGCTGGGCGTGTCGCCCACCCTCGTCCGCGCGCTCAAGCCGCACGGGGACGAGTGGCCGGCGAAGCACGACCTGTCGTCGCTGCGGATCCTCGGCTCCACCGGTGAGCCGTGGAACCCCGAGCCGTACATGTGGCTGCGCGAGGTGGCCGGACGCGGGGGAGAGGTGCCGATCATCAACATCTCCGGCGGCACCGAGGTGGGCGCCGTCTTCCTCTCGCCCTACCCGGTCGAGCCGATCAAGACCTGCTCGCTGGGCGCGGCGTCGCTCGGGTTGGACATGGACGTGTTCGACTCATCCGGCAAGTCGGTCCGCGGAGAGGTGGGGGAGCTCGTGTGCAAGCAGCCCTGGCCGGGAATGACGCGCGGCATCTGGGGCGACCCCGACCGCTACATCGAGACCTACTGGTCCATGTTCCCCGGCGTCTGGCGCCACGGCGACTGGGCGAAGATCGACGAGGACGGCGAGTGGTTCCTGTTCGGGCGCTCCGACGACGTGATCAACGTGGCCGGCAAGCGGCTCGGGCCGGCCGAGGTGGAGTCGGTGCTGGTCTCGCATGCGGCGGTGTCGGAGTCGGCGGTGGTGGGCGTGCCCGACGACACCAAGGGCGAGGCGGTCTGGTGCTTCGTGGTGGCGCCCGGGGCGGACGCGTCGCTCACCGGCGAGCTCGCGGAGCTGGTCGCGCACGAGCTGGGGCGTCCGTTCAAGCCCTCGCGCGTGGTCCTGGTCGACGCCCTGCCGAAGACGCGCTCGGCGAAGATCCTGCGGCGCGCCGTCAGGGCAGTCGCGATCGGGGACGACCCCGGCGACATGTCGAGCGCCGAGAACCCCGAGGCGCTCGACTCAATCCGGCTGGCTCTCCGATAGCACCGTTTCGTCCACGTCCCGCTCGAGGTCGGGACCCACGCGCTGGTCGATCAGCTCGACCAGCTCGCAGCAGAAGCCGAACACGCGCTCGAGCGCTTCCGGCTGGATGTTCTCCGGCGTGTCCGAGTGCTGGTGGTAGTAGGGGAAGTAGTCGATCTCGTTCAGGCACAGGATCGTCAGCGACGGGAAGCCGGCCGAGCGGGTCGAGTAGCCGTCGGTGAGCCCGCGCAGCACCAGGCCGCGTGCGCCGTAGCGCTCGTCCTCGTCCTGCTCGGCGATCTCCCCGCAGAGGCCCACGAGCGTGGGGTGGTAGGCGAGCGGGAACACGAAGCCCTCCTTGGTCGCCCAGCGCACCGTGCCGTAGCCCACGCTCTCCAGGTTGAGGAACACCGTGTTGGCCGGGTCGAGCTCGTTCTTGTGCCGCCTGATCCACGCGCGCGAGCCCAGTACCAGGCCCTCCTCCGCGCCCGGGAGCAGCACCCACACGTCGAAGTGCTCGAGCGCGCGGCCGTAGCGCTCGGCCAGCCGCATGACGGTGGCCACCGCCGAGGCGTTGTCGTTCGCGCCCGGCACGACGCCCGACAGCGAGATGTCGGCCAGCAGCGGCACGCTCGCGATCAGCACCACCGTGGGGATGAACTGCACGATGGTCAGCGGCAGGTCGTCGAAGCCGATCAGCCGCAGGACGGTGCAGATGAGGATCACCACCATCGACCAGAAGAAGGGCTCGAACGGCCCGATCGAGCGGTGCAGCAGCTTGCCCAGCGTGGCGTTGCGCTCCTGCACGCGCCGGCCGAACAGCGCGCCGGTGCGAGCGGCGTCGTAGTGCGCCATCAGCACGAGCGTGCCGGCCTTGCCGTTGTCCTCGCGCGAGACCACGTTCTGCGACGCGCGCCGAGGCACGATCGCCCTGACCGGCATGAACGTGCTCATCAGGTCCGCCAGCGTGAGCAGCGTGGCCACGAGCAGGATCACCACGCCCGCCAGCGCCGACTTCACCGACACCACGCTGCCCGCGATAGCGAGCACCGCCAGCGCGGCGTAGACCACGGGGAAGTTCGGCCGGACCTGGATCGGCTCGAGCTCGGCCTTGCGGCCCAGCCGGGTGAGCTTCTCCTGGAGGTGGAGCGCGGCGCGGCGCTCGGCGTCGGTGCCGGGCCAGCGGCCGTCGAAGTCCACCAGTTCCTCTATCTCCCGCAGCGGATCGACCTCCGCGCGGCTGCCTGAGGTCCACATCCGCGCAGAGTTTGACCAAACGCGGGCGAGCGCGTGTTAGCGTCATCGGGCCATGAGCAGTGACGCCGCATTGCTCGAGCAGTTCAAGCCGTTCCTGCGCTACGACAGCAACGAGGGCTACTTCGCCGACAGCGCGGCCGAGATGACCGACGCGGCGGGCAACACCCTGAAGTCCGCCGACGGCGTGGCGATCGCCGCGGCCGGTGGGGAGCTCGACCTCGACCTTCTGGTCGCGGCCGGGCAGCGTTATCCGGGCACGGAGGTGGTCGCCGCAGGCAGCGACGTGCTGAGCATCCCGGACAAGAGCTACCAGGAGCGCTACCGAGCGGTTCGTGTCGCGAGCGACGAGTACCCGAACGTGGTCTACGGGCGCCGCAAGGGCGACTGGCTCCAGTACTGGTTCTGGTACTTCTACAACCCCTTGCGCGCTCTGGACATCGGGCTCGGGCTGCACGAGGGGGACTGGGAGGGGATCCAGCTGCGCCTCGCGGGGGAGGAGCCGGACCTGGCCGTCTACGCGCAGCACGACTACGGCGAGGCCCGGGAGTGGGAGCAGGTGAAGAAGGTCGGCGACCGTCCCGTGGTCTACGTCGCTCTGGGCTCGCACGCCTCCTACTTCTCCAACGGGGGCTGGCCGCTCCACTGGCACCGAACCGAGCATTTCCTGGACCGGACGGACGGGAAGGTCACGCCGGCGGGCGATCTGAGGCTCGAGATCCTGCAGGACGACAGCCCGAGCTGGGTGCGCTGGCCCGGCACCTGGGGCGACACGAAGAAGCCCCCGCCGGGGCCGGGACCGGTCACGGAGGCCTACAAGGCGGTCTCCGCCACCAGCCCCGTGGGTCCGGGCATCAACAAGCGCTGGGACGATCCGCAGTACCTGCTGGACCGGGCCGTGGAGGTCGGGCGCGCTCCGGGAGTGCCGAAGCCCGCGCCGCCCCCGCCGATGCGGGCACCTGCGGCGCCGTCTCAGCTGGATGCGCGGGTGGCCGACGGCAAGCTGCGCGTCAGCTACGAGATCTCGCCCAAGACGAGGGAGGTGCAGCCAACGCACCTCCTCGTCACCGTCAACTCACCGGACGACCCCTACCCGCCCACGACCTACCGGCTCGAGCTGCCACACGCGGCGGCGGGCACCGTCGAGGTGCCCCTCGACGCCGACGCCTCACAGCATTACGACCTGAACGCCAGCGGCGTCACCTCGGACGGTCGCCTCTCACGGGCCGTCAAGACGGCAGCGCCGGCGACTGCTTGACGTATGTCTCGTCAAGATGTATCTTGACGAGACATGAGCATCACGGACCCCAAAATGCCAGCCGGCGACCTGAGCCCCACGGGCCGCGTGATCCTCGGGTTGATCGCGTTCGGAAAGCGCACCGGCTACGACATCAAGACGTTCGTCGATAGGACCACGCGCTACTTCTGGGCGGCGAGCTACGGCCAGATCTATCCCGAGCTCAAGCGGCTCGAGGACCAGGGCCTCGTCCGCGGTCGGCCAGAGCCGTCAGGTGGGCGCGCCCGCACCGTGTACGAGCTGACCGAGGCCGGCGAGGCGGCGCTCCAGCACTGGCTGGCGGCCGACGCCGAGCCGTCGTACGAGCTGCGCGACGAGGGCATGCTGAAGCTGTTCTTCTCGGACAGCCTGCCGGAGCGGCAGATCGACATCGTTCGCGCGATGCGCGAGCGATCGGAGCGCAAGCTCGCTCACCTGCGCTCGATCGAGCCCCACGCAAGTCAGGGACCAAAGGGTTCCTACCTGACCCTGCAGATGGGCATCGCGATGACCGAGCGGATGGTCGAGTGGTGCGAGGCGACCGAGCGTCAGCTCGAGAACGAGTAGCCCGGTGCTCACGAATCTCGCCACCTTCCTTCACGGCCACGGGCGCCGGGTGCTCCTGGTCGCGGTGATCGGCGCGGCGATCGCCGGCGCCTTCGGCGTCGGCGTCGCGAAGCACATGAGCCCCTACGGCGCGGACGACCCGGCGACGCAATCGGTCCAGGCAACGCATCGGTTCGAGGCCGCGGCGGGCCGGAAGATCGACCCCGGGATCGTGGCGCTCGTCAGCGTCGGCGACGTTCACAGCGCCGCGGCGCAGCGGCGCGTCGAGCAGGTCGCCGGTCGGCTGCGCACGCAGCCCGAGGTCGCAAGCGCAGTCAGCTACTACGAGACCCACGATCCATCGATGGTCTCGCGCGATCGGAACTCGACCTACGTAGTCGCGTACTTCAAGCCGCGGTCCGACACGGAGCTGCAGGACGCCGCGCAGCGGATCGAAGATCAGTTCGCCGGCCAGCGCGACGTGCGGCTCGGCGGCGAGCAGATCGCGAATGCTCAGGCCAACACCCAGGTCGGCCATGACCTCGCGCGTGCCGAGCTGCTCGCGTTCCCGCTCATCTTCCTGCTGTCGCTGCTGTTCTTCCGCTCGCTTGTCGCGGCGCTGCTGCCTCCGCTGCTCGGCGGCCTGGCGATCGTCGCGACGTTCTTCGTGCTGCGGATCGTCACGGGCTTCGCCGACCTGTCCGTGTTCTCGCTCAACTTCGTGACGGGCATGGGCCTCGGGCTCGCGATCGACTACAGCCTGTTCATGGTCTCCCGCTACCGCGAGGAGGCGGCAACGTCGGGCTTCGGTCTCGAGGCGCTGCGTCGCACGCTCGAGACCGCCGGGCGGACGATCCTCTTCAGCTCTGTCACGGTCGCCGCAGCGGTCGCCTCGCTCGCGATCTTCCCGCAGCGGTTCCTCTACTCGATGGGAATCGCCGGCGCGGTGGTCGCCCTCGTCGCGGCGACATTGGCGCTCGTGGTGCTGCCGGCGCTGCTGGCGTGTCCTCGGTCCGCGGATCAACGCGCTCGCGCCCAAGCGACTGCAACGGGCAGCGGACCGCGACGCCCGCCCGGCGCAGAGACGGTGCCTGGTACCGGCTGTCGCGCTTCGTGATGCGCCGGCCCGGACGCATCGCCGCTGCTAAGCGCGGCGTTCCTGATCGCGCTCGGAATCCCGTTCACCGGTATCAAGTTCGTCAGCGTCACCGCGAGCGTCCTGCCGCAGAGCGCGAGCGCGCGCCAGGTCGACGACACGCTCGCGCGCGAGTTCCCGCCGAACCGAACCTCGCCGGTCGAAATCGTCGTCGGCGCCCCCGCCGGCTCACCGCAGGTCAAGGCGTTGGCCGCGCGAATCAGCCGACTGCCGGACGTTTCCGCCGTTGCGCCCGGCACAACCGGCCGGCCCGGACAACTCGCTGCTCGCCGTCGCCTCAGTGGATCGGCCGCTCAGCGGCGCGACGAAACAGCTCGTTCGCGACATCCGCGCGATCCCTGCGCCCGTCTACGTCGGGGTAGCCGGCCAGACCGCCGCCTACCTCGATCTCGAGCACAGCCTCGGCCGCTCACCTGCCCGCGGTCCTCGCGGTGATCATCGCCTCGACGCTGATCGTGCTGTTCCTGTTCACGGGGTCGGTCGTGCTGCCGTTCAAGGCGGTCCTGATGAACATGCTCAACCTCAGCGCCGTGCTCGGGATCCTGGTCCTGATCTTCCAGGACGGCCGCCTCCAGGGTCTGCTGTCGTACACCAGCCAGGGCGCGCTCGACGCCACCCAGCCGATCTTTCTCGCGGCCGTCGCCTTCGGCCTGGCGACCGACTACGGCGTCTTCCTGCTCTCGCGGATCAAAGAGGCGCGCGACAGCGGAGTCTCGGACTCCGAGGCTGTCGCCGTCGGGCTCGAGCGAAGCGGGCGCATCATCACGGCCGCAGCGGTCCTGTTCGCGGTCGCGATCGGCGCGTTCGCGACGTCCAAGCTCGTGTTCATCAAGGAGCTCGGCCTCGGCGTCGCGCTGGCTGTGCTGATCGACGCGTCGATCATCCGCGCGCTGCTGGTGCCGTCGCTGATGGAACTGCTCGGCCGATGGAACTGGTGGGCACCGAAACCGCTGCGGCGCCTGCACGACCGGATCGGGCTGCGCGAGAGCGAACCACGGGCGAGCGCGGACAGCCGACCCGTCGCGCGCCTGACCTGACCCTACGAAACGGAGCATCCACCATGACCACGGCCAACATCGATCGCGCGCTCGACCGAGCCGTTCGGCTTCTTTTGCGAGCAGCTCGAAGCGAACCATGTTTTCCAAGAACTCGCGGCGCCGCTCCGGGCTGTGGTAACGCGCGCGCAAATACGCCGACTGCGAGCCGAGCCGTTCGGCAAACTCGCCCAGCGTGATGCGCGTATCGCCAACTTGCACGAGCACTTGCTTGGCTTGCTCGGGAGTGAGGCCGTAACGGCTGGCACTCTCGACCGGATCGGTCTTCGGCTTCGTGCTTTTGCTTTCGCTCGGATGAGCGTGGCACGCCGACAGAATCGACAGCGCGCACGCCAGTTGGAAGGCATGCGCGAAGCGGCCGTGTGTGCGTTTCGAAAGCATGGTGATCGCGCGCCAGCATGGCGGCTGGCCGGACTTGGTATCACATTCAGCCCGGACTGGCATTCGCGCTGGACGTACGCCGCCAACGGCGTCAGGAATCTGCAGCACGCGCTCGCGTACGCATGCCTGCGCTGCCGAGACCGCTTTCACCGCTTTCACCGCGCGCACCGCGTTCACGGCGGTTTTCACGGAGCGCTCAATGGCCGCGAGCCGCAAGCACGCGCGTGACCGCGTCGTCCAGCGCGGTCAGCTCGAACGGCTTGTCGAGATGAGCATCCGCGCCGTAGAGCGGCGAAGTCATCTCGTTCAGACGCTCGCCGATGCCGGTCAGCATGATCACGCCGGTCTGCTGCAGCGCTTCGTCTTCGCGGATCGCCTTGCAGATTTCCCAGCCGCTCATGCCGGGCATCATGACGTCGAGCACGACCAGATCGGGCTTGTTCTCGCGGATCAGACGCATCGCTTCTTCGCCGTCGCTGGCTTCGAGCAGCTTGACGTCGCGGCGGCGCAGCAGCGTGCGGACCATCGTGAGAATCTCGAGGTCGTCGTCCGCGATGAGCACGGTCGGCTTTTGTCGGCTCTTGTTAGCCATAGCGCACTCGAATCCTCTGCTGCGCGCGTCACGCTGTCAATGTCGTGCGTCAATCTGCGATCGATGCCCACGTCTGCGCTCGACATCCAACCTACCGCCCCGCTGGCAGTGCGAACGCGAACAAAGCCCCCGTCCCGTGCGAGTATCCGAGCGCTGCCGCCCTCGTGCGCATGCGCGCGCGTCGTGGCGCGTGGATCCGGTGCTTCGCGCAGCTCGGCGCCATCGCGCAGCACGATGCGCGGGCGACCGTCGCGAGCACCGTCGCGCTTGATGAACAGGCCGGAAAACATCAGTACGCAACCGAGCAGCGCCAAGCGTGGCGGTGATCGCGAGACCAGTGCGCACGCTGTCGCTGGTCGCGCGCCGTCGCAAGATCAGACAACCAAACAACAGCACATCGAACGACAGCGCCAGCACGGCCAGGCTGTTTTCGCGATACGGACGCACCGAGGCCTCGGCCAGCGGCGGTCGGGTTTCCACCAGCGCTTCGCCCTGGCGTTCCGCGCGGCGTTTGCCGACTGCGGCGCGCGCCAAGGCGAGGGCCGCTGCGGCTTCGCTCGTCATCGGGCCGCAAGTCGCAACGTTTGCTCGAACGCCAAGATGGCCGGACCGAGTTCACCGGCGTGCGCGTGCGCGAGACCGAGGTTCATGTACACGTCTGCATCGCGTACGCCTGCGTCGACCAAACGCTGATAATGCTGACTGGCGATCGGATACTTGCCAGTGAAGAACGCGGCGTTGCCGTCGCGAAAAATCGTTTGCAAACTTTCTGCGTGCGCCGCGTGCGGAAACACACTCAGCATGCACAAACACGCCAGTGTGCGATCGCAGCGTGGTCGTCTCGTGCGTGGCGATCGGCACGTTGCTACGGAGTTCATGCGGCCTCCGTGCCATGGCCGGCGATGGCCATGCGCATCGAATGACATGACGTCGGAGCGCAGATGCGTGGCTCGCGCCAAAAGAGTCTGCATGTCGTCGATTGGCACGTTCGCCGAGCTGAACCGCGCAAAGTCGCATTGCGCCAGCACGTCGCATAGCCCCTGCACGAGCGCATCCGTCAGACCGTGCGCAACCAATCTGGCTTTGAGCTCGCTCTGGGTGAGGCCACTGATCGGTTCGCCGAGTTTGGCTTCCACGCTGACGCTCAATGCCGCTGCGACCTGCGCATGAAACTTGCGCGCATCGCTTTGTTCGAGCGCGCGCGCGGCTTCGCTCAAGCGTTGTTTGGAGGTTTGCAGCGCGGCGCGTTCTTTGGACTCGCCACCTCGCGCACGAAAGCGCGCCATGGCGATCGGTGTGAGTACACTCGCAAGCCACAAGAGCGGCCAGGTCAGCACTGCCAACTCATACGTCACGTGCGATGCGAGCGAGCGATGCGCGCGTGCGAGTTCGCTGTGTGCGCGAACTGCCGGCCAGTTCTCCTGTTGATCGTTCGGGACCGTGGGATTCGAATCTGAGTTTACCGGCTTGCGCGCTCGCAGCGCGCGCAGCACCCACCGCTGTCAACGTCACATGTTCGCCGGTGATGCGTTTGTAGCTGTGCGTTTCCGGATCGAACGTGTTCAAGGTCAAAGCCGGCAAGCTGTACGTGCCGGGTGCTTCCGGCACGATCAGCCACGCGAAGGTGCGCGTGCCTTGCACGCGATCGTTGGGAGTCTCGACCAGGTCGTGCACTTCGGGCTGCAGGATCTGCAAGCCCGTCACGTTCGGATCGGCAATTTGACCGTGCGCAGATTGCCGGTGCCGTGCACGGTCGCGGTCAACGTCACGGCATCGCCGGTCGCGACCTGCGTGCGATCGATCGCGGTTTTGATCTCGAACTTCCCGACCGCGATCGGGCCGTCTGGTCGATGTTCGGCAGGCAGCGGTTTCACGTGCAACAGCACCGGCACCGAGCTGCGCTGCACATCGCGCCGGCCCGCGCGTCGGATCGAACAGATCGAACACGCTGTCGCGCGAGATGGTCAGCGCCATCGAGCCGATCGTCAGCTCGCCGCTGCGCAGCGGAAAGCCAGCGAAGCGCCGCAGCACGTACACCCAGAAGCCGTGGCCGTTGACGATCTGCCGCGTCGGCTCGAGCGAGCGGGTCGCGCTCAGCAGATCCTGCACCCACAAGCCGTCGGTGCTCGCTTCGGTCTGCACGGCCGGCACCTGCTGCAGATTGTGGCGCGTGTACAGATAGATCGTCGCGGTGACCTGCTCGCCTTCGTACGGCTCGGTCTTGTCGACCACCGTGCGCAGGAACGCTTCTTGATCGAACACCGCCGTATCGCCGCGTGGCCTGCGGCGCGGGCGTGCGTTGCGCTGCCGCTGCGGCGGCTGTTGATCCGGCTGCGCTCGGGTTTGCGGTGGATTTGCGGTCGGGTGGCTGCGCGATCGGCGGGTCCGCTGACCGTCAGCACGAGCGGTTGACTCTGAAAGACGCGCTGTCCGAACGTCACGCGCACCGGCGGGATCTTGAACGTGCCGGGGCCCATCGGCACCAGCACGAACGTGTACTGCGTGGTCGACGTCACGACCGGCTGCGGCCTGCCCGAAGCCGAACGAAAACTGCATCGGCCGCTGCACCGCGCGCTGCACGACCTGAAAGCCCTCGAACTCCGGCACTTCGATGTCCGGTTGGCCCGGGCCCTGCGTCTGCACGTAGATGCGCACCGCGACGTTGTCGTTGACGGTGAGCTCGTTGCGATCGGCGCTCATCTCGACGCGCACCTGCGGCGGCTTGGCGCCTGCTGCGCGCTGCACGCGCAGCGCGTCGGCAGCAGCGACCGCCACAGGCTCAGCAGCGCGCAGCACGCCAGGGCTCGGTACGAGCACGCTTCACCAGTCCTTCTCCGGGGCTCGCCGCTCGCGCGTGGCGCGCTGCCGGGCGCGATAGCGCTCGAAGTTTTCCTCGCTGTCCTCGAGCGCGTCCAGTGCCTGCGCGGCTTCGGGCGGCAATGCTGCTCGGCGGGCTTCGCCTTGTCGTCGGGTTCGGCGGGCTGGCGCTCGGGCTTCGGCTTCTTGTCTGGCTCGGCTGCTGTCTTCGCCTGGTCCGGCTTGTCTCGGGCGTCCTGGGCTTGTCTGCTTGTCTTGTCTTCTGGCTTGCTGCTCGCCTTTCTGCTGCTCGTCTTCTGATCGTCGTCGTTCTGCTTCGGTCGGGATCCTGCTTGTCGTTCCGATCCTTTTGTCTGATCTTGGTTCTGCTGATCGGCTTGTCTTTGTCCTTGTCCTTGCTTGTCTTTGTCGTCCTGCTTCTTCTTCTCGTCTTCTTCTTTTTGCTTCTGCTCTTCTTCGCGGATGCGGCGCGCGGCGAGCTCCAGGTTCCAGGCGGTGTTCGGGTCGCCGGGGCGCAAGCTGCAGCGAGCGCTTGGCGGCGTCGAGCGACTTCGCGAAACATCTTCTGCGCGTCGTCGTGTTTGTTCTGGCCGGCGAGCCCGTCGGCCTCGCGATAGAACGAGAGCGACGAGGTTCTGGTACGCGTCCGCGCGCAGGTCGGCTGGCGCGCTCGGCTGCGGTCGCGCCGAGCAGCGCCTCGCGCGCCTTCGCGTAGTCGCCCTGCTTCAGCAGCGCGAGGCCGCGATCGAGCTGCACGCCGGGCGCCTCGGGCAGCTCGCGCGCGGCGCGGTTGTACGACTCGAGCGCGCCCTTGGCGTCGCCCTTGTTCAGCGTCTCGTTGCCGTCGCGCACGTCGCCGTTTTCGCTTGCGCAGCAAGCTCGGCAGGTCGGCGACGCGCGACGCGCGCACAGCCAGGCCGACGCGATGCAGCAGCAGCCATGCGCGACGAGCGCTCATGCGCGCGCTCCTTGCGCGTCGCATCGCTGCTCGGGCCTTGTGGCGCCTTGGCGGCCGCGCGCAAACCAGGCCTCCGGCAACAGCGCCTCGAGCAGCACCAGCAAGAACGCCAACAGCAGCACCGGCGCGTAGCGATCTTCGTGCACGGTGATCTTGCGCGCCTTGAGCTCGCTCTGCTTCATGCGCCGCATCTCGGCGCGGATCTGATCCATGCCGACGCTGCCGCGCCCGCCGCGAAGTACTTGCCGCCGGTGGCTTGCGCGATCTTCTTGAGCTGCGCCTCGTTGTCGGCGCGTGAGCGAGGTCAGCACCGAGTTGCCGCTCGGCGTCGCGCATGTAGCCGGTCCAGGTGCCGTCGTCGGCGTAGGTCGGGATCGGCTCGCCGGTGCGCGTGCCGATGCCGACCACGTACACGCGCGCGCCGATCTTCGTCGAGCTCTTCGGCGGCCGCGATCGGATCGCCTTCGTGATCTTCGCCGTCGGTCAGCAGGATCACCACGCGCGAGCGCTGATTCTGGTCTTCTTTGTTCGTCGCGTGCTGGCTGCTGCGCTCGAGCAGGCGCTTGGCGGCGGTGAGCGCGCGTCCGATCGCGGTGCCGCCGACCGGCATGTCGTACGGCCCGAGGTCGCGGAAGAACAGCGCCGCGGCGGCGTAGTCGACCGTCATCGGGAACTCCATCGTCTCGCCGGCGAACGCCACGATGCCGACGCGATCGCCGCCGAGCTCGTTCAGAGAACGCGGTGACCTCGGCCTTGGCGCGCTCGATGCGGCTCGGGCGCACGTCGCGCGCCAGCATGCTCTTGCTGAAGTCGAGCGCGATCACCACGTCGACGCCGCGCTTGCGCAGCATGCGCGTGCGCGAGCCGTACTGCGGGCGCGCCAGCGCGACGATCGCGCAGCGCGATGCCGAGCAGCAGCACGCACCGCGCGCGCCGCGCGCAGCCCGGACGAGCGGCCGAGCGTCGAGCGCGTGCACGCTCGGCTCGCTGCCGAAGCGCGCGCGCGCGCGCTGCCGCAGGCGAAAGCCGAGGAACAGCGCCGCAGCCAAGCAGCGGCACGAGCAGCAGCAGCCAGAGCAGCTCGCGCGGCGTGCCAGGTCACGGCCACCTCCGCAGCACGAAGCGCGCCGAGCAGCGAGCTCGAGCAGCAGCAGCACCAGCGCCGGGCCAGACGAACGCCGGGAACAGCTCGCCGTAGACGCGGCCCGCGTCTTCGATCTGCGAGCGCTCGAGGTGATCCAGGATGGTGTGGAAGCTGCGCTCGAGCGCCGCGCGATCGGCGACCTGGAACGCTTCGCCGCCGGTCTGCGCCGCGACCTTCTTGAGCAGCTCGGGGTTGACCGGGAAGTTGCCGCGGTCGAACACCGGCCGGCCGAACAGGTCGAGGCCCGACTGCACCGGCGCGTTGTCCGAGCGACCCATCAGGATCGTGTACACCTTGACGCCCAGCGCCTTGGCGAACTCGGCCGCTTGCAGCGGCGAGACGTTGCCGCTGTTCGAGTCGCCGTCGGTCAGCAGGATCACGACCTTGCTCTTGGCGTCCGACTTGCGCAGGCGGTTGAGCGCGATGCCGATGCGCGTTGCCGATCGCCGTGCCGCGGCCTTCGATCACGCCCAGCTCGAGCTCGCCGATCATGCTGCGCAGCGCTTCGTGATCGGTGGTGAGCGGCAAGCAGCGTGTACGCGTCGCGGCCGAAGATCACCGCGCCGATGCGATCGTTCGGGCGCCGCAGGATGAAGTCGTCGACCACCGCTTGCGTCGCGTCGAAGCGGTTCGGGCTGGATGTCGGCGGCCTGCATCGACAGCGACAGGTCGATCGTGAGCACGATGTCGATGCCCTGCACCTCGGTCGCGTCGCGCGCGTGGATGCTCTGCGGGCCCATCAGCGCGCAGCGCCAGCAGCAGCACGCTCACCACGCGCGCGCCGGTCAAGAGCGGCTCGAGCCAGACGCGCGGGCCCTCGGGCAGCGCTGCCAGAGTCGAGCGCGCGCGACACCTGCAGCCGCGGGCGGCGGCGGCGTTGCAGGTAGCCGCGCGCGAGCAGCACCAGCAAGCCGCCGGCGAGCAGAGCACGCGGCCAGCGGCCGCTCGAAGCGAAAGCTGCGCGCGGTCGAGCGGCACCTCGTAGACGCTGCTCGATCAGCGCGCAGCACGAGCAGCCGCGAGCGCGGCCAGCAGCAAGCGTCGCGAGGAGCGGGCGCAGCGCTTTGGGCATGCGCTTCATGCGCTGGCGCCTCCCGCGTGGCCGCGTCGACGCGACGTGTCGCTGCGGCCGGTCGCTGCGGGCTGCGCGGCGTCGCGCGTTCGGCTGCGAGCCGGCTGCGCGCGCTCCGGCTCGGAGAACTGCACGAGGTCCTGCGCCTTGGCGAACAGCAGATCGACCTCGTCCTCGTCCGGTTCGACCTTGGCGAACTTCACCAGGTCGCAGCGGCCCGAGAAACTGCCCGACCTCTTGCGTGAAGCCGAGCGGCGCGCCGTGTGCTTTCAACTGCATCAGCATCTCGTCGGTGGTGGTCTCGAGACCGTCGAACGCGTAGCGACCACCGAGGTACGCGCGCACCACGTCGCTCAGCTGATCGACGAACAGCGCGCCTTGACCGGCGTCGAGCATCGGCTGCTTCTGGCGCCGCAGCTCGCGCGAGCTTCTCGACCGCGATCTCCCACGGCGGTCGCGGCGGCGGCGGTGGCATCGCGGCCGCTTTGCGCGCGCCGCAGGTAGCGCGACGACCAGCAACGTGAGCCCGGCGATCAGCGCCGGCTGCGAGCAGACCGCCGAGCGATGTAGATCGGCAGCTAGTTGTCCTGCAGCACGACGACCGGCTTGGTCTCGAGCTTCGGCTGCGCGTTCGGCTCGTTCGCGACCAGGCTCGTGCACCTTGTACGGCACGCGCGTCGGTCTTGACGCGTGCCGACGAAGTTGTCCTTGGTCACGACGCGCAGCTCGATCGCGGGCGATCGGTTTGTCGCCGGCTCGAGCGCGAGCAGCTCGAGGTCGAACACGAAGCGCTGCTTGCCGTTCTGCGGCGGTTCGACGCGCGCGTGCTTCTTGTACACCTCGAACGGCGCGAACGATTGCTCGGCGATCGTCACGTCGTCGCCCGAACGGCGCGACCGCGCTGATCTCGAGGTGCACGAGCTCGCCGGTGCGTCACGCCGTGCGCGGGCTCGACGTGCAGCTGCAGCTTCGGGCTCGTGGCCTTCGGGCAGGGCGCAGCCGGTTCGCTCGGCGCTTCGTCGGATGGCCGCGGGGCGGCGCTCGGCGTGCGAGCGGCGGCTCGGAGGCGGCGCGGCGCGGGTGGCCGCGTCGCGTCGGTTCGGCGCTGCCGCGCTCATGCTGCGGTGCGGCATGCTTGCGTGTGCGCCAGCGTCTGCATGCGCGCGTCAGCGCAAGCAGCACAGAGCAACGACGCAGCCGATGCACGCTGCGCGGCGTGTCTCATCCGTGTCGCTCCCGCCGCTGACGCCGACGAAACAGCTCCGCGATCGGTCGCACGTACGGCTGGTGCGTGTAGATGCGTCAGGTGATCGAGGTCGAGCCGCCGAAACAGCTGCTCGCGCTCGCCGCGCTGGCGTGCGATGCGCGTCGCGTACGCTTCGCGCACGCGCGCGGCTGCTGGTGTCGACCTCGACCAGCTCGCCGGTCTCGAGATCCTCGGCCAGCGATCACGCCGACGTCGGGCAGCTCTTCCTCGCGCGGGTCGACGATCTGCAGCGGGATCAGGTCGTGGCGCGCGCGAGGCGATGCGCAGCGCGTGCTCGTAGCCCGCTGGCGATGAAGTCCGAGATCAAAAACGCCACGCACTTGCGCTTTTGCACGTGGCCGAGCAGCTCGAGCGCCGCAGCGCACGTCGGTGCCCTTGCGGCGCGGGCTTGGCGCTCAAGATCTCGGTCACCACGCGCATCACGTGGCCTTTGCCCTTCTTGGGCGGCACGAAGCGCTCGACCCGATCGGTGAACAAGATCAAACCCGACCCGATCGTTGTTCTTGATCGCGCTGAACGCGAGCAGCGCGGCCACCTCGGCCGCGGTCTCCTGCTTGGGTTGCGCGACCGAACCGAAGCGCTCGCTCGCCGACAGATCGACCAGCAGCATCACGGTCATCTCGCGCTCTTCGGTGAAGACCTTGACGTACGTGTCGCTCATGCGCGCGCTGACGTTCCAGTCGATGAAGCGCACGTCGTCGCCCGGCTGGTACTGGCGCACTTCGCTGAACGCCATGCCGCGGCCCTTGAAGACGGAGTGGTAGCTGCCCGCGAGCTGGTCGTTGGCCAGACGCGCGGTGTGGATCTCGATCTTGCGTAGCTTCTTGACGATCTCGCGCGGGATCATGGCGCCAACGTCCTGACGCCGCTCTCAAGGCACTTCCACCGCCTCGAAGATGCGGCGGACGATCTGATCGCTCGTGATCTCTTCGGCCTCGGCCTCGTAGCTGCGGATCAAGCGGTGGCGCAGCACATCCGGGCCGACGGCCTTGATGTCTTCGGGCGTCACGAAGCCGCGATGGCGCATGAACGCGTGCGCGCGCGCCGCGACGTTCAGCGCGATCGACGCGCGCGGCGATGCGCCGTGCGCGATCATGTCGGTCAGATCTTTCGAGCCCGGCGCGCTTCGGATCGCGCGTGGTCGAGCACGATGTCGACGATGTAGTCCTTGATCTTCTCGTCGACGTAGACCTGGCTGATCGTCTTGCGCGCGTGCATGATCTCGGACGGCGTGACCACGCTGCCGCGCTTTGATCTGCTGCGCAGGGTTCGCGTCGTCTTCGCCCTCGCGCAGCGTGTGCATGCGCCATGCGCTCCATGATCTTGCGCTCTTCGTCGCGCGTCGGATAACCGACGTTCACGTGCAGCATGAAGCGATCGATCTGCGCTTCGGGCAGCGGATAGGTGCCCTCCTGCTCGAGCGGGTTCTGCGTCGCCATCACCATGAACGGCTTGATCGAGCGGGAAGGTCTCGTCGCCGATCGTGACCTGCCGCTCCTGCATCGCCTCGAGCAGCGCGCTCTGCACCTTGGCGGGCGCGCGGTTGATCTCGTCGGCGAGCACCAGGTTCGCGAAGATCGGCCCCTTCTTGGCGGAGAACCGCCCGCTCTGCTGGTTGTAGATGACCGTGCCGACCACGTCCGCCGGCAGCAGGTCCGGCGTGAACTGGATGCGCTGGAACTTCGCCGAGACCGTGTCGCACAGCGTGCGTGACGGTCAGCGTCTTGGCGAGGCCGGGCACGCCTTCGAGCAGCACGTGGCCGCCGGTCAGCAGGCCGATCAGCAGCCGCTCGACCATGTGCTCCTGGCCGACGATGACGCGGCCGACTTCGGTGAGAATGGCGTCGATGAAGGCGCTCTCGCGCTCCACGAGCTCGTTGATGGCTCTGACGTCGCTGTACATGCACTCCTCGGCCGAGGGCCCAGGGCCGAGGCCAAATCGCCGGGGGCGTTAGCACGCCGCCGGGCGGCTAAGCAACACACCGACAGCGCGGGCTATTTCATCGAAGTGACCGGTTGGTTGGGTTGTCGGCGCTTGGGATGCGACCTCCTCCGATCGATGTTTCGCAATGCGAGCGTGCGTCCGCGCACGGGGCGCACTTTGCGAAACCGCGGCGTCGTAGCCCCGCGTTCCGACATGAGGTGCGCAGTTCACGCGACGATCGCGGCAGGTGTCCGACAGCCGGAATATGACCTGCAGTTGGGTAATGTTTCGTGCAATGATTAAACAAATAACGGATGTGACTTGGGGATCGTAAGGAAAAGACGTTTGATTTCGCGGACCAGAGCGGCAGTGCGGCTTTACCCTGATCGAGCTGATGGTGGTCGTCGGCATCGTGGGTATGCTCGCGGCCCGATCGCGATTCCTGCGTTCGGCGGCTACGTCCGGCGCTCGAAGACGGCGGAGGCCAGGCAAAACCTCAGCTCGATGTTCAAGATGCGCTGCGGCGTACATGGCGCAGGAGCACGCGGATCAGAACGTCTCGGTCGCACCATCGGAACGTACTGCAGCGTCGGCAGCGACGACGTCACGCCCGCGCCGAACGCGACCAAGCAGCATTACGCGGCGGGCGACAACGCCCGCGCGCTCGGCTTTTCGATCGCGGACGAAGTGTATTATCGGATACGGCCTGACCGGCTCGAACCAGCTGCGGCTGGGACCGCAACATCGCCGTGTACACGTTCACCGCGCAGAGGCGATCTCGACGGCGACGGCACCAGGAGCACGTTCGAGTTGGCCGCTGGCACCGATGAACAACGCACCTTGCAGCATGCGCGCGGTATCCATCGTGAACGAGATCGAGTGAGCGCATAGGGCGCTGCTCTTGCGAAAGCGTCGACGTGCTGCATTGCATCACGGATGCGCTTTCGAGGGCTGGTGCACCGACGCGTGTGCAGCTCGGAGCGGTGAGGCGCATTTGGGACTGCGCGAGCGTGATGCGCTCGCACTTGCAGCCGAACGCGCTAACCGGCAGGCTCGCGCCGCATGTCCAATCAGCGTTCCCATGAGCTGTTCGAGCGCGCGCGCGCGCGTCTTGCCCGGTGGCGTCAACTCGCCGGTGCGCGCGTTTCGCGCCGTCGAAGGCGAACCCGTGTTCATCGCCGAGGCGCAGCGGCGCGTACCTGACCGACGTCGACGGCCAGCGCTACGTCGACTACGTCGGTTCGTGGGGACCGATGATCGTCGGGCCATGCGCATCCCGCACGTGGTGCGCGCGGTGCAAGACGGCGCTGCTGCGCGGCTCGAGCTACGGCGCGCCCACCGCCGGCGAAGTCGATCTCGCCGAGCGCATTCGCGACGCGTACCCGTCGATGCAGATGCTGCGCATGACGAGCAGCGGCACCGAAGCCGTGATGGGCGCGCTGCGCGTCGCGCGCGGTTTCACGGGGCGCGATCTGGTCGTCAAGTTCGAAGGCGCGTATCACGGCGGCGCGGACTACCTGCTCGTGAAGGCGGGCAGCGGCGCAGCGACCTTCGGCGAGCCCGATAGCGCGGGCGTGCCGGCCGCGATCGCGGCGACCACCACGGTGTTGCCGTGGAACGACGAGAGCGCCGCGTCGCGCGTTGTTTGCGGCGCGCGGCGCAGAGATCGCCGCGCTGATCCTCGAGCCGGTGGTCGGCAACATGGGCTGTGTCCCGCCGGCGCCGGGCTTTCTCGAGCTGCTGCGCGAGCTCACCGCGAACAGAGCGGCGCGCTGCTCGTGTTCGACGAAGTGATGACGGGCTTTCGCCTCGCGTACGGCGGTGCGCAAGCGCGCTTCGGCATCGAGCCCGATCTCACCACGCTCGGAAAGATCATCGGCGGTGGTTTGCCGGTCGGTGCATACGGCGGGCGACGCGAGGTGATGGAGCGCGTGTCGCCGCTCGGTCCCGTGTATCAAGCCGGCACGTTGAGCGGCAATCCGCTCGCGGTCGCGGCGGGTCTCGCGACGCTTGAGCTGCTGCGCGAGCCCGGCGTGTACGAGCGCTCGAGGCCGCGAGCGCCGAGCTCGAAGCGCGCGTTCCGCGAGGCTGCGCAGTCGGCCGAGGTCGCGCTGCAGGTGCAGCGCGTCGGCTCGATGCTGACGCCGTTCTTCAGCGACGACGCCGGTGCGCTCGTGGGCACGACGCGGCCGCAGCGATCGCAAGCGCTTCGCGCGCTTTCATCGCGCGCTGCTCGATCGCGGCGTGTACTGGCCGCCGTCGCAGTTCGAAGCGGGCTTCGTGTCACTGGCGCACGACGACAGCCGCGCTCGCGAAGACGCGCGCGCCGTATCGATCGCCTTGCGCGCGCTATGACAGCCTCGTGTCCACTGGGTGGGGCGCCCAATCAGTCTTGACCCTACATAGGTGTGCATGCTAACTGGGCGCCGCGCTTTCAGTAGGAGGGCGCGCCGAACGTGTTGCTCGGTCCCCGAGGCGGAAGGCAGCTCAATGCACTGACCCGTTGGCGTCGGTCGGCATCGAGTTCTCGCTATCGACGGTCATCGGGCTGCTCGGCGGGCGTTGGCTCGACGGGAAGCTCGGCACGCGACCCGTGGTTGATGCTCGTGGGTCTGGTGCTCGGTGTCGTCGCTGGTTTCCGAAGTCTGATTCGCACCGCGCGCCGGCAAATGCAAACGAGCCAAGCCGACGCAGCGCGCAGGACCACGATGACTAAGCCCGCCGCGATCGCTTGACGCTCTTCGTCGCCGCGCTTCGGCGTGGCGATCAGTCTGGCGAGCCTTGCGCTCGGGCGACGCGCACGCGGCGTTGAGCACGTGCGCCGGCGCAGTCCTTGCGCTCGCTCAACCTCGTGGTCCTACGTACCATCGTGTTGCAGCGTCGTCGCTGGCGACATCCACACAAGCTGCCGCTGCTGCGGCCTCATCTTCGTCAAGATGGGCGTCTTCATGCTGGTCGTGTATCTGGCTGCTATCACGCAGCACTGGGTCGAGCCCATCGCGTTCACGATCGGCTTGTCGAGCCTGGTGGTCGGGTCTGATCACGACACTCGCTTGCGTTCGCCCGCGCTGTCAGACAGAAGCGAGTCCTGAGCATGCCGCACGGAGAGTCTTGGTTTAGTCTCCTGCCGTTTCACGCGCGCTTCCTCGCGTTCGCGCGCAACTTCGGCAAGCCGTTCCGCGACGACGGTCTGACCTGGTACGCGCACGAAAGCCGGGCGTTCAGCACATCTACGCCGCGTTGTTCGTGCTCGGCCTCATCGTGCGTTGTCAGCGTCGTCACCGAGACCAGCATCCGGGATGCGCAAGGGCGAGCTCGTTCCGTCCGACAAGCTCACGATCCGCAACTTCGTCGAGATTACTGGTCGGTGCGACTGCTTCCGCATGATGTCGGACATCATGGGCGAGAAGGCCGCGCGCTATTTCCTGCCGCTGATCGGCACGTGCGCGTTCTTCATCCTGTTCTCGAACGCGCTCGGGCTTGGTGCCCGGCTTCTTGCCGCCGACGTCGAACTTCAACACCACGCTGGGCTGCGGCATCGTGATCTTCGTCGCCACGCATCTGTACGGTTTGAAGACCAACGGCTGGCATCACATCAAGCACTTCTTCGGCCCGATGATCGGCATCGGCGTGGCTGCCGCTGATGCTGCTGATGTTCGTGATCGAGACTGATCAGTCACATCGCGCGTCCACTCTCGCTCGGCATCCGTTTGATGGCGAACATGACCGCCGATCACTTGGTGCTGACGATCTTCCTCGGCCTCGTGCCGTTTCTCGTGCCGCTTCCGATGTACATGCTCGGTGCGGTCGTCGTGATCGTGCAGGCGCTGGTGTTCAGCCTGCTGTCGACGGTCTACATCGGGATGGCCATCGAGGAGGCCGAGACTCACTGATCTAGACGATTGGTTGTGTCGGGCGCTCGCCCGATGTTGACGCCCGACTTGACGGGTTAAGGAGACTTTCGATGAAGAAGACGTGGCTTCGGTTTTTGTCGTTGTGCTGTGCCGCTGCTGACGACCGCGACGGCGTTCGCGCAGGAGGCGGCTGCCTCGAATGCGAACGACGTGGGTAAGTTTGCTGCGCTTGGCAGCCGGTTTGGCGATCGGTATCGCCGCTGCTGGCTGCGGGCTCGGCCAGGGTCGTGCGGCGGCTGCTGCGCTCGACGGTATCGCGCGCAACCCCAGCGCGTCCGACAAGCTGTTCACGCCGATGATTCTCGGCTTGGCGCTGATCGAGTCGCTCGCCATCTACGCGCTCGTCGTCGCGATCCTGCTTGCTCGGCAAGATCCCGACGCCGGCTGAGCACTGATCAGCATCGCGCGGCGTTACTTGGCAGCGCTCCCGTCTCGGGCCAGCTACGGCGGCGCTGGCTGCTTCTGGGGTCTTTTGCCATCGGGCGCGGTTTGGCATCGGCGACCCGGACTCCGCCATAATTCAGGCCGCGGACCATCGGCAGCCGTATGCAGCCAGAAAACGATCCAGCCCGAGCCCATCGAAGTCGACTCCTCGCTCGCGCACGCCGGAGCACGGGGGGGCTTGTCGCCGTTCGTCAAGATCGCTGTCGTGTTCACGGTGCTGGGTGGCGCGCTCTCGCTGCTGATGTTCGGCAGCGAAGCCAGCGATGCGCTGGTGTACTCGAAGCTGGTCAACGAAGTGCTGACCAAGCCGGCCGACTTCAGCGGCCGTGAGCTGCGCGTCGAAGGCGACCTGAAGCAGGGCTCGATCCAGTTTCGCGAGAGCCCTGCGAGTACCGCTTCGTGCTCGGCAAAGCAGGCAAGGAGATGCCGGTGCGCTTCCCGCAGTGCATCGTGCCGGACACGTTCAAGGACGGCGTCGGGCTTGCAGGTGACGGTGCAGGGCAAGCTCACCGACGACGGATACTTCCTGGCGAACAAGGTGATCGCGAAGTGTCCGTCGAAGTACGAGATGAAAGAGCGGCAGCAAGAAGGGCGAGAAGATGCCGCACGCGATGCCAACTCGCCCCCCTGCCGAAGGCTGACGCGGTCCCGGCATACTCCGCTTGCGCGAGTTCCGGCCGGGCGCGTAGATTGCGCCCCGTGACGTCCCCACCCGAGATCGTGCTGGACGCCGACGCGATCGCGCGCATCATCCGGCGCATGGCATCGGAGATCATCGAGCGCACGCGCGGCTGCGAGCGGCTGGGTCTGGTCGGCATTCAGCGCGGCGGTACGCCGATCGCCGCAGCGTCTGGCCGCAGGAGATCCACGCGGCCGAAGGCACGCGACAGTGCCGGTCGGCGTGCTCGACATCACGCTGTACCGCGACGACGCCGCGACCGCGTTGCCCGATCCGAAGGTCGGTCCGAGCCGCATCGAGTGGCAACGTGCGAAGACGGCGACGTCGTGCTGGTCGACGACGTGCTGCACACCGGGCGCACGGTGCGCGCCGCGATCGATTGTCTGCTCGACTACGGGCGGCCGCGCCGCATCTGGCTCGCGGTGTTGTGCGATCGCGGCGGTCGACAGCTGCCGATCGCCGCGGACTTCGTCGGGCCGCACGCTGGAAGTGCCGGACGGGCTTCGTGCTCGACGTCGTCGCTGATGGCGGCGCAGGCCGGATGGCGCGTCGCTTGCGGGCGGCGGCTAAACCGAGACACCGAGGGAGGTGCGCGCGTGAGCGCCGGCTTTCCGCCATCATCACCTGCTCAGCATCGCCGACCTCGATCAGCGCGGACGTGAACCAGATCTTGGATGCGGCCGAGTTGTTCATCGAGGTCTCGCGGCGGCCGGTGCGCAAGGTGCCGACGCTGCGCGGCAAGACCGTCATCAACATGTTCTTCGAGGCGTCGACGCGCACGCGCACGTCGTTCGAGCTGGCGGGCAAGCGTTTGTCGGCCGACGTGGTCAACATCAGCGGCAGCGGCTCGAGCGTGTCCAAGGGCGAATCGCTGCTCGACACGTGCAAGACGCTCGAAGCGATGCGCCCGGACGTGGTCGTGATCCGCCACTCCGCCTCGGGTGCGCCGCAGTTCGTCGCCAAGCGCGTCGGCTGCAGCGTGATCAACGGCGGCGACGGCGCGCACGAGCATCCGACGCAAGCGCTGCTCGACGCGTTCGCGATCCGCAAAGCGTTCGGCACGCTTGTCGGGCTTGAAGGTCGCGATCTGCGGCGACATCACGCACTCGCGCGTCGCGCGCAGCAACGCCGCGCTGCTCAAGCTGTTCGGCTCGGAGGTGCGCTTCTGCGCGCCGCACACGCTGATGCCGCAGCGACGTCGAGACGCTCGGCGTCAAGGTCTACGACCAGCTCGACGCCGGCGCTCGACGGCGTCGACGTGATCATGCTGCTGCGCATCCAGCGCGAGCGCCTCGAAGGCCCGCTCGTGCCGAGCCTGCGCGAGTACGCGCGCAAGTACGGCGTGTCGCAGCGCCACCTCGAACTCGCCAGCCCGCGCGCGATCGTGATGCATCCCGGGCCGATGAACCGCGGCGTCGAGATCCACACCGCGCTCGCGGACAGCGAACGCAGCGTGATCCTCGATCAGGTCGAAGCCGGCGTCGCCGTGCGCATGGCGGTGCTGTACCTGCTCGCCAAAGAGCTGCGCGCGCAGACGCCGACGCAAGCGGCGAGCGACGCGGGCTAGGCCGGACCGATTGAACAGGTGAGCGCTGCTCACGATCGCGACCGGTCTCGAACGCATCGCGCTGCGGTGACGAAGCGCGTGTTGTCGCGCTTGCGCGGGCGGCGAGCTCGGCGCTGTGCGCGCACCCAGCGAGCGTCGACAGCCAGCTGCGTCACGCGCGACACGTGCTCGAGCTCGCAGGGCTCGACGTCGTGCGCGCTGTTCGGCCCGGAGCACGGCTACGGCGGCGAAGCGCAAGACATGATCACGGTCGACGACGATCGCGCCGCACGCAGCGCTGCCCGTGTACTCGCTGTACGGCGCCAGCGAAGCCGCGCTCAGCCCGACGCCGAACAACTCGCAGGCCTCGACGCGATCGTGATCGATCTGCAAGACGTGGGCGCGCGCTACTACACGTTCGTGTGGACCGCGGTGCTGATGATGCGCGCTGCCGCGCGCGCGCGGCATCGAGACGATCGTGCTCGACCGACCCAATCCGCTCGGTGGCGAGATCGTGCGAGGGCGCGCCGCAGCGGCCCGGGCTATCGCTCGTTCGTCGGTCTGTGCGACGTGGCGGTGCGGCACGGCATGACGATCGGCGAGTTGTGTCACATGGTCGCGAGCGCAGGAGCGCCTCACGCGAGCGCTGCACGTCGTGCCGATGCGCGGCTACCAGCGCGCAGATGGACTTCGCAGACACCGGCCTGCCGTGGGTGTTGCCGTCGCCGAACATGCCGACGCTGCGACACCGCGCACGTCTATCCCGGCGGCTGTCTGCTCGAAGGCACCAACCTGTCCGAAGGTCGCGGCACGACGCGGCCGTTCGAGATCTGGGGCGCGCCGTTTCTCGACGCGCAGCCAGCTCGTTGCGACGCGTGCACGCCGAGGGCGTGATGCTGCGCCCGCTCAGCTTTTCGCCGACCTTTCAAAAGCACGCCAAGCAGCGCTGCTTCGGGCGTGCAAGTGCACGTCACCGATCGCCGCCGCGCTGCGCAGCTACGCGCTGTATCTGCGGTTGATCGCCGCAGGCGCAGCAGCTTGAGCCACGGCGCGTTCGCATGGCGCACCGACGCCGTACGAGTTCGTGAGCGACCGTCCGGCGATCGATCTGCTCACGGGCGGGCCGGAGTTTCGCACGCTGGTCGATCGCGGCCGAACCCAAAGCGATGCCGATGCCACACATGCCATGGATGCTTGGCTCGTCGAAGATGACGCAGCGGCGCAGCGTTCGCCGACGCGCGCGGTGCCTGGCTGCTGTACTGACTGTGACTGCTTCGGATCGGAGCCCGCTCAACGCGGATAACGATAGAAGCCGCGGCCGGTCTTGCGGCCGAGCCAGCCGGCCGCGACGTGATTGCGCAGGATCGTCGGCGGGCGGTACTTGTCGTCGCCGAACTCGCGGTGCAGGACCTCGCCGATGTAGAGCACGGTGTCGAGGCCGATCAGATCGGCGAGCTCGAGCGGGCCCATCGGATGGTTCAGGCCGAGCTTGGCGCCCATGTCGATGTCTTCGGGCGTGCCGAGGCCTTCCTGCAGCGCGAAGCAGGCTTCGTTCAAGAACGGAATCAACATGCGATTGACGATGAAGCCGGGCATGTCGGTCGCGGACACGATCACCTTGCCCATGCGCTCGGTCACCGCGCGCACGCGTCTCCGCGGTGTCGTCGCTGGTCTGCAGGCCGCGAATGATCTCGACCAGGCGCATCAGCGGCGGCGGGTTCATGAAGTGCAAACCGATCACGCGATCGCGGCGCGCGTCGCCGCTGCCAGCTTCGTGATCGGGATCGACGAGGTGTTGCTCGCCAAGATCGCTTCGGGTCGCGTGACCGCTTCGGCCTGGCGGAAGATGTTGCTCTTGACGGCGACGTCTTCGATCGCGGCTTCGACCACCAGATCCACTTCAGCCAAGTCCTCGAAGCGACCGACCGCGGTGATGCGCGCGACGATCGTCTTGCGCGCAGCGTCTTCGAGCTTGCCCTTTTTGACTTGCGCACGCGAGCGCGTTGTCCACGCGCTGACAGGCGGCTTGCGCGAGCTTCAAGTCGACGTCCATCAAGCGCACTTCGAGGCCCGCTTGCGCTGCGACCTGTGCGATGCCCGTGCCCATCTGTCCTGCGCCGACTACGCCGATGCGTTCAATCTCCATCAGACCTCCCGCTCTATGGGACAGCCCCTAGAGCACCGAACAGGTTGAAACCCGAATGATTCCCTTCAGCTTTCACGCTGTGCGCCGCTTACGTCCTCGCTCCTCGTTGCGACGTAGCGCTGCTACGTCTCACTCCGGGCTCCGGGCGCGCTGCCGCACAGCGCGAAATCCTCGGATCTCATTCGGGTTTCAACCTGTTCGGTGCTCTAGGCTTCAGCTTCAGATTGCGCCAAGCGTCGTGACACAGCAAGCGATGGACAAGTTGCGCGCTCCGATTGCGCACCCAGAAAACCTACAGAACCCGCGCGGAAACAGCGCAGTCGATCAGTCATGCGCAGCTGCGCGGACCGTCTCGCGGCAGGACGCGCGAAGCTGTCATCGACAGCGCGAACGCAGCGGTCCGTCGATCCAGAAAACGGCTGAACAGTTTGTGCCACGTGATCCCAGTTGTGTCCGCCCGCGGTGGTGAACACGTGCTGTTTGGGCAGCGCCGCCGCGAGCAACGCATCGGTTTGCGACACAGCTGATCGTGCGTCGCCGAACCCAGATACAACTCGGGACCTGGTTCGGTCTTCGACGCGACCGCTTGCAGCCAGCGCCACAACTCACTCCGTAGTTGTTTCATTCAGCCTCGCGACCGGCGGGGCGCGTGCCAATGCGAAGCCCGCCGTCGTCGCGGATGGCTGCAAACAAGTTGCGCGTCGTTGCCCAAGTACGGCGCCAGCGCGAGCACGCCGTGACTTCGCGCTCGGCCGCTGGCGCGAGTACAGCAACGATCCGAAGCCGCCCATCGAGTTGCCGACCAACCAGAGTTCTTTATAGCCGCGCTGCATGCGCCGACGTACGACATCGTCTCACGAGCCGCTCGCTGAACACGCCGCGCGTGTAGTAGCCGAGCGTGGCATCGATCGCGACCATGTCGATCGAGTAGTTGCGCGCAGCACTTCGTCGACGAAGCCGTGTCGTGCGAAGTCTTCCGCCGAGTCGCCTTGGCCAGGCAAGAACACCATCAAACACGCGGCGCGCGGTGCCGCTGCGCTCGTAGTCGAGTGCGCGCATCGGTACCGGTGCAGGCAACCAACTCGCACAGCCCACAAGCGTGAAAAGTCCCAGCCAAAGTGATCGCATGCGTCTCAACCTAACCTGGCGGAGCGCATTCGCCGCGGACAAACCAGCCGATCGGTGTTAGACACGAGCGTCAACTCCGTTGGCAACGGTTGCCAACTCGTTCATTGTGACGTTGCATGTCGGATTCGCCGCAAACGGCGTTGGCGCCCGAGCCGTTGATCGCGGGCCGTTACGCCTACGAACGCGAGTTGGGTGTCGGCGCACAGGCTCGCGTGGTGCTGGTGCGCGATCGCGCCGCAAACGATGCGCCGCGTGCGCTCAAGCTCGTGCCGATCGAGCACGAAGAACGCGTGCGCTGCGAGTTCGCGTTGTTGGCGCGCATCGCGCATCCGCAATTGGCGCGCGTGCACGAACTGGTTCGTCTCGGCGCGGGCACGCTCGCGCTGCATTGGCCGCGCGCTGCGCTCGGTGTGGTCAGCGATTTTGTGCCTGGCCAACCCGCCGATCAGTTGGCGCACGGTATGTCGTCGTCGCGGCCGCGCAGCGTGCAGTTTGCGCTACGCGTGCTCGATCGCGCGGCGCGCGCACTCGCGGCTGTGCACACGAAGGCTTCGTGCACGGCGACGTCAAGCCGGAGCATCTGCTCGTGAGTGTCGACGCCACCGACAGCATGGAGCTGCGTTTGATCGATCTCGGTTTCGCGCGCGCGCCTGGCTTTTCGTCGCGACCTTCCGGCACGCCGCACTACATGGCGCCCGAGTTGTGGCGCGGCGAAGTCGCGCCAGCCGCGGACGTGTTCGCGCTCGGCGTGTCGGTGAGTGAGCTGCTGTCGCCGCGCTTGCCGCAACCGCTTTCGGCTTCTGCTTCTGAGCACCTCGCGCACGCTTTGCAGCCGAGAGCGGCGCTGCCCAGCTGGGTGCCTGCGCCGCTCGCCGAGCTGTTGACGCGCATGTGCGCGCGCGACCCGAGCGAACGCATCGTCGATGGTTCCGAGTTGCTCGAAGCGCTCAGACAGCTTGCGGAACTGCTACCCAAAGAGCTCGCCTCGGAACTATCTGGCGATGCAGCCGACGCGCGCAGCAAAAAAGCGCGCGCGAGTTTGGCCTGTGCGTTGCCATTGATCGGTCGCGCTCCATCACTCGATACGTTGAGCGAAGCGCTGCGTCAGACATCGGTCGTGGTCATTCACGGTGCGTCTGGCGTGGGTCGTTCGCGCATCGTGCGCGACGCCGTGTTTCGCTGCCAGGCGGAACGCGCGCAGCGTGGTGAACCGATCCCGAACTATCGCGTCGTGACGAGCTTGCCCGAGTCGATCGAGGCGGCGCCGCAGGTGTTGCACGTACTGGACGCCGACGCGATCGCGAGCTCCGACGTTTGGGCGCTGCTGCGTGCTGCAGAGCTCGCGGGACAACGCCATGCGATCGTGTTGGAGCGTCTGACACCCAGCCCGGACGATCGGATCTTGAACGTGAATGTGCCGGCGCTCGATTCCGCGCAAGTGGGCGAGCTCTTGCGGCATGCATTGCCCGCGCGTTTGGTGCAGCCGGCGCTGATCGAAGAAGCTCGGATCGCGAGTGGAGGTTTGGCCGCGCGGCTGTGCCGGTTGATCGGCGCTGCGCTTTTGAAGTCTGCAGATTTGGCGCAACCGGGTTGGCTGCGCGACGAGGCGCAGCGCTCCGCACACGCCGAGTTGTTCGTCCCCGAGCTTCTGCAGCCATTGGCGGCGGGCTTGGCGCTGGCGGGCGGCAGTTTGTCTCAAGATGCAGCGTCGCTGCTCATGCCAGCTGAACGGCTCGCGGAAGCCGCGCACGTGGCAAGTACGCTCGGCTTGTGCACGCGCGGAGCCGACGGTCAGCTGAGCTTGCGCCCCGACGTGCAACTCGCGCTATCGCAAAACTTGCCGCGCGCGGAGCAGCAACGCATCGCACAGCTGCTCGCGCAGGCGGATCTCGACCTGCGTGCGCGTGGCTTCGTGTTTGCTGCGTCAGGCGATCACGCGGCGAGTTTGGAAGCGTTCGTCAATGCGCTCCAGAAGGCACTCGCGGCCGGAGAACCGGCCAAGGCCGAACGCACTGCGCGCGAGGCAACGCGCGTGCTCGGCGGCACGAACCGTGAAGTCATCGATGTTCTGCGCGCCGAGTCGTTGCGCGCATTGGGCCGTTATCCAGAGGCACTCGGCTTGTTGCAAGCTTGCCCCGGTGTCGCAGCGCGTTTATTGAGCGCAGAACTGCAGCGGTTACGCGGAGACGCGGCTGGCGCGCGCGAGTGTGCACTCGCGCTGTTTCGTGAGCCTAACTTGGCTGCGACTGAACGACGTTCGACGCATGCGCTGCTGGCACGCTTGGCGTTCGACGCAGGCGAGTTTGCGAGCAGTCAAGAACACGCGCTCGCGGCATCGGTTGTCGAAGATGAACCGGCCGCGCGGCGCGGCAGCGAAGTGCTCGCGCTTTTGGATCTGCAACAAGGTGAGCTCGGCAGCGCGCGCGCAACGTTGGATGCGGCGTTTACGTTGGCGCGGCGTCACGCTGAGCGCGCTGCGGAAGCGCGATTGTTTTCGGTATTGGGATCCGTGCAGCGTGCACAAGGCGTATTGCGTGCTGCAGCCAAGAGCTTCGGACGCGCCTACGAACTCGCCGAGGCGCAAGGCGAGTATCACGCCGCCGCGAGTTTTTTGGTCAATCTGGGAAGCGCGGAGCTCGATGCGGGTGAGCTCGGATCGGCGTTGCGTCATCTGCGTCATGGCTCTGCTGCACTCGCGCGGCTCGGGCGTGAACGCGATCTGGCGCGCGCGCTGACCAATCTGACTTTGGCAGCGCAGCTCGCAGGCGACTTTGCGCGCGCGCTCAGTTTTGGTGCGGCGGCGGAGCAAGCGGCTCGCAATGCGGGGGATGTGTGCGCGTCGGTGTTTGCGCTGTTGAGTTGTGCAGAAGTGTTGGCCGAGCGCGGCGATCTCGCTGCCGCAAGCGCGCGGCTCGGCGAACTACCAGACTTGCATGCGTTGTCGCCGACCGATCATGCGCTTGCGCTCGGACGTATCGCGCAGCTGTGGGCGGCACAAGGCGAGTTGGTTCGCGCACAAGAGACGCTCAGCAGTGCTGCGACGCTGTCCGGCAGTGCAGAGAGCGCTGCTGCGGAAATCGCGCTCGGCCAGGCTGCACTGGCGCAGGCGCGCGGCGAGTCGGCGAGCGCACTCGAACATGCTGAACACGCGCTGGCTTTTGCCAAGCAGCGCGGCGAGTACGCGGTGCTCGTGCTCAGCTTGCTCGCGAGCGCAGCTGCCGCACAAGCAGAGGGTCAGTCGTCGCTCAGTCGCAGCCGCTTCGCCGAGCTGCGTTCGCTTTTGGACAGTGCGGCTCTGACGCTCACAGCGGCGGAACGCAGTCAGCTGCGTGGAGTCAAAGCCTATCAAGTGGCTTTGTCGCTCTTGCCGACGCCGCCGCGCCGCGCACCGAACTCGATCCGCGTTTTGGCAAACTGACGCAGCTCGTCAAACGCATGACCATCGAGCAAAGCTTGGTGCGTCTGTACGAGCGTGTCTTGGAAAGCGCGATCGAGTTGAGTGGCGCTGAATCGGGCGTGCTGTTGCGCGTCGATCAAGACGGCAAGCTGCGCGTGCGCGTCGCGCGCAGCGAACGCGGCCCCGCGCCGAGCGAAGCGCAAATCTCGCAATCGATCGTGGCGCGCGTGCTCGCATCGGGTCAGGCGCTCTCGACCGTGGACGCTGCCGAAGATGCACGTTTGGCCGCGGCGTCGAGCGTGCATGCGTTGGCTTTGCGCTCGGTGTTGGCGCTGCCGATCCGCTTGAACGGCGGCGTTTTGGGGCTGATCTATCTGGAAGATCGCCTGCGGCCGTTTGCCTTCGCGGAGGTCGAAGTCGCGCTGCTCTCCGACTTCAGTGATCTGGCTGCGTTGTCGATCAGCGGCCTCGAGCGATTGCAGCGCGAACGTCGTGCGGTGCGCCGGCTCTCGCTCGCGCAGCAGCGTCTTTCGCGACAGCTCGAAGCCCAGGCGATCGAACTTTCGTCAGCGAAGACCACGCAGGACGGCACGCTCGAACAGTCGGGAATCGTTGCGCGCAGCGAAGGCATGCGCGAAGTGCTGTCGCTCGCGTTGCGCGTGGCGCGTTCGGACGTGCCGGTGTTGATCCGCGGTGAGAGCGGCACCGGCAAAGAACTGGTCGCGCGTGCGATTCACGCGGCGAGCTCGCGCAGCCAAAGGCCGTTCATCACCGAGAATTGTGCGGCCATTCCGGAAACGCTGCTCGAGAGCGCGCTGTTCGGACACGTCAAAGGTGCGTTCACCGGCGCTGATCGACGACGCATCGGTTTGTTCGAAGCCGCTCACGGCGGCAGCCTGCTCTTGGACGAAATCGGCGAGATGACTCCGGCCATGCAAGCGCGGCTGCTGCGCGTACTGCAAGAAGGCGAAGTCCGGCCACTCGGAGGTGATCGCATCGTGCGAGTCGATGTGCGCGTCTTGGCTGCGACGCATCGCGACCTCGAGGCGATGGTCAAACAGGGCACCTTTCGCGAAGATCTGTTCTATCGATTGGCCGTGGTGAGCTTAGCCATTCCACCGTTGCGCGAGCGCACCGACGACATCGTGCCGCTGGTGCGTACTTCATTCACAAACATGCGCCGGAGCGCGCACCGCGTTTGGACAAGCGCGCGCTCGATCGCTTGCTCGCGCAAGCTGGCCCGGCAACGTGCGTCAGCTCGAAAACGAGGTTCGGCGTGCGCTGGTGTTGGGCGGCGAGATGCTGCGCGAGGAACACTTTGGTCTGAAGCGCCGGCCGCCCATCCAAGAGCCGTCGCGCAACGATTTGCATCTGCGCGCCCGATCGATCGGCTCGAACGCCAGCTGATCCGGCGCGCGCTCGAGATCTCCAAAGGCAATCAGACCCGCGCGGCCGAGCTGCTCGGCGTATCGCGCTTCGGTCTGCAGAAGATGCTCAAGCGTTTGGGCGAAACCGTATGACGTCTCGCGGGGCGTCCGCCGCCATCCGCTGCGGAAGTAGCCTGCACGTTAGAGATCGAAGCTGGGGCCGAGGCGGGTGGTGCGATCGGGCGCGCGATCGTAGAACTGCACGCGGCGCTCTCGAAAGTCGATCACCACACAGCAAGGCTCACGCGTCACACCGATCGCTCCGGCGTTGATGAACGTCACGCCGCTCAGCTTGCGCACCATGCGATGATGCGTGTGTCCGCTTAGTGCGAGCTGATAACGGCCTGCGCGCAGCATCTTTTGCAAGGTCGTGTTGCGGGTCAGCGCCGGACCATGATCGTATGGGTAGAGCGCAGCCATGTCGTCTTTGCCCAGGCCATGCCCAAACGACATGAGGCCGAGTGGTGTCAGGATTTCGACACTCGCGGGCAGCGACTGCAGATACGCGCGGGTGGGCGCGTCGATCTCGTCCGAGAAACTTGCGTTTGGCAGGTCGCGGCGCGAGTCGTCCAAGAGCCAGCGATCGTGATTGCCGAGCACTGTGAGCGCATCCGCTTCTTGCAACAGCTTGCATACACGCGCGACAGCCACACCGTCGTGCGGACCGTCGACGATGTCGCCGGTGGCGAGCACACGCTCTACGTTTTGCGCGGCCAGCACTTGCAGCGCCCACTCCAGCATTTCGGCTTCGGTGTGGATGTCGCCTACGACTCCAATCCGACCTTGCACCAGCAGCGGCGTTTGCGGCGCGTGTTTCATGTTCGGACAACGTGCGCGACGCCTCAGGCCTTCGGACGTTGCGCTTCGAACGCCGCCAGTGCGGCGGTATACACTTTGCGAATCGGAACCTGATGTGCCTCCGCAGCTCGCCTGCAGTCTTCGTACTCTGGCGCGGCGTGCTCGTCGAGTCCATCGCCGCTCGCGACCTTCAGATCGATGGGTCCATACGCGGTTTGCACCTGCAGGCTGCGTCGGGTGCGCTCGATGCGGTCTACAGGGTAATGACGCAATCCGAGACTGGTGGTCTCGGACAACAGCAACTTTGCCAAGTCATCCAAGTTTTCGCGCGTGCACAAAACTGACAACGTCTGCGCGGCGCGGCCTTTTTTCATGCCGATCGGCGTTGTCCAAGCATCGAGGGCGCCCGCGCTGAGCGCACGTTGCAGCGCAAATGCCGCAACCTCAGGCGTCATGTCGTCGATGTTCGCTTCCAGCACCACGTGCCGCCCATGGCTGCGGGTACCCGCAAATGTCGCGCGCTCGGGACTGCCGAGTATCGCACGCAGCACGTTCGGACGGTTCGGCCAGCTCTTGTCGCCTGCGCTCATGCCGACCCGTTCAGGACGAAAGCTGGGCCAGCCGCCGAAGCTGTGAGCGACGGTTGCGACGAGGCAAGCGCCCGTGGGTGTGACGAGCTCCGCCTCGATGCCAGGATCGTAAGTGGGTACGCCCGCGAGGCAGAGCAGGGTGGCGGGCGCGGGCAGTGGCATGACGCCGTGTGCAGTTCGAACCGTGCCGCGCCCGAGTGGCAACGGTGAACAGATCACCTCGGCATCCAGGTATCTGAAGCTGACGGCGGCGGCCACGATATCTACGATCGAATCGACTGCACCGACTTCGTGGAAATGTACGGCCTCGATTGCACAGGCGTGCACTTGGGCTTCGGCGCGAGCCAAGTGGGCGAACGCGGCGAGAGCGAGACTCTTCTCTGCCGCCGTCAGCGTCGAGGCGGCTTCGAATCAATTGCACGATGGCCGCGTAGCTGCGCGAAGGCTGTGGGCGCTCGACACGCACCGCGAATTGGCAAACCGCGAGGCTCGAACGCAACGTGGTGCTCAGTCGCAGACGATAACCCGTGAGGCCAAGTCCAGACAGCGCGTGCTCAAGCACGGACAACGGCACGCCGAGGTCGAGCAGTACGCCGACCAACATGTCGCCGGCCAGACCACTCGGTGCATCCAGGTACAAGATACGTCCGCGGCCGGCACCGCGTTCCAAGCTCTGCCGCTGTTGGCGGCGAATGGCGTCCAACTCGGAAGCGGGCTGGTCGTGTGTGTGCTCGTGCGTGTGGTGATGGTCTTGCTGCGAACTCGCGCTGTGCGGATCATCGGAAAGCGCATCGTGCACGTGGTGCACGTGGTGCAGTGGTGCGGATCGTGCGTGTGCGTTTTGTTCATGTAGCAAGCCGCGGTTGATTGATCAGCGTGGCCGCGTATGCGGCGCCGAAACCATTGTCGATGTTCACGACCGTCACGCCGGACGCGCAGCTGTTCAGCATGGCGAGCAAGGCTGTGATGCCTCCGAAGCTGGCTCCGTATCCGATCGAAGTCGGAACCGCGATCACCGGACGCGACACGAGCCCTGCCACCACGCTCGCCAACGCACCTTCCATGCCGGCCACCACGATCAGCACGTGCGCGCGATACAGTTGCTCGCGTCGCGCCAGCAAGCGATGCAGGCCTGCCACGCCGACATCGTGAAGCTCGCTCACCTCGTTGCCAAACGCACGCGCCGTGACGATCGCTTCGGCGGCCACGGGGATGTCGCTCGTGCCTGCGCTCACCACGCAGATCGTACCTTGCCCGTGCAATGCGGCAGGGCGCTGGCGCAAAAACGCGGTGCGCGCAACCAGGTCGCATTCGATGTTGGGAAATGCTTCTTGCAGCGCGTGCGTCTTGTCGGGATCGACGCGCGTGACGAGCGCATCGTGTCCTTTGTCGCGCAGTTCGCGCACGATGCCGATGATCTGCTCGACGGTCTTGCCCAAGCCGAAGATCACTTCCGGCAGACCGACCCGCAGCGCGCGATGATGATCGACGTTGGCAAAACCCAAATCGGCGAAGGGCAGATCGCGCAGTTGTTCGAGTGCGCTGTCGACCGGCAGCTCTCCGCGTTTCACCGCATTCAACAGATCGCGGAGGGCCGTTTTCTGCATGATCGCAGGCAGCCTAGCTCATTGCGCGAAGTGCTGGTAGCCGCGGGACGGCAGCGCCAAAACCAGCCCGCGCGCGTCCAGCACGCGTACCCCAGTCGCAGGCTCGGTCATACGTCCGATGCAGGTGCCGAGTGCGGGATCTGCTTCGGTTTCGGGCAATGTATAGATGAGCTCGTAGTCCTCACCTCCGTTCAGCGCGAGCGCGAGCGGGTCGCATCCGAGCGAACGTGCGAGCGCTTCGAAGCCAGCTGCAAGCGGCAGTTGTCCTGCGTGGATTTCGGCGCCTAGACCACTCGCGCTGCACAGATGCTCGAGGTCTTGCAGCGCTCCGTCGGACACATCGATCGCGGCGCTCGCGTGATGGACCAGTCGCTGTCCCAGAGCGATGCGCGGCTCCGGCGTACGCCAACGCGCGACGAATTTCGGGTCCGCGTTCCGCCGCTCCTCGCTGCAGGAGCTGTAAGCCGAGCGCCGCCGCACCGAGTTGGCCCGTCACGAAGATGCGGTCCCCGCGCTGTGCACCCGAACGCGTGAGTCCGACGCCGTGCTTACCAGACAATCCGCCCACCACGGTGGTGGTCAAACTCAGTTCGTTTCCGCGTGCCAGGTTTCCGCCGACGATCGGGCAAGCGAACTCGGCCGCGCACACTGCGAAGCCCGTGATCAATTGATCGAACGCGTCATCGCCGAGCTGCGTGGGCAAGATCCACGAACACAACGCCGCACGCGGAGTCGCGCCCATTGCGGCCAAGTCACTGAGTGCTGCGCGCATCGCGCGCGCGGCGAGCACGTCGAGCGAAGCGAACGCGCGTTCGAAGTGAACACCTTCCACTGCCGCGTCCACGCTGAGCACCGTGCGCTCGTCGCGCGGGTCGAGCACTGCGGCGTCGTCACCGATGCCGACCAACAGCTGCGGGCTGGAAGTGTGTTGGAACAGCGCGCGCAAGCGCGCGATGCGGTCGAACTCGTCGGGCATGCGTTGCGAGATTGCAGTGCGCAGTACGAGGTGTAAAGGCACGGCGCGTTTTCGAAGAACGAGATTGGGGACGAATCCTATTCGTGGACTGCTGGCTACTTTGTGGAACCGCGCTCCATTCGATAGCAGTTGTGTCAGTCCGCTGGCCCAAGACTGCGACGACTGTGTTGTCGTGCTGAACGCGTGGCATACGGCTTGCGTCTCGCAGCTTGCGGCGGCGGAACGCAGAATGGCTGGCACAATCTGACACGCGAACGCTCTTGGGGCTGGAGCTCGATAGCGAACTGGCGATGCCGCTCACGGCGGCATGGATAACGCGCATCTGAAAATCGATGCGCGAGCGGACGACTCATGCGGGGTCGTACGGATGTAGTTGTTCGTGAATACGCGCCGAGCTCGGGAAGGGAGCGCACGGCGCGTTGTCGAGCTTGGCTTGGGCGTCCGCCGGACCGTATTGCGACGAGGGACAGGGGCCGCACGCCTTCACCTGAACGGGGAGGTGTGCATGAACAAACGGAGCGATGACATGAACTGGAAGTCCTACGGGAAAACAAAGTCGGAGCAGTATGCCGTCAGCACATTGCTGTCGGCGTTGTCACTTGCGTTGGCACTGACTGGTTGTTTGAGTGCCCACGAAGATGATCAGCCGGTCGTGAACAAAGCCGATCCCGATCTAGAAGCGTTGATGGCGGATGGCGTATTGCCGAGCGAGATGATGCCGGATCCGAACATGCCGGCTCCACCTCCTCGTTTTTGCGGGGGTGGTGGTGGTGGATTTGCGGGGGGGATCCCGTTCCCGCCCTTCGATCAGGACGCTGGGGTTTCGCTTCCGGATGCAGGCGGTATGAACCAAGCTGGAAGTCCGAGCACCAAACCGATCATCATCGCGAGTTCCGGTAGCGCAGGAGGTTTTGCGAGTCCTCCGATTGCCGCAGGCGCCGCCGCTCCGGTTGGCGTTGCGGGTTCAGTCGGTCCGGGTGGCGCTGCGGGTTCAGTCGGTTCGGATGGTGCTGCGGGTACCTCTGCAAGTGAACCTGATCCCGCATGTGCTGCACTGCCGATCGGCTTTTGGACATTCGACGATTGCAACAACACGCGCACGGACCTGTCAGATTCCTCGTTTCAGGGACACAACGCGTTTCGCAATGTCGATATGGCGTGCACGAATGGTCAAGTGGGTCTCGCCGCGGACTTCGTGCATGCCAGCGATCTGGTGTACGCGCCCGATCAACCTGACTTCGGATTGGACGCGGGTGTCACTGTAGCCGCTTGGGTCAAACCGACGAACGTCCACACCTTACAAACCTTGTTTCGCAAACGGGACGATAAGAACAGTGCGTTCGCGCTGCTGATCAACGATCGCAAATTTCAATTTCGTGGTGCGGCTGGCATCGGGTCGTTTGGCGGCCGTGTCTGTTCCGGCAACTGCCGGTCAGTGGACGCACGTCGCGGCGACCTACGACCGCAGCTACTTGCGCATCTACATTAACGGCGAAGAAGCCAATCGAATCCGCGCGCCGGGCGTGATCGCACATGGAGTCGGGCCGCTACTGATGGGAAACGATGCGGCCAACCGGCGTTTCCAAGGTTTGTTGGACAATGCCTGGTTCAACACCATGGCTGCGCCTGACACAACTATCATGCAACTGACCTGTCTACCTCACGATCCTGCGGTAACCGTGACACCCGCGACGAGTGAGCCGACCGCGGCCGGTACCGCTGTGACATATAACTTGTCAGTGTTGAACCAGAACAGCGCAGCGTGCGTACCCCAATCATTCTTGATGGAAGTGTCCACACCCCAGTCAGACATCACCGCCGAGCCGTCGTTTACCTCATTGCCAGTCATCTCCAGTGGCCAGACCGGGACGAGCACGGTCACGGTCACGAGCAACGAGGATACCGAGCCCGGCAGCTATACAATCTTCTTTGACATCCTCACGAACGGAAGCGGCGGCTTCCCGATCGGCGGGATTGGCGGTCCGGTGATCACTCCCACGACCGGACCCGCGTTCGGAGCGATCGCACGTGCCACAGTGTCGGCTGCGGGTGGCGCTGCGCCGCTTCCGGTTGCGGGCTCTGGCTCATCGTCGGACGGCGGCAGTCCGTCGCCTACTGGCTTCGTACAAGTGCAGGCGCAATTCGTGGTCGCGGAACCGACTGGATGTCATGTGTCCTCGGCACGCGAACTCACCATCCGCGATGTCAGTGTGGTGGACGATCCGGTTCGAACAACGCTCGATGGATCGTCCAGTGACCCAAACACCGGTGCTTGGTCGTTCGGCCGCCTGATGCAGCGCTTGTCGCCGACCGATGCCGATGCACCCGACGTGACCGAAGCCATGCTGCGCAGCTTTTTGACGCGAGCAGACCATCAATAGCTTCACGGTCACCACGCGACCGCCAATGGATCCTCTGGTGCTGCAGCCGTGGCCGCGCACTGCAGACGGCAAGCTCGATCTGGCGCGAGCACCGATGCGTTTGCTCGCGATCGTCGACCGCCTCGATCTCAAAGACTTGCAGCAAGCGCAAAGCAGGCGAAGGTCGCCTTGTTTACGGCGTGTTGGACGCCAACGGCAACCCGATGCAGTTCACCGTGATCTTCGAGTATCTGTTGCCGGCGAACGACGAGAGCTGACTTTCGAGTTGGGCGGACGACCTTTCACTGCGCTGCAAGCACTGCCGTTTCCTTCGGAGTCTTACAACCAAGCGCTGCAAGCCCTCACCGATCGCTTCAGCGGTCGCGACGCCATGCCGAGCCAACCCGAACGGCAGCGCGCTGATCGATATTCGCACCAACGAGATCGCGCTATCGCAGGATGGACAGTGGCAATTGCGCGAGTTCCACATCTCACCGGCCACCGGTTTCATGGACCCCGCGACGGTGTTCTTGACGCCGGATTCCTCGTTCAACAACAGCGAACGTTTGGGTCGCTTCATCAATCAGAACGAAGCGGCCGATCGTCGCCGAGACGCACGAAGTGCCGCTGTGCTTTCGAAGACGCGCCGTTCCTGGGCGGTTCGGTGTTCAACAACATCGACTTTTGGAATGCACCGGGCATCAACAACCCGGAAGCGCGCCACAAGTTCTCGCTCAACACGTGCAACGGTTGCCACGGCGCGGAGACGCAAACCATATTCCTGCAGATCTCTCCGCGCGCGCAGGGCCAAGTGAGCCAGCTGTCGGCGTTCTTGACAGGTGAGACGGTCAGCGACCCGGTGAACGGTCAGCAGCGCCGACTCTCCGAACTCTTCCGCCGCCGTCAGCTTCTGGAAGGCGTGGTGTGCGCCGACATGGCGCCGTAAGACCGTGCCGCAGCCGCGACCACGCCGAGCTCAAATGCGGCGTGGCGTGGTCGTGGTTGTGTTAGTATTTGTGTCAGCGAGGTTGTGTCCTCAGTTAGACGGTTCGTAGTTGAGATTCGGCGAAAGCCAGCGTTCAACTTCGGCGACAGTCATGTTTTTGCGCACGCGATAGTCCGCAACCTGATCGCGATCGATCTTTCCGAGTCCAAAATATTGCGACTCGGGATGTGCGAAGTACAAGCCGCTCACGCTCGAGCCCGGCCACATCGCGAACGACTCGGTGAGCTGCATGCCGGTGTTCTTTTCGACGTCGAGCAATGTCCACAAGCCGCCCTTCTCGGTGTGGTCCGGGCAGGCGGGATATCCCGCTGCAGGACGAATGCCACGATATTTTTCGGCGAATCAGTTCGCTCGGGTTGAGCGATTCGGCGCGGCCGTAACCCCACTCATCGCGCACGCGTTTGTGCAGACATTCGGCAAATGCCTCGGCCAAACGATCCGCGATCGCTTCGGCCATGATCGCGTTGTAGTCGTCGTGTTGCGCGCGGAATCGATCGCAAAGTTCCTTGAGGCCGATGCCGCTGGTCACGGCAAAACCGCCGAGGTGATCAGAGAGCCCGGTGTGCTTCGGCGCAATGAAATCGGCGAGTGAGCGATTCGGCTCGCCGTTTCCCTTTTGAGTTTGTTGGCGCAGAAAATGAAAGCGCATGAGCACATCGTTACGGTTTTCGTTTCGATACAGCTCGACGTCATCTTCGATCGCGTTGGCGGGGAATAAGCCGTACACACCGCGCGCGGTCAGCCACTTGTTTGCGATGATCTGCTCGAGCAACAGATTGGCTTCCTGAAACAACAGGCGCGCTTGTTCGCCGTACTTCTCATGTTCGAGAATGCGGGGATAAACGCCCTTCAGTTCCCAGGTGTGGAAAAACGGCGTCCAGTCGATGTAGTCGCGCAAGTTTGCAAGCGGAAAGTCTTCGAGCACCTGCACGCCCAACTTCTCGGGCATCGGCAGATCTTCCGCGCGCCAGACGATAGGCGTGCGATTGTCGCGCGCCGCCGTCAGCGGCACAAGCTTGTGACGCGGTGCGCTGTGCATTTGGCGCAACCGTTCGTACTCGGCGCGATGTTGTGCAACGAATGCAGCTTTGCCTTCGTCGCTGAGCAAGCTGGTCGTCACTGGCACCGCGCGGCTCGCGTCGAGCACGTGTACGACCGGTTGACTGTAATGCGGCGCGATCTTCACCGCGGTATGCGCCTTGCTCGTGGTCGCGCCGCCGATCAAAAGTGGCAGGGTAAAACCTTGGCGCTCCATTTCGCGCGCGACGTGTGTCATCTCGTCGAGCGACGGAGTGATGAGACCGCTCAAGCCGATCAAGTCTGCGTTCTCGAGTTTGGCGCGCTCCAAAATCTTTTCGCACGGAACCATCACGCCCATGTCGAACACTTCGTAGTTGTTGCATGCGAGCACCACGCCCACGATGTTCTTGCCGATGTCGTGCACGTCGCCTTTCACCGTCGCGAGCACAATCTTGCCTTGCGTGCGCACGACTTCGCCGGCCGCGGCCATCCGAGCTTTTTCGGCTTCCATGAACGGCAAAAGATACGCGACCGCTTTCTTCATCACGCGCGCCGACTTCACGACTTGGGGCAAAAACATTTTGCCCGCTCCAAACAAGTCGCCCACCACGTCCATGCCGTCCATCAACGGCCCTTCGATCACCGACAGCGGGCGTTCGAATTTGGCGCGCGCTTCTTCGGTGTCTTGTTCGATGTAGTTGTCGATGCCTTTGACGAGCGCGTGCGAAAGACGTTCTTCGACTGTGCCTTTGCGCCACTCTTCTGCTTTCTTGGCGGTCGCGTCGCCTTGCGTGTTCTCGGCTTTCAGACGTTCGCCGAACTCGACCAAGCGTTCGGTCGCGTCGGGTCTGCGGTTTTGCAATACGTCTTCGACCAGTTCGCGCAAATCGGGCGCAATCTCTTCGTACACTTCGAGCATGCCGGCGTTGACGATGCCCATGTCCATGCCAGCCGCGATCGCGTGATAGAGAAACGCGGCATGCATCGCCTCGCGCACTTTGTTATTGCCGCGAAAGCTGAATGAGATGTTCGAAACGCCGCCGCTGACTTTTGCGTTCGGCAGATTCGCCTTGATCCACTTGGTCGCGCGGATGAAGTCCACCGCGTAGTTGTTGTGCTCCTCCATGCCGGTCGCGACCGTGAGAATGTTGGGGTCGAAGATGATGTCTTCGGACGCCATGCCCACTTGATCGACCAAGATGCGATACGCGCGCTCGCAGATGCGAATCTTGTCTTCGTAGGTTGCGGCTTGACCTTGCTCGTCGAACGCCATCACCACCACGGCTGCGCCGTATTTCTGAACGGTGCGCGCCTGCTCGCGAAACTTGTCTTCGCCCTCTTTGAGCGAGATCGAGTTGACGATGCCTTTGCCCTGCAAACACTTGAGACCGGCGTCGATCACTTCCCACTTCGACGAGTCGATCATGAATGGCACTTTGGCGACTTCCGGTTCGCTGCCCAGCAGCTGCAGAAATCGGGTCATCGCGCTGACCCCGTCGATCATGCCTTCGTCCATGCACACGTCGATCACATTGGCGCCGTTCTCGACTTGTTGACGCGCCACGCTCACGGCTTCTTCGTACTTGCCGTCTTTGATCAGCTTGGCGAACTTCGGAGAGCCGGCGACGTTGGTGCGTTCGCCGATCATCATGAACACGCCGGGCCGTCAAGAAGCAGCAGCCCCCCCGCGCCGAGTGACCATCCCCGGCCCCCACCCGAGCGACCCAATCTGGGGGACGCTCAGCGCGGATCAACGGCAGATCCTCCTCCCCGCCCTCAGCCGGCTACTCGTCCGGCGTCTGCCTGCCGCTTCCGACGCTCAAGCCGCCTGATTGCCATCGACACACGGATCAAGCCGTGAAGCCCAACATTGGACCTCGAACGCCTACTTAAAGGCTGGCGGGGGAGATTGACCCTGGTTCCAGATTTTTCTTATGGTTTCTTCCTGGGAATAGCCGACCGGGCAGGTTGGGCTCTTGGTGTTGGCAAAGTAGGTGCGCAGGGTTTCATTGGGACAGGAGATCATCCGGGTTCCCGGCATTTCGAGGTGGCCATTAGGGTCGGTTTGCTTGATCCAATTGTGGGCATAGAGGAGCCATTGGTTTCGGTATTCCTCCGGTTGCTGCGCAAACCATGAAATCTCATCCCAGCCCCAGCAGAACATTGATTTGGGGTCAGCCACATTGGGGTTCGGCCCCCGGCCAAAATTGTCAAATTCAACCAGGTAAGGCAAACTATCACATTTCCAGCCGCTGGGCGAAATGCAGCCCTTGCTTCTTTTGAATAGGGCATCAAGGTGACCGACTTCCAAGATGCCCTCTTGCGGCTTACCCGGAACCGCCTTGATGCGCATCGGAAACGAATTGAAATCCAAGAGACTGACCCCGTCCTTGACCATGCCACCGGAAGGCACATGACCATCCATCAGCACCAGATGGCGGCGGGCGTGCAGTTTTGCATAAGTCCGCACTTTGGCCAGAAACTCCGAATAGACTTTCAGATCCTTGTCATCCGCGCCAATGAGTCCGACCTGGCCCAGGTGGAAGGCTTCACAGCCGACGTTGATGTAGGAGACGGCGAGGTAATAGAACCAAAGCCGGGTTTCAAGATTGTTGATAATCGGCACTCCGCCGCGGCCGCCACCCCTGTCAGGCCGGCCTTCCCGTTTGATGATCGCAGCGCGGGAAAAGGTCCGGTCCTCAACGGGCAGGCCAAAGTCTGCGAAAACCCAGGCGGGAATTTTCAGTTTATTAATATCGGTGCTGACCTGTTCAAAAAGGCAGCCTTGGAAAACGACTTCGGGATCGGCGGTATGCACCCTATCCACCATTTTTTTGGCATACTCCAAAAAAGCGGGATCGCCCAGTTTGGACTCCTCGCCCCAGCGATAGATGGCCCGGCCGATAAATTTGGCGCCGAGGTTGTGGATCATGCGGACATCATCATCCCGATACGGAAACTGGTAGCCCTCCGGCTTGCCGGGAACCAGGAAATAGCCCATGGTGATTGAATGATCCAGATAGTTTTCCAGCGTTTGGCGCGAAATGGCGCCATCGAAATAGAAGGGGCTGTTCTTGTCGAAGTTGGGTTTGGCGGATTCCGCTGCCTTGGTATCCCCGTTCGACGCTCGGCCTTGCTGGGGCGGCTCTTTCTGCGTCGCCGCCTTGTCCGACGGGGCCGACTTCGGTCCCACGCTGTCCACTGCGGCGACTCGCTTGTGAACTTCCTTGAGCACATCAACGGCATTGGGATCCACCGTGCCATCCTGGTAGACACCGAGGTTGATCGTCACCGCGCCGCCCTTGGCCTTGCACTGGCTGATGTAATCCCCCAACTGCTGGGCCGTGAACCGAGGTTTTGGCATTTCAACCTTCTCCTGCACCCAATAAGGCTCCATGATTAGCAGGGCGTGGTAGCGCAATCCCGCGCCGGGGCCGTGCTCTTGGGTAGTGCCATTGAGCGGCAACGCGACGGGGCTGGCGGTTTCCCCGGCCCAATACTCCTGCCATTCGGAGACGTTCGGGTAGATCCAGGAGTTCAGCGCAACGATGCGATTCGGGTTCCCCGCTTTGCAGGTCTTGAAGAACTCGCGGAAGGAGAAGCCAGGGTATTTCTCTTTGGCTTGATAGCAGCAGTCGAACCAGTAGCCGGCCACCTTTTCCTTGTAGTGCTCGCCGAACTCCGTCACGACCTCGGTCATGATCCGGGTGAACTCCTCTTCGCCGGACCTCGGGTATCCGGCGAGACTGGCCACGTTCAAGTAGCACATCAGCTTGATGCCTTTGGCGTTGAGCGCATCGGCCATCTCGGCAATCAGGTCGCGCCGAGTTGTCTTGCCGGGGTGGTATTTCTCCCAGGCTTTGATCGGTCCCGGACAATAGGACTTGGCGTGGCCAATCGTGAGAATCACGTAGCCCGCTCCCGTCTCTTCCACCATTTCCGCAAAGCGCTTGACGTCAAAGTCGTCAACGGCCTGCGCATACGGCTTGTGGGTTCCGTCCTTGCCGACGCTCTGCGAGGTCCAATGGAACATCAGCCCGTAGCCGGCTTTGGCCAGCCACTCCGTGCTGGCCCGCGCCCGCTGCGCCTCCTGTCGCTCTGCCTCGATGGCCGCGTTGGCGGCGACGGGAATCAGCTCCAGACTGCGAAACGCGAGCACAACCATCGCTTTCGGCGCGTCCGGGATGCTGAGCGTGATCGACTGGGTTCCCGCCTCGAGGTGGAGCCGGTCCTTGATCGGTGTCATTTCATACGACTTGTCCCCGAAGACCCCTTTGGTCATCGCCAGCGTGTACCCGACCCTGCTGTCACCACTGCTGACCTGCAAGTGCTGTCCAACGGCGCCGGGCTCCGCGGCGTGGTTGAGGGCGACCTCGTAGTCTCCCGCCCGGTCGACTTGTACCGTCCAGGTAATCTGTCCGCTGCCCGTCCAACGGAAGCTGTCCCCGGCTTGCTTCTTGACGCAATCGTCCTTGGAGGCCGCTCCGCCGCCGTACAGGGATGTGGGGGCGTCGCCTTTGACCGGAATCGGGGTATTCTCGACGATGAAATCCACGACCGACTTCGGGTCTTTCGGCGAAAGCGGAAAATGCCCTTCGCCCGCCCTGACGATAACCGTGATCTTTCCGCCGAGCTCCTTATAACGTTTCTCGACGACGCGAGTCTGGCTGTCCAACCAGGGATCCAAGGCGCCGCAGTCGTGCAGGACCGGCACGCCTGCTTTCGCCAACGCCGCAAGGTTGTCAATCGGTTGCTGTTTGCCCGCCATGAGACTCTTCATGAGCGGATTCCGGGCATAAATGCAGGAGACCTTGTCCGGGTTTGCAACCGCCCAAGCGTATGCTTCGCCTGCCTTCGGCCCGATCCCTTTCAACACCGGCTTTTTCGAGAATCCATTATCCACAAGGAGTTTATAGGCATCGTCCCACTGCTTTTGCGTCATACCCGATCCCATGGGCGAGACGATCAGAATGTGGTAGCCCTTCGCCAACAGCGCCTGCTCGACGGTCGCATCCCTCTCGATAGGATCCCCGGTGAACACCCAGGGTTTTCCCGGCGCCACGGTCTTGGGCACGATGATCGACATGCCGCCCATCCTGAATTTGCCGGAAGTGGGCCCGTCGTAGCGGTCGTAACACTCCGTGAACCCTGGCCCCCGGGCCGTGGCATAGGTGTCCTCTTCCTTCAGATAGATGAAGGAAGGCTCGAGGCTGTAGTAATACCCCTTCGTGAACGTCGCATCCACGAAAGCGGGCCGGTTGGCCGTGGACGGTGTCATATGCTGCTCGATCCAATCGGCAATCGGCTTGGCATTTTGCAGGCTATGCGGGTGATGGGCGTGGCCTTCCTTGATGATCACCGTGATCAGGCCACCCAACTGATGGTACGTGTTCTCGACGACCCGAGTGTGCCGCTGCACCAAGAAATCCTCACTGCCGCAAATGTGCAATAGAGGAACGTCATGCTTGGCCAGCTCCGGAACTTTGGCGAAGTCCTCGTCGTACAATGCGGTATTATCGGCATAGATGCACGCAACCTTGTCGGGATTAACCACGCCCCAGTTGAACTCATTCACCCCGCCTTTGCTCATCCCGATGAAGGCGGCCTTCTTCGCTAGCCCATGCTTCTCCGTCAGGAACTTGTACCACGTGTCCCACACTTTGCCTTGCGCGCCGGCGTCGGGTGCGACAAACGCGATATGGAACCCGCGCTTGAGCAGCTCGACTTCGGTCTGCGGCTCGTGGTCCCAGTAGCAGCCCTGCCAGGACCACGGGTTGCCGGCCGCCGCGGTCTTTCGGAACGACCACGATGCACCGCCGCTGCCCCTTCGCGGGAGCTTTGACTCCGTAACGTTCGTCGTCGTCCCTCTTAAACAGTAGTTTCCCCGAAACCGTGGACCCGAACTGAACGCGCGTCATCTATCGAACGGGGCATCGTCCGTGCGAACCTTGATGGGTTGTGGCAACCCTCTCGGGTCCGTACGGAGATGCCCCGATGACCGAAGTTACGCAGCTCTGGTCCATCTGGCAAGCCTTGCTCAGTCCCTTTGCCTGGGCCTTCACCAAGGCCGGTCAGCGGCGCTTCGTGGAGTGGATCACCGCCCTGGCGCTCAATGTCGAGGAACACACCATCACCCAGTCCGTCCTGGCCATCGAACGCCCCGACGACTGGAAGGCCCTGGAGTCGTTCGCCGAGCACGGTGCCTGGCGCGGTGGGCCGATCACCCGTACCCTGACCCGGCTCACGAAGGACGCCCCGGGACGACTCTGGCACGGCTACTACGTCTCGGCCGGCGATGACACCAAGGTGCACCGCTCCGGCGACCATGTCTGGGGCACCTGCACCTTCCACGAATACACTGCCCGTTGCCCCAACCGGGCGACCACCGTCAAGGCGCACAACTGGGTCGTCGTGGGGGCATTGCTGGAGAACCCGGCAAGCCCGCCTGGTTCCTGCCGACTGCCGGGCGGCTGTACTTCCGCAAGTCGCAGTTGCCCGCGAAGTCGGGCTTCGTCGGCCCCAGGGAGGAGTTCCGCACCAAGTGCGAGTTGATCGTCGAACTGTTCCGCGAGCAGGCTGAAACCCTCAAAGGCCGCCACCTGGCCGTCTTCGATGGGGGCTTCGCGCTGGGGAGCGTGGTGCGGCCGCTGGTCGCACCCGAGGAGGGCACGACCCGCATCGAGTTCCTCACCCGGCTGCGGCACGACGCCCGGTTGTACGTCCCGCTGCCCGAGCAGCACCGGGCGAACCAGCAGGGCCGGCGGCTGCCGCCGCCCCGCCAGGGAGGTTACTGGGAGAAGCACTGGCACGAGGCCAAAGCCTTCCTGTACGGTCGCTGGCGGAAGGTCCGCTGGAAGGAGGTGATGTGTCGCTGGCACGTCTCGGGACACGACGTGCCGGTCAAGGCGGTGGTGGCCAAGGTGGAGGGTTACAAGAAGCGGTTCACGCTGGTCACTTCGGCGGTGGAACTGACGGGGTTGCAGGTGGTGGAGTTGTTCTGCGCCCGGTTCCGTCAGGAGGACGGGTTTCGGGATCTGAAGCAGCGGCTGGGGTGGGAGGAGTGCCGGGCGTGGACCCGCAACCCGATCGAGCGGACCAGCCAGGTGCAGTGGGTGACGATGAGTTTGCTGCGACTGGCGCAGTTCCGCCTGGAGGCGGCCGGCGCCGTGGACTGGTGGTTCCGCCCGCCGTGGAACACGAAGAAGGACCGGCCGAGCGTGCTCGATGTGGAGCGGTTGTTCAGGCGTCATCGGGTGAAGATCGAGCAACTTCTGTCGGAGGACGTGGGAAGTGAGGCCGCTGTGGTGTAAGGGAGTCCATGAGGAGAGTGGTCATGTAGGGTCGCACGGCGGAATCCCACGCGAATGGCTGGATGTAGGGGACTCGGCGCTGGTGGTTGGGTGTCGAGGCGCAGGTCACGCTATGCGCGGGGCAGGGTGGAGTGCAGTTTTTTGGGGAAACCACTGCTTAAAGGGTTTGATGGCCAGGCTCTCCTCGTCCATCACGAAATCGTAGCGATCGAATCCGTCGTGCCACGTGGTCTTCTCGCCATCGAAGGGCACGTACGCAACTGCACGTCCCGGAGTCGCCGAGCCTTTTTCCTGGCCAAGGGAGTTCTGGCTGAAGGCGGCGATCGCGATGACCGCGACCGGCCAAGCGAGAAATCTGGATCTCATCGTTCTTCCTTGTGTTGGCTGATGGAATTTGCCGACGGCTCCGACTTCTCCCTACGCTGTTCACGGTGACGACGGAGTAGATGTGCTTCTCGTCGGACTTGGCCGAACTATCGAGGAAGCGCATTTCGGGCATTGGCTGATTCGGAGTGTCGTGATACGTCATGCTCTGGAACAACGGGCGTCCGAACTTGCCAACGGGTTTTTCGGGAACGTTCGCCAGTTCTTGACCGTCGCGCAACACGACGAAACCGCGGATGCCACTCTCGAAATCGGCCTCGGCGCTCCACGTGATCTCCACGCCCCTGTC